>NZ_CP192068.1:4190000-6170000 GCF_050942385.1 Streptomyces sp. CA-146814
GTACTGCTTCGGCGTGGAACGTGGTGAACAGGGCATTGTGTCGGGCACGTTGTTGGGTGTCTGAGGGTGCGGCCGTATGGCTGTCCTTCTGATCCGGCCCCAGTGAACTCGCCCGTTTGGGTGGGGTGGTGGGTGGCTGGTCGTTGTTTGAGAACTGCACAGTGGACGCGAGCATCTGTGGCCAAGTTTTTAAGGGCGCACGGTGGATGCCTTGGCACCAGGAACCGATGAAGGACGTGGGAGGCCACGATAGTCCCCGGGGAGCTGTCAACCAAGCTTTGATCCGGGGGTTTCCGAATGGGGAAACCCGGCAGTCGTCATGGGCTGTCACCCGCTGCTGAACACATAGGCAGTGTGGAGGGAACGAGGGGAAGTGAAACATCTCAGTACCCTCAGGAAGAGAAAACAACCGTGATTCCGGGAGTAGTGGCGAGCGAAACTGGATGAGGCCAAACCGTATGCGTGTGATACCCGGCAGGGGTTGCGCATGCGGGGTTGTGGGAGTTCTCTTTCATAGTCTGCCGGCTGTGAGACGAGTCAGAAACCGTTGGTGTAGGCGAAGGACATGCGAAAGGTCCGGCGTAGAGGGTAAGACCCCCGTAGCTGAAACATCAACGGCTCGTTTGAGAATCACCCAAGTAGCACGGGGCCCGAGAAATCCCGTGTGAATCTGGCGGGACCACCCGCTAAGCCTAAATATTCCCTGGTGACCGATAGCGGATAGTACCGTGAGGGAATGGTGAAAAGTACCGCGGGAGCGGAGTGAAATAGTACCTGAAACCGTGTGCCTACAAGCCGTGGGAGCGTCGCTGTATGTGCTTGCACATGCAGTCGTGACTGCGTGCCTTTTGAAGAATGAGCCTGCGAGTTAGCGGTGTGTAGCGAGGTTAACCCGTGTGGGGAAGCCGTAGCGAAAGCGAGTCCGAATAGGGCGTTTGAGTTGCACGCTCTAGACCCGAAGCGGAGTGATCTAGCCATGGGCAGGTTGAAGCGGAGGTAAGACTTCGTGGAGGACCGAACCCACCAGGGTTGAAAACCTGGGGGATGACCTGTGGTTAGGGGTGAAAGGCCAATCAAACTCCGTGATAGCTGGTTCTCCCCGAAATGCATTTAGGTGCAGCGTCGTGTGTTTCTTGCCGGAGGTAGAGCACTGGATAGGCGATGGGCCCTACCGGGTTACTGACCTTAGCCAAACTCCGAATGCCGGTAAGTGAGAGCGCGGCAGTGAGACTGTGGGGGATAAGCTCCATGGTCGAGAGGGAAACAGCCCAGAGCATCGACTAAGGCCCCTAAGCGTACGCTAAGTGGGAAAGGATGTGGAGTCGCAGAGACAACCAGGAGGTTGGCTTAGAAGCAGCCACCCTTGAAAGAGTGCGTAATAGCTCACTGGTCAAGTGATTCCGCGCCGACAATGTAGCGGGGCTCAAGCGTACCGCCGAAGTCGTGTCATTCACACACATAGGGCCAACGCCTGTGTGGATGGGTAGGGGAGCGTCGTGTGCCGGGTGAAGCAGCCGCGGAAGCGAGTTGTGGACGGTTCACGAGTGAGAATGCAGGCATGAGTAGCGATACACACGTGAGAAACGTGTGCGCCGATTGACTAAGGGTTCCTGGGTCAAGCTGATCTGCCCAGGGTAAGTCGGGACCTAAGGCGAGGCCGACAGGCGTAGTCGATGGACAACCGGTTGATATTCCGGTACCCGCTTTGAAACGCCCAGTACTGAATCAGGCGATGCTAAGTCCGTGAAGCCGGCCCGATCTCTTCGGAGTTGAGGGTAGTGGTGGAGCCGATGAACCAGACTTGTAGTAGGTAAGCGATGGGGTGACGCAGGAAGGTAGTCCAGCCCGGGCGGTGGTTGTCCCGGGGTAAGGGTGTAGGACGCACGGTAGGTAAATCCGTCGTGCATGAAGTCTGAGACCTGATGCCGAGCCGATTGTGGTGAAGTGGATGATCCTATGCTGTCGAGAAAAGCCTCTAGCGAGTTTCATGGCGGCCCGTACCCTAAACCGACTCAGGTGGTCAGGTAGAGAATACCGAGGCGTTCGGGTGAACTATGGTTAAGGAACTCGGCAAAATGCCCCCGTAACTTCGGGAGAAGGGGGGCCATTCCTGGTGATCCGATTTACTCGGTGAGCTGGGGGTGGCCGCAGAGACCAGCGAGAAGCGACTGTTTACTAAAAACACAGGTCCGTGCGAAGCCGTAAGGCGATGTATACGGACTGACGCCTGCCCGGTGCTGGAACGTTAAGGGGACCGGTTAGTGCACTTTCGGGTGTGCGAAGCTGAGAACTTAAGCGCCAGTAAACGGCGGTGGTAACTATAACCATCCTAAGGTAGCGAAATTCCTTGTCGGGTAAGTTCCGACCTGCACGAATGGCGTAACGACTTCTCGACTGTCTCAACCATAGGCCCGGTGAAATTGCACTACGAGTAAAGATGCTCGTTTCGCGCAGCAGGACGGAAAGACCCCGGGACCTTTACTATAGTTTGATATTGGTGTTCGGTTCGGCTTGTGTAGGATAGGTGGGAGACTGTGAAGCGGCCACGCCAGTGGTTGTGGAGTCGTCGTTGAAATACCACTCTGGTCGTGCTGGATGTCTAACCTGGGTCCGTGATCCGGATCAGGGACAGTGTCTGATGGGTAGTTTAACTGGGGCGGTTGCCTCCTAAAGAGTAACGGAGGCGCCCAAAGGTTCCCTCAGCCTGGTTGGCAATCAGGTGTTGAGTGTAAGTGCACAAGGGAGCTTGACTGTGAGACCGACGGGTCGAGCAGGGACGAAAGTCGGGACTAGTGATCCGGCAGTGGCTTGTGGAAGCGCTGTCGCTCAACGGATAAAAGGTACCCCGGGGATAACAGGCTGATCTTCCCCAAGAGTCCATATCGACGGGATGGTTTGGCACCTCGATGTCGGCTCGTCGCATCCTGGGGCTGGAGTCGGTCCCAAGGGTTGGGCTGTTCGCCCATTAAAGCGGTACGCGAGCTGGGTTTAGAACGTCGTGAGACAGTTCGGTCCCTATCCGCTGTGCGCGTAGGAATATTGAGAAGGGCTGTCCCTAGTACGAGAGGACCGGGACGGACGAACCTCTGGTGTGCCAGTTGTCCTGCCAAGGGCATGGCTGGTTGGCTACGTTCGGAAAGGATAACCGCTGAAAGCATCTAAGCGGGAAGCCTGCTTCGAGATGAGTATTCCCACCCTCTTGAGGGGTTAAGGCTCCCAGTAGACGACTGGGTTGATAGGCCAGATGTGGAAGCCCTGTAAGGGGTGGAGCTGACTGGTACTAATAGGCCGAGGGCTTGTCCTCAGTTGCTCGCGTCCACTGTGTTAGTTCTGAAATAACGAACAGCTGTGTCAACACCGGTTTTGTTCAAATTTTCATAGTGTTTCGGTGGTCATTGCGTTAGGGAAACGCCCGGTTACATTCCGAACCCGGAAGCTAAGCCTTTCAGCGCCGATGGTACTGCAGGGGGGACCCTGTGGGAGAGTAGGACGCCGCCGAACAATTATTGTGGGAAAGCCCCGCACCCTTGTGGTGCGGGGCTTTTCTGCGTTCTACGGTCGGTGTCCTGCCGCCGTACTACGAAGGCGTCACCAGGCGGGTGTCGTAGGCCAGGATGACCGCCTGCACGCGGTCCCGGCAGCCCGTTTTGGCGAGAATGCGGGTCAGGTGCGTCTTCACGGTGGACTCGGCGAGGTGCAGGCGGGTGGCTATCTCCGCGTTGGACCAGCCCTGGCCGATGACCGTGAGGATCTCCCGTTCCCGGTCCGTCAGCGCCGTGATGCGCGGGTCCAACACGGCCGCCGGAGGGCTGCCGGGTGCGGCGGCCGGCAGGTGCTGGGCGTAGGCGTCCAGGAGGCGGCGGGTCAGGGACGGGGCGACCACGGCGTCGCCGGCGGCGACCGCGCGGATGCCCGAGAGGAGCTCCTCCGGCTGGGCGTCCTTGACCAGGAAGCCGCTGGCTCCGGCGCGGAGGCCGTCGTACGCGTACGCATCGAGGTCGAAGGTCGTGACGATGAGGACGCGGGTCCGGGAGCCCGACCTGATGATGTGGCGGGTCGCCTCGATGCCGTCCAGGCCGGGCATGCGGATGTCCATCAGGGCGACGTCCGGCTGGTGCCGGGTGATCAGGTCGATGGCCTCAGTGCCGTTGCCCGCCTCGCCGACGACCGTCATGTCGTCCTGGCTCTCCAGCAGCATCCGGAAGCCGAAGCGCTGCATCGGCTGGTCGTCGGCGATGAGTACGGTCGTCACTGCGGTCGGTCCTCCAGGGGGAGGCGGAGGTGCACGCGCCATCCGCCGTGATCCGGCAGAGGGCCGGCTTCGATCGTGCCGTTGTAGAGCGCCGCGCGTTCGCGCATGCCCATGATGCCCTGGCCGAGAGTGGGGGTGACGTCCCTGGGTGTGCCGGCACCCGAGTCCGTGATCGTGGCCTCGATGTGCGTGGGTGTGTGGGTGAGGGCCACCGTTGCGGACAGGGGTGCGTCGGAGCGTGGGCCGGCGTGTTTGAGGGTGTTGGTCAGCGACTCCTGGACCACCCGGTAGACGGTCAGCTGGCGGCCCGGTGTGGGTTCGGTGCGCGGTTGGCCGGGGGCGCTGTGGAGGTCCAGGGTTACCGGGAGGCCCGCTCGGCGAACCTGGTCGATGAGCGGGAGCAGGTCGTCGAGGGCCGGCTGAGGGGCGCGGTCGGCGTCGGAGTGCTCGTCGCGCAGGACGCCCAGCAGGCGGCGGAGTTCGGAGAGGGCCTGCCGGCTGGTGGTGCCGATCGCCTCCAGGGCCTGGGCGGCGCGTTCCGGGCTCTTGGCGGCCGCATAGGACCCGCCGTCCGCCAGGCCCGTGATGACCGAGAGGTTGTGGCCGATGATGTCGTGCATCTCCCGTGCTATCCGGGTGCGTTCTGCGGCGGCGGCGAGGCGGGCCTGCTGGTCGCGTTCGTGCTCCAGGCGGTGGGCGCGCTCGACGAGGGCCTCGGTGTATTCGCGGCGCGTCCGTACGGCGATGCCCAGAAGGGCGACGAAGACCAACCCCCACACGTACGAGACGACTTGCTGGCCCCAGATGCCGGGGATGCCGACGGCGCCCGCGAGGAGCGGGGCGCAGAACACCAGCGCCGCGACCCCGAGCGTACGGAGGGACCGGCGCAGGGCGATGTGGAAGACGGGGATCAGCTGGAGGAGGGCGGCCTGGACCACGGCACCCGTCCAGATGTTGACCAGGGACACCGGGGCCGACAGCAGGAGCACGGTCATCGGGTGCGTGCGGCGCCACAGCAGCGGAAGCGAGAACCACAGGCTCATCAGCAGCACCAGCGGTTCGGGCGCGGTCACGTCCCGGGCCACGGTCCGCCAGCCGCCGGAGGTGTAGTCGAGGACGGCCGCCACGGCCCAGAACGCGGTCACCGCCGCGTCCCAGGCTCGCGGTCGGCGTCGGTCGAAGGCGCGGAGCCGGTCCAGGGTGCTGCGGATGGTCCGAGTGAGCGGGGCCGCGGCCGTGCTGGTCCGGCTTATCTCGCCCGGGTGGTCGTCCGTCACCTGCTTCTTCTTTCTCCTCTTCCCTGGCCTCACGCGTCCCGGCGGTGCAGCGTCCAGCCCGCTGCTCCCAGGACGGCCGCCACCCACAGGGAGAGGGCGAGCAGGGCGGTGGCGGGGGTCGCCGCGCCCGAAAGCGGTGTGGCGGAGCCGAGTGCGCCGGCGGCCTGGGTGGGAAAGTACCGGACGGCCTGCTCGACGGCCTCGTACGGAAGCATCCCGAGGATCTCCGGGAGGATCATGATCCCGCCGACGAACGCGCCGATCGCGCCGGGTACCGAGCGCAGGAGAGCGCCGAGGCCGAGCGCCAGAAGGCCCGTCAAGGTGATCCCCGCCGCCGTGCCCGCCACGGCGCGGAGGACTCCCGGGTCGGTGAGCGAGGCCGCCTGGTCGGTGTCGTGGAGGAAGAGCTGGGCCGCGACGAAGGTGATCAGGGCCGTCGTGAACATCAGCGAGAACGCGGTGGCCGTGAAGACCGCCGCCTTCGCCCACAGGACGGGGAGCCGGGCCGGTACGGCGGTGAGGGAGGCGCGGATCATGCCGGTCGCGTACTCGCCCGCGGTGACCAGGATGCCCAGGACCACCAGACAGAGCTGGCCGAGCAGGCTGCCGTACAGGGTCAGGATGACCGTGTCGACGTCGGAGTCGCCGCCGCCGGAGGTGTACGTCCCGCCCATGATCAGGCCGATCCCGAGGATGAGCGCGGCCGCTGTCGTCAGCGTGATCCAAGTGGAGCGCAGCGAGCGGAGCTTGTGCCACTCGGAGCGGAGGACGCGGGTCGTGGTGATGCGGTACGGGGGTGCTTGCCGCGCCGGGTTGGTGGTGGCGGCGTGCGGTGTCGTCGTGGTCATGCTGCGGCTCCGGCGAGGTGGGCGGTGGTCGTGGTGGCCGGTGGCCGGGAGCGGTGGTCGGCCGCGTCCTGGGTGAGGTCCATGAAGGCCTGTTCCAACGAGACCGTCTGCGGGGTGAGTTCGTGGAGAGTGATTCCGTGCGCGGCGGCGACGGCGCCGATGTGGGCGGCCTCTGTGCCATGGATGCGGAGTTCGTGCGGTGGGGCGTCGGCTGTGGTGACGGTGGTGATCTTCACTTCCGGGGCGGTCAAGTGCGCTGCCAGCTCCGCCGGTTGCGGGGTCACGCCCTTGACCGATGCGCCGCCCGCCTGGCGGACCAGCTCGTCGACCGTCGTGTCCGCGAGGAGGCGTCCCCGGCCGATGACGATCAAGTGGTCGGCGGTGAGGGCCATTTCGCTCATCAGGTGCGAGGAGACGAGGACCGTACGCCCTTCGGCGGCCAGCGATCTGAGCAGCGTACGGATCCAGAGCACGCCCTCCGGGTCGAGGCCGTTGACCGGTTCGTCGAGGATGACGGTGGCCGGGTCGCCGAGGAGTGCGGCGGCGATGCCCAGGCGCTGGCCCATGCCGAGCGAGAAGCCCTTGACCCGGCGGTCGGCGGCTCCGGTGAGGCCGGCGAGCGCGATGACCTCGTCGACCCGGGCGCGCGGGATGCCGTGGGTGTGGGCGAGGGCGATGAGGTGGTTGCGGGCGGAGCGGCCCGGGTGGACGGAGCGGGCCTCCAGCAGGGCGCCGACCTGGGTGAGAGGCGCTCCGTGGGCGGCGTAGGCGCGGCCGCCGATCGTGGAGCGGCCGCGGGTCGGCGTATCGAGGCCGAGCAGCATCCGCAGGGTGGTGGACTTCCCGGCGCCGTTGGGGCCGAGGAAGCCGGTGACCGTGCCGGGGTGGACGGTGAAGTCGAGGTCCTGGACGACGGTTCGGTCGCCGTACCGCTTGGTGAGTCCGTATGCCCTGATCATGCGGTCGACGTTACGGAGTCGGCCGGGTGGTGGTCGTCAGACCGGGGGCGGGATGTGGGCGGCGGTGTGTAGTACCGGGGTACGACGCGGGTTTAGTCGGTTGAGCGGTGTGCGGGCGGCGGGTGAGGATCGGGCCATGGACCATGTGATGCGTGCCGTACGGGCCGAGGAGTGGCCGCAGGCCAGGCGGTTGCGGCTGGAGGCGTTGCGGGACCCGGCGGCGCCGGTGGCGTTCCAGGACTCGTACGAGGCGGCGGTGGAGCGGCCGGACGGGTTCTGGCAGGACCGTACGGCCGCGGCGGCCGAGGGCTGGGACGTACGGCAGTTCGTCGCGGAGTCGCCGGAAGGGGAGTGGGTGGGCACGGTCACCGTGCTGGTCGAGCGGCCGGGGGATGAGGTGCGGTTCGGTGAGGCTCCCGCGGTGGACCAGGGGCATCTGGTCGGGGTCTTCGTCCGGCCGGAGGTGCGGGGGAGCGGGGTGGCGGACGCGTTGTTCCGGGTGGCCGTGGACTGGTGCTGGTCGCTCTCCGCGCCTCGGCTGGAGAGGGTGCGGCTGTATGTGCACGAGGACAACCCTCGGGCCGCGGCGTTCTACCGGCGGTTCGGGTTCGTACCGTCGGGGCAGCGCATACCGGTGTCGGCCGAACGGCCTGAGTGGGAGCTGGAGTATGTGATCGAGCGGGCGTAGCCGGATTCCTCAGAGGGCGCCCGGTGTTGGGGCGTGCAGGTGCTGCTGCCAGCGTGCCCGGCCCTGCTCGCGGGAGCGGAGCAGGACGATCGCGGGCAGGCCCGTCTCCTGGCCGCTCGCCAGGAGTTCGGGGAGCTGCGGGAGCGGGGCGACGGCGGCCACGTCGTCCAGGACCAGCGTCATTGGTGGGTCGAGCCGACCGTCGGATGACCGTGCGGCCATGCGGCGGCCGTGCTCGACCACGTGTGAGGTGAGCGCGGTGAGGAGGGGCATCGCGCCGGGGCGGGTGCGGGGATCTTCGATGGGTTCACCGACCACATAGAGCGTTCCCCCCTCACGGGCAAAGGAATCCAGTGCGGCCGCATCCGATCGGTTGGCCGTGCAGGCCTCGCGGATGTGCACCGAGGAGAGGGCCGAGAAGGCCCGTACGGTCAACTCCTGTGCGACGTCGCGCCGTTCCGGGTACGCCGTGAGCGCGGACTCCAGCAGCCCGGCGAGGCCGGATGCGGCCTTGGGATGCGTACGGAGGAGGCGTACGGGTTCGTGGGCTGCGGCGCCCGAGGCCCAGCGGGCGACCTGGCGGAACGGGCGGCCGTCCACCGCCGCGGCGTGCAGCCAGCACCGGAGGAGCGTCTGCGCGGTGTCGGCCACCGCCGCGTCGATCCTGGCCTGCGGGCGGACCGGGGCGAGGAGGGCGGCGGCGCGTACGGCGGCGGTGCCGGGGTCCTCGCAGCCGGCGGTGGGCGGCCAGTGGAGGCGGGCCGGGGTGTCGCAGAGGTGGCCGGGGTCGTAGACGAGTACCGGGCCGAGCTTGGCTCGGGCGTCCTTCGTCTCGGCCCAGACCGTGGGGTCCGAGGTGACGACGAGCGCGGGGCCCTCGGCGTCCTGGATGGCCTGGACGACGGTGGGGCGGCGGTCGGGGGCGGGGGCGTAGACGAGGAGGGGGGTGCGGGGGGAGGGGAGCGTGAGGGGGGCCGGTGGGGGTGGCTGGGGTGGAGCCTCGGGGGTTGTCCGGCGTGTTTCCGGCTCTGCCGGGTGCGATGGTGGTTGTGGTCGAGCTGAGGTTGCGGGGGACTTGGTGAGCGGGAGCGGGGCCGGAGCCTCGTAGACGTCGTGGACGTCGTGGGGCTGGTGAGACACGTGGGGGTTTTCGGGCTCGTGGGGTGTTCCGTACGAGCCGTATGAGCCATGCAGACGTTCTTCGCGGCGCCGTTCCCGTACGACTCGCCACCGGGCCACGGACCCGAGGGCGAACACCGTCAGTACGACCAGCACCATCAGCTCGCCGATGAACAGGCCCCAGAACAGGCCGTAGCCGGAGAGCTGGGACGGAGGTGTGTGGGGCCAGGCGCCCGGGAGGTCCTGGGGGGCCGTGACCAGTTCGCGCAGAGCGAGGGGGGTTCGAGTGAAGGTGACGCCGTCCGGCCACGAGCCGTGCGTGAGGAGGCCGGCGAGGCCGGTGGCCGTCCAGGCGAGCAGGGTCGCCGCGAGGAAAAGGCCGAGCAGTCCGACCAGCAGGCCGTCGGGGATGCCACCGCTGTGGGCATCCTCGTGGCGGCGGTGCCTCTCCGGCCGGCCTCTCTCCGGTACGGGGCCGTGTGACGGCCGGCGTGCCATGTCAGGCCACCGTGGAACGGGACGAGTCGTCGAGCCGCTGCTGGTTCTCGATCCGGGCCGCTCGCTGCTCCGCCTCCAGCTCCGCGGCGCGGATGTCCTCGGGGAGCAGGTCGTCCGCGTCCGGGGCCGATCCCTCGGTCATGGCGCGGTCGGTGAAGACGAGGGGCCGTTCGGCCTCGGTGATCAGGTGTTTGACGACCTGGACGTTGCCGTTGACGTCCCAGACCGCGATGCCCGGCGTGAGCGTCGGGATGATCTCGACGGCCCACCGGGGCAGGCCGATGACCCGGCCGGTGGCGCGCGCCTCGTCGGTCTTCTGCGCGTAGATCGTGCGGGTGGAGGCCATTTTGAGGATGGCCGCCGCTTCCTTCGCCGCCGCTCCGTCGACCACGTCGCTGAGGTGGTGGACGACGGCGACGAAGGAGAGGCCGAGCCGGCGGCCGAACTTCAGCAGGCGCTGGAAGAGCTGCGCGACGAAGGGGGAGTTGATGATGTGCCAGGCCTCTTCGACCAGGAAGATGCGCTTCTTGCGGTCGGGCCGGATCCAGGTGTGTTCCAGCCAGACGCCGACGATCGCCATCAGGATCGGCATCGCGATCGAGTTGCGGTCGATGTGCGAAAGGTCGAAGACGATGAGTGGCGCGTCGAGGTCGATGCCGACGGTGGTGGGGCCGTCGAACATGCCGCGCAGGTCACCGTCGACGAGCCGGTCCAGGACGAGGGCGACGTCCAGGCCCCAGGCCCGTACATCGTCTATGTCGACGTTCATCGCCTCGGCCGACTCGGGCTTCGGGTGGCGGAGCTGCTCGACGATGTCCATGAGGACCGGCTGGCGTTCGGTGATGGTCGCGGTGACGTAGGCGTGGGCGACCTTCAGCGCGAAACCGGAGCGCTCGTCGAGCCCGTGGCCCATGGCGACTTCGATGATCGTACGGAGGAGGGCGAGCTGGCCGGTGGTGGTGATGGACGGGTCGAGCGGGTTGAGGCGGATGCCGCCGTTGAGGGCTGCGGTCGGGTCCAGGCGAATGGGGGTTATGCCCAGCTCCTGGGCGATGAGGTTCCATTCGCCGACGCCGTCCTCGCCCTGGGCGTCGAGGACGACGACCTGGCGGTCGCGGAAGCGGAGCTGGCGCAGGACGTAGGTCTTCTCCAGCGCCGACTTGCCGTTGCCGGACTCGCCGAGGACGAGCCAGTGGGGGGCGGGGAGCTGCTGGCCGTACAGCTGGAAGGGGTCGTAGATGTAGCCCTTGCCGCTGTAGACCTCGCGGCCGATGATCACGCCGGAGTCGCCGAGGCCGGGGGCGGCGGTGGGCAGGTAGACGGCCTGGGCCTGGCCCGTCGACGTACGGACGGGGAGGCGGGTCGTCTCCACCTTGCCGAAGAGGAAGGAGGTGAAGGCATCCGACACTGCGGACAGCGGGTCTCGCATGGCGTGGGTGCCCTCTCGTGTCGCGGGTGGTGGTGTTGAGCTTGGTGGCGGTGGCGGTGGCGGTGGCCGTGGCGGTGTCAGCGGCGGATGCCGGTGGCGAACGGGAGCGTGTTCACGAAGGCGCGGTGGTGTTCGCGGTCGCACCACTCCAGCTTGAGATAGGACTTGCCGGCGGAGGCGCGGATGGTGCGCTTGTCGCGGGCGAGGGCCTCGGGGGAGCGGGACGACACCGTGATGTACCCCACCAGGTTGACTCCGGCCGCGCCGCTGGCGAGATCTTCACCCCGCTGGTCGAGCCGGCCGTGGGCGGCGATGTCGCGGGGGTCGACCGTACGGTTCATCTTGGCCTGGCGGCTGGCCTCGGCGTCGTCGTTGGTCTTCTCGGTCAGCATGCGCTCGATGGCGACCTCGGTGGGTTCGAGGTCCATGCAGACGGCGACCGTACGGATGACGTCGGGCGTGTGGACGAGGAGCGGGGCGAGGAAGTTGACGCCGACGGGGGTCATCGGCCACTCCTTCACCCAGGCGGTGGCGTGGCACCAGGGGGCGCGGGTGGTGGACTCGCGGGTCTTGGCCTGGAGGAACGTGGGCTCCACCGCGTCCAGTTCGGCGGGCCAGGCGTTGCGCTTGGTCATGGCCTGGATGTGGTCGATGGGGTGGTCGGGGTCGTACATCGAGTGGACGAGGGAGGCGACGCGGCTCTGGCCGAGCGGCTGGCGGACCCGGATGTCGGCCTCGGCGAGGCGGGCGCAGATGTCGGTGAGCTCGCGGGCCATGACGATGGCGAGACCGGAGTCGCGGTCGAGCTTGCGGCCGCCGTGGGGGCGGGCGGCGCGGGCGATGGCGTTGGCCTCGGCGGCGAGCTCGCGGCTGTAGTGCATGCAGGCGACGAGGTAGGCGCGGTGCTGCTCGCTGGAGGTGGAGACCATGGACTGGAGCTGGTCGTAGGAGTCCTGGAGCCAGCCGGGGGACGCCTTGTCGCCGCGCTGGGCGACGTCCTTGGCGTGGGCGTCCGGGTCGGCGGGGAGGGTGCGGGCGAGCATCTGGAGGCGGGTGACGAAGCCGTCGCCGTTGGCCACGTGCTTGAGGAGGGTGCCGAAGCGGTCGACCAGGGCCTCCTGGTCCTCGCTGTCGCGGAGGCCGACGCCGGGGCCCTCGATCTCGATGGCGGCGGTGACGGTGCGGCGGTCGGCGTGGAGGAGTACGGCGATCTCGTCGGGGCCGAAGGGGGCGGCGAGCCAGCTGATGCGGCCGATGCCGGGGGGCGGGCCGATCTCGACCTCACGGCCGTCGACGCTGACGCCGGCTTCCATGGCGCCGGAGCGGTAGGCGGTGCCGCGGCGCAGGGAGCGCTTGAAGCTGCGGTTGATCTCGAACCACTTGTAGAAGGTGCGGCCCTTGTACGGGACGTACACGACGGCGAGGGCCAGCATCGGGAAGCCGACGAGGCAGACGATGCGGAGGGAGAGGACGGGGACGAGGAGTCCGCTCATCATGCCGAGGAACGCGCCGACGATGATCAGCGCGATCTCGCCGGACTCGCGGTTCTTGCCGACGATCGCGTTCGGCCGGGCGCGGCCGATGAGATACGTACGGCGGGGCGTCATCGTGTGGGACTGAGTCGTCAACGCCCTCCACCTCCTGTGCTCGAGTTACCTGTGCTGCCGGAGCCGCTTCCCCTGAAGGGGCGGCTGCTGTGGGGGGTGCCGGAGGTGGGGCCGGAGCCGCCGCTGCGGGGCGAGGGTGCGGCGGAGGGGACGGACCCGCCGCCGCCGGAGGTGCGGGAGCTGTGTGCGGCGACGCCGCCGCTGACCGGGTTGGAGGGGCGGGCGCCGCCTCCGCCGCCTTGGTCGGTGCGGCCGCTGTGGGTCTTGATGCCCTGCGAGACGAGGGCGGCCGGGGAGCTGATGAGGGCGGCGGCCTGGGCGCCGTCGGTGGCCTGCTTGCGGTTGGTGCGGGCGCCCTGGATCTCGTCGCCGAAGCCGGGGACGAAGCGGTAGATCATGGCGGAGGCGAAGATGGCCAGCAGGATGATGGCGAGGCCGGAGACGACGGCGGAGAAGGCGTCCGGGCCGTCACCCGCGGAGAGCGCTCCGGCGAGGCCGAGGACGATGACGATGACCGGCTTGACCATGATCACCGCGATCATGATGCCGGCCCAGCGGCGGACGTGGCCCCACATGTTCTTGTCGACGAGGCCGGCGTAGACGACGATGCCGAGGAGAGCGCCGACGTAGAGCAGGGCGG
Organism: Streptomyces sp. CA-146814; assembly: GCF_050942385.1. Taxonomy (NCBI): domain Bacteria; kingdom Bacillati; phylum Actinomycetota; class Actinomycetes; order Kitasatosporales; family Streptomycetaceae; genus Streptomyces; species Streptomyces sp. CA-146814. Next base: position 4,203,318 of record NZ_CP192068.1, read on the forward strand.
CGCGGATGACGAGCTCCAGCCACAGGACGCCGGCGGCGACGATCGAGACGAGCGAGACGACGATCAGCATGATCGGTCCGCCGCCGATGTCGGTGCCCTTCTTGAGCGCCTCGGCGAACGACCCGAAGAACACGTCGGTCTGGCTTCCGGTGGCGGAGGCGATGACCTCGGTGACGCCGTCGGTGGCGGAGACGATCGTGTAGAGGATCAGCGGCGTGAAGGCGGAGGCGAGGACGGTGAGCCAGAGGAAGCCGACGGCCTCGGAGATCGCTGTGGCGAACGGGACGCCGCGGATGGCGCGCTTGGCGACGGCGAGGAGCCAGAGGACGAGGGTGAGGAAGGTGGAGGCCGCGAAGATGACGGCGTACTGCTGGCGGAAGGCGGGGTTGGTGAAGTCGACGTTCGCCGTGGACTCGACGGCCTCGCTGAGCTTGCCGACGATGTAGGCGGCGGCGTCGGCGCAGCCTTGGGCCAGGGAGGTGAGGGGGTCGGCGGGGTTGTCGATATCGGTCGGAGCGCGCGAGCCGCTGCGGGCGTTCTCGCCGTCCTCGCAGTAGTCCCGGGCGAGTCCGACGATGAGGTCGCAGGGGTTGTCGCTCCCGCTGGGGGAGGGCGTCGGGGTCGGCGTGGGATCCGCGGCGGCGCCCGGAGCCATGACGATCAGCGCGGCGGGCGCGAGACCTGCGGCGCCGACCAGCGAGGAGAGGCGGAATCGGCGGCTATCGGGCATAGGTGAAGCCTCCGTACGCATTGACCGCTGCGGCCATCTCGTCGGCCGTGGAGGCACGGTTGTCACCGTTGACCGGTGTCGGCCCCTCCGTCTGGCTCGACGACGAGATCTTCCAGTCGCCGCCGACCCACGTGAGCTTCTGCGAGATGGTGAACCAGGTCTCGGTGACCGGCTTGGTGGAGCCCTGCCCGGCCAGCCCCACGAGACCGGTGCACCAGACCTCCACGGTGGCCGTATCGGCCTCCATCTCGACGACCTTCGTACCGACCGGGACGGTCCGTGAGACGAAGGCCAGCCCGGTGGGTGTGCTGCCGTCGTCGTTGAGACCGACGTTCTTGTAGAAAGCGGGGGAGTAGGCGGCGTCCAGGTTGTCCTGGAGCTTCTGGGCCACCGCTGGATCATGGGTGGCTTGAATGATGCCGTTGCGGGATTCCGCGTTGAACATCTCGGCCGACCCCAGCGCCACCGCGTAGTTCGCCGCCGCGCTCTGCGCCCCCTGCTCATCCTGGGCGAAGCCGGAGGCGATTGTTCCGTTCTTGCCCTGGGCCGGCTTGGTGCCGGTGGCGGCGGTCGGGGCCGAGCCCGCGGCCCCGGAGCTTTTCGCGCCCGGGGAGGCGGTGTCGTCGTCACCCGTGCCACCGCGGTTGGCGAACGCGATGGCGGCGATGAGGAGGACCACCACACCGGTGATGGTGACGATGGAGCGCGAGTTCCGGACGGGCCGGCGGGTGTGCGGGTGGTCCGCGTCGCCGTCCGGGAGGCGCGTACGGGTCTGGCGGGTGCCGCCGAGGGTGCTGTACGGGTCGTCCGCGCGCCCGCCCTGGTCCATGCCGCGGTAGTCGTGGTCGTCGCCGGGACTCATGCCGCGTTCGCTCCCTCGGTCGTGTGCGATTCCGCGCAGGACGACGGTAGCTGTGCTGGTTGCCGCGTGAGCGCGGTGGAGTGACTCGACATCAGGGAGACGCAACCTCAGCCGGTGGGCACGATGGACGGATGGTGGGGAGCGGGCGGGGACGGCCCGGTGCGGGCTGGCCGACGGTGGGTCAGACAGCCATTCCGTACACGATGGTGAAGAGCGTTCCGAGTGAGCCGATGATGAAGACTCCGGTCAGGCCCGCCACGATCAGGCCCTTGCCCTGTTCCGCGCTGAACGTGTCGCGCAGCGCCGTCGCTCCGATGCGCTGCTTCGCCGCGCCCCAGATCGCGATGCCGAGGCAGAGCAGGATGGCGATCGCCATCACCACCTCGATCATGATGCGTGCCTCGTTGCCCAGCGTGCCGAACGGCCCCCAGTTGGGGGCGATTCCGCCGATGATGGTGGTGATGTCGCCCTTCTCTGCTGCCAGGATCATGTAAGTCACCGCCCCTGTTGGGTAGTTAGCTTTCCGCGCCCGTATGGCACGGGTTGCCTTCTATCTTCGCTGATGAAACCGCCCTCGTACGACGCCTTCCCGGTCTCTTTACCCGGATCTCGCACGTTCGACCGACACAGCCGCCCTGACCTGCGGCTCGTCCCGGTATTCACATACATACGCCTGGTTACTCTGTGTATCACGCGGTGTGACCGCGAGCAACGACGGTGGCCATGGGTTCCTGGTGCGGTTGCAGCGTTCGTGGGGCACGACGTGTTCGTATGCGCCGTTCGAGAGCTGCCGGTGCGCCGGTGAGCCGGGGCGATGCGCCGTCAGGAAGGGCGGGTGCAGCGGGAGGTGAGAGCTGCGTCCATCGTCCGGGTGAATCCCGTCTCCGGTCGGTGCGGCGAGAAGCCCGGTGATCGCGGGCGTCCGCCTCCGGTCGTGCGCCTTGGACGTGCAGGTGGGCGGCGCGTCGGCCACGCCGTGTTTGGCACAGTGCCGCTCCACGATCGAGGAACGGGGTGAGCGGTGTGAGCGGAGTGGGTGTGCTGGCGCAGCCGGGCGGCGACCGGCCGTGGTGGTGGGTCGAGCCGCGCGGTGAGGAGGGTGGTGGTGGGGGCGACCTCAAGCACAGTGATGGGCCGTGGCTGCGGGCGGCCGGTGGAGCGGAGGGCCTGGTCGCGCACCTCGGTCCGGTGAAGGCCGAGTTGGGGCGTGCGCACCAGGGGCTGGCGGCGGGGGCCGGTGAGCTGTCGGCACTCGCCGAGCTGGGTGCCGTACGGGCTTCGTGGGAGCGGCGGATCGAAACCGCCCGTGACGAGTGCCGGAGCCTGACGGGGAAGCTGCGGGCGGTGGCCGCCACGCAGTCCGAGGTGAACGGGGCGGTGAAGGGCTTCTTCGGTGGGGTGAGGGTGGCTGCTGGTGGTGTTGGGGCCGGTGCGGGTGCGGGTGCGGGTGCTGGTGGTGGTGTTGGGGCTGGGTCCGGTTTCGGTGCGGGTGAGGTGCGGTGAGTGGGGCTGGTGGGCCGGGTGGTCTGGGGGCGCTGGGGTCGACGCTGACCTGGGCGAAGTTACGTGAGGTGAGGTGCGCCGAACTGGAGGAGGCCGCCGACGGGTGGGGCCGGGCCAGCAACCGTGCCGACGCCGCTCGGGACCGTATCGACACCCAGCTCGTCAACGACCTGCGCCGGACGCAGAAAGGGGAGGCGGCGCAGGCGGCGGTCAGGCGGTTGCGCCGGCTGTCGATGAACTTCCAGTACGTCTATACGGAGTGCGGGCTGCTACGGACCACGCTGAACAGCCTGGCCCATGAGCTGAAGGCCCAGCAGCGCGTGCTCCAGGGAGCGCTCGACGATGCGGCGGCCCTGAAGTTCACGGTCCATCCGGACGGTTCGGTGACGTACCCGGCGGCGGGTGAGGGCCTGGTCGACGGGAAGCCGCTGGCGGGCGGCCGGGCCTCCGGCGTCCCGAACCCCGGGCTGGCGAGCCCCTCCGGACTCGTCGCACCCAACCCGAACGCCGCGAAGGCCCAGGACATCGCGGACCGGGTCGCCCGGGCGGTGCGGACGGCGGCCGACGTGGACTGGCGGTACGCGAAGATCCTGCGGGCGCTGAAGGCGGAGGACGGTCTCGGAGTGCCGACGTCGACGTGGACGGATGCGGCGAGCGACGCGGCGGCGGTGCGGCAGGCGGCGAGCGGGTACCTCAAGCGGGAGATCCCGCACGATGCGACTCCGGCCGAGCGGAAGGCGTGGTGGGAGGGGCTGACGGACGAACAGCGCGAGGAGTACCTCGCGGTGTACCCGGACCAGATCGGCAACCTGGACGGGATCCCGGCCCTGGTCCGCGACGCGGCGAACCGGGACAACCTCCAGCTGCTGATGGGGAAGCTGGCGGGGCAGGACGGCGAGGATGCGGCGACGAAGCTGGCGGCGCTGCGGGAGATCGACCGGCAGTTGGAGGCGGTGTCGAGGCCGGGGGAGCCGCCGATGTATCTGCTTGGTATCGGGGATCAGGGGAATGGCCGGGCCATCGTGTCTTATGGGAACCCGGATACGTCGCGGAATGTTGCGGCGTATGTGCCGGGACTGAACACGTCGTTGGATAGCGAATTTGCCAGAGGCGATCTGGGGCGGTCACGCGATCTGGCTATCGCCTCGAATCGCCACGGGGAGTCCACTGCTGCTATCACTTGGCTCGGGTATGACGCTCCCCAGTCACCGGACGGGATGGGAACATTTGCCGTCGCGGGCGGCGCTAAGGCTGAAGGGGGCGGGAGAGCTTTTAGTGGATTCATGGGTGGTCTCGCGGCGACCAATGAGCACGAGGATCCCCACATGACGGCCATCGGACACTCCTACGGGTCCCGGACTGTTGGAGCAGCAACGCAACAGGAGGGCGGAATTCCCGGCGTCGATGACATCGTGTTCGTGGGAAGCCCGGGGGTGGGTGTTGACAGTGCTGACGACCTAGGGGTGGGCCGGGATCACGTCTTTGTCGGAGCGGCTTCCAACGACATCGTGACCAAACTTCCTGCGAAAGAACAGTTTGCTGTCGGTGCGGCAGAAATGTTGATCGGTGGGCCTGCGGCGGCCTACCTCTTTGGCGACTTGGCCGATCCAGGCGACGACGACGTCTGGTTCGGTAAGGATCCGGCCAGCGAGTCGTTCGGGGCGAGGAGATTCGAGGTGGGGGATGGCCCGCCTCTGGTCGGGGCGGGTGGGCTATCCACAGATGCGCACTCGCAGTACTTCGACCCGGTAGCCGATAAGAACTCTTTGGACAATATGGCTTTGATCGCCGCAGGGCGTTCTCATATGGTCAGAACGGAAGATCCGCGTTGATGGGTCCAGTCCGGTCGATTCTTGTGGCCCTTCTGTTGGGGGTCTTGCTTGGTGGGTGCACAGGGGTGCGAGGCGATAACATTAACATGCAGGGTGCTGCGAAACACGCAGACGAAATTCTCGACGGAGTTCTTGCGGAAATTCGGCCAGATGTGCGCTGGGTGCACGGCCCGACAACAACGGGAAACTGCACGGTGACCCGGCGGAGGACGGTAATGACCGTTGTTTCTGATCAACGGAGGGGTAGCTTGCTGGGAGTAGTGGACCGCTTTTGGCGCAGTAGCGGCTACCGCATGAGGATGATTAATAATCACGCGGATGCTCCTGCGATGTACGCGGAAACCAAGGACGGATTCGTGGTCAGTCTGATCGTCGCGGACCAGGGGCAAGTGCACTTCGACGTAGTCAGCCCTTGTGTGAACTACTCCGAGGTGGCCGACTCCACCAGTCAGGCCACCGCGCCGCTCGACCCGGAGGCGGAGGTCATCCCACGCCCCAACATCCACTCCGACTTCTGGTCTGCCGAGGCGCCGGAGGTCGGAGTGACGTCCGGGCGGTGATTGGGACGCGGTATCTCAACTTGGCGACTGAGTAGAGGCTTTGAGTCTCCCTTGGGGCCACAGACCCATGTCGTGCCCCTGCCGGTGTTGGGTCGAGCCGTCGGGTCATGCCCCAGTCACTGCCCGCGGGGTCGCGCGGTTGGCGATACCGGTCATGTGCGTTGCTTCTGAGCCGTTACCGCCCCCGTGTGCTCCGGGTGCGCCGGTGGTGTGCCGCGGATGACTCGTACACACCGTCGAAAACACCCCTGAACCGTCGCGCGATGAGGGATGGTTGAGGGGTGCGGAAATTCTGGGTCTTCGGTGGCATCGGCGTGGGCATGGCGGCGGCCTTCATGGCGCTGCTCCTCGTCGGTACGTACTCGGCCGCCGCCGGTCTCGCCGGGGTGGGCGGAGGTGGGGCCGTCGCGCTTGCCAAGGGGGCGGTGCCGGCGCGGTTCCAGTCGCTGGTCCAGAAGTGGGGCAACCTCTGCCCCGCCATCAACCCGGCCCTGTTGGCCGCACAGTTGTACCAGGAGAGCGGCTGGAACCCGAGGGCGCAGAGCCATGCCGCCGCGCAGGGCATCGCGCAGTTCATCCCGGGCACCTGGGCCACGCACGGTATCGACGGCAACGGTGACGGCAAGCGGGACGTGTGGGACCCGGCCGACGCGATTCCCTCGGCCGCTTCGTACGACTGTGAGCTCGCCGGGTACGTCAAGAAGGTGCCGGGCGATCCGACGAGCAACATGCTGGCCGCGTACAACGCCGGTGCCTACGCGGTCATCAAGTACGGCGGTGTGCCTCCTTATAAGGAGACGCAGAACTATGTGAAGATCATCCGCTCGCTGGAGAAGAGCTTCGCCCGGCCCGTCGGCCGGGTCGCGCCCTCCCGGCAGGCGGCCGGGGCCATCTACTTCGCGCAGAAGAAGCTCGGTACGCCGTATCTGTGGGGCGGGAACGGGACGCCGGAGCAGCAGGGGCGGTTCGACTGTTCCGGGCTGACCCAGGCCGCGTACCGGACGGTGGGCATCGAGCTGCCGCGCGTCGCCAACGACCAGTACAACGCGGGGCCGCACCCCTCGCGGGACGAGCTGCTCCCGGGGGATCTGGTGTTCTTCTCCGACGATCTGACCAACTCGCGGGCCATTCGGCATGTGGGGCTGTATGTCGGCGGTGGGTACATGATCAACGCGCCCTTCACGGGGGCGGTCATCCGGTTCGACAAGATCGATACGCCGGACTACTTCGGTGCGACCCGGGTAACCAAGGACGGTGCCGCGGCTCTGCCGACCGACCTTCCGGAGGATGCTCCGCCGGGGTGACCCACCTCTCGTCGGGCCGGTCCTCCGGGGCTGACGGAGAGTCGGCCGTGGCCGGAACTCTCCGTGAAGCCTGGGCCCTGAGCTGCGACGACCAGTCACTCTTCGATAACGTCATGGTGATCATTCGGTGGAGAGTGGAACGCGGGCGGCGAGCGGGCCGTTCCCTGGACAGGGACAGCGGACAGCATGCGCACCGACCATGCGTGCGCAGAACGGGACCACACCGAATCACGGGGGTTCGACCACGGTGGCGCGCACGGACGCGCGTCGCCACAGATGAAGCAGACAAGGCAAGGGGCCGCAGCAGATGGCTGGACTCGAACTCGAAGGGTCGAACCCGGACGTCAGTGTGCTCTACGGCATCAACGGGCTGGCGAAGGCCGCTCCGACCTGGCTGGACCGGGTCATGGAGTTCGTCGGTGAGTACGGGACCATGTTCGGCCTCGTCCTGGTGGGCCTCTGGTGCTGGTGGAGCATGCGCAAGCGCGGGAGCGCCGACGACTCGGTGACGTCGGTCGCCGCGCTCGTCTGGGCGCCGCTCGCCGCCGCGCTCGCGGTCGTGATCAACATCCCGATCCGTGGATTCGTCGAACGGCCACGTCCGTTCAACGACCATGAGGGGCTCGAAGTCCTGATCCACGGCAAGACGGACTATTCGTTCGTCAGCGACCACTCCACCCTCGCCATGGCCCTCGCCGTCGGCATCTTCGTGGCCAACCGGAAGTTCGGCTTCGTCGCGCTCGGCCTCGCGGTCTTCGCCGGTGTCAGCCGGATCTACATGGGCGTCCACTACCCGACCGACGTGATCGGCGGATTCGCCCTCGGCACGGCCGTCGCACTCCTGCTGGCGCCGCTCGCGATGGCCCTGCTGACCCCGCTGATGGCCGCGATCTCCCGCTCCGACCGGGCCGGCTGGATCGTCCGGTCGAAGAAGGCGGACGCGGCGTACGGCGAGGAGCGCGGGGACACGCGCTCCATCCCCGAGCCCCGGCCGGGCACCGGGCGCGGCCATCCGGGAGAGAAGGACCTGGCCGCCTGACCCGAGCCCAGGACCCGCTCACGATCCCCCAGGTGCTTCGCGCACCTGGGGGATCGCGCTGTTTTCGGCCATGTCCTCCGGGGTCAGCACGCGGCGAGGTGCTCGGCGGCGTCCGTGCGGGCCCGGTCCCGCGATCTGCGTGCCGGGCCCGTCCAGCCGCAGGTGCAGCGGGCCAGGCAGAACGAGCCGCGCTCGGTCGTGGTGGCGCTGTGTCCCGCCGGAGGCGGTGCGGGGCACGAAGGGGGGTGCGGGGCCTTGGTGCGGGCTGGGGCGGAGGGTTCCTCGTGCACCCGACCACGGTACTGGTGACCGCCTCCGAACGGGTTCCGAGGGCCGGAGAACCCGCTCGCCGCACGGCGGAGGTGCCGGGGCCGCGTGACGGGGGGCGCCGGTGGTCGTTATGCGAGGCGGGTGAGGGCTCGGTCGTGCGGCAGTCGTTGGGGGTTGGCAGGCGATGGTGGTGCAGCAGTACAGGGACGGAGGCGGGGCCCGTGCTGTCCGCGCCCTCGCCGTGGCCGGGGTGATCGCGGTCACCGCCGGATGCGTCGGCGAGGCGGGGGCGGGCGGTGGGAGCGACGGCTCCGGGCAGCGTGCCGTGGCCGCGGAGCGCCCGCTCGACGTGCTCGGCCGAGCCGCCGGTGTACTCGCCGAAGCGGGTGGCGCGGAAGCCCGTACGTCGATGGAGACGGCGGCCGGCGGGACGCGGGTGACGATCCGCGGCGAGGGCACGTACGACTTCCGCAGGCAGATGGGGCGGCTCAAGGTGGTGCTGCCCACGGACGCCGCCGGCGCGGACGACCACCGGCCGATCACCGAGCTGCTGGCGCCGGGCGCGCTCTACATGAAGAACCGCGGCGCCGGGGTCCCCGACGACAAGTGGGTCAGGATCGATACGACCGCGCTCAAGGACGGCAACCTCGTCACCGGCGGCGTCACCGATCCGACGGCCGCCGCCGAGCTGCTGCGCGGGGCCGGTGATGTGACGTACGTCGGGAAGTCCGAGCTGGCCGGCGTGACGGTCCATCACTACCGGGGCGTCGCCGACCTGAACCGTGCGGCGCGCGCCGCGTCGCCGCAGTCGCGCGGGGCGCTGAGCGCGGCGGCGAAAGGGTTCGGCAAGGACGCCGTCCCGTTCGACGCGTACCTCGACGAGGAGGGCAGGCTGCGGAAGGTCCGCCACCGCTTCACCTTCGCCACCGAGGGCCAGGAGTCGGCGGAGGTCACGGTGGTCTCGACGCTGCTGCTGTACGGGTTCGGGGCGCCGGTCACCGTGACGCTGCCGGACGAGGACGACATCTACACGGGCGAGATCCGGCAGAGCTGAGCCCGGCTGCCGGCCGCCGCCACGACCCCTACGGGAAGGGCGGGGCGGGAGGGGCCGGTTGGGAGGGGGACGAAATGGTCCGTCCGTGCCATGCGCGGCGCGTACCGCGCTCCCTACGCTAGGAAGCCGGTGCGCCGAAGGGTCGGCGAAGGGTCGGCGACGGCAGAGAGAGGTGACGCAGGTGGTGACGCTCAGCGCTCCGAACGCTCAGGACTACGTGGCCCTCGCCGAGATCGAGCTGTGCGGCGAGCTGATGATCGCGGCCTCGGCGGCGCGTGAGGAACGCCTCAGTCCCGACCGTATCGACGAAGTGCTCAACGTCGGGGACGAGTCCGTCGGGGGCGAGACCGTCGAGGATGAGGCGTCCGGTGACGATGACGGTGACCGTGGCCGTGACCGTGTTCACCACGGGGCCGACGCCGGCGACCGTACGCCTCAAGGCGCCGGTGCTGCTCAAGGCGCCGGTGCTCCTCAAGAGGCCGGTGGCGGTGGCTTGAATGCCACCCTCGCCGCCGACGCGTGGACGACCGTCCCCCGCCAGGCCGTCCGCCGGCGGTGAGGCCCCCGGGCCCCGCCCGCCCCGCCCCTCACGTCCGCAGCAGCCGGGCGATCGCCTTCGTGGCCTCCTCGACCTTCGCGTCGATCTCCTCGCCGCCCTTGACCGCCGCGTCGGCGACGCAGTGGCGCAGGTGCTCCTCCAGCAGCTGGAGGGCGAAGGACTGCAGCGCCTTGGTGGAGGCCGAGACCTGGGTGAGTATGTCGATGCAGTAGACGTCCTCGTCGACCATGCGCTGGAGGCCGCGGATCTGGCCCTCGATCCGGCGCAGCCGTTTGAGGTGCTCGTCCTTCTGGTGGTGGTAGCCGTGGAAGCCGAGGTCGTGGTCGGTCACGATCTCCTCGGCCCCGAGAGGAGCCGCGGCCGCCGCCGGAGTCCCCACCGGCTCCGCTTCCGCTCCCGCGCCCGTGTCCGTCGTCCCGGTGGTGGTCATCTGCGTCCTCCCGTAGTCCTCGTACGCCCGTCACAGCCTGCCCGCGATGGCGCTCCGGCCTGATGCGACCCTGCCCCCGATATACCCCTGCCGGGTATATCGTAACGAATCCGGCGGAAACGTGACCGGGGGCCCGTGCCGATCCCCGTTCCCGATGGGCGACACTGAAGAACGCCGGTTAGCCGTGGCCGGATGATGCGCCTAGCATCAGCCTGACCGAATCCAAAGCATCCCGAGGACCCCACGTGCGCTTTCGTCTGACCCCCAGGGAGACGAGCTTCTACGACATGTTCTCCGCGTCCGCGGACAACATTGTCACGGGCTCGAAACTCCTGATGGAACTGCTCGGGGCGGATTCTGCCTCCCGAGTCGAGATCGCGGAGCGTATGCGGGCAGCGGAGCACGCGGGGGACGATGCCACCCACGCGATCTTCCACCAGCTGAACTCCTCCTTCATCACGCCGTTCGACCGCGAGGACATCTACAAGCTGGCGTCCTCGCTCGACGACATCATGGACTTCATGGAGGAGGCCGTCGACCTGGTCGTCCTCTACCAGGTCCAGGAGCTCCCCAAGGGCGTCGAGCAGCAGATCGAGGTGCTGGCCCGGGCGGCGGAACTGACCGCCGAGGCCATGCCGGGGCTGCGGACCATGGACAACCTCACCGAGTACTGGATCGAGGTCAACCGGCTCGAGAACCAGGCCGACCAGATCCACCGCAAGCTGCTGGCCCAGCTCTTCAACGGCAAGTACGACGCCATGGAGGTGCTGAAGCTCAAGCAGATCGTGGACGTGCTGGAAGAGGCGGCTGACGCGTTCGAGCACGTCGCCAACACCGTGGAGACCATCGCGGTCAAGGAGTCCTGAACCTCGTGGACACCTTTGCGCTGATCGTGACCATCGGTGTCGCGCTCGGCTTCACGTATACGAACGGCTTCCACGACTCCGCGAACGCCATCGCCACCTCGGTCTCCACCCGGGCGCTGACCCCGCGTGCGGCTCTGGCGATGGCCGCGGTGATGAACCTCGCCGGCGCCTTCCTGGGCCAGGGGGTCGCCAAGACCGTCAGCGAAGGCCTGATCGCCACGCCCGTCGGGCAGAAGGGGATGGGCATCCTGTTCGCGGCGCTGGTCGGCGCGATCATCTGGAACCTCATCACCTGGTACTTCGGCCTCCCGTCCTCCTCCTCGCACGCGCTGTTCGGCGGCATGGTCGGCGCTGCGCTGGCCGGCGGGACGGATGTGATCTGGTCCGGCGTGCTGGAGAAGGTCGTCATCCCGATGTTCATCTCCCCGTTCGTCGGCCTGATCGCCGGCTATCTGGTGATGGTCGGCATCATGTGGATGTTCCGGAACGCCAACCCGCACAAGGCCAAGCGCGGCTTCCGGATCGCGCAGACGGTCTCGGCGGCGGGCATGGCCCTCGGCCACGGCCTCCAGGACGCGCAGAAGACGATGGGCATCGTGGTGATGGCCCTGGTCATCGCCGACATCGAAGGTCCGAACGACGAGATCCCGGTCTGGGTCAAGATCGCCTGTGCGGTGATGCTCTCGCTGGGTACGTACGCGGGCGGATGGCGCATCATGCGTACGCTCGGCCGGAAGATCATCGAGCTGGACCCGCCGCAGGGCTTCGCCGCCGAGACGACCGGCGCGTCGATCATGTTCGGTTCGGCGTTCCTCTTCCACGCCCCGATCTCCACGACCCACGTCATCACCTCGGCGATCATGGGCGTCGGCGCCACCAAGCGCGTGAACGCCGTGCGCTGGGGCGTCGCGAAGAACATCATCCTCGGCTGGTTCATCACCATGCCGGCCGCGGCACTCGTCGCGGCGCTGAGTTACGGCGCGGTGCTGCTGCTCTTCGGCTGAGGCGAGCTCGTAGAAGACATATGGGTCCGCCCCCGCTCTCCGTACCAGGGAGAGCGGGGGCGGACCCTTTCGCCTTGTGGTGGCACCGCCATGCAGCACCGCAAGGCCGTATCAGGGGGAGGTACGGCTCAGCCGAAGCGGCCCGAGATGTAGTCCTCCGTGGCCTGGACCGACGGGTTGGAGAAGATCCGCTCCGTCTCGTCTATCTCGATGAGCTTGCCAGGCTTGCCGACCGCCGCGAGGTTGAAGAACGCGGTGCGGTCCGAGACGCGGGCCGCCTGCTGCATGTTGTGCGTCACGATGACGATCGTGAACCGCTCCTTCAGCTCGCCGATCAGGTCCTCGATGGCGAGGGTCGAGATCGGGTCGAGCGCCGAGCACGGCTCGTCCATCAGCAGGACCTGCGGTTCGACCGCGATGGCGCGGGCGATGCACAGGCGCTGCTGCTGGCCGCCGGAGAGGCCGGAGCCGGGCTTGTTGAGGCGGTCCTTGACCTCGTTCCAGAGGTTGGCGCCGCGCAGGGACTTCTCCACGACGTCGTTCAGCTCGCTCTTGCGGTAGCTGCCGTTGAGCCGCAGGCCCGCCGCCACGTTGTCGAAGATCGACATGGTGGGGAAGGGGTTGGGGCGCTGGAAGACCATGCCGACCGTGCGGCGCACGGTGACCGGGTCGACGTTGGAGGCGTACAGGTTCTCGTCGTCCAGCAGCACCTTGCCCTCGACGCGGCCGCCGGGGGTGACCTCGTGCATGCGGTTCAGGGTGCGCAGGAAGGTGGACTTACCGCAGCCGGACGGGCCGATGAAGGCGGTCACGGAGCGGGGCTCCACGGTCATCGAGATGTCCTCGATGGCCTTGTGGCTGCCGTAGTAGGCGGTGAGGCCGCTGATGTCGATGCGCTTGGCCATGGTGATCACTGCTTCTTTCGGAGGTCGCTGATGGCCGCGTCAGCGACCGGTCTTCGGGGCCTTCCAGCGGGCGATGCCGCGGGCCACGAGGTTGAGGATCATGACGAAGGCGATCAGCACCAGGGCCGCTGCCCAGGCGCGGTCGTACGAGGCGGCCTCGCCGATCTTGTACTGCTCGTAGATGTAGAACGGCAGCGAGGACTGAGCGCCTTCGAAGGGGTTCATGTTGATCAGCTGGCTGCCGAAGACCAGCAGGATGATCGGGGCGGTCTCACCGGCGATGCGGGCGATGGCCAGCATGACGCCGGTGGTGATGCCGCCGATCGCGGTCGGCAGGACCACCTTCAGAATAGTGCGCCACTTCGGGATGCCAAGGGCCAGCGAGGCCTCGCGCAGCTCGTTCGGGACGAGCTTGAGCATCTCCTCGGTGGAGCGCACCACGACCGGCATCATCAGGATCGTCAGGGCGAGCGCGCCCATCAGGCCGGACGGCTGGATCTCGAAGATCAGCATGATCGACAGGATGAAGAGACCGGCCACGATGGACGGGATGCCCGTCATCACGTCGACGAAGAAGGTGACGGCCTTGGCGAGCGAGCCCTTGCCGTACTCGACCAGGTAGACGGCGGTCAGCAGACCGAGCGGCGCGGAGATCACCGTGGCGATGCCGACCTGCTCCAGGGTGCCGATCAGCGCGTGGTAGACGCCGCCGCTGGCCTCCGAGCCGAGCACACCGGCCATGGAGTGGGTGAGGAAGTAGCCGTCCAGGCGCTCGGCGCCACGGGAGACCGTCGTCCACAGCAGCGAGACCAGCGGGACGACCGCGATCAGGAAGCAGACCCAGACGACGCTGGTGGCCAGGCGGTCCTTGGCCTGGCGCTTGTTCTCCACGACGCTGGTGACCACGTACGAGATGGCCAGGAAGAACAGCGCGGCGATCATGCCCCACTGCACCTTGCTGTGCCAGCCGGCGGCGGTGGAGAGGCCGACGGAGAGCGCGATCGCGACGGCGGCGAAGCCGACGGGGGCGAGGCGCGGCAGCGAGCGGCTGCTCAGACCGGACTTCGGCGCGCCGGGGCCGGTGGGCGGCGTCGGGCGTTCCTGTACGGCGGTGGATGCGTGGCTCATGCGTTGGCCCCCGAGTACTCCTTGCGGCGGGCGATGATGAGCCGGGCCGCGCCGTTGACCAGCAGGGTGAGGACGAAGAGGACGAGGCCCGAGGCGATCAGGGCGTCACGCCCGAACTCGTCGGCCTCGCCGAACTTCGCCGCGATGTTCTGCGCGAAGGTTCCGCCGCCCGGGTTCAGCACGTGCAGCGAGATGATGAAGCTCGGGGAGAGGACCGTGGCGACGGCCATCGTCTCGCCGAGCGCGCGGCCGAGGCCGAGCATCGAGGCGGAGATGATGCCGGAGCGGCCGAACGGCAGCACCGAGAGGCGGATGACCTCCCAGCGGGTGGCGCCGAGCGCGAGCGCGGCCTCCTCGTTCATCTTCGGGACCTGGAGGAAGACCTCGCGGCTGACGCTGGTCACGATCGGCAGGATCATGATCGCCAGCAGCACGCCGACGGTGAAGAGCGAGCGGGCGACGCCGACCTCGGTCTTCTCGAAGATGTACGTCCAGCCGAAGAACTGGTCGAGCCAGAGATTCAGGCCCTCCAGGTACGGCACCAGGACGAGCGCGCCCCAGATGCCGTAGACGATGCTGGGGACGGCGGCGAGCAGGTCGATGACGTACGCGATGGGGGCGGCCAGCTTGCGCGGCGCGTAGTGCGAGATGAACAGCGCGATGCCGACAGCGATCGGAACCGCGATGATCATCGCGATGATCGAGCTGACGACCGTGCCGAAGAGCAGGACGGCGATGCCGAAGACCGGCGGGTCGCCGGCCGGGTTCCAGTCGAAGGTGGTGAGGAAGTTGCCCTCGTCCTTCGAGATGGCGATGGCGGCCCGGTAGCTGAGGAACACGGCGATCGACGCCATGATCACGAGCAGCAGGATGCCCGAACCGCGCGAGAGGCCGACGAAGACCTTGTCGCCCATGCGCCCGGTGGACTGGGGGCGCTCCTTGCGGTCCGGGGGTGCCGGCGGGGCCGGTGGCGTGTCTATCGGTGTGGTGGAAGCCATGGTCTTTCCGGTCTGTGTGGGGGAGCCGAGGCTCCCCTGGCGGCGGTGCACCGGATGGTTGGGGCTGGTACCGGGCGGTACCGGGGGTGGCGGGCCGGTCCGGAGGGGTGCGCCGGGCCGGCCTGCCGGTGGTGCGTGGAGCGTGGTGCGCTCCCGGTGTTACGAGAGGCCGTTGACGGTCTCGCGGACCTTCGCGTTGATCTCGGCCGGGATCGGGGCGTAGCCGGCCTCGGTGAGGATCTTCTGGCCGTCGTCGGAGGCGGCGTAGGAGAGGAAGGACTTGACGGTGTCGAGCGTCTCGGCCTTGTTGCCGGTGTCGCAGACGACCTCGTACGTCACGAGGACCAGCGGGTAGGCGCCGTCGGCCTTGGTGGTGTAGTCGAGCTCCAGCGCCAGGTCCTTGCCGGTGCCCTTGATCTTGGCGGCGGCGATGGCCTTGGAGGCGTTCTCCGAGGTGGCCTCGGCCGGGGCGGAGCCGCCGGTGTCGATGGCGACCGTGGAGATGCTCTGGGACTTGGCGTAGGAGAGCTCGAAGTAGCCGATCGCGCCGTCGACCTGCTTCACCTGGGCGGCGATGCCGGAGGAGCCGGACGCGGCCTGGCCACCGGGGGCCGGCCACTTCTTCTCGGCCTCGTACTTCCACTCCTTCGGAGCGGCGGCGCCGAGGTACTTGCCGAGGTTCTGCGTGGTGCCGGAGTCCTCGGAGCGGTGGAAGGCCTGGATCGCCTTGTCCGGCAGTTCGACGCCGTCGTTGAGCTTGGCGATCGCCGGGTCGTTCCACTTCTTGATCTTCGTGTCGAAGATCTTGGCGAGGGTGGGGGCGTCCAGCGTGAGCTTGTCGACACCCTCCAGGTTGTAGCCGACCGCGACCGGGCCGCCGACCATCGGGAGGTTGATGCCCTGGCCGGTCTTGCAGGCCTTCTTCGACTCCGCGACCTCTTCCGGCTTCAGCGCGGAGTCGGAGCCGGCGAAGCCCACGGTGCCCTGGTTGAAGGCGACGATGCCCTCACCGGACGAGGAGGAGTTGTAGTTGATCTCCACACCGGAACAGGCGGCCATGTAGTTCTTGACCCAGAGGTCCATGGCGTTCTTCTGCGCGCTGGAGCCGGAGGCCCGGAGCTGGCCCTTGGCCTTGCCGCAGTCGATGCTCGACGCCGAACTGCTCTGGCCGTCGGCCTTGGGCGTACCGGGGCCGCTGTTGTCGTCCGAACCGCACGCCGTGAGGACCAGGGCGCCGGAGACGGCGAGGGCACCGAGCGCGGTGGCACGAAGCCGGTTCTTGCGCTGAAGCTTCACTTTCGGGTGTTCCTTCCAGGAGCCGCCGTGATCTGTTCGTTCTACGACGGCGTGCGATGAGGAGGGTTGCTGCGGCTTGGCGCCGCGCACCGTGTACGTCCGAAATTAGGCAGAACAGGTGAAGCCGCTTACGGGGGAGAGTGAACGGCAGGTGAACCGTGTCGGGCAGGCGGGTGCGGGAACCGCGGCTCAGCTGCGGGGGAGCGCGTCGAGCAGGGCCGCGGTGAGCTGCTCGCGGTCGCGCGGCCGGGTCAGGCGTACGCGGGCGGCCTCGGGGTCCAGCCAGAGGATGCGGTCCACCTCGTCGTTGGCCTCGAAGGCGCCGCCCGTCGCCTCGGCGGCCCAGTAGGCGACCTCCTTGGGCCGCCCGTCGACGAGATACCGGGCGGTGGGGAGGCGGCGGCCCGGGACGCAGTGGTGGCCGGTCTCCTCCAGGACCTCCCGTACGGCGGCGGCCAGCGGTTCCTCGCCGCGCTTCAGCTTGCCCTTGGGGTGGGACCAGTCGTCCCAGCGCGGTCGGTGTACCAGGCACACTTCCACCCCGCCGCCGTCCGGGGCGCGGCGCCACAGGACGCAGCCGGCGGCGAGGACCGTCGGCTGCGGGGCGGCGCTCATGGGCCCGTCACGGTGGCCGCGTACGGCCAGGTCTCCCGGAACACCGCCCGCGCGGCCTCCACCTCGTGGCGCTGGTCCGCGTGGAGCACGCCGAGCGCGTACGCGGTGGCCGGGGCGATGCGCGGGGTGCGGGCCGCGGCTGCCGCCGCCGCGGCCGCCTTCGCCGCGTCCCGGTGCAGGTCCAGGGCGTGCCCGGCGCCGGTGAGGACCGGGTCGGCGGCGCCGAGGACGACCTCGTGGGCGTACCGGTGCAGCCGCAGCAGCAGGCGGGTCTGGTGCCACGGCGCGTCCTGTGCCTCGTTGTACGGCTCCGCCGACGCGTCCGGCGGAAGCGCCGCCACCGCCACGATCAGCCGCTGCTCGGCGCGTTCGGCGGGCTCCAGGAGCGCCTCGGCACCCCGGCCCGTGGTGCCCGGGGCCAGCGGGACCTCGGAGGCGAGCAGCGCCACGGCGTCGGCGACCGCGTGGAACCGGGACGAGCCGAGAGCCTGCAGCGCGGCGGAGTGGGCCCGGGTCCGGGCGAGGGTCAGCTGCCGCTCCAGCAGCGCCCCGGCCCGTGCGGCCCCGACGCCGAGCGCGGCCCGGCCCTGCGCGTCCGGCGTGGTGGCCGGCTGTGCGGCGGGCTTCGCGCCACGGGCCGCCGGGACGGGCGACCCGGAGAGGTGGTGCAGGGCTTCGAGGAGGCGGGTGAGCCGGCCGGCGTACGCGTGTTCGCGGGCGAGCGTGCCGGAGAGCCAGGCCAGTTCCGTACGGAGGTGGTCGGCCCAGACCGGGTCGAGGACGGCCCGGAAGGTGTGGAGCGAGCCGCTGATCCGCCGGGCGGACCGCCGCAGGGCCCGGGCCGCGGCCTCGGCGCCCTGGCCGTTCGCGTCGGAGGGGGCGCTGTGTTCGCGGTGGAGGCGCAGGCTCCGCAGGAAGTCGGCGGCCTGGCCGCGCAGGTAGGGCGCGAGGACGGCGTCGGCGCTGACGCCGTCGGCGGTGGCCCCTTCGGGGAGGGGCCTCTCCGCGGGGGCCGTCTCCCCGGGGGCCCGGAGGAAGGGAGCCCCGTCCGCCGGGCCCCCGTCGGCCGCTGACGCGAGCCCGGAGGACGCGGCGGACGCGGTTGGCGCGGCGGTCGCGGTTGGCGCGGCGGTCGCGGTAACAGGACGGGTGGTCGTCGTCGGGTGGTCAGGGCGTCGCACGCCTGCGCCTCCGGGCATCGATGAGCATCTCCTGGACGTGCCGCAGCGGCTGCCCCTCCGCGTCCGTGGCGTGCCGGGTCCAGTTGCCGTCGGGGCCCAGGTGCCAGGAAGCGGTGGTGTCGGCCATACCGGTCTCCAGGAGTCGGCTGAGCGCGGCGCGGTGGGCGGGGTCGGTGACCCGGACGAGGGCTTCGATCCGACGGTCGAGGTTGCGGTGCATCATGTCGGCGCTGCCGAACCACACCTCGGGCTCGCCGCCGTTGCCGAACGAGAAGACCCGGGAGTGTTCGAGGAAGCGCCCGAGTATGGAGCGGACCCGGATGTTCTCCGAGAGCCCGGCCACCCCGGGCCGGATCGCGCAGATCCCGCGCACCCAGATGTCGACGGGCACGCCGGCCTGGGCCGCCCGGTAGCAGGCGTCGATGATCGCTTCGTCGACCATCGAGTTGACCTTGATGCGGACGTAGGCGGGGCGCCCGGCGCGGTGGTGGGCGATCTCCTTGTTGATGCGGGCGATCAGCCCGTCGCGCAGGGACTTCGGCGCGACCAGGAGGCGGCGGTAGGTCTCGCGGCGGGAGTAGCCGGAGAGCCGGTTGAACAGGTCGGAGAGGTCCGCCCCGACCTGCGGGTCCGCCGTGAGCAGGCCGAGGTCCTCGTACAGCCTGGCGGTCTTGGGGTGGTAGTTGCCGGTGCCGACGTGCGAGTAGCGGCGCAGGGTGTCGCCCTCCTCGCGGACGACGAGCGAGAGCTTGCAGTGGGTCTTCAGCCCGACCAGCCCGTACACCACATGGCAGCCCGCCTCCTCCAGCTTGCGGGCCCACTTGATGTTGGCCTGCTCGTCGAAGCGGGCCTTGATCTCGACGAGGACGAGGACCTGCTTGCCGGACTCGGCCGCGTCGATGAGGGCGTCCACTATCGGGGAGTCGCCGGAGGTGCGGTACAGCGTCTGCTTGATGGCCAGCACGTCCGGGTCGCCCGCCGCCTGCTCCAGGAACGCCTGGACGGAGGTGGAGAACGAGTCGTACGGGTGGTGGAGCAGCACGTCCCGCTCGCGCAGCGCGGCGAAGATGTCGGGCGCGGAGGCGGACTCCACCTCGGCCAGGTCCCGGTGGGTGCCCGCGACGAACTTCGGGTACTTCAGCTCCGGCCGGTCCAGCGAGGCGATCGCGAAGAGGCCGGTCAGGTCCAGGGGGCCGGGCAGCGGGTAGACCTCCGCGTCGGACACCTTCAGCTCGCGGACCAGCAGATCCAGGACGTACGGGTCGATGGACTCCTCGACCTCCAGCCGCACCGGCGGACCGAACCGGCGCCGCATGAGCTCCTTCTCCAGCGCCTGGAGCAGGTTCTCCGCGTCGTCCTCCTCGACCTCCAGGTCCTCGTTCCTGGTGACCCGGAACATGTGGTGCGCCAGCACCTCCATGCCCGGGAACAGCTCCTCCAGGTGGGCGGCGATGACGTCCTCGATGGGGACGTACCGCTGCGGGGACGCCTCCAGGAAGCGGGTCAGCAGCGGCGGCACCTTGACCCGGGCGAAGTGGCGGTGGCCGCTGACCGGGTTGCGGACGACGACGGCGAGGTTGAGCGAGAGCCCGGAGATGTACGGGAAGGGGTGCGCGGGGTCGACGGCCAGCGGGGTCAGCACGGGGAAGACGCGCTGCCGGAAGAAGGTGAACAGGCGGGCCTGCTCCTTCTCGGTCAGATCCGGCCACCGGATGAGCTGGATCGACTCGTCGGAGAGGGCCGGGGCGATGTCCTGCTGGAAGCAGGCCGCGTGCCGGGCCATGAGCTCGCGCGAACGGGTCCAGATCAGGTCCAGCACCTCGCGGGGCTGGAGGCCGGAGGCGGAGCGGGTGGCGACGCCGGTGGCGATGCGGCGCTTGAGTCCGGCCACCCGGACCATGAAGAACTCGTCCAGGTTGGAGGCGAAGATCGCGAGGAAGTTGGCGCGCTCCAGGATCGGTGTCGCCGGGTCCTCGGCCAGCTCCAGGACACGTTCGTTGAAGGCCAGCCAGGACCGCTCGCGGTCCAGGAAGCGGCCCTGGGGCAGCTCGTCGCCGTCCCGGTCGGGCTCGTACGCGTCCGCGTCGGCGTCGAGATCGGGGTCCAGGTCGGCGGCGGTGGAGAAGCCGCCGTTGCTGGAGGAGGGGTGCGCGACGGCGTGCGGCCGGTGCGCGGCGAGTGCGCCGACGGACGGCTGGGCGGGCTGGACCGGGACCTCGGAGCTGGGCTGCTGGCTCATGAACCCATTGTTCCGCGTGGGGGCCCCGGTAGGCGCGTCGGAGCCGGGAAAGATCGCGGAAGGCCCGGGAAACCCGGGGTCACGGCCGGGGGACGCGGCGGAGGCGTCACCCTGGGCGCTCCCGTTGCGGCGGGGGGCTGGCAGAGCTGGCTGCATCCCGTGAGGGTCGCAAGGGCGTCTGAATGGCCGGTAACGGCGACATGACGTCCAGGAAGCGGTGTGCCTGCGGGTCGGTCGTGCGGTGACGCTACGTGACCGAGTCCTGGAGCGTGATCGCCGTCCGGGCCCACCCCTGTCGGGCCCGGACGGCGAAGTGGGTGCGGCCGGTCTCAGCCGTGCAGGCGGCGCAGGACCCGGAAGGCGGCGAACACGGCGAGCGCGGCGAGCGCGAGCAGGATGCCGGTCTCGACGAGCTGGAGCGGCCAGTAGTGGGAGGCGGGGTGGTAGTGCTCGTAGTGCCGCACGCCGTGTCCGGCCAGGCAGTCCTGGAAGTTCAGGGAGGAGGGGGAGCAGGTGCCGGCGGGAAGCCGGTCGCCCCCGGCCGTCACGTAACCCTGCTCGACGACGTACGACCACTTCGGGACGGGTGAGACGCCCTCCAGGGGATAGGTGACTTTCACCATCGGCCAGAAGTGGAACCGCACCGTGCTGAGCACGAACGCCACCAGCCCGGAGGCGGCCAGGGCCACCATCAGCGCCGGGACCGTACGGCGCAGCAGCAGCCCGGCGAGCGCACCCAGCGCCACGGCCAGCAGCGCACCGGCGACCGGGACCGTGCCCGTCGCGCCGAAGGCCGTCGCCTCCTCCCAGATGGCCGGGAACGGGTACGCGAGCCGGGTCCTGGACCACGAGAGGACGGAGGAGAGCACCACGATCCCGCCGACCACCGGCAGGGCGATGGTGACGAGCCGCGCGGCCAGCCAGGCGGCGGGCGAGGTCGACTGGCTCCAGGAGAGCTTGATGCTGCCGGTCTCCCACTCCCTGGCGATCACCGGGCCCGCGACGAAGGCCGCCACGACGGCGGGGAGCGCGACGAGGGCGAAGCCCGCGTACGTCAGCAACCGGTCGATGCGGATCATCCGGTCGGTGAAGTCACGAGCCGCTTGGAAGCAGGGGCGTGCGTCGCTGCTCAGGGTGCAGCCGGCGCTCGCGAGGTCGGCGACGGCCCGTTCGGCCAGGAGGGCCACCGTGAGCAGGCCGACGATCCCCACGGCGACGGCCGCCAGGGCCGCCCACAAGGTCCTCCGGTGCAGGCGCAGCGCTACGCGGACGGGGCCGCGAAAGGAGGTGACGGTGGAGCTCACGCGGACACCACCGCCTCGCGGGTCTGGTGTCCCGCACCCGCACCCGCCACCGCGCCCGGCGTCAGCAGCGGCGGGGCGTCCGGCGAGCGGAGGTGGGCGAGGAGGAGCTCCTCCAGGGAGGGTTCCGTGACGGCCCAGAGGGACTCGTCCACGGGGCCCCCCTTCCGTACGAGAGCGGTGAGCTGACGGCCCGTCGTACGGGCTTCGACGACGGTGTGCGGGGCCAGGTCGTGGCCGGTCCGGCCGGCGAGCAGCGCGTGGGCGGAGACGATGTCCTCGGACTCGCCGCCGAGCCGGACGCGGCCGCCGTCGACGAAGAGCAGGAAGTCGCAGGCGCCTTCCAGCTCGGTGAGGATGTGCGAGGACATCACGATGGTGGTGCCGTGCTCGGCGGCCTCCGCCATCAGCACGCCCATCAGCTCGTGCCGGGCGAGGGGGTCCAGGTCGGCCATCGGCTCGTCCAGCAGCATGAGTTCGGGCCGCTTGCCGAGCGCGAGGGCCAGTGCGAGCCGGGTGCGCTGGCCGCCGGAGAGCGTACGGACACGGGCCTTCGGCGGCAGCGGTGCGGCGATCCGGCCCGCGACGGCGGCGTCCCAGCGCCCGGGGTTCAGCTCGCCGCCGGCCCACAGCGTGTCGGCCACGGTGAGCTGCGGGTACAGCGGCTTGTCCTGGGGCACGCAGGCGATGCGGCCGCGTACGGCGGAGGGGTCGGCGGAGCCGAGGACGGTGAGGGCCCCGGCGCTCGGCCGGGCCAGCCCCGCCGCCAGGTTCAACAGGGTGGATTTACCGGCCCCGTTGGGCCCGACGAGCGCGCAGACGCGCCCGGCGGGAAGGCGGAAGGAGCAGCCGTCCAGGGCTCGGTGCGCGCCTCCTCCCCGCCCGTACGTCATGGCGAGGCCGCGGGCCTCGATCGCAGCACCTGTCATCTGTCCTGGTCCCCCTTGTACGTGCTGTCGAGCTTGTACGTGCTGTCGAGTACGGCGGTGAAGAGCGCGCTGACGTCGTCCTTCTCCAGCCCGGCCGACCGCGCCCGGCGGGCCCAGTCGGCGAGTTCGGTGCGCAGGGGCGAGTCGGAGGCGGTGGCCTCCGCCGCGCCGCCGAGCGTCCGGCGGACGAAGGTGCCGAGCCCCCGCCGCGCCTCGACGAGGCCTTCGCGCTCCAGCTCCCGGTACGCCTTGAGCACGGTGTTCGGGTTGATGGCGGTGGCCTCGACGACCTCGCGGGCGGTGGGCAGCCGGTCCCCCGGCTCCAGAACGCCCAGGCGCAGGGCCTGTTTCGTCTGCTGGACGATCTGGAGGTAGGTGGCGACGCCGCTGCGCCGGTCGATGCGGAACTCGACCGCTGCGGATCCTGCCATGTCCACCACCCTTTCACTAATTGAGTAGTGAAAGGGTGGCGTAAGGAAGGGGCGGCGTCAAGTGACGCCGCCCCTGCGCGTACGGGGGAGGGCGGTCTACCGCGTCCGTCTACCGCGTCCGTGCGGCGCGCAGTTCCTCGTTGATGCGCTGGGCCTCTTCGAGCTGGTCCTCAAGGATGACGATGCGGCAGGCATCCTCGATCTTGGTGCCCTGGTCCACCAGCTCCCGGGCGCGGGCGGCGATGCGCAGCTGGTAGCGGGAGTAGCGGCGGTGGCCGCCTTCGGAGCGCAGCGGGGTGATCAGGCGGTTCTCGCCGAGCGCGCGGAGGAAGGCGGGTGTGGTGGAGAGCATCTCGGCGGCCCGGCCCATGGTGAAGGCGGGGTAGTCGTCGTCGTCCAGGTTGTCGGTGGCGCGGGTACTGCTAGCGGGCATAGCACCTCTTCATTCGGGGCCGTGCCGGGTTTCGGCGCGGGGACACGTCGGGGGGCCCGAGTGCCGTACGGCACTCGGGCCCCGAGCTTCAACACCATCTGCCGGCGTGACTTACGCCGGCCTTCTTTTTCCGCCGGTCCGCCGGTGAGGGCGGGTGAGCGGGGATCGCGGATGCGTGACCGGGGACCACCTTCCGATCTGGGGCCTGCGGTACCCGGGCGGTGTGTGCCTCGCCCGGGCGATCCTGATGGCGTCTGCTCCTTACCTCGTCGGTTCGGTTCTGTTCTGTTCGTCTGTTCATCGGACCGGACAGGTCGGAGATACCGCCGCACGGCCCCTGAAGGCCGCCCGGCCCGGCAACCAGCGGCGGAACCCACCGTTTCCGGCTCCACCACTCCACTGCCGTGCCGTCCTCGCTGTCCGGCTACGAGAGAAACACTAGACCCGCCGCAAGCGAGATGTCTACTCCCGCCACGACAGATTTTCTTCCGACCGGAGGTGCGAGGTTCAGGACTCGGTGCGGTACATCAGGTCCACCTCGTGGGTGGCGAAGCCGATCCGCTCGTACACCGTCACGGCCGCCGTGTTGTCGGCGTCGACGTAGAGCATCGCGGTGGGCAGCCCTTCGGCGGCCAGGTGGTGCAGGCCGATCGCGGTGAGCGCCTTGCCGAGCCCGCCGCCCTGGGCGTCGGGCAGCACGCCGACGACGTACACCTCGCCGAGCTGCTCCTCGGCGTGCACCTTCGTCCAGTGGAAGCCCACGAGCTCGCCGCCCCGCTCGGCCAGGAAGAACCCCTTCGGGTCGAACCACGGCTCGGCCTTGCGGTCGTCCAGGTCCTGCTGGGTCAGGGAGCCCTGCTCGGGGTGGTGGGCGAACGCGGCGCGGTTGACGGCGAGCCAGGCGGCGTCGTCACGGCCGGGCTCGAAGGTCCGTACGGTGACGCCTTCGGGAAGTACGGGCTCCGCGAGGTCGAGCGGGATCAGGCTCCGGCGGAGCTGGCGCAGCTCACGGAAGAGGGAGAGCCCGAGGACCTGGGCCAGATGCCGGGCGGCCGAGCTGCCGCCGTGCGCCCAGACCCGCAGCCGCTTGCCGGTCGCGGCGAGGAGGGCCGCGCCGAGGGCCCGGCCGTGGCCGGTGCCGCGCCGCTCGGGGTGGACGACGAGCTCGGCCGCCGGGGCCTCGACGGGGTCGGTGTCCTCCAACTGCGCGTAACCGGCGAGGCTCCCGTTGCTGCTGAGCAGGAAGTGGCGCACACCGACGCGGTGCCCGCCCCGGATCCGGAGCCTCCCCTGCTCGGAGACCGCCTGCCTGCCGTCGAACCGGGCCGCTTCACCGAGGAGTTCGAGGACGGCGTCGGCCTGGCTGGAGTCGAGCGTGTCGAGGGCCTGAATCTCGCGTCCGGGGGAGGGGAGGGCTGCGTCAGTCGTCATGAGGACGAGCGTACGGGGAGCGGGGGCGGGTGGCCGGGGAGTGGGGGGTGTGGGGATCATTCGCCCTCGGGCTTGTCCCCGGGTTCGTTCCCGGCTTGACGTGGCCCCAGGACAATTGTCCAACAGGCTGTTGGACGAGCCATTTGGCCGGATGGCAACCAGTCCGTAACCCCGAACACCTGTTGCGCTACGCGCGTTGACTCTAGGCTGCGGCACGCAGGATTCCAGACGTGCCACCAGTGACACCACTGACGTAACTGACACACAAGGGGACCGATGTCAGCGACTCCGCAGAAGAAACGTGCCTCTCGACGGGTGCTCGCCGCCGCGGCCGGGCTGGCCACCGTGGGCGCGCTCGTCGCCGCGATGCCGGCCGGGGCCCATGACCGGGGCCAGGGGAACGGACACGGTCATGGCCACGGACACGGCCACAAGCCCCGTACCGTGGATGTGCAGTTGCTGTCCTTCAACGACCTGCACGGCAACCTGGAGCCGCCGGCCGGCTCAGCGGGCAACATCTCCGAGACGCAGCCCGACGGCACAGTGAAGGCGATCCCGGCCGGTGGCGTCGAGTACCTGGCGACCTCGCTGCGCACCGCGCGCAAGGGCAACCCGTACTCCGTCACGGCGGCCGGCGGTGACATGGTCGGCGCGAGCCCGCTGCTGTCGGGCCTCTTCCACGACGAGCCGACGATCGAGGCGCTCAACAAGCTGAAGCTCGACGTCTCGGCGGTCGGCAACCACGAGTTCGACGAGGGCGCCACCGAGCTGGCCCGCCTCCAGAACGGCGGCTGCCACCCGGTCGAGGGCTGTTACGAGAAGGGCAAGAAGTTCAAGGGCGCGGACTTCCCCTACCTGGCGGCCAACGTCACCAAGGAGAAGACCGGCAAGCCGCTGCTCAAGCCGTACACGGTCTGGAAGAAGAACGGCGTCAAGATCGGCTTCATCGGTGTGACCCTGGAGGGCACGCCGGACATCGTCACCGCGAACGGGGTCAAGGGCCTCAAGTTCCACGACGAGGTCAAGACGATCAACAAGTACGCGCGTGAGCTGGACCGCAAGGGCGTCAAGTCCATCGTGGCCCTGATCCACGAGGGCGGGGCCCCGGCCTCCACCTCGTACAACTACGACTGCGACAGCCCCGGCGCGGGCGACGGCATCTCGGGCCCGATCGTCGACATCGCCAAGGGCATCACGCCGAAGGTGGACGCCCTGGTCACTGGCCACACCCACCAGGCGTACGTGTGCACGGTCCCGGACCCGGCGGGCAAGCCGCGCATGGTCACCTCGGCGTCGTCGTTCGGCAAGCTCTACACGGACACCACCCTCACCTACGACCGCCGTACCAACGACATCGTCCGTACGTCGGTGAAGTCGGCGAACCACGTCGTGACCCGGGACCAGCCCAAGGCCGCCGACATGACGAGCCTGATCGACCGCTGGAACAAGCTGGCGGCACCGATCGCCAACCGGCCGCAGGGCTGGATCAGCGCCGACATCAACGGCCGCGGCTCCACGGCCCCCGAAAAGCCGCTCGGCAACGTCATCGCCGACGCCCAGCTCGAAGGCCTCGCCCCGGCCGACAAGGGCGGCGCGCAGGTCGCCTTCATGAACCCGGGCGGCATCCGCGCGGACCTGGTGTACAAGGCCTCCGGCAGTGAGGGCGACGGGGTCGTCACGTACGGCGAGGCGTTCACCGTGCAGCCGTTCACCAACATGATGAACGTCGTCGACCTGACCGGCGCCCAGCTGGTCACCGCGCTCCAGCAGCAGGTCAGCGGCCCGAACGAGGCGAGCCCGAAGATCCTCCAGGTCTCCAAGGGCCTCACCTACACCCTGGACCTGACGAAGACCGGCGCGGCCCGCGTGGTCACCGACACCATCAAGCTGAACGGCGAGGCGATCGACCCCGCCCGCACCTACCGCGTCGCGATGAACGAGTTCCTCGCGGGCGGCGGCGACGGCTTCCCGGCCCTCGGCCAGGGCACGAACAAGCTGGTCGGCGCCTCCGACCTGGACCTGTTCAACGCCTACCTGGCGGCCCACTCCACGGCCGCCGCACCGCTGGCCCCGCCGGTGACGGACCGGATCACGGTCGTGCAGTAACTCCCGTACGTGGGGTTGAGGGGCGGCGGGCCGGTGGGCCTGCCGCCCCTCACGCCTTCCGCGCGACGGCTTGCGGACAACGCGAGCGGTGAGCCACCGAAAGGCAGTACCTTCTGGGTCACGGGTAGCCGAGGGAATGAGGCGGTCATGCACCGAAGGACTGTGCTCGTGTGTTTGTTCACCGGAGCCGGTCTTGCCGGCGCCTCCGCCGCCTTGGCCGCGCAGAGCCAGGACGACGGGCCCGCCGGTCTCATCACGGTGACCGATGCCGAGGGAAACCCGATGCCGGCGGGCCCTGGCCCGTTCCCCTCGGTCCCGCGCGAACAGCGAAGGCAGTACGAAACGCCCGAACAACTCCAGCGGCGGGCCGAGTACGTGGAGCACCTCAGGCAGCAGAGTCTGTCGAGCGGCTGAACGCCTGATCTGCTGCCCGTTGGCAGGGGGTGCCGGCCCGGACCGTTCCAGCTCATCGGACCTGAGGCTGACGGCGCCTCCGCCGCGGGGCGGCAGCCGGGGGCGGGGGTTCCGACCGGAGGCCGATGGCGGGGGCGGTGCGGGCGCGCAGGATGAATTCCGTCGAGAGCAAGTCCCCGCCGCAGTGCAGGAGATCACCAGGGTGTTTCGGTCCGTACGCCGAACTCTGACCGCAGTCGCCGTAGTCACCGCACTTGGCGCAGGCCTTGCGGTGGCGAGCGTGTCCGTCGCCGCTTCCGCCGATCAGGAGGAGAAGCCGCGGCCGGTCCGCGCGAGCGTCGTCGGGAGCGCCGAGTTCGTCCTGCCCTACCACCAGGACGAGGACGTCCGGTCCTTCACCTTCGACGCCCATGCGGCCCCGTACAGCCGTCCGCTGCCCGGCATCCCCGGCGGCCTGCCCACCGACGCGCGGGGCACGGTCAAGCTCTCCCACTACTCGGCCGAGCGGGACATCACGTACACGTCCAAGGGACGCGTGGACTGCCTGGTCACCGGAGTGCGCACCTCGACCCTGACGGCGGTCATCACCGAGGTGAGCCCCGGGGGGCCTCCCATCGTCGGGAACCGGGTCGGGTTCAGCGTCTACGACGGGGGAGCGGAGAAGGGCAAGGGGCGCTCCACGGACCGCGTCGGCTTCTCCTGGAACGGCGTCAACCTGCTGCCGAAGGGCAGCGCCCCGCCCCAGGAGGCCCCGGTCGGTACCTGCATGGCCCCTGCCCCGTACGCGCCGGTGACCAAGGGCGGGTACGCGGTCGCGCACGCCGAGCTGCCGGTCCCGCCGTCCTCCCTGAAGGGTGCGCCCGGGCCCGCTTCGGAGTGACGCACGTCACCATGCGCGGTGGCGCCGATGTGGCGAAACTATGTGCAAGGCCCGTGCCGTGGCCTGTTTGATGGCCTGTTCGGCGGCCTGAGCGAGGAGGGGGCGCG
Organism: Streptomyces sp. CA-146814; assembly: GCF_050942385.1. NCBI lineage: Bacteria > Bacillati > Actinomycetota > Actinomycetes > Kitasatosporales > Streptomycetaceae > Streptomyces > Streptomyces sp. CA-146814. The sequence continues at coordinate 4,231,725 of NZ_CP192068.1, forward strand.
GCGGATGCGACGACCGGAAGTGCCGCCCATGCCCGCGCCGAAGGTCGGAGAGCTGCGTCCATACGAGGTGAGGCGGCGTGAACACACGATCGTCGTCACCGCGCTCGCGGTCTCGTCCGTCGTCGTGCTGATGGTCCTCGGGTTCTGGGTGTTCTTCGTCCACACCCTCTCCGATCCCGGCAGCTCTGGGCCCGTGGGGATGCGTATCGACGGGGACACGGTCGCCATCGAGGCCGACCAGTGCCCGCAGGACAAAAACTCTTCGCCTGGGCACTGTTGATCGGTGAGGAAGGGGTGATGACCGACGAATCGATCGCTCCCCTCGACCGTCTGACCGCCGAACGAGCCTGTGAACGCCTGGTCGTTCAGTTCGCCCATGAGCTGGATCTCGGCGAACCGGGCCGGGTGGCCGAGCTGTTCACGGCCGACGGGGTCTGGGAGTGGGCCGAGGGTGACCGCAGGGTCGAGGGGCGGGAGGCGCTGCGCGGCTACTTCGGCGCCCGTCCCGCCGACCGGCTCTCGCGCCGCATCTGTACGAACATCCTGGTGACCCTGACCTCCGCGTCCACGGCGACGGCGACCACCTACTTCACGACGTACCGCGTCGACGGCCACTCCGGCGGGATGCTGCCGCCGAGGCCCCCGACGCAGGTCGGCCACTACGAGGACACCTTCCGCAACGTCGACGGGCGGTGGCTGCTCAGCAGGCGGGCCCTGTTCCTGGCCTTCGGCGGGCCCACCGAGAACGCGGCCCGGGCGGCCGGCGCCCCCTGAACGGCCTTGCATGACCATGTACAGACAGTGATCCGTACGTGATCAACGCCCCGTAGTGTCCCCCGACAGGGGATGCACGGCCGACGGGGGCACGTGCGGGCGAGACGGGGGACGGCCATGGAATACCGGCGCGCTGCGATACCGGCACTGGTCGGCGGCCTGCTGCTGACGGCGCTTCTCTGGTGGGCGGGGGCGAGCACCCAGGCGTTGCGACTGCCGGGCACCGTCGATGTGCTCGGCGGACTGACCGCCGCCCAGCTCGAACACTGGCTCACCCCGTGGTCGTACGACCCTCCGCCCTCCGTCCGGATCGGCGCCGAGACGTTCGGCGTGGGCGAGGACGGGGCGACGGTCGACAACTCCCGCTATCTGTCGCTGTATACGACGGGGATGCAGATCCGGTTCGTGGCGGTCCTGCTCTTCTTCGTGCCGGGCGCGCTGCTTCTGGTCCGCCGGCTGCCGCCGGTGAACGGCCGGGTGCCCGCCGCCCTGCTCGCGGTCTGGGCCTGGGGCCTGGTGGCCGGGGCCCTGGCCGTCGCCGTCTCCGCGCCCTGGCTGATCGCGGCGAACGGGCGCGGCAGTTACCGCTTCCTGCCGCAGCTCGCGGGCATGGCCTCCGCGGGCCGCCAGATCCTGGTGTTCGCCGCCTTGGTCGCGGCGGTGGTGGCGGTGCTCGCGGCCCGGGTCACGGCCAAGGGCGCCGGCCCGCTGCCCCGGGCGGCCGTGCCGGTGACGGCCGCCCGCCTGGCCGCCGGCGTCGGCACCGCCGTGATCGCCGTGTCCCTGGTCGTCCTGTCGTACCAGCCCGTGGCCGCCGCCCTGCAGACCGCGTCCACGGGCACCGGCCTGTTCGCCGAACCGGGCGACCTCCTGCGCCAGTGGCTGCTGCTGGGCTCCTGGGCGGGCCCGGCCGGTACGCCGGTCGGCGACTGGTTCCTGTACCGGCTGGCCGACGCGCTGGTGCTCGTCGTGGTGTGGTGGTCGCTGCGGTGGCTGCCCGTCCTGCTCACCCGGACCACGGTCCCGGCGATGGCGGCGGGCGCGGTCTGCGCGACCGTACTCGGGCTGCTGGCCGGCCAGTTGGCGCAGATGGCCTTGAGCGATGGAGGGATGCGCTGGGGGCTGGTCCAGCTGTCGGCCGGTATCGGCGGTGGCGTCCCTGCCGCTCTGACGTTCGGCCTGCTGGCGGGGGCGGCGGCTGCCGTGACGCTGCGGGTGGCGGCGGGACGGGAGGGTGACCGGACGGGTGCGGACGGGGCCGGGGTGACGGCCAGGTCGGGTGAAGGGCCGACGCCGAAAAGCTGACGCTCGTCCGCCCAGGGCCGGGGCGTCACTCCAGCGTCTTACGGCGGCGGTGGACCGGCGGCTGAACCCGGCCCTGTCGGCTGCCGGCGTGGGCTCAACCCCCTGAGCCCGGTCTCACCTCGTCCGGGCCCGGCGCCTCCTTCGGCACGCGGCCCGTCGGCCGGCTCTCGCGCTGCCACTTCGGGGTTTCCGGCGCTGCGCCGGCGCACACCGCCCGGATCTCGTCCAGGAACTCCGGATAGCGCTCCCCGCACGTGTTCAGCGCGTGCCACACCGCGTCCAGTGCCGCCACGAGCGGTGCGGGACCGGCGGCGGCGAGCACGGCGGGGAGCGCGTAGTGCGGCTGGGAGATCCGGTGGAGGGTGCGCGGTGTGCGGGGGAACGTATCCACGACGGTGTACGGATCGTCCGGCCCGGGCGGTGGAGGCTGGTACGGGGGGTGTTCGGGCGGCACCGCTTCCAGCACCGAGGTGTCCGGGACGCGGGGGTCGGAGCGCAGGGTCTCCCACGGTCCGGCCGGTTCGTCGAACGGGGGCGGCAGCGGCCGGCCCGCCTCCAGCGCGGCCAGTGCGCCGGCGACCCACGGCAGGTCGGTCAATCCGGCGGCCTCGCAGGCCCGTCGCGCGGCCAGCAGCGCCACCGTGTGCTGCACCTCGGGATCTGTTGCGCCGAGCGTGTGCACCAGGTCGCTGTCGAAGCGGAGCAGGCCGAGCACGTTGCTCTGCCGGGCACCGCGCAGCGCCTCACTCGGCAACCGGCCGCCCCATTGCCACCGTTCGTAGTGCAGGCGCCGCTCCTCCGCGGCCCGTTCCTCCGCCTGGCGGGCGAGGCGTTCGGCTTCGGCCCGCTGTTCCGGGGTGGGCGGGGCCGGCAGGCCTCGTGCGTAGTCGTGGCGGTAGGCGGCGTTCCGCGAGGTCTGGCGGATCACCTGGTCCGGGCGGGGAGGGGCGGGCCAGAACTGGAGGAGATAGCGGTCCGCCTGCGGCTCCTTGTCCGTTCTGGTGTCGAGGTCGCGGCCCTGGTCCATGCCCCGGGCGCTGTACCGCACCCGGTAGTCCGTCACGGGGAGTTCCAGGGCCAGCGGTGGTTCCTCGTCGTGGACCTCCACGGTGAAGCCGACGCTGCCGGGGTGCAGTCCGGTGACCAGCCACAGCGCACCGGGGGCCGCCGCCCCGCACAGCCCTCCGCTCTGCCCCGCGAACACCTCGCCGAGCCCCGGGGTCGTACCGTCGGGATCGCTCTGGACGTAAATCTGGCTGTAGTGGACGTGCACTTCACCTACGACCGGCCTGCGCACGGCACCCCCTGTACCCCTGTCGAGGACGGCCTCGGTGACTCCGGGAGAGCCGGCCGCGTACCACCGATCATGCTGCACACCACTGACAACCGGCCCAGCCCGGCCCAGCCCGATGCCGTCGTCGGCGCGGGCTCAGCTCCCCTCGGGGTCGAGGGCCCCGGCGATGCGCTCGGCCAGAGCGCGGCGCAACTCCGGGGCCAGCGGTTCGGTGTTGAGGGACTCGTACAGCCACAGGCCGTCGGCGGCGAGACGGGCGATGAACCGGTCGAGCGCCACCTGGTCGTCGACGTCGTCCGTGGTCAGGGACGGAGCCCACCGTTCCACGACCGCGTCCCAGGGGGCCGCGAGCTCGGGAGTGGTGGAGCCTTCGAGCATGAGGAGGAGTTCGGCCCGGTTGGCGCTCTGGGAGGAGATGCGGCTGTAGGCGGTCAGCCTCTCCTCAGGGGTGGCCAGATCGGCCGGCTTGCCCGCCGCCGCGACGATCTGCGCCTCCCAGGCGTCGGCCAGGTGCTGATGGATGGCCTGTACGAGGTCGTCGCGGGAGGCGAAGTGGTAGAGCAGGCCGCCCTTGGTGAGGCCGGCCTCGGCGGCCACGGAGTCGAAGGTGACGCTCTTGACGCCCTCGCGCTCCACGACCCGCGTGGCCGCTTCGAGGATCTGGGTTCGTTTGCTCGTCCGCATGGGTGCTCCCTGGGCGGGGGTGTCAGGGTTCGGAGGGTGTGAGGGCTCGGGGGCGTCAGTGCTGACGGGTGTCAGTGCTCAGGGGTGGAAAGGGCCGATCCGGGGCCGTGGCGGCGCAGGAGGACGCCCGTCATGATCGCACCGACGGCGATGACGGCGGTGACCACCACCATGACGGTGGAGTAGGCGCCGTCGAAGGCGGTGGACGCCGCGTCGATCAGGCCCGGGTGGTTCCCGGCCTGGGCGAGCGCGCTGTCCAGGCTGTCCCGCGCGGAGTCCGGGGCCCCGGCCGGCAGATCGATGGACGCGGTGTAGACGGAGGTCAGGAGGGAGCCGAGGAGGGCGACCGCGATGAGGCTGCCGAATTCGTACGAGACCTCCTCGACGGAGGACGCCATGCCCGCGCGGCGGGCCGGAACGTTTCCCATGATCGCGCTGGAGGCCACCGACATGGCCGCGCCGAGGCCCGCCCCGGTGAGGAGCAGCCCGGTGACGAGCAGCCCCATGCTGGTGTCGAAGGTCAGCAGGATCAGCGCGGAGCCGACCGTGCTCAGGGTCAGGCCGCCCGCGATGATGGGCAGCAGCCCGGTCCGGTGCAGGGTGGCCCCGCCCGCCATCGCCGTCGGCAGCGCCCCCAGGGCGACGGCGGCGACCAGGAGCCCGGCGCGCAGCGGGGTGAAGCCCTCCACCAGCTGGAACCGCTGCGTCGTGATCAGCTGGATACCGGCGATGGCGAACAGGGAGAACCCGGCGGCCAGGACCCCGGCGAGGAAGGCCCGGTTGCGGAAGATCGCGAAGTCCAGCAGCGGGTCGGGCAGGTGGCGCTGCCTCCGGGCGAACGCCCACCCGCCGACTGCGGCGGCCAGCCCGGCCGCGACGACGGTCAGGAGCGCCGGCTCCGGCTTCGCGGTCTCCTTGATCGCGATGACCAGACCCACCAGGGCGACGAGCGCGAGCAGCGACGAGGGCAGGTCCCACTTCCGGCCGGGGTCCGCCACGTTGGGCGGCGCGAGGACCAGCGTGGCCACGATCGCCGCGACGACCACGGGTACGTTGATCAGGAACACCGACCCCCACCAGAAGGTCTGGAGCAGCAGCCCACTGATGATCGGGCCCAGTGCGCTGCCGACGATCGCCAGCGTGCCCCAGATCGCGATGGCCACGTTGCGCTCACGCTGGTCCTCGAACGTGACGCGGATCAGCGCCAGCGTCGCGGGCATCATCGCCGCCGCCCCGACGGCCAGAAACGCCCGCGCCGCGATCAGCGTCTCCGGGGTCGGGGAGAACGCGGCGGCCAGTGAGGCGGCGCCGAACACCACCAGGCCGATCAGGAACATCCTCCGGTGTCCCACCCGGTCACCCAGGGTGCCGCTGCCCAGCAGGAGCCCGGCCATCACCACCGGATAGGCGTTGATGATCCACAGCCCCTCGGAGCTGCTCGCGCCGAGATCCTGCACGAGCGTCGGCAGCGCCGCGTACAGGATCGAGTTGTCCAGGGTGATCAGGAGCAGCCCCGCACTCACCACCGCCAGCAGCAGCCAGCGCCGCCGCGCACTTGGAGTTGTCTCCGCGGACCTCTCGGTCAGTACCGTTCTCATGCCGTAACTGTACCTTCCGAAAGGTATAGTTACGAATGTGATGCGCGGCTCTCCCGGGCTCGCGGCTCCGCTGAACTGGGGTTTTCTCGTCCGATGTCGCCCTCTGTGGCGGGGCCACTCCTCGGGCCCCGGCTTCAGTGCGATGCACGCCGCGAGCGGCCCGAGGGTGGTGGCCGCCGCGATCAGCCCCCAGTCGCCGCCGCTCATGTGGTCACCCCCGGCCGCCCCAGCGTGAACCACACGACCGTGCGCCCGGGGTGCCGCTCGCCCCCGCCGCCCGTACCCCATGCCAGCGCCAGGCTCTCCACGAGGGCGAGTCCGCGCCCGCTCTCCCGCCCGGGGCCCGTCCGCAGGGGCCCGGCGGTGAGCGGTCCACCTACGCCTCCGAGGACCTCGACGAGCCCGACTGCTTCGTGCGGTACTCCGTCGACACGCCCGAGCTGGCGATCCACCGGATCCGGGACGAGGCGCGGGACCTGCTCGGTGAGTTGCCGGAGGGGGAGCCGCGGCCGGTCCTGGGATGGGCCGACAGGCCGGGCCGGGTCCGGGCCCTCGGTGCGCTGTACGGAGGGCGTACCTGCGGGTTCTCGTTGCGGCACGGGGAAGGGTGGAGCGAGTGGATCGTACGGCCCTACCTCGCGCACCCCGTCGGCCCGGCGGACTCGTCGGCCGCGCTGCACATGGGGGACTCGCCGTGCGGCGTGTGCGTGTTCTGTACGCGGGAGCGCTGACCGCCGGGCCCGTTCGTGGCCCTCAGTGCTCCCGGCGGTCCTGGCCGTACGACACGACGCACGCGATCGCGAGCCCGCTGGCCGGTCAGGGCCCGGAAGCCCTGGCCCTCGGCCGGGGTGGCAGGATCCTGTCGGCCGTTCTGTACGAGGAGGCAGCTGCGGCGTAGGTGACGTAAGCGTCACCGCGCTCTCTTCGGCTCGGCCGGAGAGCTCCCGTGGGCGCGGCCCGGACCCTGGGCTTGCGGTTGCCGCTGCGGCAGCTCCTACGGTCGTGACCAGGGCCGGAGGAACCGGTCCTGACCACGCGTTCATGAGGAAGACGGAAGGTGAGGAGCGGTTGTGGACTGGCCCATCGCGGAAGTCGCCCGGATGTCGGGTGTGACCGCCCGGACCCTGCGGCATTACGACGAGATCGGCCTGCTGCCGCCCGCCCGGATCGGGTCCAACGGCCACCGCCGCTACGAGGAGCGCCAGCTCCTGCTGCTGCAACAGATCCTCGTTCTACGCGAGTTGGGTGTCGGGCTGCCCGAGATCAGCCGCATCCTAGCCGAGCAGGTCGACGAGGTGGAGGCCCTGCGCGGCCACCACCGGCGGCTGGTCGCCGAGCGGGACCGGCTCGATGCCCTGGCCACCACCGTCTTCCGCACGATCGCCGAGCTGGAGCGATCCAGGAAGGACGGCAGAGAGATGACCGCCATCAACCGACCGGAGAATCTGTTCGAGGGCGTGCAGCCCTCCCAGTACGAGGAGAACCTGCGGGATTTCCCGGCGCTCGCCGAGGCAAGTGCCCGTCAGGCCGCCGCGATGAGTCCCGCCGAGGTGGAGGCCGGGCAGCGTGAGCGTACGGCGCTGATGATCCGGCTCGCGGAGCTGATGGCCGCGGGGGCGGAGCCCGGCGCCGATGCCGTACTCGCCGAGATCGACGGGCAGTACCGGGCGCTGACCGAGCTGAGCCCCGTCTCCGCCGACGAGTTCCGGGCGGCCGGGCGCTCCTGCGTGGAGAACGAGCAGTGGCGGGCCGCGTACGAGGCCATCGCGCCGGGTCTGGCCGCGTACCAGCGGGACGCCATCGCGGCCTACGCCACCTCCAGGCTGGGCTGACCTCCTGAGGGAGGGGCGGCGGCCGGGGCCCGCCGCAGCGTCTTGCGGTGGGCCCGGTTCGTGGCCATCAGGCCGTCCAGCGCGTCCCGGGTGCGGAGCAGCTCCTCGATGTGGGCGGAGAGGCGTTCCCGCTCCTGTTCCATCCGTTCCATGGCCGCGTCGGACGTCGCCTCGCTCGGGGCGTCCACGCAGGGCAGCAGCTCCGTGATGGTGCGGCTGGAGAGGCCGGCCGCGTACAGCCGCTGGACGAAGCCGACGCGGTCCACGTCGGCGTCCCGGAAGTGCCGCTGCCCGCTGGGGCTGCGCGTGCTGGTGAGCAGCCCCTGCTCCTCGTAGTAGCGCAGGGACCGGACGCTGACCCCGGCCGCCTTCGCGAGTTCTCCGATGCGCATTCCGTCGTCCGTCCTCTTCGTTCTCGATCCTCGCCGGGCTTGCCTCTGACATTGATGTCAGGTTTTAGCGTAGCCGCAGTGTCCGGTTCGCGGGCACCACGTCACGAGGAGGACGGACGTCATGACCATGACCGACACCCGTACAGACACCCTTTTCACCGGCTACCGGCTCGGTGGCCTCGCCCTCCCCAACCGGGTCGTGATGGCCCCCATGACCCGCGTCCGGGCCGCCGCCGGCGGGCTGGCGACGCCGTCGATGGCGACGTACTACGCACAGCGGGCCACCGCCGGGCTCATCGTGAGCGAGGGCGTGCAGCCGAGCCTGATCGGGCAGTCGAACCCCGGTACGCCGGGGCTGTACACCGATGAGCAGGTCGCCTCGTGGCGGCCGGTCACCGCCGCCGTGCACGCGAACGGCGGCCGGATCTTCGCGCAGATCATGCACGGCGGCCGGGTCTCGCACCCGGACACGACCGGGCTGGTGCCGGTCGGGCCGTCCGCCGTACCGGCCGTCGGCGAGGTGTTCACGCCGACCGGGCCCCAGGCCGCGCCGATGCCCCGCGCCCTGGAGACCGCCGAGGTGCCCGAGCACGCGCTCTCGTACGCGGAGGCCGCCCGCCGAGCCGTCGACGCCGGGTTCGACGGGGTCGAACTCCACGGCGCCAACGGCTACTTGATCTCGCAGTTCCTCTCCTCCAACGCCAACCTGCGGACGGACCGTTACGGAGGTTCCGTCGCCGGCCGCGTACGGTTCGCCGTCGAGGCGGTGGAGGCGACCATCGACGCCGTGGGCGCGGAGCGGACCGGGATCCGGCTGTCGCCGGGCGGGACGTTCTGGGGCGTCGAGGAGAAGGGCGTACCGGAGCTCTACGCCGTACTGCTGCGGGAGTTGGCGCGACTGGAGCCCGCCTATGTGCACCTGGAGGCGACCGCCGAGGACGAGGTGCTGGTGGCGCTGCGGCGCGCTTGGCCCGGCGCGCTGATCATGAACCCGGTGCTGCCGATGGGCGCGCGGCGGGCCGAACGCCCGGACGCCGACCGCTGGCTCGGCCTCGGCGCGGACCTCATCAGCTTCGGCCGCGCCTTCATCGCCAACCCCGATCTGGTCGAACGGCTGCGCGCGGGGCTGCCGTTGGAGGCGGAGGACGCGGCGACGTACTTCCAGGGCGGCGACGCGGGGTACGTCACCTATCCGGCGTACCAGCACGCGGGCTGAGGCGGGCCGGGGCCGGGGGAGGGCCCCGCGCGGGGCCCTCCGGCTCACCGGGCGCCGGGGTCCTCCCCTGCCGGTGGGGGCGGGAACGCGTCGAGCAGCGCCTGGGCGTGCACCGCGTCGTACTCGCTGATGCGGATCCGCTGCGTTCCGCCGTCATGCCGTCGCAGTTCGATCTCCTGGCCGCGGTCGAACTGCACACGGACCTCGGGATTCACGCACGCCGCCGTGCCCTCGCCGCGCATCATCTCGAACAGCACCCCGCGTATGCCGTACCGGTAGTCGCCGCCCCGGTGGCGCAGCAGGCGCACTCTGCGGTCGGTCAGTAGCAGGGACGCGTGCCGTTCCACCAGTCCTCCCCAGCGGCGTTCGTGAACCGCCACGCAGCCGGCCGTCATCCGTTCACCCTCAGGGACCCATTGCGCGAGGCGCTTACGGTCTCCCACCCAGTCGGCGGCCACCATGGCTCTTCCCCCGTCCAGCGCTCGGTGCGTCGGCCCGTTCGCTACTCGTCTTCCTCCGCCCCCGCACCGGAAACGTCGAGCGGCGCGGAGAGCCGCCGCCCCCTTCCCGTCATGATGTGTGCGCGTCAGAATCCAAGGGTCCTGCCCCCCACGGCCCCTGGAGGCACCCTCATGTCCACGACCCCGAACCACCCTGCTCCCTCAGGCCTCTTGAGCACCCGCAGGGGCTTCCTGGCCGGTGCGCTCGCCGTCTCCGCCACCGCCGTCATCGGGACCGCGTCGGCCGTCGCCGCCACGCGGAAGGCGGTGCGCGGGACGCAGGACTGGATGGGCGGGCTGCCGGACGGCACGGCGCTCCAGCGGCTGACGATCCCGGGGACGCACGACTCGGGCGCGCGGTTCGGCGGGCCGTGGGCGGAGTGCCAGAACACCACGATCGCGCAGCAGTTGCAGAGCGGGGTGCGCTTTCTCGACGTACGGTGCCGGATCACGTCAGGGTCGTTCGCGATCCACCACGGGGCCGCGTTTCAGAACATGATGTTCGGCGATGTCCTCGTCGCCTGCCGGGACTTCCTGGCCGCGCGGCCGAGCGAGACCGTGCTGATGCGGGTGAAGCAGGAGTACTCCTCCGGGAGCGACGCGGCGTTCCGGGCGATCTTCGACGACTACCTCGACGTACGGGGGTGGCGGTCGCTGTTCCGGCTGGACTCCACGCTGCCTTCGCTCGGCGGAGCGCGCGGCAAGGTGGTGCTGCTGGCCGACAACGGCGGGCTGCCCGGGGTGCGTTACGGCGATCCGGCGGTCTTCGACATCCAGGACGACTACATGGCGGAGCCGTTCGCCAAGTACCCGAAGATCGAGGCCCAGTTCCGCAAGGCGGCCCAGCAGCCCGGCAAGTTCTACATGAACTACGTCTCCACCGCCGCCCTGATGCCGCCGCGCTGGAACGCCGACCGTCTCAACCCGCAGGTGCACGCGTTCCTGGAGCGCTCCGAGACCGCCGGCTGGACGGGCCTCGGCATCGTCCCGCTGGACTATCCGAACCAGCGGGGCGGGCTGGTGGAGTCGCTGATCCGGCGCAATCCGGTGGGGTGAGGAGCGGTCGGATCGTAGGCTCACCCCTTACGTGATCATTTCGTCAGGGGTGGGGATGCCATGAAGGCCGAGAGCCTGTTCGGAATACTGTTCGGAATGCTGAGAAGACCCGCCGGGGCGCTGATCGTCCTGGCGCTGCTGCTCGCCGCCGTGGCCGCGGTGCCGCCGGCCAAAGCGGTCGCGGCGGTCGACGTGGTCGCGGCGGAGCCGAAGAACCTCCAGGTCATGTCGTGGAACATGTGCGACGTGCCGCGCTGGGGCTGTACGGACACCGGCACGAGCGCCCAGAAGGCGGGCGTGGTCAAGCTCCACGTCGACAACACCTGGGTGCACGCCGTCCTCCTCCAGGAGGTCTGCGAGAACACCCTCGCCACGCTGATGACCGAGCTCGGCCCCGGGTGGGGCAAGGCGTTCCACCCGTACCGGTGGTCGCAGAACGGCGTGAAGCACGACAGCCCGTGCGTGGAGGGGAAGCCCGAGCGGGCCGGTACGGCGATCATCGTCAAGGGCGGGATCCAGGACGCCCGTACGTACCCCACCACCCAGCCGTGGACGGGGCTCCAGGCTCCCTTCCACTGCGCGACGGCCCCGTACTGGGACAACATCCGGCTCTGCAACGTCCACGCCTCCTGGCTGGGCATCAACCCGGACCACCCCACCTGGGACTACCGGGACGACCAGTTCGCGGAGATCAAGGCGGTCGTGGACCAGTTCCCGCGTACGGTCTTCGGCGGTGACTTCAACGCGAAGTCGCCGGACGCGCCGAACAACGCCCACGCCTGGGTGTGGCCGCAGGGCCTCTACTCCACGGGTCCGGGTACCGAGGGCTACCAGGAGTGCGACCAGACGGGGACGTCGCGAACGGGGCGTCCGACGCACGGCTCCGGGGTGAAGATCGACTACATCTTCAGCAGCGAGACCCGGCGCTGGTGTGCCGTCGCCGACACGGTGTACTCGGACCACCACGTGATGATCGAGAGCGTGGCCGTCGGCTGACCCGGACGGCGCCGCCGGGGATGCTCACATCCCCGGCGGTGGCGTAGGCGCCCCCGGCAGCCTGATCGTCGCGACCGTGCCGGGGCCGTCGTCCGGGGCCGGGCGCAAGGCGATCTCGCCGCCCGCCTGCTGGATCGTGCGGGCCACGATGGACAGGCCCAGGCCCGAGCCGGGGAGCTGGCGGGCCGAGGGGGAGCGCCAGAAGCGTTCGAAGACGTGCGGGAGCTCCTCGGCGGGGATGCCGGGGCCCCGGTCCCGTACCGTCAGCTCGCCCCGGTGCAGGTGTACGTCGATCGTGGCGCGGGGCGGGCTGAACTTCACCGCGTTGTCCAGGACGTTGACGATCGCCCGCTCCAGGGCCGCCGGTTCGGCCCGTACGTACCAGGGGGCCAGGTCGGCGGTGATGGTCAGCTCGGGGCCGCGCAGGCGGGCGCGTTGCAGGGCGGTGCGGGTGATGTCGTGCAGGGCCACCACCTGGAGCGGGCCGGGTCCTGCCGCGTCCGGGCGGGCCAGTTCCTGGAGGTCGCCGATCAGGGCCGCCAGCTCCGTCATCTGGGCCTTCACCGAGGCCATCAGCGCCTTGCGGTCCTCCGGCGGGATCACCCGGCCCGTCTCGTCGCTGCGCGCCAGCAGCTCCACGTTGGTCCGCAGCGAGGTGAGCGGGGTGCGCAGCTCATGGCCCGCGTCCGCGATCAGCTGCGCCTGGCGGTCGCGGGAGGAGGCGAGCTGGGCCGCCATGGAGTTGAAGGAGTGGGACAGGCGGGCGATCTCGTCCTCACCGTCCACGGGGATGCGGACCGTCAGGTCCTCCGTGCGCGCCACATGCTCGACCGCCTCCGTGAGCTCGTCCACCGGGCGCAGGCCCGCCCGCGCCACCCAGAGTCCGGCCGCGCCCGCGCCGATCACGCCGACGCCGCCGACCAAGGCGAGGACCCAGGCGAGCGTGGAGAGCGGCGCGTCGATCTCGCTGAGCGGGCGGGCCACCGAGACGGCCAGCTGGTTGTTGGCCTGGCCGGAGCTGACCACCGGCGGCAGCTTGCGCGTGTAGACCCGCATGTCCTTGCCGTCGTCGTTCTCCGTCGTGTGCAGGGCGTCGGTCTTCCGGCCCGCCGCCACGTCGACGTCGCTCGGCTGGGCGGGGACGGGCGTGGTGTTCGGGGCGGTGCAGTAGCTGCCGTTCGCGGCAACGATCTGCACGGTGTACTGGCCCGGGAACTCCTGAGCCGGCAGCTGCCCGCCGCTCAGACACGAGGTCAGCAGGTCGCGCATCGGCTCGTTGTCCATCTTCGCGTTGCGCAGCGAGTCGTCCAGCTGGTCCTCCAGCTGGGCCCGGGTCACGAACCAGCACGCCACCGCCACCGCCGCGACCGCCACCGCGACCGCCGTGGCCACCAGGAGCGCGAGCCGGGAGCGCAGCGGCAGCGCGCGGAAGCGCCGTACGAGACCTTTCCTGGAGGGATTCGCCTCGCTCGCGGGAGGAGGTGCCGCCGTGCTCACGCCTCGCCGCTCCCGCCCGTACGGAGCGCGTAGCCGACCCCGCGCACGGTGTGGACGAGGCGCGGTTCGCCGCCCGCCTCGGTCTTGCGGCGCAGGTACATCACGTACACGTCCAGCGAGTTGGAGCTCGGCTCGAAGTCGAAGCCCCAGACCGCCTTCAGGATCTGCTCCCGGGTCAGCACCTGGCGCGGGTGGGCCAGGAACATCTCCAGCAGCGTGAATTCCGTACGGGTCAGCTCGACGCGCCGCTCGCCCCGGGTGACCTCGCGCGTCGCCAGGTCCATCCGCAGGTCGGCGAAGGAGAGCACGTCGTCGTCGGGGGCCTGGGCGTCCGCCGCCGAGGCCGCGTACGAGCTGCGGCGCAGCAGGGCCCGGATCCGGGCGAACAGCTCGTCCAGCTCGAACGGCTTCACCAGGTAGTCGTCCGCGCCCGCGTCGAGGCCGGTGACCCGGTCCCCGACGGTGTCGCGCGCGGTGAGCATGAGGATGGGCGTGGTGGAGCCGGTGGCGCGGATGCGGCGGGCGGCGGTGAGGCCGTCCATACGCGGCATCTGGATGTCCAGGACGATGAGGTCGGGGGCGTACGCCTCGGCCATCGCCAGCGCGTCGTACCCGTCGACCGCCACCTGGGTCCCGTACCCCTCGAAGGCCAGGCTGCGTTGCAGCGCCTCGCGTACGGCCGGTTCGTCGTCGACGATCAGGATGCGCTGCGGATCGTCTTCGGCGGGGCTCATCGCGGTCTCGTCCTCTTCTCGTTCCGGCCGGTGGGGCGGTCTCAGCCTCGCACGGTCAGGAGCCGTCGCCCGCGCGCAGGGTGTCCAGGTCGGCCTTGAGCGTGTTCACCGGGATCGCGAAGCCGAGGCCCACGCTGCCCGCCGACGAACCGCTGCCCGCCGCCGAGGAACTGGGCGCGTACATCGCGGAGTTGATGCCGATGATCTCGCCGTCCATGTTGATCAGCGCGCCGCCGGAGTTGCCGGGGTTGAGTGACGCGTCGGTCTGGAGCGCCTTGTACGTGGTCGTCTTCTCGCCCGTGTCGCCGTTGAACTGCCGGCCCCCGAACTCGAACGGCCACTCCTGCCCGCCGCCCTGACCCCGGCCCTGGTCCGAGCTGCCCGAGTCGTCCTTCGCCACCGTCACGTCCCGGTCCAGCGCGGAGATGATCCCGCTGGTGACCGTTCCCGTCAGCCCCTCGGGTGAGCCGATCGCCACCACCTGGTCGCCCACCTTGACCTGCGAGGAGTCGCCGAGCGTGGCCGTCTTCAGTCCGCTCGCGCCGCGCAGCTTGATGAGCGCGAGGTCCTTGTCGGGGTCGGTGCCCACGACGTCGGCGGTGTAGGTCTTGCCGGTGGAGAGCGTGACCTCGATCTGCTGGGCGCCGGAGATCACGTGGTTGTTGGTGACGATCTCGCCGTCCTCGGTGATCACGACCCCGGAGCCGGTGGACTTGCCCGCCGAGGAGGCCGCGCCGATCTCGACGATGGCCGGGGAGACGGCCTCCGCGACGCCGGAGACCGTGACCTTGCTGCTCTGCGAGACGGTGGTGCCCTGGACCGTGCCGGTGGAGCCGGTCGCCTGGGCGGAGCCGTTGTTCAGCTGGCCGACCAGGGTCGCCGTACCGCCGCCGACCACCGCCGCCGCGAGCGCGACCGCCGCCAGCAGCGCCACCGGCCGCTTGGCCCGGCGGTGGTGGTTGGCGGGAGCGTACGGGGGCGGGGGCGGGTAGCCGCCTGCCGAGCCGTCGTACGCCGTGCTGCCGTCGTACGCCGTGCTGCCGTAGCCGTACGAGGTCGGGTCCTGGTCCGTCGAGTGCGCGCCGCTCTGGCGAAGGTTCTCCGTCATGTCCATCAGGCTGGCCACCGAAGATGAGAGCAGCCTGAGTACGTCCTGAGAAGCCCGGAAGAAGCGCGTATGCCCGCTGTAAAGACGCCTGTGCCCGCGGTAAAGACCTGAGCGGGCCCGGTCCTACGCCGTCGGCTCCCCGCAGCCGCACGACCGCCGGATCACCAGCGCCGACGGGAACTGCTTCAGCCGCTCCCGCCGCGAGCCCACGACCCGCAGCGAGTCGTCCAGCACCAGGTCCACCGCCGCCCGCGCCATCGCCGGGCGGTCGGAGAAGACCGTGGTCAGCGGCGGATCGGTGAGCCCGGCCTCCTTCACGTCGTCGAAGCCCGCCACCGCCAGCTCGCCCGGCACGTCGATGCGCAGCTCACGCGCCGCCCGCAGCACGCCGATGGCCTGGTCGTCCGTGGCGCAGAAGATCGCCGGCGGCCGGTCCGGTCCGGCGAGCAGGCCGAGGGCCACCTGATAGGCGTCGTACCGGTTGTACGGGGCCTGGAACAGCCGGCCCTCCGTCGAGCGGCCGGACTCCTGCATCGCCCGGCGCCACCCTTCGACGTGGTCCGCGACCGGGTCGCCGACCGACGGGGTCTCCTCCGTACCGCCGAGGCACGCCACGTACGGGTGGCCGTGCTCCAGGAGGTGGCGGGTGGCGAGCTGGGCGCCGCCGACGTCGTCCGTGACCACCGCCACGTCGTCGATCGCCTCGGGCCGCTCGTGCAGCAGCACGACCCGGGCGTCCCACGCCTCTATCTCCGCCGCCGCGCGCTCGCTGGGGCCCTGGCTGACCAGGATCAGCCCGGAGACGCGCATCCCGAGGAAGGCCCGCAGGTAGTGGACCTCGCGCTCGTCGCGGTAGTCGGAGTTGCCGACGAGCACCATCTTCCCGCGCTCGGCGGCGGCCTGTTCGACCGCGTGCGCCATCTCCGCGAAGAAGGGCTGCCGGGCGTCCGGGACGATCATTCCTATGAGGTCGGTCCGCCGCGAGGCCATGGCCTGGGCGACCCGGTCGGGCCGGTAACCCAGCTGCTTGATCGCGGCGAGCACCCGCTCGCGCGTGGCCGGGGCGACCGGCCGGGGTCCGTTGTTGATGACGTAACTGACGACCGCGGTCGACGTTCCCGCCAGTCTCGCCACATCGTCCCGCGTCACCTTGGCCACGCGCGGCAGTCTACGCGGATGGAACTACCTCTTGGCAGCCTCTACCGGCGCTTCTTCCGCCACCGCGTCCGCGGCGGACTGCTCCGAACGGGCGACGGGTCCCTCCGCCTTCCGCTGGGCGGCCTGCCGCTCCTTCGCCTCCTCGGCGGCGCGCTCCACCTTCTCCGGCGTGACGAAGCGGTAGCCGACGTTGCGGACGGTCCCGATCAGCGACTCGTGCTCCGGGCCGAGCTTGGCGCGCAGCCGCCGGACGTGGACGTCGACCGTCCGCGTACCGCCGAAGTAGTCGTACCCCCAGACCTCCTGGAGGAGCTGGGCGCGGGTGAAGACCCGGCCCGGGTGCTGGGCCAGGTACTTCAGCAGTTCGAACTCCTTGAAGGTCAGGTCCAGGACCCGGCCCTTGAGTTTCGCGCTGTACGTGGCCTCGTCGACGGAGAGGTCGCCGTTGCGGATCTCCATCGGGGAGTCGTCGGAGGTGATCTGCTGCCGGCCGGTGGCCAGCCGCAGCCGCGCCTCCACCTCCGCCGGGCCCGCGGTGTCGAGCAGCACGTCGTCGATGCCCCAGTCCGCCGTGACGGCCGCGAGACCGCCCTCGGTGACGACGAGGATCAGCGGACAGCCCGGTCCGGTGGACCGCAGCAGCTGGCAGAGGGAGCGGACCTGCGGGAGGTCGCGGCGCCCGTCGATGAGGATCACGTCGGCGCCCGGGGTGTCCACCAGGGCCGGGCCCTCGGCGGGGGCCACCCGCACGCTGTGCAGCAGGAGGCCGAGGGCGGGGAGCACCTCCGTCGACGGCTGGAGTGCGTTCGTCAACAGCAGCAGTGAACTCATCGCCGCCCACCTGCCTGGTTCGGTCGATCGTGGTGCACGGTTCGCTCGCCCATTACGTCGGTCCTCCTCGTTCCCTGCGAGAGGGGCACTCCCGGGTCGGACCCGGGGGAGTATGCGGCACTGCTTCGTACGTCAAGCCGGTATTACGTGTATTACGTGCGGTCCCGCGCCCCGGGGACCGCTGAGCTTCTCGAAACGTCTGCGTAACAACGCCCGGGAAGCACAAAAGGACCCGGGGGCTGCATTGCCCAGGTCCTCTTCGCAGCAGAATAGCCCACATGACTTCCGCGTCCGAGGGTCGATTCCTGGGTTCTTCTGTTCCCTTGCTCACGCGGGTCCCACGATTCGCCACATTGCTCACCGATGACGGGATCCCGGTCGAGGCGGTGTACGAACCGTGTACGGCCGGTTCCGGCGCATCCCCCGGGGCCCGTGCGGAACCGGTGGCCGATGTCCCCGTGATCGTCGTGGCGCACGGGTTCACGGGCTCGGTCGACCGGCCTGCCGTACGCCGTGCCGCGCGGGTGTTCTCCCAGCGTGCGGCCGTGATCACGTTCTCGTTCCGGGGCCACGGGCGGTCCGGCGGGCGCTCCACGGTGGGCGACCGCGAGGTGCTGGATCTGGCCGCCGCGGTGGCGTGGGCGCGGACCCTGGGGCATCGCCGGGTCGTTACGGTCGGGTTCTCCATGGGCGGCTCCGTGGTGCTCCGGCACGGCGCTCTGTATACGGACGCATCGGATGCACGCGACAGGGCCGTTCGTGTACCGGTGCGCGAGCAGCGCACGGAGGCGCACTCGGGGGCGCATTCGGACGCGGTGGTCTCGGTCAGCTCTCCGGCCCGCTGGTACTACCGGGGTACGGCTCCGATGCGCCGCCTGCACTGGGTGGTGACCCGGCCCTCGGGGCGGCTCGTCGGGCGGTACGGATTCCGTACCCGGATCGCCACCGACGACTGGGACCCCGTCCCGCTCTCCCCGGTCGCCGCCGTCCCGCTCATCGCCCCGGCCCCGCTGCTGCTCGTCCACGGCGACCGGGACCCGTACTTCCCGCTCGACCACCCGCGGATGCTGGCCGAAGCGGCGGGGGAGGGCGGGGCGGAACTGTGGCTGGAGCGCGGGATGGGGCACGCGGAGAACGCGGCGGACGACGCCCTGCTGGCCCGGATCGCCGACTGGGCGACGGGCGCGCTCCCCGCGTGACCCATCATGGAGAGCTGACGCACCACGCGTCCGACGAACCGACCGAAGGAGTGGCGCCATGGCAGCGGGGACGATCCGCTACTGGGCCGCGGCCAAGGCCGCCGCGGGCACCGCGGAGGAGCCGTACGCGGCGGAGACCCTCGCCGAGGCGCTCGACGCGGTACGCGAGAGGCACCCCGGCGAGCTGAGCCGCGTGCTCCAGCGGTGCTCGTTCCTCATCGACGGCAACCCCGTCGGTACCCGTGGGCATCAGACCGTACGCCTTGCCGAGGGCGGCACGGTCGAGGTGCTCCCGCCGTTCGCAGGAGGGTGAACCGCAGGCCATGAGCAGCAGCGATCAGCAGTACCCGTATCCGTACGACCCCCAGCAGCGGCCCGCGTCGCCGCAGCACTGGCCGGACGGGACGGCCGGCCGGTCCGCGCTGCCCCAGGAGCCGGGCGGCTACGACCAGAGCGGTACGCAGACGTGGCAGGCACCGACCTGGGACACGCAGTACCAGCCGACGATCCAGCGGGATCAGGGGCCGTACCAGGGGCCGTCGGACGCGCAGGGCTACGGGCAGCCGCAGGACCAGGGCTACGGACAGCCGCAGGGCCAGGGTTACGGGCAGCCGCAGGACCAGGGTTACGGGCAGCCGCAGGACCAGGGTTACGGGCAGCCGCTGGACCAAGGCTACGGGCAGCCGCAGGGCCAGGGTTACGGGCAGCCGGACCCGCAGGCGTACGGAGCCGCGCAGCCGGACCCGTACGGGACGGGGCAGCAGCAGCACGACCCGTACGGGACGCAGCAGCCGCAGTACCAGGAGCCCCAGCGCCCCCAGTACCAGGAGCCCCAGCACCACCAGCCGTACCAGGAGCCCCAGCAGCACCACCAGCACCAGGAGCCCCAGCCGTATCTGCCCCCTCAGGGCGCCTCCGGCTCGGTCCCGCTGCCGCCCGAGGCCCCGACTCCGGGCCCGGCAGCCGCCGCACCCGGGCCCGCTCCCGCTCCCGTACCTCCGGCCGCGCAGTCGGCCCAGCCGGGCCCCGACGGCTACAGCGCGCCCACCACCCTCGGCAACGCCCGGATCACCGACGCCCAGCGGGCCCGGGCCGAAGGCCGGTCGCCGATCATCGCGCCCGGCATGCAGCCCGCCGCGATCACCGCCGTGCTCGGCCTGCTCCTCGCGGGCGCCGCGGCCGTCGGCTTGTACGCGCTGCTCGTCCCGCTCGTCCTCCTCCAGGCGGTGACCGCCGCCGGCTGGTTCCGGCTCAACGGCATGTGGCCGGCCCGCCAGGGCATCGCGCTCGCGTTCGCCGGCGGCCTCGTCGCCGATGTCGCGCTCCTCGCGGCGGGCCGGGAGCACGGGCCGGCCGCGCTCCTGGGCACGCTGGGGGTCTGGGTGCTGCTCACGGTGGTCCTCCAGCTCCGCTCCCCCGCGACCGGCGAGGAGCGGATGTCCGGGCTGATGGCCACGGTCGTCTCGGCGGCCCTGACGGTCCTCGCCGCCGGGCACCTCGCGGCGGTCCCGGACGCGGTGACGGTCGGCGGAGTGGCGGTCGCGGCCGCCGTGCTCGCGCGTGCGCTGCCGCTGCCGGCTGTCGCCTCCGTGGTGGTGGCGCTGCTCGCGAGCGCGGGCGCCGGTATCGCGGTGGGCGGCTTCACGGAGTACGGCGGTCAGAGCGCGCTCCTCGGCCTCGCGGCGGGCGTCTGCGCGCTGATCGGGCTGCGGGTGGCGAGCTACGACTACCCGTCGCGGTTCGTCCACATGACGGCGGGCGTGGCGCTGCCGCTCACCGCGGCGGCTCCGGCGGTCTACCTGATCGGCCGCGCGCTGGTCTGACGCGTACGCGCCGGGGTCGTACGGCCTGACGCGTACGCGCCGGGGTCGTACGGCCTGACGCGTACTCACCGAGGCCGTACGGGCCTGACGGGCCCTCAACGGGGGTACGCGCTCCGGGAACCACGGGAACCGATCGGGTGGCGTCACTCGTCGATCACCCGGGGGCACTGACCGTACGGCCGAGGTGGGGGAACCACACACATGCGCGCACTGCGAGTACTGCTGGTCCTGCTGGTGGTGGGCGGCGCCCTTTTCGTCGCCGCCGACCGGCTGGCGCTCCACTTCGCCGAGTCGGAGGCCGAGGACCGGGTCAGCATCAGCGGTGGCAGCGCCGGGACGACCGAGATCTCGATCAAGGGCTTCCCGTTCCTGACCCAGCTCGCCGCCTCGGAGTTCGACCGGGTCGACGTCACGCTGAAGGACATGAGGACCGAGGCGGCGGGCCGTGCGATACGCGTCGGCGAGGTGCGGGCGCGGCTGCACGACGTGAAGCTCGGATCCGGTTACTCCTCCGCCACGGCGGCCCGCGCCACCGGCACCGCCGTCGTCTCGTACGAGGACCTGACGGCGGCGGCGGAGGACGGCGTCACCGTCGCGTACGGCGGCGACGGCAAGGTGAAGGTCACCGGCACGATCGAGATCCTCGGCCGCCCGATCTCCCGCAGCGTGGTCTCCACCGTGACCCGGGTCGACGGCCACACGCTCAAGGTGCGCGCGGACGAGGTGCCGGGCGAGGGCATTCCGGGCGTGGAGCAGCTGGTGCGGACGAGGACGGACTTCGAAGGCGACATCGACGGTCTGCCGAAGGGCCTCGAACTGCAGAAGATCCAGGCGACGGAGAGCGGCCTGGAGATCGGGCTGAACGGCTCGGACGTGTCGCTGACGGGCTGAGCACACCCGGACACCGCGCCGATCCGGATAGTGAGACGCCGGAGTCCGGTCCGCAGATGCGCGGCGGGCGAAGGGCGACGGGAGACCGGCCCGGGGGCACGCCTCCGCACTTCGCGTCTCGCATCATGGATGATCGCGTCTCACGATACGACACGACGGTGACATCTCCGCCCGTACCTCCCTACGATCGGACCCATGAAGCGACAGGCGGATCTCACGAAGCGGCGGGCAGTAGACCTGTGCCGCGTCGCCGCCATGCTCTGTCGCACCTCCTGAGCGGGGCCGTTCGTCCCGTCCCGCCGCTCCTCGGCCCTTCGACCACCGTCAGGGCCGGCCCCCGTGCCCCGTACGCGCCACGCTCCGTCCGTCCGCGTGTACACCCGCACACCCGCACCGCGCACTCCGCATCTCGCACCACCCCGCCGCAGACTGCCCCGGAGGAGAAGAACATGAGCCGCAGCGACGTCCTGGTAGACGCCGACTGGGTCGAGGCCCACATCGATGACCCGCAGGTCGCCATCGTCGAGGTCGACGAGGACACCTCGGCGTACGAGAAGAACCACATCAAGAACGCGATCCGGATCGACTGGACGAAGGACCTCCAGGACCCGGTCCGCCGTGACTTCGTGGACCAGGCCGGCTTCGAGAAGCTGCTCAGCGAGAAGGGCATCGGCAACGACACGCTGGTCGTCCTCTACGGCGGCAACAACAACTGGTTCGCGTCCTACGCCTACTGGTACTTCAAGCTGTACGGCCACGAGAACGTCAAGCTCCTCGACGGCGGCCGCAAGAAGTGGGAGCTGGACTCCCGCGACCTGACCGACGCCGTCCCCACGCGCCCGGCCACCGAGTACAAGGCCAAGCCGCAGGACGAGTCGATCCGCGCCTACCGCGACGACGTCGTGAAGGCCATCGGCAGCCAGAACCTGGTCGACGTGCGCTCGCCCGACGAGTTCAGCGGCAAGCTGCTCGCCCCGGCCCACCTCCCGCAGGAGCAGTCGCAGCGCCCCGGCCACGTGCCGAGCGCCCGCAACATCCCGTGGTCGAAGAACGCCAACGACGACGGCACCTTCAAGTCGGACGACGAGCTCAAGGCCCTCTACGAGGACGAGCAGGTCGACCTGTCGAAGGACACCATCGCCTACTGCCGCATCGGTGAGCGTTCCGCGCTCACCTGGTTCGTCCTGCACGAGCTGCTGGGCCAGGAGAACGTCAAGAACTACGACGGTTCCTGGACCGAGTACGGCTCCCTCGTCGGCGTGCCGATCGAGCTGGGCCCCGCCAAGTAACCGACCGACCCGACCGACCCGCACGACCCGACCAGAAGGACAGAACCATGTGTGGAGCAAAGGCCGGCGGCCCCGACGCTTCGACGATCAAGCCCGGTGAGACCACCATCCAGGGCAGCGTGACCCGCGACGGCGAGCCCGTCACCGGCTACGTGCGTCTGCTGGACTCGACCGGCGAGTTCACCGCCGAGGTCCCGACCTCGGCGACCGGACAGTTCCGCTTCTACGCGGCCGAGGGCACCTGGACGCTCCGCGCCCTGGTCCCGGGCGGCAGCGCCGACCGCACGGTCGTCGCGCAGACCGGCGGACTCGCCGAGGTCGCGATCGCCGTCTGATCCACGGCACGGCCGCCCGACCGGCGGCACCGATACGGCCGGAGGGCCGCACCCCAGGGGGTTGGACGCCACCTGACGCGGGGTGCGGCCCTTCGCGCCGTTCCGGGCTGTCCTGTTACGGAGGCCCGGCGACCGTCCTACGCTGGAGGTATGTACGCCCGACGCCGGCGGAACTACTTCCTCCTGATGGGCGGATGCGTGGCCCTCTTCGTCTCCGCCTGGGCCGTCGTCCGCCTGTGGTCGATGCCCGCGGCCATCGCGATGTGCCTGGTCGCGATGGTGATCCCGCCGATCGCGGCGGTGCTCGCCAACCGGCGGGGCCCGGAGGACCGCTGGTGGGACGACCCCTCCGGCGACCCGAAGTCGGACGAGTGGTGGGACGAGCTGGACGGGAAGAAGCGCCACTGAGCCCGCCCCCCGGGGAGGGATCGGGGGAGGGATCAGTAGACGAGCGCCTGCGCGCCGTCCGCCATGGCCTCCTGTACGAAGACCTGCGCCCCCGCGATCCGTACGCCCTCCAGCACGTCCTTCTCCGTGATCTCGCGCCGCGCCGCGCACTGCGTGCAGAGGGTGATCCGGCCGCCCGCCAGGATCGACTCCAGCAGATCGGGCAGCGGCGCGGCGTGCGGCAGCTCGAACTCGGCGGCCCGCCCAGGCAGCGCGAACCACGACGACTCCCCGGTCAGCCAGAGCGAGACCTCCACCCCACTGGCCACGGCCACCGCCGCCACGGTGAAGGCCTGCGAACAGCGCTCGGCGGCTTCGGGCCCGGCGGTCACCTTGATCACGAGCTTCTTCGGCATATGCCGAACTGTAATCGTCCACGGGGCAACCTCATTGCTGACCTGGGGGTCACTTGTGCGCGCACGTACGCGACGTGCGCCTCAAGCTCCTCACGGGGGACCCCTTTTGGAACCGAACGACACCGTTTCGCCCACCCGTAGACCCCGGGGCCGTACGGCGCTGATCATCGCCGTCGCGGCCCTGCTCGGAATCTCCGGCGGCACCGCCGTGGGCTACGGCATCCAGTCCCAGCGGCCGCCGACGCCGCTGCCCGCCCTCTCCCAGCCCGGCCTCGGCTACCCGGCGAAGCCGCTCGCGGCCGACCAGGCCCCGGCCCCGCTCCCGGCCGCCGAGGACCGGCGGGTCAGGACGGACGGCGATCTGCGCAAGCTGCTCCTGGAGCGGCCCAAGGGGGCGGAGGCCTCTCCGGCACATCCCAGCAAGGAGGGTGAGTGGCTGCAGTTCTCCGACTACGTCCGACAGTTCCGGGACGAACGGAGCATGTTCGTGTACCTCGCCGAGAACGACCTGCGCCGGATCGCGGTGGCCGAATGGTTGGAGGAGAAGCGCCGGCAGTCCACCATCACCCTGGTCCAGTTCCGGTCGAACGCGACCATGGGCGCCGCCGATCACCTCGGAGGACAGCTCTCGTACATGCCGGAAAAGAAGAACGGGGCCGGTAACACCGGCGACCCGCTCGAAGGTACCGAGTCCGGCCGGTACTTCCTGTACGCCGTCGAGCGGGAGCCCGGCTACTTGCCGTTCTACCGGGCCAGGGCGTTGGCCGTACGCGGCGACATCATGATCGACGTCAACATCGCCGATGCGAAGCCGATCAGCAAGAAGGACATCCGCGTCCTCGCCGAACGACAGCTGGAGCGCCTGTGAGCGACGACGTCGAGACCACTTCCGCAGTGCCGGAGGCGTCCACCACTCCGAAAGCACCCGCCGCTCCGGAGACTTCCGCCAGGAAGGGGCGCCGGTTCGCGCTCACCGCCTTGCCCTTCGTGTTGGTGCTCACTGCGATGGGTGGTGCCGCCGCCTACACCGTGCAGGCCGTGAACGGCGCGGACCGGACCGTCGAGACGGCCGTCTGGGGCGACAGCGCCCCCGAGCCGGGCCCCGATCCCGCCGTGAACGCGGCCCGGGGCCGGACGAACACCGAGCTGAGCAGGCTGCTGATGCCCGTGCCCAAGGGCTACCGGCTCGGCCCGGACGCCGGTGAACTGGGCAACGACGACGAGACGAGCGGTGAGAAGGCCACTGCCGCCTTGAAGGAGACCGGGCGCGGACTGGCGGGCAAGGAGCGCCGCCAGCTCGACGAGTACTTCGACAAGCTCCGGATCCAGGGCGTCGCCCACCGCTCGTACACCGGCGAGTCCGACGACCTGGTGCTGACCGTCCAGGTGGCCAGGATGGGGGACGAGCGGGCGGTCCGCAGACTCCACGAGCGTCGGATCGAGCTGATGGAGTCGTTCGGCGTGCTGCGCAAGGGGCCGAAGATCGAAGGCCAGAAGAACGTCACCTGCTACCGCCTGCCCGACGACCGCGAGGACCCGGTCGACGGCATCACCTGCTACGCCTACGAGGGCGGGCTGTCCGTGATCGTCGACGCGGAAGGGCCGAAGCCGTTCAAGGCGTCCACGGTCGCCGGCCTGGTCAAGGAACAGCTCGACCACATCAAGTCCCCGGGGATGTCCATATGAGCGACCAGCGGACTGCCGCGCACGCCTTCGTCACGCCGACGGAGGCCGCCGCACTCACCACACCCCCGGCCGTGCCGGAGGCCCCCCGCCCACCCCGCCGCGCCCTGCGGGCCGTCGCCCGGTGGACGGCGGCGGTGCTGGTGTTCGGCGGGCTCGGTACGGGGGCGGCGCTGGCGATCACCTCGGCCGAGCGGGACGACGTCCCCGGGCTCGCCACCGAGGACGACGGGCGCTGGGCGTACCCGAAGCTCTCCCTCCCCGCGCTCCCGGCCGGCGCGCCCCGCCCGTTCTCCGATGCCAACACGGCGGAGATCCACCACGCGGACCTGCGCGAGCTGCTGCTGCCCGCACCCGCCGGGTCCACGCCGGACAAGGCGCTGGACGGCGGCTGGGTCAAGCAGGAACGGTTCCTCGCCGAGTACCGGGCCGAGGACCGGGACGAGCTGGCCCAGCTCCTGACCGACACCCCGCCCCGCCACATCGCGGCCCGCGGCTGGACCATGCCCGATGGCACCCGGGCCCGGATCTACCTGGTCCGGTTCAACTCGACCGCCTTTGCCACCCACGTACGGGACGAGCTGCGCATAGGGGTGGCGATGAGGTGGCCGCTCGCCGGGGCGGTGGAGACGGAGTTCGACGAGTCCTGGAAATCCTCGCGGGCGGTGGAGGGGGTCTCGTCGTACGTCCTGACCGAGAAGGCGCCCCACGGCGACGCGCACACACGCCACGCGTACAGCCTCGCCGGTGACACGCTCGCCCTGATCGTCCACGAGCGCCCCGGCGAGGCGGAGGCCGCACGCATTCCGTTCCAGCAGACCGTGATCCTCCAGAACCAGCTGCTGGGCTGAGGAGCACAGCCGGGGGAGGAGGGGAGGGCCGGGCGGTGGTGACGCCGTTCGGCCCATCCCTGGACGAGAAGGCCCGCCCCCCACCCATTAGGCTGGGTCGCGGCCCTGTACTGCCGCCATACCGCTCATTCCGAGGAGCCCTTCGTGCTTGAGGCATTCTTCTCCGCCCTGCTCATCCTGGTCTGCGTCGGCGTGCTCGCCTTCACGGTCGTCGCCGTGAAGAAGCTGTACCAGGGCCAGCGCTGACCTCCGCCGCACCCGATCGTTCCGCCCCTCCCTCACAGATCGTCTGAGCGCTCATGATCGAGATTCCGTCCGACCTCCACCCGGACCTCGTCCCGCTGGCCTTCCTCATCGGCAAGTGGGCGGGCGCGGGCGTCTCCGACTTCCCCGGGGCCGAGAAGTGCAACTTCGGGCAGGAGGTCACGTTCAGCCACGACGGCCGTGACTTCCTGGAGTACGTGTCCCACTCCTGGGTCCTGGACGGCGAGGGCAACCAGGTCCGGCCGCTGGAGTCGGAGTCCGGCTACTGGCGCGTCGACAAGGACCGCAAGGTCGAGATCGTCATGGTCCGCGACCAGGGCGTCGTCGAGATCTGGTACGGCGAGCTGGCGAAGCAGAAGCCGCAGATCGACCTGGTCACCGACGCGGTCGCCCGTACCGCGGCCTCCGGCCCGTACAGCGGTGGCAAGCGGCTCTACGGGTACGTGAACAGCGACCTCATGTGGGTCGGCGAGAAGTCAACGCCCGATGTCGAGCTGCGGCCGTACATGTCGGCGCACCTGAAGAAGGTCGTCACCCCGGAAGAGGTCGCCGAGATGGCGCGCAACCTCCCGGACATGCCGGACGACGGCATCGCGTTCTTCAAGTGACCATCCTCGCCCCCCATGGCTGAGGGCGATTCCCCTCAGCTCGCGTGTGCGGGCTTCGGGGCTTCACGCATCCGCCCCCGGTCGCTGGCCGGGACTCGCGTCCTGGGGACGCTGCGCGTGCTGTTGGTGACCGTGCCACCGGTCCGGCGGGCACGGGCCTCGATCTCCACCGAGGCGTTGTGGTCGGCGTCGTCCTCGTGTCCGCAGTGGACACAGGCGAACAGCCGGCCGCATCCCTTGCGGGATTCGGGGTCGACCCGGCCGCAGGCGGCGCAGGTCTGAGACGTGTGGAACGGTGGTACGACCCGCAGTTCCGAGCCGTACAGGCGGGCCTTGTAGACGAGCTGGCGTCGTCGTTCGCCGGGGGTGTTGTCCAGGATCGACCGGTTGAGTCCGGCCTTGGCCCTGACGTTCCTGCCCGGCTTCTCGACGGTGCCCTTGGCAGAGGCCGTCATGTTCTTCACGCACAGGTCCTCGATACCGACCACACCGTGGTTTTTGGCGAGGTCGGTGGTGAGTCTGTGCGTGAAGTCTCGGCGACGGTTGGCCTGCCTGGTCCTGAGCTTGCCGATGCCCGCGATCGTCCTGTGCAGGCGGCGACTGTACTTCCCTCCGTTGTGCTTCTTGGCGTATGTGACCTGGCGGGCCTTCTTCTGTTCCAGGTGTTTGAGCCGCTTCTTCTCGCTGTCTGTCAGCGACGGCGGCATGAGGCGCGGTGCGGACTCGGTGGAGACGTAAGCGGATGCGCAGACGCCGAAGTCCACGCCGCAGCCGGGCTTACCGTTCGGGGCGGCGGGCCTGATCCCCGCGTGGACACCGAAGGAGATGTGCCAGCCGTTGCCGTCCCGCGAGACGGTGGCGTTGCGGATCGTCCCCCCGACGGCACGGGACAACCGGAACCGGATCCATCCCAACTTGGGGATACGCACCTCGGCCCACTTGCGGTTGAGCTTGCGGACCTCGATCGCCTGCCCGGGGAACGGAATGGACAGGCGGTGCCCGCGTTTCTTCCGGGCCGGGAACCTCGCCGGGTGGTCCGGGTTCCAGAAATTGTCGTACGCGGCGTCAAGACGGCGCAGGATCTGCTGCCCGGCCTGCGCGGGCAGATCCCCCAACCACTCCAACTCGGCACGGGCGGCGGTGAGGTGCTTGCACTGTTCGACCGCCCGCAGCGTATACCCCCGCTGCTCCCACAGATACACCCGCTGTTCCAGGGCCACGTTCCACAGAGCACGCCCGGTGTGCCCCCACCTGGTCAGGACCGACTCCTGCTCCCCGGTGAGGTACGCACGGTATCTGCGCCCCATGTCCGCCTTCATGTCGATCAACGTAGGCACGGCGCACGACAATTGCCCACGGCATACCAGCCGTTCATCCCCACGAGAGCAATATGATGCATTTGTTCGAATTGTGGATGGAGGTGCGGGCGAATCGAGACGTAAATCGTTCACTGGTGAAGTCGCCCTGGGCCGACTTCACCATTCACTGCAGCCTGCGGGTCAGAGCACTTCCCGAAATCGCCTCGCCACTGAGGTGAAGCCCGCTGCACCGCGATGGAATCTGGCAGCGGTGCGGAACCCGGCCGGGGTTTGACCACACGCCCTAGACTGGGCCCGTGGTGAGCACCGACTGGAAGACCGATCTTCGGCAGCGTGGCTACCGGCTGACGCCGCAGCGTCAGCTCGTCCTGGAGGCCGTGGACGCCCTGGAGCACGCGACTCCGGACTCCATCCTCTGCGAGGTGCGCAAAACCGCCTCCGGCGTGAACATCTCCACCGTCTACCGGACCCTGGAGCTCCTGGAGGAGCTCGGGCTGGTCAGCCACGCGCACCTCGGGCACGGCGCCCCGACGTACCACCTCGCCGACCGGCACCACCACATCCACCTGGTCTGCCGGGACTGCGAGGACGTCATCGAGGCGGACGTCTCCGTCGTCACCGAGTTCACCGACAAGCTCCGCGCCGACTTCGGCTTCGAGACCGATATGAAGCACTTCGCCATCTTCGGCCGGTGCGAGGCCTGTACGGCCGCCAGGGACGGCGCGGGCACCGGTGAGCCCAAGTCGTAGGCTGGGCGGTATGAAGAGCCCCCTGCTGTCCCTGCCCGGCGCCGTCGCCGCCGAAGGCCGCGACGAAGGAGTCGCCGCGCACTACGGCGACCTGTTCCGCGAGCAACGCGCCCTCGCCGACGGCAACGGCCTCGTCGACCTCTCCCACCGCGGTGTCGTCACCGTCACCGGCGACGACCGGCTGAGCTGGCTGCACCTGCTGCTCACCCAGCACGTCAGCGACCTCGCCCCGCACCAGGCGACCGAGGCCCTGATCCTCTCCGCCAACGGGCACATCGAGCACGCGATGTACCTGGTGGACGACGGGACGACGGTCTGGATGCACGTCGAACCCGGCACCGAGGGCGATCTCATCGCCTACCTGGAGTCGATGAAGTTCTTCTACCGGGTCGAGGTCGCCGACCGCACCGCGGACACCGCCGTCGTGCACCTGCCGGCCGGTTCCATCGCGGAGGTCCCGGAAGGCGTTGCCGTACGGGAGACCGCACAGGGCCGGGACCTGTTCCTGCCGCGTGCGGAGCTGGAGGCGTACGCCGCCGCCAACGGCCCGGCCGTCGGGATCCTGGCGTACGAGGCGCTGCGCGTCGAGGCGCACCGGCCGCGCGTCGGCTTCGAGACCGACCACCGCACCATCCCGCACGAGCTGGGCTGGATCGGCACCGCCGTCCACCTCCAGAAGGGGTGCTACCGGGGCCAGGAGACCGTCGCCCGCGTCCACAACCTGGGGAAGCCGCCGCGCCGGCTGGTCTTCCTGCACCTGGACGGCAGCGAGGTCCACCTGCCCGGCCACGGAACGCCGGTACGGCTGGCCGCCGACGGCGAGGAGGGCCGGCAGCTCGGCTTCATCACCACCTCGGCCCGCCACCACGAGCTGGGCCCGATCGCGCTGGCCCTGGTCAAGCGGAACGTGGCGGTGGACGCCGAGCTGATCGCCGGGGACACGGCGGCGGCCCAGGAGACGGTCGTCGAGCCGTAGTCCCCGCGTCGTATCCCCGGAGCCGTATCCCCGGAGCCGTAGCCCCGGGTGCCGTAAGGCCTCACACCTCGATGATCACCGTGAACGGGCCCTGGTTCGTGAGCGAGACCCGCATGTCCGCTCCGAACCGGCCCGTCGCCACCTCCGCGCCCAGCGCCCGCAGCTGCGCCACCACCTCGTCCACCAGCGGCTCGGCCACCTCGCCCGGAGCCGCGGCGTTCCAGGTGGGGCGGCGGCCCTTGCGGGCGTCCCCGTAGAGGGTGAACTGCGAAATCACCAGGAGGGGGGCATTCACATCCGAACAGGACTTCTCGCCCTCCAGGATGCGGACGGACCAGAGCTTGCGGGCCAGCTGGGCCGCTTTCTCGGGGGTGTCCCCATGGGTGACTCCGACCAGTACACACAGGCCTTCGCCGATGATCTCGCCGACCACACCGGTCGCGGACGGGTCCTCGGCCGTCCCGGCCACCGAGACGCTCGCGCCGTCCACTCGCTGTACCACTGCACGCATACAGACCAACCTATCTTGGGCTGAACGGGTACAGAGTGCGGGCAGGGGCACCTTGCAGGGTGGCACGATGCACGATGGCGGTGTGCCGACGCACCGGTCGAGGGGACGGAACAGCATGAGTACCTATGGAGCCGGACAATCTCCCGGGCCCGCACCGGGCGTACCGGGTGGACATACCCGCACCAGCACCCTGCACCCACCCGTACGGCCCCTGCTGCCCGGGCTCGCGTCCGTGCCGGAGCAGGGTGGCGGCGAGGGCGGGTTCGGCGGGCTGCGGCTGCCGGAGCTGCGGACGCTGCGGCGGGACGCGCAGCGGGACGAGGCCGACCTCAGTTACGTACGCCGGCTGGTCCAGGGCCGGATCGACATCCTCCGCGCCGAGCTGGCCCGTCGGCGGGATCCGCAGGCGCCGGAGCCGGAGGCCCCGGTGGTGGACCGGCTCTCGGAGATCCTGGCCGACGCCCCGTCCCGGCACCGCACCTCCGCCCGGCACGTCACGCTGACGACGCCGCGCGGCGACGAGTTCCGTCGGCTCGCCGCCGAGACCCTGGCCGAGGTGGAGCTCTCCGACCTGGCCGCCCGGACGGACGAGGAGCTGCACGACGCGATGGGCCGCCTGGTCCGCTACGAGCAGCAGGTCTCCCGGCGCCGTCACGAGCTCCAGCGCACCACCGACGATTGCAGCGCGGAGATCGCCCGCAGGTACCGTGACGGGGAAGCCCAAGTGGACGACCTGCTCGCCTGAAGCGACCCTTCCGGACGGCGGGTCCCGCACCCCGCCCGTCCGGCCGACCTTCCGGGCGGCGGGTTCCCGTACCCGACCGACCGTCTCCGGAAGGCCACCATGACGTCGACCGACGCCCCCGCCGCGATAGCCCCCGCCCCGCCCGTGCTGGCCGAGGTCGTACGGTCCGGGTTCACCGAGGGCCACCACCGCGGTTCGCTGGTCCTGCTCGCCGCCGACGGCAGCGTCGAGTACGCGCTCGGCGACCCGGCCGCCCCGGTCTTCCCCCGGTCCTCCAACAAGCCGATGCAGGCCGCCGCGATCCTCCGGGCGGGCCTTGAGCTGTCGGGGGAGCGGCTGGCACTGGCCGCCGCGAGCCACTCGGGGGAGCCGTTCCACCTGGAGCTCGTACGGAAGATGCTCGCCGAGCACGGGCTGTCCGCCGACGACCTGCAGACGCCGCCCGACCTGCCGCTGGACCCGGTCGCCGCCGAGGCGTACCTCGCCGCCGGGAACGTCCGCGAGCGGATCACCATGAACTGCTCCGGCAAGCACGCCGCCATGCTCGCCGTCTGCGTCCGCAACGGCTGGGACACCGCGAGCTACCTCGACCCGGCGCACCCGCTCCAGCTCCTCGTGGGCCAGGTCGTGGCCGAGGCGGCGGGCGAGCCGGTCGCCTCGCTCGGCACCGACGGCTGCGGGGCCCCGCTGATGGCGATCGGGCTGACCGGCCTGGCCCGCGCCTTCCGGTCCTTCGTGCTGGCGGAGCCGGGCAGCGCCGAGCGCCGGGTCGCGGACGCCATGCGCGCCCACCCGGAGTACGTGGCCGGCACCCGGCGGCCCGACACCTGGCTGATGAGCGAGGTGCCGGGGACGCTCTCCAAGATGGGCGCCGAGGCGGTGCAGGCGGTCGCGCTGGCCGACGGGCGGGCCCTCGCCTTCAAGATCGACGACGGTGCCACGCGCGCGCTCGGCCCGGTTCTGGCCCGCGCGCTGGAGCTGCTCGGCGTGGACGCTCCGGTGGTCGCGCGGATCGGGCGCTCGCCGCTGCTCGGCGGGGCGGCGGAGGTCGGCGAGATCCGCGCGGTGTTCTGAGTTCCGACCGGTGTTCTGAGTTCCGGGGGGGCGGGTGAGGTGGCCGTACGGTGTTTCCGCGCCGTGTTCCGAGGGGCGGGCGAGGCGGCCGTCCGGCCCTTCCGCGCGCGGAAATTCGCGAGACATTCCGACGCGGATCTGCTTAGCGTGGCGGTATGAGCCTCGATGTCCGTACGGTCACCGCGTCCGACTATCCCGACTGGCTGCGGGCGGTGCAGAACGGTTTTCTGACCGCCGGTTCACCGAGCGAGGAGGACGTCGCCGACCGGCTCGCCGACACCGACCTCTCCCGGCTCCAGGGCGCGTTCGACGCCGGGCGGTGCGTGGCCACGTACCGCTCGTTCGCCCAGGAGCTGACCGTGGTGGGCGGCGCCACCGTCCCGGCCGACGCGGTCAGCGGGGTGACGGTGGCGCCGACGCACCGGCGGCGCGGGCTGCTGAGCCGGATGATGGCGACCGACCTGGCGGCGGCGAAGGAGCGCGGCGAGGTGGTCGCCACGCTGATCGCCGCCGAGTACCCGATCTACGGGCGGTTCGGCTTCGGCCCCGCCACCTGGACCACCGAGTGGGAGGTCTCCGTCCCGCGCGCCGGCCTGGACCCGCGCCGGTCCGGGCAGCCGGAGGACGGCGGCCGGATCGAGATGGTGGACGGCGCCGACGTCCGCAAGTACGGCCCCGAGCTGCACACCCGGCTGGCGGCTCTCCGGCCCGGCGTCGTCAGCCGCGGCGAGCGCTGGTGGAAGCGGCACACCGGCACGACCGTCATCCCGGCCCACGAGAAGTGGACCGAACCGTTCTACGTCATCCGCCGCGACGCGTCCGGCGAGGTCGACGGCCTGATGGTCTACGACACCGACGACAAGTGGGGCGACGCCAAGCAGCCGCTGAACACCGCGAGCGTACGGGACCTGATCGCGCTGACCCCGGCCGCCGAGCGGGCGCTGTGGCTCTTCCTCTGCTCGGTCGACTGGATCACCACGATCCGCTCCGGCTCCCGCGCCCCGGACGACCTTCTGCCGCAGTTCCTCCCGGACCCCCGCGCCGCCAGGACGGTCACGCACGCGGACTGGCTCTGGCTGCGGCTGCTGGACGTGGAGCGCGCGCTGGAGGCCCGTACCTACGAGCGGGAGGCGTCGCTCGTCCTGGACGTCCGGGACGGCGGGGGCGTGGCCGAGGGGCGCTATCTGCTGGACGTCTCACCGGACGGCGCGCGCTGCACGCCGACCACGCGGAGCGCCGATCTGGCCCTGGGGGCCGGGGAGTTGGCGGCACTGTATCTGGGCGACGGGTCGGTACGGCGGCTGGTGGACCTGGGCCGGGCCGAGGAGCTGCGGACCGGTGCGGCGGTGACGGCGGACGCCGTCTTCCGTACCGGACGCCGCCCTTGGTGCCCGGACGGCTTCTGAGCCGCGCCGGCCGCTGTTCCTAGGAGGTGTCTGTCAGACACCTCCTAGCGCGTCCTCATCCGGAACAGCGCGCCCGACGCGACCATCGCCACCGCGAGCATCCCGCCGGCCCAGGCGAGCGCGATCCAGGGCGTGTTGCCCGCCGGCTGATCCAGCAGGAGCAGGCGCAGGGAGTCGATGGCCGGGGTGATCGGCTGGTTCTCGGCGAAGCCGTGCAGCCAGCTCGGCATCGACTCGATTCGGACGAACGCGCTGCTCGGGTAGGGCAGGAACGACATGAAGAACGTGAAGCCGCTCGCCGCCTCGGGGCTCCTCGCCAGCAGCCCGATCGCCGCCGAGATCCAGGACAGCGCCACGATGTAGGCGATCAGGACGGTGGCCGCGAGGAGCCAGCCGCTCCAGGAGGCCGCCGGGCGGAAGCCGATGAGCAGGGCGACGCCGAAGACCAGGACGGTGGCGCAGAGGTTGCGGACGGTGCTCGCCGCGACATGGCCGGCGAGCACCGGTGTGGCGCTCACGTCCAGTGAGCGGAACCGGTCGATGATGCCGCCCTTCATGTCCTCGCTGACGGCGGTGGCGGTGGTCGCCGCGCCGAACCCGGCGCACAGGAGCAGGACGCCGGGGACGACGTACATGACGTACGAGTCGTAGGCCGTGCCGGTCTCGATCGCGCCGCCGAAGAAGTAGACGAAGATCAGCATCAGCATGATCGGCAGCGCCAGCGAGGTGATCAGCGCGTCGGTGTTGCGGCTGCTGATGCGCAGGCTGCGGCCGGCCATGACGGCGGCCTGGGCGATTCCTCCCAGGCGGGGTGCGGCTCCTCCCGGGCGGGGTGCGGCTGCCGGGTCAGACATGGGCGGGTACCTCCGAGGTGAGGGCCAGGAAGACGTCGTCGAGGGACGCGCTGTGCAGGGTGAAGCGGTCGATCTCGGTGCCGGCCGGGTCGATCTCGTCGAGCAGCGCGCGGACGTGGGCGGCGCTGCCGTCGGTGGGCAGGCCGAGGGTCAGCGTCTCGGGGGAGTGGTGGACGGCCCGGCCGGCCAGCCGGAGGTAGGCCGCGTGGCTGGTGACGACCAGGTCGAGGCGGTGGCCGGAGACCCGGCCCTTGAGGTCGGCGGCGGTGCCTTCGGCGGCGACACGCCCCTTGGTCAGCAGGGCGATCCGGTCGGCGAGGCGGTCGGCCTCCTCCAGGTACTGCGTGGTGAGCAGGACGCTCGCCCCGCGCCCGGCCAGCCCCCGGACCACTTCCCACAGCTCCTGGCGGCTGCGCGGGTCGAGGCCGGTGGTCGGCTCGTCCAGGAAGAAGACGCCGGGCTCGGGTGAGCCGACGAGCCCGGCGGCCAGGTCCAGCCGGCGGCGCATGCCGCCGGAGTACGTGCGCACGGGCCGCCGGGCCGCCGCGGTGAGGTCGAAACGCTCCAGCAGCTCCCCGGCCCGGCGGCGGGCGGCGGAGCGGGTCAGGCCGGTGAGCCGGCCCATCATCCGCAGGTTCTCCTCGCCGGTCTGGGTCTCGTCCACGGCGGCGAACTGGCCGGTGAGGCTGATCGCGCGGCGCACCGCGCTCCGCTCGGCGACCACGTCGTGGCCGGCGACGCGGGCGGTGCCGGAGTCGGCGGTGGTGAGCGTGGCGAGGATCCGTACGGAGGTGGTCTTCCCCGCTCCGTTCGGGCCGAGCAGCGCGAAGACGCTGCCGTGGCCGACGCGGAGGTCGAGACCGTCCAGGACGCGGACGGCGGGTTTTCCGTAGGACTTGGTGAGGCCGTACGCCTCGATGGCGTACCCGTTCTTCTCGGTGCTCGGGCTGGTCATGGTGGCCTGGCCCCCTTCTGCGTATGACATACGCGTTATTGCGTAAGCATTACGCAACTCTAGGATGGGGTCAAGGCGCACAGGCGTGGCGGGACGCGGGCAAGGGGGATGCGGTGGCGGAGAAGAGCGGCACCGGCGGCGGTGACCTGCCGGCCTCCATCGAGGCCGCGTGGGGGCTGCGGGAGCGCCCGGCGAAGGGGCCGAAGCCCGGTCTGAGCCTGGAGCGGATCGTGGCGGCGGCGGTTTCCGTGGCGGCGGCCGAGGGGCTCGCGGCGGTGTCGATGGGCCGGGTCGCCCAGGAGGTCGGGGCCTCCACGATGTCGCTGTACCGGTACGTCTCCGCCAAGGACGAGCTCTACGTCCTGATGCAGGAGGCCGCCATCGGCCCGCCGGCCCCGCTCGCCGCGCTGGAGGCCGGCGCGGGCTGGCGCGAGGCGCTCACCGAGTGGGCCACCGGGCAGCGCGAGCAGTTCCTCGCCAACCTCTGGGTCCTCCGCATCCCGATCGGCGGCCCGCCCGCCACACCGAACTCGCTCGCCTGGTGGGAGCAGGGGCTCCAGGCGCTGGAGGGCAGCGGGCTCGGCGAGGGCGACAAGATCTCGGTGATCCTGCTGATCTCCAACTTCGTACGGAGCGAGGCCCTGTTGATGAGCGACCTCGCCGCCGCCGTCACCGCGCGCGGCAGCTCTCCGGAGGAGGTGGTCGCCGGTCATGAGCGCACCCTGCGGCGGCTGGTCGACCCGGTGCGCCACCCGGCGATCCACCGGCTGCTGGGATCCGGCGTGATGAGCGAACCGGACGACCCCGACTACGAGTTCACCTTCGGCCTGGCGACCCTGCTGGACGGTGTCGAAACACTGATCCGGAGCACGGGCACGGCCTAGGAGGCGTCCGTGCTGTCGTGCCCGCGACATCAAGTCCGGCCGAGGTCAAGGGCGTACGCTTCATGGTCATGAGCGCAGAGAACGGCGGCGGCGGAAACGGAAACGGAAGCGCCGCCGGGACGGTGGGAGAAGGGGCGCGGGAGCGCGAGGAGCCGGCGGCCCCGCCCCGGATCAGTCTGCGCGAGCGGAAGAAGCAGCTGACGTACCGGGCGATCTCCGACGCGGCGATCGCGATGTTCCTGGAGCGCGGCTTCGACAAGGTCTCGGTGGCGGAGGTGGCGGCCGCGGCGGACATCTCCAAGCCGACGCTCTTCCGCTACTTCCCGGCCAAGGAGGACCTCGCGCTCCACCGCTTCGCCGGCCGCGAGGACGAGGCGGCCCGGGTGGCCGCCGCCCGGACCTCCGAGGAGAGCCCGCTGGACGCGCTGCGCCACCACTTCCTGGCCGCCCTGGACCGCCACGACCCCGCGACCGGCCTCTGCGACGTCCCTCAAGTCCTGGCTTTTCACCGCCTGTTGTACGGAACGCCCGCACTGGTCGCCCGCTTGTACGCCTACCAGGGCCGCTCCGAGGCCGCCTTGGCCCGAGCCCTCGGCGGCGGAGTCACCGCCCGCCTCGCGGCCGGCCAGGTCATCGCCGTCCTGCGCATCCTGGCCGAGGAGAACTGGCGCCGCGTCGACACGGGCGAGAGCGCGGACGCGGTCCACTCGGGCGCGGTGCGGGCGGCGGAGGAGGCGTTCGTGCAGCTGCGGAGAGGGCTGGAGGGCTCGTAGCTACGGGCTGGAGGGGCGCCCGAGGGCGTGTCCGGCCCTGATCCGCCGGACACGCCCTCATGTCGCGGGGTAGGGGCCCCTCAGGTCACGGGGTGGTGGCCGGGGCCGGGCCGCGGTGGCCGGTCTTCCGGCGCAGCGTCAGGAACGCCACTGCGAAGGCCGTCGCGAGGAGCGCCGCGCCGACGGTGAACGCCAGCCGGTAGCCGCCGGTCAGCGCCTCGGCGGAGGGGTGGCCGGCGGCGGTGAGCGCCTCGGTCCGCCCGGCGGCCAGGGTGGAGAGGACGGCGACGCCGAGCGCCATGCCGATCTGCTGGGTGGTGTTGAAGAGCCCGGAGGCCAGCCCGGCGTCGTCCGCGCCCGCGCCCGACATGCCGAGCGAGGTGAGCGCCGGGAGCGCGAGCCCGAACCCGGAGGCCAGCAGCATCACCGGGAGCAGATCGGTCACGTAATCCGCCCGCACCGGCACCCGGGCGAGCAGGCCGAGGGCCGCGATCAGCAGGGCGATCCCGGTGAGCAGCACGGCCCGCTCACCGAAACGGGCGGACAGCCGGGCCGAGAGGCCGAGCGATACGGCCCCGATGGCGACGGCGGCCGGAAGCATCGCCAGACCGGTCGCCGCGGCCCCGTAACCGAGGACCTTCTGCAGGTGGAGGGCGACCACGACCTGGAACGAGAGCAGCGCGGCCACCATCAGCATCTGGACCACGTTCGCCCCGGAGACGTTGCGCGAGCGCAGGATCCGCAGCGGCATCAGCGGGGTCCGGGCGGTGGTCTGACGGAGGACGAACCCGGCGAGGAGGGCGAGCGCGAGCGCGCCGAGGCCCAGCGTGCGGGCCGAGGACCAGCCGTACGTCTCCACCTCGACGACCGTGTAGATCCCGAGCATCAGACCGCCGGTGACCAGCAGCGCGCCCGCCACGTCCGCGCCGCCGGCGAGTCCCCGGCCCCGGTCGGCGGGCAGGACGCGTACGGCGACCAGCAGGACGGCGAGGCCGATCGGCAGGTTGATGAGGAAGATCCAGTGCCAGTTCAGGACGTCGGTGAGGACGCCGCCGAGCACCTGCCCGATCGAGGCCCCGGCGGCGCCGGTGAAGGAGAACACGGCGATGGCACGGGCGCGTTCGGCCGGCTCGGTGAACAGGGTGACCAGGATGCCGAGGGCCACCGCTGCGCTCATCGCGCTGCCGACGCCCTGGGCGAACCGGGCGGCGATCAGTACGGCGGGTGAGCCGGCCGCTCCGGCCGCCAGCGAGGCGGCGGTGAACAGCGCGATGCCGGACAGGAACACCGGCTTGCGGCCGATCAGGTCGCCGAGCCGGCCGGCGAGCAGGAGCAGGCTGCCGAAGGCGATGAGGTAGGCGTTGACCACCCAGCTGAGCCCGGCGGGTGTGAAGCCGAGGTCGTCCTGGACCGCCGGCATCGCGACGGTCGCGATCGACCCGTCGAGCACGATCATCAGCATGCTCGTGGCGATCACCGCAAGCGCCGACTGCCGTGCACGGGAGCTGAGTTGAGGGGCCGGAGGGGCGAACGCCTCAGGGGCGGGCCGGTTGCGTGGCGCGGTGGTGGACATGGGTCCTCTCCTGTCGGTCGACGCGACAGAAGTGACCGTAGCAAATGGTTTTGTTGTGGACTATCTCCTTGGGTCTCTCTTCGGGTCTCTCTTCGGGTCTCTCTGTTCGGGTGTGGTCGCGGCTCCTCTCCGTCGCTACTTCTTGGGCTGGCGTGCGCGGCGGACCGGTCCGGGGCTCTCCGCAGGTGTCGCCAGATGGCCTCCGGCCAGGGCGTTCAGGGCTCGGAGCAGGACGGCGCGGTCGCGCGCGGGCAGGGACCCCAGCGCCTCCTCGTGGACCCGGTCGACGATCTCCTGGCTCCGCCCGGCGAGCGCCGCGCCCTTCTCGGTGACCGAGATGATCCGCGCCCGCCGGTCCCGGCTGGACGGGCGGCGCTCGGCGAGCCCGGCGCTCTCCAGGGCGTCGACGGTCACCACCATCGTGGTCTTGTCCATGTCGCCGATCTCGGCGAGCTGGATCTGCGTGCGCTCCTCCTCCAGGGCGTGGACCAGCACGCAGTGCATCCGGGCGGTCAGGCCGATCTCGCCGAGCGCGGCCGACATCCGGGTGCGCAGGACGTGGCCGGTGTGGTCCAGGAGGAAGGAGAGGTCGGGTGCGGTGCGGGCGGCTGCCATGGCGGTCATGGCAGCCAGCGTAGCGGTTAGATCTGTGATGGATCATCCGGAAAGGGACGACTGCTGCCTCTCGCCGGGGCCGTACGCGTACGGTCCCAAGGCCCGCCGCAGGTCCGAGGGCTCGCGGTACAGCGCACCCGTCATGCCGAGCGCCGTGGCCACGTCGATGTTCTCCTGGCGGTCGTCCACGAACAGACACCGCTGAGCCGGTACGCCGGCCCGTTCGGCGGCGATGCGGTAGATGGCCGGGTCCGGCTTGGCCACCTGCTCCACCGCGCTGCTCACCACCGCGTCGGCCAGGTCCGTCAGGCCCAACAGGGCCAGGTCGTCGTCCAGTTGGAGGGTCGCGTTGGTGACGAGCACCAGCGGGACGTGGGTGCGCGCCCGGCGCAGCAGCGCCACCACCTCCGGATCGGCACGGAACGGCGCTGCGGCGAGCGTGCGTCCGAGCGTGCGGGCCGACTCCGTGTCGCCGTTCAGCCGCTCGGCGAGTCCGGTGGCGACGGCCTCGGTCCAGGCGTCGGGAGTGATCCGGCCGAGGAGGAGGGGGAGGTCGGTCTCGGGGGCGTAGGCGATCTCCATCGTCGTGCCGACCGGCAGTCCGGCCGCGCGCTCCAGTGCGGCGAGGGGCTCGGTGTCGTAGAAGCGGATCACGTTGTCGAGGTCGCAGAGCACGGCGCCCGGTGCCGGTGGCTGCTTGGGGTATTGATGGTTACCTTCTTGATGGTTAAGCAAGTTGACGATAGCTTTCTTCTGAGCCGGTCGCGCGCCGACGGCCGGACGCGTGCTGGGAGAGGGAGACAACCATGACCACCACCGCATCCACCACCGCACCCGCACCCGCGGCCATCGCCCGTGACCTCGGCCTGGCCCATTACGCCGCCCGCGGCGTTCTGGAGAACGTCCTGGCCCGGCACGGTGCCACGTTCCCGCAGCAGATCGTCCTGCGCGCCGCCATCACCTCCGACGCCCCGCAGACGCCGGACGATCTCGTCGCCCAGGTCCAGGAGTCCCTCAAGGCGGATCCGGCCGGCCTCCGTGCCGTACTCGACGAGCTCCGGGCCAAGCGGCTGCTCGTCGCCGACGGTGCGCACCTGCGCCCCACGGACGCGGGGCGCGAGCTCTTCGCGGCCGTCGCCGCGGAGGCCGCCCCCATCTCCGCCCGCATCTGGGGCGGTATCCCGGCCGCGGACCTGGCCGCCGCCGGCCGCGTCCTCGCGCTGGTCACCGAGCGTGCCGACGCGGAGCTCGCGGCACTGGCCGACCGGCCCGCCGGGCCTGCCCGCCGTACAATCGGCCTCCCGGTTCCGAAGGGGAGATGACGATCGTGCGAGCCGAACCCGGCGGGACGCGGGGCCACGCCACGGAGACCGTGACGGGGGCCGGGGCCGAGGAGACGGCTGAGGTCCCCGGCGCGCTGCCGGAAGCGCTCACCGGGTTCGTCGGCTATCTCCTGCGCCGGGTGTTCGCCCGGTTCGCCGCCTGCTCGGACGGCCCGGAGGACGGCCCCCGGGACTTCCTCGTCCTCGACGCCCTCACGGCGGGCGACTGGGCCTCCCAGCTGGACCTGGCCGAACGCCTCGGCATCAACCGGACCCTGATGGTCGGTGTGGTCGACCGCCTGGAGGCGCGCGGCCAGGTGCTCCGCACCCGCAATCCGGACAACCGCCGCCAGTACATCCTCTCCCTGACCGACGAGGGCCGTTCCGCCGTGGAGGCCGGCCGCCACGCGGTCGCCGAGCGGGACGCGCGGCTCACCGCGGCCCTCACCCCCGAGCAGGTTCCCCGCCTCAACACCCTGCTCGCACGGCTGCTCCCTCCGGGCGCCCAGGACCTCGTGCGGGGCACCGAACACCTGGTGGCGCAGGCCCACCACCGGCTGCGCAGACTGGGCGACGAGAAGCTGGCCGGAACCGGCCTGCGGATCCGCCACTACGGGCCGCTCTCCCTCCTCGCCGCCTCCGGCCCCTGCCCCCAGCAGCGCCTCGCCCAGGAACTGGCCATCTCCGGCCCCGCCGCCTCCCAACTGGTGGACGAGCTCGTCGCGGGCGGGATGGTCCACCGGGGGCGCGACCCGCACGACCGGCGCCGGTACGCCCTGGAGCTCACTGAGCTCGGGCACACCCAGCTGAAGAGGGTCGCGGAGGCCGTGAGTCTGCTGGCGGGGGAGGTCGCGGAGCTGCTCGGCCCCGGCGGCGAGGACGAGCTGCGGGTCCTGCTCGGCCGGCTTCTCGAACCGGCGCACCCGGGGGCCGCCGAGGCGACCGCACGGCGCGACTGAGGGCCGGGCCGCTTCGCTCGCGCCTCCTCCGGTCCCCTTACGGCGATGCGGCGACCCGTACCCGGTGGCTCTCCCCGTCGGAAAGGAAGCCCGCCAACTCCCGCCCCTCCTCGCCGACTTCCGACCGCTCACTCCGGGAGAGCGGCCGCAGCGGTGCGACGGTCACCGTGCCGTCCCCCGCCTCCACGTCCCAGGTCGCCGCGACC
The DNA here is from genome assembly GCF_050942385.1 of Streptomyces sp. CA-146814. NCBI lineage: Bacteria > Bacillati > Actinomycetota > Actinomycetes > Kitasatosporales > Streptomycetaceae > Streptomyces > Streptomyces sp. CA-146814. The sequence continues at coordinate 4,273,367 of NZ_CP192068.1, forward strand.
CGGCCGTCGACCAGGACGACCCGGGCACCGGCGACCGACAGGCCCCGGTCGGCGTCGTCGATGATCCGGGTGCGGTCGTCGTAGCCGAGGATCGCGTTGTCGAAGGCCGGCAAGAACCTTACGGGCGCCGGGGTTTCGGGGTCCGGACGCGGCGCGTCGGGGAGGTCCAGCAGCTCTCGGCCGCGCTCGTCGCGGAAGGTGACCAGCTCCGGGCGGAGGGCGGCCACCGCGCGCGGCAGCCCGGCGAGACCGGACCAGGCGCGTACGTCGGCGGTGGCGGCGGGCCCGTACGCGGCGAGGTAACGCCGTACGAGCTCCTGTCCCACCGGGTCCGAACCGTCGTCCTCCGCGGGCAGCGGATCGACCTCGCGCCCCAGCCAGGACGAGACCAGCGCGTTGCGCACGCCCGCCTTCGTCCGCCACACCCCGCGCGGCGGCAGCTGCACCATCGGCAGGACGCCGGCGACGAGCATCTCGCCGAGCGGCCGCGTGCCCGGCTCCGGCCACCGGTCGGCGACCGCGCGGGCCAGCTCGGCCATGGAGCGCGGTTCGCCGTCGGCCAGCACCGCCCGTCCGGCCGCCGCGAGTTCGCCGAGGTCGACCCCGGCGAGCTCGCGGCGGTAGACGCCGAGCACGCGCTGCCGCAGCATGGCGTCGTGGCGGGCCCGCCAGGCGAGCACGTCCTCGGCGGTGACGAGGTGGACGGTGCGGCGCATGAGGTGGGTGCGTACGACATGGCGATCCATCAACAGCTCTGAAAGCTCGCCCGGTTGGAACGTACGCAGCCGCGACCAGAGCCCGGTGAACGGCTCCTGCGGCTCCTGTGCCTGCAACCCGCAGAGGTGCGCGACGGCGTCGCGGGCCGGCAGGTCGGACCGGTCGAGCAGCAACTGCCGTGCGAGCGTTGCCCGGTTGAGCGCACGGGTGCCGAGCACCGGTGCCTGCGTACGGGTCACGTCGCCGTGTGCCCGTCGATCGCCTCACGCAGGATGTCCGCGTGCCCGGCGTGCTGGGCCGTTTCGGCGATGACGTGGATCAGGACGCGGCGGGCGCTGCGTACGGCTCCGGGTTCGTTCCACGGCACGTCGGGCAGCGGGTGCGTGACGGAGAGGTCGGGGAGGCCGACGACGAGCTTCTCGGTGCGGGCGGCGACCTCCTCGTACCGGGCGAGAATGCCGGCCAGCGTCTCACCGGGCAGCACCTGGAAGTCGTGTCGACGGTCGATGGCCCACTGCGGATAGGTGTGGGCGGTCCCGGCGGCGAAGTCCTCCCAGGTCACGCCCTCGGGCAGGTCGAAGGACATGGCGGAGGGGCCGTCGACCACGAAGTTCAGCCAGCCCTCCTCGGTCGAGGTGACGTGCTTGACCAGCCCGCCGAGGCAGAGTGCGCTGACGGTCGGCCGCTCGGCGATCTGCTCGTCGCTGAGCCCGACCACGGTACGGATCAGAGCGCCGCGCGCCTCGGCCAGCTCGGCGATGAGGTCGGCGCGCTCGCCGTCGAGTGCGGGGGAGGAGGTCATGGTCATCGGCCTTTCGCTTCGTGTCGCTTCGTATCGCTTCGTGCGCGTGATCCCGTTCTCGGGCACGGATTCACCATCCCAGGAGAAGAGGACAGTTGGTGTCCGCTACTCCGGGCATCATGGATCCCATGCAGAAAACTTCAGCGCGGCTGCTGTCGCTGCTCTCCCTGCTCCAGACGCGCCGGGACTGGCCGGGAGCGCTGCTGGCCGAGCGGCTGGACGTCACTCCGCGTACCGTACGCCGCGATGTGGACCGGCTCCGGGAGCTCGGCTACCCGGTCGCGGCGATGAAGGGCCCGGACGGCGGCTACCGCCTCGACGCGGGTACGGAGCTGCCGCCGCTCCTTTTCGACGACGAGCAGGCCGTGGCCCTGGCGGTGGCCCTCCAGATCGCGACCGCCTCCGGCGCGGGCATCGAGGAGGCGGCGGCCCGCGCGCTGAACACGGTCCGCCAGGTCCTGCCCGCCCGGCTCCGCCACCGCGTCGACACCCTCCAGGTCACCGCCGTGGACCGCCCGACGGGCCGCCCGGAACCGCAGGTGGACGGCGGTGTGCTGATGGCGCTGGGGGCGGCGGTGCACGCGCGGGAGGTGCTGCGCTTCGACTACAGCCCGGTGTCGGGGCCGAGCCCGGCGACTGGGCCTCTGCCGGGTCCGGGTTCGGCGACCGGGCCTCTGCCGAGCCCGGGTCCGGCGACTGAGCCTCTGCCGGGTCCGGCGTCGCCCCCTCTGCCTCCGCCTCGCCGCGTGGAGCCGCACCACCTCGTCACCTGGGGCCGGCGCTGGTACCTCGTGGCCTGGGACCTCGAACGCGCCGACTGGCGGACGTTCCGCGCCGACCGGATCGTCCCGCGCACGCCCACCGGCCCGCGCTTCACACCGCGTGAGCTGCCCGGCGGGAGCGTGGCGGCCTTCATCACCGCCCGGTTCCGCGGCTCGGCCGCCGCCACCGAGGACGGCATCGGCGGATGGCCCTGCCGAGGCGAGGTGATCCTCGCCCTCCCCGCCGCCGAGGTCGTCCGCCACACCCGTGAGGGGATCGTCGAGGAACTCGGCCCGGACCGCTGCCGCCTCGTCCTCGGCTCCTGGTCATGGCCCGGCCTGGCCACCGCGATCGGCAGGTTCGACGCCGACATCGAGGTGATCGGCCCACCTGAACTCCGCTCGGCTTTCGCTCAGTTGGCGACCCGGTACGCGGCAGCGGCAGGGCCGCCGGCCCGTGACAGGTGACGCCTCAGCCGGCCGGCTCCCCGGCCAACTCCCCGAGCAACGCCCAGGTACGGCGCCGATCCGCCTCCCCGGCGACCTCCGTCCCGGCGAAGACCACCTCGGTGGCTCCCGCGTCCCGGTAGCGCCGGACCTCCGCGGCGACCGTCTTCTCGTCGCCGATCACCGCCACGTCGACGGCCTGCCTGCCGCCGGAGAGCTCGATGGCGCGGATGTAGGACGGGATCTTCTCGTAGAACGCGAGCTGCTCGGCGACCCGTTCCCGTACGGAGTCGACGTCGTCGGTCACGACGCCGTTCACCAGCGCGACGATCCGCGGCGCGGGCCGCCCGGCTGCCTCGGCCGCCGCGGTGACGGCCGGGACGATGTGTTCGGCCAGGGCGCGGGGCCCGGCGAGGTAGGGCAGGATCCCGTCGGCCAGCTCGCCGCTGACCCGGAGCGCCTGGGGCCCCATCGCGGCGACGAGCAGCGGCACTCCGGCCTCGGCGCCCGGGACGCGCGCGGGGATCGGGGTGGTCGCGGTGAGCAGCTCGCCGTGGAAGTCGGCGGCGCCGGTCTCGGTCAACTGCCGCAGGGCGGTGAGGAATTCACGCAGCCGGGCGATGGGCCGCTCGAAGGGGTTCCCGAAGCCGCCCTCGACGAGGTGCTGGGCGCCGAGGGCGAGCCCGAGGTGGTAGCGGCCGTGGGTGGCGGCCTGCGCGGTCTGGGCCTGGCTGGACAGGAGGAGGGGGTGGCGGCCGAAGATGGGGATGGCGGAGGTCCCCACCTGGAGCCCGGGCACCTCCCGCCCGACGATCCCGGCGAGCGCGGGCGAGTCCACGCCGAACCGCTGCCCGAACCACGCCGACCGCAGCCCGGCGGCCGCCGCCTCGCGGGCGAGCGCTACGGTGGCGTCGATCTCGTTCTCGGCGTCGCGCGCGTTGAGTGCTACTCCAATACTCATAAGCATGCCACCGGGCCCCGTGCGTAAGGGAATTCCGTACGCGTGTGAAGGCCGCTTGTCATTCGTATGAACGGAACGACGGCACCACCGCAGTCGCGCCCTCCACGGGTGCGAGCTCACCGGCCCTGCACCACCCCTACGGGTGCGGGCTCACCTGCGGCGCCCCAGCAGCTCGACGACCCGGTGGTACCCCTCCGCTCCATGGCCGAGCCCGATGGCCTGCCGGGCGAGGCCTTCGGCGGCGCGCATGACGCCGGCGTCGATGCCGTGGGCCTCGGAGGTGTGGATGACGTGGGCCATGGTGGACGCCGTGGAGGTGAGCGGGCTGCCCTCGTCGGAGAACGTCCCCGCGTCCACCTCCTCCGCGACCTCCGTGAAGATGGCCGGAAGGATGGCGCCGATGCCCGCGGCGAACGGTGCCAGCTCCCGCGCGGTGATGCCTTCGGCCCGCGCGACGGCCAGGGCGTGGTGGAAGCCGGACATGGCGGTCCAGAAGATGTCGAGCAGCGCGATGTCGTAGGCGGCCGCACGGCAGACCGTCTCGCCAAGATGCGTCTGAGTTCCGCCCAACACATCGAGCACGGACCGGTGTTCGCGGTAGAGCTCCTCGGGCCCGCTGTAGATGAGGACGGCGTCCGGAGTCCCGATGGTCACGGTCGGCGTCATGATGGCCCCGTCCAGGTACCGGACACCGTGCTCGGCCGCCCACGCGGCGGCATCCCGAGCCCGGCCAGGTGTGTCGGCCGTCAGATTGACCACCGTACGGCCCTTGAGCGCGCCGGCGACGGCGTCGCGCCGCAGGATCGCGTCCACGGCGTCGTAGTTCACCACGCAGACGACGGTCAACGCGCTCGCGGCGACGGCCTCCTCGGCCGACGACGCGCTGACCGCACCCCGCTCGACCAGCTCCCGGTCCCGCCCCGGAGTCCGGTTCCAGACGGTGGTCCGCACCCCGGCATCGAGGAACGCGCCCGCGAGGGCCCGACCCATGGGTCCGAGACCGATGACGGTGACGGCAGACTGTTCCTGGTGTTCATGCTGTCCAAGCGACAGAGACATGACTCAACTCCCTGAATCAATAGGTACTTTTCTCAACGAATGGGGCGATGATGACGCGCAGTCGCGCACAGGACCCGGACGTCTGCGGGGTGACCGCGGCGATCGCCGTGGTCGACGGAAAATGGAAGACGGGCCTGATCTGGCTGCTGGCATCCGGCCCTCGCCGCCCGGGCGAACTGCGCCGCCAACTGCCGGGCCTCAGCGAGAAGGTGCTGACTCAGGCGCTCCGCGACATGGAGACCGACGGCCTGGTGCACCGGGAGGTGCACGACGTACTGCCGCTGAAGACGACGTACTCACTGACGCCGGACGGCAAGGAACTGGCCGAACTCCTCGACCACCTCTCCGACTGGGGCCACCGCCGCGTACAGAGACTCGCCGAATCCCGCTCGGCCTCCTGAACCACCACGCCCTTCCCTCTCCTCGCCCTCCACCAGGATCGGCGGTCCGCAGGCCGTTGCCCAGTACGCACAAAAAGGTGGACAGGGGGTAGGGCGGCTACCGTGCGGCCGTGACCAGCACCGACCAGCGCCCGCTTCTGTTCCTGGACGTCGACGGACCTCTCATCCCGTTCGGGGGGACGCCGCAGCAGTACCCGGACGGATATCCGACGTACCGCCCGTCTCACCCGGCCGCGGGCCCCCAGGCCGCTGCCGCCAACCCGCTCCTGACCAGGATCGACCCGGCGCACGGCCCGCGACTGGCCGCGCTGGGTTACGAGTTGGTGTGGGCGACGACGTGGATGGCCGACGCCAACGAGTGCATCGCGCCTTGGCTGGGCCTGCCGGAGCTGCCTGTGGTGCCCTGGCCGGAGGATTCCGCTGAGGATGAGCAGAAGGGCCTCCACTGGAAGACTCGCGCCTTGGTCGACCGGGCGGCCGGCCGCGCCTTCGCCTGGGTGGACGACGAGATCACGGAGGCCGACCGGACGTGGGTGGAGGAGCACCACGCAGGACGATCACTCCTCCACCACGTCGATCCTCGCCACGGCCTTACGGAGGCGGACTACGCGGCTCTCACGCGGTGGCGGAGCGATTGCTGACCCCGCCGGCCGTCAGCGTGCGGCGAGTCCGGCGAGCAGTCGGCGGCGGGCCGGCGTAGGTGGCTCGCCCACCCGGCCGTGCGGTGGTGCCACGGCAGTGACCGTGTCGGCCTCACCGCTCAGCCGCGACGTGGCCGGCCGGGGACAGGTCGAACCGGGACGAGACGGCGCGGCCGTAGTCGGCGAAGTAGAGGCGTCGGCCGTCGACCAGGATGTTCCGGAAGTGGCGGCGAACGGGGAAGAGGCCGTATGCGGGACCCGCGCCGCCGGCGCCCACGCGGGTGAGGAAGCTCCGGTAGTCGTCCGGCAGCCGCACGCCTACCTGCGCTTCGAGCTCGGCAAGCCCGTCATCGGTCAGTGGATCTTCCAAGACCCACCTGTGCCCGAGGGAGCCGAACACCTTGCCGCTCGATGGCTGGGCGCGCAACGCGACTACACGCTGACGAACACCGCTCCACTGCTGATCAACCATACGCAGACCGTGCGGGGAGCCACTGACAGCGGAACCGGCCAGGTTCTAAGCCCGCCTGCGGGACGATAGAACGCGCGCTCGGGCTGACTGCAACGCTGAGGGGTGGATCTCAGGTTCCAGCTGAGCCGTCATGGCTCACCGCTCGACGGCTACGGACGGCTGCTGACAGAAACCCCTGCGAAGTGACAGTCGTCGCTGCGAGTCACAACACCCCTGTGACTCGCAGCGATAGTTGTCACCGGTGATGCCCGCCGACCAGGAACGCTCTCCCGGGATCGCAGCGCCTTCTGTCACTGTATGTGCGCGCTAGTTGTCGCTTCCGGGACGGTCGGCGGGGCTTTGCGGGGCATGTCCTCGGTGTCAGGCCCGGGTGGCGGTGTGGATGGTCGTGCTGCCCGAGGCTTCGATGTGGCGGATGGTGAGGGTGTTCTTCGCGTAATCGACCGAAAGCCGCTGGCCGTCGCCGGTGCCACCCGCCTCCGGAGGCTGCCAGGGCAGGGTCAGCTCGAAGCCGTCTCCCACTGTGCCGGGTACCTCGTGGGCGGAGGCGGCGCCCTCGGCGCCCTGCTTGGGGCCCTCGTTGACCTGCATCATCAGATGGCCGCCACGGAGGACGAACCCTCCCTTCCAGGTGCCGGCCTCACCGTCCCATTCGATGGTCCAGCTTCCGTTCGCCTCCTCCTGGCCCTGCACGGTCGCTCTGCCCTGAATGGTCTGGCCGCCGGGCATGGTGGTCCTGATGGTCCAGGCGCCCGTGAGGAAGGCTTCCACGGAACGCTCGATCACGCCCTGCCCGCCAGGGGTCTTCGACGAGCCATCCGAGGGCGGGGCGTCGGAAGGCTGTGTCGACGGCTTGTCCTTGCCGCACGCTGCCAGGAACGCCGCGCCGGCGCCGATCGCGAGGTAGCGCAGGGCGGTACGCCGGCCGACGATCCGCGAGGCCGTACGTAAGGTGCGAATGCTCATCTCATCCCCCATGTAGACCAGTTGGAGAGCTGGAGCGAGTTTACGTAGCACTACGCGTTCATGGGGAGAGCGTCAGCTCTCCACCCGAGCCGCCTCCGGCCAGGACGTCAACGTCATCGTGCGCAGAGGAGCGCCACGAGCCCTCGACGACCTCGCTCCCAGTGACCACTACGGCGAGCAGTCACAACCTCCGCACCCGTGGCGCGCGACACTTTTGCAAGCATGCGCTTGCAATAGTTAGCGCGGGTGTTGCAGTATCGAGTCATGGCATCACTCAACGTCGGCAATCTCGGTGAGTACCTCCGGGAGCAGCGCAATGCCGCGCAGCTCTCGTTGCGGCAGCTCGCCGATGCCGCCGGGGTGTCGAACCCCTACCTCAGCCAGATCGAGCGCGGCCTGCGCAAGCCCAGTGCGGACGTGCTGCAGCAGGTCGCCAAGGCGCTGCGGATCTCGGCCGAGACCCTCTACGTACGGGCGGGAATCCTCGACGAGCGGGAGCGGGAGGAGCTGGAGACGCGGGCGGTGATTCTGGCCGATCCGTCGATCAACGAGCGGCAGAAGAACGTCCTGCTGCAGATCTACGACTCCTTCCGCCGCGAGAACGGGTTCGTGCCCGAAACGGACGAGGCGGGCGCGACGGACGCGACGGACGAGGTGCGTGAGACGCCCGTCGTGGACGAGGCGCTCAAGGCCGATGCCAGAAAAGACGACAACCCTCACAGCTAGTAGCAGCTGGTTCTGATGATCCGGGAGGACCACAGTCATGGCCATCACCGATGACCTGCGCAAGACCCTCACCGACCGCACCCCCCTCTACTTCGCCGCCGGCACGGCCGACCTCGCCGTGCAGCAGGCGCTCAAGGTTCCGGCGCTGATCGAGCAGCTGCGGGCCGAGGCGCCCGAGCGGTTCGAGGCGGTACGCAACACCGACCCCAAGGTCGTGCAGGAGAAGGTGACCGCACAGGCCAAGGAGGCCCAGGCCACCGTGCAGGCGAAGGTCACCGAGGTGTTCGGGGCGCTCGACGCCGCCGACCTGAAGAAGCTGGGCGAGAACGCTCAGGATCTGGCCCTGCGCAGTGTCGGCATCGCCGCCGAGTACGCGGTGCGCGCTCGTGAGACGTACGAGAAGGTCGCCGTCCACGGTGAGCAGGCCGTGCGGACCTGGCGGGGCGAGACGGCCGACGAGATCGTCGAGATCGCCGCCGTCGTGGAGGCCGAGCCGAAGCCCGCGGCCAAGAGCGAGCCGAAGCCCGCCGCCACGACCAAGAGCGCGCCCAAGCCGACCGCGGTGAAGCCCGCCGTCGTGAAGCCAGCGCCCGGCGCCGAGGCCAAGGCCGCGCCCGCCAAGAAGGCGCCCGCTCCGCGCAAGCCCGCCGCCAAGAAGACCCCGCCGCCCGCCGGCAAGTGACCCGGCGGCTCCGTTCCGTACGTACGAAGCGTGACCGGGGCCCGAAAGCGGGTACCTGCGAAGCGTGACCGGGGCGCGAGGCGGGCACCTTTACCGGTGGCCGGTTCGTTGTCCCGGTACCTTGGCCTTCTCGGTCGCAGGGCGCTCATCCACTCACTAGGCGGTTCACACCATGTTGCTCTCAGGGTTCGGCACCCTCCTCCAGCTGCTCTACCTGGGCATGCTGGTGCTGGCCGTGGTCGCCTTCGTCTTCGCGGCGACCGCCCGGGAGGACGCCTACCGGGCCGCCGACAAGAAGAAGAAGTCCTTCTGGCTGATCATCCTCGGCGTCGCCGTCGCCGTGAACCTGCTCATCCCGTTCCTCTTCCTCCAGCTCGCGGGCGTGGTCGCGTCGATCGTGTTCATGGTCGACGTACGGCCCGCGCTCAAGGAGGTCTCGGGCGGTGGCGGCGGTGGCCGGCGGGGCGGTTCCAGCAGTGACGGGCCCTACGGGCCGTACAACGGCGGGCGCTGAGCGCTCGCCGCAGCGGCGGGAGAAGTAGCTGCAGGAGAAGTAGCTGCAGGAGAAGGAGCGGCAGGAGGTACGGGGCCGGGGCGCGAGGCGCTCCGGCCCCGTCGCCGTATCCGCTCCGGGTCACGGCCCAGCAGCAGCACCGCGACGTCGTCCGTCAGCTCCCCGCCGTTCAGCGCGCGCACCTCGGCGACCGCGGCCTCCAGCAGGTCCTCGCCCGTCAGCCCCTGCTCCAGCCGGCTGTTGACCATCGCGACCATGCCGTCCTGACCGAGCCGCTGCCGGGAGCCCGCTCCGACGCGGCCCTCGATCAGCCCGTCCGTGTACATCATCAGGCTCCACTCCCCGCCCAGCTCCACCTGGCGGCGCGGCCACCGGGCGCGCGGCAGCAGCCCGAGCGCCGGGCCGCCGTCCTCGTACGGGAGCAGCCGCGCCGGCCGGCCGTGGCGGGCCAGCAGCGGTGCCGGGTGGCCGGCCAGGCAGAGCCCGGCGCGGCGGCCGTCGGGCGCGATGTCGACGGTGCAGAGCGTCGCGAAGATCTCCTCGCTCTGCCGCTCGTGCTCCAGCACCTGCTGGAGCGTGGAGAGCAGCTGGTCCCCGCAGAGCCCGGCCAGCGTCAGCGCGCGCCAGGCGATCCGCAGCTCGACGCCGAGCGCCGCCTCGTCCGGGCCGTGGCCGCAGACGTCGCCGATCATCGCGTGGACCGTGCCGTCCGGGGTGCGCACGGTGTCGTAGAAGTCGCCGCCGAGGAGCGCGCGGCTGCGGCCGGGCCGGTAGCGGGCGGCGAAGCTCAGGTCGGAGCCCTCCAGGAGCGGGGTCGGCAGGAGGCCGCGTTCCAGCCGGGCGTTCTCCTGGGCGCGCAGCCCGGACTCCGTCAGCTGGTGCTGCGCGATGTCGGCGCGCTTCCGCTCGACGGCGTACCGGATGGCGCGGCTCAGCACCCGCGCGTCCAGCTCGCCGCGGAAGAGGTAGTCCTGCGCCCCGACCCGTACCGCCTCGGCCGCCAGCTCCGTGTCGTCCTGCGCGGTCAGCACGAGGACCGCGTGGAGCGGGGCGATCCGCAGGACGTGGGTGAGGACCGCCAGCTCGTCGGCCCGGCCGGGCGCGGGCTCGGGCCGGTGATCGGGAGCGGCGGGGGCGGCGGTGGTCGCTGTGGTGGTGGCCGGTACGGGCAGTGCGAGGTCGAGCAGGATGCAGTCGACGTCGTCGGTGAGCAGCCGGTCGGCCTCGGTGAGGTTGCGGGCGGTACGGATACGGACCCGGGTGCCGGCCGCCGCCGAGAGCTCCGGCCCCGTGATGCTGCCCGCCGGGTCGTCCTCGATCACGAGGACGGTGAGGGCGGCTCCGTGGTCGGCGCCATGGCTGGTCTCCGCAGCGGGAACGTCACGTTGCTGCGGTACGGGTACGGGCATCGGTTCGGGTCCTCCCCTCCCCCCGAGGGCGCGGCGGGACGCCGATCGACGAACCGCCAGTCGGGGACGATAGCGGTCCCCGACGGGAGAACGGAATGGCGCAGGGGGACCGGCCCCCGTCATATGCGCCGCCATAAGCCGCTTCCCGGCACGGATCCGGCGGGATGGGGCGCGAGAGGGGCGGGGGAGAGGCCATGACAAACATCACCCGCGCCCGCCCGCTCCGGCGTTCGTGGCGTGGCGCCGCTCACGTACGCCCTGAGGACCCCCGCCGTCCTACCGGTCCGGCCGGACCACACCCAGGATCTTCATCGAGCCCGCGCCCGCCAGCGTGACGTTGCGGCCGGGGCGCGGGGAGTGGACGATCGCGCCGTCGCCGACGTACATCCCGACGTGGCTGGCGTCGGCGTGGTAGATGATCAGGTCGCCGGGGCGCATGTCCTGGATGTCGATGCGCGGCAGCAGCCGCCACTGCTCCTGCGAGGTGCGCGGGATCGGCCGGCCCGCCGCGGCCCAGGCCTGCGAGGTCAGCCCCGAGCAGTCGTACGAGCCGGGGCCCGTCGCCCCCCATACGTACGGCTTGCCTATCTGCGCGGTCGCGAAGGCCACCGCCGCCTCGCCGGCCGCGGTCGTCGCGCCGCTGACGGCGGCGTTCGGCGCGGGACGGGTGGCGAGCCAGGCGGACTGGGCCCTGTTCGCGGCGTCCTGCTCCAGCTGGCGGAGCCGGGCCAGCTCCTCCTTCTCCAGCTGCGATTCGAGCTTCTCCGCCGCGGCTATCTGCGCGTTGATCTTCTTCCTGGCCTTGGCCTGCCGGACCCGGTTCGTCTCCAGCTTCTGCCAGTTGGTGCTGGCGTCCTGGGTGTACGTCTCCAGGTCCTCCTGGGTCCGGTTCAGTTCGGCCAGGACCGTCTTGGTCGCCTGCTGGCTGGTGCGGACCTTGTTGACGCCGTCCAGGAAGAGCTGCGGGTCGTCGCTGAGGGCCAGCTGCGCGCCGGGCGGCAGGCCGCCGTTGCGGTACTGCTCGCGCGCCTGGGCGCCGGCACGGTCCTTCAGCTCGGCTATCCGGGCCTGGCCGTCGACGATCGCCTTGGCCAGCTTCACGATCTCGCCGGACTGCTTCTTGGCCTGCTCCTCGGCCAGGTTGTACGCGTCCGTCGCCGCTCCGGCCTTCCGGTAGAGCGTCTCTATCTGCTCGCGGATCTTCTCCAGATCCTTCTCGGAGGAGGCGGGCCCGGCGGGCGCGGCGGGCATCGCAGGCGCCGAGGCGGAAGGGGACGGCGACGAGTCCGGCGTCGGTGCGGCCATCGCCTGGACCGGAACGGTCAACAGGCCCAGCGCGCAGACCAGCGTGATGGCCGCGGCGGCGCAGTGGCGTCGGTTCACAAGCTCCCCCAGCAAGAAACACAAGCAAGAAACACAAGCGAGAACACAAAGCAAGGCAGAACCGACAGAAGCCGTATAGCGTGCATCTGACTTACCATCAGTAACGTTCAGGCAACGTCGCGATCGTGCCATGTCGTCCCGTAAAGCAACAGAGGCAGTCGCCGTCCGGCGACAGATGCGGTCGGTGTCGCGCGCCTCTTGATCCCCACCCTCAGGACGAACAACACGCAGACGCCGTTCCCGTCGTTCCCCGGAAGAGCATACTTTCGCCCGATCGGGTGATCTTTCAGTGGTCGGCCCCGGGCCGCAACGCGTCCCACCGCACCGTCACCTCGCCCTGCCGCCACCGCCGTACGCCATCCGTCACCGGCCAGTCCGCCGACAGCGCCCGCACCGCCGCGATCCAGCGCTGCCGGGCGCCGAGCGACGCGTACGGCGAGGCCGCAGCCCAGGCCCGGTCGAAGTCGCGCAGGAACGCGTGGACCGGCTCGCCCGGCACGTTCCGGTGGATCAGCGCCTTCGGCAGCCGCTCGGCGAGGTCGGACGGGCGCTCCAGCGAACCGAGCCGGGTCGCGAAGGTCACCGTCCGCGGCCCCTCCGGCCCCAGCGCCACCCACACATGCCGGCGCCCGATCTCGTCGCAGGTCCCCTCCACCAGGAGCCCGTCCGGCGCGAGCCGGGAGCAGAGCCGCGCCCAGACCTCGGCGACCTGGCCCTCCTCGTACTGGCGCAGCACGTTCGCCGCCCGGATGAGCGTGGGCCGCACCGCCAGCGGGACCTCGAAGCCGCCGTGGACGAAGGTGAGCCCGTCCCGTTCGTACGGCTTCGCCGCCGCGACCCGCTCCGGGTCGATCTCGACGCCCGCCACGGCGGTGCGGGGCTCGGCGGTACGCAGCCGGGCCAGCAGCTCGACGGCGGTCCAGGGCGCGGCCCCGTACCCGAGATCGACGGCCACCGGGGTCTCCGCGCGGCGCAGCGCCGGACCGTGCGCGGCGGCGATCCAGCGGTCCATGCGACGCAGCCGGTTCGGGTTGGTGGTCCCGCGGGTGGCGGTGCCGATGGGGCGCTGGCGCATGCGGCGAGCGTATGCGACGGGGGAGGGGCGGGTGCCCAGGAGCGCCAGGGGCCCGAGCGGGGATGCCGCCTCCCTCCGCCTCCGTAATGATTTGGCAAAGCGGAAATGAAAGGCGGCATTCCGCTGTTCTCGCCCTTCGGAGGGCCCCGCGCCCCTTCGTGGCATGCCCTGAGCCCCTGAGAAGGCCGGAGTGAGGAGGACCGACGACGTGAGCCAGTACGTATCCCGGCTCGGGTCCACCCGGACCGGCCCGCGCATCAGGTTCCCCGGCGGCTTCCCGGGCTCCTCCCGCAGGCCGCGCCGCATCGCGATGCTCTCCGTCCACACCTCACCGCTGCACCAGCCCGGCACGGGCGACGCGGGCGGGATGAACGTGTACATCGTCGAGCTGGCCAAGCGCCTGGCCGCGATCAACATCGAGGTCGAGATCTTCACCCGGGCCACCACCGGTTCGCTGCCGCCCGAGGTCGAGCTGGCGCCGGGCGTCCTGGTCCGGCACGTCGACGCCGGGCCGTACGAGGGGCTCGCCAAGGAGGACCTGCCCGCGCAGCTCTGCGCCTTCACGCACGGCGTGATGCAGGCGTGGGCCGGCCAGCGCCCCGGCTACTACGACCTGGTCCACTCCCACTACTGGCTCTCCGGCCAGGTCGGCTGGCTCGCCGCCCAGCGCTGGGGCGTCCCGCTCGTGCACGCCATGCACACCATGGCCAAGGTCAAGAACGCCGCGCTCGCCCACGGCGACACCCCCGAACCGGCCGCCCGCGTCATCGGCGAGACCCAGATCGTCCACGCCTCCGACCGGCTGATCGCCAACACCGCCGAGGAGGCCGACGAGATGGTCCGCTTCTACGACGCCGACCCGGCTGCCGTCGCCGTCGTGCACCCGGGCGTCAACCTGGACCGCTTCCGCACGGCCGACGGCCGCGCCGCCGCCCGGGCCCGGCTCGGTCTGCCGCAGGACGCGCTGATCCCGCTCTTCGCCGGCCGCATCCAGCCGCTGAAGGCCCCGGACGTGCTGCTGCGCGCGGTCGCCGTGCTGTTGGACCGGGACCCGTCGCTGCGCTCGCGGATCGTGGTGCCGGTGGTCGGCGGGCCGAGCGGCAGCGGTCTCGCCAAGCCGGAAGGGCTCCAGAAGCTGGCCGCGCGGCTCGGTATCGCCGATGTCGTACGGTTCCATCCGCCGGTGGGCCAGGACCGGCTGGCGGACTGGTTCCGGGCCGCTTCGGTGCTGGTCATGCCGTCGTACAGCGAATCCTTCGGCCTGGTCGCCATCGAGGCCCAGGCGGCCGGTACACCGGTGGTCGCGGCGGCGGTGGGCGGGCTGCCGGTGGCGGTACGGGACGGGGTCAGCGGCTTTCTGATACCGGGCCACGACCCGGAGGCGTACGCCCGCGCGCTGACGCGGTTCGCGGACGCGCCGGAGCTCGTGGAGCGGATGGGAGCGGCGGCCGCCGCGCACGCGCAGTCCTTCGGCTGGGACACGGCGGCCTCGGCCACGGCCGACGTGTACACAGCGGCGGTGGCCGACCACCGCCGCCGGGCGCGTACCCACCACGGCTGAGCCCCTCCTGCCCGCCACCCCGGGCTGACGTACGCTCGCAGCATGGCTGACGTACCCGAGGAAACCGCAGCGGCCCAGGTCATCGAGGCGACGCTGAACGACGCCGAGCTGGTCTGGGAGAGCCCCGCACCCGGCAGCTACGTGGTGACCCTGCCCGGCACCCGCAAGCTCTCGACGACCTGCTCGCTCATCGTCGGCAAGCACTCCCTCTCCCTCAACGCCTTCGTCATCCGCCACCCGGACGAGAACGAGGCCGGGGTGCACCGCTGGCTCCTGGAGCACAACCTCCGCCTCTTCGGCGTGAGTTACGCGATCGATCCGCTCGGCGACATCTATCTGACCGGCCGGCTGCCGCTCTCCGTGGTCACGCCCGACGAACTGGACCGGCTGCTCGGCGTCGTCCTGGACGCGGCCGACGACTCGTTCAACACCCTCCTCGAACTGGGCTTCGCCGGCTCGATCCGCAAGGAGCACGCCTGGCGCGTCTCACGCGGCGAGTCGACGCGCAACCTCGACGCGTTCAGCCGCCTGATCGAGCGTTCGCCGCGCGACTGACGGCGTCCAGCGCCGCGACGAGGTGCGGCGCCACCAACTGCCGTGTCTCCTCCGCCGCTTCGGAACCGACGCCTCGTGGCACGGTCTCGACGAGCATGATGAGGTAGAGGTAACTCCGGTACAGGGCAAGTCGAAGCCGTACGGAATCGCTGAACTCCACGGCTCGCCCGCTCCCTTCGGCGTACCCGGTGAGGAACTCCCGGTCCTCCTCCAGCTCTCCGAAGAGCGCGAGCGAGACGAAGTCGGCCACCGGATCGCCCCAGAACATCCGCTCGCCGTCGATGATCCCGCCGACCGCCCGCGCGCCCGGCTCCCCGGTGACCAGCAGGTTCCCCTGCCACAGGTCGAAGTGGACGAGCGCGGGCCGGGTGACGTCGTCCAGGACCGGTGCGGCGTGCGCCAGCACCGTACGGATGCGGTCGACGGGGTACGGGAGCGGTGCCCGGTACGTCACGGCGTCGGCGAGCACGGCCTCGGTCATCGCGGTGAAGGCGGTACGCCAGGTGGCGGCGGGCGGCCCGAACGGCGCGGCGGGGTAGCCGAAGCCGCCGGATCCGGTGATGGTGTGCAACCGCCCTACCAGGCAGCCGAGTTCGGTACGCAGCCGAGCCTCGTCACGCAGTCGGGCCTTGTCGCCCGCGTCCTCCGCCGCGTCCAGTTCGTACCAGGGGCGGCCGGGACAGGCGGTCATGACGAGGTACGCGCCGGTCGGGGCCGTCGGATCCGGCTCGCTGTGGACGACGTGGGGGATCACGGAGCCGCGGATGCCGGCCTGCGCGGCGGCGGTGTAGAAGGTGGCCTCGTTGACGAGGAGGTTCCGCTCGTACCGCAGGCCGCCGGAGTGCGGCGGAGGCGTCTTCACCACCCAGTCACGGCCGTCGGTGAGCGTGACGCGGGTGACGGTGTTGTACGTGCCGCCGGTGAGGGGTGTGGCGGAGGCGAGGCCGCGGTCGCCGACGCCGAGGGAGCGGAGTATGCGGGGGAGGGGAGAGGTCGAGGTCTGGTCGGACATGAGGGTGACGCCCTTTCCGGCTGCGGCGCGGCGGGTGGGGTTGTACGGCGGTGCCGCACAGTGCGTTCACAGGATGATCACAGCCGAATCACGATCACGGGAGAGGCCCGTCGGCCGGATCATCGCTCACAGGTTCGATCGTAAAGTGTGGATCACTGCGACGGTCCGTCCCGGGCGGCGTCGAAGTGCCGTACGGGCGAAGGGCGGTTGCTCCTCGACCCCGGACCCTCGACCCTCGACCCGGAGATGAAGAACCATGCGCGCCACCGCCGTACGCCGTACCGCCCTCGCCGCCTGTGCGGTCTCGCTGGCCCTGCTGGCCACGGCCTGCGGCGGCTCGTCCGACGCCGGCACCGACACGGGCGGCGGGAAGAACGACAAGGGCGCCGCCACGAGCGGGAGCAGCTCGGCCCCGAAGGACTCCGGGGCCGAGGCGCTCAGCGCCGCCGAGCTGGAGACCGCGTCGCTGAAGCAGGGTGACGTGGAAGGCCACAAGATCGCCAAGGCGGGCCCGGACGACGAGGTCCCGGCGGACGGCGTGAAGGCCGACAAGGCGGCCTGCCTGCCGATCGTGCACGCCATGTACGGGGTGGCGGAGGCCGGTTCGCAGGCCACCAGCAAGCGCAAGGTGATCACGGACCCGAAGGCGGGCGCCAAGAAGTCGCTGGAGGACATGACGGACGGTGAGGCCGAGGGCGCCCTGAAGGCGGCCTTCGACCTGACGTCCACCTTCGTCGCGCTGAACGCGTACGACGCTACGGCGGGCCAGGACACGTTCGCCGCGCTGAAGAAGGCCGCGGCGGAGTGCGCGGGCGGCTTCACCGCGACGGTCGCGGGCACCCCGCAGAAGATCGTCTCGGTCACCGAGGAGAAGGTCACCGGCGGCGACGAGGCCGCGGCCTGGACGCTCATCCAGGACGACGAGGGCGCGAAGGCGCCGTTCAAGCTGGTGGCGCTCCGCAAGGAGGGCACCGTGGCGACGCTTCTTTCCTTCAACCTGGCGGCGGGCGGCGACGGCGGCGCGAAGTTCACCGTGCCGACAGAGGTCGTGGCGGCGCAGGCGAAGAAGCTCGGCTGATCCGCCTCCGCGCCCCCTCTGCCCCGGCGCCCTGATGTCAGGGCAGAGGAACGAGCCGTACGACGGTGACGGTCAGCACGGACCGGGAGACGTAGTAGAGGACGATGGCCCCGGAGACGGTGGCCTCGCGCCGGTCGCGCTCGCTCTTGACGGCGGAGGAGGCGTGCCCGTACGGCTCCCTGCCCAAGGTACGGGCCATCTCGTCCCGGAAGGACTGCCCGTCGCGCATCTTGGCCAGGGTGTCATCGGCGGGCGGGGCGTAGGAGATGCGGAAGCTCAAGCGACGCTCCGCCTCTCGGCCTCGTCCTGCGCCAGCCGGTCCAGGATCTTCTCGGCCTCGGGATCGGGAACGGCCTCCAGCATCCAGTGCCGCATGACGGCCGAGATCTCGTGGACGCCGGCCTCGTTGATGGCGAGGTCGAACTCCTCGCGTCTCTCCTCGGGCAGGGCCGCCCGGATGTCCGGGATGCTGTTGGGCACCTCGACCTCGGTACCCCCGACGAAGGTCTTCAGAGACTCGCCCATGATCGCTCTCCCCGATCTCCTTGCCGTTGACCGCTACCTGTTGGGGTCACCGTAGTGCGTGCGGCCGGGAGTTCGGTCTGGGGGCGTACAACCGGTGCGGAGCCGAGACGTGTTCGGCCTCGCCCCGGACCGCCTGTTCGCCCACACCCTCCGCGAACGCGAACGCCCCGCCGCCCCGCCCGAGAACCGACCTGCCCGACCTGCCCTTCCGTCACCTTTGCCTGCTCGCGCGGGGTTCGACGTGACGGGCACGCCTACTGGCGGTGGGCCCGCCCACTAGGGTGAGCCCACCGACGGGCAGAGGGGGGCACATGGGTCCGGAGCGCAAGGGGCCGGCCGGCGTCGTATCCGAACGCGGCTGGCGGGGGCGGCTGGTACCCGTCCCGCCACAGGGCGGGGAACCTGCCTTCCTCACGATCAGGGCCGGGGGGCCGTTCAGCTGGTTCAGCGTCACCGGAGTGATCGACACCCCCGAACTCAGCTCCCAGGACGCCGCGATCGGGCTCTCCACCCACGGGTCGAAGGCCCTGCCGTTCGTTGTCCCCGCCGAGTTCACCCATGTCCTGGTGAAGCGGAGCGGCTCGGGCTCCTCGGGTCTGGCCCGCTGGTATCTGGACACGCTGCCGCAGGACCGGATCGGTACCCTCGCCTCCACCGGGGAGACCCGGGGCACGGGGCCCGCGCTCCTGCGCTGGGAGGGATCGCGCCGCGCTTTCGCCTTCACCCTGAACGGGCCCGAGAACTGGTCCTGGATCCATGTCACGGACCGGCGGGGGAGGCCCGCGGCGGCGGAGCGGGAGGGCGATCTGCGCGGGCGCATCACCCTGTCGGCCCCCGGCCACGTCATGGTCCGCTCGGACGGACCCTGGAGCCTGCGTTCGCTCTGACACCGGGAGGGGCCGGGAGGGACCGGTCGCCGGGACGTCGCGGCCGGCTCCGGCCGACGGCGAACGGCCGGGGACGACGAAGAGCCCCTGCCCGCCGGGTGGACCGGCGGGCAGGGGCTCGGAACGCGCTTCGGCTACTTCTTCTTGCCCTGGTTCTTCACGGCCTCGATGGCCGCCTTCGCCGCGTCCGGGTCCAGGTACGTGCCGCCCGGCTTCAGCGGCTTGAAGTCCGCGTCCAGTTCGTACGAGAGCGGGATGCCCGTCGGGATGTTGAGGCCCGAGATGTCCTCGTCCGAGATGCCGTCCAGGTGCTTCACCAGACCGCGGAGGCTGTTGCCGTGCGCGGCGACCAGGACCGTGCGGCCGGTCAGGAGGTCGGGGACGATGCTGTCGAACCAGTACGGGAGCATCCGGACCACGACGTCCTTCAGGCACTCCGTGTCCGGGCGCAGCTCCGGCGGGAGGTCCGCGTAGCGCGCGTCGTCGAACTGGCTGTACTCGTCGTCGCGGGCCAGCGGCGGCGGCGGGGTGTCGTACGAGCGGCGCCAGAGCATGAACTGCTCCTCGCCGAACTCCGCCAGCGTCTGGGCCTTGTCCTTGCCCTGGAGTGCGCCGTAGTGGCGCTCGTTCAGGCGCCAGGAGCGGCGGACCGGGATCCAGAGGCGGTCGGCGGACTCCAGGGCCAGCTGCGCGGTGCGGATCGCGCGGCGCTGGAGGGAGGTGTGCAGGACGTCGGGGAGCAGACCGGCGTCCTTGAGCAGCTCACCGCCGCGGACTGCTTCCTTCTCACCCTTTTCGGTGAGGTTGACGTCCACCCAACCGGTGAACAGGTTCTTCGCGTTCCATTCGCTCTCGCCGTGGCGGAGGAGGATCAGCTTGTACGGTGCGTCGGCCATGAGCTCGAGCGTAATCGAACCCGCGCGCCCTCCGCGCGCCCGCCCGCGTGGCGGACAGGGCGCCCGCGCGGGTGACGGGCGCCGCTGACGATTGACGGCGGGCGTCAATCCGGTGGCGGGTGAGCCGCCGGAGTTCGTAACGTTCGGATGGCCGTCGGGAGCCTTACCCGAGGCGAACGTTCCGTACGTCCGGGGACCCTGCCCGAGGCGACTGTCCGTGCGTCCCGGGAGGCTTACCCGAGGCGACCGTTCCGTACGTCCCGTGGGGGGAACCGCATGTCCGTCGCCGGTCTCAGAACAGCCACCCGCGAGACCGTCTCCGGCCTGCCCCGCGCGTTCTGGTGGCTCTGGCTCAGCACGCTCGTCAACCGGCTCGGCGGCTTCGTCGCCACGTTCATGGCGCTGTACCTGACCCTGGACCGGGGCTACTCCGCCTCGTACGCCGGTCTCGTCGCCGCCCTCCACGGGCTCGGCGGGGTCATCTCCTCGCTCGGTGCCGGCGTGATGACCGACCGGCTCGGGCGGCGGCCCACCATGCTGATCGCGCAGCTGTCGATGGCCGGGTCCGTGGCGCTGCTCGGGTTCATGGAGCACCCGGTCGCCATCGCCGCCGTCGCGTTCCTCGTCGGCATGGCGAGCAGCGCCTCACGGCCCGCCGTTCAGGCGATGATGGCCGACATCGTGCCGCCCAAGGACCGTGTACGAGCCTTTTCGCTCAACTACTGGGCCATCAACCTCGGGTTCGCCATCTCCTCCGCCGGGGCCGGGTTCATCGCCGAGTACAGCTATCTCGCCGGCTTCCTCGGCGAAGCCCTGATGATGCTCGCCTGCGCCGTCGTCGTCTTCCTGAAGGTGCCGGAGTCGCGGCCCGCGCAGGCCGCCCCGGTGAAGTCCGCCGGCGGCAAGCGGGCCAAGGACGAGGTACGGATCATCACCGTCCTGCGCGACGGGCGCTTCATGGGCGTCGTGGGGCTGTCGTTCCTGGTGTCACTGATCTTCCAGCAGGGGTACGTGGGGGTGCCGGTGGCGATGGGGGCCGACGGGCTCTCCAGCTCCGACTTCGGCACCGCGATCGCCGTCAACGGCGTGCTGATCGTGGCCCTCCAGATCCCCGTCACCCGCTTCATCCAGCACCGCGACCCGCGCCGGCTGCTGATCATCTCCTCGCTGCTCGCCGGGTACGGCTTCGGGCTGACCGCCTTCGCCGGGTCCGTCGCCGTGTACGCGCTGACGGTCTGCGTCTGGACCCTCGCCGAGATCGTCAACGCGCCCACCCAGACGGGCCTCGTCGTCCAGCTGTCGCCGGCGCAGGGCCGGGGCCGCTACCAGGGCATGTACACGATGTCCTGGTCGGTGGCGGCCCTCGTCGCGCCCCTGATGTCCGGCTTCGTGATCGACCACTACGGCGCCGCCTGGCTCTGGGGCGCCTGCGCGGTGATCGGTACGGTCGCCGGCCTCGGCTACTGGCTGCTGATGCGCAACCTGCCCCGCGAGGAGCCCCTCGCCGACGAGCCGGAGATCGAGCCCGCGCCCGTACCCGCCCAGGCCCGGCCGGACCAGGCCGAGCCCGACCCGGCGGCCGCGGTGGAGCGCGCGGGCTGACCTCCGTACGAGACGGGAGGCGGGACGACGCCGGGCCGCGCCCGCCCGGCGCGATCCACCGGGCGGGCGCCGTCCGCGAGGACGCGCGGGCGCGGCGCGTCAGCCCGAGCAGCCGCCGCACTGGCACGGAGCACCGGACTGGCAGCCGCACCCGCAGCCCGAGCCGCAGCCGCAGGCGCCGAGCACGGTCAGGTGCACCACTTCGGTCGGGGTCTCCAGCTGGGGTTCGGTCGTGGGGGATTCGGCCATGGTCCCTCCTCAGGGCGTACGGCTGGGCGGCCGACGCCGCTGCGCCGCCGCCGGGGACGAGACGGCATGGCCCGTACGTACCGCGTACGGCCATGGCGCCGTCCCCGCCCCATTGCATGCCCACCCCGCCCGGCGCATCAACGGCGCACACATGCAAGAACGCATGTGCGACTCGCGTGCGCCGGGAGCGCGCGAACCTCTGAACGGCGTCCGAAGAGGGAGCGTCCGGAGAGGTTACGAGCCCTCCACCGGCGTCGCCGCCTGGATCTCGTCCGCGTGCTCACCCGTCACCAGGTAGACGACCCGCTTGGCCACCGACACCGCGTGGTCCGCGAACCGCTCGTAGTAGCGGCCCAGCAGCGTCACGTCGACGGCCGTCTCGATGCCGTGCTTCCAGCGGTCGTCCATCAGGTGCTGGAAGAGCGTGCGGTGCAGCAGGTCCATCTCGTCGTCGTCCTGCTCCAGCTGGAGCGCCAGATCGACGTCCTTGGTGATGATGACCTCGGCCGCCTTGGCCATCAGCCGCTGGGCGAGCTGGCCCATCTCCAGGATCGTGGCGTGCAGGTCGTTCGGGACCGCCGACTGCGGGAAGCGCAGCCGGGCCAGCTTCGCCACGTGCTGGGCGAGGTCGCCGGAGCGCTCCAGGTCGGCGCTCATCCGCAGCGAGGTCACCACGATCCGCAGATCGGTCGCCACCGGCTGCTGACGGGCGAGGAGGGCGATCGCACGCGCCTCCAGGTCGTGCTGGAGGTCGTCGACCTTCTGGTCGCCGGCGATCACGCTCTCCGCGAGCTTCAGGTCGGCGTCGAGCATGGACGTGGTCGCCCGGCCGATCGCCGATCCGACCAGCCGGGCCATCTCGACCAGGCCTTCTCCGATCGAGTCGAGTTCCTCGTGGTAAGCGTCGCGCATGGGAAGTCCCTCTCCAGTTCCAACTGAGGCCGGGGTCTCGGACCGACCCCCACGGTGCCACGGTGGGGCCGCAACGCGTCCGGATCCGGCCCCCTAAGTGAACCGGCTCCTACCCCTCGGTGAACTCTGGGCGACGAGTGTTCGAGATGGCACTCGGACGGCTGGGAGAGTGTCGGCGCACCCGCATAACCTTGAAGCATGGACGTGAACGCGGCGGTCGCCGCAGCTGCAGCGATCGCCGGGCTGTTGACCGGTGTGATCGCCATGCTGGCGTTCCGCTGGAGCGAGCGCGACCTGAAACGGCCCACGCGTACGTCCCTGCGGCCGGACGGCAACGCCGCCCTGCCGCCGGGAGTGGACACCGTCCTCTCCGTGCTCAGCTCCTCCGCCGTCGTGCTCGACGAGAGCGACAGCGTGGTCAAGGCCAGCTCCGCCGCGTATGCGCTGGGCCTGGTCAGGGGCGGCCGGCTGGCCGTCGAGCCGATGCTCAACATGGCCAGGGACACCCGGCGGGACGGCGAGATACGGCAGGGCGAGCTGGACCTCCCCCGGCGCGGCACCGGCCGCGGCGACACCCTCGCGGTCTCTGCCCGGGTCGCCCCGCTGGGCTCACGGCTGGTGCTGCTGCTGGTCGAGGACCTCACCGAGGCCCGCCGGATCGAAGCGGTCCGGCGCGACTTCGTCGCCAACGTGAGCCATGAGCTCAAGACCCCCACGGGAGCGCTCTCGCTGCTCTCCGAGGCGGTCATGGACGCCTCCGACGACCCGGAGGCTGTGGAGCGGTTCGCCGGACGGATGCAGATCGAGGCGACCCGGCTCACCAACCTCGTACAGGAGCTCATCGACCTCTCCCGGGTGCAGAACGACGACCCCCTGGAGGACGCCGAGCCGGTCAAGGTGGAGGTGCTCGTCGCCGAGGCGATCGACCGCTGCCGCCAGCAGGCCGGATCCAAGCAGATCACCATGGCCTCCGGCGGCACCGAAGGCCTCACGGTCTGGGGCAACCGGGGCCAGCTCGTCGGCGCGCTCGGCAACCTCGTCGAGAACGCCGTCAACTACAGCCCCGCCCGCACCCGGGTCGGTATCGCGGCCCGCCGCACCGCCGGACCGGGCGGGGAGCTGATCGAGATCGCCGTGACCGACCAGGGCATCGGCATCTCCGAGAAGGACCGCGAACGGGTCTTCGAGCGGTTCTACCGCGTCGACCCCGCCCGCTCACGGGCCACCGGTGGCACCGGTCTCGGCCTCGCCATCGTCAAACACGTGGCCGCCTCGCACGGCGGGGAGGTCACCGTCTGGAGCTCCGAGGGACAGGGCTCCACCTTCACCCTCCGGCTGCCCGAATCGGGCGCCGTGAGGGAGCGCACCACCGGCGGACTCCTTATCGTCAACGACGTCAACGGCGTCGGCGACGTCAGCGAAAAGGACAAGCCCCCGTTCGAGACCGACTCCTATGACCCCTTCCCTGCCCCGGAGGCTCTTCCGTGACCCGAGTGCTTGTCGTCGAGGATGAGGAATCCTTCAGCGACGCCCTGTCCTACATGCTGCGCAAGGAGGGTTTCGAGGTCGCGATCGCCGCGACCGGCCCCGACGGCCTGGACGAGTTCGAGCGCAACGGCGCCGACCTGGTCCTGCTCGACCTGATGCTGCCCGGCCTGCCCGGCACCGAGGTGTGCCGCCAGCTCCGCAGCCGCTCCAACGTTCCGGTGATCATGGTCACCGCCAAGGACAGCGAGATCGACAAGGTCGTCGGTCTCGAAATAGGAGCCGACGACTACGTCACCAAGCCGTTCTCCTCGCGCGAGCTCGTCGCCCGCATCCGCGCCGTCCTGCGCCGCCGCGGCGAGCCGGAGGAGGTCACTCCGGCCGCCCTGGAGGCGGGCCCGGTCCGGATGGACGTGGACCGGCACGTGGTCACCGTCTCCGGCGGCAAGGTCGACCTCCCGCTCAAGGAGTTCGACCTCCTGGAGATGCTCCTGCGCAACGCGGGCCGCGTGCTGACCCGGATGCAGCTCATCGACCGGGTCTGGGGCGCGGACTACGTCGGCGACACCAAGACCCTCGACGTCCACGTCAAGCGCCTGCGCGCCAAGATCGAGCCCGACCCCGGCGCGCCGCGCTACCTCGTCACGGTGCGCGGCCTGGGGTACAAGTTCGAGCCGTAGACCGCGCGGCGACTGACACGTGAAGGGGCGCCTCCCGGCCGGGAGGCGCCCCTTCACGTGTCTCTGTGCACGAGTCGTACGTACGCGGGTGGCGTCGGCCGGTCGTCCCGGCCGTCGCGGTCTCCGGCGTGTCCTACTGCTCCGTACCGGCCGCCGGGGACTCCTCGGTGCCCGGCGTCTCCGGGGTCTCGCCGGCCGGGGCCTCCGGGGTCTCGGAGCCGGCCGCGTCCGGGGTGGCGCTCGGCGTCGCGGCCGGGGCCTCGGGCTGCGCGCTGGGGCCGAAGTCCTCGTAGTAGCCGGTCGCCGGGACGACGCCGGCGCCGAGGCCGACGTCGCCGGTGCGGCTCAGCTTGAAGACGATCTGCTGGACGTTGCCGTCCTGGGTGGCCTCGCGGCCCTTGTCGATCACGGCGGAGGCGTTGCCCTCGCCGCCGAGGACGACCCGGCCGCCGGCCGGGATCTCGACGGGTCCGCTGCCCTTCGCGGCCTGGAGCTTCACCTGGACGTCGGTGCCGGGCAGCGTGATGCTCTCCAGGACCTCGTCCTCGGTGCCGTCGTTGAACAGCGTCGCGGCGACCACGGCGGGGCCCTCGGCCTCCGGCTCGGCCTGCGTGATCACGTTCACGTTCTGGACCTTGATGGTGCCCACCGAGGTGGCCGCGTTGTCCGGCCTGACCTTGAGCGTCTCGGCGTTGTTGCCCGCCGCGCAGGCGGACAGGGAGACGATCGAGAACGCGATGGCAGTGGCGGCGAGGGCGCCGTGTCGAAGGCTGCGGCTCACGGCGGCGGCAACTCCTTGAACGATCGGACTGCGGACTTCGGACGTCGGGCGTTGTACGTGTGCTGAGCGCCCCGTGGACGACCGGAAGGGGTGACGTAAAGCCGTCCTAAGGGCGTGTCAGCGGCCTTAGGCTACCGAGCCACCACTCCCGCCCCGCACCCGACCCGCCTCTAGGGAGCTCGGCTCTTCCGGGGGAGCGCTTCCCGGCGGCCGGTGGGAGCGGGAGAGGCCGGCGCGGACCGCGCTTCGGGGCCGATGTGTCACGTGCCGTTCACATAATCGCGGTGATCAATTCTTCCGGCCGCGGCGCATTCTGCGGGAAAGGCCTAGTGAGAGGCGTTGCGAGAGGTCTCTTGAGGCGCGGCCCTTGATCAATTTCATGGGGCACGCGCACTTACCTCCGTACGGGTGATCGACGACCGAACGGAGTACGTAAAGTTCACCATCCGGAACCCGACAAAACGGGACTTTCGCCCTCTTCTGTGAGGCTTCCGGGCCGTGTGACGCGAACGTTTCGTCCCGGTCGCACAGCCGCTCCGACCTGCGAATACCGTCTCCCGGAAGCCTTCCGCAGCACGTCCGTGTCGCTGTTGTCAAGCCCTGAGATATGCCCTGACCTGCGAAAACGCCATTCAGGGGAGGCGATTCTCGTGTTACTCTGGATAGCCACGGAAGGGGTACCTGTCACATGACGTTCAAGGTTGGCGACACCGTGGTCTATCCCCATCACGGGGCCGCGCTGATCGAGGCTATCGAAACTCGCCAGATCAAAGGCGTGGACAAGACCTACTTGGTGCTCAAGGTCGCCCAGGGCGACTTGACGGTTCGTGTGCCGGCGGACAATGCGGAGTTCGTAGGCGTGCGCGACGTGGTCGGGCAGGAGGGGCTGGACCGGGTCTTCGAGGTGCTTCGCGCACCGTATGCCGAAGAGCCGACCAACTGGTCCCGGCGTTACAAGGCAAATCTGGAAAAGCTCGCCTCGGGCGATGTCATCAAGGTCGCTGAAGTGGTGCGTGACCTGTGGCGTCGTGAGCGCGAGCGCGGTCTCTCCGCCGGAGAGAAGCGCATGCTCGCCAAGGCCCGCCAGATCCTGGTGAGCGAGCTCGCTCTCGCGGAGAACACGAACGAGGACAAGGCCGAAGCCCTCCTCGACGAGGTCCTCGCGTCCTGAACCGGATCGCACCGGTCGTAAGAATGTGCCGCGGTGCCCGCTGACCAGCCGTTTATACACGGTGTGTCGTCGGGCGCTGCGGCATGTCCGTACCCGGAACGCCATCCTGGCGTCGCTGAACGAGAACCTGACGTCACGAGAGCCCGACGTCGCTCGTGACACCCGAGCCCCGCTGATCGCCGCCGCGACCCCGCTCCACGCTCGACCGGGTGTCACGGAAGGGGCCCGGTCAAGCTTGAGGGCGTCGCGCCCGGCTTGCTGGGCCCCTACCCACGTCGCCCGTGGAAACAAACCTGCCGAACCTTCGGACCTTCGGAGCGCAATCGATGACATCGACGCCACCCCCGCCCGACCGGCCGCGTCCGCCGCGCACCGCAGCGGTCATCCCGGCGGCCGGGCGGGGCATACGGCTCGGACCGGGCGCCCCCAAGGCCCTCCGGTCGCTCGGCGGCACGCCCATGCTCATCCACGCCGTACGCGCCATGGCGGCCTCCCGGACCGTCTCCCTCGTCGTGGTCGTCGCCCCGCCGGACGGCGCGCCCGAGGTGAAGCACCTCCTCGACGAGCATGCCCTGCCCGAGCGCACCGACTACCTGGTCGTGCCCGGCGGCGACACCCGCCAGGAGTCCGTGGGCCTCGGACTCGACGCGCTGCCCGAGGACATCTCCGTCGTCCTGGTCCACGACGCCGCCCGCCCGCTGGTGCCGGTCGACACGGTGGACGCGGTCGTCGAGGCCGTACGGAACGGGGCACCGGCCGTCGTCCCCGCGCTGCCGCTCACCGACACCGTCAAGGAGGTCGAGCCCGCCGAGGTGGCCGGCGAGCCGGAACCGGTGCTCTCCACTCCCGTACGGGCCAGGCTGCGCGCGGTGCAGACCCCGCAGGGCTTCGACCGGGACACGCTCGTACGGGCCCACGCCGAGGTCGCACTCGACGGCGAGGGCGCCACCGACGACGCGGGCATGGTCGAACGCCTCGGCAAGCCGGTCGTCGTCGTCCCCGGCCACGAGGAGGCGTTCAAGGTGACCCGGCCGCTCGACCTGGTGCTGGCCGAAGCGGTACTCGCCCGCAGGAGGGCCAACGATGGCTTCTGACCAGCACGCGGCCGAAGGCCCCGGCGCCCCCGTCATCCCGCTCGTCGGCATCGGCACCGACATCCACGCCTTCGAGGAGGGCCGCGAGCTCTGGTGCGCGGGCCTGAAGTGGGAGGGCGAGGGCCCCGGTCTGGCCGGCCACTCCGACGCCGACGTCGTCGCGCACGCCGCCTGCAACGCGCTCTTCTCCGCCGCCGGCCTCGGCGACCTCGGGCAGCACTTCGGCACCGGCCGCCCCGAGTGGTCCGGCGCCGCCGGCGTGACCCTGCTCACCGAGGCCGCCCGGATCGTCCGCGCCGAGGGGTACGAGATCGGTAACGTCGCCGTCCAGGTCGTCGGCGTACGCCCGAAGATCGGCAAGCGGCGCGACGAGGCGCAGAAGGTGCTGTCCGCCGCCGTGGGCGCCCCGGTCTCGCTCTCCGCCGCCACCTCGGACGGCCTCGGCTTCACCGGCCGCGGCGAGGGGCTCG
The DNA here is from genome assembly GCF_050942385.1 of Streptomyces sp. CA-146814. Lineage (NCBI taxonomy): Bacteria > Bacillati > Actinomycetota > Actinomycetes > Kitasatosporales > Streptomycetaceae > Streptomyces > Streptomyces sp. CA-146814. Next base: position 4,301,341 of record NZ_CP192068.1, read on the forward strand.
CGGGGATCGCGACGGCACTGGTGTACCGGGCGCGCTGACGTACGTCACCGCCACGCCGCCGTCGCCACGCCGTCGCCACACCACCGTCACGCCGCCGTCGCCACGCCGTCGCCACGCCACCGCCACGACGACGCCGCCGTCAGGCCGTACGGGACGCTCCGTCACCCGTACGGCCCAACGGCGTCGACAAGTAGGGCGACGCGGGAAGGAAACGGAGACTCCGCGAGGTTGGGGGGTAGGAGCACTCGAACCACGCCGGCCACCAGGAGGACGTACGTCATGACCGCCGCACTCTCCACCGAGCTCAAGAACCTTCTCGACACCCCGGTCTTCGTCAACATCGCCACCATCCAGCCGGACGGCAGCCCGCAGGTCTCCCCGGTCTGGGTGAAGCGCGACGGCGACGACGTCCTGATCTCCACCACGGTCGGCCGCCGCAAGGAGAAGAACCTCCGCCGCGACCCGCGCGTCACCGTCGTCGTCCAGCCGGCCGACAACCCCTACTCCTACGCCGAGATCCGGGGCCAGGCGGAGCTGACCACGGAGGGCGGCCAGGAGCTGATCGACGAGCTGTCGGTGAAGTACACCGGCAAGCCGTACGGGGAGTTCAACCCGAACTCCGGCCAGGACGACCCCCGGGTCGTGGTCCGGATCACGCCGCGCAAGGTCGTCGGCAGCATCTGAGCGCATCCGCCGGCCCGAAAGGGCCGGCGAAAGCCCCGGGCGCGCCCCGGAACAAGCCCCCAACGCCCCCGGAGCGCCCCGAAAGAGCCGCCTCGCGCCCCTTGCGGAGCCGCTCGGACCAGCCGGTATCAGAAAGTTGCCCCCGCGATCGTCCAAGGGTCGCGGGGCACTGGTGTCGGCCTACTACCCTTGAGGCGTGACTATTCGCCTGCACGACACCAGCGCCCGGCAGATCCGTGACTTCGTCCCGCTCACGCCGGGCTGCGTCTCGATCTACCTTTGCGGCGCTACCGTCCAGGCGGCACCGCACATCGGCCACATCCGTTCCGGGCTGAACTTCGACATCATGCGCCGCTGGTTCACCTACCGCGGCTACGACGTGACGTTCATCCGGAACGTCACCGACATCGACGACAAGATCATCTGGAAGTCCGCCGAACAGGGCCGCCCCTGGTGGTCGATCGGTTACGAGAACGAGCGCGCGTTCAACGACGGCTACGACGCGCTGGGCTGCCTGCCGCCCACCTACGAGCCCCGCGCCACCGGCCACATCACCGAGATGATCGAGATGATGCGCGGCCTGATCGAGCGCGGCCACGCCTACGAGGCCGACGGCAACGTCTACTTCGACGTCCGGTCCCTCCCCGGCTACCTCTCCCTCTCCAACCAGGAGCTGGACGACCTGCGCCAGCCCGCCGGCGAGGGCGAGACCGGCAAGCGCGACCCGCGCGACTTCGCCATGTGGAAGGCGGCCAAGCCCGGCGAGCCGAGCTGGGAGACCCCGTGGGGCCGCGGCCGGCCCGGCTGGCACCTGGAGTGCTCCGCGATGGCCCACAAGTACCTGGGCTCCGCGTTCGACATCCACGGCGGCGGACTCGACCTGGTCTTCCCGCACCATGAGAACGAGATCGCCCAGGCCAAGGCGTACGGCGACGCGTTCGCCAACTACTGGGTGCACAACGCCTGGGTCACCATGTCCGGCGAGAAGATGTCCAAGTCGCTCGGCAACTCCGTCCTCGTCAGCGAGATGGTCAAGCACTGGCGCCCGATCGTCCTGCGCTACTACCTGGGCACCCCGCACTACCGCTCGATGATCGAGTACAGCGAGGAGTCCCTGCGCGACGCCGAGTCCGCGTTCGCGCGGATCGAGGGCTTCGTCCAGCGCGTCACCGAGAAGGCCGGCGAGACCGTCCCGCCCGCCGCCGAGGTGCCGCCCGCCTTCGCCGAGGCGATGGACGAGGACCTGGGCGTGCCGCAGGCCCTCGCGATCGTCCACACCACGGTCCGCCAGGGCAACAGCGCGCTCGCCGCCGACGACAAGGAAGCCGCCGTCGCCCGCCTCGCCGAGGTCCGGGCCATGCTCGGCGTCCTCGGACTCGACCCGCTCGACGAGCACTGGGCGGGCGAGGGCGACCGGGGCGAGGACCTGCATGGCGTCGTCGACACCCTCGTACGCCTCGTCCTCGACCAGCGGCAGTCGGCCCGCACCCGCAAGGACTGGGCCGCCGCCGACGCCATCCGCGACCAGCTCAACCAGTCCGGACTGGTCATCGAGGACAGCGCCAACGGTCCCCGGTGGACACTGGGACCGCGCTGAGCCGCACCCCTCCGAACAGCACAGTTGTGCCGCCCGGCGATCCGGGCGGCACACTTGTCCTCATACGTACGCACGTCTGAAAGCAACGAAACAGGTAGGTCATGGCCGGGAACAGCCAGCGCAGGAACCGCCGCACGTCCAACAAGAAGGGCATGCAGGTCGGCAGCGGTGGTCAGCGACGCCGTGGTCTCGAAGGCAAGGGACCCACGCCGCCCGCCTCCGCCCGCAAGGGACACAAGAAGAACCGGGTCGCCAACGCCCAGGCCAAGCAGGCCGCCGCCCGCCGCCCCGCGCCCCGGCGCGGCGGTGTGAAGGGCACCTCGGAGATGGTCGTCGGCCGCAACCCGGTCTACGAGGCCCTGCGCGACGGTGTGCCCGCCGTCACCCTGTACGTCCAGCAGTACATCGACAACGACGAGCGCGTCCGCGACGTGCTCAAGCTCGCGGGCGACCGCGGCACCATCAACCTGATGGAGGCCCCGCGCCCCGAGCTGGACCGGATGACGAACGGCCTGAACCACCAGGGCCTCGTCCTCCAGGTCCCGCCGTACGAGTACGCGCACCCGGACGACCTGCTCGTCGCCGCGCAGGACAACCACGAGGACCCGCTGATCGTCGCCCTCGACGGCGTCACCGACCCGCGCAACCTCGGCGCGATCGTCCGCTCGGTCTCCGCGTTCGGCGGCCACGGCGTCGTCGTCCCCGAGCGCCGCGCGGCCGGTATGACCGCCGGAGCGTGGAAGTCCTCGGCCGGTACGGCGGCCCGCACCCCGGTCTCCCGGGTCACCAACCTGACCCGCGCCCTGGAGGGCTACCAGAAGGCGGGCCTCACGGTCGTCGGCCTCGCCGCCGACGGCGAGCACACGGTCGAGGACCTGGAGGAGCTGGCCGGCCCGGTCGTCATCGTCATCGGCAGCGAGGGCAAGGGCCTCGGCCGCCTCGTCGGCGAGACCTGCGACTACCGCGTCCGGATCTCCATGCCGGGCGGCGCCGAATCGCTCAACGCCGGTGTCGCGGCGGGCATCGTGCTGTACGAGGTGGCACGCCGCCGCGGATAGCGGAACCGGACGTCCGTACGGCGTTCGCGCGGTGACCACCTCGGCAACGGGCTCGCCCGCTCACCGAGTTGACGCGCGAACGCCGAACAGGGTTCCAGGATGCCCGAGTTTGGCCGGATCTTGACGGGTCTCGGACACATCGGGCCCGTCAAGGCAGTGTCCTAACCACCCATCACTCGGTTAGATGAGTGTGGACACCAGAACGCCTCGGTTCGACGAGCAACCCGCCCTGAGCATGACCAAGGTGGACAGCGACCCCGCGCAGGTCATCGTCAACCACGCCAGCTTCCGGGTGCAGCTCGCCCCGGGCCAGCGCGCACGGCTGCGCGGTCTCGCCGACACCGCCCGCATCCCCGCCATGAGCGGTGCAGGAGCCGGCGGCGGCCGCAGGCGGGCACCGGTCGTCTGGAGCGGCAGATCGGCCCCGGGCGACCCCGGCGCCACCGGCCTCCTCCAGGCCGTACGCAACTCCACCGCCGGCCACCTCGACACCGCGCTCACCGCCGGAGCCGCGGACGGCCTCGCGGCGGGCGCGACCCAGGTCATCCCGCTCCTGGAGGAGACCCAGCCCAACCCCGTACTGACCGCACCGCAGCAGCCCGGACGCACCGGCCCGCTCCTGCCGCCCATGCGCCAGGCCGTCGGCGCGTACGACTCCTTCGACGACGCGCCGGCCACCACCGCCACCGGAACCGGCCCCGACGGTGACGACGACGGCTACGAGGAGAGCACCGAGGCCCGCGCCCGCCGCCACGGCAACGACCCCGTCCGCCACGCCTACTACCCCGGCCACCGGATGAACCTCGGCGTCGTCCTGCTCCCCATGCGGGTCCTCCTCGGCTTCATCTCCATCTACGCCGGCATGGGCAAGCTCTGCGACCCCGTCTACTTCGACGGCGGCGAACGCGGCTCCATGGTCAAGTGGCTCACCTCGCTGCACCCCTGGGCGCTCGCCGAACCGCTCCGCGACTTCGCCCTCTCCCACCCGGTCGGCGCCGGACTGACCGTCGCCTTCCTCCAGGTCGTCGTCGGCGTCCTCACCGTCCTCGGCCTCTGGCAGCGCGTCGCCGCCTCCGTCGGCGCTCTGCTCTCCGCCGCCCTCCTGGTGACCGTCAGCTGGCGCACCGTCGCCGTGTACGACGCGCCCGACATCATCCTGCTGGCCGCCTGGAGCCCGCTGATCATCGCGGGCGCCCCCGTCTACTCCGTCGACGGACGGCTCGCCGGAGAGGCCTGGCGCACGCTCGGACCGCGCTCCGAGATCTGGGACCTGCGCCGCCGCGTCCTGCGCCGCGGAGGCGTCGTCGCCTCCGTCGTCATCGGCCTCACCCTCCTCATCGGCTCCATCCTCGGCGGCGCCGTCCGCTCGGCCGAGGTCGTCACCGTCCCCGGCCGCAACGACTACCCCACCAATCAGCTCCCCGGCCAGCCGCTCCCGCAGGAGTCCACCGGCGAGCGCCAGGCCTCCCGTACGCCCGAGGACCAGGAGCGCACCCCCGAGCCCACCAGCTCCGGAGCCCCCACCACCCCCGCCACCGGCGGCCAGGCCACCACGCCCGGCGCCACCCGCGAATCCGGCGGCGGCCAGAGCGCCGGCACCGGCAACGACACCCAGCCCAGCCAGACCCAGGGCACCGGCCAGGAACCCCCGCCCCAGACCACCCCCCAGCAGCCCCCCGCCGCCACCAGCGCCGGCCCCACCTCCTCCGGCTCCACCGGCGGCGACGGCTCCACCGGCGGCGGCGCCGCCGAACCCGAAGCCCCGCCCGCCAACGGCGGCGGCGAAGGCGCCGACCCGGGCGGCTCCACCGGCGGCGGCCGCAACCCCATCGGCGGCCTCCTCGGCTGACCGCAGCGGCACACGGCCAGAGGGGCGGCCCCCACCCGGGCATCGGGTGGGGGCCGCCCCTCTTCGACGTGCGTACGCGTCAGCCGCCGCCCTGCGCGCCCAGCTCGCGCGCCGCCTCGGTCAGGTCCTTCGCCGTGTCGATCGCCCGCCAGTACGCCCCATGAGGCAGCGGATACCCGGCCAGCCGCCGCTCCCGGGCCAGCCGCGGGAACGTCGTCCGCTCATGGTCACCCTGGTCCGGCAGCATCCCCGTGAACGCCGGCGAGAACACGTACACGCCCGCGTTGATCAGATACGGCGAGGGCGGCGATTCGATGAAGTCCGTGATGTGCCCGAACGCGTCCGTCTCCACCGCACCCCACGGAATCCGCGGCCGCGCCAGCGCCAGCGTGGCGGTGGCATCGCGCTCCGTGTGGAACGCGGCCATCTCGCGCAACGAGAACCGCGTCCAGATGTCGCCGTTGGTGGCATACCAGGGCTGCTCCGGATCGGGCAGCCGCTGCGCCGCGTACTTCAGCCCGCCGCCACGGCCCAGCGGCTCCCTCTCCACCACCGTCGTCACCCGCAGCGGCAGCACGGCGGACTCCAGCCACTCCTGGAGCACCTCGGCGAGGTGGCCGCAGGAGACCACGGCATCGGTCACGCCCTCGGCGGCGAGCCAGGACAGCTGATGGCCGATGATCGGAGTCCCGGTCCCCGGGATCTCCACCATCGGCTTGGGACGGTCATCGGTGTACGGCCGCAGCCGCGACCCCTGGCCACCGGCGAGGATCACGGCCTGCGTCGGATACGTATGCATGGCACGCACGATATGCGGTGCGGGCACGCAGAAGCCGCCGCTGCCCGACGACGGCCGGGCGACGGCAGCTCCTTCACGGCACGGAGACGTACGTACGCGGCTCAGCCCGCTCCGTCTCCGCTCACCTTCAGCTGAACTGGGCGACCCCGGAGGCGAACGAGGTGTCGCAGACGGGACGGGAGAAGCGCTGCGCGCGCGACGGGCCGTACTGCTCGACCGCGGCCTTGCCGAGCGCCTTCGCGATCGACATGCAGTGGCGCGCCAGCGAGGGGCGCTGTTCGACGGCGCGCTGGAGGCCCGTGAGCGCGGTGCCCGGGTCCTTCTCCTGGAGCTCGACGAGCAGCTTGTCGCGCAGGATGTCCTGGGCGGCGCGGGGCTTCGCGGGCTTGGACACGGTCTCCGAGGAGGCGGCCAGCAGCGTGGAGTCTTTGTCCGATCCCGCCCACGGAACACTGCTGACCGCGAGGGTCCCGGAGAGCACCATGACGACGGGCAGGACGAGGGCGAAGGATCGGCCGATGCGCCGAGCGGTGTGGGTCACGCAGCGAGCGTAGCGGTCGGTGGTGGTGCGATGACATTTCGTCACCCCTCCGGGGGATGGTTCGACGCGTCCTTTCGAATGCCAGGTTGACGAAGCAGGGGGAAATGCCCTGTGTGCCGGGGTATTTGACGCGGCTCGGCGCTGAAACCTCAACACGCTTCCGGGCACGCAAACGGCCCCGCGTCCCCGGGAAGGGGAGGCGGGGCCGAGAAGCCTGACGGGGTCAGTTGGTGAGGCGCTCGCCGGTCGAGGTGGCGAAGACGTGCAGCTCGTCCGGGCGCGGCACGACGTGCAGCTCGGTGCCCTTCTCCGGCACGGCACGGCCGCCGACACGGACGACCAGGTCCTTGTGCTCGCCGCCGACCTGCGCGGCACCGTAGACGAACCCGTCGGCGCCGAGCTCCTCGACGACGTTCACGGAGACCGCGAGACCGGCCGGCTCGTCCGAGGAGCCCTTGGTCAGGGACTTCGCGGCGGCGCTGCCGTGCTCGACGATGTCGAAGTGCTCGGGGCGGATGCCGACCGTGACGGTCGTGTCGCCGCGGTCCGCGGCGGCGGACAGCGCCTCACGCGAGACCGGGACGACGCTGTTGCCGAACTTCACGCCACCGTCGGTGATCGGGACCTCGACCAGGTTCATCGCGGGCGAGCCGATGAAGCCGGCGACGAAGAGGTTGGCCGGCCGGTCGTACATGTTGCGCGGCGAGTCGACCTGCTGGAGCAGCCCGTCCTTCAGCACCGCGACCCGGTCGCCCATGGTGAGGGCCTCGACCTGGTCGTGGGTGACGTACACGGTGGTGATGCCGAGGCGGCGCTGCAGCGAGGCGATCTGCGTACGGGTGGAGACACGGAGCTTGGCGTCGAGGTTCGACAGCGGCTCGTCCATGAGGAAGACCTGCGGCTCCCGCACGATGGCCCGGCCCATCGCCACACGCTGCCGCTGACCACCGGAGAGCGCCTTCGGCTTGCGGTCCAGGTAGTCGGTGAGGTCCAGCATCTTGGCGGCCTCTTCGACCTTCGCCCGGATGTCGGTCTTGTTCACACCGGCGATCTTCAGCGCGAAGCCCATGTTGTCCGCGACGGACATGTGCGGGTAGAGCGCGTAGTTCTGGAACACCATGGCGATGTCCCGGTCCTTCGGCGGCAGGTGCGTGACGTCGCGGTCACCGATGCGGATGGCACCGCCGTTGACGTCCTCAAGACCCGCGAGCATGCGCAGGGAGGTCGACTTGCCACAACCGGAAGGACCGACGAGGACGAGGAACTCACCGTCCGCGATGTCGATCTCGAGCTGGTCCACCGCCGGCTTCGTGGAGCCGGGGTAGACGCGGGACGCCTTGTCGAACGTGACACTGGCCATGCTGAATCTTCTCCTCCACCGGCAGGAACGTGCCGGACGATCCGAGTAGGGAGTGGTCTGGTCCACTTGAGTGGACCTGCCGTGACGCTACCTGGCGTTTTCCGATCTGTCAGTAGCTCAGGGCACAGGGAAATCACGGACGGGCCGGCTGCGCGGTTGGATACACTGCTCCGGCACGCCTCCTTAGCTCAGCTGGCCAGAGCAACGCACTTGTAATGCGTAGGTCGTCGGTTCGAATCCGACAGGGGGCCCGGTGGGAAGCCCAGGTCAGATGGTTTCTGACCTGGGCTTTCTTGTTGGCTTCCGTGCTGTGCTCGGTGGGTCAGGTCGCGCTTCCGGCGCCGATCGTCAGCTCTCGCTTCCGGCGCCGATCGTCAGCTCTCGCTTCCGGCGCCGATCGTCAGCTCTACCTCGGCGCCCGTCGCGGTGATGTCGCGGACGGTCCAGGTGTGGGCCGCGATGGCTGTGCCCGCGCCTGTTGTGTACGCCGGGACGCTGAGCGCCGGGGGGTCCGTGTGCAGTTCCGCGTCCGTGGCCGCTCCGTCGGGGAAGCGGAGGTAGAGGTCGAGCGGGTGTGGGGCCGCGGCGAAGGTGGTGGGGTCGGGGAGGCCCTGGAGGTGGCAGCGGGCGCCTGGGAAGAGGTGGGTGTGGCTGCAGATCGCCAGGAACGTGGTGGTGTCGTTCGGGTCCATGCGGGGGCTCCCGGAGTGGGTGGTGGGGTGGGGGTACGGCGGTGTCCGGTTCTGCCTACAGGGTCCGGTCAGCCGGGGCCGGCCGCGCGCCGTGTCGTGCGGCCGCTCTCCGTGGATTCCGCGATCTCCCACAGGGCCAGGCAGCGGCCGGGCGGTTCGTCGGCCAGGCGGCAAAGGTCCTCCACCGCCCGGCGCGGTGGCAGCGTCGTGCCCGTGAGGCAGCGGTGCCAGGAGGACCTGCTGTACGTGGTCCGCTCCGCCAGGCCGGCCAGGCTCAGGCCGGTGCGGTCCTTCAGTTCGCGCAAGGCCGTGGCGAGGCAGGTGCGTTCCGGGGACGGTGTTCCGGGTGCGGTTGTTTCCGGTGCGGGTGTGAACGTGCGACGCCGTTGCCGGACCGCGGCGGCGATCTCGCGCAGTGCGAGCAGCCGCGTCGGATCCTCTCCGGCGATCCGGGCCATGGCGTCCACGGCGTCGTGCGGCGGCAGGGTCCTGCCTCCGAGATACCGCTCCCACGACTTCGTGCTGTACCCCGTTTTCACGGCCAACTGCCGTGTGCTGAGGCCGGAATGGTCCTTCAGTGCGCGCAGGCGTACGACTAACCGGTAGGCCGCCGGATCCAGTTCGGCGGGCAGTTCTCTCCAACGCGACATGTTCCCCCCATTGCGCGTCCGGGGCCCCGGTCGGGGGCCCCGGCCATCTGCAGGAGCGAACACGTTCTTCGGGAGGAGACGGTTCCCGTTTGTGAACTCTTTTGCTCATGCCTCCTGACGGGCCCGTGTCGGTGCGGTGGCGGGCGCGGGGGGTTCGAGCGGGGACTTCGCCGTTCGTACGGGGATGAGCGCGGCCACCGCCGCCGCTGCCAGGCCCACGCCGCAGCCGATCAGCATCGCCACGCGGAAGCCGTTCTCGGAGGCGAGCGGGAAGCCGCCGAAGTCGGTCGTCATGCGGGCCAGGACCACGCCGATGACGGCCGCGGCGAACGACGTACCGATGGAGCGCATCAGGGCGTTGAAGCTGTTGGCGGAGGCGGTCTCGGACGGCGGGACCGCGCTCATGATGAGGGCCGGCATGGCTCCGTACGCGAAGCCGACGCCCGAGTTGCAGACGAGGGTGACCAGCAGCAGGCTCCACGGGGAGCCTGAGCCGATCAGGGGGACGGAGAGGCCGTAACCGGCGGCGATGAGGAGGCTGCCGACGGTCAGGGTGACCTTGGGGCCCTTGGCGGCGGAGAGTTTCGCGCCGAGCGGGGACATCGCCATCATCATCAGTCCGGCCGGGGCCATCCACAGGCCCATCGCCAGCATCGACCGGCCGAGGCCGTAGCCCGTCGCCTCGGGGAGCTGGAGCAGCTGGGGGACGACGAGGGACTGCGCGTACATCGCGAAGCCGACCAGGACCGAGGCCGTGTTCGTCATCAGGACCTGGGGTCGGGCGGTCACGCGGAGGTCGACGAGCGGGTCGCGCAGGCGCAGTTCCCACCAGCCCCAGGCGGGCAGGAGGACGAGCGCGGCGGCGAAGAGGGTGAGAGTCGTGGCGCCGCCCCAGCCCCAGTCGGCGCCCTTGGAGACGGCGAGGAGGAGGGCGATCAGTGCGGCGCCGAGGCCGATGGCGCCGGGCAGGTCGAAGCCGCCGCGCCCGGTGGCGGGGCGGTCCGCCGGGACCAGGGCGGCGATCAGTGCGCCGACCGCGAGGGCCAGTACGGCGACGACCCAGAACAGCACCCGCCAGCTGGTGTTCTCCGCGATCGCGGCGGCGAACGGCAGGCCCAGCGCGCCGCCCACGCCCATCGACGCGCTCATGATCGCGATGGACGGGCCGAGCTTCTCCGCCGGGACGACGTCCCGCAGCAGGCTGATGCCGAGCGGCACCACGCCCATGCCGAGGCCCTGGAGGCCGCGTCCGGCGATCATCGGGACGACGGAGGAGGACAGTGCGCAGACCGCTGAGCCGAGGACCAGCGGTACGAGGGAGACGAGCAGCATCCGCCGCTTGCCGTACATGTCGCCGAGCCGTCCGGCGACGGGCGTGGAGACGGCCGCGGCCAGCAGGGTGGCGGTGATGACCCAGGAGGCGTTGGACGCGGAGGTGTCGAAGAGGGTCGGCAGCTGCGCGATCAGCGGCACCACCAGCGTCTGCGTGAGTGCGGCCACGATGCCGGCGAAGGCGAGGATCCCGACGATGCCTCCGGGACGGGCCGTGCGTTCCGCGGGGTCGGCCGCGGGCCCTCCCGGGTGGGCCGCTGCGGGCGGTGAGCTCTCCACGAGGTGTCTCCTTCTCGCCCTTGCGGGCCTGCTGTGTCGGGGCGTCATAGGTGACGTTCAGCTGTGCAAGATACCTTGAATGTGCATCATGCACATCTTGTGTAGTGTGCATATCTGCCGTGATATACCTGGACGCGTGGACATGCCCATCGACCGGATCGAACGCGAGACCATGCTGCTCGGCCGGTACATGCACCTGCTCACCCCGCGCGTGGAGTGGCGGCTCGATCGCAGCGCCTACATCCTGCTCAGCCGGATCCAGGTGGAGGGCCCCATGTCCATCAGCCAGCTCAGCGAGGCGTTCGGCCTCGACGCCTCCACGCTCAACCGGCAGACCGCCGCGATGCTCCGCTCCGGTGTCGTCGAGCGCATCCCGGATCCCGACGGCGGCATCGCCCGCAAGTTCGCCATCACCGAGGAAGGCGCGCGCCGGCTCGACAGCGACCGCGACCGGAACGTGGCGGGTCTGGCGAAGGTCATGGCCGACTGGACGCCCGAGGAGGCCGAGCAGCTCGCCGCCTCGCTCAGCCGCCTGAACCTCTCGATCGAGCGTCTCGACGGGCGGCCCTGGCCGCGCGACTGAGCCTGCCCTGGTGTACTGGACGTACCGGACCCGGACAGGGATGGGGATGGATGCCCATGAGCCGCCGCCGTCGTCTTCGTACACGCCGTACGCTGCCCAGGGCGCTGGCCTGTGCCGGGGCCGCCGCCCTGCTGACCACCGGTTTCGTCTCCGCCGCGCCCGCCGACCGCACCGAACCCCGTACCGGGACCGCCGTCCTCGCGATCCCCGCCATCGGTGTCGCGGACCTGGACGTCGTGCCGTACGAGGGGACCACCGACGACGTGCCCGGCAGCCGGATCCAGGACCGGGGCGTGGCCTCCAGTCCGTACGGGGAGGAGGGCGGGGTCGGGCCGGGAGATGTCGGCAACTACCTCGTCACCGCGCACCGGCTGAGCGCCGGGGGTGTGTTGCGGGAGCTGCCGGATCTCGGCAAGGGCGATCCCGTGTACGTGGTGGAGGACGGCACCCGGTACACGTACGAGATCACCGCGACCCGGCAGACCTCCTTCCGCAGTGAGCGTTCGCTGGCCGAGCAGCGGGCCGAGGTGCCGGGGCGGCCCGGTGCCGAGCCGTCCCGGGCCATGATCACGATCTCCACCTGTGCGACGCCCGAGGACGACGCGGCCGGGAACTTCTGGCGGGACGGTCTCGGCAATCCGGAGCACCGGATCGACAAGGTGGGGGTGCTGGTGGCCGAGGAGTCCGACTAGATCGTCAGTGGCGGCCCGCGATGCGGTCCGCCGCCTTCGCGATGGGGTCGGTGCCGGGGCGCGGTGAGGTCGTCTCGCGGCGGTCGGCGGTGCGGTAGGCGGCGTACAGGCCGTGGACGCCGAGCCAGCGGAAGGGTTCCGGTTCCCAGCGGCGGACCTTGTGGTTGACCCAGGGGAGCGTGGTGAGGTCGGTGGGGCCGGCCTGGCCGGAGTCCTGCTGGATGAGGTCGCGCAGGGTGCGGGCGGCGAGGTTGGCGGTGGCGACGCCGGAGCCGACGTATCCGCCCGCCCAGCCGAGGCCGGTGGAGCGGTCCAGGGTGACGGTGGCGCACCAGTCGCGGGGGACGCCGAGGACGCCGGACCAGGCGTGGTCGATGCGGACGCCCGCCGTGGTCGGGAAGAGGCGGACCAGGAGGTCGCGCAGGGCGGCGATGGTGGCGGGCTGGGTGCGGCCGTCGTTGTCGGTAGCGGAGCCGTAGCGGTAGGGGTAGCCGCGGCCGCCGATGGCGATGCGGTCGTCGGCGGTGCGCTGGGCGTAGAGGTAGGCGTGGGCCATGTCGCCGAGGGTCTCGCGGCCCTCCCAGCCGATGGTGTCCCAGATGCGGGCGGGGAGCGGTTCGGTGGCGATCATGGAGGAGTTCATCGGGAGCCAGGTCCGCTTGAGCCCCTTGAGGCCGGCCGTGAAGCCCTCGGTGCAACGCAGGATGTAGGGGGCGCGGACCGTGCCGTACGGGGTGACGGCGTGCTTGGGCTTGATCTCGGTGACCGGTGTCGACTCGTGGATGGTGACGCCGAGCGCCTCGACGGTGTCCGCGAGCCCCTTGACCAGCTTGGCCGGGTGGAGCCGGGCGCCGTGCGGGGTCCAGGTGGAGCCGACGGCTCCGGTGACGTGGACGCGTTCGGCTGTCTCGCGGGCGCCGCGCAGGACCCGGTCGGTCTCCCCGAACGCGACCTCGACGCTGTGGAAGTCCTTGAGGCGGGCGAGCTGCGCCGGGGTGTGGGCCACCTCCAGGACGCCGCCCTGGTGGATGTCGGCCTCGATCTTCTCCTCGGCGGCGGTCCGGACGACCTCGCCGACGGTCTCGTTCATCGCCTTCTGGAGCCGTACGGCGGCGTCGTGGCCGTGGAGTTTCGCGTACCGCTCCCGGCCCGCGATGCCGTTGTACAGCCAGCCGCCGTTACGGCCGGAGGCCCCGTAACCGCAGAACTTGGCCTCCAGCACGGTGATGTTGAGGAAGGGGACGGCCTTCTTCAGGTAGTACGCCGTCCAGAGCCCCGTGTAGCCGCCGCCGACGATGCAGACGTCGGCGCTCGCGTCGCCGGGGAGGGGTTCACGGGGGGCCGGTGTGCCCTCCTGCGCGTACCAGAACGATATGCCGCCGTTGACGGTACTGGCGTTGCTGACGGTGCTCATGATGCCCCTGGGTCCCTGTCGGGTGTGACGGTGGTGCTCGGTGTGCCGCTGCGCCGGTTCTCCGTTGACGCCGAGCGTATGTGTGGCGGGACGTTACTGCGCGGCGGGGTGTTTCGTCTTCCGCGTCTTCCGGCGGGTGCGGGTGAGGGGGTAGCAGGCCAGGCCGGTCAGTACGGCGGTGAAGTGGCCCACGTCGGTGAAGGTGCGGCCGTCGGCGACCAGCGGGATGCCGTAGAAGACGAGGACGGCGAAGACGTAGACGTACGGCCAGGGGTGCGGGACGCGGTAGGTGAGGACGGCGATCACCCCGGCGAGGGCGTAGCTCACGCCGACGTCGAGGGTGGTGGTGGCCGACTGCGGGGCGTGCCCGTCCCGGATGGCCCAGGCGAGGACGCCCTCGCTGACCAGCGTGGCCACGACGTGCGCGGCGACGGCGACCGCGAGCCAGCGCAGGGTGCCGAGCCAGTGTTCGGCGGTGGCGTGGAAGACGGTGAACAGGACGGCGTACGGGAGCCAGCGGCCGCCGTCGATCCAGAAGGCGCTGGAGATCAGGGCGCGGACGGGGTTCTGCGCGAGCTCGTGGAGGTTGGTGGAGCGGTCCCGCAGGAAGTCGTCCTCGAAGGCGGGGGACATCCGGTGCAGGACGACGGTGGTGACGAAGAGGACCGCCAGCCAGAGGTAGGTGCCGGGTGCGGTGGCGATCCAGCGGCGTACGGCGGTGGCGCGGAGGCCGGCGGGTCTCCCGTTGCCCTCGGTGGTGGGGCCCGGCCGTTTTCGGGGCATGGTCCGATTGACGCACGCCCCTAGGATCCTTGGCGTGATTGACATCCCGGACGAGCTGATCGCCTCTCAGTACGCATTCAACGGCGCGGCCGGACGGGCCTTCGTCGCCGCGTTGCCGGGCCTTGCCGGCCGGTTCCTGGAGGAGTGGGGGCTGCGGCGGGACGGGGCCGTGATGTACGGCATGTGTGCGCTGGTCCTGCCGGTGGTGCGGGAGGCGGACGGGGTGCCGGCCGTGCTGAAGCTCCAGTTGGTGGACGAGGAGACGGCGGGCGAGCCGGTCGCGCTGCGGGCGTGGGGTGCGGCGGGGGCCGGGGCGGTGGAGGTGCTCGGCCATGACCCGGAGACCGGGGCGCTGTTGCTGGAGCGGCTGGACGAGGGGCGGCCGTTGTCGCGGGTGGCTGCTGGGGGTGGTGCGGGTGGTGTGGTTGACGTGGCCGGGGCGCGTGCGGCGGTGACGGTGCTCGGTGAGGTGCTGGGCCGGCTGGCGGCGGTGCCCGCGCCGGCGGGGCTGCGGACGCTGGGCGATGCGGTGGAGCGGATGCTGGCGGCGGCTCCGGGGGTGGTGGAGCGGCTGGCGGACGAGGAGGAACGGCGGCTGCTCGCGGACTGCGTGGCGGCGGTGCGGGAGGTGGCGGGTGAGCCGGGGGACCGGCTGCTCCACTGGGACCTGCACTACGACAACATCCTGGCGGGGCGCGCGGACTCGGGGCGGGCGGGGGAGTGGGTGGCGCTGGACCCGAAGCCGCTGGCGGGGGACCCGGGGTTCGAGTTGTTCCCGGCGCTGCACAACCTGTTCGACGCCGGTGAGGTGGTGTGGCGGTTCGACGCGTTGACGGAGGCGCTGGGCTTGGAGCGGGACCGGGAGCGCGCGCGGGCCTGGACGCTGGGGCGGGTGCTCCAGAACGCGGTGTGGGCGGTCGGCGGCGGGGAGCGGCGGATCGCGCCGGATCATGCGGAGATCGCGCGGCGGTTGCTGCTGATGCGGTGACGGGTGCTGTGGACGCGGTGCGGTGACGGGTGCTGCGGATGCGTGGCGCGTGCGGCGGATGCGGTGACGGTTGCTGCGGACGCGGTGACGGGTGCGCCGGGAAGGGCTGTCTACGCTGCCCCCATGATCCGTACCGCTGTCCCTGATGACGTTCCTGTCCTGCACGCCTTGGTGCGTGAACTCGCCGCGTACGAGAAGGCTCTCGACCAGGTGGTCGCCTCCGAGGAGCAGCTGCGGGAGGCCCTGTTCGGCGAGCGGCCCGCCGCGTACGCGCATGTGGCGACGGCCGGACAGGACGGCGGCGAGGTGGTCGGCTTCGCCCTGTGGTTCCTGAACTTCTCCACCTGGCGCGGGGTGCACGGCATCTACCTGGAGGACCTGTACGTCCGCCCGGACCGGCGCGGCGGCGGCCACGGCAAGGCGCTGCTGACGGAGCTGGCGCGGATCTGCGTGGAGCGCGGGTACGAGCGGCTGGAGTGGTCGGTGCTCGCCTGGAACGCCCCGTCCATCGCGTTCTACGAGTCCCTGGGCGCGCGGCCGCAGGACGAGTGGACGGTGTACCGGCTGACGGACGGGGCGTTGGCGCGGCTGGGGGCCTGAGGAGGCTGATTCCTTATGGCTTACGGCTCCAGCACCACCTTGCCGATCGTGCCGCGCGTCTCCAACGCCCGGTGCGCGGCGGCCGCTTGTGCGAGCGGGTAGCGCTGGACGGCGGGGCGGAGCCGGCCGGCCGCCGCTTCGGCGAGGGCGCGGGTCTCCAGGGTGCGGAGACCGCCGCCGCGTTCGATCAGCCGGGGCCCGAGGACGGAGGTGGAGGTGATGGCCCGTTCGGCCAGTTCCTCCGGGGTGAAGGTGAGGGGCCGGCCGTCGTGGAGGCCTTCGCCGGACCAGCCGTGGACGATGTGCCGGCCGCCCTTGCCGAGCAGGTCGACCGCGCTGCGGGCGGTGGTCCCGCCGACGGAGTCGTGGACCACGGTGGCCCGCAGGCCGGTCGCGTCGAGGAAGGCGCGGGCGTGGTGGGGCCAGTCCGGGAGGGTGTAGTCGAGGGCGAGGTCGGCGCCGTTCGCCTGGGCCCGGGCGACCTTGGCGGGGCCGCCGGCCAGCGCGATGACGGTGGCCCCGGCGTTCTTGGCGTACTGGACGAGGAGGGTGCCGATCCCGCCCGCCGCCGCCGTGACGACGGCCACCGAGTCGGGGCCGAGGTCGGTGAAGGCGAGGATGCCGAGCGCGGTGCGGCCGGTGCCGATCATGGCGACGGCTTCGGCGGCGCCGAGGTTTCCGGGGATCTCGTGGAGCTTGTCGGCCTCGGTGACGGTGAGTTCGGCGTACCCGCCCGGTGCCGTGCCGATGTGCGCGACGACGCGCTTGCCGAGCCAGGAGGGGTCGGTGCCCTCGCCGAGCGACTCGACGGTTCCGGCGACCTCGCGGCCGGGGATGGTGGGGAGCGTGGCGGGTGCCGGGAAGGGGCCGGTGTGTCCTTCCCGGAGCGCGGTGTCCAGGAGGTGCACGCCGGCCGCCTCCACGGCGATGCGGACCTGGCCGGGGCCGGGGACGGGATCCTCGGTCCGTTCGTACGTGAGGTTCTCGGCGGGGCCGAAGGCGTGGAGGCGGATGGCGTGCATGAAGGGCTCCCTCGGGGCGGCGGGACGGGGCGGCGGGCGAGGCCTGGCGGGCTGGCGGGCTGGCGCGGCGGGGCCTGGCGGGCTTGTGCCCTCACCCTCGTACCTCAGGTTCGGTTGAGGTCAACCCCGGATCCGGAGCGGCGGCCGGATGACCCTCCGGCGTCCTTCACGGCGAGCAGCGCGGCTTCGAGGCCGCTGGTGAAAGAGACCTCGCTGAGGAGCCCCGGGGCGGCGACCTGGTCGCCCGCCAGGAAGATCCCGTCGCCGCGGACGATCGCGGGCCGGTCCCGCCAGGTGGTGCCGGGGCGGTCGACGGCGCCGGTGCGGCCGTCGGCGAGGGCCTCGGAGCGCCAGGTGGTGCGCTCGCGCCAGCCGGGGAAGCCGAGGTCGAGGAGCTGCTCGGCGCGGGCGGTGCCTTCGGCCCTGGGCACGTCCGGGCCGACCGGGAACTGGCCTTGGAGCAGCTGTTCCCCGGACGGGGCGAGTCCGGGGTCCTGGGCGGTGAACCGTTCCAGCCAGCCGGGCGCGTCCAGGTCCGACACGATGAACGGGTCGCCGCGCCGGGTCCG
Organism: Streptomyces sp. CA-146814; assembly: GCF_050942385.1. NCBI lineage: Bacteria > Bacillati > Actinomycetota > Actinomycetes > Kitasatosporales > Streptomycetaceae > Streptomyces > Streptomyces sp. CA-146814. The sequence goes on from NZ_CP192068.1 coordinate 4,318,833, forward strand.
TACGGCCAGGTCCACCAGGACGGTGCGGCCGCTCTCCCAGGTCAGCGACGCGTCGTCGAGGAGGACACGGGCGGCGTCGAGCGAGGTCGCGACGGTGACCGGTCCGGTGCGGGCCAGCTCGCCGAGCGTACGGGTGTCGATGCGGGCGCCCGTCTCGACGGCCACGCCGAGGCCGCGCGCGTGGCCGGCCATCCGCTCGACGAGCCGCGCCCAGCCGCCGACCGGGTAGCGGGCCTCGGGCGGCAGCGAGGTGAGGCGGCTGAAGCGCTCCTGGACGAACCGGGCGGAGAGCGCGCCGGGGTCGTGGTGGAAGAGCGCGGCGGCGACGAAGCGCGCGGCCGCCCGGGCGCCCTCGTCCCCGGCCTGGCCGGCGGCCCACTCCTGGAAGGTGGCGTCCACCGGGGCCGTGCGCGGGTTGCGGCGGGAGAGCCGCAGCAGGGCGGCGGGCGGCAGCGCGCGCAGGGCTCCGGCCCGCCGGAAGCGGAAGCGGAGCCCTTCGAGGAGCGGTACGGAGGCGACCGGGCCGAGCAGACCGCGCCGGGCCAGCCAGGTGCAGAGCGGCCCGCGGTGGTACAGGGCGTGCGGTCCCTCGTTCGTGCGGTACGGCCCGTCGGCGGTCCTGGCCCGTCCGCCGAGCGTCCGGTGGCCCTCGTACAGGGTGACCCGCGCGCCGGATTCGGCCGCGGTGATCGCGGCGGTGAGCCCGGCGAGGCCGCCGCCGATGACGTGGATGTGGGTGCGGGTGTTGCTCTGGATGCGCTCCATGGCTGGAACTCCTTCGCCTCTTTGATGATGCGACGGATCGGAGGCGGCGGCGCGTGACATGCGGCCCGGGGCGTTGTCAGTGGGGTGCGTCACGATGGGGGCATGGCGACGAGTGCGGGCAGGACGACCAGGACGGCCAAGGCCAAGAAGGACACCGTCGCGGCGGCGCGGCGCCCGGAGGTGCGGCTGCCGCCGCTCGTTCCGTACGACGGCGAGGGCCTGGAGCCGGACGGCGACTACGACGGGGTGCGGTTCGACGGCGTGGACCTGGCGGACGCGTCGGGGCGGGGCGCGCGGTTCATGGACTGCGCGCTGGAGGGCTGCGCCCTGGACCGTACGGAGCTGGCGCGGGCCCGCTTCATGGACTCGGTGCTGACCGGCGTACGGGGCGTGGGCACGGATCTCGCGGAGGCGTCGCTGCGGGACGTGGAGGTGGTGGACGCACGGCTGGGCGGGGTGCAGCTGCACGGGGCGGTGCTGGAGCGGGTGGTGGTGCGCGGCGGGAAGATCGACTACCTGAACCTGCGCAAGGCCCGGCTGAAGGACGTGGTCTTCGAGGGCTGCGTGCTCTCGGAGCCCGATTTCGGGGACGCGCACCTGGTGCGGGTGGAGTTCCGGGACTGTGTGCTGAAGCGGGCGGACTTCAGCGCGGTGCGGATGGAGTCGGTGGACCTGCGGTCGGTGGCGGAGCTGGACATCGCCCGGGGCGTGGACCGGCTGGCGGGCGCGGTGATCAGCCCGGCGCAGCTGATGGAGCTGGCCCCGGCGTTCGCGGCGCAGATCGGGGTGCGGGTGGAGGGGTGACGCGTCCGCGGGGCGCGGTCAGAGGCGGGGGAAGCGGGCCTGGAGGTCCCAGATCACCGGGTTGTCGGCGAGGCCGTCGTGCAGGTCGGCCAGGTCGGCGATCAGGTCGTGCAGGAAGTCGCGGGCCTCGCGGCGCAGGAGCGAGTGGCTGAAGGTCAGCGGCGGCTCGTCGCCGGGCATCCAGTCCGCCTCGACGTCGACCCAGCCGAACCGCCGCTCGAAGATCATGACGTCCGAGGACTCGGTGAAGTCCAGTTCCGCGTACTGCCGCCGGTGCGAGCGGTTGCCGCGCGGGTCCTGGTCGATCTGCTCGACGATGTCGCACAGCGCCCACGCGAAGTCGAGCACCGGCACCCATCCCCAGGCTGTGGACACCTCGCGGTCCACCTTGGTGTCCGCGAGGTAGACGTCACCGGAGAACAGATCGTGCCGCAGCGCGCGGACCTCCGCGCGGCGGTAGTCGGTCTGCGGGGGATCGGGGAAGCGGCGGGAGAGGGAGTAGCCGATGTCGAGCACGGATCGATGGTGTCATGCCGGGTCGGGCCGGGCTGACACGAACGGGTGAACGGAGATCGTTATGCCTCACGCATATGCCAGACGGCTCTAGCTTCGCCTTATGGTCAGTTCGCCCCATGAGGCTCATCATCCGATCTTCCAGAAGAATCCGGGTTTGTTCGCCAGCGCCTTCCGCACCCTGGGCATCCCCTTCCCGGAATCGGTCGCGGTGTCGCTCATGGACACGGATCTCACGGAGATCAGGCCGCTCGAACGGCACGTGGACACGCTGCTGCGCATCGACCTGGTCGGCGGCGACAGCCTGTTGCTGGCGATCGAGGCGCAGGGCAGGAAGGACCCGGACAAGCGGAGCAGTTGGGCCTACTACCTCGCCCACCTCTACGCGAAGTTCCGGTACCCGCCGGTGCTGCTCGTCGTCTGCCGGGACAAGGGAACGGCCGAGTGGGCGGCCGAGCCGATCCGTATCGGCCTGGAGAAGCACCCGAGCCTCGCCGTGTTCCCGCTGGTGCTCGGTCCGCACAACGTACCGATGATCACGGACGCCGCGAGAGCTGCGGAAGACCTGCCGATGGCTGTCTTCTCCGCGATCACCCATAGTAACGATCACGACATCGCTGCCATACTGGACGCGCTCGCCGAGGCCCTCCGGGCCACGGACGCCGACGCCGCAGCGGTCTTCGCCGAATTCACCGAAGCGGGCCTGGGAACGACCTCGGCCCGCGAGCTCTGGAGGAACCTGATGGGCACTGGTCTCAGTCACTTCCGCGGCTTCGTCGCCGAATCCTTCCGCGACGAAGGGCGTTTGGAAGGCCGGGTGGAAGGCCGCGGCGAGGACATCCTGCGGATCCTCGCGGTACGGGGGGTCGAGGTGCCGGATGAGGTGCGGCAGCGGATCACCGGCTGCAAGGATCTTGACGTGCTCGACGTGTGGTTCGAGCGGGCCGTCACCGCGTCCACCGCCGACGCGGTGTTCGACGAGAGCTGACCACCGTGGGGGCCGCCGTGGCGGCCCCCAGGGCTGCTCGGTGCCGCTCAGTCGCCGGTGGCCGCGGCCGTGGCTTCGATGAGGGTGAACGGTGCGGCCTTCGCGAGCGGGGTGACCGCCGTGAGGGTCAGGCCCGCGCGGTGGCACACCTCCTCGAAGTCCTGGCGGGTGCGCTCCCGGCCGCCCACGTTCACCAGCATGTTGAGGTCGGTCAGGTAGGTGGCCCCGGCGTCGGTGCCGTCGACGACGTCGGGCAGCACGGGCTCCACGATCAGGACGAGCCCGCCGGGTGGCAGCACCTTGCGGCAGTTGCTCAGGATCGTGACCGCCTGATCGTCCGTCCAGTCGTGCAGGACGCTCTTCACGAGGTACAGATCCGAGCCCGCGGGGACCGTCTGGAAGAAGTCGCCGGGGGTCAGGGAGCACCGCTCCGCCAGCCCTCGGCCCGCCAGCGTGTCCGGCGCGCCCGCCAGCCCCTCCGCCGTATCGAGCAGCACCCCGGTGAGGCCCGGATGGGCGGCGAGTACGGCGGCCAGAAGCGTTCCGTCGCCGCCGCCCACGTCCGTGACCGAGGTGTACCGGCCGAAGTCGAAGGCGTACGGGAGCGCGGCCGCGGTCTCCGCGGTGGCCTGGCTCATCGCCGCGTTGAACTCGGCGGACAGCTCGGGGTGCTGCGCGAGATGGCTGAAGAAGTCGGTGCCGAAGACGGTGTCGAAGGCGATCTCGCCGGTACGGACGCTGTCGTCCAGGTGCTCCCAGGCACGCAGCATCATGGGCTCGGTGAACATCCGGACGAAGGAGGCGAGCGAGTCGGGGCGGCCGGGGCGCAGGAGCGCGCCCGCCGGGGTCACCGAGAAGGAGCCGGGGGGCTGTTCCGACAGCAGGCCCAGCCCGGCCAGGGCGCGGAGCAGCCGGGTCATGGGCTGGGGCTCGGCCCCGGCCTCGGCGGCCACATCGGCGGCCGGGCGGGGTGCGTCCCCCACCAGCTCCATCACCCCCAGCCGCACCGCCGCGCGCAGGGTCTGCGCCGCCAGGCTTCCGTACGCGAGCCGGCCGATCAGGTCCCGGCCTGCCGCGTCCGCCGCGCCTGCCGCCTCTGCCGCTCCTGACACATCGCTGTTCGTCACTGGTGTCTTCCTCTCCCTGTGGGGTGGTTTCTCGTGCGGTGGTTTCACGTGGCGGACGTCGTCCTGCTCGCCAGCGCGCCCGGTGTGCATCCGGCCAGGGCCAGTACGTCGCGATGGAGGTGTGGCTGGTCGGCGTAGCCGCAGGCCAGAGCCACGTCCCCGGGGCTCTCACCCGCGCAGAGCGCCCGCGCCGCATGGTCGAAGCGGACGAGCATGGCCGCCCGCTTGGGTGTGAGACCGATCTGGTCGGTGAACCGGGACCACAGCCGCTTGCGGCTCCAGCCGAAGGACGCGGCGAGGTCGGCGACCCGGATCCGGCCCCGCCGGGCCACGATGGTGTCCCAGGCGGCGGCGACCTCCGGCGACATCGGCGGTGTTCCCGCAGCCCGCCTCGTAAGGAACGCGTCCGTCAGCGCGAGGCGTTCCTGCCACGTCGTGGCGTCGGACAGCCGCTCGTGGAGGCGCCGCGCCGGCCGGCCCCAGAGGTCGTCGAGTGCGGTGACCGAGCCGTCCAGTTCGCGCGGAGAGACACCCAGCAGCGCATGGACGGCCCGGGGCGCCAAGGACACCTCGACACAGGCGACGCCCTCCCCCCGGATCCGGGCAGGGCCGGGCGACTGAGAGGCGATGAAGCTCCTCATGGGCCGTTGGCCGGCGGTGTCCTCGACGGTGAGGAGGACGTCCCCGAGGCCGATGACGACGATCACGGCGGGCTGAGGCAGCACCTGCATGTCCAGCCCCACGGCGGCGCGGTCCCGGAAGCCCGCCATGCGGACGCCGTCGAGCGATGGGCCGGCTGGGAGGTGGGCCACCTCCCAGCCGTTCTCGGTGTCCTGGTGTCCGCGCATGGCTCCACCGTTGCCGACTTCGTCGCGCGTGTCTTGGACGAAAGTTCCGCAGGACCGTTTCCGGCCATGGAGTCGGACAGGCCTGGGCCCCCGCCCCTACGGCAGCAGCCGCTGCTCCTTCGCCACCGACACCGCGCCCGCCCGCGTGTCGACGCCGAGCTTGTCGTAGATCCGGCCCAGGTGGGTCTTGACCGTGGCCTCGCTGATGAACAGCGCGCGGGCGATGTCGCGGTTGCCGAGGCCCTGGGAGAGCTGGGCCAGGATGTCGCGTTCGCGGTCGGTGAGGGTGGGGCGGGGGCTGCGCATGCGGGCCATGACGCGGCTGGCGACCGGGGCCGAGAGCGTGGTGCGGCCCTCGGCGGCGGAGCGGATCGCGGCGAAGAGTTCCTCCGGGCGCTCCGCCTTCAGCAGATAGCCGGTGGCGCCCGCCTCGATGGCCCGCGTGATGTCGGCGTCGGTGTCGTACGTGGTCAGCACCAGGACGTGGACCGTGCCGGCGGCGGCGATGCGGCGGGTCGCCTCCACGCCGTCGATGCCGGCGCCGAGCTGGAGGTCCATGAGGACGACGTCCGGGGTGAGGCGGGCGGCGAGGACCACGGCCTCCTCGCCGCTGCCCGCCTCGCCGACGACCTCGATGTCCGGCTCGCTGCCGAGGAGGGCCAGCAGGCCGGCGCGGACGACCGCGTGGTCGTCGCAGAGGAGGATGCGTACGGGGGAGGGGGCGGGCGGGGGTGCCTCGGCGGTCATGCGGGGGCCTCCGTGGGGTTCTCCGTCGGGGTGAGCGGGATCTCGGCCGAGAGCACCGTGCCCTCGCCCGGCGCCGACTCGATCGTCAGCGTGCCGCCGAGCTGCTGCACGCGGGCCCGGATCGCCGGGAGCCCGTGGCCGCGTACGGTGCTCGCCGCCCCGCCCGTGCTCCCCGCCCCGCCCGTGCCCGTCGCGCGCGGGGCGCCGGGCTCCGGTGTGAAGCCGCGGCCGTTGTCGCCGATGTCCAGGACCACCCGGTCGTCCAGGTGGGTCAGGGTCAGCCCGGCGGCGGTGGCGCCCGCGTGCTCCCGTACGTTGGCGAGGGCCCCTTGCGCGATCCGCAGCAGCGCGGACTGCACCCGGTCCGGCAGCGGGGCATGCGGGGCGCCTTCCACATGGCAGCGCACGGTGAGCGTCCCCGGCGCCTGGGCGCTCTCGCGGGCCGCCAGTGCGTGCAGGGCCGCCTCCAGGCCGCCGCCCTCCGCCAGGTCGGCCGGGGCCAGGTCGTGGACGAAGCGGCGGGCCTCGGCGAGGTTGCGTTCCGCGATGCCCGTGGCCGTACGGACATGGCGGCGGGCCGCGTCCGGGTCGGCGGCCCACGTGCGGTCGGCCGCCTGGAGCAGCATCTGCTGGCTGGACAGGCCCTGCGCCAGCGTGTCGTGGATCTCCATGGAGAGCCGCTGGCGCTCGGCGAGGGTCCCTTCGCGCCGCTCGGTGGCGGCCAGTTCGCGCCGGGTGCGCAGCAGGTCGTCGATCAGCTCGCGCTGACGGGCCGCCAGGTCCCGTTGGCGTACGGCCTGCCGTTGCATATGCACGAATACGGCGGTGGCGACGGCCGCCACGGCCGGTGGGGCCAGCACCAGGTTCGGGTCGAAGCCGGTGGCCAGGCGCAGTTGCGCGGCCACCACGAAGGCCGTGAGCAGCGCCACCAGCGCGAGCGCCGCGCGCGGCGGCAGGATGCGCAGCCCGGTGTAGAACAACGGCACCGCGCACCACGCGAAGCTCGGCGCGAGCACGACCAGCACCATCCAGACGGCGACCAGGACCCCGAGCCAGGCGAGCCGGCGCGGAGTGGGCCGCGAGCCGAGGACGGGGCCGAGCAGGTACAGCACCGCCAGCGTGATCGACAGCGCGATGATCCACGGCGTACGGGCCTCGCCCGGGTGCCGCATCAGGAACCGGGTCAGCGAGGCCCCGAGCAGCAGGAAGAACGCCGCGTGCATGAGGAGCGCGAGCCAGCGGGCGTCGGGGTCGGGGCCGGAGGCCGTACCGTCCGCCTCCGCTTCCCGTACACCGGTCCGGCGCTCCACCCTGTACCTCACGTTCCCTCGTTGACCTGCACGGATCCCTCCATGGTGGCCCCATCCGACCACCCCCGCATCAACCGATCGGCCGACAGGGGCGTCAGCCGTCCCGCGCGCCGTTCGCAGCCGGTACGCCGACCGTACGGGGCCGGATCCGGCCGGAGGATCGATGGCAGAGAGCGAAACGCCGGGACCGTCATCGGGACGGGCCCGGAAACCACCAAGGAGCCACCATGAAGAAGCTGTCGCTGCGGGCCCGTGTCCTCACCGGTACCGTCGCCGTCGCCGCCCTCGGGGCCGGGACCTTCGGGGCCGTCTCCGCGAACGCCTCCGCCCCGGCCGCCGCTCCCGCCGCCGCGGTCAAGGCCGACACGGACAACCGGAACCTCCAGCAGAGCACGCACCTCACCGTGGCCGCCGCCACCAAGGCCGCGCAGGCCACGCTGGACGCCGCGAAGAAGGAGAACCAGCGGGTCTCGGTCGCCGTCGTCGACCGCAACGGCAACACCATCGTGACGCTCCGCGGCGACGGCGCCGGTCCGCAGTCGCCGGAGTCCGCCGTGAAGAAGGCGTTCACCGCCGTCTCCTGGAACGCGCCCACCTCCGAGCTGGTCAAGCGCCTGGAGCAGGCTCCCAACCTGAAGGACATCCCCGGCACCCTGTTCCTCGGCGGCGGCGCCCCGGTCCAGGTCAAGGGCGCCCCGGTCGCGGGCATCGGCGTGGCGGGCGCGCCCAGCGGCGACCTGGACGAGAAGTTCGCCAAGGCGGGCGTCGCCGCCCTCGCCCGGTAATCACCTCAGCACCACGTACGGAACGGAGAGGCCCATGAACGCCCTCGATCACGCCCTGCTCACCGCCGCACGCACCGGCGACCCCGACGGTGTGCGCACCGCGATCGAGGGCGGCGCGCGCGTCGACGTCCGCGACGAGGAGCTGCGCACCCCGCTCCTCCTCGCGGCACTCGGCGACCATGTGGAGGCGGCCCGGCTGCTCGTGGCCGCCGGGGCCGATCCGGACGCGCAGGACCGGCGCGAGGACAGCCCGTGGCTGGTCACCGGGGTCACCGGCAGCGTCGCGATGCTGGACGTCCTGCTGCCGGCCGGGCCGGATCTGACCCTGCGCAACCGGTTCGGCGGCATCTCGCTGATCCCCGCCGCCGAGCGCGGCCATGTCGCGTACGTACGGGAGGTGCTGCGCCGCACCGACAGCGACGTGGACCACGTCAACCGGCTCGGCTGGACGGCCTTGCTGGAGGCGGTGATCCTCGGCGACGGCGGCCGGGCGCACCAGGAGATCGTGGAGCTGCTGCTCGCGGCCGGGGCGTCCCCTGGGCTGCCGGACGGGGACGGCGTCACGGCCCTGGCCCACGCCGAGCGGCGCGGGTTCGCGGAGATCGCCGCGCTGCTGCGGGCCGCCGCGTGACCGGCGTACGCGGGGCGCGGACCGCCGCTCCGGCCCGTACACCTCGTGCCCCTGGTGCTCCCAGTACGCCTACTGCTTCCAGTGCTCCTAGTGCGCCTCGTGCGTCTGGTGTCTCCCGCGCGCGCCGGCTCACGCTGGCGCTCGCCGCGGCCGCCGTCCTGGCCGGCTGCGCGACCGGCACGACGGAGGCCACCCCGGACGCGACGGGAACAACCGCCTCCGCCTCGGACGCGACGGGAACCACCACCTCCCCCCAGGCCACCGGCCGCACCCCCCAAGGCACCCTGCTCGTAGCCGACTTCGGCAGCGACACCGTCACCTTCGTCGACCCCGGCCGGGACGGGTCCGGGGAGGGCGGCGCCCCCATCGCCTCCGTCGAGGTCGGCACCGCCCCCTACGGTCTCGTCGTCGGTGCGGACGGGCGGGCCTGGGTCGCCACCGCCGAAGGCGTCGCCGTCGTGGACACGCAGCGGCGGACCCGGCTCGCCCTGATCCCGTACGAGACGGAGACCGGGCCCGTCACCACCGGCGAGTACCGGGGCGGCGGCATGGGCATCGCCCTGGCCCCCGACGGCCGGCACGTCTATGTCGGCGTCAACGTGCCGGACGGCAACGGCACGTTGGAGGTCATCGACACCGCGACCCGCGAGGTCACCGGCACCGCCCCGGTCGGCCGCCGCCCCTTCGACGTGGACGTCTCCCCGGACGGCCGTGAGGTGTACGCCACCAACCACGACTCCTTCGACGTCACGGCGGTCGACGCCCGCACGCTCAGGACCCGGCGCATGGAGGTCGCCCCCTACGGCACCGAAGGCGGGCTCGGCTCCTGGCTGAAGCCGCACTACGCCGTCGTACGCCCCGCGGACGGCACCCTGCTGCTGCCGTTCGAAGGCGAGCGGCTCGCCGTTCTCGACCCGCGCACCGGCGAGGTGGCGGTCGAGCGCATGACCGCCGACACCCACCAGCACGGCGCCACCCTCACCCCCGACGGCACCCTCCTCGTCGTCGGCACCGGTCCGATCGGCTCGGACGACGAGGACCCCTCGCTCACCGTCCGCGCCCCCGACGGTACGGAGCGGGTCGTTCCGCTGGAGGGGCCGCACGAGGACGTGGCGGTGTCGGCGGACGGCCGCACGGCGTACGTCACCGGCGGGTTCACCCGCGACGGCTACTGGAACGGGATCACCGTCGTCGACCTCGCCGACGAGAAAAACGAGCCAGTACGGCTGGAAGCAGGCAACCGACCCCTCGGTATCGCCATCCTCTGAGACAGAGCCGTCCGCCCGTCCCCCGGGGCGGGCGGCTCCTTGCCGTCCACAGCCGCACCGCTTCCGATGCCTAGGGACGCCGAGGGACGCCGAGGGACGCCTAGGGACGCCTAGGGACGCCTAGGATCGTCCGGTGAACCACCGCCTCCCGGCCGCCGCCACCTCCGTCCTCCTCGCCCTCGTCCTCCTCGCCGCGGGCTGCTCCGGCGGCGTCGAGGGCACTCCGGGGGCCGTGGGACTGCGCGACCCGTACTTCCCGGGGCTCGGCAACGGCGGCTACGACGTCACCCACTACGGCCTGGAGCTCGACGTCGACCCGGCCGCGAACCGGCTGCGCGGCACGGCCACCATCACCGCCCGCGCCACGCAGGACCTGAGCGCCTTCCACCTCGACCTGGCCGGGCTCGACGTGGAGTCCGCCACCGTGGAGGGGCGTCCGGCGGCCGTGAACCGGGCGGGCCGGGAGCTGACGATCCGGCCGGGCGCCGCGGTGGAGGAACGGCTGCGCAAGGGGCGCACGTTCACCACCGTCGTGCGCTACTCCGGCGCGCCGCAGGCCATCACGGACGCCGACGGCGGCAAGGAGGGCTGGCTGCGGACGGCGGACGGCGCGGTCGCCCTCGGTGAGCCGGCCGGCTCCATGGCCTGGTTCCCCGGCAACCACCACCCGAGCGACAAGGCCGCGTACGACATCGAGGTCACCGTTCCGGAGAAGCTCACGGCCGTCTCCAACGGAGAACTGGTCGCCCGCCGTACGGAGAACGGCCGTACCGCCTACCGCTGGCGCACCACCGAACCGATGGCGAGCTATCTGGCGACCGTCGCCGTCGGCCGGTTCACCACCGAGCAGTCGCGCACGCCCGACGGGATCCGGCTGTTCACGGCCGTGGACCCGGAGTCGGCGGCCGCGAGTCGGGACGTGCTGGACGAGATCCCGGCCGTACTGGCGTGGTCGGCGCAGAAGTTCGGCCCGTACCCGTTCACCTCCGCCGGCGCGATCGTGGAGCGCGAGGGCGACTCGGCGTACGCGCTGGAGACCCAGAACCGGCCCGTCTTCCCCGGCCCGCCCGACACCGCGCTCCTCGTCCACGAGCTGGCCCACCAGTGGTTCGGCAACTCCGTCACCCCGGCGACCTGGCGCGACCTCTGGCTCAACGAGGGCTTCGCCACGTACGCGGAGTGGCTCTGGGCCGCCGACCACGACGGCGTACCGGTCCGGGAGAGCTTCGACGAGGCGTACGCGGACGACGCCAACTGGGCCTTCCCGCCCGCCGATCCGCCGGACGCCGCCGACCTGTTCGAACCGCCGGTGTACGGGCGCGGCGCGATGGTCGTCCACCGGATCCGGCTCGCCATCGACGACGACGCGGCGTTCTTCGCGCTGGTCAAGGGGTGGACGAAGGCGCACCGGCACGGCAACGCCGCGACCGACGACTTCACCGCGTACGTGGAGAAGGAGACCGGCCAGGACCTCACCGCGCTGTGGGACGCCTGGCTGTACGGCGAAAGCCGGCCGCCCGTGGAGGGCTGACCGGCTTCCGTGTTCCGTACGGCCGGGGTTACTTGACGTTGACGCCGGTCCAGGTGGCCGAGACCGCCTTCAGCTCCTCGCTGTCCGCGCCGAACAGGTCGGTCGCCGCCTTCTCGGTCGCGACGCGCGCGCCCGCGTAGTCGGTGGTGGAGGTCATGTAGACGGAGAGCGCCTTGTACCAGATCTGGTACGCCTTCTCCCGGCCGATGCCCGTCAGCGTCGAGCCGTCGGAGGTAGGCGAGTCGTACTCGACGCCGTTGACCGTCTTCTTCCCGCTGCCCTCGGCGAGCAGGTAGAAGAAGTGGTTGGCGACGCCGGAGGAGTGGTGGACGTCCAGGTTGCCGAGGTTCTCGTCCCAGTAGTCGGCGGAGCTGCCGTCCTTGGAGGGCTGGTCCATGTAGCGCAGCGGGGTGCCGTCGCCGTTGATGTCGATCTTCTCGCCGATGAGGTAGTCGCCGGCGTCCGATGCGTTGTCGGCGAAGAACTCCACCGAGGTGCCGAGGATGTCGCTGGTCGCCTCGTTGAGGCCGCCGGACTCGCCCGCGTACTCCAGGTTCGCGGTGGCGGAGGTGAGGCCGTGGGTCATCTCGTGGCCCGCGACGTCGATGGTGGTGAGCGCGTTCTTGTTGCCCTCGCCGTCGCCGTACGTCATGCAGAAGCAGCTGTCGTCCCAGAAGGCGTTGACGTAGTTCTCGCCGTAGTGGACGCGGGAGTACGCGGCCTTGCCGTCGCCGCGGATGCCGTCCCGGCCGAGCGCCGACTTGTAGAAGTCCCAGGTCTTCGCGGCGCCGTAGTGGGCGTCGACGGCGGCGGTCTGCCGGTCCTCGCCGGTGCCGTCGCCCCAGGTGTCGTCGTCATCCGTGACGAGGGTGCCGGTGCCGGAGGAGCCCTGGTTCAGGTCGTACGTCTTGTGGCCGCCGCGCTCGGCGTCGGTGAGCTCGAAGCCCGCGTCGGTCTTCGTGGTGGTGAGCTCGACCTCGCCGCTGTACTGGCTGTGGCCGGTGCCGGTCTCGACCGCCTCGTAGCTGTGCAGCTTCTTGCCGGTGGTGGCGTCGGTGATGGTGTGGACGCGGCTCGGCGTGCCGTCCTTCTGCACGCCCTTCTTGACGGTCTCCCAGGCGAGTACGGGCGTTCCGCCGTGGCTCGCGTAGATCACCTTGCGGGCGCTCGCCGCGGCCTTCAGCTTCGGCGTGGTCGACGCCACGGCTATCTTCGCGTCCGTCGCCTTGTCGACGCTTCGGAGCGTGCCGGTGGCGGCGGTGTGCGTGACGAGGTCGCCGCCGAGGACGGGCAGGCCGTCGTAGGTGCGCTCGTACCGGGTGTGGACGGTGCCGTGGGCGTCGGTGATGACGTCGCGGACGATCAGCTTCTCGCCGGCACCGAGGTTGAGGGCCTTCGCCGCCGCGGCGGTCCTGGTCCGTGCCGACTTGATGGCGGTGGCGCGGTCGGCCGAGGAGTTGATGCCGAGCGCGGCGGCCGTGGAGGGGGCCGGTGCGTCACCGCCGTTGTCGCCGGGGGTGGCGACCGCGGAACCGGTCTGGACTCCGGCGACCACCATCGCGGCGACCGCCGCGAGCGCTGCGAGCCGACGGGTGGTGCGGGTGGTCCGCGTGGTGCGGGAGGTGTGGGGGGTGGCGTGGAGGTTCATGTGTGTTCTCCGTTGGTCGTCCTGTGGGGGGACTACGAGCGGAGAGCGTGCCACCGAATGGGCGAAGTTGACGGTGTGCCGACAATTACCTCACAACTTTTTGACCAGTCCTTGTCCGACTGGGGTGTGCGGGTGTCCGGTATTCGGTGGAGTGGCGTGATTTCGCTGCGCTGTACATGGGGCCGTACATGTGAGTTGACGGGACATCACGCACGCGCGCGGGAGCCCCCGGCCGCACGTGTACGCGGCCGGGGGCTCCCGGTGGAAACGGGGTGCGGCTCGGGTCAGAGGTTGACGCCGAAGTCGCGGGCGATACCGCTGAGGCCGGAGGCGTAACCCTGGCCGACCGCGCGGAACTTCCACTCGGCACCGTTGCGGTAGAGCTCGCCGAAGACCATGGCGGTCTCGGTGGCGGCGTCCTCGCTCAGGTCGTAGCGGGCGATCTCGGCGCCGCCGGCCTGGTTGAGGATGCGGATGAACGCGTTGCGGACCTGGCCGAAGTTCTGGCTGCGGGCCTCGGCGTCGTAGATGGAGACCGGGAAGACGATCTTGTCCACGTCGGCCGGCAGGCCTGCCAGGTTGACGTTGATCTGCTCGTCGTCGCCCTCGCCCTCACCCGTGACGTTGTCACCGGTGTGCACGATGGTCTGGTCCGGCGTCGACTTGTTGTTGAAGAAGACGAAGTGGCCGTCGGAGACGACCTTGCCCGCCGCGTTGACCGCGATCGCCGAGGCGTCGAGGTCGAAGTCGGTGCCGGTGGTGGTGCGGACGTCCCAGCCGAGGCCGACCGTGACGGCGGTCAGGCCCGGGGCCTCCTTGGTGAGCGAGACGTTGCCGCCCTTGGACAGGCTTACAGCCATGGGAAGTCCCTTTCCTCGTCGTGTGCGGGCTTTCGTGCCATCACGAAAGCTACCGTCACCCGTCCTAACGCAGTCAGCAGACCATGAGGTTCCTGCTCTCTTTACTTTCTTTGCCGAACTTCCTCCTGAAGAGGTGCCGGGCGCGGGCCTCGGGCGCAAGGACGGGCGCAAAAGAAGGTGACGAATCCGGTGCGGGGCGGGGAACATGGATGACATGTCCGGGCCCTATGTCATCCGCGGCTCGGTCTCCCTGCCGGAGGCCGAGCTCATGTGGCGTTTCTCGCGCTCCTCCGGGCCCGGCGGCCAGCACGTCAACACCAGCGACTCCCAGGTGGAGCTGCGCTTCGACCTCGCGGCGACCGACGCGCTCCCGGAGGTCTGGAAGGCGCGGGCGCTGGAGCGGCTGGCGAGCAGGCTGGTGGGCGGCGTCATCTCCGTACGGGCGTCCGAGCACCGCTCCCAGTGGCGCAACCGCGAGACGGCCGCCGTCCGGCTCGCCGCGCTCCTGGCGGAGGCCACGGCGCCGCCGCCCAAGCCGCGGATCAAGCGGAAGATCCCGCGCGGGATCAACGAGCGCAGGCTGCGCGAGAAGAAGCAGCGCGGCGACACCAAGCGCGGCCGCTCGGGCCGGGACTGGTGACCACGGGGCCCACGCCCCTGTCACGCCGTCACCTCGGCTGCCGGTAGCGGGTCGACGTCACCCCCGCCGCCGGTAGCGCGTAGACGTCACCCCAGCTGCCGGTAGCGCCCCTTGAAGTACGCCAGCGGCTCCCCGTCCGCGCTCGGCACCTCCGCCGTCAGCACGCGCCCGATCACCAGCGTGTGGTCACCGGCCACCACGCGCTGCTCCGTACGGCACTCCAGCGTCGCCAGCGCACCGCCGATCAGCGGCGCCGCCGTCACCTCGCCGCGTACGTACGGCAGGTCCTGGAAGAGCAGCCGGTCGCTGATCCGGCCCTTCATGGCGAACCGGCCCGCGATCTGCCGCTGGCCCGCCGCCAGGACGGAGACGGCCCACAGCGGTTGCTCGTCGAGCAGGTCGTCCATCCGGGAGCCGTTGCGCAGGCTCACCATCACCAGAGGCGGGTCCAGGGACACGGACATGAAGGCGGTGGCCGTCATCCCGACGTCCTCGCCGCGGCCCTCCTCGTCGAGCGGCGGCTCCTGGGCGGTGACCAGCACCACTCCGGCGGCCAGCCGCGCGAGTGCTGCGCGGAACTCGTCGTTGCTCACCCCCTCAGCATGGGGGATGGGCTCGGGGCTCGGGGTCGCGGGAGTCGTCTGCAGCACACCGGAACGCTAACCGCGTACGGCGGCCCCGGCATCGGGCCAGGGGACCAGACGGGTCCTAGGACCTGAGCCCCACCGGGCCACGCGGCGTCCGGACCGCGGACTGTGGCCGGATCCGGACGGCCGGATGTGCGCCAGGAAAACGACGGAACGCCCGAAGAGTCACCCTCAACCACTGGACCATCTGTTGTGACTTGAGTCACAGAGTCCATTTTCTGCTGACCCTGTGTACCGGGTGCACAGCTCACTGTGATTCAGTGGCCGTGACACTGCAACAAGTACGTCGATATGAAATCTGGAGTTGCTGTCGAGGTCTCGGGGAGTGCGAGCGATGGAGGCCGAGTCGGAACCCTACGTCCGCCTTGCGACCATGCGGCAGCTGCACCAGGCCGTCGCTGACCTCAACACGGCGCGGAGTCTGGCGGACACGCTGCAGACCGTGGCGGACGGCATCGTCACCGGTCTCGGCTACGAGCTGGGCTGCGTCAACCTGGTCCGGCCCGACGGCGACCTCGTCATCGCCGCCTTCGCGGGCAACGCCGCCGCCGAGGCGCTGATCACCGGCCGCGTCGGCTCCCGCGCCTCCTGGGACCGCCGGCTGACCATGGGCGAGGCCTGGGACCAGCTGCGGTTCATCCCGCACACCGAAGGCTGGGTCCTGCTCGACGACGACGTACCGCAGTGGCACACCGAAGGTCCCGAGCCGCGCTTCGAGGACGAGTGGCACCCGCTGGACCGGCTCTACGCGCCGATGTACGCCTCCGGGGGCGGACGGGACCTCCTCGGGGTCATATCCGTCGACCGGCCGCGCAACGGGCGCCGCCCCGGCGCATGGGGGCGCGAAGCGCTCCAGATGTACGCCTCCCAGGCCGCCATCGCGATCAGCAACGCCCGCCTCCGGGCGAACATGCAGCGCGCACTGGTCAGGCTGGAGCGCGAGCAGCAGGCGCTGCGGGCCAGCGAGGAGTCCTTCCGCCAGGCCTTCGAGTACGCGCCCAGCGGCATGGCGATCGCCGAGATGGGCGGCGACCAGCACGGCCGGCTGCTCCGCACCAACGACGCCCTCTGCCGGCTGCTCGGCCGTCCCGCCTCCGTCCTGCGCCGCTACTCCTTCGCCGACCTGGTCCACCCCGAGGACATCGGCACCCTGCTGCGGACCTCCGCCGAGGGCGGCCGGGCCGAGCTGCGGCTCGGGCGGCGGGACGGGACGTACCTGTGGGTCTCGCTGCGCAACTCCGTGGTCGCCGACACCGCCGACGGGCCGCGCTTCCTCCTCACCCACGTCGAGGACATAGAGGAGCGCAAGCGCCACGAGCTGAACCTGGCCCACCGCGCCTCGCACGACGCGCTCACCGGCCTGCCCAACAGCGCCGAGCTGAAGTCCCGCCTCAGCGCCCGGATCTGCGAGCGGCCGAACTCCCCGGCCGCGACCGCGATCGAGGCGCTGGACGCGGCGTACGGAGACGTCGAGTCGTCCCTCACCCACGGCTACCAGGCCGACGGGTACGAAGGCGAGGCGCCCGGCGGGCTCTACGACCACCATGTGCACACGATCGCGCCGGACGCTGAGCACGACGACGGCACGAAGGGGCTCGCGGTCCTCTTCTGCGACCTCGACGGCTTCAAGTCCATCAACGACCGCTTCGGCCACCACACAGGTGACGCGGTTCTCATAGAGGTCGCGCGGCGGCTCTCCACCTGTGTCCGGGACGGCGATACGGTCGCGCGGCTCGGAGGTGACGAATTCGTCGTTCTCGCGGACGGCCTCGGTGCGGCGGACGCCGCTGACCTGGCCGTACGTCTGCGAAATGCCATCATTCCGCCCATAAGGGTCGATGGGCGCGCGGTCCGGGTCGGGGCGAGCTTCGGCATCGGCTGGGCCGAGTGCGGGATGAGCGTGGAAGAGGTCCTGCGCTCCGCCGACCAGCGGATGTACGTCGAGAAGCGGTCGCGGTCCAAGGTCCACCGCAGGGCCGGATGATGTTCACGACCGACAGGCACCCTTACCCCGTACACGCCCCTCCGAACCGGCCCGGTCCATGATCGCCATTCGGACTGTGCTCCGTACGAGGTAGGCTCGGCCGGTCGGCGACGGCTGGCGAGATGGTGAGGAGTGACCCAGGGATGACGGCCGGAAACAACGGCGCGAGCAAGCCCGAGGACGACGATCCGTTCGGCTACCTGTACGCGGACGGTCAAGCGGCAGGCGCCCAGCCGCCCGGCCAGGGCGGCTACGGCTACCCGGGGCCGGCCGCGCAGCCGGGCGTGCCCAGGACGTCGTACAACCAGGTACGGACGGTCGGCGAGCGCCAGTACGGGCAGCAGCAGGTCCCGTCGCAGCCGGGGCAGGGCGGCGGCTACGGCTACCCGCCCCAGCAGGGCTACGGCCAGCCACCCGCACCCCAGTACCACCAGCCGAACCCGCAGTACGCGGCGCCCGAGACCTACCCCGGCGGTGCGCCCGCCGCGCACCACGGCTCGGTGTCCGGCGGCGGTTCCGGCGGCCGTGGCGGCGGACCGAACACCAAGGCGCTGCTGATCGCGGCGGTCGCCGTGGTCGCGGTCGTCCTCGTCGGTATCGGCGCCGCGCTGCTCTCGGGCAGCGACGGCGACAAGGACGAGAAGAACAACGAGGCCGTCTCCTCGGAGGGCCCCGCCGAGAAGGTCGACGAGAGCGGCCAGCCGGAGAAGAAGCCGGATGAGGAGCCGAAGCCGGTCGAGCTCCCGAAGCAGGACGCGGCGACGCTGACGCTCGGCGGTTCGACCATCACGGACAAGTCCGTGAAGGGCGCCGAAGGCGTCGGCGGCAGCTATGTCTCGGGCTTCAACCAGGTCGGTTCCTCGGTGACCTGGAAGGCGAAGATGCCGACCGAGGGCTCGTACCGCCTCACCGTGCGCTACGCCATCCCGGCCGTCGACGCCAACGCGACCCTGACGGTCAACGGGAAGCCGAACTCGCAGCCGATCGGCCTGAAGAACTTCATCAGTTCGTCGGACCCGAACCTGGAGAAGAACTGGCAGACCACCTGGGCGCCGGTCGACCTCCAGAAGGGCGAGAACGAGATCAAGATCTCCTGCGAGGAGGGCAACCAGTGCGACGTGTTGCTCGACTGGCTGGAAGTCACGCAGAAGTAAGCAGCTCCGTCTCGCAGGACGGCCCGCCGGCTCATCGCCGGCGGGCCGTTCCGCGTTCCGGGCAGCTCAGGCCGGATCGCCGGCCCGCTCCACGCGCACGCGCGGCAGCAGCTCCGCATAGGCCGCCGCGTCGAACTCGCCGGCCGCCGGGGCCAGGACCGTCGCCGTGGACAGCGCCACCGCCCGCGCCAGCCGCTGCGGCCAGTCGAGCCCCTCGGCCAGCGCGGAGAGCAGACCGGCCACCGCGGAGTCGCCCGCTCCGGTCGGGTTGCCGCGGACGGGTGCGGGCGGAGCGGCGCGCCAGGTGCCGTCCGGGGTGTCGGCGAGGACGCCGTCGGGGCCCAGCGAGGCGATCACCGTGTGGGCGCCGCGGCGGCGGGCGTCCCGGGCGGCGCGGAGCGGCTCGCGGAAGCCGGTGAGCTGGGCCAGCTCGTCCGCGTTCGGCTTGACCAGGTCGGGGCGGGCGGCGATGCCCCGGCGCAGCGGTTCGCCGCTGGTGTCCAGGAGCACGGGTACGGCGGCGGCGCGGGCGATCCGGACCAGCTCCGCGTAGGCGCCGACGTGGACGCCGGGCGGCAGCGAGCCGCAGAGCGCGACCGCTTCGGCGTCCGCGACGAGCTCTCCGTACGTCCGCAGGAACGCGGCCCATTCGCCGGCGCTCACCTGCGGTCCCGGCTCGTTGAGCTGGGTGGTGTCGCCGGTCGAGCGGTCGGTGATCGCGAGCGTGCGGCGGGTGTTCCCGGCTACGGGGACGAGGGCGTCGCGCGGCGGGAGCGGCGCGAGGAGGGTGCGCAGGACGTCTCCGGTGGCGCCGCCGGCGAAGCCGGTCACCACGGTGTCGTGGCCCAGCGCGCCGAGCACGCGGGCGACGTTCAGGCCCTTGCCGCCGGGGCGTTCGGTGACCTCGCCGACGCGGTGGCTGGCGTGCGGGACGAGGGCGTCGACGGTGTACGTCACGTCGAGCGCGCTGTTCAGAGTGACGGTCAGGATCACCTGGCCCGGCACCTCCCTCGATCCGTCGGTCCGTCCGCGCAGGGCCCGTGCCGGTGCTTGCGGGCCTGGTGATCATGTCAAAGGGAGGGCGGCCGGGCCCAGTCCCCGGGCTCGACCGCCATCTCTTCGTTACGTGCTCACCCCGTGCTCACCGGGAGAGGGCCTCAGGCCGTCTTGGGCTCGATGACCCACTCGCCCTTGCGCATGACGCCCGCCAGGACGAAGTCCGCGTCGAGCACCACCAGGTCCGCGTCCTTGCCCGGCTCCAGCGAACCGACCCGGTCGTCGACGCCGAGGAGGCGGGCCGGGTTGGCCGAGATGGACCGTACGACGTCCTCCACCGGGATCCGGTCGATGGTGACGGCCCGGCGGAACGCGGTGTCCAGGGTGAGGGTGGAGCCCGCGATCGAGCCGCCCTCCACCAGCCGGGCGACGCCGTCCCTGACCTCGACGGCGAGCGGGCCCAGGTCGTACAGCCCGTCGCCGAAGCCGGCCGCGTCCATCGCGTCGGTGATCAGCGCGACCCGGCCGGCGCCCTTGTGGCGGTAGGCCAGCTCCAGGACCGCCGGGTGCAGATGCGTACCGTCGTTGATCAGCTCGACGGTGATCCGGTCGTCCTCCAGGAGCGCGGCGATCGGACCGGGCTTGCGGTGGGCCAGCGGGGGCATCGCGTTGAACAGGTGCGTGGCGACGGTGGCGCCCGCGTCGATCGCCTCGACGGTCTGCTCGTACGTCGCGTCGGTGTGGCCGATCGCGGCGATGACCCCGAGGTCGGCGAGCAGCCGTACGGAGTCGAGCCCGCCGGGCAGCTCGGTGGCGAGGGTCACCATCCGGGCGGCACCGCGCCCGGCGTCGACCAGCTTGCGGACCTCGGCCGGGTCCGGGTAGCGCAGCAGCTGCTCGCTGTGGGCGCCCTTGCGGCAGGGCGAGATGAAGGGGCCCTCGAAGTGGATCCCGGCCAGGTCGCCCTGCTCGACCAGCTCGGAGAGGATCCCGGCGCGCTGGGCGAGGAAGTCCATCCCGTCGGTGACGGTGGAGGCGACCAGGGTGGTGGTGCCGTGCTCGCGGTGCGTACGGATGCCGTGCAGGACCTCGTCGACGGTGCCGGAGGTGAAGGAGGCCCCGCCGCCGCCGTGGTTGTGCATGTCCACGAAGCCGGGGACCACCCAGTGGCCGGTGAGGTCGATGACCCGGGCGTCCTCGGGGGCGGAGTCCGAGATCCGGGTGGACTCGACGGTCACCCGGCCGTCCTCCACGGTCCCGGTGGGAAGGACCACCCGGGCGCCCGCGAGGACCGTGCTGTCTGCTGCGCGTCCGGCCATCAGGCGGAAACCTCCGTGGAGAGTAGATCCCAGGCGAGCAGCCCCGCGCCCAGGCATCCGGCGGTGTCCCCGAGGGCCGCCGGGACGATGTGGGGCAGCTTCTGGAACGTGACGCGTTCCTCGACGGCCGCACGCAGTGGTGTGAACAAGGTTTCCCCGGCCTCGGCGAGACCGCCACCGATGATGAGCGTGCTGGGGTCCAGCAGGGTGAGCGCGGTGACGAGTCCGGCGGCGAGCGCGTCGACCGCGTCCCGCCAGACCGCGATCGCCGCCGGATCGCCCGACTCGACGGCCTTGGCGCAGTCGGCGGCGTCGGCCTCGGGGTCGCCGGAGGCGGCGGCCCAGGCCCGGGTCACCGCGGAGGCGGAGGCCAGCGTCTCCAGGCAGCCGCGCTGGCCGCAGCCGCAGTCCGGGCCCTCGGGGCGGACCACGATGTGGCCGATCTCGCCCGCGTACCCGTGGGCGCCCGCCTCGATCCGGCCCGCGATCCCGATGGCTCCGGCGATCCCGGTGCCGAGCGGCACGAACAGGAAGCGGTCCGCGCCCCGGCCCGCCCCGATGCGGCCCTCGGCGAGCCCTCCGGTGCGGACGTCGTGCCCGAGGGCGACCGGGATCCCGCCGAGGCGCTGGCCGAGCAGGGCGCGCATCGGTACGTCGCGCCAGCCCAGGTTGGCGGCGTAGACCGCGATCCCCTTCTCGGCGTCGACGATGCCGGGCACCGCGACGCCCGCCGCGACGGCGCTCTCGCCGAAGTGCTCCTCGCCGTGGGCGCGCAGTTCCGCGGCGAACGCGAGGATGGTCTCGACGACCGCGTCGGCGCCGCGCTTCCGGCCGGTGGCCCGCCGCGCCTCATGGAGCAGCGTGCCGTCGGTCCCGACCAGCGCGGCCTTCATTCCGGTGCCGCCCACATCGAGGGCGATGACATGTCTCACGAGAGACAGTTTCGCCCGCCGACCCCTAAAAGGTCTAGTCCACTAGCGCGGTTTGTTGCGCACCCATACAAAATGATGAACGAGTGAAGGCGGACCGTTTTCTGCTGGAAAGCCACGAAATGGGCACGCCGGGCGCGGGTCTGTTCGAGTCAATGGTCTGGACCAACATACGGGTTCGGGGCCCCGACTGCCAGAGCACGTAAGCCAGTTGTGGCCCCTGAGGTCCGCATACGTTGCCGAAGCGATACGCCGGTGGTGTAGACCTCCCCTCCGGTGTGGGGGAAAATCGCAGTTCATCCGGACGGTGGCAGGACGGGTGGCGGCGCCGTGGCCGATCTATCAGAGGTCCGCACGGTGACGTTGCGCCACCGCCCGAGACCAGATGGAACAACGAGGATGGGCGAGGCTGTGCAGCGGCGCTTTACGGTTCTGACCGCGGTGGTGGCCGCGCTGGGTATGACGGCAACGTTGTCGGCCTGCGGAGGTGACAGCGGCACGGGCGACGTCACCCTCACGCTGGTCGCCGCCGACTACGGCAACAGCTCGGCCAACAGCTCCGAGAAGTACTGGAGCGGTGTCGCGGCGGGCTTCGAGAAGCAGAACCCCGGCATCAAGATCGACGTCAACGTCTACTCCTGGAAGGACGTCGACCGCAAGGTCGCCGAGATGGTGAAGGCGGGCAAGGCCCCCGACATCGCGCAGATCGGCGCCTACGCGGACTACGCCAAGGACGGCAAGCTCTACAGCGCCGACCAGATGCTCTCCATCCGCACCCAGGCCAACTTCCTGCCCACCCTCACCGACGCGGGCAAGGTCGACGGGACGCTGTACGGGCTCCCGTTCGTCGCCAGCACCCGGCTCCTCTTCTACAACGAGAAGCTCTTCGGCCAGGCGGACCTGGACGCACCCGAGACCTGGGACGACATCCAGAAGGACGCCACCGCGCTCAAGGCCAAGGGCGTGAAGTACCCCTTCGCCCTGCCGCTCGGCCAGGAGGAGTCGCAGGCCGAGACGCTGATGTGGCTGCTCAGCAACAGCGGTGGTTACGTCGACGACGTCGGTCTCTACGACATCGACTCGGCGCAGAACATCGCCACGTTCAGCTGGCTGCGGGACAACCTGGTCGGCAAGGGCCTCACCGGTCCCGTCGCGCCGGGCAAGCTGGACCGCGCGAAGGCCTTCGAGGCGTTCACCAAGGGCGAGGTCGGCATGCTCAACGGCCACCCCACCCTGATGGAGGAGGCCGAGGCCAAGGGCGTCAAGGTCGGCATGGTGCCGCTGCCCGGCGCCGAGGGGCCGACCAAGGGCTCGATGGGCGTCGCCGACTGGATGATGGGCTTCAAGCAGAACGGCAACCGCAAGGCGATCGGCGAGTTCTTCGACTACGCCTACTCCGACGAGAACGTGCTCGCCTTCGCCGACGAGTACGACCTGCTCCCGGTGACCGGCAGCGCGTCCGCCGAGATGGAGACCGACTCCAAGCACGCGAAGCTGCGCGAGTTCCTGGCGGCGCTGCCCAACTCCCAGCTGCCCCCCTTCGGCAAGACGTCCTGGGCGACGGTGAGCGAGTCGATCAAGACGAACATCGGCGAGGCGGTGGCTCCCGGCGGGTCCCCGGAGCGGGTGCTCGGGGAGATAGCGGCGGAGGCGGCGAAGGCGGAGAGCGCGGAGTAGCGGCGGGCGCGGCGGGGTCGGTTGCCCGGTTAGGTTGGTTGTATGACCGCATCCGACGCCGAGTCCGAGCCTGCCGCCCCGGGGCTGTCCGACCGTGACCGTGCGCTGCTCGCGCTGGAGCGGAGGCCGTGGGCGGGGCCCGGGGCGAAGGAGCGGGCGATCCGGGAGGAGCTCGGCATCTCCCCGGTCCGCTACTACCAGCTGCTGAACGCGCTGATCGAGGACGAGCGGGCGCTGCGGGAGGACCCGGTCACGGTGAACCGCCTCCGCCGGCTGCGAGCGGCGCGGCGCGAGCGGCGCTGAGCCTTTCCGGGGGCTCTGCCCCCGGACCCCCGCTCCTCAATCGCCGGAGGGGCTTGATTTTGCCGCCCCCGGCTGTCCTCTGGGGGGGGAGCATTCTTGAGCCCCTCCGGCGATTGAGGAGCGGGGTGCGGGGCGGAGCCCCGGTCGGGCCCGGGCCCCGTCGCCCGCCGCACCCCGCTACGCTCACCCCATGGGCAGCCACTCCGCACAGCCGCCGATCCCGACCCCGACCACCCCGGCCGGCCGCGAGGGCCTGGAGGCCGTTCTCGAACGCCCCGACCGCGCGGTCATCGCTCTCGACTTCGACGGCACGCTCGCCGACATCGTCCCCGACCCCGAGCGCGCCCGCGCCCACCCCGGCGCCGTGGAGGCGCTCGCCGCGCTCGCGCCGAAGGTCGCCTCCATCGCCGTGATCACCGGCCGCCCCGCAGGCGTCGCCGTACGGTACGGCGGCTTCGCGGGCGTCCCCGGCCTCGACCGCCTCGTCGTCCTCGGCCACTACGGCGCCGAGCGCTGGGACGCCGCCACCGGCACCGTGACCGCCCCCGCACCCCACCCCGGCGTCGCCGAGGCGCGGGCCGAACTCCCCGGCGTACTGCACGAGTTCGGCGCCTGGCACGGCACCTGGACCGAGGAGAAGGGCCAGGCCGTCGCCGTCCACACCCGCCGCGCCGACGACCCGCAGGCGGCCTTCGAGACCCTGCGCGGCCCGCTCGGCGAGCTGGCCGCCCGGCACGGGCTGATCCTCGAACCGGGCCGCCAGGTCCTGGAGTTGCGCCCGCCGGGCATGGACAAGGGCGTGGCGCTCGCGGAGTACGTACGGGAGGTCGACGCCGCGTCCGTCGTGTACGCCGGAGACGACCTCGGCGACCTCGCCGCTTTCGCCGCCGTGGAGAAGCTGCGCGGCGGCGGCCCGGACGGCATCCCGGGCCTCCTGGTCTGCAGCGGCAGCGCCGAAGTGCCCGAACTGGCCGAGCGCGCCGATCTGTCGGTGCCGGGCCCGGCCGCCGTGGTCGACTTCCTGGCGGCCCTGGCCGATCAGCTGTAGGCGCCCCTCACTCCTGCCGCAGCGCCTCCAGCTGGTCCAGGAACCACTGCTGCGGCGGGAGCGCGGTCGCCGCCTCCGCCAGCCGCTTCGTGCGGCCGGTCCGCTCCTCGGCGCCCATCGACAGCGCCTCGTGCAGCGCCTCCGCCGTGGCCACCACGTCGTACGGGTTCACCACGATCGCGTCCTCGCCCAGCTCCTCGTACGCCCCCGCCTCCCGCGACAGCACCAGCGCGCAGCCGTGGTCGGAGACGACGGGGACCTCCTTGGCGACCAGGTTCATGCCGTCGCGGATCGGGTTGACCAGCGCCACGTCCGCCAGCCGGTACGCGGCGAGCGAGCGCGCGAAGTCGTCCTTCACGTGGAGGACGACCGGCGTCCAACTCTCCGTGCCATAGGCCCCGTTGATCTCCGTGGCCAGGGTCTGCACCGCCGCCGTGTAGTCCTGGTAGACCGCGAGGTCCTGGCGCGAGGGGTAGGCGAAGGCCACGTGGACCACGCGCTCGCGCCACTCCGGGCGGGTCTCCAGCAGGGTCCGGTAGGCATGCAGGCCGCGCACGATGTTCTTGGACAGCTCGGTGCGGTCCACCCGCACGATCGTCTTCCTGTCCTCGCCCACCTGCTCCCGCAGCGCCTCCATCCGCTCGTCCACGTCCGCCTCGCGCGAGCGCCGCCGCAGGAAGTCCGCGTCGGCCCCGAGCCCGTGCACGCCGACCCTGGTCCGGCCCGTCCCGCCGAGGATCTCCGTACAGCAGCCGATGAACGCGTCCGCCCACCGCCGGGTCAGGAACGCGGCCCGGTCCGCGCCCAGGATGCCGCGCAGCAGCTGCTCACCGATGTCGTCCGGCAGCAGCCGGAAGTAGTCCACCGGCGCCCACGGCGTGTGCGAGAAGTGGCCGATCCGCAGGTCCGGGCGCAGCTCGCGGAGCATGCCGGGGACCAGGGCCAGGTGGTAGTCCTGGACCAGCACCGACGCCTCCGGGCCCGCCTCCTCGGCGAGCGCCTGCGCGAAGGCCCGGTTGTACGCCTCGTACGAGGCCCACTGGCGCCGGAACTCCGCGTCGAAGACCGGCTCCACGGGCGTCTGGTACAGCAGGTGGTGGACGAACCACAGCACCGAGTTCGCGATGCCGTTGTACGCGTCGGCGTGCACCTCGGCGTCGATGTCCAGCATCCGTACGCCCGGCTCACCGACCCCGCGCCGCACCGCCTCGCGGTCGCCGTCGCCGAGGGCCGCGCAGACCCAGAGCTTGTCGTCGACGGCGCTCAGCCCGGAGACGAGACCGCCGCCGCCGCGCTTGGCGTCGAGCGTTCCGTCCTCGCCGAGCGTGTACGTGATCGGGCCGCGGTTGGACGCGACGAGGACCTGGGCGGTGGGGGCGGGTGCGTGCTCGGTGACCATGTAGCGGAACCTAGCCCGTAAGGGAAGCCGCCAAACGCCTCAGTGCGTCACGCCGCCCGCCGCTCCGCGTACTCCGCGATCTCCCGCATCGGCGGCCGCTCCTCCGTGTCCACCGCGTGCGTGCGCGGCACGAACCCCTCCGCACCCCGCTCGAACTGCGTCAGCGCCGGCCGCACCAGATGGCCCCGGGAGAGCCGCAGCTGCGCCGTGCGGTAGATCGCCGCCGCCATCCGGCCCAGCGCCTGCCCGTCCTGGTGGCGGTGGCGCCGCACCCCCACGTCCACCTGGCCCAGCGCGTCCAGCCCCACGGTGTGCAGCGCGTCCACCAGGAGCCCCAGCTCCACCCCGTAACCGACCGGGAACGGCAGCCGCTCCAGCAGCGAGCGCCGCACCGCGTACTCGCCGCCCAGCGGCTGCACGAAGCCGGCCAGCTGCGGCCAGTGCAGATTGAGCAGCGGACGTGCCACCAACTCGGTGACGCGGCCGCCCTGACCTGCGCTGTCGCCGAGCGGACGGTCGTACATCGCCTTGACGAACTGCACGGTGGGGTCGGTGAGCAGCGGGCCGACCGTTCCCGAGACGAAGTCCGCCGAGAAGTCCCTCAGGTCGGCGTCGACGAAGCAGACGATCTCGCCGCTGGTCACCAGGAGCGACCGCCAGAGCACCTCGCCCTTGCCGGGCAGGGCCGGGATCCGTGGCAGGATCGCGTCGCGGTGCACCACCCGGGCGCCCGCCGCGCGCGCGACGGCGGCCGTGGCGTCGGTGGAACCGGAGTCGATCACCACCAGCTCGTCGACCAGCCGGACCTTCTCCATCAGCTCGCGCCGGATCGTCGCCACGATCGCGCCGACCGTGGCCTCCTCGTTCAGCGCGGGCAGCACCACGCTCACCGACGTACGGTGCGGGTCGGCGGCCCGGGCGTCGGTGAGCCGGTTCAGCGGGCGGTCGGCGGACGACCAGGAACGCCTGGTCAGCCAGCGTTCCACCTCTTCGAGCACGGTCTGAACTCCTCGCATGTGAGCTGTGTGTGATCCATCTCGCCGTTCGGACGACTATCTCAACAGTCCGGTCCTTCGGTTACAGTCTTGAACAACGCGGATGACCGTCGCATGTCGGGGTCCGTCGTCACACAAACGCCTGGATCGAAGATCCAGTGCCACAGAGCTCATCCAGAGGGACTGAGGGAACGGCCCGTTGAAGTCCCGGCAACCCTCCTACCGACCGCGAGGTCACGGTGGGGAAGGTGCCAATTCCGTCTTGTGGCGAAATGCGCTGCAAGGAAGATGAGGAGAAAGGGCCTCCGCCATCATGGCTGTTCAGACCGTTGCAGGTAATGCCACCACCGCCTCCGTGGACCTCGGTCCCGCCGCGGCGCTTTCCTGCCGCGAGTGCGGCGAGCGTTTCGAGCTCGGCCCCCTTTTCGCCTGTGCGTCCTGTTTCGGGCCACTGGAAGTGGCATACGACCTGCCCACCGGTTCCGCCGAGGAGCTGCGCAAGCGCATCGAGGCCGGCCCGGACAACATCTGGCGCTACGCCCCGCTGCTGCCGGTTCCCGCCGATGTCGCGGAGAAGCCCAACATCAACCCCGGCTTCACCAAGCTGGTCAAGGCCGACAACCTCGCCCGTGAGCTGGGCGTGACCGGCGGTCTGTACGTCAAGGACGACTCCGGCAACCCGACGCACTCCTTCAAGGACCGCGTCGTCGCGATCGCCGTCGAGGCCGCCCGCGCCTTCGGTTTCACCACCCTCTCCTGCTCCTCCACGGGCAACCTGGCCGGTGCCGTCGGCGCCGCCGCCGCCCGCGCCGGACTGCGCTCGTGCGTGTTCATCCCGCACGACCTGGAGCAGGGCAAGGTCGTCATGGCCGCGGTGTACGGCGGTGAGCTGGTCGGCATCGAGGGCAACTACGACGACGTCAACCGCTTCTGCTCCGAGCTCATCGGCGACCCGCTCGGCGAGGGCTGGGGCTTCGTCAACGTCAACCTGCGGCCGTACTACGGCGAGGGTTCCAAGACGCTGGCGTACGAGATCTGCGAGCAGCTCGGCTGGAAGCTCCCCGACCAGATCGTCATCCCGATCGCGTCCGGCTCCCAGCTGACGAAGATCGACAAGGGGTTCCAGGAGCTGATCAAGCTCGGCCTGGTCGAGGACAAGCCGTACAAGATCTTCGGCGCCCAGGCCGAGGGCTGCTCCCCGGTCTCCGCCGCCTTCAAGGCCGGACACGATGTCGTACGGCCCCAGAAGCCGAACACCATCGCCAAGTCCCTGGCCATCGGCAACCCGGCGGACGGCCCGTACGTCCTGGACATCGCCCGCCGCACCGGCGGTGCGGTGGAGGACGTCAACGACGAGCAGGTCGTCGACGCGATCAAGCTGCTGGCGCGCACCGAGGGCATCTTCGGCGAGACGGCGGGCGGTGTGACGGTCGGCGTGACGAAGAAGCTGATCGAGGCCGGCGTGATCGACCCGGCGCTCACCACCGTCGTCCTGAACACCGGTGACGGGCTCAAGACGCTCGACGCGGTCTCCGCGACCTCGCAGGCGACGGCGACCATCAAGCCGAGCCTGGACGCGTTCCGCGCCGCGGGCCTCGCCTCCGCCTGACCACCCCGATCGCCCCGATCGCCCCGACCGCAGCAGCCAGAAAGGCGTCCGCCATGAGCGTCAAGGTCCGCATCCCCACCATCCTCCGCACCTACACGGGCGGCCAGGCCGAGGTCACGGCGGAGGGCGCGAAGCTCTCCGAGGTCATCGACTCCCTGGAGAAGGACCACCCGGGCATCGCCGCCCGCGTCCTGGACGACCAGGGCAAGCTGCGCCGCTTCGTCAACGTGTACGTCAACGACGACGACGTGCGTTTCGAGGGCGGGCTCGACGCGGCCACGCCCGACGGCGCCGGCATCTCGATCATCCCGGCCGTGGCCGGCGGCTGCTGATCCGACCGCCATCGGCTGAACCACCGTTGCCCCCTCCGCGAGAGAAAGCGGAGGGGGCAATTCTGCATGGTTGAGCGCGGTAGAGTTGGGGAAGCCCCCTCCGCTGCGCGTGCCGCCCGCATATGAGAATGCGCCCGGCCCCGATAAGAAGCAGCCAAAGTACGTGAACCCCTTGAGGCATAAGTGGCCTTTGCCTGGCCCGACTTGCCCGTAAATTTCAGCAATCTCGCATATTCGGGCGTTCGCCCGTGCCCGGAATTCTCGTCCGATTGACCTGTTGCAGAGGGCAGTTGGGCGGATACATTCGGCCGCGGTCGACGCGCTGCGGCGCCGCGCACCCTCTCCTGTCGGAGGGTGAGTTCCGACCCGGGCCCGCGAAGTGCGGTCCCGTGCAAGGGCCAGTTATAGGGGAGTTAGGCATGGCTCAGGGCACCGTCA
Source organism: Streptomyces sp. CA-146814 (assembly GCF_050942385.1). NCBI lineage: Bacteria > Bacillati > Actinomycetota > Actinomycetes > Kitasatosporales > Streptomycetaceae > Streptomyces > Streptomyces sp. CA-146814. The sequence goes on from NZ_CP192068.1 coordinate 4,348,128, forward strand.
AGTGGTTCAACGCGGAGAAGGGGTACGGCTTCATCGCGGTCGACGGTGGTGCGGATGTTTTCGTCCACTACAGCGCGATCCAGATGGACGGGTACCGCACCCTCGAAGAGGGTCAGCGAGTTGAATTCGAGATCTCGCAGGGCCAGAAGGGGCCCCAGGCCGACATGGTCAAGCTCGCCGTCGGCTGAGCCCGGCGCGGCCGTCCGACGTCACTACTCACGCATGCAGGGCCCGGCCCCGGAGTGAATTAGGGGACCGGGCCCTTCGTGCGCGCCCGGCTCGCGCGCCCGGACCACATGGCGGGCCCTGGCCTGAGGCGCTTGCACTCTCAGGGGTCGAGTGCTAATCATTGGCGTTAGCACTCTCCAGGTGAGAGTGACAGAAACTTGGACCGGGCCGGTGAGGCCCGCAGGCGCGGTGGGGCAAGGAACCACCACGCACGCAGGCCGTCCGTCGCGGGCGCCTCTCGGTCCGGAGCAATCCACCCCTGTCCGGGAGGACCACTTCACATGGCCAAGATCATCGCGTTCGACGAGGAGGCACGGCGCGGTCTCGAGCGCGGGATGAACCAGCTCGCCGACGCCGTCAAGGTCACCCTCGGCCCCAAGGGCCGTAACGTCGTCCTCGAGAAGAAGTGGGGCGCGCCCACGATCACCAACGATGGTGTATCCATCGCCAAGGAGATCGAGCTCGAGGACCCGTACGAGAAGATCGGTGCGGAGCTGGTCAAGGAGGTCGCCAAGAAGACGGACGACGTCGCCGGCGACGGTACGACCACCGCCACCGTTCTCGCCCAGGCTCTCGTCCGCGAGGGTCTGCGCAACGTCGCCGCAGGCGCCAACCCGATGGCCCTCAAGCGCGGCATCGAGAAGGCCGTCGAGGCCGTCTCCGCCGCTCTGCTGGAGCAGGCCAAGGACGTGGAGACCAAGGAGCAGATCGCTTCGACCGCCTCCATCTCCGCCGCCGACACCGAGATCGGCGCCAAGATCGCCGAGGCGATGGACAAGGTCGGCAAGGAAGGCGTCATCACCGTCGAGGAGTCCCAGACCTTCGGTCTGGAGCTCGAGCTGACGGAGGGCATGCGCTTCGACAAGGGCTACATCTCGGCCTACTTCGCGACCGACATGGAGCGTATGGAGGCGTCGCTCGACGACCCGTACATCCTGATCGTCAACTCGAAGATCGGCAGCGTCAAGGACCTCATCCCGCTGCTGGAGAAGGTCATGCAGTCGGGCAAGCCGCTGCTGATCATCGCCGAGGACGTCGAGGGCGAGGCGCTCTCCACCCTGGTCGTCAACAAGATCAAGGGCACGTTCAAGTCCGTCGCCGTCAAGGCCCCGGGCTTCGGCGACCGCCGCAAGGCCATGCTCGCGGACATCGCCATCCTCACCGGTGGCACCGTGATCTCCGAGGAGGTCGGTCTCAAGCTGGAGAACGCCGGCCTGGACCTGCTCGGCCGCGCCCGCAAGGTCGTCATCACCAAGGACGAGACCACGATCGTCGACGGTGCCGGTGACAGCGACCAGGTCCAGGGTCGCGTCAACCAGATCCGTGCCGAGATCGAGAACTCCGACTCGGACTACGACCGCGAGAAGCTCCAGGAGCGCCTCGCGAAGCTGGCCGGCGGCGTGGCCGTCATCAAGGCCGGCGCCGCCACCGAGGTGGAGCTCAAGGAGCGCAAGCACCGCATCGAGGACGCGGTGCGCAACGCCAAGGCCGCCGTCGAGGAGGGCATCGTCGCCGGTGGTGGCGTGGCTCTGCTCCAGGCCTCGGCCGTCTTCGACAAGCTCGACCTCACGGGCGACGAGGCGACCGGCGCCAACGCCGTGAAGCTCGCGCTGGAGGCCCCGCTCAAGCAGATCGCCGTCAACGGTGGTCTCGAGGGTGGCGTCGTCGTGGAGAAGGTCCGCAACCTGCCGATCGGTCACGGCCTCAACGCCGCGACCGGCGAGTACGTCGACATGATCGCCGAGGGCATTCTCGACCCGGCGAAGGTCACGCGCTCCGCTCTGCAGAACGCCGCCTCCATCGCCGCGCTCTTCCTCACCACCGAGGCCGTCATCGCCGACAAGCCCGAGAAGGCCGGCGCGGCCGCCCCGGGTGGCATGCCGGGCGGTGACATGGACTTCTGATCGGGTCCGGTTCGCGCCGGTCGATCGAAGCTCCACGCACGTCCCGCAGGGGCGGCATCTCCTTCACGGGAGGCGCCGCCCCTGTGGCGTGTCCGAGGTTGCTGGGACACTGCGGGGGACGGTTGGCGAGTTCGTACGCGTACGAGTGCGACTGTCGTGCGAGTACGCGTACGGGTACGGGTACGGGGGTGGGCATGACGGTTACGCGGGCGGGGTACGGCGGAGCGGGGCGCGGCGGGTCCAGGTACAGGGCGCGTCTCAAGGGGGCCGGGTTGCTCCTCGCCGGGGTCGCGTTGTCGGCGGCGGGACTGTTCGTCGTGGCGACGGGCACGGGCCTCGCCGGTCTCCTCGGCATGCGGGTGGAGACGTTCGGCGCCGTCGAGTGCCGTGACACCCGCACCAGCAAGGGCCAGACGGTCTGGCACTGTTTCGGTGAGGCGGAAGGCGTCGGCCGCACCCGGATCAGCTTCACGGACCACGACGGCAGGAACGACCCGGAGACGATCACCGCGACCCAGGTGTCCGACGGCGGACGGTGGTTCGCGCACTCCGGGACGATCGTCGGCTACGGCATGATCCCGCTCCTGCTGGGCGCCGGACTGGCGGCCTGGGGCGGTTACGTCGTGCGACAAAGGTCACTGTCCAGGAGGTGAGCGGACGGCGGTCAGGGCCGCGCGGCGCTCCCGGGGACGCTCCCATGCCGGTGCACTGACCAGGACAGCCGTGGGGCGGCAGGGGCATCGCGGCGGCGACGGCCCTCGGAGGCCGGAGCGCACGGAACGGGAACCGGCTGCCGGTCGTTAAACTGCCGTTCGGTAAAAGGACTGCTTCGGGCTATCCTTCGGCGTGCTGAAGCACGCCGGCCAGGCGAGTGGGCGGTGGGTGGGAAGCGGCGGATGTTCGTGACCGGGCAGAGGTATCGCACTCAGGTCACGACTGGCTCCCCGGCTTCCCGACGGTAGAGAGGAAAGAATGTGACTGTTCGTTCATTCGCACGCAGAATGGGCCCGCGAGTTCAGCGGAAGGCCGCGGAACAGTCATGGCGGATGCTTTCGGCGCGCACCCGGCGCAGGGCCGTCAGCGACCAGCCCGATGTCAGCCGGGTCCTGGTGAACGGCCAAGAGCTCTACGGGCGCGTCGTGCAGGGATTCTCGGCCGCCGACGCCGCTGCGCAGAACCTGGCGATCGCCACCCGCGCCCTGGAGCGGGCGGGCGTCTCCTACTTCCTCGTCCCCGGTATCTCCAAGGTCCGGTACACCATCGGCGTCAACGAAGCGGACCGCGCTCGCTTCCATGACGCGATGGAGGAGGAGTACGCCGGGAAGGCGGTCTTCATCGGGCAGCCGACGGTGGGGCGCGTCCTGAAGCGCCCCGCTCTGTATCTCGACGGCAAGCTGCCCTCGGCCCTCCTGACGGCCTCGGTGCTGCGGGTGGGCGAGATCCACCTCGGGCCCGCGGGCCAGGTCCTCGGCGGGCCCGAGATCGGGTGCGACGTCGAGTTCTGGAAGAGCGGGGCCGAGCTCATCGCCGGTCCGAGGGCGGAGCAGGAGCTGGCCAAGATCCAGCCGCAGGCCTCCGCGGACATCTTCAGCCAGTCGCTGGTCGCGCCGCGCCGCAACCGGGTCGCGGAGGTGCTTCCCAACTCCGAGCAGGAGCTGGCGAGTCGTCGGGTCGGCGACCGGGACATACCGACGTTCGCACCGTTCGCCGTCCCCACGATCGGCGACGTGACGTTCCCCGTCGACGTCGTCTACACCTGGGTCGACGGCGAAGAGCCGGCCATGCGCGAGAAGCGGGCGCGGTACAAGGGCCAGGGCACCGCCGAGATCCTGGACAAGGAAGTCAACGCTTCCCGCTACACCAGCCACGACGAGCTCAAGTACTCGCTGCGCTCGTTGCAGATGTACGCGCCCTTCGTGCGCAACGTCTACATCGTCACCGACGGGCAGACGCCGAGCTGGCTCGACCCGGACGCGGACGGCATCACCGTCGTCGATCACCGGGACATCTTCCCCGAAGGCGTCCTCCCGGTCTTCAACTCCCACGCCATCGAGACCCGGCTGCACCACATTCCGGGCATTTCCGACCACTATCTCTACTTCAACGACGACGTGTTCGTGGGCCGTCCCGTCACGCCCGAGGCCTTCTTCCACCCCAGCGGTGTCATGAGGGTTCCGGTGTCGCCGCTGAAGATCGGTGTCGGCAAGCCGCACGCCGAGGAGACGGCGACGAACTCCGCGAGCAAGAACGTGCGCCGGCTGCTGATGGAGAAGTTCGGGGCGCTCACCACGAACAACTTCATGCACACGCCGCTTCCCCAGCAGCGGAAGACGCTGCTGGAGCTGGAGGAGATGTTCTCCGAGGACATCGCCCGGACGACCGCGTCGCGCTTCCGCTCGCCCCAGGACGTGGCGCTCACCGCGCCCCTCCTGTACCAGTACGCGCTGATCACCGGGAAGGGCATCCCCGGCAAGTTCAGCTTCCGGTACGTGAACATCAGCCGCGAGGACGCCGACAAGAGGCTGGACAACCTTCTCGCGACGCGCCGGTTCAGCTTCTTCTGCCTCAACGACGTCGATGTCGCCCCGGAGCAGCGCGAAGAAGTCAGCATGCGCATGGACGGTTTCCTCGAGCAGTACTTCCCGTTCCCCAGTTCGTTCGAAAGGCGACCTGATGGAACGCGGGAATGAGCCTCATGCGCCGGAGGGCCTCACGCGTCTGGCGCGTCGGCACACGGGCCGCCCGCAAGGTTGAGAGGGGGGCGGCCGCGCCGATCTGGCGCCTACGTGTCTCCCGGCGGCGAGCCGCCCTGCGACGGGTCCGTCCCGACGTGGTCCCCGTCGCCGTGGGGGGGCTGCGTGTTCTCGGCGCGCCGGCGAAGAGCTATGTCTCCACCGATGCCGCGGCCCAGTCGCTGAAGCTCGTCTCGGACGTGCTGGAGACAGCCGGCATCCCCTACTTCCTGGTGCCGGGCCGCGACTGGCTGCGGCACGTGGTCGGCGTGGAGAGGAAGCACCGGGCGGCCTTCCTGGACGCGGCGACCCGGGAGCTGTCCGGGACGCCTGTCTACCTGGGAGCCGTGGACCAGGGCGACAGCCTGTCCGTTGCCGGACACTGCGCGGACGGCCGGCTGCCGCAGGCCGTCCGGGAGGCCGAGGTGCTGCGTATGGGCGTGGTCCACCTCGGCCCGCACGGCCAGGTGCTGGGCGGTTTCGTGGACGGCTGCGACATCGAGTTCTGGCAGCAGGGCGAGGAGGCCGACGGCTCCGCCGGCGACGGCGGGAGGCTGTGGTTCAGCGTCCCGGGCAGCGAGCTCACGGACACGTTTCCGGAGTCGCTGGTCGCGCCCCGCCTCAACCGGATATCAGAGGTCATCCCGTCGGAGGCCCAGAAGCCGGCGACGGCCACCGTGAGCGGCCTGCAGATACCGACGTTCCAGCCGTTCGCCCAGCGGACCGTGGAAGAGGTCTCCTTCGCCGTCGACGCGGTCTACACCTGGGTCGACGGCGACGAGCCGGAGCTGGCGGCCAAGCGGGAGGCCTACCGGGAAGGCTCCTCCGCCATCGCCAAGCGCGAAGTCGGGATGTCCCGCTACACGGACAGCGACGAGTTGCGGTACTCCCTGCGGTCGCTGGAGATGCACGCCAGCTTCATCCGGCACGTGTATCTGGTGACGGACGGCCAGACGCCGTCCTGGCTCGATGTGAACGCGCCCGGTATCACGGTCGTCGACCACCGGGACATACTCCCGGCGTCGGCGCTCCCGGTCTTCAACTCGCATGCCATCGAGACCTGCCTGTACCGGATCGACGGGCTCTCCGAGGACTACCTGTACCTCAACGACGACGTGTTCTTCGGCCGGCCCGTGCGCGCCGAGCACTTCTTCCACGGCAACGGCATCGCCCGCATCCCGTTCTCCCCGTACAAGCTGGGTCTGGGCCTCCCGCACAGTACGGAGCCGGCCCCGAACTCCGCGGGCAAGAACGTGCGCCGGGTCATCCAGCAGCACCACGACCGGTTCATCACCAACAAGTTCCTGCACACTCCGCACCCCCAGTCGCGCGCGGTCATGCGGGAGATAGCGGAAGCGGGCTTCCCGGAGCTCGAACGCACCACGCACTCGCGGTTCCGCTCGACGGCGGACGTGGCGGTGGCCGCGACCTTCCACCACCACTGGGCGATCCTCACCGGGCGGGCCGTTCCCGGCGACTACTCCTTCCGGTACGTCGACGTCGGCAGGCCGGACCTCCACGAGAGGCTCGCGCGGCTGAGGAAGCACAACGACGTCGACTTCTTCTGCCTCAACGACGTGGACACCGCTGTCGCGGCCCGGGACTCGATCCGGCGGGCCGTGGACGGCTTCCTGGAGTGGAAGTTCCCCTTCCCGAGCCGCTTCGAGCGATCCTGACGACTCCACCGCCTGCGCCGACACCGTAGAACGCCTGACGCCTCGGTGTGCCCGGCGCTTCAGGGCGTCCCGGCCGCCGGCGGCCGGAAGTCGGCTTGGCCGAATGATTACTTGCAGTGCTCACTCCTGTACGGCAGGGCGCTTTCGCGTGAACGCCGGTTTCCGGTGGCGCGCACGGGTGCGGGTGGGATAAGGCCGCTGCGGGGGCTGGGGGAGAGCGTGCGGCGCTGGCTCCTCCGCCCCGTCGCCGCCGGTTCGATCTTCTGGCAGCTCGCTGCCGTGTACGGCCTGGTACGAGGGCCACGTACAGCCATTGGTCCAGTCCACTGAGCCGGGACAAGGCGTCGGTGTGCGACTGCACATGCTGACCGGTCGGTTCCTCCGCAGGCCGTCCGGCGGTCGCCGGCGCACCCTTCCCGCTCGCGCTATCCGGCCAACTTCGCACGGTAAGTCGGAATCACGCGTACCGGTCCGGCAGCGGGACATGATGGCTCTGGTGTTCACCAGGTGAACACCAGTCGCAGCGATAACTCCAGTTATGCGGACGTCAGTTGGGCATAACGGTCGTCAACCGCACAGAAGGGAAGGTGTCATGAAGCAGCAGAAGAAGGCTTACGTGAAGCCGTCGCTGTTCAAGCAGGGGGACTTTTCGAAGAAGACCGCCGGGTACTTCTACGGCTCGTACAAGGAGTACTGGGTCCGGCGCATCATCTGATCCGCCGACCGGTTCCCTGTGCACGGTGTGAGAACTTCCGAAAGGTGAAGATGCCCGGCCTGCTGCGTGACTACTTCGTCGTCCTGCCGGACAGCGTGGCGGCCCACGCGGTGGCCGGGCAGCTTCCCTCACCGGACACCACCCGGACCGCAGGAGGGGCGGGCGGCACCGTCACCGTCGCCCATCCCTCCGGCCGTCCCTGGGTCGTCGCCCGCCCGCTGGTCCGCCAGGTCAGCCACCTCCGCCGGGGCGGCGACGCGCTCGTGCTCATCGGCCCGGACCGCGTCCCCGAGACGGTGCTCGCCGGTCTCCTGGAGGGCGCCCGCGACCGGACCGGCCTGGAACGCCGCCTCGCCCGCCTCCCCGGCCTCCACCACGTCATCGCGCACCTCTCCGGCGAGACCTGGATCCGGGGCACCGCCTCCGGCCTGCGCCGGATCTACCACGCGCGGCACGCCGAGGCCGGAACCATCGCCTCCGACCGCCCGGCCGTCCTCGCCCACCTGACCGGCGCGCCCCTGGACGACGGCGCACTGGCGCTGCGCATGCTCGACTTCCTGCCGCACCCCCTGAGCCGGCGCGTCCTGTGGCGGGGCGTGCAGGAGACCGGGGCCGGGTACGGACTGGCCCTGCCCGCCGCAGCGCCGGGCACGGCCGCCGCCCCCGGCCCTCGTGAGCACCGCTGGTGGGAGCCTCCGCCCCCCGAACTGCCGCTGGCCGAGGGCGCCCGAAGACTCGGAGAGGCCGTCGCCGCCTCCGTACGAGCGCATATCGGCGGCCTGGACCGGATCAGCTGCGAGCTCTCCGGCGGCCTGGACTCCACGGCCCTCACCTTCGCCGCCCGCGCGACCGGCCCGGCGGAGCTGTCCCTGCTCACCGTGGCCGCCCGGGACCGCTACAGCGAGGACGAGACATGGGCGCGGCGAGCGGTGGAGGAGGCGCGGAGCCGTAACAGCGCACCCGCCCCGGCCCACCACATCATCCCCGCGGACCAAGCCCCGTACTTCTACGCCGACTTGGCCGCCACCTCCGCCGAGCTCAACGACGAACCGCTCCCCGTCGCCCCCGGCCGGGCCCGCGCGCACCTGCTCCTCAGCCGCGCCCACGCCACCGGCTCCCGCTACCACCTCACCGGCTACGGCGGCGACGAACTCTTCCTCGGCCTGCCGCACGCCTACCAGGACCTCTTCCACGGCAACCCCCTCACCGCCTGGAACCACCTCGGCGGCCTGCGCCACCAGCTCGGCTGGCCCCTGTTCCCCACCCTGAAGGCCCTCCTCAACCGCTCCACCTTCCCCCGCTACCTCGCGGGCGCGGTCACCACGGAACCCCAGCCGGTCACCCGCACCCCGCTCCTCTCCTGGGGCGTACGCCAGTCCCTGCGCCCGTGGTTCACCGACCACGCGAACGCGCTGATCACCGAGGAGTTCACGGCGGCCGCCGCCGGGCAGGCCGAGCCGATCGACCGGTGGCGGGGGCGGCATGTGGACATCGACGCGGTACGGATGGGGGCCCGGCACTTCCAGGCGATGGAGGACATCGGCATGACGATCGGGCTGCCCGTCGCCGCGCCCTTCTACGACGACCGGATCCTGGAGGCGACCCTCGCCGTACGGCTGGCGGACCGGATCAGCCCGTGGCGCTACAAGCCGCTGCTCGTCGAGGCGATGCGCGGGGTGGTGCCGGACGCGCTGCTGGCCCGCACGACGAAGGACCACATGTCCTCCGACGAACACCAGGGCCTCCGCGAACACGCCCCGGAACTGGCCGACTTGTGGACCGGGTCGCGCCTCGGCGAACGCGGCCTGGTCGACGCCCGCCACCTCCTCCGACTGGCGGCCGAACCCTTCTCACCCGTCCTGGTGGAGCACTCCATCAGCTCGACGGTGGCCGGGGAGACCTGGCTGCGCACGGCCGAGAACGCCTGGCCCCCACCCGACCGGACCCCCACGACCAGCGAGGCAGCGCGATGAAGCTCAGAAGAGGCATAGCCGTCACGACGACCGAGTACGGAGGCGTCCTGCTCGACGAAAAGGACGGCAGCTACTGGCAGTTGAACGACACCAGCGTGATCGTGGTCGAGACCCTGGCGGCGGGGAAGGCCCCTGAGGCGGCCGTCGAACGCATCGTCGCCGAGTTCGACGTGGAGCGCGCGGAGGCCGAGTCGGACGTGGCCGAGCTGACCCGCCAGCTCGTCGAGGCGAAGATCCTGCGCCCATGACCACCGAGATGACGATGCCGCGCCGGGGTGCCGGGCCGGGAGGTGTACGGCTGCGCGTCGCGATCGCCGCCGCGTTCGTCCTGGCCCGCTGCAAACCGGGCCGTCTGCGCCGGGTGCTGGCCCGGTGCAGCAGGGGCGCGCGCCCGGCGACGTACGACGAGACGCTGGAGATGTACGAGGCGGTCACCGCCACCAGCCGCCGCTGCGCGGGCCGTTACGGCTGCCTGCCCCGCTCGGTGGCCATCGCGCTGGCGTGCAGGATGTCCGGGAGCTGGCCGGACTGGTGCGCGGGGGTCCGGACGGCACCGCCGTTCTCGCCGCATGCTTGGGTGGAGGCGGAGGGCCGCACGGTCGGCGAGCAGGCGGAGTCGGCCGATCTGCGTCCTTTGATGGTGGTGACGGTACGCGAGGGGGTTCCGGGTGAGCGCGGTGGCGGGGACGACGACGGGGGCGGGGCCGGACAGGCTGCCTGAAGAGGCGCGGGAGGTACAGCGCGAGAGGACGCCGGTCCGAGACGGCACGGGCCCCACCCCTCTCCGCCTGCTCCTGACCCGGGTCCGCCCCCACCGCGGCGTACTGATCCGCGCGGGCGTCCTCTCCCTCACCGGTTCCGCGGCCGGTCTGGCGATGCCGCTGATGGCGAAGTACGCGGTGGACGCGTTCGCCGCCGACCGCTCGCCGGTGACCCCGCTCATCGCGCTCACCGCACTGGTCCTCGCGGGCGCCTGCCTCTCCGCGTACGGGCGTTACCTCATGGCCCGTACGGGAGAAGGGGTCGTCCTCCGAGCGCGCGACCAACTCGTGGGCCGCATCATGCGGTTGAAGGTCCCGGCGGTGGACCGCCTGACCCCCGGCGACCTCCAGTCCCGCGTCACCAGCGACACGACCCTCCTCCGGACCGTCCTCTCCAGCGGCCTGGTCGAGTCGTTCAACAGCGTGCTGATGCTGCTCGGGACGATCGCGTTCATGGCGTACATGGACGTGACGCTGCTGGGCGTGACGCTGGTGGTGATCGTCGGTATCGGAGCCGTAACCGCCCTGCTCATGCCCCGAATTCAGCGCGCGCAGCTCCGCGCGCAGGAGTCGGTCGGCGCGATGGGCGCTGCGCTGGACCGGGTGCTCCAGGCGTTCCGTACGGTCAAGGCGAGCGGCGCCGAGGAGCGCGAGACGGCGGCTGTCGCGCAGGCGGCACGGCACGCGCACGACCGGGGTGTGTCGGTGGCGAAGTGGTCCTCGGTCTCCGACGTCACGATGATGATGTCCATCCAACTCGCCTTCCTGGCCGTGCTGGGAGTGGGCGGAGCGAGGGTCGCGTCGGGTTCGCTGGAGATCTCGTCGCTGATCGCGTTCCTGCTCTATCTCTTCTACCTGATGGGCCCGATCGGCGGCCTGGTGGAGGGCTGGACGGGCCTGCAGAGCGGCCTGGCCGCCGTACGGAGGATCGACGAGGTGGAGTCGCTGCCGGGCGAACCTGTCGGCCGGCCCGGCGGCGTACCGGGTGAGGGGACTCCGCTGCGGGTCACCTTCCAGGACGTGACCTTCGGGTACGGGGACGAGCGCGCCCCTGCCCACAAGGGCGTCACCTTCGAGGTCCCGGCCGGCGGGATGGTGGCGCTGGTGGGCCCGTCGGGTGCGGGGAAGTCGACGGTGTTCAGCCTGCTGGAGCGGTTCTACGATCACGACGCGGGAGCCATCGCGCTGGACGGCCGGGACATCAGGGACTGGCCGCTGGCAGAGCTGCGGGCCTCGCTCGCGTACGTGGAACAGGACGCCCCGGTCCTGGCCGGGACGCTGCGGGAGAACCTGCTCTTCGCGGCCCCGGACGCGCCGGAGGACCGGCTGACGGAGGCGGTGGCCCGGACCCGCCTGGACGCGCTGGTCGACCGGCTGCCCGACGGCCTGGACACGGCGGTGGGCCACCGGGGCGTCACCCTCTCCGGCGGCGAACGCCAGCGCATCGCCATCGCCCGCGCCCTGCTGCGCCGCCCCCGCCTGCTCCTGCTGGACGAGGTGACGTCACAGCTGGACGCGGTGAACGAGCAGGCGCTGCGTGACGTGATCCTCGAACTGGCCGAGCAGGCAACGGTGTTGGTCATCGCCCACCGCCTCTCCACGGTCCGCCACGCCGACCGCATCGTGGTCCTGGAGGAGGGCCGGGTTCGCACGGCGGGCACACACGAGGAGCTGATCGCCTCGGACGACCTCTACCGGGAACTGGCGACGACGCAGCTCGCGGCGGCGGTGCGGTGAGGGGGCAGCGGGCGTAGTTCTTGAGCTCCTCGGTGTCCAGGGTGATGGAGACGGGGTGGGGGAGGGTGGCCGATTCGCCGATGTCGCAATGGCGCTGATGCCGGTAGTGGACCGGGTCGGGTTCGCTGCGGACGGCGAAAGTGCCGGACCGGTGGTCGATGAGGAAGCGCAACGGGATGCCCGCCGCCGCGTAGCCGCACGGCTTCACAGGGTCTTCGTCGTACGAGGTCACGTCCACGGTCATGAGGATGCGGTCCGGGCTCGACCACGCGCCGTCCCCGGCGAAGCGGCCCGCGCATGCCAGGCTGCCGTCCGGTCGGACGCGGTCGTTGCGATCTCCGCCGATCCGCAGCCCGCGTCCGCGGTACAGCCGCAGCTCCGGCCGCTGCTGCACGCACTGCATCGCGACCCACATGATGATCTCGTCGTGATCCCCGTCCGGCACGGGCTTGACCTCCAGCTTTCCACTGATCAGCTCAAGGGTGACCGTCTCGGGGCAGACGCGGGCCAGTGCCTCGAAGTCCTCGGCGGGCATCATCGGTGCTGCCTCTCCGACCGGGGAACCAGCCCCGCCCGCACCGCGTCCATCCGCTCCCGCACCCCAGGCGGTTGCACGGACCCCGGCGGCCCCACCGGCAGCTCGGGCACCGGTCCGCGGCAGGGCCGGCACAGCCCGCCGAGGAGCGCTTCCGGGCTGCCCGGGACTCCGCACTCGCCGCACTCCAGCCTGCGCAGGACGGCCTCCGGCCCCGGTGTGATGCGTTCGGGCGGCAGCTTGTCGCGCAGGCGTCGCTCGACCAGGCGGGCGGCGCAGTGGACGGGGGACGGGAGGCCCGCGGTGAGGACGTGCAGCAGCTCGGCCTCCGTCGCGCCCCGCGCGAACCACTCGCTGACCTGCGGTTCCAGCCGTACGCAGTCGGCGGCGGACAGCGACAGCGCCGGAGCCATACGTCCGAGGGCGGCCAGCAGGACGAACGCCCGGGAGCGGGTGGGTCGTTGGGGCTGGTCCGGCGGCGCGTCGCCTCGGATGTAGGCGTTCCACCAGGCGTCCACGCGTGCGGTGCGCGAGAAGAACGTACGGGTCACCCAGAACATCACCTCCTCGGTGACCACGCACTCCCTGCCGCGCCGCAGATGCCCGGCGGCCTGGAGCCGGTTGAGGGTGGTGCGCAGCGCGCACTGGCCGTACGGGAGGTGCTTGGCCAGCGTCTTCACGGAGATGTCGGAGCCGTCGGCCAGCCGGTCGATGTACGCGGCGACGGCGGCGTCACGGGGGAGGAGGTGGGCGAAGTCGCTTTCGGTGCGCGGTCGTTCGCCGGGCGCGGAGCGCTTGCCGTAGCCGGGGTTGGCCATCGGGTGCGGTGTCGCGGGTGGGGCCTCGTGCTGGGAGCGCGAGGCAGCGTTAGGGTAGCTGGCAGCCATGGGGATCGCCTTAGGGTAGTTCGATCTTCGTTGGTCAGACCCCTGTTCGGTGTGTCAGCACCAGCAGGGGTCGCTTTTTTCTGGTCTCGTTCTCCGCACGCTAAAGCGCGGCGACTGTGCGTCGCAAGTCGGTCGCAAACGGTCAACTTCGGTCGCAGGGTGGGTGGGTGGGAAAAGTGACCCATCCACCCCATCACCGTAAAGAACGCTCGGACCTCGCGGCTTGAGCCCCGGGAGGAGCAGAGGGTCGGCGCAGGTGGGAACGGTTGTGCGGCAGGATCACGGCATGAAGAACACCAGTTCCCACGCCGCGTCGGCGCCGCTGTCGTTCCGGCGGGCCGAGTCGGACGGCGACCTGACCGAGCTCGTACGCCTGCGGGACGCGGCAGCGCGCTGGCAGGTCGAGCGCGGCGTCGAGCAGTGGCAGCCCGGAGAGCTGGACGAGGACCACTTCCGGCGACGGCTGCGCGAGGGCGAGGTCTGGCTCGCCACGCTCGGCCCCGACGGCCCGAGCGCCGGGGCCTGGGAGCTGTGGTGGGACGACGAGGGGGGCGGGGCGGGTCAACGGTTGCCGAAGTTTCCGACCACGCCAGGCGCCCTTGCGGTCACGTGACGACGATCACTCCGATGGATCGCCGGGGCTGTAGACCGGATGCCCGGCGGCGGGCGTATACCCGGTGAAGCGAAAGATCCGGGAGCAACTTTTGACCGTCGAGGAGTTCGAAGAGTTCTACGCCCGGGCGGTCGCGCGTCTCACAGGCCAGTTGTACGTGATGACGGGGGATCTCCAGGAGGCGCAGGACGTCGTGCAGGAGGCCTTCGTCAAGGCGTGGGTCCGGCGCGGCCGGCTGGAGCGGGACGGGCAGCCCGAGGCGTGGATCCGTACGGTCGCGTGGCGGCTGGCGGTGAGCCGGTGGCGGTTCCGGCGGCGTTCGGCGGACGCGTGGGGGCGGGGGAGCGGTGCGGCGGAGCACGTGGCGCCGCCGGACTCGGACCACGTGGTGCTGGTCGACGCGCTCCGGGAGCTGCCCGCGCAGCAGCGGCGGACCCTGACCCTGCACTACCTGTGCGACCTCACGGTGGAGCAGATCGCCGGTGAGACCGGGCTTTCCGCCAGCACCATCAAGACGCATCTGGTCCGCGGCCGGGCGGCACTCGCCCACCGTCTGCGGGACCCCCGCATGGAGGAGGCTCCTGATGTCTGAACCACGGGACCCGTCGGGCCCGGAGGAGTCCCGGAGCGCGCAGGACCCTCTGCGGTCCCTGTTCCGGCAGGCCGGAGACTTCGGCCAGGGCCGCGTGGTCGCGGAGCCGGCCACGTACATCACCGAACGCGGCATGCGGGCCCAGCGGCGCCGGATGGCGGCGCTCGCGGTAGGGGTCTGCCTGGTCATCGGCGGGGGCGGCGCGGCGGCGATCGGCCTGCTCCCGGTCACACCGAAGCCCGCACCTCCGGCGACGACCCCATCACCCAGCTACCCGTCCCCGGCGCCCTCGCCTCCGACCGGGACACCTACGGAGCCGCCGACGCCCAGCCATACGGTGCCGGGGACGGCGGGGTCGTACCCGCCCGGTTCCGGTCCGGGGTCGACCGCGCCCGAGGGCATGCCGACGACGGGGGCACCGATGGCTTCGTCGTCGACGTCCACGTGGGCGCCCGGCTCGACGGCGACTTCGGCACCGACTTCGACGTCTGCTTCGACTTCGACGCTCGGAGCGACGTCGATGCCGTGATCGCGGGCGACGGCCCCGACTCCCGTACGCCCTCCGTCCCCTGCCCCTGCTTCACCCCGTGCCGTGCCCCGGCGGCTCCACCGGGCGATCCCGCACGCCTTGACGCGTCCGAAAGGTGCCAGAGTTGTCCCTATCGCCCCCCGGCCTGCGACCGGCCGAGCCCCGGTTCGACGCCACCTCCGAGCCCCGGTCCGGTGTCACCTCCGGGCCGTGGGCGGGCCGGCCGGCCAGGCCCGTACCGTACGGGTCCAAGGCGGCCGGACGCGGCAACCGGCCGTCCTGGCTCACCCCCGCCGACCGCCGAGTGCTCCAGCTCTACCTCCTGACCCGCATATCCCTGTGGATCACGGCCCACGGCGCCCGGTGGCTCTTCCCCCGGGGCTCGGACGTACGGGAGGCGGCGCCGGTCCTCGCGCCGTTCCAGCAGTGGGACGCGAACCACTACCTCCACATAGCGCGCGACGGCTACTTCCCGGCCGACGCGGGCCCATGGACGGCCGGTTGGGACAACAGGGAGGCCTTCTTCCCCGGCTATCCGCTGCTCCTGCGGGCTGTGCACGTCATCGTCCCGGACTGGACGGCGGCGGGCCTGCTGATCTCGCTGGTCGCGGGAGCGGTCGCCGTACTGGCGCTGGCCCGCATAGCCCGCGCGTACGTCCCCGAGGACGCCGACGGCCACCGTACGGTCCTGTTCCTCCTGCTCTCCCCGTGCGCGGTCTTCCTGGCGGCCGGCTACACGGAGGCGCTGTTCCTGGCGTTCGCGCTCCCGGCCTGGCGGGCGGCCCAGGGGCAACGGTGGGCGTGGGCCTGCACGTTGACCGCTCTGGCGACGACGGTCCGGGTCAGCGGCCTGTTCCTGGCGGCGGCGATAGCGGTGCTGTTCGTGCTGTCGGTGAGGATCCGGCGCGACTGGCGCGGCTGGCGCGGGGCGGCCTGGCTGGCGCTCCCCGCGCTGCCGCCACTGGCGTACAGCTGGTATCTGCACGCGCACACGGGCGACTGGATGGCGTGGAAGCACGCGCAGGAGCGCGGCTGGTACCGGGAGTTCCACACCCCGTGGGAGGCGTGGACGAACACGTGGAACGCGGCCTTCGGAGGCGTACACACGACGGGCTACGCGGCCATGTTCCAGGCGGAGTTGGCGGCGATGGTGGTGGGCCTGGCCCTGGTCGCACTGCTGGCACGGCGTCGCCGCTGGCCGGAGGCGGTGTACGTGGCGCTGAGCCTGTGGGCGCTGGGAATGTCGTACTGGTACACGTCGGTGCCCCGCGCCACGCTGCTGTGGTGGCCGCTGTGGATCGGCCTGGCGGCGGTGAGCCTGCGCCGGCCGTGGTTCCGGACGGCGTACCTGTGCGTGACGGTGCCGGTAAGCGCGCTGGTGGCGCTGGCGTTCCTCACGGGGCGGTGGGCGGGGTGAGGGGCTGTGGCGGTGGCTCGGAGGGCGTGTGGTGATCCGGCCCAGTTTCGCCCCGTGCTCCGGGCCGAGTGCGCAACTTCAACGCCCGTCACCGCGATGTCCTGGCCGCCGAGCGCAAGGGCGGATCGGTGAAATCACCCCTGCCAGGGGGAAGGTTGGGGAACTTCAGCGTTGGTGCTCAGCGCTCTCCGGCCTGCTGCGCGCCGAAGTCGCCCGCAGCTCCGGTGGGGGTGTGGCACCCGCCGCCTCGTGATGTTGATACCAGGCGGCGGGTGGTGTGGGTGTTCAGGGGGCGATGTTGTTGCTGTCCCAGATCAGGAGGGGGTTGGTGAAGGTGGGGCCGGTGCTGGTGAACCGCCACAGGCCTGCGCGGTAGGTGTTGTCGGGGCGCTGGCCGTAGTCGTACAGGACGTGGATGTCTGCCTTGCCGTCGCCGTTGAAGTCGCCGGTGACGGGCTGGGTGCGGTTCCAGTCCCAGGAGCCGGTGCCGGAGGACCACTTGGTGACCGGGGCGTCGAAGCTGTCGCCGTTGCTGGTCCACAGGGTTGTCTGGTTGCGCCCGTCGGCGTGCTGGCCGTTGTTGTAGAGGATGCCGATGTCCGCCTTGCCGTCGGCGTTGTAGTCACCGGCGAACGGCTTGGACCGGGCCCAGTCCCATGACATCGTCCCGGAGTACCACTGCTCGACCGGCGCGTTGAACCCGGCGCCGTTGCTGCTCAGGGTCCACAGCCTGGTCTGGTTGCGTCCCTCGGCACTCTGGCCGCTGTTGTACAGGACCGCGACGTCGGTCTTGCCGTCGCCGTTGTAGTCGCCGGGCACGGGCAGGGACCGGTCCCAGGCCCAGGAGAAGCTGGAGGTCCACTTCACGGCAGGCGCGGTAAATCCGTCGCCGTTGCTGGTGAACGTCCACAGCCGTGTGATACTGCGTCCGTCGGCGGCCGTGCCGATGTCGTACAGGACACCGACGTCGGCCTTGCCGTCACCGTTGAAGTCGCCGGCGAACGGCTCCATGCGGTCCCAGTCCCACGAAGTGGTGCCGGAGGTCCACTTCACCACCGGGGCGTCGAACCCGGTGCCGTTGCTGAGGAAGGTCCACAGGGCGGTACGGAAGGTACCGTCGGTGCCCTGGCCGTTGTTGTACAACACAGCCACGTCGGCCTTGCCGTCGCCGTTGAAGTCACCGGCGACAGCCTTGGACCGCTCCCCGGCCCACGACCCCGGCCCAGCCGCCAGGTTGTCCCACGCCCGCACCGGATTGTAGCTACCCGCAGCCGTACTCGTGAACTTCCACAGAGCCGCATGCCGCGCCCCACCGGTGACCGGCGGGTAGGCATGCAGGACCGCGGTGTCAGCCTTACCGTCACCGTCGAAGTCACCCGACAGCTCCTGAGAAGCGGCAGCGCTCTCACCTGCTTGACCCCAGCGAGCACCCGTGGCCAAGGCGATCCACGGTCCGAGGTCGTCCACCCGGGTGTCGAGCGCACTGGTGCTCATCTGGGTGGGGTCGGTGCCGAGGCAGCCCGCCTGCCCGGACCGCGAATTGATCCCGACCAGTTCCGGCGTGCCGTTGACGGTGCGCAGGGCGGGACCGCCCGCGTCGCCCTTGCATACGGTGGCGGTATCGGAGCCGGTCAGGGTGACCGAGGTGTCGGTGGTGGAGGCCACGGTGAAGACACCGGTGTGGAGTTTCTTGGGTACCCACTCGGTCTTGGTCCGGCCGAAGCCCGCCTTCGTCAACTCCTCACCCTGGGCAGCTGGGGTGGTGGAGATACGGACGGGTCTTATCACCGGGTCGGTGATGGCCTTCGCGAGCCGCACCAGAGTCAGGTCACGGTCCGGGTGCGGCACGAGGTCAACGGCCTGCTGGACACTGCCGCCGGCCTGCGTGAGATTGACGCGGCCCACGGTGACGGTGGTCGCGACGGTCGGCTTACCGAAAGACGGTGCCCCGTCGGAGGAGAAGCACGAGGACGCCGTCAGCACCCACTGCGGGGCAACAAGAGCCCCCGTGCAGGCAGACTGCTCCCCAACGTTGATCTTCGCAACGAAGCTGAGCTGCGCGGGAGCCTGCGTGCCGTTCAGAGCACTGGCCGATGCGGTGGCACCTACCGTCGCGAGTATGGCGAGAGCGCTTGTGCCCCATAGAAGGCGGGGACGTATCGCGGACATGAGATTCCCTTGAACTATAGAATTGCAGTCTGATCCTGCGCAGTTCGAATACCGCGCCAGGATGAAAAATGACAGAGAGATGTCTTCGCCCGAGAGCTACGAAATCCGGCGAGGTGCGTCAGCAATGGCATTGAGCTGCACCGCGAACGATGTTCGTGGTGGCAAAGCCAGCTGAAGACGTTGGCCGGTGAGCGCCTCAGTTTCGCCGCCGCCCTCCACGCGGCCGGTGGCGTCGGCTATCCGGTGATACGGAGTTCTACGAGTACGGAGCGCTTCTCGCCGCCGGGAGAGTCCGTCTCGCCGATCCCGGTGACGTCGTTCTTCGGGGCTTTGTAAATGGTTTCCTTTCCTTCGAAGGTCACCGTGGCTTGCATGGCCCGATCCTGGGTCCACAGGAAGAAGGCGTCGGGAATCTCCATGGCGAGGTGGCCAGTGGTGCCCGTGGTTACGAAGCAGTAGCCATTTATGTCCAGGCGGGATTCAACCCAGACTTCCTTGGCTCCGAGGCAAGCATTCATGCCTCCCTCGCCGTTGCCGGGTTTGAGCATGATGTTGCCGTCGCCGCGCTTCAGCACGATCTTTCGGTCCTGGAGGATCCGCTCTGCGTTGGGGTGGATGAAATCCTCCACCGCAGAGGTCATGTCAGCTGCTGAGGCCGCCTTAGGAGCCGCTGGCGCGGCAGAGGCATCGGCGGTGGCGAACCAGGAAGTCATTCCCCCCAGTACCAGAAAGCCGAGCCCTCCGGCCAGCGCTGCCTTTATCGATCGAGTTCTCACATCAAACCTTTCGGTCGAACCTGGTCTTCCGGCCTCACCCCACGAGGTGAGGCCGGGACAACTTACCAGTAGGTACTACATGAGGATTGAGATATGTTCAGGCGGCCTGCCTGGGCGTTCGCCAGGCGTGCGCGTTGGCAACCACACAGGATTCGAACCTCCGTTGAGGGCTCCTGCCAGCCAGACTGCAGCCGGGCGGGCGCTGCCCCACCCTTGCGAGTAAGGCCTGAGCCTTGCGGGGGTGGAGGAGAACCATGAAACATCCAGATCCCCGCAGATCTCCTTTCAAGGGGACGAGGTACAGGAAGTCGCCGACAGGCAGGAGGACTTACCGATTTGCCTCCTTCGTCCTTTCGGCGTCAGTCCTCGGCGGCCTCCTGGGGAGCAGCCCTGCTACCGCCGAGGAACCGATCGTTATCGGCGTGGACAAGTGGGACCGTGACTACGTCGTCCGGGCCTGGAAGGAAGGCGGGCCGGGGGTCAGGCAGGCGGCGGAAGCGGCCCTGGTCGGTGCCGATGACGACATCCTCACCTTCCTTGCCACCGAGGAGGATCTGGCCCAGTACCACGACGAGCGTGTCGCGGCGGGCCAGATAGCCAGCACCGGCGGTGTCGGGGTTAGGGAAGCGGCCAAGAAGGCCCTGCTCGGCGCGCGGGACGACCTTGAGCAGTTCCTGATCGACGGCTGGAAGGCGCCGCAGGAACAGGACAGGCGTGTCCGTGTCGGCCAGATCATGAGCGTCGGCGGCAATGGGGTCCGTGACGCGGGAAGGGCTGCTCTTCTCGGATCCCCGGCGGACGTACAGAGGTTCCTCGACCAAGGCCAGTATGAAGCGCGCGCCACAGATCAGCGTGTCGAGGTCGGTCAGATCATGTCCGTCGGCGGGCCGGCCACCAAGGCTGCCGCCAGACTCGCTCTCAGGGGTACCGAGCAGGACGTCGCCGAGTTCCTCGCCACAGGCCAGCATGTTGCCCGCGCCCGTGACGGCGAACAGGCCACACTGGCCCAGTTGGCAAAGCAGGCCAGCTACGCCAGCCGTCTGGCCCAGAAGGAATCCGATCAGGCCGTCGAAGGTGCTCAGCGTGCTGAGGCCGCCTCCGTGCTTGCCAAGCAGGCTGCCGCGAAGGCGGCGGAGGAGACCAAGGCCGCGGGTAAGGACTCCGTCCGCGCCGCCAACGCCGCCGCTCGCGCGGCCCAGGCCGCCCGCGGTGCGGCGGCTGAAGCCAGCAACGCCATCGGAGCGGCCCGCGCTGCCAACGCCGCCTCCCGTATTGCCGCTTCCGCCGCCGCAGCAGCGGCATCGGCGGCGACGAAGGCAGCCGATGCCGCTTCCCGTGCGCGATTCGCTGCCGCTGCCGCAGCATCGGACGCGGGCAAAGCCGACGATGCCCGCAAGCTCGCGGCCGAGGCGCGCAAGGCCGCCGACCTCGCCGACGACTCAGCCGCCGCAGCCGACCAGGCCGGCAAGGCCTCCGACGCCGCCGACGCCGCAGCCACCGCCGCCGGCAACGCCGCAGGCAACGCACGGGCGGCCGCGGATGCCGCCGACGCTGCGAACGGCTACGCCGCACAGGCCGGAGCCAGCTCGGACGAGGCACGTAACGCCGCCGCCCAGGCACGCCGGCACGCCAACGAGGCCGAACGCGCCGCCACCGCATCCAGCGCCCTGGCGCGGAAGTCCGCCACCGCGGCCTATCAGTCCCGTGATGCCGCCCGCTCCGCCGCCACCCACGCGCGCAACGCTGCAACCGCCGCGGACAACGCCGCCGATCATGCCGGGGACGCCTCCAAGGCGGCAGCAGAGACCGCGAAACATGCCGCCGAAGCGAGCAACGCCGCCGGTACGGCCGAGAAGGCACTGACCACCGCTCAGCAGGTCTTCGCGCTCGCCCGCGCAGCCGAGGAACAAGAACTTACCGACCGCACCACCGTCGGAGTGGAGAACGCAGAGGCCCGCAAGAAGGAACGCGACGCCCTCAACACCAAAATCGCCCAGTCCGTCAAGCAGATCTACGCCTTGGACGACGAAGCCGGCAGCCTCAGCGAGGAGGCGGCCGAGCCCGACGTCGACTCCAAGGCGCTGGCGGCCAAGGGGCGCGCCCTGGCCGTCAAGGCCATGCGGAACGGTGATCACGGCCCCTGGACCCAGGAAGCCGCTGCCGCTGCCCTTTCCGGCGACGACACCGCTGTCGTGCTCTACCTGCGCACCGGGCGAGACGAAGCTGTCGCCCGCGACACGCGTTTCCAAGTCGAACAGCTTGCTGCGGACAGCCCCTACCAGGTTGTCCGGGACGGAGCTGACCAGGCGCTCCTGGGTAGTAGCGAGGACGTCGAAACGTTCCTGCGGAGCGGACAGTTCGAGGCAGCGGTCACGGAATACCGGATCCAGGTCGGCAAGGTGCACAGCACCGGCGGCCCGGGAGTCAAGGAAGCCGCCAAGGCCCTGCTCCAGGAGAACGATCCCAAGAAGCTCGCGACGTTCCTCCTGGCCGACCAGTACATCGCACGCAACACCGACGAACGCGTCCACGCAGGCCAACTCCTCTCCAGCGGCGGACCGGAAGTGAAGGCCGCTGCCCGCATCGCCCTGTCCGCCTCCGCAGAAGAACTGCACACCTTCATCCAGCACGGCCAGTACCAGGCCGACAGCATGGACCAGCTCACGGCCACCCACCTCGCACAGACCACCCAGCTCATCGCCGAAACCGCACGCTCCGCCGCCAACGCCCGCGCCCAAGACTGGAGAGCGCAACAAGCGGCCGCCCGCGCCCGCAAGGCAGAAGACGAAGCGAACAAGGCCGCAGCCAAGGCCTCAGAATCAGAAACCCAGGCGGTCAAGTTCGCAGCCGACGCGAACAAATCAGCCATAGCCGCCGAGGGTTCCGCAGTCAAGGCTGCCCAGTCCGCCGCCACCGCACGCCAGGCCGCAGACGACGCCAACCGCTACGCCGCCAACGCCGAAGCCTCCGCCTTCAGCGCCCAGTTCTCCGCCGACTACGCCCGCAACTCCGCCGTCGAAGCCCGCAAGTCCGCAGACAAGGCCCACGCCAGCGCTATTGCGGCCAACAAGAGCAAAGAAGAGGCAGCAGCCGACGAAAAGGCCGCATGGGACAGAACCGAGAAGCTACTCAAAGCGGAACTTGCGGAAGCCAAACGCCAGGCCGAAGCAGAGTTCAAGCGTCAACAGCAGGCAGAAGAGGACCGGCGCAAGCGTACGTGCCACGTACCCCTCACCGAACGGGGAGATGCCGCCTTCCTGAACTGCGTGAAGCGGAACGGGGACGAGGCCATCATCGCAGGCATCGAGATGCCTCAATTCCTACGGGACCTCGCACTCGAAATCTCCGGAATCCAGGCAGTACTCGACTGCATCGATTCCCCTGCATTCACTCAGTGCGCCATAGCGTTCGCCGAGGTCCTCCCCGCAGGCAAAATCCTCAAGCTCCGCAAGCTGGACAAGCTCGAAGAAGTCGCACAAAAGGTACGTCTTCGTAAAGCCTGTGACACCTGCTTCCTTGCCGGCACCAGAGTCCTTATGGCAGGCGGGGAAGCCAAGAACATCGAAAACATCCAACCCGGCGATCAGGTTGTAGCTACCGACCCCGCCACCGGCGACACCAGCCTCCAGCAGGTCACCCGCCAGATCATCACCAAGAATGACAAATGGTTCAACGAACTCACCATCGCCACCCTCAATGGCCCGGAGACGCTGAACCCGACATACGAACACCCCTTCTGGTCACCGTCGGAAAATGCTTGGATCAAGGCTGTAGACCTTCAGAAGGGAATGACCCTACGCACCCCCGATGACGCCAAGCCTGTCAAGGTCCAGACGAACAGGTCCTACAGCCTCGCCGCAACCACATACAACCTGTCCGTGGCAGAAGTCCACACCTACTACGTACTTGCAGGCAATACCCCGGTTCTCGTCCACAACTGTTTTGACTTCGATGCAGAAGAACTTGGAAAGACCCTTCCTGGGTGGAGGGAAGGGCAGCCTACAATGGGTCGATACATCGACGAGAGTGGGCAGCCTCAGACCATTTCAAGTGGCAGAACAGGCGAGAACTATCGCTTGTACGAACTCGCCAATGCGAAGCTGAAAAAGTTGCTGGGCGTCAGCTACAACATCAATCGCGCCGATCACGCAGAGTTGAAATTTGCCGCAGATATGGTAGAACGTGGCATAGACAATTCGAGCATTGTGATCAATTACCCGAAGGGAACCTGCCTGGAGATGCAGGGGTGCGATCAGCTGCTTAATCTCCTGCTTGGCAATAGGACACTTACGGTATACTGGCCCGACGGCGAGGGGGGATTTAGTAACGTGCACACATATGGAAATGGATCGCCCAACAGAAAGCAAAAAGGTCTAGAATGACGACGCAGGGAATCCAAGCGGTTTATCTACCAGAGCATAACGAGGAGCCGCGGGTCCTCTTCACGCCAGCCGACGTCGACGATATGATCGATGCTCTCCTGAGGGGTGACGGGAGTGGCGATTCGGTGGAGATGTTTTCGCTGGATCGTCCTATCGTGGGACCTCTCGATATGCCGGACCACAGACTCTTTGCCGGTGTGCGCAAAGATCGGAATGCAGGAGTCCTGGATTCCGGTGACGGTACGTGCGAGATCTCCGATGCTCGTTCTGTGAGTAGGGGTGTCAGGGGCAGCGCTTCTACGGTTACGTTCGCAACAGCAACCGAAGGGGACGTAGTGGTCTACTCGCAGAACGGTAGTCCCTTTGAGTTTCTGATCTCCTCGGAAATCTCCATTGAGAAGGTACGCGAAGCGGTAAAGGAGTTCGTAGCAACGGGCGGGAAACGCCCGTCATGCGTCGAATGGGTCGACGCAGGTTAGCACCATCAGGAAGCCGCCAGGATTATCACATGTGGGTAATCGGCTAAATTGCCCGATCTTGCATGGGGGTCGAGGAATATGTTTCCTCGACCCCCATCCAGGAGGTCGCCGTTACAGTGAGCGCTTTCCAAGCTGGTGACAATGACCGCGAGTTGGACGGGTCTGCGCAACGACGAAACTCCTGGTAGACGGGTTCTCGACCAAGATCACCCGTGTCTGCCAGGAGCTTCGCGTGCTTGTCTACCCGTCGGCGATTGATCTGTCCAGCCGTACCCTGCGGTTCCTGACCGGGCGGCTGAAGGACAGGCGGCGGGAGATCGGGACGCGTTGGCGACGCCTTCCTGCCTCGCGACAGGCCCTGCTCACCCTGGCCCATCTTCGAGGCGGCGACACCTACGCCCAGCTGGCCGCCGGGTTCGGCGTCGGGATCGCGACCGTCTACCGCTACATACGTGAAGCCGTCGAGGTCCTGGCCAGCCTTGCCCCGTCCCTGGACGAGACGATGCGGACGATCCGGGAGAGGGCATTCATCATCCTCGACGGCACCCTGCTGCCGATCGACCGCATCGCCGCCGACACCCCGTACTACTCCGGGAAGCACAAGCGGCACGGCGTGAACGTGCAGGTCGTCACCGACCCCGTGGGAAAGATCCTCTGGCTGTCACCCGCGCTGCCGGGCCGGACCCACGACCTGACCGCCGCCCGCACCCACCGGATCATCCGGATCTGCGAACGCCAAGGCGTCCCCCTCCTCGCCGACAGGGCCTACACCGGTGCCGGCGACTGGGCCACCACCGCCAAACGCCGCCCGCCAGGCGGCGAACTCACCCCCACCGAACGGACCGTCAACCGCGCCCTGGCCGCCGCCCGGGCCCCCGTCGAACGCGGAGTCGGCCGCCTGAAGTCCTGGCGAATGTTCCGCCACGCCCGCTGCAGCCCCACCCGCCTCAGCACGATCACCGTCGCGATCCTCACCCTGGAGAGGGAACGCTGAAAAGCCTCAGTTGCTCTCCCTGTCGCTGACACGGATGCGGGAAGCCGGCATGGTCGCCGAACGCGGGAGGCAGCGCACCGACTCCACCCAAGTCTTGGCCGCCGCGCGCGACCTCACCCGCCTGGAGCTGGTCCTCGAAGCGGTGCGCGCGGCCTTGGAAGAAGCTGCCCAGCGGGCACCGGAGATCCTCGACGGCTTGGTGGATGCCGAGTGGGCCACCCGATACGGGCGTCCGGTCCGACTCCCCAGTCAGCCGAGTTACCCTGTCACCCGGCTCAAGCAGGCGAGAGCGGACGCCCGTCGGCTCCTCGAGCGCCTTCCGCACTACCGGCGTGGGCCTCGCGCGGAAGCGTTGCGGCAGATCATCGTGCAGAACTTCCTCCTCGACGCCCGTGGCGGGTTACGTCCTCGCGCCGAGAAGGACGGACAGCCCAAAGGAGCCGTGCGGATCGTCTCGCCCTACGACCGCGAAGCCCGCCGGGCCATCCGCGGCAATACCCGCTGGAGCGGCTATCTGGTCCATGTCACCGAGACCTGCGAGACCGGCCCTCAGGCCAACCTGATCACGGACATCGCCACCACCGGGCCGACCCGGGACACCGAGGCCCTCCCCGGCATCCATACCCGGCTCCGTGACCGCGGGCTGCTGCCCCGGCAACACCTTCTCGACGGCGGCTACCTCTCGGTCTCGCCGCTGCACCGCTCCTTCCGCGACCACCAGGTCGAACTCGTCGGCCCGGTCAAGGCCAGCGGCGCATGGCAGAGCAAGGAACAGACCGGCTTCACTCGGGACCACTTCACCATCGACTTCGACCAGCGCCAGGTCATCTGCATGAGCTCCAGGCCCGGAACCGCGCGAACCAGCAAGACTCCCAATGGAGACGGCTCTACGCCACCCGGTCCGGAGTCGAAGGCACAATCTGCGAGTTCATCAACGGACACCGGGCCCGCCGCAGCCGCTACCACGGCCATCGCAAGACATACGTGCAGCACGTTCTGACCGGCATCGCCATCAACGTCGAACGCCTCGCTTCACGCACCACTCGCCACCCCCACCGCCCCCGACACCCCACGACCTTCCAGCAGTACCTCGATACCCGAGGCATGACCTGGGAATGCTGGTGGCGACAAGGCAAATGAGCCGCGCGCACAAGATCCCCGACAGAGTCGCTCAGTGCGGAAATCCGGTCACGGGAACCGCCTGCCCTCGCGCCCGGAGGGCGGGCCCTTGCGGTCACCTCCTGCTGCCCGTCCGGCCATCCCTCTCTGCCCTCAGGTTCCTGGCCCCGCGCGTGATCACCGCGTATCCAGGAAGGATTGATCGCTCCGTCTACGCAGGGAAGGCCCGCTGTGCACGCCCAGGAGAATGACCGAACCGTCCGGGCCGACCCCTCCCGTACGGCCGCCGCCTCCCGCACCCCGGCGGTGGAGGCCGGGGCATCGGCGCCGAACGGACTCATGGAGCTGCAGGCCAGTGTCGGCAACGCGGCCGTCGTCCAGATGCTGCGGCAGGCCGAGGGCCGGGAAGAGCATCGGCACGGTGCCGGGTGCGGGCACGGGGTCGTGCAGCGGTCCGCCGTGCACGACGTGCTGCGTACGCCTGGACGGCCGCTCGACGACACCACCCGCGCCGACATGGAGGCCCGGCTCGGCGCCGACTTCTCCGATGTACGGATCCACAACGACAGCGCGGCCAAGGCCTCCGCCGCCGAGGTCGGCGCCCGCGCGTACACCAGCGGCAGCCACGTCGTCATCGGCGACGGCGGGGCGGACAAGCACACACTGGCCCATGAGCTGACCCACGTCATCCAGCAGCGTTCGGGCCCCGTCGCCGGGACCGTCAACGGAGCCGGTCTCAAGGTCTCCGACCCTTCCGACCGGTTCGAGCGCGAGGCCGAGGCCAACGCGACCCGGGTCATGCGGAGCGCCGTACCCGAGGCGGCGGCGCCGGTCCAGCGGGCCCGGTCGGCCGCACCGGCCTCCGGCGTCGCGGCCGTGCAGCGGGCCGCCGAGCTCAGCGGGCTGAACGGAGGCGGCACCACCGGCACCTTCGGGCAGGCCGTCGCCGGTGCCGAGCCCGAGGGCGTGGGGACCGTCGCGATCGTCCCGGTCGTCCTCACCCCGACCCTGAACCTCATGGACGTGGCGCAGAAGTACGAGGAGGGCTTCACCGGAGGGACGGCACCGGCCGACCGCTTCGCGCTGGTCATCGGCGTCAACATCCGGATCCGGAACCAGCAGGAGGCGACCACCGCGCAGGCCCTGCTCAACCAGAAGACCGCCGCCTTCCTCGGTGCCTGGGGCGCCAACCGGTTCAGGGTCGCGGTCATCGGGTTCACCTGGGCCAACCACGCCACCGACGCCCAGGAGACGAACCAGCGGACCATCCCGTACGGCGAGATCAGGGACCGGATCATGCGCTCGCCCGAGACCACCGCCATGATCGCCGGGCTGCGCGGGGCCGGGAGGCAGCACGTCTACCTGCACACCAGCGACTCCGACACCACCTCCTTCGACACGGAGGCGGGACCGCTGTTCTCGGCCGCCGCCGAGCGCCTGGAATCAGGCGAGCTGGACGTCTTCAGCGGCGGTTACACCTCGCCGGCCGGCAGCAGGACCGGCGACAACGACATCCTGATCTGGCACGCCAGCCAGGTGGACCTCGCCGTCCGCAAGGCCATGGCCCAGGTGGAACCCAACCTGGTCTACTACCCGGAGCCCAGCACCTTCGTGAAGGTGCACGAGGACTACGACGACCTGGAGCCCGGCGTCACCTTCGGCAGCGGTGCGGAGGAGGGCCAGCACCTCGTGGACTCGCTGTCCCAGAAGCGGTTCGGCGGTGTGGCGGGCGACTTCGACCCGCGGTTCGCCGTCGGCACCGACATGAGCCGCGTGGGCCAGAACGTCGGATCGCACCCCGTCGGCACGCCGGTCACCGACGACACCATCCAGCAGCTGTTCTCACTCGCCCAGACCCACGCCAGGCCGCAGGAGTGGACGAAGCGCGTCGAGAGGGCGTTCGGCATCAGCGATGCCGCCGTCTCCAGGGCCCTGGAGAAGCTCGTCTTCGCCGGGCTCACCGTGGACAACCTGTCCAAGGTGTCCCTGTCCGCGAACCCCATCGGAGCCAAGGCCATCGACAGTGCGGCCAGGAAGGATCCGCTCAAGGGGGTGGACACCGGGGTCGTGGAGACGGCGAAGGCCAGCAGGGACATCCTGGTCCGCGCCCTCATCGGCGCCATCCAGGCTCTCCGGGCGCGCAACAACTAGGGCGTACGGGCGGGGGGAGGAGCGGGCCCGGGCCCGCCGGAGCGCGGTCGTGCGCTCCGGCGACCGGCCGGCTGGAGCGCGGTCGTGCGCTCCGGCGGCCCGGCCCGCTCACCCTGCCGTACGCCGTGGCCGGGATCGCCGTCCCCACTCGTTGGCGGCCACCACCAGGCACACCGCCACCAGGACCACGTTCTTGACGACGTACTGCCCCTCCATGGTCGGGGCGGGGGAGTGCGGCTGCCACATCGCGTCGGGGAGGAGGACGAGGGTCGAGAACACGCCGCCCATGTGGAGGAAGAACACGACGAGCGCGGGGCGCAGCAGGCGGCGGCCGACGATCAGCCCGATCCCGATGGCCGTCTCCAGGGCCGCGAGGGACAGCAACAGCACCGTCTCCGGCACCAGGCCCAGGGTCATCTTCGTCGCCGCGTCGACCGCCAGCTGCTCCGCCGGGCTGGCCGAGGGGAACAGTTTCAGTACGCCGAAGCCGACGAAGACGATGCCGACCGTCGCCCTCAGCAGGGCCAGGGCGTGCGCGTCGACCATGCCGGCCAGGTCGGCGGCGAGTCGGCTCCAAGGCCGTCGGCCGGCTGCGGGGTCGTGACGGGTGCGAGTGAAGTGGGCCTCGCGGGGCGGGGGTTCGGGGGTGCGGTCGGACGGGGGCAGGGTCGGCTCTACGGTGCTGCTGCTCATGTGCGATCTCCCGGTGTGTCTGTGGGGGTGGGAAAACGTGCACGGGTGGCCCGCGCGGCTCGGCGGGCGACCTGGGCCATCTCGCGGATCGGTGGGGGCCTGGGGGCGGGTGGAGGAGGGGAGGGGAAGGCCCCCTCGGTGCTTGGTCTAGACCATACGGACGAGGGTCGGGAGGCCGTCAAGGGTCGTGTTCCTCGGCGCCATCGGGAGTCGGCACATTCGCGCCATCTTGCATCGGGCTGCGGGCGGAGGCGCCGGACGTGCGCTTCATGCGGTGGCCGGGGTCTTCGTACGGGGAAGGTGCGGGGTCCGATCTCCGGCCCGCAGGTCCGGCAGGGCTCCTGGCCGGTCCGCCGCTGAGCAGCCCTGTTACGCCGAGGCCGGGCCGCCCGCGACCCCTGGACCGCGTACCGGCCCCAACTGCCCGTCGTCTTCCGGTCATCCGGGGCGCGCTGTCGCCCACGGGGGTTGCTACCCGTCGGTCCGGCGGGCGGCTCCGGTGGTTCAGACGGCCGAAAGTGCACTGGCCCATTCCGGGATGCATCGGGCATCGGCCGCCGGTGCCTCCGTCGCCGCGCCCGTCCCCCGTCCCCCGTACCCGTTCCCAGGCACGCCGAAGGGCCCGGAGCGTGTGCCCCGAGCCCTCAGCCCCTACTCCCTGCCCCGGCCGCTCAAGCCGTCACCGCTCCAGCCCGCCCCTCGCGATCACCCCCGCGTACCACCGCGCACTGTCCTTCACCGTCCGCCGCTGCGACGCGAAGTCCACGTGGACGATGCCGAACCGCTTGCTGTAGCCGTACGCCCACTCGAAGTTGTCCAGCAGCGACCACAGGAAGTACCCGCGTACGTCGACGCCTTCCCCGATCGCCCGGTGCACGGCGCCCAGATGCGCGTCCAGGTACGCCACCCGCTCCGGGTCGTGCACCTGGCCCTCCGGGTCCGCGTAGTCGTCGTACGCCGCCCCGTTCTCGGTCACCAGCAGCGGCAGGCCCGGGAGTTCGTCGCGCAGGCGGGTCAGCAGCTCGTACAGGCCGTTCGCGTCCACCGGCCAGTCCATCGCCGTGCGCGGGCCCTCCGCCGGAGTGAACGCCACATGCTGCTCGGCGCCCGCCCAAGGCGACGGGGACTCCGACGTGCCGGCCGAAACCACGCTCGGCGAGTAGTAGTTGATGCCCAGCGAGTCGATCGGGGCCGACGTGACCTCCAGGTCGCCGTCCTTCACGAACGACCAGTCCGTCACCGCCGCCGTGTCCGCCACGAGGTCCTCCGGCAGCCGCCCGTGGAAGACCGGGTCCAGGAAGATCCGGTTCGCCACCGCGTCGATCCGGCGCACCGCGTCCCGGTCCGCGTCGGTGTCCGTCAGCGGGCGCAGGGCGTGCAGGTTGAGGGTGAGGGAGACCTCCGCCGTGGACGGGAGGCGGTCCCGCAGGACCCGGGTCGCGGCGCCGTGCGCCAGGTTGAAGTGGTGCGCGGCGCGCAGTGCGGCGAGGTCGCTGGTGCGGCCAGGGGCGTGGACCCCGTTCCCGTACCCGAGAAACGCCCCGCACCAGGGCTCGTTGAGTGTTGTCCACGTCGACACCCGGTCGCCCAGCGCGCCGGCCACCAGGCCCGCGTACTCCGCGAACCGGTGTGCCGTGTCCCGCTCCGGCCAGCCGCCCGCGTCCTCCAACTCCTGCGGCAGGTCCCAGTGGTAGAGCGTCGCGACCGGTCTGATGCCGGCGCCCAGCAGCTCGTCCACCAGCCGGCGGTAGAAGTCCAGGCCGCGCTCCACCGCCGGGCCCCGGCCGGTCGGCTGGACCCGGGGCCAGGAGACGGAGAACCGGTAGTCGGTGACGCCGAGGTCCCGCATCAGCTTCACGTCGTCCGGCATCCGGTGCAGGTGGTCGGCGGCGATGTCACCGGTGTCGCCGTTGCGGACCTTGCCGGGCGTACGGCTGAACGTGTCCCAGATGGACGGCGTACGGCCGTCCTCCGTGGCCCCGCCCTCGATCTGGTACGCGGCGGTCGCCGTGCCCCACCGGAATCCGGCGGGGAAGCGGAGCCCCGTACCGCTCTCGGGGAGGGCGCCTGTGGAGGTCGCCGGGCGGGCATCGACAGCTGTCATGAGACGGACTCTCCAGAAGTGAGGGGAGGAGGGAGGAACAGGGGGAGGGTCGGGGGCGCGGGGCAGGCCTTCACCGCGTTCGGCGCGATGGTGCGGTCAGCCCCATCACCGTGCTCGGTGCGATGGTGCGGTCAGCCCTTCACCGCGCCCTGCATGATGCCGCCGACGATCTGCCGGCCGAGCAGGCCGAAGACGATCAGCACCGGCAGCGTGCCGAGCAGCGTGCCGGCCATGATCACCGACTGGTCGTTCACATAGCCGCCGCCGAGCTGCCGCAGCGCGACCTGCACGGTCGGCTCCTGCGAGGAGAGCGCGATGATCGGCCAGAAGAAGTCGTTCCACGCCGTCATGAACGTCAGCATCCCGAGCACCGCCATGCCCGGCCGCGCGATCGGGATCACGATCGACCAGAAGATCCGGGCCGTCGACGCCCCGTCCACGCGGGCCGCCTCGATCAGCTCGTCCGGCAGGGACTGCACCAGGTACTGGCGCATGAAGAAGACACCGAACGCCGACACCAGGCCCGGCAGGATCACCGCCTGGAGCTGGTTCACCCACTGGAGCTCGGCGATCAGCATGAAGAGCGGGATCACGCCGAGCTGCGGCGGGATCATCATCGTCCCGATCGTCAGCGTCAGCAGCGCGTTCCGGCCCTTGAACTTCAGCTTGGCGAAGGCGAATCCGGCCAGCGTGCAGCAGAGCACCGTGCCGATGGTGATCGACGACGACACGATCAGCGAGTTGAGCAGCGCCTTGCCGATGTCCGCCTCTTCGAGGACCTGCTCGAAGTTCTTGATCAGGTTCGGGCCCGGCAGCAGGCTCGGCGGTACCTGCGCCATGTCCGCGTTGGACCGGCTGGCCGCCACGATCGTCCAGTAGAACGGGAACGCCGAGATCAGCAGCGCGAAGCCGAGGATGAGGTACGAGAGCCAGCCGCCCTTCATCGTCCGGCCCGCGCCTCCCTTGCGTACGCGCTTCGCCGGCGGGTCCTGCGGCGGACGGCCCGCCTCCGGGGCGGTCGGCGGTGCGGCGAGCGCGGTCATCGGCCGGCCTCCTTGCGTGCGCGGCGGCGCGCGATCAGGGCGTTGACCCCGACGAGCACCACGATCAGGACGAACATCACCCAGGCGATGGCCGCGGCCCGGCCCAGGTGGAAGAAGCCCCAGCCCTGCTCGTACATGTACAGGCCGAGGGTCTGGTACTGGTGCGAGATGCCGCCGGAGATCGAGCCCTCGAACAGCAGCGGCTCACCGAAGAGCTGGGTCGCTCCGATGGTCGAGATGATGACCGTGAAGATGATGGTGGGACGCAGGCCGGGCAGCGTGACGTGGATGAACTGCCGCCAGCGCGACGCCCCGTCCATCTCCGCCGCCTCGTACAGCTCGTGCGGGATCGACTGCATGCCCGCCAGGTAGATCAGCGCGTTGTACCCCGTCCACCGCCAGATGACGATGGTCGACACCGCGATCTGCGAGGCGACCGTGCCGGTCTGCCAGTCCACCGGGTCGAAACCGACCAGCCCCAGCGCGTAGTTGATCAGTCCGAAGTCGCGGCCGAAGAGCTGCGCGAAGACGAGCGTGGCGGCGGCGACGGAGGTCGCGTACGGGAGCAGGATCGCCGTCCGGATGAACGTCCGGCCGCGGAGCTTGTAGTTGAGCAGGTGCGCGAGGCCGAGCGCCATCGCCAGCTGCGGGACCGTGGACAGCACGCCGATCGTGAACGTGTTGCGCAGCGAGATCCAGAAGTACTCGTCGGTGAAGAGCGCCGTGTAGTTGGCGATGCCCCGCCACTCCATCTCGCCGCTCGTCTGGAGCTCGACCCGGTAGAGCGAGACGAACGCCGTGTAGAGGAGCGGGAAGAGGCCGAAGGCGAGGAAGAGGGTGAAGAAGGGGGCGATGTAGGCGTACGGGGACGCCTTGCGCCAGGTACGCCGGAGGCCGGCTGCCCGACCGTCGTCGGGCCCGGGTCCGGTTCCGGCGGGGCTGCGGGGCCCGGCCTTCGCGGTGGCGGTGAGGGACACGATGCGGCCCTTCGGGATCGGGAGCGGAAAAACAGGGAGCGGGGGTACGGGGGTGGGGCCGGGCCACCGTGGTGCGCACCGGTGGACCGGCCCCAGAGGCCCCAGGGAGAAGGGGGAGGAGGGGGAGGAGAGGGGCAGGCCGTGACCGGCCCCAGAGGCCCCAGGCAGGAAGGGGAGGAGAGGGAGGCGCAGCGCGTCGGCGTCAGCCGATCACGTTCGCCACGCCCTTCTTCGCCGTTCCCCACGCCTTCTCCGACGGGACGCCCTTGCGCTCGA
Organism: Streptomyces sp. CA-146814; assembly: GCF_050942385.1. Taxonomy (NCBI): domain Bacteria; kingdom Bacillati; phylum Actinomycetota; class Actinomycetes; order Kitasatosporales; family Streptomycetaceae; genus Streptomyces; species Streptomyces sp. CA-146814. The sequence goes on from NZ_CP192068.1 coordinate 4,381,590, forward strand.
CCTCGCTCAGCGCGTTTGTGATCTGCTGCATCACGTTCTGGTCGTGCACGCCCAGCACCTGGACCGGGGACTCCTTGGCCGCGTCACCGAAGATCTGGCCGATCGGCGCGCCGGAGAAGTAGTCGTCCTTGGCGTCCGCGATCTTCTCGATGGCGCCCGTCGAGGACGGGAAGTTGCCCTGCTTCTGGAAGACCTTCGCCTGCTGCTCGGGGGCGGTCAGCCACTCGATCAGCTCGTACGCCTCCTTCTTGTGCTTGGCCGCACGCGGGATGGAGAGGTACGAGCCACCCCAGTTGCCGGCGCCGCCGGGCAGCTTCGCGATGTCCCACTTGCCCTGGCCGCCGTCACCGGCCTGGCCCTTGATGTAGCCGAGCATCCAGGCCGGGCACGGGATCGTGGCGAACGAACCGGCCGCGAACGCCTGGTTCCACTGCGGGGACCACTGGTCGAGCTTGGCGCTCAGGCCCGCCTCGGCCGCCTTCACGGAGGTGTCCCAGGCCGTCTTGACCGCCGGGTTCTTCTCGTAGATCAGCTCGCCGGAGGCGTTGTAATACCGCTCCTCCTCCTGGCCGATCATGATCGCGTAGAGCGAGCCGATGCTGTCGATCCAGGCGCTCTTGGCGGGGGCCTTCTTCTTGTACTCCTCGCCGAGCTCCAGGTAGCCGTCCCACGTCGACCACTTCTTCGCGAGCTCCTCGCGGTCGGTGGGCAGGCCGGCCTGCTTGAAGAGGTCGGTGCGGTAGCACATCGCCTCGGGGCCGACGTCCGTGCCGAGGCCGAGGACCTTGCCGTCCTTCGTGGTCGCCGCCGACCACTTGGCCTCGGCGAACTCGCCCTTGAGCTTGTCGGCGCCGAACTCCTTCAGGTCCTGGAACTTGTCGGACTGCTGCTGGGTGACCGACGCGATGCGGCCCACCTCCACGCCTTGCACGTCCGCGAGGCCGCCGCCGCCCGCGAGGCGGGTCTGGAGCGACTTCCAGTAGTCCACCTCGTCCTGGGTGTCGCTCTGCTTGATCGTCACGTTCGGGTGGAGCTTCTGGTACTCGTCGTAGAGCCCGGCCTCCTTGAAGCCGAAGGATCCGAAGAGGTCGACCGTGAGCGTGACCTTCCCGCCCGCGCTGTCGGAGGTGTCCGACGAGTCGCCGGATCCGGATCCACAGGCGGCGAGGAGGGCCCCGGCGAGGACGACCGCGCCGAGGCGGACGGTGGCTCTCTTGGCGGCTCGGGCGATGGGCATGGGAAGCCTCCCTTGGCTTCGGGATGAACCGAGCGCTTTGAGAGCGCTCTCAAAACCTGCGTCTGGAGCGTCTCCCACCACCCCCGCCCCGTCAAGACTCGAACACATAACGGCTTGGTGTTACGTCCGGCCGCCGTCCAACTGCCTTCTGTGTGCGTTCTCTTGACACCCAGGTTTCAGGAGTTTTACGTTCCTTGGCACTTGAGAGCGCTCTCGAAGGCGCTCTGCCCCCCCATGATGAACATGATCGAGGTGCTGCTCGTGCAAGCCTCCCTCTCCAGACTCGCCTCCCGTGCAGGGGCCAGACCCGCCGCGGCCACGCTCCTGGCCGTGGCTTTGGCCGCCGTCACGCTGGGTCCCGCCGCCACCCCCGCGGCCGCCGCCACCATCCCCGCCGGCGCCGGCAGCTACACCGACTCCCGCCCCGCCGGCACCCAGGGCCCGACCACCAACACCGGCGCCCCCGTCACGCCGAAGCTGACGACCGCCGCGCGCAGCAAGCCGGTCCCGACCAACGACTGGTGGTCCTCGCTCGCCTTCCAGCGCTACGGCGACAACCCGTACTCCACCCCCATGTACGGGCACCCGCTCACGTACCAGGCCAAGGCCTCCGGCCTGGAGGTCGGCTACCCGACCACGCCCGCGATCGTCGGCGACGGCCGGCAGTACGAGTACGCCCACAAGGCCGACCTCACCGTCGGCCTCACCGGCCTGAACTCCCCGGACACCAAGGCCGACGCCTGGTCCGACTGGACGGTCACGCCGTACTGGGCGGACGGCTCCCGCACCTTCCGGGCCACCATCGGCCACGGCATGCCGTTCGTGTACGCCAAGGGGTCCGGCGGCGACGCCCGCATCACGACCGCCTCCACGCCGACGGTCTTCTCCGACCAGGGCAACGTCGTCGGCATCACGGTCGCCGGGCACCACTACGCGCTCTTCGCCCCGACCGGCGCCGACTGGAACATCTCCGGCACCACGATCACCGCCGGGCTGGGCTCCAAGGACTACTTCTCGCTCGCCGTGCTGCCGTCCACGGACGCGCTCGCGACCTACCGCAAGTACGCGTTCAGCTTCGTCACCGGCTCCCAGGTGGCCTGGCAGACGACCGGCGGCAACGTCCGGGCGACCTACTCCCTGACCACGGAGGCCCGCGAGGGCACCGAGCGCGGGACGCTCCAGGCGCTCTACCGCCACCAGTGGCTGCACACCACCGACGCGCTGACCCCGTACACGTACGTCTCACCGCGCGGCACGATGAAGGTGCGCGAGTCCGCCTCCTTCACCACCAGCCAGAAGAGCCAGGGCGTGGTGCCCGCGCTGCCCGTCTCCAACGGCGTGGACCGGGCCCGGCTGACCGGCTACCTCAACGAGGTCGCCAACGCCTCGGACCCGTTCTCCGGGGCCCGGGACACCTACTGGACCGGCAAGGCGCTCGGAAAGCTGGCCCAACTGGTGCCCATCGCCGACCAGATCGGCCAGACCGCCGTCCGCGACAAGCTCCTCGGCCTGATGAAGGGCCGGATGCAGGAGTGGTTCACGGCGGGCGGGGCCAGTGAGTTCAGCTACGACAAGGACTGGAAGACCCTCACGGGCTACCCGGCCTCGTACGGCAGCGACACCGAGCTCAACGACCACCACTTCCACTACAGCTACTACGTCTACGCGGCGGCGATCATCGCCCAGTACGACCAGGCCTGGGCGGCCGACTCGGCCTGGGGCACGATGGTCAAGCACCTCATCCGCGACACCGCCAACCCGAGCCGCACCGACGCGGCCTACCCCTTCCTGCGCGGCTTCGACGTCTACGCGGGCCACAGCTGGGCGTCGGGCCACCAGGGCTTCGCGGCCGGCAACAACCAGGAGTCCTCGTCGGAGTCCATCAACCTCAGCGCCGGGCTGGTGCTCTGGGGCTCGGCCATGGGCGACAACTCACTGCGTGACCTCGGCAGTTACCTGCTGACCACCGAGTCCGAGGCGATCACGCAGTACTGGTTCGACGCCAACGACACCGTCTTCCCGGCCTCGTACAAGTACGGCACGGTCGGCATGGTCTGGGGCAGCGGTGCCTCCTACTCCACCTGGTGGACGGCCAACCCGGAGGAGATCCACGGCATCAACGTCCTCCCGGTGACGGGTGGTTCACTCCACCTGGCCCGTGAGAAGGCGGCCATCAAGCGCAACATCGCCGAGATGGAGCGCGAGAACGGCGGACCGGCCCAGGAGTGGCGCGACCTGCTCTGGGAGTTCGAGGCCCTCTCCGACCCGACGTCGGCGAAGGCCAAGTGGGATGGTGTGAACGGCAATTACGAGCCGGAGCAGGGTGAGTCCAGGGCGCATACCTACCACTGGATCAACACCCTCAACACGGTCGGCGCCCCGGACATGACGGTCACCGGTGACATCCCGACCTCCGCCGTCTTCTCCAAGAACGGCACCCGCACCTACACCGCCCACAACCACGGCACCGCCACCCGTACGGTGACCTTCTCCGACGGCAAGACCCTCTCCGTACCGGCCCGTTCGCAGGCCGTCAGCACCGGCCCCGGCGGCACCGACCCGGACCCGGATCCCGACCCGGGCAACCCGTCCACCGGCAACACCTTCCGTCTGAAGACCGGCGGCGTCCTCACCACCGCCACCACCGACCCGGCGGGCGCGGACACCATCGCCTCGGCCGACGGCGTCAACCGGGACGGCACCCCGTACCGCCCGACCGTCTACGAGGTGAAGCGCGTCAACGGCAAGGTCTCCGCCGGAGCCGCCACCGCGTTCCGCCTCCGGGTGGACGCCGGCACCAGGGTCGGGCTCGCCCCGCAGGTCCGGGTCAGCTACGACCTGACCGGCGACGGCACCTTCGACCGCACCGAGACCTTCCGCTACTTCGCCACCGACCCGGTCAACGGGTGGGAGGAGTACACGCAGGCGGTCGGCGCACGGGCGACCACCGGCAGCCTCGGCGAACTGAAGAACGGCACGGTCCGCCTGGAGATCTGGAACGCGCTCGGCAACGGCACGTCCCAGGTGCAGACGGGCACGGACGCGGCGGTGCTGCGGATCCCGTACGTGTAAGGCAGGACGCATGACCCCGTACGTGTAAGCAGCTGATGTACGGGCACGATCGGTGCGGCGGGTCTCCGGCTCCTCAGGGCGGAGGCCCGCCGTACTCATGCGCCCGGTGCTACGCGGAGGCGCGCCGTACCAGCGTCGTCGGGGTGATCACCGAGTCCGGCGCCGAGCCGTTCCCCGTACGGTCGCGGTCCAGGCCGCGCAGCAGCAGCCGGGCCATCAGCCGGCCCTGGCCCTCGATGTCCTGGTTGACCGTGGTCAGCGGCGGGTCGGTCTCCTCGGCCACGCCGGCCATGTCGTCGAACCCGACGATCGCCACCTGCTCCGGCACCGCGATCCCGCGCTCCCGCAGGACCCGCAGCGCACCCGAGGCCATCAGGTCGTTGGCGACGAACACCGCGTCCAGGTCGGGCCGCCGCTCCAGCAGCTCCGCCATCGCCCGCGCCCCGCTCTCCACGGTGAACCCGCCCTCGGCCACCAGCGTCGGGTCCACGTCGATGAGGACGTCCCGGTAGCCGTCGAGGCGGTCCATCGCGGAGGTCTGGTCGGGCGGCCCGCCGATGTGCGCGATCCGCTCCCGCCCGAGGTCCCGCAGATACTGCACGGCGACCCGCGCCCCGCCCCGGTTGTCGGCGTCCACGTACGGAACGGCCTGGTCGCCTGGGTCGGCGGTCCAGCTCGGCCGGCCCCCGTACACCGTCGGGATCGCCGCCCGCCGGGTGATCGCCGGCAGCGGGTCGTCGGTGTGGAGCGAGAAGGCGAGCGCGCCGTCCACGTGGCCGCCGGAGAGGTAGCGCGCGATCCGGTCGAAGTCGCCGGGCCCCTCCACCAGCAGCAGGACGAGCTGCGTGTCGTGGGCGGTCAGCTCCTTGCTGATGCCGCGGATCTGTTGCGAGAAGAAGGGGTCCGAGAAGATCCGTATCTCCGGCTCGGCGATGACGACGGCCACCGCGCCGGTCCGTCGGGTGACCAGCGTCCGGGCCGCGTGGTTGGGGATGTAGCCGAGCTCGTCGACCGCCTGGAGCACCTTGTCGACCAGCGGTTTGCGGACTCCGTCACCGCCGTTGACGACCCGCGAGGCGGTGGCCCGGGAGACCCCCGCACGCGCCGCGACGGCTTCCAGGGTGGGCCGGGACCCGGGGGACTGCTCGGGCAAGGCGGTCGCTCCTCGTCGACGGGGGCGGCGGCACGCGGGGCGGTTCGGGTGGCGGACCTGTGCCGTCGCCGGATCGTCTACAGCCTAGCGCCGGGCCGGACGGGCGGATGAGAGCGCTTCCAAACGGCGGGACGGACATCGGATCGCTCTCCGGGCGCCTCCTTCGGGCCCGCTGCGCGTTGAACACTCCGGGTAGGCGTCGACCTACTCCGAGTAGGAAGGTGTACGGCATGGAAGCGACGGAGCGACGCGAGGAAACGATCGAGCGGCGTGCGGAGGCGCTGGAGCGGCAGAAGGCGGCGGCGGAGAGGGTGCGGACGGCGGAGGAGACGGTGGCCCGGCTGAAGGCGGACCTCGCCGCGCTGGGCGTGACGCTGCCGTCGCTGCGGGTCGACCCGGTCTCGTGCGCGGGCAACGAGCCGACGCCCTTGGTCGACCTGGGCCGCTGCAACATCGACACCGCGTTGCGGCTGTGCGAGGCGCTGGCCGGGAAGCCGCCGACGGGTTGACTTCCGGAACCCTTCGGGCGCCCATGAGGAGGCGGCGGGGCCGACCCCTCCTCGGGGCCGGGCCCGCCGCCGTTCGGGGGCGTACGCGCGCGTCGACGGAGCGCGGCCGTACGCGGATCCGGAATCACACGAAACGGCTCCGGGTCACAGGGGGCGGCTCCGGGTCACAGGGGGCGGCTCCGGATCACAGGGGGGCGGCTCCGGATCACATGACGCGGAAAGCCATGTAGTACGCGGAGAGCTGGGCGTGGTAGCCCGGGTCCTCGGCCTGGCTGTGGCGGTCGAACTCCGGCGACTCCTTGACCTGTTCCTTGGTGAGGTCCACGTAGACCTTGCGGTCCTCCGTGTCGATGCGCCGGACCGTGCCCGCCGGGAGCAGGACGTCCTTGCCGAAGATCCAGACCCCGGTGTCGACGAGCAGGTGGGCCGAGCCGACCTCGTCGGAGTGCTTGTCGACCTTTCCGATACTGCCGTCGGTCGCCTCCACCGCATATCCGGAGAGATCGGCGCCCGCGGTGTGACCGCTCGACGGCTGGTAGCCCCACAGGGAGTCGTTCATTGTGGCCCCTTTCGCGAAGGTCAATTCAGCTCATCATCGATGAATTCATTGATTAGATCCGCAGATATGCGTGTGCCCGGCGGGAGCGGGTGTACACCTGGCGGCTTCCCGGGGTCGCGCAACGGGGCGGGGGCCAGGCATCAGCCTGGCCCCCGCCCCGTTGTCACTGGTCAGACGCGTTTACCAGCGGTACCAGCGACCCCGTCGGCCACCACTGGCGGCAGGCCGGACGAAGAACCCCACGAGCCACAGCACCAGCACGATCACGGCGATCCACCAGAGGGCCTTGACCGCGAAACCGGCACCGAAGAGAACCAGGGCGAGCAGAAGAACGAGAAGCAGGGGAACCATGATTATCAACCTCCGGAAATTCAGGTTCCCGGCTTCTTCTTTCCTACGCACCATGGGCGGTGATCAGTTTTATTTTTTCTTCACACCGGGCGGCGTGCCGCGTGGCACGGGTGTGCGCGACGCCGGGGCGGGTGAGGGTGGTAGGAAGGCGCGAGCGGGGGCGACGGGCGGCCGGCAGCGGCGCCGGGACGGAGGAGCAGGGCAGTGTCCGACGAGGTACGGGGATGGCTCTCCCCGAAAGCGGTGGCGGCCGAGGCCGGTGTGAGCCAGGAGTTCGACCTCTCCCAGTGCGTACGGGAGCCGATCCATCTGCTCGGCGGCATCCAGTCGTACGGGGCCCTGGTCGCCGCGCGGCTGGAGGACGCCGTGGTGGACACGGTGAGCCGGAACGCGGCCGATGTGCTGGGCCGGGCGGCGGAGGAGCTGGTGGGGCGGCCGGTCACGGAGCTGATCGGTGAGGAGCAGTGGGCGCTGGCGCGGGAGAGCATGGAGGCGGGAAGCCTCGGGGAGGAGGCCGCCGACGGGGGCTCGGGGCCGGCTTCGGAGCGGGTCGCCGACGGGGGCTCGGAGCGGGGCGCCGGCGGGCCTGCTGCCTCCGGGGTGCTGGCGCTCTCGCTGGAGTCGGGCGACGGGCGGGCGCGGCTCTTCGACGTGACCGTCCACCGGGTCGCGGAGCTGCTGGTGCTGGAGTTCGAACCGCGGTCCGCCGAGGCCCCGTTCGTCTTCCAGAACTTCTACCCCCGGGTCCGGCGAGCCCTGCACCGGCTCCAGGGCGCCACCGGCGTCACCGAGTGCTGTGCGGCCGCCGTCCGCGAGGTCCAGGCGCTCACCGGCTACGACCGGGTGGTGGCGTACCGGTTCGACGGCGCCGACGGACCCGGCCAGGTCGTCGCGGAGGTGCGGAACGAGGGCCGGGAGCCGTGGCTCGGGCTCTGGTTCCCGGCCACCGACATCCCGCCGCAGGCCCGCCGCCTCTACGCCCGCAACTGGATCCGGGTCATCGGGGACGTGGACGACGCGACGGTGGGGCTGCTGCCGGAGCTGCGGGAGGGGGCGGACGAGCCGCTGGACCTGTCGGGCTCGATACTCCGTACCGTCTCCGGCTACCACCTGGAGTACCTGCGCAACATCGGCGTGGCCTCGTCCATGTCCGTATCGCTGCTGCACGACGGCGAGTTGTGGGGGCTGATCGCCTGCCACGGTGACGAGTCGCGCCGGCTGACGCCCGAAGTGCGGGCGGCCTGCGAGTTCTTCGGGATCGCGCTGTCCCTGCAACTGGCGGCCGTGGCCGAGCGCGAGCAGGCGGACGAGCTGTCCGGCTACCGGCGGGCGCTGGCCACGCTGCTGGCCCGGCTCAGCTCGCAGGAGCCGGACGCGTTGCTGCGACCCGACTCCGGACTGGCCGAACTCCTCTGCGCGGACGGCGCGTTGCTCGTACGAGGGGGCGGTACGGAGGTGTCGGCGACGGGCGACCCGGTTCCGGCCGCGCTGCCCGGGCTGCTGGAGCGGCTGGCGGGCGCGAGTCCGGTGGGCGAGGTGTGGAGCAGCGACCGGGTGCCGGAGGTGCTGGGGCTCGACCCGGCGGAGGCCGAGGAGCAGGGGCTGCCCGCGGGCCTCCTCTTCCTGCCCTTCAACCGGGACGGCGACCTGCTGGCCTGGTGGCGCCGGGAGCAGCCCGCGCCCCGGGAGTGGGCGGCCGATCCGGCGCGGCCGGTGCGGACGGGGCCGGGCGGTGAGCGGCTGACCCCGCGCGGTTCCGCCGCCGTCCACCGGGCGACCGTACGCGGACGGAGCACGCCGTGGACCCCGGCGCAGCGAGCCGTGGCCGGGGAGCTGTGGCGGGAGATGTCGGGCCTGCTGAGCCGGCAGATGGCGGAGCTGGCGGCGCGGAACACCGAACTCGCCCGGACCAACGAGGACCTGGACTCCTTCGCGCACGCGGCGGCCCACGACCTGAAGGAGCCGTTGCGCGGGATCTCGAACGCGGCCGCCTTCATGGTCGAGGACGCCGGTGACGTGCTGGACGCCACCTCGCTGCGCCGCCTGACCACCGTACGCCGGCTCGCCGAGCGCATGGACGGCCTGCTCGACTCGCTGCTGCACTTCTCGCGGCTGGGCCAAGTGGGCCTGGAGCGGCAGGAGTTGTCGCTGGACGAGGTGGTGGACGACGCGCTGCTCGTGGCCGGCGGCCGGCTGGCGGAGCAGGGCGTGACGGTGGTGCGCCCGGCGCCGCTGCCGCGCCTGCGGGCGGACCGGGAGCGGCTGCGGGAGGTGCTGGAGAACCTGTTCGTCAACGCGGCCAAGTACGCGGCGGACGAGGGCGCTTCGGGAGAGCGGCGGGTCTGGGTGGAGGCGGTGCCGGTGGCGGAGCCGGGCGGAGGCGAGGAGGTTGCCGTCGTCGTACGGGACAACGGCATCGGCATCCCGCCCGGCCAGCAGGAGGACGTCCTCCAGCTGTTCCGCCGGCTGCACCGCCGCGAGGAGCGCGGCGGCGGCTCGGGCGTCGGCCTCGCCGTGGTCAAGCGGATCGTGGAGCGCCACGGGGGCCGGCTCTGGCTGGAGAGCCCGGCGGCGGCGCCGGACGGAGAACGGGAGGCGGGCGGCGGCCCGGGGACGGCGGTGTGGTTCACGCTGGGCGCTTCCTAGGCTGGTCGTCCTAGGCTTTCTGGGCCATCCAGAAGTCGACCGCGCCGCGCAGAACCGTCTGGAACAGCTCGAAGTTGACCGGCTTGTAGATGTAGCTGTCCGCGCCCGCCGCGTAGCACGCGTCCTCCTCCGCCGAGGAGGTCGACGAGGTGAAGACCACCACGGTCAGCGAGGCGCACGCGGCCTGCGCGCGCAGGTTCGACAGGAGCGTCAGGCCGTTCATGCCCGGCATGTTGAGGTCCAGCAGCACCAGGTCGGGGGTGGGCGCGGCGGGATCGAGGAGGCGCGGCACCACGGCGTCACTGCGCGGGGCGAACTCCACGTGCAGGGACGGGTGGGAGCGGGAAAGGGCTCGCTGGATGGCCTCGGTGTCCTCCTCCGAGTCCTCCACGACGAGGATCAGTCCGTCGCTGTTCATCGGGGACCTGCCTGTTCGCGGGGTCGGGTGGTCATCGGCTGCTCCCGGTGTGCACCGGGTCGGGTGGTCATCGGCGGCTCCGGGTGTGCACCGAGTCGGATGGTCATCGGCGGCTCCGGCTGTCCACCGGGTCGGCTGGTCATCGCAGGGCCGCCTGTTCGAGCTGGAGGTCGTGGGGGAGCAGGCCCGCGCCCGGCTGGACGCCGGTCCAGCGGGCCACGAGCAGGGCGATGTCGTCCTGGCCGGAGTCGCGGAACACCTTGGCCTGCCGGGCCAGGCTCTCCGCGATGTGGGCGGCGTCGGACCCGCGCAGCGCGGCGAGCCGCCCGGGCAGCACGCTCTCGAAGAACGCGCCGCCGGCCTCCCGCGACTCGGTGAGCCCGTCGGTGAACAGCACCAGGGTGTCGCCGGCGGCGAGCCGCTCCTCGTGGCTGTCGTACGAGACGTCGTCCAGGACGCCGAGGAGGAGCCCGCCGGAGAGCACCTCGGAGACCGTGCCGTCGCCGCGGAGCACCAGGGGCGGGGGGTGGCCGGCGCTGCACGTGCTGAGCAGGGCCGTGCCGTCGGGCTGCGGCGTCAGCGTGGCGACGACCGCGGTGAGGAAGCGGCTGGCCCGCTCCTGGCGCAGGGCCCGGTTGAGCCGGCTGAGGGCGGTGCCCGGGTCGGTGCCTTCCTCCAGCAGGGTGCGCAGGGTGTGGCGGGCCAGGCCGGTGAGGGCCGCCGCCTCCGCGCCGCGTCCGCAGACGTCGCCGATGAGGAGGGCGAGGGAGCCGTCGGGTCTGGGCACGGCGTCGTAGAAGTCGCCGCCGACGTCGAGCATGGGGTCGCCGACCTCGTAACTGGCCGACAGGTCCCACTGGTCGGTGACCGGGAGCTGCGAGGGGAGCAGGTGCTCCTGGAGCGAGAGGACGGCGGCGCGGCGGAGCTCGTAGAGCAGGGCGTTGTCGATGGCGAGCGCGGCCCGGGTGGCGAGGCTGCGGAGGAAGGCGCTGTCCGGCAGCCGGGCCTCGGGCCGCTGGTAGACGAAGGTGATGGTGCCGACGACGCGGCCGCGGGCGCGGAGCGTGCTGATGCTGACGACGGTGGAGTGGGGGCCGTCGCCGGCCACCGCGTCATCGGGGGCGGCGAAGGGTGAGCCCTCCAGCGCGGCGCCGCTCAGGAACACCGTGTCCTCGTCCTCGCCCCGGCGCCCCAGCAGCGCCGCCAGCCACGGATCGTCGCGGCCGGCCGCCTCCAGGGCGCGCTGCTGCTGGACGGCGACGTGCGTGGCGGCGACGAACTCCGGACCCTCGCCGCGCAGCAGATGGACGAGAGCGCCGTCGGCGACGGCCGGAACGGCGATCCGGGCCACCCGGCGCAGGGTGTCCTCCACGTCCAGGGACGAGTCCATCTGGAGCGAGGCCTCGGCGAGCAGCGCGTCGTCCGCGCCCCGGCGGGCCTCCCGGCCGCGCTGGAGGATGCCGGTGTGGCAGGCCACGATGACGTCGACGGCCTGCGTCAGCCGGCTCTCGACGACCGCCAGGTCCGCCGAGCCGTCCACGGAGAGCGCCAGCGCCGCCCAGCCGCGGTGGTCCAACCGGAAGGTGCAGGCCACCACGGAGGCCCCCGGCGCCTGCCGCAGGAACTCCGCCTCCGGCCACACCGCGTCGTCGAGCCCGCCCACGGCGTCCCGGGTCACCACGGGCGCGCCGCCCGGCTCCCGTACGGCGGCCTCCGGCATCGCCCGCGTGGTGGCGACGATCACCGGGGCGTCGCTCCTGGCGCTCAGGGCGCGCATGTACCGCAGGACCTGCCGGTCGTCCCACCGCGTGCCGACGACGAGGTGGACGCCCGGGGTGGCGAGGAGCGGCGCGTAGACGTCGTCCGCCAGCGCCGCGACCTCCTCGGCCCGCGAAGCGGCCTGCCAGAGCCGGTGCAGCGCACCGGACCAGGTGTCATCGACCATGTCCCCGCCTCCGCTCCCGTCCGGTCGTCCACGCGTCGCCAACGACTTCTCCCGTACGCGGCGGTCCCGCCGGTACTCGGCCAGTATGACCGGCGGCCCGGGATTCATGCCGTGGGAGGGATCACGGGGGCGGAGGCGGAGAGGGTCCCGCCGCACCGGCCCGCTCCCGCCCACCAGGGGGTCAGTCGAGCCAGCCGAGGCGTACGGCCTCGGCGCCGGCCTCGAAGCGGGAGTGGGCGTTGAGGCGGGTCATGAGTTCGGCCATCATGCGACGCGTCGTGCGCACCCCCAGGCCGAGTCTTCGGGCGGCGACGGTGTCGGTGTGGCCCTGGGAGAGGAGGCGCAGCAGCTGCCGTTCCTGGCCGGTCAGGCCGTTGTCGTCGTGTTCGCGGTCGGTGGCGGTGCCGAAATCGTCCGCCTGGTCCCAGATGGCCTCGAAGAGCGCGGCGAGTGCGGTGAGGATGCCGGGGCCCTGGAGCTGGAGGGCGCCTCGGCCGGTGTCTTCGGGGTCGATGGGCAGCAGGGCGGCCTGGCCGGTGAAGAGGACCATGCGCAGCGGCAGGACCGCGGCGGTGCGCACGTGGGCGCCCTGGGAGGTGAGCCACCGGGCGTAGCTCAGGGTTGCCGGGTCGTTGCGTACGGACGCCTGGTACAGGGTGCGCATGGGGACGCCGCGCTCCAGCAGGGCGGTGTCCAGCGGGCGGGAGGCGTCGAGGGTGGCCCGGGTCTGCGCGCCGCCGGGCATGAAGGACATCAGGGGCGCCGTGGCGTCGTGGGCCAGCTGCTCCAGGCGCATCCGGATCTCGTCGACGCCGGTGAGGACGTCGACGTGGTGGCGGCTCGACGCGGCCACGGCGTGCTGGCGCAGCAGGGTCAGAGCGGCGACCTGGGCGTCGGCGAACTCCTGCTGGGAGCGCCGCAGTTCACCTTCCCGCAGGGAGAGGAGCAGCTGGATGCCGACCGACGGGGGGACCGGGCGCAGGGCGTCCTCCGGGTGCGGGGAGGCGTGCAGCAGGTTCAGTTCGGCGAGTTGGTCGAGGGCGGTGCGAATGTCGCTGTCCGGCAGGGCCAGGGCCGCGGAGAGCTCGGCGACGCCGTGCTCCGGCTCGGCGAGCATGAGCCGGTAGACGGCCTCGGCGGTGCGGTCTATTCCGAGCGTGTGCAGCTGCGACATGGGTCCCCCAGCATTCGGTTCCTCGTCGCGCCGCTGGTGACGATAGCCGCGGCCAGGCAGCTTGCTGCCCGCAAACCACCTGCCTGGGCGAAACCCTGGGCAATGTCCGTCTCGCATTTCAAGATCGGCGCATGCTGATGGTGACCGTGCCCCTGAAGGGGCCGCAACGTGCTGCCTTGCCCGCCGATGTGCTGGACATCCTGTGGGTCGCGGCCTCTTTCGAACCCGGAGTGGAGCACCTGCACGCCGACTGCCCCGAGGCCGGCGGGGCCGGCCATCTGACGTTCTTCGTGAGAGCGCCGACGCGGGAGAAGGCCGTGGCGCTGGCGCGCGGGATCACCCGCCGGGCGCTGGCGGACTCACCGGTGCTGAACGGCTGGTACGTGGTGCCGGTTCGGCCGTGAGGCAGGAGACTGCCAGGCCGCCGCCTGCCAAGTTGATCTTCTTCCTTTCGGGTGGCCGGGCGAGCAGTGTTGATCCCACGCCGAGCGGACGCCTTCCGAAGCTCCGCTCATCCACCCCGCGCACCCCCTCTCCCTCCGAAGGAGCACCATGTCCGCCGCCCGTCGCCTGCTCGCCGCCGTCGCTCTCGTACTCGTCACGTCCCTGGCCGCCGGACTCGACCTGGACAGACCCTCCGGGTCCGGGGCGGAGCTCCGCAGCCAGGCCGCGCAGGACTCCGCCGGCTGGGGATAGGGACCGCCCGGACCCGACCACCGCACAACGACCCAGCTGAGGAACCACGTTGACCCCGACCACCGCACCCGCCCCGACCACCGACCCCTCCACGCCCCCCACCACACCCCTGGTCTCCCGCCCAGGACTATGGCTCGGCCCGCTCCTGGCACTCGCCGCCACCGCCATCTGGTCCGGGAACTTCGTCGTCGCCCGCCACCTCGGCGACGTCATCCCCCCGGTGCAGACGTCCTTCTGGCGGTGGGTCATCGCCCTCCTCGCCGTCGCCCCCTTCGCCGCACGAGGCCTCCTGCGCGACTGGCCGGCGGTACGTCGGCACGCCGGCCTGATCGTGGTCTCCGCGCTGCTGGGCGTGACCCTGTTCAACACGCTGATCTACATCGCCGGCCAGTCGACGTCGGCCACGAACCTGGCCCTGATCGCGGCCGCCTCACCCGCGGTGATCGCGGCGTTCGCCTTCTTCGACGGCGAACGGATGACCATCGTCCGCGCCACCGGCATGATCATCGCGTTCGCCGGCGTGGTCACCCTGATCTCCAAGGGCAGCATCACCGCGCTGCTCTCGATGGACTTCCGGGCCGGAGACCTGTGGATGCTCGCCGCGATGGCGACGTTCGCCGCCTACTCCGCACTCCTCAAGCGCAAGCCGTCCACGATCTCCGGGCCCAGCTTCCTCCTGGCCACCTTCGCCGCGGGCACCGTGATGCTCGCCCCCGTGTACGTCGTGTCCCTCACCGTGCAAGGAGCGTTCACGCCCAGCGGCGCCACCGTCGGACCGCTGCTCTACATCGGCGTCGCCTCGTCCGCGATCGCCTTCTACACCTGGAACAAGGCCGTCTCCCTCATCGGCGCCACCCGCGCCGGGATCGTCTACTACCTCCAGCCCGTGTTCGTCGCCTGCGTGGCGTACGTCGCGATCGGCGAGCACATCACGCTCATCCAGATCCTCTGCATGGGCGCGATCATCACCGGCGTGGCCGTCGGCGCCAAACGCTGAAACGCCCGGCCCCACCCCCCTCCATCTCTGCACCGCACTCCATCGCCGTACCGCCTACCTGAGGAACCACCCATGACACCGCTCCGTATCAACGCCGACCGTCTGCTCACCGACCTCACCCACCTGTCCCAGATCGGCGCCGGGCAGGACGGCGCCCTGTGGCGTATCGCCGGTACGAAGGCCGACCGGGCCGGTCGGGACTGGCTGGACAAGACCATGCGCGTGGAGGGCCTGCACACCTACTACGACGAGACGGGCAACGTCTTCTCCCGCCGCGGGAACACCACCGGCCCGTGGCTGCTCATCGGATCGCACGCCGATACGGTGCCGGCCGGCGGCCATCTGGACGGGGCGTACGGAGTCATCGCGGCCATGGAGGTGGTGCGCACCCTGCACGAGGCCGGGCATCCGCTGGCCGACCATGTGGAGAGCGTGGCCTGGTTCGACGAGGAAGGCGTACGTCCGGAGTCGGCCGGCGGTCTGGTCGGCTCCACCGTGCTGGCGGGCTCCGACCGTGTCGCCGACCTCGTCGGCTATCTGGAGATCCACATCGAGCAGGGCCGCCGGATGGAGAAGGCGGGGCTGAACCTGGCGCCGGTCACCGGCATCGTGGGCGTACGCCGCTACCAGGTGTCGGTGTCCGGGCAGGAGAACCACGCGGGCACCACGATGTGGGTGGACCGGCAGGACGCGGGGCGGGTGGCGGCCCGTATCGTCGCCGGGCTGAAGGACCTCATCCTGGCCGTCGACCCGAAGGGCATCGGCAACGCCGGCGTCATCACCTTCGGCCCGGGAGCGGCCAACGTCGTGCCGGGTACGGCGAGCGCCGAGCTGGAGATCCGCGCCTCCTCCGAAACGGCCCTGGACACCATCGAGGCCGACCTGGACGGGACCCTCGCCGGTATCGCGGCGGAGGAGAACTGCACGGCCGAGCTGGTACGTGTCTCCGCCAAGCCCGCCGCACACTTCGACCAACGCGTCCTGGACGCCGTCCACGCGGCCTGCCTGGAGAAGGGCCGCACGGATCAGCTGCTCTCCTATGCGGGGCACGACGCGTCGGTGATCTCCACGCGCCTGCCCACCGCGATGATGTTCGTGCCCTCCACCGGCGGGTTCTCCCACTCCAACAAGGAGCACACACCGGACGATCAGCTGGTCCTGGGTGCGCAGGCGCTGCTCGACGCGGTGCTGAAGGTCGCGCCGATGCTGTTGGGGCAGGAGGTCGGCTCCCCGGTGGCGCTGGCAGCGTGAAGGACGGCCGGCACCGGGTCTAGAGGGTGTCCGGACACGTGACCACCTTGATGTTGAAGGTGTGCGACCCGACCCCGCCCGCGATCCCCATGAAGAGGAACGCGAAGTGCTCCTGGCCGCGGGCGGTGGTGATGGAACCGATGTCCAGCTGCGAGGAGGCCGGCCAGCCGAGGTCGGTGAGCAGGCGGCCGGTGGTCCGCTTGGCCTCGGCGTCGTCGCCGGAGAGGAAGACCGTACCCGGCTCGGTCAGGTCGCCCGGGGCGGTCATGGTGGTGGAGTCCATCGTGCAGAGCGTCTTGACGACGGGCGTCAGCGGGAAGGCCTCCTGGATCAGCTCGCCCAGGCTGCTGTTGGGGTGGGTGAGCTCGGTGAAGTCGTCCGAGAGCCCGACCCCGACGTCGATCAGCAGGATCCCGGCCAGCGCCGGAGCCCCGATGGAGTGCAGCAACTCCACGGAGACACCCCCCGGCGTGGCGTTGACCAGCACCTCCGCGTGCGCGGCCGTCTCATCGAGACCCGCGACGGGGAGTCCGAGGCCGGCGCGCTCCTCCGGGTGGCGTGAGCCGAGGAGGACGTCGTGTCCAGCGGCGCGCCAGCCGTGGGCCAGGGAGCGGGCGACATGTCCGGTGCCGAGCAGTCCGATACGCATGGCCCGACGCTATCCAGCGGGGCCGAGGAGGCGGATCGGTCGGGAGGCGGGACCGGGACGCGACCTGAGGCGTAGTCCTCAGGCCGCCGAGCCACCCTGGAGCGCCTGGCTCCGTGCTGGTCAGGCCGCTGTGCGGGCTACGAAGGCGACCTTCTCCTGATCTTCGTCCAGGGCGATGCTGAGGGAGGCGTCCAAGGCGCGAGCCAGTCGCCGGAGCAGGGGGAGCGTGGGCACGGCATCAGCTCCCTCGATACGGGAGATCTTCGCCTGGGTCAGCCCCGCCCGCTCGGCGACGTCGCTCTGGGAGAGGCCGAGCTCCTTGCGACGGTCGTACACCGCCTTGGCGAAAGCCATGGCAAGCCGGATCTCCGCGCGCTCGGCGCGGGTCTCCTCGCTCTCGCCGTGGTCGGTGCCGAGTCCCTGCTCGCGCTTCAGCTTCCAGCGGCTGTGGTTCATGGTGCCTCCCTGCTCTCTCCACGTGTGTACGTCGCGTGGGCCGGGCCGTGCTCGGCCTCGCACAGCGCACGGGCCCGCACGGCTCGATCCACCTGCGCCGACTCCCGCATCCGCGTCTTGCGGAAGACGGTGAGGAGCACGATGCGACGATCCGGGGCGAACCAGTACGTGATCCTGGTGGCCTCGCCGTTCAGCGTCGGCCGCAGTTCGTGCACCCCGTCCCGCAAAGGGCGGCTGAACGGCATCGGAGTGCTCGTTCCCATCGAAGCGAGCAGGCCCGCGTACTCCTCCACTTTCCCGGGTCCTCAGACCCCGGCCGGTGCCTTCTCCGGTGAGCCAGGGTCCGTGGAACCGGGGCTGCCGGCGCCCGGTGCGTCCGTCGCCGGGTGCGGGCCTCCCGTCGCCGCGACCGTCGACGACGGCGGCTCCTGGGAGACGTTGAACTCCGTCAGCAGGTCCTTGCTGAAGCCGAAGAAGTACGTGGCGACGAACCCCGCCACGTATCCGACCAGCAGGCCGCCCGCGTAGATCGTGATCGTCGAGCCCAGGCCGTGGTTGCCGTCCAGGAGCGGGAACAGGGCCCAGCCGGACGGGCCGATGGCCGTCGAGCCGACCGTGTCGCCGAGCTGGTTGAACAGGCCGACGAAGCCGCCGCCGAACGCGCCGCCCACGCACGCCGTGATGAACGGGCGGCCCAGCGGCAGCGAGACGCCGTAGATCAGGGGTTCGCCGACGCCGAGCAGGCCGGCCGGGAGCGCGGACTTGATGGTGCGGCGGATCGACTCGTTGCGCGGGAGGCGGAAGTAGACGGCCATCGCCGCGCCGACCTGGCCGGCGCCCGCCATCGCCAGGATCGGGAGCAGGACCGTGAAGCCCTGCTGTTCGATCAGCGTCGTGTGGATCGGGATCAGCGCCTGGTGCAGGCCGAGCATCACCAGCGGCAGGAACAGGCCGCCGAGCACGAAGCCCGCGCCCGCGCCGCCGGTGGCGAGCAGCCAGTCGGCGAACGTGCCGATCGCGGAGGAGATCTCCCCCGCCACGTACATCAGGCCGAAGATCGTCACCAGGCCCGAGATCAGCACCGTCAGCGTCGGCGTGACCAGCACGTCCAGCGCCTCCGGCACCCAGCGGCGGCACCACTTCTCCACGTACACGGCGAGGACCGCCGCCCCCAGCGCGCCGAGCACACCGCCCTGGCCGGGGGAGAGGGTCTGGCCGAAGGCGTCGATGTTCGCGACGCCCGGGAAGACGATGATCGCCGCGACCGCGCCGCCCAGGATCGGCGTACCGCCGAACTCCTTCGCCGTGTTGTAGCCGACGAACACCGCGATCAGCGCCATGAAGCCGGACGCCATCGCCGCCAGCGCGGGTGTCACGGCGGGCAGCCAGCCCAGGTTCACCAGCAGCCCGTTGAGGCCCGCGATGATGCCGCAGCCGATGAGCGCCGGGATCAGCGGTACGAAGATGTTGGCGATCTTGCGCAGGAACAGCTTGAACGGGGTGGCGTTCTTCGCCTTCTGCTGCGCCTTGATCGCCGCGCCCTGTGCCGCCAGTTCCTCGGCCGACACGGTGGCCTGCGTGGGGGCCGGTGCCGCCTCGCGGCCCTCCTCCACCAGGCGCTCGAACTCCGGCGTGACCCGCGCGACCGTGCCCGGACCCAGCACGATCTGGTACGTGTCGTCCTCGACCACGCCCATCACGGCGGGCAGGGCCTTCAGCGCCTCGTCGTCGACGAGGGACCGGTCGTGCAGACCGAGGCGGAGCCGGGTCATGCAGTGGGCGATGGAGCTGACGTTCGCGGCGCCGCCGACGAGCGGGAGGATCGCGGCGGCGGTGGCGCGGTTCTTGTCTTCAGTGGCCATGGTGCGAGGTGCCTTGCTGTGCGGGGCGTGGGGGGCCCAGGGGTGGGTCAGGTGGTGCGTACGGCCGCGAGCGCGGCGCGGAGGTGGCCGTCCGACTCGGTCAGGAGCCGGGCGGCGGTGGGGCCGTCGACTCCGCCGAGGATGGTGAGGATCGCGTTCTTGACCTCGCCGTCGGTGGCGGCGAGCGCGGCCTCGATCTCGGCGTCGGACGCGCCGGTGGCGAGGGAGACGATGTGCCGGGAGCGGGCCCGCAGCTTCTCGTTGGAAGCGCGGACGTCGACCATGAGATTCCCGTACGTCTTGCCGAGCCGGATCATGGTGATCGTCGAGATCATGTTGAGCACGAGCTTCTGCGCCGTGCCCGCCTTCAGCCGGGTCGAGCCGGTGAGCAGCTCGGGGCCGGTGACGATCTCCAGGCCGTGCTCGGCGGCGGCGGCGAGCGCCGAGCCCGCGTTGCAGGAGAGGCCGATGGTGAGGGCGCCCTGGTCCCGCGCGTGCTCGACCGCGCCGATCGCGTACGGCGTACGGCCGGAGGCGGAGATGCCGACCACCGTGTCGTCGGCCGTCAGCTTCAGCGCGTCCAGGTCGGCGGCGGCCAGCTCCTTGCTGTCCTCGGCCCCTTCCACCGCCTTCACCATGGCGGACGGGCCGCCCGCGATCAGGCCGACGACCTCGGACGGGTCGGTGTTGAAGGTGGGCGGGCACTCGCTGGCGTCCAGCACCCCGAGCCGGCCCGCCGTGCCCGCGCCCGCGTAGATCAGCCGGCCGCCACGGGCCATCCGCTCGGCGGCGGCGTCGATGGCGGCGGCGATCTGCGGCAGCCGCTCGGCGACGGCGGCGGGGACGGTGGTGTCCTCGCTGTTCATGATCCGCGCGATCTCCGGCGTGGCCAGCCGGTCGATCTCGGCGAGCTCGGGACGGAACGCCTCGGTGGTGAGCGTGGCCAGCTGGGCGCGGAGCTCGCCGTAGCCCTCAGGGGAGGCGGGAGTGTCGGTGGTGGAGGTCATGGAGGGCGGCTCTGCTTTCTCGTGCTCGTACGCGTACGGGTGGTGCTGGATCAACGGGTGGTGCGCGGGCTGTGGCGGTGGGCCAGCGCCTCGTAGGAGGCGGCGAGGGCGGGCGCGGCCGTCTCGTACGTCCGCTGCGCCACGCCTATGAACAGGCAGTCCACGACCAGCAGCTGGCTCGTCCGGCTCGACATGGCGGCGGGCCGCAGCTCGCTCTCGCGGGCGGTGGACGTGGTCAGCACATGGTCCGCGTACTGCGATACGGGCCCGTCGGGCCGTCCGGTGATCGCGACCGTCGTCGCCCCCCGGTCGAACGCGACCCGCAGCGGCTCGATGACGTCGCCGGTCGAGCCCGAGTGCGTGATCGCTATGGCCACGTCACCGGCGCGCAGCTGCACGGCGTTGGTCACCGCGAGGTGCGGGTCGGTGTGGGCGTGGGCTATCAGGCCGATCCGGAGCAGCTTCTGCGCCAGGTCCTGGCCGACGAGGGAGGAGGCGCCGACGCCGTAGATGTCGATGCGGCGGGCGGCCGACGCGGCGGCCACGGCGGCGCCCAGCTGTACGGTGTCGAGCCCGGCGGCCGTGTCCGCGAGGGTCTGCTGCTCGTCGAAGGCGAGCTTCGCGACCACCTCGGCGATCGGGTCGTCCACCGCGATGTCCGCCGTGACGGCGGGCGAGCGGCCCGACTCCTGGTGCGCGGCGAGCCCGGCCAGCGCGAGGCGCAGGTCCCGGTAGCCGGGGTAGCCGAGGAGGCGGGCGGTGCGGACGACGGTCGCCTCACTGGTGCCGGTCAGTTCGGCGAGACCGGTGACGGTGAGGGCGGCACATCCGGCCGGGTCGCCCGCGACGGCTTCGGCGACCAGCTGCATGGAGCGGGTCATGGAGGGCGCGAGCGTCCGCACCTTCGCGGCGAGGGCCGCGGGGGCGGGCGGGGAGTCGCCGCTGAAAATTTCCTTCACGTCTTGGGTCACATCTGAAAGATATTTTCAACCCGGGGCCCCGTCAACCCCCTGTGGACCCCCGGTGGTCCCTACCTCTGGCGCCGCCCCGCACATACGCGGGCGCACAATGGGGGCATGGAGCTGAACCCCCTGGAGCAGGCACTGCACACCGCCCGCGCGCTGGTCATGGCCGATCTCGTCGCGGGCGATGTCGCCGAGGCGGATGTCGTCTCGCTCGTCGAGGACGCCGTGACGCACCGCCGGTGGTGGGTCGAGCAGTGGCCGGAGGGCGCGGAGTTCGTCGCCGGGCTGGTCGCCCAGGACGTGCAGGACGCGCTGCTGGAGAAGTACGGGCGGTGGCCGCTCTGCCCCGCCTGCGCCGAGGAGGAGCCGCACGCGCTGGACATCGAACCGGAGCTCGGGCCCGACCCGCACTGGGTGTGCGTCAAGGCGGCCGTGGCCGTGGCGCCGGTGGGTTCGCTCGGCGAGGCGCTGCGGCGGTGACCCTCTACATCGACCCGCCCACCTGGCCCGGACACGGCCGCCTCTGGTCGCACCTGGTCAGCGACGAATCGTTCGAGGAGCTGCACGCCTTCGCCGCCGCGATCGGCTGCCCGCCACGCGCCTTCGAGCGCGACCACTACGACGTACCGGAGGCGTATTACGCGGACGCGGTACGGGCCGGAGCGCGGGAGATCGGCTCGAAGGAGCTGGTCCGCCGGCTCACGGCTGCGGGGCTCCGGCGTCCTAAGGGGCGGGCGACGGCGTAAGGAGCACTCGACGGCTTAAAGGGCGCGCGACAGCTTGACGGGGCACGCAACGGCTTGAAGGGTCGCGTGGGCGTTGGAGGGCTTGCGCTCACTTCAACCGCTGCTGCCAGTCCTCGGGCACCGCACCGGCCGGTCCGGGAACGGGCTGGTCGGCCGGGTGGGAGGCGGGCGGGGCAAGCTGCGGTCCCTCGGAGAACTGCTGGGTCTCGTTGTTGTAGAACCACTCCTCGCCCGGTTCGTAGCTGGTGATGAAGGGGTGGCCGGCCGTTCGGGAGTGGCTGGTGGCGTGCTGGGAGGGGGAGGAGTCGCAGCAGCCGATGCGGCCGCAGGCGGCGCAGCGGCGGAGGTGGAACCACCAGCCGGGGCCGTCCCCCGCCAGGCAGTCGGCGCAGCCCGGGCCGCTCGGGGCGGCCTGCGGGTCGATACCGGGAATCGCTCGGTCAGCCATGGAGGTGCTCCTTGCTCGGTTCCTCGCCGGGCGGTGCCCCACGCGGTGCGGGACGGCCGGCCCTTCCAGGCTGCGCCCGGTCCTGGTGGCAGGCCAGCCGGGGGAGCACGGCGGCTCGGTCGCCCCGGGCGGGTGTTCGTCAGCTGCGGTGCTCCGGGTTGGGGGCGTCGAAGCGGCAGCCGGCCTGCCACTCGGGGCGCTGGTTGCCGTACGCGGGGACGCCTCCGGCGCGTTTCAGGAGTGCGGCGAGGTGCATGAGGTTCCAGGCCGCGAAGGTGGTGTTCCGGTTGGTGAAGTCGTTCTCGGGGCCGCCGGAGCCGGGATCCAGGTAGCTGGGGCCTGGGCCCGCCTCGCCGATCCAGCCCGCGTCGGCCTGCGGGGGGACGGCGTAGCCGATGTGCTGGAGGCTGTAGAGGATGTTCATGGCGCAGTGCTTGAGGCCGTCCTCGTTGCCGGTGATGAGACAGCCGCCGACCCGCCCGTAGTAGGCGGACTGGCCCGCGTCGTTGAGGTCGGCCGAGTTGGAGTAGAGCCGTTCGATGACGTGCTTCATCACCGAGCTGTTGTCACCGAGCCAGATCGGTCCGCAGAGCACCAGGATGTCGGCGGCCATCACTTCGGCGTACAGCTCCGGCCAGGCATCGGTGGCGGCGCCGTGCTGGGTCATGTCGGGCTGGACGCCGACCGCGAGGTCCCGGTCGACGGGGCGGATCACCTGCGTCCGCACGCCGGCCGCGCGCATCACGGCGGTGCTGCGGACGATCAGTCCCTCGGTATTGCTCGTCTCCGGTGACGGCTTGAGGGTGCAGTTGAGGTAGAGGGCGCTGAGGTCGTCGTAACGGGGCGCAGTGGTGGACGGCACGGGTGCGTGTCCTTTCGCGGTGGCTGATGCCACGAGCTTGGAAGACCGCAGTGGTAAGGGCCATCGCAGCGCGGCGAACGCGGTACGCGCCCCGGCACGCCGGCGCTCCCGCCCGGTCACCCCGGCGCTCAGCGCCCGGTACCCAGCGGATGCGGCCCGGGGCACCGGGCGGGAGAGTGGAACCAATGTGCCCTCGGCCGTCCGGGCCGGGGCGGGCCTCCGGGAGGCGCCTCCGATGGATCTGTTTCCCCCGCTGCCGAGGGAGTCCTGGGACCCGACGAAGGAGACGCTGCACCGGTTCCTCCAGATCGTGGGGAAGGTGCGGCTTGAGGCCGGTGTCCGGCGCAACCACTGGTGGAACGTTCCCTTCCACCTGACCGGCGACGGCATCACCACCCGGCCCAGCGGCCCGCTCGGCGACGGCACCGTGTTCACCGCCGACTTCGACTTCATCGCCCACCGACTCCGCGTGTCGACCCTCGACGGGCGCCGGGTGTCGTTCCCGCTGATGGGCCTGTCGGTCGGCGACTTCTACCGCGAGTTCACCGGCGCGCTGGCCCACCTGCGCATCGGCGTGCTTCCGGAGCACCCGTACCCCTTCGACCTGCCCGACGCCACCCGGCCGTTCGCCGAGGACGACGAACACGCCACCTACGACCCGGCCGCCGTGAACCGCTACTGGACGATCCTCACCCAGGTCATGCTGATTCTGGAGAGGTACGCGGCCGGGTACTCCGGGAAGACCAGCCCGGTCCACCATTTCTGGCACACCTTCGACATCGCCGTCACCCGGTTCTCCGACCGGCACGTGGAGCAGGGGCGGTCCGTCGATCCGGTGACCCGGGAGGCGTACTCGCGCGAGGTGATCAGCAGCGGCTTCTGGTTCGGCGACGAACGGTCCTATCCGGAACCCGCCTTCTACTCGTACACGGCGCCGGAACCCGACGGACTGGGGCGGCAGCCGTTGGAACCGGCGGCCGCGCGGTGGACGGAGAGCAACGGCTCGCACCTGGCCCTGCTGCCCTACGACGACGTGCGCACCCGGCCGGACGCGTCGGCCGAGATCCTCCGGTTCTACGACTCCGCGTACGCGGCCGGCGCACGCTTGGCGGGCTGGGACACCGACCGGCTCTGTCCGGGGGGAGTGACCGACCCCCAGGCCGCGGCCCCGGCCACGGCACATCCCCGGCCGGGAACATGACCCGGAAACCGGCCGGCCACGGTCATGACTCCGGTCGGCCACGGTCATGACTCCGGCCGCCGACCAGATCGGACGACTACGAAGCAGGGATGTGAACCATGCCCATGGAAGGCTTTCCCGCACCCGAGTCGGGGATGCTCCTGACCTACTTCCTCAGCGTCGCCGACGTGCCCCGTTCGCGTGCCTTCTACACGGACGTCCTCGGCGGTGAGGTCGTTCTCGCCGAGAACCCGTGCACGGTCCGGCTGGCCAACAGCTGGATCATCATGAACCCCGGCGGGGGGCCCACCCCCGACAAACCCGGCATCACCCTGCGCCCACCGGAGGACGTCTCCAGCGCGTCCTGTTTCCTCAACATCCGGGTGGCGGACATCGAGGCCGTTCACCGCGACTGGAGCGCCAAGGGCGCCCAATTCGTCACCGGACCGATCGACCGCAAGGCCGAGATCCGCTGCTACCTGCGCGATCCGGACGGCTACCTGATCGAGGTCGGACAGGCCACCGGCATGCTCCGCGGTGTCTACGCCGACCCGGCCGCCGAACCACCGGACCGCGCCGAAGACCCCTCACCGTGAGCGGGGGCCGGCACCGCACGGTCCGCGCCCGACGCGCTCCCCGTACCGGTGGCAGCGCTCTTCGCGATCAGCCGCGAACGTGAGACGCCGCCCCGGCCGTCCCGCTGAAGCCGCAGCGACACCGTCACCGCCGCCAGCGCCAGGACCGTCATCGCCGCGCCCGCCCACGCCGTGGAGGCGAAGCCGAAGTCCGCGTCGATCACCGTGCCGCCGAGCCACGGGCCGCTCGTGTTGCCCAGGTTGAACGCGGCCGTCGTCGTGGCGCCGGCCAGCGTCGGGGCCGCACCGGCCACGTTGAACATCCGGGCGTTCAGCGCGGGGGCCGTGAAGAACGCCGACAGGCCCAGCAGGAACGCCAGCGCGACCACCGCGACCTGGCTGGAGGCGAACAGGGCCAGCGCCGCCAGGAACACCGTGGACGCCGTGATTCCGCTCAGCAGCACCCCGAAGAGGTGCGCGTCCGCGACCCGGCCGCCGATCGTGGTACCGATCAGCGCACCGACCCCGAACAGGCCCAGGATCCACGGCACCCACCCCGAGTCCAGGCCCGCCACGTCCGTCAGCAGCGGCGCCAGATAGCTGAACGCGCAGAACACCCCGCCCGCCGCCAGCGCGGTGATCACGATCGCCAGCCAGACCTGCCGGTCCCGGTAGATCGCCAGCTCCTGCCGCAGCTGCGGCTTCTTCTCCGGCAGCGGGATGTACGGGATGCGCGTGACGACCCCCACCAGCGCCACCGCCGACGCCAGGCCCACCGCCCAGAACGCCGACCGCCACCCGAGGTGCTCGCCGAGGAAGGCCCCCATCGGCACGCCCAGCACGTTGGCGATGGACAGCCCGCCGATCATCACGGCCATCGCCCGCGCCCGCTGGTTCACCGGGACCATCGCGATGGCCACCGCCGCCCCGACCGCCCAGAACCCCGCGCAGGCGAGCGCGCTCACCACCCGGGAGGCGAAGAGCACCTCGTACGTCGGCGCCAGCGCGCCCGCCACCTGCCCGAGGCCGAAGACGGAGATCAGCGCGATCAGGGTCGTCCGGCGCGGCAGCCGCAGCGTGGCCACGGCGAGCAGCGGGGCGCCGACCACCATGCCGATCGCGAAGGCGGATATGAGGAGGCCGGCCTGCGGGATCGAGACGTCCATATCGTCGGCGATCGGCGGGAGCAGGCCCGACAGCATGAACTCGCTGGTGCCGAGAGCGAAGACCGAGAGGCCGAGGATGTATACGGCCAGCGGCATGGGTGTGCGGCGGCGGGAGGTGGAGTCGGGCATGACTCGTCCCAACGCCGGAGAACGTATCCGCATTCCCGGCTCTCGGTACGTGGACGGCCGTCACGGTGGACAACCGTCAGGGCGGTGGACAACCGTCACGGTGGGCAGCCGTTACGCGGGCAGGGCGTGCAGCTTCTTGCCGTGCAGGGCGAAGACGCGCTTGCCGTCGGTGGCCACCAGCCAGGCGTGGTGGTCGCCGGACCCGTCGTTGAACGTCCAGCGCAGCGCGCCGGTCCTCGCGTCGATGGCGTGGACGCCGCCCTTCTCGTCCAGGTCGGTCGCCCCGTAAACAGTGCCGCCGACCCTGACGAACTGCCGGGGCACCTGCGCGCCCGCGTCCTTGAGCGCCGTGGACTGCCAGACTTTCTTTCCGGTCCGCGGATCGAGGGCCCACAGCGTCCGGCCGCTGTCCGCGATGTGGAGGACGCCGTCCAGGACGGCCGGCTCCCGGAAGGTGGTGAACTGCTCGGCCTGTACGGACCACCTCTCGGACCCGTCCGCCAGCGCGAAGGCCTGGAGCTTCCGCCCCTGCGGGACGATCACCAGGTCCTCGTGGATCGCGAAGGGGCCGTAACTCGTCTTCGTCGTCTTCTGCGTCCACACCTGCCGGCCGGTGGCGGTGTCGCGCACGGTGAGGTTCTTCCTGAAGTCGGTGTAGACGAGGTGGCGGCCCTGGACGGCGGCGTGGACCCCGTTCTGCTGGGTGCCGAGGTCGCGCTGTTCCTTCCAGACCAGCTTGCCCGTGGCGCTGCTCAGGGCGGCGATCACATTGGTACGGGACGAGCCGTCGGCCTCCAGGATCTCGGCGATGACGTACACCTGCGTCTCGTCCACCGCGACCGGCCTCGGCTGCCGGTACTCCTTGCCCAGGTGGCTGCGCCAGGTCTCCTTGCCGGCGGCCGGGGCGTACCCGATGACGGCGCCGTCGTACCTGCCGCTGGCCAGATACAAGGTGCCGGCGCCGAGCAGCAGCGGGGCGCCGGGGATCGCGCCGCCCGGCAGCGACCACCGCTCCTCGCCGCTCGCGCCGTCGAGCGCGGCCAGCGGATCGCCGCTCGCGATCACCACACCGTCCACGGCCACCAGCTCGTCGTTGTCCCCGTACGTCTGCGCCGAGGTCGTCCGCGTCCACAGCGGCGCGGGAGCCCGGCCGTCCTCGCGGGCCTTGCCGCCGTCTTCCGGGGAGGCGGTGCGCGGCGGCGGGATGCTGCCTTCGCCGCCGGTCTCGGACGGGTCCTCGCAGCCGGTCAGCCCGGCGCCGAGCGCCGCCGCCGTGAGCCCGCCGCCGGCCAGTCGCAGTATTCGCCGCCGTGAAGTCCTGCCGGCCGTCATGCCGTATACCGCGGATCCCTTGGACATTCTGCCGCCCCCCGTGGAGTTATCAGAGTGTGTGCAACTGCGATGTCAGACGTTAGCGGTCGTCAGATGCCCCAGGCCGGGGCGGATCATGACCGGAACAACTCCGTGAAGGAACCGGAACATTCGCCGATCGCCGCGCACCTGACGATCACCGCGGATCGGACGACGACCTCAGCAGCTCCAGCTCCGTCGCCAGGTTGTGCCGGGCCCGCGCCTCCCACGCGGCCGCCCCGTGCGGCGTACGGAACAGCCTCGGCAGCGCGAGGAGTTGCCGCAGTACGCCGGCCCGCCCGGCCCGGAACGCCTCGTCCGGCACGAACCCGTACTCCTCCCGTACCTGCGCCGCGTACGCCGCGTACTCCTCCGGGCCGCCCGCCAGCACCGCCAGGTCCGCGTCGCACAGCACCTCGCCGTTCCGGTCCCCGTCGGCCGGGTCGTGCGTCACGGTGAGCCGGACCAGCCGCGCGACCTCCGCCGTCACCGCCTCCGACACCCCCGCCTCGGGCAGCGCGCGCTCGGCGAGGGCGGCGCTGCGCTCCTCGTTCTCCGTGCGGTCGGGCCGGTACACCGCGTCGTGGAACCAGGCGGCCAGCCGCACCGCGTGCACATCGGCGGCGTACGGAGCGAGGGTGTCGATCCGGTCCAGGACCGCCGTCAGATGGGCGGTGGTGTGGTACCGCCGCTGCGGCTCGTCCCAGCGGTCCAGCAGGTTCTCGGCGTACGGCAGCGGATCGGGTCCGGCGTCGGGGCCGGCGTCGGGGCCGGGGCCGACGCCGGGGCCGTCGCCGGGCGCTCCCGAACGGGCGGCGAGGAGCGTGTCCCGCCAGCGGTCGACCAGGGCGGTACGGGGGTCGCGGGGGAGCGGGCTGTCCGTCATGGCACGACCTTAGAGGCTGACTCCCGCACGGATTCCGGCATCCCGCTCCGGCCGGCGGCCTCCCTGCGGTTGGCTGAGAGCCATGACGACCATGGACTCCGCCGCTCCCGTACGCGATCCCGAACTTCCCGGCCTGCTCCTGCGCACCGAGCGCGACGAGCTCCTCCCGCTCCTGCGCGCCACTCCTGAGTCCGCGTACGACCTCCGCACCGCGTGTCCCGGCTGGACCGTCCGCCATGTCCTCGCGCACTGCGCCGCCGCGCTGACCCGGGTGGTGGAGGACCGGCTGGAGGACGGCGTGTTCTCGCCCGAGTCCAACGAGCGGGACATCGCGGAGCGGGCCGGTCTGCCGCTGGCCGCGCTCCTCGACGAGCTGGAGCGCGGGATGACCGAGGCTGGTCCGGTGATCGCCGCCGCCGGCGGGAAGCTGGACGGGGTCGCGCTCGGCGAGTGGGTGCACGCCGGTGATGTGCGCGAGGCGTGGGGGCTCGACGGGGCGTACGCCGGGCGCGGACTGCCGTACGCCTTGGGCCTGCTGGAGGGCTCGGCGTACCGGAAGGAGATGCCGCGGATCTTCGCGGACGTGGAGGGGGAGGGGGAGGGCTGGGGAGTGCCGCGCCCGCTCGGTGTGCCCGCACCCGACGGGCGGCCGGCGGGCCGGTACCACGGCGACGGGCCCACGCTGATCCGCCTGTACGCGAACCGCCCGCTGGTCGGCACGCGGTACGAGCTGCACGGCGTACGGGAAGGGGACCTGCACCTCTTCGACCGGCCGCCGAAGCCGGACGGCCGATGACCGGAAGCGGCGGCGGGCCTTCCGCTCCTCGGACCGGCTCTTGTCGACCACCGGCGCAGTCAATAGCGTGCGCCCGGTGAAGATGGACCTGAACGCGGACCTGGGCGAGGGCTTCGGCCGCTGGACCCTGACCGACGACGAGGCGCTGCTCGCCTGTGTCACCAGCGCCAACGTGGCGTGC
Source organism: Streptomyces sp. CA-146814 (assembly GCF_050942385.1). Classification (NCBI taxonomy): domain Bacteria; kingdom Bacillati; phylum Actinomycetota; class Actinomycetes; order Kitasatosporales; family Streptomycetaceae; genus Streptomyces; species Streptomyces sp. CA-146814. The sequence goes on from NZ_CP192068.1 coordinate 4,410,856, forward strand.
GGCTTCCACGCGGGCGACGCCTCCATAATGCGGCGGGTCTGCGACGCGGCGGCGGCGAACGGCGTACGGATCGGGGCGCAGGTCTCCTACCGGGACCTGGCCGGGTTCGGGCGGCGGTCGATGGATGTGCCGGCCGACGAGCTGGCCGCCGAGGTCGCGTACCAGATCGGCGCCTTGCGGGTGTTCGCGGAGGCGGCCGGCTCGGCCGTCTCGTACGTCAAACCGCACGGCGCCCTCTACAACCGGACCGTCCACGACGAGCAGCAGGCCGCCGCCGTCGTCGCGGGCGTCCGGCTCGCGGGCGGCGGCCTCACCGTCCTCGGCCTGCCCGGCTCCCATCTCCTCGCGCACGCCTCCGCCGCCGGGCTGCCCGCCGTGGAGGAGGCCTTCGCCGACCGCGCGTACACCGCGCGGGGCACGCTGGTCCCGCGCGGCGAGGAGGGTGCGGTGGTGCACGACGCCGACGAGGTCGTACGCCGGAGTGTCGGCCTGGCGCTCGACCGCGCGGTCACCGGGGCGGACGGCGGCCGGATAGCCGTGGAGGCCCGCTCGCTCTGCGTCCACGGCGACACCCCGGGCGCGGCGGCCCTCGCGCGCCGGGTACGGGCCGCGCTGGAGGAGGCGGGCGTGCGGGTGGAGGCGTTCACGTGAGCCAGGGGGACGGCGACGGTATGGAGGTGCGCGAGGTGAGGGTTCTGCCTGCCGGGGCGCACGCCCTCCTCGTCGAACTGGCCGACGGCGAGCGGGCCGAGGCCTTCCACGCCGAGCTGCTCCGCCGCCGCGCGCGGGGCGCACTTCCCGGCGTACGCGAGATCGTGCCGGGCGCTCGGACCGTGCTGCTCGACGGTATCGAGGAGGTCAGCGGCCGCATTCCCGCAGCTCGTGACCGGCTCGCCCGCGACCTCCTCTCCTGGTCCGTTCCGCCTCTGCGCCGCGAGGAGCGGGACGCGGTCGAGATCCCGGTCGTGTACGACGGGCCCGATCTGCACGAGGTCGCCGCGCTCTGGGGCGTCGGCGTCGACGAGGTGCCGGGGCTGCACTCCCGTACCGCGTTCCGGGTGGCCTTCTGCGGGTTCGCGCCGGGGTTCGGTTACCTGACCGGGTTGCCCGAGCGCCTGCATGTGCCCCGGCGCGCGACCCCGCGTACGAGGGTTCCGGCCGGGGCGCTGGCCCTCGCCGGGCCGTACACCGGGGTCTACCCGCGCCCTTCGCCCGGCGGCTGGCAGCTCATCGGGCGCATGGCGGACCCGGCGGCCGCGCTGTGGGACTCGGGCAGGGAACCGGCGGCGCTGCTGGGGCCGGGGACCCGGGTGCGGTTCGTGGCTGCCGAACCCGGGGCCGTACCTCTCCCTCGTACGGAGACGGGCCGATGACCTCCGTACGGAACAAGCTCCTCCACGTCGTCCGGCCCGGCGCCCTCACCACCGTCCAGGACGCGGGCCGGCCCGGCTGGGCGCATCTCGGCGTCGGGCGGGCCGGGGCCCTCGACGCGACCGCCGCCCGGCTGGCCAACCGGCTCGTGGGCAACGCGCCGGGCGCCGCCCTCCTGGAGACCACCGTCACCGGGTGCGCCGTCCGCCCGGACCGGCCCGTGGTGGCCGTCGTCGGCGGTGCGGGGTGCCGGGTGACCGTCGACGGGCGGCCCGTGGCGTGGGGCGCGCCCGTGCGGGTTCCGGCGGGCGCGGTGCTGGACGTGGGGCCCGCGCTCACCGGCGTACGCGGCTATCTGGCGTTCGCAGGCGGCCTGGAGCCGGAACCGGTCCTGGGCAGCCGCTCCGCCGACCTCCTCTCGGGGATCGGCCCGGCCCCGCTGAGCGAAGGTGACACGCTGCCCCTGGGCGAACCGGCCGACGGGCCACCGCAAGGCCCCGTCCCCTGGCCCGGCGCCCCCACCGAGCTGGTGCTGCCCCTCCACCTCGGCCCACGCCACGCGTGGTTCACGCCCGCCGCCCTGCGCACGCTCACCACCGCCACCTACCGGGTCTCCCCGCACAGCAACCGCATCGGCCTCCGCACCGAAGGCCCCGCCCTGGAGCGGGCCCGCGACGGCGAACTGCCCAGCGAAGGCATGGTGCTGGGGGCGGTCCAGGTCCCGCCGGACGGCCTTCCCGTCGTCTTCCTCAACGACCACCCGACGACCGGCGGCTACCCGGTCGTCGGCGTCGTACCGGAAACCGCCCTCGCCGGGGCGGCGCAGGCGGTTCCGGGAACGCGGGTGCGGTTCTCCGTACGAGCGTGAGCCCCGCCGCGCGTACTCCTATGCCCCCTTGAAGCCCCGCAGCCGCAGCGAGTTGCCGACCACGAACACCGACGAGAACGCCATCGCGGCCCCGGCGATCATCGGGTTCAGCAGCCCGGCCGCCGCCAGCGGCAGCGCGCCGACGTTGTAGGCGAAGGCCCAGAACAGGTTCGTCCGGATCGTGGAGAGCGTGCGGCGCGCGAGCCGGATGGCGTCGGCGGCGGCCCGCAGGTCTCCCCGTACGAGGGTGAGGTCACCGGCCTCGATCGCGGCATCGGTGCCCGTACCCATGGCCAGACCCAGATCGGCCTGGGCCAGCGCGGCGGCGTCGTTGACCCCGTCGCCGACCATCGCGACGCTCCGGCCGTCCGCCTGGAGGCGCTTGACGACGTCGACCTTGTCCTCCGGCATGACCTCCGCGTACACGTCATCGGCACCGATGCCGACCTCGGCCGCCACCGCCTCCGCGACGGCCCGGTTGTCGCCGGTGAGGAGGATCGGGGTGAGGCCGAGGGCGCGCAGCCGCTCGATGGCCTCGGCGCTGGTGTCCTTCACCGCGTCCGCCACCTCCAGGACCGCCCGCGCCTCCCCGTCCCACGCGACCGTGATGGCCGTCCGCCCGGCGCGCTCCGCCTCGGCCTTGGCACCGGCCAGCGCCTCCGGCAGCCGGATCTCCCAGTCGGCCAGCAGCTGCTCCCGGCCCACGAGGACGGCGTGTCCGTCCACCACGCCCTGGACGCCGAGTCCGGGGACGTTGGCGAAGTCCTCGGGGGTGGGGAGGGGGGATCCGCCGCCGAGTCGCTCGACGGCACCCGCCGCCACCGCCTGCGCGATCGGGTGCTCCGAGGAGTGCTCCACCGCACCGGCCAGCCGCAGCACGTCGTCCTCGTCGGTGCCGTCGGCCGTGTGGACGGCGAGGAGCGTCATCTTGCCGGTCGTCACCGTCCCCGTCTTGTCCAGGACGATGGTGTCCACGCGGCGGGTGGTTTCGAGGACTTCCGGGCCCTTGATGAGGATGCCGAGCTGGGCTCCACGCCCGGTGCCGACCATGAGGGCGGTCGGGGTGGCGAGACCGAGGGCGCAGGGGCAGGCGATGATCAGGACCGCGACGGCCGCCGTGAAGGCCGCCGTGAGTCCGGCGCCGCTGCCGAGCCAGAAGCCGAGGGTGCCGAGCGCCAGCGCGATGACGATCGGCACGAAGACGGCGGAGATGCGGTCGGCGAGGCGTTGGGCGGCTGCCTTGCCGTTCTGGGCGTCCTCGACGAGGCGGGCCATGCGGGCGAGCTGGGTGTCGGAGCCGATGCGGGTGGCTTCGACGACGAGGCGGCCGCCGGCGTTGATCGTCGCGCCGGTCACCGCGTCACCGGCGGCGACCTCCACCGGCACGGACTCGCCGGTGAGCATGGAGGCGTCCACGGCGGAGCTGCCTTCGACCACCGTGCCGTCGGTGGCGATCTTCTCGCCGGGGCGTACGACGAAGCGGTCGCCGACCTGGAGTTCGGCGGTCGGCACGGTCACCTCGCGGCCGTCGCGCAGGAGCGTGACCTCCTTCGCGCCCAGCTCCATGAGCGCCCGGAGCGCGGCCCCGGCCTTCCGCTTGGAGCGGGCCTCGAACCAGCGCCCGGCGAGGATGAAGGCGGTCACCCCGGCGGCGGCTTCCAGGTAGATGTTCCCGGCGCCGTCGCTGCGTGCGATGGTCAGCTCGAACGGGTGCGTCATCCCGGTCATGCCCGCCGTACCGAAGAACAGCGCCCACACCGACCACAGGAACGCGGCCGACGTACCGACCGAGATCAGCGTGTCCATCGTCGCCGCGCCGTGCTTGAGGTTGGTCCAGGCGGCGCGGTGGAAGGGCCAGCCGGCGTACGTGACGACGGGGGCGGCGAGGGTCAGGGAGAGCCACTGCCAGTTGTCGAACTGGAGGGCCGGGATCATCGCCATCGCGATCACCGGGACGGCGAGGACGAGCGAGGTGATGAGGCGCTGGCGGAGCGCGGTGAGTTCGTGGTCGGGCTGTCCGGCCTCCGCCGTCCCGCTCTCCGTCCCCCTCGACGCCGCCTTCTCCGGTGGCGGCGGCTCCTGGGCGGTGTAGCCGGTGGCCTCGACGGTGGAGATCAGATCCTGTACGGAGACGTCCTCGCCCTGGTACGTCACCTTCGCCTTCTCCGTGGCGTAGTTGACGGTCGCCTCCACGCCGTCCATCCGGTTGAGCTTCTTCTCGATGCGGGCCGCGCAGGAGGCGCAGGTCATGCCGCCGATGGACAGCTCGACGGAGGTGCCGGCACCGGAGGCGGTGGTCGTGGAGCGGGTGGGCACGGGAGCCTCCTCGAAGCGGGTTCAGATACCCCTAGGGGGTATCTCTTTCCTCTCCCCATGTATACCCCCCACCCCTATGAAACGCAAGGCGCGCCGGAGGGCATCTGCCGGGCGGGGTCGCGCAGGTCCGCGATCATGCGTTCAGATGGAGGGCTGCGCGGCCGCATGACCGCCCCGTAGGCTGGCCATTGGACTAGACCTATAGCTGTGTATCGGAGGAATGGGGACCCATGAGCAACCGTGCAGTCCTGGAGGTGATCGCTCTCGACGCGGAGGACGCGGTCGCCGCCCAGGCAGGTGGTGCAGACCGCCTCGAACTGGTCACCGACATGGCCGCGGACGGCCTGACGCCGTCACGGGAGACCTTCGCGGCGATCCGGTCGGCCGTGGACATCCCGCTGCGCGTGATGCTCAGGGTGGCGGACGGGTTCGCCGCCGGTGACGTCGACGTACTGATCGAGAAGGCCCACGAGCTGCGGGCGGCGGGCGCCGACGAGTACGTCCTCGGCTTCCTGGACGCGGACGGTCACGCCGACCTCGTGGCCGTCGAGCGGATCGTCGCCCAGCTGGACGGCGCCCGCTGGACCTTCCACCGTGCGATCGACCGGGCCGCCGACCGCGACGCCCTGCGCAAGCAGCTCGCGGACCTGCCGGGCCTGGACACGTTCCTCACGGCGGGTTCGCCGGACGGGGTCGACGCGGGCCTCCCGACGCTGCTCGCCGAGGCCGCCCGTACGCGGGAGCCCGGGTACGAGCCGCAGATCCTGGTCGGCGGCGGTCTCCAGCTCCGCCACGTGCCGCAGCTGCTGGCGGCGGGGATCGACGCGTTCCACATCGGCGGCGCGGCCCGTCCGTCCGGCTGGTCGGCACCGGTGGACGCGGCGGCGGTACGGGAGTGGCGCGAGGCGCTCGACGCCTGATCCAGGAGGCACGGGGCGGGCGCCGCAACGGGCCCCGCCCCTCCCCCTCCCGGGGGGGCGGGGGACTACCCCAGCGCCTCCGGCAGCGCCGCCGCGTGCACCACCGTCAGCCCCGACACCGCACGGGTCAGCGCCACGTAGAGCCGCCGCAGCCCGGTCCGCTCGTCCGGCTCGCCGTCCACCACGGCCGCCGGCTCGTCCAGCACCACGTAGTCGTACTCCAGGCCCTTCGCCAGCGACGCGGGCACCAGCGTCAGCCGCGACTCGGCGGTGGTCTCCTCACCGGGCGAGAGGTACGCGTGACCCGCCGCCGCCAGCGCCGCACCCAGCGCCGGGATCCGGGCGTCGGCGGCGATCAGCCCGATCGACCCCTCATGCCGCAGCGACTCCTCGCAGGCGGCGACCACGGCCGCGTCCAGGCCGTCCGCCCCGGGGACGGCTCGTACCACCAACGACCCCGGCGACTCCCGCACCGACTCCACCGCCGCGAGACCCGGCGAGATCGCGGGCAGCAGCCGGGAGGCGTACGCGATCACCTCGCGCGGCACACGGAACCCGGCCGTCAGCTCCTCCACCACCGCGTCCGCCTTGCCCAGGTGGAACAGGGCCTCGTCCCAGCTCTCCGTGGACCACGGCGTCGTCCCCTGCGCCAGGTCCCCGAGCACGGTCGCCGAACCGGTCGAACACCGCCGCCCCACCGCCCGGTACTGCATGGGGGAGAGGTCCTGCGCCTCGTCGAGCACGACATGGCCGAGCGAGTGCGTACGGGCCACCAGGTCCCGGGCCTCGTCGATGAGCACCGCGTCCGCCGCCGACCACCTGGCCGACCGCACGCTCCGGGCGGGCTTCGCCCAGAGGACCAGCTTCTGCTCGTCCGCGCTGAGCAGCCCGTCCGCGTGGACGGCCAGGAACTCCGGGTCGGCCAGCAGCCGCAGCACCAGCTTCTCCGGGTCGACGGCGGGCCAGATCGCCTTCACGGCCGCCTTGACCGCCGGATTGCGGGCCACGGTGTTCTGCACCCGGTCGTCGGGGGCCTCACCGGCCTCCTCCATCCGTACGAGGACGGCGTGCGCGATCCGCTGCGGCAGGGCCTCGTGGGCGGAGCCGTACCGCATGTCCCGGGCGAGCAGCTCGTCGACCATCTCCTCGACCTCGTAGGCGGGCACCCGCCAGCGCCGCGACCCGCGCACCACGACGACGGGCTCGGCCGGCGTGGTGACGTGCGAGCGGATGGCCCGGCGCAGCACCTCGGCCATCCGGGCGTCGCCCTTGACGACGGCGGCGGCCGCGTCGTCGACCCCCCTGACCTCCACGTCCGCCGTCACCAGGTCGTCGACGGTGGCCTGCTTGACCTCCAGCTCGCCGAGGGCGGGCAGGACCTGCTCGATGTAGTGGAGGAAGGACCGGTTCGGCCCGATGACGAGGGTGCCGGTACGGGCGAGCCGCTCGCGGTGCGCGTACAGCAGGAACGCCACCCGGTGCAGTCCGACGGCGGTCTTCCCGGTGCCGGGACCGCCCTGGACACAGACGGTCCCGCCGAGGCCGCTGCGGACGATCTCGTCCTGTTCGGGCTGGATGGTGGCGACGATGTCGCGCATCGGCCCGACGCGCGGCCGCTCGATCTCCGCCTGGAGGAGCCGGCTGGTCCGCGCGACCTCGGTCGGGTCGGTGAGGTGCTCGTCCTCGTACGCGGTGAGCTCGCCGGCCGTGTAACCGAAGCGGCGGCGGAGCCCGACGTCCTGGGGGTTCTTGGGGGAGGCCTGGTAGTAAGGCTGGGAGACCGGGGCCCGCCAGTCGATGACCATCGGGTCGCCAGCGGTGTCATGGACGTGCCGGCGCCCGATGTAGAACCGCTCGCCTTCCGTACCTTCGGCGAACTCGCCGCCGACGGCGTGGAGGTAGTCGAGACGGCCGAAGAACAGGGGGGTGTGGGAGAGGTCGGCGAGCGCCTTGATGCGGTCGTCGATCTGGGACTGGAGGACGGCGGCGTTGACCCAGTTCGCGGTGACATCGCGGATGTCGAGGGCCTGGACGTCCTCACGCATCGCGCGCAGGGCGGCCCGGGACGCGGCGAGGTGGGCGCGTTCATGGGCCAGGGGGTCGGCTGGGTCGATGGGGGAATCGCTTGTCGCTACGTGCGCGGGCACGGTGTTGCCTCCGGCTCTTCAACGGCTCGTCGACGACCTCTCGACGGCTTTCGACGGCTCTTCGACGCAGGACGGCGGACCGTTCACCGACGCCGGCCGGGGGCCGGAGCGGGACGGTCCGCTCGGAAGGTTCGTTCGCGTGTGTCGGCCGGTTTCCGTCCGGTCGGCGGCGCTCCCGGGGCCGTCGGTGCGGCGCGGGAGGCGGGCAGACCGGCGATTGTAGCCAGAGGGCGGGCCGGCGGCGAAACGGATTACCGGCTCTCCCCGGGGAGGAGGGGCCAGGGCTACCCGTAGGGGATGTGTGCGGGCTGAGCGGTACTGGAGACCTACGCGCCCGGCGTACGGATTCCGTCTGCGGGCCGACGCGGCCGAACGGGTGACGGGAGCACCATGGATACATGAGCACCACCACCCTGAACCCCAGCAGGACCGGCCCCGCGCACGGCGCGACCGCGGTCACCGGTCACCACCGACCCCATCGCCTCGGAGACGCGGTGCGCGCCGTGAAGGTGTTCGTGACGACGGCGTTCAGCGTGGTCGTCCTGGGGGAGTACGCGGAGGGCGCGGGCGTACGCCGGGGCCACTGAAGCACCCGTCCGTACGGCCCGCCCCTCTCCTGGACCCCGGCCGGCCCCTCTCCTGGACCCGGTCGGCCCTCCTTGCCCTCCTCAGCTCTCCGCGAGCAGCTCGTCCGCGTCGACGATCCGGTACGCGTACCCCTGCTCGGCCAGGAACCGCTGGCGGTGCGCCGCGAAGTCCTGGTCGATGGTGTCGCGGGCGACGACGGAGTAGAACCGCGCCTCGTGCCCGTCGGCCTTCGGCCGCAGGACGCGACCGAGCCGCTGGGCCTCCTCCTGGCGCGACCCGAAGGTCCCGGAGACCTGGATGGCGACGGTGGCCTCCGGCAGGTCGATGGAGAAGTTGGCGACCTTGGAGACGACGAGGACGCTGATCTCGCCGTTCCGGAAGGCACCGAAGAGCTTCTCGCGCTGGGCGTTGCTGGTCTCGCCCTTGATGACGGGCGCGTCCAGGTGTTCGCCCAGCTCGTCGAGTTGATCGATGTACTGCCCGATGACGAGGGTCTGCTCGCCCTGGTGCTTCCGTACGAGCGCCTCCGTCACCTTCCGCTTGGTGGCGGTGGTGGCGCAGAACCGGTACTTCTCCTCCGCCTCGGCGGTGGCGTACGCGAGCCGCTCGGAGTCGGTGAGGTTGACCCGTACCTCCACGCAGTCGGCGGGCGCGATGTAGCCCTGCGCCTCGATCTCCTTCCACGGGGCGTCGAACCGCTTGGGCCCGATGAGCGAGAACACGTCGGACTCGCGCCCGTCCTCCCGTACGAGGGTCGCGGTCAGCCCCAGCCGCCGCCGGGCCTGAAGGTCGGCGGTGAACTTGAAGACGGGCGCGGGCAGCAGATGGACCTCGTCGTAGACGACGAGCCCCCAGTCCCGGGAGTCGAAGAGCTCCAGGTGCGGGTAGATGCCCTTACGCCGGGTGGTCAGCACCTGGTAGGTGGCGATGGTGACCGGCCGGATCTCCTTCTTCGTCCCGCTGTACTCGCCGATCTCGTCCTCGGTGAGGGACGTCCGCTTCACCAGCTCGTGCTTCCACTGCCGGGCGGAGACGGTGTTGGTGACGAGGATGAGCGTGGTGGCCTTGGCCTCGGCCATGGCGCCGGCCCCGACCAGGGTCTTCCCGGCCCCGCAGGGCAGCACGACCACACCTGACCCTCCGTGCCAGAACCCCTCCACGGCCTGCTTCTGGTACGGCCGCAGGGCCCAGCCGTCCTCGGCCAGCTCGATCGGATGGGCCTCGCCGTCCACGTAACCGGCCAGGTCCTCGGCGGGCCAGCCCAGCTTGAGCAGCGTCTGCTTGATCTGCCCGCGCTCGGAGGGGTGCACGGCCACGGTGTCCGGGTCGATCCGGGCGCCGACGAGCGGCTGCACCTTCTTCGACCGCAGGATCTCCTCCAGCACGGGCCGGTCGGTGCTGGTGAGCGCGAGCCCGTGCACGGGGTGCTTGGACAGGGTGAGCCGCCCGTACCGCGCCATCGTCTCGGCGATGTCGACCAGGAGCGCGTGCGGCACGGGGTAGCGGGAGTACTCCACCAGGGCGTCGACGACCTGCTCGGCGTCGTGCCCGGCGGCGCGGGCGTTCCACAGCCCGAGCGGGGTGACCCGGTACGTATGGATGTGCTCGGGCGCACGCTCCAGCTCCGCGAAGGGCGCGATGACCCGACGGCAGGCGTCCGCCAGCTCGTGGTCGACTTCGAGGAGCAGCGTCTTGTCGCTCTGGACGATGAGGGGTCCGGTCACGCGCTTCGGCCCTTTCTGCGGGGTGCGGCCACGGATGCGGGTAGGGCTGCGGCCAAACGTCCAGTGTGCCGCATCGGGGGGCGGGGCGGGGTGGGCCCGGAAGCGGGGATCTGCGTGGACGACCGGGAGGTCGTCAGAGACGCCCCGGGGGCGTCCCCTCTCGGCGTGTAACGGTCAGGACTCGCTCAGGTCCTCGAGTTCCTTCAGGCATCCCATGGCCAAGGTCAGCTTTTCCGAGTCACCGAATTCCTTGAACGCGGCGACGGCGGCCTGAAAGACTTGGATCGCTTCATCGGTACGTTTTGTCGCGTCGAGGGAGATTCCAAGAATCAGGAGAGAGTCGCCTTTCCCTCCCATATCTCCGAAGGAGTGGTACAGGGGGATCGCCCTCCTTGTCGCCTCGATCGCTTCAACGAGACGCCCCTCCTGCAACAGGTAAGTTCCCAGATCTCCCAAGGCTCTACCTTCGGTCCGCCGGTCTCCTATCGCATGGCTCGCCTCTGCGGCCTCGGAGATAAATGCGATGGCCTCCTCGCTTAGCCCTTCCATGTATTTCAGATGACCGAGGTGCATCCGGCACTGTGTCGCCATGTAGCTATCGCCCAGTTCCTCAAGTGCCGCGAGCGATGCCTCTAGCATGTCGACCACCCCGCTGGTGCGGCCGGAAGCAGCCATTTCCACGGCGAGATTGGCTTGGGCCAGTGCTGCTGTGTGGTTGTCCTTGGCTGTTCTGGCGGTTTCCAGGGCTCCGCGGTGATGGTCGACGGCTGCGTCGAGTAGGCCCATGTCCCGCATCGCCAGACCCAGGTTGTTGCGCGCGATCGCCTCTCCGCTCAGATCGGCGACTGCCCGACAGATGGTGATGTCCTCGGTGAATGCTTCCGCTGCCTCATCGAGCCTGCGCAACTTGTGCAGAGCGCGACCCAGATTTGTGTAGGTCATTCCCCTGGCTCGAATATTCCCGTCGGGGGGAGGAAGTGTCAGGGCTTCCTGGAGTACCTCCACCGCCTTTTCCGGCTCGTGCAGCTCCTCGTAAGCCCGCCCGAGATTACTCAATGCCATGGCCGTCGAGTCGGTGTCCTCCGCCAGGCGGGCCTGTGCCAGGCAAGCTCGATAGGACCTTACTGCATCATCGAAACGACGTAACTCGAGTTGAGCAAGTCCGAGATTATTAAGGAATGTCAATTCCAGTACGCGCAGGTGCGGGAACTCGGATGATCGTGCGGCATCCAGGGCCGCTTGCGAAAGCTGCTCGTAATCGCTCCAGTGCCGACGCCATGACAGATAGTGGACCAGCGCGTTGTGCAGGCCGAACAGGACATCGGGACGCTCCAGAGCCGGACCCGCTTGAGCTGTCGCCAGCAGACTGTGCCGCTCCCCGTCCAGCCAGCACAGGGCGGCGTCCCGATCGCGGAAGCGAGGAGAACGCGCTGTCGCCTCGGTATCCACATCAACGTGCGTGTCGGCCGCCGCTGCCGTCGTCAGATAGTGATCGAGCAGTCTCGAAGTGGCGCTGCGGCGCTCGTGGGCATCTTCCCGCAGGGCGCATTCCTCGTCGGCGTACAGGCGCAGGAGGTCATGCAGGCGCCAGCGGCCGTAGTTCTTCGCATGGGGCTCGACCAGGTGTGCCCGCGCCAGGGCTCCGAGCAGGATGTCCGCCTCGTCGGACGGCAGGTCGGCGAGTCGGCCCGCGGAATCCGTGGAGATGTCCGGCCCCGCGTTGATGGGCAGAAGACGGAAGAGCCGGGCCTGGGCGTCGCTCAGATGGTGGTACGAGAGTTCGAAAGCCGTCCGTACGGCGAGGTCTCCTCGGCTCAGGCGTTGCAGGCGGCTACGAGCGTCGCCGAGGGCGTCCACCATGGAGGCCAGTGGGCGCGCGGGGAGGTCTGCCAGGAGAGCTGCGACGATCCGCAAGGCCAGCGGAAGATGCCCGCACAGGTGAGCGATGTGTGCGGCGGACTCCGGAGCGTCGTCGACACGGGAATCATCGGGATCGCGAGCCTGGCGCAGGTCCCTGCGGAGCAGTTCCACGGCGGAGGCGGGGTCCAGGACGCCGAGGTCATGTGTGCGAGCGTTCTTGAGACCGGTGAGCGTGTGGCGGGACGTGACGAGCACCGGGACGCGGCTGTTGGCAAGGAGAAAAGGCCCGGCCTGGGAGTCGTCACGGGCGTTGTCGACGATCACCAGGATGCGCCGGCCCTGGTCTGCGTAAGCCGACAGCACGCTGCTGTATAGGCGGGCGCGGTCCTGGAGGTCATCGGGGACGTACTGATCGGGAACCCCGAGGGCCCGGATCAGAGAGCCGAGCGCCCGGCTGGGACTAATGTGGCGGTCACCGTCGTATCCATGCAGGTCGATGAAGAGGATTCCGCCCGGGAACCATCCTTGCCGCGACGCTCTGTGCGCAACCTGGAGGACCAGTTCCGTCTTGCCCACCCCGGGAAGACCGGCCACGACGTGGGCCAGGGGGCCGGTGTCGGTCCGACGGCCCGGACGTAACTCCTCGACCAGAAGGTCCAGAACGGCATCACGGCCGGTGAAGGTCGACGAGGGGGCAGGCATTCCAGTGAGAGCAGGTGTGATCTCGTGCGGCAGCTGAAGGGTTACGTTGCTGCCCTGCACCACGGTATTGAAGAAGACGCCGTCCTTGATCTGATTCTGGACCTGCGCGCTGTCCTTGTGCGGATTCCCCATCTGATCTCCCCGCTGAAATTCTGTGATCCGGTGGTCGGCCGGACCGGTCCGCCCCGGCATCAGGCCCCGCGCCGCTGCGGCCCGAACCGCACCGGGACGCCCGGGGAGTACAGCACGCTCATCGGCTCCCCGGCCGGCGCGGGCAGCCCGCCCGCCGCGACCAGGTCCTCGTCGCACTCCAGCAGCTCCGCCCGGTGGAGCGGCCATCGGGGGTGGACGTTGGGCAGATAGGCGGTCCGCTCGAAGAGCGAGGTGTGCAGGGCCCAGCGGGCGGTCAGGAAGTGCTCCAGTGGGGTGGGTTCGGCGATCGTGTCACCGGGCCGGAGCACGATCCTGCTCCTCGCCCTACGAGGACCGGGCCACCGGCGCCTGCTCGTGTACGTGACGGTGTCGCCGGACCGCTCGATACCCATTCGGGACCACACGTACGGCAACCGGACCGCGGCCCGCGCCACGAGGACCGGGACGAGCCGGGAGGCGTCGAGGGACCGGAAGACCACCGCGCGCCGGCCGTGCTCGTCAACGGAGTACAGCCGGACGTTGGTCTCGGGAAAGGTCCCCAGATACGGGATCCCCGGCAGCCCGAGCACCCCCACCCGATACATCCGGAACGCCACGAGCCCCACGTACGTCGTCGCCCCGTCGAAGGTGTCGGGCACCGTCCCCGACGGCAGCAGCGGCGCGACGTCCGCCGGGTCGACCGCCCAGTGCAGGAACGCCAGATCCAGCCAGGACTGTGTGAGCAGCGGCCGCATCGGCGCGGCGGGAGGTCGGGGCGATACCGGCTCAGGCACCGCCGGTCGGGGCGATACCGGCTTCGGCTCGGGGGCCCGGTCAGCGAAGGGCATTCCCGCAGCATTGCAGACCGCGCCATCGGAGACGGCCCGCCCGTGAAACTGGCGAAACCTGCCCGGTGGCGGGCGCTACTCGGTCTCGCCCGGCTGCCCGGTGCGCTTGGCTCGCCTGAAGCCGAGTACGGCGAGACCGAGGACGGCCACGGCCACGATCCCTATCATGATCTGCTCGCCGGTGGTCAGGGTTCCGATCATCTTCATCTCCTCGGCAGATCGGCTGTGGGGGTGCACAGTGAACATGCCATGCGGGGTGACCTGCGACAAGCCTCGACGTGATCTTCTAAGCTTCCCTTGAGTGTCCGGGGGCCAGGGCGGCCCGTAAGGCCCGCTCCTCAGCCGAGATAGGGCCGGTCGCGGTCCTCCGCGAAGTGGCGCAGCCGGAGGCGCTGGGTGTGGTGCATGGGCAGGGTGTCCAGCTCGGCCGGCGCCACGAACCGGACTTCCGTGCTCTCTTCGGAGACGGTCAGGAAGCCGCCGGTCACCCGGGCGGTGAAGCAGACGTTGAACTGCCGCCGGACCTCCCCGTCGCTGTACTCGAAGATGTGCCGAGGGTCGGTGTACGTGCCGACGAGCCCCGTGATCTCGACATCGAGCCCGGTCTCCTCCTTGACCTCGCGCACAGCGGTGCCGGGGAGGGAATCCCTCAGGTCCATCCCGCCGCCCGGCAGTGCCCACAGGTCGTTGTCGCGGCGGCGCTGCAGAAGGATGCGTCCCTGATCGTCGGTGACGACGGCGGAGGCCGCGACGACCATGCTGTTGGGCTCGGGCGCGTCGGGGTCGTCGTAGTACTCGGTCCGTGCCATCAAGTCACCCTTCCACTGGCTGTGCGGACTTTCATACCGCCTCGAAGCTGTCCTCGTACGTGCCGAACATGCTGCCGCTGCCGCTGCTCCGGAGGTGCCACACAGGCGCGGCGTACGCGTTGACGCCCCAGACGTGGGCGTTGACCAGAATCTCGTCGTCCGCGCGGTACAGGCTGTTGTAGAGCGTGGTCCCATGCGTACGGATCTCGATGCCCGGTTCGCTCGCCAAGGGGCGGTAGTGCATGAGCGCGAGTCGGCAGCGGGACTCGATGCCGTGGCCGAAGCGCTCCTCCCGGCCCCGTTGTTGGACGTTGGCATCGTCCGCGTCCCCCACCGCGATCCGGATTGCGCACCCGTTCGCAGCTCGCTCCCGCAGCAGGTCGTTGAGCCGTGGGTACGCCTCATGAAGGAAGACGGCTCCGTACACGAGTACGTCGATCTGCCGACGCGCCTGAGTGAGGAGATTGACGAAAGCGGACACCGGCAGGTCGGCCCGTTGCTCGTACAGCGCGACGAGTTCGGGACTGACAGCCCGGGCCGATCGCGCCTGCCTGAGCTGGGGCCACAGGGCGTGCACGTCCTCTCCCAGCGTCTCGGCGGCCTTGAGAGCAGTGCCGCGCCGAGGCGTACGCCCGAGATTGACCCAACGCTCAACGGATTTGGGATCTACCTCGACGACGCGGGCGAGGTCTGCGTGAGTCCATCCTCCGGCGGCCATGACGGCACGTAAGCGCTCGTTCGCCATCCCGGTCTCCCCCTCCACTTCCGGACGTGTCAGGGACGTTTTACAGGCTGCGGGACGTCCCGAAATGGGAAACGTACGAGGTTCCGTCGTCCTGGTGACGAGCGTGACGATCACCGCATGAGTGAACCGATGCGATACAGCGCCCCGCCTGTCGAGCTGCCGCTGGGGATGGACGTCACGGACCCGGAGCCGGTCGAGGGGTGCGCCGGCTGTGCCGAACTGGCCGCCGTGCGCAGCCGCGCGCGTGCCGTGGGCGACATGACCACCGTGTCCGACTGCAACGTCTACCTGCGCAGACACCCGCAGGGGCACGAGTGATCACGCGGAGCGACATCGGAACGTCCGGGGGCAGGGTGCGTCCCTACCCCTTCCCCTCCTCCGCCAGCTCCGCCACCCCCGTGATCCGGTGCAGGGCGAACGTGCGGACCTCGTCGGCCGTGTGGTCGTACGCCGTGACGAAGCCGCCCTCCACGCGGACCGGGGCGATCACGCGTTGGCTGGCCGCGCCCTCCGCGTTGACGTAGCCGATCCAGACCGCCGAGCCCGTCATCGCGGCCGCCTGGACCGTGGCCAGGGTCTCCGCCGAGGTCGTGCGGGGCAGGGAGCCGGAGGAGGTGCGCGGGGCCGACGTGCCCTCCGTCGGGTCCTTGCGGATCACCGTGGCGGCCGTGTCGCCGGCGCGGATGGCTCGGACCGCCGCGCCGAGCAGGGTGGCGTCGGGGGCCGGTGGGCCTTCCGGGACCGGGGTCGGCGGGGTGCGGGGCGGGGTGCGGCGGGCGCCGGCTCGGGTGATCAGGACGTCGCCCTCGGCGGATTCGGCGGCGGGCGCGTAGCCCATCTCGCGGAGGGCTTCGAGGAGGGAGCCGGGGTCGGCCTGGGAGGCCAGGACCGTGGGGGCGAGGCGGCGCAGGCGCAGGCCCGTCGAGCGGCGGTCGGCCAGGATCTCGTTGAGGACCGCCTCGTCGTCGCAGCGTACGTACGCGGAGGCCGCGCCGATCCGCAGGTGGCCGTGGCGCCGGGCCACGTCGTCGATCAGGTAACTCAAGGGCTGCGGCACCGGCGTACGGCTGTGCGCGGCCAGGAACGCGTGCAGGTCGGTCGCCGCCTGCCCGGCGTCCAGCGCCCGGCGGACCGAGCCGGGCGTGAAGCGGTAGACCGTCGCGCCGCCCTTCGACTCGACGTCCGCCAGGACCGAGAGGGTCTCCGCGAGCGGGCGTTCCAGCGGGCCCGGTGCCACCGCCGTCAGGTCCGCCTGGAGCAGGACATGGTCCAGGGGTTCGGGGAGGAGGGGTGCCAGAAAGGCCGCCGCCGTCTCCTCGCCCTCCTCCAGCAGCGCGCGGGCCTGCGAGGACAGCGCGCCCCGGCCCGTGATGCCCAGCAGCTCCGCCTCGTTCAGGGTCCAGAGAGCGAGGCGCGAGCGCAGGTCCGTGCCCTCTCCGGTCGGCGAGGAGCCCCGCAACGGGCGTTCCCAGCGCAGCCGTTGCAGCAGCGTCTCCGGGTCCGGCGCGGTGCCCGGCGCCAGCTCGGCGAAGAGGGCCAGCACCCGGCGGCGTACCTCCGGCGCGGCCGAGCGGTCCAGCTCCGGGCCGAGTGCGGAGAGCGCCCGGCCCTTCGCGTCCTGGCCGCCGACCAGGCCCGGGACCCGCGTGGCCGGGAGCCAGGCGGTGGCCAGGTGCGTCCAGCGGTCCGGGGCGGAGAGGTCGAGCCACTCGTCGTACGCGGGCGTCGGCGCGTACCGCTCGTCGCTCTCCCCGTCCGACGCCAACAGCCCCGCCGCGTAAGCGAGTTCGACCCAGAATGCGGCGATCGGCTCCGACACCTCCAGCGCGGTCGCCGTGCGTTTCAGCTCCCGTACGCTCAGGCCGCCCGCGCGCAGGATCGCCGGGCCGCCGCCGTTCCAGAGCTTCAGCAGCTCCTCGACCGTCGACAGCGCCGTGAACGCCTGCCCGGCCGCCGCTCTGTCCACAGCCTGTGGATCACGTTCGGCCACCGCCGCGACGACCGGAGGAACCGGCTCCGGTACGCGGTGCGCGCGGCCGGCCCGCAGGTGCAGGGCCGCCTCACGAGGCAGCACCACCGTGCGCGTCGAGACCGGCAGCAGCAGGCCCCGGTCCCGTAGCCACTTCACGGGCGGGGTCGGGTTCGGCGTGACCTCCCCGTACGGCGGGCCCCACACCAGCCGGTCCAGCACCGACAGCGCCTCCACCGGGGCCGTGTCCAGCAGCTCCGCCATCCGCGTCCGGTCCGTGAACAGGGCCGCCAGCGCCGCCACCGCCGACACCGGGTCGTGCGTGGCGGGCAGCCCGGCCGCCGTCAGGATCTCCTGGAGCCGGCCCGGCGACATCCCGGCCGTCGCCTCCGCGACCGTCGGCCCGAGGCCCGTGGGGGACGGGTGCTGCGGGGACGGGGCGAGCAGCTCGCGGGCCGTACGCACCAGCCGCAGCCGGTCGTCCTCGCCCCAGACCAGGGCCTGTTCGCGCAGCGTCGCCAGCGCGCCCGGCAGCGCGGCCGTGACCGCCGCACCCGCGTCGTCGCGCTGCTCGCCGTCGTCCAGCCCGTCGCCGGTGAGGAGCGAGAGGAGCGTGTCGTACGGGGCCGGGTCCGGGGCCACCGCCAGCGCCTCGGCGGTCTGCAGCGCGAACCGGTCCAGGTGCTCCAGCGCGCGGACCACCGAGGCCCGGGTGCCGGCCCTGGTGGCGAGCTGGGTGATGTCGTTCGGCACCGGGTTGAGGAGGTCGGGGCGGGCGCGCAGCAGCCCGGCCAGCGATTCGTCGCCCCGGGCGCGCAGGGCTTCGGCGAGCGTGCGCGGTGGTGTGGTCGTCCCCATCCGTCCCACGTTAGCCGCTGAAACGCTACCGTCGGGGCAGGGCCGCAAGAGGGGATGCAACCGCGTGGGGATCGAGAGCGACCAGCTCGTCTACGACTACCTGAGCCGGGTCGGTGACCTGGCGCAGCAGCAACAGCTGTCCTCGGGCGCCCGGATGCGGCTGGTTTCGACGCTGCGCGGCGAGATCGACCGCCGCCGCGCGAGCGAGGGCGCGGACTCCCCGGCGGCCGTGCGGCGGATCATCGGCCGCCTCGGCAGCCCGGACGAACTGGTCAGCGCGGCGGCGGAGTCGGGGGACGGGTCGGTGCCGCTGCCGCTGGCGGGGACGGGTGGGGACGCCGCCGTTCCCCGGCCCCGGACCGGGTTCCTCCGCAGGGGCCCGAAGGCGCCGGACGCCGATCCGGGCCCGGGCTGGGCGCCCGGTTCCGCGGCGGAGGGCGTCCCGGCGGGCGGCCGGAAAGCGGGTTCCGGCTGGGGCGCGTCGTGGAAGGGCGGCGGGCGTCCGGCGGGGAGCGGGAGCGGGAGCGGTACGGGAGGTGGCAAGGGCGGCGACGCGGACACCGGAAGCACCGAAGCCCGGTTCCGTATGGAGACCGGATACGCGCCCGACTCCCCTACGGAGGCCGGCCGCAGGCCTCACCCTCGTACGGAGATGGGCCACGGATCCGATCCGCGTACGGAGTCCGGCGGTGGTCCCGACTTCCGTACCGAGCCCGGCCGTGACCCCGACTCCCGTACCGAGCCAGGTTCCGGAGACCACCCCCGTACGAACCTCTCGAAGCCCACCGGCCCCACCGGCCCCGACGACACCACCGCCCCCGCCCTCGCCGACACCACCCCCTGGCCCCACCCCTCCGCCCCGCACGTCCTCGGACCCGACCAGCAGAGCACCGGCGAGGACTGGTGGCGTCTGGAGCCCGGGCCGTTCGACGCCGGGACCGCCGTCCCCGGGTTCTTCGGCGGCATCGAGGCCCCCGAACTCCTCGGCAGGCGGCCGGCGAAGCCCGAACCCGCCGACCAGGAAGCGGAGGAGGCCGACGACGGACCCGCCACACCGGAGGCCCCCCGCCGCCGCACCCTCCGCATCCCCCGGCCCCGCCGCCGCAAGCCGGTCGTCGCCGAACCCGTAGTCGCCGCACCGGCCGCCCGCGGCTTCGCGCATCCGCTGCTGCTCCTGGCCGCCGTGCTGCTCATCGCCGGGGTCGTCACCGGGTCCTGGATCCCGCTCGCGGGCGGCTGGCTCATCGCGTACGGCTCGCGGGCCCTCTCCCGTACGGAGGCGAAGTGGGCGGCCCTGGGGTTGCCGGGCGTGGTCGTGGCCGGGGCGCTCGTCTGGGTGTGGGGGCGGCTGGACGGGCGGTGGGGCGAGCCCATCGCGGACGGCGGCCTGCGCGAGGTGCTGACCGGTGCCTGGCCGGTGGTCGTCCGCATCGCCGCCGTCGCCTCCGCGCTCTACCTGGTGTGGCGGGCGCGGAGGCGCGGGTAGCGGCAGGGGCTACTTCGTCAGGTTCGTCTGGAGCTCGTGCAGGATCTTGTCGGCCGCCGTGTAGCCGATGCCCTGGATCCACAGCTGGTCGTCGACCGCGAAGACCTTGCCGTTCTTCACCGCGTCCATGTTCTTCCACAGACCGCCGCCGGTGGTCTGCGTCTCCTTGGCCTTCTTCGGGTCGCCGTACGTCGAGTGGAAGACCGCGTCCGCGTCCGCGAGGTCGATCTTCTCGGGGCTGACGTCGTAACTGAACCCGTCCTTCGCCTGGTCGGTGACGGCGGGGCGGCCGAGGCCGACATCGGCGAGGATCGTGGCGATGTAGTTCTTCGTGCCGTAGATGCGGATGTCGGCGCCCTCGACGAACCGGACCATGTTGACCTCGGTCGCTCCGGCCTTCTCCTTGCCGCCGAGCGCCTTCGTCACATCGGCCACGTGCCGCGCGTAGTCGTCGGTGACCATCTTCGCCTCGGCCTTCTTGTTCAGAGCCTCCGCGTGGACCTGGAAGTTCTCCTTCCAGGGGTAGCCGGTGTTCTCCGTCATCACGGTCGGCGCGATCTTCGACAGCTCGGCGTACTTGTCGCCGTGCCGGATCTTGCTCGTGAGGATGAGGTCGGGCTTGAGGCCGGCGATGGCCTCCAGGTTCGGGGTCATCATCTGGCCCACGTCCGTGATGCCGGTGACCTGGTCCTTCGGCAGGTAGTTCAGGAAGCCGGAGTCCACGTCCGCGTGGGTCGCGCCGACCGGCTTCACGCCGAGGGTGAGGACCGAGTCGAGTTCGGCGGTGTCCAGGACGACGACCCGCTGCGGCGCGGCCGGCACCTTCACGTCGCCCATCGCCGTCTTCACCGTACGAGGAGATCCGGCGGAGGCGTCCTCGGAGCCGGAGGAGCCGGACGCGGAGCCCGAATCGGACGAGAAGCCGCACGCGGAGAGGGCCAGCGCGGCGGCCACGGTCAGGGACGCGGCGGCGAGCGTACGGGAGCGGGGCTGGAGGAGGGGCATGGTTCAGAGGGCCTTTCCGGGAGTCGGGACGGAGGCAGGAGGAGCGGAGGCAGGAGCATCGGTGGCCGGGGTCCAGGGGGCGCCCGGGACGACGAGCGGTGAACCCGTCACCGGGTCCGGGACGATCACCGCTTCCAGGCCGAAGACCTCGCGTACGAGCTCGGCGGTGACGACGTCCCCGGGCCGGCCCTCCGCGACGATCCGGCCCTCCTTCATGGCGACCAGGTGATCCGCGTACCGGGCCGCCTGGTTGAGGTCGTGCAGCACGGTGACGACGGTACGGCCCCGGGTGCCGTCGTCGGCAGGCGCTGCCAACTGGCGTACCAGGTTCAGGACTTCCACCTGGTGCGCGATGTCCAGATAGGTCGTCGGCTCGTCCAGCAGCAGCAGGTCCGTCTCCTGTGCGAGCGCCATCGCGATCCACACCCGCTGCCGCTGCCCGCCCGACAGCTCGTCCACCGGCCGGTCGGCCAGCGCCGTCACATCCGTACGGGCCATGGCGTCGGTCACCGCCCGCTCGTCCGCGTCCGACCACTGCTGCCACCAGCTCTGGTGCGGCTGGCGGCCCCGGGCGACGAGGTCGGAGACGGTGATCGCCTCGGGCGCCACCGGCGTCTGCGGGAGCAGCCCGATGGACTGGGCGATGCGCCGGGTCGGTATCCGCGCCAGCTCCGTACCGTCCAGCAGCACCGCCCCGCCGCGCGGCTTCAGCAGCCGGCCGAGCGCGCGCAGGGTGGTGGACTTGCCGCAGGCGTTCGGGCCGACGATCACGGTGACCTGCCCGTCCGGCACGGCGAGGTCCAGCTCGTGGACGACGGCGCGGTCCTCGTACGCGAGGGTCAGGTCGCGGGCGGCGAGGCGGGAGCCCGTCTGCGCCGCGTCGGTCGTCGGGCTCGGGCTCATGCGGTGCCTCCACTGCGGCTTCGGTGACCGCGGATGATCAGCCAGATCAGATACGGGGCGCCGACCGCCGCCGTGAGGACGCCCACCGGCAGTTCGGTCGGCGCGAACAGCCTGCGGGCCAGCAGATCGCCCAGGACCACGATCACCGCGCCCAGCAGCGCCGAGGAGACCAGCGGGATCTGTGCCGTACGGGTCATCCGGCGCGCGATCTGCGGCGCGAGCAGCGCCACGAAGTCCACCGGGCCCGCCGTACCGGTCGCCACGGAGGCCAGGACCACTCCGAGCGCGACGAGTCCGAGCCGTACGCGCCCCAGGCGCACGCCCAGCGCGGTCGCGGTGTCGTCGTCCATCGTCACGGTCCGCTGCGCGCGGGCCGCCCAGGCGATGGCGGGCAGCAGGACGACGAGGGTCCAGGCGAGCGGGGCGGCCTCCGGCCAGCCGCGTCCGTTCAGCGAACCGGTCATCCAGATCTGCGCCTGCTGCGCGACCAGGTAGTCGCCCTTGGTCAGGAAGAGCGTGGTCACCGACCGCAGCGCGATGGCGAAGCCGATGCCGATGAGGACGAAGCGCGTGGCGTGCAGGCCGCCGCGCCAGGCGAAGAAGTAGACGAGGGCGGCGGCCGCGATGCCGCCGACGACGGAGAGGTAGGGCAGGACGGCGTACGAGGTGATGCCGAAGGTCATCGCACCGACCGTGAGCGCGCTCGCGCCCTGGCTGACGCCGATGATGTCGGGGCTGGCCAGCGGGTTGCGGGCCACCGTCTGGATGAGCGCGCCCGCGATCCCGAAGGCCGCGCCCACCAGCAGCCCGACGGCCATCCGCGGCAGCCGGAGCGTGCCGACGACCAGCTCGGCGGAGGACGGCTGCCCGAGGAGCACCTTCACGACCTCGCCGGGCGCGACGAAGCTCTCGCCGACACAGAGGTACGCGACGCAGACGGCGGCCAGCAGCACGACGAGGCCCGCCGCGACGACGGACGCCCGCCGGTGCAGCAGGAACCGGCCACGCGGCCCGGCCTTCACGACGGCGTACCCGGCGGGCCGGACCCGTACGAGGCTCTCACTCACGCCGGCACCGCCTTCCGGCGTACGAGGGCGACCAGGAACGGCACTCCGATCAGCGCCGTCATCACCCCCGCCGGGACCTCGCTCGGCGGGAACACGATCCGGCCGACGACGTCCGAGACGAGCAGCATCACCGGCCCCAGCAGCGCGGCCATCGGCAGCACCCAGCGGTGGTCGTTGCCGACGACCGCGCGGGCGATGTGCGGGACCGCGAGCCCGATGAACGCGATCGGCCCGGCGGCGGCCACCCCGACCCCGGTCAGCACGGTCGCCCCGATCCCGCCGGTGATCCGGACCGCCGCCACGTTCTGCCCGAGCCCCTTCGCCACGTCCTCGCCGAGCGCGAGCGCGTCCAGTCCACGGGCCACCGAGAGCACGAGCACCGCGCCCAGCAGCAGGAACGGCCAGACCTGCTGGACCACGTCCGCCTCCCGCCCGGCGATCGACCCGACCTGCCAGAAGCGGAACTCGTCCAGCGCCGAGGCCTTCGTCGTGAGGACCCCCATCGTCACCGAGACCAGCAGCGCGTTGATCGCCGCACCGCCGAGCGCGAGCTTCACGGGCGTCGCGCCGCCGCGACCGCTGGACGCGATGGCGTACACCGCGACCGAGGCGACGGCGGCCCCCGCGAAGGCGAACCACACGTACCCGCTCAGCGTGTGCACCCCGGCGAACGCGATCGCCACCACCACCGCCACCGAAGCCCCCTGGCTGATGCCGAGGATGCCGGGGTCGGCGATGGGGTTACGGGTGATGCCCTGGAGCACCGTGCCCGCGAGGGCCAGCGCCGCGCCGACCATCAGCCCGATCAGCGTGCGCGGCACCCGCATGGTCCGGATCACCTCGGCCGCGTCGGAGGTGCCGCCGTGCAGCAGCGCGTCGAACACCTCGCCCGGCGGGATGGAGCGCGCGCCGACCGCGAGGCTCAGCAGGACGGCGAGCAGCAGCGCGAGGACGGCGGCGACCGTGGCGGCCGCACGCCGGGGGAGGCGGGGTGCGCCGGGTATCGGGGGCGCGACGGCCGGTGCCGGTGCTGGCGCGGGCGCTGACATCTGAACCAATCGGCAGGAACTGCGGGAGGCCTACTAAGGCTTGGCTAAGTGCGGGCTCAGTCTAGGCGGCGGGGAGTTCACCGGGGACGGCGGTGGGCGGACCCAACGGACCTGACGGCCCCACCGGCCCGACGGCCCCACCGGACGGGTCGGCACAATGGTCCGCATGGCTTCCACGGCTTCGCGCCCCCACCCGGCCCCCTCCTCCGTCCCGCACACGGCTGCCCTCCTCACGGTCGGCTTCGACCTCGACATGACGCTCGTCGACTCCCGGGCCGGTATCGCCGCCACCTACCGGGCCCTCTCCGCGGAGACGGGAGTCCCCATCGACGACGCTCTGGTGGTGAGCCGGATCGGTCCGCCGCTTGAGGAGGAGCTGGCGCACTGGTTCCCGGCCGACCAGGTGGCCGCCGCCGGTGACCGCTACCGGGAGCTCTACCCGGACCACGCGATAGCGCCGAGCACGGCCCTGCCCGGAGCGCGGGAGTCCGTGGAGGCGGTGCGGGCGCTCGGCGGCCGGGCGATCGTCGTGACGGCGAAGTACGAGCCGAACGCCAAGCTGCACCTGGTGCACCTCGGGATCGAGCCGGACTCGGTGATCGGCTGGCTCTGGGCGGAGGCCAAGGGCGAGGCGCTGAAGGAGCACGCGGCGCAGGTGTACGTGGGCGACCACGTCGGAGACGTCCGAGGAGCGCGCGCGGCCGGGGCGCTGTCGGTCGCCGTGACGACGGGCCCGTGCGACGGGCAGGAGCTGCGGGCGGCGGGCGCGGACGTGGTGCTGGCGGACCTGACGGAGTTCCCGGCCTGGCTGCGCGCGTACGAGGCGAACCGCACGGCGGCCTGAGCGCCCCCCGCCCTCTACCGCGCGTCGGCCTGAGCGCCCCGCGCCCTACCGCGCGTCGGCCACCCGGTCGATCACCCAGTCGATGCCGTGCGGCCCCGGTGCGTACGACGGTGCCTGCCGCCAGACCCGGCTGAAGCCGTCGACGAGCGCGGACCGCGCGTCCGCGCCGTCCGGCAGCCGGGCCCGCAGCAGCTCCAGCAGGAGCGGTGCGAGCAGGTCGTACAGCTCACCGAGTGCGTCCCGGCTGCCGTGCGCGATCTGGACGAGGAGGTCGTCGACGTGTGAGGTGGCCCGGCCCGGGACGTCACAGGCTGCGGGATGGACCGGAAGGGCGTGCCCTGCGTGCTTCACGCGACCGAGCCTAACCATCCCGGCCGACCGGCGTGATCCGGACGAAAGATCCGGGAGGCACCAGGACGTGTCCTGACCCGCAGGACACGCCCTAGGCCACGTTCTGGGTCACGTCCTGGGTGCGGCTCGCGGCCCGCTTGGGTGAGGAGAGCCAGACCGAGCGGACGACGCCCGCACCGGCGATCAGGAAGCCGACGCCCATGAACATGCAGACCCCGTACGCGATCGGAGGGAACGGCTCCGTGCCGAGGAAGAGCGGGGCGACCGTCACCAGAGTGGCCAGCGCGCCGACGAAAAAGACGATCGCGCCGATCGATACGAGCCGGTCGCCGGCGCCTGAAGGAGTAGTGGTCACGCCACCAGGGTAGTTCCCTGCCCGGAGGAACACTCCGGCGACGTCTTGTCACCGGACGCAGGGCCATTAGCCTGGGACCAGGCGGGTCACGGTGACCCGCTGTACTGCTATCCGGAGCCGTGCCCACAGGCGAGCACGGCTCTTTCCGCACAGTGACGAGTACGAGGACGGGGACAGACGTGCCCACCGGCAAGGTGAAGTGGTTCAACAGCGAGAAGGGCTTCGGCTTTCTCTCCCGCGACGACGGCGGCGACGTCTTCGTGCACTCGTCGGTACTCCCTGCCGGGGTCGACGCACTCAAGCCCGGCCAGCGTGTGGAGTTCGGCGTGGTCGCGGGTCAGCGCGGTGACCAGGCCCTGTCCGTGGTGGTCCTCGACCCCACCCCGTCCGTCGCGGCCGCCCAGCGCCGCAAGCCGGACGAGCTGGCGTCGATCGTCCAGGACCTGACGACGGTCCTGGAGAACATCACGCCCCAACTGGAGCGCGGCCGTTACCCGGACAAGGCCGCGGGCGCCAAGATCGCGGGCCTGCTGCGCGCGGTCGCGGACCAGCTGGACGTGTAGCCGCTGCCGGTGGAGAGCCGTACGGCTTCGCGGCCGTACGGCTTCAGGCCTGGCTCTCCGTGAAGAGCCGTGCCGCCCTCGCGAGGGCGGACCGCACCGCGCCTCCACGCGTCAACGGGGCCCGGTCGACACCGATGAAGAGCGTCACGAGGGCGAGGTCCGCGGCCAGGGCGCGCCCGGAGACCCGCACCACCACCTTCCTGCTCCCGGCGAAGCCGGACCGGACCGCCGTGGCGGAGAACCCGGCCTCCTCGTCATCGGGTTCCCGCCGCAGGACGAACTTCTTCCGGTTGACCGCCCACAGCCGGTAGCGGTCCCCGCCGTACCGGAAGTGCAGTGCGCGGGCCCGGTGCGTCAGCCCGAACCGGTTGCGGCGCAGGTGGACCAGGGCGTCGCCGACCCTGAGCACCGAGCCGTTGAGCGTCGGCAGGTCCGTGGCCTCGGTGTGGATGCCGCGGGTCTCGAAGGTCGCGGTGGGTATCGACGGGCCGCGCACCTCGGAGACCAGGCTGTCGGGGGTGTTCTTCCTGGGCAGCGGGGCGGTGAGCACGATCTCGCCGAACTCCGGCGACGTGCCCCGGTAGCCCTCCCGTCGCTCGTGGGCGCGGCCCTCTTTCCAGAACGTCAGGGTGAACGGGGACGCGGTGGTGTGCACCGGTCCGCCTCAGCCCCGGTCGCCAGGGAACGCCAGCGCGTCCGGGCCGAGGGGCGGTACGAGTCCCTCGGCCGCGGCGCGGGTGAGCAGGCCGCGGACCGCCGCGTAGCCGTCCTCGCCGAGGTCGGCGGTGAACTCGTTCACGTACAGGCCGATGTGCTGGTCGGCCACGGCCGGGTCCATCTCCTGGGCGTGCTCCTGGACGTACGGCCGCGAGACCTCCGGGTGGTCCCAGGCCAGCCGGACCGAGCTGCGGATGGTGTCGGCCAGGCGGTGCAGGGTCTCGGCGCCGAGGGAGCGCCTGGCGATGATCGCGCCGAGCGGGATCGGGAGGCCGGTGGTGTCCTCCCAGTGGCGTCCCATGTCGGCCAGGTTGTGGAGCCCGAAGTTCCGGTACGTGAAACGGGCCTCGTGGATGACGAGACCGGCGTCCACCTTGCCGTCCCGCACCGCCGGCATGATCTCGTCGAACGGCATGACGACGACCTCGCCGACCCCGCCCGGCACCATCTCCGCCGCCCAGATCCGGAACAGCAGGTACGCCGTCGACCGCTCGCTCGGCACCGCGACCGTCCGGCCCGTCAGGTCCAGGCCCAGCTCCTTGCTGAGGACCAGTGGCCCACAGCCCCGGCCCAGCGCCCCGCCGCACGGCAGGAGCGCGTACGCGTCCAGGACCCAGGGCAGGACCGCGTACGACACCTTCAGGACGTCCAGCTCGCCGCGCTCGGCCATGCCGTTGGTGAGGTCGATGTCCGCGAAGGTCACGTCGAGCGCGGGCGCGCCGGGGACGCGGCCGTGGGCCCAGGCGTCGAAGACGAACGTGTCGTTGGGGCAGGGCGAGAAGGCGATCTCGATCGGGTCCGGGTGCGCTTCAGTGGTCATGCCGGTTCCAACCTTCCAGTACGGGTGCGCTCTTCCCGAACGCCTCGGTGAGCGCGGCCAGCGCGTCGCCGATGCGCCAGGCGGCCCGGTCGCGCGGGCCGACGGTGTTCGAGATCGCCCGCAGCTCCAGTACGGGCACTCCGGCCCGCTCGGCCGCCTCCGCGACCCCGAACCCCTCCATCGCCTCGGCCAGCGCGTCCGGGTGCGCGGCGAGCAGGGCGGCGGTGCGGTCGGCGGTGCCGGTCACGGTGGAGACGGTGAGGACCGGGCCGGGCGCGGCGCCGGTGGCCGACGCCACCTCCCGTACGAGCGCGGGCGGCGGCGTGAAACGGTCGCGGCCGAAGCCGAGCGCGGTGACGGGCGCGAAGCCGTCCGGGGTCTCGGCGCCGAGGTCGGCCGCGACGATGTCGCTCGCCACGACCAGCGAGCCGAGCGGGGCGGCGGGGGCGAACCCGCCGCCGATGCCGGCCGAGACGACGAGCCCGTAGGGGTGCCGGGTGGACGAGGGGTGCTGCGTGGACGCCAGGGCGAAAGCTGCCGCCGCCGCTGCCGCCGCCGGGCCCGCGCCGCCCGCCAGGACGTCGAACGCACCGCTGCGGTGCAGCTCGGCGCCCGGCAGGATCACCGACTCCGGCGTACCCCCGAACGCACGCGTGACCGCGTCCCGTTCCACCGGGACAGCGGTCACGACGAGCACACGCACAGGGAGAGCCTCAGGGCCTCGGGAGGGACGGCAGGGACACGGAGAGGGCGGTCAGGACGCCTTCTTGAGCTCGAACTGCCAGATGCCGGTGAGCTTCTTGCCGCTCGTCTCGACGATGGAGACGTTCGTCTTGCTGGCGGGCTCGCCGGTCTGGCTGGCGAAGAACGCGGAACCGGGGATCGTCCGGTACGTCTTCGTGAACGGCTCCTGCTCGGCCTGCTGGCCGTTGATGAAGAGCGTCCAGCCCTTTTCGGCGATCTCGGGGTCGACGCCGAAGCGGACCTTGTCGTCCATCGCGACCTCGATGGTCTTCTCGGCCTTCTTGTTGAGGCAGCCCTGGATCAGCGACTCCTTGATCGCCTCACCGTCGTTGTAGCAGGCCGCCTCGGAGTTCACCGAGGTCGTGCCGACCGTCACGGTGGCGAGCGGCGTCGGCTTGTCGCAGGCGGACAGGACAAGGAGTCCCGCGGACACGGCACCAAGAGCGACGCCGATTCGACGGCCCTTACCGGAGAAGAACGCAACGGTCATGGGCGGAAGGCTATCGGTCGCCTCCGCTCACGCCACGCGGGGGTGCGGCGAGCCGCGCCGCGCGGCACCGAGGAGACCCCGTACGGACGCGGCCGCGCCGAGGGCGAGGATGCCCGCGGCGACCGACATGCCGAGCACCGCGTTGAGCGGCAGCGCGATCCCGATCCCGCCGCCGACCACCCACGCCATCTGGAGCAACGTCTCGGACCGGGCGAAGGCGGAGGTGCGGACCTCCTCGGGGACGTCCCGCTGGATCATCGCGTCCAGCGACAGCTTGGAGAGCGCCTGGGTGAACCCGGCGACCGCGCCGAGCACGGCGACCGCGGCGGTGGAGAAGAAGACCGCCGCCAGGACCGCCGTGCCGAGCGCGAGCGCCAGCACCGTCGCGACGATCACCTCGGGCCCGCGCGCCCGGAGCCACGCGCCCACCGCCGTACCGCAGGCGTTGCCGACCCCGGCCGACACGCCGACGATGGCGAGCGAGACCGCCGCGCTCTGGCCGGCCATCGGGTGCTCGCGCAGCAGGAACGCCAGGAAGAAGATCAGGAAGCCGGAGAGGGCCCGGTGGGCGGCGTTGGCCTGGAGGCCGTGGAGCACCGACCCGCCGACGGACCGCAGACCGGGCGGCCGCTCCCTGGGGGGCTTCTCCCCGTTGCGCTTCGGCTTCGGGGCGGGTCGGCGTACGGGCTCCGGGCGGTGCGGGAGGTGCGGGTGGTCCTGCGGGTCGATCAGGCGGGCCCGGCGCTCGCCCTTGGCGGAGTCGACCTTGTGCGGCAGCGTGAAGGCGAGGAAGGTGCCCGCGATGAAGATCGCGCAGGCGCCGTAGAGCGGCCAGGCGGAGCCGATCGTCTGGAGGCCGGCCCCGATCGGGGCCGCCACCCCCGTGGCGAGGAGCCCTGCCAGAGTGACCCGGGAGTTGGCTTTGACCAGCGAGAACTTCGGTGGCAGCAGCCGTGGCACGACCGCGCTGCGCACCACTCCGTACGCCTTCGAGGAGACCAGCACCCCCAGCGCCGCCGGATACAGCTCAAGGCCGCCGGTGGCGACCGCGCCCGACATGGTGATGGCCAGCAGCGCGCGGGCCAGCATCGCGCCCGCCATCGCGGCCCGGCGACCGTGCGGCAGCCGGTCCAGCAGCGGGCCGATCACCGGGGCCAGCAGGGTGAAGGGGGCCATGGTGATGGCGAGGTAGAGCGCGACGCGCCCGCGCGCCTCGTCGGTCGGTACGGAGAAGAAGACGGTGGAGGCGAGGGCGACGGTGATCATGACGTCACCGGCGCCGTTCACCGCGTGCAGCTCGATGAGTTTTCCGAGGCCGGACTCACCGGCTCCATGGGCGTGCGTCGCCTTGCGGATCCCGCGTGCCGTGCCGGTGAACGGGGTGCGCAGGGCACGACCCGTCGCCCGTCCCACCCTGCGGAGCGGGCCGGGACCGTCGTGCGACCTGGCGGCAGTCACCCCGTCATAGTGCCCCAACCCTGGCCGGTATGAACGGTGATCGGCTGCGGACTCGCGCGTGACGCCCTGTCGGACCAGTGGGCGTCAGCACCGCCGGACGGCGGCGCGCAAGCCCTCCGGAGCGGCGATGGCCGAATATCGGAGAGACGGATACGGCACGTTTGGGACGGGCAGGTGGGCGCGGAGCGGCGGAGAGGGTAGCGTGCGTAACGCGCCACCGGCGGTTGTTCTTGGCCGCGCGCCTCTCCGCGATCCCGCAGAATGGGTGGCAGAAGGCGCGCCCGAGGCAGGCACAACGGGTGTGGACGTCGACGCGGCCCCCAGGTCCGCTCCGCCCGCAACTGTCTGGCCGAAAACGGCAATCGTGCAGCAGCTGGCGCGCTCGTGAGACTGGCGTATGGAGAGAAGCGAAGACCTGTGAGTGCTGCGACGACGCGAAGCCGTACGGCCCGTACCGCCCGTACCCCCGTTCCCGACCGCCTGTGCGCCGAGGCGGTAGACCTCGCCCGCGCGGCGGCGGAGGAAGCCGCCGCGCCAGGCGTGGTCGGCGAGCATGTCGGTGTGGTCTCCGAAGGGGACCGCGTCGTCACGCACTACTTCGAGTCCAAGGAGCCCGGCTACCGAGGCTGGCGCTGGGCGGTGACCGTCGCGCGGGCCTCCCGCGCGAAGAACGTCACCCTGGACGAAACGGTGCTGCTGCCGGGGGCCGACGCGCTCCTGGCGCCGGAGTGGGTGCCGTGGAGCGAGCGGCTGCGCCCCGGCGACATGGGCCCGGGCGACCTGCTGCCGACCGAGGCGGAGGACCTGCGCCTGGAGCCGGGCTGGAGCGGCGAGGACGAGCCGCCGCCGAACTCGATCGTCTCCGACGAGTTGGCGGAGCTCGTCGACGCGGAGGACGCGGAGCTGACGGACCGGCCGGTGGCCGCCACCAGCAGGGGCTCGATCGCGTCGGTGGCCGAGGAGCTGGGTACGCGGCGGGCGCGGGTGCTGTCGCGGTACGGGCTGTACGAGGCGGCGGACCGCTGGGACGAGGCGTTCGGCCCGAAGACACCGATGGCGCAGGCGGCGCCGGCGACGTGTGTGAGCTGTGCGTTCCTGATCCCGATGGCGGGCTCGCTGAAGCAGGCCTTCGGGGTGTGCGCGAACGAGTTCGGTCCGGCGGACGGGCATGTGGTGTCGCTGGCGTACGGGTGCGGGGGGCACTCGGAGGCGGCGGTGATGCCGAAGCCGGTGCGGCCGGCGGATCATGCGCTGGACACGATGCGGGTGGACGCGTACGCGTTGCGTCCTGAGCGTGACGGGGGTTCGGTGCCGCCTGAGGCCGACGGGGCGTCGGAGGACCTGGGCCACTCGTAGCGGGCCGCGTTTTCAGCCCGTGGGGCGGTGTTCTCAGCCCGTCCGGCGTTTGAGGACGGAACCGTCGATGGGGTGTCGGGGTGCCTCTGCGGGGTGCTGGGCCCAGGGGCCCTGTTCTTGTGCCGCCCACCCAGCCGAGGGTTCCGTCCTCAAACGCCGGACGGGCTGGGGTTGGCGAGGGGTCCGTCCTCGAACGCCGGACGGGCTGGGGGTGGACGAGGGTTCCGTCCTCAAGCGCCGGACAGGCTGAGGGTGGGCGAGGGGTCCATCCTCAGACGCAGGACGGGCTGAGGGTGGCCCGGACGGCTGGGGTGGTCGGACGGGCTGGAAGTACGGGCCCCGGACGGGCTGGAGGTGCGGTCCCGCACGGGCTGAAACGGGGCCCCCGCCGCGCGCACGGTACCTTCGGGCGCACACTGGGCGGCAGGTACGGGCCCAGGCCACCACCCACCGCGGACGGAGTCGACAGCGTGAGCATGAATGCGACCGAGGGGGCCGATCCGTTCGGGACGGCACGGCTGCGGCGCGGCGTGCTCGACGCCTGGGGCGCGGGCCCGGCCCGCTTCCGGGAGGACGCCAACGCCGAGGAGGACCTCGCGCTCGGCGGCTACCGCGACCGCCTCGTCGTCGAGCTGGCCCAGAACGCCGCCGACGCCGCCGCCCGCGCGCACGTCCCCGGCAGGCTCCGCCTCACCCTGCACCCCGCCGCCCCCGGCGACCCCGACGGCCGCTGCGTCCTGGCCGCTGCCAACACCGGCGCCCCCCTGGACGCCACCGGCGTGGAGTCGCTCTCCACCCTCCGCGCCTCCGCCAAGCGCGAGGGCCACGAGTCCGCCGTGGGCCGGTTCGGCGTCGGGTTCGCCGCCGTCCTCGCGGTCAGCGACGAACCGGCCGTGCTCGGCCGCCACGGAGGCGTCCGCTGGTCGCTGGCCGAGGCGCGCGAGATGGCCCGGAACGCGGCCGTCGGCTCCCCGGGCCTCGGCGACGAACTGCGCCGCCGCGACGGCCACGTACCGCTGCTGCGCCTCCCGCTGCCCGCCGAGGGCTCCGCACCGGACGGGTACGACACCGTCGTCGTCCTGCCGCTCCGCGACGGCACCGCCGAGGATCTGGCCGCCCGGCTGCTGGCCGCCGTGGACGACGCGCTGCTGCTGACCCTGCCCGGCCTGGACGAGGTCGTCATCGAGACCCCGCAGGGCGTACGGACCCTGAGCCGCTCGGCCCACGGCCCGTACACGCACATCGATGACTCCGCGCACGGCCTGAACCGCTGGCGTACCGTCTTCCACCACGGCCCGGTCGAACCGGCCCTCCTCGCCGACCGCCCGGTCGAGGAGCGCCTGCGCCCGCACTGGTCGGTCACCTGGGCGGTCCCGGTCGACGAGTCCGGCGCCCCGCTCCAGCCCCGTACGTCCCCGGTCGTCCACGCCCCGACCCCCACCGACGAGCCCCTCGGCATCCCCGCCCTCCTCATCGCCTCCCTCCCGCTGGACACCGCCCGCCGCCACCCGGCGCCCGGACCGCTGACCGACTTCCTGGTGGAGCGGGCGGCCGACGCGTACGCGGAGCTGCTCGGCGCCTGGCAGCCCGTGTCGACCGGGACCATCGACCTGGTGCCGGGGCCGCTCGGCAAGGGCGGCCTGGACGGGGCCCTGCGCGGCGCGATCCTGACCCGGCTGCCGAGGGTCGCGTTCCTGGAGCCCGCCGCACCCAGGGACCCCGAGGCCGAGCAGAGCTGGGCGGACGACTGGGACCAGGACCAGCCCCGTACGGATGGCACCACCGCCCTCCGCCCCGTCGAAGCCGAGGTCGTCGAAGGCGTCGGGGCCGAGACCGTACGGGTCCTCGCCGAGGTGCTGCCCTGTCTGCTCCCCGCAGGCCTGGAGCGCCGCCCCGAACTCCGTACGCTCGGCGTCGCCCGCGTCCCGCTCACCGAGGCCATCGACCGCCTCGCCGGCCTGGAGCGCGACCCCGCCTGGTGGCACCGCCTCTACGACAGCCTCGCCGGCATCGACCCCGACCGCCTCACCGGCCTCCCGGTCCCGCTCGCCGGAGACCCGGAGGACGAGCAGGCGGGCCGCCCGCCGCGCACCACCATCGGCCCCCGTCAGGTCCTGTTGCCGCTCCCGGACGCCCTCACCGGCCCCGTACTGGCCCGCCTCTCCCGCCTCGGCCTCAAGGTCGCCCACCCGGACGCCGCCCACCCGCTCCTGGAGAAGCTCGGCGCCCTGCCCGCCACCCCGCGAGCCGTGCTGACGACCCCCCAGGTGCGGGCGGCGGTCGCCGGATCGCTGGACGCGGGCGAGATCTGGGACGAGGACGCGCTCGACGGCGACGAGCTGGCCGAGACCGTCCTCACCCTCGTACGCGACGCCGAACTGGCCCCCGGCGACGAACCCTGGCTCGGCGCGCTCGCCCTCCCGGACGAGGAGGGTGAGCCCGCCCCCGCCGGTGAACTCGTCCTTCCCGGAAGCCCGTTCGCCCAGATCATGCGGGAGGGGGAACTCGGCCTCGTCGACCAGGAGCTGGCCGACCGCTGGGGCGAGGCGCCGCTCACCGCCTGCGGAGTGCTCGCCACCTTCGCTCTCGTCCGCGCCACCGACGTCGTCCTCGACCCGGACGAACTGGAGCCCCGCGACAGCGACTTCGCCGAGCCCGACGACGCCGGGCTGCTGGACGCCGTCGACGTGTGGTGCGAGGACCTCCTCGACCAGCTGGCCGAGACCCCGGTGCCGCCGGTCGCCACGGAGATCGTCGCCGTACGGGATCTGGACCTGGTGGACGACGACGCCTGGCCGCAGGCGCTGGCCCTGCTGGCGCAGCCGCCGTTGCGCGACGCGCTGACGCAGCCGGTGCGGGTGCTGCTGCCGGACGGGACGACGCAGTCCGTGCGCCCGTACACCGCGTGGTGGCTGCGCGACCATCCCGTACTGGACGGCCGCCGCCCCGCCGGACTGCGCGCGGCCGGCGGTGACCCGCTGCTGGCCGGGCTGTACGACGCGGTGGACGCCACCGGCTTCGACGACGCCCAGGTGCTGCGGGCCCTCGGGGTGCGCACCTCGGTGGCCGCCCTCCTTGACGAACCGGGCGGTGCGGCCGAGTTGCTGGGCCGGCTGGCCGACGAGGAGCGGCCCGTCACCCCCGTACAGCTGCACGCGCTCTACACGGCTCTCGCCGAACTCGACCCGGACCAGGTGACGTTGCCGGACGAGCTGCGCGCGGTGGTGGACGGTGAGGTGGCCGTGGTCGACGCGGCGGGCGCCGTGATCGCGGACGCGCCGGACGTGCTGCCGCTGACCGAGGGCCTGCCTCTGCTCCCCGTATCCCCTTCCCGGGCGGCCGAGTTGGCGGACCTGCTCCAGGTGCGGCGGCTCGGCGAGACGATCGAGGCGGGCGTCACCAGCGAGGGCGAGGAGCACCGCGTACCGGACTCCGTCCGCGTCCTGCTCGGCCCCGCCACCCCGGACACGTACATCGAGCACACCGAGCTCCACGCGGGCGGCGTCGAACTGGACTGGCGCCGCACCCCGGACGGCGTGGTCCACGCCGCGACTCTGGAAGGCGTCGCGGCGGGCCTGGCCTGGGCGGCGGGCCAGTGGCCGAGGCGCTTCGAGGTCGCGGCCCTGCTGGAGGACCCGTCGCGTACGGAGGAGCTGGCGCGGGACCGCTGGTTCGACTGAGGGCGGCAGGCGCACACGGAAGACCGCGGGCGCATACGGAAGACCGCGGGCCCATACGGAAAGCCCCCGGGAGGTCATCGACCTCCCGGGGGCTTCTCCGTGCTGTCCTCAGGCCCCGAACCGCCGGCCCACCAGCCGCCAGCTCAGCTCCAGCAGCGCGGCCGCCGCCACCGCGATGCCGACCGCCGCCCACGGCATGGTCGTGCCGACCAGCTTCAGGGCGAAGAAGTCCTGGAGCCACGGCACCACGAGCACGATGAGGAAGCCGAGCCCCATCGCCGCCACCAGGGCGATCCGCCACCAGGTGTACGGGCGGGCGATGATCGCCAGGACCCACATCGAGGTCAGGAACAGCGTCAGCGTCGCCGCGCTCGTCTCCGCCTCCAGGGCGCCCGGCCCGGTGTAGTGGTGGCGGGCCACCAGGTACGTGGTGAAGGTGGCCGTCGCCGCGATGACGCCCGAGGGGATCGCGTACCGCATGACGCGGCGTACGAAGTGGGGCTGGGCGCGCTCCTTGTTCGGCGCGAGGGCCAGGAAGAACGCGGGGACGCCGATGGTCAGCGTCGACAGCAGCGTGAGGTGGCGCGGCAGGAACGGGTACTCCACCTGGGTGCAGACCACCAGGATCGCCAGCAGCACGGAGTAGACCGTCTTGGTGAGGAAGAGGGTCGCGACGCGGGTGATGTTGCCGATCACCCGGCGGCCCTCGGCGACGACCGACGGCAGCGTCGCGAAGCTGTTGTTCAGCAGCACGATCTGCGCCACCGCGCGCGTCGCCTCGGAGCCGGAGCCCATCGAGACCCCGATGTCGGCGTCCTTGAGGGCCAGCACGTCGTTGACGCCGTCGCCGGTCATCGCGACCGTGTGGCCGCGCGACTGGAGGGCGGCGACCATGTCCCGCTTCTGCTGCGGGGTGACCCGGCCGAAGACCGCGTTCTGCTCCATGGCCGTGGCCATGTCGTCCGGGTCGGTGGGCATCTTGCGGGCGTCGAGGGTGTTCTCGGCGCCTGCCAGGCCCAGCTTCCCGGCGACCGCGCCGACGGAGACCGCGTTGTCGCCGGAGATGACCTTGGTGGCCACGTTCTGCTGGGCGAAGTACTTGAGGGTCTCCGCCGCGTCCGGCCGCAGCCGCTGCTCCAGGACGACGAGAGCGGTGGGCACGGCACCGTCGGCCGCGTCCGGGGCGTCCAGCTCGCCGCTCGGCACCCGGGCCAGGAGCAGCACGCGCAGGCCCTGCTCGTTGAGGTGCTCGATCTCGGTGAGGGTCGCGTCGCCGTCGGGGAGGAGGACGTCGGGGGCGCCGAGGAGCCAGGCGGAGGCGGTGCCGTCGGTTTCGGTGAAGGCGGCGCCGCTGTACTTGCGGGCGGAGGAGAACGGCAGGGCGTCGGTGACGGTCCAGGCGGCTTCCTGGCTTGCCGGGTACGCGTCGATGATGGCCTGGAGGCTGGCGTTGGGGCGGGGGTCGGAGGAGCCGAGGGAGCGCAGCACCTGGTGGACGTACGCCTCGTCGCTCCCGTTCAGCGGCCGGACCTCCGTGATGTCCATGCCGCCCTCGGTGAGGGTGCCGGTCTTGTCCAGGCAGACCACGTCGACCCGGGCGAGGCCCTCGATGGCGGGCAGCTCCTGGACCAGGCACTGCTTGCGGCCCAGGCGTACGACGCCGATGGCGAAGGCGACCGAGGTGAGGAGCACCAGGCCCTCGGGGATCATCGGGACGATCCCGCCGACGGTCCGGGCGACGGAGTCCTTGAAGTTGTTGTCCTTCACGACGAGCTGGCTGATGATCAGCCCGATCGCCGTCGGCACCATCATCCAGGTGACGTACTTCAGGATCGTGCTGATGCCGCTGCGGAGCTCGGAGTGGACGAGCGTGAAGCGTGACGCCTCCTCGGCGAGCTGCGCCGCGTACGCCTCGCGTCCCACCTTGGTCGCGGTGAACGCGCCGCCGCCCGCGACGACGAAGCTGCCGGACATCACCGGGTCGCCGGGCCGCTTGAGCACCGGGTCGGCCTCACCGGTCAGCAGCGACTCGTCGACCTCCAGGCTCTCGGCCTCGGCGACCGTGCCGTCCACGACCACCTTGTCGCCGGGCCCCAGCTCGATCACGTCCCCGAGGACGATCTCGTGGGTGGAGACCTCGGCGGCGGTCCCGTCGCGCCGCACGGTCGGCTTCGCCTCGCCGATCACCGCGAGGCTGTCCAGGGTCTTCTTGGCCCGCCACTCCTGGATGATGCCGATGCCGGTGTTGGCGACGATCACGAAGCCGAAGAGGCTGTCCTGGATCGGCGCCACGAACAGCATGATCACCCAGAGCACGCCGATGATCAGGTTGAACCGGGTGAAGACGTTGGCGCGGACGATCTCGGTGAGCGAGCGCGAGGAGCGTACGGGTACGTCGTTGACCTCGCCCCGGGCCACCCGTTCGGCGACCTCGGCCGTGGTGAGACCGGTGGCGCGATGGCCGGATGGCGGTAGCTCGACCGGATGCACGGGGTCGAGTTCCGCCCCCGCGTCGATCATGGCCGGCCGGGAGGATCCGGGGGTCTGCTCCCCGGAGGAATCGAGTGCCCGCTGCGTCATGGATTAGACGGTACGGGCGTGCGGAGCGAATCACCCGCTGGGGGGGTGGAAGATCCGACCAGGGGAGGAGCAAGTCGGTCCCGTGGTCGTATGGGGGCGGCGAGGTTCCCGTACGGAGGAGGTAGCTCTGAGGTCTCCTGTCCCGTACAGGGGAGGCAGCCCCGCGGTCCCCGCACGGGCGAGGCGGCTCTCCGGGTACGGGCGAGGCGGCCCTCCGGGTACGGGCGAGGCGGCTCTCCGGGTGCAGGTGAGGCGGCTCTCCGGTCAGGCTCGGCGGTCGGTGCCGAGGGTGCTGGACGCCGCCGCCTCGGCACCGGCGGCGTCCTTGGCCTCGGCCTGGGCCGCGTGGCGCTTGAGGGCGGCGTCGCGGCCTCGGACGTACCAGATGCCGATCAGTCCGAGACCGGCTCCGGCCAGCGGGGTCCAGACCCACCAGGTGTGGCCGCGGTCGGCGAACCAGCCGTAGAAGGGGAGCTGGGCGAGGAAGAGGACGAACCAGAGGATCGTGCCGCCGACGACGGTGGAGACGACGGGGCCCTCCAGGGGCTCGGGCGCCTCGTGCTTCGGTGTCCACTTCTCCATGAGTTCAGTGTATGGGCCCACCCGATCGGGGGTGCGCGGGCCGGTCGACCCGAGGCGCCACGCGGGTCTACGCGCGGAGATAGCGATCTTCGCCTTATGTATTCATACTGAATTCGCTTGGGGCTGGCTCGATTTGTTCGTTCGAACATCCAATTTCGATCACCTTTCGCCCTTTTCCTTCACCTCCCTACGTACGACTGAGGTCACCCATGCCCCCCTCGGCCACCGCTCCGGTCGACTCCCCGCAGCCCTCGGCTCCACAGCCCACCGGCGGCGTGGACCGGTTCTTCAAGATCTCCGAGCGGGGGTCGACCGTCGGCCGCGAACTGCGCGGCGGGTTCGCCACGTTCTTCGCGATGGCGTACATCATCGTGCTCAACCCGATCATCCTGGGCAGCGCGAAGGACATGTACGGCAACCAGCTCGACAACGGCCAGCTGGTCACCGCCACCGTGCTCTCGGCGGCCTTCTCCACGCTCCTGATGGGCGTCATCGGCAATGTGCCGATCGCGCTCGCCGCCGGGCTCGGCGTCAACACCGTCGTCGCGCTCCAGCTCGCCCCCCGGATGAGCTGGCCGGACGCGATGGGCATGGTCGTCCTCGCGGGCATCGTGGTCATGCTGCTGGTCGCGACCGGGCTGCGGGAGCGCGTGATGAACGCCGTACCGCGCTCGCTCCGCAAGGGCATCGCGATCGGCATCGGCCTCTTCATCCTGCTGATCGGCCTGGTCGACTCCGGTTTCGTCTCGCGCATCCCGGACACGGCCATGACCACCGTGCCGCTTCAGCTCGGCGGCGACGGCCACCTCACCGGCTGGCCGATCCTGGTCTTCGTGCTGGGCGCGCTGCTCACGCTGGCGCTGATCGTGCGCAAGGTGCCCGGCGCGATCCTGATCTCGATCATCGCCATGACGGTGGTCGCCCTGGTCATCGACGCGGTGGCGGGCCTGCCGGAGGGCGCCTGGGGCCTGACGACGCCGTCGTGGCCGGGCAACCCGGTCTCCGCGCCGGACTTCGGGCTGCTCGGCGAGGTCAGCCTCTTCGGCGGGTTCGGGAAGGT
The DNA here is from genome assembly GCF_050942385.1 of Streptomyces sp. CA-146814. NCBI lineage: Bacteria > Bacillati > Actinomycetota > Actinomycetes > Kitasatosporales > Streptomycetaceae > Streptomyces > Streptomyces sp. CA-146814. The sequence continues at coordinate 4,449,823 of NZ_CP192068.1, forward strand.
CGGCCTGCTGACCGGCATCCTCTTCGTCTTCACCGTGCTGCTGTCCTGCTTCTTCGACGCGATGGGCACCATCCTGGGCGTCGGCGACGAGGCGAAGCTGATGGACGAGAACGGCAACTTCCCCGGCATCAACAAGGTGCTGTTCGTGGACGGCATCGCGGTCGCGGCCGGCGGTGCGAGCTCCTCCTCCGCCACCACCTGCTTCGTGGAGTCCACCGCGGGCGTCGGAGAGGGCGCCCGCACCGGACTGGCGAGCGTCGTGACCGGTCTGCTCTTCTCGGTGGCGCTGTTCCTCACACCGCTGGCGACCATGGTCCCGTCGCAGGCGGCCACGCCCGCCCTGCTGGCGGTCGGCTTCCTGATCATCGCGGGGTCCGTACGGGACATCGACTGGAGCGACTACACGCTCGCGGTCCCGGCGTTCCTGGCGATGGTGATGATGCCGTTCACGTACTCGATCACCAACGGCATCGGCATCGGCTTCGTCGCCTTCTCCGTGCTGCGTCTTGCGGCGGGCCGGGGCCGTGAGGTCCCGATCGCGATGTACGTGGTGTCGGCGGTCTTCGTCTTCTACTACGCGATGCCGGCGCTCGGCCTCACGTGATCGGGTCTCTGGTCACGGTCGGGCCCGTCGGCCCGTAGAACTTCTCCGTCTCGTCGACGGCCGCCTTGAAGCGTTCGTCGAAGTCGTCGCGAATGAGCGTCCGGACCACATAGTCCTGGACGCTCATTCCGCGTTTCGCGGCGTGCTGCCGGAGCCGGTCGAGCAGCTCACCGTCTATCCGCAGGCTGAGCACTGTCGATCCCATACCGAGCAGGGTCGCCGCCCGGGGGCGCTTTTCGCGTCACTTTCCGCTTCCGTCTCACTCGTTCGGGTGAGCTGTTTCTCGCGGGCGTACCCTCGGGTGGTATTTAGTTTGGGTAATGAGTTACGCTAACAAACATGCCTGACCTGATCCACGACGGCGAGAGTGCCGCCGCCGTGAGCTCCCTCCGCTCAGCCGTGATGCTGCTGGGCCGGCGCCTGAAGCACCAGCGCGTCGACGAATCGCTGAGCCCGACCGAGATGTCGGTGCTCGGCACCCTGGCCCGCTGCGGCTCGGCCACCCCCGGTGAGCTGGCCCGCAAGGAGCACGTGCAGCCTCCGTCGATGACCCGCATCGTCGCGCTGCTGGAGGCGAAGGGACTCGTCAGGCTGGAACCGCACCCCGATGACCGTCGGCAGAAGATGGTCAGCCAGACCGAGCAGGCCGAGGCCATGCTCGCGGAGAGCCGCACCAAGCGGAACGCCTGGCTGGCCCACCTCGCCGAGGGCCTGGACGAGGACGAGTGGGAGACGCTGCGGGCCGCCGCGCCCGTGCTGGAGAAGCTCGCCCACCTGTGACCCCGCGGGCGCGACGGCGGTGACGTCGTCCCCGTACCGGATGAGACAGCCGGTCCGGGGAAGGCGATCGCAGCCGGGACCGGCACATCACCGGACCCGGACGATCACCGCCGGAGCGCCCGTCGTCACGTCCTCGTCGGACCGCACGCCGCAGACGCCTGAGGAGATGAACCCTTTTGAGTACGGGACCCGGAGCAGACTCCGCCCCCGCACCGACTTCCACCCACGAGAGCACGACCGGCGGGACCTTCTCGTCGCTGAAGATCCGTAACTACCGCCTGTTCGCCACGGGCGCCGTGATCTCCAACACCGGTACCTGGATGTCCCGCATCACGCAGGACTGGCTCGTCCTGAGCCTGACGGGTTCCGCGACCGCCGTGGGTATCACCACGGCCCTCCAGTTCCTTCCGATGCTGCTCTTCGGCCTGTACGGCGGTGTCATCGCCGACCGCCTCCCGAAGCGGCAGATCCTGCTCGTCAGCCAGGCCATGCTCGGCCTGTGCGGTATCGCGCTGGCCGTCCTGACCCTCTCCGGCGTCGTCGAGGTCTGGCACGTCTACCTGGTCGCCTTCCTTCTCGGCATGGTGACCGTCGTCGACAACCCGGCCCGCCAGTCGTTCGTCTCCGAGATGGTCGGCCCCGCGCAGCTGCGCAACGCGGTCAGCCTGAACTCGGCGAACTTCCAGTCCGCCCGCCTCATCGGCCCCGCCGTCGCGGGTGTCCTGATCACCACGGTCGGCAGCGGCTGGGCGTTCCTGCTCAACGGCCTCTCCTTCCTGGCACCGCTCATCGGCCTGCTGATGATGCGGACGAGCGAACTCCACGCCTCGGTACGCGTGCCCCGCGCCAAGGGCCAGCTGCGCGAGGGCCTGCGGTACGTCCGTGGCCGTCCGGAGCTGATCTGGCCGATCGTCCTGGTCGGCTTCGTCGGCACGTTCGGCTTCAACTTCCCGATCTGGCTCACCGCCTACGCCGATGAGATCTTCGACGGCGGCGCCGGCATGTACTCGTTCTTCAACATCCTGATGGCCGCCGGTTCGCTGGCCGGCGCGCTGCTCTCGGCCCGCCGCCGCTCCACACGGCTGCGGATGCTGGTGGCGGCGGGCACGGCGTTCGGGCTGCTGGAGATCGCCGCTTCCCTGTCCCCGTCGGTCTGGCTGTTCTCCCTGCTCCTGGTCCCGATCGGCATGCTGGGCCTGACGACGAACATCACCGCGAACACGAGCGTCCAGATGGCCGCCGACCCGGAGATGCGGGGCCGGGTGATGAGCCTCTACATGATGGTCTTCGCCGGTGGTACGCCGGTGGGCGCGCCGATCGTCGGCTGGATCAGCGACACGTACGGCGCCCGCGTCGGCTTCGCGTCCGGCGGCGCGATCTCGGTGATCGCCGCGCTGGCCGTCGGCTTCGCGCTGGCCCGCGTGGGCGGCCTCCGCCTGAAGGTCGACCTCCGCCCGGGCCGGCCGCACGTGCGCTTCGTACCGCGCGAGCAGCTGGCGACGGCTGCGTAGGGGCACGAGAAAGGCGCCCTCCCCCCGGAGCGATCGGGGGAGGGCGCCTTTCGCGTGTCCGGGTCAGTCGCGCGGGAAGGCGTCGGTCTTCAGGACCAGGTCCATGGAGGTGTCGGTGAGATCGACGTCGAGGCCGAAGTCGACGACGAGCTTCTTGTGGTAGCCGCCGTCCTTCGGCTCCGAGTGGAGGAGGCAGCGGCCCACGTACGGATCGACGATGAGGAAGAGGGGGACCCCGGCGGCCGCGTAGGCGTCCTTCTTGGGCCCGTAGTCGGCCGCGGCCGTGCCCTTGGAGATGACCTCGCCGACGAACTCGACGTGCTCGGGGAGCCAGCGGCCGCGGCTGTCCTTGGCCGCCTTGTCGAAGAGCTTCACGATGTCGGGGGCGAAGCCGTTGCCTTCGCCGAAGTCGATGCGTACGTCCGAGAGCAACCGGTCCTCGGCGAACCGAGGCAGCAGCTGCTTGATGATGGCCAGAATGATGCGCCAGTGCGTGTCCCGCTGCGGCGACATGTGGACGGTCCCCTCGACGATCTCGACCTTGAATCCCTCGGGGGTGGGCTCAAGCCACTCGAACATCTCGTCCAGAGTGAACTCGTCGCTGATGTCGGCCATGTCGATCCTGTCGGTGTCTACGACGGTCATCGTGCCGCTCCTCCCCGCTGCCGCACGGGCGTGCGGCAGCCGCGTAGCACAACGATAGGCCTGGCCTCCGGGACACGCCCGGACTCCGCCTACGCCTGCCGAGGACCGGGAGGTGGTACGGGCCCGGGCTCGGGACCGGCCGGTGGTGCGGTTACGCTCGAAGGGTGGACCCGAAGACCAGAAACCGCATCATGGCGGCCGTGCTTGTGCTCATGTTCCTCGTCGTCGCCGTGGCGGCCGCCTTCGGCGCCTGAGGCGGGCGGTGCGGCGCGCGGCGGTGTGCGGGGTGTCGACCCCTCGCCGCGCTGCGCCGCAGCGACCGCCCGCTCACGCCCAAGGAGCTCGCCGCCAACGTCGTGGTCAGCTCCGCCGCGCTGACGAACCGGATCGACCGCCTCGCCGCCCGCGGCGGACTGCGAGGAGCTGAACCGGCTGCTGCGGACGCTGGTGATCACGCTGGAGGGCTGCCGCTGAGGAGGGCCCCTGGCGCTCCGGCCGACGTGTCGTCCGGAACGGCTGCTTGCCTGGAGTGGACTCGAAGGAGTTGGCTGGGGCGTCATGAAGTACACACAGCTCGGACGCACCGGACTCAAGGTCAGCCGACTCGTGCTCGGGACGATGAACTTCGGCCCGCAGACCAACGAGTCGGACAGTCACGCGATCATGGACTCCGCCATCGGCGCGGGTCTGAACTTCTTCGACACCGCCAACGTCTACGGCTGGGGCGAGAACAAGGGGCGCACCGAGGAGATCCTCGGCACCTGGTTCGCGCAGGGCGGCGGTCGGCGCGACAAGGTGGTCCTGGCCACCAAGATGTACGGGAACATGGCGCCCGACGGCGACGCCTGGCCCAACCACGACAAGCTCTCCGCCGTGAACATCCGGCGCGCGGTCGACGCCTCGCTCAAGCGGCTCCAGACGGAACACATCGACGTCTACCAGTTCCACCACGTCGACCGGGACACCCCGTTCGAGGAGATCTGGCAGGCGATCGACGTCCTGGTCCAGCAGGGCAAGATCCTGTACGCGGGTTCCTCGAACTTCCCCGGCTACAAGATCGCCCAGGCCAACGAGCAGGCGGCCAGGCGCGGTTCGCTCGGCCTGGTCAGCGAGCAGTGCATCTACAACCTCGCCGAGCGCCGCGCCGAGATGGAGGTCATCCCGGCCGCGCAGGAGTACGGCCTCGGGGTCATCCCGTGGTCGCCGCTCCACGGCGGTCTGCTGGGCGGCGTCATCAAGAAGGAGGCCAAGGACGGCCGCCGCGCCTCGGGGCGCTCGGCCGACGCCCTGGCCAACAGCACGGTCCGCTCGCAGGTGCAGGCGTACGAGGATCTGCTGGAGAAGCACGGCCTGGAGCCCGGCGAGGCGGCCCTGGCCTGGCTGCTGACCCGCCCCGGCGTCACGGGCCCGATCGTCGGCCCGCGCACCGCGGAGCAGCTGGAGAGCGCCCTGCGCGCGCTGGAGCTGGAACTCCCGGAGGCGGTCCTGACCGGCCTGGACGAGATCTTCCCGGGCCCGGGCCCGTCGCCGGAGGCCTTCGCCTGGTGATGTGCCGGGTGATGCGCCTCGTGACGTGAGCCGATCGGCCGCCGCCCTGCGGAGGGGGGGCGGCCGATCGCGCTGTCCACAGGCTGTGGGCGGCTACTGCGCGAACCGGTCCAGCGCCGCCAGCACCGCCCGCCGGGTCGCGGGCCCGCCGAGGTGTCCCGCGTCCTCGATGACGGCCAACTCGGCCTCCGGCCAGGCCCGGTCGAGCTCCCAGGCGGTGATCAGGGGGCTGCCGAGGTCGAAGCGGCCGTGGATGAGGGCGGCGGGGATGCCGGCCAGGCGGTGGGCCTCGTCGATGAGCTGGTTCTCCCGCAGCCAGGCGCCGTGGGAGAAGTAGTGGGCACAGATCCGTACGAGGGCCTGCTGAGCACGGCCCGGGCGGCTGCTGTACGGGGCCGGGCCCGGGTTCGCCTCCAGCGAGAGGACCGCGTCCTCCCAGGCGCACCAGGCGGCGGTGGCCCGCTCCCGCACCTCCGGGTCCGGGCTCTCCGTGCGACGGGCGTAGGCGGCGACCACCTCGTCCGGCCCGGCGGCTTCGGGAACGGCCGCACGGAAGGCGTGCCAGGCCTCGGGGAAGAGGTGGCCCGCGCCCCGGTAGAGCCAGTCGATCTCGCTGCGCCGGGTCGTGGTGACCGAGGCGATGACGGCCTCGGTGACCCGCTCCGGATGCGCCTGCGCGTACGCCAGAAGCAGCGTGGAGCCCCAGGAACCCCCGTACAACAGCCAGTTGTCGATGGAGAGGTGCTCCCGCAGGCGTTCCATGTCGGCGACGAGGTGGTGCGTGGTGTTGTGCCGCAGGTCCGTCGCGGGGTCGCTCGCGTGGGGCGTCGAGCGACCGCACCCGCGCTGGTCGAAGTGGACGACGCGGTAGCGCTCCGGGTCGAAGGACCGGCGGGCACGCGGCGTACACCCGGACCCGGGCCCACCGTGCACCACGAGCGCCGGCTTGCCGCCCGGATTCCCGCACACCTCCCAGTACACGAGGTTGCCGTCCCCGACGTTCAGCAGGCCGCTGTCGTACGGCTCGATCGGCGGGTACAGGTCGTCGGGCGGCGTTACGCGGTCCACCGGGTGCCTCCCCTTGCGTGAATTCGTGAACGAGCCACCTTACGGGAGCGGGGGCGCCCGCCGTCGGGGTGACGGAGGGCGCCCCTGTGCACCGCGCTGTCTTTCGTCAGCTGAGGGACTGGAATCCGAGCCATCCGCTGCTTCCGACGACTACGCCGCTGCCGGTGAGGTTGGCGTGGAAGTAGAGCTTTCCGTCACTTCCGGTGGCGAAGATGTCGGCCTTCTTGTCCGAGCCGGCATCGGGGAAAGCGGTGAGCAGCGGCCGGTGGGCGCTGGTCCACCCGCTTCCGATCACGGTGTGGGAATTGCCGAGTCCTTCACCTAGAGGTCCGCGGCCTTCATAGAGCCGGAGTTCGCCGTTGGTCTTGTGGCGTGCGATGAGGTCGACGCGATCGTTGCCGGAGTGGTCGCCCGGTGCTGCCAGGTCGTAGTTCGACCAGGACCCGTTACCGACGAGGACGGGGGCGCGGGCGGAATCCAGGTAGAACGACTTGGAGCCGAAGTAGAGCCAGAGGAAGTTGCCCTCCTTGACGAGGAGGTCGGGGTAGCCGGCGACATCCACGATGCCGTCGTTGTCGGTGTCCAAGGGGCCGTCGACGTCGCCGATGGCGAGGATCTGGTCGGCGTTCTTCCAGTGGTTGTTGGCCCGGTCGTAGACGTCGAGTTCCTGACGCTCGTACAAGCAGGCACGCGAGTGCCCGTCGGCCTGTTCGTCCTGCGCGGTGCAGGCCCAGCCGACGCCGTTGTTCGGGTAGAGCTGGAGGGCCTTGCCGTCTTCTCCCGGGATGGCCGCGATGAGGTCCTCGAAGCCGTCGCCGGTCCAGTCGCCACGACGGGTGATGCTGGCTCCGGAGAAGTCGCTGTTGCTCGCGGTGGTGCCGGTTCCGACGTATCCGTTGCCCTGGCCGGGGTACAGCCACAGTTCGCCGTTGCTGCGTACGCCGTAGAGGTCGGCGTTGTTGTCCCCGTTGAGGTCGCCGGCCTTGTCGGGGATGGAGAGTCCGTTGGCGTAGAAGAGGTAGGCGGCTCGGTCGGAGCGGTTCTGTGCGGCGTCGAGGCTGCGGACGTGGAGCCGCTGTGATCCGGCTGAGGTCGGGGTCAGGACGAGCTTGGCGTCGATCCTGCCGTCCCCGTCGAGGTCGGTACTGGGCGTGACGGTGCGGACGGTGTGGTCCCAATCGGTCCAGTACTCGTACGACTTCACATCATTGACTCCCCCGTTGCCGAGGATGAACGTTCCTGCGGTTCGGGCTTGTCCGGTGACGGCGGGCCAGCCGTCGGATCCGTCGGGGAACTGCTGTGAGCTGATGGTGGGCGGTGTGCTGGGCCGGGTGGGATCGAAGTTGAACCGGCACGTGGCCGCATCGGGAGCCCAGGCGGAACCGGCGGTCGTGTCGAGAGCCTGCACCCTCCAGCCGAAGTTGCCTTTGGCCGCCGTCAGGTACTTCTGCAAGGTGGCTTTGGGGATCTTGACCTTGGCCACGGTCCCTGAGGTGGCGGAGACGATCTGGTTGAAGATCTCGGCTCCGCCGGAGAGGTTGTTGCTGCCCCACAGCCGGAACTGGGCACGGACCGTGCCGCCGTCAGGGTCGGAGACCTTCGCGGTGAGCGTGACGTCGGTGTTGCCGATCGTGGTGTACGGAGCGACCGTGTCGCACCCGCCGGAACTGGGAATCGTGTCCAGGGTGTTCGGCACGTTGGGCACGGTGTTGTACGTCGTCGACAGCACGGCCGAATTGGCGTCGAACTTCTTCCACGCGAAGACGTCGCTCTCACTGCTCGCCCGCATGCCCAAGGTGAGCGTGTGCCCCTTGTTGGCGATGACGTCCTTCGCGCCGGCGGTCACGTCGAAGGCGAGATTGCCCCCGGGACAGTTCGGTCCCCAGCCCAGGGACTCGTTGACCGAGTCCAGCTTCGTGCGCCAGTCGGGCTGCTCGGCCCACGTGGTGGACGCGGTGATCGCCCCGGTCTCCCACACCTCGAGCGTCCGGTTCGTGCACGACCAGGACCAGGTGTTCTTGATCCGGAACGTCGAGGAGGAGACCAGCTTCTTGGTGGACCACAGGTTGGCGGTGTTCATGCGGAAGAACGACCTGGCCAGCCCGTCGGTCTCGTTCTCGTATCCCACGCGGGCGGTTGTGGTGCCCTTGTCCCAGTTGGCGCCGTTGAAGAACGAGGTCTTCGGGTGCTTCTTGTAGGCGATGGTCCAAGAGTGACGGGAGCCGGACACCGCCGGGTCCAGCAGCACCGGGTACTGGGTGTCCCGACCCGTCAGGAGTTCCTCATCCGGCGTGAGGCTCAGCTTCCCGTCCTCGACCGCCAATCCCATGACCGCCTGCTGCGCACCGTAACCGGGTTCGAACTCGTCGGAGGGCGGCGGCGGGCCGGTGGGGGCGCTGCGGGCCGAGCGGGCCGCGGGTGCGGCAGGCGCGGCGGCAGTGGTGCTGTCCCACATCAGCGGGGTCGGTGCGGTGAAGACCTCTTCGCCGGCCGGGTTGACCGCCGTGAGGTTGCCGTGGGCGTCGGTGCTCACTGCCAGGCCACTGGTGTCCAGGCCGAAGTGGACCTGCTTCAGCGCCGGATCGGCCGCCGCCTCGGCGGTCTTGACGACCAGGAGGCTGGAGAAGCCGGCCGGGCCCGCCTTGATCTTCAGGTCGACATCCGTCAGGACATCCCCGAACGTCAGGGTGTCGCCGTCGACAGCGGGCGCGGGCAGCGGCTGCGGCCAGGTCCAGGACATGCTGCGCCCGTCGCGTACAACGGTCGCCAGCGGCCCCTCGCCGCCGCCGGAGAGCCGCACGTCCACCTCTGTGGCCTTCGGCGACAGCGAGCCGTCGGCGTTCGCCTTGAGGGTGGTGTCGATCGGTACGAGTCGACTGTCCTGCTGTACGAACTGGGGCAGCGCGTAAGTGTCCTGGGTGAAGGTGCCGTCGGGGTTGGCGAACACCTGCGACACCTCGGTGCGCTGGGCGAGCACCTCCACGGGCCGGCCGCTCTCCGCCGCCTCGGTCTGCGCCAGGGCCTCAGCGTCAGCCTTGGGCGCCGTGGGCTGCGGAGCGGTCGAGGATTCCGCGGCAGCGGCTTCCGGCAGGTGCTGAGGCACCCCGAGTGTCAGGACGGCGGCGAGGGCCGCCGCTCCCGTGACGCCGCCCCTTGTTCTCCATCTGGTTTTGCTTCGCAAAAGTTCCATCAAAAAGTCCCCTCCCAGGTCTGTTCGACTCGCACCCTAGAACGTGAGGGAAGTGTGGCGAAAGTTTGCACCATTGATGAGGCGTCAGGTTGCCTATTTAAAGCCTCTTATTCTTCTCATTTCGGTGCATATAACAATGAACTGAGCATCCTCTCCCTTTGGTCGGCGGCTGAAAGGCCTCGAATCGTTATGAATTCTGTGTGCTGACGGTGTGAAAGTCCTGCTAACTTGCGTGCTCGTCTGCCAAATTTTGCCAACGGGTGGGGAGTTCTGCGCATGTTCTCGGGTGGGGGCGTCATTACCGGACGCGTGAGGAGACGGGTGCGGCTGATAGCCGCCGGCCTGGCCGCGTTCCTGTTGTCGGGACTGCTCGGTGGGCCGATTGCGGCCGCCGCCGACCTGGATCTGCTGAAGCTGGAGAAGCCGGACCCGGTGCCGACCCGGGAGGTGGCGAAGCAGCTGTCGTCGAAGCCCGACCAGGCGGCCCAGCATCCGTGGAAGTCGCCCAAGGTCACCTGGCCTGAGCCCGGCACCGCGACTCCCGCACTCCGGGAGAACGGAGCCCCGGTGAAGGCCGGTTCGCTGCCCGTCAGCGTGGGCCTCACCACACCGGGGACGGCGGCTTCGGCCAAGGCGTCGGCCCTGTCCTCCGTTTCCGGCAAGCCCCGGGCCACGGGGCCGCAGAAGGTCCAGGTCCAGGTCCTGGACCGGGCCACCACCGAGTCGCTGGGTGTCGAGGGTGTTGTGCTCGCCCTGCGTCCCGCTGCCGGGGCCGAAGGGAGCGTGGACGTCGAGGTCGACTACTCCGGTTTCCGAGACGCCTACGGCGGCGACTGGGCGTCCCGCCTCACCTTGAGGAAGCTTCCTGCCTGTGCGTTGACCACACCAGGGGGAAAGGGCTGTGCCACGGGTGAGTCCCTCACCACGAGCAACGATGCTCGCGAGGGCACGCTGAAGGCCTCGGTTCCCCTGCCCGCGGCTGCCCCCGCCTCCGGCTCGCAGGCTGCGGGTGCCGTTCCGGTGGCGCGGTCGGCGGGAGTGCAGGCGGTCTCGGGCGGTACCGTCCTCCTGGCCGCCACCGCCGCGGCGGCCGGCCCGTCGGGCAACTTCGCGGCCACTTCGCTCTCCCCGTCCTCCTCCTGGTCCGCCGGTGGTTCGAACGGCGGGTTCTCCTGGACCTACCCGATAGACGTTCCGGCCGTCGCCGGTTCCGCCGTCCCGGAGCTGAAGCTCGGCTACTCCTCCCAGGCGGTCGACGGGCGTACCGCCTCGACGAACAACCAGGCGAACAGCGTCGGCGACGGCTGGTCGATGGAGCCGGGCTACATCGAGCGCCAGTACATCGCCTGCACCGATGACACCGAAAACAGTACGACCACAGCCAAGGTCGGGGACCTGTGCTGGAAGAAGGACAACGCCGTCATCAACCTCGGCGGTCGCTCCAACACCCTCATCAAGGACGACACCACCGGCCAGTGGCGGCTGGAAGGTGACGACGGCACCAAGGTCGCGAAGCTAGCCAGCACCGCGCGACCCAACGGCGACAACGACGGAGAGTACTGGCGGATCACGACCCCGGACGGCACGCGCTACTACTTCGGCTACAACCGTCCATCCGGCTGGGCCGCAGGTAAGGAGGAGACGAACTCCGCGTGGACGGTTCCGGTCTTCGGCAACCAGACCGGCGAGCCGTGCTATGCGGCGGCGTTCAAGGACGCCTGGTGCCAGCAGGCCTGGCGGTGGAACCTCGACGCGGTCATCGACCCGCACGGCGACGCCATGTCGTACTACTGGGAGAAGGAGACCAACTACTACGGTCGCAACGTCAACCCCAGCACCGGTGCCTCCACCGCGACTCCCTACACGCGAGGCGGCTACCTCAAGCGGATCGAGTACGGCCTGCGTGACGGCAACTTCTACGCCCAGCCGGCTGCCAAGGTGGAGTTCACCAACAGCGAGCGCTGCCTGAGCGACTGCGCAACGTTCGACAAGGCCAAGGCCAAGAACTGGCCCGACGTTCCCTTCGACCGCTACTGCGCCTCGGGCACGGAGTGCAAGGACCGCTACTCGCCCTCCTTCTGGAGCCGCAAGCGCCTGACGAAGATCGACACGTCGGTCCTCATCGGCACGGCCTTCAAGCCGGTCGACTCCTGGGCCTTCACCCACCAGTTCCCCTCGCCGGGCGACGGCAGTGACCCGGCCCTGTGGCTGGCGTCGATCACGCGCACCGGTCACGGCGGCACCGGCTCCGTCACCCTCCCCGCGGTGACCTTCCTGGGGCAGACACGGCCCAACCGTGTGGAAGGTGCCACCACCGGCGGCAAGCCGGACCCGGTGCCGCCGTTCTGGCGCTACCGCGTCTACGGGATCAACACCGAGACCGGCGGACGGATCGGGGTCACCTACTCGCCGACCGACTGCACAGCGGGCAGCATCCCCACCCCCACGTCCAACAACCGGCGGTGCTATCCGGTGAAGTGGTCCCCGCCAGAGGCTCCCGGGGCGAACTACGAGCCGTATCTCGACTGGTTCCACTCCTATGTCGTCACCCAGGTCCTGGAGACCGACGTCACCGGCGGCGCCCCTGCCAAGCGGACCGACTACGCGTACCTCGACGGCATGGCCTGGGCCAAGTCGAAGGACGACGAGTTCACCGTGGCCAAGCACCTGACGTACGGCGACCGCAAGGGGTACGGCCGCGTCCAGGTCCGCACGGGTGCGGCACCCGACAAGCGGACCCTGAAGGAGTACCGCTACTTCCGCGGTATCGACGGGGCCTCGGTCAAGGACACCGAAGGGATCGCCGTCGCCGACCGGGAGGCCTTCGCCGGCATGACCCGTGAGGAGGCCACCTACAACGGCGACGGCGGCAAGCTCGAGACCACCACCAGCTACGAGCCGTGGCGCTCGGCCGCGACCGCCACCGAGACCCGGGCCGAAGGGCTGCCCGCGCTCCACGCGTACGCCACAGGCGGGAAGATCGAGCAGACCCGCACCGCCGTCGGAGCGGGCTGGCGCACCACGCGCCTGGAGCGCACCTTCGACCCGGTCGGCCAGGTGCTGACGGAGTCCTCGCTCGGCGACACGGCCAAGTCCGGTGACGAGGAGTGCACCACCAACACCTACGTCCGCAACACCACGCTCAACATCCTCACCACGATCTCCGAGTCCCGGACCGTGGCCAAGCCCTGCGGCACCACGCCGGCCCTGCCGGCCGACCTGGTCTCGGCCGAGCGCTACTACTACGACGGCGCGACCGCCCTGACCACCCCGCCGATCCGGGGCGATGTGACGCGCCTGGACGAGCAGGACGCCAAGGGCACCGGGTACCTCACCACCGCGACCCACACCTACGACCAGCACGGCCGGGAGAAGACCTCCACCGACGCGCTGAAGGTCACCACCACGCGGACCGGCTACACCCCCGCAACCCTCCAGGCACCGACCACGGTCACCGTGACCAACGCCAAGGACCACGTGGCCACCACCACGCACGACCCGGTCCGGGGTGTGGTCACCGCCGCGGTCGACGCCAACGGCAAGCGCACCGATGCCGTCCATGACGGCCTGGGCCGGCTACTGAAGGTATGGGAGCCGGGCTGGACCAAGGCTGCCAACCCGGCCAAGCCCTCCGCCGAATACAGCTACCGGATCTCCCGGACCGAGACGAACGCCGTCACCACCAAGACCCTCAAGCAGAACGGCGAGTACCGCACCACCTACACGCTCTACGACGGACTGCTGCGCGAGCGCCAGACACAGGCCCCGGCCATCGGCACGCAGCACCGGATCATGACGGAGACCCACTACGACACCCATGGCCGGCCGTGGCAGACGTATGCGCCGTACTACGCGACGGACGCGCCGTCGGCAACGTTGAATTCGGCCGCGGTGAACACGGTCCCGACCGCGACACAGAGCCTCTTCGACGGAATGGGACGCGTCACGGACGCCCTGTCCGTGAAGTTCGGTGACGAACAGTGGCGGACGAAGACGGTCTACGAGGGTGACCGCACCACGGTCATCCCGCCCAAGGGCGGCACGGCCACCACGACGGTGACGGACGCACGCGGACGCACGACCGAGCTCCTGCAGTACACGGACGCCGCACGCACCACGTCGGAGAAGACCCGGTACGTGTACGGCAAGTACGACGAGCCGTCCTCGGTCATCGACCCCGACGGGAACACCTGGACCTACACCTTCGACAGCCGGGGCCAGAAGACGAAGACCATCGACCCGGACAAGGGCACCACACTCACCGAGTACGACGACCTCGGCCTCCCCACCACCACGACCGACGACCGGGGTATCACCCTCACCACGAAGTACGACGTGCTCGGCCGCAAGGACGAGGTCAGGCAGGGCACCGAGCTCCTTTCCAAGTGGACCTACGACACCCTGGCCAAGGGGCAACTGACCAAGAGCACGCGCTACATCGGCAGCGCCGAGTACACCACCGCCACCGGCGGGTTCAACGACCGCTACCAGCCGACGTCGACCAGCACCACGGTTCCGGCCGCTGCGGGCGGCCTTGCGGGCACCTACACCTGGACCTACGGCTACAACGAGGAGACCGGGGCGCTGCTCTGGACCCTCAACCCTGCCGTGGGCGACATCCCGGTCGAGCGGGTGACCACGAACTACAACAGCAACGACCTGGCCTTCCGCACCAGCGGGCAGTATGACGCCCTGGTCGCCAACACGCTGTACGACGTCTTCTCCCGCCCCACCCGCCTCGAGTTCAGCGCCGATCTCGGTAAGAAGGTCTACAAGACCCTGCTGTACGACGAGCACACGGGTCAGGTGACCCGGCAGACCACCGACCGGGACGTCGTTCCCCAGCGGGTCGATGACACCACGTACGCCTACGACCCGGCGGGCAACGTCACCGGCGTGACCAACGTCAGCGGCCAGGACGCACAGAAGTCCACCGACACCCAGTGCTTCACCAACGACCCGCTGGGCCGGCTCTCCGAGGCCTGGACGGCGAAGACGGACTGCGCGGCGGTGCCTTCGGCGTCGACGGTCGGCGGCCCGGACGCGTACTGGCACAGCTACAGCTACGACAAGATCGGCAACCGCTCGAAGCAGGTCGAGCACGCCACCACGGCCGGCGGCTCGGACGCCACGACCACCTACACGCACCCGTCCCCGGGGACCAAGCGTCCTCACGCGGTGCAGCAGGCATCAATCACCGGCGGCCCGGCCGATGGGCGCACCAGTACCTTCCAGTACGACGACGCGGGCAACACCACCAAGCGGACCATCGGCACCACGGTCCAGGACCTGACCTGGACCCCTGAGGGCCAGCTCGCCACCCTCACCGAGGCCGGCAAGGAGACCGCCTACACCTACGACGCCGACGGCAACCGGATCATCGCCAAGAACGGGGACGGCTCCAGCACCCTCACCCTCCCCAACGGAGACGAACTGAAGCTTGGGGCGAACGGCACCAAGACCGCGACCCGTTACTACACCCACAACGGTGAGACCGTCGCTGTCCGCAACGGCAACTCCATCGCCTACCTGATCAACGACCACCAGGGCACGGCGATGACGGCGATCGCGGTCGGCAGCCTGGCCCTGACGCGAAGGAAGCAACTGCCCTTCGGCCAGCTCCGGTCGGCCCAGTCATCGGTCTTCGGCCCCCGCGGCTTCGTCGGCGGAACCAACGACCCCACCGGCCTCACCCACCTGGGCGCCCGCGAATACGACCCCGTCCTGGGCCGCTTCGTCTCCGTCGACCCGATCATCGACTTCGGTGACCCGGCGCAGATGAACGCCTACAGCTACGCCCACAACAGCCCCCTGACCAAGTCCGACCCGACGGGCCTACGCCCCGACGACACCGTCGGCAACGTCAAGGGCGACGAGCGCTGGGCCTCCGACCGGGGGATGTACGCCAGCTACACACTCAAGAGCGGCAAGTGGGTGTGGAAGGAGACCCCGAAGCGGGGCGCTGAGCCAAAGAAGCGCTACAAGGCCTATAAGGCGAGCCCCAGCACCTACATGGTCAACGACAACCACGCCCAGAAGCGTGCAGCCGACTTCAAGGTGCAGGCGAAGAAGGCAGCAGACAAGCGTGCGCGAGAGGCGGCGGCTCAGCAGCGCAAGGAAGACGGCATCTTTGGCAACATCATGAAGGGTCGCTGGGGAGCCGCCTGGAACAATAGTGGTGGGAAGGTGGTCAGCCACGTCGGGGAACATTGGCGCGGCTACGCGCAGATAGCAGCCTTTGCAGTGTGTGTGGCGGCGTCCGCCGGAGCCTGCCTGGCGGCAGGAGTCGCTCTGGTCATCCTGGACAACGGTGCCGATGTCATCAATGGGAAGTTCGACAAGAACAAGCTCATCAAGCAGACGGCCTGGGTCGCCGCCGGTGGTGCAGCTGGTAGGTTCCTGGCCGGTAGCTGGAGCGGCAGTGCGTTCGTTCGTGGTCCCGCTGGGGCGCGCCCGCCGGTTTGGCGAGGTGATGTACGCCCGGCCGCTCCGAGGGGCGTGCTGGATTCGAGGCAGACAGCCATGAACATGAGTACCAACACGGGTTTGGCCTGGGCGGGATGCGGCGCCGGCGGCTTCAGCGGTGGCGCAGCGGGTGCTTGTTGATGATCAACACGATTCGACCCGTGCGGCGACCGCGTAAGCAGCCCGTGGTTACCCTTCGGCGAAAAAGTGGGCGGATAGCGGGAATTTCGCTCGTGGTGGTGGGGGGGCCTCTGTCCGTGTATGTGGTCACGGCATACGGCGGACAGTACTCGTCGTCGGACGCGGCCGTCATCGCGGCAATGTTCCTCTGCGGGCTTCGCCTCATCTGGCGGGCTATAGGGAGGCCGTGCATCGAGGTACACGCTGAGGGGCTCTTCGTTGTCGGGCTGGCGGGGCGCAGTTGGGTCAACGCGAGAGACATCCGCATGATCTCCACAGAAGGCGGAATGACTGTTCTGATGACGGACGGCCATGAGGTGTCCGTATTCGCCTTCTCGGCCTCGATGCTGGACCGCGGGCAGACCGAACGGGCTGCGTCGCAGATGCGACGTGTGCTGAAGAAGGGAGCGGTGGTCGAGGGCAGTGTGCCATCGACCCGCTCTCCGGACTTCACCTGGTTCGATTTGGCCCTTGTGCCGTTGCCGGTTCTGTTGCTGTTGGCGGCAACCGGGGTCTGGGGGACCTGGAGCTAGGTGCCCCGTTTGATTCCCTACGGGATGGCCGATGGTACTGGGCGTCGCGCCGCGCACGTTCGGTGGCGCGGCGGCCAGTAGTTGTGTGAAGGCCGGATTCCTTCCCATGGTGATTTTCTGGGTGCCTACTGGGGTTTTGGAGGTGCTCCGAGTATCGGCCCCTTGGCTCTCGGTGGACCGATTTTCGCGTACGGCCAGGCGTAACCTGGCCGCCGTGAACGCGACTCCTCGGATCCTCGCCGTACTGGACGACATCCTCGCCTCCGCCGCCCCTGACCAGCGCGGGGCGTTGTGGCATCTTGCCGAGCAGGGGCGGGAGTTGGACGCGAATCTGGTGCGGCTGCCGGGTGGGGCGGAGGTCGGGGAGCATCAGGAGGACGTGCTCGATGTGCTGCTCGTCGTGCTGGAGGGCGGGGGGCTTGTGCGGGTGGCGGGCGGGGAGCTGGTGTTGGGGCCGCGTACCGTTCTCTGGCTGCCTCGGACCTCGCGGCGGGCTCTTGTCGCGGGGGTGGACGGGCTCACGTATCTCACCGTCCACCGCCGACGGCCCGGCCTCGCCATCAAGGCGCCGAGCGCGGTGTCCGCGTACGAGGGTGGCGAAGGGCCCTGCATGCTCGACCGGGTCTGCCCGGAGTGCGGGCGGTTGTCCGAGGATTCCGCGCCGGTCTTCTGCAGCCGGTGCGGGGAGCGGTTTCCGGAGCGGTGAGGGCGGGGCGGTGAGGGCGGATCCGTGACCCGGGCTCGTGAGCCGGGCTCCGTAACCCGTAACCCTGGCCCCGGGTCCGTGGACCCGCCCCCGTACGCCCGGAAGTCTCAGTACCCCTTGCACTCCGTCAGGTCCGGTCGGCCCGGTGGGGTCCTGTTGTTCATCAGGGCCGACAGGTTCTTCTCGTACATGTCCTCCCAGACCTTCCCGGCAAGGATCTTTCGCAGCGCCGAGCACACCTCGCGTTTCAGGCCCGTGGAGCCGGGGCGCATCGCCACGCCGTAGCCCTCCGCGCCCTGGATGTTCTCCAGGCGCCGCACCTTGCCCGGGTTCGCCTTCTCGTAGCCGGCGAGGATGATGTCGTCCGAGGCCACCGCGTAGACGTCCGACGTCACGTCCAGCAGCTGGTCCAGGCAGTCCTGGTACGTGTTGGGCTGGGACTCCGTCATCGTGAAGCCCCGTTTCGGCAGCTCCGTCTCGTACGTCGACTCCCTCGCCGTGCACACCTCGACGCCCAGGCGGCGCAGGTCGCTGGAGTCGTTGATCGTGTACTTGCTGGACTTCTGGCGGACCAGGAAGCTCCGGCTCGCCTCGTAGTACGGGCCCGCGAAGTCGACGCTGTCCCCGCCGGGTGACGCGCTCTTCCGTTCGGGCGTGATGCTGTACGAGGCGATGACGAGGTCCACGCCCTTCGTCCGGAGGGCGGTGCTCCGGTAGTCGGTCGGGACCGTGGTGAAGGCGACCTCGTCGCGGTCGTACCCCAGGTGACCGGCGATCGCATAGGCCAGGTCTATGTCGTAACCGGAGTATTTTTTCGTCTTCTTGTCGTACTTGCTCAGGCCCGGCTGGTCGTCCTTGACGCCGATCTTGAGGAGGGGGTTGGCGGCCTTCCACTTCTCCGTTTCGGTGGTGCCACCGCCCCGGCCGCCCGAACCCGCTGTGGTGGTGCCGCTCTTGCCCGTGCTGTCGTCGCCGACGCCCTGCGCCACCAGCCAGCCCGCCGTGCCCAGCAGGGCCACGCACACCACCGCCGTCGCCGCCTTGAGCCAGGGGCGGCGACGCACCGGGTGTCCGTCCGCTGCCTGAGGCGCCGGGGCTTGTGGGCCGAGGGGCTTCGGAGAGGGGTCGGGCGCCGGTTCCGAGACCGCCGTCGGTGAGTGCGTCGCCGCGCCCGCCGCCGTCGCGTTCCGGGCGAGCGGGGCGCCCAGCACCTCCCGCAGCATCGCCTCCGCCGTCGCCGCGTCCAGCCGCTCGGCCGGGTCCGGGAAGAGGAGGCCCTGGATCACCGGGGCGAGCGGGCCGGCGTACCGGAGGGCCGGGTCGGGGGTCTGCCGGATGTTCTCCTGGACCTCCCACACCTCGCCGCCGGCGAAGGGGACCTTGCCCTCGGCCATCTCGTACAGCGTGATGCCCAGCGCCCACAGGTCGGACGCCGGGGTGGGGCCGGGGGAGCCGGGCGTGAAGAGTTCGGGTGCCAGGTACGCGGGCGTGCCGATCACGCTGCCGGACCGGGTCACCTGCGCCGCGCCCTCGAACGTGGCGATCCCGAAGTCCACCAGGATCGCCAGCCCGTCGTCCCGCACCAGCACGTTGCCGGGCTTCACATCGCGGTGGACGACCGACGCCGCGTGCACCGCCCGCAGGCCCTGGAGGATCTGGAGGCCGATGTCCGCGGCCCTGGGGACGGCGAGCACCTGCTCGGACCTCAGGAGATCCGCCAAGGACCTGGCTTCGAGCAGCTTCATCACGATCCAGACCTGGTTGTCGGTCTCGACCTGGTCGTGGACGGTCACCACGTTCGGGTGCTCGATCTTGGCGATCGCCTCCGCCTCCCGGCGCGCCCGCTGCATCGCGGCGGCCTGGGTTCCGGCGGTCATCGCGTTCCGGTCGAGCAGGCCCTTCACGGCGACGAAGCGGCGCAGCCGCCGGTCGTGGGCCCGCCACACCTCGCCCATACCGCCGCTGCCGATCGGTTCCAGCAACTCGTAGCGGCCCTCGATCACCACCTGCGGGCGGCCCTGCGGGCGGTCGCGTGGCGGTGTCCTGGGCCATTCCTGTGCGGTCCCGGAGTCCGCGCGCTGGAGGCCCTCGCCCGCCCAGCGGTCCTCCGGAACACCACGGCCGTCGCCACCGGCTCCCGCCCCGGACCTGTCTTCGCCTTGCATGCGACCCCCTGTGCACTACATGGACCAGGCAAACAGTAGACGTTCCGTCAGGACTCGACAGGGTTGCGGGGCATGGCGTTCCCGGGCGTGCTCAGGGCGCCGCGCCGCCGTTGCTCTTCAGCAACTGCCCGTTGACCCACTGGCCTTGTGGCGAGCACAGGAAGTCCACCAGGTGCGCGGTGTCCCGAGGGGTGCCGAGGCGGCCCAGCGGGGTGCCCTGGATGAGGGCGTCGCGCAGCTCGTCGTTCATCCAACCCGTGTCCACCGGGCCGGGGTTGACGACGTTGGCGGTCACGCCGAGGTGGGCCAGTTCGTGCGCGGCGGCCAGCGTGATGCGGTCCAGGGCGCCCTTGCTCGCGCCGTACGGGAGGTTGCCCACGGTGTGGTCGCTCGTGAGCGCGACGATGCGGCCGGTGCCGGTGCCGGTGCCGGTGCCGGTGCCCGTGCCCGTGTCCGCGCTCGGTTCGCCGGGCTTGCTTCCGGGCTCGCCGCGGAATCGGAGCCCGTACTCGCGGATCAGCAGCCAACTGGCCCGCGCGTTCACGGCGAAGTGCCGGTCGAACGCCGCCACGGTGGTGTCCAGCAGTCCCGAGTCCACCGACTCCGCGTGCGAGAGGATCAGCGCGGTGACCGGGCCCAGGCGCTGTTCCGCCTCGTCGAAGATGCGGGTGGGGCCATCCGGATCGGTCAGGTCCGCCTCGATCGCCGCCGTACGGGCTCCGGCGTCCTCCAGCTCCCGCGCGATGGACGCGGCCGCCCCGTCCTCGGCGCCCCACTCCATCCGCCGGTCGTACGGCGTCCAGTAGGTGAAGGCGATGTCCCAGCCGGAGGCCGCCAGCTGCCGGGCGATGCCCGCGCCGATGCCGATGGAGCGGCCGACGCCGGTGATGAGCGCGATGGGGCGGGCCGGTGCCCGTCGGGAAGTCCGCTCCGCCACGGCCGAGGGCTGTTCGTTGATCGTCACGGGCCGATCCTTCGTGACCCGTACGCGTACGTCAACGGCTTTCCCGGCCGCCTCTCCGGCCCCTTCGCGCCACCGCTGACCTGCGACGATCTATCTTCCTGGTGGGCCGACCCGATCTTTGTGTCTCCCCGTCCGGTGGCGGGCGGCTCGGCGTACGTCGTCGGCCTGGAGCCGCCGGTCCACGTCCCGGTCCACGCGCTGTGGCCCGCGCATACGACCTGTCCGGACCGGGAGATGTTCCTCGGCCGGGTGGGGGATGGAGCGGGAGACGGTTGACGTGCGGGGTCGGTGCCGCTGCCGGGCCCGGGGGTACGGACGCGGCCCGGACGGCGGGGGCCGATGACCTGTGCATCGTCGGTCCCGGCGGCTTTTTCGGCTTTGGCGAGCGCGCGGTACAGGGAGGCGACTGAGGGGTGCTTGCCCACGTTCTTGCCGGTCTTGATGGTGAGCCTGCCCGCGATCTCGGGGACAGGGACGCCGCGGTCCTTCAGTGCGCGGGCGAACAGGAGCGAGTCGTCGTCGATCACCTTGCGGCGTCCGCTGTGGTTGCCCTTAGCGGCGGCGGCCTCCTTGATGTCGTACGCGAGATTGAGGGCCCTCTCCGGCGGCTGCGGCTGCGGCGCTCGACGAGGACGACGTCGCGCCAGGCGCCGTGGTGGCGTCCGATACGTTCGCGGGTGCCGATGACACGGAACCCGGCGCGCTGGTGCAGGGCGAGGCTGGCGGTGTTCTCCGGGAAGATGCCGGACTGCACCGTCCAGATACCAGCGGCGTCGGTGGAGGCGAGCAGGGCGGTCAACAGGGCCAGGCCCACCCTGCGGCCGCGGGCGTCGGGGTGGACGTAGACGGAGTGCTCGACGACGCCGGCGTACGCGCACCGGTCGGAGACCGGCACCACGGCGGCCCAGCCCAGCACCTGGCCGTCCTTGTGCAGGGCGACCAGGCGGTGGGCGGGCAGCTTGACGCTGTCGAATGCTTCCCAAGCCGGGGCGGCGGCCTCGAAGGTGGCGTTGCCCTCGTCGATGCCGAGTTGGTAGATCGCCAGGACCTGCTCGGCGTGCTCCGGCCGCAGCGGTGTGATGCGCACGCCGGTCTCGGTGCCCGTCACGCCGCAGGCTCGATGCCGAGTTCGGCGAGCAGGCCCCGGATGCGCCGCTCGATCTCGTCGCGGATCGGCCGGACGGCCGCGACGCCCTGCCCTGCCGGATCCTCCAGCTGCCAGTCCAGATACCGCTTGCCGGGGAAGTAGGGGCAGGCGTCGCCGCAGCCCATGGTGATCACCACGTCGGACGCCTGCATTGCCTCTGCGGTGAGGGCCTTGGGCGTCTCGGCCGAGATGTCGATGCCGACCTCGGCCAGAGCCTCCACCACAGCCGTGTTCACCGTGTCGGCGGGCGCGGATCCGGCCGAGCGGACCTGGACGCGGTCGCCGCCGAGGTGGGTGAGGAAGGCGGCGGCGATCTGGGACCGGCCGGCGTTGTGCACGCAGACGAACAGCACGGAAGGAACGGCGGAAGTACTCATCAGGCCAGGACGCCTTCTTCAGTGGAACGGGCGGAGGGCTGCTGCCCGTCGTGCGGGACGAGGGCCTCGTCCTCGTCCCCGGTGGCCGGGCTGCCGAAGCAGACGGCGACCAGGCAGAGCCCGACGGCGGCGCCGATCAGCTGAGCGGCGAGGAAGGGCAGCACGGAGGTGGGGGCGATACCGGCGAAGGTGTCGGTGAACGCCCGGCCGGTCGTGACGGCCGGGTTGGCGAAGGACGTGGAGGAGGTGAACCAGTAGGCCGCGCCGATGTAGGAGGCGACCAGCAGCGGCGCCAGGTGCGCGCGGCCGGCGCGGGCCAGGCCGAAGATGAGCCAGACCAGCCCGGCGGTGGCCACGACCTCCGCCAGCCACAAGTGCCCGGCCCACCGCTCGTGGGTGGAGAAGGCCACCAGTGGCTTGTCGAACATCGCGTTGGCCAGCAGCGCCCCGCTGACCGCGCCGACGACCTGGGCAGGTATGTACGCGGAGACGTCGCGCAGGGTCAGACCGCCGCCGGTGCGGCGGCCGGTGAACCAGGCGGCCAGGGTGACCGCGGGGTTGAGGTGCGCCCCGGACACCGGTCCCAGGAAGGCGATGAGCACGCCGAGCCCGAAGACGGTGGCGAGGGAGTTGGCCAGCAGCTGCGTCCCGATGTCGCGGGTCAGTTCGGTGGCCTGGATCCCGGAGCCGACCACCACCGCGACCAGCGCGGCCGTCCCCAGCCCTTCGACCGCCGCCCGCCGCAGCGGCGCCGGCGCGCTCACGCCGGGACCTTCACGGGTGCGGCGGGGATCTCCAGCAGGGCGGACAGCCTGGCCAGGGCTTCGGGGAGCACCCAGTAGTACACCCAGGTCCCGCGCCGCTCGGAGCCGACCAGCCCGGCCTCCCGCAGCACCTTCAGGTGGTGGGAGATCGTCGGCTGGGAGACGTCGAAGGGGTCGACGAGGTCGCACACGCACGCCTCGCCGCCCTCGTGGGAGGCGATCAGCGACAGCAGCCGCAGCCGGATCGGGTCCGACAGCGCCTTGAACATCCGCGACAGCTCCGCCGCGGCCTCCTCGCCGAGCGGCTCGCGGACCATCGGCGCGCAGCACGCCGCTTCGTCGTTCTGTCCGAGCACCGGCAGACCAGCTTGTTTCGATATTCCTCTATATTGACAGTCGTCGATCTCGATGGCAAGGTCGGTTGTATCGACAGGTGTCGAAACAGAGTCGTTGGGAGACCGTCATGTCCCGTGTTCAGCTTGCCCTCCGTGTTGCCGACCTCGAAGCCTCGATCGCCTTCTACTCCAAGCTCTTCGGTGCCGAGCCCGCCAAGCGCCGCGACGGGTACGCCAACTTCGCCGTCACCGAGCCCCCGCTCAAGCTCGTCCTCATCGAAGGCGAGAGCGGCGAGGACACCCGCCTGGACCACCTCGGCGTCGAGGTCGCCTCCACCGAGCAGGTCAGCGCCGCCACCACCCGGTTGAAGGACGCGGGGCTGGTGACGTTCGAGGAGAACGACACCTCCTGCTGCTACGCCCTCCAGGACAAGGTGTGGGTCACCGGCCCCGGTAAGGAGCCCTGGGAGGTCTACGTCGTCAAGGCCGACGCCGACCAGCTGGGCAAGAGCGCCGTCGCCGGCGGCGACGCCTGCTGCTCCGGCCAGGGAGAGAGCGCCGCGGCCGCGCCGGCGGCCTCGATAGGCGGGGTTCGACCGGCAGGTTTCGACATGCCGTGATGGGCCCGCTGACGGAGACTCGGCCTCGACAGCATCCCGGGAGCCCGGTGGCCCCGGCCCTGGGCCTACTCAGGAGGAACACCATGACCACATCGATCAGCGACCCGGTGGTCGAGAAGTTCGTCGCCGCCGTCAACGCGGGCGACGAGAGCGCCTTCACCGCCGTCCTCACCGACGACGCCACGATGTCCGACGACGGCAGCGAACGGGATCTGGCCGCCTGGACGGAGAAGGAGATCTTCTCCCCGAAGGCGAACGGCCGGATGGACGTCGTACAGGCCTCGGACGACGGCCGCACCCTCGTCGTCGACTACACGAACGACACGTGGGGCACGATGCGGACGCGCTGGTCCTTCACGGTCACCGGCGACCGCATCAGCCGCTTCGAGACGGGTCAGGCGCCGGCCTGAGGACCCCGCCTCAGCTCTCCCGCAGCCAGGGCAGCAGCTTCTCCGGGTTGCGGACGACCCAGATCCGGGTGACGCGGCCGTCGGCGGCGACGTCGAACGACGCCACGGTCAGACCATCTTCGTCCAGGCGGTCTCCACCGGACTGCTGTTCACCACGTCGTACGGAGAGATAGTGCACAGCGTCGGGGCGCGCGTGATGTACGGGGCGTCGATGCTGTACGTCCTCGCGGCGGTACTGGCCTGGAAGCCGGGCGGCGGATCGCCTCGGCAGATCTGGTACGTGACCGGCTTCCTGGCCCTCGCCTCGGCGCAGGTCGCGGTCGGTACCGCCCACCTGTCGGAGGTCCATCTCCCGTTGGGGTGCTGATGTTCGGCCTGAGCGTACTGGCGCTCGCAAGAAGCAACTGACGGGTCGTCAGGGTCGGTCGATCCGGTAGAGGTGGTGGGCCCGGTCGTCGACAGGATTGTCCGGCTCCAGCTCCCCTTCGGCGACCCGCACCAGCCCGGCCTTCTCCAGGGCCCGCCAGGACGCCCGGTTGGCCGCCGACACGGGCACGAGAACGCACGAGGCATCGGGATGCTCGTCCCAGATCGCCTGGACGGCCGACCGGATCACCTGCGGCCCGAGCCCACGGCCGACCAGCTGCGGCTCACCGATCAGATAGTCGATGCTCATGGCCCCGGCAGGAACGTCGACGAGGGTGGCGACCTCCACCAGATACTCGGGATAGTCCGCCAGCCGGCACCGCTGCACCAGCCCGACCGGCCTCCCGCCGACCTGAACGACCAGGTCTTCCGAGGGCTCCTCACCTCTGGCGGCGGGCCCGAAGTCCCGTCGTACGGCGTCGGCGGAGGTCTCATGGTTCCACCACCGGGCCACGTGCGGCTGCTCCAGCCAGGAGATCAGCAACGGGAAGTCGTCCTCGGTGAGCCTGCGCCAGGTGATCATCGGATCCCTCCATCAGGACGCGGCGGCAGGGGCGGAGGTGCAGGGGGGAGGGGGCCTGGGCGCAGGAGCCGGAGCGCCCTACCGTCACCCAGCCTAGGGGCTGACCGGTGGATCGCGTGAGCTGACCGGAGCCGTGACACGCCGGCACTCCGGGGCCCGGCTCCTCCGGCGGGCTTCGTCACCCCGGAGGAGCCGTTGCCGGTGCTTACGCCGTCGCGGTCCCGTCGGAGAGGGGTTCGCCGCCGAGGGCTTGGTCCAGGCTGTCGGCGATGTCGAAGTGCTCCAGCACCCGGGTGACGGTCAGAAGGGTGATGACGCTCGGCTGGAGGGGGCCTACGAGGACCAGGCGGCGGTCGGCGGCGTGGTGCATCCGGCGGGCGCGGAGCAGGGTGTCGAGGAAGGAGCTGTCCCCGAAGGTGACACCGGTCAGGTCCAGGACGGTGACAGGCAGGGCCTGTTCGTCGGCCTCTCTCCAGGCGGCCGGCAGCAGGTCCTGCTCGTCGGCGTCGAAGTCACCACAAGCGGTGACCACCAGCGCGCCCAGCTCTCGGCGCACGTGGACACGGGCCTGGGATCTCCAGGGCATGGGGGTGCCTCCTTACTGCACGGTGGTCCAGACCAATGCCCCGGAATGTTGATTCCATGTCAGCAGCGCCTGGTGCATCCCGTCACGCCTGCCGGTCGGCACCTGTCCGGCTCAGACCGTGGTACGCATGGCCCCTCGGCCCACCGGGGCGGGCAGGAGCCGGTCCCATCCCCGGTCCGGGAAGGTAGCCGTGGCTACTTCCAGCAGGTGGGTGACCGACGGTGTCAGGTTGGTCAGGGTGACCTGCGCGGGGGCGGTCGGTGTACTGATGAGGTGGAGTCCGGCGATGTCCATGAACGTGACGGCGTGCAGGTCCCAGGTGACCTCGGCCACGGTGTCGGGGAGGCCGTTGAGGCAGGCCCGGAGCTGATCCAGGGTCTCGAAGTCGATGTCGCCGCGCGGGGTGAGTGTGGCGCCGCGGCCGTGCAGTTCAGTTGTGACGTACATGGTGTGCGCCCCCCTTCTGGGGGTTGCCGAGCCCGAAGACGAGGAGAGCCCCGCGTGCGGGGCTCTGTACGGCTAGGGCGGGGCCGGATGCCCGTGGTGGGGGCAACGTCCGGCTCCCGAAGAGTCGGCACAGGGTCGCACCGGCTCGGTCTCTTGTCTCTCCACCGTCCCATACATCAGCCACCACAAGCCAGGCCGGTCCCCACGGCCGGGTGAAACGTCATCTGATCGTCGTGCGGGAGCGGGCCGTGCCTCGCGTGGTTCCTGTCCGTATGATCACCCTCGGGCGGGCTGTGCCCTTCCTCCCATGGCGCTCAGGGCCGGGGGTTCCGCCCGGTGCCCTTCGGCGGCACTGCCGCTGGAGCGCCGTATGTCCCGGCGCGGGGACGAGCGGGGTGTGCCGTCAGGAGGCCAGGGCAGGTGACGTGCGATGACCGATGACTGTGCCGGAACCGAAGCCCGTGCGGGGGGTGACCCGCATCACGCCCAAGCGGCCCCTCTGCCGGGGCCGGGGGGCGGTCTGCCCGCGACGGCGGCCGACGCGCGTGCCCTCGTACGGGAACAGATGGCTCTTGGTGCTCCGGATCTGCAGGACGAGGAAGCCGGTGCGCGGGTGCTGGGGGACGCGCTGTTGGTGACCTCGGAGCTCGTCACCAACGCGATCCGGCACGGCGACGGACTCACCGCCTTCGACCTGTGGATCACCGACGACGGACTGATCCTGAATGTCGCGGACGCCAGTACGTGCCCACCGGTGACCACCGACCCCAAGAGCCGGGAGAAAGGCCAGGTCGGCGGGTTCGGCTGGCCGCTGGTCTGCCGCCTCGCGCGGCACGTCGCGGTCACCGCTCTTCCGGACGGAAAGCAGATCACCGTCCTCATCAGCCTCACACCACCTGCCTGACAGGCGCGTCGGTGGCAGCGCAGGGGCGTCAGCCAGAGGGACATGGGTGACCCTGATCACGCCACCCGGGCATGGCCCGGCGGATCATGCGGCTGTGACGGCACCGGATCGGCCTTCGCTCTGCCGGTGGCAGAACACGAGCCGGACCGGGGTGGACGACCCCTACAGTCCAGCCTCATGACGACGACCACGACGACGATGACGCCTACGACGATCTCGACGCGTACGGTGGCGTACCCGGCCGACGGTCTGACGATGATCGGGCACCTCGCGCTCCCGGCCGGTCGCGACCGCCGCCCCGCGGTGCTGCTCGGGCCGGAGGGCATGGGCCTCAGCGACGTCGAGCGCCGCCGGGCCGACGCGCTCGCCGAACTGGGTTACGTGGCGCTGGCCTTCGACCTGCACGGCGGGCGCTATCTGGCCGACCCCGAGGAGATGCTGGCCCGTTGCCTGCCGCTGCTCGCCGACCCCGACCGGCTGCGGGACATCGGCCGTGCGGCGCTCGACGTGCTGCGCGCCGAACCGCGTACCGACCCCGACCGGATCGCCGCCGTCGGCTACGGCACCGGGGGCGCGGTCACGCTGGAACTCGGGCGCGCCGGCGTCGGTCTGCGCGCGATCGGAACGGTCAACGCGACGACCACGGGCCGACGGGGCGAGGCGGCGCACATCCGCTGCCCGGTGTGGGCCGGGGTCGGTTCGGAGGACCCGATCATGCCGCCCGCGCAACGGGACGCGTTCACCGCCGAGATGCAGGCCGCGGGCGTCGACTGGCGCCTCACGGTCTACGGCGGTGCCCTGCACGCCTTCCACCACCCGCCGGTCGACCACCCCACGGTCCCTGGCGTCGGCTACCACCCACGGCACGCGCAACGAGCCTGGCGCGATGTCGTCGACCTGCTCGCCGAGTGCCTGCCGTTGACGCAGGACTGACGGCGCGCGCGTATCCCGGTCACGCCCCCCTCCTTGGCCGCTGGGCACCGGGCGTCGGAGAAGCAGGCTTCCCGTCACGGAGCCACAGCGCGGACCAGCAGCGTACCGATGTGTCCGGGGAGCGGCGCGTCGAGTACCTGGGCTTCGGCCGTGGCGAACCCGGCCCGGGTCAGCAGGCGTTCCCACACGGCCGGGCGGTAGCTGTAGCGGTAGGTGAACATGGCCTTGCCCGCGAAGCCACCCTTGTACATACCCTGCGGCCCGTAAGCGCCCGGGATGGCCGGAGGCTGCGAGAAGGCGAACACGCCTCCGGGGGCCAGTCGTTGACGGACGAGCGGGAAGAGCCGGCCGGGGTCGGTGAACCAGGCGGCTCCGAAGATCGAGTAGACCGCGTCGTACGTCTCCTCGTGCCCACGCAGGTGCTCCAAGACCTCGGCGCAGACGAACTGTGCTCCGTCGGCAGCCCATTTCGCGGTGGTCTTCTTCACCATGACCGGCGACAGGTCGACCCCTCGGGTGACGACACCCCGCTGAGCCAGGTACGCGAGGGCGCGGCCGGTGCCGCTGCCGATCTCCAGCGCGGAGCCCGGCTCGCCGAGCACCTCAGGGCCGGGGCCGTGACCGGCGTACTGGGTCCAGCAGAAGGCCGGTTCGGCGTCGTCCTTGAAGGCGGAGCCGGCGTAGGTGTCCCACAGCTCGGTCTCTGCGGCGATGTCGTGGTGCGCGGGCAAGGTGGTTCCTCTTGGTGAAGGCCGGTCCCTTCCCTCTGACGGGCGCGGGGGCAGGGACCGGCGCAGGCCGTTCAGTGGCTGTCGGGGACCTTGTTGTCGCACGGCGAGCACTCCGTGCCGTCGATCGCCCACAGCTCCTCGTCGACATCGAAGCCGATGGACCGCAGGAAGTCCGCCGTACGCAGGCACAAGCCGTCGCGACGCCGCTCGACGAACGGGGCGTGGTGCTTGTAGCGGCCTTCGTTGTAGGCCTCGCAGAGAGCCCACCAGACCGGCGTGTCGAGGATGAGCTGGTGGACACCGATGTCGACGAGCTTGCCCACCCCCAGGTGGACCTCCGGGTTCTCCATGCAGCCGATGGTGTACATGACGGCGTTCCCGAGGATGCGTTCGGCCATGTCGCGGACCATCGTGTGGTCACGCAGCAGCAGGGCGACCTCCCGGTCCCAGAGAGTCATCCCGCCGTCCAGCACGTTGACGGTCAGGTGCTGGACGAGGGGCTGTACCGCGTTGAGAAGTCCTCTCGGGTCCCGAGTGCGGATGATGTCCGTGGACCGGTGGAGCGTTGCGTTCATGGACTACTCCTTCTTCGTCGCGGCTTCGGCACCCAGGTCCGCAGTGCTCCGGCCTTGAGAGCGAAGCTAGCGAGGGAGAGTCGTCGGGCGGCAGGGGAGTTGCGCGATGTTGCTCGCCTGTGGGGTGGGGTTGCGCAAGGTTGTCGATTCAGGACGACGGGAACCAGGACTGCGGGCGGCCACTGCATGGAAGCTGGGGGAGACCTGTCCCCCAGGGAAGGACTCACCATGGCTCGGCGACTGCGGTTCAACGGCACCGGTAGTGGTGTCAATGGGTGCCCGTCCCTTCACGAGGACCTCGACACGGGCGAGGTCGTCGTTCACGGCCTCCCTCTCACCGACCCCGATGACATCGCTCAACTGAGGCACCTGGGCGACGGTGAGGTGCCTGTCGTGGTCCCGCGCGAGCTGCTGGTCGATTTCGGTCCGCAGGACGTCGTCCGGGTGCCGGACATCATCGGACTGGAGGAGTTCGACCGGCTCTTCACCCAGTTCGAGCACACCGCCTGGCGCCTGGAGACGCGGAGCCGGTACGCCTCCGACGAGCTCACCGAAACGTACGCCCAGTTCACCCGTGGGACGCCGGTCAACTGGGCCGGAGTCGACGCGGCCTGGTGTGCCGAGCGCCACGGGCAGGTGGCGCTCGGCAAGCGGTTCGAGCGCGTCCGCATCGTCGACGACCCGCCCACACCCGGCCAGCTCTATCTGCTCGACAACGCGCGGCGCAACAGCGAGGTCGGCGAGAGAATCCGCAACCTGTGGCGCGAGGACGCCGACCGGCTTGGCCTGCCCGCCGAGGACTTCTGGCTCTTCGACTCCAGGCTGGTCGCGTTGCTCAACTTCGACGACACTGACAACCTGGTCGATGTCGAGCTGATCACGCAGCCCGCGGAGGTGCTGCGGTACGCCATGGTGCGGGACGCGGCGGAACATCACGCCGTGCAGTACGCGGAGTTGGCGGAGAAGCTGATCGCGAAGGAGAGCTGAGACAGGCGTGTACCGGTGAGCACGGACTACCAGCAGGCGCGAGAGGCACTTGGAGTACGGCTGCGCGAACTCCGCCTCTCCGCCGCCGGTGGCCGACTCACCGGTACGGAGCTCGCCGGGCAGGCCGGGTGGAACAAGTCCAAGGTCAGCAGGCTGGAGAACGGCAGGCAGACGCCCTCGCCCGAGGACCTGCGCGCCTGGGCGGAGGCAACTGGCCGGCCGGATCTGTACGACGAACTGCTGGCACGCCTAAGGGGCTTCGAGTCACACATCAGATCATGGCGGCGGCAGCTTGCCGCAGGCCACAAGCCGGTCCAGGACACCCACCTGAGTGCTCACGCCGACGCCACGGTGTTCCGTGGCTGGGAGCCGTCCATGGTCTTCGGGATTCTCCAGACCCCGGACTACGCTCGGGCGATCTTCACGAGGTACGCGGAGCTGCAGCGGTCGCCGCGTGACACGGAGGAGGCGGTCCGATCCCGTATGCAGCGGCAACGGGAGCTGTACGACTCCTCGAAGCGCTTCCACCTCGTCATGTGGGAGGCTGCCCTGCACGCCCTGGTCTGCCCGCCGTCGGTGCTCACGGCCCAGCTGGACCGTCTCTCAGGAGCGATCGGCCTGGACACCATGGAGCTGGGAATCATCCCGCTGTCCGCCTCGCTCAAGATCCCGCCTGCCACGGCCTTCTGGGTCTACGACGACCGCCAGGTGATCGTCGAGAACTGGCACGCGGAGCTGTGGATCGACGACGAGGTCAGCGTGGACACGTACCTGCGGACCTGGGCGACGCTGCGGGAGTCGGCTGTGTACGGCGCCGATGCCCACCGGCTGGTCAACGCGGCGCGAGAGGCGTTGGCGCGTAGGTAGCACCTGCGCGCCGGCTACAGGGCCTTGTAGTAGCGGACCAGGGGCAACGCCGTGTACCCGGCCTTCTCGTACGTTCTCCGGGCGGGTGCGTGGCCCGGGTCGCCGCCGGTCCAGATGGAGGCCAGGGTCACCCCGGCCTCCCTCATCCAGGTGGTCGCGAACTCCGTCAGCGTCGTACCGACCTCCTGCCCCTGGCAGTCGGGGTCGACCGCCAGCAACTCGACGGCTCCCGCGCCGCCTTCGGGTTCCAGCACCACGGCGACGAACCCGACGACCTTCGCTCCGGCGTCCGCGACCCAGACGTGAGCCTTGCCCGCTGTGCAGGCCGCTTCGACTTCCTTCGCCTGGGACGTACGCCAGTCCGGATACTGCCGCTGGAACACCTCCGGCCCCAACACCTTGGCGAAGCTCTCGTAGACAGGCACCCAGGCGCGGAGCGAAAGATCGACTATCGGGTCGAGATCCCGCGCCTCGTACGGACGGACCTGTACCTGCATCTCTTCGCTCCCTGCCCCGGATGTGTTCCCGTGGCGGCATGATCGCAAGGCGTTCGGATCCGCGCGGAGAATTTTGGATCGGCACCGCGCGGCCGGACCTCCGCCCGTGGTCAGCCCGGAAAGGCGGTGGTGGTCCGTCCCGACCTCCTGACACGATCTGCGCGTGACCACGTTGTTCCTGATGGTCGGCCTGCCAGGGGCCGGAAAGACCACGAGAGCCCGGCAGCTAGCCGAGGAGCACGGCGCGCTGCGCCTGACGCCCGACGAATGGATGCTGCCCCTCTTCGGCGAGGCCGAGCCGGACGGGAAGCGGGACGTGCTGGAGGGGCGCATGCTCTGGCTCGCCCTGGAGGCGGTCAAGGTGGGGACCGACGTGGTGGTCGACTACGGCTGTTGGTCCCGGGACGAACGATCCGCGATCCGGTGGCT
Source organism: Streptomyces sp. CA-146814 (assembly GCF_050942385.1). Taxonomy (NCBI): domain Bacteria; kingdom Bacillati; phylum Actinomycetota; class Actinomycetes; order Kitasatosporales; family Streptomycetaceae; genus Streptomyces; species Streptomyces sp. CA-146814. The sequence goes on from NZ_CP192068.1 coordinate 4,481,740, forward strand.
GGCGGAGGCGGAGGGCGCGCGCTTCCGTCTCCTCTACCTGCCGGTCGACGCCGAGACCCAGCGCACCCGGATCGCCCACCGCTGGGCGACCGCCGCCGGGGAGACGTTCCCGATGACCGAGGCCGACATCCTGCACGGGTGGGCGCAGTTCGAGGAGCCGGACGCGGCGGAACTGGAAGGCGGTGCGATCTCCGGCCCACCGCCGGGGTGGGCGGGCTGGCGGGAATGGGCCGCCGCCCGGTGGCCGTCGTTCGCGTGACCGCGCGCTGGGCCTGGGGCACTCAGGAGGCGGCGAACTCCACGAAGGACGTCCAGGTGGTGGGGGAGACGGCGAGCGGGGGGACGGTGAGGTCCTTGGAGTCGCGGACGTGGATGGTGTGGGGGCAGGTGGCGACCTCGATGCAGTCGCCGCCCTCGCTGCCGCTGTAGGTGGACTTGGACCAGGTGAGCGCCACCTCTACGCAGTCGCCGCCCTGGTTCCCGCTGTAGGTGGACTTGAACCAGTGGAGGTCGGTGCTCATAGTTCCTCTGCCATCTTCTCGATCTTCTCCTGAGTCCTGTCCGGAGTGTATGCCTGTGCCCGCAGCAGTCCATACTTTCCGAACAGGTTCCCTAGGTCGGGCTGTTGGGTGACGAAAAAGCTGCCCCCTTGGCCTTCGATGTAGGCCATCCGATGACGCTCCGCGTTCTCCAGAAGAACGAATGGTCCGTCCAGAGCCGGGTGGTTCTCCACGTCCTCCGGCATCAACTGAATCTGGACATGCCGCAACTGGGCCAGTGACGCGAGGTGGTGCAGTTGCGCCTTGCGAACCCGCCGGCCGCCGATCGGCCGGGTGAGCGCGGCCATCTCCAGTACGAAGCTGATGTCCGGCAGGGGCCTGCGAGAGAGCAGGCTCTGGCGAGCCAACCGGCTGGCGAGCTTCTCTTCGATCTCGTCGTCATCGAAAGCCGGGTACTGCCCAGCGAGAACTGCCCGTGCATACGCTTCGGTCTGGAGCAGTCCAGGGATTACGTGAGTCTCGTAGGCATGCCGAACTGTGGCTCTGGCTTCCTCGTCCGCAAACGGTGTGAACCAGCCCGGCAGTGGATTGCGCTGCTCTGTCTGCTTCGGCGGCTTCGGTGCCGCGACGATCAGTGCACCTTGTGCACCCAGCACCTCATCCGCCCGTTGCACGAAGACGCCCTTCGGCGGTCGCGCGCCCCGTTCCACCATCGCCACTTGGGACTTGGAGTAGCCGATGCGCTTGCCCAACTGCTCCTGCGACAGCCCGGCCCGCTCCCGGAAATGCCGGAGCAGCAGGCCGAACATCGCGGCGGCCGTCTCGGCCTGATCACTGGAGTGCACGGGTCACCTCGTCTGTACACCACTGTTCACAACCTGCTTGTGACCCTGGTCACGGTACGTGTCCGCCGCAAAGCTGAGCGCATGGAACTTGGAAATTCACTGGATCCGGTGCCGTCCTGGATCCCCGCCTCCGGCCACGCCCTCCGCCACGTGGGCATCCACTTCGACGCCGTACGGGCCATCGGCATGCTGGGCGAGGAAATCGCGTACGAGGTCATGCAGTTCACCGACTTCCGCGCCGGGCCGATCGTCCGCTCGGGCGTCGGGGAGCGCAGCATGTACTTCCTCCTCGCGCCCGGTACGGCGGCCGGGCACCGGTGGCCGCCCGGGGTGGAGGCGATGAGCCGGAGCGCGCGGGGCGACGCCTTCGTGGGGGTGCCTGCGCTGGACGGCGCGACCTGGCCGCTGGACTGGAGGTCGCGGCCCACGGCGGAGGAGCCGTTCGTGGATGTCGCGCTGCTGCACGAGATGGCCTGGCTGCGGGCGGGGTGCGCGGTGAAGGAGTGACCGGCGTGGTTCGGCGTGTTCAGGGGTGGCGATAGACCTCGCGCCGATGGCCGATCGCGAGCACCCAGACGATGAGCCGGCCGTCCTCGACTGTGTAGACGGCCCGGTGGTTGCCCACGCGGAGGCGCCAACGGGCATGGTGGCCCTGAAGCGGTTTGACGTCGAACTCGGAGAGGTCGCCTGCGTCCAGTGCCTTCTGCAGGTCCGCCAGGCGGCCGAGGATGCGCCTGGCGTCCGGCAGAGGGATCTTCAGAAGGCTGCGCTGAGCTGGGGCTGTGAAACGCGTGGCGTGGCCCATGGGTCAGTTGGCCGACCGGAGGAGTGCGGCCATCTCCTCCATGGATACGGACCCTTCGGTGCCCTCGGCCTCGGCTTGGTCGGCGAGGCGGTTGAGCCATTCATCCTCGTACCGTTCGGCGGCTTCGCGGAGGCGGCGGTACTCGTCGATGTCGACCAGGACCGCTTCGCTCTTGCCTCGGCGCGTGATGATCGTAGGCGTTTCCTCGCGGCGGGCGCGGTCTATGACGTCCGCGAGATGCTTGCGGACCTCGGCCATGGATGCGATCACAGGCTCACTCATGGCCTGAATGTATCAGATGTACATCTGTTGTGCGCCTCGGGTGCAATAGTAGGCAGATCTGAGTCCTCAGGTTGCGGTACCGTAATCGTGACATCACGTTCTGTGTGTGCATGTGGGTGACGCGTGCGCATATGGAGCGGCCCCCGGCGGTGTTCGAGCACCGGCCCGGGGACCTTCACCACTAGTGGAATCAGAGGTCCACCCGCGATGCTGTCGCATGTTATCCCGCCCCCTCGGGGCTATACGAAGGTCTCCAACGGCCTTGTACGTCAGTCGCGTCTGGGCAGTGACGCGAAGATCCTGGTCATCTACGTGCAGGGGTTGCCCGAAGGCGATCGCGACAAGGCCCTCAGTGAGCACGCCCGAGACCTGCACATGACCGGGCGGCGGTACCAGAAGGCCAAGTCCGAGTTGGTGGCGAGCGGGTACGTCCATGAGAAGCGGGAGACCGTTGCCGGTGGGCGGTGGCGGACCGTGCAGGTGTTCTCCAACTTCCCGCTGACGGACGACCAGGCCGCGCGGCTGCGGGCCGGGGTCCCGGCCGACGGGTACGAGCTGGTGAGCACGGGGCCCGATCCGAGTGCGCACTTTCCGACGGTCGGTGCTCCGAGTGGCCGGGTGGTCGGTGGTCAATTACCCGCAGACGAAGAACTGGGGAAGAACGCATCCCACCCACCCACCGAAGCGGGCTCGGGCGATGACGAGCAGGGCGGGCAGGGTGAGCAGGGCGAGCCGGAGGGGTCTGAGGGTCTGGAGGGGTCGGAGGGTTTTGAGGAGGAACCCTCCGAGGGGCTCTCGGAGGAGCCTCCCGACGGGCCTGAAGTGGCTCTCGCCGAGCGCGTGTTGCTCTCCCTCCGCCACGAGCAGCGCCAACTGCATCTCGGCGTGCGCGAGGCCCGTACCCTCGCCGGGCTCGCCGCCGAGTGGTTGCGGCGCGGGGTCACCGCTGCGGACCTGCGGCGGGCCCTGTGCAGTGGGCTGCCGGTGGAAGGGGTGCGTACGGCGGTGGGGTTCCTGGCGCACCGGCTCCGGGAGAAGTTGCCCGCCGCTCCCGAGAGCGTGCCTGCGCCGGAGCCGTCCCCGCCGCCACCTGCCCTGATCGCCTGCGCCGGGCCGGGTGAGGAGCACATGTTCCGGCCCCACGTTCCGTGGGCCACGACCTGTGGGCCCTGTCACCGGGAGGAGCAACGCGCCTTCTGGGCCGATGCGCAGGCCCGGGCCGAGGCGGCTCCCGAGCCTGCGCCATGGCGGGAGCGGTTTGCGGCCGTCGCGGAGGGCGGAGCCGTATCGGATGCGGATGCGGAGGTGGGTGCTCCGTAGCGGCCGCTCTGGGTGATGGTCCCGTCAGCCGGGTCAAGGCCGCACCCTGGCTTGGTCTAGACCAAGAGGGGTACGCTTCCTCTGAGATGCGTGGCGGTACCGAACGTCGCGCACAGCGGCGCATGTCATGTACACGTCAGAGTGTGCGCAGTCAAGTAACCGTGTCAACAGAGGAGTTGTCATGAAGAGCAAGAAGATGCTGGCCGTGGCCATCGGCGCGGGAATCGCCCCGCTCCTGGCCGTGACCCTGCCCGCCGGCGGTGCGAGCGCGCACGGGTACATATCCTCGCCCCCGAGTCGTCAGGCACAGTGCGCCGCCGGCACGGTCGCCTGCGGTGCCATCAAGTACGAGCCGCAGAGCGTCGAGGGCCCCAAGGGCTTAACGAGCTGCAGCGGAGGGAACGCCGCCTTCGCCGAGCTCAACAACGACAACAAAGGCTGGAAGGTCACCCCGGTCGGCCGCACGACCAGCTTCAACTGGCGGCTGACGGCACGGCACGCGACCAGCACCTGGCAGTACTACGCGGGCGGCCGGAAGATCGCCGAGTTCAACGACGGTGGTGCCCGTCCGGGCGAGACCGTCACTCACCAGGTGAACTTCGGGACCCTGACCGGCAAGCAGAAGGTGCTGGCCGTCTGGAACATCGCCGACACCGCGAACGCCTTCTACGCCTGCGTGGACGTGAACGTGAGCTGACACCCGACCCGGCGGCGCCACCCCGGCTCCGTCGGCGGGAAGCAGAACCAGAGAGAGAAACAGATCCGGCCGAGTCCGTGGCCGATGCCCGGGGCGGATGCCGCACCGTCCGCTCCGGGCTCCGGGCCGGCACTCGGCCCGCACCCAAGTGACCACGGAGGACTGACGCTCGTACGCAGTCCAGCGCGATGTCAGCCGAATCCTCCGGCCGCTCCACCGAGATGAGGTTCCGTGCACCACCACCGAGTCACCGCCCGTGCAGCCGTCATGGCTCTGCTCGCCACCGGCCTTGCCGTATCCCCGGCCGTCGCGGCTCCTGCCGCCACCGCGGCCAAGGCCCGCGTCGGCGCCGACTGGGCGAAGCAGTCGATCACCTTCACCGCCGCCCCGGGGCAGGCCAACGACCTCCACGTGGTCCCGATGGACCGGGGTGACGGGGTGCGGCGCATCGGCTTCCGCGACGCCGTGCCGCTCCAGCCGGGCGACCACTGCACCTACCTGGAGCCGGGGGTCGAGACGTACGTGGTCTGCGAGCTGCCCACCGATAGCGACCTGCCGGACCGGATCGACGTCCTTCTCGGCGACGGCGACGACGAGATCGCCACCAGTGACCTGGCCGTGGCCACCGTCAGTGGTGGCCCCGGCGATGACACCCTGCACGCACACACCGCCCACACGGTCCGGGGTGACGAGGGCGACGACATGGTCATGGGGCGCGTCGTCCTGGACGGCGGCGACGGCATGGACCACCTGATGGGCGACGACGGCGACCAGCGGATGTACGGCGGCCGGGGCGCGGACATGATCGAGGGCTACGGCGGCCGGGACCTCGTGTACGCGGGCCCGGGCGACGACCACGTCATGGGTGGCGACGGCAACGACGTCCTCCTCGGCGGCTCCGGCGACGACATGCTGCACGGCGAGGGCGGCAACGACCTGCTCGTCGGCGGCTCCGGAAAGGACAAGGCCGAAGGTGGCCCCGGCCGGAACATCGTTCTTCCGTAGGCCGCACCGGACGGACCTCCGGTCCGCACCTCGGGACCGTACGGCGTGGCGTCCAGCGATCAGGCCGCTCGCGATGCGTCGGCGGGCACCCACACCCCGTGTCGGCAGGGCTTGAAGTCCACGACGACCGCCGGGTGTCCGTCGATGCCCGGGTCCTCGACGCGCGACACGACGCTTTCCGGCGGCTCGTCGCAGACCGGACACGACACGAGCGCCGGATAGTCGGGTCGCTGAAGAACTCCCAGGAGCACCTCCTCCTCCCTGCACAGCAAGGCCGCTGTGAGATCGGCCAGCCATGCACCTGTCATACGGACGCGGTCCATGGCGTCCTCCTCCGAGGGCTGCCGTTCTCCATCGCTCCGCTCCCTCTTCGTTGGTGAGCTTCCGCGGTCAGCTTCTGTGGTCAGCGGAATTCGGTCACGGGGCGTCGGCCGGCTGGTCGTCCTGCCAGACCCAGCGGCCGGCGGGGTCGGGAGCGTAGAGGCTGCTGCCGCCCGGGAAAGTGCAACCGTCGTTGGGAAGCGCGACCCAGGGATCCTCATCCGTGAGGGTCACGGTCGTGGCTTGGCCGTCCAGTGGCCCGCCGTGCAGTTCGACGGTGATGGAGGTGGTGTCATCGCTCATGTCATTCTCTTGCCCCGACAGGTACAGACCAATTCTGCCGACTGTCGACTGACCCCAGGCCTACGTCGGGTTGCTGCGGAGCTTGCGTCGTTCTCGTTGGTTGGGGTGGCGAATGACCACGCCTCCCGTGCCGCCGGTTCCGGTGAGCCGGATCAGGGGGGTCCCCGGGAGCCGGTCGGGGGTGGTGTCGTCCTTGAGGCCGCCGAAGCCGGGGTTCATGCCGCTGGTGTCCGCGGCCCAGGTGTCGGGGATGATGATCGTGACGCCGGAGATCTCTCCGTACGCCTCCACCGCGACCTCCGTGAGCCGGCACTCGACGCGGGTGAAGTCGAGTGTCACGCCTCCCACGCCTCCGTGAGCGGTCACGTGGCCGGGGACCTCCCAGCGCTCGGGGCCCCGCGAAGCGCCGAACGTGCCGCCCGTGACCACCAACGGCGGCTGGTTCGTCGGGGCGGGCGGGCCCGGCAGGTCGGCGGTCAGGACGGCCAGCTCGGCGTAGGTCCTGGACGTCAGCGCCTGCTCCAGCCGCGCGTCCAGCTCGTCGAGATCGATGCGCCCCTCGGCCGCCGCATCACGCAACCGCTCCACCACCGCCTCCCGGTCGTCGTGGGAGGCCCGGAGGTCTCCTGGGGCGACGGCAGGGCGCGGGGAGGGCTCGGGAGGCTGATGGGCTGTCATGCCCACCAGGATAGGCAGGCGGGTGGACCGGCGAACCGGGGCTGCGTGCGTTGCCGGGGCCGCGCGATGCCGGGTCCGCGCGCGTCGGCTGTCTGCGTGCCGTGGCGATGTGCGGAGTCGGCCGGAGTCAGTGGCTGGTGAGTTCACCGGTGAGCTTGCCGTGGAGGTCGGCGCTCGGATCGTTCAGGCCGATGATCTCCACCGTCTTGCCGCGCTGCCCGTACTTGGTCTCGATGGCGTCGAGGGCCGCGACCGAGGAGGCGTCCCAGATGTGGGCGGCGGACAGGTCGATGACGATCTTGTCGGGGTCGTCGGCGTAGGCGAACTGGCCGACGAGGTCGTTGGAGGAGGCGAAGAACAGCTCGCCGGTCACGGAGTACACCACGGTGCTGCCGTCGGGATCGGTGACGCTGGAGACGCGGGCGAGATGGGCGACGCGCTTGGCGAAGATGATCATCGCGGTGACGGAGCCGACGACGACGCCGATGGCGAGGTTGTCGGTGGCGACCACCACGATCACCGTGATGACCATGACGGCGATCTCCCCGGCGGGCATGCGCTTCAGCGTCTTCGGGGCGATGGAGTGCCAGTCGAAGGTCGCGAACGACACCATGACCATGACGGCCACCAGCGCGGCCATGGGGATGTCGGAGACGACCGGTCCGAACACGATGCACAGCACCATCAGGAACGCGCCCGCCAGGAACGTGGAGAGGCGGGTGCGGGCTCCGGAGACCTTCACGTTGATCATGGTCTGGCCGATCATGGCGCAGCCGCCCATGCCGCCGAAGAGGCCGGTGACGATGTTGGCGATGCCCTGGCCGATGGACTCGCGGGTCTTGGAGGAGTGGGTGTCGGTGATGTCGTCGACCAGCTTGGCGGTCATCAGCGACTCCATGAGGCCGACCAGGGCCATCGCGAACGCGTAGGGGGCGATCGTGGTCAAGGTGTCCATGGTGAAGGGCACGTCCGGCAGCCCGGGCACGGGCAGCGACGAGGGCAGCTCGCCCTTGTCGCCGACGGTCGGCACTGCGATCCCGGCCGCGACCGTGATGGCGGTGAGGATGACGATGGAGACCAGCGGGGCCGGGACGGCTTTGGTGATCCTCGGGAAGAACACCATGAGCGCGAGGCCCCCGGCGAGCAGCGGGTACACCGCCCAGGGGACGTCGTGCATCTCGGGGATCTGAGCCATGAAGATCAGGATGGCGAGGGCGTTGACGAAGCCGACCATCACCGACCGCGGGACGAACCGCATCAGTTTGGCCACGCCGAGGGCGCCGAGGGCGATCTGGATGATTCCGGCGAGGATGACGGCGGCGATGAGGTAGCCCAGGCCGTGTTCGCGGTTCAAGGGGGCGATGACGAGGGCGACGGCACCGGTGGCGGCGGAGATCATCGCGCGGCGGCCACCGACGACCGAGATGACCACGGCCATGGTGAACGAGGCGAACAGCCCGACCGCCGGATCGACACCGGCGATGATCGAGAAAGAGATCGCCTCGGGGATCAGGGCCAGCGCGACCACCAGGCCGGCCAGGATCTCGGTGCGCCAGACCTTCGGGTTGTTCAGCCATTCGGGCTTGAGGCCGCGCAGGCGTGCGGTGGGAGTCGATGCGGAAGTGGGCAAGGGAGCAGGCACCTGTCGTGCTCGGCCACAGCCCGTCGGCGGGCCGGGGCGTGCGGGAAGGACGCGCAGGGCCGGAGCGGAGACCTGCGGACGGCCCGCAGGGGGCCGGAAGGGGAGAGGGCGGAGCCTGGCTCGGGCGGCGGGGCGGCCGGCGGCTCACAGGGGGCGCGAAGGATCACGGTGGGCAGGCGGCGGCGATCGGCGTCATGGGCTCGCGCACGCTCTCTCCTGCAAGAATCGGGACGTCCGCCGGGGCGTCATCGGCCCCGGGAACGGCAGCAACGGGGCAGGCCGGTCGCTGCCGCATCGGCAACTCTACCCTAACGTTAGAGTAGGGATGGGTGGGTCGAGCGCGATGCGGCCGCCACGACGAGAGAAGAGAAGGGCGAGGGCCACAGGCGTGGACGACGACCACATGCAGATCGGCGAAGTCGCCGCACGTACCGAACTGTCCCTGCGCACCATCCGCCACTACGAGGAAGTCGGGCTCGTCGTCCCTTCCGCCCGCTCCCAGGGCGGCTTCCGTCTCTACACCGAGACCGACGTGCAGCGACTCATGGTCGTCCGTCGGATGAAGCCCCTCGGTTTCACCCTGGACGAGATGCGCGATCTGCTCGACGTCACCGACCGTCTCGACGCCTCCCGAGCAGCCGAGAGGGCCGAACGCGCGGAGCTTCTGGAGCGCATGGCCGTCTACGAGCAGACCGCGGCCCGGAAGATCGAGGAGCTGCGCACCCAGCTGAGCCGGGCGGAAGACTTCGCCGCCACCCTGCGTGCCCGGCTCCAGAACGTGGCCGGTACCGACAGCGCTTCGCATACTGCCGCGGTTCAGGGCTGACCTGGAGCCTGTTCCTCGCTGCGGAGCCGCGCGGTGACGGGCCGGTTGTCAGTGGCGGCTGGCAGCATCGATGCCATGGCTTCCCGAGTCCGCCGGCAGTGCGGGCGTCGTCGACCACGCAGGAGGAACGCATGGCTCAGCTGTTGAGAGTCCAGAACTTCACCGTCTCCAGTGACGGCATCGCGGCCGGTGAGGACCAGACCCTGGAGAGGCCCTTCGGGCATGTCGACCCCGGGCAGATGTTCTCCTGGGCCGGTGCCACGGCGAGCTGGCCGATGCGTACGGATACGGGGGGCAGCCGCGGGCTCGACGACTACTTCACCCGGGACTTCGAGCGCAACATCGGCGCCGAGATCATGGGCCGGAACAAGTTCGGGCCCCAGCGCGGGCCCTGGCCCGATGACGCGTGGCGCGGCTGGTGGGGCGATGAGCCTCCGTTCCGTACGCCGGTGTTCGTCATGACCCACCACGAGCGGCCCTCGTTCACGCTCTCCGACACCACGTTCCACTTCGTCGGCGGCGACCCCGCCCATGTCCTCGCGCAGGCGCGGGAGGCGGCTCAGGGCAAGGACGTGCGGCTCGGCGGCGGGGTCACCACCATCCGGGAGTTCCTCGACGCCGACCTCGTCGACACCCTGCACGTGGTGGTCTCCCCGGTGACGCTCGGGACCGGGCTGCGGCTCTGGGAGTCGCCGGACGAGCTGCTCGACCGGTTCCACCTGGAGGCCGTGCCCAGCGCGAGCGGGGTGACGCACCACCTGTTCTGGCGGAAGTGAGATGGCCCGAGGCTGTTTCGCGCCGCATTGACCTCGGGTGCCGGGCGCCAGCAAGATCTCCGGTGTGAAACCTGACATACCACCGCCTTCGCCCTGGGACCCGCCCGCGCCCTCGACCACGCCTCCGGCCGGTGGGCCCGCCTGGCCGCAGGGGCCCGGAGGCAGGTGGCCGCAGGCGTCCGGGCCTGGGTGGCCGCCGCAAGGCCCCGGATCCGCCTGGCAGCAGCCGCCCGGACCCGCCTGGCAGCAGGGCTGGCAGGGGCCGGCACACGGGTTCGGGCCGCCGCCCGGTGCCGTACCGCCGGCCGGGCCCGTACGGGCCGAGGCCGGGTCGCGGTACGACCAGCAGGGGCGTAACGGGCAAGGCGGCAGGTTCGGGTGGCTCGGGGAGTTGTCGCTCGTCGTGCTGCTGGTCGTGGTCGGCATCCTGGTCGTCTCGGTGATCGGGCTCGTCCTCGCGGAGGTGCTGGACGCGGGGCCGGCGTCGGCGGAGAGCGACATGTTCTTCGCGGACCCCGTCGCCGACACGGCCCTCCAGCTCGCCGGCATCGCCATCGGGATACCGGTCGTCCTGTGGGGCGCCCGCTACCTGGGCAGGCGGCCGGCCGGGACCGTCTCCTCGGTCCTCGGGCGGCTCCGGTGGAAGTGGCTCGGGCTCTGCGCCGCCGTGGCCGTTCCGCTGATCATCGTCCAGTTCGGGGTGATGTTCGCGTGGACCTGGGGCGAGGAGTCGGCCGAGCCGGCCGGCGACGGCTTCCCCGGCTGGACCGCCTTTCTGGTGAGCCTGGCGGTGCTGGCCGCGCTGGTGCCGTTCCAGGCGGCGGCCGAGGAGTACGTCTTCCGGGGCTGGCTCGTCCAGGTGATCGGGCGGGTCGTGCGGTCGCCGTGGCCCGCCGTCGTCCTCTCCTCGCTCCTCTTCGCCCTGGCCCACGGGTTCGGCGAACTCACCGGGTTCATCCTGCTCTTCTACTCGGCGCTGTGGTGGGGCTGGCTGGTGATCCGGACCGGCGGCCTGGAGGCGGTCATCACCCTGCACGTCGCCAACAACCTCCTCGCCTTCGGCCTTGCGGCCGGCTTCGGCGAACTCGCCTCCACCGAGACGGCCGCCGACGCGCCGTGGCAGGCGATGGCCCTGGAGTTCGTCTTCGCGCCGCTGTACTGCCTGGGCATGGCGTGGCTCGCCGACCGGCGGGGCGTTGCGCGGGTGAGCCCCTGAGCCCCTGAGCCCCTGAGCCCCTGAGCCCCTGAGCCCCTGCGGCCCCTGCGGGCCCCTGAGCCCCTGAGCGGCTGCTGGGGCGCGGCGCAGGGGCCGGCGGGGGCCTGGTTGGATGAGGGCGGGTCCATGGGCAGGGGCTCGTGGGCGGAGGGGGGATCCATGGCGGACGAGGGGCGGTTCCGGGCGAGCGGGTGGCGCGGGCGGGAGGTCGAGATACCGAGCTCCGGCCGGGTGGCGGGGCCGGTCGTGCTGGAGCTCAAGGGCGGCCTGACCACGTCGTTCAGGCTGCGGGCGATGCGGAGATCGAGCACGCACAAGTCGTACGGCGACGAGATCACGAGCACGTACGGCCCCAGGGCCCGCAGGGCGATGCTGCCCAGCGGCTACCACCGTGTGGAAGTCCACCGGGTCAGCCCGGGGAAGAGCACCGGTTCGGGATTCGCCCGCTGGAAGCTGCGCACCCTCGATGTGGCTGAGCTCTCCGTACTGACGGACACCCTGTCCGGCCGGAACGACGACGTGGTGTTCTTCGACGGCCCCGCACGCTGCTCGTTCGTGTGGGAAGGCCGCTTCGAGGGCGGTCGGCTGCGCTTCACCTCGGTGACGGGGGGAATCGCCCGGGAGATCAGCGCGGAGCACGCCATCCGAGGTGTGGTCGTCGTGCCGGGCAAGGGCTTCCTCTCCGTCTCCACGTGGGGGCCGTGGACGCTGAAGAGGCTGTGACGGGCGAGCCTCCCCGCGTACGGGCTAAGGGGCGAGCCGCCCGCGTGCGGGCCGCGGGTCGCGTGGGGCGCGGGCCCGAACTCAGAACCGTACGGTCAACTGCGCCTGCACATGGGCCCGCAGGACACCTGCCATGTCCGTCGCGCAGTCGCTGATCAGCCACTGGATCTGGAGGCCGTCCATCAGGGCGATCAACTGCTGCGCGGCGGCGGCCGGTTCGATGTCGTCGCGTAGTTCGCCCGCCTCCCGGGCCTGGCGGTAGGCCAGTTCGGTGTTGGCGACCGACGTACGGTAGCGGGCCTCGAAGTGCGCGTGGGCCGGGTGGTCCGGGGAGGTGGCCTCCGCCGCGACCACCGAGAACAGCTCGACGATCCCGCGCCGCTTCGCGTTCAGCTCCGCGAGGTCCACCAGCCGGCGCAGATGGTCCACACCCTGGGTCACCCCGAGCGCCAGCCACTCGTCGTCCACGTCGTCGCGGCGCTGGAGCACCGCGAGGAGCAGGGCCTCCTTCGTCGGGAAGTGGTGCAGCAGGCCCGGGTGGGAGATGCCGCAGCGGGTGGCGATGACGCGGAGCGAAGCGCCCCGGTACCCGGCCTCGCCGAACAGGGTCATCGCCTGGTCGAGGATCTCGATCCGTTTGGCCCGGCCCTTGGCGTAGCCGCGCCGCGTTCCCGGAGTCACGCGCATTCACCCGCTGTCATCGCAACGCCTCTCTCGTTCCCGCCGTCCCCGTCCCCGTCCCCGTCCCCGCCCCCGCGCTGCCGCCGAGGCCGCTCCGCGTGGGTCGAGCCCGCTCCTCGTGGGTCCGGTGCTCCGGCTCAGATTCTCACAGGGGTGAAGACGTATCTTTCCAATACTTACCAAGCGGTCGGTATTGAGCGTACGGTACTGCGGAGTGCCGTCGTGAAAGGAACTCCTGTGGGCCTCCTGCCGCCGTACCTCGACCCCGCGCTTCCCGTCGCGGACCGGGTCGCCGACCTCCTGGGCCGCATGACGCTGCCCGAGAAGGTCGGCCAGATGCTCCAGCTCAACGCCAAGGAAGGCGTGCGGCATCTCGTGGAGGACCTGCACGCGGGATCGATCCTGCACGCCTCGCCCGAGCGGGTGCTGGAGGCCGCGGCCCTCACCGAGCAGACCCGGCTGCGGATTCCGCTGCTCGTCGCGGAGGACTGCATCCACGGCCACTCCTTCTGGGAGGGCGCCACGATCTATCCGACGCAGCTCGGCATGGCGGCCACCTGGGACACGGAGCTGGTGGAGCGGATCGCGCGGGCCACGGCGGTGGAGGTCGCGGCGACCGGCGTGCACTGGACGTTCTCGCCGGTCCTCTGCATCACGCGGGACCTGCGGTGGGGCCGGGTGAGTGAGACCTTCGGCGAAGACCCGTACCTCATCGGTGAGTTGGCCTCCGCGATGGTGCGCGGCTACCAGGGCGACGGGCTCTCCGACCCGACCGCGATCCTGGCCTGCGCCAAGCACTTCGCCGGGTACTCCGAGACCCAGGGCGGGCGCGACGCCAGCGAGGCGGACATCTCGCGGCGCAAGCTGCGGTCGTGGTTCCTGCCGCCGTTCGAGCGGGTCGCCAAGGAGGGCTGCCGGACGTTCATGCTCGGCTACCAGTCCATGGACGGCGTGCCGATCACCGTCAACGACTGGCTGCTCGGCGAGGTACTGCGCGGCGAGTGGGGCTACACCGGCACGCTGGTCACCGACTGGGACAACGTCGGCCGCATGGTGTGGGAGCAGAAGATCTACGCCGATTACGCGCAGGCGTCGGCGGCGGCGGTCCGCGCGGGCAACGACATGGTGATGACGACGTCGAAGTTCTTCGAGGGCGCCCAGGAAGCGGTGGCGGAGGGCACGCTCACGGAGGCGGAGATCGACGCCGCCGTACGCCGCATCCTGACGCTCAAGTTCGAACTCGGACTCTTTGAGAACCCCCGCCACCCCGACCCCGCCCGCCAGGCCGCGTTCATCGGCGGCGCCGAGCACGCGGTCCTCAACCTGGAGGCGGCCCGCCGCTCGCTCGTCCTCCTGACCAACGACGGCACGCTGCCGCTGGCGGGCGGCCTGGAGACGCCCGGGGACGGGCGAGCCACGGGCCCCGGGCCCCGTACGGTCGCCGTCGTCGGCCCCAACGCCGATGACGCACAGACCCAGTTGGGCGACTGGGCGGGCTCCTCGGGGCAGGCGGACTGGCTGCCGGACGGACAGCCGCGCGCCATGATCCGTACCGTCCTCGACGGCTTCCGCGACAAGGTGCCCGCCGACTGGACCGTGGCGTACGCGCCCGGCGCCCGCATCCTGGACGTCGGGCCGGACCCGGAGGGCGAGTTCTTCCCGGACGGGCAGCCGCGCCCCGAGGTCGTCGTCCCGGCCGTACCCGACCCGGCGCTGATCGGCGAGGCAGTTGCCGCCGCCGAGGCCGCCGACCACGTGGTCGCCGTCGTCGGCGACCGGATCGAGCTGATCGGCGAGGGCAAGTCGACGGCGACGCTCGAACTCGTCGGTGACCAGGTCGCGTTGCTCGACGCGCTGGCGGCGACCGGCAAGCCGCTGGTCGTCGTGGTCATCAGCTCCAAGCCGTTGGTGCTGCCGCCGTCCGCGCTCGGTGCGGCGGCGATCGTGTACGCGGCCAACCCGGGGATGCTCGGCGGTACGGCGGTGGCGGAGCTGCTCCTCGGCCTGATCGAGCCGACCGGCCGCCTCCCGCTCTCCTTCGCCCGGCACGCGGGGCAGCAGCCGACGTACTACAACCAGGTGCGCGGCCAGCACGGCACGCGGTACGCGGACCTCACGCAGAGCCCGGCGTTCGCGTTCGGCGAGGGCCTGAGCTACACGACGGTCACGTACACCGACCTGGAGCTGCTGACGGCGGTCGTCGAGCCGACGGAGACGGTACGAGCGCGGGTCACGCTCACCAACTCCGGGGCCAGGCCCGCGTTGGAGACCCTCCAGGTGTACGTGAGCGACACGGTGACGTCGGTGACCTGGGCGGAGAAGGAGCTGAAGGCGTACGAGCAGGTGGCGCTGGCTCCGGGCGATTCGCGCCAGGTGGTGATCGAAGTCCCGGTCTCCGAATGCACGTTGGTGGACGCCCAGGGGCGGCGTGTGGTGGAGCCGGGCCGCTTCGAACTGCTGGTGGGGCCGTCGTCACGGGACGAGGCGCTGCTGCGGGCGGAGTTCACGGTGAAGGGGTGAGGTGGGCTCAGTTGCAGGCGAGTTCACGGTGAAGGGGTGAGCGCGGTGGACGCGATGGGGGAGGGAGTTCACGGTGAGCGGTTGATACGGGAGGGGTGGTCGGTGGCCGTGGTGGGCTCGGAGGGTTCCGGGGCCTCGGGTGGTGGTGCGGGCGTCCGGGCGGCGCGCTGGCCGAGCACCACTCCGCACAGCGTGAGGACGAGGCCGAGGACCTGCCGGCCCGAGAGGCTCTCGCCGGCCAGCAGGAGCCCCAGCAGCACGCCCGTCACCGGGTTGAGCAGCCCGAGCAGGCCGACCGTCCCCGCCGGCAGGTGCTTCAGCCCGAGGAACCAGGCGGCGAACGCGATGCCCGTGGCGACCACGGCGAGGTAGCCGAACCCGAGGAGCGCGGGTCCGTCGAGCACGGGCGGTGCGCCCTCCACGAGGGCCGCGCACGGCACGAGCAGCAGCCCGCCGCCGAGCAACTGCCAACTGGTGGCGGCGAGTACGTCCACCCCGCCGCTCCACCGCTTGGCCAGGACGTACCCGTACGAGGACATCGCCATGGCCCCGACCGAGGCGAGCACACCGATGGCGTCCACCGACCCGGCGGCGGTGAACACCATCAGGCAGACGCCGCCGACGCCGGTCAGGGCCCCGGCGAGGTGCTTCCAGCCCGGCCGCTCACCGACCAGCGGCCAGGCGAGCATCATCATGAAGAGCGGCGCGAGGGCCATGACGATCGACGCCAGGCTGGTGGGGAGGCGCTGAGCCGCCACGTAGACGAGGGCGAAGAAGCCGCTCATGTTCAGCGCGCCGAGCACGAGGGACTTCCACCACCAGTCGCCGTGCGGCAGCTTCCGGCAGAGCGCCAGGAGCAGCAGCCCGGCGGGGACCGCGCGGAAGGCGGCGCCGTACAGCGGGTGGCTCTCGGGCAGGTATTCGCGCGTGACGAAGTAGGTCGTGCCCCAGGCCACGGGGGCCACCGCCGTGACCAGCGACCATTTCAGGTTACCTTCCATGGAAGCTATTATGCCTTCTATGGAAGGTAATTTTGGGGACGTCGCTCCGGAGGACTCGGACGAGGCGGAGGCGGAGGTGGGGGCGGAGATGGGGGTGGAGATGCCGGAGCGTGCGGGCCGGGACGGGGCCGTGGTGGAGCGCGGAGCCCTCGACCATGTGGCCCGTATCCAGGCCGAGTGGGCGCGGGAGCGTCCTGACGTGGACGTGTCCCCGCAGGCGGTCATCGGCCGACTGCACCGCCTGGGCCGACTCCTGACGGCCCGCCTCGACGTGGTCTACGCGGCCCACGGCCTGTCCGAGGGCGAGTTCGACGTGCTGGCCGCGCTGCGCCGGGCCGGGGAGCCGTTCGAGCGCGCGCCGGGCGCACTGGCCGCGCACACGATGGTCACCACGGGCGCGATGACCAAGCGGATCGACCGCCTCCAGCGCGCCGGTCTGGTGGACCGCCGCCGCTCGGCGGCGGACGGCCGGGGCCGGGTGGTGGCGCTCACCCCGGCGGGCCGGTCCCTGATCGACCGGGCGTTCACCGAGCACATGCGCAACGAGCGGAACCTGCTGGACGCGCTGGATCCGCAGGAGGCGGCGGAGCTGGAGCGGCTGCTGACGGGGTGGTTGGCGCGGGTGGAGCCGGTGGCGGCGGTGGAGCCCGTGGAGTCGGTGGCGGAGCGGACGTGAGGCCGGAGCGGGAGCCGCAACCGCGACCGGAGCCGGAAGCGGAACCGGAAGCGGAACCGGAGCCGGAAGCGGAACCGGGCCCGCCGAAGCGTCGGCCCCCGGTGTGAACAGGCGTTATGGGGGCAACGGCGGATAGGAAGGCGGACCCGCCGCCGCGACCGACGTGGGAGAACCGCCGTGACGTACACCGATGCCGAAGACTGCTCGCCTCAGCTGCGGGGCGCGCTCGAATCGGTGATAGGCGGTTACATGGCGTCGGTGGCGGAGGTGCTGCTGGCCGAGGAGGTTCCGGTGGCCGGCGTCTCGGCGTACGGGGATGTGCACGACCCGAGCCAGGACGACTTCGCGGGGGACGTGGAAGGGAGCGTGGAGTTCACGCCCGCGTTCAGCCGGACGCTCCTCGGCGACGGCGGCGAGACGGGGCTGCTCTGGTGCGGCGTCTCCGGATGGTGCTTCTTCCACATCCCTGAAGGTTCCGGCCGCTCGCTCCTGGACTCGGCCCGCTGGATGGGCAGCGGGCTGACGCCGGAGCCGGTACGGGTCGCCGCGTTCCTCTCCGAGGTACGGCTGGACCCGCGCGAGGCGGGCAGCGGTGAGCGGCCCTTCTACCGCGCGCCGCACAGCGATCCGGACACACTGCTCCGGCGGCTCGAAGCCTTCGACGCGGAGTCGGGGCCCGAAGACGTCGTGACCCGCCTGCGGAGTACGGCCTGTCGGCGGCGCGCCGTGGAGGCGCTGACGGCGGAGGACCAGGAGATCGTCGACGTAGCACTCCACACCGGCGAACTGGAGGCCTTGGCAGGCCTGCTGGAGTACGTCGAGGGGGCCACGCCGGACGACGTCCTGCGCGAGCTGGCCCGCCGCCTCGCCCACGACCTGGCCCTGCGGGCGCGCGACGGGATCGAGAGCGTCGACGAGCACCGTGAGGCGTTCTCGTACGCGGAGGAGCAGCGCTGAGGATGGGCCGGGGGCCCCTTGAGTCGTTCGCCGTTCGCTGTTCGCCGCTCGTCAGGAGCCGGCTGAGACCTTCGTCAGCTTGTACAGATCCCAGGAGTCCGGGTCGCCGATGTACTGGTAGAGGGTGGGCCGGCTCTCCGTCCCGCCGACGGACCACTCGGCGAACGCACACGTGTCGACGGTGACGCCCACCTCCTGAGCCCAGCTGCTCGCGCCCGCGTCGTAGGTCCAGGTGCCCTGCCCCGTACAGCTGCTGTCCGCGCCGCCCTCGTGGCCTTCTTCGTCCGCGCTGTCCTCGAAGCGCCTGTCGTGGAGGTCGTCCTCGATGCCGACGGCCGTGACCTGGCCGTCCGCCCCGAAGGTGAGTGTTCCGCCCTGCCCGTCGGACCACCGCCCGACGACCTCCGCCGATGTCACCGTCGGCGGCCGGTACTCCTGGAGGAGGCCCGTGGACAGGGCGACGCTCCCGAGGACGCCGGTGAGGATCACGGTGCCCAGGCCCCACAGCGTCACCGGGCCGAAGATCCGTTCCCGGGGCGACCGCCAGAGCAGGGCCGGGACGGTGAGCGCGGCCGTGGTCAGCAGCCACCCCAGGGCGATGTCCCCCGGCTCCCCGCCGCCGCGCACGGCCACGGCGACGCCGACGAGGACGAGGGAGACGGCCGCCGCCACCGGAGGCACCCACCACCACACCTCGCGCCCGCCGAACCGGCGTCCCAGCGCATCGCTCAGCCAAGCCGTGGGCAGGACGAAGGCCACGGACAGCCCGGCCGCGACGAAGGCCCCGAGTACGGCGAGGACCGGCAGGAACAGGATGAACAATGGTGAGCCGCCACCGTAGTTGGGCGACTCCTGTGTGCTGGCGTACACGTCGGACACGACGAACGCGAGCGCCGCTTCCAGGAACAGCACCCATATCGAGAGCAGCAGTGACAACCCGTAGAGCCGCTTCTTCTCCACCGTTCCATCCCCCCAGCGCGCGCCGACGGGACCATCGTGTCAGAGCCGTTTGAACGCGTTCAACGGGGGTGGTCGCAGGGAGTACGCCCGCTGCGGCCCACCCCGACTTCCGCCCCGAATCCCACCCCGACTCCCGACGCAACGGGCGACGCAACGAGCGACGCGCCGATCGACCCGCCGAGAAGAAGCGTTTCCGCGTGCGGGCATTCGCCCGTACGGGTGTGGCGTGGCGCTCCGGCGGCCCTCCGGACGCGCACAATGGGGCGGCGGTTCGTGCAGAGGTGCCGAGGCCCTCTCCCGCACCTTGCGCTGAAGGAGGACCGGTGGCTGATGGCTGGGCGGTTCAGCGGACGGGGCCCGGTGACCAGGCCCGTACCCAGGCGAGGGAACAACTGCTGGACGCCGCACGGGAGCTGTACGGGGTCGTCGGCTACCGGGAGACCTCCGAGGCGGACCTGTGCGAGGCGGCCGGGGTCACGCCCGAGGTGCTCCGCCAGGAGTACGGGACACGGGAGGGGCTCCTCATCGCCCTGCACAACCGGGTCACCACCGTCGGCCTGCGGGCCGCGGAGGCCGCCCTGCTCTCCGAGGGGATCGACGAGTGCGCGATCGCGGAGCGGGTCCGGCGCCTCTTCGACGCGTACGTGGAGTCCGTCACCCGGGACCCGCGCGAGGCGAGGGTGACCTTCGTCGAGGTGCTGGGCGTCAGCGCGGTGGTGGACGAGCACTGCAAGCTCTGGCGGGCGCTGTGGACGGAGTTCCTCACAGGGGAGGCCGAGCGGGCGGTGGAGCGGGGTGAGGCGGAGGACCGGGACCACCGGGTCGACGTCATGGTCATGGTCGGCACGGTCCACGAACTGATGGCCCACCACACCCGCCGCTGCCGCCGCGCCCGCCCGGAAGAGGTCTCGCGCGAACTGACGGAGCTGGCCCTGACGATGCTGGGGTCGCAGCGGGTGGGGTGAGGGGGCGGAGGTGCGGGGCGGTCACTGCTCGGCGAGGAGGCCGGGCAGTGTGCGCATGCCGTCGAAGATGACTGTGCCGGGCCCTCTTCGAGGCCCCGCAGAATGGACGGCCCTCCTGCTCAGGCAGCCGACTCCGCCGATGCGTACTGCCGTTCGTCGTCGTGGTGCACGACCGATGCGACGGTGCGGTTCACGTGCCCTTGCGGTGTGTGTGCCAGGTGGTGGCGGCCGTTGCGAGGCGCAGAGTCCACGGGTCGGGGTCGCGGGTGCTGATTTCGTGCCAGAGGTTGTGGTTGGCGGTGGCGAAGGCGGTGACGGCTTCGGCGGGGGCGGTGTGCCAGGCGGGGATCTCGGCGGCCCGTTGTTCGGCGGATGTGGGGGTGTGTCCGGCGGCGATGAGCCAGATGATCCAGTAGCCGGCGTCGAGCCAGGGGGCTCCTTGGGTGGCCCAGGCCCAGTCGACCAGGCGGGCCCGGTCGCCCTGGGGGCCGTGGTCGTCGATGAGGACGTTGGTGTTGTTCAGGTCGGTGTGGAGGAGGTGGGTTCCGGCGAAGTAGCGGAGTTCGTCGGGGTGGGTGACGTAGCGCTCCAGGCGCTGTTCGGCTCGGCGCAGTTCGATGGTGGGGCAAGGGGTGGTGCCGAGGCGGCGTAGGAGGGCGGCGACTTCGGGGAGGTCGGGGGAGCCGGGGGTGTAGTCGGCGTGGTGGCCGTCGAGGGGTTCGAAGCCGAGGAGGTCCCAGCCGGCGGTCTCGACGCGCCAGCGGAGGGCGGGGGCGAGGCCGTTCAGGAAGGGGGCGATGGCGGCTTCCCGGTGCTGGGTCCAGGCGCGGGGGTGGTCGGTGCGCAGGCCCTTGATGTGCCAGGCGCCCGTGGCGGAGGTGACCCGGGCGGCGACCTCGCTGTTGAAGCCCTCGGTGGTCTCCGTGACCGTGAGGAGGGGGCCGGTGTGTTCTTCGACGGCGGCGCGGGCGGCGGGCGGCAGGTCGTCGAGGCCGATGCGGGTGGTCGCCATGGGGCTTCACTTTTCCATGAGGGCAGTGGTGAGGGCTTCGGATGGAAGAACGTTCCGAAGCCCCCGTGGTTCTGTGCGGCCGGTTGTCTACCGGTAGGGGTTGTCGTCGTTGCAGCCGGGGACGGCCCCTTCGGACAGCGCCTCCAGGTCGTCCAGGAGGATCACTCCCTCGGGCTCCTCCGGGGCGGGTGGCCGGGGGCTGATCTCGACCGTGACAGTGGTCATGGCGTTTCCTCGCTTCCGTGTTGGCAGTAGGTGTTCAGTGGTGCCTTCGCTTCCTGGTAGGCCTTGGCGAGCGGTCGGCAGACCCGGCAGGTGCCGGAGAGCTGACAGCCGCCGCAGCCACCGGTGCGAAGCATCTGGGCATCGGCGATGCCGGGCAGACGGAGGAGTCCGTTCAGGCCCTCCGCGAGGAGGTCGATGGGGTTCTCGCGGCCGACCTTGCACATGGTCGCCAGGCCGTGCGGGTCGACGTGGAAGAAGGTGTGGCCGGCGGGGCAGCCCTTGAAGATGCTGGTCTTGTCCAGGAAGCCGGGGGCCTGCGCGGCCAGCGGTTCGGGCGTGCCGGTGTACGTGGGGGAGATCGACCCGTACTCCGTACGCACGGCTCCGAAGCGGTCGGCCAGAGCGCGCATGTCGTCCAGCTCGTGGGCGTTGTGCCGGGTGATGATCAGCGCGAGTTCCAGCGCGATGCCGGCCGCGTGTGCCGCGACGAGGCCCTTCTCGACCAGCTTGAACGCTCCGGGCTTGCGGGTGAGCGCGTCGAAGCTGTCCGGGGTGGCTCCGTAGAGGGAGACGGTCACCTTGTGCGGTGGCAGGTCGCGCAGGAGGCCGATCATCTCGGGTCGGTGGAGCCGGGAGCCGTTGGTGAGGATCTCGATCAGCATTCCGGAGCGGTGGGCGAGTGTGTACGCGCCCACGAAGTCCCGGTCGATCAGCGGCTCGCCGCCGGTGAACTGGAGCCACAGCACTCCGGCGTCCCGCAGCAGGTGCAGGAGCCGGACTTTGTCCGGCCAGGGCAGCCCTTCGAACTTCCGCTCCGCGAGGTAGCAGTGCTCGCAGTTGAAGTTGCAGCCCTTGTTGATCTCGTACGTGGCCCGGCCGTAACCGAGCCCGGTTTCCGGCCGTACGACGACGGCGTCCCGCATGACCGAGGCCGTCAGGTCCACCTTCCAGGCCGCACGGGCATGGTCGAGGAGCCAGGGCGGTAAGGGGCTGCTGCTCTCAGCGGTCGAGGCCAGCTCCTCGTACAGGGCCCTGGGGATGCGCATGCCGCCCTTGGAGCCGGGGCGGGCGATCAGGAACGTTCCGTTGTACGGGCTCGCGATCAGCTGGCGCACGAGGCCTCCCCCGGGGCGTTCTGCCAGGTGTGCTGCTCGGGGTGGCCGGCGAACAGGCAGCAGCCCTGGCTGTCGGGTTCGGGTTCGGGGCCGGTGACGGGGCAGTCGCGTAGTACGACCAGGTTCACGTAGTCCGCGCGCCAGCGGAGCCACAGCGCGGTGCCGTACGTGGCGAGTTCGGCCAGGAGGCCGTAGTGCTCGTCGCCCTCGTGGGAGGACAACTGGCACTGGAGGGCGCGGTCGACGCAGCCGTCCGGGGCCTTCTGCCGTGCTTCCTGTGCCAGGGCGAGTGGTACCCGGCGCCAGTGTGTGCACCGCATCACGACACCTCCTGCAGAGAGCCTTCGGTGTCCGAGCCGCACCCCGTGCAGAGCCGGCATGCGCAGGGCGGGAGAGCACAGGGGTTGTCCAGAAGCGGCAGATTGTCGTCCTCCCGTACTTCCGTCACCGGCCCCCACGTCCGGCCCGAGTCACGGGACACTCTGAGTCTCAGGAGAACTCGCGGTCGGGTACTGAGGTCATCGGCCTGTGTGTCGCCTCCGAGCTCGTACACGGAGGTCTCGTCTCTCGTGGTCATTCGCCGGGCTCCTTCAGCTGTCCCGGGACTCGTCCGGGTCAACAACCAGGAAATCGGCTGGAGTCGGGAGCAACCACGGCATCGGTGCGGCACTCTTGAAGCAGATCTGTGCATAGTCGCCGAAGGGGCCGACGCTGCGGGGAGTGGGGGGCATGGGACTGGCGGAACGGCGCAAGGCCCTGGGCTACAGTCAGGAAGAGTTGGCTCAGTTACTCGGTGTGGACCGCACAACGGTTGGGCGCTGGGAGAACGGCAGGGTCTACCCGCAGCCACCCCAGCGGCGGGGCCTGGCTGCCGTGCTCGAAGTCAGCCTCGAAGAGCTGGACGCCCTCCTCGGCCCACTGCGAGGCTCAGCCCGGGAAACCGGTGGTAACCAGTCCAGCGAGCCCCCGAACGCGGGAGACCCTGACGAAATGATCCGCCGCGCATTCCTCCGCATACTGACCGTCAGCGGTGCGTTGACCGTGCTGCCCGTAGACGAGGCGGAAGCCCTAGCCGAGGGTGTCCGAGGCGGCGTTCCTGCCGATTTCGCCCGGATGAACAGCCATCTGTGGCAGGTCTACCAGCTGTCCCGTTCCAAGGGAGCCGTCTATCCGGTCGTGCGCGACCAACTTGCCACGCTCAATGATGCCTTGACCGGTCATCATGGAAGCACTCGCCTGCTGTTGAATGCGGCGGCCGATCTGTTCCAGCTGGCCGGTGAGGTGGCGTTCGACGGGAATCGGTATGCCGATGCCTCGGCTTCGTACGCGCTCGCGGCCTCGGTCAGCAAGGATGCCCAGGCGTACGACCTGTGGGCATGCGCGTTGGTGCGGCATGCGTACGTGGACATGTCCGAGCGGCGCTACCGGCAGGCCGCACAGATGCTTGACGCGGCCGAGCGCCTGGCGGGCCGGGGTGACCGGAACCTTTCGACCCGTCACTGGGTTTCTTCGGTCCAGGCTGAGGCGTACGCGGCTCTCGGCGACCTGGAGGCGTGTGAACGCGCGATGGACCGCGCGGAGACTGTCCGCGATCTCACCGCCGACAGCGTCAACGGTGGATGGCTCCGTTTCGATGGCGCGAGGCTGGCCGAGGAACGGGGCTCACGCTACGTACGGCTCGGCCGTCTCGACCTGGCAGAGGAGGCCCTGGAGCGTGCGCTGGCGCAGACGGCCCTGGCGCCGGGGCAGTCCTACCGCCGACGGGGTGCGGTGCTGACGGACCTGGCGGCGGTCGGGGCGAAGCGGCGCGATGCAGAGCAGGTCGTCGCGTACGGCAAGGAGGCGATCAGCCTGGCGCGCGCCTCGGGATCGGGGTATGTCGGCCGTAGACTCCGAGGCCTGTGCGACGAGTTCGGGCCCTTGAGCCGTGACCACCGTGTGGCGGAACTGAGGGCGGAGATCGCCACGCTGGGTACGCCGTGACGAGAGAGGGATGGCATGTCGCAGACCGAGATCGAAGGTGCACGACTGTTCCGGGAAGCCTGGATCGCGGGAGTTCACCGGCACTTTCCCGGTGAGCCGAAGGCCGGTTACGTGACTCCGTGGGATGAGACCCCGCAGTGGGAGCGCGAGGCGGCCGGGGCCGTGTACGAGCAGGTGCGGCAGTTCGTCGAGGTCAGTGGCGGGCGTACGTCGCGGTTGTCCCGTGAGCAGCGGGGGCGGTTCGTTGCGGTCTGTTGGACGGCTCAGATGTTCCGGCACTTCGATGACCCGAAGCCGGGCTACGTGGCGGACTGGGCCGACCTGCCCGGCTGGCAGCAGGAGACCGACGCCGACATCTTCGACGACGTGGAGAAGGCGTTGAGCTGACCGGCGGGAACGAGCCGGAGGGCCTCGGCCGTGCTTCTACCAGTCTGCCGTGGCCCACGCCCTTGGGTGCGGCTCTGCTGTCGGCAGATCCCCCGCACACCGCCCCGCCCACATGCCAGGCTGGCCGCATGACCCAGCGTACGAACGCGACCGAGACCGAGACCGAGACCGCGACCGCGACCGGGACCGGGACCGTCGCCGTCCACCGTCTCGACCTCGGATTCTTCGTGCGGCCCGCGTCCGAGACCGGCGGGCCGCAGCCCAGAGTGGAACCGGTCCTCGCCTACCTCGTCGAGCATGA
Organism: Streptomyces sp. CA-146814; assembly: GCF_050942385.1. Taxonomy (NCBI): domain Bacteria; kingdom Bacillati; phylum Actinomycetota; class Actinomycetes; order Kitasatosporales; family Streptomycetaceae; genus Streptomyces; species Streptomyces sp. CA-146814. The sequence goes on from NZ_CP192068.1 coordinate 4,506,462, forward strand.
GCGCGGGCGGCTTCTCTTCGATACGGGGATCGGGGCCGGGGATCCCGGGGCCGAGGCGCACTACCGGCCCCGGCGGCGGCCGTTGCAGGCTGCGCTGGCCGCTGTGGGGGCGGGACTTGAGGACGTGGGCCTCGTCGTGAACTGTCACCTCCACTTCGACCACATCGGCGGCAATCCTCTGCTCGCGGGCGTGCCCGTCCTGGTGCAGGAGGCCGAGTTGGCGACCGCGCGGCGGGGCGGGTACACCATCGACGCGCTGGTCGACTTTCCCGGCGCCCGGTACGAGGAGTTGTCCGGGGAGGCCGAGATCTGGCCCGGGGTGTGGGTCGTGCCGACCCCGGGGCACACCGACGGGCATCAGTCGCTCGTCGTCCGGCAGGGGGACGGCACGGTCGTCGTCCTTGCCGGGCAGGCCCATGACTTCGCCTCGCACTACGCCTCCGACGAGCTGGCCCGCCGCGCCGCGCTCGACGGGATGGCGCCGCCACTTCCGCCGTACCGGCCCTGGATGGACCGGCTGGCCGCGTTCGGGCCGGGGCGGGTGTTCTTCGCGCACGACTGCTCGGTGTGGGAGCCGGCGTCCGGGCGTGTCAGCCCTCCGCGGTGACCGGTGCGCCGACGAGCGCGGGCTGCCGTGCGTACGGGCCGCCCAGCCCCCACGCCTGGTGCATCGCGTCCGCGAAGGCGGCCGCCAGGAGGTGTTCGCCGGTCGGGCCCGGGTGGGTGCCGTCGTACGTGTCCGTGTGGATGTCGTAGCCCGGCGGGCGCGAGGCCAGGAGGAGTGGGGAGACCGGGGTGTCCAGGTCGGCCACGGCCTTGGCGAGGAGTTCGTTGAAGCGGGCGCAGGAGGCGGCGAAGGGCGCGTCCGACTCGGCCCGGACGTTCGGTATCACCGGGAGCAGCACCATCCGGATGTGCGGGTCGGCCGTGCGGGCCGCCGCGATGAACGTGCGCGCGTTGGCCGCCGTCTGCTCGGCGTCCGTGTAGAACCCGAGGTCTATCAGGCCCAGCGAGACCAGCAGCACGTCCGCCTCCGCCGCGCGCACCGCGTCCGCGATCACCGGGGCCATGTGCAGCCACCCCTCGCCCCAGCCCGCCAGGTGCCTGCGCGCGGCGGGCGGGAAGGACGGGTCGGCGTACGCGTCGGAGAGCGGGGCGTTCGCCTCGGGGTCGTGCAGCGCCGTGCGCGGGCCGACGATCTCGTACGAGGCCGGGCAGACCGCCTCGAAGTGCTGCCACAGCCGGTAGCGCCAGGTGAAGTCGCCGGTGGCGCCGATGGTCATGGAGTCGCCGACCGGGAGAAAACGCATGGCGTCATCATGGCCGATCACGGCTGTGGCCTGCGACGTGACGATGGACACGGTGGGGTGGGCGGGGGCGGACTCCGCGGTGGACGGGCCCGCGACCGTGGACACTTGGGCCATGCGTTCGTATCCGAGCCGCCACCGGGCCGCCGCAGGTCTCGCCGTTCCCGCCGCAGCCCTCCTGCTGCTCCTCGGGGCCGCCTGCCCCGCCGTCGCCGCCGACGGGGAGCCCGACCGTGACTTCACGATCGAGGACCCCCGTATCACCGAGTCCAGCGGCCTCGCCGCCAGCCGTCTGCACCCCGGCGTCTACTGGACGCACAACGACAGCGACGACGGCCCCTACGTCTTCGCCGTCGACTCCCGCACCGGGAAGACCGTCGCGACCATCACCATGCGGGGCGTGGGGGAGCCGCGCGATGTGGAGGGCATCTCGATCGGGCCCGACGGGGACCTCTACGTCGGTGACATCGGGGACAACCTGGACGGCACCTGGAGCCACGTCTGGATCTACCGCTTTCCCGAGCCCAAGGCTCTCCGCGACGCCACCGTCACCGCCACCCAGTACGACGTGAAGTACGCCGACGGCGCGCGCAACGCCGAGGCGCTGATGGTCCACCCGAAGACCGGACGCGTCTACATCGCCTCCAAGAACGAGGACGGCGGCAGGCTCTACGAAGGGCCCACCAAACTCACCGCCGGGTCCACGAACACCTTCCGGCGGGTCGGCGAGGTGCCGTGGGTGACCGACGGGGCCTTCTCGCCCGACGGCGGCTCGCTGGTGCTGCGCTCGTACTTCAGCGCCCGCGTGTACGACTTCGCGGACGGCCGCCTCGGAGAGAGCCGCTCGGTCGCCGCGCCGTTCCAGCGGCAGGCGGAGTCCGTGACGTACACGGCGGACGGTTCGGCCCTGATGTTCGGCTCCGAGGGGGCGGGCAGCGAGGTCGTGCGGGTCGAGATCGAAGGTGGCGCCAAGCCGTCGGGGGGCGGCGAGGAGAAGGGGAAGCCCTCGGGGAGCGGCAGTCCTGCTCAGGGGGCCGGTGACGGTCAGGGCGAGGACGGCAAGGGGAGCGTGGGGCTCGGTGCCGTGGTCGTCATCGGCGTCGGAGTTCTGTGGTTCGCGCTCCGGAAGAAGCGGGGGTGAGGGGGTAGGGGGGCGGAGAGCGCTTCGTACGCGAGCCCCGGTCGCCGGCCTCAGTCGCCGTTCACCACCGGCCACACCTCGTAATGCAGCGTCCTGTCCCGCTTCAGCCGGTGCACCAGCGGCACCAGCACGCCCTGCACGATCGGGTACTTCCGCGACAGCATCCGCGCCGCGTACGTGTTCTCCTTCGTGCCCGGCCGCAGCAGCCGTGCGTGGGCGCTGATCTGCGGACCCGTGGGTCTGCCCCGGACCGTGCACGGTGCCAGCTCCACCTTCGGATGGTTGCGCATCCGCTCGACCTTCCAGGCGGACGCGAACGTACGGATGAACGCGTGATCGCCCTCCACCGCGATGTTCACGGGCGTACCGACCGACGTGCCGTCCTGGCGGTGCGTGCTCAGTAGGACGGCGTACTGCTTCACGAAAGGGGCTAGCTCCCGGCTGGCGTCCATATATCCATTGGGGCACGCGCCGGGCGCCCTGTCATGTCCGGTCATGTGCGGTACGTCAGTCAGCCGGCTGGCCCGTCCGCCTTCCGCTCCGCCACCAGGGCCTCGAAACCGGCGATCAGCCGTTCCAGCCCGAACGTGAAGTGGTCGAAGTCGGCGCTGAAGGTGTCCTCGGCCATCCCCGCCATCATCGGGTACGCGCCGCTGAGCATGGCCCGCTCCAGGTACGGGCGCTGGCTGTCCCAGAACTCCTCGTCGCTCAGCCCGGTCTGCGCCACCGCCTCCGCCGCGTCGGCCTGGGTGCCGGCGAGGCCCTCCACGAAGCTGTTGACCGTGATGATCACGCCGATCAGTTCCGGATCGCGCAGGCCCATCGAGCGCAGCGCGGTGAGCGAGAGTTCCAGGCCGCGCAGGGCGCTGGGACCGAGCACCGTACGGGCCTGGTTGATCTTCAGCAGCCAGGGGTGGCGGCGCAGGTTGTCCAGGTGGGTCCGGGCCATGGTGTCGATCGCCGACCGCCAGTCGCCGGGGGTGCTGCCCCCACTCCTGGGCTCGGCGGCCTCAGGCGCGCCGTCCCCGCCGTCATGCTCGGCGGGGAGCGGCTCGCCCAGCACCCGGTCCAGCATCAGGTCCAGGAGTTCGGCCTTGCCGGGGACGTACCGGTAGAGCGACATGGTGCCCGTGCCGAGCTCCGTGGAGAGCCGGCGCATGGAGACGGCGGAGAGGCCCTCCGCGTCCGCGACGGCGATCGCGGCCGTGACGATCCGGTCCAGCGTGAGGCCCGGTTTGGGGCCGCGGCTGGGGCGGTCGCCGGTGCCCCACAGGAGCTCCAGGCTGCGCGCTATGTCGCCGCTCCCGGCCGTGGTGTCGTCCGTCGTCCGGCCGGTCGTCGCCGGTGTCGTCGCCGGTGCCGCCGCCGGTGTTGTCGCCGCTGTCGATCCGTCTTTCGCCATGGGGGCAGCGTAGTGCGCCGGAGGCGGTGTGGGTACGCCGTACTCGTATTAAGGTACATCGTACTCAGTTTGGGGTACGGTGTACTCAATTCGCTTCCGGGTCGGTCGGAGGCCGGAGAGACAGGGGGTTGCGCCATGTCCGTTCCGTCGAAACCGGAGTTCGCGTCCGGGGTGTCCAGGTACGCCGTGCTCGCCGAAGGGGTCGTCAAGCGGTACCGGGCGCGGGGGAGGGGCGGGGCGGAGAAGCGGGCGCTCGACGGGTTCGACCTCGCCGTCCGGCCCGGTACCGTCCACGGCCTGCTCGGCCCGAACGGGGCCGGGAAGACCACCGCCGTACGCGTCCTCGCGACGCTCCTGCGGTACGACGCGGGCCGGGCCGAGGTCGCCGGGATCGACGTGGGGCGCGAGCCCCGCCGCGTACGGAGCAGGATCGGGCTCGCCGGTCAGTACGCCGCCGTCGACGAGGGCCTCACCGGGCGGCAGAACCTGGAGATGTTCGGGCGCCTCTTCCACCTGGGCAACCGCGGGGCCCGGCTCCGCGCCGGGGAGCTGCTGGACCGGTTCGGCCTGGTGGAGGCGGCCGACCGGAGCGCCACGGAGTACAGCGGCGGCATGCGGCGGCGGCTCGACCTCGCCTCCTCGATGATCCTCTCGCCCGACGTGCTCTTCCTGGACGAGCCGACGACCGGGCTCGACCCGCGCGGCCGGGGTGAGGTCTGGGACGCGGTACGGGCCCTGGTCGCGGACGGCACGACGGTGCTGCTCACCACGCAGTACCTGGACGAGGCCGACAAGCTCGCCTCGCACATCACCGTCATCGACCGTGGACGGGCCATCGCCGACGACACTCCGGACGCGCTGAAGAACCGCGTCGGCGGCGACCGCATCGAGGTCGTCGCCGCGGACGAGGGCGACCTGGCCGCCGTGGCGCGGGCCGTCGGTCGGGTGGCCGGGGGCGGGCTCGTCGTCACCGACGACGCCACCCGCCGGGTGCACGCCCAGGTCGCCGACCGGGTGGCCGCGCTGACCGAGGTGGCCCGCAGCCTCCAGGACGACGGGATCGCGGTGGAGGACATCGGGCTGCGCCGGCCGAGCCTGGACGACGTGTTCCTCCGGCTGACGGGCCACGGCGCGGGTGCCGACGGCCTGGCTGCCGACGACCCGGGGGCCGGCGACCCGGCTGCCGGCGACGCGCAGGCCGTACGAGAGGGGGCAGCGGCATGACCGTACGCACCGCGACCGACGCGCCCCGCGACCACGGCCTCGTCTACTGGGCGGTCACCGACTGCTGGAACATCACCCGCCGCACCCTCACCCACTACCAGCGCCAGCCCTCCGCCGTCGTCTGGCAGCTCGGCTTCCCGATCCTCTCCGTCCTGCTGTACGGGTACGTGTTCGGCAGCGCCATGAAGGTGCCCGGCGGCGGCGACTACCGCGAGTTCCTGATGCCCGGCATGTTCGCCATGACCATGGCCATGGGCTTCATGAACACCGCCGTCGCCGTCGTCACCGACGCCGGCAAGGGCGTCGTCGACCGCTTCCGCTCCATGCCGATGGCCCCGTCCGCCTTCGCCTCCGGGCGCGGTGCGGCCGACCTGGTGGTGGCGGGTGCCGAGTTGGCGATCCTGGCCGTCACCGCGCTGCTGATCGGCTGGCGTGCGGGCGGCGGGGTGCTGCCTGCCGTGGGCGCGTTCGGGCTGCTCCTGCTGCTGCGGTTCAGCCTGATCTGGGTGGGCGTCTGGCTGGGCCTGCTGGTTCCGACGCCCGAGGCCGCGGGCGGGCTGTACGCGGTCGCCTTCCCGCTCACGATGATCTCCAGCACCTTCGTCGCGCCGTCCCTGATGCCGGGCTGGCTGGGCACGGTCGCCGCCTGGAACCCGATCTCGTCGACCGCGACCGCCACCCGCGAACTGTTCGGCAATCCGGTGGCCGGCGGCTCCACCTGGGTGGAGGAGCACGCCCTGCTGATGGCCGTGGTGTGGCCGGTGGTGATCACGCTGGTCTTCCTGCCGCTGGCGGTACGGCGGTTCCGGCTGTTGAGTCGGTGAGCGCGGGAGGCCCGGAGCCGTGGCGGCCGGCCGGTCGGGCTGCTGTCAGCCGGGCCGCTGTCAGCCGGGCTGCTGTCAGTCGGGCTGCTGTCAGTCGGGCTGCTTCTCCATGTGGACGAGGACACGGTCGGAGATGCGGGCGAGGGTGTCCAGCTCCTCCTGGGTGAGCGCGTCGACGAACAGCCGCCGCACGTGGTCCACATGGACGGGCGCGGCCTCCTCGATCGCCGTGCGGCCGGCCGGGGTGGCGACCACGAGCGAGCCGCGTCCGTCGTCGGCGCACTCCTCCTTCGCCACCAGTCCGCGTTTGGTCATCCGTCCGACCTGGTGGGACATGCGGCTCTTCTCCCACTCCAGCAGCTTGGCCAGGTCCGTGAGGCGCATCCGCCCGCCGGCCTCGGTGAGTTTGGCCAGGACGAGGTAGTCGGCGGCGGACATCCGGGAGTCGGCCTGGACCTGGCGGGAGAGCCGTCCGATGAGCTTCTCCTGCATGCGGATGAAGCTGTCCCAGGCGGCCTGCTGTTCCGGGGTCAGCCAGCGAGGCGGTGCGTCCATGGGGTGAAGCGTAGTTGCCATCAGGGATGGTTGACGTATCAACCACCAACTCCCTAGGGTGGGTGACACGTCAACTAAATGGCGTACGGCTCCAGAAGGGACACCCCCATGAGCACCGCGAGCACCGTCAGCACCCCGAACAAGGCCGGACTCGACGCGCTGCTGACGCCTGAGGAGAGCGTCCTGGTGCTGATCGACCACCAGCCGTTCCAGTTCGCCAACCTGAACAGCCATGAGCCGACGATGGTCGTCAACAACGTGGTCGGACTCGCCAAGGCGGCCAAGGCCTTCGGCGTCCCGACCATCCTGACGACGGTCTTGGAGGAGCGCGGTGGCCTGCTCATCCAGGGCATCCAGGACGTGTTCCCGGAGCAGAAGCCGATCGACCGGACCTTCATCAACACCTGGCAGGACCAGCGCGTCGTCGACGCCGTCAAGGCGACCGGGCGGAAGAAGCTGATCCTCGCCGGGCTCTGGACGGAGATCTGCCTGGCCATGCCCGCCATCCAGGCGGCCGGCGAGGGCTTCGACGTCTACGCCGTCACCGACGCGTCGGGGGGTGTGTCGGCCGAGGCCCACGACATGGCGGTACGGCGCATGGTCCAGGCGGGCGTCGTCCCGATCACCTGGATGGCCGTGCTGGGCGAGTGGCAGCGCGACTGGGCCCGCGAGGAGACCGTGCAGGCCGCCGCGGAGGTCCAGGCCCAGCACGGCGGCGCCTCCGGGGTGGCCTTCGCCTGGGAGATGCAGCTCCTCTCCACCGGGCGGTCCACAAGCGCCGCCTGACCCGGGCGGGTACGACGAGGGACGAGGACGCACCACCCGGACCGGGCCGGTGCGCACGGACGGAAAGAAGAGGTCAGGACACATGGCAGTCGCAGTGAAGGACGTTCCCGAGGCCAAGCGGTACGAGGCGCGGATCGAGGGGGAGTCCGAGGTCGCGGGCTTCGCGGACTATCTCCGTACGGCGGAACTCATCGCGTTCCTCCACACCGAGGTCTCGCCCCGGTACGAGGGCAAAGGCGTCGGGTCGGCCCTGGCCCGCACCGCCCTCGACGAGGCGCGCGCGGCGCAGCTGAGGGTGCTGCCCACCTGCCCGTTCTTCGCCGGGTGGATCGCCCGGCACCCCGAGTACCAGGACCTGCTCTACCAGTCCCGCAGCAGGGTCAGTGACTGAACGGAGGCCCGGAATGAGCGAGGGGACGGACAGGCGGTCGTACGAAGGGCGGTCGATCACCGTGACCTTCGAGGCCGGACGCTGCCGGCACGCCGCCGAGTGCGTCCGCGGTCTGCCGGAGGTGTTCGACACCGGTCGGCGTCCGTGGATCCGGCCCGACGGGGCCGACGCCGATCGCGTGGCGGAGGTGGTGCGGCGCTGCCCCTCGGGCGCGCTGCGGTACGAGCGTACGGACGGCGGGGAGGAAGCCCGGCCCCCTTCCGCATGAGGGCGGCGGGGAGGGCCCCGGCCCGTCAGAACCATCGAGGAGAGATGAGGAGAGCGGAGAGATGACTGTGACCCAAGACCCCGAGGCGGACCGGGCCCGGCGCAACACCGGGATCGTGCTCACCGCCATGCGGGAGCTCTTCGGCGAGAAGGACCTCACGGCGCTCGACCGGTACTGGGCCGAGCCCTACGTCCAGCACAGTCCCGGGATGCCCGGCGGGCTGGACGCGCTGCGCGCCGCGGTCCCGGATCTGCGGGGCTTCCGGTGGGAGCCGCAGCGGATCGCGGCACAGGGTGACCTCGTCTTCACCCACAGCGTCGTGCACGGCTGGGCGCCGGGCCCCGTCGCCATCGTCGACATCTTCCGGCTGGAGAACGGCCGCATCGTCGAGCACTGGGACGTCGTCCAGGACCTCGTCCCGCCGGAGGAGACGGTCAGCGGCGAACCGATGGTCTGACACCGGGGCCTGGGCCGGTGCCGGGTCCGGGGCCGGCTCCGGTGCCGGGGAGGCGCCGCCTAAAGTGTCGGCCATGACCGCCTCCGGCCCGTCGGCCGACTTCCAGCGCACCACCCGGGATTCGTACGACGCCATCGCCCCCGCCTACGCCGAGTTCTCGCGCGGCGAGCTGGCGGCCAAGCCGCTGGAGCGCGGCGTGCTGGCCACCTTCGCGGAACTCGCGGCGGCGGGCGGTGGCGGCCTGCCCGTGGCCGACGTCGGCTGCGGGACCGGCCGGGTCACCGCGCACCTGAGCGAACTCGGTCTGGGATTCGACGTGTTCGGGATCGACCTCTCGCCGCAGATGCTCGCGGTCGCCCGGCAGGACCACCCCGGGCTGCGGTTCGAGGAGGGCTCCATGCTCGGCCTCGGCCTCCCGGACGGGTCGCTCGGCGGCCTGCTCGCCTGGTACTCGACCATCCACGTCCCGGACGAGGAACTCCCGCGCGCCTTCGCCGAGTTCCACCGCGTACTGGCGCCGGGCGCCCCCGTACAGCTCGGTTTCCAGGTGGGCGACGAGCCGCTGCGGATGACGGAGGCGCTGGGCGAGGAGGTCTCGCTCGTCTTCCACCGGCGGCAGCCCGAGCGGGTGGCCGCGCTGCTGCGGGCGGCAGGGCTGGAGGTGCGGGCCGTGGTGCGGAAGGAGCGGGAGACGGAGGGGCCGTTCCCGGAGCGGACGCCGCAGGGGTTCGTGCTCGCGCGGCGGCCGCGGGAGGTCTGACCGGCCTGTTCCGGCCGGTCCCGGGCCTGAGGGCCTGCGCCAGGCCCGCCGGGCCGGGCCGCCGGGCCGCCGGGCCGGGCCGCCGGGCCTCCGTGCCGGCCCGGCCCTCCGCCGCAGGCCCAGTCCTCCGCCGCAGGCCCGGCCGTCCGCCGCAGGCCGGCCCGGCACGCCCCTCGCCTCCGGCGGGAGGCGTCGCACCACTGGCTCTCCCGAGATGCGGAGCGCCCCACAGTGACCAGACTGGTCACCATGGCAGAACAACGTTCAGGGCGCGCCGCACGCTCCTCGACGGGGACCCGTAAGAAGGCCCCGTCCAGGAAAGGGCCTGAGCACGCCGCCCGCGCCGCCTGTCAGAGCCTGGAAGCGCTGATCAGCCACCCGGCCGAGGGCGTCTCCGCGATCCGGCGCTCCGACGACGGCTGGGCCGTCGTCGTGGACGTTCTCGAAGTGCCCCGCATCCCGGACACGACCAGTCTCCTCGCCTCGTACGAGGTGCAGCTCGACAGGTCCTGCGAACTCCTGGAGTACACCCGGGTCCGCCGCTATCGGCGCGGTGCCGCCGACGAGTGACCCCGTCCACTCCGCACGACAGCTGGAAGGACCCCCATGACGACCACGACCTACGTCGACGGAGCCGCCCCCTGCCCGCCCCGCGCCGGCACGCTCTACGACGTGCTGGAGCTCATCCTCGACCGGGGCATGGTGATCGACGTCTTTGTGCGGGTCTCCCTGGTCGGCATCGAGATCCTGAAGATCGACGCACGCATAGTCGTGGCGAGCGTGGACACCTACCTCCGCTTCGCGGAGGCGTGCAACCGCCTCGACCTCGAACGTGACTCCGGCAGCACCACCGTCCCCGAGCTGCTGGGCGGCTCCGCGGCCCGGTCCATCGGCAAGCGGAAGGTGCGCAAGGCGGCGGAGTCGGTCGGCGACACCGTACGCAAGGCGGTCGGGGCCGACGACTCCCACGACGAGGACGACGACGCGTACGACGACTACGACGAGGCGGAGGCCGAGGAGAAGCCCGCGCGCCCGAAGAAGCGGCGCGCCCCCGTCAGCAGCGGTGGCGGCTCCGCGAGCCGTCGCCGCCGAGCGGAGGTCTGAGATGCGCGCCGAGGGACCGGGAGCCGCCGAAGGACCGGGGCTGTACGTGTACGCGGTCGTCCGGGCCGGAACGCCAGTGCCCCGGAAGTCCGGGGGCGTGGGCAGCCCGCCCGCCCCGCTGCGGACCGTCGGCGCGGGCCCGGTGGCCGCGGTGGTCAGTGCCGCCCCCGCCCAGTTGCGCGCCCGGCGCCGCGACCTGCTGGCCCACCAGGATCTCCTGACGCGGCTGGCGGCGAGCGGGCCCGTGCTGCCGATGCGCTTCGGCATGGTCGCGCCGGACGAGGACGCCCTGCGCGCCCAGCTGGCCGCGGCGGAGGCGGGCCACCTCGCCTCCCTGGACCGGGTCGCCGGGCACATCGAGATGAACCTCAAGGCGCTGCCCGCCCACGACTCCCTCGCCGCGCTGGTGGCCGGGGACGCGACCGTACGGCGGCTGCGCGACGCGACCCGCAGGCGCCCCGGCTACGAGGCCAATGTGCGCCTGGGCGAAGCCGTCGCCTCCGCCCTGGCGCGCCGGGCGGGCGAGGCGGGCCGGCGTGCGCTGCGCGAGCTGGCACCGATGGCCCGCGCGACCGCCGGAGGCCCCGAGGTCCCCGGGTGCGCGCTCAACGTGTGCTTCCTCGTGGCGCAGGCCGACAGCGACCGGTTCCGCGCGACCGCCGAGCGGTTCGCCGCGGCCCACGGCGACCACGTCGACCTCCGCCTCGCGGGCCCGCTGCCCTGCTACAGCTTCGTCGAGGCCGTCGCGCCCGGGGCACCGGCCCCGCCCGCGGCCGTGGGTGGTGGCTGAAGCCATGGGCCTGATCTCCGGACTGCTGCTGCTCCCCCTCGCACCCGCCCGGGGCGTGGTGTGGGTCGCGGAGAGGCTCCAGGACGCCGCCGAGCGCGAGCTGTACGACCCCGGGGTGATCCGCGCGCAGCTCGCGGCCCTCAACCACGAGCTCGACGAGGGGCACATCGGGCTGGAGGAGTTCGAAGCGGAAGAGGAGAGGCTGCTCGACCGGCTGTACGCCGCGCAGACCGGCCGGACACCGACGACAGAAGGTGACAGGCATGGATGACCAGGCGAAGGTGGCGCTGGCCGCCGCCGTGGTGGGCGGATACGTACTGGGCCGGACGAAGAAGGGCCGGCTGGCCCTGAGCGTCGCGACCTATCTGGCCGGGCGCCGGTTCGGACTCGAACCCCGTCAGCTCGCCGCCGAAGGCATGCGCCGGCTCGGCGAAGTCCCGCAAGTGGCCGAACTGCAGCAGCAGTTGCGGGGCGAGGTCCTCGAAGCGGGCCGCCAGGCGGTGACAGCCGCCGCCAACCGCTCCATGACCAACCTGGCGGACGCCATCGGCGACCGGACGGCCCGCCTCACCGCGGCGCCGGACGACGAGGCGGACGACGAGGTGGACGGCGAGGAGTACGAGGAGGAGCCGGAAGGCGCGTACGAGGAAGAGGACGAGGACGAGGAGTACGACGAGGAGCCGGACGAGGAGTACGACGAGGAGCCGGAGGAGGACGAGGAGGAGCCGGAAGAGGACGAGGAGCCCGCGGAGGACGAGGAGTTCGAAGAGGAGGAGGAAGAAGAAGAGGCGGCCCCGCCGCCTCCGTCCCGGGCGAAGAAGTCACCCGCCAGGAAGGCGGCCCCAGCCAAGAAGTCGGCAGCGAAGAAGTCCGCCCCGGCGAAGAAGGCACCGGCCAAGAAGTCCGCACCCGCGAAGAAGTCGGCAGCGAAGAAGGCCGCCCCGGCCAAGAAGTCGGCAGCCAAGAAGTCGGCGTCCGGCACCTCGGCGGCCAAGAAGCCCGCCGCCAAGAAGGCCCCCGCCAAGAAATCCGCCGCGAAGAAGTCCGCTCCTCCGAAGAAGGCGGCAGCGAAGAAGTCTGCCGCGAAGAAGGCAGCGACATCGAAGCGGTCAGCATCCAAGCGCGCCGACCGCCGGAGGTAGTCAGCCATGGCAACGACGGACAAGGACGCATCCGAGGCTCCGGCGGAGTCGGGCGTCGATCGCATCAAAGAGGAACTGTCGAAGTTCGCCAGTGCCCAGGTCCAGCAGCTCGCCGACAAGGCGGGCGGCAAACTCAAGGACCTGACCGGCCAGTTGACCGACAGCGCCGAGAACGGCGGCTCGCTGCCCTCCATCGCCTCGCGCGTGCTCCAGGGTGAATCCCCCACCAAGGCCTTCGTGTCGGAGAAGGCCAAGGGAGCCAAGGACGCGGTGGTGGACAAGGCGAAGGGCCTCTTCGGCGGTGGTGGCGACGACGGCGGCGGCGGAAAGGGCAACCGCAAGGCCGGCGGCGGAAAGTTCATGAACATCATCGAGGTGATGGACGTCGGCGTACCGCTGCGCACCGCGTACGACGCGTGGACGCAGTACGACGAGTTCAGCGGCTTCATGAAGGGCGTCCAGAGCGTCTCGAAGGGCGAGGACGAGGAGACCGACTGGAAGGTCAAGGTCGGCCCCTCCACCCGCAGCTTCAAGGCCACGGTGCAGGAACAGGTCCCCGACGACCGGATCGTCTGGACGTCCGAGGGCGCCAAGGGCAGCACGCGCGGCGCCATCAGCTTCCACGAACTGGCCCCGAACCTGACGCGGATCGTGCTGGTCGTGGAGTACTACCCGTCCGGGTTCTTCGAGAAGACGGGCAACCTCTGGCGCGCCCAAGGCCGCCGCGTACGGCTGGACTTCAAGCACTTCCACCGGTACGTGACCCTCACCGAGGAGGAGCCCGAGGGGTGGCGCGGCGAGATCCGCGACGGCGAGGTCGTGGTCACGCACGAGGAGGCCGTCGAACGCGAGGAGGCGGAGGAAGCCGAGGAGTCCGAGGAGGACGGCGAGGAGTACGAGGACGAGGAAGAGCCCGGAGAGGACGAGGAAGAAGAGGACGAGGAACCGGAAGACGAAGAAGAGGACGAGGACGAGGAAGAGGAGGAAGAGGAGGAAGAGGAAGGAGACGGGGACGAGGAAGAAGACGAAGAAGCCGAAGACGCCGAAGACGAAGAAGAAGACGAGGAACCCGAGGAGCCGCCCGCTCCCAAGCGCGCGAGCCCCAAGCGTGCGAGCCGCAGGCGCCGGTCGGAGGCCGCGCGGTGACCGACCTCGACTTCCGCCAGGCAGGACAGCCGGCCAACGGCCCGCACACCACCAACCTCGCCGACATCCTCGAACGCGTCCTGGACAAGGGCATCGTCATCGCCGGGGACATCAAGATCGACCTCCTCGACATCGAGCTGCTCACCATCCGCCTCCGCCTCTTCGTGGCCTCCGTCGACACCGCGAAGAAGGCGGGCATCGACTGGTGGGAGACCGATCCGGCCCTCAGCTCCCGGGCCAGGCGCAACGCGCTGGAGGACGAGAACCGTGAGCTGAGGGAACGCCTCCGGGCCCTTGAACCGGCCACGGACGCCACGGACGAGGACGGCGCCCCGGACCCGTACCGGAGCAGGGACAAGGACAGGGACAGGGACAAGGACAGCGACAGCGACGAGGGCAAGGAGGCCGGCCGGCGATGACGCACCCGCACCCCACCCCCCGGGAACGGGACCAGGCGCCGGGCGCCGGTGTCACGTACGTGTTCGCTGTCTGCCGGGGTACCCGTGCCGTGAACACGGCGGACGTCACCGGGCTCGCCGGTCTGCCCGGAGGCGCGGCGGTCCGGCTGCTGCCGTCCGGGCCGCTGACCGCCGTCGTCCAGACCGTTCCGGCCGCCGACTTCACGGACGAGGTCTGGCAGGCGCGGCTCTCCGACCGGCAGGAGATCGAGCGGTACGCACGGGCGCACCACGAGGTCGTGTCCGCCGCGGCCGTCCACGGGCCCGCCGTCCCGCTGCCGCTCGCCACGCTCTACCACGACGACGACCGGGCCCGCCGCGCGCTCGACGACGAGGCGCACCGTTTCCACAGCGTGTTGAAACGGATCGCGCACCACGCCGAGTGGGGCGTGAAGGTGTACGGACCGGTGGCCGTCGCGGAGGAGCGGGAGCCCGTGCCTGCGGGAGGGGCCCCGGCTGCCGGTGCCGGGCTCGCCTATCTGAACCGGAAACGTGGGCTCCACGAGCGCCGCGAGCGCCGCCGCGAACAGGCCCTGTCCGTCGCGGAGACGGTGGACGCGGAACTCCGTGACCTGGCGGCCGCGTCGCGCCGGCTCCGTACGCACGGTGCCGTACCGGGCGGCGACGGCCGGGTGCACGTACTCAACGCGACCTACCTCGTGGCCGAGGAGCGGGCCGGCGAACTGGCTGAACACGTACGGAGGCTGGGTGAGCGGACCGGGGCGCGGATCGAGCTGACCGGGCCCTGGGTGCCGTACTCCTTCGTCGGGGAGGGGTGAGGAGCGGTGGCGGAGCGCGAAGTGGTGCCGTGGGACGATCCCGAGCCGCTGAGCGGGCCCATCGGGGTGCCGCTGGTGGACCTGCTGGACCGGGTGCTGGCGACCGGGGTCGTCGTCAGCGGGGACCTGGTGATCGCCATCGCCGACGTACCTCTTGTACGGGTGTCGCTGCACGCCCTGCTGTCGTCGGTCAGCGAGCGGGTTCCGGCGCCCTGGGCCGACGGCGGCCCGCTGTGACGGGCCCGAGCGGGGAATCAGCGGGCCGGGGCTCGGGTTCACGGGTCGATCTGGACTCCGAGCAGATGGGGCGGGACCTGGTGGCCCTGGTCCTGACCGTGGTGGAGCTGCTGCGGCAGCTGATGGAGCGCCAGGCGATCCGCCGCGTCGAACAGGGCGACCTCAGCGATGAGCAGGTCGAGGAGATCGGGACCACGCTCATGCTGCTCGACCAGCGGATGAAGGAGCTCTGCGACCAGCACGGGGTGCGGCCGGAGGACCTCAATCTGGACCTCGGCCCGCTCGGGACCCTGCTGCCCCGCGACTGAGGTCCGGTACCCCGAATGGCGGATGGCCGCAGGCGGGCGGAGAGTGGATGAGGGGGCCCGCGCGGGTGGGAGGAGCACCCGTGGCAACCACTCTCTGTGAGGCGGAGCGACATGGTCGACATCGAACCTGGGAGCGGAAACTCGGCGACGAGCGGCGGAAGCGAAGGAAACGGCGTACGCGGCAGGACCACCATCGCCGACGGCGTCGTGGCCACCATCGCGGGCATCGCGATCCGTGAGACCGACGGTGTGCATTCCGTGGGCAAGGGCGCCTCGAAGGCGCTGGGCGCCGTGACGGGCCGGGTCTCCGGATCGTCGAGCAGCGGACGGACCGTGAAGGTCGAGGTGGGCGAGAAGGAGACGGCGATCGACGTCGACGTCGAGGTGGAGTACGGCGTTCCGATCCATGAGCTGGCCGACCGGATCCGTACTCACGTCATCGACGCCGTGGAGACGATGACCGGACTGAAGGTCGTCGAGATCAACATCAACGTCTTCGACGTGCACATCCCGGACGACGACGATGAGGACGAGGACGGTTCGGGCGGCGGCGGCTCCGGAGGCTCTCGCGTGCGGTGAGCCCGGCCCCGGGAAGCGGCGGGCTCACTGCGTGCCCGGGTAGCGGCGCCCTTCCCACGCGGTGCCCGTCGTCTCCAGGTCCGTCTCCCGGATCCCGTCCTCAGCGTTTCGGGCGGCCCGCCCGCACGATCTCGTCGACGTCCAGGGAGAGTTCGGCGCCGATGGAGGAGGGCAGCGGGGCCTCCTGGCCGGGCGCGTACACCTCGTGGCGGTCGTAGCCGCCGGGCAGCGGTTCGGTCAGGACGTGGACCCGGTCGTGCTTGCGGTCGACGATCACGTATACCGGGATATTGGCCTGGGCGTAGGCGGTGACCTTGTGGTGGAGGTCGGTCCGGTGGTTCTCGGAGGTGACCTCCAGTACCAAGCGGAAGCAGGCGGGGTCATAGCAGTGGTTCTCGATCAGGTGCCCGTCGAAGTCGGCGTCGACGATCGCCAAGTCGGGGATCACGTAGTCCTCGGGGCCGCTGGGGAGCCAGAGGCCGATCCCCTGGAGGACATCGGTGTCGCCGTCGCCGAGGCCTGCGGCGAGGAGGGGGCGCATGACCGTGGTCAGTGCGTTCGCATGGTGGCCGTCCCGCAGCGGCGCCACGGTGATCATGCCGTCGATGATCTCGACGCGGTGCCCCGGGAGCCGTTCCATGGTCCTGTTCGCCGCCTCGATCAGCGGTTTCGACTCATGGCCGCACGGGTGGTCGACTGCTGTCGCGGGCATCGCGGGCCTCCTGCGAAGGGCTTGGTGCCGGAGACGGCCCGGCACCCACGTGGGTGCCGGGCCGTCTCCGTACAGCCGTGGAAGAAGCGAAGAGCTACAGCTTCTCGATCACGTAGTCGATGCACGCCGTCAGCGCCTGCACGTCCGCCGGGTCGATCGCCGGGAACATCGCCACGCGCAGCTGGTTGCGGCCCAGCTTGCGGTACGGCTCGGTGTCCACGATGCCGTTGGCGCGCAGCACCTTGGCGACCGCCGCCGCGTCGATCTCGTCCGCGAAGTCGATCGTGCCGATGACCTGCGAGCGCTTCGCCGGGTCCGTGACGAACGGGGTCGCGTACTTGGACTCGTCGGCCCAGCCGTAGAGGTGGCCGGAGGACGCGGCCGTGCGGCCCGTCGTGAAGTCCAGGCCGCCCTGGGTGTTCATCCACTTCAGCTGCTCGTTCAGCAGGAAGAGCGTGGACAGCGCCGGGGTGTTGTACGTCTGGTTCTTCAGGGAGTTGTCGATCGCCGTCGGCAGCGAGAAGAACTCCGGGATGTGCCGGCCCGAGGCGTGGATCCGGGCGGCGCGCTCCAGGGCGGCCGGCGAGAACACGCCGATCCACAGGCCGCCGTCGGAGGCGAAGGACTTCTGCGGGGCGAAGTAGTAGACGTCGGACTCGGTGATGTCGACCGGGAGGCCGCCCGCGCCCGAGGTGGCGTCCACCAGGACGAGCGCGCCCTCGTCGGCGCCCGCGACGCGCTTGACGGGCGCCGCGACACCGGTGGAGGTCTCGTTGTGGGTGAAGGCGTAGACGTCCACGCCCGCCTCGGCCCGCGGGTCCGGGTGGGTGCCCGGGTCGGCGGCGATGACGGTGGGGTCGGACAGCCAGGGCGCGAGCTTCGCGGCCTTGGCGAACTTGGAGGAGAACTCACCGAAGTTCAGGTGCTGGGACTTCGTCTCGATCAGACCGTGCGTCGCGATGTCCCAGAAGGCGGTGGAGCCGCCGTTGCCGAGGATGACCTCGTAACCCTCGGGGAGGGAGAAGAGCGCGCGCACACCGTCGCGTACCTCGCCGACCAGGTTCTTGACCGGGGCCTGGCGGTGGGACGTACCGAGGAGGGAGGTGCCGGTGGCGGCCAGCGCGTCGAGCGCCTCCGTCCGCACCTTGGAAGGACCGGCGCCGAAGCGCCCGTCGGCGGGCTTGATGTCAGCGGGAATCTGGATGTCGGCCACGAGTCGGAGCGTAGTCCCTCGGTGGCACGGCGCCGTAACCGTGTCCGTCCGATGAGACGTGTGCTCCGACCCGTGGACCCCCGTGACGGGGAACCGCTACGCGTCGTGGCCGAACGGGCAGCCCAGCTTCACCGGCAGCTCGTACAGGTCGTTCTGCGTCACGATCGGCTTGTTGCGCAGCTCGGCGGCCGGGACCGCCAACTCCAGCTCCGGGAAGCGCTCGTAGAGGGCCGGGAGCGCGATGCCCGCCTCCAGGCGGGAGAGGGCCGCGCCGGGGCAGACGTGCGGGCCGTGGCCGAAGGCGATGTGGCGGTTCGGGGTGCGGGCGGCGTCGAACTCGCCTGCCGTCGGGCCGTACTGCTCCTCGTCCCGGCCCAGCGCGCCGAACGAGATGAGCAGACCCTCGCCCTTCGGGAGGATCTTGTCGCCGACCTCGATGTCCTCCGTGGCGAAGCGGATCAGGACGTGCGAGGTCGGGGTGTTCCAGCGCAGCGTCTCCTCGATCACGCCGTCCCAGCCGATCTCGCCGTTGAGGACCTGCTTGCGCTGCTCCGGGTGGGTCTGGAGCGCCTCGACCACGTTGACGATCAGGCTGATGGTGGTCTCGTGTCCGGCGGCGATGATCAGCTGCAGCGTGTTGACGATCTCCTCGTCGGTGAGGTGGTCGCCGTTCTCCGAGGCCGCGATCAGCGCGCTGGTGAGGTCGTCGCCGGGGTTCGCCCGCTTGTCGTTGACGATCTTCGTGAAGAGCGCGCCCAGGTCCGCCATCATCTGCGGGACCTCCTCCGGCGGCGTCTGCGTCGAGAAGAACTTCTCGAACAGCTCCTTCAGCCGCGGGTGGTCCGCCGCGTCCACGCCCATCAGCTCGCTGATCACGTTCATCGGGAGCGGGTAGGCGAACTCGGCCTTCAGGTCGACCGGTTCCCCGGCCGGGTGGGCCGCCAGCTTCTCCAGGCTCGCGTTCGTCAGCGCCTCGATCCCGGCCCGCAGCCGCTCCACCCTGCGTACGGTGAGCGCCTGCGCCACCAGCGTACGGAGACGGCGGTGGTCGGCCCCGTCGACCGTCAGCATCGAGCGGCCCGGGTTGGCCAGGCCGATCAGCGGCCAGTCCATCGGTATCTCGCCGCGCTGCCAGGCGCCCCACACGTTGATGTCCTTGACCACCCGGCTGTCGGTGAGCAGCGCGCGGGCCTCCGCGTGGCGGGTGACCGCGTACACGTGTACACCGCCCGGCAGCTCCACCTCCGCCAGCGGGCCGGCGGCCCGCAGCGCGGCGCTCTCGCCGTCGAGGTCTCTGACGAAGGGGTCGAGCGCGATGCGGGTCATACGGGGCCTCCGAGGCTCGCGGGTCTGCCCAGAGCGGGCGTGGGCGTGTAGAGCACCGGCAGGTCGGTGAGGCCGCGCAGCCACGGCGACGGGCGGCGGGTGAGCTGCTCGGCGGGGACGGCGAGGTCCACGTCCGGCAGCCGGTCGAGCAGGACCTCGATGCCGGTACGGGCGATGACCTCGGCGGTCTCCTGGGCCGGGAACGGGCAGCGGTGCTCGCCGTGGCCGAAGGAGAGGAACGCGTTGTTGCCGCCGGTCAGCGCCGAGCCGTCGGTCCGCACCTGCGGGTCGCCGTTGGCGGCGGCGAGGCCGAGCAGCAGCAGGTCTCCGGCGCGGATGTGGCGGCCGCCGAGGTGGGTGTCGCGGGTGGCCCAGCGGCCCGCCACGTTCTGCGTCGGGGTGTCCTCCCAGAGGACCTCGTTCATGGCCTCCGCGACGCTGTGCCGGCCGCCGGAGAGCGAGGCGGCGAACCGGTCGTCGGTGAGCATCAGGCGCAGCGAGTTGCCCATCCAGTCGGCGGTGGGCTGGTGGCCCGCCGCCATCATCACCATGAGGTCCTGGGCGACCTCCTCGTCGGTGAAGCCGCCCGCGTCCGCGATCATGCGGCTGGCCACGTCGTCACCGGGCTCGGCGTGCTTGTCGGCCAGCAGCTGGAACATCGAGGTGGCCAGGTGCTGCTGTCCGGCCAGCGCCCGCTCCCGGCCGTCGATCATGTCGTTGATCGCGCCGACCAGCGGATACGCCTCCTCGTCGGAGAAGCCGTAGATCCGGGCCAGGACCAGGGCGGGGAGCAGCTTGGCGTACTCCGCGATGATGTCGACCGCGCCCTTGGTGCAGAACCGGTCGATCAGCTCGTCCGCGAACTCCTCCGCGTACCGCTTCAGGGAGAACGGGTCGACGCCCTCCAGCGCGTTGCTGATCATCATCGCGCGGACGCTGTGCCGCTCGCCGACCGTGTAGAGGATCGAGGGCTGCTTGCGGCCGATCATCGGCAGCAGCGGCCAGTCGTCCGGGATGCGGTCCCACTGGTTCCACAGGTCGGAGTCCCGGCTGAAGAGGACCGGGTCGCCGGTGACCTGGTGCAGCTCGCGGTAGCCGAGGACGAGCCAGGCGGGCACGTCGCCGTCGAGCACGACCGGGGCGACGGCGCCGTGGTCGCGCCGCATGTCCCGGTAGAGCTGGACGGGGTCGCTCTGGAAGCGGGGCCCGGACAGGGGTACGGACCCGTGGGTGACGGGGCAGCCGGAGGTGGTGCCGGGGGTCGTGGTCACGGGGCGGGCTCCGGGGTCGGGGCGGCCGCCGCCAGCGCCGCGGCGTCGGCGGCCGCTTCGGGTACGGCCGCCTCGGCGGCGCTCAGGCGGGCGGCGGAGAGCGCGGCGAGGTGCTCGACGAGCGTGATGAGCACGTACTTGCTGGAGGACCGGTCCCGGGCGTCGCACTCCACCAGCGGCACGTCCTCCGAGAGGTCCAGCGCCTCGCGGATCTGCTGCTCGCTGTGGAGCGGGCCGCCGAAGTCGTTGCACGCCACGATGAACGGCGTGCCGTGGTGCTCCAGGCGGTCGATGGCGTACCAGGAGTCGGCGAGCCGGCGGGTGTCCACCAGGACGACCGCGCCGAGCGTGCCGGAGAACAGCCGGTCCCACAGGAACCAGAACCGCTCCTGTCCGGGCGCGCCGAAGAGGTACAGCACCGAGCGTGCGTCGAGCGTGATGCGGCCGAAGTCGAACGCCACGGTGGTGGACGTCTTGGCCTGTACGCCGTCGAGGTGGTCGACGGCCTCGCCCGCGCGGGTCATCGTCTCCTCCGTGTTGAGCGGACGGATCTCGCTCACGGATCGGACCATGGTGGTCTTGCCGACGCCGAAGCCGCCGACGACAACGATCTTCAGTCCGTTGTCGGTCGTCTCGCTCAGGGTGGCGCGGTCAGAGGTTGCGGAGTCCAACGAGCACCTGTTCCAGGATGTCGGGGTCGGGGAGCCGGTCCGCGACACGGGCGGTACGGGGGTGGCGGGCGCTGATCCGGCCGGTGTCCAGCAGGTCGCACAGCATGATGCGGACGATGCTGACCGGCAGGTTCAGGGTCGCGGAGATCTCGACGACGGCGGTCGGGCCCTGGCACATCCGCAGGATCGCGACGTGCTCCGACTGCATGCCGGGGGCCGGGTCGCACTCGGCGACGACGAGGGTCACCAGGTCGAAGGCGGCCGAGTCGGAGCGGCTGCGTCCCCCGGTGAGGGTGTACAGCCGGTCCGGGCCGTCGTCACGGCCCGGGCGCGGGCGGGGTGCCGTCGTCATACGGCCGAGCTCTCTGCCACGGGTGTGCGCGGCGGGGCGACGAGGTGTTCGCCGAGCTGTTCGACGAGCTCGCTCATGTTGTGGCCGACCAGGCCCACGTCGGAGTCCTCGTCGGCGACGACGGCCAGGTGGGCGCCGGCTCCCGCCTCGACGATGAACAGCACACCGCCGTAGAACTCGGCCATCGCGGAGCGTACGCCGCCGGTGCCGTCACCGAACTCGATGGACGCGCCGTGCGAGAGGCTCTGGATCCCGGCGGAGATCGCGGCCAGCTGGTCGGCCTGGTCGACCGAGAGCTCGGGGGTGCGGCACAGCTTGAGGCCGTCGCGGGAGAGGACGAGGGCGTGGCGGGTGCCGGGGGTGCGGTCGAGCAGCCCCTCCAGCAGCCAGTTGAGCTTCTCGTCGGTGGTCGCGGTCATCGGGTGTTGCCTTCCGGGTGCGGGGAGTTGGCACGTACGGCCCGGCTGAAAGTGCCGAAGCGCGCTGCCTGGACCTTCGGGTCGGTGGTACGGGCCCGGGGGGTGTCGGCTCCGCCGGGGGTGGCGTGGCCGGTACGGGCTTCGGCGGCGGCCAGCGTGCGGCCGCGGCGGCGCTTGGGCAGGCCGCTGTCGCCGAACGAGGGGACGGTGCCGGTGGATTCGGACTCCGACTCCGCGGGCGCCGGCTCCTGGGCCGGAGCCGGCTCGGTCCCGCCGTCGGCGGTGGACCGGGCCGTGGGCGCGGCGTCGGAGGTGTCCGCGCCTTCGGCCGAGGCGTGCGAGGGCTCCGGCTCGGCCGCGGTGGTGGTGGCCTCGGGGAGGGCGGAGGCGGGGCCGGGGGCCGGTGCGGTGGAGCGGGAGATGAGGTCCTGCGGGAGCATCATCAGCGCGCCGGTGCCGCCGCGGGCGGAGGGCCGGAAGGAGACGGTCAGGCCGTGCTTACGGGCCAGCCGGCCGACGACGGCGAGACCGAGCCGGGTGCCGGAGAGGTTGGTGAGGTCCTGGTGGTCGGCGGAGACGGCCCGCTCCGCGCGGCGCAGCTGCACCTCGCTCATGACCAGGCCGCTGTCCTCGACGGTGATGACGATGCCCGCCGGGACCTCCTCCACGTAGACGTGGACCTCGGCGGTGGGCGGCGAGAAGTTGGCCGCGTTGTCGAGGAGTTCGGCGAGCGCGTGCATGACGCCCTCGGCCGCGTGGCCGGCGATCGCGATATCGCTGGTGGAGTGGAGGCGGACGCGCTGGTAGGAGCCGATGCGGCCCATCGCGCCGCGCAGGATCGACTCCATGACGATCGGCTTGGCCCAGCGGCGGCCGGACCGCGCGCCGGTCAGTACGGCGATGGAGTCGGCGAGCCGGCCCGCCTGGGCGGTGCGGTGGTCCAGGTAGAGCAGGTCGCCGAGCACGGACTCGTCGGTGTGCCGGTGCTCCATCTCCCGTAGGTCGGCCAGCATGCTGGTGGACAGGGCCTGCATCCGGCCGGCCGCGTTGGCGCAGGCCGCGACGGCGGCGGACCGCTCGGTCTCGGCGCGCGTGGCGCGGGCGGTGAGCCGGTCGACGGTGACGGAGAGCCGGGACCGCTCGGCGGCGGCCTCCGCGGCGATCCGCTCGTTCTCGGCGCGGGCCTCGGCCGCGACCCGGGCGCTCTCGGCGGAGGCGGCGGCCTTGATCCTGGCCGTCTCCGCGGTGAAGCGCTGGGCCTCGGCGGCGGAGGCGGAGACCAGGCGCGAGGTCTCGGAGGTGAACCGCTGGGTGTCGGCGGCCCGCAGGGAGCGCAGCGTGCGCGCGGCCCCCAGGGTGTGGACGGTGACGGCCACGCAGACGCTCAGCAGCACGGCGGCCGCGCCCGCGCCCCAGGCCAGCGGGGTCCGTACCGCATCGGGGGCCGCGGCCACGGCCCACAGGGTCAGCGTGCCGGTGGCGACTGCCGAGATCAGCAGGGCGAGTGCGGTGGGCCTGAATGAGGGGCGCAATCGGAGTCCTCGGTGGCGGACGGTGCGGACGAGGCGAAACTGCGCCGGTCGAATCCGGACAGTTCACCACGGGTGCGGGCGATCATGCACAACTGGAGCTGCTAATTCCTGCTCAAGTCTTGGTCACTATAGGAGACTTGACGGTCTGTTTGGGAAGATCTTGTGGCCTTTTTTGAGCGGCTTGCGGGATTATGTCCGCCCACATCCCAAGAGTTCATCTGTACCGACGGCATCCTGAAGCCATGGCCGAACAGCACCGCCCGACCGCCGAGGCCCCCGACGGGTTCGCCGCCGCGCTCCGCTCCGCCGTACGCGGCGAGAGCGATTTCGGCCCGGCGGCCAGGGCCCTGACGACGATGGACGCCTCCAACTACCGCCGCGTCCCGCTCGGCGTCCTCGCCCCGCGCGACGCCGAGGACATCGCGGCGGCGCTGACGGTCTGCCAGGAGTACGGCGTACCGGTGGTGGCGCGCGGCGGCGGGACGTCCATCGCCGGCCAGGCCACCGGAACCGGCCTCGTCCTGGACCTCACCCGCCACCTGCGCTCGATCGTCGCCCTGGATCCGGAGGTGCGCACCGCCACCGTCCAGCCCGGCGTGATCCTGGACGACCTGCGCGCGGCCGCCGCCCCGCACGGCCTGACCTTCGGCCCCGACCCGTCCACGCACAGCCGCTGCACGCTCGGCGGCATGATCGGCAACAACTCCTGCGGCGCGCATTCGGTCGCCTGGGGCACGACGGCGGACAACGTGCGGGGACTGGAGGTGGTGCGGTACGGAGGCGAGGCGCTGCGGCTGGAGCAGGGGGCGCGCTTCGAGCCTTCCGGCGTACGGCAGGGGGCGGCTCACGGCCCCGAAGGCGTACGGTCGCGCCTGCCCGGCCCCCACGGTGTACGCGAACTCGTCGACGCCCACCTCGCGCTCCTCCGCACCGGCTACCCCGACCTCCCGCGCCGCATCTCCGGCTACGCGCTCGACGCCCTCCTCCCCGAACACCCCGGCGGCCCCGACCCCGTACGGGCGTTCTGCGGCAGCGAAGGCACGCTCGCCGTGGTCACCGAGGCGACCGTCCGCCTGGTCGAGGCCCCGCGTGCCCGGGCGCTGGCCGTCCTCGGGTACGCCGACGAACCGGCGGCGGCCGAAGCGGCCCCGGGCCTCCTCCCGTACCGCCCGCTCACCGTCGAGGGCATGGCCGCCGACCTCGTACGCGAACCGGCCGGGCTGCCGCGCGGGGCCGCCTGGCTCTTCGTCGAGACGGGCGGTGACACACCGGCCGAGGCGCGGGCGCACGCCGAGCGCATCCTGCGGGCGGCCGACGCGGTGGACTCCACGGTGATCACCGACCCGGCCGGGCAGCGGGCCCTGTGGCGCATCCGGGAGGACGCCGCCGGCACCGCGACCCGGATGCCCGACGGCAGCGAGGCGTGGCCCGGCTGGGAGGACTGCGCGGTCCCGCCCGCCCGGCTCGGCGGCTACCTCCGGGACTTCCGGGCGCTGCTCGCCGAGCACGGCCTGCGCGGAACGCCGTACGGCCACTTCGGCGACGGCTGCATCCACGTACGCATCGACTTCGACCTGGTCAGCGAGGCGGGGGTGGCCCGCTTCCGCCGCTTCTCCGAGGAGCTGGCCGACCTGGTCGTCGCGCACGGCGGCTCGCTCAGCGGCGAACACGGCGACGGCCAGGCACGGGCGGAGCTGCTGCCACGGATGTACGGGGACGAACTCGTCGCCCTCTTCGGCGCGTTCAAGGACCTGTGGGACCCGGACGGCGGCCTGAACCCCGGCATCCTCGCCCGCCCGGCCCCGCTCGACGAGAACCTCCGCTTCGCCGTTCTGCCGGGGCCGGGGCGCCCGGTGGACGTGGCCTTCGGCTACCCGCAGGACGGCGGCGACTTCGCGGGCGCGGTCCGGCGGTGTGTCGGCGTCGCCAAGTGCCGTACGACACAGGCGCCGGGCGCGGGCGTGATGTGCCCGTCCTTCCGCGCGACCGGCGAGGAGGCGCACTCCACGCGCGGCCGGGCCCGGCTGCTGCACGAGATGCTCGCGGGCGAGGTGATCACGGACGGCTGGCGGAGCGAGGAGGTCCGGGACGCGCTCGACCTCTGCCTCTCCTGCAAGGGCTGCCGCAGCGACTGCCCGGTGGGTGTCGACATGGCCACGTACAAGGCGGAGTTCCTGCACCACCACTACCGAGGCCGCCTCCGCCCCGCCGCCCACTACGCCATGGGCCGCCTCCCGCGCTGGCTGCGTTTGGCCGCGCCCTTCGCCCGCCCGCTCAACGCCCTGGTCCGCGTACGCCTGTTGGCCGCGCTCACGAAACGGCTGGCGGGGATCGCGCCCGAGCGGACGATCCCGGTGTTGGCGACGGAGACGTACAGCCGGTGGCTAAGGGGCCGCCAGGGCAAGGGGACGCGGACCGTCTCGTCCGACCAGGTGGTGCGGCTCTGGGCGGACACCTTCACGGAGTACCTGTCGCCGCAGTTGGGCCGGGCGGCGGTCCGGGTGCTGGAGGAGGCCACAGGCCGTACGGTGCTGCCGCCGCCGAGCGGGGTGTGCTGCGGCCTCACGTACGTCTCCACCGGCCAACTGGACGCGGCACGCCGGGTGATGCGCCGCACCCTGGACCGGCTCGACCCGCTCCCGGGCCACCCGCTCGTCGTCCTCGAACCGAGCTGCGCCGCCACCCTCCGTACCGACCTGCCCGAACTCCTCCCGGACGACCCGCGCGCCGCCGAACTGGCCGCCTCCGTAAGGACGTTCGCGCAGTACCTGGAGGAGTACGCCCCCGACTGGACCCCACCCCGCCTGGACCGCCCGGCCGTCGGCCAGACCCACTGCCACCAGCACGCGGTCCTCGGCGACGCGGCGGAGCGGCGGCTGCGCGAGCGGATGGGGCTGACGGGCGAACTGAGCGGCGGGTGCTGCGGCCTGGCCGGGAACTTCGGCTTCGAGAAGGGCCACTGGGAGGTGTCCGTTGCGTGTGCGGAGGAGCAACTTCTGCCTGCGGTACGGGGAGCGGAGCCGGGTGCGGAGCTGCTGGCGGACGGGTTCTCCTGCCGTACGCAACTGGACCAGCTGGCCGGGCGGAGGGCGCGCCACCTGGCGGAGGTGATCGCGGAGGGGCTGGAGGACGGCCGCTCCTGAAATGCGTTTCCCACCCCTGCGGGCGCTTGTACGGTGGCGCGCGTGAAGACTCAGGTGATCGTGCTCAACGGTGGTTCCAGCTCCGGCAAGTCGGGGATCGTCCGGTGTCTGCAGGCCGTACTGCCGGACCCCTGGCTCGCGTTGGGGACCGACACGATGGTCGACGCGATGCCCGCCTCCCTCCAGGCCTCGGACACCGGGATCGCGTTCGGCCCGGACGGCGGGGTGAGCATCGGGCCGGAGTTCCGGGAGCTGGAGGACGCGTGGACCGAGGGGGTCGCCGCGATGGCCCGCGCGGGGGCCCGGATCATCGTCGACGAGGTGTTCCTCAGTGGGGCGGCGGGCCGGCGACGGTGGCAGGAACGGCTGGGCGGGCTGGGAGTGTTGTGGGTCGGCGTCCGGTGTGAGAGCGAGGTCGCGGCGGGCCGGGAGATCGCCCGCGGCGACCGGGTCGTGGGAATGGCCGCGGCGCAGGCGGAGCTCGTCCACCGGGGCGTGGTCTACGACGTGGAGGTCGACACCACCCGTACCGAATCACTGGTCTGCGCGCGGACGATCGCCGGGCATGTGAGGTGAGCGGCGGGGTGCGGAGGGCCGGACGCTAGCATCGACGGGTTTGCAGTGGTCGTCGCGGTTCGCAAGGGGGAACGTCGTGGAAGACGGTGGCAAGCGGCGGCGGCGGAGGAGGTGGGTGGCCCTCGGCGCGGTGCTGGCCGGGGCGGTGCTCATATCCGGCATCGGGCTCTGGGCGACGGACAGCGGGCCGTTCAAGGACCGCTACTGCTGGGGTGCTTGGGAGCAGGACAGCGGGCCGCGGTTCCTCGGTGACTACGTGCTCCGCGACTCCGGCACCGAGCGGACATCCGCCGAATCGGGCGCTCCCGGCTCCGGCGGGAAGACGGCGACCTGCACGGTCTCGGTGGCGACCTCGGGTTCCGGCGGTTCCGACGACTCCGTCGGCCGGTCCGACGATTCCTCCGCCGGGTCCGGTGGTTCGTCCGCCCAGCCGACCGGCTTCCACGACCGGCTGACGCTCACCTACGGACCCGTGCCCGAGGCCCCGGAGAAGCGGCGCGCGTGGATCGACCGCTACTTCAGCGGCTCGGCCTCGCCGCTGCCGAGCGGGCTCGACGGGCTCGTCTCGACCGACCGGGCGATGCTGATCCTGCCCGAGGCGTGCGATGCGGCCGGCCGGCCGTCGGCGGTGACGTTGTGGGGCGAGAGCTGGGGCGACGGCCCCCAGGGCAGGTACGCGATGCCGCTGACGATCGCCTCCCTGCCGGATGTCTCCACGATGCTGCTGGACGCGGCGGACGCGGGGATGCGGAAGGCGGGCTGCGCGCCGGAGGAGCCGCTGCGGATCACGGAGCCGATGGCCCGGCTGGCGGAGGACGGCACGTCGGCCGAGACCCCCGTCTGCCGGATCCCCGGGGTGACGTTCACCCTGGACGAGGAGCT
The DNA here is from genome assembly GCF_050942385.1 of Streptomyces sp. CA-146814. Lineage (NCBI taxonomy): Bacteria > Bacillati > Actinomycetota > Actinomycetes > Kitasatosporales > Streptomycetaceae > Streptomyces > Streptomyces sp. CA-146814. The sequence goes on from NZ_CP192068.1 coordinate 4,534,217, forward strand.
GCGGTACGAACAGCGGGTGGGCGTGGTCGGCGACCGGCTCCAGATCTGTTCGGTGGTCCTGCGGGAGCTCGGCAGCCAGGACGAACCGGCGGCCCAGTTCGTGATGGCCGGCTCACCTCGTACGGCGGCGGTCTTCGCCGGACTTCCCGAGGGCGCCGGGCAGGGGGTCGTACGGACCACCTGCGACGGCCGGAACACCGTGTTCTACGCCCACATCGGGGCGGGACTCGGGGACGGCGGCGGGGAGAAGGACCGGCGGGTGTTCGAGCGCTTCACCGACGCCGTGGGCAAGCGCGTGGGGTGCGAGCCCGCAGTGGGCACCGAGGAGGCGGCACGATGACGGACGACACCACCTCGGCCGGAGGCACGGCGCCCCGGCCCCCGCTGCTGAAGCGGCTGGTACGGAGCCGGGTGGCCCGGGCCGTCACTGCGGCCGGGCTCGTCGGCGTACTGCTCGGCGCCGGCACGGTCGCCTGGCGGACGGAGACCCTCCCGCTGCTCTCCCCCGACCCGTGCTGGAACACCTTCGACGACGCCCTGACCGAGCGGGTGTTCGGCGACCGCGAGACCGTCGCGGAGACCCAGCGGCTGCGGACCGACCCGAACAGCAGGACCGCCGTGTACGGGCAGTGCCGGATCACCAGCTACAAGGACGAGGAGCGGGCACGGGCGGCGAAACAGCTCACCGTGCAGGTCCGCCGGGCGGCCGGTTACGGCAGGCAGGACGTGTGGCCCGCCGAGTTCCTGGGGGCGGACATGGTTCCGCTCGGCTCGGGGCTGCCCGGCATGGTCTCGCCGGTCCGGGCCTGGCTGACGCTGCCGGAGAGCTGCACCGGGCCGGTGGGCATCCTGTCCGCCCCGGCCGTGGTGGACCTCGCCTCGGGCGACCTGGCCCACAGCGGTCTCGTCGCGGAGAACGACCGCAGGAACCGCGCCGCCCTCGCCGAAGCGGTGGTGGCGGTGACCAACGGCGTCCTGCGGGAGCTGGGCTGCTCCGGCACGTACCCCGCTCCGGCCCCCGACAAGCTGGCCGGCCTCGTCGGCTGGCAGGACGCGGAGCCGGGCGCCTTCTGCGGGGTCGAGGGGCTCAGCGCGCCCGCCGCCTACAGCGACTCGCTGGGGCGCGTGCGCGTGGGTCCGGACGGCGGCGCCGCACGGAGCTGCGAGGCCGGTGGCCGCTACCCGCCGGGCAGCCTGCGGCTGACCACGGTCGTCGACCCCGCGCTGGCCCAGGTCTTCGCCGACGAGGCGGACTACGGCGGCACGCGGCTGGACCGTACGGAGGGCGGCCCCGAGGGGTTCGGCTCGATCGGCGTGACGCGCGGGGTGTACCTCGCGCAGTGCCAGACCGGCGAGGTGGCGTTCGTGGTGGAGCGGATGAAGGCGGTCAGCAGCGTGAAGGGGGAGGGGGCCAACCTGGTCCGCGCCCTGCTGCCGAAGTACGTGGAGGCCGAGGCCGAGCGCATCGGCTGCGGCCCGGTCCGGCTGACGCTGCCGAAGGTGCTGGAGTAGCTCGTAGCTCGTAGTCGTACGGGGCTGGGGTCCGGCCTCACCCCCGCGCCACGATCTCCCGGGCCAGCTCCGCCAGTTTCGGCAGCGCCGGGTGCCCCGGGCCGTCGCGGCGGGCGAGGAGGACCGGGACGCCCGGGGCGTCGTCGAGCGGTACGTACGCGACGCCCGGGTGCGGGTGCATGGCGGCCGTGGAGGCGGCCGAGACCCCGTTGCCGCGGCCGGCGGCGATGGCGGCCAGCCAGTCGTCGGTGTTGGCGACGGTGAGCGTGGCGGCGGGCCGGGCGTGCGGCGGCCAGAGACCGGGGGTCGTGGTGCCGGAGACGGTGTTCAGCACGACCGGGCCGCCCGCGAGGTCGGCGAGGCGCAGCGACGTCACCGAGGCGAGCGGGCCGTCCGCGGTCACCGCCGCCACCCGGGCCTCGGTGAACAGCACCTCCGTGACGAGCCCCGGCGCCTCCACCGGTCCGCGCAGCAGCGCCGCGTCGACCTCGCCGCGGGTGAGCCCGGCGGTGCGGTCGTCGATCCGGAGCAGCTCCAGCGGGGTGTCCGGATACCGCTGCTGCCAGGTGCGCAGGAGCGGTGTGGTGTACGGGCCGAAGGCCGACCAGGCGTGCCCGAGCCGCAGGGGCCAGTGGCGCAGCCGCCCGGTGTCGAGCGCCTCGTCGAAGGCGGCGACCGCGGCGGCGGCCTTGTCGCGGAAGGCGACGCCCTCGGGGGTGAGGGCGAGGTGGTGGGTGGAGCGGTCGACGAGCCGGATGCCGAGGTGGCGCTCCAGGGCGGCGAGGGTGCGGGAGACGGCGGGCTGGGTGAGGCCGAGGTGCGCGGCGGCCCGGGTGACGTTGCCCTCCTCGGCGACGGCGAGGAAGGCCCGCAGATGGCGGAGTTCGACGGCGCGGGTGGGGGGTGCGGGGGGTGCGGCGTCGCGCGCGGGGCGTGCGGGGTCACGTGCGGGGCGTGCGGGGTCACGTGCGGGGCGTGCGGGGTCCGCCGTGGGTCCGCTGCCTTCCGGGTGGCTCATGGGACGCGCTTCCGGGTGGCTCGTGGGGCGCGCTTCCTTCGGTTCATGCGTCCGGAGCATAACGGGAGTCCAGAAGTCATTTCACGGGACGCGCGCGGGTCTCTACCGTGGGTGGGCGTGGGGGCTGTGAGGCCCGCCCACTCCTCGTACCTCCGGAAGGCCGCCCGTGAACGTCCAGCCCAGCGCTTCCGAGCCGGCCGCCGCCGCAGCCGTCGCCGTACCCGAGGCGGCACCCGCTCTGGACGCCGCCGGCCGGCAGGACTCCGGGCGGCAGGACTCCGGCCGGCAGGACGCCGGCCCTGGAAGGCGCGCGGCGCTGGTGCCGGTCGTGCTGGTGGTCGCCGGGGGCCTCTCCGTCCAGTTCGGCTCGGCCGTCGCGGCGCTGCTGATGCCGAAGGCGGGCGCGCTGGGCGTCGTCACGCTGCGGCTGGCGGCGGCCGCGCTGATCCTGCTGGTGGTGTGCCGGCCGAAGCTGCGCGGCCACTCGCGCGCGGACTGGGGCACGGTGGTCGCCTTCGGCGTCGCGATGGGCGGCATGAACACGCTGTTCTACCAGGCGCTGGACCGGATCCCGCTCGGTATCGCCGTCACCCTGGAGGTACTCGGCCCGCTCGCGCTCTCCGTCTTCGCCTCGCGCCGCCTGATCAACGTGGTGTGGGCCGGACTCGCCCTGGTCGGCGTGGTCCTGCTCGGCGGCGGGGGCTTCGACCGCCTGGACCCGGTCGGTGCGGCGTACGCGCTGGGGGCCGGGGCGATGTGGGCGGCGTACATCGTCTTCAGCGCCCGCACCGGCCGCCGCTTCCCGCAGGCGGACGGGCTGGCCCTGGCGATGGTGGTGGCGGCGGTCCTCTCGCTGCCGCTCGGCATCTGGGAGTCCGGCGCGAAGCTCACGGTCCCGTCCACCGTGGCGCTCGGCGCGGCGGTGGCGGTCCTCAGCTCGGTCCTCCCGTACACCCTGGAACTCATGGCCCTGCGCCGCCTGCCCGCCTCCACGTTCGCGGTGATGATGAGCCTGGAACCGGCGATCGCGGCGACCGCGGGCTTCCTCATCCTCAACCAGGCCCTCTCCACGACGGACGCCCTCGCCATCGCGCTGGTCATCGGGGCGAGCATGGGGGCGGTACGCAGCCAGGCGCGGGCGCGGCGCAAGGAGTGATCAGCGGTCGGCGCCGGTGATCAACGGCGTGCGGCCCGCTCCTTGATGTGCTCGTACACCGACTCGTCCATCTCCTCGGGTGCGAGCGAACGTCCGCTGTCGAAGACCGGCAACTCCCGTCCGCGCTTCGGCGCTCGGCGTCCGGCCGTTCCGCGTCCAGTCGTCCTTCCAGCTCTTCCGGAATGCCCATCGTGTTCCCTCTCGCGGTGCTCCGAGACGCTGTCCCGCCCTACGGAGAGCAGGGCGCGAGTTTCCACCGTGCGGTCACCAGGTGCAGCGTGCCTGGAGGTCGGTGATGGAGTCGGCGAGCTCGGCCGGGTGGGCGGGCCACCCCGTCCGGTGCCAGTGCTCGATCCGCCAGGACAGCCGGCGCGGCCACAGCGGGGTGGCAGGCAGCTCGTCCACAGGGACCCAGACGGGGGCGCCGCCGTAGGTGTCCAGCGTCTCGGGGTCCCCGAGACGCCCCTCGGCCGCCATGAGGAAGTAGTGCTCGTGCCGGCCCTCCTTCCAGACCCGCGCCACCTCGCGCCCGACGTTCCCGTGGAGACCGGTCTCCTCGCGGAGCTCCCGTACGGCGGCCTCCTCGGGCGTCTCGCCCGGCTCCACCCCGCCGCCCGGGATCTCGAAGTGCGGGCCGCCCTCGTCCGGTTGTCGGAAGTGGATGAGCAGCATGTGCCCGTCGTGGATCACGATCGCCCCGGCCCGGACCCGTACGGGAGGGACGGCGGCCGGATCGTGCACCGCGACGGCCCCCACCTCGCCCGCCCCTTCCGCCCAGGCCCGCAGGACGGCCTCCGCCGTGCCGGCCGGCCAGAGGCGCGCGTGCAGGGCCTCGTCCAGGGAGAGCGCGCGCAGCGGGCCCGGGGGCGGTGGCGTCGTACCGGGGAAGGCGTAGCGGAGGAATCCGTCGTCGTGGCGCTCCTCCAGGATGAGCCGGTCGCCGTCGAAGTGCGGGTTCACCAGGTGCGGTTCGGCAGTCATCGGCGGAGGTTAGCAGCGGCGGCCGGTGCCAGGCGGGCGGCGGGAACGGGAACCGGACACAGCCCCGGGCCTCAGGCGCGCGCCCGAACGGCAACCGGAGACGGCCCCGGGTCTTAGGCCGGTGCCGGGAACGGGAAGCGGACCTCCGTCAGCTCCTCCGACACCTCCCACAGCCGCCGCCCCGTCTCCGCGTCGGTGGCCGCCGGGGCGAGGGGCACCCGGGTCGGGCCGCCGCGCAGCTCTCCGCGGCCGTCCGGGCCGATGAGCTCGCCGCCGCGCACGCCCGGGGCGGTCGCCGCGTACAGCTGCGGGAGCGCGCCGGCCTCGGGGCGCTGGGCGAGGGGGAGCAGGACGCGGCCGAACAGCAGCTTCACCAGGCCCGTCGGCGCGCTCGTCTGGAGACGGGTCGCGGTGTAGCCGGGGTGCGCGAGCACGCTGCGGACCGGACTGCCGGATGCCGCCAGCCGTCGGTGCAGCTCGTGCCCGAACACGGCGTTGGCCAGCTTGGACCGGTCGTAGAAGACCATCGGCTTGTAGCCGTGCTCGCCGTTCAGGTTGTCGAAGTCGAGGTGCGCCTTACGGTGGTTGACCGAGGTCACCGTGGTGACGCGGGGGTCCCGCCCCCGCTCCAGCAGGTCCAGCAGCAACCCGGTGAGCGCGAAGTGGCCGAGGTGGTTGGCGGTGAACTGCAACTCGTGCCCCTGGGCGCCGGACGAGCGTGGCGGCGCCATCACTCCGGCGTTGTTGACCAGCAGGTCCAGCTGGGGGCGGTCGGCGTGCAGGGCGTCGGAGAACGCCCGTACGGAGTCGAGGTCGGCCAGGTCCAGCCCGCGCACCTCCAGGTCGGCGCCGGGCTGCCCGGCGGCGATGTCCGCGGCGGCCCGGCGGCCCTTCTCCTCGTCGCGCACGGCGAGGATCACGTGCCCGCCCCGGCGGGCGAGAGCGCGCGCGGTCGCCAGGCCGAGGCCGCTGTTGGCCCCGGTGACGACCGCGACGCGGCCGGTCTGGTCCGGGATCCGCTCGACGGTCCAGGGCTGTTTCGGTGTCGGGTTCCGAGTCATGCGGCATACGATGTCGCGGGTGGCACCAAGTGTCAATAGGTTACTGAGTGTCTGAGTGGCACTGGATGTCAACGGTGGCATGGCGCTACGATGGTCGGCGTGAGCCCCCGCCCCGAAGTGACCATGGCCCAGCGCAAGCGTCAGCTCGTCTCGACCGAACTGACCGAAGCGGCGCTTCAGTTGATGGCGGTGGAGGGGTTCGACGCGGTCACCGTCGACGAGATCGTGGCCACCGCCGGAGTCTCCAAGCGGACGTTCTTCCGCTATTTCGCGTCCAAGGAGGACGTGGTCGTCCAGTTCCTGGCCGACATGGGCACCGGTATGTGCGCCGAGCTCGCCGCCCGCCCCGCCGACGAGCCCCCCTCCGTGGCGCTCCGGCACGCCGTCTGGGTCGCCATGGCGGCCTGCGCCGACGGCGTCGACCACTCCGGCCGGGCCCTGCGGGTCGTCCAGTTGATCCTGCGCACCCCCGCCCTGCGCGCCCGCTTCCTGGAGCACCAGGGGCAGTGGCGCGACGACCTCGCGGTGGAGGTGGCCCGGCGTCAAGGGCTCGACCCCGAGGCCGACCTCTACCCCCGTCTCGCCGCCGGTGCCGCCCTCGCCGCCTTCGACACCGTGCTGCGGCGCTGGAGCGACAGCGGCGGCGCCGAGGACCCCGCCGCGCTGACGGACCGGGCCTTCGCCGTCCTCGCCCCGGCGCTGGACGCGGCCTGAGCCGTTCCGCCCTCCCGGTGACGCGCCGGTCCTCGGTGGCCGCCGGACAGAAAATCATGCAAGCGCGCTTGATTGTTTCTCAGGCCGCTGCCATGCTCCTGGACACCACACCCGGTCCCGAGGGGAGCGCACGTGTCCGCTGTCGTAGCCGTGATCGATGATCTGCGCGAGGAGAGCGAGGAACTCGACGCGCTGGTCGCGGCGTTGGAGGCCGAGCGGTGGAGCGGTCCGACGCCCGCCGAGGGCTGGACCGTCGCCCACCAGATCGCGCACCTCGCCTGGACCGACGAGGTCGCGCTGCTGGCCGCCACCGAGCCGGACCGGTTCGGCGACGAGGTCGCCAAGGCGCTCGCCGCTCCCGAGTCCTTCGTCGACGAGGCCGCCGACGCCCTGGTCGCCGCCCACGCCCCGGACGCCCTGCTCGCGCGGTGGCGGGACGGGCGGCAGCGGCTCGGGAAGGTGCTGCGGGACGCCCCGGAAGGGACCCGGATCCCTTGGTACGGGCCGCCGATGAGCGTCGCGTCCATGGCGAGCGCCCGGCTCATGGAGACCTGGGCCCACGGCCAGGACATCGCGGACGCCCTCGGGGTCACCCGCACCCCCACCGCCCGGCTGCGGCACGTGGCGCGGATCGGTGTGCGGGCCCGGAACTACGCCTACGCGGTACGGGGGATCGAGGCACCGCAGGAGGAGTTCCGCGTCGAACTGCGCGGGCCAGGCGGCGAGTTGATCCCGTACGGTCCCGAAGGCGCCGCCCAGCGCGTCACCGGGCCGCTCCTCGACTTCTGCCTCCTGGTCACCCAGCGCGCCCACCGCACCGACCTCACGGTCACCGCCGAAGGCCGCGACGCCGACCAGTGGCTCTCCATCGCGCAGGCCTTCGCCGGACCACCGGGACCGGGCCGCCTGCCGCGCGCGGAGCGGGGCGGACTCCGATGAGCGACGCCCCCGCGCCCCTCCGCATCGGCAACGCCTCCGGCTTCTACGGCGACCGCTTCGACGCCGTCCGCGAGATGCTCACCGGCGGCCCGCTCGACGTCCTCACCGGCGACTACCTCGCCGAGCTGACCATGCTCATCCTCGGCCGCAGCCGCCTCAAGGCCCCGGAGAAGGGGTACGCCACCACCTTCCTGCGCCAGCTGGAGGAAGGTCTCGGTCTCGCCCATGAGCGCGGCGTGCGGATCGTCACCAACGCGGGTGGCCTCAACCCGGCCGGACTCGCCTACGCCGTGCGGAAGTTGGCGGCCACGGTCGGCGTCCCGGTCACCGTCGCCCATGTCGAGGGCGACAGCCTGCCCGTGCCGGACGGGTTCCTCACCGCCAACGCCTACCTCGGCGGCGCCGGGATCGCCGCCTGCCTGCGGGCCGGTGCCGACATCGTGGTCACCGGCCGGGTCACCGACGCGGCCCTCGTCACCGGCCCGGCCGCCGCCCACTTCGGCTGGGGCCCGGACGACCTGGACGCGCTGGCGGGGGCGGTGGTCGCCGGGCACGTGCTGGAGTGCGGTACGCAGGCGACCGGCGGGAACTACGCCTTCTTCGGGGAGCACGACATCCGCCGGCCCGGCTTCCCGCTCGCCGAGATCCACGCCGACGGATCCGCCGTGATCACCAAGCACGCCGGTACGGGAGGCGTCGTCGACGTCGGGACGGTCACCGCCCAACTCCTGTACGAGACCGGGGGAGCCCGGTACGCGGGACCCGACGTCACCGCCCGTCTCGACACCGTACGGCTGACGCCCGACGGCCCGGACCGGGTCCGCGTCGACGGCGTACGCGGCGAGGCCCCGCCGCCCACGCTCAAGGCCGGGCTCACGCGGCTCGGCGGCTGGCGCAACGAGGTTGTCTTCGTCCTCACCGGCCTGGGCGTCGAGGCCAAGGCGGACCTGGTGAAGGAGCAGTTCGCCGAGGCCCTGGAACGCGGCGGCGGGCGGCCGCCGGCCGAGGTGCGCTGGGAGCTGGCCCGTACGGACCATCCCGACGCCGACACCGAGGAGCGGGCGAGCGCGCTGCTCCGGCTCATCGTCCGCGACCAGGACGCGGAGGCCGTGGGCCGGGCGGTCTCCGGGGCCGCCGTGGAGCTGGCTCTCGGCAGCTACCCGGGCTTCCATGTCACCGCCCCGCCCGGGAAGGGCGCACCGTACGGAGTGTTCGAGGCCACCTACGTACCGGCGACGGAGGTCGAGCACACCGCCGTGCTGCCGGACGGAAGCCGCGCAACCATCGAACCGCCCCTCCGGACAATGGAGTTGGCCGAGGTCGATGACCCGCCGCTGCCCGACCCGTACCCTTCCGGCCGCCCCACCCGCCGCGCGCCGCTCGGGCTCCTCGCCGGTGCCCGCAGCGGGGACAAGGGTGGCGACGCCAACGTCGGTGTCTGGGTCCGGGACGACGACGCGTGGCGGTGGCTGGCGCACGAGCTGACCGTCGAGCGCTTCCGCCAACTCCTGCCGGAGACAGCCGAACTGGCCGTCGTACGCCATGTCCTGCCCAACCTGCGCGCCCTGAACTTCACCGTGCACGGCCTCCTCGGCGAAGGTGTCGCCGCGCAGGCCCGGTTCGATCCGCAGGCCAAGGCGGTGGGGGAGTGGCTGCGGTCGCGGTGGCTGCCGATCCCGGTGGCCCTGCTGGACGACGCCGATCCCGTACCGGAGGTGACCGCATGACCGTCCTGCCCACCGCACTCGACACCAACAGCCCTGAATACGCGGCGAATCGAGCCGCTCTGCTGGAGAAGCTCACCGCGCTGGAGACCGAGCACGCCAAGGCGCTCGCGGGCGGCGGCGAGAAGTACGTCACTCGCCACCGGGGGCGCGGCAAGCTCCCGGCCCGCGAGCGGATCGAGCTGCTCGTCGACCCGGACACGCCGTTCCTGGAGCTGTCACCGCTGGCCGCCTGGGGCAGCGACTACGCGGTCGGCGCCTCGCTCATCACGGGCATCGGGGTGGTGGAGGGCGTCGAGTGCCTGATCACCGCCAACGACCCGACCGTACGTGGCGGAGCCTCCAACCCGTGGACGCTGAAGAAGGCCCTGCGCGCCAACGAGATCGCCTTCGCCAACCGGCTCCCGTGCATCAGCCTGGTGGAGTCCGGCGGCGCCGATCTGCCGTCGCAGAAGGAGATCTTCATCCCGGGCGGGGCGCTGTTCCGGGACATCACCCGGCTCTCGGCCGCCGGAATCCCCACCGTGGCCGTGGTGTTCGGCAACTCGACCGCCGGAGGCGCGTACGTCCCCGGTATGTCCGACCACGCCGTGATGATCCGCGAACGCTCCAAGGTCTTCCTCGGCGGACCGCCGCTGGTGAAGATGGCCACCGGCGAGGAGAGCGACGACGAGTCGCTCGGCGGCGCCGAGATGCACGCCCGTACGTCGGGCCTCGCCGACCACTTCGCCGTCGACGAGCAGGACGCGATCCGCCAGGCCCGGCGCATCGTGGCCCGCTTCAACTGGCGCAAGGCGCACGCCGATCCGGGGATCGCCGAACCGCCGAAGTACGACGAGGAGGAGCTGCTCGGGATCGTGCCGGGCGACCTGAAGGTGCCCTTCGACCCGCGCGAGGTGATCGCGCGGCTGGTCGACGGCTCGGACTTCGACGCGTTCAAGCCGCTGTACGGGACGAGCCTGGTGACGGGCTGGGCGCGGCTGCACGGGTATCCGGTGGGGATCCTCGCCAACGCGCAGGGAGTGCTGTTCAGCGAGGAGTCGCAGAAGGCCGCCCAGTTCATCCAACTCGCCAACCAGCGGGACATCCCGCTCCTCTTCCTGCACAACACCACCGGCTACATGGTCGGCAAGGAGTACGAGCAGGGCGGCATCATCAAGCACGGCGCGATGATGATCAACGCGGTCGCCAACTCCCGGGTCCCGCATCTGTCGGTCCTGATGGGCGCCTCGTACGGGGCCGGGCACTACGGCATGTGCGGCCGCGCCTACGACCCGCGCTTCCTCTTCGCCTGGCCGAGCAGCAAGTCCGCCGTCATGGGCCCGCAGCAGCTCGCGGGCGTCCTGTCCATCGTGGCCCGTGCTTCGGCCGCCGCGAAGGGGATGCCGTACGACGACGAGGCGGACGCCGGGCTGCGCGCGATGGTGGAGCAGCAGATCGAGGCGGAGTCGCTGCCGATGTTCCTGTCCGGGCGGCTGTACGACGACGGGGTCATCGACCCGCGCGACACCCGGACCGTCCTCGGGATGTGCCTGTCCGCGATCCATACCGCACCGGTCGAGGGCGCCCGTGGCGGCTTCGGCGTCTTCCGAATGTGAGGCCCGGATGACCATCACGACTCTTCTTGTCGCCAACCGGGGCGAGATCGCCTGCCGGATCTTCCGCACCTGCCGTGACCTGGGCATCACCACGGTCGCCGTGTACTCCGACGCGGACGCCGACGCCCTGCACGTACGCGAGGCGGACCTCGCCGTACGCCTGCCGGGGGCCGCCCCGGCCGACACCTATCTGCGCGGCGACCTCGTCGTGGCCGCCGCGCTGGCCGCCGGGGCGGACGCCGTGCACCCCGGCTACGGCTTCCTCTCCGAGAACGCCGCCTTTGCCGCCGCCGTGCAGGACGCGGGGCTGGTGTGGGTCGGTCCGCCGGTGAAGGCGATCGAGCTGATGGCGTCGAAGACCCGGGCCAAGGAGCTGATGGCGGGGGCCGGGGTGCCGCTGCTGGCGCCGGTGGACCCGGCGACGGCGGGCCCGGACGATCTGCCGCTGCTGCTGAAGGCGGCTTCCGGTGGTGGTGGCCGTGGGATGCGGATTGTTAGCGAACTGGACTCCCTGGGAGGCGAGTTGCTGGCCGCCGCCGCCGAGGCCGCGTCCGCCTTCGGCGACGGCGAGGTGTTCGCGGAGCCGTATGTGGAGCGGGGCCGGCACGTCGAGGTGCAGGTCATGGCGGACGCGTACGACACCGTGTGGGCCCTCGGGACTCGGGACTGCTCGCTCCAGCGCCGCCACCAGAAGGTCATCGAGGAGGCCCCGGCGCCCGGCCTGGACGAGGCCCTGCGCTCACGGCTCCACGACGCGGCGGTGGCGGCCGCGCGGGCGGTCGGCTACCGGGGCGCGGGGACCGTGGAGTTCCTCGTCTCCGCCGACTGCCGCCCGTACTTCCTGGAGATGAACACCCGCCTCCAGGTCGAACACCCGGTGACCGAGGCCGTGTTCGGGGTGGACCTGGTCGCGCTGCAACTGCGGGTCGCGGAGGGGGAGCCGCTGCCGGCCCCGGAGCCGCCGTCGTCCGCGGGCCACGCGGTGGAGGCCCGGCTCTACGCCGAGGACCCCGCGCGCGACTGGCAGCCGCAGACCGGAGCACTGCTCACGCTGGAGGTGCCGGACGCGCCCGGTCTGCGCCTGGACACCGGGTATGCCGGCGGCGACACCATCGGCGTCCACTACGACCCGATGCTCGCCAAGGTCATCGCCCACGCCCCGACGCGCACGGAGGCGATACGCCTGCTGGCCGGGGCCCTGGAGCGCGCCCGTATCCACGGCCCGGTCACCAACAGGGCTCTGCTCGTAAGGTCGTTGCGCCACCCGGATTTCGTGGCGGCCCGCCTCGACACCGGCTTCTACGACCGCCACCTCGCCGACCTCACCGCGCCCGGGGACGGCGATCCCGCCACCGCCGCACTCGCCGCCACCCTGGCGGAGGCCGTACGCGCCACCACGCGCGGCACCGGCCCCGCACCCACCCGCCTCGGCGCCTGGCGCAACGTCCCCTCGCAGCCCCAGCTCAAGCGCTACCGCAGCGAACCGGACGGCACCGAGCACGAGATCGCCTACCGCACTCCACGCACCGGCATCCCGCAGCCGTACGAAGCGAACGGCGTCCGGGTCCTCTCCGTCACCGCCACCCGCGTCTCGCTCGAACTCGACGGTGTGACACGCCACTTCGACCTCACGTATGGCGGCGACCGCGTCCACGTGGACACCGCCGGAGCCTCGTGCACCTTCACCGTCCTGCCCCGCTTCACCGACCCCGCCACCCGCACCGACCCCGGATCGCTCCTCGCCCCCATGCCCGGCACCGTCGTCCGCCTCGCGGAGGGCCTCGTACCCGGAGCGGCCGTCGCGGCCGGGCAGCCGCTGATCTGGCTGGAGGCGATGAAGATGGAGCACCGCATTCTCGCCCCCGCCTCCGGCACCCTCACCGCCCTGCACGCCGCACCCGGCCACCAGGTCGAGGTCGGCGCCCTGCTCGCCGTGGTCCAGGAGGACCTGGGCCCCGCCCCCGCAACGGAGGAGACCGCATGAGCACCGTCCGTACCGCCGTTCTCGAAACCGAAGAGCACCAGGCCCTGCGCGCCGCCGTCGCCGCCCTCGGCAAGCGGTACGGGCGCGACTACATGACCACCGTCATCCGCGAGGGCTCCCACACCCACGAACTGTGGGCGGAGGCCGCCAAGCTCGGCTACCTCGGCGTGAACCTGCCCGAGGAGTACGGCGGCGGAGGCGGCGGGATGGCCGAACTCTCGATCGTGCTGGAGGAGTTGGGGGCCGCCGGGTCGCCGCTCCTCATGATGATCGTGTCCCCGGCGATCTGCGGCACGGTCATCGCCCGCTTCGGCACGGACGAGCAGAAGCGGACGTGGCTGCCGGGCCTGGCCGACGGCACGCTCACCATGGCCTTCGGCATCACCGAGCCGGACGCCGGGTCCAACTCGCACCGGATCACCACCACCGCCCGCCGCGACGGCACGGGACCGGACGCCGACTGGGTCCTCACCGGCCGCAAGGTCTTCGTGTCGGGTGTGGACATAGCCGACGCCACGTTGATCGTCGGCCGTACGGAGGACGCCCGGTCCGGCAAGCTCAAGCCCTGCCTCTTCATCGTCCCGCGCGAGACCGAAGGGTTCGGCCGCCGCCCGATCGACATGGAACTCCACGCGCCGGAGAAGCAGTTCGAGCTGGTCCTGGACGACGTACGGCTGCCCGCCGACGCGCTGGTCGGCGACGAGGACGCGGGGCTGCTCCAGCTCTTCGCCGGGCTGAACCCCGAGCGGATCATGACGGCCGCCTTCGGCATCGGGATGGGCCGGTTCGCGCTCGGCAGGGCCGTCGAGTACGCCCGCACGCGCCAGGTCTGGAAGGACCCGATCGGCGCCCACCAGGCCATCGCCCACCCGCTCGCCACCGCCCACATCGACCTGGAGCTGTCGCGGCTGATGATGCAGAAGGCCGCCCGGCTCTACGACGACGGCGACGACATCGGCGCGGGCGAGGCGGCGAACATGGCGAAGTACGCGGCCGGCGAGGCGTGCGTGAAGGCCGTCGACCAGGCGGTCCACACGCTCGGCGGCAACGGCCTGACCAGGGAATACGGCCTGGCTTCGCTGATCACCGCCTCCCGCGTGGCCCGGATCGCGCCGGTCAGCCGCGAGATGATCCTGAACTACGTCTCGCACCAGTCGCTGGGCCTGCCGAAGTCGTACTAGGCGCACTGGGCGTACCAGTCGAACCAGGGGTGAAGAAACCCGTCCGACCTCTCCCTCTTTCCCTCCCCCAGGGGCGATTCTGACTCTCCGCACCACCCGCACGGCGTCCCGCGCCGCCTCCCGGGCAGCGCGGGCCACCGCGACGACAGGGGTTGACCGCCATGGTGTTCCGCAGTGAGTACGCAGATGTACCGGCCCTCGATGTGCCCATCCACGAAGCGGTCCTCGGCGAGGCGGCCGGCTTCGGTGACACGGTCGCTCTGATCGACGGGACGAACGGCATGTCCCTCACGTACGCCCAGCTCGACGGCTTCCACCGCCGCATCGCCGCCGCACTCGCGGAGGCCGGGCTCAGGAAGGGCGACGTGCTCGCCCTGCACAGCCCGAACACCATCGCGTACCCGGCGGTCTTCTACGGCGCCACCCGCGCCGGCGCCTCCGTCACGACGGTCCACCCCCTGGCGACGGCCGAGGAGTTCGCCAAGCAGCTGTCCGACAGCGGGGCCAAGTGGATCGTCACCGTCTCCCCGCTCCTGGAGACGGCCCGCCGGGCGGCCGAACTGACCGGCGGCGTCCAGGAGATCTACGTCTGCGACCAGGCGCCGGCCTCGGAGGGCCACACCTCCATCCTGGACATGCTCGCCTCCACCGCCCCCGAGCCGACCGTCGCCATCGACCCCGGCGAGGACGTGGCGGCGCTCCCGTACAGCTCCGGCACGACCGGCACGCCGAAGGGCGTGATGCTGACGCACCGGTCGATCGGGACCAACCTGGAGCAGCTGAGACCGTTCATCCCGATGGGGGAGGGCGACCGGATTCTGGCGGTCCTGCCGTTCTTCCACATCTACGGCCTGACGGCGCTCATGAACGCGCCCCTGCGCTGCGGATCCACCGTCGTCGTCCTGCCGCGCTTCGACCTGGCGCAGTTCCTGGAGGCCATCCAGACGCACCGGATCACCGGTCTGTACGTGGCTCCGCCGATCGTGCTGGCGCTGGCGAAGCACCCGCTGGTGGGGGAGTACGACCTGTCCTCGCTGCGGTACATCGTCAGCGCCGCGGCTCCGCTCGACGCCGAGCTGGCGGAGGCGTGTTCGGCCCGGCTGGGACTGCCGCCGGTGCGCCAGGCGTACGGGATGACGGAGCTGTCGCCCGGTACGCATGTGGTGCCGCTCTCCGTGGAGCAGCCGCCGCCGGGCACGGTGGGCAAGCTGTTGCCGAACACCGAGATGCGGATCGTGGCGCTGGAGGACCCGACGCGGGACGCGGAGCCGGGCGAGGACGGCGAGATCCTGATCCGGGGCCCGCAGGTGATGAAGGGCTACCTCGGCCGCCCGGACGCCACCGCCGACATGATCGACGCGGACGGCTGGGTGCACACGGGGGACGTCGGCCGGGCGGACGAGGACGGCTGGCTGTACGTCGTCGACCGGGTCAAGGAGCTGATCAAGTACAAGGGGTACCAGGTCGCCCCGGCCGAGCTGGAGGCCCTGCTGCTGACCCATGAGCAGGTGGCGGACGCGGCGGTGATCGGGGTGTACGACGCCGAGGGCAACGAGGTCCCGAAGGCGTTCCTGGTCCGGGGCCCGGCGGCGGAGAGCCTGACCACGGACGAGGTGATGGCGTACGTCGCCGAGCGGGTCTCGCCGTACAAGAAGGTGCGGCAGGCCGAGTTCGTCGCGGCGGTGCCCCGGGCGGCGTCCGGCAAGATCCTCCGGCGCGAGCTGCGCGACCGGGAGAAGACGGAGGAACAGTGAGTCTCATCGTCACATCCCGGGAGCGGGGCATCGCGACCCTGACGTTGGACTCCCCGGCCAACCGCAACGCGCTGTCGGCGCGGCTGGTGGCGGAGTTGCGGGATGCCTTGACGGCCTGCGCCGCCGACGACACCGTACGGGCGGTGGTGCTGGCCCACACCGGGTCGACGTTCTGCGCCGGCGCGGACCTGAAGGCGCCGCCGGACCCGGAGGCGTTCGTGGGGCTGATGCGGGAGGTCGTGGCGCTGCCGAAGCCGGTGGTGGCCCGGGTCGACGGGCACGTACGGGCGGGGGGCCTCGGCCTGCTCGCCGCGTGCGACATCGCGGTGGCGGGCGAGGCGTCCTCCTTCGCGCTCACGGAGTCGCGGCTGGGCCTGGCCCCGGCGGTCATCTCGTTGACGCTGCTGCCGCGCGTGGACCGTACGGCGGCGAACCGCTACTACCTCACCGGCGAGCGGTTCGACGCGGCGGAGGCGGCACGGATCGGCCTGGTCACGGTGGCCGCCGAGGACGTGGACAAGGCGCTCGTACCGGTCCTGGACGGGCTGCGCAGAGCGTCACCGCAGGGGCTGGCCGCATCGAAGGAGCTGGTCACGGCTACGGTGCTGAGGAGCTTCGACCAGTACGCCGAAGACCTCATCGCCCGCTCCGCCGCGTTGTTCGCCTCCGACGAGGCGAGGGAGGGGATGACGGCCTTCCTCGAACGACGGGACCCGGCATGGGTGCGGTGACCTCTTCCTCCTCTGCTTCCCGGGCTGCTCACGCGCCCAAGCAGGACCGCAGCCGGGCGACCCGGCAGCGGCTCCTGGAAGCGGCGGTGGCCTGCCTGGCCGAACACGGCTGGGCGGGCTCCACCGTCTCGGTCGTCGCCGAGCGGGCCGGGGTCTCGCGCGGCGCGGCCCAGCACCACTTCCCGACCCGCGAGGACCTGTTCACGGGGGCGGTGGAGTACGTGGCCGAGGAGCGGTCCGCCGCTCTGCGCGCGCTCCCCGTGCAGGGCCGCGCTGAGGTGGTCGCGGCGCTGGTGGACCTGTACACCGGACCGCTGTTCCGGGCCGCGCTCCAGCTGTGGGTGGCGGCGTCGAACGAGGAGCAGCTGCGGCCGCGGGTGACGGAGCTGGAGGCGCGAGTGGGCCGCGAGACGCACCGCATCGCCGTCGAACTCCTGGGTGCCGACGAGTCCCGCCCCGGCGCCCGCGAGACGGTCCAGGGCCTGCTGGACATGGCCCGCGGCCTGGGCCTCGCCAACCTCCTCACCGACGACACGGCCCGGCGCGCGCGGGTGGTGGCGCAGTGGGCGAGGCTGGTGGAGGAGGGGCTGGGGTGAGGCCGGGCCGGGCGGGTACGGACGGTTGGATGTACGGGAGTTGACGTACGGATGTGGAGTCGGCGGCGAATGGCCGCCGGGCCTGCGGATCGGGCGTGGGGGGCTCTGCCGCTGGCTACGTTGACGCTGTGCGCAGGCAGCAGCGGTCAGGGAGCGACGGCGGGAGCGGTGGCGGGGGCGGTGGTTCCGGCGCGAGCGTGCGGGGCGTGTCCGAGTCCGGGGCCGCCGTGCGCGCGCCCCGGACGGCGCGTCCGGCCGGCCCGGGCGTCCTCGACGGCGGCCCCCGCGACCTGCGGGCCATGCAGCAGACCCTGGGCAACGAGGCCACCACACGCGCGCTTCGACGCGGAAAGCGCCCGGCCGCGCCGCCACCGGCCATCGACGAGCGGGCCGAACAGGGGCTCGTCCTGCCGCCGTACCTGCTGGACCTGGAGGCGGGCGGGCTCTCCACGGCGTACGGGCTGACCGGGCACGAGTTCGTCCGCAACGCGGTGGCGGCCGTGGTCGGGCACGGCGACGGCACGGTGGCGGGGATCGCTGCCGAACTGGCAGGACGCCCCGAGTCGTTCTTCGGCCGGGGGCGCGCGTTCGCGGTGGAGGGTGGGTCGGGCGGTGAGGGCGCTGATGGTGGTGGCGGGTTCGATGTGACGGTGAGCATCGCGCCGGCGCCGGACGACCGGCCGCCGACGTTCCACCCCGCCGCCGATCTCGCCACGGCCGCGCCGGACCCGGGCGGGGCGCCGCTGGCCGCCGTGGACGACGCGGAGGGCAAGGAGACCAAGGTCGACGTCCAGCACAACAGCGGTGCCACGGCCGGCAGTTCGGTGGGCAACTCCTCCAGCACGGGCGTGGGCGGCACGGTCTTCGGGCTCGCGCCGGTGGCGCCGGGGCTGTGGCTGGGCGCGGCGGCGACGGGGAGCGTGCAGCCCTGGCACTCCTCGCGGGACTCCCGCTCGCAGCGCGGGGTGGCCGAGCCGCGCGTGCTGCGGAGCGACAAGGGCTCGGTGGAGGTCGCGCGCCGGGTGGTGTACGTCGTACGGGTGCGGCGGCAGGCGGGCGGGGACGAGCAGGTCTTCCGGGGCTCGGGAGGACTGACCCAGCGGGTGCCGACGGAGCACCTGATCCCGGCGGGGACCGGCGCTCCGGCCCGTCCGGAACCGGTGGACGCGGAGCGGGCGCGGCAGGTCGCGATGGCCGACTCGCTGGCGCCGGTGGCCGTCTCCGACACGGCCGGACCGCACCGGGGCGGCGGCGGGCTGTTCGACGCGGTCGCCTCCGTCCTGCACCCGTCGCTGACCGCGCCCGGAGCCCCCGGCCGCTCCCGGCTGTACGAGGCGACCGCCACCGCGACCGTGCTGGAGGACCTGCCACGGCTGCTGGGCGGCGACGGCGTCACCGGCGACGACCTGTACTCCAAGGACGGCAGCAGCGCGGGCAGTTACCGCATGCGCGCCGCCGTCACCGGCCTGACCCCGGCCTGGTCGACCGGGAAGACCCAGCTCCGTACCCACCAGCAGGCCCAGCACACCGCGACCGAGTCGGCGGGCAAGGGCCGGTCCGTCGCGGGCGGCGTCGGCCCGGCGATCGGCGTCGGCGCGGCGGCGAACGCGGCGGTGGTACGGGCCACCGCGATGCCCGTCGCCGCCGCGCGCAAGGCCCGGTTCAGCGTGAACGAGCAGACGGTCTCCAGCCGCCAGGGCGCGGAGGTGCGGGGCGAGAAGGCGCTGTACACGGGGACCGTGCAGTTCACGGTGGAGGGGACGGGCCCTCGGTCGATGCGGATGATCCTGCGCCCCGAGGCGCGGGTGGCCACGCACGCGATGCGGGTCCGGATCAGCCTGCGGGCGGACGAAGCCAGGGAGTTGGGCCTGCCGCTGCCACCGGGCGTGGAGGCGGGCGAGTTCGTCAAGGAGCCGGAGAGCGGGGCGGACGAACGGCACCTGCCCTTCGGCGCGACGGGGGCGAGCGTGACGCTGGGCCGCCTGGACACCGCACCGATGATGAAGGCCGTACGGGAGCTCTTCGCCACCGATCCCCGGCTGACCGGCTACCTCCCCGCGTTCGGCGCCACGCCGCCTCCGGCCGACCTCAGCCGGGAGGAGGCGGAGGCGCAGCGCGCCAACTACCGCGAGCTGACGGCCGCGCTCTCCGAGGCCAACCTCCGGGTGAACAAAGACCAGTTGCTGTCGACGGGTATCCGCGTCCGGCTGCGCCGCAAGACCGCGATGCACTCCCATGACGTACAACTGCGGGTGCACGGAACGATGGGCGAGGCGCACCATTTCGGCGAGATCGACGACTGGTTGGTACGCGCTCATGCGGGGGCTGCGGCCAATGCGCAGACTGGCCGCAGCAGTTCGCGCTCGATCGGCGGCATGGTGCTGGCTCAGGCGCGGCTGATCCCGGGCGTGCTGACCGGCTCGGCCCGCTACGAGCGGCAGAGCTCCGGCATGCGCCGTAACCAGGCCGGCCCCACGACCCGTACCGACGTCCTGACCAACGGTTCGGAGCAGGCAAGCGCGTTCGGGGCGGCGCTGCGCCTGAAAGTGGACGTCACGATGACCTCACGGCAGCGGAAGCTGACCCGCGCGCTGACCCCGGGCGCTCCGGGCCGGGACGCTCCGGAGGCACGGCTGCTCTCCGGCCTGCACCTGGAGGAACAGGACGTACGGCTGCTGACTCCGGCGGAGTTCACGGTCGGCGCGGAGGAGAAGGCGCGGCTGGACGCGGGCGCCGGTCAGGCCCCCGGCCCGGAGCGCCCGGTGACCGGCGCGTCGGGCATCGGCGACCTGGCAGCGCTGGCGCCGGTGCCGACGGCCGGGCAGCTGGTACGGGACTGGCAGCTGGTGGAGACGCTCGGTGACGGGCAGCCGGTACGCGACCTCGCCCTGGCACTGCTGTCCCGGGCGGCCGCACGCGGCGAGGCGGGCCGCCGGGACGAGGCGCTGGGGACGGAAGGGCTGGCGCCCCGGCTGGCGGTGGAGGAGCGGTTCAGCCCGCGCGCGATCACGGCGTCGCTGCGGCAGGCGGCCTCGTCGGGCTGGGTGGTGAAGAACCTGCGCTACCCGCGCCGCATGGCCGCGCTGAACGGAGCGGTAGGCACGCGACTGGCCCTGTCTTCACCCCAGTTGGTACACGAGGCGTCGGGCCCCGGTACGGAGACGTTCATCCTGGGCGGCCACCAGGCGGGCGGCCAGCAGGGAGAGGGCACCTCCACCACGGTGCAGGCCGGGGCCACCCTCGTACAGAACGGCCCGGAATGGCGGGTCGGCGAGGGCCTGTCGGCGTCCTGGTCGACGAGTACGGGCGACACGGAGTCGGCCACGGTCGCGGGAACGGTGGAGCGCAACGCCCACACCCCGAAGAAGGCGCCGTTGTACCTGGTCCGGTGCGATCTGCTGGTCACGATGGTGGCGGAGGTGAAGGTGACGGGCGGCGGCCCGTACGTGGCGAGCGCGGGTCGGACGCTGCCGGGCGCGGCAGCGGTGTGGCTGACGGCGGAGCAGCTGCGGGCGTCGGGATTGGACCTGCCGGGTTCGGCGCGGAAGGCGCTGAAGGTGGAGGCTCCGAGCGAACGCGCGGAGACATCGGCCGCCGGCGCACGCGCAGGCAGGGGTCCGTCCCGCCCGAGACCGACCCTGTCCCGCGCGCTCCCGCTGGGCTTCGGCATGATCGAAGACGTACCGGACTTCGTCCCGCTGCTGTCCGGCCTGCGCAACACGCTGTCGCTGACGGGCCGACAGGACCTGGCCGAAGACCTGCTGCCGCGACAGCAACTGCGGGACCGCAACGACAACGTGCAGCGCCTGCTACGGGTGTTGGACCGCGACGGCTCCACCGGCCTGCTGGCGAGCGCGATGGACGGCGGGGTGACGGTGGAGCTGCTGGACGGCCGTAAAACGCCGTACTGGGCGGTGTTCAAGGTCGACCGCGTCGGCGACGGCGTCTGGGACGGGGAGGCGGACGACGGCCGGGACATGGAGTACATCACGTCGGCGGTCGCCCAGCAGTCCACCTCCCACGACGAGGGCGAGACGGCGGGCGTGGAGGGCATCCTGGCGGGCTCCGGCAAACCGGACGGCGGGGCAGGCCAGTTGAAGAGCACGGGCGGAGCGGCCGGACTGGGTCTTGCCTCGGGCTCCGGCCGCCGCAGGGGCGGGGCGGCACGTGGCCAGCTGGGCATGAAGACGGTGGCGGAGGCGAAGACGGCCAAGTCGGCGAAGATGCGGGTCCCGATCGTGCCGTCCCTGGAACTTCATCAGGGCGCAAGGAGATTGGCCGTAGCAGGCCTCGGCCGTACGTCCTTGGTCCACCGAGTCCTGGAGGAGGACCTCAAGGCCCTGTCCCGAGTGACGCCCTCTCGCCGCGCGCCACGCCCTGCTCCCGGCATCGGCACCGGTACCGACGCGGGCGCCTCGGCCGCGGCCGGGCTGGGCACATGGCGGGCGGCCGGGGTGCCGCTTCCGATGGAGGCGCAGGTGAACGGCTTCCAGGGGGCGGCACGCGTACGGGAGTTGGTGTCCACGGCCATCCGCGCGGCAGGCGGCAACGACCGCTTCCGCGACAAGGGCCATGCCGCCGCGTACACGCTGGGCGAGGCGGTCTCCACGGAGTGGCTGATCGCGGCCCTGCCCCTCCTCACCAACGCCGGCGCGGAGCTGCCTCCGATCCACGCGAGCGGCGCAACGGGCCAGGACCTCCGGGCATCGGTCCACGCCCGCCTGAGGGCGGGCCGCGTGCTGGGCGCCGGGGACAAGATGACGTTCGAAACGGCGGCGCAGAGCCACCTGGGCGCCCCACGCCCGACCCAGACGGACGGCCAGAGCGCGGCCGAGCAGAGCAGACAGGCCCGAGGCCTCCTGGGAGCCGGAGTCCTGAACGCCGACGAGTTCCGCCTCAACCAGTTGATGGCCAACACGGGCGGCTCGGGCTCGGCAACAGGCGCTTCGGCTCACGGGGCGGGCTCGATGCCGCTGCACAAGCCGAAGTTCGCGTCGGTCCTGGTCCAATTCACGCTGGACGTACGGGTGGTGGCGAGGGTGGCGAACCGCGCACGGCCGTCCCGTACTGAGCTGGCAGACCGCGAACTGACCCTCCCGCAACCGGTGGTGATCCGGATGCCACTCCCGGTGGCGGGCCGCTTGCTGGCCGCACACCCGGAGGCGATCACGGACCAGCACGACAGGTTGGGCCTGAGGACGAAGGCGGCGCCGCCCCCCTCGTAGAACGGCTAATCCCCTTGGAGGGAAAAGCCCTCCGAGGAGACCAGCCCCTTGACCGGATCGGCACGGAAGGAGGCAACCCAGGCGACGGGGTCGCAGCCCGGCCCGTTGGGATACTCCACGGTCAGCTGGGCCTGCGCGGTGTGCGTGACCGCCCTGCTCCCGTCGGCCGGAGTCACGGTCAGCTCGACGGGCAGCTTCCTGGCCCCGATGTCCTGCGGAAGCCGCACCGACGCCAGCCCGATCGGCTCGCTCGGATCACCGGAGGCACGCTCTTCGCAGGAGCCGTCCACACAGACCCGAAGGGTGGCCCCGCCGGCCCCTTGGAAGTCGGCCGGCCGCCAGACGACGGAGACGGCCGAGTCCATGGCGCTGAGCGTGCACATGTTGCCCTGCTGAGCCACACACCCGGCCAGCGAGACGACGGAGCCGAGGGAGAGGAGGACGCTGCGTATTCTGGCGCGCGGCCAGGGCAAGCCGGATGCGGCTGGGGCCGGCCCGGCAGAACGCGCCTCGGCCTCTCTCACCATCGGAGCTGAAGCCCTTCGCATACGCCCTGCCTTTTCCCTCAAGCCCACAACCGCCCCCACCCGACCTGACGGACACGCTGTTCCGCCCACCACCTGGACGACTTCCTCGGCGATGATCCGTTCCCCAGTTGTACTTCACTGCGTCGGGGGCGTCGCGGGGGCGGTGACCGGGGCGCGGGCTGGCGCGGAGGTAGGGCGCGTGGGGGCGGCCCCGCAGATGCGGGGATCACGGACCCTTCCACGAGGTGAGCTTGTCGGTCAGGAGATCACCCCCGCACGCGCGGGGACCCACTCACCGTCCGCCACGTACTTGATCAGCCGGCCGGGAACACCCCCGCACACGCGGGGACCACGGCGGTTTACCGCGGTAAACCGCTCACGCGACGGGACCACCCCCGCACGCGCGGGGACCGCACCCGGCTGGGGGCGGGGTGCTTTCGTACGTCCGCTACCCGCGACGAGCGGCACCGCCGGGCCAGACCACGTCGACGGCCAGCCCAGCCTGCCGGGCCTGTTCGACGGTGTCAGCAGTGCCGCCGCCCTTGCCCGATGGGGGCGTGCCGTCCCAGACCGCGACGAGGCGGTCCGCGCGGTGCAGCAGCTCGGCGTTGGCCGCCTCGTAGGCAGCGCGGTTCGCCGTCGGGTGCGGCAGGGTCACCACCTCCTCGGCGGCCTCGACCAGGTGGTCGAAGACGGCGGCATGATCGGGCTTCACCTTCGTCGCGCGGTAGTCCTGTGAAGGGATCACCGCGACGAGGCGGCCACCGATGGCGGTGACCTCTTCCGCGAAGAGGCTGTCCGACCCGGCGGCGATGCAGGAGACGCCGGTCAGATCGTCGCTGTATCCGGCGAGCAGCTCACGCAGCACGGCTCGTACCAGCGGCACGCTCTCGTCGGTCAGGTCCATGTGACCGGTCACGGCAAGCGTCGTCATATGCCCGTTCCTCAGCTCGACAGCAGGTCGCGGATACTATCGCGCACCTCGCGCACCGGCCGCGACGCGCTGTGTCCCACGGTGTAGGGGTACAGCTGGCCAAGCTGCGTACGTACGCGCCCCGACTGGGTGTTTCGCGCGGCCTGCACGGCCAAGGCCGTTTCGGCGGCGGCCGTTCGAGTGTCTCCGGCGAGGAAGTGGCATTCGGCCAGGCCGATGCGGTCGAGCGCGTGGGAGCGTCCGGCTTCCGTACCTCGGGACGACAGGGCCGTATGAATTGCCTCCGCGGCTTCGGTGGCATGTCGGCGTGGGTCGGTGCGGGCGAGGTCGAGGAGTCGGCCTCCGGTGACCCCCGCGAGTTCCGCCTCGTCGAAGTAGGCGATCCAGTACGGCTCGTCATCGCCGGTACCGGCGTCGGCGAGATCCTCGGCCGCCTTGGCGGTTGCCCGGCGGAATCCGGCGATGCGCCCCTGTGCGGCGTAGGCCCAGGCTTCGCGGGTGTGGAGCATGGCGCGGGCCCGGGGGCCGATCGCGCCGCCGGCACCTTCCTGAGCAAGGTGGATCAGTTGGAGTGCGTCGTCGGCCCGGTCGCGGTAGAGCATCTGCCGGGCCATTCCGGCCAGCACGTTGGCCCCGAAGACGACGTCACCTCCGGCGTGGGCGGCGCGGAGGGCGAGGCGGTAGTAGTCCTGCGCGCGCCGGTGCAGCCCGGAGTCCCACGCCATGGTGGCCGCGGTGCCGGCCAGCTGCGCCATGACGCGGTACAGCCGGTCCTCGACGGCAGGGGCCTGGTGTTCGTCGAGGGCGCTGGAGAGGGAGGACCACCCCCGCACGCACGGGGACCACGGCGAGATCACCGAGACCGCGCCCGTCGCTGCGGGACCACCCCCGCACGCGCGGGGACCACTTCACCCATGCGGCCGGGAAGCCGTTCCCCTTGGGAACACCCCCGCACGCGCGGGGACCACACCGTCACCGGCCCCGTGCACGGTGGCCAGCTCGGGAACACCCCCGCACGCGCGGGGACCACTGGTTCTCGTCAAGGCCGGGGCGAAGGGAGAGGGGAACACCCCCGCACGCGCGGGGACCACGCGGCCGTGACGATGGCGGCGTCTCTTGCGGTGGGAACACCCCCGCACGCGCGGGGACCACTTGGCGCGCAAGTGGGGGTGGCGCGTGGACCTGGGAACACCCCCGCACGCGCGGGGACCACAGTTCGTGACCTGCAGGTTTAGGTGGCCGGAGGCTCGTTTTTACTTACTTCTTGAGAAACGGACATATCTCCCCCGCGTCGCAAACAGTCCTTGCCTGAAGCTGGGCATGTCAGGGGTCATTCTGCCCGTCAGTGACCGCTGAGGACGCCTCATTCCTCTAGGAAGACCGTCCAGCGCAGGGCGGAGCCAGGGTTCTGATCTTGCGGTCAGATCCCGGCCTGGTGTGGCAACACCGTGTCGGGGCCGATTGGTTCTCGAACCGTCAGCAGTCGTGACGCTCCGCCCTAAGCTGTCACGATCAGTCATACTTGCTCGCCGTTACGGGGGTCAGGGAGGTGGGGGGTGATTTTCCCAACCCCGCTACATTGCCTGCCGGTTAGAGAAGGCGACCGAACCTCGAAGCTCGCATCCCGAGGCCCGCATCCCGGGACCCGAGCTTCGGTCTACTTCTCGTCCTCGCCCAGGGCGGTCCGGAGCCAGTCGATGGTTCCTTGGGCCAGGAGTTCATCGGCCAGCCGGTTCGCCGTACCGGTGACGAGACGGCCACGGCTGTTGTCGATCCAGCGCTGGGCGTTCTCGTAGCCCTGCGCCCTGTACTCGATGCCCTGGAGCAGGCACTCCAGCTTGTCCGCGTCGCGGGCGCAGATTGCCTCCGGCGACTCCTTCGCCTCGTACTCCGCCACCAGCTCCCGGACCGCCGAGGCCAGTACCTCGGGCATGCCCGCCGTCTGGTCGGCGGTGACCTCCTGCGGGTCGCCGGCGGGCGCGTACTTCTTCCCGAGGTGGTTCACGTCCCCGGTCCGGCTTTCCTGCGTGTCGTGCCAGACGGCCAGGTAGGCGGCCCGGGCGGGGTCGGCGCCCTCCAGCTTCGCGATGATCGTGGCGATCAGCGCCGTACGCCAGGAGTGCTCGGCGACGCTCTCCGGGTCACGGACTCCGGCCATCCACCAACCGGTGCGCCGCGTCTGCTTGAGCGTGCCCGCCTCGTACAGGAAGCGGCCCACCGCGGACAGGTCGTCAGCCACGGCCTTCTCCTCTCACGCCTCAGCGAGGCGAATCGCGTACCGGATGCCCTCCAGCTCCCGGCGCGATCGCGCCGACAACTCCCGACCATCCAACATCAAGGGAAGGGATGCGCGTAGTTCGCTCCCGATCACGGTTCCGGGGCGCAGCAGGTTCGGGCGAGCGGCGATCAGTGCCCACAGCGTATGGACGTTCAGATCAAAGAATCCGTGGTCCGGGGACAGACCCCGCACCAGGTGGCGCATCAGCTTGTCGCCTGGCCAGGGACCTGGCCTGGAATCGGCGATGAAGTCGTCGGACAGCTGGATATGCGGTGCCTCGCCGATCCAGTATGCCCAGTAGTTGAGGTTCGCTGCCTCGCCGTTATCACCGGCGAGGCCGACGGTGATGAAGTGCTCCATCCGGTCCCGGTCGCCCTGCCTGGCGGCGACGGCCGCGACCGAACGAGCGTTGAGCCAGTCGGTCAGCCAGCCGTCCGGCCGCTCGGTCCGCTGCTGCTGAGCCAGCCACTCGGAAGTGTCTGACGCATCGTCGTACCCGGCCAGATAGAGAGCTTGGCGGCGCAGCAGAAACCGGTCTCTGCCACGTGCCTGCTCTGCCGCCTGGCGCATGCGCGAAAAGAAGCGTCTGCGGTCGGCAGCATGCAGTTCCGGCCCTCGCGGCACGGGGCCCCGGCGCGGTCGCGGCGGGGCGGGCAACATGCGTAACGGCGTCGGAGTCACGCCGTTGAGTGGCCACGACAGCACCTCGACCAGCTCGCGCTGCATGACCCACGCCCCCAGCGGACTGTCAAGGGTGGGTACGTCCTCGTCAAGAGCAGCTCCCAGCAGTACGTCGGCCTCCGTGGCCCGTTCCAGAGCCAGGAGCAAGGCTGGCGCGCTGCCCAGCCGTAAAAACTGATGGCGGTACGCGAGCATCTGGCCGACCGGCACAGCAGTCAGGGCACGGCGTCCTGACTCCCAGCCTGCGACAGTGTCGGGCGAAATGCGCAGCTGCTCGGCGAGGGATTCCTGGGTACGGCCGAGCTGCTCGCGAATCAGGCGGAATACGTACCCGGACACTGTGCCGCCACGGCTCCTCCATGGCATTCCCCGACTACTGGTCAGGGTGGTGCGTGAGTCGTTGCCCATAAAGCCCCCCCCTTGCCTGTCGACCACAGCCGGGCACTCGTACTCCGGGTCAGTTCAAGCGGCAGCCCCTGCTCCATAGCTTTGTAGCAACAGTGACGGCCGATCAACTGAGGGTAGTGGAAGGGCCTGTGTCGTGACGATGACGATCAAGGTGTACGAGGTGAACCGCGAGGGCAGCACACGGGTGATCCGTCCGGAATCCGAGGTGACGCCGCTCGAAGGACCGGAGTTCTCGCACGAGTTCCCTGCCTGCGAGTGCCTCGCCTGTGCCGAGGGTGCCTCGTGAAGACTGCTGCTGCGGGAGACCGTGCGTACCGGACCTGGCTCGGTCACACCCAGCACTGTGCCACCTGCCGTGCCGGGGTCTCCTGTCCGACAGCCGTCCGCCTTGGCCGGGCCTGGCGGGAGGTTCGCCGATGAGGTGTTACGCGGACGGCGGCGCGCATGAGTTTCCGGTCGAGGACGCCACCGGTGCTTACTGTCCCGAGCACGGGGTGACGCTGCTCTGGCGTGGTGAGCCGATCGCCGGGGCCGGTCTGGCCGCGGAGGCGGACACGCGGTTGGGTGAGCTGACGGGCGGGGTGGAGGGACCGTACAGCGTTGTTTGCCGTGGTGCCTCGGGTTCGGACCTGGTCGCAGCCCACATGCTCTGCCGGCGGGCGGGTTGTGTCTGCCCGTGTCACGGGACCGGCACCGGCCTGCGGGAGGGCGGGTGAGCGTCAGCCTGTCGGCCACGGATGTCCGTACGTGCGAGGCGTGTTGGCGTGCTCCCGTCGCAGCCGTCCGCCGCACCGCCGACGGCCGGGATCTGTTGTGCCGGGCGTGTGCCCTGGGCGGCTGTCCGCGGCGCGTCGACCTCTTCCCGCCGTACGGGATCTACCGGCTCCATCGCCCCCGTAACTGGACAACAACCCACCCGACAGAGGGAGATGCATGATGAGCACCGTTGCGTTGATGGATGACGGTAAGCATGGTGGGCCGCCGTCGGACAAGCCGTGGACGCCGCCCCAGGAGCCGAAGCCGTCTCCGGACGGTAGCCGCCCCCAGTACATTTCGCCGTCGTGAGCACCTCACAGTCCATCCCCACCTACCCGGACCTCGTGCAGGATCTCGCCGACCGGGGGTTGCTGGATGCCCGGTGGCGGCGGGTGTTCGAGGCCGTGCCGCGCAGCCGGTTCGTTCCGGCCGAGGTGTGGCGGCAGTTGTCCGACCGGTGCGAGCCGGTCGTCGGTACGGATGCGTGGCTGGCCCTGGTCAACAGCGACGAACCTGTTGTTACGCAGCTCGACGACGGCGCCGTCGGCGGGCCCGGCGTCGCCACCTCCTCGAACTCCATGCCGTCCATGGTGGCCCGCATGCTCGACCTGCTCCGCGTCGAGGACGGGCACCGGGTGCTGGAGATCGGCACCGGCACCGGGTATGTCGCCGCGCTGCTGTGCGAGCGGCTCGGGGATCAGCTGGTCCACAGTGTGGAGCTGGATCCGGTCGTGGCCCGGCAGGCTGCCGAAGCCCTGGCACAGTCCGGGTACCGGCCGCACCTGCGCGTCGGCGACGGTGAACAGCCCTGGCCCTCCCTGGGGCTCGTCGACCGGCTGATCGCCACCTGCGCCCTGCGGCACGTCCCGTACGCTGCTGCGGCAGGTGCGGCCCGGCGGGATCCTTGTCGCCCCGCTGGCCCGGGAGTTCTGGTCCGGGGCCCTGGTCCAGCTCCACGTCCAGGACGACGGCACCGCGTCGGGCCCGTTCTGCGGCGGGGCCACGTACATGCCCATGCGCTCCCACCGCGCCCCCGACCTCCACCCGGTCCACGGCAAGGGGCGCGCCCGCGCCGCAGGCCTGGACCCCGCCCGCATCCTCGACCTCGGGTTCGCCCTCTACGCCGGAGCCCGGCTGCCCGGCGTACGGCTCATCCACCAGACCGTCCCCGAAGGCGCCCAGGTCTGGGTCACCCGCGAGAACGGGGCCGCCGCGACAGCCGCCACCGGGGAGCAGGTGTGGCAGTACGGACCCGGGCTCCTGTGGGAGGAGATCGAACAGACCTGGTGGGAGTACGAGACGGCAGGGCGGCCCGGTCCCGAACAGTTCGGGCTCACCGTCACCGACCGGGCGCAGCAGGTGTGGCTACGCGACCCGCACGACGTCATCCGGCCCGCCAGGGCGTGAGCAGCGCTGGAGGTGCGGGCCCTTCCGCCGGCCCGCACCTCCGGAGGACAGGAGGGTTCAGGTGGACGCCTGCGCGGGCTTCGGCTCTCCCGGATTGACCACCGCGACCCCTTCTCCCTCCAGCTTCAGCTGAACCGCCTCACCGCTGCCGCCCTTGAACATCGAGCCGATGCTCTGCGACCGGTGCAGGGACGGCCGCAACTGCGGGCTCCACGCGACGGCCGCGTCCGTGTCGACGTACACCGGCGATTCGGGCGTGACCGGCAGCACGAGCGGGACGCCGGCGCTGGTCAGCGCAAGGCGGCCGGTCCCGCCGAAGGTGCAGTTGAACAGGCCGCCACCGGCCATCCCCGCACCCTCCACCGTGGTGATCTCATAGCTGAGCGAGGCGTCGAAGCACAGGACGTTCTTGCCGTTGACGGTGAGACCGTGGCTCTCGTCCACGTCCAGGAGGAAACAGTGCGCCGCGTCGGAGGCAAACCACGCCTCGCCCTCGCCGGTCACGGTCATCAGGGACAGCCCCTCGCCGGTGACCGCGCGCTTGAGGAAGTTGCCCACGCCCTGGCCCTTCCGCTCGAACGACAGCGCTCCCCGCCAGGCCACCATCGTGCCCTGGCGGGCGTACACCTCACCTTTGACGGCGTAACGCACCGCCATGGGGTTCTCCTGCGTCAGCCCGGGGGCTTGCGCGGGCTGGATGAAGTTCTCGGGGTCGAACAGGTTTCGGCTCATGCCGCACCGCTTACCCCGGCCTTGCGCGGGCAGCCCCGGAGCCCAGCACTCCGTTCTCCCCTCTCCGCTGCTCGGCCTACGGCTTCCGGCCGCCCGTCAGGAGCCAGCCCGTGTGCGGCTGCCGGGGCCGACAGCAGCGTCAGCGCGTGTACTTCTCATCGTGAACCTGCTCGGCTGTGTTGATCCTGAACCTCGCCCGCCTGAGCGCCGACCACACCTCGACCAGCCACGACCCGTCGGAGACCCGGAACACCTTCCGGCCGGCGCTGGCGTCGCCTCTGATCTCGGACCGGATCTCTTCGGGGAGATACGTCAGTGCCAACTCCCATGCACGGGCCGCGGCATCCGTGCGGTCACCCTCCACGTCGATGGTCTGGGCAAGCCGCCAGCGGTGGTCGTCGCTGCGTGCGCAGGTCTCGATGAACACTATGTGCCGCATGGCGGATGGCGGCAGGGCGTCATTGATCACGTACGCACCCTAGTGACGCACCGGCGGGCCCGAGGCGCACCCACGCGTTACGACGCCATGTCCGGCTCCGCCGTGCCCGCGGCCTCCCGCCGGTCCGGTGTCACCGCCTCCGCCGCCACGGGGTTCTGCGTCCTGATGTCCCGGGCCTGCTCCGCGACCCACTCCGGGCTGATCGCCGGCGTCTCGCCGAGGACCTGGTCGCGGACGAACAGGCAGAACGGGTGGCCCGCCGGGTCGAAGAGGACCCGTACGTCGTGCTGCGGCTGGAACTCCGCCGGGGTCGCGCCCTCCGCCACCGCGTGGGCCACACCCGCCTCCAGGTCCGTCACCTCGAAGTCCAGGTGCAGCATCATCAGCTGGTCGCCCGGCGAGGTGAGGGAGGCGGGCCAGACCGGAGGCACGTACGGCTTCGACGTCTGGAACCCCAGGCCGGAACCGCCGCCCGGTGGCAGCAGCTTCACCCAGTCCGGCTCCTCCTGCACCGTCTCCCACCCCAGCAGGCGGCGGTAGAAGTCCGCCAGCTCTGCCGCGTCCGGGGCTTCGAGCACCGTGCTGGACAGGGTCAGGGTCGGTCGGGGAGTGGTCACCGTGGCCTCCTCGGATCGGAGATGTGCCGGTACGAGTACCCCGTACCGGCACATTCATCAGCCCCGAGCGCCGAGCGCCGAGTGCCGCGCCCCGCCCCCGACCGCGCCCCGCCGCATCTCCTACGTGAGGTCCGCGATGTCCGCGTATCCCTCGATCTCGCGCGGGTTCCGCGTGCCGGGACCCACGTACGTCGCCGACGGGCGGACCAGGCGGCCCGTGCGCTTCTGCTCCAGGATGTGCGCCGACCAGCCCGCCGTACGGGCGCACGTGAACATCGACGTGAACATGTGCGCCGGGACCTCCGCGAAGTCCAGCACGATCGCCGCCCAGAACTCCACGTTCGTCGCCAGCACACGGTCCGGACGCCGCGCGTGCAGCTCCTCCAACGCGGCCTTCTCCAGCGCCTCCGCCACCTCGAAGCGCGGCGCCGCCAGCTCGCGGGCCGTGCGGCGCAGGACGCGGGCGCGCGGGTCCTCCGCGCGGTAGACGCGGTGGCCGAAGCCCATCAGCCGCTCACCCCGGTCCAGCGCCTGCTTCACATACGCCGTGGCATCGCCCGTACGCTCGATCTCCTCGATCATGCCGAGGACCCGGGACGGGGCGCCGCCGTGCAGCGGGCCCGACATCGCGCCCACCGCGCCGGAGAGCGCGGCCGCGACGTCCGCGCCCGTCGACGCGATGACCCGGGCCGTGAACGTGGAGGCGTTCATTCCGTGCTCGGCCGCCGACGTCCAGTACGCGTCCACCGCCTTCACGTGCTTCGGGTCCGGCTCACCGCGCCAGCGGATCATGAACCGCTCGACCACCGAGTGCGCCTTGTCGATCTCGCTCTGCGGCACCATCGGCAGGCCCTGGCCACGGGCCGACTGGGCCACGTACGACAGCGCCATCACCGCGGCCCGCGCCAGGTCGTCCCGGGCCGTCGCCTCGTCGATGTCCAGCAGCGGCTTCAGGCCCCAGACGGGGGCGAGCATCGCCAGCGCGGACTGCACGTCGACCCGGATGTCACCCGAGTGCACCGGGATCGGGAACGGCTCGGCCGGCGGCAGCCCGGGGTTGAACGCCCCGTCCACCAGCAGGCCCCAGACGTTGCCGAACGAGACATGGCCGACCAGATCCTCGATGTCGACCCCGCGGTAGCGGAGCGAACCACCTTCCTTGTCCGGTTCGGCGATCTCCGTTTCGAACGCGACGACTCCCTCAAGACCGGGTACGAAGTCGGACATCAGGCGGCTCCCTCAGTTCGGCGGCGGATGGGCGACGGCCCTGCGGCCCCGGCGTCTCCGTGCGTCAGCGCTCCGGAGGCCCCTGACAAGGCCCGCCCCAAGATATTGGCGGGTTCCCACGGAGCGGGGAAGCGTGACATCCGGCACAGGGCCCCATTTCGGCGGTGCGTGGTTACGGGACCTTCTCGCCGGGCACACTCGGCCACTGTGGCACCGCTGCGGCAGGATGGCCCCCGTGCCCACACCAGAAGGTTCCTCGGGATCCCTCCCCGACGAGTCCGCCTCCCGTCCCACCGACGATTCCCCTCCCGGGGTCCCTCTCGGTTCCCCTCCTGATTTCACCACCGATCCCGCGGCCATGCGCGAGCACTACCGCTCCGAGGACTTCACCGAGTCCGACCTCAGCGCCGACCCGATGGACCAGTTCGCCCGCTGGTTCCGCCAGGTCGCCGTCGGCGGAGTGCTCCACGAGCCCAACGCGATGGTCGTCTCCACCGCCACACCGGACGGCCGGCCCTCCTCGCGTACGGTCCTGCTGAAGCAGTACGACGACCGGGGCTTCGTCTTCTTCACGAACTACGGCTCCCGCAAGGGCCGCGAACTGGCCGCCAACCCGCACGTCTCGCTGCTCTTCCCCTGGCACCCGATGGCCCGCCAGGTGATCGTCACCGGTACCGCGGCCCGGGTCTCCCGCGAGGAGACCGTCGGCTACTTCCGTACCCGGCCGCACGGCTCCCAGCTCGGCGCCTGGGCCAGCGACCAGTCCACGGTGGTCTCCTCCCGCGAGGAGCTGATCGAGCGGTACGAGGAGCTGGCCGCGCGCTACCCGGAAGGCGAGAAGGTGCCCGCTCCGCCGGACTGGGGCGGCTTCCGCGTGGTGCCGGAGACCATCGAGTTCTGGCAGGGACACGGGAACCGGCTGCACGACCGGCTGCGCTACGTCAGGGAGGACGCGGCCGGGGCCGGTTCCTGGAGGGTGGAGCGGCTCTGCCCGTAGGCCCGTAGATCCGTGGATCCGTCGGCCCGTAGATCCGTCGGCCCGTAGATCCGTAGGCCCGTAGATCCGTAAGTCCTCAAGAGTCCGTACAACGCAGAAACCCGCAGGCTCTGGTTCCTCCGTGCACAGAGGAGCCGGCCGGACTTACCGGCGAGCCTGCGGGTCGGTGACTGCTGGGTATTGGCCGGCGACCGGCCATGCACTGCGAAAGTGCGTGACAACGGGCGTCAGCCCGCAGCCACCTCACGAGTCCGAAGAGAAATCACTTCCGGAACACCTCCTTTCTTGTGTGCTCTGAAGCCTAGGAGCGGGCCCGTCGGCGGTTCAACCCATTTATTTGGCGAAGGGGGATGTGCGCTGGGTCACGTTCGAGTTGAATGGTCTGACGTGCAGCAATACGCGCGGTGACGCGTGGGGAAACGGCCGACACGTTCTGCGGGGGGTACGGAGTGGGTGCTTCCAGGAGCAGCGGGACCACCGACGCGCTCGGAGGGGACGAGGGCGCGGGGGGTCCGCCGCAGGAGGGCGCCGGGGGAGCGCCGGAGGAGAGCCCGGGCGGCGTGGGTGAGCCCCTGTGCCCCGAATCGCCGCCCGACTCCGGCGCCGAGCTGCTCGCCGCCCTCCTCGACGGCATGGACGCGGCCCTCTGCGCCTTCGACGCCGGTGGCGTGGTCACCCACTGGAACCGCGAGGCCGAGCGCATCCTCGGCTGGTCCGCGCAGGAGGCCGTGGGGCGTACGGGCTTCGCCGGGTGGGCGGTGCGCCGGGCCGACGCGCACGAGGTGCAGGGGCGGCTGATGGCGGCCATGGACACGCCCGGGCGCCAGGTCCACGAGTTCGCGCTGCTGCGCAAGGACGGCAGCCGGGTGCTCGTACGGACCCAGTCCGCCCGCGTGCTCGGCGCCGACGGCAAGCCGGCCGGGGTGTACTGCGCGTTCAGCGAGGTGCACGCCCAGATCGACCTGGAGCGGGCCATCGCGCTGAGCGAGGCGCTGCTGGAGGACGCGTCGTGGGGCGTGGTGCTCGTCGATGTCGACCTCCGCCCGACCGTAGTGAACGCGTACGCCTCCCGTGCGCTGGGCGGCGGCCGCACCACGCTCCTCGGCCGACCGCTCGGTGAGCTGGTGGTCCGGGGCGGGGAAGAGCTGGAGGCGGCCCTCCAGCATGTGCTCGCCGGAGGAGCCCCGGGCGCTCCGGCCGAGCTGTGGGTGACGTTGCGTACGGTGGAGGGCGAGCGGCGGCGGTGCTGGCGCAGCGGGTTCCTGCGGCTGGCCTCTCCGCTGGCGGAGGAGCCGGTTCCGCTCGGGGTCGGATGGCTGTTCCGGGATGTGACGGCCACGAAGCTCGCGCAGCAGGAGGCGGACCGGCTGCGGTTCCGGACGAGCCAGCTGCACCGGGCCGCGCGTACGGCCTCCGAGTGCGAGGACCCGATGGAGGCGGTGACCTCCCTGCTCGACTTCGCGCTGGCCGGCTTCGCCGACCATGTGCTCCTCGACGTGACGGAGGGTGAGCACCTCGTCCGTACCGCCGCCACGCCCACGGACGCGCCCGGTCCGTGTCTGCTGGTCGCGGGCGGGTCGGTCCCGGTCCGTTACGGGGCCGGGCACCCGGCCCTCCAGGCCGTCGAGCGCACGGGCTCGGTCCGTACGAGCGCGGGCGCCGGGGACAAGCCGGGTGCGGCGGCGGCCTGGGCGGCCGAGCGCCGCTGGCCCGAGGACGCGGCCCACGCGCTGTCCACGGTGCTCCGGAGCCGGGGCCGGACGCTGGGCGTGCTGACGTTCCTCCGCGCGGCGAACCGCACCGCCTTCGAACGCCCGGACACGGCGTACGCGGAGACGGTGGCGGCCCGGGTGGCGGGGGCCGTGGATCTGGCCCGGGTGGTGGGGGGCGAGGGGGCGGGGAGGGGCGGGGGTAACGGGGGAGCGGGGGAGTCGGGTCCGGTGGGGGTCTAACGGCCCCCTGGGACCCGCTTCGTCAGCGCCTGGATCCGGCGGCGGGTCGTGGCCCCGGCCCCGGCCCCAGCTCTCGCCCCGGTCCCAGTCCCGGTCCCAGCCCCAGTCCTCGCCCCGGCTTTCGCTCGGGCTCTGGCCACGACCCTGGACACCATCCCCGCCCCCGTCCCTCCGGGGCTTCGGCCGGTCGCGGAGGCTTCGTCCTTGGTGACCTTCGCGAGCATGCCGTAGTACGCCGACGGCCGCGCCTCGAAGTCCGCCCAGGTGGAGAGCTCGTCCGCGTCGGCGTCCGGCCCGCGCAGCAGGTCGACCGAAGCCTGGGCGAACTGCTCGGTCCAGCCTTCCCGTTCGGCCTCGGCCAGCACCTGACGCAGCTTGGCCACCGCCGCCAGGACATTGTCGCGCTCGTACTTCCCCGTCCGCAGCATCTCCCGGACCCCGGCCGCGGGTGCGGCGGCGACCAGCAGCGCCTCCAGCCGTGCGGCCAGCTCCTCACCCGTCCGGCCGGCGTTCCGCGCCTGCGGTCCGGCGTCCACCAACACCCGCAGCGCGGCGAGCAGCGCCGTGGTGCGAGGTTCGGGGCCGATCGTGTCCATCCACAGGCCCATGTCCCGGCCCACGCTCCGGCTCATGTCCGGGCTCCCGTTCCGGCCCAGGCTCCGGCTCGTGCCTGGGCCCCCGCTCCGGCCCAGGCCCCGGGACAGGTCCCGGCCCACCGCGTCTGCCTTTCTGCGTGCGGCGGCCACCGTCTGCTCGGCCGTATCCCGTTCCATGCCGAAGAACTGCACGAGCGTCCACGTTCCGGCGTCGAGCACATCCCGTACGGTCCGGACGCCGGCCTTCTCCAGCTCTCCGGCCCGCAGCCGCCGCTCGGTCACGCCCTTCAGCCGGGTGACCGGAATCCGGGCCAGCTCCCCGTCCACCAGCTCTCGGTGCAGCGGGGCCCATGCGGTCCGCACCGCCTCCACCGCCCTGCGGTGGTCATGGGCCACCAGCTCGGCGGCCTCCCGCAGCCGCTGTGCCCGGCGGATGACACCCGGCCGCACCCCGCTCGCCCGGGACAGCGAGCGGATGTTCCCGCCGACGAGGGCGACGACCGTCAGGAGCAGCCCGAACACCACGGCCGCGTCGGAACGGTCCATCCGCTCGGCGGCGGCCCCGCCGTCATCCTCCATCGAGTACAGCTCGCCGTGGCCCGGGCCTTCGGCGCGCACCCATCCGGTGTCCCAGCCGACATCAGTGCCGTCCCAGCGCGGCGCTTTCAGAACGGGGTCCCGCCCGGCGTCGCACCGGTAGGTGCCCTTCCGGTCGCCGCCCCGGAAGGGGTCGGTCCAGGTGACCGTGCAGGCGCCGTCGGGTTTCTCGTCGAGCACGGTCAACTGGACCTGCCGCAGCTCGGGATGGTCCGGCGTGGTCGCGTAGAGGAACCCCGACCACGTGATCAGCACCAGCCCGAGGGCCAGCACCCACCGGAACACCGGCACGTGTCTCATCCGGTTTCCCCCTGTTTCTCCCCTGCGGGACGTCAGTACGCCCGGCGAGAGCCCAGTATTCGCCGGGCCCGGCCTGCCGAACCAGGGCGGGAGCGGGCAGCGGAGGGAGCCGCTGCCTTCCTGATTCCGGCAATCTCCGGATACGGCGGCACGCGCCTCGCGCGCCCGCACCGGCCAGGGATTGCCGGATTCCCCCTCACGCCGCGTGCAGCGCCAGCGTCGGGGACAGCCGGGACGCCCGCACCGCCGGGTAGAGGCCCGCCACCGTGCCGATCACCAGCGTCGCGCCGAAGCCTCCGGCGACCGCCCAGAGCGGGACCACCCATGGCAGCCCGCCCGTGTGCGCGTACGCCCCCGTCGCCGCCGCGCCCAGCGCGACCCCCGCCAGGCCGCCGAGGCCCGACAGCATCAGGGACTCCGTGACGAACTGGATCCTGATCTGGCCCCGGGTCGCGCCCAGCGAGCGGCGCAGGCCGATCTCGTACCGGCGTTCCAGGACCGAGATGATCATGGTGTTGGCCACTCCTACGCCTCCGACCAGCAGCGCGATGCCGCCCAGGCCCAGCAGCAGGCTGCTGAACGCGCCCTCCGTCGCCGCCTTCGCGCGCAGCGCCGACGACGGGTCGGTGACCTTCACGTTCTGCGGGTTCTGCGGGTCGACCGTCGCCGCCATCACCTTCCGTACGTCCCGCACCGCCGCGTCGTCCGACCGCTCGTAGATCGACGTCGGGTGGCCCGCGAAGTCCAGCAGGCGCTTCGCGCCCTCCCAGCCGACCAGCGCGGAGCGCTCGATCTCGGGGGCCAGCGGGAGCGGGGCCAGGATGCCGGTGACGGTGAAGTAGCGGTCGCCTATCCATACCTGCTGGCCGGGCTTGGTGATGCCGAGGCGCTCGGCCGAGACGTGGCCGAGGACGACCGACGGGTAGCGGCCGGTCGCCGCGTTGAGCCAGCTGCCGCTGCTGACCTCGCCGCGCAGGACGCGGAGGAGGTCGGCCGTCGTCGCCTTGACCGTGATCCCGCCCGTATCGTCCTCGTCGATCTTCTCGTTGCGGCGTGCGGTCGCGTCCAGGTCGGCGGTGGCACCCACCTCCTGGACGCCCTTGATCCGGCCGACCATCCCCACCGAGCCCTCCGGGAGATGCACCTCCTCCCCGGCGAACATCGAGTCGCCGGGCGAGGCCACCAGCAGGTTGGTGCCCAACGTGTCGAGTTCGCGGAGGAGTTTGGCCTGGCTGGAGGCGGAGATGCCGACCACCGCGATCATCGTCGCGATCCCGATGGCGATGCCCAGGGCCGAGAGTACGACCCGCATCGGGCGGCTGCGCAGGCCGGACGAGCCGACGTGGAGGACGTCCCGGGGGCCCAGGCGGGCCGCCTTGAGGCGGCCCCGTCCCGCGCGGCTCACAGCTCCGCCCCCGTCGCCACGGAAGCCACGGAAGCGACGGAAGCGACGGAAGCGACGGAAGCGACGGACGCGACGGACGCGACGGACGCGACGGACGCGACGGACGCGACGGACGCGACGGACGCGACGGACGCGACGGACGCGACGGACGCGACGGACGCGACGGACGCGACGGACGCGAGGTTCCGTACGTCCGCCACCACCTCGCCGTCCCTGATCCGCACCTCGCGCGGCAGGCTCCCCGCGATCTCCGTGTCATGCGTGATCACCGCGATCGTCGCCCCCTCCCGGTTCAGGTCCCGCAGCAGCTCCATCACCGCCGCACCCGACGCCGTGTCGAGCGCGCCCGTCGGCTCGTCGGCCAGCAGCAGCGCGGGCTCGCCGACCACCGCCCGCGCGATGGCGACCCGCTGCTTCTGGCCGCCCGAGAGCTGGTGCGGCCGGTGGTCCAGGCGGTCCGCGAGGCCGACCCGGTCCAGCGCCTCGGCGGCCTTGCGGCGGCGTACGGAGCGGGGGAGGCCGGAGTAGAGCAGGCCCTCCGCCACGTTGTCGCGGGCCGAGACGCCCGGGACCAGGTGGAACGCCTGGAAGACGAAGCCCACGTGCTGGGCGCGCAGCGCGGAGAGGCGGCGGTCGGTCAGGGCCGCCACGTCGTGGCCCGCGATGTGGACGGAGCCGGCGGTCGGGCGGTCCAGGGTGCCGATGATGTGCAGCAGCGTGGACTTGCCGGAGCCGGACGGGCCGACGATGGCGAGGAGTTCACCCTCCGCCACGGTCAGGTCCACCCCGCGCAGGGCCGTGACCCCGCCCGCGTACTCCTTGGTCACGCCCCGCAGGCCGACGACCGTATTCGCCGGTGCGGCGTCATTCACAGGTGCGGCGTCGCTCATATCTTCGGCACCCCGACCTTCATGCCCTCGCGCAGCCCGCCGCCCGACACCTCGACCCGGCCCTCCGCGAACATGCCGAGCTCCACCTTCACCTCGCGGACCGCACCACCGCTCACCACCTCCACCCCGAAGCCGCCACCGGGCAGCGCCAGGAGCGCGTTCACCGGGACCGTCAGCACGTCCTCGCGGGTCTCGCCGGTCAGGTTCACCGTCACCGGCGACTGGTCGAAGCCGCCGACCTTCTCCGGCCGGTCGAAGGAGACGGTCAAGGTCACCTTCGGGCTGCCGTCCTGCGGGTCCTTGCCGGGCTTCGCCGTCCGGCCGACCGAGGAGACCGTGCCGGGCGCACTGGTGCCGTCGGGCAGCTCGACGGTGACCTTGGTGCCGGCCTTGGCCAACTGGCTCTCCGCCACGTCGAGTTCGAAGGTCACGATGCGCTCGGAGCCGGTCGTGGTCAGGACCGGTGCGCCGGGCTGGGCCAGATCGCCGACGGCCGCCGCCACGCTCTTGATCCGGACCTTGCCGGGGGCGAACGCGACGTCCCGCGGGCCGACCGTGCCCGTCTGCTTCCCGCCGTGCGCCTTCTGCCAGCGCTTGACGGCGGCCGCCGTCAGCTCGGTGTACTCGGTGTCCGGGGTGAAGCCGGTGTAGCCGAGGGCGGCGAGGTTGCGTTCCAGCTGCTCGACGTCCCGGCCCTCGTCGCCCGGCTTCAGGGTCCGGTACATGGGGCCCGACCCGTACAGCAGCCGGACCGCCCGGCCGTCGATCTCGTACAGCCGCTCGTTCCGCTCGACCGTCGAGCCGGTGCGCGGGGTCCAGGTCAGCGTGCCCGCCGCACCCGCGTTGATCTTGCGCTGCCGGTCGTAGCCGAGGGTCCCGTCCGCCTGGGCGCTGTCGCGCAGGTCGCCGCGTTCGACCGGGGCGGTGGCCGGCGGCAGGCCGGTGTTCTTCGCGCCCGCCGACTCCGTACCGCCGCTGCCGCCGCCGAGCTGGGTGACCGCGATGGTCCCGGCGGTCACGGCGAGCACCGCCGCCACCGCCGCGACCGCCCGTCCGCGCCTCATCGAGCCACGCTCTCGCACGCCTTGTTGGCCTTCTCGAACTTCTTCATGTCTTCGGCCTTCAGCGCGGGCGCCGCCTGCATCGCCCCGCCGTCGAACTTCGGGTCCGGCATGTCGAAGCCGTTCTTCCGCATGCACCGGGCGAAGGCGACCATCTTGTCCTTCTCCGCCTGGCTCAGCTCCTTGGGTCCGCCGCCGACCGCCTTGTCCTGGCAGGCCTTGAACGCCTTCTCCATCTGCTGCTTGCTCTTCGACCCGCCGTCGATGGTCACGCCCATGCCGTTCTCGCCCGGCTTCGGCTCCGGGATGTCCAGGCCCTGCTCGCGGAGGCACGTGCGGTGCTCCAGCGCCTGGTCCTCCTCCGTCTTCTCGGTCCCGGAAGAAGATCCACTGCTCTTCGTCCCGCCGGCTCCGTCGCCCGAACAGGCCGTGGCGGACAGGACGACGGTCGTGGCGAGCAGACAGGCGGCGGCGACGGTGCGCCGCCGCGCGGTGAGTGCGGTGAGAACGGTCATGGAGGGCTCCTCGGGACGTCGGAAGGGACGGCCCGAGCGTGGGCGAGGAGCCGGTTTCGTTTCTCTCAGCGCCGGTGCTTACACCGGCGAAACATCGCTTTCAGGTACACAGAACCCCATGCGCGTGCTGGTGGTGGAGGACGAGGAGTTCCTGGCGGGGATGATCGCCGAGGGGCTGCGCCGTGACGCCGTCGCGGTGGACATCGCGCCGGACGGGCCGACCGCGCTGGAGAAGCTCCGGTTCGGCGTGTACGACGTGATGATCCTCGACCGCGACCTGCCGGGCCTGCATGGCGACGAGGTCTGCCGCCGGGTCGTCGCCGCCCGCCTGCTGACCCGGATCCTGATGCTCACCGCCTCGGGGACCGTACGGGACCGGGTGGCCGGCCTCGGGCTCGGTGCCGACGACTACCTGACCAAGCCGTTCGCGTACGACGAACTCCTCGCCCGGGTCCTCGCGCTCGGCCGCCGCTCCCGCCCGGCCCTCCCGCCGGTCCTGGAACGGGCCGGGCTGACGCTCGACACCGCCCGCCGCCAGGTCTGCCGCGACGGCCGCTTCCTTTCACTCTCCCGCAAGGAGTTCGCCGTGCTGGAGACGCTCCTGCGGGCCGAGGGCGCCGTCGTCAGCGGCGACGACCTGATCGAGGAGGTGTGGGAGGAGGACACCAGCTACCGCACCAACGCCGTCCGGGTCACCCTCTCCAAACTCCGTACGAAACTGGGGGCGCCACCCGTGATCGAGACCGTGCCGGGCGCCGGCTACCGCATCGGCGACCGACCCATGGCGGGCGGCGACGCCCCGTGAACAACGAGCGCGCGCGGCTCACCGCGCTCTACGGCGGCCTGCTGGTGCTGGCCGGAGTCCTGCTCATGGGGCTCGTCTACGTACTCGTCAGCGACGGGCTCTACAGCACCGTCATGACCGCCGTCGCCCCCGCCGTCCCCACCTACCAGCTGAACGAGGCCTCCGCCCCCGCGCTGCCCTCCTCCGACTGGGCGCAGACCACCGTCATCCAGCCCGGCCAGTACGCCGTCGCGCGGAAGGTCTCCACCGCCGCCGGGGACGCCGCGCTCAGCCGGCTCCTCACCGTCTCCGGGATCTCCCTCGCCGTCTACTCGGCGCTCTCCGTCGCGCTCGCCTGGTGGATGGCGGGCCGGGTGCTGCGGCCCGTCGGCGTCATCACCGCCCGGGCCCGCCGGCTCTCCGGCTCCAACCTCCACGAGCGGATCGCGCTCCAGGCCCCGCCCGGCGAGCTCAAGGAGCTGGCCGACACCTTCGACGGGATGCTCGACCGGATCGAGCAACTGGTCGCCGCCCGCCAGCGGTTCGCCGCCAACGCCGCCCACGAACTGCGCACCCCGCTCGCCGTGCAGCGGGCCGCCGCCGAGATCGGGCTCGCCGACGACCCGCCGCCCGAGAAGGTCGCCTGGATCCGGGACAAGCTCATCGACACCGCCGACAACAGCGAGCAGCTCATCGAGGGCCTGCTGCTCCTCGCGGTCTCCGACGAGGGGCTGCGGCGGCGCGAACGGGTCGGCCTGGACGCCACCACCACCACGGTCACCGAGGCGCTGGCGGCGGAGGCGGCGGAGCGGGCCGTCACCGTCGACGTGGAGGCCCGGCCGGTCAGCGTCCAGGGCGACCCGGTCCTCCTGGACCACCTCGTGCACAACCTGGTCGCCAACGCGCTGCGCCACAACCATCCCGGCGGGACCGTACGGGTCCGGGTCGGCCCGGGCGGCCTGGAGGTCGCCAACACGGGGCCCGTGGTGGACCCGGCGGCCGTACCGCTGCTGTTCGAGCCGTTCCGCCGCGCGCAGGCCCGCCGCCACGCACCGGGCGAGGGCGCGGGGCTCGGGCTCTCCATCGTGGCGTCGGTGGCCCGGGCGCACGGCGGTGACGTCGGCGCGACGGCGAACCCGGGCGGCGGACTGACGGCCCGGGTGACGCTGCCCACCTGTGCATAAGGTCCGGGGCTCAGTGGCGGTAGAAGATCCGCCTACCTGCGCGTAGTGCGGACCTCAGTGGCGGTAGAAGATCCGCTCCCGGTACTCCGTCATGACCCGGCCGTTCCAGTCGTGGCCGCCGTCCACGTTCCCCGAGCGCAGGAGCGGCGGCTCGATGCCCCGGGCCACCAGCGCCTCGGACGCCGCCGCCATCATCGACTGCATGATCGCGCTGGTCACGACGGTGGAGGCGGGCGCGAAGGGCGCCTCGATGCCGGGTGCGCTCAGTTCGGCGTCGCCGATCGCGATCTTGCTGTCCAGCACGATGTCGCAGTGGTCGCGCAGAAATCCGCCCGAGGCGTGCCGGGAGCGGGTGTTCTCCGCGTACGCCACCGAGGTCACGCCGATCACCTTCAGCCCGAGGGCCCGGGCGTTCTGCGCCATCTCGACCGGGAGCGCGTTGCGGCCGGAGAGCGAAATGATGACGAGCACGTCGCCGGCGGCCGCCGGGCTGGAGTCCAGGACCGCCGAGGCCAGTCCGTCCACCCGCTCCAACGCCGATCCGAGGGTGGCGGGCA
Source organism: Streptomyces sp. CA-146814 (assembly GCF_050942385.1). Lineage (NCBI taxonomy): Bacteria > Bacillati > Actinomycetota > Actinomycetes > Kitasatosporales > Streptomycetaceae > Streptomyces > Streptomyces sp. CA-146814. The sequence continues at coordinate 4,577,235 of NZ_CP192068.1, forward strand.
TGACGTCCACGCCGGTGGTGCCGGGCACGGTGAGCAGGTTCATCAGGGCCAGCCCGCCCGCCCGGTAGACGACGTCCTGGGCGGCGAGCGAGGAGTGGCCCGCGCCGTACGCGAAGAGCCGGCCGCCCGCCTCGACGGTGTCGGCGATGGCCGCCCCGGCCGCCGCGATGCTCGCCGACTCCTCGTCCCGTACCCGCTGCAGCAGGCCGATCGCCGCATCGAAGAACTGGCCGGCCAGCTTGCTGTCGCTCATCGGGGAGAGCCTTTCGACGGGATCGCGAGGGGTTTCGGCGGGGCGGGAATGGCTGTGCCGCGGATCACGTTGCGGTCTGGACCAGTGGCCTGTCAATAGCGCCCGGCGGCCTCCGGCGTACGGCTTCGGCCGACGCGGCACGGTTGTCGGCGCTATGCGTCAGAATTGGTGCAGGGCCATCGCACGACGATTTTCTGTCACAGCATCGAGGGGCATGTATGTCCGGACTGATCGACACCACGGAGATGTATCTCCGCACCATCCTCGAACTCGAAGAGGAAGGCGTGGTCCCCATGCGCGCCCGGATCGCCGAACGGCTGGACCAGAGCGGTCCGACGGTCAGCCAGACGGTGGCCCGCATGGAGCGCGACGGACTGGTCCAGGTCGCGGGGGACCGCCATCTGGAGCTGACCGAGGAGGGCCGCCGGCTGGCGACGCGGGTGATGCGCAAGCACCGGCTCGCCGAGTGCCTGCTGGTCGACGTGATCGGCCTGGAGTGGGAGCAGGTCCACGCCGAGGCCTGTCGCTGGGAGCACGTGATGAGCGAGGCCGTGGAGCGGCGGGTGCTGGAGCTGCTGCGGCACCCGACGGAGTCTCCGTACGGGAATCCGATCCCGGGTCTGGAGGAGCTGGGCGAGAAGGCGGAGGCCGATCCGTTCCTGGACGACTCCATGGTGAGCCTGGCCGAGCTCGACCCGGGCGCGGAGGGCAAGACCGTGGTCGTGCGGCGGATCGGGGAGCCGATCCAGACGGACGCCCAGCTGATGTACACGCTGCGGCGGGCCGGGGTCCAGCCCGGGTCCGTGGTCAGCGTGACGGAGTCGCCGGGCGGGGTGCTGGTCGGGTCCAGCGGCGAGGCGGCGGAGCTGGACACGGAGGTGGCTTCGCACGTGTTCGTCGCCAAGAAGTGACGCGCTGAGGGCTTTGGCGTCTTGGGCCCTGTGGTGCTGGGGTGCTGGTCGGGGCGCCGCTCCCCGGCGTGAGGCTTCCGTCCTCGAACGCCGGACGGGCTGGGGTGGGCAGGGAAAGCGCTGAACTCTCAGCGGGCGGGGCGATCGCGTGCCAGGCTGAGGCCAGGCATATGACCTGAGGGTGCCGGACCGGATGCGGTCGGCACGGTCGGGGAGGGAGCAGGGAATGCGCCCGTCTTACCGGCATGCACGCCGACCGGTGGCTGCCATGGTCCGCGATGCCCTGGCCCGAGATGCCCTGGTCAGGGATGGTCTTGCGATGGCCGCGCCGTGCTCTGCCATCGTTGTCGTGAACACGGGTCGGCCCCGGCGCCCTAAGGCGCCGGGGCCGGTCCTCCCCTGTGCTGACCTGGAGCCCCGAGCTCTCAAGGTCATTCCCTGCGGACCCCTGTCCCCGAGCGGTCCGCCTCCCGTTGAAGATCTCCCCAGGCCGGTCGGCGGCAATCCTCGTCGCGTGTCACTCGAACGTGGGGTGTTGAGCGGCGGATCCCTGTTTTCGAATAAGAGTTCGATAGTCTGGCGACGCCACCACGCGGTGACCGAGGACCAGAAGGGGGTGCCAGGACCATGGTGCGGCGCATCGATGTGACCGGATCCGACGGCGTACGCCTCGCGGCATGGGAGTTCGCGGATCCGCCCAAGGAGCGGGCGGGGGCCGACCGCGCGGGAGCGGACCGCGCCCCCGGTGTCTTACTGCTGCACGGGCTGATGGGCCGAGCCTCGCACTGGGCCCCCACCGCCCGCTGGCTCTCCGAGCGGTACCGCGCGGTCGGCCTCGACCAGCGGGGCCACGGCCGCAGCGACAAGCCGGCCGACGGCCCGTACACCCGCGACGCGTACGTCGCCGACGCCGAGGCCGCGATCGAACAGCTGGACCTCGGGCCCGTCACCGTCGTCGGCCACGCCATGGGAGCGCTCACCGGCTGGCAGCTCGCCGCCAAGCGCCCCGACCTGGTCCGCGCGGTCGTCATCTGCGACATGCGGGCCTCCGCGCTCGGCGCGGCCTCGCAGCGCGAGTGGAGCGACTGGTTCGCGTCCTGGCCACTGCCCTTCGCCACGCTCGCCGACGTACGGAGATGGTTCGGCGAGGACGACCCGTGGGTGGAGCGGCCGAACCCCATGCGCGGCGAGTTCTACGCCGAGGTGATGACGGAGACGGAGGACGGCTGGCGCCCGGTCTTCTCCCGCAGCCAGATGCTCAGCTCCCGCGCCACCTGGGTCTACGACGCGCACTGGGAGGAGCTGGCGCAGGTGCGCTGCCCCGCGCTGGTGCTGCGCGGGCTCGACGGCGAGCTGGGCCGGGCCGAGGCGCAGGAGATGGTGCGGGTGCTGCCGCGCGGCCAGTACGCGGAGGTGGCCGACGCGGGCCACCTCGTCCACTACGACCAGCCGGAAGGGTGGCGGGCGGCGGTGGAGCCGTTCCTGGAACAGCTCGCGGAGGACCCCCGCGGCGACCGCGAGCCGGTCGCCCCGTAGGACCCGTCCGGCTGCGTACGCAGCCCCTGGACACAGGCGGCCGCGACACACCCGCTGACCACCACGGCCACCCCCGCGATCAGGGTGTCCGGTCCGAGGGAACCGGTGACGGCCGAGCGGAGAAAGGCCGCCGCGATGCCCAGTTCCACCAGGCCGAGCAGGACGAGCAGGGCCGCTCGCACCGGGCGCGGCACCCTGGCGCTCGCCCGGGACGAGGCCAGCATCAGCGCGCCGCCCGCCAGGACCACCGCCACCGCTGCCACGGTGGCCCCGTAGCCCAGCAGTGCGGTCCGGGCGGATTCCTCGGAGCGCGGCTCGGCGGACTCGGGGGCCAGGAACGTGAAGGCGAGCTGCATCAGCACCAGGTAGGCCAGTTGGGCGATGACGAGGGCCGGCGCCAACCGTCGCCGGACGGAGGGAGACTTCACCCCTTGCTCACCGCCGCCAGGATCTCCGGCAGCCGGTTCGCCGTGCGCGGGGCCGCGATGCGCAGACCCGCCCACCCGATGAGCGCCCCGTACACCGCACCGGCCGGAACGACCAGCCACAGCGCGTCATGGTGGTCCGCCACCCGCAGCCAGATCGTCAGCCCGATCACCGGACCGGCCAGCACCGGCGCGGCCAGCATGCCGCCGAGGATGGAGATCCACGCCAGCCCGCCCTGCCCGGGCGCCACGTTCTTGAACGCGCCCTCCTGCGGGATCGAGTACGGGAACAGCGCCGAGGCCACCGCCCCGATCGCCAGCATCGAGCCCAGCAGCGCGAAGGAGATCCCGAGCGCACTCGGCAGCGTCCGCCAGCTGCCCAGGAGCGCCGCCGTCGCCACGCACACCAGCACCGTGTACGGGAGCGTGATCAGCAGCAACGCCACTGCGCGCCCCCGCAGTTCGACGTACGCGTCCCGGGCCGAGGAGATCGTCAGGGCCACCATCCAGAAGGCGGAGGTGTCCTGGCCGAACTGGTTGTACATCTGCATGCCGAGCATCCCGGCGGCGAAGCAGGCGAAGTAGATCGAGCCGGTGCCCTGGAGCGCGTTGAGCAGCGGCACGATCGCGCCGATCGCCAGCGCCGTCACCCAGGCCGCCTTGGTCTTCGGGTCCCGGGCGATGTACCGCAGGCTGCGCTGCACGACCGTGCCCGTACGCCCCTCCGGCAGCAGCCCGGAGAGCCCGGTGCGCCGCGACTCCTTGCGGGCCGGTCCGGCGGCGGCCAGCGTCGACCCGTCCGGTGCGGTCATCAGCTTCACCAGTCCCCGCTGCCACAGCCACACCAGCGCCCCCAGGGCCACCACCGTGACCAGCACCTGCGCGGCCGCGACCCCGTACGACCCCTTCGACGCCGCGTCCACCGCCGCTATCGCCGAGGCGCCCGGCAGCCAGCGCGCCACGTCCGCCGCCGGATCCAGCGCGGAGAGCCCGCCGGCCTGGCCGAGCCGCTGCGCGCCGAAGTTGACGAACTGGATGCCCACCGCGATCACCAGCCCGCTGAGCACCGCCAGGTCCCGGCCCTTGCGGGAGTTGAGCAGCCGTACGTTGGCGGTGGCGACGGCCCGCGACAGCGCCACGCACAGCAGCATCGTCAGCGGGACCGCGAGCACCGCGAACACCACGCCCGCCGGTCCGTGCGCCAGCGCGAGGACCGAGCCGAGCACCAGGCAGAGCGTGAACAGCGGCCCGATCCCGATCATCGAGGAGACCAGCAGCGCCCGGACCAGCGGCTGCGGCCGCAGCGGCAGCATCACCAGCCGGGTCGGGTCGAGGGTGTCGTCGCCGCTCGGGAAGAAGAGCGGCAGCACCGCCCAGCCGAGCGCCACGACGGCCGTCAGCAGCACCACGACCGTGCCGGCGTGCGCGTCGCCGCGCAGCAGGACGAGGCCGAGGACCTGGCCCGCCGCGAGCAGCAGCGTGAAGACGAGCGAGATGATGAACGCGGCTTTGCGCCCGCTGGACTGCCGTAGTCCGTTGCGCAGGAGCGTCAGCTTGAGCCGTACGAAGGTGGAGGTCAGGCCCGTCACGGGAGGCGCCGGAGCGGCGGCGGTGACCGGGGCGTCGAGCACGCTCATCGGGTGCCGCCCAGCCAGTCGAGCGCGTCGCCGGAGGTGTCCCGGCCGCCCGCGCCGACCAGTTCGAGGAAAGCGTTCTGCAGCGACGGCGCGTCGCCCCGCACCTCCTCCAGCGTGCCCTGCGCCTTGATCCGGCCCGCCGCCATCACGGCGACCCAGTCGCAGAGCGACTCGACCAGCTCCATCACATGGCTGGAGAAGACCACGGTCGCCCCGGACCGCGTGTACCGCTCCAGCACCCCCCGGATCGTCTGCGCCGACACCGGGTCCACGCCTTCGAACGGCTCGTCCAGGAAGAGCACTTCCGGGTTGTGGAGGAGAGCGGCGGCGAGCCCGATCTTCTTCCGCATCCCGGTCGAGTAGTCGACGACCAGCTTGTGCTGCGAACCGGCCAGATCCAGTACGTCGAGGAGCTGCGCGGCCCGCTTGTCGACCTCGTCGCCCGGCAGCCCGCGCAACCGCCCGTTGTACGCGAGCAGTTCGCGCCCCGACAGCCGCTCGAAGAGCCGCAGCCCCTCGGGCAGCACCCCGATCCGCGACTTCACCGCGACCGGGTCGCTCCACACGTCGTGGCCCGCGACCTCGATCTTCCCCATGTCGGGCCGCAGCAGCCCGGTGACCATGGAGAGCGTCGTCGTCTTGCCCGCCCCGTTCGGCCCCACCAGCCCGATGAACTTGCCCGCCGGCAGCTCCAGATCGATCCCCGAGACGGCGACCTGCTCCCCGAACCGCTTCCACAGCCCCTGTACGCGGACAGCGGGGGGCGCGGTTCGCGCCCCGCCCGCCGTCACGTCCGCGCCTGTCATGTCACGTGCATCCGCCTGGTCCGGCATGGCACAGCCTTTCGATATCCCCGCTAGATGGGGACCACCCTACGAAAGGCCTGCCAGGAGCTACGAGACGCGGGTCCGGGCGTCCGCCGCCTCGCGTGCGCAGGCGTACGCCAGCGGGCTGACCACCTCGTCCACATCGGGCAGCCAGCGGTTGACGTGCGTGGGCTTGCGGGCCCACTGCACGGCTCCGCGGCCGCCGACCCGGGTGGGCGGGGCCGCGATGTAGTGGCCCTCGCCGCGGCCGGTCAGATCGATCGCCTCCGCGTTCCAGCCGAGCGCGCGCACCAGTTCGGAGGCCTTGCCCGCTCCGCCCGGCAGCACGAAGAAGAGCATCCGGCGGTCGGGTGTGCAGGTGACGGGGCCGAGCGTCAGGTCCATCCGCTCCATCCGGGCCAGTGCCAGGAACCCCGCCGACTCCGGCACCTCCAGCGCGTCGAACGCGCGGCCGGTCGGCAGGAGCACCGAGGCGCGCGGCTGCCGGGACCACATGCGCCGGGCCGCGGCCCCGCTGCCGGTCGCCTGGCCCGCCCAGTCCGGCCGGTCCGCGTGCGCGCCGGGCAGCGGGCAGGCCGCGTCGCCGCAGGAGCAGCGCTCCCGGCCCTCCACCGCCTCCAGCCAGGTGCCGGGGAACACGTCCCAATGGCGCTCTTCCGCATACCGCACCGCGGCGTCGAGCAGAGGCTCGCCCCGCTGCTGAGGGACCTGTGCGGCTTCCGTGACTCCGATGGGCTCTTCCACGTCCAGCTCAACTCCCAGCCTCACTCGGGGTTACGGGCGCGCGCGAGCCGGTCACGGTGCATCGATTCCGCACGCGGGGCGCATCGGTGCACGGACGGGGGCGCGCGTGAGGCGGGGGAGCGAGGGGCGGGTAGAGCCCTCCAGGGCCGGACAACTTGCCGTACCCGTACCGAATGCCGATGGAATATGCGCATTTCTTGAGTGTGTGACGGGCAGTGATGCTTCCATCGATCACCGCGTATCCATGTATCTGCGTATCCAGGTATTTTCAGACTGTTCCAGGGGGAAATATGGCAGCAAGGCCTCTCGTAGCCCGCCAGCCCAACGAACGGCTCCAGACGCTCATCCAGGAAGCCGCCTGTTCCAACGCGGGCCTCGCGCGCCGCGTCAACATGGTCGGGGCCGAGCGCGGTCTCGATCTGCGGTACGACAAGACGTCCGTGGCCCGCTGGCTGCGCGGACAGCAACCCCGGGGCCGGGCCCCGGGCATCATCGCCGAGGCGATCGGCCGCAAGCTGGGCCGTACGGTCACGATCGACGAGATCGGCATGGCCAACGGCAAGAACCTGGCCTCCGGCGTGGGCCTGCAGTACGCACCGACCGTCGCCGGGGCGATCGAGCAGGTCTGCGAGCTCTGGCGCAGCGACGTCGGCCGCCGCGATCTGCTCACCGGCTCCTCCGTCGCCGCCTCCGCCCTCGTCGAGCCCAGCCGCGACTGGCTGATCTCCGGCAAGGACCCGCAGGTCGAACGGGTCGCCGGGGCCCGCGTCGGGAAGGCGGACGTGGCGGCGGTCCAGGCGATGACCACCGCGCTCACCGACCTCGACCACCGCTTCGGCAGCGGCCATGTCCGCCCGGTCCTCGTGCACTACCTCAACAGCGTGGTCTCCGGCCTGCTTTCGGGGGCGTACCGCGAACAGGTCGGCCGCGAGCTGTTCGCCGCCGTCGCCCGTCTCACCGAACTCGGCGGGTACATGGCGGTCGACACCGGCCAGCCCGGCCTCGCCCAGCGCTACTACATCCAGGCCCTGCGGCTCGCCCAGGCCGCCGGCGACCGAGCGTACGGCGGCTATGTGCTCGCCGCCTCGATGAGCCACCTCGCCGCCCAGCTCGGCAACCCGCGCGAGATCGCCCAACTCGCCCGCGCCGCCCAGGAAGGCGCCCGCGGCCAGGTCACGCCCCGTGCCCAGGCCATGTTCTACGCGGCGGAGGCCCGGGGCCACGCGCTGCTCGGCGACGCCCGCACCTGCCAGGTGGTGACGGCCCGGGCGGTCGCCGCGCTGGAGCAGGCCGACCCGGAGAGCGGCGACGACCCGGACTGGATCGCCCACTTCGACCACGGGTACCTCGCGGACGAGCTGGCCCACTGCCACCGCGACCTGAACCAGGCGCCGGAGGCCGCCAAGCGGGCCAAGGAGGCGCTGGCCGCCCTGCCGGAGACCCGGGCCAGGCGCCGGGGCATCGGGCTCGTGCTGCTCGCCTCGGCCCAGGTCCAGCAGCGCGAGGTGGAGCGCGCCTGCCACACCGGGACGCGGGCGATGGAGCTGCTCGGGACGGTGCGCTCCAGCCGGGGTGCCGAGTATCTCGACGACCTCCAGCAGCGGTTGGCGCCGTATGGACAGGAGCCGGCGGTCCGGGAGTTCGGCGAGCGGCTGGAGCTCCAGGCGGCGTGAGAGGTGGTGTTCACGGTCTCCGCGGTGGGCCGGCCGTTAACAGCGTTCTGCGGGCGCTGGGCGTTACCGGGCCTGTGAAGGGGTGGTGAGGGGGACCACGCGCTTGGCGGAGGCGGGCGGCCACCCGATAGCGTGAGCCGACGATTCCGTTGGTTCACACGTAGGAGTCCCGGTGACGCAGAGCGGACAGGGCGGACAGGGCGGCGAGCAACAGCCCCCCGCCGGACGACCCGCGCACGAAGGTGTCGTGCTGCCCTCCGACGGCGGCGCCCCCTGGATCCCGGGGGCGCCCACCGGCGACCAGGGCGGGCAGCAGGCCGGGCAGGCCGCGCCCGCGGGCGGCCAGCCGTGGGGCCGGCCCTGGGGGCCGGAGTCCGACGCGCCGGGACAGCCGGGCGGCCAGGCAGCGGGCGCGTACGGATACCCGCAGCAGGCCCACCAGCAGCCCCAGTCCCAGCCGCTGCCGCCCGCGCAGGGACAGCAGTACGGCGAGCAGTACGGCCAGGCGTACGGGCAGAGCGGCGCGGGCGCGTACCAGCAGCCGCAGCAGCAGGCGCAGCACTCCGACCCGTACCAGCAGCACCAGCAGTACCCGCATCAGCAGCCGCAGCACCACCAGCCCCAGCACCACCAGCCCCAGCCTTACGCGCAGCCGCTCCCGCCGGAAGCCGGGAGCGGGGCCGGCGCCGGTCCCGCCCCCGGCCAAGGCCTCCCCGGTGGTGACGCCGACGCGACGCAGTACATCGCTCCCGTTCCCGGCGGTGGCGACGCGGACGCCACGCAGTACATACCGCCGGTGCCGGGCGGAGCCCCGTACGGCATCAGGCCGGGCACACCGGGCGCACCGGCAGCGTCCGGCGCGCCGGACGACCGGCAGCCGCCCGCGGAGTTCGACAACCTGTTCCGTACGGAGGAGCCGGCGGGCGCCACCCAGCAGATACCGCAGATACCGCAGCAGCAGTACGACCAGCAGCCGCCGCCCCAGCAGGGTTACGGCTACCCGGGCCCCGGCGGTCAGCTGCCGCCCCAGGCGCCGCAAGGGGGCTACCGGTCCGGGCTCCAGGGCCCGCACGGCGGCGGCCCCGCCGAGCCGCCCCGGTACGACGACGACGGCGGCGACGCCCCGCGCAGGCGCTCGGCCCACATCCCGCTCATCGCCGCGGTCGTCGTCGGCTGCGCGGTCATCGGGCTCGGCGCGGGCGCCTGGTGGAGCATGAGCGGCGACGAGCCGGCCAAGGACGACAAGCAGCCGATCGCCTCGCAGAGTTCACCGCCCACCACCGCCCCCACCACGAAGGCCGCCGTCGACCCGGCCAAGCCGCAGGCCGAGGCGCTGGACAAGCTGCTCGCCGACAGCAACAACAGCCGGGCCGCGGTGATCAGCGCGGTGGAGAAGATCAAGTCCTGCAAGGACCTGGACCAGGCGAACACCGACCTCAAGGACGCCGCCCAGCAGCGCCGTGACCTGGTGACCCGGCTGGAGGGGCTCACCCTGGACCAGCTGCCGCGGCACCAAGCGCTCAACTCCTCGCTGACGAAGGCGTGGAAGGCCTCCGCCGCGGCCGACGACCACTACGCCGCCTGGGCCCGGCAGGCGAAGAAGAACAAGAGCGTCTGCAAGGGCGGCCAGGCCAAGTCGACCGGCGAGACGGCCCGCGCCAACGAGCAGAGCGGCGTGGCGACCAAGGCCAAGCAGGAGGCCTCCGGGCTCTGGAACGCCATCGCCGGGAAGTACGGCCTGACCAAGCACTCACCGGTCGAGCTCTGACCGTGGACAGCCCCTGCCCGGTGGGTGCGGTCGGCCGACCGTAGCCCCGGTCCGGCGGGCGCGGTTCAGCCGACCGCCCGCCGGGCGTCCGACAGGGCCTCCGTGACATCCACGAAGCCCTTCTTCTGCGCGGTCAGCCGACCCTCGCGGACCACCTGGAACGTCACGTCCGCGTTGACGATGCGCGGATACGGCGAGGTGCCGAGCAGGTCCTTGAAGCGCCAGCGGAGCACCGGCGTCAGACCGCCGGTGTCGACCTCGGTGCCCCGGTTGAGCGCCGAGGTGACCTTGTTGGCGGTGATCCCGTCGTCGTCGATCGCCTCGACGACCGCCCGCAGCACCGTGTAGGCGATCCAGGTCGTCTGCACACCGGTGTCGTCCGGGTCGATGCGGTTGTCCCCGAAGGCGTACTTCCGGATCACCTCCCGCATCCCGTTCCAGCGCGCGTCGCCCGCGTCCGGGTACCAGCCGGTGACGTAGGCGCCCTCGAACGGGCTCGTGCGGCCGCCGGTGCGGTCGATGAGCGGCTGGCTGACGCTGCCGAGCACCGAGGAGATCCTGACCCGCTCGCCTTCCGGCTCCAGCCGGCGGAAGGAGTCGAAGAAGGTCTCCGTACGGGAACCGAGCACGGCCGCGACACAGCTGCCGCCGGCCCGCCGCTCCAGGGCCCGGCCCGCCTGCTCGTCGTAGGAGGTGGCGTTCTCCGGGGCCAGGATGTCGGTGGACTCGGGCCGCTCGGCGGCGAGCAGCCCGGTGTTGAGGAGCTGCGGCATCCGGGCGCCGCCGAGCGAGTCGGGCCGCACCAGCGCGACCCGCTCGCAGCCGCCCGCCAGCTGCCGGCCGTGGCCCGCCAGGAGCGCCGACTGGCCGCCGTTGACCGGGTACGAGAGGTAGCTGCGGAACTCCTCGTCGGAGGCGCCGTAGCCGCCGATGTACGGGATGCCGCCGGACTCCAGCACCGGGATGGCGCTCTGGCCGTGCCGGCTGTACGAACCGACGACCGCGGCCACCTTCCGGTCCACGGCCTGCCGGGCGCACCGCTCGGCGCCCGCCGCGGTGTCGCGCTCGTCACAGGTGATCACCCGCAGCTCGCGCCCGTCGATGCCGCCCTGCTCGTTGACCCAGCGCGCGTACGTCCGGGCCATCGCGGGAACGCCGGGCATGGTCACCGCGTCGGCGTCGTCCACCCGGTCGGGCGCCCAGGTCATCACCGTGACGGGCTCCCCGGAGCCCCCCGAGCCCCCGGGGAGCACGCCACAGCCGGACAGCAGCAGCGCACCGGCCACCGCCGTGCCGATGACGAACTGGAAGGGGCGGGGGAAGGCGGTGCGTCTCCGTCCGGTCATGTTCAGCAACGCTCCCGCCCCCGGGGTAACGCCACGGTGTGACGTGCTCAACGCTCGGTGACGTCCAGGTGAATTACGGGGGCCCGCGCGGGGCCCCCGGAGGGGAACGTACGATCGACCACCGTGCAGCAAGGTTCGGAGAACTCTTCCCGTCGCGGCCGTCGCTCCTCCACCATGGGCGTCATGCCGCTCACTGACATGCCGTGGTGGCGCTGGCGCACCAACGTGCGCTCGGCGCTGCACATGCTCTCCGACCCCGTCTTCCACCACGAGTGCTGGCTGGCCGGCCGGGAGGGGTACGGGGACGTCACCGACGCCGTGTACCGCCTGGTCGAGGACACCTGGCTCGACAACTGGTCCGCCGAGAAGTACGTCGGCACCATCTTCCGGGACTCCGCCGAGGCGGCCGCCGTGGACACCGCCGCGCTGCGGGTCCTGCGGATCATGCACCAGGTCGGCGCGGACGCCCCCGTCTCGGCCTATCTGGAGCACCACGGCTGGCCGGAGGCGGTCCGCGCCGCCCGCGAGGCGCATGTGATGCTCGCCACCAACGACGCCGAGGACCCGGACATCCCGCCGCGCTCGCTGGACGTCATCCGCATCATGACCCGGGCCGCCTGAGCGATCGCGGCCGGGCCGCGTGAACGCCGGGGCCGCATGGTGAGCACGAGCGCCTGACCTCGGGCGGCTGTGGCACCCTACGAGGATGACCGCACCGCAGCCCACCGCCGCCCCGGCCGCCTCGGACACCGCGCTGCCCGAGCAGTACGTCCTCACGCTCTCCTGCCCGGACAAACAGGGCATCGTGCACGCCGTCTCCAGCTACCTCTTCATGACCGGCTGCAACATCGAGGACAGCCAGCAGTTCGGGGACCACGACACGGGTCTGTTCTTCATGCGGGTCCACTTCTCGGCGGACTCCACGGTCACGGTCGACAAGCTGCGGGCCAGCTTCGCCGCCATCGGGGAGGCCTTCCGGATGGAGTGGCAGATCCACCGGGCGGCGGAGCGGATGCGGATCGTGCTGATGGTCAGCAAGTTCGGCCACTGCCTCAACGACCTGCTGTTCCGTTCCCGTACGGGGGCGCTGCCGGTCGAGATCGCGGCCGTCGTCTCCAACCACACGGAGTTCGCCGAGCTCACCGCCTCGTACGGCATCCCCTTCCGGCACCTCCCGGTGACGAAGGACAACAAGCCGGAGGCCGAGGCGCAGCTGCTGGAGCTGGTCCGCGAGGAGGACGTGGAGCTGGTCGTCCTCGCCCGCTACATGCAGGTGCTCTCCGACGACCTGTGCAAGCAGCTGAGCGGCCGGATCATCAACATCCACCACTCGTTCCTGCCGAGCTTCAAGGGCGCCAAGCCGTACCACCAGGCGCACGCCCGGGGCGTGAAGCTGATCGGCGCCACCGCGCACTACGTCACCGCCGACCTCGACGAGGGCCCGATCATCGAGCAGGAGGTGGAGCGCGTCGGCCACGACGTGACCCCCGACCAGCTCGTGGCGATCGGCCGGGACGTGGAGTGCCAGGCGCTGGCGCGCGCGGTGAAGTGGCACGCGGAGCGGCGCATCCTGCTCAACGGCCGCCGTACGGTGATCTTCAACTGACCCGCGTACGGACGGCTACAGGCGGCTGAGCGAGGCCGACGCGAACAGGACGTCGCGGATGGCCTCGCGGTCGCCCTCCTGGCCCGCCGCCGCTTCGACCGGCGAGATGTGGCCCGCGACCAGCCGGCAGAACTCCACGCCGTCCAGGGCCACCTGCGCCACCGCGCGGCCGGGCGTGCCGAGGGCGGCCGGTGAGTCGAGCGCGATGTACCAGTCACCGCCGCCGTGCCCCTCGACCTCCAGGTGGACCGACCGCCCCGGCTCTCCGGGCGCCACCAGCTCCCTGGCCGGTCCGGCGAGTCCGGCGCGGCGGCGCCCTTCGAGCGCGGCCGGGAGCATCCGGGCGGCCAGGTCGATCATCCGGTGCAGATGGGCGGCGGACGGCGGCTTGTACGGGTAGTCCACCGCCTCCGCGATGTCCGTGCCGTGCACCCAGCACTCGAAGGCCCGGTCCAGCAGCGCGTCCTGGAGCGGCAGCGCGAACTCCCCGTACGAGACGGAGCGCTCGGCTACGCTCCGGCCGGCCAGCGACGCGGTCCGGATCAGCTCGTGGGTGAGGCTGCGCCACGGCTCGCGGACGGCCCGGGTGGCGGGCGGGTGCGTGGCCGACCAGTACGTCTCGGTACGCCGCGTCGGCGAGAGCGGCACCTCGGCGGCCCCACCGGTCACCTCGGCCGTGTCGAGCGGGTCGGCCAGGCCGAGCGCGGCGGAGACCAGCCCGTCGACGGCCATCAGATGGCCGATCACTCCGGCGACCGTGGTCCGGCGGGTCACCGCGTGCTCGTCCTCGAACCACTGCAGCTGCACCGGCGCGTGCCAGTCGGAGTCGCCGATGTCGCGGAGCAGCGCGTCGAGCCGGGCGGTCTCGGCGTCGTACGGACCGGCCCACTCCGGAATCGGGATGCGGGCCGGGCGGCGCCCGAGGCAGCCGTCCATCACCCGGACCCGCAGTCCCGGATCGAGATCCAGCGACCCGTCGGTGTGCAGCAGCCCCACCGCGTCCCGCAACCGCAGCGCCTCGTCGGCACAGGGCGCGCACGCGGTGAGGTGGTCCTCGACGGCGAGCGTCTCCTCGGCCGAACAGGCGGAGAGCGCCCAGGCACCGAGGAGGGCCTTGAGGACCTGATGGGAGAGGGCTGGGGCGTCGGGGACGGGGTCCTCCTCACCGGCCTCGCACGCGCCCTCCTCCGGAACCTCCTGCTCCGGAACCTCCTGCTCCGGCACCGCATCCTCCGGAACGCCCTGCTGCGGAGCGCCCTGCTCCGGGACGCCCTGCTCCGGCACCGCATCCTCCGCCGCACCGGAGCCCGGCGGCGGCAGCACCGGCCGGTCCACCGCCTCCAGGTCGAGGTCGTCCACCGCGCCGCGCGGGCCCGGTATGCGCCGCGCGCCCCGCACCTCGTCGTCGCGGCGGCCGCCCTCGCGCCCGTCGCCGCTCACCGGACGCGTCCGTAACCGGGTGGTGAGGACCCTTCGAGCGGCCGGGTGTTGGCGGTGGACAGCAGCTGGAGTCCCAGCCGGAGCCGGCGGCGGGCCTCGTCCTCGGTGACGCCGAGGTCGGCCGCGGTCTGCCGGTAGTCCCGGCGCCGGGTGTACGCCAGCTCCAGCGCCTGCCGCAGCGGGACGGGCATCGAGGAGACGATGTAGTCGGCCCGGGCCGCCGCGGTGGCGCTGCGCACCCGCCGCTCCAGCTCCTCCGGGTCCGGCACGGAACCCTCGCCGTGCTCCTCCGCGTACGCCGCGGCGGCCGCCCGCCGCAGCCGCTGCACGGAGTGGCGGTGGGTGAGCCTGGCGACCCACGAGCGCATCGAGCCCTGCCGCGGGTCGTACGCCTCAGGGTTCTCCCAGACCTGGGCGAAGACCTCGCGGGTCACCAGGTCGGCGGCGTCCTCGTCGTCCAGCATCCGGTGCGCCTGGCTGTGGACGAGCGCGGCGAACAGGTCGTACAGCTCACCGAGCGCCGCCGCCTCGCCGCGGACCAGCCTCTGCTGCATCCTGCGGTCCCAGCGGGGCGGTGCGTCCTTCGCCATGAAACCCCCAGCCCCCGGCGCCGTGATGTTCCGCGATGCTCCGTGATCCAGCCTCTGCCCTCGCTGTCCGAATGTAGTCGCCCGCGCGGGCCCCGTACCTGCCTTTGCCGCAACTGTCCGATGTAAGGAATGCCAAGACTTCACCAATCGATTTCAGCCGTTCTCGCGGACCTGGCTCCTCTGAGCAGGGGAAACCGGCCGAAGTGATCATTTCCACCGGAAACCCCCTGGGTCTTCCGGGTGAGGGCGGTGTTTCATGGATGAGCGGTGGGGCAGCCGCGAGGAGGAACGGAAACTTCCGGTATTGCCGGGAGCCCCGGAACGAGAGGTCCAGTCGCGTGACGCTGAAGGTGGACGAGACCGAGCAGGGCGACTGGACCGTGCTGCGGATACGCGGTGAACTCGATCTCGTGAGCTCACCCGTCGTGCGTCAGTCCGTCCACGAAGCGGTGGCGGAGGGGCAGCACGATGTGGTGCTCGACCTGTCCGAGGTGTTCTTCTGCGATTCCAGCGGGGTGGGGGTGCTGATCGCCTCGCGCCGCCTGATGAAGTCCTGCGGCGGCCGGCTGCGGCTGATCCTCCCGGCCCGGGGCGCCGAGGACGGCTCCCACGTCAACAAGGTGCTGGGAGCGCTGGGCGTGCGTCGGCTCTTCGACGTCTACCCGGACACGGTCTCCGCGGTCGACGAGGCGTGCGAGCCGCTGACGGCCTGAACACTCGGGGCAGCGCGTGACCGGCTGAAAGCGTTCGGTGCTGAAGCGAGGTTGTCACACAGGAGGCGTCGCTCGGTGACACGTGAAGGCTCCGGGCGACGTACGCTCCCCGCATGGACAGCGCAGAGTACGAGCGAAAGATCGCGCACCGCTTCGCCGCCTTCGACCAGGACGGCAACGGCACCATCGATCGCGCCGATTTCAACGCCGCAGCCGCCCGTCTGCTCACCGAGTTCGGTACGACGGCCCGCTGCGACAAGGGCCAGGCGCTCTACACCGGGGCCGAGGCCTTCTGGCAGGGCATGGCGGGCATCGCCGACGTGGACGGGGACCAGCGGGTCACCCGCGAGGAGTTCGTCGGCGGGGCGGTGAAGCGGCTGCGGGACAATCCCGAGCGGTTCGCCGAGATCGCGCGCCCCTTCCTGCGGGCGGCGATCGCGGTGGCCGACAGCGAGAACAACGGCGGCCGGGCGTCGGTGGCCTCCGTGGAGCGGGCCCTGAAGGTGCTCGGGGCCAGCACCGAGATCGCGGGCATCGCGGCCCAGAGCCTGGACACCGACCGGGACGGGCTGATCGCCGAGAGCGATGTGGTCTCCGCGCTCGCCGTGTACTTCACGGTGATCGAGCCCGACGCCACGTAGGGCGTGTCCGTACGGGGGTGGCCGCGCCGCCCCCGTAACCCCCTCAGGCACCCCCGCCGAAGCGCTCCCGCAGCCGGTATTTCAGCACCTTGCGCAGCGTCTCGTTGCGCGGGAGGGCGTCGAGCACCTCCAGCTGCTCCGGCACCTTGTGGACGGAGAGCCCGGCGTCCCGCAGATGGCCGGCCAGCTCGGCGAGGGTCGGCGCGGGCGCGCCCGGCACCCGCTCCACCACCGCGCAGACGCGTTCACCGCGCTCGGCGTCTGGGAGCCCGATCACCGCCGCGTCCGCCACGCCCGGGTGCGTGTGGAGCAGGTCCTCGATCTCCTTGGCCGAGATGTTCTCGCCCTTGCGGATGATGATGTCCTTCAGCCGCCCGGTGAGCGTGAGGTGCCCGCTCTCCTGGACCCGGCCGAGGTCCCCGGTGATCAGGAACCCGTCCGCGTCGAAGGCCGCCTCGGTGGCGGAGGCGTCCAGATACCCCCGGCAGACCGCCTCCCCGCGCAGCCGTACCTCGCCCTCCACGCCGTACGGGAGCGGCTTGCCGTGCTCGTCGGTGATCCGGATCTCCATCCCCTCCGGCGGCCGCCCCTCGGTCAGCGCCAGGTGCTCGGCGGTGTCGTCCGGCGCGCCCATCGTGATCATCGGGACCTCGGTCATCCCGTACCCGTGCGTGAGCTGGACCCCCATCTCCCGCACCACCGCGTGGTACACCTCCGGCGGCTTCGGCGCACCACCGCCCGCCAGCAACCGGAGCGAGGGGATGAGCGGCGTGCCCGGTTCCTTGCGCTGCTCGGCCAGGAACATCGCGTAGAACGCCGTCGACCCACCCGCCACGGTCACCCCGTGCCTCCGGTACTCGCCCAGGGCTTCCGGCAGCGCGAACTGCTCGAACATCACCGCCGGGAACCCGTACAGCAGGAGCATCACCGTGTAGTCGGGCCCGGCGACATGCGCGTACGGGAACGCCATCGAGCCCACGTCGTCCGCGTTCAGCTTCAGGGCGTGCGCGAGGCAGGAGCCGCCCGCGATCAGCGAACGGTCGGTGTGCAGGACGCCCTTGGGGTCGGAGGTGGTGCCGGAGGTCCAGTAGATCCAGCGGACCTCGTCACCCGATGAGGGTTCCGGCGGAGGCGGCAGGGCCGACGGATCGCCGTCGGGGAGGGCGTGGTCCTCGTACGCCTCGAAGATCTGCGGCGGGTCCGGCAGTTCACCCGCGATCCGCTCGGCCATCGCCGTGTGGTCGAAGCCGCGCCACACACCCGGCACGGCGAAGAACGCGGCCCCCGACTCCCGTAGCGCGAACCGCACTTCGCGGTCCCGGTAGAACGGGATGACCGGCGACTGCACGGCCCCGAGCCGGGCCAGGGCGAAGGAGAGCAGAGCCGTCTCCAGCCGGGTCGGCAGCTGCCAGGCGACGACGGTCCCCGCCCGCACCCCCATTCCGTACAGCCCGGCGGCGACCCGTTCGGCCCGGTCCCGCAGCTCGCCGAAGGTCAGGGAGCGGTCCTCCTGGAGCAGGACCGGGCGGTCGGGGGTGAGGGCGGCGCGGGCCTCGATCAGCTCCCAGAAGGTGCGGGAGGAGCTCAGCGCGTGCGCGGTCGCGGTCACGTCGTTCACGGCGGTCACAGGGGTCCCTCCGAACTGACGACCAGTCAGATAGTGCGGAGAGCGTAGGGCTCCGCGCCTTGTCGGTCCAGAGGTGCGGGGCTAGCCTGAGTGCCGCACCGCCATCTGACGGACCATCAGAAAGCGCCCAGGGATCGCCGGGGTGCGCGCCGGAGGGGACGACCCACCATGACGGACACGGATAGGGAACTGCCTCGGATCGTCAGCGTCGACGACCATGTGATCGAGCCCGCGCACCTCTTCTCCACCTGGCTGCCCGCGAAGTACCGCGAGCGCGGACCGCAGCCGCTGACGGCGGGCATCGGGGAGCTGGCGTACACGGGCGGGAAGTACGTCATCACGATGGACCCGGACGGGCCGCCGACCGACTGGTGGATCTACGAGGACCTGAGGTTCCCGTACAAGCGGAACATCGCCGCCGTCGGCTTCGACCGCGACGACATGACGTTGGAGGGCATCACGCGGGCCGAGATGCGGCCCGGCTGCTGGGACCCGGCCGAACGGCTCAAGGACATGGATCTCAACCACGTCGAGGCCTCGCTCTGCTTCCCGACCTTCCCGCGTTTCTGCGGCCAGACCTTCGCCGAGGCGCACGACAAGGAGGTCGCGCTCGCCTGCGTACGCGCCTACAACGACTGGATGGTCGAGGAGTGGTGCGGCGACAGCGGAGGCCGCCTCATCCCGCTCTGCATCATCCCGCTATGGGACATCGACCTGGCCGTCGCGGAGATCAAGCGGAACGCGGCGCGAGGTGTCCGCGCGGTCACCTTCTCCGAGATCCCGACCTACCTCGGACTGCCGTCCATCCACACCGGCTACTGGGACCCGTTCTTCGCGGTCTGCCAGGAGACCGGCACGGTCGTCAACATGCACATCGGGTCCAGCTCCCAGATGCCCGCCGCCTCGCCGGACGCACCGCCCGCCGTGCAGGCCTCGCTCTCCTTCAACAACGCGATGGCCTCGATGATGGACTTCCTCTTCAGCGGCGTGCTGGTGAAGTTCCCGACGCTCAAACTGGCTTACAGCGAGGGCCAGATGGGCTGGATTCCGTACGCCCTGGAGCGCGCCGACGACGTGTGGGAGGAGCACCGGGCGTGGGGCGGGGTGCGCGATCTGATCCCCGAGCCGCCGTCCACGTACTACTACCGCCAGATGTTCTGCTGCTTCTTCCGCGACAAGCACGGCATCTCCGCGCTGGACGTCGTCGGCCGCGACAACGCCACCTTCGAGACCGACTACCCGCACGTGGACTCGACCTTCCCGCACACCAAGGAGGTCGCGCTCGACCACGTCCAGGGGCTGGACGACGAGACGGTCTACAAGCTGATGCGCGGCAACGCGATCCGGATGCTCGGCCTGGACCTGGACAAGTAGGCGGCGGGCTCGTGGATCTCGCGTACACGGACGCCGAGGAGGAGTTCCGGCGGCGGTTGGGGGAGTGGCTGGCCGCCGTGCTCCCCGGCCTGCCCCCGAAGCCCTCGCCGGACGACTGGCCCGCGCGCCGGGCGTACGACACGGCGTGGCAGCGGAGGCTGTACGACGCCGGGTACGCGGGCCTGCACTGGCCGGCCGACGCGGGCGGTCAGGGTGCCACCCCCACCCAGCACCTGATCTTCCTGGAGGAGACGGAGAAGGCCGGAGCGCCCTACGTCGGGGCCAACTTCGTCGGGCTGCTGCACGCCGGGCCCACCATCGCCGCCGAGGGCACGGCCGAGCAGCGGGCCCGCTGGCTGCCGCCGGTGCTGCGCGGGGACGAGATCTGGTGCCAGGGGTTCAGCGAGCCGGACGCGGGCTCGGACCTGGCCGCGCTGCGGACGCGGGCGGTGCGCGACGGCGACGACTACGTGGTGAGCGGGCAGAAGATCTGGACCTCGCACGCGGAGGTGGCCGACTGGTGCGAGCTGCTGGTGCGGACGGACCCCGGGGCGCCGAAGCACCGGGGGATCAGCTGGCTGGCGATGCCGATGGACGCGCCCGGCATCACGGTCCGGCCGCTGCGGACGCTGGCCGGCTCCACGGAGTTCGCGGAGGTGTTCCTGGACGAGGTGCGGGTGCCGGTACGGAACCGGGTCGGCGCCGAGAACGACGGCTGGCGGGTCACCATGGTCACCCTCTCCTTCGAACGCGGTACGGCCTTCGTCGGCGAGGTCGTCGCCTGCCGCCGCACGCTGGAGGCCGTGGCCGCCGAGGCCCGGCGGAACGGGCGGTGGGACGACCCGGTGCTCCGGCGGAGGCTCGGCCGCCTGAACGCCGAATTCCGCGCGCTGTGGCGGCTGACGCAGGCGAACGTGAGCGAGTCGGAACGGACGGGAGGGGTCCCGGGCGTCGGCGGGTCGGTCTTCAAGCTGCGCTACTCCGGGGTCCGCCAGGAGCTGTACGAGGCGGCGGCGGAGGTGCTGGGCGGCGCCGACGCCTTCGACCTGGACCGGGAATGGGCCCTGGGCCGGCTCTCCTCCCTCTCGTACACCATCGCCGCCGGCACCTCGCAGATCCAGCGCAACATCGTCGCCGAGCGCATCCTCGGCCTCCCGAAGGGGCGCTGACCCGCCATGGACTTCCAGCTCTCGGACGACCAGCGGGCCCTGCGGTCCGCGATGCGGGACCTGCTCGGCGCGGTGTTCGACCGGGAGCGGCTGCGGGCGGCGGTGGAGCGGGGCGGTGGCGTGGACCGTGCGCTGTGGCGGGAACTGGGGGCGGCCGGGTTCTTCGCGCTGCGGCTGCCGGAGGAGGCGGGCGGGGTGGGGCTCGGGCTGCCGGAGGCGGTGCTGCTCTTCGAGGAGGCGGGCCGCGCGCTGCTGCCGGGACCGCTGGTGGCGACGCACCTGGCGGCGGGGCTGGTGAAGGGCGCGGCGGAGGGCGAGGCGGTGGTGACGGCGGCGGAGGGGGCCGGCCGGCCGGTGGCGGATCTGGGGGGCGCGGACGCGGTGCTGGCAGGGGGCGCCCAGGTGCTCACGGGGGAGAGGCTGGCGGCGTTCGTGGCCGGGGCCGTTCCCGTACGGTCGATGGACCCGCTGACCCCGCTGCACCGGGCGCAGGGGCGCTCGGCGGGTGCGGGCGCCTCGGAGGCGTACCCCGGCGCACTCCGCCGCGAGGGGGCGCTTCTCACTGCTGCCGAACAACTCGGGAGCGCCGCGCGCACCACCGAAAGGGCCGTTCAACACGCCGGTGCGCGCGAACAGTTCGGTTCGCTCATCGGTTCGTTCCAGGCGGTCAAACACCTCTGCGCCGACATGCTCGCCCGCACCGAACCGGCCCGCAGCGCCGTGTACGCGGCCGCGCTGACCGGCGATCCGGTGGAGATCGCGGCGGCGAAACTGCTCGCCGACGAGGCGGCCGTACGCAACGCACGGGACTGCCTCCAGATCCACGGCGGTATGGGGTTCACCTGGGAGTCAGATGTTCACCTCCACCTGAAACGGGCCTGGCTCCGGGCGGCCCGCTGGCTCACGGCGGCCGAGGCGGAGGAGATCCTGGCCGCCGATCTGGGGCCCGTACGGCTGCCGCACGGCAGTTCAGCGGCCTCGGGGCGACGGCCGGACGAAGCCGGGGGTGGAGCGTGACTCAGTGCAGCCGGTCGGCGTCGATACCGGGTTGTGTCCTTTGCGTGATTCGTCACCGGGTGGAGTCGGCGCCGCGCTCGGGTACGCTCCGTGGGATGCGAGTGGTTCTGGAACCGGGCGATCCGGGGGCGGCCTGTGCGGCGGCTCCGGTCCGGGGCGAGGGCTCTTGCCGGAGATGTGCCGGGCCTGCCCGAAGAGCGTTTCTCGCGGTCTCTGCGCGCTCCTGTTCGACTCCCCGCAGCGTGCGTCGCACAGTATGCACCACGCGTACTCCTTCGCGCTGGAATATGCCCGAAGCGCTTGTTGCGGTGACTGTACGTCAACCATGCTGTCGCGTAAGGGAATCACGTTCCGTGACCCTGAGGAGGCGCGAGGCGATGTGTCCGCCGGTTCGGATGGTGTGAGCGGTGCAGGTGCTTCAGGTTCAGCTGGAGGTCGGTCCGGATCCCGCAGAGGTGGGACGGGCCCGTAGGTGGGCGCGGTCGCGTCTGGTCGGTTCCGGGATAGGGGATGACGAGCCGCTCGCGGAGACGCTCATCCTGCTGATCTCGGAGCTGGTCACCAACGCGGTCGTCCATACGGGCTGTCCCGCCGTGCTGCGGATGCTCTTCGGCGGAGGCGGCGGTGCCGGCGGGGCCGGGACCGTGCGGGTGGAGGTCGCCGACGCCAGCGACCGCCCGCCGCTCCAGCGCCATGCGGAGGGCGAGGACACCAACGGGCGGGGCCTGGAGCTGGTGGACGGCCTCGCGGACCGCTGGGGCTGGCAGCCGGAGGGCGCCGGGAAGCAGATCTGGTGCGAGGTGGACCGGGGCGGACCGGTGGTGGCGGTCCCGGACGCGCCGCCGAAGGTCGTGCTCCAGGGCGGCGAGGTGTGCACCCCGCCCGCCTGCGTCTTCACCGACCACCTGGCCTGAGCGCCCTCTTCCCGCCGGTCCACGCTCCTCGGCTCCTTACCGGGTCACGCTCACCGGCTCAGAGCACCGCGACCGGGGCGACCGGAGATCCGGTGGCCCCGGTGAACGGCTCCGGCGCGGCGGTGAGCAGGAACGCGTACCGCCGCTCCTCCGCGCAGACGGTGGAGAGCGCCTCCAGGTCCCAGTTCTGGCCCTGGAGCATCCCCATCTCGACGAGGTGGAGGGCGTGCACCGGCATCCACAGGTCCTCGATCTCCGGCGGGAAGATCTCGAAGGTCAGGGTGTCGTTGGCGACCGCCGCCACGTCCCGGGCGTGGAACCACTCGGGCGTGCGCACGGACAGCCCCGGCGACGGATAGCCGTACGCCTGCCGGTCCCCGGCCAGCACGACCCGCACCTGCCCTGTCCGTACGAGGACGACGTCCCCGGCCCGTACGCGTACGCCTCCGAACTCCTCGGCCGCCTCCAGGTCCTCCGGCGTGACGGCGTGCGCGCCCTCCAGCCGGTCCACGCCCCGGGCGCGCGCGACATCCAGCAGCACGCCGCGCGACACGACGTGCTCCACGGCGGCGATCGACGAGAACTGCGCGCCGGCGTGCGCCGTGATGGTGTCGGCGGGCCGCCCGTTGTAGATCCGGCCGCCGTGCGAGGCATGGGTCAGGGCGTCCCAGTGGGTCGCGGCCTGGAGCCCCATGGTGACGGTGTCGTCGCTGGTGGCGACGGTCCCCGGGCCGAACATCTCCTGGTTGATCTGGACCATCGTGTGCAGCGGGTCGATCCGGCCCGGGATGAACCCGCTCTGCACGCCGCCGTGCCGGAGCGGAAGCGCGAGCGGTACGCGGTGACCGCTCCGGACGGTGGCGACGGCCTCCCGGACCACGGCGTCGGTGATCAGGTTGAGCGTCCCGCGCTCGTCGGCCGCGCCCCAACGCCCCCAGTTGTTCACGCGCTTGGCGATCTCGTGGAACTCGGCCGGCAGGGACATGGGGGCCTCCTGGGTCTTGTGCGGGACTGTCCGCCTGCCCGTAAAATCTAACGGACCGTCAGAAACCGTGGGAGGGGCCGGGCATGGGGAACTTCTTGGCAGGCAAGGTGGTCGCCGTCACCGGGGCCGGCCGCGGCATCGGACGGGCGGTGGCGCTCGCCGCGGCGGCGGAGGGCGCGCGGGTCGTCGTCAACGACTACGGCGTCTCGGTGGAGGGCTCCGAGCCGACCAGCGAGATCGCCCGGTCGGTCGCCAAGGAGATCGAGGCGGCGGGCGGGCAGGCGGTCGCGGTGGCGGACGACATCTCCACGATGTCGGGCGGGCAGCGGATCGTGGACACGGCGCTGGCGGAGTACGGACGGCTCGACGGGGTCGTCTGCGTGGCCGGGATCCTGCGCGAGCGGATGCTCTTCAACATGTCCGAGGAGGAGTGGGACCCGGTCCTCGCGACCCATCTGAAAGGCACGTTCACGGTCTTCCGGGCCGCGTCGGCGGTGATGCGGAAGCAGGAGGGCGGCGGCACGCTGATCGGCTTCACCAGCGGCAACCACCAGGGGAGCGTGTCCCAGGCCAACTACAGCGCGGCGAAGGGCGGGATCATCTCGCTGGTCCGCAGCGCGGCGCTGGGCCTGCACCGGTACGGCGTCACGGCCAACGCGGTCGCACCGGTGGCCCGGACCCGGATGTCGGCCGGGGTGCCGATGGAGCTGGCGGAGATCGGTGAGCCGGAGGATGTGGCGGCGCTGGTGGTCTACCTGCTGAGCGAGCGGGCGCGGGCGGAGGGGATCACCGGCCAGGTGTACACGATCGCCGGGCCCAAGATCGCGGTCTGGGCCCAGCCGAGGGAGCTGCGGGCGGGGTACGCGGAGGGGGCGCCGTGGACCCCGGAACGGATCGCGGAGTTCCTGCCGGGGACGGTGGGGGTGGACCCGATGCCGATGCTGGCGCGGGTGGAGGGGATGGCGGAGGCGGCGAGAAGGGGTGCGCGACCGAACGCACCCTCCAGCCCGTCCGGCGATTGAGGACGGGGCCGCCCCCTTTCCGGCCCGCTCCGGCGTTGGGGCCGACGATCCAGCCCCTCCGGCGTTTGAGGAGCGGGTGCCCGAACAACCAAGCCCCTCCGGCGTTTGAGGAGCGGGGGTCTGGGGGCGGAGCCCGCGGGGCGCGGCCCCGGACCCCGCTCCTCAAACGCCGGAGGGGCTGGGGGTGGCCGTTTCACGAGCGGAGGAGCCGGGGGCTGCGCCCCTGGAGCGACAGGAGGCACGTATGGACTTCCGGGTCACCGAGGACGACCACGCCTTTCGCGCGCACGCCCGTACCTGGCTGGAGACCCACCTTGCCGACGCGATCAACCCCCGCGCGTGGGAGCGCGAGTTGGGAAAGGC
The DNA here is from genome assembly GCF_050942385.1 of Streptomyces sp. CA-146814. Lineage (NCBI taxonomy): Bacteria > Bacillati > Actinomycetota > Actinomycetes > Kitasatosporales > Streptomycetaceae > Streptomyces > Streptomyces sp. CA-146814. Next base: position 4,601,816 of record NZ_CP192068.1, read on the forward strand.
GGGGTGGATCGGGATCGGGTGGCCGGGCGAGGACGGCGAGACGTACGGCAACCGCCGCGCCACCCTCGCCGAGCAGGTCATCTGGGCCGAGGAGTACGCCCGCTCCACCGCCCCCGCCCGGCTGGGCCACATCGGCGAGAACCTCCTCGCCCCGACCCTCATCACCTACGGCACCGAGGAACAGAAACGCCGCCACCTGCCCCCCATCGCCCGTGGCGAGACCTTCTGGTGCCAGGGGTACAGCGAACCGGGCGCGGGGTCCGACCTGGCCGGGATACGCACCACCGCCGTACCGGACGGGACGGGCGGGTACACCGTCACCGGGCAGAAGATCTGGACCTCGCTCGCCCAGGACGCCGACTGGTGCTTCGTCCTCGCCCGCACCGACCCCGGCTCCACCCGCCACCACGGCCTCTCCTTCCTCCTCGTCGAGATGGACCAGCCGGGACGCGTCGACGTACGGCCGATCCGCCAGATGACCGGCACCAGCGAGTTCAACGAGGTCTTCTTCGACGGGGCCCGGGCCGCCGAGGTGGTCGGCGGCGAAGGCAACGGATGGGCGGTCGCCATGGGTCTGCTCGCCCTGGAGCGCGGGGTCTCCACGTTGGCCCAACAGATCGGGTTCGCGCAGGAGTTGGACCAGGTGATCGCCACCGCCCGGGCCAACGGGACCGCCGAGGACCCGGCCATCAGGGCCCGCCTCGTACGCCAGTGGGCCGAGCTGGCCACCATGCGCCGGCACGCCCTCCGCACCCTCGGCACCACCACCGACCCGGCCGCCCCCAGCGTGGCCAAGCTGCTCTGGGGCGGCTGGCACCAGCGGCTCGGCGAGCTGGCGGTGGAGGTGAGCGGCGAGGCGGGAGCCGTCGGCGGACAGCCCTGGTCGGCCACGACTCCGTACGAACTCACCACCGCACAGCACCTGTTCCTCTTCAGCCGAGCCGACACCATCTACGGCGGCTCCGACGAGATCCAGCGGAACATCATCGCCGAGCGGGTGCTCGGCCTACCGAGGGAGCCGAGATGAGAGGCGTCGTCTTCGACGGCACACGGACCGAGGTCGTCGACGACCTGGAGATACGCGACCCCGGCCCCGGCGAGGTGCTCGTCGCGGTGGCCGCCGCCGGCCTCTGCCACAGCGACCTGTCCGTCATCGACGGCACGATCCCGTTCCCCGTCCCCGTCGTGCTCGGCCACGAGGGCGCGGGCGTGGTGGAGGCCGTGGGCCCCGGCGTCAGCCACGTACGGCCCGGGGACCATGTCGCCCTCTCCACCCTCGCCAACTGCGGGGCGTGCGCGGAGTGCGACCGGGGCAGGCCGACCATGTGCCGCAAGGCGATCGGACGGCCTGGCCGACCGTTCTCGCGAGGCGGCGGGAAACTCTTCCAGTTCGCCTCCAACTCCGCCTTCGCGGAACGTACGTTGGTCCGCGCCGTCCAGGCCGTGAAGATCCCCGCCGACCTGCCGCTCACCTCCGCCGCGCTGATCGGCTGCGGGGTCCTCACCGGCGTCGGGGCCGTCCTGAACCGGGCGAAGGTCGACCGGGGCGACACCGTCGTGGTCATCGGCACCGGCGGCATCGGCCTCAACGTGCTCCAGGGTGCGCGGCTGGCGGGCGCGCTGACCGTCGTCGCCGTCGACAGCAACCCGGCGAAGGAGGCGGTGGCCCGGCAGTTCGGCGCCACACACTTCCTGACCTCCACCGACGGCGTACGGGACATCCTGCCCGACGGCGCCGACCACGCCTTCGAGTGCGTCGGCCGCACCGAGCTGATCCGGCAGGCGATCGACCTGCTGGACCGGCACGGCCAGGCGGTCCTGCTCGGCGTACCGGCGGCGAGCGCCGAGGCGTCGTTCACCGTCTCCTCGATGTACCTGGACAAGTCGATCCTCGGCTGCCGTTACGGCTCCTCGCGGCCGCAGCGCGACATCGCCCTGTACGCGGACCTGTACCGGGAGGGCCGACTGCTCCTGGACGAACTGGTCACGGAGACCTACCCGGTGGAGGACTTCGCCAAGGCCGCCGACGACGCGCACCACGGGCGGGTGGCGCGAGGAGTCCTGGTCTTCTGAGTCAGCGGTGGAGGCACGGGCGCGCCTCGGCGGCCGCCTTCAGGTCGACCAGCCAGGCGTCCAGCCCTTGTTGGAGGATCCCGGTCGCGAACGGCACGTCGGCGTCGACCTGTTCGCCGGTGTGGGTCTCCTCGGTACGGACGAGGACGCCGCCCCGGACCTTCTCGAAGCTCCAGACGTGGACGCCGTCGATGTGCAGGCCCTCGCCGATGGCGGGACCGGTCCACCGGATGCAGGAGCCGCGCTTCAGCTGCTGGACGGTGGAGGTGATGTCCAGGCTGGTGGCGGGAGTGACCGGGTTGGGCGGGATCGGGGTCGTCCAGCGGAACGCCGAACCGGGACGGAAGGGCCCGTGGCCGAGGCGGTCCACCTCCGTGACGTGGGCCTGCCAGCTCGGCCAGCGCCCCACGTCCGTCTGGAGCTTCCAGATGGTGCTCAGCGGCGCGTCGATGACGGTCTCCGCCCGCGCCCGGACCTCCGCCTTGGCGTCAACGCCCTTGCCCTGGCAGGTGAGCGACGGCCCGGGACGAGCGGCAGCGGGCGCGGCGGTGGCAGATGCGGCGGTGGCAGACGCGGCGGTGGCAGATGCGGCGGTGGCAGACGCGGCGGTGGCGACCGTGGTGGCGAGGGCTCCGGCGACGACGAGCGGGGCGGTGAACAGGGCGGCGACGGTGCGGGTGCGGGCCATGCGATTGCTCCCTCTGCTAGTGGCTCCTGCGTTCGTTAGAAGTTGTAACGCACCGCGAACTGACGGGTCAAGAGGTTCCGTGATACCTTCTAACGAAATTTTGAGTAAGTAGCCTCACGGCGCGGCCGCGGAAGGTGACCCACCATGGCGAAGTCCGACGCCGGATCCGACGTCACGTCCGGCCCCGCGACCCCGCGCGAGCGCTACCGCGCGCAGGTCCGTACGGAGATCAAGGAACACGCCTGGGAGCAGATCGCCACGGCCGGCGCCTCCGCGCTCTCCCTCAACGCGATCGCCAAGCGGATGGGGGTGAGCGGCCCCGCGCTCTACCGCTACTTCGCCGGCCGGGACGAGCTGATCACCGAGCTGATCCGGGACGGGTACCGCAGCCTCGCCGACACCCTGCGTACGGCCGCCGTCGACGGTGCCGACCTGTCAGGCCTGGCGCACGCGCTGCGCGGCTGGGCGCTGGAGGACCCGCACCGGTACTTCCTCCTCTACGGCACGCCGGTTCCCGGCTACCACGCGCCCGACGACACCACCGCGATCTCCTCCGAGATCATGGCGACCCTGCTGACCGCCTGCGCGGCACTCACCACCGAAGTCCAGGGAGCCCCGGCAGTTCCGTTCGCCGCTCACCTGGAGGCGCACCGCGACTGGGCCGGTGACCACCCCGCCCCGCCCGCCGCCCTGCACCTGGCCATGAGCTTCTGGACCCGGATGCACGGAGTCCTCTCCCTGGAGCTGGGCGGGCACTTCACCGGCATGCGCTTCGACCCGGCGCAGCTCTTCGCGGCGGAGCTGGACGACCTGGTGATGTGACGGCCCTGCCTACGCGGTGTCCGCCGAGGCCCGGCGGAACGTACGCCGGTACACCGTCGGCGGCACGCCCAGCGCGGCCTGGAGGTGCTGGCGCAGCGAGGTCGCCGTGCCGAAACCCGCGTCCCGGGCCACCTGGTCGATCGACAGGTCCGAGGACTCCAGCAGATGGCGCGCTCGCTCCACCCGCTGCTGGGTCAGCCACTGGCCCGGGCTGATGCCGACCTCCTCCCGGAAGCGGCGGGTGAAGGTCCGTACGCTCATGGACTCCTGCCGGGCCATGTCCCGCAGCAGGATCGGCTTCTCCAGCCGGCCCAGCGCCCATGCGCGGGCCGTGGTGGTGGTCGCGAACTGCGGTTCGGGGACCGGGCGGTGGATGAACTGGGCCTGGCCGCCGTCCCGGTGCGGAGGTACGACCGTGCGCCGGGCGATCTCGTTGGCGACGGCGGCCCCGTGGTCGCGGCGCACCAGGTGCAGGCAGAGATCGATCCCGGCGGCGACCCCGGCCGAGGTGAGGACGTCGCCGTCGTCGATGAACAGGACGTCCGGGTCCACGCGGACCTGCGGGAAGAGCTGCTGGAAGTGGTCGGCGGAGGACCAGTGCGTGGTGGCGGGCCGGCCGTCCAGGTATCCGGCGGCGGCCAGGACGTAGCTGCCGGTGCAGATGGAGACCATCCGGGTGCCGGGCCGGACGAGCGCGAGCGCGGCGGCCAACTCCTCGGTGAGCCTGCCCTCTTCGAAGACCGGGCCCAGCTCGTAGGAGGCGGGGACGACCACGGTGTCGGCGGTGGCGAGCGCCTCCGGGCCGTGCTCCACGAGGATCGCGTAGTCGGAGTCGGTCCGGACCGGCCCCGGCGGGCGGACCGAGCAGGTCACGACCTCGTACAGCTTCCCGCCCTTGTTGCCCGGTACGGGGTCCAGCGAGCGGCCGAAGATCCGGTCGGGGATGCCGAGCTCGAACGGGAGCAGCCCGTCCAGGGCCAGGACGGCGACGCGGTGCGGCATGGCGGGGCCTCCTCGGAACGCGCCGACGGGCTCGCCTGGAGCCCACCGGGAAACTCGGTGGCTGGTATAGACCAACGGCGGATACAGGTTAGCGACGTGATGGAGAAGCCGACAGGGACCGCGTCCATTCCCGACGCCTCACGTGACACCCGACCGCCCTCGCCTTCACTTACGCCGCTCGGACCGGCCGGGGCCCGGCCTTCGCGGGCGTGCTCGTCGGGCCGGCCGGCACCGGAGCGGTCCACGCGGCCGACGCGGCCACCTTGGCGGTCTCCGGCGCCTGCCTCTTCCTGATGCGCCCGTCCCACCCGAAGGCGCGCTACTTCCCCTTCGCCTTCGCCCTCTCCTTCTGCCGGGCCTCCGCCCGCTGCAGCTCGATGACCTCCAGGACGTGCGCGCTGACCTGCCGGCGGACCGTCCCGGCCACGAACAGCGCCACACCCAGCACCGAGACCGGCACCGAGATCGCCAGGAGCGTCAACTGCCCGGGCCAGGCCGCGATCAGGTCGCAGTTCTGCGTCTCCCCGTAGCAGGACGCGTCCGACTGCTCCACCAGCAGGAACGCCAGCCGCACCCACAACGCGCAGGCGGCGAGCAGCACGACGGCTCCCCACGTCTGCATCGATGTCGAGGTGCGATGGAACTGCTGACGTGCGACCCACTGCATGAGATCCCCCGGATCCGTTGCGTACGAGGCGCCCGGCCGGACGGCCGCGCTGACCGACGGCCGATGGTACGTGCGGGGGCCATCGGCCCCGTACGCCACCCCGGGGCCCGGTGGCCCGATCCCTGCGAACCATGTCCCTCGGGCCACTCGTGACGGAACGCGCAGGCCAGGAAGCTGTTCCCCGTGACCGAGACCATCGAAAGCGCCGCCCAGGACGACGAGCGGCGGCCATCCGGCGAGGCGCGCCGCCGCCGTCCCCGTATCCACCGGGCGTGGATCGTCGCCGCCGTCACCTTCGTGACGATCATCGGCGGCGCGGCCTTCAACTCGCTGCCCGGCCTGCTCATCGACCCGCTCCACACCGAATTCGGCTGGTCGCGCGGTGAGATCGGGCTCGCGGTCTCCATCGACATGGCGCTGTACGGCCTGACAGCGCCGTTCGCCGCCGCGCTGATGGACCGCTTCGGCATCCGGCGGGTCGTGGCGGCCGCGCTGAGCCTGGTGGCGGCCGGGGCGCTCGCCAGCGTCTGGATGACGGCGTCCTGGCAGCTGATGATCTACTGGGGCCTGCTCGTCGGCCTCGGCACCGGCTCCATGGCGCTGGCGTTCGCCGCGACCGTCACCAACCGCTGGTTCGTCGCCCGCCGGGGCCTGGTCACCGGCGTCCTCACCGCGGCCGGCGCCTCCGGCCAGCTCGTCTTCCTCCCGCTCTGCGCCTGGATCGTCGACGAGCACGGCTGGCGGCCCGCCTCCGTCACGGTCGCTCTGGCGGCCCTGGTCGTGGTCCCGTTTGTCTGGCTCCTGATGCGCGACCACCCGGCCGATGTGGGGCTCGCCCCGTACGGCGGTGTGTACGTGGCGAAGCCCGCCCCGGCCCGGGGTGCCGCGCGCCGCACGGTGAAGGTGCTGTTCCAGGCCGCGCGCACCGGCCCGTTCTGGCTGCTGGCGGGCACCTTCGCGATCTGCGGGGCCTCCACCAACGGCCTGATCCGCACCCACTTCGTCCCCTCCGCCCACGACCACGGCATGCCGATCACGGCGGCCGCCTCGCTGCTCGCGGTGATCGGCGTCTTCGACGTCATCGGCACGATCTTCTCCGGCTGGCTCACCGACCGGTTCGACGCCCGCCGCCTGCTCGCCGTCTACTACGCGCTGCGCGGTGTCTCGCTGCTCTTCCTGCCGATGCTGATGGCGCCCGATGTGCGGCCGCCGATGGTGTTCTTCATCGTGTTCTACGGCCTCGACTGGGTCGCCACGGTCCCGCCGACGCTGGCGCTCTGCCGCGAGCAGTACGGCGAGGACAGCGCCATCGTCTTCGGCTGGGTCCTGGCCTCGCACCAGGTGGGCGCGGCGGTGGTGGCGTTCCTCGGCGGGGTCGCGCGGGACGTCTTCGGGAGCTACGACGTGGTCTGGTACGCGTCGGGGGCGCTGTGCGCGGTGGCCGCGCTGATGTCGCTGGTAATCCGGCGGGCGAGAGCGGCTTCGGGGGCCGCCGGCGGCTGACCGGTGAACCGCCGGGCCGGACCGATACCGAGGCCCTCAGCGGCTGAACCGCCCGAACGCGCCCCGGTGGAACAGCAGCGGCTCCGCGTCCTCCGCCGCGCCCAGCGCCTCCACCCGGCCCACCACGATGAGGTGGTCGCCGCCGGTGTGGACGGCGTGGACGCGGCAGTCGATCCAGGCCGGTACGGCGTCGAGCAGCGGTGAACCGGTCGCCGGGGCCTCCTCGTACGCCACGCCCGCGAACTTGTCGGCCCCGCTCACCGCGAACGCCCGGCACAGCGGGCCCTGTTCGGCGCCCAGGATGTTCACGCAGAACGCCCCGGCGCGGGCGATGCGCGGCCAGGTCGTCGACGTACGGGCCACCATGAAGGACACCAGTGGCGGGTCCAGCGAGAGCGAGGCGAAGGACTGGCAGGCGAAGCCGGTGGGCCCGTCCGCGTCGCGCGCGGTGACGACCGTGACGCCGCTGGCGAAGTGGCCCAGTACGCGGCGGAATTCGCCCGGGTCGACCGGGAGCCGCTCGCCGTCCCGGACGGCCCTGAGGTCCGGCCGGGGCAGCGCCTCCAGCGGCGTCCGGTCTGCTGTCGTGGCGGCGCCGACGGACCTGAGGTACCGGACGGCGGTGGCGGCCATGCCTGCGTGTCCCATCACCCGGCCATTAGAACTGACGGATCGTCAGATGTGAACCCGCATGAGCCACGTGCTCGTTCGCCTCAGGTGCGTGTACGGCGGATGCGGATGCCCATGCGGATGCGGCGGCCGGGCGAGGAGAGCGGACTGCCCCGGTCAGTACCCCCGGTACTCCGGCGTCCGCCGCTCGACGAAGGACGTCACACCTTCGCCGGCGTCCCGCGTGGTCATGTTGATCTCCTGGGCGGCCGCCTCCGCCGCGAACGCCGTGGCCCGGTCGCTGTCCAGGGACGCGTTCACCAGCTGCTTGGTCAGGGCCAGGGACCGCGTGGGCCCGGAGGCCAGCCGCCCGGCCCACGCGGCGGCAAGGCCGGCCAACTCGTCAGCCGGTACGGTCCGGTTGACGAGGCCCGTCCGCTCCGCATCCGCCGCCGACAGCGCGTCCCCGAAGAACATCAGCTCCTTCGCCCGCTGCGGCCCCACCAGCCGAGGCAGCAGATACGCGCCGCCACCGTCCGGGACGAGTCCTCGGCGTACGAAGACCTCGATGAACGTCGCGGTGTCGGCCGCCAGGACCAGATCGCAGGCGAACGCCAGATGCGCGCCGATCCCGGCGGCGGTCCCGTTGACGGCGGCGATCACCGGCTTCTCGCAATCCAGTACGGCCGCGATCAGCCGTTGCGCGCCGAGCCGGATGGTCCGGGCGACATCGCCGGGCACCCGTTCGCGGGCCTGCGCGGGCGCGCCGCGCAGATCGGCGCCCGCGCAGAAGCCGCGCCCGGTGGCGGTGAGCACGACGGCCCGTACGGCGGGGTCGGCGGAGGCCTCGGCGAGCAGGGCGATGACCCGCTCGCGCTGCTCCCAGGTGACGGCGTTCATGGCCTCGGGCCGGTTGAGCGTGATCCAGGAGACGCCGTCGGTGGTGAGGCGGTGGAGCACGGTGGACTCGGCGGGTGCGGGGGTCGGTGGCATACGGTCGACGGGTTCCGGGCCCGCGCCCGGCGCCCGGCTCACGGGTTCCGGGCCGACCTCCGGCGTACGGCCCCCGGCCTTCGCGCCGACCACCGGCGTACGCCCCCCGGATTCCCGGCCGGTCACCGGCGTACGGCCCCCGGGTTCCGGGCCGACCTCCGGCGTACGGCCCCCGGCCTCCCCGCTCACCGGCACACCGCCAGCGCGTCCAGCGCCACCGCGCCCTGGCCGCGTCCCAGCACCACCAGCGGGTTGATGTCCAGCTCCGTCAGGTCGTCGCCCAGCTCCAGGGCCATCCGCTGGACCCGCAGCACCACCTCCACCAGCGCGTCCACGTCGACCGGCGCTCCGCCGCGTACGCCTGCCAGCAGCGCCCGGCCGCGCAGCTCGCCGAGCATGTCCCGGGCCTCCTTCTCGCCGAACGGAGGCACCCGTACCGCCGTGTCGTGCAGCACCTCCACCAGGACACCGCCGAGCCCGACCGTGACCGTCGGGCCGAAGAGCGGGTCGTGCGTGACGCCGACCATCATCTCCACGCCCCGGTCGATCATCTGGCAGACCAGGATGCCGTCCAGGTCCACCGACTCGAAGCGGGCGATGTCGGTCAACTCGCGGTAGGCGTCGCGTACTTGGCTGGCGGACGTCAGGCCCACCTTCACCAGGCCCAGCTCCGTCTTGTGGGCCAGGTGCGGCCCGGAGGCCTTCATCACGACCGGGTAGCCGACCGGACCGGCCGCCCGGACCGCGCCCGCCGCGCTGGTCACGAGCTGCTCGCGCGGCACCCGGATCCCGTACGCGCGCAGGAGCTGCTTCGCCGCGTGCTCGCTGAGCTGCTGCCCCGGGCGCATCAGGGCCCGCGCCTTGCGGAAGGACGGGGAGGGGGTGCGGGGGGCCTCGTCGAAGGGGGAGCGGTAGGCGGCGGCGAAGCGGTGGTGGTCCAGGTAGGCCTTCACGGCGGTGACGCAGTTGGAGAACGTACGGAAGGTGGCGACGCGGGAGGAGCCGAGGAGCGTGGTGCGGTAGGCGTCCTCGGTGCCCACGGGGGAGCCCCAGACCACGCAGACCAGCTTGTCCGTGGCCTCGGCGGCGTCCACCAGGTCCTGCGCGAGGCGGTCGCTCATGGGCGGGAACGGGCCGGTGATCGGACAGATCAGGACCCCCACGGACGGGTCCGCGAGGATCGCGTCGATGATCTTCCGGCCGCGCGCGTCGCCGACCGGATGGCCGCCGTTGTCGATGGGGTTGGCCACGTTGAGGTAGCCGGGTATCCAGGTGTGCAGCTCGTCCTGCTTGGCGGCGGAGAGCGCGGGCAGCGGGAGGCCGGCCGCCGTCGCCAGGTCCGCGAAGTGGGCGCCGGTACCGCCGGAGATGGAGTACACGGCGACGCCCTCGGCCTGCGGCGGCCGGGCGCGGGCCAACAGGGCCGCGGTGTCCTGGAGTTCGTCGAGGCCGTCCACCCGGACCACCCCGAACTGCCGCATCGCCGCGTCCACCACCTGGTCCGCCCCGGTCAGCTTCCCGGTGTGCGAGGCGGCGGCCTCGGCCCCGGCCTCCGTACGCCCCACCTTCACCGCCACCACCGGCACCCCCGCACGCGCGGCCCGGTCGGCGGCGAGCAGAAAGGCCCGGCCGTCCTTGAGCCCCTCCACGTAACAGGCGATGGCCCCCACCTCCGGGCGCTGCGCGAAGTACGCGAGGAAGTCGGCGGTCTCCAGGTCGGCCTCGTTGCCCGTGGGCGCCCAGTGCGAGAGCCGGATGCCGAGCTCCTGGAGCGTGTAGAGCGGCCGGCCCTGGTGGCCGGACTGGGTGATGAGGGCGATGGCCGGGCCCTCCAGGTCGTCCCGGAACTCCTCGAAGGCGTTCAGGTTGGTGTTCGGCCCGAGCAGCCGTACGCCGGACCGCTCCACGGCCGCCGCCAGCCGCGCCTGCGCCACCGCGCCTGCCTCCCCGGTCTCGGCGAACCCGGAGGCGAAGGCCACGGCGAAGGGGATCTTGGCCTCGCCGAGCTCCTCGACCACCGGGAGCGGGTCGGCGACCAGGAGGACGGCGAGGTCGACGGGTTCGGGCAGCGCTGCGACCGAGGGGACGCAGGGCAGGCCGAACACGGCGTCGCGGGCCGGGTGCACCGGATGCAGCCGCGCTCCGACGCGCTCGGCCCAGGCGATGAGCTGCCGGGTGATGCCGGTGTTCGGGCGGCCCTCGGTGTCGGAGGCGCCGACGACGGCCACCGAACGCGGCCGGAAGAAGCGGTCCAGGTCGGGCACGGCCAGGTGCAGCGGCCGCCCGCTGACATCGAGCCCACCCTGCCGGGTGGCGGTGGGCAGACTGACGACGGAGGCGTGCGGCTCCTCGCCGCAGGCCACCACCCGGGCGCGGAAGTCGGTGGTGAGGGTGCCGTGAGTCGATCCAAGCATCGTTCCGCCACTCCTGCTCGATGGTCCTGCTCGATGGTCCGCCGGCCCGGTGTCCTTGTGGGGGGCAGGCGCGATTGGCTGACGCTCTGTCAGGTTACTGAACTGACGGGCCGTCAGGAATGGTCGTGCAGGCAAAGGCTTCCGGCGGTACGGGACGACGGTCGCCGCTGGTCACGGCCGGGCGGGAAGTGGCGTAGGGTGGGGTTCACCGACGCGGGGTGGAGCAGCTCGGTAGCTCGCTGGGCTCATAACCCAGAGGTCGCAGGTTCAAATCCTGTCCCCGCTACTGATGGAAAACGTCTGAGGCCCGGATCCCCTGGATCCGGGCCTCACGCGTTTCCGCCTCCGGGACCCGGACGGTCTCTCCGGGGCTCGGGCGGTTCCTCCGGGGCTCGGGCGGTTCCTCCGGGGCTCGGGCGGTCCCTTCGGGGCTCGGGCGGTTCCTCCGGGGTCCGGGCGGTCCCTTCGGGGCCCGGACGGTCGGACATCCCTCCCGGACGCTGAGCCATGGCGGGCCGGAGGGGCCCGGGCCAGGCTTGAGCCATGACACACACGCCAGACGCAACGCCCGCACAGGCCCCGTCCCCGTCCTCGCCCTCGTCCCCGCTCCCGTCCTCGTCCTCGTCTCCGGTTCTGGTGATCGGCGGCACCGGCAAGACCGGCCGCCGCGTGGTGGCCCGCCTCCGCGAGATCGGGGTGGAGGCCCGGGCGGCCTCCCGGTCCGGCGAGACCAGGTTCGACTGGACCGACCCGGCGACCTGGGCGCCGGCCCTGGAAGGGGCCGAGGCCGTCTACATCGTCCCGCTGGACACCGAGCCGTCCCCGACGCCCGCCTTCGTGGAGCAGGCCGTGGCCGCCGGAGTGCGACGGCTGGTGCTGCTCTCGGCCCGAGGCGTGGACGTGCCGGGCTACTTCGGCTCGCCGCTCCTCGACGACGGCCCGCACGTGCGAGGTGAGGAGGCCGTACGCTCCTCCGGCCTGGCCTGGACGATCCTGCGGCCCGGCTGGTTCATCCAGAACTTCACCGAGGGCGTCTTCCTCGACGCCGTACGCGACGGCGAGCTCGCCCTCCCGGTCGGCGACGGTCAGGCGGCGTACATCGACGCGGACGACATCGCGGCCGTTGCTGTGGCGGCCCTCACCGAGGACGGCCACGACGGCGAGGCGTACGAGCTGTCGGGCCCGCGCGCGCTGGGCATCGCCGACGTCCTGGACGAGATCGCGAAGGCGCGGGGCGGCGCACCTGCCGTCTACGTCGCGGCCGAGGAGACCGCGTTCCGGGACGGGCTGGTGGCGCAGGGCATGTCGGAGGTGGAGGCCAAGCTCTGGACGGCCGCCCTGGACCCGATCCGCACGAGCCGGGAGGCCCCGCTGAAGGACGGTGTGCGCCGAGCCCTGGGCCGCCCGCCGCGTGACGTTGCCGACGTCTTCCGGGACGCGGCGGCGGAGGGGGCCTGGGGGTGAGGTGTCCGGGCCTCAGCGGTCCGGGTCGCCGCCGGTGTTGTGGATCATCTGCCGGAGCGCCTTGAGCGCGGTGACGTAGTCGGCGTCGTCGATGTCCTGGTGGATACGGGCCCGGATCGCCGGTGCGTGCCGCTTGAGCCCGACCCGGGCCTCCTCGTCCGCCTCGGTGATCCACAGCCGCCCGCTCCCGTCCCGGGTGAGCCACCCGCGCCCCACCAGCCCCTCCGACTCGGCCGCCAGGTCGTCCTCGGGCCGGATGTAGGTGCGCATGGCCTGCTGGAGCTCGGGGACGGTCATGCCGTGGCCGTCGGGCGAGAGGTCGTTCTCCGACAGGTTGCGCAGCAGCCAGAACTGGGGCTGGGTGAAGCCGAGTTCGGCCTGCTGGTCCCGGGTGAAGGCGATGAGTGCCTCGTAGGCGAGACCGGTCCAGTAGGCGGCGGGCTGACCGGCGAGTTCGGCGTCGGTGAGGTACGGGGTCGTCGTCATGTGGGCTGCTCCTTGCGGGTGTTGCCCGATGAGTCGAACGTAGAACCTCAAGTTGAGTTGAGGTCAAGGAGGTGGTGGGGCGGGGGTGCGCGGTAGGGTGCGCAGGGGGTGTTCAGGCCTTACGGAGGTCGGGCCGCCTACCGGACGGAGGGGCTGATGGAACGGTTCCGTGTGCTGCTGGTGGACGCGGCGCCCGGTGCGCTGCTCGGCCGGGAGCTGGAGCGGCTGCTCGGGCACGGGCTGGCCGTCACGCTGAACCTGCGGCGGGTGGCCGATCGCGCCGGGGCGCGGGCCGACTGGGGAGGTCGGGCCGATTGGGGAGGCCGGGGTGGCCGGGTGGACTTCACCGACTTCGACCCCTTCGACGAGGCCGCGCTGCTCGCCGAGACGGTACGGGACGGGCTCGGCCACGACGCGGTCAAGTCCCGGGCCGGGGTGCCGCTGCGGGCGGCGTTCCTCGCCGGGGCGACCCGGCCCGGCCTGGCCCACCCGCTCCGCGTGATCGGCCGGGCGGGCGCGGGCACGGACCACGTCGACCTGGCGGCCGCCGCCCGGCACGGGATCGCGGTGACCCACACGCCCGGCTCCAACGCGGCGGCGGTCGCCGAGTTTGCGCTGGCCCAACTGCTCACGCTGACAAGGGACATACGGTCGTACGACGAGTCCGCGCACCGGGGGGAGTGGCGGGCGCCCGTGGCGCCGCCGCCGGAGCTGTCGGAGCTGACCCTGGGCATCGTCGGCCCGGGCCGCATCGGGCTGGCCCTGGCGGGTCGGGCGGAAGCGCTGGGCATGGAGGTGCGGACGTACGGCCGGCGCCGGGCACCGGAAGCCGCATCCGGGCCCCCGGTACCGGAAGCCGTACCCGGGCCCCCGGCACCCGCGCCCGATCCACCGACCCCGAACCTCCGCCCCGCCGCCACCCTCTCCGACCTGCTCGCCACCAGTGACGTGGTCTCGCTCCACCTGCCGCTCACCCCGGAGACCCGAGGGCTCATCGGGCGGGACGCGTTGGCGCTGATGCGGCCGGGAGCCATCCTGCTCAACACCGCGCGGGGCGGCATCGTCGACGAGCAGGCGCTCGCCGAGGCCCTGCGCGACCCCGCGCACCCGCTCGCGGCGGCCGCCGTCGACACCTTCGCGCACGAGCACGCGGCCTTCGCCTCACCACTCTTCGGCCTGCCGAACGCCCTGCTCACCCCGCACATCGCGGGAATGACCAGGACCGCCATGGCCACCGCCGCCCTGCGCTGCGCGGACCACATCGCGGCGCTGCTGGCGGGACGGCCGGAAGGCGTTCCGGTGGTCACGGCCTGACGGCCGACACCCGCTCCCCCCGCCGGAGCCGCCCCCGCACTCACCCCGCCGGAGCCTCCCGCCCCGGCGCGCGCCCCGCCGCCGTGGCCTCCTGGCGGTACCTGCTCGGGCTCTCGCCCCGCAGCCGCTTGAACGCCGCGCTGAAGCCGAAGGCGTCCGCGTAGCCGACCCGTCGGGCCACCGCCGCCACCGTCAGCTCCGGGCGGGTCAGCAGGTCGGCGGCGAGGGTCATGCGCCACTCGGTCAGGTACGCCACCGGGCCGTCGCCGACCAGCTCCGTGAACCGCTTCGCCAGCGTGGTCCGCGAGACCCCGGCCCGGGCCGCCAGCTCCGCCGTGGTCCAGGGGTGGGCCGGGTCCTCGTGCATCGCCCGTAGCGCGGGGCCCGCGACCTCGTCGCCGAGGGCTCCGTACCAGCCGGGCGGCTCGGCCTCCGGGCGGTCGAACCAGTCGCGCAGGGTGCAGACGAGCATCCAGTCCAGCAGCCGGTCCAGCACGATCTGGTGCCCGGGCCGCGCGCCGCCGATCTGCGCGACCAGATAGTCGCGCATCGGCCCGCAGTCGTCCTCGTCGGGCACGACGAGCGCTGGCGGGAGCGCCCGGAGCAGCCGCTGAGGAACCTGCTCCTGTACGTCGTAGGTGGCGGCCAACAGCACGGTGGGGCCGTCCAGTTCGGGCGCGGCGGCCATGTCCGCGCTCCACCGCACCTCCCGTACGCCCGGCTTCGCCGCGTTCTCCGGGTCGTCGGTGAAGGTGAACGGCGCCGGCCCCCGTACGATCGCGGCCTCCCCGACCGCCAGCCGCAGCGGCTCCCCGCCCTCCGGCACGATCCACCCGGCCCCGCGCATCGGCAGGCACAGCGTCAGGTAGGCCCCGTCCGTGAAGCGCAGGGACCACGGCGGCCACAGCACCGACCGCCCGAACACCGCACCCTTGCCCCGCACGCCCCGCAACAGCTCGTCGAACACGTCCATGGCGCCACGATAGGCAGAAACACCACGTGCCCGGACCGGTGGTACCCCTGGGCCGGACGCTCACCTATGTACGGCGGACGGGCGCCCATGGCCCGGATGGCCGCCGCGCGATGGAGTTGCCCCATGACAGCGAAGACCGGCACCCACCGCACCACCCGGCCCACCGTCCTGGTCCTCGGCGCCACCGGCAAGACCGGCCGCCGGGTCGTGGCCCGACTGCGCGACTCCGGCACGGCCACGGTCCGGCCGGCCTCCCGCTCCGGCGAGGTCCGCTTCGACTGGACGCTGCCCGACACCTGGGAGCCGGCCCTCGCCGGAGCCGACGCGCTCTACCTCGTGGCGCCCGACGACCCTTCTCCCGTACGGGAGTTCGTGCGGCAGGCCGAGGCTTCCGGCGTACGCCGCTTCGTCGTGCTCTCCGGCCACGGCATCGAGAAGGCGGGCGAGGAGTTCGGCCAGGGCATGGCGGTCGCCGAGGCGGCGGTCCAGGAGACCGGGGCGGCGTGGACGCTCCTGCGGCCCAACAACTTCTTCCAGAACTTCGACGAGGACCTCTGGCTGGCCCCGCTCCGCGCCGGCCGGCTCGGCCTGCCGATCGGTGACATGCCGGAACCGTTCATCGACGCCGAGGACGTGGCGGCGGTCGCGGCGGCGGTCCTCACCGAGGACGGCCACGACGGCAAGGCGTACGACCTGTCGGGCCCGCGCGCACTCACCTTCGCCGAGGCCACCCGCACGATCGCCGAGGCGGCGGGCCGCCCGATCCGTTACGAGGAGCTCACCCCGGCCGCGTACCGCGCCGAACTCCTCGCCGAGGGCTGGCCGGAGGCGGCGGCCGACGCGCTGAACGCCATGTTCGCCCTGCACCGCGCAGGCCACACGGCCGAGGTCACCGACGGCGTCCAACAGGTCCTGGGCCGCGCTCCGGCCCACCTGGAACCGTGGGCGCGGAGCGTCGCGGCGCGCGGAGTGTGGGCGTAGGGCGTCGCGTCCGGATCACGCCGGGCTCCTGAGCACCTCGTCCGGATCACGCCGGGCTCCTGAGCACCTCGGTCAGGGCCGAGATGCTGTGGCCGCCATGACCGGCGTCGACGGCGCGCCGCAGCAGATCGTGGAAGGGCAGGTGCCACGCCACGTCCAGCCCGGCCTCCTCGGCGAACGCCTCGTCGTGGGCCGCTCCGGCCAGGAACAGGTCCACCGAGGACGCGGTGTCGCCGTAGTCACGCCGGTCGATCTCCTCGGCGAAGACGCGCCGGTCGCCGCCGTAGTACAGCAGGGTGTCCTCGGCGCCGACGGCGGACGGCACGTTCTTGACCGCTCCGCCGAGGTAGCGCGCGCCGTGCGCGGACGCCCACTCGGCCATCGCACGGGCCTCGGCCGGTGATCCGCTGTTCAAAGTCACCAAGGTGCGGCCTCCGGTCGTCGCGGCGGCCGGCCCGAGCGCCTCGGCGGTGGACGCGAACGTGGTCAGGCAGGCGATGACCAGACCACTCGCCGCGACGGCCTCGTCGGCCGTCCGCGCCTGCCGGGCTCCGAGCGCCACCAGCGGCGCGGCCTTCGACGCGGTCCTGTTCCAGACCGTGGTCGGATGCCCGGCCCTGACGTATGCCTCGGCCAGCGCGCGGCCCATCGAGCCCAGTCCGATGACGGTCACGGGCGTGCGGGGGTGCTCGGTCGTGGAGTGCTCCTGCGACGGCGGGATGGAGTGAAGGACGGTCGCGCAAAGGGGAGTTGTGGGCTCTCTGCGCCGCCTGTTCCATGCTGCGGGGCCACTGAATCTTCTGCAAGTACCAACAATTCTGTTGGGTACCCACAGTTCTGTCAGTGGCGAGCTTCCCCGGAGGGCCGATGCCGAAGCGGAATTACACCTGCGGACTGGACGCCGCCATCGATGTCATGGGCGGCAAGTGGAAAGGCCTGCTCCTGTTCTGGCTCGACGAGGGACCGCTGCGCTTCGGAGAGTTGCGCCGGACGGTCACCGGGATCAGCGAGCGCATGCTGATCCTGCAACTGCGCGAGCTGGAGGCGAGTGGCGTGGTCCACCGCGAGGTGCACCAGCAGGTGCCGCCGAAGGTGGAGTACTCGCTGACGGAGTTCGGCCGCTCGCTCATCACGGCGCTCACTCCGCTCGGCGAGTGGGGCGAGGCCAACATGGAGCGGCTGGAGAACCTTCCGTAGCGGCGACGCGGGACCTCAGCTTGAGTTTTGACCTCTGCCTTTTCCTATGGCGCCGGGTGCGAGGGGCGGGGCACAGTCTGTAGGTGTCCTCCACTAAGGCGGCCACAAGGTCATCCGGGCACGCGGCACCGATGAGGGGGGTACGGGCGGGAACCTTATAGATCCGAAAGAGGGCGGATCAGGCGGATCTCAGCCAGGCTCGATGGCGGTGTGAGGAGAAGAGGGTGGGGCGCACGAGGCTGAGCCGCGGGGGAACTGGTGCGACCCCCATAATCCTCATGGCAAGGCGCTTGACACGCTCGGTCGCAAGCATCGGCGACCCGCGCCGACAGCAAGGTGGGCAGTCAACCCCGCAGCCACGAGCGGAAGCAGCGGAGACAAGGCAGCCATCCCCCATGAGGTGAAACTGGTGTCAATCACCGCATAGGCCCCCAACGGTGTCTTGGTAGCCGCTACGGTCTCCCCCGCCTCACCGTCGTATCCCACTTTCACAGTGTCGCTACTCTCACCGTCCACGAGCTTGCCCACGCACTCGTTGTGGCTCCCCCCGCGACCGTCGACCTTGAGCTGGCAATGTGAGAGGCGTATCTGCGCTTCCTCCCCAGCTAGTCCCAGCCGCACAAGTCCCAGAGCTCCCGCCCAGACGGTTACCCCCACGAACAGCACTGCCATCACACACCAGGCCATGGCTGCGACGGCCCACCCCTTACTCGTCATGGGGCCAGCATGGCGCACCAGGATCGAAATCAGCTTCTGAACCGGCCGCCTGAGCATGACCTGCGCGACATCATGGACGCGATCTTGTACGTGGGCCGCACCGGGGTCCAGTGGCGGTATCTCCCGCACGGCTTCCCGCACTGGAACACCGTCTACGGCTACTTCGCCGAATGTGCCGACGCGGGCATGTAAGCGCAGCTCACGGCCTGCTCCGGCAGCTTTTACGAGAGCAGGAGGGCCGGGACGCCGAGCCGACGGCTTACGTGTACAACCTTTGGCGGCGGTGAATGGTCTTTGCGTCGCAAAGACCATTCCTTCAGGGGGTATTTTTCGTGAAGTTGTCCCGGATCGCCGCAGCTGTGACCACCGCTGCCCTGGCTCCGGCCGTCCTCCTCGCGTCGCCGGCGTTCGCCGACACGAACCAGGCCGCCGGGGCCACCACCAACCCGCCGGCTCCGACCGCCCCCGACCGCGAGGCCGCGGCAGACTCCGACGAGGACCAGGCGGAGCAGGACCGCAAGACCATTCTCCGATCATCGCCGACCCGATGGCCAGCGAGTACATGAAGGAAGCCGGTCACAAGGCCATCGCCGACGGCCCCGCGGCCATGCGCACGTTCATCGAGACCGACCAGCACCGCATCCGTCTCGACGACTACCGGATCGCCATCATCAGGCTCCTGCACTCTGCGGGCCCCAGCCTGGAGGAGGGAATCAAGGGCTTCCTGAAGACCGACGGGCGGACCTTGGCAGACCTCCGCCACTTCTACGAGGTCACCCAGCACAAGCTCCGTGACATCGACAACAGGGTCGAGATCGCCCGCTTGGCCAACACCGCCGGTCCAGCGCTGAAGGAAGCCGTCAAGAAGGCCCTCTTGGGCACTCCGGCGGACCGCATCGCCTTCCTGGAGAAGGGCCGTCACATCGCGCAGGCCGAGGACGACCGGGCCGAACTCGCCCGGATCGACGAGGGCTGGGACGGCCCCATCCTCAGCGAAGCAATCAGCAAGCTTCTGAACGGCTCCCCGACCCCGGCCGAGCTGCGCCATTTCCTGGAGGTGACGCAGCACGAGTTGCGGGACCAGGACAACCGCGTAGAGATCGCCCAGATCATCGACGGGGGCGGCCCCGAGCTCGTCAAGGCCGGCCGCGCCGCTCTGGCGGGTACCCCCGCCGACCGTGCCGCGTTCCTGCTCACCGGCCAGCACGAGGCCCGGAAGAAGGACGAAAAGGCCCAGCAGGAGAAGGACAAGAACGACGGCAAGAACGACGACAGTAGCGACGACAAGGGCGACGACAAGAGCGACGGTCGGACAGACCAGGACGATGCCGGTGCTGGTGCCGGGAACGACGACGAGAAAAACACGGGAACAGGCACCGGCAACACAGCCATGACCCCGCAGAGCGGCAGCGGCACTCAGCTGGCCTCCACCGGCGCGGGCGACACGCCCATGATCGCGGGAGGCGCGGGCGCCGCGCTCATCGGCGGCGCGGGCTTGCTGCTCGCCGCCCGGATGCGCCGCCAGGCCTCCGGCAACTGACCGCCCGCACCCCCACCGCACAAGGGCCGACCGTGTCACGACACGGTCGGCCCCACTGCGTCTTCCTGCGGCGCCGTACGGGGCGCAGCGTGCGCAGGGCGCCGGCGAGCAGGCTGACGCCCTGGCGGGTACGTACGGCCAGGTCCCCTTCGGGAATGAGGTTGGCGGCGGTGAAGTGGGTGTGCAGGGCGCGCTTCCAGTCCGAGGAGACCAGTGGACACCGTTGACGACGTCAACGGCGCACGCATGTGGCCGGCCTCGGGCCGCTTACCTGTCGGCGCCGCTCACGGGCCGGCCGGGCACGTCTCCACGAACTCGGCCTCCGGTAACTGTTCCTCCCGCTCCGCGCAGGTCAGGCCGCCGCCCGCAGCCCTGCAGGCCATGCCGAGGGTGCCGGCCGTCTCGCGGTAGGCGCCGAAGTCGGCGACGTAGGCGAGACCCGCGCTCGTCGTGATCATCGTTTGCTCGTGCGGCGTAGGCGACATCCCACAGGCGCGAGCCGGGACCTGCGCCGTCCCAGTCGATGAAGGCCCACCGCGTCTCGTCTCGGCCACGAGGTTCCAGGGGGCCAGGTCGCAAGGAGGGCATGCACAGCGGGAGTTCATGGTCCGGCCGGACGGCGAACGGTGTCCCCGACGCGAACGACACCCTCACGGACGTTGTCACCGGACACAGGCTGCTCATCATCGCGCCGCATCGAACCAGTGTGTTGAGCCAGCTCGCCATGGTCACCCCGATTTAGGGAGTGTCAGAGTAGGGGCGGAGGTTAAGGAACTAGCTCAGAAGCTGCTTTCGATCCGCGAATTCCCAGGTCACGCGTGGTGAGTCCGGAAGGGGAGCTGTGCTTGGTCGTTCGTGGAACGGTCGCGGTGACCGTTCCACGAACGGAAGCGCCGCCGACCCGGCGTCTACGAGACTCCAGGCGGCGGCGGCCTCAGCGGCCTCGGCGGGGACGGTGCCCTGCCGCGTTGGCCTGGTGGTTCTACTTCACGTCGACGTAGTCGCCCGCGGAGGAGACGGCTGCGGTGTTCGACTTGCCGGCGAAGCTGTAGCGCCATGCGCCGTCGACCGTGGCCTTGACGGTGGTCTTCAGGATGCCGTTCGAGCCGGTCTTGACCGTCCTGACGGTCGTGTAGCTCTTGGCGCCCTTCTTCTTGAACTGGAGCTGCACGGACTGGTTGACGTAGCCCTTGTACGTGCCGGTGTCCCAGTTCGCGCGGGTCAGCTTTCCGGTGATCGTGATGATCTTGCCCTTCTTCACCGGTTCCGGGGAGGCGTTCACCGTCAGCTGCGAGAAGCTCTGGACGCCGACCCTGGAGACCGCGTAGGCCTGGAACTCGTCGCCCTCGTCGGTCACGGCCGAAGCGCCGACGCGCCAGGTGGTGGCGTCGGAGTTGATCATCTCCGTCGGGTCAAGGGTGATGGTGCCCTTGCAGGTCGTGGTGGTCGCGCTGACGACCTTGCAGGAGATCGACTTGGCGTTGGGGCCGTAGCCGAAGCTGTCCTTGTCGTCGATGGACTTGCCGGTCCAGATGAACGCGGCGACGCCGCCGACGCCGGCGTCGGCGGTGGCCGTGGCGGAGAAGGAGACCGTCTTCTTGACCTTGGTGCCGATCACGATCGGCTTACCCGCGTTGACGACCGCCGAGGTGATCCTCGGGGCGGCGGCCTTCGCGGTCGCGCCGAACGCCTGCTTCGACTTCTCCCCGACCTTGGGCTGGACGGCGGTGAAGCCGGGCTCCAGGGTCCAGGAACGCCCGTCATCGGCCTGCGCGGCCGGTACAGCGAGAGCGGAAAGAACGATGGCACCGGAAACGGCGGCCACCGTGGCACGAATTCGCATGTGTCCCCAACGAGAGGGGGCCCCGGGGCAGGGCCCCGCGGGACCCGGATGATCCACGAGCCGACTGGCTCACTAGAACAGACACACGAATGCGGCCGATGGTTGTACGCACAGGCTGGTCAGGTCGAAACCCGGGGGTGCCGCTGCCCTGGGGCTCGCGGATGGCCGTGCGGGCGGACGAGTCGAGGCCTGATTTCGGGCGCGGTGGGTTCGGAAGGGGAGCTGTGCTTGGTCGTTCGTGGAGCGGTCGTGGTGACCGTTCCACGAACGGAAGCGCCGCCGACGCCGGTGTCTGTGGAACTCCAGGCGGCGGCGGCCTCAGCGGCCTCGGCGGGGACGGTGTCCTGCCGCGTTGGCCTGGTGGTTCTACTTCACGTCGACGTAGTCGCCCGCGGAGGAGACGGCTGCGGTGTTCGACTTGCCGGCGAAGCTGTAGCGCCATGCGCCGTCGACCGTGGCCTTGACGGTGGTCTTCAGGATGCCGTTCGAGCCGGTCTTGACCGTCCTGACGGTCGTGTAGCTCTTGGCGCCCTTCTTCTTGAACTGGAGCTGTACGGACTGGTTGACGTAGCCCTTGTACGTGCCGGTGTCCCAGTTCGCGCGGGTCAGCTTTCCGGTGATCGTGATGATCTTGCCCTTCTTCACCGGTTCCGGGGAGGCGTTCACCGTCAGCTGCGAGAAGCTCTGGACACGGACCCTGGAGGCCGAGAACTCCACGAATTCGTCGGTATGCCCGGTCATGGCGTAAGCGCCGACGTGCCACGAGGTGGCGTGAGAGTTGATCATCTGTGCCGGGTCAAGAGTGATGGTGCCGTTGCAGGTCGTGGTGACCGCGTCGACAGCCTTGCAGGTGATCGACTTTGCGTCGGGGCGGAAGCCGAAGGTGTCCTCGTCATCGATGGACCCGCCGACCCAGATGAACGTAGCAACATCCCTGACACCGCCGAAGAAGGCGCCGGCGGTCGCTGTGGCGGAGAAGGAGACCGTCTTCTTGACCTTGGTGCCGATCACGATCGGCTTCCCCGCGTTGACAACAGACGAGATGATCTTGGGGTCATCGCTCGTCGCGGTCTCGTCGGACGCCTGCTTCGACGTGTCCCCGACCGTGGGGAGGACGGCCTTGAAACCGGGCTCCAGGGTCCAGGAACGCCCGTCATCGGCCTGCGCGGCCGGTACGGCGAGAGCGGAAAGAACGATGGCACCGGAAACGCCGGCCACCGTGGCACGAATTCGCATGTGTCCCCAACAAAAGGGGGCCCCGGGGCAGGGCCCCGCGGGACCCGAATGATCCACGAGCCGAGTGACTCACTAGAATGGACACACGAATTGGGGCGATGGTTGTACGCGCAGTCCGGCCAGGTCGGAACCTGTTTCTGCATCAGGGTGACCCGCAGCGCCATCCGGAGACGTCACGCGGTGACGCCTCCGGAACGCGACCGTCGCCCCCATGCCCGCGTCCGATTCACAGCTTGAGAACGGCGTCTCAGTGCGCCCGCGCGACCCTCTTCGCGATCTTCCGCGCGTCCAGGGCCATCTCGCGGAGCATCCCGCTGATCGGGTTGGTGAAGCCGGTGAAGTAGAGGCCCGGCGCCTGCTTCGGTGTGCGGGCGCCGTGGACGAGCGGGCGGCCCCGTGTGTCCAGCACGTCCAGGTGGCCGAGCAGCGGCTCCAGGGCCCGGGTGTAGCCGGTCGCCGCGATGACCGTGTCCGGGGTGAGGCGGGTGCCGTCGGCCAGGACCACCGCGTCCTTCTCGAAGGAGGCGACGGTCGCCACCGGGACCACCGTGCCGCTCTTCACCGCGTCGATCAGGCCGACGTCCTGCACCGGAATCGCACCCTCCCGCACCCGCGAGTACAGGCCCGACTCCGGCCGCGGCAGCCCCTTCGTCGACAGGTCCGGTACGGCGATCCGCGCCATCACGGACCCCGCCCGGTCCACCAGCCACACCGGCAGCCGGCGGACCAGGATGCCGGTCGCCTGCGCGGGCCAGCCCGCCGTGGAGCGGCGCACGATGTGCGGAGCCGTACGCACCGCGATCCGCACCCGCGAGGCGCCGCCTTCCGCCAGGTCCGCCGCGATCTCGGCCCCCGTGTTGCCGATGCCGACCACCAGGACGTCCTTGTCGGCGTACGGGGCCGGGTTCCGGTACTCCGCCGCGTGCAGCAGCTCGCCGGTGAACGTGTCGCGGCCCGGCCACTCCGGTATGCGCGGGGTGTGGTTGAAGCCGGTCGCGACGACGACCGCGCGGGCCCGCAGGACCCGGCCGCCGGTGGCGGTCAGCTGCCAGTCGCCGGAACCGTCGGGAGCCGGGTCGATCCGGGTCACCTCGACGCCCGTCACCACCTCCAGCTCGTGGTGCTCGGTGTACTTCTCCAGGTACCGCACCACGTCGTCTCGGCCGACCCACCGCCCGAACTTGCGCGGCATCTTCAGCCCCGGCAGCGCCGACCACCGCCGGGTGGTGTGCAGGTGCAGCCGGTCGTAGTGGCCGCGCCAGGAGGCGCCGACCCGGTCCGCCTTCTCCAGGACCACCGCCCGTACGCCACGGTCGCGGAGCGCGGCTGCGGTGGCGAGGCCGCCGGGGCCGCCGCCGATGACGTAGACGGGACGGTCGTCCGTACGGTCGGTGAGCGCGACGGCGTCGGTACTGCCGGTGGGGGACGGGCTGTTGGGCATGGTTCGGAGCGTAATCGCCCGCTCTGTTGATGGGTCTCGGTCAAGGTGGGAATCGATTGCGAATTGATCACGAGGGGCGTGATGTGGCGGTTGCGCACCCTTCGCTCCCCTCGCCCCATCTAAGGTAAGGCTAACCTTGCTTCGGTTGATGTGAGGTGACCATCGGGGGGCCCTCGCGCGGTGCGGTGCCGCGAGCCCGCCGGGCGGTCGAAGGGGTGGGACGTACATGAACGGCAGACAGGTCCGGACTCGGTTCAAGGGCGCGGCGCTCGCCGTCGCCGGACTCCTCGCGCTCACCGCCTGTGGTGGCGGCGGAGGCGGTACGGCCGACGCGAGCGCCAAGAGCGACAAGAGCGGTGACAAGGCCGCCTCGGCCACCCGCTCCGTCAAGCACGACGCCGGTACGGCCGAGAAGGTCCCGGCCCAGCCGAAGCGCATCGTCTCGGTCAGCGTCACCATGACCGGCCACCTGCTGGCCCTCGACGCCCCGGTCATCGCCTCCCAGGCCACCCCGCCCTCGGTCATCACCGACAAGCAGGGCTTCTTCACCCAGTGGTCCGACGCGGCCGCCAAGAACAGCGTCAAGGTCGCCTACCAGGGCTTCGAGCCCGACGTGGAGAAAGTCCTCGCGCTGAAGCCGGACCTCATCGTCGGCGCCTCCTCCGGCGCGGAGAACGCCGAGAAGTTCTACGACAAGCTCTCCGTCGTCGCGCCGACCCTCCTCTACCGCCACGACGACGTCTCCTGGCAGGACCTCACCGCCCGTCTCGGCAAGGACCTCGGCCTGGAGAAGCGCGCGACCGAGGTCGTCGCCGCCCACGACAAGCGGGTCGGCGAGGTCAAGGCCGCCATCACCGTGCCCACCCAGTCCGCCGCGCTGGTCCGCGACAACCAGTCCGCGATGACCGTCTTCACCCCCGAGTCCGCCCAGGGCCGGCTGCTCACCTCGCTCGGCTTCACCGTCCTGGAACCGCCGGCCGGCAAGGGCCAGACGCAGGGCGGCCGTTCGGACTTCGCCGAGTTCAGCCAGGAGAAGGTGGCCGACACCGCGAAGGACAGCTCGCTCCTCTTCGTCAGCCACACGCCCGAGGAGATCACCGCCGCCACCGCGCGCCCGGTCTGGAAGGAGCTGGCCGCCGTCAAGGACAAGCGCGTCTACGGCCTCGGCCTCGACACCTTCCGGCTGGACTACTACAGCGCGGGCAACCTGATCGACAAGATCGAGAAGGCCTTCGGCTGACGGTGGCCGGGAACGACGTGAACCATGAGCACCGTGAACCTCAAGCGCTGTGATCCGTAAGAAACCCGCCGTACGCGTGCGGTACGCCGCCGGGCTCACGGCGGGGCTGGTCCTCCTGGCCCTCGCCGTGGCCGGCGGCCTCGCCGTGGGCGCGCAGCCCGTGCCCCCGGCCGAGGTGCTGGCCGCACTGTTCGACCCGGACGCGCCGCACGCCTCGCTCGTCCGCGAGGTCCGGGTGCCGCGCACGCTCCTCGCCGTGGCGGCCGGGGCGGCGTTGGGCCTGGCCGGTGCGGTGATGCAGGGCATGTCCCGTAACCCGCTGGCCGATCCCGGCATCCTGGGCGTCAACACCGGCGCCGCCTGCGCCGTCGTCGCTGCGACCGTTCTGCTCGGTACGCGCTCGCTCCAGGCCGTCGTCTGGTGGGCGCTGCTCGGAGCGGCGGTCGCGGTGGTGGTCGTGTATCTGCTCGGCGGCCGGGGAGCGGGGCGCGGGACTCCGGAAGGGCTCGTGCTGGCGGGAGTCGCCGTCACCGCCGTGCTCGGGGCGGTGGTCAGTGGCCTCGGGGTGCTGGACGCGGACGCGTACGGGACCTTGCGGATGTGGTCCGTCGGCACCCTCTCCGGCCGCGAACTCCCGGTGCTGTGGGAGGTGTTGCCGTTCCTGCTGGCCGGTGCGGTGCTGGCGCTCACCGTCGCGCCGGCCCTGAACGCGTTCGCGCTCGGCGACGAGGCCGGCCGGGCGCTGGGCGTCGCGCCGGGACGCGTACGGCTGCTCGGCACGCTCGCCACGGTGCTCCTCAGCGGCGCCGCGACGGCCGCGATCGGCCCGGTCGGCTTCATCGGCCTGGTCGCCCCGCACGTGGCCCGCCTGCTCACCGGCCCGGACCACCGCCGCCTGATGCCGTACGCGGTCCTCATCGGCGCGGGCCTGCTGCTCGTCGCGGACATCGTGGGCCGGGTCATCGCGCGGCCGGCCGAGATCCAGGTGGGCATCGTGACGGCGTTCGTGGGAGCGCCGGTGCTGATCTGGCTGATCGGCCGCAACCGGTCGGCCTCGCGGAAGGCGGTGGCGGCGTGACCGTTCTCGGCAAGCCCATGACCGTACGCGGCAGCCGGGCCTTCTCCCTCCGCGTACGCCCCCGCCCCCTCGCCGTCACCCTCCTCCTGGCACTCCTCGCGGCGGCCGGCGGCGCCCTCGCACTCACCCGGGACGGTCTCGTACCGCCCGCCGAGGTGCTCGCCGCCCTGTTCGGCGCGGGCTCGGAGCAGGCCGCGTTCGTGGTCCTGGAACTGCGGCTGCCCCGCGTGGCGCTCGGTCTCGTCGTGGGCGCGGCACTCGGCGCGGCCGGAGCGCTGTTCCAGCAGCTCTCCCGCAACCCGCTCGGCAGCCCGGACATCGTCGGCTTCAACTCCGGTGCGGCGACGGGTGCGTTGCTGGTCCTGCTGCACGGGAACCCGGCGTACGTGGCGGTGGGCGCGGCCGGAGGCGGTCTGGCCACGGCGGTGATCGTCCAACTCCTGGCCCGACGCGGCTCGTTCCGGGGCAACCGGCTCATCCTCGCCGGGATCGCGGTCGGTTCGCTGCTGACCTCGGTCAACGCGTACCTGCTCACGCGAGCCGCCCTGGACCACGCCCAGTCGGCCCAACTCTGGCTGATCGGCAGCCTCGGCTCCACCGAACGCCACCAGATCCTCCCGGCTCTCCTCGCGCTGGCGGCCCTGCTCCTGCTCGCTCTCCCGCTGGTCCGCCGCCTGGACCTGCTGGAGATGGGCGACGAGGCGGCGGGCGGCCTGGGGGTCGACGCGGGCCGCACCCGCGTACTCGTCCTCCTGGTCGCGGTCGGGCTCAGCGCGGTGGCGGTCTCGGTGGCCGGCCCCATCGTGTTCGTGGCGCTCTGCGCACCGCAGTTGGCCCGCCGCCTCAGCCGCGGTACGGGAACGGGGCTGCTGCCCGCCGCCGCGATGGGCGCTCTCCTGCTCTCCGCCTCCGACCTGGTGGCGATCACGCTGCCGACGGCGGGCCCGCTGCCGGTGGGTGTGGTGACGGGCGCGCTGGGCGGTGTCTACCTGGCGTGGCTGCTGGGGCGCGGGCAGCGGCGCTGAGGACTGTGCAGACCTCTTGCGCGGTCGGCCCACATCCGCTGAACTGACGTACCGTCAGAAACAAGTGGTTGGAGGGCCGATGCAGACGATCTGGCTCAGCGGTGCGGAATGGCTCGCCGTCCTCCGTATAGGCCTCGGCCTGTGGTGGCTGGAGAGCTGGCGGCACAAGGACCGGAAGGGCTGGTTCGAGCGGGGGACGGGGATCGCCTGGGCGGCGGACGTTGCGGGCAAGCACCGGTGGGGTGTGGTGCGTACCGGCTTCCGGCGGGTCGTCGAGCCACGCCCGAAGCTGATCGCGTACGTCGTCGTCTACGCCGAACTGGCGCTGGGCCTGGGCCTGGTGACGGGCTTCCTGACCCCGATAGCCCTGGTCGCCGGTCTCCTCCTCAACCTGCTCTACCTGGTCCTGATGATCCACGACTGGGCCGAGCAGGGGCAGAACGCGATGATGGCCCTGATCTCGCTGGTGGCCCTGTTCGCGATGGCCTGGCAGACGTGGTCGCTGGACGCGGCGTTCGGGCTGTTCCTGTGAGCGCGGACCGGGCAGCGGCGGCCCCGCGCTTCGACCTCCCGGAGCCGGACGCCTTCACCCGGCCGTACTGGGACGCGGCGGGGGAGGGGCGGCTGCTGATCCGGCGGTGCGGCGGGTGCGGCCGGGCGCATCACTACCCGCGCGAGTTCTGCCCGTACTGCTGGAGCGAGGACGTGGGGTGGGAGCGCGCCAGCGGTCGGGCGACCCTGTACACGTGGTCCGTCGTCCACCGCAACGACCTGCCGCCGTTCGGGGACCGGGTCCCGTACGTCGCCGCCGTCGTCGACCTCGCCGAGGGGCCGCGGATGATGACGGAGGTCGTGGAGTGCACGCACGCCGACCTCCGCATAGGGATGGGGCTGACGGTCACGTTCCGAGAGGCGGTACCGGTCTTCCGGCCCGCAGGCTGAGGTCCACCGGAGTCACTCCTCGTGGGCCGCTGGAGCCAGCTGGGCCATCACCAGCCCATGCAGCAGCTCACAGCCCCGGCGCGCCCCACACCGGGAACCACCGCGACAGGTCCTTCTCCACCCGCAGGTCGTCGCCGAGGGCGCCCCGCACCTGGAGCTCCAGCTGGTTGTCCCGCTTCTCGGCACCGCCGGGGAGCGGGGCGAACGGGTAGAACGTGCCGCGCTTGTAGAGGTAGACGAGCGCCAGCGCACGCCCCTCCGTGTCCCGGAAGCCGATCAGTGAGCAGAGCAGGTGCGGGCCGAAGCCGCCGTCCTGGAGCAGGGTGTTCACCGCGTGCAGGTCGTTGACCAGGCCCGCCGTGTCGTCGGCCGGGTGGGTGGCGAGGAGCCAGGTGTAGCCGTACGGGTCCCGGCTGAACTCCACCGGGATGCCGCCGCGCTCGGTGTCCGCGTCGAGCAGCTCCCGTACGTCCTCCTGGAGGCGCGCGAAACCGCCGCCCTCCACGCCCGCGAAGCAGACCGAGCCCAGGCCGGTCGGCGTGAAGCCGGTGGCGGCCTGGAGGGTGAGGGCGGCGGAGGGGACGGCGAAGAGCTGGTCGAGGTCGGGGCGGACGGGTTTGCTGCGGCCGAGGATGGCGTCGAGCAGGCCCACGGAACGGCTCCTTATCGGGACAGGTCGGTGGAGATGCGGGACAGCTGGTCCAGGCGCTGTTCCAGCGTCGGGTGCGAGGAGAACAGCCGGCCCAGGGACTCCTTCGCGGAGAACGCGGGCATGAAGTAGAACGCGTTGTACGGCTCCGCCTTGCGCAGGTCCTCGGTCGGGATGCGGGCCATCTGTCCGCTGACCTTGGTCAGGGCCGAGGCGAGAGCGGAGGGCCGGCCGGTGAGGAGGGCGGCGGCGCGGTCGGCGGAGAGCTCGCGGTAGCGGGAGAGCAGCCGGGTGAGCAGGAAGCTGATCGCGTACACGACGGCGCTGATCAGCGGGATGAGCAGGAGCAGGATGCCCGCCGGGTCGTTGCCGGGCCGGCTGCGCGCGAAGCCGCCCCAGAGCGCGATGCGGGTGATGATGCCGGCCAGCACACCGAGGAACGAGGCGATCGTCATGACGGCGACGTCCCGGTGCGCCACGTGCGACATCTCGTGCGCGAGGACGCCCTCCAACTCCTCCGGTTCCAGTCTGCGCAGCAGGCCCGTGGTCGCGCAGACCAGGGCGGTCTTCTCGCTGCGGCCGGTGGCGAACGCGTTCGGTACGTCACTCTCGGCGATGGCCACCTTGGGCTTCGGCATGTCCGCCAGCGCGCAGATACGGTCGATGGTGCCGTGCAGCTCGGGGGCCTGTTCGGGGGTGACCTCGCGGGCGCCCATGCCGTACGCCGCGATGCGGTCGCTGAACCAGAACTGCGCGATGAACAGGCCGCCCGTGATGATCAGGATGATCGGCCAGGAACCGCGCAGGGCCGCGAGGAGCACGCCCACGAAGACGACGTACAGCAGCCCGATCAGGAACATGGTGGTGACCATGCGACCGGTCAGACCCCGGTCCGGGGCGTAACGGGAACGGGCTCGTGGCATCGGTACCTCCAGCGACTCGCCTTCCTCCCATAGTGCCCTCTTCCTGTTGAAACCGGGTTAAGGGGGACGGCGAGGGAGGCGACTTCCCCATCGCCGAGAAGGCTCACACGCACACGATCAAGCTGCCCGTCTGGCACCGTGAACAGGATCTGAAACTGGCCGGCCAGTACGTCAGCGCGGCCAGGAAGGTCAGCGAACACCACAAGGAGCTCCTGTGACCGTCTCCTCCGACCTCGCCCGAACCCTGACAGAGGAGGCCGAAGCCGAGGGCATCACCACCTTCGTGGCCGCGGCCGTCGTCACCGACGCCGACCG
The DNA here is from genome assembly GCF_050942385.1 of Streptomyces sp. CA-146814. NCBI lineage: Bacteria > Bacillati > Actinomycetota > Actinomycetes > Kitasatosporales > Streptomycetaceae > Streptomyces > Streptomyces sp. CA-146814. The sequence goes on from NZ_CP192068.1 coordinate 4,631,951, forward strand.
CGTCCTCCTGGTCCGCCGCAAACCGGACGACTTCATGGGCGGCCTGTGGGAAATCCCCTCCGGGCACGTGGACGCCGGGGAGAGCATCCTGGACGCGGCCCGGCGGGAGACACGGGAGGAGACCGGCTTGACCGTCTCCTCCGTGGACCGTTACCTCGGGCACTTCGACTACGAGAACAGTCGCGGTACCACCACACGCCAGTTCAACTTCGCCGTCACCGTCGCCGAGACCGGGCCGGTCGTCCTGACCGAACACGACCTGCATCAGTGGGCGGCCCCGACCGGTGATCTGCCGGGTGTCACCGACGGTGTACGGAAGGTCCTGGCCGGCGCGTAGGACCAGAACGGCCGACCGGGGCCGCGTGCGGGCGGCTCCGGTCGACCCTCCCACGATCTGACACGGAGGTTCCTCAAGGCCAGAGCAGCTCGCGCGTCCAGATCCCGGTGCCCGCCTCCGTACGGCGGTAGCGGAGCCGGACGTGCCGCCGCCGGGCGTCGCCCTGGAAGAACTCTGCCTCGGCCGGCTCGACGACGTACCGGGTCCAGGTCGGAGCCTCGGCGTCCGGTTCGGCCTGGGCCCGCTCCCAGGCCGCGTCGGCCGTCCGGTGGAGGGTGTCCACGGACTCCACGACCTCGCTCTGTGCGCCGGTCAGCGCGGCGGCGAGGGCTCCGGTGGACCGGGCGTGCAGGTCGGCGCGGCTCTCGGCCGGGGTGCAGCGGAGGACGGGGCCCCGGACCCGTACCTGGCGGCCCAGAGCCGGCCAGTAGAAGCCGAGCGCGGCGTACGGGCGGGCGGCGAGCTGGTGGCCCTTGGCGCTGGTGGCGTGGCTCGCGAAGTGGAAGCCGCGCTCGTCGGCGCCGTGGAGGAGCAGGGTGCGTACGTCGGGGAGGCCGTCGGCGTCCGCCGTGGCCAGGGTCATGGCGTGCGGCTCGGGCTGCCCGGCGGCCGCCGCGTCGGCGAACCAGGCGTGGAAGAGGGGGAGGGGCGCAGGCGGGGCGGTCGCCGGGTCGAAGCCCGGCAGCTCGGTGTCCCAGACGCGCTGGGCGTGCAGGAGGTCGGTGAAGGGGCGCGGGGTGGGTGCGGCGGCTTCGCTCATGGGGTCATTCCACCTGCTCGCGGCTGCGGGGGGCCAGCTAGGCACCCGCAGCCGCGCATTGCGCGGTTACGTTGGGTGGGTGAAGAGCATCACGGAGCATGCGTTTCGCAACAGGTCCGCCGAAGTCATGGACGCGGTGACAGGTGGCGAGTCCTTCCGGATCTCGCGCAAGGGCATCGAGGTCGCGGAGCTGCGTCCCCTCCGTCATCGGAGGCAGTTGAGCGCCGAGGAGCTGGTGACCCGGCACGGGCGACTGCCCCGGGTGGACGGAGCCCTGCTGCGTCATGAGGCTGATGAGTTCTTCGGGCCGGAGGACTGAATGGGCCCCGGCTCGTGAGGCTCACCCCCGCCCCAGCACCACCGTCCCCGACGAGCAGAACCAGCCGCCCGTCCCCGACGCCACCGCCAGCTCCGGCAGGCGGCCTCCGGCCTTGTGGACCTGGTGGGTCCCGGCCTCGCCGCGCAGTTGGCGTACCGCCTCCACCAGCAGGAACAGGCCGCGCATCCCCGGATGGCAGGCGGAGAGGCCGCCGCCGTCCGTGTTCACCGGCAGCTCGCCGCGCAGGCCCGTGCGGCCCTTCTCCACGAACGCGCCGCCCTCGCCCTTCGCGCAGAAGCCCAGGTCCTCCAGCGTCACCAGCGTCATGTAGGTGAACGCGTCGTAGATCTCCGCCAGGTCGATGTCGGCCGGGCGCACTCCGGCCCGCTCGAAGGCCAGACGGCCCGAGACGGCGGCCGGGGAGACCGTGAAGTCCTCCCACTCCGACATGGTGGAGTGGGAGGTGGACTCTCCGGTGCCCAGGATCCACACCGGCGCCTTCGCCGTGTCCGGTACGTACTCCTCCGCCGCCAGCAGCACCGCGCAGCCGCCGTCGCTGCGGATGCAGCAGTGCAGCTTGGTGAACGGGTCCGCGATCATCGGGCCGGAGAGGACATCGTCCACCGTGATCGGGTCCCGGAACATCGCCTCCGGGTTCGCCGCCGCGTTCGCGCGGGCTGTCACCGCCACCTCGGCGAGCTGCTCCAGCGTCGTGCCGTACGCGTGCATGTGGCGGCGGGCGGCCATCGCGTACTTGGCGATCAGCGTGTGTCCGTACGGCACCTCGAACTGCAACGGCCCGCGCGCACCGAACGACAGGTTCGACGTGCGCCGGCCCGCCTTGATGTCGGCCCGGGCCGTCGACCCGTAGACCAGCAGCACCGCCTTCGCCCGGCCCGCCGCGATCGCGTCCGCCGCGTGGGCCGCCATCACCTCCCAGGTCGCGCCGCCCACCGCCGTGGAGTCGACCCAGGTCGGCCGCAGCCCCAGATACTCCGCGACCTCCACCGGCGCCAGCGTCCCGAGCCCGGCGGAGGCGAAGCCGTCCACCACCGAGCGGTCCAGGCCGGAATCGGCCAGCGCGCGCCGGGCCGCCTGGGCGTGCAGGGCGTACGGCGTGGTGTCGTCGACGCGTCCGCACTCCGCGAGCGCGATGCCGACGACGGCGACCTTGTGGGGGAGGCGGGACGAGGAGGCAGGCATAAATCTGACGGTACATCAGATGGGGGTGCTCGCAACCGGGTCGTACGCGCGGGTTCCGTGCGCCCTCGTGTGTGCGGGACTCTGGGAATCGGCTTGCTCTGCACCTAACATGACGGGTCGTCAGGTCAGGAGCCGCTCCGGTTCCTGAAGGGAGGAGCCCGACGATGGACGCCGCCTTCACTGCGGAACAGGACGAGATCCGCCGCACTCTGCGCGACCTGCTCGCCCGGCACAGCGGACCCGGCGAGGTCCGCGCCGCCGTACGCACCGCCGAGGGCCACGACCCGTCCCTGTGGCGCCGGCTCGCCCAGGAGCTCGGGCTGCCGGGGCTCGCGCTGCCGGAGGAGTACGGCGGGGCCGGCTGCACCGCCACCGAGCTGGCCCTCGCCTGCGAGGAGACCGGCCGAGCCCTGCTGCCCTCACCGCTCCTCGCCACCGCCGTACTCGCCGCGCCCCTGATCGCCGCCCTCGGCACCCCGGCGCAGCGCGCCGGCCTGCTGCCCCGGATCGCCGCCGGGACCCTCACCGCCGCACTCGCCGTCCCCGGCGGGTCGATGGCCACCGCTCTCGGCCTCACCGCCGACAACCGTGCCGGCGACTGGGCGGGCGGCGGACGGGCCGGTGGCGTCCAGGCCCGCTTCGGCGACGGCGGCTGGCGGCTCTACGGTGAGGCCGAACGGGTCCTCGACGGGCACAGCGCCGGGCTCCTCCTCGTCGCCGCCCACACCGGCGGCTATCCACGGAGCCGGACGCTCCTCTTCCTCGCCCCGGCCGAGGTGTCAGGCCCCCCGGCCGAGGTGTCAGGCGGGGCCGAAGGGCTCACCCGCACCCGGCTGACCGCGATGGACGAGACCCGGCCCCTCGCCCGCGTCGAGCTGCGCGACACCCCGGCCGAACTCCTGGGCGGGGACGCGGGGACGGACGTCTGCGGCGCGCTCGCCGCCACCGGGCGGACCGCCGCCGCCGTGCTCGCCGCAGAGGCGGTCGGCGCGGCGGCGGGCGCGCTGGAGCGGACCGTGGCGTACGTGAAGGAGCGCGAGCAGTTCGGCCGGGCGATCGGGTCGTTCCAGGCGGTCAAACACCGCCTCGCCGACCTGTACGTACGGGTGGAGGCGGCCCGCTCCGCCGCGTACCACGCCGCCCGGGACCCGGCGGCGGGCCCGCTGGCGCTGGCCCAGGCGCTGGAGGCGGCCCGGATCGTGGCCGGTGAGGCCGTACAGCTGCACGGCGGTATCGGCTTCACCTGGGAGCACGAGGCGCATCTGTACGTGAAGCGGGCGGCGGGCGACGAGCTGCTCTTCGGGCCCGTACACCGGCTGCGTGACCATGCGGCGGGGCGGGCCGGGCTGTTCGGGGACGTCACGCCGGACGGTTTCGCGCACGGGGTGACCGTCCGATGACCGGCACCCGTGGCGCCCGGCTGATCCAGAAGGTGTCCTCGACCCGCGCCTTCGCCCGCATCGCCCCGCACGTCGTCCCCGTCATGGACCGCACCGTCCACCGGCTCACCCGGGGCAGGGTGCTGCCCAGCGCCCGGATGCTGCCGGGGCTCGTCCTGACGGTGCCGGGGGCGCGCAGCGGGCGGCTCCGGGTGACCCCGCTGGCCTGCATGCCGGAGGGGGAGTCCGAGAGCACCTGGATCCTCGTCGGCAGCAATTTCGGCCGGACCGGCCATCCGGCCTGGACCGCGAATCTGCTGGCCCGCCCGGACGAGGCCGTCATCAGCTGGCGCGGCCGGTCCATCCCGGTGCGCGCGCGGCTGCTGGAAGGGGCGGAGCGGGAGGAGGTGTGGCGGGTGGCGCTGAGGTTCTGGCCGCCGTACGCGGCGTACCAGGCGCGGGTGGAGCGGGAGATCCGGCTCTTCCGGCTGGAGCGGCGGTAGTTCGCCGTTCACCGGGTCCGTTCCGCCGTGGGTGTCCGGGAACACCGACGGCGGACCACCGGCAGAGTGCGGGGTGGTCCGCCGTCGGTGAGACAGGACGTGCCGGCGGGACGTGCCGACAGGGCGTACGGGTGAGGCGTACCGGTGAGGCGTACCGACGGGCTACTCGGTGTGCTACTTGGTGGGCTTCTTGCCGGTGATGCCCAGGTGCACCAACAGCGCCAGGTTCGGGCGCAGTTCGGCCTGCTTCACGCCCCAGGTGGTGAACCCCTTCTGGTGCGAGGCGACCGCGGCCAGCATCGCGACCAACGAGCCCGCCATCGCCGCGGCGCTGACGTCCTTGTCGACCTTGCCCTTGGCCTGGAGCTCCTTCACCGAATCGGTGAGGGAGTTGGTGACCGAGTTCAGGATCTTCATGCGGATCTTGTAGAACCGCTTGTCCCCTTCGGCCGCGCCGAGGTCGATCACGCGGAGGATCGCGTCGTTGCGGCGCCAGAAGTCGAGGAACCCTTCGACGAGTTCCTCGGCCGTCTGCCAGCCGGCCTTGCCGACCCACGGGCGTCCGGCGACCAGTTCGGTCAGTCCGGCGCCCTCCTTGGCGACCTCCTCGGCGATTTCGAGGACGGCGCCCTCCACATCGGGGAAGTACTGGTAGAAAGTCGCGGGTGAAGTCCCGGCCTTCCGGGCGACGTCGATGACTTTGACGTCCCGGTACGGCGAGGAGCTGAGCATCTCGCTGAGGCAGTCGAGCAGCTTCTGCCGCGTCGCCTGACCGCGTCGACCGGCCACGCGGCCGTCGACGGTACGTACTTGTCCTGTCATGCCGTCAGCTTACCGAGGGGCGATGGGAGCGCTATTCGGCCGACTGCAAATGGGGAACGCCGCAGGAACGCCGGGGTGCGGGGGGTGCGGAGCGGGTGCGGCGCCTGTTTTCGGCCGTTGCGCCGGAGGCCCTGGGGCGCACCGGTACCGCCGGGCGATTGTGTTATCAACAGCCTGTGGACAACTTCGGTGGACAACCTGCGTCCACCTGGCGACCGCGCCTTCACTATCCGATCAAATGTTCTCTATGGGGTGCTTCGGTCGTCGTTCGGGGCGCGCCCGACCGGCCGCGACGTTACGTTGACTGTGACGGGCGTCACTGCGACGGCACCGCAAGGGAACTGCGACGGAAGGACCAGGCCCCATGGCCGCATTCGCGCACTCGGCGCCGTGCTGGGCGGACGTGCAGCTCTCCGACCTCGAAGCGGGCAAGCGCTTCTACGGCGGCCTCTTCGGCTGGACCTTCCGCGCGGGCGACGGGATGCCCTTCGCGGACGCCCTGAGCGGCGGCAGGCTCGTCGCCGCGCTCGCCGCCAAGAAGGACGGGCGGATGCCGACGGCCTGGGGCGTCTACTTCGCCACCGACGACATCCGGGCCACCGTCGCCGCCATCCGCGAACACGGCGGCCAGATCATCACCGACCCGGTACGGGCGGGCCTCGCCGGGATCGTGGCGCAGGCGGCCGACCCCGGCGGCGCGGTCTTCGGGCTCTGGCAGCCGGAGGAGCGCGAAGGGTTCGAGAAGCAGAACGAGCCCGGTTCCTTCTGCTGGACCGAGGTCCACACCCGGCAGCCGGAGACGGTGGACGCCTTCTACGAGAAGGTCTTCGGCTTCCACGGCACCGACCTGGACGAGGCGGGCAACGACGTCTCCGGCGACTCCGAGGCGCTGGTCGACTTCCGGATGTGGTCGCCCGAAGGCAGCGAACCCGGCCCGGACACCGCCGTCGGCGGCCGCAGCGTCATCACGGACGCGTTCCCGGCCGAGATGCCCAGCTACTTCCTCACCTACTTCACCGTCGCCGACTGCGACGCGGCCGCCGAACTCGCCGTACAGCTCGGCGGCCGGGTCTCCGCGCCGCCCTTCGACATCCCGTACGGGCGGATGGCGGTCCTCCACGACGACCAGGGAGCGCTCTTCGCGGTGCTCCAGCCGAGCGAACTGCTTCCCTGACCCCGAAGACTCCGCGAAGACTCCACGCACGTACCCCATGTGGGCGAGAATCGGCCGAAGTGACATGAGACACCCACATCCGCCCCCGGGTTCGCAACCAGCGCCCGAGCCAGGAAGAATCAGGGTGCGCACCGCCAGGTGGTGCCCAGCGGTGAGACGCTGCGCAGGCCGGAAATCGCACCGGGCGGTAACGGGCGGGTAATTCGCGGGCTTCGTTCCTGAGGTCCGTACGGGGAGGTGGCAGGCACGTGATGGAGCAGCTGACGCAGCACGACCCGAGACGGATCGGCCCGTTCGAGGTGCTGGGACGGCTCGGGGCCGGCGGCATGGGGCTGGTCTATCTCGCCCGCTCGGCGTCGGGCCGGCGGGTGGCGATCAAGACGGTGCGGACCGAGCTCGCCGAGGACCAGCTCTTCCGGGTCCGCTTCACGCGCGAGGTCGAGGCGGCCCGCGCGGTCAGCGGCTTCTACACCGCCGCCGTGGTCGACGCCGACCCCCGGGCCGCCGTGCCGTGGCTGGCCACCGCCTATGTACCCGCGCCCTCGCTCGAGGAGATCGTCAACGAGTGCGGCCCGATGCCGACCCAGGCCGTACGGTGGCTGGCCGCCGGGATCGCCGAGGCCCTCCAGTCCATCCACGGCGCCGGGCTGGTCCACCGCGACCTGAAGCCGTCCAACGTGCTCGTCGTCGAGGACGGCCCCCGCGTCATCGACTTCGGCATCGCGTCGGGCGTCTCCAACACCCGCCTGACCATGACGAACGTCGCCGTCGGCACGCCCGCGTACATGTCGCCCGAGCAGGCCCGCGACTCGCGCAGCGTCACCGGCGCCAGCGACATCTTCTCGCTCGGCTCCACCCTCGTCTTCGCCGCCACCGGCCACGCCCCGTACCACGGGGCCAACCCGGTCGAGACGGTGTTCATGCTGCTGCGCGAGGGGCCCGACCTGGAAGGACTGCCGGACGACCTGCGGCCGCTCATCGACTCCTGCATGCAGACGGACGCCACCCGCCGGCCCAGCCCCGCCGACCTCCAGGCCCAGCTCGCCCCGCACCTCTTCGCCTCCGGCAGCGACGACAGCGGTACGGCGTCGGCCTGGCTGCCGACCCCGGCGACGGCCATGATCGAACGGCGCCGCGGCGGCGGCCGCACCGCTCCGCCCGCGCCTTCCGCGCCTCCGCCGCGCCCTCCGCAGCCGCCACGCGCCCCGGAGCGTGCGCCGGACCGCGTCCCCGATCGTGGCCCCGGTCGTGGACCCGAGTGGCGCGGCGGGAACGACCTGCGCTCGCCGTCCCCGCTCTCCTCCTCGCCCCCGGCACCCGACAGCGGGCCCGTCCACCTGCCCGGGGCCAAGGCGCCGATCGGTCCTGGGCCGAAGCTGGGAGAGGTCCGGGGCCCCGCCGCCGCGCATCCGGCCGCCGCGACGGGCTGGGTCCGCCCGCCCGCGGGACTGAACGGCTCGGCCGCCGGTCCGTCCACGGCGCCCACCGCCCCCGTACCGGCTCCGGGACCTGCCCCGGACGCCTCGCCCGCCGCGCCGGACCGGTGGCGACCGTGGCGCTTCCGCATGTCCAACGACGTGTGGGGGACGCCGGTCGTCTCCGGTGACCTGCTGTACGTGACGTCCTTCGAGATCCACGCGCTGGACGTCGGCAACGGACGCCGCCAGTTCAAGACCCGGGACGTGGCGTGGGCGATGGCCGTCGAGGGCGGCCGCATCCACGCCTCGGACGGCCCGTCCCTGTACGCGCTGGACGCGGCGTCCGGCGCCGAGCAGTGGCGCCTCCGGACCGACGCCTGGGTGTACGCGCTCAAGGCCGACCGGGGCACGGTGCTGACCGCGACCCGGGGCGGCGGGGTGCAGGGGTGGGAGGCGTCCAACGGCGACAAGCTGTGGGAGATCACCGGAGCCCAGACCGACTTCGAGACGGCGGAGGCGGCGCCGGTCATCCACGACGGCACGGTCTACGTCTGGCAGGACGCCCGGCTCCGCGCGCTCGACGCCCGTACGGGCCTGGAGCGCTGGTCGTACCCGATCGGCGATGCGGCCTCCTGCGGCGGCGTCCCGGTCCGGGTGACGCCGGCGCCCGACGGCTACGTCTACATCGCGGCGGGCACCCGGGTGCTGGCCGTGGACGTCTCCTCCGGCCGGGTGCGGTGGCACTTCGAGTCGCCGGCGGTCTTCCTCTCACCGCCCGCCTTCGCGCCGGGACCGGCGGTGACCGGGGGCGGGGTCTACCTCGCGGACTACCTCGGCACGGTGTACGCGCTCGACGCGACCACCGGCAAGGACCGCTGGCGCATCGCCACGGAGGCCCGCGCCTCGCTCGAACCGGTGCTCGTCGCGGTCGGCAACGTCCACGTGGGCAGCGGCAGCGCGCTCTACACCCTGGACGCGGTCACCGGCACCCCGAAGTGGCGCTTCGCCGCGGGCGGCGACGTGGTGGGCTCGCCGGTCGTGGCGGACGGCCGGGTCCACTTCGGCTCGGCGGACCACGTGCTGTACACGCTGGACGCGGCGGGCGGCCAGCTCCGCTGGAAGCTGGCGACGGGCGGCGAGATCACGGGCTCGCCCGTGGCCCAGGCGGGCGTGGTGTACGCGTGCAGCAAGGACCGCTGCGTGTACGCGCTGGACGCGCTGAAGGGCACCGGCACGGGGAACAGGGCCCGCACCTGAGCTCCCCGGTTCCGTCCTCAAACGCCGGACGGGCTTGAGAGGCGTCCTCAATCGCCGGACGGGCTTGATTTTGACCGGCGGACATATCAAGCCCGTCCGGCGATTGAGGACGGAACCGTTGACGGGGTGACCGGTCGGCTCGGACGGGGGCCGGCGCCCCGGACATCCCAGCCCGTCCGGCGTTTGAGGACGGAACCCCCGGCACAGGGCACCGTCACCCCTCCGGCGGCCGCCGAGGCGGATGCACCGGATCCCGGGGGTCCCCGGGCCCCGGCGGGGCCTGCGGATACGACCGCGTACGGGGGTCATGGGGATCAGGCCCCGTGTAGGGATCCACCTCCGGCTCCGGCCAAGGCGACGTGTTCGTCGACATCCCCGGCTCCTGCGTGGGCGGCCACATGTCCACCTGATCCGCCGCCGGCGCGGCATACGGCTCCACCGGCACCCGCTCCCGCTCCCGCCGCCTGCGCCCCTTCATCAGCACCGCCCCGATCAGCATCAGCACGCCACCCGCAGCCGCGTTCACCACCCCCACCCCCACCCCGTCCCCGCCCACCGTCAGCGACCCCACCGCCTGTCCCTGGCGGACCATCCACAGGACCGTGAAGCCCAGCACCACCAGCCCCGCGAGCGCGACGACGAGCCGCGACCGCAGCATCACGCCCAGCACCACCAGCACCGCCGCCCCCAGGAACGGCAGCAGCATCGACACCAGCACCCCCGACTCCGTGGCGGTGATGCCTCCGAACAGGTCCTCCACCCGGTACTCCCGCCCCGTCCGGCCCCTGTACCAGTCACGGAACGGGCTCAGCACGGCCGACGCCGCTCCGGCCAGGGCGACGAGTGAGCCGAGGATGGTGCGGATCATCGTCAGCCTCCAACGGCGTACGGCGAACACCCCCCGCACGCACGACGCTACGCCGGGACGATCACCCTCGCCACGCGGACGCCGCCGGCCGCCCCGAGGATGCCCGGCCCCACGGATCATGACGCGACCGTGACAGGGTCATGACCTAGGTGTCGGACCCGTCCGGCATGCTGTCGGACGAACAGCACGGGAAACGACGGCACACGGCAACGCACGGCAACACACGAGGAACGACACAAGGGGGGCTGCATCCATGATGCGGCGACAGATCAAGCTCGCGGCGGTCCTGGTCGTGGTGGTGCTCGCGCTCACCGGATTCTCCACGTCCACCAGCGGCGGCAAGGGCAGCAAGAGCAAGGGCAGCAGCAGTTCGGGCGGCGGCTGCTCCAACTCCAAGAAGAGCAACAGCGGTTACCGCCACACCGACTACAGCGACGACGACTACGACGACAACTCCGGCTCCGGCTCGTCCGGTTCCACCTACGGAACCCCGACACCCACCGCCACCGACGGCCCCGCCGTCCGCGTGATCCGCTGCGCCCAGCCTCGCAAGGGCAAGCGCAAGGCGGTCACCGCGTCCGTCGTCGAGCTGCGGTCCAGCGACAGCCGCAGTCACGCGTACGAGGTCGACGTGACGTTCTACGACGGGCGCGGGAACATCGTCGACACCGCCGAGACCACCACGACCCTGGACGCCGGCGACGTCCGCAACCTCACCGTACGGATGGAGAGCCCGCGCCGGGTCTCCGAGGTCAAGCGGTGCGAGGTGACGGCGCAGCTGCTCTGAGGGAAGGTGCGCAGGGCCCGGCGCCGGAGGAACTCACCGCACTCTCGGCCCCCCGCCCCCGCCGCCCCGCCGCCTCGCGAACAGCTCTGCCTGCCGCTCCGGCCCCAGGTTCCCCAGCGCGATCAGCGCGGGCGCCTGGGCCATCGCCTGCGTCCGGGCGGCCTCCTTCGCCGACCACACCGCCCGGACCGTGCCCTGCACCGCGTCGGTCGGGTACCCGGCGATCACCGCCGCCGCCCGCAGCGCCGCCGCCACCGCACCGCCCGGCTCCGTCACCTCGCTGACCAGCCCGATCGCGTACGCCCGCGCGGCACCGACCCGTTCCGCCGTACCCATCAGGGCCATCCGGGCGACCTCGCCGAACGGCATCCGCTGGGCCATCGCCATCGCCTCGTACGCCGAGACCATCCCGTACGTCGTGTGCGGGTCGAAGAAGGTCGCCTCGCGCGAGGCGACGATGAACTCCGCCTCGCCCAGCAGGTAGAACGCCCCGCCGCACGCCATCCCCTCCACCGCCGCGACCACCGGCTTCCACAGGTCGTTCGCCTTGGGCCCGATCCGCAGCAGGGGATCATCGATGGCGTACGGGGACGGAGGCTGCGGGACCTCCACCCGCCGGTCGATCCCGGTGCAGAAGGCGCGGGTGCCGGACCCGGTGAGGACCACGGCCCGTACCGATTCGTCGTACCGCAACTCCTTCCAGAGCGCGGCGAGTTCCCCGGCCGTCTCCAGGTCGATCGCGTTGAGCTTTTCCGGCCGGTCCAGGCAGACGAGCGCGACCCCGCGCTTCGGGTCCCGCTCGATGCGCAGCGCCACCGCTCACCGCTCCAGCAGCCAACGGACCAGCGTGGGCCCGCCACTTGGCCCCGCCGGGCAGAAGACCGCCCGTACCGGCGCGCCGATCCGCAGCCGCGCCGGGTCCACCGAGTTCAGCGGCGCCTCGGCGGACGCGACGACGTTCCCGGCCAGCCGGATGCGCGGAGCCTCCACCAGCTCCACCACCACCGCGTTGTACGGGGCCTGTTCGGCGTAGGCGGGGAGCAGCGGCGGGTGCGGGATCACGTACGACCAGAGCCGGCCGCGCCCGCTCATCAGCCGCCACTCGCTGTCGAAGGAGCCGCAGTGCGGGCAGCACGGCCGGGGCGGGAAGCGGAGTTCGCCGCAGGCGGGGGAGGCGCAGGCCTGGACGCGCAGCTCGCTCCGGGCGGCGTACTCCCAGAAGGGCGCACCGTCCTCGTCGACGACGGGAAGCAACAGCGAATCGTTCACGGCCATGTCCTCAGCTCCTCAGCAGTACGGCCGATGTCGGTACGCCCTCGCCCGCCGTGACCAGGCAGGTCGAGGCATCCGGCACCTGGGCGGTGGACGTCCCGCGCAGCTGCTTGACGCCCTCGGTGATGAGGTTGAACCCGTGGATGTACGCCTCGCTCAGCCCACCGCCGCCGGTATTGACCGGCAGCCGCCCGCCGCTCTCCAGCGCACCGCCCTCCGTGAACGCCCCGCCCTCGCCGCGCCCGCAGAAGCCGTAGCCCTCCAGGGAGAGCGGGACGAGCGGGGTGAACGCGTCGTAGATCTGGGCCACATCGACGTCGTCCGGCCCGAAGTCGGCCTGTTTCCACAGCTGTCGGGCCGCTGTCCAGGCGGGTCCGGTGAGCGGGTCGTCGTTCCAGTAGTTGACCATTCCGTGGTGCTGGGCAGGCAGCCCCTGGGCGACCGAGTGCAGATAGACCGGCTTCTGCCGGCAATCGCGGGCGCGCTCGGCGGAGACGATGACACACGCCAACGCCCCGTCCGTCTCCAGGCAGTTGTCGAAGAGACAGAGGGGTTCACTGATCCACCGGGAGGTCATGTACATCTCGCGGGTCAGCGGACGCTCGTACATGATCGCGGCAGGATTCTGGTTGGCCCGGTTGCGGCAGGCGAGGGCCACGTTGAAGAGGTGGTCGCGGGTGGCTCCGTACTCGTGCATGTAGCGCCGGGCCAGCATGCCGATCTCGTCGGCGGGGCGGAGGAGTCCGTAGGGCCGGGTCCACTGGGCGGGGGTCGGCAGCTGCACGGCGGTGTTCTTCCAGGGGCGGGGGCCCGACCCGCGCTTCCGCGACCGCCAGGCGACACCGACGGTCGCCTGCCCGGTGGCGACGGCGGCGGCGAGGTGGCCGAGGGTGGCACAGGAGCCACCGCCCCCGTACCCCACCTTGCTGAAGAAGGTGACGTCCCCGGCGCCGATCGCCTTGGCGACCTCCACCTCGTCGGTCTCCTCCATCGTGTACGAGGCGAAGCCGTCGACCTCCGACGGCGCGATGCCCGCGTCGTCGAGGGCCGCCAGGATCGCCCGGCAGGCGAGCGTCTTCTCGGACTCCGGGAGCCGTTTCGCGAAGGCCGTCTGCCCGATCCCGGCTATCGCTGTCGCGTCCTTGAGCGTCGCCATCCGCCAACCTCCCGCACTCCCGCGCCTGCTGACAGCGGCAGAGGCTACCGCTAATCTGACGGATAGTCAGCTAGTGCGGCGGCGGCAGGAAGGCGGGCGCGTGATGCGAGGGGACGAGGAGTGGGGCGACGAGGAGTGGGACTCCATTCCGGGGCTGGTACGGGAGGCGGCGCGGCGGTACGGATCGGCGGAAGCGGTGGTCGAAGGCCGCACCCGCCTCACGTACGCCGGACTCGGCGCCCGGGTGGAGCGCGCCGCCGCCGCGTGCATGGCCGCCGGGGTGGAGCCGGGCGACCGGGTCGCGATCTGGGCGCCGAACACGCTGGACTGGATCGTCTCCGCGCTCGGCGCGGTGAGCGCGGGCGCGGTGCTGGTCCCGCTGAACACCCGGTTCAAGGGCACGGAGGCGGCGCACATCGTGCGCCGCAGCCGGGCCAGGCTGCTCTTCGTCACCGGCACGTTCCTGGGCACCTCGTACGTGGCGTCCCTGCGCCGGGCCGAGGTGAAGCTGCCGGACCTGGAGCGGGTGGTGGTGCTGGCGGACGCGGCCCCGGAGGACTACACGAGCTGGCCGGAGTTCCTGGCGGCGGGCGAGGACGTACCGGCCGAGGCCGTACGGGAACGGGCCGACGCCCTCCGCCCCTCGGACCCCTCCGACATCATCTACACCTCGGGCACCACGGGCGCCCCGAAGGGTGCGGTGATCACGCATGCGCAGACGCTGCGCGCGTACGCGATCTGGAGCGAGCTGGCGGGCCTGCGCGAAGGCGACCGCTATCTCATCGTCAACCCGTTCTTCCACACCTTCGGCTACAAGGCGGGGATCATCGCCTGCCTGATGCGCGGGGCCACGATGGTCCCGCAGCCGGTGTTCAGCGTGGACACGGTGCTGGCGAACATCGCGGCGGAACGCATCTCCGTCCTGCCCGGCCCGCCCACGCTCCACCAGTCCCTCCTGGACCACCCGGCCCGTGACGCCCACGACCTGACCGCCCTGCGCCTGGTGGTCACGGGTGCGGCGGTCGTCCCGCTCCGCCTGGTGGAACGCCTGCGCACCGAACTCCACGTCCCCACGGTCCTCACGGCGTACGGCCTCTCCGAGGCGAGCGGCATCGTCACCATGTGCCGCCGGGGCGATCCGGCGGAGACCGTGGCCACCACGTCCGGCCGCGCGATCCCCGGCACCGAGGTCCGCGTCCTGGCCGGCCCCGGAGAGCCCGGCGAGATCCAGGTCCGGGGCTTCAACGTGATGACCGGCTACTTCGAGGACCCCGACACCACGGCCGCCACCATCACCCCGGACGGCTGGCTCCGCACCGGCGACGTCGGCGTCCTGGACCAGACGGGCAACCTGCGGATCACGGACCGGATCAAGGACATGTTCATCGTGGGCGGCTTCAACGCCTACCCGGCCGAGATCGAACAGCTCCTCGGCCTCCACCCGGACATCGCCGACGTGGCGGTCGTCGGCGTCCCCGACCCACGCCTCGGCGAGGTCGGCAAGGCGTACGCGGTCCGCCGCCGGGGCGCCACGGTGACGGCGGACGACCTGATCGCCTGGTCCCGCCGCGAGATGGCGAACTTCAAGGTGCCGAGGGCGGTGGAGTTCGTCCCGGAACTCCCGCGCAACGCGAGCGGCAAGGTGGTGAAGGGGGAGCTGCGGGGGAGGGGATAGGGGCTGTGGGATGTTCGTTCGGCTTCACCGGATGGGGTGAACGGGCGGGGGCCGTCGCCGCGACGCGGCAGTATGGTCGTAAGTATGGCAACCAAGAAATACACGGTCACCCTGCCGGAGGAGCTGGCGGAGGAGATCCGGGCGGAGGTCGGCCCGGGCGCCTTCAGCGCGTATGTCACGCGGGCCGTGGAGCGCCAGCGTGAGCATGACCGGCTGGGGGAGCTGGTGGAGCGCCTGGAGGGCGAGTACGGCCCTGTCACCGACGCGGACCTGGCCGCCGCCGAGGCCGAGCGGCGTGAGATCGAGCAGTGGTTCGCGGACCAGGCGGCCGACCGGGCACCGGCCGGGGCCGAGCGCCGGAACGCGGCGGCTGCCTGATGCCGGAGATCTCGTACGTACTGGACTGCGAGGCCCTCTCACGGGCGGCCCTCGGCACGGCGGACATGAAGAGCCGCCTCAAGGACGCCCACGGGGCGGGTATCCGTGTGGTGACCAGCTCGACGACCCTGGTCGAGGCCTGTCACAGCAAGATCCGGCGCCCGGTGTGGGACTGGGCGATGTCCGGTGTGGTCGTCGAACCCGTCACCAAGGGGATCGCGGAGGAGGCGATTCTGCTTCTGCGGGAGACGGGCCTGCACGGCCACAAGTACGCCATGGGCGCGATCCTTGCCGCGATCGCGAACCGGCAGCGGGGCCCCGCCGTCGTCTTCACCTCCGACGCCGACGACCTGACCAAACTGTGCGCGCCCCGGGTGCAGGTCCGAGCCCTGTAGCCGCGCCCACCCCGCACATGCCCGAGGGGCCCGAGCCCATCCCCAGGCTCGGGCCCCTCTGCGTACGACGGCCGCGACGGCTCCCCCTCCACGCCACCGTGGCCGCTCCCCCGTACGTACCCCCGTACGTCCCCCGTGTCCCCCCGGACCCGTGGTGAAGGTCTACTTGACCGGCTCGCCCGTGGCGTGGGCGTCGCCCAGCTTGCCCAGCGGCCCGCCGGTCGCGTGGGCGTCGCCGAGCTTCGTCACCGGCTTGGTCGTGGCGTGTGCGTCCTGCGTGGTGATGTCCTCGCCCGTGGCGTGCGCGTCCCCGTTGGGCTTGAGGTTGTCCTTGTTGGCGGCCATGTCAGTCAACTCCTGAAATTGGTGACGTGATGATCGGGCGGGGCCTGCCCGGCTGTTCCCCCGTGGACTGCCGGGCAGGCCCTCCAGGGCCGTTCACCCTAGTGGTGAGGCCGCAAGCCGATCCGTCTGCCCCCCGACGCGACGGATCGATGAGTCAGAGACTGTCGGTCGGCGATAAACGAATGATGAACGTGGCCCGCGGCCTCAGTTCACACCCGCCGGGTTCAGCAGGGCGCGTACCGAGGCCGCCTCGGGCGATCGCAACTCGTCGAAGATCGCCAGAGCTTCGCCCCAGCAGACCTGCGCCCGATCCGTCTGCCCTATGGCCGTCAGGCTGCGGCCGAGCACGGCCAGGACGTTGGCGCGGCGCCAGTCCCCGCCGATGCCGCGGAGTACGGCCAGTGCCTGTTCGGCGTGGGCCGCGGCCTGAGCCCCGTCCTGCTCGGCGAGGTGGAGCTCCGCCAGCCGGAAGAGGGTCATCCCGTGCCAGAGCTGCTGCCGGCTCTCCCGGAAGATCTGCAGCGCCTCCAGGAGGGCGTCGCGGGCCCGGGACATCTGCTCGCTGCCGATGAGCGCCAGCCCGAGCGCGTACTTCCCGTTGGCCAGCCGCAGAGCCAGGTCGGTGGCGTCACCCTCGTAGATGGCGACGCCCTGCTGAGCGAGGTGCACGGCACTGGTGGTCCGGCCGGTGGCCAGGTGCACCCGGGAGAGGTTGCACAGGGCGGCCGCTTCTCCGGGCTTGTTCCCGTCGGCGCGGAACGCGGCCATGGCCTGGGTCAGATGGGCCTCGGCGTCATCGTGCCGGTTCTCGTACAGGGCGATGATGCCCCGCTGATTGGGGGCCTGGCCCAGCGAGACCGCGTCGTCGGCCAGCTGCCCCAGGGCGAGGGCCCGGCTGGCCTCCTCGTCGGCCTCGGCGAACCGCCCCGAGACGCTGTGCACGTGCGACAGCATCGTACGGGCCCTGGCCTCGGCCTGCGCCTCACCGGCGGCGCAGGCCGCATCGCTCACGGCCTTGGCGGCGGTGGCGAACTGATGCGAGTTCGCACCGGACTCCCCGAGGTCGACCACGGCCATGAGGAGGTCCGAGGCGCGCTTGGGCATCCCGATGGCGGCCGACTGGCGGGCGCAGGCCAGGAGTCCGCTCGACTCGGTGAACAGCCAGTCGAGAGCGGTCTCCCGGAGAGGGAACACCAAGCCCGGGTACTCGGTCCGGGTGAAGTGGTCCAGGACCCGCTCGCCCGGCCGCTCCAGCGCGTACACCCCCGCCGCCGTGGCCAGGTAGAAGTCCAGCAGCCGCGAGAGCGCCGACTCGCGCTCCACCGGCGGCTGTTCGTCGCGCTCGGCGCACGCACGCGCGTAGAGGCGTACGAGGTCGTGGTAGCGGTAGCGGCCCGGTGCGGCCGACTCCAGGAGCGAGGTGTCGACCAGCGCCTCCAGCAGGTCCTCCGCCGTGTGCGGCTCCAGGTTGAGCAGCGCGGCCGCGGCGGCCAGCGAGATGTCGGGGCCGTCGGCGAGGCCGAGCAGGCGGAAGGCGCGGGCCTGGGCCGGCTCCAGCTGGCCGTAGCCGAGTTCGAAGGTGGCCTTCACCGCGAGGTCGCCCGCCTGGAGCTCGTCCAGCCGGCGGCGCTCGTCCGCCAGCTTGGCGGCGAGGACGGAGACCGTCCAGGTGCGGCGGGCGGCCAGCCGCGAGGCGGCGATGCGGATGGCCAGCGGCAGGAACCCGCACGCGGCCACCACGTCGAGCGCCGCCT
The DNA here is from genome assembly GCF_050942385.1 of Streptomyces sp. CA-146814. NCBI lineage: Bacteria > Bacillati > Actinomycetota > Actinomycetes > Kitasatosporales > Streptomycetaceae > Streptomyces > Streptomyces sp. CA-146814. Next base: position 4,649,753 of record NZ_CP192068.1, read on the forward strand.
CCCGCTCCGCGCCGACCCGCTCCGCGCCGACGATCCGGGTGAAGAGCTGGAGCGCCTCGTCCGGCGACATCACATCCAGGTCCACCAGATGCGCCCCGGCCAGGTCGACCATCCGCACCCGGCTCGTCACCAGGGCCGCGCACCCCGGCGTCCCGGGCAGCAGCGGGCGGATCTGGGCGGCGTCGTGGGCGTTGTCCAGGAGGACGAGGACCCGGCGGCCGTCCAGCGTCGAGCGGAAGAGCGCGGCCCGCTCGTCCAGCGTGTCCGGGATCGCCGAGTCCGCCGTGCCGAGCGCCCGCAGGAACGAGCCGAGCACCGTCTCCGGCTCCGCCGCCCGCGCGCCCGCGCCCTGGAGGTCGACGTAGAGCTGTCCGTCCGGGAAGTGCGGGCGGGCCTGGTGCGCCACATGGACGGCGAGCGTCGTCTTGCCGACGCCGCCGATCCCGGCCAGCGCGGAGACCGCCATCACCGACCCCTCGGCGGTGGCGAGCTGCTCGCCCAGATCCCGTACGAAGGAGTCCCGGCCGGTGAAGTCCGGCACGGTCGCCGGAAGTTGCGCGGGCTTCAACGGCGCGGGCGCCGGCGCCGGTTCGTCCGCCGGACGGGCCAGCTCCTCGTCGGCCCGCAGGATCCGCTGCTGGAGCTGGGCCAGTTCGGGGCGCGGGTCGACACCCAGCTCCTCGGCGAGGAGCCGGCGGGTGTCCGCGTACACCGCCAGCGCCTCCGCCTGCCGGCCGCTGCGGTACAGCGCCACCATCAGCAGCTCGCGCAGGCGCTCCCGCAGCGGGTGGGCGGCGGTGAGCGCGGTCAGCTCGGAGACGGCCTCCGCGTGGCTGCCCACCTCCAGGTCCAGGTCGAGCCGCGCCTCGGTGAGCTGGAGGCGCCACTCCTCCAGCCGGGTGCGCTGGTTCTCCGCGTACGGCCCCGGCACGGACGCCAGCGCCTCGCCGTCCCACAGGCCCAGCACCTTGTTGATCAGCGTGCGCGCCTGGAGCCGGTTCCCGCCGGCGCGCGCCTTCTCGGCCTCGACCGCCAGATCCTGCGCCAGCGTGAGGTCGAGCGCCCCGCGCCCGGTCCGGAGCGCGTACCCGCCGGACTCGCTCACCAGGGTCTCCTGGCCCAGGATCTTGCGGAGCCGTGAGGCGTACGTACGGATCGTGGCCTTCGCCTGCGAGGGCGGGTCCTCGCCCCAGAACGCGTCGATCAGCTCGCCCGCCGTGGCCGTCCGGCCCTCGCGCAGGAGCAGGGCGGCGAGCAGCGCGCGCTGCTGCGGTGAGCCGGAAGGGAGCGCCTCGGCGCCGCGCCATGCCCGTACGGGACCCAGGACGGTGAACCTGAGGGAGTCGGCGGCCCCCGGTTCCTCCGGAGCGCGCTGCTCCGGTACGCGCACGCGTGGCCCGTGGTCACGGTCCATTGATGCCCCCTGTCCTGCTCGCCTGCCGGCCCGGCCTCGTCAGCGGGGCCTGCCGGTGGTGCCCGTCTCCGGATGCCCCGCCCGTTCGTGCCCGGTCGTCCGCCTGCGCGTCGGTCCGCCCGCGAGTCCGTCGACGTGCGGTGTACATCCGGATTGCTCGGTACCGCTGGTATCGCGCTCAACAGTCTGCCTTGTCGCGGGCGGGCGCGTCAGCAGTGGGTGACGCTCTGCACAAGCCCTCGACAACGATTCGGGAACCGTGGCCGCGTCCCATCCGTGCACGCTTCCGCGCACGCTTCAGTGCATGCTTCCGTGCACGCTAGCTGACGGTTCGTCAGATCGGCGCTACCGTGGAACGCATGGAGACCTTCCCGAAGATCATCTCGGTGGACGACCACACGGTGGAGCCCGCTCATGTCTGGCGGGACCGGCTCCCGTCCAAGTACGCGGACTCCGGCCCGCGCATCGTCCGCGCACCGCTGAAGGAAATGACCTTCATGGGCGGAAAGTTCGCGCCCGTGATGGGCGCGAAGGGCGACGACGGGCCGGTGGGCGACTGGTGGGTCTACGAGGACCTGCACCGGCCGCTCACCCGCCTGGACACCGCCGTCGGCTACGCCAGGGACGAGATCAAGCTGGAGATCATCACCTACGAGCAGATGCGTCCCGGCTCCTTCTCGGTCCCGGAGCGCCTCGCCGACATGGACGTCAACCACGTCCAGTCCGCGCTCTGCTTCCCGACCTTCCCGCGCTTCTGCGGCCAGACGTTCACCGAGGCGAACGACCGCGAGCTGGGGCTGCTCGGAGTGCGCGCGTACAACGACTGGATGGTGGAGGAGTGGTGCGGCCCCGAGGCGCACGGCCGCCTCATCCCGCTCACCCTCGTCCCGCTCTGGGACGCGGAGCTGGCCGCCGCCGAGGTCCGGCGCAACGCGGCGCGGGGCGTGCGCGCGGTGGCGTTCTCCGAGATACCTCCTCATCTCGGACTTCCGTCCATACATACGGACGAGTGGGATCCGTTTCTCGCCGCCTGCGACGAGACCGGGACCGTCATCGCCATGCACATCGGCTCCTCGTCGAAGATGCCGTCCACCTCCGCCGATGCCCCGCCCGCCGTCGGCTCCACCATCACCTTCGCCAACTGCTGCTTCTCGATGGTCGACTGGCTGATGAGCGGCAAGTTCGAGCGCTTCCCGGGGTTGAAGATCATGTACGCGGAGGGCCAGATCGGCTGGATCCCGTACATCCTGGAACGCGCCGACGTCGTCTGGGAGGAGAACCGCGCCTGGGGCGGCGTCGCCGACAAGGTCCACCGCCCGCCGTCCGAACTGTTCGCGGAGCACGTCTACGGCTGCTTCTTCGACGACGCCTTCGGCCTGAAGAACCTGGACGCGATCGGCGTGGGGAACGTCCTGTACGAGACGGACTACCCGCACTCCGACTCCACCTGGCCCAAGTCCCGCGAGGTCGGCGAGGCGCAGATGGGCCACCTGGCGCCGGACGTCGTGGACCGGATCGTGCGCGGCAACGCGATCGAGCTGCTGGGGCTGACGGAGGACGGGCTCTGGGCGGGGGCGTAGAGGGCACGTGTGTACGGGGAGGGGTGCCCCTCCCTGTACCGACGGGCCGACGTGCCGACGGGCGTCAGCCCTTCGCCACCGGCTCCTGCAGCTCCGTCACCCACCCGCTCCGCTCCGGCGGGCACTCCAGGGTGACCTCGCGGGCGTACCCCGTGGAGCGGTAGCCATGGGCGTCCAGCCAGCGGGCCAGGGTCTGCGCGGTCGGCAGTACGTCGTCCATCGCGCCCCGGTGCACGATCGTCGCCGCCTCGAACGCGGGCAGCTCCACGACCCGTACGCCGGTACCGGCGACCGGACCCACCGGCGCCGACACCGTCACCCCCGCGTGCACGACGATCGCGCCGCCGCCGTCGGCAGAGCCGTGCGGGGCGTCCTCGTACCAGGCGATCCCGGGACCGGTCGGCCGGACGCCGGCGCCCTCCAGGAGCGGGAAGAGCTCCTCGTACAGCGGCCCGATCACCGGCCCGATGTCCTGCGGCTCATAGCCGGCCGCCGTCCCGGTCAGCTCGGCCACCCGGACCGCCGGAACGGTCTTGAACACGACGTCATCAGCAGGCATGTGCCCCTCGCTCTCGATCGACCGGAGCCTCACCTCGACCTGGGCCAGCCGCGCGGTCGCGGCCGCCACCGCCTCCGCCAGCTCCGCCCGGCGCAGCCGCAGCATCCCGCGCAGCTCCTCCGGGTCCACCTGCTCGTCCAGGACGGCCCGCACCTGCTGGAGCGTGAAGCCGAGGTCCTTCAGCGCGATGATCCGGTTGAGGCGGGCGAGCTGGGCGGCTCCGTAGAAGCGGTAGCCGGTGGCGGGGTCGGTACGGTCCGGGCGCAGCAGCCCGATGGCGTCGTAGTGGCGCAGCATCCGCCGCGACACCCGCCCGTACCGGGCGAAGTCTCCGATGGTGAACATGATGGCTCCCACTGCACGCCTTCACACGGGGTGAAGGTCAAGGCGTACGGTCCGCGCGGCCCGGAAACAGGCAGGAGCCCCGTTCCTCCGCCGAGACGGGGGAGCGGGGCTCCTTGGGTACTGCTATGTGCGGCCGCGATCGGCCGACCCGGGCAACTAGGCCGGGGTGACGTTCTCAGCCTGCGGACCCTTGGGTCCCTGAGTGACGTCGAAGTTCACGACCTGGTTCTCCTCGAGGGAGCGGAACCCGGACGCGTTGATCGCGGAGTAGTGAACGAAGACATCCGGGCCGCCGCCGTCCTGGGCGATGAAGCCGAAGCCCTTTTCAGCGTTGAACCACTTGACGGTTCCGGTAGCCATAAGCCCTCCTTGGGCCAAAGGGTTGCCCTGCTCCAGAACCTGCAAACAAGTCTGAAAACTACAAAAGCCTGCGGGTTACATGCTCCGCAGGCTCTGTACTGCAAGGGAAACCAAACTGCAACTTGCGGGCGAGCCTAGCACGCGGTCTCCGGGGAGCGGTAGAGGGAAAGATCACTTCACCCGAAGGTTTGATCGACCCGCCGGGCGACGGCGAGAGGCGTGTGAAAAGGGGGCTGCGCGGGCCCCGGTGGTGCTCGTGGCCGGATGCGGGTCTAGCCTCGCGATGTGGACAATTCAACCGTCTCCCCCCGCGAAGGCGACGACCGTCGCAGCCGGCCCCGCGTCGGCCACATCCAGTTCCTGAACTGCCTGCCGCTCTACTGGGGCCTGGCGCGTACGGGAACCCTGCTCGATTTGGAGCTCTCGAAGGACACCCCGGAGCGGCTCAGCGAGCAGCTGGTCCGGGGTGACCTGGACATCGGGCCGGTCACCCTCGTGGAGTACCTGCGCAACGCCGACGACCTGGTGGCCTTCCCGGACATCGCGGTCGGCTGCGACGGGCCGGTCATGTCCTGCGTGATCGTCTCGCAGCTCCCGCTGGAGCAGCTCGACCGGGCCCGGGTCGCGCTCGGCTCCACCTCGCGCACCTCCGTACGCCTGGCGCAGCTGCTGCTCGCCGAGCGCTACGGGGTTCGGCCCGACTACTACACCTGCCCGCCCGACCTCGGGCTGATGATGCAGGAGGCGGACGCGGCCGTCCTGATCGGCGACGCGGCCCTGCGCGCCAACCTGCACGACGCGCCGCGCCTCGGGCTCCAGGTCCACGACCTGGGCCAGATGTGGAAGGAGTGGACGGGGCTGCCGTTCGTCTTCGCCGTCTGGGCGGCCCGCAAGGACTTCCTGGCCGCGCACCCCGAGACGGCCGCCAAGGTGCACGAGGCGTTCCTCGCCTCCCGGGACCTCTCGCTGGAGGAGGTCGCCAAGGTCGCGGAGCAGGCGGCCCGCTGGGAGGCCTTCGACGCGGAGGTGCTGGAGCGGTACTTCACGACCCTGGACTTCCGCTTCGGGCCGGACCAGCTGGCCGGCGTCCGCGAGTTCGCCCGCCGGACCGGCGCGGACACCGGGTACCCGGCGGATGTACGCGTGGAGCTGCTCGGCGGCTGAATGGGCGAATTCCCTTTCCGGTTCCGGGGCAGGGGAATTGGGGGAGGGTCTGCCGAACAACGCATTCGCGCCTTTCCCCGGGGCGAAATCATCCCCTCCTGCCCGGAGAAGGGGGAATGGTCCGGCCGTTTCCCGGTGACCGCGCCGGTGGCGCCCCCTAGGCTTCGGTCCGAGTCCGGACCGACCGCAGGACTCCCAGCCACACGGTTCTCAGGGGGAGCGCATATGCAGCCGCTGGAAGCGGGCGAACCGCACACCATCGGTGCCTACCGGCTGCTCGGCAGGCTCGGGGCGGGCGGCATGGGCCGGGTCTACCTCGGGCGCAGCGCCGGCGGCCGCACGGTCGCGGTCAAGGTGGTCCACCCGCACTTCGCGCTCGACGAGCAGTTCCGCGCCCGGTTCCGGCGTGAGGTGGAGTCCGCGCGGCGCATCGGCGCGCAGTGGACCGCGCCGGTCCTGGACGCGGACCCGGACGCTCCGGTGCCGTGGGTCGCCACCGGTTACGTCGCCGGGCCGCCGCTCTCCCAGGCGATCACCGAGCACGGGCCGCTGCCCGAGCACGCGGTCCGCACCCTGGGCGCCGGTCTCGCCGAAGCCCTCCACGTCGTCCACGGCCAGGGCATCGTCCACCGCGATGTGAAGCCCTCCAACGTGCTGCTCGCCCTGGACGGCCCCCGCCTCATCGACTTCGGCATCGCCCGGGCCCTCGGCGCCACGGTCTCGCTCACCTCCACCGGTGTCTCCGTCGGCTCACCCGGCTACATGGCGCCCGAGCAGATCCGCGGCCGGGACGTCTCCGGTGCGGCGGACGTCTTCTCGCTGGGCGCGGTCCTGGCGTACGCGGCGACCGGCGCGGCCCCCTTCTCCGGCGACTCCTCCGCCGTGCTCCTCTACAAGGTGGTCCACGAGGAGCCGGAGCTGGGCGACCTGGAGGGCGAGCTGCGCGAGGTGGTCGCCGGGTGCCTGTCCAAGGACCCGGACGCGCGGCCCGCCCCGGCCGACCTCGCCCGCACGCTGGCTCCGGACGGGGCGGCGGCGATGGTGGCGGCGGGGTGGCTGCCGGGCCGGCTGGTGGGCGAGGTCAGCCGGTCGGCGGTGGCGCTGCTGGACCTGGAACCGCAGGACGCGCCGACGGGCTCGGGCCCGGTGCCGTTCAGCAGCGCGTCGCTGGGGGCGGGGTTCGGCGGAGGGCCGGGCGCGGACCAGCACGAGGGCCCGGGACGCGATTCCCGTACGGGATCGGGCTCCGACCCGCGTACGGGATCCGGCGCCGACCCTCGTACAGGATCGGGCTCCGACCCGCGTACGGGATCGGGCTCCGACTCGCGTACGGGATCCGGCGCCGATCCCCGTACCGGCCCCGACAGCTCCACAGGATCCGGCCTCCTGGGGGTCTTCGGTCCGCCGCTCGTCCACGCACCCGACACCCCGCCCCCGCCCGGCGTGCCGCCCAGCGTCGGGCTTCCCGGGCAGCGGCCGCATGACCCCAGGTTCTCCGTCACCGTCAGCGCCGACGCACGGACGAGCACGGGCGCAGGCACGGGCGGAGGTACCGGCACCGGCGCAGGCTCCGGCGCGCGCCGGAGCCGCCGGGTGAGCTGCACCGTGGCGCTGGCCGTGGCCGGCTCGTTCGTGGTCGTCGCTCTCGGCTCGGGCCTGCTCGACGGCTTCTTCCCGGGCGGCGACGCGGACGGGCGGAAGGGAAGCGACACCGCGGCCGGCACCCCGTCGCCGTCCGCCCCCGCCACGGCCTCCCAGGACCCGGCCCCGGCCACCTCCGGCCCCGCCGATGAGGAGGAGCCCGCCGTGAGCGAGGTGCCGGAGGCGTTCGTCGGCACCTGGGAGGGCCCGCTCACCGAGCAGACGAGCGGCCAGCCGCACGGCACGCTCACCGCGGTCTTCACCGAGGGCGGGAAGGGCACCCAGGTCGTCCGGATGTCCACCACGATCTCCCAGCTCGGCATCACCGTCACCTGCAACAGCGTCGGCACCCTCACCTCCGGCACCGCGCGCGAGCTCAAGGTCCGCGAGCGCACCGACCCGGACCGCCCCAGCACCCCGGGCCTGTGCACCACCACCGAGGCCGACCTGGTCTTCCGCCTCGCCGCCGACGGAACGCTCGGCTACCGCTCCGAGGAGCGCGGCGCGGGCCTCCCGTACGGCGACCTCACCCGGTCCGGCGGCTGACGGCGCACGGGGCTGGCGTACGCTGGATCGGTCCGAGGATCCTCAAAAAACCGCCGAAAGGTGACAGCCCGGTGACCGAGAAGGCCGATCTCCAGCCCGTCCTCGACCGAGCCGCCGAGGGCGGTCGGATCACTCCGGAGGAGGCGCTCGACCTCTACCGCTCGGCGCCGCTGCACGCGCTGGGGGCGGCCGCCGACGCCGTACGCCGTCGCCGTTACGCCGGTACGGAGCACATCGCGACGTACATCATCGAGCGCAACATCAACTACACCAACGTGTGTGTGACGGCCTGCAAGTTCTGCGCCTTCTACGCGCCGCCGAAGGACAAGGCCAAGGGCTGGACCCGGGACATCGAGGACATCCTGCGCCGCTGCGCGGAGACCGTCGAGCTCGGCGGGACGCAGATCATGTTCCAGGGCGGCCACCACCCGGACTTCGGCGTCGAGTACTACGAGGAGCACTTCTCCGCGATCAAGAAGGCGTTCCCGCAGCTGGTGATCCACTCCCTCGGCGCCTCCGAGATCGAGCACATGGCCCGGATCTCGAAGGTCTCCGCCGAGGAGGCCATCAGCCGGATCCACGCCGCCGGTCTCGACTCCTTCGCGGGCGCGGGCGCCGAGCTGCTGCCGGCCCGGCCGCGTACCGCCATCGCGCCGCTCAAGGAGTCCGGTGAGCGGTGGCTGGAGATCATGGAGATCGCGCACGGCGTCGGCGTCGAGTCCACCTCCACCATGCTGATGGGCACCGGCGAGACCAACGCCGAGCGGATCGAGCACCTGCGGATGATCCGGGACGTCCAGGACCGTACGGGCGGCTTCCGCGCCTTCATCCCGTACACCTATCAGCCGGAGAACAACAAGCTGAAGGGTCGCACGCAGGCCACGCTCTTCGAGTACCTGCGGATGATCTCCATCGCCCGGCTCTTCCTCGACAACGTGGCCCACATCCAGGGCTCCTGGCTGACCACCGGCAAGGAGGTCGGCCAGCTGTCGCTGCACTACGGCGCGGACGACCTCGGCTCGATCATGCTGGAGGAGAACGTGGTCTCCTCGGCCGGCGCCAAGCACCGGTCCAACCGGCTGGAGATCATCGACCTGATCCGCAAGGCGGACCGGGTCCCGGCGCAGCGCGCCACCACGTACGAGCACCTCGTCGTGCACGACGACCCGGCGAACGACCCGGTCGACGAGCGCGTGGTCTCGCACATCTCCTCCACCGCGATCGCGGGCGGCACGGCCCACCCGGAGCTGAAGCTCCTCAACGCCAACTGACGTATTCATGCTGACGATTCACGCCGCGCCGCTGGTCCTTCCGGTCGGCGCGGCGGCCGTTGGGGAGGGTGCCGGTGGCGGCGCGGTGGTCGTGGACGGCGACCGGATCGCCGCCATCGGTCCGTACGAGGAGGTCGTCGCCGCGCACCCGGCGGCCCGGGTCCGCCGCTGGCCCGGTCTCCTCACGCCCGGACTCCGCCAGGACCGGGCCCGCGAGCTGCTCACCCGCTGCTACCACCCGGACCCGCGCGAGGCCGACGAGCTGGGTGAACTGCCGCTGTGGGGCGAGGAGTTCGAGCGGCTCGCGGCGACGGTGGACGCGGCCCGGCGGGCGGGCAGCGTACGGCGCGGGCTCCAGCGGATGCTGCGGCACGGGACCACGCAGGTGGTGGGGCCGTTCGGGGCGGAGGACCCGGCGCTGCGGACGGCGCTCGCCCGGTCGGGGCTGGTCCAGGTCCAGGCGCCCGGAAACGCCGCGGGCCCGCCGGACCTGGATCCTTTCGCGGTTTCGGGCGGTGACCTGGCCGCCACCGCCCATGGCCCGCTGACCGTGGGCGGCCGCGCGGACCTCGCCGTCTTCGACGTGGCCGACGAGGCGGCGCTGCGCGCGGGCGGGGCCCGGCACTGCGTGGCGACGGTGCTCGCGGGGCGGCTCGTGCACCGCGCCCGCTGAGCCGACTCCGCAGCGGCCTACGGAACCTTCGGCCCGCCCAGATAGCGCCCCTTGGCGTCGTACGGCCAGGCGTTGGCCACGCACCCCTTCAGCCCGTCGATCTGCTGCATCATCGCGGGCGCGGGCCGTCCCTTCCCCGGGCAGGTCTCATGGCCGCGGCCCAGCCAGTGGCCGACCTCGTGGTTGATGATCAGGGCCCGGTACTCGGCGACGGGCCCGTCGAACTGCGGTGAACCGAGCTGCCAGCGCTTGAGGTTGACCATCACCTGCTCGCCGCCCCGGCAGTTCACCTCGCCGCGGGTCTTCAGCCCGTACGCACCGCAGAGCCGGTCCGTGGTGGCAGCGGTGCCTATCTTGACCACCAACCCGGCCGACCTGTCCGTGACTTGGCGGAACGAGCGCTCGCCGCCGTGGCTCCAGCCGCGCGGGTGGGCCAGGATTGCCGCGATCTCCTCGGCGGCCCGGTCGGGGTCGACGCCGATGCCGTCCTCCACCTCGACCCGGTAGGGCTCGCCCTGGCCGGACTTCGTGACGCCCGCACGGGCGACGGTGAACGTGCCGGGGCCGGAGGCGGGCACGTCGGAGGGCCGGACCGGGAGGTCGTGCCCGGCTGAAGTGGTGGGCGTGGGAGTGGACTTCGGCTTCGGGGCGGCGGTCGGTGGCGGCGGCAGCGGGGCGATCGGGGTCTCGGCGTTGTCGGCGCCCGTCTCCGTGCCCGCGTCGGCGGTGACGGACGGGCCCCCGTTCCGCCAGGGCCGGTCGACGAGGACGGCCACCAGGGCCACGGCCGCCAGGAGGAACACGGCCAGGCCCGCCGTCCGGCGCCGGTTCCGGCGTCTTCGCCGCTCACGGGAGCGGGAGAGCGACCTGCTCGCGGACCGGCTCCCCGGTACGCGCCCCGGGCCGCCCGACCCGTTCCGGTCTCCCGGCAGGACGCGCAGCCGGAACGTCTCGGTGTCGCGGGCCGGTTCGGGCGTGGCCGGAGGAGCGTCGGGCGAGGTGGGCCAGGGCGTGGCCGGAGGCGTGGGCCGGTGAGGGCCGGCCGGCGTGGGCGGGGAGGCGGGTATCGGCATGCCGGTTACGGGCTCCGTCGGGTCGGGGGAGTCGGGGGAGAGGTCCGGCGCGGGCCGGGCGAGCGAGGGGGCCGGAGTGGGTAAGGGCTCCGGCGTGGGCGAGGGCCCCGGCGTGGGCCGGGAGGAGGGGCGGCGGGTTCGGTGTCGGGTGTCTGCCGCACCAAGGGTCCCAGCAGGGCCGGCCCGAGCGTCACGGCGGTCACCGCGACGAAGGCGCCCGCCACCGCGAGCCCGTGCCTCCGAGCCCGCCGCCGCGTACCGGGGGACGGCCATCGCCCTGGCCCTGGGCGGGAGTTCGCCGAGCGGCGCGAGCGGTGTGAGCGGTGTGAGCGGTGTGAGCGGTGTGACGCGGAGGTTGACGCCCGCCACCTCTCTGGCCTCCGCCCCTGCCGGCATCCGCCCTCCTTCTCCTCGCTCACCCCTTATAGAGTTCGCGCGCGCGGAAAAGGTTGAAGGCGAATCACCACCGATTCGCGACCGATTCGCGACCGATTCGCGACCGGTTCGAGACCGCTTCGCGAGCCCGACCGGCGGGACGGAACGTCTCACTCCGCGGTACGAACCTGGTGGAGCGCGGAGCGCCTGTGCTAGAACAACTGCCGTGACAGTCGATCGTTTTCTGGTGGAGTGCCTCCACATCGATCTCTGCCGTGTGTCCAGCGCTTCCTGCTGTTGAAGCCCTGCTCGCGGCATCCTCAGTGATGCCCTGACACGTTGACATCGTGACGCGCTGACGTTCTCGCGCTCGCTCTTTTTCTGTGTGCACACCCGTCGGCCGGCCTTTCGGCGGGCCCACTCTCCTTGCCTCCCGGCGGTCACCCGCGCCCGGCTTGTCGCCAAGCCCGTTGGTCTGCCCTGCCCTTGTCCCCGGAGCCCTCCATGACCACGCCCACTTCCGTACGGAAACGGGCCGCCGACGCCCCCGCCCCCGTCCCCGACCCAGCGCCCGCCGGACGCCGGCGGCCGGAGCGCGGTGCGCGCCTGCGCCGCGTCGGGCTCCGCCTCGTCGCCCTCGCCGCGCTCCTCGCGCTCTGGCAGCTGGTGATCGTACTCCAGCTCTGGTCGCCGGTGCTGGTCCCCTCGCCGGCCGCCGTGTGGCGTGCGCTGCTGGAGACCTCCGGTACGCACGACGGCGTGCGCGGCTACCAGGGCCACACCCTGATCGAGCACCTCGGCATCAGCCTGCGCCGCATCTTCATCGGGGCCGGTGCGGGGGTGGTCGCGGGGCTCGTCGTCGGTGTGCTGATGGGGACGCTGCCGTGGGTACGGGTGGTGCTGGAGCCCGCCGTGGCGTTCCTGCGCACCCTGCCGCCGCTTGCCTACTTCAGCCTGCTGATCATCTGGTTCGGCATCGACGAGGCGCCCAAGCTCTGGCTGCTCGCCATCGCCGCGATGCCGCCGGTCGCCGTGGCCACCGCCTCCGCCGTGGCGTCCGCGCCGACCGCCCTGGTCGAGGCGGCCCGGGCGATCGGGGCCAGGCGCGGGCAGGTCGTCACGTCGGTCGTGCTGCCCTCCGCGCTGCCCGAGATCCTCGTCGGCGTCCGCCTCGCCTGCGGCATCGCGTACTCCTCGGTGGTCGCCGCCGAGACGGTCAACGGGCTGCCGGGCATCGGCGGCCTGATCCGGGACGCCCAGCGCTACAACCAGTCGGACACGGTCGTCCTCGGCCTCTTCGCCATCGGCGTCTCCGGCCTGCTCATCGACGCCGGGCTACGGGTGCTGTCGGACCGGCTCGCCCCGTGGCGACGCCATGCGTAAGCCCACCCGCTCTCCCTTCCCCCTCATCCCCTCCCGTACGAAGGAAACACACATGGCCGGAACACGCGGTTGGCTCCGCCTCTCCTCGATCGCCGCCGCTCTCGGAGCCCTGCTGGTGGTGACGGCCTGCGGTGAGGGCGGTTCCGGCGACGGGGGCAAGGACGGCGGCAAGACCATACGCATCGCCTACCAGGCCTTTCCCAGCGGCGACCTGATCGTCAAGGAGAAGGGCTGGCTGGAGAAGGCGCTGCCGGGCTACGACATCAAGTGGACGAAGTTCGACTCGGGCGCCAGCATCAACACCGCCTTCGTGGCCGGTTCCGTGGACCTCGCGGCCATCGGCTCCAGCCCGGTCGCCCGGGGTCTCTCCGAGCCGCTGAACATCCCGTACGAGGTCACCTGGGTACTCGACGTGGCCGGGGAGAACGAGGCGCTCGTCGCCCGGAACGGCTCCAAGGTCTCCTCCGTGAAGGACCTGGAGGGCAAGAAGGTCGCCACCCCGTTCAGCTCCACCTCGCACTACAGCCTGCTCGCCGCGCTCGACCAGGCCGGGGTGGACGCGTCGAAGGTGCAGCTGCTCGACCTGGAGCCGCAGGACATCCTGGCCGCCTGGACGCGCGGCGACATCGACGCCACGTACGTCTGGCTGCCGACGCTGGAGGAGCTGAAGAAGACCGGCAAGGTGCTGGTCTCCAGCCGTGAGCTGGCCGCCGCCGGCAAGCCGACCCTCGACCTCGGCGTCGCCTCCACCAGCTTCCTCAAGGCCCACCCCGACGTACTGCCCGCCTGGCGCACGGCACAGGCCCAGGCGCTCGACCTGATCCACGACGACCCCGACGCGGCCTCCGCCGCCGTCGGCAAGCAGCTCGGCATCAGCCCGGCCGAGGCCGGCGCCCAGCTCCAGCAGGGCATCTTCCTCAAGCCGGCCGAACAGGCCGACGCCAAGTGGCTCGGAACCCCGGGCAAGGTCGGCGGTCTCGCGGACAACCTGCACAGCGCGGCGCAGTTCCTGGTCGACCAGAAGCAGATCGACGCGGCGCCCGACCTGGAGAAGCTGCGGAAGTCCATCCACGTGGAAGGGCTCACCGATGCCGTCTCTCCCTGACACGGACCAGGCTCCCGCACCCGAGCGACGTACGACCAGGTCCGTCGTCTCCGTACGCGGCGTCGAGCACAGCTACGGCGGCAGCCGGGGCACGGACAGCGTGACGGCTCTCGGGCCGGTCTCCCTGGAGATCCCGGCCGGGGAGTTCCTGGTCCTCGTCGGCCCCTCCGGCTGCGGCAAGAGCACCCTCCTCCGCCTCATCGCGGGCTTCGAGCGGGCCTCCTCCGGCGAGGTCGAGGTGTTCGGCGAGCGCCCCGAGCCCGGCAACCAGGCGGGCATCGTCTTCCAGCAGCCCCGCCTCTTCCCGTGGCGCACGGTCGGCGACAACGTCGGCCTGGCGCTGAAGTACGCGGGCGTGCCCCGGGCCGAACGAGCTGAGCGCACCGCCGATTTGCTGGAGCGCGTGGGCCTCGCGGACACCGCCGGCCGCCGCATCTGGCAGATCTCCGGCGGCCAGCAGCAGCGGGTGGCCATCGCCCGCGCGCTGGCGGGCGGCAAGCGGCTGCTGCTGCTCGACGAACCGTTCGCCGCGCTCGACGCGCTGACCCGGGAGCGGCTCCAGGAGGACCTGCGCACGGTCTCCGCCGAGACCGGGACCACGTCCGTCTTCGTCACCCACAGCGTGGACGAGGCGGTCTTCCTCGGCACCCGCACGGTCGTGCTCAGCGCCCGGCCGGGCCGGGTCGCGCTGGACATCCCGATCGGCCTGCCGCGCACCGGCACGGGCCCCGACGAGCTGCGCGGGCTGCCGGAGTACGCCGCGCTGCGCGCCGAGATCGGTACGGCGGTACGCGACGCGGCCCGCTGACGTACCGACGTACCGCACCTCCGTACCGACGTACCGCACCTCCAGGAGGAACCATGACCACCACCACACCCCCCGCCCTCCGCGACCACCGCATTCCCGCCGACGGCCTCTACGAGGGCCCGCGCGTGCTGCGCCGCGTGCCGGAGGGCTGGACGGACCGGCCGTACGAGCTCTTCGAGCTGGTGCCGCGCGGCCCGGTCATCGGCGCGGAGATCCACGGCGTCGACCTGTCCCGGCCGCTCGGCCCCGAGCTGAGGGGAGAGCTGGACCGGGCGCTGCTGGAGTGGAAGGTGCTGTTCTTCCGGGAGCAGCACCTCACCTCGGGGCAGCAGCGCGCCTTCGCCGGGCACTGGGGCGAGCTGGAGACCAACCCGCTGCTCGCGACCGGTGACGACCCGGAGGTGGCCCGGCTCGACCGCTCCACGGTCCCCACCTTCGAGAACGTCTGGCACGCCGACGTCACCTTCCGCGAGCGCCCGGCGCTCGGCGCGGTCCTCCAGCTGCGCGAGGTGCCGCCGGTGGGCGGGGACACGATGTGGGCCGACATGGCAGCCGCGTACGACAACCTGCCCGAGGAGGTGAAGGAGCGCATCGAGGGGGCGCGGGCGGTGCACGACTTCATCCCCGGGTTCTCGCGCTTCTCCCCGCCGGAGCGGCTGGCTCCGCACCAGGACCGGTTCCCGCCGGTCGAGCACCCGGTGGTGCGGCGCCATCCGGTGACCGGCCGCCGGACGATCTTCGTGAACGCGTCCTTCACCACCCGGATCGTGGGGTTCGCGCAGGAGGAGAGCGACCGGCTGCTGCGGCTGCTCTTCCAGCAGGCGCACGCGCCGGAGTTCCAGGTGCGGTACCGCTGGCGGGCGGGCGATGTCGCGTTCTGGGACAACCGGGCCACCCAGCACTACGCCGTCAACGACTACGCCCCGCACCGCCGGGTCGCCGAGCGGGTCGCGATCGCGGGGGACCGCCCCCACTGATCCCGGAGGCGCGGCTGCTTGAATGGAGAGGTGACCCGAGCCTCCCTGGACAAGCAGCCGCACGAAGTCGCCTCGATGTTCGACGGTGTGGCGGCCAACTACGACCTGACCAACGACGTGATCTCGCTGGGCCAGGCCCGGCAGTGGCGCAAGGCGGTCGCGGCGGCGGTCGACGCCCGCCCGGCGCAGAAGATCCTCGACCTGGCGGCCGGCACCGCGACCTCCTCGCAGCCCTTCGCGCAGGTCGGCGCCTACGTCGTACCGTGCGACTTCTCGCTCGGCATGCTGGAGGTCGGCAAGCGCCGCCACCCGTGGATGCCGTTCACGGCCGGTGACGGGATGAAGCTGC
This sequence comes from Streptomyces sp. CA-146814, assembly GCF_050942385.1. Lineage (NCBI taxonomy): Bacteria > Bacillati > Actinomycetota > Actinomycetes > Kitasatosporales > Streptomycetaceae > Streptomyces > Streptomyces sp. CA-146814. The sequence goes on from NZ_CP192068.1 coordinate 4,665,376, forward strand.
CGTTCAAGGACGAGGTCTTCGACACCGTCACGATCTCCTTCGGGCTGCGCAACATCCACGACACCGAGACCGCGCTGCGCGAGCTGTACCGGGTGACGAAGCCGGGCGGCCGGGTCGTGATCTGCGAGTTCTCGCAGCCGACCTGGGCCCCGTTCCGCACGGTCTACACCGAGTACCTGATGCGCGCGCTGCCGCCCACGGCCCGGGCGGTCTCCTCCAACCCGGACGCGTACGTCTATCTCGCCGAGTCCATCCGCGCCTGGCCCGACCAGCCCGGCCTCGCCGCACTCCTTCAGAAGGCGGGCTGGTCGAAGGTGGCGTGGCGCAACCTCACCGGCGGCGTGGTGGCCCTGCACCGGGCCACCCGCGCCTGACCTCCGTACGAGGCCTCAGCCGTACGGGTCCTCACCCGTACGAGGTCTCAGCTGTACGGGGCCTCAGAGCTCCAGCCGGTAGCAGTGCGCCTCCTGCCCGGGGCGCGGGGTGGTGAAGGTCTCCGCGAGCCGCATCCCGAGCCGTTCCGCCACCGCGACGGACCGGGCGTTACGGGAGTCGATCATCGCGACCACGTCCGGCACCCCGGCCGCCCGCAGCCGCTCCAGCGTGGTGCGGGCGGCGGCGGTGGCGTAACCGCGCCCCCAGGCCGTACGCGCCAGCCGCCAGCCGATCTCTATGGCGCCGACCGGCCCGTAGTGGGCGTGCGGCCACGGCTGCGCCCCGGTGAAGCCGAGCACGGCGCCGTCCTCGTCGGTGACGGTCCACAGGCAGTAGCCGAGCTCCGCGTCGTGGCGGCGCTGACGGGCGGTGAGCTCCTCGTACACGGAGAAGTCCGCTCTCCGGCCGCCGAAGAACTCCATCACCTCCGGGTCGTCGAAGACCCGGTGCCAGATCAGCGCGTCCTCGTCGGTCGGGACGCGCAGGCGTACGGCGGGGGCCGGAGCCGGGGACGGAGTCGGAGCGGTGGGCGGCGGAACAGGTGCTATCGACATGAGGGAGCCCTTCGGAGGGTTGTTCAGCAGGCCCCCATAGACTGCACGGGACATGTGCCGCGCGGCACGCGAATTCGAGTCTTCGGGAGATCCGACCGTGACCGAGCCCCTCTCCGAGCACAGCGCGGACGTCATCGTCGTCGGAGCGGGCCCAGCCGGCTCGACGACCGCGTACTACCTCGCCAAGGCCGGACTCGACGTCCTGCTGCTGGAAAAGACGGCGTTCCCGCGCGAGAAGGTGTGCGGCGACGGCCTCACGCCGCGCGCCACGAAACAGCTCGTCTCCATGGGGATCGACATCTCCGAGGAGGCCGGCTGGCTGCGCAACAAGGGCCTGCGCATCATCGGCGGCGGCGTACGGCTCCAGCTGGACTGGCCGGAACTCGCCTCCTACCCGGACTACGGACTGGTCCGCAAGCGCGACGACTTCGACGAGCAGCTGGCCCGGCAGGCGCAGAAGGCCGGCGCCCGGCTGTACGAGCGCTGCAACGTCGGCGCCCCGATCCGCGACGAGCGCACCGGCCGCATCACCGGCGTCGAGGCGAAGGTCGGCGAGGAGAAGACCCCGATCACCTTCCACGCCCCGCTCGTCGTCGCCGCCGACGGCAACTCCACGCGCCTCTCCCTCGCGATGGGCCTGCACCGCCGCGAGGACCGCCCGATGGGCGTCGCCGTCCGCACGTACTTCACCTCGCCCCGCCACGACGACGACTACCTGGAGTCCTGGCTGGAGCTGTGGGACCGCCGCGGCGCCGAGGACCGGCTGCTGCCCGGCTACGGCTGGATCTTCGGCATGGGCGACGGCACCTCCAACGTGGGCCTCGGCATCCTCAACTCCTCCTCCGCCTTCAAGGAGCTGGACTGGCGCGAGGTGCTCAAGGCCTGGTGCGCGTCGATGCCCGAGGAGTGGGGCTACACCCCGGAGAACATGACGATCCCGATCCGGGGCGCCGCCCTCCCGATGGCCTTCAACCGCCAGCCGCACTACACCAAGGGCCTCCTCCTCGTCGGCGACGCGGGCGGCATGGTCAACCCGTTCAACGGCGAAGGCATCGCGTACGCCATGGAGTCGGGCCAGATCGCGGCCGACGTCATCGTCCAGGCCCACGCCCGCGCCACCCCGGCCCAGCGCGAACTGGCCCTGAACAACTACCCGAAGGTGCTCAAGGAGACCTACGGCGGCTACTACACGATGGGCCGCGCCTTCGTGAAGCTGATCGGCAACCCGAAGGTCATGAAGGTCGCCACGCAGCGCGGCCTGACCCACCCGCTGCTGATGAAGTTCACGCTCAAGATGCTGGCCAACCTCACCGACCCGCAGGGCGGCGACGCGATGGACCGCATCATCAACGGGCTGTCGAAGGTGGCGCCGAAGGCCTGAGGTCTGAGGGCTTGAGGTCTGAGGGTCTGAGGGTCTGAAGGCTTGAGGCCCTCAGACCTTCGGCCGGCTCCCGGTCAGGCGTTCACCTGGTGCAGGGGCAGGTGGTCGCGTACGTCGTCGTAGCTGCCGGAGGCGAGGACCTGTCCGGCACCGAGGACGACCACCTGGTCCGCGGACCGGATCGTGGACAGGCGGTGGGCGATCACCAGGAGCGTGCACTCGGCGGAGACGCGGTGCAGCGTCCGCGCCAGCAGGTGTTCGTTGGCGGCGTCGAGGTGCGAGGTCGGCTCGTCCAGCAGGAGGATCTCCGGGCGGGCCAGCAGCGCGCGGGCGATCGCCACGCGCTGTTGTTCGCCGCCGGACAACGACGAACCGTGCTCGCCGACCTCGGTGTCCAGACCGGACGGCAGCCGGCTGACCAGAGCCGTCAGGCCCGCCATCTCCACGACCTGGCGGAGCCACGGCTCCTCGGCGTCCGGTGCCGCGTAGGTGATGTTGTCCCGCAGCGTGCCGTACATCAGCGGCGAGTGCTGTTCGACCAGGCCGATGCGGGCCCGCCACTCGGCGATGGAGTGCCCGGTGTGGACGTCACGTCCGTCGAAGGTGATGCTGCCGCCGTCCGGCTCGTAGAACCGCCCGAGAAGGCTGAACAGGGTGCTCTTGCCCGCTCCTGACGCCCCCGCCACCGCCGTGCAGCTGTTGCGCGGCACACGGAACGAGGTGCCTCGCAGGATCTCCCGATCGGTGTAGCGGAACCGCAGATCCCGCAGCACGAGGCCCGAGCCGGAGGCCGCTGGGGCCGTGGGGGCTGCTGTGGCCACCGAGGCCACAGGGACCGCCGGAGCCACCGTCGTACGGCTCTCGTGCTCGGTCTCGACCGGCAGCTCCAGCACTTCCTGGGTCCGCTCCAGTGCCGCGAGCCCCGTCTGAAGCGCCGGAGCGATGTCGAACAGGCCGGACATCGGCGCGGCCAGGTAGTTCACGTACAGCAGGAACGCCACCAGTTCGCCCACGGTCATGGCCCCCGAGGAGACCCGGGACAGGCCCACCACGATGACCACGATCAGCGAACCCTGTACGGCGAGGTCGATGGCCGGCGACACCACGGCGGAGAGGCGGGCGGCCCGCACGTTGTGCGTGTGGACCGCGCCGTTCCGCTCCGCGAGGGCGGCGGACTCCCGCGACTCCGCGCGGTTGACGCGTACGGTTCTGATGGCGCTGAGCACGCGCTCCAGGTCGGCGGCGAGTGCCCCGGTGGCATCCTGCGCCGCGACCGTCTCCCGGCGGATCCCCTTGAGGACCACGGCCACGACCAGTCCCGAGCCCAGGGTGACCGCCATGACCACGGCGGCGAGCAGGGGGTCCAGCCAGACCATCATGGTGACCCCACCGGCGACGACGATGCTGTTCACGACCGCGTTCGCGACGTCCGTCGCCAGGACGTCGCGCAGGAGCGTGGTGTCCGTCGTCGTACGGGAGATGAGGTCGCCGACCCGCTGCCGGTCGTACACCGCCATGCGCAGCCGCAGCAGCTGGTCGATCAGCGCCTGCCGCAGACGCCGGACGATGCCCTCGCCGGCCCGGTCCAGCCGGTACGTGGACCAGGCCTGGAGCAGGGCCTGCCCGGAGAAGAGGGCGGCGAGGAGGCACAGCAGCCCGACCACGGAGCGGCCGTCCGTTGCCGCCTCGATGGTCCGGTTGACGATCAGCGGCTGGGCCAGCCCGAGCCCGGCTCCGGCGAGGGCGCAGAGGAGGGCGACGAGCAGCATGCGACGGCTGCCCCGCGTCCACGTCCACAGCTGCCGGAAGGTGACGCGGCCGGCCTTCAGTTCTTCGTCCATAGCTCCGCAACGGTCCTGATCCGATGGAATGCGGCACAGGCCGCGCGTTTCCGTACGCCCCGCGCGATTCGGTACCCCGTGTCCGTGTGCGCCAGGGGACGGGCAGCTCAGTCGACGAGGTCGTACCCGCGTTCGACGGCCGTGGACAGCCACTGCTCGACCTCGACGATACGGGTGGCGACCATCGGGTCCAGGCCCCCACGAAGGGCGCTGTGGCTGAGTATCCCGTGGTCCAGCAAGGTCTTGGCCTCCAGCTCGGCCGGATCGACCCGGTCGACGATCGCCCGGCTGAAGATCTGTTTGGCGGTGGGCAGGACGGCCAGTGTGCCGGGCGGCATCAACCTGATCACCTGGGACTTCATCCGCCAGTACGCGTGGGGGTGGCTCGGGTCGTAGCGGCGGTGCAGGGGCAGCCGTTTCGCACGCTCGGAGAACTCCCGGTCCAGGAACGGGTCCTCGTTGCGCATCAGACCGGCGGTGCGCAGCCGCTGGTGCGGGTAGAGATCGCTCCAGGCCTCCATGGCGGCCAGCGAGGTGTGGTGCTGCTCGTGCAGCTCCACCAGGGAACGGATCCAGCTGTTCGTCCAGCTGTCGGCGATGTCGCGGTACGGCGCGGCGAGGAAGTCGTGCGGGGGGTTGCGGCACAACTCCGGCCATGAGCACGCGAGGTAGGTCATAGCGCGCCGTCGTCGGCCGACGAGCCCGGCCAGCAGGCCGACCGCTTCCAGCTTGGCCGTACGGTGGTGTTCACCCCGGTGGTCGCGCCAGTAGGCGCCCAGGGCGCGGGGCCCGCGGCTCCGCAGGACGGCCGAGGTCAAGTACTGTCCGCTGCCCAGGAGTTCGTCGGCCCCGTCGCCGGTGAGGAGCACGGTCGCCCCCGCTTCGTGGGCGACTTCGACCAGGAGCCGGTTCGCCTCGGGAAGCGCGTCCAGGCGGGGGCCCTCAGGGTGCCACTCCGGAGCCCCGGCCGGCCGCTGCGAGAAAGGGACGATCCGCAGGTCGCACCGTGGGCCGAGGCCTTCGAGCAGCCGGCGGACATAGGGGATGTTGGACTGCCCGCGGTCGTCGGTCATCTCTATCGCGACCGCCGTGACTCTGCGCTGATCCCCTTGTTCGAGCACGGTGTTGGACAGGACGGCGAGGGAGTCGAGGCCACCGGAGGTGGCGACCGCGACCCCCTCGCTGTCGCCGACAGCACGCCGCAGAGAAGCGAGGAAATCCGCCCGCAGATCGCGGACGCGAGGGTCACCTGCGGGCCATGGGGCTTCCACGGCCATGGGCGGCCCACCCTCGAAAGGGTGGATGGGACCGAATTCCCCTCTGATCGCCGGCCAGGTCAACCACAAGGCCAGCCTGCTCCGGGATATCCGCTCGGGCGGCATGCTGTCACCTTCCTCTTGCTACTTGCGGGCGCCGCGGTCCAGCGTCTCGGAAAGGCTGGCGAGAGTGGCGCGGATGGGGCCGGTGCTCTCGGTGGACTCGACTTCCGCGATGAAGCGGCCGCGCACGCCCTTGCCGCGGATACCGTCGCCCGGCTTGCTCTTCTTCGACATTGCTTTCCCCTTCGGTCGGACGAGAATGGGGAGAGGTAATCCCCTTGGACAGGAAGAGGAGCGGCACGAGTAATTGCCGCTCGCTTCGGTATCCATGAGATCCCGCCGATCGTGCTTGGGGCAACAGAGGGAATTGGACGAAAGATCTGTACGATACGCGGGGCGGCTGCCCTTTATCACGAGGAAATGGTGTCCGGGGTGCGGCCATTCGGACAGTTTGCGGACAGGGCCAGGTCCGGGTGCTGTGGTGAGCGGCGAATTCAGGCCGACCGTGCGCGGGCCTCCGGTGGCCGACACCGTTGCACGATGGCGGGTAAAGCGGTGGGGGAGGCGGTCGGGCATCTGTCACCACCCGTCTCGGGCCGTGTTCAGGGGGCCGTATCGGGTCGCTGGAATATTGCTCTCGGCGTACATGATGTGCTGGCCGATGATTACTCATCCGAGATGGATGTGACCCACGTCTCAAGAGTGGCTGCGGTCCTCTGAGTTACCTTGATCGGGACCTGTCCTGTGAATCAGGTGCATGTGCCGGCCTGATCCATGTGTGTGGTTGGGGGACATCGATATGGGGCGACCATTACGAGAGCTGACTCCGTACGTATCGGCTCGGCACCAGTTCGGTGCCGAGCTGCGCCGACTGAGAAGACAGTGCGGCATGTCGCAGGCGGAACTCGGTCTTTGCGTGATGCACAGCGGGTCCACGGTTTCGAAGGTCGAGAAGGCCGAGAGGTGGCCGAGCCAGGAATTTGCGCAGCGCAGCGACGAGGTTCTGTGTGCTGGCGGAATCTTGGTCGATCTCTGGCTCAAGGTGCAGAAGGAAAGAAGCGCGGAAGAATCTGCCCCGGAGAACTCTGCCCCGGAGAACGGGGAGGGTGGGAGCGAGCGGAAGCTGAATGACGGGGGCGGTGGACGCGGCACGGAATTCGCCCTCCTCGGCGAGATGCTTACGGTCCCGGACCGGCAGCGACGGTGTGATCTTCTCCGGCTGGCGGGCCGGATCGCTGCCGACCTCAGGGACCTGCGGGCGATCGTCGCCGAACACCATGACGCCGCGCGGCTGCGGAAGCGGGTCGAGCAGGTGATCCACCTGCTGTCCGACGGCGCCGAGCCGTCGGACACGGGCGCGGCACCGCGTGGGGGGACGGTGGCGGCTGATCCGGCCGGCCGGGGGCTTCCGCAGCAGAGGTGGAGATCGGCGCATTCCCAACGCCGGACACGGCCCGTTCTGGACAGAGGAGGGGAGCGGTGACGATGGTGGGACCCGTGTCATCTCCTTCGCACCCCACACTCCGCCCCTACGCCCCCGCCGACCTCCCGGCGGTCCTGGCGCTGCTCGACGGGGACAGGCTCCCCGGCCAGCCTGGCGCCACGCCCGAGTTGTTCGCGGAGGCGTCGAGAGGGTGTACCGAGGCGGACGCCCCCTGGTGGGGTGCGTACGAGCCGCCGGACGTTCAGGTGGCGGTCGGCTCCGGCGGTGCGATCGTCGGGGCCGTCGCCTGTGCACGGCGTACGAAGGACGGGGCCGGGCTGATCCCGTGGCTGCACTGCCGCGAGGACCCGGTGGTGGCGGAGGCCCTGCTCGCCCATGCCGCGGCGGCCCTGTCGTCGGCGGAGTCGGTCGACGCGTTCCCGTTCGCCACCGCGCTCACCCAGGGCCTCGAAGGCCTGCCGATCGGCCGACGCCCCGTGACCCACGCGGCGTTGGAGCGCGCCGGCTACGCCGGTGAGCGCCTCTGGCGCTATATGCGCGCCGACCTGCCCCGCCCTGGTCTGCCCCGCGCCGAGGGCGTACGGGTGGGCCCCGCACGGGACCGGGGGGCCTCGCAGCGGCTGGAGGTCGTACGGGACGGGCGGAGCGTGGCCGAGGCGGTGATCGGCCGGCCGGTGCAGGGGGTCGGCGTCCTGTGGTGGATCGAGGTCGACGAGGAGGCCCGGGGGCGCGGCACCGGCCGCGCCCTGCTGGGCTCCGCCCTCGACGCGCTCGGTGGACTCGGCGCCACGCAGGTGGTCCTGTACGTGGACGACGACGAGCCGCCGGGCGGCGAACGCGACCGGACGGCGGCCAACCGGCTGTACGAGTCGGCCGGGTTCGTCGAGGTGGACCACCTGTGGTCCTACACCCGGCGGGATTGAGGTCTCAGGTGTCCGGCTCTCCGGGGGTGACGTCCCCACCGTTCAACCGCCCCCACCTCACCGCCCGCCGGACCCCTCACCCCTCACCCGTCGCCGTCCCCCGCGTACGTTCGTAGTGGCGGGCCACCCGGGCGCGGTTGCCGCAGGACGGCTTGCACCACTCCTGGCGGCCGTGGCTCCTGATGAAGTACCGCACGCAGCGCGGCGCGTGGCAGGCCCGCAGCTGTTCGCGCTCCGGTCCGCCCAGGAAGTCGACGGCATCGCGCGCCAGCGCCGCGACCAGCCGTACGCGCGGGTCGTCCTCGGCCGACAACAGCCGGGCCACCGGGGGCCCTTCGGCGGGCCACTCCAGCTGCGGGGCGACGAGCTCACGGGCGGCGGCCGCGTTGAGGTGGGCCAGGGCCTCGGCGGCGGGCATCAGGCGGTGGGCGTCGGCCGGGCTGGGCCGGGCGGGGCTGACCGCGCGCGCGAACAGGGCCCGGACGGACTGCCGTACGCCGACGATCGCCTCCCGCAGCTCCTCGTCCACGACGAGCTCCCGAGGGGCAAGGCTCCCGGCGGGCTGCTGCTGGAGCCACCGCGTCGCCCCCTGAACCGTCTTCAGGTCGTCGACGACGCCGCCGTCTCCGTCGTGGCGGATGGAGCTCACCAGTTCCATGACGGGCCGCTGTGTCACCGGTCCGGTCCCTCCTTCGCCGCCCTGTTCTTGAACTCTGTCCGTCCCCCACTCTAGAGTCCTAATGGGAAAACAAAAAATTAACGTTAGACGGGGATGGTCGGACATGTTGCTCGCTCAGATCAGCGATCTCCACCTGGACGGCAGTGAACGCGCGACCCGCAGGGCCGCCCGCACCATGGAGTACCTGCGGGCCCTGCCCCGCCCGGTCGACGCGCTGCTGGTCACCGGGGACATCGCCGACCACGCGGCGGTGGCCGAGTACGAGGAGGCGGCCCGCATCCTGGCCGCGCCCTTCCCCGTACTGACCTGCCCCGGCAACCACGACGCGCGTCCCGCCTATCGCAAGGCCTTCCTCCGCGAGGCCCCGGACACCGCGCCCGTCAACCGGGTCCACCACATCGCCGGAGCCGCGATCCTGATGTGCGACTCCACCGTCCCCGGCCGCGACGAGGGCCGCCTCGACACCGAGACGCTCGGCTGGATCGACACCACGCTCGGCGCGCTCCCGGACGGCGTTCCCGCGCTGATCGCCTTCCACCAGCCGCCCGTCGCACTCCACCACCCGCTGCCCGACGCCCACCGGCTGGAGGCGCCGGAGCACCTCGCCGCCCTCCTGGACGCCCACCCTCAGGTCGTCGCCGTCCTCACCGGCCACGCCCACACGGCGGCCGCCTCCACCTTCGCCGGCCGCCCGCTCATCGTCGGGCCCGCCGTGACGTGGACGCTGCGCATGCCGTGGGAGGGGGACCAGCCGGCCGACCGCGACCAGCCGCCGGGCCTCGCGTTCCACGTCCTGGGCGAGGACCGGCGGCTGACCACACACTTCCGCGTGGTGCTCTGAGCCGTGCCCGGGTGCGGCTGCCGCCGGGCGCGGGCCCCGGCTTAATCCTCGGCCCTCCACGTGATCGTGTGCGATGATTTGCGCGCCACCCCCGGTCATCGGCAGTCCCGGACCGGCTGGTGCCCGCCCTCGCATCGGCGGCGACCCGCGGTGCGTACGCATCCTCATGACGCGCGCTCACATCGAACGCAGGCCAGCGGGGTACGGAACAAGCCGATACAGCGCTGCTCGACCCCAAGGACAGACAGCCATGACCACCGCATCCCTGCCCCGGAAGTCCTCACGCCCGGAACCGGCCGCCGAGAAGACCGCGCCGCTCCAGCACCACGGCCTCTTCCTGGAACCGCAGTTCGCCGCCGGCCTGACCTCCCCGGACGAGGACGACGACGAGCTGGACGCCTCGTACGACGCGCTGCCCGCGCCCACCACTTCCGCGCGCGAGCCGGAGCGCACCAACCGTCGCCAGCGCCGCCGCTGACCCCCCCGACACCGGGCGCCTCGGCCCGTGGAGGGCCGGGCGCGGCGAGCCGGACACGTACCGAAAGAGACCGGCCAACCCCGCCCCACCGCAGGTCAAACGTACCGGCGTGCCTTTCCACCCGAGAGGGTGACTTGGCAGGATGTAAGCGCATATGGCCGCCTACGGCGCCGCCATGATGTGCGGGTCTTCGCACTCCTCCGCAGTCTCCGAGCCCGTGTCCGTCGGGCCGCTGCGGCCTGTGCGCGGGCGGAGGAGCGACACAGTGTCAGGACAGCAGAGCGAGAGCGCGGAGCAGGCGATCGGCGCGTTCACGCTTGCGGGTTCGCCCCAGGCCGCGGCGGTCGGCGGGATCACCGTCCCGGCCGCCGACGAGGAGTGGGTGCTGCCGGGCGGCTTCGCCCGGGTCTACGGGAGCGGCAACCGGGGCCTCGTACGGCCGGTGCTCATGGCGGACGGCTTCAACCTCGGCCGGAGCGACCTGGACGCGCTCTATCGGGGCTGGAGGCCGGCTTCCGGCTCATCAGCCGGCTGAAGGAGCGGGGCCGCGATGTGGTCCTGATCGGATACGAGGAGCGCAGCGCCTCGATCCTGGACAACGCGCAGACCGCGACCGCCGCGATCCATCGCGCCATCGCCTCCCGGCTGGGCAACACGCGTCTGATGGTCGGCGGCTTCAGCATGGGCGGCATCGTCACCCGCTACGCGCTGGCGAAGATGGAGAGCGACCGGCTGGACCACCGGACCGCGGTCTACTTCTCCTACGACAGCCCACACCGGGGCGCCGTCATCCCGATCGGGCTCCAGTCGTTCGCGCACTTCATCCCGGTCCCCAACGACTTCGCGAAGCAGATGAACAGCACCGCCGTCCGGCAGATGCTGTGGCGCCACTGCAACAGCGAGGACGGCTCCATCGGGGTGGCTCCGGAGCGCGAGAAGTTCCTGGCGGCGCTGCGCGAGGCCGGCGACCGGCCGCGGATCCCCCGCCTGCTGGGCGTGGCCAACGGCCGGGGCGACGGGCAGGGGCCGAACATGCCGCCCGGCCAGACCGCGCTGGCCTCCACCGGCGACCGGGTCTACCCGGGTACGAAGCTGCTGACCCAGGCCGAGGGGCACGACGTCGTGGTCGCGGAGCCGAAGCGGCTCCTCCCGGCGGTCGAGAAGACAGTCACGACGAGCGGGTTCCCGGCGCTCGACGGCGCCCCGGGCGGCACGCTCGGCTCGTACGAGATCCTCGCCTCCGCGCTGGAGAAGGCCGGCGCGACGGTGGACCTGTGCCACGCGGACGTCTGCTTCGTCCCGACCGTCAGCGCGGTCTCGGTCCGGGACCTCGACCGGCCCGAGGACCTGTACATGAACATCGACGAACTGGCACCGGACGAGAGCGAGCTGGACGACTTCCTCTGCTCGTCCGCGACCACCGGGCATACGACCATCACCGATGAGCTGTGCACCTGGCTGCTGGACCGGCTGCCGGACTGACCGCACCCTGACGACGGCTGAGGGCCGCCGCTCCCGAGCGGGGGAGCGGCGGCCCTCAGCCGTGCGCGATCCGGTGTACCCGGACCGCTTGTGAATCAGAGAACGCGGACCGCGCCGGACGGCCGGTCGTAGTCCATGGAGCGCTGCACCGTGCCGGTGCTGGAGTTCTGCGCGCCGACGAACTCGCCGCCGCCCACGTAGATCGCCACGTGGTACGCGCTGCCCGCGCCGCCCCAGTACAGGATGTCGCCGGGCTGGAGGTTGTCCAGCGAGACCTGGGTGCCGGCGGTCGACTGGTCCTGCGAGACGCGCGGGAGGTCGATGCCCACCGAGCGGTACGCGGCCTGGACCAGGCCCGAGCAGTCCCACGCGTTGGGGCCGGTGCCGCCGCCGATGTACGCGTCGCCGACCTGCGCCTTGGCGAACGCGACGATCGCGCCGGCGGAGCCCGTGGCGTTTGACGAGGAGGACGGGGCCGGCGAGGAGTCGGACGCGGAGGCCGAGTCGCCCGTGGAGGAGCTGGAGGGGGCGCTGAGCGTCGTGCGCTCGGCCGTACGGGAGGCGCGCTCGGCGCGCTCCTCGGCCTCCGCCTCGGCCCGGGCCTTGGCGGCGGCTTCGGCCTTCTTCTTGGCCTCGGCCTCGCGGACGGCCTCGGCCTTGGCCTTCTTGGCCTTCTTCGCGGCGCTCTCGGCCGCGGCGTCTTCCTGGGCCTGCGCCTCCAGGTCGAGGGCGACCTGCTGCGTGGCCTGAGCGGAAGCGGCGACGGCCGTGGAGAGCCCGGCGGTGATGGTGGGCATCTCGATCGTCTGGGTCACCGGTTCGGCCTGGGCCGGACCCGCGGCACCCGCGACCGCGATGGTGCTGAGGACGCCACCGGCAACTCCGGCTCGCAGCGCCGACTTCGAGGCGCGCTGGCGGGGCTTCCGGTGGCTGGGTATGTGAGCGGTGTGGGACATGGGTACTAGCGCTATCAGGGCTGTAGGGGTCCCATCAAGAAACGTGTGTTGCGACACAGTTACGTTCGGAATCTGTGAATCCGCTTTCCGTACGCCTTTATTGACGCCGTAACGGGCAAAACGGGCACGGGTGATCAGGGTCGTGATCTCAGTCTTTCGGTAATACGCCCGAATTGCCCGCCGCTTACCATCCGTTCACACCGATGGCCAAGCCCGGTTTTCCTGAGCGGTTGCCCATGTGGCGCAGGTCACAGCGTGGCGATCTCGGCGGCAGGCAACCCTCGCGCGCGCGGCCGGGTCCGCTCCGCTCCGACGGTGGCCGCTCCTTCGACCCCTTCAGGGGGTCCGGGCGGGCTCCGCGCGCTCGTGATCCGGAAGTTCGTGAATGCGTGCACATGTCCTCTTCGGTCCCCGCCACCCCTCGTCGGGGTGAGGGGTGGCGACGACGGGTGGCACGCGGTGCTCTTATCACTCCACCGTCATCCATCGCCAATTTGCTTGTAGTGGCTGTCCATTGATAGCGGTGCACGCCTTTGACCAGCGGTAACACCAGGGAATGTCACGTCTCGTGATCACTTCGGCGCTTCGCGTACGAAGATCACCGCTCATACGACTTCATGATCCTTCGTCAGGTGGTGGAGATCACAAAGACGGTGACGTACCCCGTGTCGCAGATCACAGGGCGACGGGCATAGGATGCGGGGCAGTCGGGCTTGTGAACTGCCTCACATGTGCACGATCTTGGTGAGGTGGCGAGCCGGTTGCCCGATGCGGTCCAACGGTCAAGGACGACTGGAAGGAGCGAGGAGCGTGAATGCCTACGCGCCCATCCTCGTGCTCGGCGCCCTCGGGGCAGGGTTTGCGATCTTCTCCGTGGTCATGGCCACGCTTATCGGCCCCAAGCGGTACAACCGGGCAAAGCTCGAAGCGTACGAGTGCGGTATCGAACCCACGCCGACACCGGCCGGAGGCGGCCGCTTCCCCATCAAGTACTACCTGACGGCGATGCTTTTCATCGTCTTCGACATCGAGATCATCTTCCTCTATCCCTGGGCGGTCTCCTTCGACGCCCTGGGGATCTTCGGGCTCGTGGAGATGCTGCTCTTCGTGCTCACCGTCTTCGTCGCCTATGCGTATGTCTGGCGTCGCGGCGGCCTGGAATGGGACTGAGGGGCTGAGGGGCACACATGGGACTCGAAGAGAAGCTGCCTAGCGGCTTTGTACTGACCACGGTCGAACAGGCCGCCGGCTGGGTGCGGAAGTCCTCCGTCTTCCCGGCCACGTTCGGCCTCGCCTGCTGCGCCATCGAGATGATGACGACCGGTGCGGGCCGCTACGACCTGGCCCGGTTCGGGATGGAGGTCTTCCGCGGATCGCCGCGCCAGGCGGACCTGATGATCGTCGCGGGGCGGGTGAGCCAGAAGATGGCGCCCGTCCTGCGGCAGGTCTACGACCAGATGCCGAACCCCAAGTGGGTCATCTCCATGGGGGTTTGCGCATCATCAGGTGGAATGTTCAACAATTACGCCATTGTGCAGGGTGTTGATCACATCGTCCCGGTCGACATCTATCTCCCGGGATGCCCGCCGCGTCCGGAAATGCTGCTGGACGCCATCCTCAAGCTCCACCAGAAGATCCAGGACGGCAAGCTCGGGGTCAACGCCGAGGAAGCCGCCCGTGAGGCGGAGGAAGCGGCCCTCAAGGCGCTGCCCCTGATCGAGATGAAGGGGCTCCTGCGGTGAGCGACGACACCCACGGCGAGGGGCAGAACGGCAACTCCGTACCCGCCCCGCGCGACACCGGCGGCGAGGTCATCCGCGTACGCAGGGGGATGTTCGGCGCCAACAACGGCGGCGACACCTCCGGTTACGGCGGCCTCATCCGCACGATCACCCTGCCGGGAGCCTCCTCCCGGCCGTACGGCGGGTGGTTCGACGAGGTGGCCGACGAGCTCGAAGGTGCCCTGGAGGAGCAGGACCTGCTCCCCGGGAACGCCATCGAGCGCACCGTCGTCGACCGCGACGAGCTGACCTTCCACATCGCCCGCGAGCACCTGGTCCAGGTCGCCCGCACCCTGCGCGACGATGCCGCCCTGCGCTTCGAGCTCTGTACGGGCGTCAGCGGCGTCCACTTCCTCGGGGACAAGGGCCGCGAGCTGCACGCCGTCTACCACCTGCGGTCCCTCACCCACGGCCGGATCATCCGACTGGAGGTCTCCGCCCCGGACAGCGACCCGCACATCCCGTCCCTCGTCGAGGTCTACCCGACCAACGACTGGCACGAGCGCGAGGCGTACGACTTCTTCGGCATCGTCTTCGACGGGCACCCTGCCCTGACCCGGATCATGATGCCGGACGACTGGCAGGGCTTCCCGCAGCGCAAGGACTACCCGCTCGGCGGCATCGCCGTCGAGTACAAGGGCGCCCAGATCCCGGCTCCGGACCAGCGGAGGTCGTACTCCTGATGACCACTCCCCATGCGACACCCCGTGCCACGACCGAAGGGACCGTATATACGGTCACCGGCGGCGACTGGGACGAGGTCGTCGAATCCGCCGCCAAGTCCGACGACGAACGCATCATCGTCAACATGGGCCCCCAGCACCCGTCCACGCACGGCGTGCTGCGGCTGATCCTGGAGATCGACGGCGAGACCGTCACCGAAGCCCGCTGCGGCATCGGCTACCTCCACACCGGCATCGAGAAGAACCTCGAATTCCGCAGCTGGACCCAGGGCACCACGTTCGTCACGCGCATGGACTACCTGACGCCGTTCTTCAACGAGACGGCGTACTGCCTGGGCGTCGAGAAGCTCCTCGGCATCGAGGACCAGATCCCCGACCGGGCCACGGTCCTGCGCGTGCTCCTGATGGAGCTCAACCGGATCTCCTCGCACCTGGTCTGCATCGCCACCGGCGGTATGGAGCTGGGCGCGACCACGATCATGATCTACGGCTTCCGCGACCGCGAACTGGTCCTCGACCTCTTCGAGCTGATCACCGGCCTCCGGATGAACCACGCGTTCGTCCGCCCCGGCGGCCTCGCCCAGGACCTGCCCCCGGGCGCGGTCGACGCACTGCGCGAGTTCATCAGGACCATGAAGAAGAACCTGCCGGAGTACGACAAGCTCGCCACCGGCAACCCCATCTTCAAGGCCCGCATGAAGGACGTCGGCTACCTCGACCTCACCGGCTGCATGGCGCTCGGCGCCACCGGCCCGGTCCTGCGCTCCGCCGGGCTTCCGCACGACCTGCGCAAGAGCGACCCCTACTGCGGCTACGAGACCTACGACTTCGAGGTGCCGACCACCGACACCTGCGACTCCTACGGACGCTTCCTGATCCGCATGGACGAGATGCGCGAGTCGCTCCGGATCATCGAGCAGTGCCTGGAGCGCCTGGAGCCGGGCCCGGTCATGGTCGCGGACAAGAAGATCGCCTGGCCCGCCCAGCTCGCCCTCGGTCCGGACGGACTCGGCAACTCGCTCGACCACATCAGGAACATCATGGGCACCTCCATGGAAGCCCTCATCCACCACTTCAAGCTGGTGACCGAAGGCTTCCGGGTCCCCGCCGGGCAGACGTACACCGCCGTCGAGTCCCCCAAGGGCGAACTCGGCGTGCACGTCGTCTCCGACGGCGGAACCCGCCCCTACCGGGTCCACTTCCGCGACCCGTCCTTCACCAATCTGCAAGCCATGGCGGCGATGTGCGAGGGCGGCCAGGTCGCCGACGTGATCGTCGCCGTCGCGTCCATCGACCCCGTGATGGGAGGCGTCGACCGGTGACCGCAAACCAAGAGGTCAGTCTGGGGATGCCGCAGCTCCCCGCCCCCGCCTACCCGGCCGACGTGCGCGCCCGGCTCGACGCGGACGCGAAGGAGGTGATCGCCCGCTACCCGGGAAGCCGCTCCGCACTGCTGCCGCTGCTCCACCTCGTCCAGTCCGAGGAGGGATACGTCTCCCGTACGGGGATGGCCTTCTGCGCCGAGACCCTCGGCCTCACCACCGCCGAGGTCACGGCCGTCGCCACCTTCTACTCCATGTACCGCCGCAAGCCCAGTGGTGATTACCAGGTAGGGGTCTGCACCAACACCCTGTGCGCGGTCATGGGAGGCGACGCCATCTTCGACACGCTCAAGGAGCACCTCGGCGTCGGTAACAACGAGACGACCGAGGACGGCAAGGTCACCCTCGAACACATCGAGTGCAACGCGGCCTGCGACTTCGCGCCCGTCGTGATGGTGAACTGGGAGTTCTTCGACAACCAGACGCCCGAGAGCGCCACGCAGCTCGTCGACGACCTGATCGCCGGGCGGACCGTCGAGCCCACCCGGGGCGCCCCGCTCTGCTCCTACAAGGAGACCGCCCGCATCCTGGCCGGCTTCCCCGACGAGCGCCCCGGTGCCGTCGAGGCCACCGGCGGCGCCGGCCCCGCCTCCCTCATCGGGCTCAAGCTTGCCAAGGGCGAGGCGCTGCCGAAGGCCCGGGTCGTCGCCCCGCGCGACGGACAGCCGGGAGGCGGGCAGCGCGAGGACGCACCGTCGCACGACGCGCAGCCGCACGACGCACAGGTCCACGATCCGTCGCCCACCGAGCGCCTCAGCTCGCACGACGCACCGCAGCAGACCTCGGCCTCCGACCCGGAGTTCCCGGCCGGGCCCGCAGCCGAGGAGGGGGAGTGATGACCTTGGCCGCCGAGATCGACCACAACGGGACGAGCCCCGAGAAGCTGCTCGCCCCCGTCCTCTCCTCCTTCTGGGACCAGCCCGAGTCCTGGACCCTGGAGACCTACCGCCGCCACGAGGGGTACGAGGGACTGCGCAAGGCCCTCGCCATGGACCCCGACGACCTCATCGCGTACGTCAAGGACTCCGGTCTGCGCGGACGCGGCGGCGCCGGCTTCCCCACCGGGATGAAGTGGCAGTTCATCCCGCAGGGCGATGGGAAACCGCACTATCTAGTTGTCAACGCCGACGAATCGGAGCCGGGGACCTGTAAGGACATCCCGCTCCTCTTCGCGAACCCGCATAGCCTCATCGAGGGCATCGTGATCGCCTGTTACGCGATCCGTTCGTCGCACGCATTCATCTACCTGCGCGGTGAGGTCGTCCCCGTGCTGCGACGACTGCACGAGGCCGTACGAGAGGCGTACGAGGCGGGCTATCTGGGGACGAACATCCTGGACTCAGGGCTCGATCTGGAACTCACGGTGCACGCAGGTGCCGGCGCGTACATCTGTGGTGAGGAAACCGCGCTGCTCGACTCTCTCGAAGGACGGCGTGGCCAGCCCCGGCTGCGACCTCCTTTCCCCGCGGTCGCCGGTCTGTACGCCTGCCCCACTGTGGTGAACAACGTCGAGTCCATCGCCTCGGTTCCCGCGATCCTGAACCGGGGCAAGGACTGGTTCAAGTCGATGGGCAGCGAGAAGTCCCCGGGCTTCACGCTCTACTCGCTCAGCGGCCACGTCACCAGCCCCGGCCAGTACGAGGCCCCGCTCGGCATCACGCTCCGCCAGCTCCTCGACATGAGCGGCGGGATGCGGGCCGGTCACCGCCTCAAGTTCTGGACCCCGGGCGGCTCCTCCACCCCGATGTTCACCGACGAGCACCTCGACGTACCCCTCGACTACGAAGGTGTCGGCGCCGCCGGGTCCATGCTCGGCACCAAGGCGCTCCAGTGCTTCGACGAGACGACCTGCGTGGTGCGGGCCGTCACCCGCTGGACCGAGTTCTACGCCCACGAGTCCTGCGGCAAGTGCACGCCGTGCCGCGAAGGGACGTACTGGCTGGTCCAGTTGCTCCGCGACATCGAGGCGGGCAAGGGCCAGATGGCCGACCTGGACAAGCTCAACGACATCGCCGACAACATCAACGGCAAGTCGTTCTGCGCGCTCGGCGACGGCGCCGCCTCACCGATCTTCTCCTCGCTCAAGTACTTCCGCGAGGAGTACGAGCAGCACATCACCGGCAAGGGCTGCCCCTTCGACTCGGCGAAATCCACGGCCTGGGCCGACGACAAGAACACCGACGGCAAGAACGCTCACCGGGGGGTGAACGCATGACAGTCACCACGAGTGCGCCCTCCGGGGGCGGCGAGGCGGCCATCCCGCCCGAGGACCTGGTCACGCTGACCATCGACGGCATCGAGATCAGCGTCCCCAAGGGGACCCTGGTCATCCGGGCCGCCGAACTCCTCGGCATCGAGATCCCGCGCTTCTGCGACCATCCGCTCCTCGACCCGGCCGGCGCCTGCCGGCAGTGCATCGTCGAGGTGGAGGGCCAGCGCAAGCCGATGGCCTCCTGCACCATCACCTGCACCGACGGCATGGTCGTCAAGTCGCAGATCACCTCTCCTGTCGCCGAGAAGGCGCAGAAGGGCGTGATGGAGCTGCTGCTGATCAACCACCCGCTGGACTGCCCGGTCTGCGACAAGGGCGGCGAGTGTCCGCTGCAGAACCAGGCGATGTCGCACGGCGACGCCGACTCCCGGTTCGACGGGAAGAAGCGGACCTTCGAGAAGCCCGTCCCGATCTCCACCCAGGTGCTGCTGGACCGTGAGCGGTGCGTGCTCTGCGCGCGCTGCACCCGGTTCTCCAACCAGGTGGCGGGCGACCCGATGATCGAGCTGATCGAGCGCGGCGCCCTCCAGCAGGTCGGCACCGGCGAGGGCGACCCCTTCGAGTCGTACTTCTCCGGCAACACCATCCAGATCTGCCCGGTCGGCGCGCTGACCTCGGCGGCGTACCGCTTCCGCTCCCGCCCCTTCGACCTGGTCTCCACCCCCTCGGTGTGCGAGCAGTGCTCCGGCGGCTGCGGGATGCGCACCGACCACCGGCGCGGCAAGGTCATGCGGCGCCTCGCGGCCAACGAGCCCGAGGTCAACGAGGAGTGGATCTGCGACAAGGGGAGGTTCGGCTTCCGCTACGCCCAGCAGCGCGACCGCCTCACCACCCCGCTGGTCCGCAACGCCGACGGTGTCCTGGAGCCGGCGAGCTGGCCCGAGGCGCTGGAGGTCGCGGCGGCCGGACTCCTCGCCGCCCGGGGCCGTACCGGCGTCCTGACCGGCGGCCGGCTGACAGTCGAGGACTCCTACGCGTACAGCAAGTTCGCCCGGGTCGCCCTCGACACCAACGACATCGACTTCCGCTCCCGGGTCCACAGCGCCGAGGAGGCCGACTTCCTGGCCGCCCGCGTCGCCGGACGCGGCCGGGACCTGGACGGCGAGGGGGTCACGTACACCGCGCTGGAGAAGGCCCCCGCGGTCCTGCTTGTCGGGTTCGAGTCCGAGGAGGAGGCCCCCGGCGTCTTCCTGAGGCTCCGCAAGGCCCACCGCAAGAGCGGCCAGAAGACCTTCGCCCTCGCCTCGCACGCCACGCGCGGCCTGGTGAAGGCGGGCGGCACGCTGCTGCCCGCCGCCCCCGGCACCGAGACCGAGTGGCTGGACGCGCTCGCGGGCGGGGTCGGCCTGGAGGCCGAAGGGGCGGCCGCCGCCGAGGCGTTGCGCGGTGAGCACTCCCTGATCATCGTCGGCGAGCGGCTCGCGGGTGTGCCCGGCGCGCTTTCCGCTGCTATTCGTACCGCCACCGCGACCGGCGCACGCCTGGTGTGGATTCCGCGCCGGGCGGGCGACCGGGGCGCGGTGGAGACGGGCGCGCTCCCCACCCTGCTCCCCGGCGGCCGCCCGGCCACCGACCCGCGGGCCCGGGACGAGGTGGCCGCCGTCTGGCGCGTCGCCGAACTGCCCACCCGCCACGGCCGCGACACCGGCCAGATCATCGAGGCCGCGGCCACCGGTGAGCTGGGCGCGCTGCTCGTCGCAGGCGTCGGCGTGGAGGACCTGCCGGACCCGGCGCGGGCGCTGACGGCCCTGGACGAGGTCGGGTTCCTGGTCTCGCTGGAGCTGCGGCCGAGCGAGGTGACCGCCCGGGCCGATGTGGTCTTCCCGGTCGCCGCCGTCGCGGAGAAGTCCGGCACCTTCCTCAACTGGGAGGGCCGGGTCCGGATGTTCCAGGCGGCGCTGAAGCCGGAGCAGATGCCCCGTACGCTCTCGCCGGTCGACTCCCGTGTCCTGCACATGTTGGCCGACGCCATGGACGTGCACTTCGCGCTGCCGGACCTGACCGCCGCTCGCCGCGAGCTGGACCGGCTCGGCGGCTGGGAGGGCGGCCACGCGGACGACCCGCGCGAACCGGCGCAGCCGCTGCCCCGGCCCGGCGACGGCGAGGCGGTCCTCGCGGGCCACCGCATGCTGCTCGACCTCGGCCGGCTCCAGGAGGGCGACACCGCGCTCGCCGGAACCCGGCACGCGGCGCTCGCCCGGCTCTCCGCCACCACCGCTGCCGAGACCGGCGTCAAGGACGGCGACCTGCTCGCCGTCACCGGCCCCTCCGGCACCGTCGAACTCCCGCTCCAGGTCACCGACATGCCGGACCGCGTGGTCTGGGTGCCGCTGAACTCGGTGGGACGCGGCATCCCCGCCGACACCGGCGCCAACCCCGGTGGCCTGGTCCGAATCGGCCCCGCCGCCGTACCGGGCGCTCCCGTAGAACCGTCGGAGGTACGAGCGTGATGGGCCTCACCGCACTCACCACGGCACCCCAGGGTGCCGTCATCGCCGCCGAGGACCTCTCGATGTTCGGCACCGACCCCTGGTGGCTGGTGCTGGTCAAGGCGGTCTTCTGCTTCGCGTTCCTGATGCTGATCGTGCTCTTCTCCATCGTGTGGGAGCGCAAGGTCGTCGCCTGGATGCAGCTGCGCATCGGCCCCAACCGGCACGGCCCCTGGGGGCTGCTCCAGTCGCTCGCCGACGGCGTCAAGCTGATGCTGAAGGAAGACGTCATCGTCAAGCGGGCGGACAAGGCGGTCTACGTCCTCGCGCCGATCCTCGCGGCGATCCCCGCCTTCATGGCGGTCGCGGTCATCCCGTTCGGTCCGGCGGGCAACGAGGTCTCGATCTTCGGCACCCGTACGACGATGCAGCTCACCGACCTGCCGATCGCCGCGCTCTACATCCTCGCGGTCGGCGCGGTCGGCGTGTACGGATTCGTTCTCGGCGGCTGGTCCTCGGGCTCGACGTACCCGCTGCTCGGCGGGATCCGCTCGTGCGCCCAGATGATTTCGTACGAGATCGCCATGGGCGCCGCGTTCGCCTCGGTCTTCCTCTACTCCGGGTCGATGTCGACCTCGACGATCGTGGAGGCGCAGGGCGACCGGTGGTACATCATCCTGCTGCCGATGTCCTTCCTCATCTACATGGTGACGATGGTCGGCGAGGCCAGCCGGGCCCCGTTCGACATGCCGGAGTCCGAGGGCGACCTGGTCGGCGGCTTCAACACCGAGTACAGCTCCATCAAGTTCGCGATGTTCATGCTCGCCGAGTACATCCACATGGTGACCGTGTCGATGATCGCGGTGACGCTGTTCCTCGGCGGCTGGCGGGCCCCGTACCCGATCTCCGCGTTCTGGGAGGGGGCGAACCACGGCTGGTGGCCGATGCTCTGGTTCTTCCTGAAGCTCCAGGCGCTGATCTTCTTCTTCATCTGGCTGCGCGGCACGCTGCCACGCGTCCGCTACGACCAGCTGATGAAGCTCGGCTGGAAGGTCCTGATCCCGGTCTCGGTCGGCTGGCTGATGCTCGTCGCCACCGTCCGCGCGCTGCGGAACGAGGGCTACGACTTCTCCCGGATCGTGCTGTACGTCGGCGGGGCGGTGCTCGCCATCCTGCTGATCTCGCTGGTCGTGGACATGTTCCGGGACCGCCGGGTCAGGGCCCAGGAGGCGGAGGCCGGACCGGAGCCCGCGTTCGACCCGATGGCGGGCGGATTCCCGGTGCCACCGCTGCCCGGACAGACCCTGCCGCCGGTGCCCAGGCGCGTACCGAGGCGCGAGCGGGAGCTCGTTGTCAGTGGTGGGCCCGATACTCAGAGTGACGGAAACGCGAGTGACGGAAAGGAGGCCGGCGGTGTCTGAGAAACCAGAGCTCACGGGCTCATCGGGATCCGCTGGGTCCTCGGGCGAATCGGGAGCGGCGGGGGAGAAGTTCCAGAACCCCGTGGCCGGCTTCGGCGTGACCTTCAAGGCCATGTTCAAGAAGCGGCTGACCGAGCAGTATCCCGAGACGCCGAAGGTGACGGCGCCCCGCTTCCACGGCCGCCACCAGCTCAACCGCCACCCGGACGGCCTGGAGAAGTGCGTCGGCTGCGAGCTGTGCGCCTGGGCGTGTCCGGCGGACGCCATCTACGTGGAGGGCGCGGACAACACCGAGGAGGAGCGCTACTCCCCGGGCGAGCGCTACGGCCGCGTCTACCAGATCAACTACGCGCGCTGCATCCTCTGCGGACTCTGCATCGAGGCCTGCCCCACCCGGGCGCTGACGATGACGAACGAGTTCGAGCTCGCTAACACCACCCGCGAGAGCCTCATCTACACCAAGGACGAGCTGCTCGCGGGGCTGGAGGAAGGCATGGTCGACAGCCCGCACTCGATCTTCCCGGGCATGGACGAACAGGACTACTACCGGGGCCTGGTCACCGAGGCCGCTCCCGGCACGGTGGTCCAGCCGGCGCTCTCCAAGGGCGAGCAGAAGCCCGACGAGTCCGCCGGATCCGCCGGCGCACAGCAGGGCAAGGGGGCCGGAGCATGAACGCGATCGCCGCGGCCTCCACCACCTCGACCGGTGAGGCCGTCCAGTTCTGGATCCTGGGCACCGTCGCCGTGATCGGCGCGCTGGCCACGATCCTGCTGAAGAAGTCCGTGCACAGCGCGCTGGCACTCGCCGGGACGATGGTCGTCCTCGCCGTCTTCTACCTCGCCAACGGCGCCTATTTCCTCGGCATCGTCCAGATCATCGTCTACACCGGCGCGATCATGATGCTGTTCCTCTTCGTCGTCATGCTCGTCGGCGTCACCGCGGCGGACTCCCTCAAGGAGACCCTCAAGGGCCAGCGCTGGCTGGCCCTCGGCTGCGGCCTCGGCTTCGGCATCCTGCTGATCGCGGGCATCGGCAACGCGTCGCTGTCCACCTTCAACGGGCTCGGCGCCGCCAACGCCCTGCACGGCGGCAACGTGGAGGGGCTCGCCAACCTCATCTTCACCAAGTACGTCTTCGCCTTCGAGATCACCGGCGCCCTGCTGATCACCGCGACCGTCGGAGCGATGGTGCTCACGCACCGCGAGCGCACCGAACGGGCCAAGACCCAGCGGGAGATGTCCGAGGAGCGCGTGCGCGGCAAGCACCTCCCGCCGCTGCCCGCCCCCGGTGTCTACGCCCGGCACAACGCGGTGGACATCGCCGGCCTGCTGCCCGACGGCACCCCGTCCGACCTCACCGTCATGAAGACGCTGCGCGACCGGGGCCAGATCCGCGATGTCTCCCAGGAGGCCCTCGCCGATCTCAAGGCCCTGGAGCAGCGCTCCGGCGAGCGGCTCGGACGTGAGGACGCGGACGCCGTAGCACGCGGGGCGAACCCCGCCTCCGCGGCGGAGAACTCGGAGGCCGCCAAGTGAACCCGGTCAACTATCTCTACCTCGCGGCCCTGCTGTTCGCGATCGGCGCCTCCGGGGTGCTGATCCGGCGGAACGTGATCGTGCTCTTCATGTGCATCGAGCTGATGCTCAACGCGTGCAACCTGGCGCTCGTCACGTTCTCCCGGATGCACGGAAACCTCGACGGACAGATCGTCGCCTTCTTCGTGATGGTCGTCGCCGCCGCGGAAGTCGTCGTCGGGCTCGCGATCATCGTGTCGTTGTTCCGCTCCCGCCACTCGGCCTCGGTCGACGACGCCAGCCTGATGAAGCTGTAAGGGGACCGGAATCGTGGAGAACCTGATCGCGCTGCTCGTCGCGGCGCCCCTGCTCGGAGCGGCGGTCCTGCTCTGCGGCGGCCGCCGGCTCGACAAGACCGGGCACTGGCTCGGCACCGCGCTCGCCGCCGCCTCGTTCGTCGTCGGCGTCGTCCTCTTCGCCGACATGCTGGGGAAGGGCGCCGAGGACCGGGCCCTGCACCAGCACCTGTTCAGCTGGATTCCGGTGGAGGGCTTCCAGGCCGACATCGCCTTCCAGCTCGACCAGCTGTCGATGACGTTCGTCCTGCTCATCACCGGTGTGGGCACCCTGATCCACATCTACTCCATCGGCTACATGGAGCACGACGAGCGCAGGCGCCGCTTCTTCGGCTATCTCAACCTGTTCCTCGCGGCGATGCTGATCCTGGTCATCGCCGACAACTACCTGCTGCTGTACGTCGGGTGGGAGGGCGTCGGTCTGGCGTCGTACCTGCTCATCGGCTTCTGGCAGCACAAGCCCAGCGCGGCCACCGCCGCGAAGAAGGCCTTCCTGGTCAACCGCGTCGGTGACGTGGGTCTTTCGATCGCCATCATGCTGATGTTCACCACCTTCGGCACCTTCGCCTTCGGGCCGGTGCTGGAGGCGACCGGTGAGACGAGCGAGGGCACGCTGACGGCGATCGGCCTGATGCTGCTGCTCGCCGCGTGCGGCAAGTCGGCCCAGGTGCCGCTGCAGTCCTGGCTCGGTGACGCGATGGAGGGCCCGACCCCGGTCTCCGCCCTCATCCACGCCGCGACCATGGTCACCGCCGGTGTCTATCTTATCGTCCGCTCCGGCGCCATCTTCAACGGCGCCCCGGACGCCCAGCTGGTCGTCGCCATCGTCGGCGCGGTCACGCTGATCTTCGGTGCGATCGTCGGTTGCGCCAAGGACGACATCAAGAAGGCGCTCGCCGGCTCCACGATGTCGCAGATCGGCTACATGATCCTCGCCGCGGGCCTCGGCCCGATCGGCTACATCTTCGCGATCATGCACCTGGTGACGCACGGCTTCTTCAAGGCCGGGCTCTTCCTGGGAGCCGGTTCGGTGATGCACGGCATGAACGACGAGGTCGACATGCGGAAGTACGGCGGCCTGCGGAAGTACATGCCGGTCACCTTCATCACCTTCGGCCTCGGCTACCTCGCCATCATCGGCTTCCCGGGCCTCTCCGGCTTCTTCTCCAAGGACAAGATCATCGAGGCGGCCTTCGCCAAGGGCGGCACCGAGGGCTGGATCCTCGGCTCCGTCGCCCTGCTCGGCGCCGCGATCACCGCGTTCTACATGACGCGCGTGATGCTGATGACCTTCTTCGGCGAGAAGCGCTGGCAGCCCGACGCCGAAGGCCGCGAGCCGCACCCGCACGAGTCCCCGAAGTCCATGACGATCCCGATGATCGTGCTGGCCGTCGGATCGGTCTTCGCCGGTGGCTTCTTCGCCATCGGTGACCGCTTCGTCAACTGGCTGGAGCCGGTCACCGGTTACGACCACGGGCACTCCCCGCTGAGCGTGGCCACCGTCACCGGAGCCACCGTCGTCGCCCTGCTCATCGGGGTCGCGATCGCCTGGACGATGTACGGGCGCAAGCCGGTGCCCGTCGTGGCCCCGCGCGGTTCGCTGCTCACCCGGGCGGCCCGCCGCGACCTGCTCCAGGACGACTTCAACCACGTGGTCCTGGTCCGCGGCGGCGAGCACCTCACCCGCTCGCTCGTCTACGTCGACCACTCCCTGGTCGACGGCGTCGTCAACGGCACGGCCGCGTCGGTCGGCGGGCTCTCCGGCCGGCTGCGCAAGCTGCAGAACGGCTACGCCCGCTCCTACGCGGTCTCGATGTTCGGCGGTGCGGCGGTCGTCATCGCCGCGACCCTGCTGATGAGGGCGGTCTGATCACATGTCCTTTCCCCTCCTGACCGCGACGGCGGCGCTCCCGGCCATCGGAGCCATCGCCACCGCCGCCGTCCCCGCCGCACAGCGCACCGTGGCCAAGTGGGTCGCGCTGTTCTTCTCTCTCGGCACGCTCGTGCTGGCGGGCATCGTCTCCGCTCGCTTCGAGCCGGGCGGCGACCGCTACCAACTGACCGAGTCCCGGGCCTGGATCGCCGACTTCGGCGTCCGGTACGAACTGGGCGTGGACGGCATCGGGGTGGCCCTCCTCGGGCTCACCGCGCTGCTGATCCCGTTCGTCATCGTGGCCGGCTGGCACGACGCCGACCCCCTGGAGACGAAGTCCTCGCGCTGGCGCCCCACCCAGGGCTTCTTCGCGCTGATCCTCATGGTCGAGGCCATGGTGGTCCTGTCGTTCCTCGCGACCGACGTCTTCCTCTTCTACATCCTCTTCGAAGCCATGCTCATCCCGATGTACTTCCTCATCGGAGGCTTCGGCGACCGGGCGCACGCGGGCAGCGACGAGAACGCCGCGAAGCAACGCTCGTACGCGGCAGTAAAGTTCCTGCTCTACAACCTGGCCGGCGGCCTGATCATGCTGGCCGCCGTCATCGGGCTCTACGTGGTCGCGGGCAGCTTCTCGCTCACCGAGATCGCGGCGGCCCGTGCCGACGGCTCCCTGGAGATGGCGACCTCCACCGAGCGGTGGCTCTTCCTCGGGTTCTTCCTCGCCTTCGCGATCAAGGCCCCGCTCTGGCCGCTGCACACCTGGCTGCCCAACGCGATGGGCGAGGCGACCGCACCGGTCGCCGTGCTCATCACCGCGATCGTCGACAAGGTCGGCACCTTCGCGATGCTCCGCTTCTGCCTCGGGCTCTTCCCGGAGGCCAGCAAGTGGGCGACCCCGGTCGTCATCGCCCTGGCGCTCGTCTCCATCGTCTACGGAGCGCTGCTTGCGGTCGGCCAGCGCGACATCAAGCGGCTCATCGCCTACGCCTCGATCTCGCACTTCGGCTTCATCATCCTGGGCATCTTCGCGATGACCAGCCAGGGCCAGTCGGGCGCCACGCTCTACATGGTCAACCACGGCATCTCCACCGCCGCGCTGCTGCTGGTCGCCGGATTCCTCATCACCCGGCGCGGCTCGCGGCTCATCGCGGACTACGGCGGGGTGCAGAAGGTCGCCCCCGTGCTGGCGGGCACCTTCCTCATCGGCGGTCTGGCGACCCTGTCGCTGCCGGGACTCGCCCCGTTCGTCAGCGAGTTCCTGGTGCTGGTCGGCACGTTCAGCGCCTACCCGGTGGCCGGAATCATCGCCACCTCCGGCATCGTGCTCGCCGCGATCTACGTCCTCGTCCTCTACCAGCGGACGATGACCGGCCCGGTCGCCGAGTCGGTCCGCACCATGCCCGACCTCAAGGCGCGTGAGCTGGTGGTCGCCGTACCGCTGATCGCGCTCCTGCTCCTGCTGGGCGTCTTCCCGAAGCCGCTCACCGAGGTCGTCAACCCGGCGGTCAAGCACACCATGTCCGACGTACAGAAGAAGGACCCCCAGCCCCAGGTGGAGGCCGCCAAGTGAGCGCAACAGCTGTCCACAGCCTGTGGACGACGGCGAGCGGGGTGAACTTCGCAGCCCCGGGTGACCGCTTCACGGCGCCCACCATCGAGTACGCCCAGCTCGCGCCCGTCCTGATCATCGTGATCGGCGCCGTCCTGGGCATCCTGGTGGAGGCCTTCGTCCCGCGTAAGGCCCGCTACCACACCCAGCTCCTGCTGACCGTGGTGGCGCTGGCCGCCGCGTTCGCCGCCGTCGTGTCCCTCGCGGCCGGCGGATACGCCACCACGAAGGCGCAGGTCGCGGCCATGGGTGCCATCGCAATCGACGGACCCACCCTGTTCCTCCAAGGGACCATCCTCCTGGTCTCCGTGGTGGCCGTCTTCACCTTCGCCGAACGCCGGCTCGACCCGACGGCCCACGGCAACCGGGTCGACTCCTTCGCCGCCCAGGCCGGTACGGTCCCCGGCAGCGACGCCGAGAAGGCCGCCGTCCGCGCGGGTTTCACCACCACCGAGGTCTTCCCGCTGACCCTCTTCTCGGTGGCCGGCCTGATCGTCTTCCCCGCCGCCAACGACCTGCTGACCCTCTTCATCGCGCTGGAAGTCTTCTCGCTCCCGCTCTACCTCCTCTGCGCCATCGCCCGCCGCAAGCGGCTGATGTCGCAGGAGGCGGCCGTGAAGTACTTCCTGCTCGGCGCGTTCTCCTCGGCGTTCCTGCTCTTCGGGATCGCCCTCCTCTACGGCTACGCGGGCTCCCTCTCGTACGCCACCATCGCCAACGTCGTCGACGGCTCGGTCCTGGAGATCGACCCGGCCCTCGCCGGCACCATGGGCAACGACGCACTGCTGCTCATCGGCGGCGCGATGATCCTGGTCGGCCTGCTCTTCAAGGTCGGCGCCGTCCCGTTCCACATGTGGACCCCGGACGTCTACCAGGGCGCCCCGACCCCGGTCACCGGCTTCATGGCCGCCGCCACCAAGGTCGCCGCGTTCGGCGCGCTGCTGCGCCTGCTGTACGTGGTGCTCCCCGGGCTCACCTGGGACCTGCGGCCGGTCCTGTGGGCGGTCGCGATCATCACGATGCTGGGCGGGGCGGTCGTCGCGATCACCCAGACCGACATCAAGCGGCTGCTGGCCTACTCCTCGATCGCGCACGCGGGGTTCATCCTGGCCGGTGTCATCGCGACCAGCCCGGAAGGGGTCTCCTCGGTCCTCTTCTACCTGGGCGCGTACTCCTTCGTGACGGTCGGCGCGTTCGCCGTTGTCACGCTGGTACGGGACGCGGGCGGCGAGGCCACGCACCTGTCGAAGTGGGCCGGGCTCGGACGCCGGTCGCCGCTGGTCGCGGCGGTCTTCGCGGTGTTCCTGCTCGCCTTCGCCGGGATCCCGCTCACCTCGGGCTTCTCCGGCAAGTTCGCCGTCTTCAAGGCGGCGGCGGAGAGCGGTGCGGGTGCGCTGGTCGTGGTCGGTGTGATCTCGTCGGCGATCGCGGCCTTCTTCTACATCCGCGTGATCGTCCTGATGTTCTTCAGCGAACCGAAGGCGGACGGCCCCACGGTCGCCGTGCCGTCGCCGCTGACGATGACGACGATCGCGGTGGGCGTGGCGGTCACGCTGGTGCTGGGCCTGGCCCCGCAGTACTTCCTGGACCTCGCGGGCCAGGCGGGGGTCTTCGTGCGGTAGGCGGAACGCACAGCGAACAGCGCCGGACGGTCTTTATCCACAGACCGTCCGGCGTTGTCGTAGGAGGCGCCTATCGTGGTCGGGGACGGAGAGCAGACGGACAAGGGCCGGACGGCGCGGACGGCAGGGACTACGGACCGGACGGCCGCGGGCCCCGGGGGACAGAGCATTGGGAAGCGTGAGCATGGATGTGACCGGGACGGTAACCGGCAACGGCACCGACACCGCCGACCCTTCCGAGACCGAGGCGCGGCGGACGCTGCACCGGGTCTTCGGATACGACGCGTTCCGCGGCGAGCAGGGCGCGGTCATCGAGCATGTGGTGGCCGGCGGTGACGCCGTCGTGCTCATGCCGACCGGTGGTGGAAAGTCCCTCTGCTACCAGATCCCGTCCCTGGTCAGGCGCGGCACCGGCGTCGTCGTCTCGCCACTGATCGCGCTCATGCAGGACCAGGTCGACGCCCTGCGCGCGCTCGGTGTGCGGGCCGGCTTCATGAACTCCACGCAGGACTTCGACGAGCGCAGGTCGATGGAGGCGCAGTTCCTCGCGGGCGAGCTGGACCTGCTCTACCTGGCGCCGGAGCGGCTGCGGCTGGACTCCACCCTCTCGCTGCTGGCCCGGGGCGAGATCTCCGTCTTCGCGATCGACGAGGCGCACTGCGTCGCCCAGTGGGGCCACGACTTCCGCCCGGACTATCTGGCCCTGTCGGTGCTCGGCGAGCGCTGGCCCGACGTCCCGCGCATCGCCCTGACGGCGACCGCCACGGACGCCACGCACCAGGAGATCACCCGCCGCCTCGGCATGCCGGAGGCGAAACACTTCGTCGCCAGCTTCGACCGGCCCAACATCCAGTACCGGATCGTCCCGAAGTCCGACCCGAAGAAGCAGCTCCTCACCTTCCTCCAGGAGGAGCACGCCGGGGACGCGGGCATCGTCTACTGCCTCTCGCGCGCCTCCACGGAGAAGATCGCGGAGTATCTGAGCCGCAACGGCATCGACGCCGTGCCGTACCACGCGGGTCTCGACGCCTCCACGCGCGCCGCCCACCAGGCGCGCTTCCTCCGCGAGGAGGGCCTCGTCGTCGTCGCGACCATCGCCTTCGGCATGGGCATCGACAAGCCGGACGTCCGCTTCGTCGCCCACCTGGACCTCCCGAAGTCCGTCGAGGGGTACTACCAGGAGACCGGCCGCGCGGGCCGTGACGGGGAGCCGTCGACGGCCTGGATGGCGTACGGGCTCCAGGACGTCGTCCAGCAGCGCAAGCTCATCCAGGGCGGGGAGGGCGACGAGGCCCACCGCCGCCGGGCCGCCGCCCACCTGGACTCGATGCTGGCGCTCTGCGAGACGGTCCAGTGCCGCCGGGCCCAGCTGCTGACGTACTTCGGCCAGGAGCCCACGGCCGCTAACTGCGGCAACTGCGACACCTGCCTGACCCCGCCGGAGACCTGGGACGGCACGGTCGTCTCGCAGAAGCTGCTCTCCACGGTGGTCCGCCTCAAGCGCGAGCGGAACCAGAAGTTCGGCGCGGGCCAGATCATCGACATCCTGCTCGGCCGCAAGACCGCCAAGGTCATCCAGTTCGACCACGACCAGCTCTCCGTCTTCGGCATCGGCGAGGAGCTGGCCGAGGCGGAGTGGCGCGGCGTGGTCCGCCAGCTGCTGGCGCAGGGCCTGCTCGCGGTGGAGGGGGAGTACGGCACGCTGGTCCTCACCGACGACAGCGCCACGGTGCTCGGCCGGGAGCGCGAGGTCCTGCTCCGCAAGGAGCCGAAGAAGCCCACGTCCCGCTCGTCGTCCTCGGCCGGCGGCTCCAGGTCCGCCAAGGGCAAGGCGGCCCCGGCCGACCTCCCGTCCTCCGCGGTCCCGGTCTTCGAGGCGCTGCGCGCCTGGCGCGGCGCGACGGCCAAGGAGCAGGGTGTCCCGGCGTACGTGATCTTCCACGACGCGACGCTGAGGGAGATCGCGACGGTCCATCCGTCGTCGCTCGCGGAGCTGGGCGGGATCAGCGGCCTGGGCGAGAAGAAGCTCGCGACGTACGGGGAGGGCGTGCTGGAGGTCCTGGCGGAGACGGCTCCGGGGGCCACGGCCGCTGCTCCGGAGGCCCCGGCACCGACGGCTCCCGCGCCCCGCGCGGCGGCTCAGGCCCCGGCCCCGGCCCGTACGAAGGCTTCCGCAGCCCCGGCAGCTCCCGCAGCCCAGCCGGCCGGCGACCCCGAGTTCGCCTGGGACGAGGAGCCGCCGGAGTACGAGTGAGAGGCGCGGCGGGCCGGGCGGTGGGAGTTACTCCGGGGCCGCCGCCCGGCGCCGAGGCGTGATCGCGGTGAGGTCCAGGTCCACGGGGAAGGGCACCGACACCTTCATCCGGTCGTGGAAGATCCCCGTCGAGGTGTACGCCCCCGTGGCCGGCTCCCGCTCGAAGACGTACACGACAGCCCGCCCGTCGTGGTTCTCCACCCGCCAGTAGTGGGGGATCGTCGCGCGGGCGTACTTCACGGGTTTGGTCTCCCGGTCGCGGGACCGGGACTCGGGGGAGACCACCTCGATGGCGAGACGCACCGACTCGGCAGGGAACCGGGTCTGGTTCGGGTCCTGGATGACGTCGCCGTCAACGACGATCACATCGGGCTCGGGCCGGTTGTAGCGGTCGATGTCGATGGTGAACTCGCGCACGACCTCCAGCTCGGGCGGCGCCAGGGACTGCAGCTGCCACTCGAAGAAGCTGACCGCCCGCGTGTGGAACAAGGTCTGCGGACTCATGAAAACGAGGCTCCCGTCGATCAGCTCCGTGTGCGGAGGCAGATTCGGGAGTGTGTCCAGGTCATCGGCGGTCCAGCCGCCCTCGGGCGGGACCGCCCACCGCGGCTCGGAGGCCTCGGGGTCGATGCGCATCATTGCTCCCATGGGGAGGAGTCTCGCGGGCCTGACCAGCGTATCCGTCGGGAACGGGATCCGGATGACCTGAACGTGTGAACGGTTCTCGCGAAGCTGACCGCTGTCTAGGGGGTGTTCGCGGCGCAGCGCAGATCGCCTGCCGGGCGCTTGCCCGTGGTGAGGAACGTGGTCGTCGCCTCGTTGGCGCAGGTGTTGGCGCCGAAGGGGTAGACGCCGTGGCCGCCCTGGTCAGCGGTGACCATCCTGGCCCGTTGGCCCAGTGCCTGCCGGAGCTTCAGGGCTCCCGCCAGCGGGGTTCCCGGGTCGCGTTCGTTCTGGACCAGCAGGATGTTCGACGGGCCCCGGTCGCCGATGCGCACCGGCGGCTCGCGGTGCTCGGACGGCCAGAACGCGCAGGGGGTGATGTTCGCCGTCGAGGCGCCGAGCTTGGGATACCGCGCGCGGTCGACCAGGACGTTCAGTTGGTAGCTGAGCTGGTGGCGGGGCCACCGGGAGTCCGCGCACAGGACGTGGAGGCGGGAGGCGGCGGAGTTCTCCTGGTCCGGTGTCGGCTCGAAGGGGTAGGGCTTCCCCGCCTTCAGGGTCTGCCACATCGTCGCCAGCTCCGGAAGCTGCGCGTCGGAGTAGAGCAGTTCCAGGGTCAGCCCGCGGAACAGGGTTCCGGTGATGTTCCCTTGCGGCTCGGCGTCCAGGCGGCGGGCGAGGGCGGAGTACGTGGCCTCCACCTGGGCGGGCGTGGTGCCGAGCCCGTACTCGGGGTGCTGGGACGCGTACGCCGCGAAATCGGGGAACCGGTCCTCCATGCCGCGTGCCAGCAGCCGGAACGCGGTGACGTCGTAGCCGCGCGGGCCGAGGACGCTGTCGAGCACGATCCGGTTGCCGCGCTCGGGGAACAGCTGCGCGTAGGTGGCACCGAGCTGGGTGCCGTACGAGGCTCCGAGATAGGAGATCTTGGGCTCGCCGATGGCGGCCCGGATGCGGTCCATGTCCCGCGCGGTGTTCGCCGTCGTGGTGTGCGGCAGCATCCACGCGGTGTCGGACGCGGCGCACTGCTGGGCGAGGCCGCGCGCGTACCGTGCCTCGCGCACGATGTCGGCCGGGCCGTGGGCGTACGTGGGGTACGCGCCGCGCTTCAGCTGGCTCGGCGTCAGATCGCAGGTCACCGGGGTGCTGCGACCCACACCGCGCGGGTCCATGCCGATGATGTCGTAGGTGTCCAGCACCTGTTGGGGCAGTTGCGCCGCGAGACCCAAGGGGTAGCCCAGGCCGGCGCCTCCGGGGCCGCCCGGGTTGGTGAACAGCGCACCGCGGCGCTGCGCGGGCTTCTGGCTCGGCAGCCGGGAGACCGCGATCTCGATCCGGCGGCCCCCGGGATCGCGGTAGTCCAGCGGTACCTTCAGCGTGCCGCACTGGAGCTGTTTCGGAGGGTTCGCCCCCGGACAGGGCCCCCACTTCAGCGGTGCCGGTGCGGTGGCCGCCGCGTCCGGTGTCGCGCCCGAGGCCGGGGCGACCCAGGTCGCGACGACGGCGGTGGCGGCAAGAGCCAGGGCCAGGGGTTTCCGGCGCATACGAAGTCCTCCTCGTCGTCCGTGAGAAGCCATCAGTCTTCCGACCGCGCGGCTGTCGGCGCATCGTCCGATCGGGCCGTCGTGCCCAGGACCGGAGACGGGTGGGCGGACGCGGCTCTTCGACCGGAGTCGAAGGTGGTCCCCTCCCCAGGGCGGACGTCCCGGGCGCACGGCGTCGCGATAATGAACCGATGGAGACGGACGCCGTGCCACCCCAAGGGCCCGCGCCACCCGGAGAGCCTGCGCCACCCCGAGGGCCCGTGCTACCTCGCACGACCGCGCCTCCCCGCACGACTGCGCCTCCCCGAGAGCCCGCGCCTTCCCAGGGCCCTTGGCAGCAGGCGGTGCGGATCGGGGCGGCCGCCGCTGTGGGGGTGCTGCTCTGGCTGCTCACCGGAGCGTTGCTGCCGCGCGGCTGCGCGGCCGACTCCTGCTCCTGGTTCGTCACCGGTGACCCGCTCATCGCGCTCGGCTGCCTGGTCGCGGTGGCCTGGCGGCGGCGGTTCCCCGTCCCCGTGGCGCTCGTCGTCGCCCTCGCGTCCGCCGCCTCTGCCCTCGCGTCCGGAGCGGCGCTGCTGGCGATCGGCTCCCTGGCGGCCCGGCGGCGTCCGGCCGAGATCGCGCCCGTGGTGGCCGCATTCGTCCTCGCCCCGCTGTTCACCACGGGGCTGTATCCGGTGGAGCGGCCGCCCGGCGCCCCCTGGATCCAACTCGTCCTGCAACTGCTGACGGCGGGGTTCGCCATCGCCACGGGATGGGCCGTCGGAGCCCGTCGCGCGGAAGTCCTGTCGCTCCGGGAGCGGGCCCGGAGCGCGGAACGGGAACAGGCCGCCCTGGCGGACCGGGCCCGGGTGCTGGAGCGCAACCGCATCGCCCGCGAGATGCACGACAGCCTCGCCCACCGGATCTCCCTGGTCGCCCTGCAGGCCGGGGCGCTGGACCACCGGGCCGACCTGGCGGAGGAGGAGCGCGCCGTCCTGGTACGGGGTATCGCGGAGGGTTCGCACCGGGCCCTGGAGGATCTGCGCGATGTCCTCGGCGTGCTCCGGGCCGAGCAGCCGGACCGCCCGGAGCCGCCCCGCCCCTCCTACGACCGGGTCCCGGCCCTGGTGGACGACGCCCGCGCCTCCGGCATGGACGTGACGCTCACCGTCGCCACGACCGGCGAACCCCCGGACCCGGTGGGCGACCTCTGCTACCGCATCGTGCGGGAAGCGCTGACCAACGCCGCCAAGCACGCCCCCGGCGCCCCGGTCCGGATCACTCTGGACGGGGAGCCCGGCGGCGCGCTCGGTATCGCCGTCGGCAACGGTCCGGCCGCCCGTACGTGGGCCCGGCCGCCGGCCTCCGGGTACGGCCTGCCGGGCCTCGCCGAGCGGGTCCAGGCGGTCGGCGGGACCATCGGCCACCACCCGTCACCCGACGGCGGGTTCTCCCTCTCCGCCCGACTGCCCTGGCCGGACGAGCCCGCCCGGCCGCCCCGGCCCGACGACGAGCCCGCCCGGTCACCACGGCCGGACGACGAGCCCGCCTCGTCACCCTGGCCCGACGACGAGCCCGCCCGGTCACCACGGCCGGACGACGAGCCCGCCCGGCCGCCACAGCCCGACGACGAACCCGCCCGGCCGCCCCGGCCCGACGACGAGCCCAGCGGAGGCACTGAGCGTGGAGTCCGGTAAGCCGCCGGTGCGCGTGGTCGTGGTCGATGACGAACAGCTGATCCGGATGGCGGTGCGCCTCGTCCTCGACGGCGAGAGCGATCTCACCGTGGTGGCCGAGGCGGCGGACGGTGAGGAGGCCCTCGTCGCCGTACGGGAGAAGACGCCGGACATCGTGCTCATCGACGTACGGATGCCGGGGCGGGACGGTGTGAGCTGGACCCGGGAGCTGCTGGCGCTGGACCGCCCGCCGCGGGTCATCGTCCTGACCGCCTTCGACTCCGACGCGCTGGTTCTCGACGCGCTGCGGGCGGGGGCTCTCGGCTTCGTCCTCAAGCACACCCCGCCCGACCGGATCATCGACGCGGTACGGACGGTCGCGAACGGCGAACCCGCGCTCTCACCGCAGGCCACGACGCGGCTCATCGCGGCGGCCACGGCGGCCGACAGCCCGGCGGTCGGCGGGGCCGTCCGTGAAGCCGCCCGGAAGCGGCTGTCCGTCCTGACCCGCCGGGAGCTGGAGACCGCGCGGGCCATCGCCGACGGGCTGGGCAACCCGGAGATCGCCGAGCGGCTGGGCATCACCGTCGCCACCGTCAAGGCCCACACCAGCAGCCTGTTCAGAAAGCTGGAGGTGGACAACCGCGTACGGATCGCCCTGCTGGTCCTGGATGCCGAGTACCCAGGGCCGCTGTCCTGAGCCAGGACCCCCGCCGGACGCCCCCTCAGTCACCACCCCCGCCGCAGCCACCCCCGCCCCCGCCGTCACCCCAGCCGCCGTCGCTGTCGCCGCCACCGTCGCCGCCGGAGGTGTTCTGCTTGACGTTGTGGTGGACCGCCGCCGCCGTCCACTCGGAGCGGCGCAGGACCTTCATCGCCGTGCGGCCCGGGCGGCCGTTGCGGGTCAGTTGGGCGGCGAGGCCGATCGCGGAGACCAGGGCGGCCAGGAGGCGGTCGCGGTGGTCCGGGTAGCCCGCCGTCTCGGCCAGGGTGAACCGCCTGCGGATCCCCGGTACGAGGTCCGGCTGGACCGGGAAGTGGCGGTGGTACGGGAACAGGCCGAGGAAGCGGCGGTTCTCCCGGGAGAGCACGGAGCGCTCGACCAGCGAGTCCAGGTAGGTGTCCCGTACGTGCTTGTCGAAGTCGCCCACCCAGCGCCGGGCGCGCATCCCGGAGCGGCGGCCCTTCGCCTGTGGCAGGGTCCGCAGCAGGGCGGCGAGGCGCGGGTCGGCCGGGTCCAGCGGGTTCACCACCTGGACCCGGCCGTGCTCCTCCCGTATTCGCCCCTGGAGCTCCAGCTCCGCGAGGACGGCCCCGGCCACCCCGTACGCCAGGGCCGCGGCCTCGCACATCGGCTTGCCGCGCCCCGGGTCCAGGGTGAGCAGGATCAGTTCCTCGGGCAGCGTCAGCGTAGGAGCGCCAGGTGCCGAAGGTGCGGGAGTCGTCATGGTGCCGTGACGATCCTGCCGGTCACGTCACCGAGGCCCACGCGGGTGCCGTGCGGGCCGGGGGCCCACGCGGTCAGCGTGACCGTGTCGCCGTCCTCCAGGAACGTCCGCTTGCCCTCGGGCAGTTCCAGCGCGTCGCGGCCGTTCCAGGTCAGCTCCAGGAGCGAGCCGCGCTGGCCGGTCTCGGGGCCGCTGACCGTACCGGAGCCGTACAGATCGCCCGTTCGCAGCGAGGCGCCGTTGACCGTCATGTGCGCGAGCTGCTGGGCGGCTGTCCAGTACATCGTGGCGAACGGCGGTTCGGCGACGGCCTGGCCGTTGATCTCGACGGTGATCCGGATGTCGAAGCCGCCGTGCTCCTCCTCGCCGGAGTCGTCCAGGTAGGGGAGGAGCGGTACGTCGCGGGCCGGCGGTGCGGTGCGGGCGGCGTCCAGGGCCTCCAGCGGGGTGACCCACGCCGATACGGAGGTGGCGAAGGACTTGCCGAGGAACGGGCCCAGCGGCACGTACTCCCAGGCCTGGAGGTCGCGCGCCGACCAGTCGTTGAGCAGCGACAGCCCGAAGACGTGCTCGCGGAAGTCGGCGAGCGGGACCGGGGTGCCGTGGGCGGAGGGGACGCCGACGACGAAACCGACCTCGGCCTCGATGTCCAGCTTCACCGAGGGCCCGAAGACGGGCGCCGGGTCGGTGGGCGCCTTGCGCTGGCCGCTGGGGCGCACCACGTCCGTACCGGAGACCACGACGGTGCCGGAGCGGCCGTGGTAACCGATCGGCAGGTGCTTCCAGTTCGGGGTCAGCGCGTCACCGTCCGGCCGGAACATCTGCCCGACGTTGGTGGCGTGGTGCTCGCTGGCGTAGAAGTCGACGTAGTCCGCGACCTCGTACGGCAGGTGCAGGGTCACCGCGTCGACCGGGTGCAGCAGCGGCTCGATGTCCGCGCGGTGGCCCGGCACGGTCAGC
This sequence comes from Streptomyces sp. CA-146814, assembly GCF_050942385.1. Taxonomy (NCBI): domain Bacteria; kingdom Bacillati; phylum Actinomycetota; class Actinomycetes; order Kitasatosporales; family Streptomycetaceae; genus Streptomyces; species Streptomyces sp. CA-146814. Next base: position 4,703,182 of record NZ_CP192068.1, read on the forward strand.
CAGGCGGTGAGCGCGCGGCGCACATCGCTCCATGCGGTGCGGCCCGCCGCGAGCAGCGGCGTCAGGCTCGGCTGCGCCAGCAGCCCGGCGTACGGGGAGCCGAGCGCGTGGGCGGCGGCCCCGGCGTCCAGGACGTGGTTGCCGATGCGGACGCCGACCCGGCGGTCCTCGGGGTGGCCGGGGGTGGAGAACACACCGTAGGGGAGGTTGTGCGGGCCGAAGGGGTCGCCTTCGGGCAGGTCGAGCGGGCTGCTCTGCTCGGGCATGTGGTGCTGCCTCGCTTTCCAGGTCGTGTGGAGGACACGTTACGTCGGAGGTCCTTCCCCACGGCAGTGCCCTGACCCTCCCCAACTGTGCCTATTGCCCGGAAAGTTCGAAGGGTCCCCCGGAAATCCGGGGGACCCGACCACGTGACAGGGACCATCAGGGGCGATCGGGGACGATCACCCCGCCGTACGCGGAATCCGCTTCTCCCAGGTGCGGTGGAAGACGATCTCGCCGCCGTCCTTGCAGATCACCTCGTCGGAGGTGATGAAGTCGACGTCGTCGGCGGCGATCTCGGAGCGCGTCTCGATCTCCACGTCCCAGGCCATCTCCGGCCGGTGCAGCCGGATCCGCCAGTCGCTGCGGGTGCGCGCGGAGAGCGGGTCGTCCTGCTGGATCGTGTACGTCTCCAGGGCGTCCTCGGTGAATTCGAGGCCGTCGGGGTAGACCCGCGTACCGCCGTAACGCGGGTCGACCTCCAGCCGCCACTCGCCCTTCGCGACATCGCGGACGACGAGGCGTTCGGGGCGCGGCTCCTCCAGGGTGACCGGGTAGACCACGCCGAGCGGTTCGGACTGTTCCGGTTCGCCGAAGGTGATCGCCGGGTCCTCGGTGTGGCGGCGCACCGGCAGCTCGACGAGGCTGCCGTCGGCGTCGAGCGTGAACCCGGCCGAGCCGGCCTGCGGCCAGATCCAGGGCCAGTACGAGGAGGAGACGGCGATCCGGATGCGGTGGCCGGGCGGGAAGGTGTGGCCGATGCCGTTGAGGTCGAAGACGACGTCCTCGGTGTCGCCGGGCGTCCAGTCGTCGGTGCGGTCGCGTCCGTGCCGGGCGGCGAGGTTGAGGACGCCCCGGGTGACCAGCGTGGAGGAGCCGTCGGGGGCCACGTCGCAGAGCCGCGCGATGACCTGGCCGCGCGGGACGTCCATCCGGAGGCGGAGCTTCACCCGCGGGCGGCCGAGGATCTCGATCGGCGCGTCCGCCACCGGGAACTCGAACGACACCGACTTCGCGTCCTCGTCCCGCTGGTCCGGCGGCAGGTCCGCCTCGTTGCCGAACGGGAAGAAGCGGCCCGCGTCCAGCCCGGTCTGCTGCGGCGAGGCGACGATCCGCTCACCGCCCTGGAGCGCGTACGCCACCGGGTTGACGTTCTCCGAAGGCCAGGAGGCGTCCCCGACCCAGCGGCCCGGCAGCGTCTCGTACACCGTGGCGGGCCGGTGCGAGCCGCTGATCCAGGACCGCAGCAGCGGCTCCCGCATCACGCCCGTCTCCTTGCCCTTCAGGTGCTGGTCCCACCAGCGCAGCGTCTCCTGGAGGAAGCCGATCGCGGGCCCCGGCGGCAGCCCCCGGTCCGGGTACTGGTGCGACCACGGGCCGACGATCCCGCGCACCTGCCCCGGGTCCAGGTGCTCGACGAGCCGGAGGACGGTGTCCCGGTACGGGTCGTGCCAGCCTCCGACCGCCAGCACGTTCGCCTTGATCGCGCCGTAGTCCTCGCAGACGCTGCCGTGCTTCCAGTACTCGTCGCGGCTCTGGTGGGCCAGCCAGGTGTGGGTGAAGGGCTCGACGGCCTCCAGCCGCTTCAGCCACATCTCCTTCCAGTCGTCGCCGACCTGCGCCGGGTCCGGCGGGCGGGAGACGAAGGCGAGCATGGTCGCGGCCCAGGCGTGCATGTCGACGGCGAGGACCGAGCCGCCCATGTAGTGGACGTCGTTGTCGTACCGGTCGTCGGCCGAGCAGACGGTGACGATCGCCTTCAGCGGCTCGGGAGCGAGCGCGGCGATCTGGAGCGAGTTGAAACCGCCCCAGGAGATCCCGAACATGCCGACCCGGCCCGAGCACCACTCCTGCTGGGCCAGCCAGTGGACGACGGCGACCCCGTCGGCCAGCTCCTGCGCGTCGTACTCGTCGCCCGGCAGCCCCTCGCTGTTGCCGTGGCCCCGGACGTCGACCCGTACGGAGGCGTAGCCGTGGCCCGCGTACCAGGGGTGGCGCTGCCAGTCGCGCGGGGCGGTCCAGTCGCCGAGCCGGTAGGGCAGGTACTCCAGCAGCGCGGGGACCGGTTCGTCGGTCAGGGGCCGCCAGATGCGGGCGTAGAGCCGGGTCCCGCCGGACAGCGGGATGTACACGTCCTCGCGGGTGGTCTCGTACGGGAACTCGGTCGTGATGTTCATGGGTCACCTCGGTGGGGGACGGGGGACGCCTTCTTATGAGGACGCGACGCTCTATAGCGATGCGGTCAGTGGACAGGGTGCATCGTGCGCTTCAGCCAGGGCGCGGCGGCGATCATCGCGAGGCCGGCGGCGACGGCGATCGCACCGTTGACGCCGAAGTAGGCGGGCGTGGAGACCTCGCCGTACAACTTCACGACCTGGGCCTGGATCCCGTTGGCGACGGCCAGTGACAGGAACCACAGGGCCATCGTCTGGCTGGCGAACGCCTTCGGGGCGAGCTTGCTGCTGGCCGAGAGGCCGGAGGTCTCCAGCAGGACGTCACCGAGGCCCAGCAGCAGGTAGGAGCCGACGATCCACCAGGCCGCCATCTTGTACGTGTCGTCGGCGTGGCCCGAGGTCGGCAGGACCATCAGCAGGAACGACAGGCCGCCGAGGATCACGCCGAAGGCGATCTTGTTGGAGGCGTGCGGCTGGCGCCGGCCCATCCGGACCCAGGTGGCGGCCACCACAGGCGCGAGCGCCACCTCGAAGGCGCCGAGCGCGGAGGCGTACCAGCTGGCCGGGAAGGTGAAGCCGAAGACCTCGGTGCGGGCGTTGGTGGAGGCCAGCAGGATCATCGTGGAGTACGCCTGGAACAGGATGAAGTTGAAGACGACCGATCCCAGGAAGAGCACGATGTACGGGCGGAGCCTGCCGCGCTCCTCGGCGGTGACGCGCGGGCTCTTGAACATGACCACGAAGTACGCGATCGGCGCGATGACCGAGACCACCGTGAGCACGTCCACGAACCGGTCGATGGTGAGCCAGCCCGCCAGCGCCAGCGCGGTGGCGACGACGGCGACCAGGACGGCCCCGCCGATGATCAGCCGGACCGCGCGGCGCATGGCGGCCGGGGCGAGCGCGAATTCGGCGCCCTCCTTGCGCCCGACCAGGTGACGGCGGCCCGCCACGTACTGGATCAGGCCGAAGGTCATACCGATCGCGGCGGCCGAGAAGCCCCAGTGCCAGCTCCAGTGGTCGCCGAGCCAGCCGGTGACCAGCGGTCCGGCGAAGGCGCCGATGTTGATGCCCATGTAGTAGAGCGCGAAGCCGGCGTCGCGCCGCTCGTCGTCGGTGCGGTAGAGCTTGCCGACCATGGAGGCCACATTGGGCTTGAGCAGGCCCGTTCCGGCGCTGATCAGTCCGAGTCCGACCCAGGTCATCGCGTCGGTCGGCACGGCCATGGAGTAGTGGCCGCAGGCGATGAGGATGCCGCCGTACAGCACGGCCCGGTACGAGCCGAGGATCCGGTCGGCCAGCCAGCCGCCGGCCACGGAGACCAGGTAGACGAGGGTCCCGTACGCGGCCGATACGGAGGCGGCGGTTCCGGGGTTCATGCCCATGCCGCCGTTGGCCACGGTGTCGGCGAAGAACAGCACCAGGATCGCCTGCATGCCGAGGAACGAGAACCGTTCCCAGACCTCCAGGCCGGACAGGGTCATCAGGCCCCGTGGCTGGCCGAAGAAGGCGCGGTCGTCCTCGGGCGGGGGCCGGTCCGGCTCGGTGTCGGCGGTCGCGTGGGACAAAGTGGACACTCCTGATCGTATGAGCTGATCACGAACATACCGGCGGAGGTGGGAAGCCGCCCACGGTGATCCATAGGAGACCGGATACGCTGAGTTGATTCGACAGACAGCGACACATCGACAATGAGTGTGATCGTCAGCAGACAGGAGATGCCCTCGTGACCGTCGTCGGGCCGTTCGGACTGCACGTGCGGGACCAGGCTCTTGAGGCCGACGTCCAGACGGGCCTGGCCGCTGTCGAAGCAGGGCTGATCGAGGCCACCAAGAGCGATGTGCCCTTCATCACGGAGGCCGCCCAGCACCTGGTGCGGGCGGGAGGCAAGCGGTTCCGCCCGTTGCTGGTCATGCTCGCGTCACAGTTCGGCGATCCGGACGCGCCGGGTGTCGTCCCCTCGGCCGTCGTCGTCGAGCTGACCCACCTGGCCACGCTGTACCACGACGACGTGATGGACGAGGCCGACGTACGCCGCGGGGTGGAGAGCGCCAACACCCGCTGGGGCAACTCGGTGGCCGTCCTCACCGGCGACTTCCTGTTCGCCCGCGCCTCGCACATCCTGGCCGACCTCGGCCCCGACGCCGTACGCATCCAGGCCGAGGCGTTCGAACGGCTGGTCACCGGCCAGATCCTGGAGACCGCGGGCCCGCGCGACGGCCGTGACCCGGTCGACCACTACCTCGACGTGCTCAGCGGCAAGACCGGCTCGCTGGTCGCCGTCTCCGGCCGGTTCGGCGCGCTGATGGCCGGGGCCGACGAGCGGACCGTGGACATCCTCACGCAGTACGGGGAGCGGCTCGGCATCGCGTTCCAGCTCGCCGACGACGTCCTCGACATCGCCTCCGACACCCACGAGTCCGGCAAGACCCCCGGCACCGACCTGCGCGAAGGCATCCCGACCCTCCCGGTCCTGCGGCTGCGCGCCCAGGCGGCGGAGGACGGCAAGCCCGACGACCTGGAGCTCGTCGAGCTGCTCGACGGCGACCTCGGCGACGACGACACCCTCGCCGAAGCGCTGCGCCGGCTCCGCGCCCACCCGGCGCTGGAGCAGGCCCGCCAGGACACCGTCCGCTACGCCCAGGAGGCGCGCGCCACGCTCGCGCCGCTGCCGGAGGGGTACGCGAAGTCGGCGCTGGAGGAGCTGTGCGACGCGGTGGTGCACCGCGCGGGCTGAGAGCGCGCGGCCCTGAGTTCCCCGGTCGCCTGCCGCGTCCCCTGGTTGACGACGCGTCACCCCATAGGTCCCATAGGCCTCGTATCGGGCCCTACCCCTACGGGATGGCTGATGTACCCCGTCCGGTTGTCATACCGCAGCAGTAGTCAGGTTGATCCCCGGGGCTGACGCTTCAGGCCGCCCGATTTGGTCAGATGGATAACAACACTCCTGACCACATCGGGTGAGAATGGCGGCAGGGAGTGACGGGCAACCGGACGGAAGCCGCCGACCACGGAGGTAGGGCACACATGGCACCGAACGACAGCGCAGAGACCATCGGCGAGGCCACGGGCACTGTCGTGGGCCGTCGGAAGGCGGCGCGCTACATCGTCCCCGTCGCGGTCGCGGGGGTGGCGGCCGCGACCATCGGGCTCGTCCCGGCACTCGCCAACGCCGGCGACCCGGACCTGCCGAAGATCAGCGCACAGGAACTCATCGAGAAGATCGCCGCTTCCGACGAGGAGCAGCTCTCCGGAACCTTCAAGATCAGCACGGACCTCGGCCTGCCTCTCGACGGCCTCGCGGGATCGTTCCTGCCGGGCGCCGACGGCGAGGGCAAGGACGGCGGCGCGGCCGCGCCGGAGGACAAGCTCATGGAGCTGACGTCCGGCACGCACACGCTGCGGGTGGCCGTCGACGGCCCGGAGAAGCAGCGGCTCTCCATCCTCGGCAAGGCCTCCGAGTACAGCGTCGTCCACAACCAGGGCGAGGTCTGGGCGTACGACTCGGAGTCCGACGAGGTCTACCACGCCGAGGCGCCCGAGGGCGCTGGCGCCGAGAAGGAGGCCCCGAAGGCGCCCAAGGGCGTGCCGGCCACGCCGAAGGACTTCGCCGAGCAGGCGCTCGCGGCGGTCGGCGACACCACGTCGGTCACCGTGGACGGCACCGCGCAGGTCGCGGGCCGCGACGCGTACCAGCTGGTCATCAAGCCGAAGCAGGAAGGCTCGACGGTCGGTTCGATCCGGATCGCGGTGGACGCGGAGAACGGCGTACCGCTGAAGTTCACGCTGGCGGCGGCGGCCGGCGGCAAGGCCGTGGTCGACGCGGGCTTCACCAAGGTGGACTTCGCCAAGCCCGCCGCCTCCTCGTTCGACTTCACCCCGCCGAAGGGCGCCAAGGTGACGGAGGCCGACGAGCTGGAGACCGGCAAGGACGAGCACGGCAAGGCGCAGAAGGCGCTCCCGGAGCAGTTCTCCGGCCAGATCCCGGGCCTGGAGGGGCTGGAGGGCGCCGAGGGCGTCAACGTCATCGGCAAGGGCTGGACGTCGATCGCCGCCATCGAGATCCCCGGCGGCAAGGGCCTGCCCACGGCGGGCTCGGGCGACGTCCCGGCCGAGGCGCAGGGCTTCCTGGACGCGCTCGGCGACAAGGTCACCGGCAAGTTCGGCTCGGGCACGGTCTTCAAGACCCGCCTCGTCAACGCCCTGCTGACGGACGACGGCAAGGTATATGTCGGAGCGGTGACGAAGGACGCTCTGGTACGGGCGGCCGACGGCGCCAAGTAAGGCCGACGGGAACACCCGGTCGTCCTAGGGCCGACGGGATCACCCGGTCGTCCTAGGGCCGACGGGATCACCCGGTCGTCCTAGGGCCGACGGGAACACCCGGTCGTCCCGCCCCGTCGCGCACCCGCGCGGCGGGGCGGTCCGGCTCCCTCCCCCCCCCCCCGCGTGTGCTGAGAGGTGCGACCGGCATGACGGAGACAGCGACCGCCCCGACGTACGGGGCCGGCGACCGCCCCGGCACCGCCATCGAGCCCCCCGCCATCGGGGCCCCCGTCATCGAGACCCGCGGCCTCACCAAGCGCTTCCGAGGCGGTCAGCTCGCCGTCGACGGCCTCGACCTCACCGTCCCCGGCGGCAGCGTCTTCGGCTTCCTCGGCCCCAACGGCTCCGGCAAGACCACCACCATCCGGATGCTCATGGGCCTCATCGACCCCACCTCCGGCACGGCCGCGGTCCTCGGCCGCCCCATGCCCCAGGCGGCCCGCACGGTCCTCCCGGAGGTCGGCGCGCTGATCGAAGGGCCCGCGCTGTACGGCTATCTGAGCGGCCGTGACAATCTCGTACGGTTCGACCGCGCCGACCCCACCGCCGACCCGCGCACCCGCCGGACCCGCGTCGCCCACGCCCTGGACCGGGTCGGCCTCGCCGCCGCGTCGGCCAAGAAGGCGAAGGCCTACTCCCTCGGCATGAAACAGCGCCTCGGCCTCGCCGCGGCCCTGCTCCGGCCGCGCCGCCTGCTGGTCCTGGACGAGCCGACCAACGGCCTGGACCCGCAGGGCATGCGGGAGATCCGCTCGCTGGTCCGGGAGCTGGCGGCCGAGGGGACCACGGTGTTCCTCTCCTCGCACCTGCTGGACGAGATCGAACAGGTCTGCACGCACGCGGCGGTGATGGCCCGGGGCCGGCTGCTGGTCCAGGGTTCGGTCGCCGACCTCGCCGCGAGCGCCCGCGGCCGCCTCGCCGTCACCACGCCGGACGCGGCCGACGCCGTCCGCGTCCTCCAGGCACACGGCCTCACCGGCCTGGCCGTCGACGGCGACCGCCTGACCGCCGACGCCCCGCCCGCCGCCGTGGACCTCGCGGACCTCAACGCGGCGCTGGTGGGCGGCGGGGTGCGGGTGCGGGCGTTCGGGATCGAGGGCGGGTCGCTGGAGGACGCGTTCGTGGCACTGACGGGAGAGGGATTCGATGTCGCAGGCTGAGAGGGCGGAGGCCGGAGCCGTTCCGTCCCCGGGAACCACGGGACGGAGCCCCCGTAACCCTGGTGACCCCCGCAACCCCCTGTGGACCCTCGGAATCCTCCGCTCCGAGATCATCACCGCCACCCTCCGCCGCCACCGGACCTACGCGCTCCTCGCGGTGCTCGCCGCCGTCCCCGTACTGATCGGGATCGCGGTCCGCATCGAGACGGGTGGCGGAGGAGCGGGTTCCGGGGCAGGAGGCGGGCCGGACGGCGGGGGAGGCCCGGCGTTCCTGACGCAGGTCACCAACAACGGCCTCTTCCTCGTCTTCGCGGCCCTCGCCGCCACCCTGCCGGTCTTCCTCCCGATGGCCGTCGGTGTGGTGGCCGGCGACGCGATCGCGGGCGAGGCGAGCGCCGGGACCCTGCGCTATCTGCTGGTCGCTCCGGCGGGCCGGACCCGACTACTTCTGGCCAAATACGCGTCGGTCCTGGCCTTCTGTCTGGTCGCGACGTTCGTGGTGGCGGCCTCGGCACTGGCGGTCGGCGCGCTGCTCTTCCCGGTGGGCGAGGTCACGACGATCTCCGGTACGCGGATCGGCTTCGGCGAGGGCCTGGTGCGGGCCGCGCTGACGGCGGCGGTCGTCGCGGCGTCCCTGGTCGGGTTCGCCGCGCTCGGGCTCTTCGTCTCGACGCTGACCAACAGCGGGATCGCGGCGATGGCGGCGACGATCGGGCTGCTGATCACGGTGCAGATCCTGGACAGCATCCCGCAGCTGAGCGGTATCCACCCGTACCTGTTCCCGCACCACTGGATGTCCTTCGCTGACGTCCTGCGCGAGCCGGTCCACTGGGACGAGCTGGTGAAGAACTTCCAGCTCCAGGGCGCGTACGCGGCGGTGTTCGGCTCGGCGGCCTGGGCGCGCTTCACCACGAAGGACATCACGGCCTGAGACACGGGACCACAGGGCCACAAGACTGCAGGGCCACAGGACCACCGGATCGTCCGGTGGCGGGACCATGGCCGGATCGGATCGGTGAGCGGTCGTCCGCGCCGTCGGCCGGGCGAGCCGTCCCCCGATCGGCTCGTCGCGGCACGAACGGCACGAACGTGCGGAGGTGGGAACGAACCGACACGGTACGTTCCGTTTCCGCTTGGGTATTGTTCGGCCTATGACGACTACCTGTCAATAAGGAATGGCTCAAACCGTCCTATGCTCACCGGATGATCACACCGCCCAGTAGTCTGCGCCGCAGCGAGAAGTCCCGCCGCGCGACGCTGCAGGCCGCCCTCGACCTCTGTACGGAGAGGGGGTACGGGCGCACGACGATAGAGGCCATCGCGGCCCGCGCCGGTGTCAGCAAGAAGACGATCTACCGCTGGTGGCCGTCAAAAGGAGCGGTGCTCCTGGAGGCGTTCACGGACGCGCTGGTGGACGCCACGCCGTTCGTGGACACGGGTGACATCGGCGCCGACCTGCGTACGCATGTGGCGGGCGCGGTGAAACTGCTCACCGTGCCGCCCTTCGGACCTGCCTACGGGGGCATCCTCTCCGAGCTCCACCACGACGACGTACTCGCCCAGGCACTCAAGGACCAGCTGGTCGACCCGCGCGTCGAACAGGCGGTGGCCCGGCTGCGCAGCGCCCAGGACCAGGGCCAGATCCCGCCCGGCGCGAACCTGCCGCTGGCCGTGGAGATGCTGTACGGCCCCCTCTACTACCGCCACGTCCTGCGCAAGCCGGTCCAGGACGAGGAGACGGTCGCCGCCCTGGTGGCCCATGTGCTGCGCGCGCTGAGGGCGCCGGGGTACTGAACGGACCAGGTGAAGCAGGTGTACGGCACCTCCGCGCCGCCGGACCGAGCGTGACGCCCACCGCGTCGACGAGGAGCGAACTCTCCGGAGGCGGACGACCGTACGCCGACGTCGGCCACGGCCGAGCTCGGCCGAACCGCCGAGCTCGGCCGAACCGTTGAGCTCGGCCGAACCGTTGAGAGAAGGGGCGCACCGTGGGGAGAGGGACGAGCAGGCTGTGAGGAAACGCTCCGGCATGATTCCCTCCATGCATGAGGACGAGGGCCATCGAGGGCGCGCGCGGTACACGCTGACCGAGGAGGAGCACGGGCACGCCTGGGGCGTCTGCGCCGAGGTGGAAGGGCTGTTCGGGGAGGTTCAGCGGGGGACCTACAAGCTGTTCGGCTGGGTTCCGCGGACCGAGGTGCATGGTTGGGTCGGCGACCGGGTGTGGCTGGTGCCGGACGACGAGACGCTCGGTCCCTGGCTGGTGGAGGACGCGGAGGGTCTGGGCCGGTCCCCGGGGACGGACAGTCTCGTACTCGTCGGCCTGGACGGCTACGAAGGCCCACCCGAGGCACACAGGGGCCGGGTCCGCGTGCACGACGGGCACCGCTGGTTGGGCGCCTGCCGGGAATTCGTCCGCGTGCTGCCGCCCGACGAACAGTCGGCACATCCGCTCGTCCTGCGAGGGCTCGCCCAGGGCGATCAGCTGCGGGCGGCACTGATCAAGGGCACTCGGCGGGCGCTGGAACTGGAGCAGGCAGCCCTGGAGATACGGGACGACGGTGGCGAGCCGCTCACCGAGCTTCTGCTCCGGACCAGAGTCAGGGCCTGGCGGCCGTCCTCCTACGGGACGGATCGGATCGACCTGGAGCTCGACGGAGGGTCTTTCACGCCCGTTCCCGAATACGCCCGGCCCATCTGGGAGCGGTGGTTCACCGGCCCGCCGGACACCAAAGGTGTCTGGGGCGGTCTCGATACCAGGCTCCGCAATGCCTGGCTCGATCTCGTCCGGGAGCGAGCCTGCCGAGGCACCCGTCGTGACCGCCCGGCCGGTCACGCCTACGAACTCGACGGACGACACGTCACCGACGAACCGGCCCTCTACCTGGCGCTCGGCGAGGCGGTTAACGGTCCGGGCGGCTATTTCGGCGGCTGTCCAGCCGCCCTCGACGACTGCCTGGGCGGCGCCTTCGGCTACACCGCTCCCGCATCCCTGCTCTGGCGCGAAGCCGCGACTGCCCGTGAGCACCTCTCCCAGGCCCTGACACCGGACGGCCGGCCCTACGACCTGTTCGGCATGGTCCTCGATGCTCTGGCCCAGGGCGGCATGCACGTCACCCTGGCGTGAGCTGCCCCCGCTCGCCACCCTTGCGTCCCCGCACCGACCCAGCCCTCATACCCCCGCCACCCCTCCCCGGGCGGCCAGGGCCCCGTCACACCCCGCCCGCCGCCGCCCCCCGGTGGCCGCCCCCGCCCCGCCGGGTGATGCTGGTCCCGCACGTGCCGGTGCTCCGGGGCAGCGGTGTGCCGGAGCCTGAGGGGCAGGTGGAGCCGTGTCGTACGCCGAGACCCCGGCCGGGGCCGGGACCCCTCCGGGCGGCCTGGACGATGCGCTGCTGAAGGCCCTCTTCACCCAGTCCGCCGTCGGCCTCTTCGTGCTCGACCCGCAGCTCAGGCTCGTCCGGACCAACTCCCTCGTCGAGGGCATCGACACGGAGGAGTACATCGGCCGCCGCTTCACCGAGGCCTTCCGGCTCGACGACCCGGACGGCTCCGAGCAGCTGCTGAAACGAGTCCTCGCGGGTGAGGGGCCCGCACGCGACCATCTCGTACGCGGTCGGCTCCGCGAGATCCCCGGCGACCGGATCTTCCTGGTCTCCGCCTACCGCCTGGACGGCCCCGGCGATACCGCCCTCGGTCTCCTGAGCGCCGTCGTCGACGTCACCGAGCGGGAGCGGGCCCGGGCCAGGGAAGCCGCGCTGGCCGCCGTGCGGGAGGCGGTCGGCGGTTCGCTGGACGTGGCCACCACCTGCCGGTCGTTCATCGACGCGCTGGTGCCCCGGTTCGCCGATCTCGCCGTCATCGAGGTGGTGGACGAGGTCCTGCGCGGCGCCGACCCGCCGGTGGGCCCGCTCCCGTCCGGCACTCCGCTGCGCCGCGCGGCGAGCGGCCGCTGCGGGACCCTCGGCGGCGACGCGGCGGGACGCCCGGCCGGCGGGATCCGCCGCCTCCCGCTCCGTACGTCGTACGCACGCGCCGTCGCCGACCTGCGCCCGCGCCTCGAACCGCTCACCGCCGGCACCCCGTGGCTGGACGCCGACCCCGACGGGTCCCGCGTCCTCGTGGAGACCGGCGCGCACTCCCTCATCGTCGTGCCCCTGACCCTGCGGGGAGCCGTCCTCGGGCTGGTCAGCCTGTACCGGTGCGGGGCCTCCGAACCCTTCGACGAGCAGGACGTCTCCCTCGCCGCCACCGCGACCACCCGCGCCGCCCTCGCCATCGACAACGCCCGCCGGTACGAGCGCGAGCACGTCATCGCCTCCACCGTCCAGCGCCGCCTCCTCCCGCAGGCCGAACGCCACCAGGCCGCCGTGGAGACCGCGCACGTGCTGCTGCCCGGCCGGGACAGCGGCTGCTGGTTCGACACGATCGCGCTCTCCGGGGCCCGTACCGCACTCGTCGTCGGCGGGGTCGCCGGGGAAGGGCTCCAGACGGCGATCGCGATGGGCCAGCTCCGTACGGTCATCCAGGCGCTGGCCGGTCTCGACCTGGAGCCGGAGGAGGTCCTGGCCCGCCTCAAGGAGACCGCCGACCGCCTGGCCGGCGAACGCGCGGCCCTCCCGCCGAGCGACTCGCTCCAGGGCGAACCGCTGCGAGCGGGATGCGTGTACGGGGTCTACGACCCGTTCACCCGGACCTGTACGGTCGCCCGCGCCGGGCACCCGGCACCCCTGATCGTCGGCCCCGACGGCCGGGTCGTCCGGCTCGACGTTCCCGAAGGCCCCGGCCTCTTCGACGCCGACAGCGACCTCTTCGCACCCGCCACCGTCACCCTGGAGGAGGGCAGCGTCCTCGCGTTCTGCACGGCCGAACTGCTCGCCGACGCCCGCGCCGAGGAACGCATCACCCGCACCCTGGCCCACCCCGGCCGCAGCCTCCAGCAACTCGGCGACGACATCGTGTACGAGCTCCCCGACGACACCCGCTCCGCCGGCGCGGCGCTGCTCCTGGCCCGTACCGGTACGGTCTCCGACCACCGCGTCGCCACCTGGGACCTGGCCCAGGAGCACACGACCCCCGCCACGGCCCGGCTGCTCGTCCGCGACCGGCTCCAGGGCTGGGGGCTCGACGAGGACACCGTCGACTCGACCGAGCTGATCGTCAGCGAACTGGTCACCAACGCCGTCCGCTACGGCACCCCGCCGCTCCGCCTCCGCCTCCTGCTGGACACCACGCTCACCTGCGAGGTCCACGACGGCTCCACGGCCTCACCGCACCTGCGCCACGCCCGCACGGTCGACGAGGGCGGCCGGGGCCTGTTCATCGTCTCCCGCCTAGCCGCCCACTGGGGCGCCCGCCACGGCCCGGACGGCAAGGTGCTCTGGACGGAACAGGACCTTCCGGGGAGCGGCGGCGGTAAGGAGTGACGGGCCTTCACCGGCCCTCCCGGTGCCGCCTTCGCAGCTCGGCCAGACGCTCCCGGGACGCGACGGCGCGCTCGGTCGGAGCGACAGCACCGGCCGGACGCGGCGTGGGCGGCGGCCCGGGCAGACCGAGCGCGGCGGCCACCTGCGCGCCTACGTGGTCGAGATCGGCGTACGCAAGATGCGCGAGGTTCCCCGGGGTGAGCCCACGGAACTTCCGGGAGTCCCTGCGGAAGGAGGCCCGCCCGTGCCCCTTCCTGCTGGACACGCCGCCGCGCTCGTCGCCGGGCGTGTACTCGATGTCGATGTGCAGGACGCCGGACGAGAAACCGGCCCACCAAGCGGTCCACGCCGGGTCGTCCCCGAGGGATTCGACGATCGCGCCCGCAGCGTCGACGTAGGCGGCGGGCACGGTGGGCTCGCCGTACAGCGTGAAGGTGATCCAGGAAACGTCTCCGTCCGCATCGGCACTCCGCTCGTCGGCGTCCGAGAATCCGGGTACCGGGCCGGGCCACGGGAGGTCGGTGACCTTCGTGTACGCGGTGGCGGCGGCATCCGCCAGCTCGTCCGACTCGCTGAAGTCCCAGGGCCGCGCCGCGATACGCGCGGGGTCGCGTAGGACACCGTCGAAGACGGACCGGCCGGCGGGGATGACCGCGAGGTGCAGATGGATCAGCGCATCGCCGGGCACGGGGACGAGCGGTGACCCGGGCGGATCATGGAGATCGAGGACCGGCACGCCCGCCAGAGGCGCCGTGCTCAGCTCACTCACCTTCTCCGACAGCCGGTCCCCGAACTCCTCGATGACGTCGACACCGGCACGTTCAAGGGCTCTCACCAGCCTCCGAGTGGTGCGTGAGTTCGCCGCACCGCCGAGCCGGTCGATCAGGCTCCAGAACTCCTCGTCGGTCATCGGCCCGCCCCTCCCGCTTTTCCGTCCGCTCCCGTTCCCCCTTGCCCGCTCAGCCGAACAGCCGCTCCAGCACCGCCGCCACCCCGTCCTCCGCGTTGGTCGGCGCCACCTCGTCCACCGCCGCCCGCAGCTCCGGGTGTGCGTTGCCCATGGCCACCCGGTGGCCCGAGCGGCGGAACATCGGCAGGTCGTTGGGCATGTCCCCGAACGCCACCGTCCGCTCAGGGCCGACCCCCAGCAGCTCGGCCGCCGCCGCGATGCCGGTGCCCTTGTCCACGCCGTACGGAGCCAGCTCGACCGTGCCGGGCCCCGCCATGCTCACGCTCGCCAGATCTCCCACGGCCCCGCGCGCGGCGGCGGCCAGCGCGTCGTCGCCGAGCTCCGGGTGGCGGACCAGCACCTTGATGACCGGCCGCTCCCACAGCGCGTCCCGGGAGTCCACGCAGAGGGCGGGGAGTGTCGGGTTCGGCATCCGGTAGCCGTTCTCGATCAGCGTGACGCCGTCCACGCCGTCCTGGTCCACGGCCGCGAACACCGCACCGACCTCCGCCTCGATCTTTCCGAGCGCGGTGTCGGCGGCCTCCCGGTCCAGGGTCACCGAGCGCAGCAGCCGCGCGCTGTCGGCGTCGTACAGCTGCGTGCCTTGACCGCACACGACGAGCCCGCGGTACGCGAGGTCCGCCAACAGCGCCCGTATCCCGGGGACCGGCCGGCCGGTGACGATCAGGTGCCGGGCGCCTGCGGAGACGGCGAGGCCGAGCGCGGCGCGGGAACGGGCGCTGACGGTGTCGTCCGGGCGCAGGAGCGTGCCGTCCAGGTCGGTGGCGACGAGGGCATAGGCGGGTGGCATGGGCATGGGCATGGGCCACAGCCTAGAAGGGCCCGGATGGCCGCTTGCGCGGGAGGTGAGGATCCGGTAGGGGCGGGGGCGTTACGGGAGCGGTCGGCCCGAAGCCTCGCTCGTACGGCGGATCCCGGCGAGTAGCCGCCGCATCCCGACCGCGTGCCCGCCCGACCCGAACACCAGCCGCCGGTACGCGCCTCCCGCCACCCCGGGAAACGCGGCCCGGCTCTCGGCGCGCAGCCGTGTGCGGCCCGGTCCGAGAGGTTCGAGCCGGAAGATCAGCGCGTACGAGGAGAAGCGGTGGCGGCCGTGGAGGATCAGCTGCTCCCCGAGAGAGGCGGCGCGCACCCGGAAGCCCGGCAGCACCGATCCCTCCGCGAGCGGGCGCGGCCCGGACGGCCGGGTGTCGGCCGCCCGGACCAGCCGTGCGTAGGCGGCGGCCGGAGCCCGCGAGAAGGACCGTTCCAGCGCCGCGCAGAGACCACGCCACACGTCGTCGGCCTCGGCGGCGATGACGGTGGTGTGCTCGTCGAGGTACGGCAGCGGGTCGGCCTCCTCCATCAGCGCCTCCGTCGATGTCGATTGCGTCCTGTGGCCTGCGTCCTGCGGTCACTACGCCGTGCTGTGAGGTGAACGGCTCAGATCGCGTTGAACTCGCCGGCGCGGACGCCCGCGACGAACGTCGTGAACGCGGCGGCCGGGACGGTGAGGACCGGGCCCGTGGCGGTGTCGTTCTTGGAGTCGCGGACGGGCACGATGCCGTGCGGGGCGGCGAGGTTGGTGGCGACCTCGACGCACGCGCCGCCGTTGTCGCTGTACGAGGACGTGAACCAGCACGGAGTCACGGTCTTGGTCTCGGTCGTCACGGGGTGCCCTTCCGTGGAGGGTGCTCTCCGCTCTTGCTACCCATCAAGACGGTGATGAACGCGCCGTCCGCCGTACAGGGCAGGGCAGTTCGGGCGAGCCCCGGTTCGGCGAGCAGGTCACCACGGTGACGGAGTGGAACAGCGTGCTTCGCAGGTAATGGCCGAGCGACACGTCTCCGCCCCACGCGAGCCGTTCGACGGCGGCCGCCACGAGGAGGACCAGCCGCGTCGCCTCCCGGTCCTGCGCGGAGGCGAACCGGGGCGCGAACTCAGTGAGTTGCAGCCCCAGCCACGCACCCGCCTCCTTCGGCTCGTCCCATGTGCCCCGGACCGTCGACTCCGGTTTCCTGAGCCAGTGCGCGGTCTGGAGCGGCGGTACGTCGGAGGCGGGGAACACCGTCACCGCTTCCCGGTGGCGGTCGTGCACATCCGGGTCGCTGGTCGGCGTCGGGGCCTGGCCCGGAGGTCTGCGGATGCTCTCCTTGTCGAACGTCCGCTTCTCCCCGAGCCAGGCGTAACCGTGGTGGTGCACCGGCGCGTTGCCGTTCAGGCGGAGAGGCCGAAGATGTCGGCGGCGCGGGACCTGTGGATGTTCTGGACCGACGAGGACACGGACAAGGGCGTACGCCGCAAGTTCCGGTTCGCCGAACTTCCGCCGTGCCTCGCGGTCATGCGCACCTTGGCCACCGGCGAGAAGGAGGCGTGCCTCCTCTACGACCGGCACCCGGCGCCGCATTCCTGTCCTCTGCCCGTCCTGCCCGTCCTGCCTGTCCTGCCCGTCCCGTCTGGCCTGTCCGTTGCCGTCCGTTGCTATCCGTTCTGTGCGAGCTGGATCAGGTTGCCGCAGGTGTCGTCCAGGACCGCCGTGGTGACCGGGCCCATCTCCAGCGGCTCCTGCGTGAACCGCACGCCGAGGCCTCGCAGCCGGTCGAACTCCGCCCGCACGTCGTCCACGGCGAAGGCTGCGGCCGGGATGCCGTCCGCGAACAGGGCCGTCTTGTAGGGGCCGACCGCGCGGTGGCGGTCCGGTTCCAGGAGGAGTTCGGTGCCGTCGGGGTTCTCCGGGGAGACGACGGTCAGCCAGCGGTCCGGGCCGCCGAGCGGCACGTCGTGCTTCTTCACGAAGCCGAGGACGTCCGTGTAGAAGCGGAGGGCCTTCTCCTGGTCGTCGACGAAGACGCTGGTCAGGTGGATCTTCATGGGGTTCCTTTTCCGTTGGTCGGCGGGGGAGTGGCGGTCCTCGTGCGCCGTCAGTTCACGCAGAACTCGTTGCCCTCAGGATCTGAGAGTACGAGCCAGCTCCCGCCCGGCTCGTCGACCGCGTGCAGGATGCGCGCGCCCAGCGCCACCAGCCGCTCCGCCTGCGCGTCGCGCTCACCGGGGCTCGCGTGGACGTCGATGTGGAGGCGGTTCTTCACCGACTTCGGCTCCGGGACGCGCTGGAACAGCAGCCGCCGCCCCAGCCCCGTACCGCTCTTCTCGTCGTACGGATCGTCAGGGTGCCGGACCGCCGCGAGGTCGCGCCAGGCGCGGCGGCCGTGGGCGTGGGTGGTGATGGAGTCGGGGACGGCTCCGGCGGCGAGCAGCTGCTCGACCAGGACGCTGTTGTCCTCGATCAGATAGCCGAGGGCCTCGGCCCAGAATCCGGCCTGCGGGTGCGGGTCGGCGCTGTCGATGACGAGCTTCCAGGACAGTGTGCGAGTCATGGAAACCGTTTATAGTGGTTACATGAGTGCGAGCGCAATGGACACGCCGGGAGTGGGTGCGGGACGGACCGCGCCTTCGGGGATGCTGCTGGGGCATCCGGACGGCAGCTCGTTCCGGTTCGACCCGGGCGCGCTGTGTCTGGAGCTCCTGCCGACCGGTGGGCCCGGGCGCCTCGCGTACTTCGAGGTGCTGCACGGGGCCGAGGACCTGGTGCGCTGGGCGGACGAGAGCCGGCTGCCCGGTGGGCTCGGCCTCACCGTGGACCCGGCCGAGGTGGTGGACGCGCGCCGACTGCGCGACGCGCTCTGGCGGCTGGCGGAGGCCCATGTGTCCGCGCTGAAGCCGGGGCCGGACGACCTCGCCGCGGTGAACGACGCGGCGGCGCACCCGCCGCTGACGGCCCGGCTGACCGCCGAGGGGACGCGCGCGTGGGCGGCGGGCGCGACGGGGACCGGGCTGCTCTCCACCGTGGCGCGGGACGCCGTCGAGCTGTTCACGGGGCCGTACGCGCACCGGATCCGCACGTGCGGCGCCGACGACTGCCGCCTGCTGTTCGTCGACACCTCGCGGCCGGGCAGGCGGCGCTGGTGCTCGATGGAGCGGTGCGGAAACCGCCACAAGGTCCGGGCCCACCGCGCCCGGCTGACCACGGACTGATCACCGACCGGCCACCGGCCACCGATTGCCGACCACCGACCACCGACCACCGATCGAAGGAGCGTGCCATGCCTACCGGACTCACTCAGGACGCCGGCTGGGAGATCGGTGTCTCCCGTACGATCCGGCAACCGCCGCAGGCTGTGTGGGAGTTCATCACCGGCCCGGAGGGCGTCGCGCTCTGGCTCGGCGTGGAGGGGCCGCTGCCGACGGAGAAGGGCGCTGCGTACCGTACGGCCGGCGGCACGGAAGGCGAGATCCGCAGCTACCGCCCGGGTGACCGGGTCCGCCTCACGTACGGCACGTCGACGGTCCAGGTCGCGGTGTCGCCGGGCAGCTCGGACGACCGGTCGGTGCTCCGCTTCCACCAGGAACGGCTGGTGAGCGCGGAGGAGCGGGAGGAACGGCGTACGTACTGGAAGAGCGTGATGGACCGGGTGGCGGCGGAGCTGTCCTAACCGGTCTGCGGTTTCAGTCCGTACGCGGTCGGCAGGCCGCGCAACTGTGCCCGTCCAGCGCGGCCAGCAACCGCGCGGCGGCGTCCCGTACGGCCGGCGTCTCCTTCGTCTCGGGCGCGGAGGCCAGCCGGGCCGCGGTGGAACGGCCCTCCGCCACCGCCTCGTGCGCGGCGCGGGTCCACTCCGGGCGCCCGGCGTGGTCCGCGGCGAGGATCGTGGCGAGCAGGTCCAGCACACCGGCCCGGTTCTTGACCGCCTCCGTCGCCCCCAGCTCCCACAGGAACGGCACCGCGGCCACGGTCGCATCGAACACGGCCGGTGCGCCGATCCACCGGTCCAGGTCGCTCAGCGCGTCCCCGGCGGTCGGGCCGTCACCCCAGGCGATCCGCGACAGCATCCCGGGAACCTGGGACGCGGAGCCGTACGCATGTTGCAGCTCGTGCCACCGCACGTTCCTCATCCCGCCCAGGACAGTCCCCATCCGGGCACTCAATCAGCCTTATCGCACCGCGTCCACCGTGCCGGATGCCGGGTGGAACGAGAGGTCCTAGGTGACCTTCTGCTGGGCGGGAGGCTCGGTGGGCGCCGGGGCCGCCGCCGCGGTGGCCAGGAGCTGGGTGGCCAGGATCCGGTTGCGGCGCGCGTTGCGCAGGGCGTCCCAGGTCAGGACGGAGAGGGCCAGCCAGACCAGCGCGAAGCCGGCCCACCGCTCGGGCGGCATCTCCTCGTGGAAGTAGACGATGCCCAGCACGAACTGGAAGACCGGTGCCAGGTACTGGAGCAGCCCCAGCGTCGAGAGCGGCACCCGGATCGCCGCCGCGCCGAAGCAGATCAGCGGGACCGCCGTGACGATGCCCGTCGCGGCGAGCAGCGCCCCGTGGCCCAGCCCCGCGTCCCCGGCCGTGAACGTGGACGCGCCGGTGGCCGTCAGCCAGAGCAGGAAGCCGAGCGCGGGCAGGAAGAGGACGGCGGTCTCGGCGGCCAGCGACTCCAGACCGCCCATGTTGACCTTCTTCTTGATCAGGCCGTACGTGGCGAAGGAGAACGCCAGCACCAGCGAGATCCACGGCGGCCGCCCGTACCCGATCGCCAGGACGAGTACGGCGGCCAGGCCGGTGGCGACCGCCATCCACTGGGCCGGCCGCAGCCGCTCGCCGAGCAGGAGGACGCCCATGGCGATGGTGACCAGCGGATTGATGAAGTAGCCGAGCGAGGCCTCGACGACCTGGCCGTTGTTGACGGCCCAGATGTAGAGGCCCCAGTTGACGGTGATGGTCGCCGCTGCCACCGATACGAGACCCAGCTTGCGCCGGTCGCGGACCAGCTCGCCGATCCAGGCCCAGCGCCGGACCACGAGCAGCGCGATCCCGACGACGGCCAGCGACCAGACCATCCGGTGCGCGAGGATCTCGACCGCCCCGGACGGCTTCAGGAGCGGCCAGAAGAGGGGGACGATGCCCCACATCCCGTACGCGCCGACTCCGTACAGCAGGCCGGCCCGCTGTTCGTTCTTCCCCTTCACGGGCCCCTCCCGGACTACCTGCGTCGGCGCGTCTGCCCGACGGGATGACGGTAACGCCGGAAGGGCCTCGTGTCATAGCCGTTTCAGGTAAACACTCATGACAGGCGCTCCTGGTCGGCGCTCATGCCGGGCTCGGGAGGGGCGGCGGTGGGGGTCAGGCGGTGGCGAGCGCCGCTCGTACGGTCGTGGCCAGCGGGGTGGTCGGGCGGCCGATCAGCCGGGCCAGGTCGCCGCTCGTCCCCGCGAGCCGTCCGCGTTCGATGGCCTCGTCCACGTCGGTGAGGATCGCGGCGAACCCCTTGGGCAGGCCCGCGCCGACCAGGATCTCCTGGTGCACGGCCGCCGGGACGTTCTTGTACGCGATCTCCTTGCCGGTCACCTCGGACAGCAGCGCCGCGTACTCGGCGAGCGACCAGGCGGTGTCGCCGCTCAGCTCGTAGGCCTGGCCGAGGTGGCCCTCGCCGGTCAGCACGGCCGCGGCGGCGGCCGCGAAGTCGGCGCGCGAGGCGGAGGCGATCCGGCCCTCGCCCGCGTTGGCGACGACCGCGCCGTGCTCCAGGACGGGGGCGAGGTTGGCGGTGTAGTTCTCCGTGTACCAGCCGTTGCGCAGGAACGTGTACGGCAGCCCGGAGTCCAGGATCAGCCGCTCGGTCGCCTTGTGCTCGTCGGCCAGCGCGAAGTCCGCGTCCGGTCCGCCGAGGATGCCGGTGTACGCGAGCTGCGCCACGCCCGCCGCCTTGGCCGCCTCGATGAGCGCGGCGTGCTGCGCGACCCGCTTGCCGACCTCGCTGCCGGAGATCAGCAGCACCCGGTCGCCGGTCCGGAAGGCGTCGGCCAGTGTCCCGGGGCGGTCGTAGTCGGCGATCCGGAGCTCGATGCCCCGCGCGGCGAGCGCGGCGGCCTTCTCCTTGTTGCGGACGACCGCGACGACGTCGCCGGCCGGGACGGTGGCCAGCAGTCCATCGATGACGAGGCGGCCGAGTTCTCCGGTGGCTCCGGTGACGACGATGCTCATGGGGGGCTCCTGCGGTGGGTGATGTCGTTCCCGACCGAGCGTAGGCGGAGCGCTAACTAATGGAAAGTACCCACTTTGAAGTAAGGTACTGGCATGGGAGTGAGTGATGGAAGCGCGGGGAGTGTGGCTCCGGTCGGTCTGGCGGGTCTGCCGAAGCCCGTTCAGGACGTCAACCAGCCGATGTGTCCGTCCCGGCTCGTGCTGGAGCATGTGACGAGCCGCTGGGGCGTCCTCGTCCTGGCGGCCCTGCTGGAGCGTTCGTACCGCTTCAGCGAGCTGCGCCGCACGATCGGCGGGGTCAGCGAGAAGATGCTCGCCCAGACCCTCCAGACGCTGGAGCGCGACGGCTTCGTCCACCGGGACGCGAAGCCGGTGATCCCGCCTCGCGTGGACTACTCGCTCACGCCGCTCGGCACCGAGGCCGCCGAACAGGTGTGGGCCCTCGCCCGCTGGACCGAACGCCAGGTGGACGCGGTACAGGCGGCCCGCGCGGCGTACGACGAGGCCCGGGCCTGACCCGCAGCGTCCTCGGCGTACGACGAGGCCCGGGCCTGATTCTTTAGGTCGTCCAGGTCGTGTCCTGGTCTGGGGATCGGGCCCGGGCCGCTGCCGTACCGCTGGTGCTTCTCAGCCGACGACGGTCCAGGTGTCGGCCCCCGCGAGCAGCGCGCCGAGGTCGCCCTTGCCGTCGCGCTCCACGGCGGCGTCCACCTGGTCGGACATGAGCGTGTCGTAGACCGGCCGCTGGACGCTGCGCAGCACCCCGATGGGCGTGTGGTGCAGGGTGTCGGCGTCGGCGAGGCGGGAAAGCGCGAACGCCGTGGTCGGGGAGTCGGCGTGGGCGTCGTGGACGAGGACCTGCGAGCGGTTCTCGTCGGTGACGGCGACGACCTCCAGATCACCGGTGGCCTGGTTGCGGACGACACCCTTGGAGCCGTCGGCCCCGAAGAGGATCGGCTCTCCGTGTTCCAGGCGGATGACGGCCTCGGCGGCCTGCTCCTTGTCCTTGAGGACCTCGAACGCGCCGTCGTTGAAGATGTTGCAGTTCTGGTAGATCTCCACGAGCGCCGTGCCCGGGTGCTCGGCCGCCGCGCGCAGCACGCCGGTGAGGTGCTTGCGGTCGGAGTCGACCGTGCGCGCCACGAACGAGGCCTCCGCGCCGATGGCGAGGGACACCGGGTTGAAGGGCGCGTCGAGCGAACCCATCGGCGTCGACTTGGTGATCTTGCCGACCTCGGAGGTGGGGCTGTACTGGCCCTTGGTCAGCCCGTAGATCCGGTTGTTGAAGAGCAGGATCTTGAGGTTGACGTTGCGGCGCAGCGCGTGGATGAGGTGGTTGCCGCCGATGGAGAGCGCGTCGCCGTCACCGGTGACGACCCATACGGAGAGGTCGCGGCGGGAGGTGGCGAGGCCGGTCGCGATGGACGGGGCGCGGCCGTGGATGGAGTGCATCCCGTACGTGTTCATGTAGTACGGGAAGCGGGAGGAGCAGCCGATGCCGGAGACGAAGGCGATGTTCTCCTTCGCGAGGCTCAGCTCCGGCATGAAGCCCTGGACCGCGGCGAGGACGGCGTAGTCGCCGCACCCCGGGCACCAGCGCACTTCCTGGTCGGATTTGAAGTCCTTCATGGACTGTTTCGCCTCGGCCTTGGGCACCAGCTGCAACAGCTCGTTGTGGAGCAGTTCCCGGGTGTCAGGCATCGATGGCCTCCTTGAGAGCTGTGGCGAGCTGCTCGGCCTTGAACGGCATGCCGTTGACCTGGTTGTAGCTGTGCGCGTCCACCAGATACTTCGCCCGCAGCAGCATCGCGAGCTGTCCGAGGTTCATCTCCGGGACGACGACCTTGTCGTAACTCTTCAGCACCTCGCCGAGGTTCCTCGGGAAGGGGTTGAGGTGTCTGAGGTGGGCCTGGGCGATGGGCTGCCCGGCGGCGCGGAGCCGGCGGACGGCGGCGGTGATCGGCCCGTACGTCGAGCCCCAGCCGAGCACCAGTGTCGCCGCTCCGGCGGGGTCGTCGACGGTGAGGTCGGGAACGTCGATGTTGTCGACCTTCGCCTGGCGGGTGCGGACCATCAGGTCGTGGTTGGCGGGGTCGTAGGAGATGTTGCCGGTGCCGTCCTGCTTCTCGATGCCGCCGATGCGGTGTTCGAGACCGGGTGTGCCGGGGACGGCCCAGGGGCGGGCCAGGGTCTGCGGGTCGCGCTTGTAGGGCCAGAAGACCTCGGTGCCGTCGGCCAGGGTGTGGTTCGGGCCGGTGGCGAACGGTGTGGTGAGGTCGGGCAGGCTGTCGGTCTCCGGGATGCGCCACGGCTCGGAACCGTTGGCCAGATAGCCGTCGGAGAGCAGGAACACCGGGGTCCGGTACGTCAGCGCGATCCGGGCCGCCTCGATCGCGGCGTCGAAGCAGTCGGCCGGGGTCCGCGGGGCCACGATCGGCACCGGGGCCTCGCCGTTCCTCCCGTACATCGCCTGGAGCAGGTCGGCCTGCTCGGTCTTGGTCGGCAGCCCGGTGGAGGGCCCGCCGCGCTGGATGTCGATGATCAGCAGCGGCAGCTCCAGCGAGACCGCGAGCCCGATGGTCTCCGACTTCAGCGCCACACCCGGCCCCGACGTCGTGGTCACGCCGAGCGCCCCGCCGAACGCCGCACCGAGCGCCGCCCCGATCCCGGCGATCTCGTCCTCCGCCTGGAACGTGCGCACGCCGAAGTTCTTGTGCTTGGACAGCTCGTGCAGGATGTCCGAGGCCGGGGTGATCGGGTACGAGCCCAGGTAGAGCGGCAGGTCCGCCAGCTGCCCGGCGGCGATCAGGCCGTAGGAGAGGGCCAGGTTCCCCGAGATGTTGCGGTAGGTGCCGGTCGGGAAGGCCTGCGCGGCCGGAGCGACCTCGTAGGAGACCGCGAAGTCCTCGGTGGTCTCGCCGAAATTCCACCCCGCCCGGAAGGCGGCCACGTTCGCCTCGGCGATCTCCGGCTTCTTCGCGAACTTCTGCCGCAGGAACGTCTCCGTCCCCTCGGTCGGCCGGTGGTACATCCACGACAGCAGCCCGAGCGCGAACATGTTCTTCGACCGCTCGGCCTCCTTGCGGGAGAGCCCGAACTCCTTCAGCGCCTCGATCGTCAGCGTCGTCAGCGGCACCGGGTGGACGTTGTACGCCTCCAGCGACCCGTCCTCCAGCGGACTGGTCGCATATCCGACCTTCGCCATCGGGCGCTTGGTGAACTCGTCGGTGTTCACAATGATCTCGGCGCCGCGCGGCACGTCGTCGATGTTCGCCTTCAGGGCGGCGGGGTTCATCGCGACCAGGACGTTGGGAGCGTCGCCGGGGGTGAGGATGTCATGATCGGCAAAGTGGAGCTGGAAGGAAGAAACCCCGGGCAGAGTGCCTGCGGGGGCCCGGATCTCGGCCGGGAAGTTCGGCAGGGTGGAGAGATCGTTCCCGAACGATGCCGTCTCCGAGGTGAACCGGTCGCCCGTGAGCTGCATCCCGTCACCCGAGTCGCCCGCGAAGCGGATGATCACCCGGTCCAGGCGGCGGACCTCTTTCCCGTCGCCGCCGGTGGTTCCCGTCGTTCCTGACAAGGGGGCGCGCTGGCCCCCGAGGACGGCGTCGTTGGCCTCATCGGCCTTCTCCGCGCTACTGACCTGGCTCGTCACTGAACTGGACCTCCCTTGGGGCGGCGGTTCGGAACCGTCCGGCCAGCCGGCGGTCCCAGAGGCAACCCTACGTCCGTGCGGTTCGCCCTCCAGGGGCCGATCATATGGTGGACACTGTTTTGAGACACCCTTTTAGCCCGTTTTGCCATCTTTCTCAAGCCCTCCGATCGCTGGATGACCGTTGGATGGAAGTGCTCTGCTCGTAGGTCTTCGGTGCTAGGCCCTTCCGCCCAGGACTGCCCGGCGGGCGATCGCCGGACACTTCCCGCGGAGATCCATAGGGTGCACGCCGGGTGCTCATCGGGCGCCCATCGGCGGCTCAGGCCGCCAACTGACAGGGTGTCAGATCGCTAGGAGTTCAGGTAGGTCAGTACGGCGAGGACGCGCCGGTGGTCCCCGTCGCTGGGGGAGAGCCCGAGCTTCTGGAAGATGTTGCTGACGTGCTTCTCCACCGCCCCGTCGCTCACCACGAGCTGCCGGGCGATCGCCGAGTTCGTCCTCCCCTCGGCCATCAGTCCCAGGACCTCCCGCTCGCGCGGCGTCAGCCCCGTCAGCACGTCCTGCTTACGGCTGCGGCCCAGCAGCTGCGCCACCACCTCCGGGTCCAGCGCCGTCCCGCCACCCGCCACCCGTACGACCGCGTCGACGAACTCGCGGACCTCGGCCACCCGGTCCTTGAGCAGATACCCCACGCCCCGGCTGCTGCCCGCCAGCAGCTCGGTGGCGTACTGCTCCTCCACGTACTGCGAGAGGACCAGCACCCCTATCCCCGGATACTCCCTCCGCAGCCGCACCGCCGCCCGTACGCCCTCGTCGGTGTGGGTCGGCGGCATCCGCACATCGGCCACCACCACATCGGGCAGCGCCTGCTCCGCCCCGAGGTCCGCCACGGTCTTCAGCAGCGCCTCGGCGTCGCCCACCCCCGCGACCACGTCATGCCCGAGATCGGTGAGCAGACGGGTGAGCCCTTCCCGCAGCAGGACCGAATCCTCGGCGATGACCACCCGCACTCTGTTCTCCACGTGCTCCACGTTGCTCTGTCCCCCGCTGGTCTGCTGTGCGCCCTGCGCCCGACACCTCCAGCATCCCAGGCCCGCCCCACGGATGGACCCCCTGTGGATAACCTGCCGGCCACAGCGGGGGCGGGGCCGGGCGGCGGGCCGTCGGGCCGGGGGCCGGGCGGGCGGCGAGGCGGCGGGGCCGGGCGGCGGGGCGGGCGGTAAGGCGGCCGGGCCGCGCGGCGAGGCGGCCGGGGCGGCGGGCCGTCGGGGTCAGCCGCGCCAGGGGAGCTCCGCGGTGATCGTCGTCGGGCCGTCGGGCGGTGAGTTCACCACCAGGACGCCGTCCACCGCGTCCAGCCGCCCCGTCAGCCCGGCCAGGCCGCTGCCGGCCGAGGCGGACGCGCCGCCCCGCCCGTCGTCCGTGACCTGGAGCATCAGCCGGTCGGACGTCCGCCACACATCGACCGTGGCCCGGGTCGCCCGCGCGTGCTTGCTGACGTTCTGCAGCAGCTCCGACACGGTGAAATACGCGATGCCCTCGATGGCCTGCGCGGGCCGGGCGTCCAGGTCCACCTCGACCGTGACGGGGACGGTGCAGCGGGAGGCGATGGCGGAGAGAGCCGCGTCGAGACCGCGGTCGGTGAGGACGGCGGGATGGATGCCCCGGGCGAGGTCACGCAGCTCCTGCAACGCCACCTTCACCTCGCCATGGGCCTCGTCCACCATCCGCGCGGCCGCCTCCGGGTCATCCGTGAACTTCTCCTTCGCCAGCCCCAGGTCCATGGCCAGGGCCACGAGCCGGGCCTGCGCGCCGTCGTGGAGATCCCGCTCTATCCGGCGCAGGTCGGCGGCGGCCGTGTCCACGACCACGCCCCGGTCCGACTCCAGCTCGGTGACCCGGGCGGAGAGCGCCGACGGGCCCAGCAGGCCGGACACCATCAGCCGGTCCACCGAGACCAGCCCCCGCACGATCCACGGCGACACCAGCACCAGCACCAGGCCCACCGCGCTCGTCGCCGCCAGCTCAACGGGCGAGTCCAGGTAGTACGCGTGGGTGCGGTCCCCGTACAGCTGGATGCCGTCGGCCCCCACGAAGACCGGGAAGACCCACTGCCACAGCGGATACGTCAGCGCCGCCAGGCCGTACGACCAGAACGTCACCGACACGCAGAACGTGAACACGGCCCACGGGAAGTGCAGCAGCGCGTAAAGAAGGTGACGCCAGGAGACGCCGCTCTTCAGAACCGCGCCCACCCATGACATCGGGCCGCCGCTCTTCCCGCGCACCCGCACCGGCTCCGCCACGTCCAGCTTCAGCAGCCCGCGAGCCCGGGCCCGCTCCAGCACCCCGAACCCCCGGCAGGCGGCCAGGCCGACGGCCAGCAGCGGAATACCGATGAAGGTGACGAGCAGGCCGGCGCCGACCGACGTCATGGTGATCGCGAAGACGAAGATCGCCGTGCTCAGCGGCAGGCTCAGCACGACATAGAGGAGCTCGCGCCAGCTGCGGGCCTCCAGCGGCGCGCGCAGCGCCGCCGGGAGGAAGTGCTTCACCGGGACCTGCCCCGGGGCTTGCCCCTGAGGTCCGACGCCCTGGCCTGTGTGGCCGCGCGCGCCCGGTGCCTTGTGGTCCCGGGTGTCGGGTCCGTATGCCGTGACCATGAGTGCCGTCCGTTTCCGTCTCTTCTGTCGAGCTCTTCTGCCGAGTCGTCGAGCGCTGTGGTGCCTGCTCCTTCAAGGGTGCTCGGCCGCTCTCTCCGGCACCATGTGGCCGGTCTCCGTATCCGTACGGGGGTTTTCCCCACCCCCGTACGCGCCCGGAAGGCTCAGGAGGACCGGCTGCCCGCCGGGGCCCGGTCGCGCCAGGGCAGCTCGGCGGTGACCGCCGTCGGCCCGCCCACCGGGGAGTCCAGGGCGAACAGCCCGTCCACCGCGCCCAGCCGCTCGGCCAGGCCCGCCATGCCCGTACCGCCGTCCATCCGCGCGCCGCCGGAACCGTCGTCCGTGACCTGGATCAGCAACCGGTCCCCCGCCCGCCACACCTCGACGGAGGCGGACCGGGCACCGCTGTGCTTGCTGACGTTCTGGAGGAGCTCCGACACGGTGAAGTAGGCGATGCCCTCGATCGCCTCCGCCGGACGCCCCGGCAGATCCACCGAAACCCTGACGGGGACGGTGCAGCGGGAGGCGACGGCGGAGAGGGCCGCGTCGAGACCGCGGTCGGTGAGGACAGCGGGATGAATACCCCGGGCGAGGTCACGCAACTCCTGCAGAGCGACCTTCACTTCGCCGTGGGCCTCCTCCACCATCCGCGCGGCCGCCTCCGGATCGTCCGTCAGCTTCTCCTTCGCCAGCCCCAGCCCCATCGCGAGGGCCACCAGCCGGGCCTGCGCACCGTCGTGGAGGTCACGCTCGATCCGGCGCAGATCGGCGGCGGCCGTGTCCACGACCACGCCCCGGTCCGACTCCAGCTCCGCGATCCGCCGCTCCAGCTCGTCGGAGGGCGACAACAACCACCGCACCATCGCCCGGTCGACCGCCGTCAGCCCGCGCGCGATGAACGGGAGCACCGGCCACAGGACGATCAGGCTCACCAGCGTCACCGCGAACGTCAGGACGCCCCACGGCAGTCGGATGAACGCGTGGAGCAGCGAACGCCACCCCACCGGATCCTTCAGCCCCGACCAGAGCCAGGCGAAGACCCCCTTGTCCCGACGCCCGAGCGCCAGCGGGCTCGGCTCCTCGATCCGCACCCCGAGCATCGACCGCGCCCGCCCCCGCTCCACCCGGCCCAGCCACCGCGCGCCCCACAACCCGCTGACGAGCACCGGCAGTCCGACCACGGTGACGGAGAGGCCCACACCGACGGCGATCACGAGCAGCGCGTAGACGAATCCGGCGACGGCCATCGGCAGATTGACCAGCAGGTGCGCGATCTCCCGCCAGGTCCACCGGTCGAGGGCGAGGCGGGCGGGCGGCGGCCGGTCGGGGTCAGGTGCGGAAGGGCTCATGGTCATGGAACCAGCCTGCCGGGCCGTGTTCGCGCACGCCATGGGGCTCGTAGGTGGCGTGAAGTAGGGATAACCCCACCTAGGTCTTCGTCGGTCCTTCCTTCGGATCACGCCGGGCTGATCCGAAGGAAGGACCGACGAAAGACTCTCGGTGCGACGCGGCTGCTTACTGTGCGTTTATCAGGGCCTAGACTCCCGTGCGTACGAAGGGGCCCCGGGGAACGGGCGGGGCCAGAACTGGATGACGAGGAGTGAGGGGCGGACGTGAAGGACGTGGCGTACGTGCCGGAAGTGCCGCACGTGGCGTACGTGCCGGACTCACCGGGCCTGTCGGCCGACGCATCGGCCACCCTCGCGTCGGAGTACTTCCAGAGCTACTCGGTGGTCGGCCTGCTCGCGCTGATCGGCGTCCTGTTCGTCGCCGTCGCGTTCGGTGCGGGACGGCTCCTGCGGCCCGTGGTGCCGACGCCCGAGAAGCTTCTGACGTACGAGTGCGGCGTCGACCCGGTCGGCGAGGGCTGGGCCCACACCCAGGTCCGCTACTACGTCTACGCCTTCCTCTACGTGATCTTCGCCGTCGACTCCATCTTCCTGTTCCCGTGGGCCACGGTCTTCGCGGCACCCGGATACGGCGCCACCACGCTGGTGGAAATGTTCATCTTCCTCGGCTTCCTCGCCGTGGGACTGCTCTACGCATGGAAGAAGGGCGTCCTCGCATGGGCCTGACGAGCCGGCCGACCCCCGAGGAACAGCACTCCGAGCCCTCGGCCGACCTGTCGGCGGCGACCGCCGCGCAACCGGTGCCGCTCCCGGAGCCCCAGCGCCTCGGCCTCCTCTCCCGGCTCGCGCCCGAACCGATGAAGGTCGTCCTCAACTGGGGCCGCCGCTACAGCCTCTGGGTCTTCAACTTCGGACTCGCCTGCTGCGCCATCGAGTTCATCGCCGCCTCCATGGCGCGCCACGACTTCATCCGGCTCGGCGTGATCCCCTTCGCGCCGGGCCCCCGCCAGGCGGACCTGATGATCGTCTCCGGCACGGTGACGGACAAGATGGCCCCGGCGGTCAAGCGCCTCTACGAGCAGATGCCCGAACCGAAGTACGTCATTTCCTTCGGCGCCTGCTCCAACTGCGGCGGCCCCTACTGGGACTCGTACTCCGTCACCAAGGGCGTCGACCAAATCATCCCCGTCGACGTGTACGTACCCGGCTGCCCGCCCCGGCCCGAGGCGCTGCTCCAGGGCATTCTCAAGCTCCAGGAGAAGATCGCGCGCGAGTCCCTGGCGGAGCGGTACGCGGCCGGCCCGGCCGGCGGCCCCTCCACGGCGGCGCTGCGCAGCGGCCTGGTCGCCGCACTGACGGCACCGGGAACGGAGCCGGGGGAGGAGCGGCGGTGAGCGAGCGCCAGCCCGAAGCGACCCACCCGTACGACCTGCTGCCGGACGCCGTCACGGAGCTCTTCGGCAAGGAGGCGACGGCGGAATCCGCCTACGACCTGCTCACCGTCGACGTCCCCGCCACGGAGTGGATCACCGCGCTCCGTACCGCCCGCGACGAACTCGGCTGCACGTACTTCGACTGGCTCAGCGCCGTGGACGAGCCGGGCACCGGCTTCCGGGTCTGCGCCCATGTCGCGGCGCTCGGCGGCGGCCCGGTCCGCCGGCTGATGCTGCGCACCACCGTCCCGCACGACACGGCCGTCCTGCCCAGCGCGATCGACGTCTACGCGGGCGCGGCCTGGCACGAGCGCGAGACGCACGAGATGTTCGGCGTCGCCTTCGCGGACCACCCCGGCCTCGACCCGCTCCTGCTGCCGGAGGGCTTCGAAGGCCACCCGCTCCGCAAGGACTTCGTCCTGGCCGCCCGGGTCGCCAAGGCCTGGCCCGGAGCGAAGGAGCCCGGCGAGTCCGAACACGGCGGCCCCAAGCGCCGCGCCATGCTTCCCCCCGGCGTCCCGGACCCGAACGAATGGGGCCCGCTCAAGGGCCAGCTCCCGCCAGCCACGGCCCGTCCGGCCCGCGCACCCCGCCCGGCGGGCGCGGCCGACCGCCCGCCGCGCCGTACCCGCTCGGCGAGCGAGGGCTCGGCGGCACAACGCCCGCAGCCGGGGGCGCGGGAGGCTTCGGGCCCGGGGGCTCCGGAATCCGAGGGCCTCGCACCTGGCACTCCGGCGCCCGGTACTCCCGCGTCCGGGGGCGCCGCGTCCGGACCCTCGGGCGCGGTTGCGCCGGAGGCCGTACAGCCCCCACCCGCGACCACACCTCCGGGAGGCGCGTCGCCCGGCGACGTACCGCCCGGATCGCCCCCGGCCGCTCGCCCGCGCCGCTCCCGCTCCGCGTCCGACGGTTCGGCGAGCCAGCAGCAGCCCCCGGAGGCCGACGCGACGCGCCCGCCGCGCCGCTCCCGCTCGGCATCCCAGGGCTCGGCGAGCCAGCGCGCCCGCGCCACGGACGCCCCTTGGCACGACGCCCAACCGGCGTTCGACGACCCGGACGTCTCATCGGGTGGCCCTGAGGACCCTGCCCGGTCCCAGCGGTCCTCCGACGACGGCGCCGAGGCCCCCTCCCGCCCCCCGAAGCCTTCGGAGAGCGGTGACGCGTCTTCTCAGCCCTTCCGGCGCTTGAGGAGCGGGGGCACGGGGGCAGAGCCCCCGGGTCGGGAAGGGGCGGGCAGGGGAGAAGCCCCGCGCAGCGGCCCCACCGAGCCCGAGCCCGAGTCGGAACCGAACCCCGACCCCGACCCCGACCCCGACCACCCCGCCGGAGGCGATCCCGAGTGAACGACGTACTCGACGTCGCCCTCCGCCTGGCCATCGTCTTCGTCGTGTTCCTGGTCGCCCCCCTCCTCGTGGGCCAGACCGAGCACAAGGTGATGGCCCACATGCAGGGCCGCCTCGGCCCCATGTACGCGGGCGGCTTCCACGGCTGGGCCCAGCTCGTCGCGGACGGCGTGAAGTTCGCGCAGAAGGAGGACGTGGTCCCGGCCGCCGCCGACCGCCGCGTCTTCCAGCTCGCCCCCGCCGTCGCCCTCCTCCCGTACCTCCTCGTCCTCGTGGCCATCCCCATCGGCCCCGGCGACGGCGCGGTCGGCCAGGTCATCGACGCGGGCATCTTCTTCGTGCTCGCCGTCATGGGCATCGGCGTCCTCGGCTCGCTCATGGCGGGCTGGGCCTCGGCCAACAAGTTCTCCCTGCTCGGCGGCCTCCGCACCGCCGCCCAGCTCCTCTCCTACGAACTCCCGATGCTCCTCGCCGCCGCCTCCGTGGCCATGGCCGCCGGCACGGTCTCGCTCACCGGCATCCTCGACGCCTTCGCGTGGTGGTGGCTGCCCTGGCAGATCGTCGGAGCCCTGGTCTTCTTCGTCGCCGGCCTCGCCGAACTCCAGCGCCCGCCCTTCGACATGCCGGTCGCCGACTCCGAGATCATCTTCGGCGCGTACACCGAGTACACGGGGCTGCGCTTCGCCCTGTTCCTGCTCGCCGAGTACGCCGGCATCGTCATCCTCTGCGCCCTGACCACCGTCCTCTTCCTCGGCGGCTGGCACGGCCCGTTCGGCGCCGACGGACTCGGCTGGCTCTGGACCCTCCTCAAGACCGCCCTCCTCGCGTTCGTCGTCATCTGGCTGCGCGTCAGCTACCCGCGTCTGCGGGAGGACCAGTTGCAGAAGCTCGCCTGGACCACGCTCGTCCCTCTCGCCCTCGCGCAGATCGCGCTCACCGGCATCGTGAAGGTGGCGATCAACTAGTGCCCCCGATCCCTGGGTCCGGCCTCGCCAAAGGCCTCGCCGTCACCCTCCGTACGATGACGAAGAAGACCGTCACCGCGCAGTACCCGGACACCCAGCCCGAACTCCCGCCCCGCTCCCGCGGTGTCATCGGGCTGTTCGAGGAGAACTGCACGGTCTGCATGCTCTGCGCCCGCGAGTGTCCCGACTGGTGCATCTACATCGACTCCCACAAGGAGACGGTGCCGCCCGCCGCGCCCGGCGGACGCGAGCGCAGCCGCAACGTCCTGGACCGCTTCGCCATCGACTTCTCCCTCTGCATGTACTGCGGTATCTGCATCGAGGTCTGCCCCTTCGACGCCCTCTTCTGGTCGCCCGAGTTCGAGTACGCGGAGACGGACATCCACGAGCTCACCCATGAGCGGGACAAGCTCCGCGAGTGGATGTGGACCGTGCCGGAGCCGCCCGCGCTCGACCCCGGGGCGGAGGAGCCGAAGGAGATCGCCGCCGCCCGCAAGACGGCCGACAAACTCGCCGCGCAGCAAGCGCAGCAGGCGCAGCAAGCCCAGCAGGCTCAGCGGAGTGAGGAGGGAGGAACCCCGTGACGTACTCCATCGCATCTGCGTCCGCGTCCGCGTCCGCATCGACCCTGGCCGCAGCCGCCGACCACCCCGGCTTCCTCTCCCCGACCGGCGTCGAGATCGCCTTCGTCCTCGTCGGCCTCGCCACCCTCGGCGCCGCCGTCATCACCGTCACGACCAAGCAGCTGGTGCACGCCGCCCTCTGGCTCGTCGTGGCGCTCGGCGGACTGGCCGTCGAATACCTCCTGCTCACCGCGGAGTTCATCGCCTGGGTGCAGGTACTGATCTACGTCGGTTCCATCGTCGTCCTCCTCCTCTTCGGCCTGATGCTCACCCGGGCCCCCATCGGCCGCTCCCCGGACGCCGACTCGGGCAACCGGTGGGTGGCCCTCGGTGTGGCCCTCGCCTCGGCGGCCGCGCTCGTCTGGGTCGTCGTGGACGCCTTCCGTACGACCTGGATCGACCTCGAAGGGCCGGCCCAGGGCTCCACCGCCGTCACCGGGGCCTTCCTCTTCCGGAACTGGGTCCTCCCGTTCGAGGCGCTCTCGGTCCTCCTGCTCGCCGCCCTCGTCGGCGCCATCGTCCTGTCCCGCAAGCACGACACGGACGCGGAGGTTCGGCCGGGCGCCACCGCCCGGCGGCAGCAGGACAGCGGCAAGGGCCAGGAGGAGCAGCGCTGATGCACCTCGCCTATCCCGCCGTACTCGCCGCCCTCCTCTTCTGCACCGGCCTCTACGGCGTCCTTGCCCGCCGCAACGCGATCCTGGTCCTGATGTCCGTCGAGCTGATGCTCAACGCCGTCAACCTCAACCTCGTCGCCTTCGACGTCTGGCTCCGCGACACCCTCCACTCCGGTCAGGCCCTCACCCTCTTCACCATCGCCATCGCCGCGGCCGAGATCGGTATCGGCCTCGCGATCGTCCTCGCCGTCCACCGCAACAGCGGCTCCTCCGCCGTCGACCGGCTCCGCGACACCGCCGAGAGCGACGGCACCGGTGACACCTCCCGTACGGGTGACGCCGAGACCGACGGCCACCTTGCGACACCAGGGCACACCAAGAACGCAGAGGCCACCTCGTGACCACGACGACCCTCGCCGCCCTCGTCCCGCTCCTCCCCTTCCTCGGAGCCGTCGCCGGACTGGCCCTCGGCCGCACCGCCCCCGGCTTCGTCCGCCCCCTGGCGATCCTGCCGACGCTCACCGCCGCCGTACTCGCCGTGGTCGTCGCCGTCCGCCAGGGCGGCGGCCGTGCCATCGACGCCGCGACCCAGCTCACCCCCACCGGGTCGGTCCCCATCGACCTGGCGCTGCACCTGGACGGCTTCGCGGTCCTGGTCGCCGTCCTCGTCACCACCGTCGCCACCTGCGTACAGCTCTACTCCACGGCGTACCTCCGCGGCGACGCCCGCTACCCCTCCTACGCGGCCCTGGTCTCCCTCTTCACCTCCGCGATGCTGCTCGTCGTCTACTCCGGCGACGTGATGGTGCTCCTGGTCGGCTGGGAGATCATGGGTATCTGCTCGTACTTCCTGGTCGGCCACTACTGGGAGACGCCCGAAGCCCGCGCCGCCTCCCTCAAAGCCTTCCTCGTCACCAAGCTCGGCGACGTCCCCTTCCTGATCGGCCTGTTCGCCCTGGCCGCCGACACCGGCAGCTTCCGGATCACCAAGATCCTGGCGGCCGTCACCAACGGCGGCCTGGACCACCCCACCCTCATCGCGCTGCTGCTCCTCGCGGGCGTCGCCGGGAAGTCCGCGCAGTTCCCCCTGCACACCTGGCTGCCCGACGCGATGGCCGGCCCCACCCCCGTCTCCGCGCTCATCCACGCCGCGACGATGGTCGCCGCCGGGATCTACTTCGTGGCCCGACTGCTCCCCGTCTTCGCCGCCTCCGGCGCGGCCTTGGTCGTCCTCGCCGTGATGGCGGCCGTGACGATGATCGGCTCCGGACTCGCCGCCCTTGCCCAGGACGACATCAAGCGCGTCCTCGCCTACTCGACCATCGGCCAACTCGGCTACATGTCCGGCGCCCTGGCCGTAGCCGACCGAGGCGCCGCCGTCTTCCACCTGATCTCGCACGGTGCGTTCAAAGCCGTCCTCTTCCTCGCGGCCGGCGTCGTCATCCACGCCGCCGGCACCAACTCACTGGCCGCCATGTCCCGCATGGGCGGCCTCGCGCGCCGGATCCCCGACGCCTACTGGACGATGACCGTCGCCCTCCTCGCGCTCGCCGCCATCCCGCCGTTCGCCGGCTTCTTCTCCAAGGAAGCCGTCCTCGTCGCCGCCGAGCACACCGCCATGGGGGACCGGACCGTCGCCCCCGCCGCCGCGGGCTGGACGATCCTCGTCGCCGGGCTGCTCGCCGCCGCCCTCACCGCCGCCTACGCCACCCGCCTCTGGCTCCTCACCTTCAAGGGCCGCGGCACCGAACTCCCCGACCACGGCCGCCAGCCCCTCGCCATGACCTCCGTCCTCTGGATCCTGGCCGTCCCCACCATCGCCTTCGGCCTCACCGCGGGCGCGATCGGCGACTGGTTCGACGGACACGCCCTCACCCCGTCCCTCACCACCGCCGTCCTCTCCACCGGCGTCGGCCTCGTCGGAGGCCTGGTCACCTACGGCGCCTGGCGTCACACCACGGCGCTCGCCGCCCGCACCCCCATCGGTGCCGTCGCCGCCCACCCCGGCGCCGAACCCGCCCTCGTCGAAGCCGAGTCCATGACGTCCCACACCGCCGCCTACGGCACCATCGCGGACGCCGCCGACCCGGCCGACCCCGGACGCCTCCTGCTGGGCCCGCTCCACCGCCACGCGGTCACCGGCTTCCACCTCGACGCCCTGTACACGGCGGTGTTCGTCCGGCCGGTCCAGCAGGCCGCCCGCCTCGTACGCTTCCTGGACCGCACGGTCGTCGACACCTACGTCAACGGCTCGGGTGCCGTCACCCGCCTCCTCGGCACCGCCGTACGCCGCGCCCAGACCGGGAACGTGCAGACCTACCTCAGCGTCCTGCTCGCCGGTTCCCTCGTCCTGGCGATCGCCGCCGTCGTCTTCGCCAACGTCAACGCGGGGTCGTGACCGTGATCGATATCAGCCCGTCCGTGATGCAGTTCCTTCTCGCGTTCATCGTCGGCGCCCCGCTCCTCGGCGCCGTCGCGGCCCTGCTCCCCGCCCCGCCCGGCCTCAAGGGCAGGAACCCCGACCAAGCCGTGCTCCGCCACGGCGTGACCGTGACCGGCGCCGTCCTCATCGCCGCGATCGTCCTGGCCGTTGGCTTCGACCACGACCACCCCGCCACGATGCAGGCGACCACCGACATCAGCTGGATCCCGGCACTCGACGTCCGCATCCACCTCGGCATCGACGGCATCTCGCTCCCCCTCCTGCTCCTGACCGCGCTGCTGACCTTCCTCTGCGCGCTGTACAGCTACTTCAAGCTGCCCGCGGGCCCCTCACCGAAGGCGTTCACCGCCCTCGTCCTCGTCCTGGAATCCGGCACCCTCGCCACCTTCGCCGTCCTCGACCTGCTGCTCTTCTTCCTCGCCTTCGAGATGGTCCTCATCCCGATGTACTTCCTCATCGCCCGCTGGGGCGGTGACCAGCGGCAGGCGGCCGCCTGGAAGTTCATCCTCTACACGCTGCTCGGCTCGGTCGTCATGCTGCTCGGCCTGCTCCTCATCGGACTGAAGAGCGGCAGCTTCGACATGGTGGCACTCGCCACTGACAACGGCCGTGGCCTCACCACATCCGTGCAGGTCATCGCCGTTCTCGCGATCGGCGTCGGGCTCGCCGTGAAGACCCCGATGTGGCCCCTGCACAGCTGGCTCCCCGACGCCCACACCGCCGCGCCGACCGTCGGCTCGGTGCTCCTGGCGGGCGTCCTGCTGAAGATGGGAACGTACGGATTCGTCCGGATCCTGCTCCCCATCGCACCCGACGGCATGCGCACCTTCGCGCCCTACCTCGCCGCGTTCGCCGTCGTCGGCATCGTCTACGGGTCGCTCGCCTGCCTGGCCCTCGCCCGCAACGGCGCCAAGGGCGACCTCAAGCGGCTCATCGCGTACTCCTCCGTCGGCCACATGGGCTTCGTGCTCCTCGGCATCGCCACCATGACCCCCACCGGGGTCAACGGCGCGCTCTTCGCCAACATCGCCCACGGCCTCATCACCGGCCTGCTGTTCTTCCTGGTCGGCGCCATCAAGGACCGCTACGGCACCGCCGACCTGGACACCCTCGCCGGCGCCACCGGAGCCGCCCTCTACGGCCGCGCCCCCCGCCTCGGTGCCCTGCTCGCCTTCGCCGCCGTCGCCTCGCTCGGGCTGCCTGGACTCGCCGGATTCTGGGGCGAGATGCTCACGCTCTTCGGCGCCTACAGCCCTGCCGAGGGCCTCAGCCGCCCGGCGTTCCGTACGTTCATGGCCATCGGCGCGTTCGGCACGCTGCTCACCGCCGCGTACATGCTCATCGTGGTCCGCCGCGTCTGCATGGGCGAGCACACACCGCACTCCCAGCTCTCGCCAGCCACCTCACAGCAGGCCGCCACCGCCCCGCAGCCGGCGGACGGCCCTGAGCGGTCCGCGGCCGCCGGAAGCCCTCAGCCGGCCCGAAGCACCCCGCAACTCGCCGACATCCAGGGTTACGAAGCCGCCGCCTGGACCCCGCTCGCCGCCCTCACCGTCCTCGCCGGACTCTGGCCCGCGATCCTCCTCGGCCTCACCGATCCGGCCGTGCAGAAGCTCCTCGCAGGAGGCAAGTCGTGACCGCGGACCTCAGCACCGCCCCGGGCGCCCTCACCGCGGCGGCCGACAGCGCCCCCAGCGTCGTCCAGACCGTCGACTGGCTCGCCATCGCGCCCCCCACCCTCACCGCGCTGGCCGCCCTGCTCGTCCTCGTCGCCGACCTCTTCCTCCCCGAGCACCGCAAGAAGCTCCTCGGCTACGGAACCCTCACCGCCCTCGCCGCCGCCCTGGCCCTCCTCATCCCCCTCCGGGCCGGCGACCGCGCCACCTTCTGCGTCACCACCGGCACCCAGCCGTGCAGCTACACCGCCGACCACTTCACCCTGGTCATCCAGGCCCTCGTCCTCGGCGGGGCCTTCCTCACGGCGCTGCTCTCGCTCGACGACACACGGAAGCTGCCGGCGGGCGAGTACTGGTTCCTGCTCCTCGCCTCCACGGCGGGCGCGGCTCTCCTGCCCGCCTCTCGCGACCTCGCCACCCTCGTCGTCGCCCTGGAGGTCGCCTCACTGCCCGCCTTCGCGCTCGTCGGCATCAAGCGCGGCGACCGGCGCTCCTCCGAGGCCGCGCTCAAGTTCTTCCTCTCCTCCGTCGTCGCCACCGCCGTCATGCTCCTCGGCGTCAGCTTCGTGTACGCGACCACGGGCACCCTGCACCTCACCGAGATCGCCGCCCACCTGGACGACGTCCCTCCGGTGCTCGACACCCTCGCCAAGACCGGCGTCGTCCTCACCCTCGTCGGCTTCGCCTTCAAGACTGCCGCGGCACCCTTCCACTTCTGGGTTCCCGACACCTATGTAGGCGCGCCCCTCCCGATCGCCGCCTATCTGTCCGTCGTCGGGAAGACCGTCGGCTTCTCGGGCCTCATCCTCGTCACCGTCATCGCGTTCCCTTCCTATGCCGACGTCTGGGGCCCCGCGGTCGCCGTCCTGGCCGCCCTCACCATGACCGTCGGCAACGTCGCCGCCCTCCGCCAGAAGGCCGACCGCGCCCGCAGCACCGTCCGGCTCCTCGCCTGGTCCTCCGTCGCCCAGGCCGGTTACCTGCTCGTCCCGATCGCCGCCGCCGCGTACTCCAGCGACGAACAGATCGGCGCCACCGTCGCGTACGCCCTCATGTACGCCGTCGTGAACCTCGGCGCCTTCGCCGTCGCCGCCCTCGTCGCCCGTACGAAGCCCGGCAACCGCATCGCCGACCATCGGGGCCTGTACGCCACCCGGCCCCTCGCCGCCCTCACGCTCGGCTTCTTCCTGCTCTGCCTGGCCGGACTGCCGCCGGGCATCATCGGGCTCTTCGCGAAGGTCACCGTGTTCTCGGCGGCCGTCGACGCGGGGCTCGGCTGGCTCGCCGTCGTCATGGCCGTCAACGTCGTGATCGCGCTCTACTACTACCTTCAGTGGACCGCGATCCTCTTCAGGAGCCCCGAAACCGCGGAAGCCGCCACCGGAACACCGGACTCCGGGACGCCGCGCCGATTCCGGGCCCCCACCCCGCTCGCCACGGCGATCTTCCTCACCGCCGCCGCCGGCGTCCTCCTCTCCGGAGCCCCGCAGCTCGTCCTGAGGTTCGCCGCCGTCACCCTCTTCTGACGCTCTCCGGAGGCGAAAGATCGGTTTGCCCAGGGCGCCCGCCACAGGGCAAGGTCGTGGCTGCCTACGTCCCGTACACGACGAAGACGTACGAAATCCACAGAGGAGAGAGAGCAGTGCTGAACGGGTTCAAGGACTTCATCCTGCGAGGAAACGTCATCTCGATGGCGATCGGCCTCGCCGTCGGAGCAGCCTTCACCGCCGTCGTCACCGGCTTCAGCACCGCCTTCATCACGCCGCTGATCGGCCTCGCCACCGGCTCGGTCGGTGACTTCAGCGCGGCCGAGTTCACCGTCAGGGGCGCGATCTTCCCGTATGGAAAGTTCCTCGCCGCCGCGATCGCCTTCCTGATCACCGCGGCGGTCCTCTACTTCTGCGTCGTGGTCCCCATGACCAAGGTGCAGAACCGCTTCACCAAGGAGGAGGAGGTCGACATCAAGGCGGCCCTCCGCGACTGCCCGCGCTGCTTCAGCCCGATCCCGGCCGTCGCCTCCCGCTGCGCCCACTGCACCAGCGAGGTCGAGCCCGACCCCGAGGCCCTCTCCCTCGCCAAGCTCCCCGTCCAGCGCTGAGCCCGCTGTCCGTCCAGCGCTGAGCCCGCCGCCCGTCCAGCGCTGAGCCCGCCGCCCGTCCAGCGCTGACGCACGCACGCCCCGACACCCGTACGGCCCAGCGCCCCGCCGTACGGGCCAGGGGCCGGAACCGGCCGGATCACGCCGGAGCGGCCCCGCCCTCCGCCCGCACGCACAAGGGAACTAGCTCCCCTCGCCTGGCGTTGACCAGTACGGGAGGCTCCACTGGGGGAGTGGAGCACCACCATGCAAAGGGTTCCCCTGCTGCACCACTTGGAGGGCGTACCGTGCACCGCCGGCACAACGGGCTGAAAACCGCCGTACTCCTCGGGGGCCTGTCCGCACTCATCATCGTCATTGGCAGCTTCTTCGGACGTACGGGCCTCCTCATCGCGCTCGTCGTGGCCGTCGGCACCAACGCCTACGCCTACTGGAACAGCGACAAGCTGGCCCTGCGCGCCATGCGGGCCCGCCCCGTCAGCGAATTCGAAGCGCCACAGCTCTACCGGATCGTCCGCGAGCTCTCCACCGCGGCCCGCCAGCCGATGCCCCGCCTCTACATCTCGCCGACCCAGGCGCCCAACGCCTTCGCCACCGGCCGCAATCCGCGCAACGCGGCCGTCTGCTGCACCGAGGGCATCCTCCAGATCCTCGACGAGCGGGAGCTGCGCGG
The DNA here is from genome assembly GCF_050942385.1 of Streptomyces sp. CA-146814. NCBI lineage: Bacteria > Bacillati > Actinomycetota > Actinomycetes > Kitasatosporales > Streptomycetaceae > Streptomyces > Streptomyces sp. CA-146814. Next base: position 4,744,046 of record NZ_CP192068.1, read on the forward strand.
GGTCCTGGGCCACGAGCTGAGCCACGTCTACAACCGGGACATCCTCATCTCCTCCGTCGCCGGAGCGCTCGCCTCCGTCGTCATGTTCCTGGTCAACTTCGCCTGGCTGATCCCCATCGGCCGCTCCAACGACGACGAAGGCCCGGGCCTCCTGGGCATGCTCCTGATCATGATCCTGGGCCCGCTCGCCGCCTCCGTCATCCAGCTCGCCGTCAGCCGCTCCCGTGAGTACGAGGCCGACGCCTCCGGAGCCCAGCTCACCGGAGACCCGCTCGCCCTCGCCAGCGCCCTGCGCAAACTGGAAGCAGGAACGAAACAGCTCCCGCTACCCCCGGAGCCCAGGATCGAGACCGCGAGCCACATGATGATCGCTAACCCCTTCCGTCCCGGACAGGGAATGGCCAAGATGTTCTCCACCCATCCGCCGATGGCGGAGCGCATCGCCCGACTGGAACAGATGGCAGGTCGCCGCCCATGAAAACCATCCTGAACATCATCTGGCTCGTCCTGTGCGGGTTCTGGATGTTCCTCGGCTATCTTCTCGCAGGCGTCCTGCTCTGCATCACCATCATCGGCATCCCGTTCGGCGTCGCCGCCTTCAGGATCGGTGTGTACGCGCTCTGGCCCTTCGGGCACACGGTCGTCGACCGCAGGGACGCCGGATCGCCCTCCTGCGTCGGCAACGTCCTCTGGCTGATCCTCGCCGGCTGGTGGCTCGCCCTCGGCCACATCACCACCGGCATCGCCCTCTGCATCACGATCATCGGCATCCCCCTGGGCATTGCCAACTTCAAGCTGATCCCCGTCTCCCTGATGCCGTTCGGCAAGGAGATCATCCCCACGGACCAGCCGTTCACCGCCCGTTAGGCCCCGGGAAAGCAGCTGACGGCCCCGGAGCGGCCGCGTACGCTCCGGGCTCGTGGACAGGCAGCGCACGGACCGCCAACTCCGGCTGATCGCCGAGACCAGCCGCATCGCCGACGCACTCGGCGTGGACCTCTGGCTCCGCGGCGGCTGGGCCATGGACTTCTTCCTCGGCTCAGCCACCCGCGACCACACGGACATCGACTGGTTCGCCCGGAAACAGGACGCCGAGCAGCTCACCCGTGAGCTGCTGCAGTCGGGCTGGGAACGCCTCCCCGGCCCCCCTCGCGACCAGCAGCTCGACTTCGGCAAGCAAGGCGAGGAAAGCAGCTTCGCGCTGCTCGACGAGGACGGCTCCGGCCATGCCGTGGTCGCGGGTGGCCCCTGGGCCGGCGAGCGGTGGCCGGACGGCATGCTCGACGGCCCGCTCGGCCGTATCGGCGCGACGGCCTGTCCGGTCATCAGCCCGGCCGCCCAGATCGAGATCAAGCGGATGATGCCGGTCTGGGTCCCCGGCCGCCCGCGCCGGGCCAAGGACGCCGAGGACATCCGCGTACTGGAGACGGCCCTGCGGGAGAGCGGCGGACCGGACCGGGAGCCACGCGGCGACCTGCTGCGGTAGGTGCGCGGCTTGCCTCTCCCGGGGAGGCGACCGTTCCGCTCGGCAACCGAACGCCTGCTCGCTGCGTCTTGTGTTCCAAGACCAAGCAAAGGGTAGGAGCAGCGACATGAGCATTGTCGGTTGGATCATTCTCGGGCTGCTCGCCGGAGTCATAGCCAAAATCCTGCTCCCGGGCCGCGACCCGGGCGGCATCATCGGGACCACCGTCATCGGCATCGCCGGTGCCTTCGTCGGAGGCTGGCTCTCCAGCCAGTTCCTCGACCGGCCCATCAGCAACGACTTCTACGACACCGCCACCTGGCTCGCCGCCATCGCCGGCTCCCTGGTCCTGCTGATCCTCTACCGGCTGCTCTTCGGCAACTCCCGCGAACGCCGCTGACCGCCCCCGGGGTTCAGCTCAGCCCGGTCTCGCGCAACGTCACATTCAGCCGGCCGGCCCGCATCCCCGCATCCGGGTCGGCCGAACCGGCGTACACCTTCGGCACCCCGTGGAACGCGAAGCGCGACGGGCCGCCGAAGACGAAGAGATCCCCGGAGACCAACTCGACGTCCTTATAGGGCTGCCCGCGCCCCTCAGGGTTGCCGAAACGGAACACGCACGTCGCCCCGATGCTCAACGACACCACCGGAGCGCCCGACCGCTCCTCCTTGTCCTGGTGCATCCCCATCCGCGCCGCGTCGTCGTAGAAGTTGATCAGCGCGGTGTCCGGAGTGAACGCCTCCGCCGCGCTCTCGTCCTCGTACGCCTCCGCCACCGCCGCCCGCCCCAGGTCGACCAGCCACCGCGGCAGCGCGGCCACCGGGGCGCCGTTCACATCGTCGGCGGTACGCGTGTACCGGTACGGCTGCCAGTGCCACCCCAGGCACACCGTCCGCACCGACATCACGCCGCCGCCCGGCAACACCGTGTGCCGCAGCGGAACCGGCCCTCGCGCCCACTCCCGGCACGCCGTCACCAACTCCCGCCGCCGCGCCACGGAGAGCCATTCCGGTACGTGCACGGCACCCGGCGCGACCACCTGGCGGGGCCGAGGGAACAACCCGCCCGAAGCCGCGGGAACCTCACGCGAGGCCACCTGTCACACCACCCTCAACGCCCGGCCCGCGCAACAGGCTCCACGCACGCCGCCCCCTCCAGCCCCAGCAGCAACTGCTTGCGCTCCAGGCCACCCGCGTACCCCCGCAGCGCCCCGTCCGCACCGATCACCCGGTGGCACGGCCGCACGACCAGCAACGGGTTCCGCCCGATCGCCGTCCCCACCGCCCGCACCCCGGCACCCGAGGCCCCGACCTGCGCGGCGACCTCCCCGTACGACAGGGTCTGCCCGTACGGGATCGACTCCACGACCTTCCAGACGCGCCGCTGGAACTCCGTACCCACGCCCTCGGCGAACAGCACCTCGAACCGCGTCGACCGCCCCGCGAAGTACGCCTCCATCTGCGCGAGGACCCCGGCGAACGGCTCGGGCGCCCGGCGCCACCCGTCCTGGACGACCGCGCCGCCCTTCTGCCCGGGCACGGACAGCGACACCAGACGCAGCCCGTCGGCCGTCCCGTCCGACTCACCCACCAGCAGCAGCTCACCCAGAGGGCTCGCCACCCGCGTGTACACCGTCGTCACGACCGCTCACTTCCCTCAACCGACGAACAACCGACGGACAACCGACGGACAACCGACGGCCAACCAGCGACCGAGCTGCGACAACCGGCCGACTGCTCTCACACCAGCCAGTCTGCTCCGCGCCCCGCACCCCGGCTGGCGGTTTTCGGACAGGGAGCAGCCGTGGAGCGCCCCGGAATGCGGAGGGGCACGTCACCGGGATGCCCCCGACGACGTGCCCCTTCATGCTGACGAATCGCCCTACTGGTGCACGAATCGTCCTACCGGTAGTTCACGTACTGGATGGCGAAGTCGAGGTCCTTCTCCTTCAGCAGCGCCTGCACGGCCTGAAGGTCGTCCCGGCTCTTCGAGCTGACGCGCAGCTCGTCACCCTGGACCTGCGCCTTGACGCCCTTGGGCCCCTCGTCGCGGATGATCTTCGCCACCTTCTTGGCGTTCTCCTGGGAGATGCCTTCCTCGATCGTGGCGAAGATCTTGTACTCCTTGCCGGAGAGCTGCGGCTCGCCGGCGTCCAGCGACTTCAGCGAGATGCCCCGCTTGACCAGCTTGGACTGGAAGATGTCGAGGATCGCCTTGACCCGCTCCTCGCCGTTCGCCTCCATCAGGATCTTCTCGCCGGACCACGAGATCGAGGCACCCGTGCCCTTGAAGTCGTAACGCTGGGAGATCTCCTTGGCGGCCTGGTTGAGGGCGTTGTCGACCTCCTGCCGCTCGACCTTCGAGACGATGTCGAAACTGGAGTCGGCCATGACGTGTGGCTCCTTGCGTCGAATGTGCGTGGGATACAACGCAAAGCCTAGCCACCGCCGCACCCTCCGGCTGCTGATCAATGAGGTGGCGGAGCACCCCTGGCCATCAGGTATTGTTTACGTCGTCGCCAAGGAGCTCACCCGCTGAGATCCGACGCGTCGTTCGAGGCGGTGTGCCCGAGTGGCCAAAGGGAGCAGACTGTAAATCTGCCGGCTCAGCCTACCCAGGTTCGAACCCTGGCGCCGCCACGCGAGTGGAGCCCCCTCCTGAACTGCGGAAACGCAGTCTGGGAGGGGGCTTTTTCGTGTTCGAGCCTGCGGCGTTGGCCGGGGGCGAAATGCGCGAGTTGTCTCACCCTGTGCCGGGTGTGGACCAACCCTGATCAGCGCGTGTCCCCCAGGCGTCCCCCGGGGGACGGGGCTTCTCCGTCCCATTCGCGCAGGCCAGCCTCGATCTTCTGATTCGCTCGCTCCTGCGCCCGCGCCAAGACCTTGGCATAGACCCGCAGAAGCACCGCGACTGAGTGCCCGGCCCGGCGCGCGACCTCCATCGGATCGACCCCGAGGAAGACCAGGAACGAGACCCCGGCAGCCCTCCAGTCGTACGCACGTCGGGCGAGAGGCGACTCGAATTCGTGCGGAGTCAGGGCTTCTGCGCGAGCGGCGGCCAGGACCTCGCCGTATCCCGTGTCTTGAATCACACCTCCTCGGCTGGTCCGGAACAGGCGGCCGTCGGGCGCGGTGCCGAAGCGCTCGATGTGCGACCTGAGCATGGCCACGAAGACGGGGGGAATCGGCACCACCCGGGAGTCCCGTTCGGCCCGCGCTTTGAGGTGGCGGGCCTGGTGGGCCCGATCGTCGTCGGTCCAGGCGTGGCCTGCGTGGACAATGCCACCACGGAGGGTGATGTCGCCCCAGCCGTCTTTGGGCAGGTAGCACTGAGCCTCGGTGAGTCCCGTCGCCTCTGCGGGGCGCATAAGGGCGTAGTAGAGGCACCCGAAGAAGGCTTCGAGGTGAGCGCCCCGCTCGCCTTGATTCCGGACGGCAGACAGGAGTTCCCGAATCTGCCGGGGGTTGGCGACGCTCGCCGGATCGACTTCTTCAACGGACTTCGGAGCCGTCCATTTCACTGTGGACAGCGGATTGACGGGGACACTGAAATGCCGCCGCTCGACTGCGAGCCCCAGAACGTCACTCAAGCAGGCCCGCTTGCGGCGTGCGGTGCTCCCGGCGGCGGGGGAGCCGTTCTGGAGCGTCGATAGCGCGTCGAGCGCCAGACGGAGCGTGGCGGGGTCTTCGAGCGCGGCGATAGGCAAGGAGTTCTTCTCCACCCAGCGCAGCACGCTCGCGACCTCGGCAGGAGGCTCCTGGTCCCAACGGCTCCTGTTGTACGCCCACCCGTACAGAGCGGCACGGAGAGCGCCGGGCGACGGGCGACCGGTGACGCTCCTCATGAGCGCCGGCGTGATCGTGGCGAGAGAATCGGCATCGTTGCGGCGAGACTTGGCGGGGAGACGGTCCCACCTGCGGTCCACGTACGCTCGCGTGTGCTCGTACCAGGTCACGCGGCTGCCCTGGATGCGTAGCTCGGCGGCCGGGAGGCCGGTCTCCACGTCGAACTGGTCACCCTTGCGGAGAGCGGTCATCAGTTCCGACCGTCGACCGTCGGCTTGAGCTTTGACGGTGTAGCTCTTCGAATGCTTCTGGGGCCCGACGAGCCAGCGGACTCGGTAGGGCTTCGGACGGTCGCGTCGCGTCTCGATGCTGTAGATGCGGACGTCATAGGTGAGGGGCATGGTGCTCCGTGCTCGGCAGGGGAGGGCCGCCTCCGCCGGAGGCGACCCTCGCTTCGGTTGTCGTGGTTAGGCGGCGCGCTCTTCGCAGGTCCCCCACCAGGCGTCCAGGTCCGCGCGGCTGACGCGGACGTGCCCGTTCGGCAGTTTCTGAAGACGGGGTGCCTGGCCTCGGGCGCGCATGCGGTAGAAGGCGGCGCGGCTGATGTCGATCTCTTCGAGGACTTCGCGGAGCTTGAGCATCTTGGGGCGGGCCACGGTGCGACTCCTTCGGAGGCTTGGAGGGTGCGGGGGCGTGGTTGTCCGAGGTGTGGATTTCTGCGTCACCGCGTCACCCGCGTCATCTGGGGCTGTGACCTGCGGGTTTGGGTGACGCAGCGGGTTGGGTGTGCGTCACCCGTGCGTCACCTTCTGCGTCACCGGTGACGTGGGGGTGACGCGGGTGACGCAGGGGTGACGCAGGATTGGCCGTCTGCGTCACCCCGGCCGGTGCAGGTCAGGGGCCGTTTTCAGTCCCTGGTGACGCAGGTGACGCAGACCTTCCCTACTTAGGAAAAGAAGAACGGGTGTCTGTAGTAGTGGCGGTGGTCCTTCGGGCGAAGTGAGGGGCCCTTCGGGCACGCCTGTTGGGCGGCGGTGCCGCCGAACAGCAAGAGGAGCACCCGCCGGCGTGGCGCGGGGTGCTCCTCTTGCTTGTCCCCCGGGGCCGGGGCGCGGTCAGAACGCTGCCGCCTGCTCCGGCTGCTCAGGGGGCGGGGATGCTGCCTGGCGGGTCATTTCCAGGTAGCGGCCCGCTTTGGTGCGTCCGGTGTCGATGAGGACGCCCCGGGCGGCGAGGGTGGGTTGCAGGCGCTTGAGGCGGTCTGAGAGGACCTTGCCGGTGGTCGGCCACCCTTTCGGCAGGGGCCGTAGCTCCTCGCCGCTGTAGAGGCGGCTCAGGGCGTGCAGCCATTCCGTGGACGTCATGCGCTGCTCGCCGCCGGGGTCGAGGGTTTCAGCGTGCTGAAGGACGGTCTGCGCGAGCAGGTCGCCTTCGATGACGTCGTCGTTGAGGTCGTCCAGGCTCGCCCGGTACGCGGGCAGGGCCCCGAGGCCGGTGGCGGTGTCGAGTTGGGCGCAGAGGTGGGCGAAGTCCGCCATCCGCAGATCCGTCGGGGTCTCCGCCACGGCGGCCCGGACCTTGACCGTGAGGTCGAGGAGCGAGCCGAGGACCACGGGCAGCACCTCCTCGTACTCCGCCCACAGCTCCGCCTCGGTCCTGCGGACCGTGGGCCGCTCCAGCCGCAAGGGCAGGAGCCGTTCCGCGAGGTCCGGGCGGATGACACCGACGTCGATCCCGGTCAGCAGGAGCGGCCGGCGGTAGCGGGCCCGGTGCACGTCCCCGTCCGTGAACAGCGCCCGCTTCACGGATTCGGCGCCGGTGACGATGCAGCACATGGCGTCGGACAGGTCCGGGGTCATGTGGGAGAGGTTGTCCAGGGCGGTGACCCATCCGGCGGCGACGGCCGCGATCAGGTTCTCCTCGTCCTTCGGGGCCCGGCGCAGGTCCCCGCTCATGCCTTCCACGATCCGTACCAGCATCCGGCCCCCGGTCGACTTCCCCGCGCCCTGCGGGCCGGTGAGGAACGGCGCCGGGACGGGCACGCCCGGCCCCAGGCATCCGATCAGCCACGCGATGGCCAGGCACTCGGTTTCGGCGTTGGCGAAGTTGCACAGCCGCATCAGGAGGTCGATGCCCTTGCCGTCGGTGTCCTTGGCCGGCAGGGGCAGTTCCCCGGTGAGCTGGGTGCGCCGCCAGCACACCTCCCGCGGGTCGGGGACGCTGATGTCCCACCCGGTGGGGCGGATACGGACCGACTGCCCGTCGGCCCGCCCGAGGTCCAGCCAGGTGGCCCCGTCGAAGCCGGGGGCGACGCGAATGTGCACGGCCTGGGTGGTCTCGGTCATCGCCAGCGCCTCGATCAAGTCCAACGCCTCCTTGAGCGCGGTCCCGTTGAAGACGCCGACCCCGTCCTTGAACATGCCGACCATGAGTTCCTGCCGGTGGCTTCCCGTGGTGCCCTGCGAGCGGATGGGGCGGGCGACGGGGTGGCCGTTCTTCTGTGCGTAGACGGTGCCGTCGGCGGTGCGGAAGTACCGGAAGTGGGACTGCGCGTAGTCGCTGATGACCTCACGCGCCGGGTTCTTCTCGTCCTCGGACATGACTCACATCCCCAGAGCGGTGCGGGCGTTGGACCACGCATCGGTGCAGTGCCGGACGGTTTCGCCCTTGGTCTGCGCGGCGGCGAAAAGCCGAGCGGCGTGGGAGTCGGTGAGGCACCCGCACCGGCCGTGTGCGGACAGCACGGCGAGGAACGTCCGGTACACCGTGGCGTGCACACCACTCGTCGCGGCGGTGATCCGCTGCTCCGCCATGGCGATCCCGCGCTCCAGGTAGGCGGGGGTGCGGTGTCGGCACTCCCCACCCCCAGCAGGAACAGGCGCGATGACAGGTCGGACGGGCGACGGCTTCTTCACGATCAGGGCCCGCACCGCGTCGGGCAGGGTGGTCATGGTGCCGGTGCCGGGGCCGAGCCACCGGGCGTAGACCATGGTCGACTTGATGTCGACACCGTCCCGCACCGCGTTCGCGGATGGCATGGCCCCCTGGTAGATCCAGTGTTCGCCCCGCGTCGTCGGCACCGTCCGCGTGGCGGGGAGCGTCCGGCGGGCCCACGCGACCGCGTCGGCGTGGTCGAGGTCGACGACGGTCAGACCGATACCGCCGGGGTGATAGGCAACAGCCGCGGCTTGCTTCCACGCCGTCGACCACGCGGCCCCGGTGATGACGTCGGGGTTGGTGGTGGCGGCGGCCCAGGCGTGGCAGGGGCGGGGGCAGGTGCAGGGGCCGGGGGTCTTCATGTTCGGCCGGCCGCCGCACGCGTTGCCCCGGCAGGCGGGGCAGTTCCCGAACGGGACCTTGCCTGCCCGCAGGGGGAGGACGGGGACGGACCGGTTCGCCAGGTCGAGGGCGGTGGTGAGGTGGGGGTTCATGCGGCGGCCGTCCTTTCGTGGGTGAGGAACTGGTGGCCGATCCATTGGGTGTAGGCGGGGGGTACGGCTTGGCGGGCTTCGACGTTGGTCATCCAGGTGCAGCCCATGGCGTCCGCGTAGGCCCGCTCGCCTTTGTGCTCGAAGGCGAGCAGTCCTTTGTGGTGCCAGCAGGGCGGGAGCAGGTCACCGCCGCCGCCCCAGGAGGTCTCGAAGACGCGGTGGCGGCGGACGTTGAGGCCGAACTGGGAGCCGCACAGCAGGTAGTCGGGGCGCAGGGTGCCGTCCCAGGAGGCTTCGGGGACGTTCTCGATGAGCCATGGCCTGCCGCAGGCACGCTGGAGTTCGCGGCCGGGGGTGATCAGGTCGGGGTGGTCGTCGCGGCTGCCGCGCCAGGCGGTGACGCGGGCCTTGTTCTGGCAGGGCCAGGAGGCGTGGACCAGGTCGTAGCGCTCGATCTCCCCGGTGGCGGTGATGGTGGCGAGGTAGTCGAGGGCGTCGGCCTGGTGGAAGGTGAAGGGGTAGTTCGGCATGGGGTGCAGGTCGACGCCGGTGACGTCGTATCCGGCGAGGTAGTAGCCCATGGACAGGCCACCGGCCCCGCAGCACAGATCCAGCACCCGCAGCCCGTTCGGCTTCCGCAGCGGCAGCACACGGGCGTTCACGCGACCACCCCCAGACCAGCCGCACCGAGGAATGCGAGTGCGGTGGTGCCGATGCGGTGGGTGTAGGCCGGGGGGATGCATTCGCGGATGCCGTCGCGGTTCATCCACGGCACCCCCATTACGCGGCGGGCGAGGTCGACGCCGGAGAAGTTGCCGACGAACTGGCCGTAGTGGCCGGGCGGGATGGGGCGGCCCATCTTCGCCTGCGGGGCCAGGTGCGGGGGGTGGTGGGGCTGGGTGAGGATGAGGCCGCCGCCGGTCTCGAAGTACCGGTGCCGGTAGGTCTTCACCCCGAACATCGGCCCGCACAGCATCACCGGCCGGTTCAGCTTGGGCACCGCGCCGCGTACGTTCTCCAGTACCCACGGCCGCCCGGTGGCCTTCAGGGCGGTGCGGGTGGGGGTGATGAGGTCGGGGTGGGTGTTGCCCTGGAGGCGCTGGCAGTCGCTGTCGTGCTGGCATGGCGGCGACGCGTGGATCACGTCGAACTCCGCCCCGTGCTCCAGGACATAGGCGATGGCGTCAGCCTGGACGAACCGGAACGGGTAGCGGGGCTGGGGTGCGGTGTCGACGCCGGTCACGTCGAACCCGGCATCGTCGTAGCCCTTGGCCGCGCCGCCCTGGCAGCAGAACAGGTCGAGTAACCGCGGCTTGGGCCTTGTTCGGGCCCGGGTGTCAGTGGGGTACGGCATCCTGGTGTTCTCCAGTTCTGTTGAGTGGGCTGGGGGTGTGGGGCAGCCGCGTTTCTTTGGTGAGAGGGGTGGCTGCCCCGGCTCATTGGCACGTGAGGGGGGCGCAGTGACGACGGCATGGCTGGTGCTGGCTGTGGGCGACGAGGACCGGCAGCACGGGGGTAATGACGGGTATGACGACGACCCGTCGCAGCACTACAGCTGGGACGACACGGTCCACCACCACGCGCGTATCGCCGTGGGGGACGTGATCGCGCTGTGGGACAAGAAGCAGCTGCTCGGCCTCGGAGTGATTTCCGAAATCGAGACCGGGAGCGAGATCAAGACGCTCTACTTCTGCCCGGAGTGCAAGAAGGCCGACTTCAAGCGGCGCAAGCGGCTGAAGCCGACATGGCGCTGCAACAAGTGCCCCGCCATGTTCGAGGAACCCGGCAGCAAGCAGAAACGGGTGGTCACCTACCGGTCCCGCCACGGTGAGACCTGGATGGACGGACGGGGCCTGCTTACCGGCAGGCAGCTGCGGGCCTTGTGTGATTCGCCTGACTCCCAGCTGAGCATGCGCCCTGCCCGCTGGGAAAGGCTGCGCGACGCCCTCCTCGCGCTCGACGGAATCGACTTCAGCGACCTGGACCTGGACGACGACAAGAGCCAGGACAGCGGCGGGAGCACGGCGGACAGCAAGCAGCGGAGGAAGATCGCGGGCGGGCACCGCATCTCGAAAGTCCGCACCCGCGTAGGCCAGAAGCCTTTCCGGCAGCAGCTGCTGAACGACTACGGCCAGGTGTGCGCGTTCACCGGGCCCGCACCGGCTGGAGCTCTTCAGGCGGCACACCTGTACAGCTATGCCGACGAGGAAGAGCACCACGAATGGGGCGGCCTGCTCCTGCGCAACGACGTCCACAGCCTCTTCGACCGCGGCCAGATCGGCGTCAACCCCGGCACCGGGTGCATCGAGGTCGACGACGAACTCCTGGGCTACCCGGCGTACGCCGAACTGCACGGCAGGGCTCCGCACGTCAGCCTGAGGCCTGAGCATCAGGTGTGGCTCGCTGCCCACTGGCGCCAGCACTGGACCGCGCGCGTGACCGTGCCCGCCAGCCGGGCCCCGCAGCCTGTGTCCTAGACGGGCGGGATGGCGTCGACGATGGCCGCGGCCATCTCGTTGATGGGTCCGGCGGCTCCGGTGGAGGCGAGGAAGAACCCGAACCCGGCGGCGGTGAACGCGCTACCTGGGGTGAGGCTGCCGGACCGGAGCAGGAAGAAGAGGACGAGTCCGAAGAGGGCGACGAGGGAGAGGGTCACTGCCATGGGGTGGCCTTCCGGTTGGTGGCGTGGGGTCGGGTGCCGTGGGCGTGGATGCTGCGGCTGTTGTTGAGTAGCCGGCGTCCGATGCGGAGGCGGGCGCGGTCGCCGTGGCAGCGGCGGCAGAGGGTGACGGTGCTGCGGCGGGTGCGGACGCCCGAGCCGGAACACTTCCGGCACGGGGCGAACGGCTTCACCGCGCACAACACTGCGTAACCAGCGGCAGTGAGGAGGGCGAGGAGGCTAGCGAGCGCCACGAGGGGCTCACATCCCTTCGGCAGGCGGGTTTCCGGGTGTTTCCGCAGGTGGGCTGCTAGACGCTAGGTCGCAGCTCAGGGCGGTTGTGGGGTGCTAGCGGGGGTGCTAGACCTAGCAGCCGGGGGTGCTAGGTCTAGCAACCGCGCTGGGTCAGGCAGCGGCCTTGTTCTGGTTACGGCGGGTGATGGCGGTGGTGATGTCGGCGCGGTCGATGCCACGCCGGTTCTTGCCCTCGCCGGTGTCGGTCTGGCCCCAGACCTGCCCGGCCTTGATGCCGTGGGGCTTGAGGGCGGCGGTGACGTTCTCGCCCTTCCACCCGCCGTAGACCTCCGGCTGCGCGGTGGCGAGGCGAGCGGCCAGGCGCTCGCACCAGACGGCTTTCTCGTCGGGGGCGATGACCGAGAGGACGTCGGCTAGGACATCGGAGTGCCCGGACTTCTCGGGGCCGGCGCCGATGGCGTGGCCGGTGACGTTGCCGTACTCCTCGCGGACCTGGCGGGCGCGGGCGGCGATCTGCTCGGCCGCCACCGCGTCTACGAACGCTGATGCCACGATGCGCGGGTCGTCGCCTTCACCGGCCATCCAGCAGATGCCGCGGTCGGATCGGGAGAACATGGTGGCCCGGTAACCGGCCTTGTACATCGAGGTTCCCAGCACCATGTCGTTGGCGGGCTGCCCCATGACCTTGAGGCAGAACCGCAGCACCGCGTTCGCGCTGATCCCGGTGGGCAGCGACTTCGCGTCCGGTCGCTGCGTCCCGAACAGGGTCACGATCCCGAGGGCCGGGCCGCGCTTGACGAGGTCGGTGCAGATCGCTTCGATCTCCTTGCCGTGCTCCTCGTGCTCGAAGGGCACCTGGCACTCATCGAACCCGGCCACGATCGGGTGCAGCCCCAGATTCTTGTCGCTGGCCAGTTCGGGGGTGACCTTGGATTCCGGGCAGCGCGAGCGCGGCAGGGACTTGATGACCTTCGCCCGCCGGCGCAGCTCCTCCTTCAGCTCCCGCAGCGCGTCCAGGACGTATTCGATGTCGTCGTTCTCCTCGCCTGCCCGGTAGCGGTGGCAGACGGGCTCCAGGGCGCCGAAGTCGCCGGTGCCCTTGAAGTCGAAGGCGTGCAGCTCGGCGCGCGGGTCGAGTGCGGCGATGAGGAGGAACAGCCGCATGAGGAACGTCTTGCCCATGCGGGGGATGGAGCCGACGACTACGGCGGCGAACATCAGCGTGACGGACACGTCGCGCATGCGCTGGTCGTTGCCGAGCACCACCGGCCGGAACAGATCCACCGTGCCCGACTTCAGCAGCGGCCAGGCGGGCTTGGTGGTCTCGTTCATCGGCTTGTCCCCGACCCACAGCACCAGGCGTCCTTCGTGCTCGGTGGGGTCGGGGGAGGGCCAGACGCAGCCGACCTTGCGGCGCAGCCCGGACGCCAGGGGCTTGCGGGCCTCCATGATGTCCTCGGGCGTTACCCCGTACGGGAGATCGAGATCGGCACGGTAGCCGGGGCCGTCACGGACGATTTCGCTGGTGAAGCGCAGCCCGTTCATGTCGCCGCCCTTCTTGATAGCGGCGCTGATTCGGCTGTTGCCGACGGAGTCGAGACCGCGCAGCACGATGCTGCCGGTGAGCTTCTGCACCTCCGTCTTCAGGACAGCAGGGCCGATGACCGGGGCGTCGGGCTGCTGGCCTGCCATACCGAGGAGCAGCACCCCACCGGCGGCGAACGCGTACATCAGCGCGGGCGCCATGACGTAGAGCCAAAGGGCGAAGCCGACGCCGAACACTGCGGCGACCAGGGCGACCAGGCCACGCAGCCGCACCCGGCCCGCGCGCAGCCGGGCCAGGCGCATGTACTCCTCCACGTCCTCCGCGCGGACGGCCGCCGCCCGCAGGGGGGCGGCTTCACGGTCCCAGATCCACCGGTTGCTGGTGGCGATGAACCGGCAGGCTCCCCGCGGCGACATCAGCGCGAGACGCCCGGCGTAGACCGGGAGCCTGACGCCGTGGAACAGGGCGCTGTATCCGGCGTTCGCGCCGGCGTGGCGGGCGGTGGCGGTGAAGTCGCGCCGGTCGGTCAACCACCCGGCCAGGACCGGCTTGCGCTTCTCCACGCTCACCCTCGGCTCCGGCAGGGCGGGGTTGTCAACCGCGACCGACGCGGCGGTCTCGGTGTCGTCCAGGTCGGGGACCGGCCGCAGATGCGCGGCCGGGGCAGCGGTGTCCGTCATGCTGGTACTTCCTCCTGCTCGATGGGTGGAGAGGAAAGAGGGGCGGCCGGTTTCCTTGGCCGGGTCCGGCCGCCCCCGCTCAGCCGCGCTCGGCCTTGTGCACGGCCCGCTCCGCCAGGCGCACGCGCTCTTCGGCGTCCTTGCGGGCCTGGCGAGCGGCGGTCCTGTCGGTGCGGGGGGCGGTGCGCTCGGCGGCCTTAGCCCTGGCCAACTCCTGCCGGGCGGTGGCCTGCACCTCGTGCAGCGCCCTCAGCTCACGCTGCCCGCGCTCGGCGGCGGCCTGGTCGATGGCGTGTATACGGGCGGTGACCTTGCTGTCGACGCAGTCGGCAAGGGCCTGCTTGAAGCCCTTGCGGAACAGACGGGAACGCTCGCGGGACTCGGCTCGGGTGTAGCTGTACACGGTGAACCTCCCTGGTGGGGCCGGTCTGTCCGGCCCTCCACCCGCCCGGTACGAGACCGGGCAGACAGAGGGCCGTCAGCGACGGCGGCCCTTACGCGGAGAGGAGGTGGCGGCCTTGCCATCCGAGCCACTGACCGACTTCACGACCGTGACCACGCCCCAGGCGCACACGGAGGCGACCAAGGCGAGCAGGGCGAGGTTCGCGGCGATCGCGGTGAGGACGCCGACCAAGAGCGGGCCGAAGTAGACGCCGGCGGCGACGGCTCCGGCACCCATACCGGAGCCGAGGGTGAGGCGCTGCACGGTGCGGTCCGGGGGTGCCTGGTGGACGTGGATGACCTGCGGTGCCGTGTTGATGGGCTGGTAGGTGGCGGGGAGGTGGTCGGAGTAGGCGGGGGTTCCGTCCGGGAGCTGCACCACCCGGACCGGCTCAGGCAAGTTGTTCACGGGGTTCTCCCTGGTGAGGGGGCCGCTAGAGTCGCGGCATGGGGGTCATAGAGATCGAGGTCGATCCGTTGCCGTGCAAGTGGTGCCGTCGACCGCTCGAACAACGCCGGTGGTGGGCACCGAAGCGCTTCTGCGGCAACTGGCACCGGTGAAGTACCGGGTAGTCCAGATCGTGGAGTTCGTCCTCGACTAGCTCTCGGCCACGGATCATGCCGCCAGCGCGAGGGCGGCGAGGACGAGAGCGAGGATGTGCGCGGTCTGATCGACGTGCGCGGCCCCGCCGTGCTGGGCCCACTTCTGCTGGCGGGCGAACTTCATCCACCGGGCAACGGGCCACCGGCGGTCGATGAACGCGTGACTCGCGCCAATCCACAGCAGTGCGGCCACGGCGTCCGGGAGCGACATGGTCACGTCGTCCAGGACCAGGACCCCGAGTGCGAGGGCGACGGCGCAGGTGGCTACGTGGGTGGCGGCGTGGCGCAGGTTGGCGGCCCATCCGGCAGGGCATCGGCCGGCTTTGTGGGCGGCCTGGTGGTCGGTCTGGAGCGGGTAGTCCGCCAACAGGTGACCGAGGTAGAGCAGGACGAACAGGGAGGGGAACAGCACAGCAGGGTCCTTCCGGTCACCGGAACGAGACAGGGGCAGGGGTGGGGGTGTCGTGGCAGGGGACGCACATGCCGAGCGATGGCGGGATGCAGTACCCGACGTCGGTGCGGCAGTTGGGGCAGGTACGGCGGGCCCTCATCGCCGCCGCCAAGGCGACGGCACGGCCCGGAGTCATGGGCCGGACAGGGCGGGCGCGGTCGACGCGGTAGAGGTAGGCGACCAGCGGAGCCCGCCCCCGACGCCGGGGACGGTGGAGTTCCGCGACGACGTCCTGACCACCCGGCCGCAGCCCCAGCGCGCGGAGCTGGCGGCGGGTGGCCAACCCGTCGGGGGCGAGATGCCAGCGGTAGACGGTGGTCATCAAGCTGCGACGCGCTTCCACGCGGCCCGCAGCCGGACCTCGGAGGCGGCGTGGCCGGCGGCCCGGAACCGGGTGGACATCTCCCGGTAGGACAGGGCCGGGGTCTCGCTGTGCCGGATCTCATCCACCAGCCGGTCCAGCTCCCCATCGGACAGCGGCGGGGCGGCGTCGAGTGCGGGAAGGGGGTTGGTAGGGCCCCAGACGGGGAGTTCCCAGGTGGGTGTGACGCCGGATGTGACACGGGCCGTCACGCTGGTCAGGGCCCTGCCGGTGTCCTTCCCGGACCGGGTGCTCTCCAGTGTCGACCAGGCGCGGGCGAGGGTGGTGGCGGTCTGTGCCTGGACGCGTGCGACGCGCGCACCCGCCTGCGTCACAGCCGCCAGCCGCGTCTCCTCCGTCCCCGCCTCGGCCCGCAGCCGGGCACGGGCAACGGCGGCTTCGTCGCGGGCTTCCTGCTGGATGCCCTGGATCGCCTCCAGCGCGGACCCCGTCAGCGCGGTCCGCTCCCAAAGTCCGTGGACCAGCCACAGGGCCTTCGCGGCCAGGGGCAGCCAGGCAACCGCGAGCCACGCGCCGGCACTGCCGTCGGCTGTGGCTGCGTGGGCGATCAGAACGCCGGTGGCGACGAGGCCGAAGCCCCAGCCCACGGCCGTGACGGGGGTGGAGTGGTCGCCCTGCGCGGCGAGGCGACGTTCGTAGGCGAGGGTGGCGAGCCACCCTCCGTCGATCCCGAGACCGACGACCAGGGCGATGGGCCAGGGCATTGCCGTGCCGAGCCACATCAAGACCACGGCCAGGGTGAGGACCATCGATACCGCCGTCATCGCGACGGCCGGCAGAACCGTTTTCGCCGCCCTGGTCCTCATGCCGCACCGCCCGAGACGGTCACGGTGGCGGCGCGGTTGGCGAGGTCCCGGCGGGCGGCCAGCACTCGGCGGCGGGCCCGGCGGATGCGCTGCTGGTCCAGCTCGGTCGGGGTGCGGTCGATGGTCATGATCTGCGCGTCGAGGAGAGCGACGTCCGCGAGGATCAGCGGCGACTCGGTCTCGATCGCGTCCAGCTCGGCGTCCGACGGCTCACGCTCGGACGGGGTGGCCGTAACAGCGGCCTGAAGTGCTGCGATGTTCTTCATGGGTCGTGTTCTCCCTAGCAGGTGCGACGGCCCGAACTGAGGCCCCGGTGTTCCAGCACCGGGGCCTCGCGCCGTCTGGTGTAGGTCGTTCGTGGGCTACGAGCGACCACGGCGACCCGGCACTACCAACCCGCCGGGTAGGGCGGGTGTGGGGTGCCGGGCACCGTGAGCGCTGGTGCTTCGGTTCTCGTGTGCGCTCGGCGCTGCTCGGTCCGGGGAGATCCGAAGTCCCGGACGTCTGAGGTGGCAGCTTCAAGGTGTGCCGTAGCGGTTCTTTCAAGTCGGTGGCGTGTCCCCCATGAGGGGTGTTGGGCCCCGGTGTGACGGGGGCCCCTTCTCGGCCGACTGGTCTCCACTCGCCTCGGCCGGAACGGTCACGGCCGCCGTACTGCGGTGGATCACGCTGTTGAGTTGTCCTGCACGCGTGCCAGACGGTCTCTCCCGAGCCCATCTGGTGCGCACCAATAGGTAAGCATCTGGTGCGCACCAGATGCAAGCCCTTCGGCGCGACCGGCGTCTGTGTGCCTCTCCAGAGAACGGCCAAAGAGGGGTGCCTTGGTAGCCAACTCGGGTTAATGTCAGAAGGGTTAACCAGCTCTCACCTGCGGCTTTAAGGGAGGCGGCGTGGCGACAGGGTTAAGGGCGGCCAGGAAGGCGCGGGGGTGGTCGCAGGAGAAACTCATCCATGAGATGCGCCGGTACGCGGAGCAGAGACTTCTCGACGTCGCGTCATCGGCGAGCCTCAAGGTCTACATTTCGGAGTGGGAAAACGGTCGCCGTGCCATCACTGACCGGTACGCGACGCTCCTCCGGCCGCTGCTAGGCGTCACGGATGCTGAACTCCGTTGCGAAGTGGCCGAGTTGCAACCTGCGGCAGGCGGTTACGACGAACTGCTGAGCCGGATCGACTCGTCGAGCAGCCTCAGTGAGGGCATGGTCGGGTCTTTTCTCGATCAGACAGAGTTGTTGCGCACGATGGACCGGCAGATGGGAGCGGCCGGGTTGGTCGACCAGATGAACGGACATCTGGCGGCGATGGAGGATGCGTTGACCTTCGCTG
The DNA here is from genome assembly GCF_050942385.1 of Streptomyces sp. CA-146814. NCBI lineage: Bacteria > Bacillati > Actinomycetota > Actinomycetes > Kitasatosporales > Streptomycetaceae > Streptomyces > Streptomyces sp. CA-146814. The sequence goes on from NZ_CP192068.1 coordinate 4,761,877, forward strand.
TCCTTCCAGGAGCGAGGCGTCCTATCGCGGCTGCGCTTGCTGGAGCCTCCACCCTCGCGGCCTGGCAGGCTCTGGACGCTGGTGCTGTGGAGCGCGCGTGGCGGCGGTACGAGCTGGCGAAGAAGGCGGCGCAGGATGCCGGGTCTCCGCTGTATCTGGCCCACGCGATGGGGGAGCAGGCTTACGTACTGGCGGACGCGGGCCGCCCGCTGCTGGCGATCGAGTTGGTACGGGACGCGCAGCGGACACAGGCTGAGCGTCAGTCACCGCGGCTTCGTGCTTGGCTCGCTGCCGCTGAGGCCGAGCTTTGTGCCAGCGCTGGCGTGGACATGGCATCCGAGGCGCGCGCCGCGCTAGAACGGGCGGAAGCTCTATTGCCGGACGATGGTGAGGTGCGTGATCCGGACATGCTGAGCATCTTCCTCAACGCCGGCCACCTCACACGCTGGCGTGGAAACGTGCTGGCCAAGCTCGGTGACGAGTCAGCCATGGATGAGCTGTACAACTCCCTGAACAGCGCCGACCCCTCATTCGTGCGCGCAAGCGCCGGTGTGCACTGCGATCTCATGCAGGCTCATCTTGCGCGCGGCGAGTTGGACCAGGCGCGCAGCCACCTGCAGCGGGCGAGGCTGGCAGCGAACCGCACGGGGTCCGTGCGGTATCGCCAGCGGGTGGAGCTGCTTACTGGGCGGCTGTAGGTCGAGAAGACAGCAGGTGGAGAAGGGCGACGATTGTTCCGGAGCCCATCAGCTTGCCTTCGCTCATCAGTCTGGGAATCTCGTCCAGGGGCACCCAGGCGACGTGGCCAGCCTCCTCGGTGTCGGTTGGTTCGCCGACTTGAGTGGCACCTCTCGCCACGAAGACTTCATGCGGTGAATCGACCATGCCAATCATTGGCTGGTATGTCACCACGTGCTCCACCTTGGCCGGGCGCCACCCGGTCTCTTCTTCCGTCTCACGTGCTGCTGTGGCAGCCGGGTCTTCCCCCGCGTCTACGATGCCGCCGGGCAGCTCCCAGCCCCACTGCTCCGGTACGAAGCGATAGCGCCAGAGCATGAGCACGCGGTTCTGATCGTCCACCACAGCGGTAATAGCGACGTGATGAAGCCGCACGACGTGGTGTTCGAAGCGCTCGACACCAGGCGGTTCGACGTCAACCAGGTCGAGATTGACCCAGCGGTTCTCATAGATGCGGCGGCTGCCCCCGATCCGCCACGCCGGCAGGTCGCTAGGCGTCGGCACGCCCGTACCGCCAGCCACTCGGTAGGCACTTCGATCATGCGCCTTAATGAACCGCTCGTTCGCAAGGCGTGCCAGCACCTGCCGCAGAGCTGTGCGGCCAATGTCCAGCTCGGTACTCAGCGTGCGCTCTGAGGGCAGCTTGTCACCGGGCGCATACCTGCCCGTCTCGATCCAGGATCGGATCGTCTCGTAGACCCTCTGCGTCTTGGGCCCCATCCTTGGTGCACACCCCCAGATCGACGGCTGATGTTTCACAGCGTAACGGGGGCGGAGCGCCGGCGGCTCAATCATGCCATCTCTCACTTCCGTGGGTGTGTGGTTGTGAACTGAGGCGTAGGGCCAGAAAATCAGGAAACCCGGCGGTGGACTGAACGGAAGGTCGACGTTTCTCTTCGCACAGATAGAGCTTGCAGCTAAGCTCGCGTAAGTGAGCAACGAAGAGGATACCGAGTCCAAGGTACCGAAGGGCGCAGTCGTAGCAGCAACGACGTCAGCCCTTATTGGTGTCGTCGCCACCCACTATCCCGTGCTGGCCATTCCGGCAGCTGTGGCCAAAGATTTTGCCGATCCTATGGTCGAACGCATGCTAAGTCGGATCGGAGCACTTCGTCAGCAGCGAGCTCAAGCAGCTATCAGCGAGGCCGCTTCAGAGGCCGGGGTTTCGGTCAGTCGCTTGACGTCGACCATCGAAGAGAGTCCGGAACTTCTCACCCTCATGGCGCAGGTAGTTCAGGCCGCAGCAGAAACGCCGCTAGAAGAAAAAATCGTCGCGCTCGGACGAAGCCTTGGGCGCGGCGTGAGGGATCAAGCTGCAGTTGACGCCGAATTTGTGAAAGTTCGAGGAGTGACTGCAATTGAGACTTTTGAAGTGAAGCTAATGGAGATTATCGGCTCCGGCGATCCTCGCCGCGTTACGGAAGAGACGGCGGAGGGTGAGCGAAGGGATAATCTTTCCGGCTGGAAAAGGGAGGACATTGTCGCTCATCATTCCGAATTTGCGACAGTCCTGGATGCCCTGATCTCGCGATTGACAGCTCAAGGGATGGTGCGAGATCTCAGCTATCAAACATTTGGAGGCGGCGGTGAGAGGTGGGCACTTACGCCCTTCGGTGAGGAATGCTTGTCTCTGCTGACTGCGGTTCCCGCACCTGATCCGACGCCTCCAACCTCAGAATAGCTCGGCCCTTTCGCCGTTTCCCGCTGCTGCGAGCAAGGCCAGTGCCTGGCGTACGGCATGAGCAGGAATTCTGTCGAATCTTGCGGTGCTCGCCCGGGCCGTGTGCTCAGTTCTACGCCGTGGGTCGGGGAGTTTTGCTGACAGTCGGATTAAACTAGCAGACCCGCTTGAGAGAGACGGTGCCACGCTGTTTGAACGTGGGACTCGGTGAAGAGTCGCTGCTTCCTAGAATTCCATCCCTGAATGCACTCGGTTACTGATTCAGGAGTGGGAGGAGGTGTCACGAGTTCCTGGGCGGCGAAGAGAACCGTACTCAGGAGCTCCATGCCGAAAGCATCTTCAAATCCTGAAACTAGCTTGTCAAAGCTAGCGGCAACGTCCTTGAAATTAGGATAGTCGCGCAGTACTGATTCTGCGTCGTGAACTGAATCCTTGTTCAGCTCTAGAATCGCCTGAGCCCCGCTGGTGCCATCACCAAAACCTGTGATGAAGTGCCCCTCCATGCTGGAAACCGCTCGATCTAGCGGTTGCGAGTAGGGGCCGTATGGACCTTTCTCGAAGCTCAAGCCAAGGGGTAGCTGTAGCTTCTGCAGAAAGTAAGCTACTTTGTGCGCTTCCAACAGTGAAACGCGAGGCTCAAAAGCTAGCCCACGCGCAATGCCGCTACGGATATATCTGTCCAGCGTGGCGAGAAAAGCGGCTCGCTCTTTAGTCATTGGCGGGGTGGGGGTGACATTGGGCATGGAGTTGGGGCTGGGTGCCCCAGCGGGTTCCCAGACTCGCACCTCAACCCCCGGAATTGTTCCGAGGGTCTGGCGAATCATGGGCTCTACGTCGCTCCATGAAAGTCCTCCATTGCCGCATCCGAGTGGTGGTACGGCAATGGACTCGATGCCCCGCTTGACGATCTCATCGCGAAGGGCGACGAGTCCGGAAGCGATATCCTCCAGGCGAGACGATGATCGCCAATGCCGCTTGGTCGGAAAGTTGACGATGAAGCGAGGGTTACTCACCTGGTGCAGGTCGTGCACATGCATGCGGCCGACAGTAACTTCACCGCGCTCGCAGGACGCTTTGTAGTCGCTGAAGTTATCCGGGAAAGCCCGCTTGAACTGCAAGGCGATGCCCTTGCCCATGACGCCCACGGTGTTGACCGTGTTCACAAGGGCATCGACATCCGCGAGGAGCAGGTTGCCGGTGCCACGCGTGATCATCTTCTTCCTTCCCTGAGCGGTTGGTCTCTAAGTCAGTAGTACCACTCACGTCTGACAGTGACCCGGAGGTCTACCCCCGCCGCGTTAAGTGCGTCTTGCACTTGCTGTGCGTGGACGCGATCGTACGTACCGATCTCTGTCAGAGCTGAAACAGGCAGCGACTCATGCACAAGGAGCTCGGCCATGCGTCGTCGCATCCGGTCACCATCGTCGGTGGTGTTCGCCCAGTACGTTGCTGCCATGATCTCCCAGTCCACCCTGCGGGGCATCTGGGCGAGGTCAGTGAAGTGCGCAGTGATCGCATTGGCGCAGTTACCGTCGCTGAAGACGTAGGGGTTCCCTGTCGCGACAACCTCATTCACGGTGGTCACTAGGTACACCAGTGGGGGCTGCCCCCCACGGTAGGTCGCGACCCCTCCTCTGCTGATCACGTACATCATCGGAGATCGAGGCGCGAAGTAGAACGGCACGTAGTCGGCGGGGTGACCGTAGGGCGGGACCGTGATGACGCGCTCGCGCCGCTCGGCTTTCACGCTTTGATCGCCGCACTCGACAGGTACCCCGCCCCTCCTCCGCATCGCGCTATCCGAGACCAACTGCTTCTCCGCGAGCATGGCTGGCAGGTGTTCCACATGCGTGAAGTGGAACAGCTGTTGTCCCCCAACGTTCATCACAAGAGATGAGTACACCACATGTAGACGGCGCGTACGCCTCTGTTTCACTGTGAACTCCCCCTGCACGGCGGGCACATGAGGGAGGCTGCTTCGCGGTCTCGGAGGGCTTCGCCAATCGATTCCCCCACGTGGTCCCCATCGGGGGAGTCAGCCTGAGAATCAGCAGGTCAGGGCACCTGTAGCCAGCCCCCTGTAAATCTGCCGGCTCAGCCTACCCAGGTTCGAACCCTGGCGCCGCCACGCGAACGAAGCCCCCGACCAGTCCTTCTGGTCGGGGGCTTCCTCGTTCCGGCAGTGGTCAGCCCCTCAGGGCTCCGGCTCAGTTACCCGCGACGTCCTTCACGGCCACCGTGACCGGCACGTTCCCGGAGATGACCTCAAGGGTCAGGCCCGCCGTCGCCGGGGTGTCCAGGAGCTCCACGATCGTCGCCGCCACGTCGTCGCGCGGGATCGGGCCGCGGCCGGTCTTCGCGGCGAGCAGGACCTGGCCCTTGCCCGCGTCGTTGGTGAGCATCCCGGGGCGCAGGATCGTCCAGTCGAGCGCGGAGCGGGAGCGTACGTCGGCGTCCGCCGCGCCCTTCGCCCTCAGGTAGACGTCGAACACCTCGTCGCCGGGGTGGTCGGGGTCGGCGCCCATGGAGGAGACGACGATGTACCGGCGTACGCCCGCGGCTTGGGCGGCGTCGGCGAAGAGGACGGCGGCGCCCCGGTCGACGGTGTCCTTGCGGGCGGTGCCGCTGTTCGGTCCCGCGCCTGCCGCGAAGACGGCCGCGTCGGCGCCGCGCAGCACCTCCGCGGTCTCGTCGACGGTGGCCGATTCGAGGTCCAGTACGGCGGGTTCGGCGCCGATATCGGTGAGGTCCTGGCTCTGTTGAGGGTTGCGGATGATCCCTACGGCTTCATCCCCGCGTGCGGCGAGCAGCCGCTCCAGCCGCAGTGCGATCTGTCCGTGTCCACCTGCGATGACAATGCGCATACCTCCGACCGTACGCCCGGCGGCCGCCGGATGCTCAGCTCCCGGGCCCGCCGCCGGAGTCGGGTCGTCCCTGACGCGGGAGATCGGGGCCGGCGGCGGTGTCGGGATCGGAGTCGCAGTACTCGCGTACGGCGCTGGTGCGGGCGACGATCCGGCCGCGGTGGACGACGATCCGGCTGTAGGCGAGGGAGAGCACGCCGGAGAGCCGTTCACCGCGTACGGCGAGGAGTTCGGCCGGGAAGCCCGCTTCCACGCGGACCTCGGGCAGGCCGAGGGCGGCGCGGGCGGTGGTGGAGACCATGGCGTAGGCGTGTTCGGCGCGCAGGCCGTGCTGCGAGGCGAGGAGGTACGCGGCCTCCAGCGGGTCGCCGCGGCCCACCGGATTGGCCGTGTCGCGGAGTGCGCCGCTGCCCGCCGCCACGCGTACGCCCGCGGAGCGCAGGAGGCGTACAGGAGCGCTCGTACGGCGCTCCGAGCCCGCGCAGCCGCCCTGGGGGAGGCAGACGACGGTGATCCCGGCGGCGGCCAGCTGGTCGGCGGCCCGGCCCGCGGTCTCCAGCGGGAGATGGGCGAGGCCGGCGCAGGGGCCGAGCGTGACCCCGGGGCGCAGCCCGCCGGCCATGGCGGCGAGGCGGGCCAGGCGCGCCGGGTCGTCGCCGTCGGTGTGCAGGTCGACCGGGCAGCCGTGCTCGGCGGCGACCTCCAGGACGGCCGCGGTGTAGCCGGTGGGGTCCGGGTCCAGGTCGGGGCAGCCGCCGACCACCGCCGCGCCCATCTTCACGGCGTCCCGGAGCAGGGCGAGGCCCTCCGCCCCGGCGGCGCCGGTGAGCAGGCGGGGGACGGCGACCGCGGTCAGGTCGGCGAGGCCGCGCAGCGCCCGGCGGGCCTGGAGGACGGCCTCCAGCGCGGCGAGCCCCTGAACGTCGCCGATGCGGACGTGGGCGCGCAGGGCGGTGGCGCCGTGGCCGAGCTGGAGGAGGGCGGCCTCGGTGGCGCGGCGCTGGATGTCCTCGGGGTGGTCGGATGCGGGCCCGGCGTCGTCCGCGGTGAGGGCGGTGTCGCCGTGGGCGTGGGGTTCGGCCGGCGCGGGGAGCAGGAGGTAGCCGCGCAGGTCGATGCGGGGGCCTCGGGTGGCGAGGCTGCCCGCGGTGCCGACGGCCTCGATACGGCTGCCGCTCAGGCGTACGTCGACCGCCCGGCCGTCGGTCAGGCGGGCGCCGCTCAGGACGAGGGCGGGGGCCGGGTCGGTGGTGGCCGCTTCGGCGCCGCCGGGCGCGCTGTCGTCGGGCCGCCGCGGCTGGCTGTCGGGCATCGCGCTCCTGGGAGGGTGCACGGCCGCGCGGAGCGGCCGAGCCTGGAGGGGTGGTCCCGTCGATCATGGCCGGGTCCGCGACGTGTGGCACGGCGGCTTCCGGGAGGAGCCCATTAGTCGTACCGGTGCCCCCGAGTCGACGCCCCGAAGGAGTCCTTCCGGAACGGCGCGCGAGCTGGATCAAGGCCTGATCAGGAGGTGTGGGCGGGCCCGGACCGACGGCCGGAGCGTGGTGCCGAAACGGATTTGGGCGATCGGCCGGAGACCGTGTAATGTCTTCCTCGCTCGCCCCAATAGCTCAGTCGGTAGAGCGTCTCCATGGTAAGGAGAAGGTCTGCGGTTCGATTCCGCATTGGGGCTCTGGTGATCGGGAAACCCCGCTTCGGCGGGGGGACTCATCATCAAAGCGGTGTAGCTCAGTCGGTAGAGCAAGCGGCTCATAATCGCTGTGTCACCGGTTCAAGTCCGGTCACCGCTACTAACGGTAGCCGATTGTTGGGTCGGTCCTTCGATCGGCTACTCTTTTATGCGTTCATCCGTCCATCGTCCGTCCAAGGAGCACTCACGTGGCTGCCACCGACGTCCGCCCGAAGATCACGCTGGCCTGCGTGGAGTGCAAGGAGCGGAACTACATCACCAAGAAGAACCGGCGTAACAACCCGGACCGTCTTGAGATGAAGAAGCACTGCCCGCGCTGCAACTCGCACACCGCGCACCGCGAAACGCGCTGAATCAGGCTCGTACACGAGGCCGCCCCCTCTGGGGGCGGCCTCGTGTCGTTGTACGGGGTGGTTCCCCGCGCAGGGGCGTGCCCTTATTCGTCATTTCCAGCAGGAGGTAGCGAGCTCATGGCGCTCGACCAGTCCTTCGTGGGCCGGACGTATCCGCCCACCCCGGCGTACGAGGTAGGCCGGGAGAAGATCCGCGAGTTCGCCGAGGCGGTGGGTGACACCCATCCGGCGTACGTCGACGTGGAGGCGGCCCGCGCGCTCGGCCACCCCGATGTGATCGCGCCGCCCACTTTCGTCTTCTCCATCACCTACCGGGCCGCCGGTGAAGTGGTGCAGGACCCGCAGCTGGGCCTGGACTACAGCCGGGTCGTCCACGGCGACCAGAAGTTCTCCTACGTGCGTCCGGTGCGGGCGGGGGACCGGCTGACGGTCACCTCCACGATCGAGACCATCAAGTCCATGGCGGGCAACGACATCGTGGACATCCGCGGCGATGTGCACGACGAGGCCGGCGAGCTGGTCGTCACGGCGCTCACGAAGCTGGTGGCGCGCGCCGCCGAGGAGGCGTGATGACGGCGAAGGTCTCCTACGGGTCGGTCGAGGTCGGTACGGAGCTGCCCGCGCAGTCGTTCCCGGTGACGCGGGCGACGCTCGTGCAGTACGCCGGTGCGTCGGGCGACTTCAACCCGATCCACTGGAACGAGAAGTTCGCGCTGGAGGTCGGCCTGCCGGACGTGATCGCGCACGGCATGTTCACCATGGCCGAGGCGATCCGCGTGGTCACGGACTGGGCCGGGGACCCGGGCGCGGTCGTCGACTACGGGGTGCGGTTCACCAAGCCGGTCGTCGTGCCCAACGACGACAAGGGCGCGCTCATCGAGGTCAGCGGCAAGGTCGCGGCCAAGCTGGACGACAACCTGGTCCGGGTGGACCTGGTGGCGGTGAGCGACGGCAAGAAGGTGCTGGGGATGTCCCGCGCCGTCGTACGGCTCGCCTGAGGGTCACGCGTCAGCTGTACGGCTCTCGCGCCCGCCCCTGTAGGTCACGCGGAAGCTGTCCGGTCCTCGCGCTTGCCCTGTAGGTCACGCGGAACCCGTACGGTCCGTGGCCCCGCCCGAGCGGCGGAGCCACGGACCGTACCCTTGTCCCGTGCAGGAACTCCACGATGCCCCCCTCGCCCCCCTGACCACCTTCCGGCTCGGCGGCCCCGCCACCCGGCTCCTGACGGCCACCACCGACGCCGAGGTGGTCGACGCCGTACGCGAGGCCGACGCGAGCGGCACCCCGCTGCTGGTCATCGGCGGCGGCTCCAACCTGGTGATCGGCGACAAGGGCTTCGACGGCACGGCGCTGCGGGTTGCCACCAAGGGGTTCACGCTCTCCGGTACGTCGCTGGAGCTGGCGGCCGGTGAGGTCTGGACCGACGCCGTCGCCCGGACCGTGGAGGCGGGTCTCGCGGGCATCGAGTGCCTGGCCGGAATCCCCGGTTCCGCCGGTGCGACGCCCATCCAGAACGTCGGGGCGTACGGGCAGGAGGTGTCCTCCACCATCACGGAGGTCGTCGCCTACGACCGGCACACCCGGGAGACGGTGACCCTGCCGAACGCGGAGTGCTCCTTCTCGTACCGCCACAGCCGCTTCAAGGCGGAGCCCGACCGCTTCGTGGTGCTCCGGGTCCGGTTCGAACTGGAGGAGGCGGGAGGGCTCTCCGCGCCTCTCGCGTACCCGGAGACGGCCAGGGCCATGGGCGTCGGGCAGGGCGAGCGCGTGCCCGCCTCCGCCGCCCGGGAGACCGTGCTCAAGCTGCGCGCCGGCAAGGGCATGGTGCTCGACCCGGACGACCACGACACCTGGTCCGCCGGCTCCTTCTTCACCAACCCGATCCTCGACGAGGCGGCGTTCCAGGAGTTCCTGGCCCGGGTCCACGAGCGCCTCGGCCCGGACGTGACGCCGCCGGCGTTCTCCGCCGAGGACGGCCGTACCAAGACCTCCGCCGCCTGGCTCATCGACCGGGCCGGCTTCACCAAGGGGTACGGCAGCGGCCCGGCCCGGATCTCCACCAAGCACACCCTCGCGCTCACCAACCGCGGCGAGGCCACCACCGAGGACCTCCTCGCGCTGGCCCGCGAGGTCGTCGCCGGCGTCCACGAGGCGTTCGGCGTCACTCTGGTCAACGAACCGGTGACGGTCGGCGTCGCCCTGTAGGGAACGCGGCGACCCTCAGTGCGCGACGCCCACGCCCTCCGGCCCCGCGCGCCGAGCCCCGAGAGCACCGCGTCCCGCCCCGCCACCGCCGCGCGCACCGCCACCGGGTCGTCCAGCGTGACGACCCCGTGCAGGGCCAGGGCGTCGAGCGCCTCCGGGAGCCTGGCTGGGGCGCGGACCACGGCCGTCACCTCGTGGCCCGCCGCGAGCGCCTGGCCCACGACCTCCCGGCCGACACCTCCGGTCGCTCCGAACACCGTGAGCCGCATACGCCCTCCTCGGGTGGGTGAGTGGCTGATCATCCAGCCGTCAAGCAGGAGAGGCAGCCGCATGGAGCCGAAGCCCGCCCGCGTCCGTATCGTCGACGCCGCTCACGAGCTGATGGGCTCCTTCGGCCTCGCCCACACCACCACCAAAGAGATCGCGCGGGCCGCCGGCTGCTCGGAGGCGGCGCTCTACAAGTACTTCCCCAGCAAGGAAGAGCTCTTCGTGACCGTCCTCAAGGAGCGGCTCCCGAAGCTCGGCGGGCTGCTCGACGGCCTGGTCGCGGGGGAGGGCACCGTGGAGGCCAACCTCACCGAGGTCGCCCGGCAGGCCGCACTCTTCTACGCGCAGACGTTCCCCATGGCCGCCTCCCTGTACGCCGAACCGCAGCTCAAGAGCAGCCACGAACAGGGCATGCGCGAACTCGGCACCGGCCCCCACAAGCCGATCCAGGGGCTCGACGCCTACCTCCGCGCCGAACAGCGGGCGGGCCGGGTCCGCGCGGACGCCGACACCTACGCGTCCGCCTCACTCCTGCTCGGCGCCTGCGCCCAGCGGGCCTTCGCCTACGACGCGCTCCCCGGCGGAACGCCCCCGCAGCCGCTGGAGGAGTTCGTCGCCTCCCTGGCCCGCACGCTGCTCGCCGGAATCAGCTAGCCAGCCAGTCGTCGATCCCCGACAGCAGCTTGTCCCGTACGTCGACGGGCGCGGCCGAACCGCGCACCGACTGGCGGGCCAGCTCGGCCAGCTCCGCGTCGGTGAACCCGTGGTCGCGGCGTACCAGCTCGTACTGCGCGGCCAGCCGGGATCCGAACAGCAGCGGGTCGTCCGCGCCCAGCGCCATCGGCACCCCCGCGTCGAACAGAGTGCGCAAGGGGACATCGGCGGCCTTCTCGTAGACGCCGAGCGCCACATTGGAGGACGGGCACACCTCGCAGGTCACCTGGCGCTCGGCCAGCCGCTCCAGCAGCCGGGGGTCCTCGGCAGCCCGCACGCCGTGGCCGATCCGCGAGGCGTCCAGGTCGTCCAGGCAGTCGCGCACACTGGAGGCGCCCGCCAGCTCCCCGCCGTGCGGAGCCGCCAGCAGACCGCCCTCCCGCGCGATGGCGAAGGCCCGGTCGAAGTCGCGGGCCATACCGCGCCGCTCGTCGTTGGAGAGCCCGAACCCGACGACGCCCCGGTCCGCGTACCGCACGGCCAGCCGCGCCAGCGTCCGGGCGTCCAGCGGGTGCTTCATCCGGTTCGCGGCGATCACCACGCGCATCCCGAGCCCGGTGTCCCGGGCGGCGCTGTCCACCGCGTCGAGGATGATCTCGATCGCCGGGATCAGCCCGCCGAGCAGCGGCGCGTACGAGGTGGGGTCGACCTGGATCTCCAGCCAGCCGGAGCCGTCCGCGACGTCCTCCTGGGCGCTCTCGCGGACCAGGCGGTGGATGTCCTCGGGCGACCGGAGGCAGGACCGGGCGATGTCGTAGAGCCGCTGGAAGCGGAACCAGCCGCGCTCGTCGGTCGCCCGCAGCTTGGGCGGCTCGCCGCCGGTCAGTGCGTCGGGGAGGTGGACCCCGTACTTGTCGGCGAGTTCGAGCAGGGTGGTGGGCCGCATCGACCCGGTGAAGTGCAGGTGCAGGTGGGCCTTGGGCAACAGACGTACATCACGCTCCATCGGAAGATCCTGCCGCACGGGCGGGCCGGAGCGGAAGTCGCTGTCCTCTTTGGAGTGGGTCCGGAACAGAAAGTGCCCCCGGCCGTGGTGGCCGGGGGCACAATCGCGCGGGCTGTCAGGCCTTGGCCTCGCCGAGCAGCTTCTGGAGCCGGGAGACGCCCTCGATGAGGTCGTCGTCGCCGAGCGCGTAGGAGAGGCGGAGGTAGCCCGGCGTACCGAAGGCCTCGCCCGGGACGACCGCGACCTCGGCCTCGTCCAGGATCAGGGCGGCGAGCTCGACCGAGTCGGCCGGGCGCTTGCCGCGGATCTCCTTGCCGAGCAGGCCCTTGACCGACGGATAGGCGTAGAACGCGCCCTCGGGCTCCGGGCAGAGCACGCCGTCGATCTCGTTGAGCATGCGCACGATGAGGTTGCGGCGGCGGTCGAAGGCGGTCCGCATCTCCGCGACGGCGTCCAGCGGGCCGGAGACGGCCGCGAGCGCGGCGACCTGGGCCACGTTGGAGACGTTGGAGGTGGCGTGCGACTGGAGGTTGGTCGCGGCCTTGACGACGTCCTTGGGGCCGATGATCCAGCCCACGCGCCAGCCGGTCATCGCGTACGTCTTGGCGACGCCGTTGACGACGATGCACTTGTCGCGCAGCTCGGGCACGATCGCCGGGAGCGAGGTGAACGTCGCGTCGCCGTAGACGAGGTGCTCGTAGATCTCGTCGGTCATGACCCACAGGCCGTGCTCGACGGCCCAGCGGCCGATCGCCTCGGCGTCGGCCTCGCTGTAGACGGCACCGGTCGGGTTGGACGGCGACACGAAGAGGACGACCTTGGTCCGCTCGGTCCGCGCGGCCTCCAGCTGCTCGACGGAGACCCGGTAGCCGGTGGTCTCGTCGGCGACGACCTCGACCGGGACACCGCCGGCCAGCCGGATCGACTCGGGGTAGGTGGTCCAGTACGGGGCGGGGACGATGACCTCGTCGCCCGGGTCGAGGATCGCGGCGAAGGCCTCGTAGATGGCCTGCTTGCCACCGTTGGTCACCAGGATCTGGCTGGCGTCGACCTCGTAGCCGGAGTCCCGCAGCGTCTTCTCTGCGATGGCGGCCTTGAGCTCGGGGAGCCCGCCGGCCGGGGTGTAGCGGTGGTACTTCGGGTTGCGGCAGGCCTCGACCGCGGCGTCGACGATGTAGCCGGGGGTCGGGAAGTCGGGCTCGCCGGCACCGAAGCCGATCACCGGGCGCCCTGCGGCCTTGAGGGCCTTGGCCTTGGCGTCGACGGCGAGGGTCGCGGACTCGGAGATCGCACCGATGCGGGCGGAGACCCGGCGCTCGGACGGAGAAGTTGCAGCGCTCATGGGCCCATGCTCCCAGACCGGAAAACCCGTCGGCACACGGGTTTCAGGGACCGGACAGGACGCGTGCGGGAACCGGACAGGACCGGTCGGTAGTTGTCTGTTCGACGCAGCGGCCCTGAACACGTACACTCACCTGTCGTTGGCCTTCACCAGCCGCACTGTTCCTGCACCCGGGTACCGGGGAAGATGCGGTAGGTTGGTGGAAACCACAAAGGGTCGTAGCTCAATTGGTAGAGCACTGGTCTCCAAAACCAGCGGTTGGGGGTTCAAGTCCCTCCGGCCCTGCTACACACTCCTTCGCCAGGATGTGTGCGCATGTACGTACTTCATTGCACAGCCGTGCGGCTCCACCGGGCGCGGCACGGCCACGACCCGGAATCAGGTGAGAAGCGTGACGGACGCCGTGGGCTCCATCGACATGCCTGATGCTGAGGATGAATCCCCCGAGTCCAGCAAGAAGACTCGGAAGGGCGGCAAGCGCGGCAAGAAGGGTCCTCTGGGCCGTCTCGCGCTGTTCTACCGCCAGATCGTCGCCGAACTCCGTAAGGTTGTCTGGCCGACTCGCAGCCAGCTGACGACATACACCAGTGTGGTGATTGTGTTCGTCGTTGTCATGATTGGTCTTGTTACCGTTCTTGACATGGGGTTCGCGCGGGTCATCAAGTACGTCTTCGGCTGAGCCGGCGGAAGGCGTCCGAAACCGGCGCCCCCACCGCACGTTCCACCCTTTGTATCCAGGAAGAAGCAGCCATCGTGTCTGACCCGAACCTGAACGACGCCGTCGAGCCCGAGGCTGGCGCCTTCGAGTCCGCCAAGGACGAGCTCGGCATCGTTGAGGCTGCTGATTCCGAGAAGGCCGACCAGGCCGCGGCCGCCGAGGCCACCGACATCGCTGTGGACGCCGACGCGGACGAGACGGTCGAGGCCGACGAGGACGCCGAGGTCGCGGAAGCCGCCGAGGCCGAGGCCGACGACGAGAGCGCCGACGAGGTGGAGGCCGAGCCGGCCGCCCCCGTCGACCCCGTGGCGGCCCTCCGCGACGAGCTCCGCACCCTCCCCGGCGAGTGGTACGTCATCCACACGTACGCCGGTTACGAGAAGCGCGTGAAGGCCAACCTGGAGCAGCGCGCCGTCTCGCTCAACGTGGAGGAGTTCATCTATCAGGCCGAGGTGCCTGAAGAGGAAATCGTCCAGATCAAGAACGGCGAGCGCAAGAACGTCCGGCAGAACAAGCTCCCCGGCTACGTGCTGGTGCGCATGGACCTGACGAACGAGTCCTGGGGCGTCGTGCGGAACACGCCGGGCGTCACCGGCTTCGTGGGCAACGCCTACGACCCGTACCCGCTGACCCTGGACGAGATCGTCAAGATGCTCGCCCCGGAGGCCGAGGAGAAGGCCGCCCGCGAGGCCGCCGAGGCCGAGGGCAAGCCGGCTCCGTCCCGCAAGGTCGAGGTCCAGGTGCTGGACTTCGAGGTCGGCGACTCGGTCACCGTCACCGACGGCCCGTTCGCCACGCTGCAGGCCACGATCAACGAGATCAACGCCGACTCGAAGAAGGTCAAGGGCCTCGTCGAGATCTTCGGCCGCGAGACCCCGGTCGAGCTGAGCTTCGACCAGATCCAGAAGAACTAGCGCTTCCCGCCAGTTTCTGGACACATGCCTACCCAGCAGGTCAGAGGGGCTTCGCGGCCGCTCTGACCTGTTGGTTTTTGGTCGCACAGCTATACCCGTTATCGTTGTGCGGTATGCCTCCATCCGGATGACCGGAATCGGCGGCGAAACACTCTCATAGGACCCGGAGAGAGCAATGCCTCCCAAGAAGAAGAAGGTCACGGGGCTTATCAAGCTCCAGATCAACGCCGGTGCGGCGAACCCGGCCCCGCCGGTCGGCCCCGCGCTCGGTCAGCACGGCGTCAACATCATGGAGTTCTGCAAGGCCTACAACGCCGCGACCGAGTCGCAGCGTGGCATGGTCGTGCCGGTGGAGATCACGGTCTACGAGGACCGCTCCTTCACCTTCGTCACGAAGACTCCGCCGGCCGCCAAGCTGATCCTCAAGGCCGCGGGTGTGGACAAGGGCTCCGGCGAGCCGCACAAGACCAAGGTCGCCAAGCTGACGGCCGCCCAGGTCCGCGAGATCGCCACGACGAAGCTCCCCGACCTGAACGCCAATGACCTCGACGCCGCGTCGAAGATCATTGCCGGCACCGCCCGTTCCATGGGCATCACGGTCGAAGGCTGATTCAGCCCCGTAGCCCTCAGTGGTAGGACCAAGCGCTGGTCCGCACCACGACTCCACACTCTGAAACCACAGGAGTAGAAGTGAAGCGCAGCAAGAACCTCCGCGCTGCGGACGCCAAGATCGACCGGGAGCGCCTGTACGCCCCGCTCGAGGCCGTCCGTATCGCCAAGGACACCGCCTCCACGAAGTTCGACGGCACCGTCGAGGTCGCCTTCCGCCTGGGTGTCGACCCGCGCAAGGCCGACCAGATGGTCCGCGGCACCGTGAACCTCCCGCACGGCACCGGCAAGACCGCCCGGGTCCTGGTCTTCGCGACCGGTGACCGTGCTGCGGCCGCGGAAGCCGCCGGAGCCGACATCGTCGGCGCCGACGAGCTCATCGACGAGGTGGCGAAGGGCCGTCTGGACTTCGACGCCGTCGTCGCCACCCCGGACCTCATGGGCAAGGTCGGCCGCCTGGGCCGCGTGCTCGGTCCGCGTGGTCTGATGCCGAACCCGAAGACCGGCACCGTCACCCCCGATGTCGCCAAGGCTGTCACCGACATCAAGGGCGGAAAGATCGAGTTCCGCGTCGACAAGCACTCCAACCTGCACTTCATCATCGGCAAGGTCTCGTTCGACGAGACCAAGCTGGTGGAGAACTACGCAGCGGCGCTGGACGAGGTCCTCCGTCTGAAGCCGTCCGCCGCCAAGGGCCGCTACATCAAGAAGGCCGCGCTGGCCACCACGATGGGCCCCGGCATCCCGCTGGACGCCAACCGCACCCGCAACCTCCTCGTCGAGGAGGACCCGGCCGCCGTCTGAGCCACCGCGCTCACCCGGTAGCCGCGTCGTACGCGTGCACGGTGTGAACGGGCCCCGCACCCTTTCGAGGTGCGGGGCCCGTTCCCGTATCCGCGCACCGCGGGAGCTCTGCTGAACTGCGGCTAAACCCTCCGGGCCGGGGTGGTCGACGCCGGATTTGCCCGGCGCGCCCTCGGTCGCGTACTCTCGTCACGAAGCCAAAGACCGCTGGTCGTCGCTGCGCTCCCGTAAGGGTGACGGTGACCGAAGGTTCCGCTAGATCGGACGACCTGCGCAGGTGACTGTGGAACTGCTCCCGGACTCTGTCCGGTCGAGCCGCGCCCTGGCACTTGTGCTGGGGCGTTTCGTCTTTCCCGGCCCCTTCTGAGCGGTCCTCATCACCCGGAAGGAGGCCGACGCTCATGGCAAGGCCCGACAAGGCTGCCGCGGTAGCCGAGCTCGCGGACCAGTTCCGCAGCTCGAACGCCGCCGTGCTGACCGAGTACCGGGGTCTCACCGTGGCGCAGCTCAAGACGCTGCGTCGTTCGCTCGGTGAGAACGCCCAGTACGCCGTGGTGAAGAACACGCTGACCAAGATTGCGGCCAACGAGGCCGGGATCGACACGCTGGACGACCTGTTCTCGGGTCCGACGGCGGTTGCCTTCGTCACCGGTGACCCGGTGGAGTCGGCGAAGGGTCTTCGTGACTTCGCCAAGGACAACCCCAACCTCATCATCAAGGGCGGTGTCCTTGACGGTAAGGCGCTGTCCGCCGATGAGATCAAGAAGCTCGCGGACCTCGAGTCCCGCGAGGTTCTGCTCTCCAAGCTGGCCGGTGCTTTCAAGGGCAAGCAGACGCAGGCGGCGCAGGTCTTCCAGGCCCTGCCCTCCAAGTTCGTCCGCACCGCGGAAGCTCTTCGCGCCAAGAAGGAAGAGCAGGGCGGTGCCGGTACTCCGGCTCCCGCCGAGGCCGCCGAGTAATTTCGCTCAGCGGTCCAGCGGGCTCCACGTACGCCCGCCGACATATACATCCGGCACCTGCCGAATAGTGGAAGGACGCCTGTCATGGCGAAGCTGTCCCAGGACGACCTGCTCGCGCAGTTCGAAGAGATGACCCTCATCGAGCTCTCCGAGTTCGTGAAGGCCTTCGAGGAGAAGTTCGACGTCACCGCCGCCGCGGCCGTCGCCGTCGCCGGTCCGGCCGGCCCGGGCGCCGTTGCCGAGGCCGCTGAGGAGCAGGACGAGTTCGACGTCATCCTCACCGGCGCCGGCGAGAAGAAGATCCAGGTCATCAAGGTCGTGCGTGAGCTGACCTCGCTGGGTCTGAAGGAGGCCAAGGACCTCGTCGACGGCACCCCGAAGCCGGTCCTCGAGAAGGTCGCCAAGGAGGCCGCCGAGAAGGCTGCCGAGTCCCTCAAGGCCGCCGGCGCTTCCGTCGAGGTCAAGTAACACCCCGGGAGTCCGCGGACTCCCCGTGGGCGCGTCACGCGCCCGCACCGAAGGGCGATCACCCAACCGGGTGGTCGCCCTTCGGCGTACCCGTGGCGGCTGCCTTGAACTTCCGCCGGTGACGAGTAGGGTGATCTTCGCCGTGCGCCTCCCGCAGGACGCCCAGGGGCCTCCTGAGGGCTTCCCGGGGGCGGCCGGAGCGAGCCCCTGGAGGCCCGTTCGGACCGGTGGGCCTTGACGAACGGCACGAGGCGCGCAATTCTCAGGACGCGTCATCACTTCGATCCGGATCCGAGGCATGGATCGGGAGTGAAGAGGGAAGTAAAGAAGCGCGCACCCCGCGCGAGGGCCTGAACACATAGGTAGTTGAGAACAGCTGTTGAGAGCGACGTGGGTCTCTGAGAACCCCGACTGGACATCAGT
Organism: Streptomyces sp. CA-146814; assembly: GCF_050942385.1. Lineage (NCBI taxonomy): Bacteria > Bacillati > Actinomycetota > Actinomycetes > Kitasatosporales > Streptomycetaceae > Streptomyces > Streptomyces sp. CA-146814. The sequence continues at coordinate 4,779,572 of NZ_CP192068.1, forward strand.
GTGCCGCTTGGCTACACTGACCCTTTGCGCTGCCTGTTAGCTGCCTCCTGCCCGTCACCAGGGGCATGCCCGCACTTGAGCATCGATGACCGACCCTCGCTGAGCTGGCCCTTTCGGCCGGTTCGGGACGGTGTGTCTGGGTGTCCAATGCGGGACCGGTACGCGCGTAGTGAGTCCGAGCCCTCGGAAGGACCCCCTCTTGGCCGCCTCGCGCAACGCCTCGACCGCGAATACGAACAACGGTGCCAGCACCGCCCCGCTGCGCATCTCTTTTGCAAAGATCAAGGAGCCCCTCGAGGTTCCGAACCTCCTCGCGCTGCAGACCGAGAGCTTTGACTGGCTCCTCGGCAACGCCGCCTGGAAGGCTCGCGTCGAGGCTGCTCTGGACAGTGGACAAGACGTCCCCACCAAGTCCGGCCTGGAGGAGATCTTCGAGGAGATCTCACCGATCGAGGACTTCTCCGGGTCGATGTCGCTCACGTTCCGCGACCACCGCTTCGAGCCCCCGAAGAACTCGATCGACGAGTGCAAGGAGCGCGACTTCACGTTCGCCGCGCCGCTCTTCGTCACGGCCGAGTTCACCAACAACGAGACCGGCGAGATCAAGTCCCAGACGGTCTTCATGGGCGACTTCCCGCTCATGACCAACAAGGGCACCTTCGTCATCAACGGCACCGAGCGTGTCGTCGTGTCGCAGCTGGTCCGCTCGCCGGGTGTCTACTTCGACTCCTCCATCGACAAGACGTCCGACAAGGACATCTTCTCCGCCAAGATCATCCCGTCCCGGGGTGCCTGGCTGGAGATGGAGATCGACAAGCGCGACATGGTCGGTGTCCGCATCGACCGCAAGCGCAAGCAGTCCGTCACCGTCCTCCTCAAGGCTCTCGGCTGGAGCACCGAGCAGATCCTGGAGGAGTTCGGCGAGTACGAGTCGATGCGCGCCACCCTGGAGAAGGACCACACCCAGGGCCAGGACGACGCGCTGCTCGACATCTACCGCAAGCTGCGCCCGGGCGAGCCGCCCACCCGCGAGGCCGCTCAGACGCTGCTCGAGAACCTCTACTTCAACCCGAAGCGCTACGACCTCGCGAAGGTCGGCCGCTACAAGGTGAACAAGAAGCTCGGCGCCGATGAGCCGCTGGACGCCGGGGTGCTCACCACCGACGACGTCATCGCGACCATCAAGTACCTGGTCAAGCTGCACGCCGGTGAGACCGAGACGATCGGTGAGTCGGGCCGGGAGATCGTCGTCGAGACCGACGACATCGACCACTTCGGCAACCGTCGCCTCCGCAACGTCGGCGAGCTCATCCAGAACCAGGTCCGTACGGGCCTGGCGCGGATGGAGCGCGTCGTGCGTGAGCGCATGACGACCCAGGACGTCGAGGCGATCACGCCGCAGACCCTGATCAACATCCGGCCGGTCGTCGCCTCCATCAAGGAGTTCTTCGGCACCAGCCAGCTGTCGCAGTTCATGGACCAGAACAACCCGCTGTCGGGTCTCACCCACAAGCGCCGTCTGTCGGCTCTTGGCCCGGGTGGTCTCTCCCGTGAGCGGGCCGGCTTCGAGGTCCGTGACGTGCACCCGTCCCACTACGGGCGCATGTGTCCGATCGAGACCCCTGAAGGCCCGAACATCGGCCTGATCGGTTCGCTCGCCTCGTACGGCCGCGTCAACGCGTTCGGCTTCATCGAGACGCCGTACCGCAAGGTCGTCGAAGGCCAGGTCACCGACGACGTCGACTACATCACCGCCGACGAGGAGGACCGCTTCGTCATCGCCCAGGCGAACGCGATCCTCAACGACGAGCTGCGCTTCACCGAGCCGCGCGTCCTGGTCCGCCGTCGTGGCGGAGAGGTCGACTACGTGCCCGGCACGGACGTCGACTACATGGACGTCTCGCCGCGCCAGATGGTGTCCGTCGCCACCGCGATGATCCCGTTCCTGGAGCACGACGACGCCAACCGTGCCCTCATGGGCGCGAACATGATGCGTCAGGCGGTGCCCCTGATCAAGTCGGAGGCCCCGCTCGTCGGCACCGGCATGGAGTACCGCTGCGCCACCGACGCCGGTGACGTCCTCAAGGCCGAGAAGGACGGTGTGGTCCAGGAGGTCTCCGCGGACTACATCACCGTCACGAACGACGACGGCACGTACACCACGTACCGCATCGCCAAGTTCATGCGCTCCAACCAGGGCACCTCGGTCAACCAGAAGGTCGTCGTCTCCGAGGGCGACCGGATCATCGCCGACCAGGTGCTGGCCGACGGCCCGGCCACCGAGAACGGTGAGATGGCCCTCGGCAAGAACCTGCTCGTGGCGTTCATGCCGTGGGAGGGTCACAACTACGAGGACGCGATCATCCTGTCGCAGCGCCTCGTGCAGGACGACGTCCTCTCCTCGATCCACATCGAGGAGCACGAGGTCGACGCCCGTGACACCAAGCTCGGCCCCGAGGAGATCACCCGGGACATCCCGAACGTCTCCGAAGAGGTCCTCGCCGACCTCGACGAGCGCGGCATCATCCGTATCGGTGCCGAGGTCGTCGCCGGCGACATCCTCGTCGGCAAGGTCACGCCCAAGGGTGAGACCGAGCTGACCCCCGAGGAGCGCCTGCTCCGCGCGATCTTCGGTGAGAAGGCGCGCGAGGTGCGCGACACCTCGCTGAAGGTGCCGCACGGTGAGATCGGCAAGGTCATCGGCGTCCGCGTCTTCGACCGCGAAGAGGGCGACGAGCTGCCGCCGGGCGTGAACCAGCTGGTCCGCGTCTACGTCGCGCAGAAGCGCAAGATCACCGATGGTGACAAGCTCGCCGGCCGTCACGGCAACAAGGGCGTCATCTCGAAGATCCTGCCGATCGAGGACATGCCGTTCCTGGAGGACGGCACCCCGGTCGACATCATCCTCAACCCGCTGGGTGTCCCGTCCCGAATGAACCCGGGGCAGGTCCTGGAGATCCACCTCGGCTGGCTCGCCAGCCGCGGCTGGGACGTCTCCGGCCTCGGTGACGAGTGGGCCAAGCGCCTGCAGTCCATCGGCGCCGACCAGGTCGCCCCCGGCACCAACGTCGCCACGCCCGTCTTCGACGGTGCGCGCGAGGACGAGATCTCCGGTCTCTTCGAGGCCACGATCCCCAACCGCGACGGCGACCGCCTGGTCCAGCCCTCGGGCAAGGCCAAGCTGTTCGACGGCCGCTCCGGCGAGCCGTTCCCGGACCCGGTCTCGGTCGGGTTCATGTACATCCTCAAGCTCCACCACCTGGTCGACGACAAGCTGCACGCGCGTTCGACCGGTCCGTACTCCATGATCACCCAGCAGCCGCTGGGTGGTAAGGCCCAGTTCGGTGGACAGCGCTTCGGTGAGATGGAGGTGTGGGCGCTGGAGGCATACGGCGCCGCGTACGCCCTCCAGGAGCTGCTGACGATCAAGTCCGACGACGTGACCGGCCGCGTGAAGGTCTACGAGGCCATCGTCAAGGGCGAGAACATCCCCGAGCCGGGCATCCCCGAGTCCTTCAAGGTGCTCATCAAGGAAATGCAGTCGCTCTGCCTCAACGTGGAGGTGCTGTCCTCGGACGGCATGTCCATCGAGATGCGCGACACGGACGAGGACGTCTTCCGCGCAGCGGAGGAGCTCGGTATCGACCTGTCCCGGCGAGAGCCGAGCAGCGTCGAAGAGGTCTGACGGGTTCGCCGGCCGGATCCCCGTGATCCGGCCGGCTCTCCCCGGACCCGTTCAGACCATTGCTGAAGTGCCCCGTTTTCTCGCTTCCGAGCGAGGGGGCTCGAACCCCCGAAAGAGGGATTGACGACAAGTGCTCGACGTCAACTTCTTCGACGAGCTGCGGATCGGCCTTGCCACCGCGGACGACATCCGGACCTGGTCCCACGGCGAAGTGAAGAAGCCGGAGACCATCAACTACCGCACGCTCAAGCCCGAAAAGGACGGACTCTTCTGCGAGAAGATCTTCGGTCCGACCCGGGACTGGGAGTGCTACTGCGGCAAGTACAAGCGTGTCCGCTTCAAGGGCATCATCTGTGAGCGCTGCGGCGTCGAGGTCACTCGCGCCAAGGTGCGTCGTGAGCGGATGGGCCACATCGAGCTGGCCGCTCCCGTCACCCACATCTGGTACTTCAAGGGCGTCCCGTCGCGCCTCGGATACCTGCTGGACCTCGCGCCGAAGGACCTGGAAAAGGTCATCTACTTCGCCGCGTACATGATCACGTTCGTGGACGAGGAGCGTCGTACCCGCGACCTGCCGTCCCTGGAGGCGCACGTCTCCGTCGAGCGCCAGCAGACCGAGAACCGCCGCGACTCCGACCTGGAGGCCCGCGCCAAGAAGCTCGAGACCGACCTGGCCGAGCTGGAGGCCGAGGGCGCCAAGGCCGACGTACGCCGCAAGGTGCGCGAAGGTGCCGAGCGCGAGATGAAGCAGCTGCGCGACCGTGCGCAGCGCGAGATCGACCGTCTCGACGAGGTGTGGAGCCGCTTCAAGAACCTCAAGGTCCAGGACCTGGAGGGCGACGAGCTGCTCTACCGCGAGCTGCGTGACCGCTTCGGTACGTACTTCGACGGCTGCATGGGCGCCGCCGCGCTGCAGAAGCGCCTGGAGTCCTTCGACCTCGACGAGGAGGCCGAGCGCCTCCGCGAGATCATCCGTACCGGCAAGGGCCAGAAGAAGACCCGTGCGCTCAAGCGCCTCAAGGTCGTCTCCGCGTTCCTGCAGACCAGCAACAAGCCCAAGGGCATGGTGCTCGACTGCGTGCCGGTCATCCCGCCGGACCTGCGTCCGATGGTGCAGCTGGACGGTGGCCGCTTCGCGACCTCCGACCTGAACGACCTGTACCGCCGCGTGATCAACCGCAACAACCGCCTGAAGCGCCTTCTCGACCTCGGTGCGCCCGAGATCATCGTGAACAACGAGAAGCGCATGCTCCAGGAGGCCGTCGACGCGCTCTTCGACAACGGCCGTCGCGGCCGCCCGGTCACGGGCCCCGGCAACCGTCCGCTGAAGTCGCTGTCCGACATGCTCAAGGGCAAGCAGGGACGCTTCCGTCAGAACCTCCTCGGCAAGCGTGTGGACTACTCCGCGCGTTCCGTGATCGTCGTCGGTCCGCAGCTCAAGCTGCACCAGTGCGGTCTGCCGAAGGCCATGGCGCTGGAGCTCTTCAAGCCGTTCGTGATGAAGCGCCTGGTGGACCTGAACCACGCGCAGAACATCAAGTCGGCCAAGCGCATGGTCGAGCGTGGCCGCACCGTCGTGTACGACGTCCTCGAAGAGGTCATCGCCGAGCACCCGGTGCTGCTGAACCGTGCGCCCACCCTGCACCGCCTCGGCATCCAGGCCTTCGAGCCGCAGCTGGTCGAGGGCAAGGCCATCCAGATCCACCCGCTCGTCTGCACCGCGTTCAACGCGGACTTCGACGGTGACCAGATGGCCGTGCACCTGCCGCTCTCCGCGGAGGCGCAGGCCGAGGCCCGCATCCTGATGCTGTCCTCGAACAACATCCTGAAGCCGGCCGACGGTCGTCCCGTCACCATGCCGACCCAGGACATGGTGCTGGGGCTGTTCTTCCTCACCACCGACGGTGAGCTCCGTGACACCAAGGGCGAGGGCCGCGCGTTCGGCTCCACGGCCGAGGCGATCATGGCGTTCGACGCCGGCGAGCTGGCGCTCCAGTCGTCCGTCGACATCCGCTTCCCGGTCGGCACCATGCCGCCGCGTGGCTGGGTGCCGCCGGTCGCCGAGGAGGGCGAGCCGGAGTACCAGCCGGGCGACACCTTCCGGCTGCGGACCAGCCTGGGCCGTGCGCTCTTCAACGAGCTGCTGCCCGAGGACTACCCGTTCGTCGACTACTCGGTGGGCAAGAAGCAGCTCTCCGAGATCGTCAACGACCTGGCCGAGCGCTACCCCAAGGTCATCGTGGCGGCGACGCTCGACAACCTGAAGGCGGCGGGCTTCCACTGGGCCACCCGTTCCGGCGTGACCGTCTCCGTGGCGGACATCGTCGTCCCCGAGGCCAAGAAGGCCATCGTCAAGGGGTACGAGGAGCAGGACGAGAAGGTCCAGAAGCAGTACGAGCGCGGTCTGATCACCAAGGACGAGCGCACGCAGGAGCTCATCGCGATCTGGACCAAGGCGACCAACGAGGTCGCCGAGGCGATGAACGCGAACTTCCCCAAGACCAACCCCATCTTCATGATGGTTGACTCGGGTGCCCGAGGAAACATGATGCAGATGCGGCAGATCGCCGGTATGCGTGGTCTGGTGTCGAACGCGAAGAACGAGACCATCCCGCGTCCGATCAAGGCGTCCTTCCGTGAGGGCCTCACCGTTCTGGAGTACTTCATCTCCACGCACGGTGCCCGTAAGGGTCTGGCGGACACCGCCCTGCGTACCGCCGACTCGGGTTACCTGACCCGTCGTCTGGTGGACGTCTCGCAGGACGTGATCATCCGCGAGGAGGACTGCGGCACCGAGCGCGGCCTCAAGCTGAAGATCGCGGTCAAGGGCGCCGACGGCGTGCTCCGCAAGACGGAGGACGTCGAGACCTCGGTCTACGCCCGCATGCTCGCCGAGGACGTCGTGGTGGACGGCAAGGTCATCGCGCCTGCCAACGTCGACCTCGGTGACGTCCTGATCGACGCCCTGGTGGGCGCCGGCGTCGAGGAGGTCAAGACCCGCTCGGTCCTGACCTGTGAGTCCGCGGTCGGCACCTGTGCCTTCTGCTACGGACGCTCGCTCGCCACCGGCAAGCTGGTCGACATCGGTGAGGCGGTCGGCATCATCGCCGCCCAGTCCATCGGTGAGCCCGGCACCCAGCTGACGATGCGTACCTTCCACACCGGTGGTGTGGCCGGTGACGACATCACCCAGGGTCTGCCCCGAGTCGTCGAGCTCTTCGAAGCCCGTACGCCGAAGGGTGTCGCCCCGATCTCCGAGGCCAAGGGCCGCGTGCGGATCGAGGAGACCGAGAAGACCAAGAAGCTCGTCGTCACCCCGGACGACGGCAGCGACGAGACGGCGTTCCCGATCTCGAAGCGTGCCCGTCTGCTCGTGGGCGAGGGCGACCCGGTCGAGGTGGGCCAGAAGCTCACCGTCGGTGCGACCAACCCGCACGACGTGCTGCGCATCCTCGGCCAGCGTGCGGTCCAGGTCCACCTGGTCGGCGAAGTCCAGAAGGTCTACAACTCGCAGGGCGTGTCGATCCACGACAAGCACATCGAGATCATCATCCGGCAGATGCTCCGCCGCGTGACGATCATCGAGTCCGGCGACGCGGAGCTGCTTCCGGGCGAGCTGGTCGAGCGGTCGAAGTTCGAGACCGAGAACCGTCGTGTGGTCACCGAGGGCGGTCACCCCGCCTCCGGCCGTCCGCAGCTGATGGGTATCACCAAGGCCTCGCTCGCCACCGAGTCGTGGCTATCGGCGGCGTCCTTCCAGGAGACGACCAGGGTTCTGACCGACGCGGCGATCAACGCCAAGTCGGACTCCCTGATCGGCCTCAAGGAGAACGTCATCATCGGTAAGCTCATCCCGGCCGGTACGGGCCTGTCCCGCTACCGCAACATCCGGGTCGAGCCGACCGAGGAGGCCAAGGCCGCGATGTACTCGGCCGTCGGCTACGACGACATCGACTACTCGCCGTTCGGCACCGGCTCCGGCCAGGCCGTCCCGCTGGAGGACTACGACTACGGTCCGTACAACCAGTAAGCGAGTCGCTTGACGCCTGAGGGCGGTCATCCCGTACGTGACGGGGTGGCCGCCCTTCGGCGTGTGCGGGGCCGGCCGGTTCAGCGGAGCGTCTCCCAGACGGCGATGGCGAATCCGGCCGTCGCGGTGAGCGCGGCGATGCTCGCTAGCGGCCAGCGGGAGCGTTCCAGCAGGTCGAGGCGGGCCTCGTGGTCGGCGAGCTGTTTGTCGGTCTGGTCGCTGCGCTGGACCAGCAGGGCGAGCTGCCCGTCGGCGCGGGCGAAGCCGGCCTCCAGGCTGCCGCGCATGCGTTCCAGTTCCAGGGCGACGGCCACGGGGTTGTTCGGGTCGGTATCGGTCATGGGCGGCCCTCCGGCGGTTCGGTGCGCAGCCAGCGCGGCAGCAGGGCCTGGACGCCCGGCACGGCCATCACCCGGGTCACCGCCCCCGCGACGGCCAGGGCCCCGGCGACCCGGGGCAGGGTCGCGGGGACGCCGGACGCGTCCACGAGTGCGGGCAGGAGCACGGCAAGGGCGAGGGCCGTCTGCAGGACGGTACGGGCGGTACGCCGGGCGGCGTCGGACATGGCAGGTTCCTCACTCTCTCTACGGCACCTTGGTGGTGTACGGGACCTTCAGCGCGTTCCAGGACGTGCGGCCGGGCCGGCCGTCGGCGTCCGCGCCGCGGAAGCCGAGCTTGCGCTGCCAGGCGGCGTACGAGCGCCGGTCGGCCTCGGTCCAGCGGGGGCCGGGCCCGACGGCGTACGTTCCACAGCCCTCGGCGGCCAGCCGGCGGCCCATGGCGGTGATGACGGGCGAGCTGGTGCGGGCGGTGAAGAAGGAGGCGCCGGGGAAGGGCTGGTGGCGGGGGGTGGCGGGCTTTTCCGGCGTGGAGGGCCGCGCCGGCTGCTTTCCCGGTGCGGTGGTCAGGCGGGTCGTGACGCGGGTGCGCATCGACGGCATGGTGAAGCCGCGCGGGTCGATCTTGGCGGCCGACCACTCCGCGTGGCCGATGACCGAGCGGGCGCTCCAGCCGTGGGCCCGGCAGAGGGCCGCCGAGGCGCGTTCGATCGCCTCCAGCTGGGCGGCGGGCCAGGGGTCCTTGCCGTCGCCGAGGTTGACGCACTCGAACCCGTAGAAGCGGGCGTTGCCGTCGACGGCGCCCGCGCTGCCGTCGTGGGCGCGCGGGGCGGGCGGGCGGTCGCCGTAGTCCTCCGCGACGACGCGCCGGAGCACGGCCGGGTCGCCGCCGCCCGCGTGGTTGGCGCGGCCGGCCGAGATCAGGTGGACGGTGCCCGCCTTGTCGATGACGCCGTGGCAGAGCGGGCCGGGCAGGGCGGCGTAGCCGTCGCGGCAGAGGGCGACGGAGGCGGCGCTTCCGCTGCTCACGGTGTGGTGGATCATCACCCCGTTGACGGGGCCCCAGGCGCCTTTGTGGTTGCGGTGGTGGGTGCGCCAGCCCGGGTGCTCGACGACGGTGACGCCTTCGGCGCGCAGCGCGGCGAGCAGCCGGTCGGCGGTGAGTGGTGTGGCCACGGGTGGCGGTCCTTCCGGTGTACGGGAGTGGGTACGGGGTTGCGTTCGGGGCGCGGGCACGGCGGAGCCCCGTACCGGAGGGGGTTCGTCCGGTACGGGGCTCGGGGTGCGGGTGGGTCAGGGGGCGAGCGCGGCCCAGATCGCGTTGGAGTCGGCGACGACGGTGCTCGGGGTGAAGCTGCCGGGCAGCGAGGTCTGGCCGGTGGTGCTGAGGCGGCCGTGCCGGATGAAGCGGTTCGGCATCCGGGCGCTGCCGCCCGGGGCTTGGCCCACGCTGGCGCCGCGCAGGAAGGCGGGGCCGGTGTTGCTGGGGTTCGGGCCGTTGATCAGCAGGGCGACCCAGTAGTTGCCCGGGGCGGCGGTGTACTGGGCGGTGAGCGGGCAGACGACGGTGCGGCCCTCGGTCGCGGTGAACAGGGTGTTCAGCGCGGCGGTCGCGCCGACGAGGGCTCCGGCGCTCGTGTAGAGGCCGGCGAAGGAGGCGGCGCCCAGGGTGTTGCCGACGTAGCCGGGGACGTAGAAGGCGATGTTCTTCACGACCGTCTGCGCGTGCAGCGGGACGCCGATCAGGTAGACCCAGCCGTTGATGCAGTACTGCGCGCTGGTGGCGGAGCCGCAGGCCGGGTCGAAGGCCCAGCCGGCGAACCCGACGGCGGACGGGGACCAGCTGCCGGCCGAGGCGACCGCGTCCACGTAGCCGCGGCGGGTGAGCTGGTCGGCGGTGGTCGGGGCGGCCGTGGTGAGCGGCGGAGCGGTGAAGGTCTTCGTGCCCTGGACGGTCTGGTTGCCGGTGAGCAGGACGGCGTCGCCGCTCGCCACGGCCGAGACGTCGGTGGCGTCGAGGACGACCGCGCCGGTGTGGCCGTTGACCGAGGTGACGGGGGAGCCGTCGACGGCCAGATAGCGGGCGTCTCCGGCGGCCTGGGAGAGGGCGCCGACGTCGGCGGCGGCGAGGGTGACGTTGCCGGTCTTGCCGTTGACGGAGGCCACGGCACCGCCGCCGGCCGGGAGCTGGGCGGCCGGGACCAGGCCGTCGGCGCCGAGGGTGGCGACTCCGCCGGGGGCGCCGGCCCGGGTGGCGTCCACGGCGGAGACGTCGGCGGCGGTGAGCACGATGTCCGCGTCGGTCTTCCCGTTGACGGAGTGCACGGCTCCGGCGGGGCCGGCGGGTCCCTGCGGGCCGAGTTCGCCGGGCGGTCCCGCCGGGCCCGGTACGGCGACGTACTGCGGGTTGGCCGGGTCGGCCGGGGCGATGTCGGCCAGGTCCACGGTGGGGTGGCCGGCGCTCAGCACGATCTGGTAGCTGCGGGCGGTGCGGCCGAGGCCGGAGAGCCGTTCGGTGACGGTGTACGTCCACACGGCGGGGTTCCAGCCCGGCGCGTCGGTGGCCGGCAGCACGACGTGGAGGCGGCCCTCGGAGTCGAGGGTGGCGCGGGTGGGGCCGCCCAGGAAGAGGTCCTCCTCGGCGTGGGTGAGCAGGGCGGGCGGCCGGAAGTCGACGGTGCCGCTCATGGGGCGGCCGTCGGGGGTGAGGTAGCGGGCGGTGACGGTGACGGTGGGGATGGTTTCTGGCAGCACGGTGGCTCCTTGGGTGGTGTGCGGGGCCCTGGCCTGGGCGGCGTTCGGGGGTGGGCGGCCGCCCTCGGCCCGTCCGGTGTTTGGGGGTGGGCGGCCACCCTCGGCCCGTCCGGCGGTTGGGGGTGGGCGGCCACCCCCGGCCCGTCCGGTGTTCGGGGGTGGGCGGCCGCCCTCAGCCCGGCCGGCGTTTGCCGGCGGACCGGCACCCCCTTCAGCCCGTCCGGTGTTCGGGGGAGGGCGGCCGCCCTCAGCCCGTCCGGCGTTTGAGGACGGAAGCCTGGGGGTGGGGGAGGGAGGTCCCTGCGGGCGGGCGGGTGTGAGTGCGAGCTCGTCCCCCGCGGGGGTTCCGTCCTCAAGCGCCGGACGGGCTGGAGATGCGTGTCCCGGTCTGGGAAGGTGCGGGCTCGTCCCCCGCCGGGGTTCCGTCCTCAAACGCCGGACGGGCTGGAAAGGGGCTCGTCGGACGGGCTGGAAAGGGGCTCGTCGGACGGGCTGGAAAGAGGCTCGTCGGGCGGGCTGGAAAGGGGCTCGTCGGGCGGGCTGGACGTGGGGGTGCTGGTGGGGGCGGGGGCCCTACGACTCCAGGCCGTACAGGGTCAGGGGCTGGCAGCGGAGTGTGGTGCCGGACGTCGTGACCCTGGCCTGGATCTCGAACGTCACCGTCGCCCCGTACTCCGCCCCCACCCGCTCCGTCAGCACCAGCCCCGCCCCCGGCCCGCCCACCGGGCCCAGCTGGACGCCGTCCACCAGCAGACGGACCTCGCCCGGCGCGCCGTCCGCCGCGATCTCGCAGTGCAGGCGCGGGTGCTGGACGAGGCCGGGGCCCCGGTGGAGCGTGGTCCAGGTGGTGGCGCCGGTGGACTCCCAGCGGGCGGTGCCGACGGGGGCCGGCAGGGCGAAGGGGATGTACGGGCGGGCCAGGCCGCCCCGTACGGTGTCGTCGGCGAGGACCACGTTGCCCCGCCGGTCCAGGACCCGTACCGGCTGCACCGCCTGCTGGTCCGGCGCCCCGGTCCAGACCGTCAGCGCCAGCGAGCCGTCGTCGCGGCGGACGACCAGCCCCTGCTGCGGGGTCTTCTCGTCGCGGTCGGGCGCGACCCGGCCGAGGTAGAGCAGGTCCTGGTCGCCCGCGGTGCGCACCCGCAGCCGGCCGCGCTCACCGATGACCACCTCGCCGCCCGCGATGCTGTTCAGCGCCGGGGTGGTGTTGGCGCTGCCCATCAACTCCCTGACCTGGCGCTCCAGCGCGCGGATGCGGTCGAGCAGGTCGGTGGGGATGATCGCCACGGGTCACACTCCTTCCAGGTAGAGGACGGCGGTCTCCTGCTTGGCGCGCTGCGGCGGGGTGACCGCCATCCCGACGATCCGGTAGTGCGCGTCCAGCCCTTCGTGGTGCCACAGGTCGTGGACGCGCAGCCGGATGCGGGAGCCGATCAGCGCCGGGGTGACCCGCCCGTCCAGCCGTACGGTCAGCTCCGGGATGACCTCGGGCCGCCGCTGCCGGGCCAGTTCCGCGCGGGCCAGCGAGCGCAGGGTCGCCGCGTCGGCCACCCCGCCGTGGTCGGAGGTCAGCTCCAGCCGGGGCCAGCCCTGCGCGAACTCCTCGGGCAGCTCCTCGGAGACCGTCAGCGGTTCGGACTCCTGGGACTGGTCGGTGTTGGCTGACTCGCCCCGGGCCACCCAGACGTTCGCCTGCACGGTCGAGTCGGTGGGCAGGCTGTAGGTGAGGACGGGACCGGGATGGTCCAGTACGAGATCGTTGTGGCCGGAGCGGATCTGCGGGTGGCCGAGCTGGAGCCGCTTGACGCGGTTGCCCTCGGCATCCCGGTAGCAGTGGATGCGCCACTCGAAGCCGTCGTTCAACTGACCGGCCTTGTCGAGGAGTTCGCGGATACGGGCGAGCGCCGAGTAGGCGTGGGCGTAGTCGCGTACGATCCCCGACCGCTCATGGCCGAGGCTGATCCCGATGTCCCCGCCCGGCTGCTCCTGGGCGTGGGCGACCAGGAGCCGGGCGATGTCGAACTGGTCCAGCCCGGTGCCGGCCAGGTCCTGGCTCAGGATGCGGTGGTCCAGGTAGGAGTCGAAGGTCCCGGCCTGGAACTGCACGGTGAGCCGGCCCTGTTCGTCCGAGGCCGGCGTACAGGTCCACAGCACCCCGCCCCACCAGATGTCCCCGTCCCGCTCCAGCCAGACCGCCGTGCGGCCGGGCCGCAGCGCCTCCCGGGCCCGCGCCGCGAGCGCCCCCTGCGGAAGGGGGACGGTGGCGGAGAGGGAGCCCGGCTTGCCGATGAAGTCGTCGAACTTGGTCTCGGTCAGGGGCAGGACGTCCAGCAGCCGGTCGGTGCGCAGATCGCAGAAGAGGGCCCGGTAGACGGGTTCGGGGGAGGAGAGGGAGGAGGAGGGAGGAGTCATCAGCCGCCTCACAGGACCGGGTCGACGCGGATGAAGCGGTTGTCGTACCAGCCCCGGCTGGTGGTCGCGGAGGTGCAGTAGGCGGAGACCGCCGTGTAGGCGGCACCGGCCTGGAGCCCGGTGACCCGAAACGTCGAAGACACCGAGACCGACGACTTGGTGCCGACCTGGGCCGTACGCCGCTCGTCGGCGGGGACGACCAGCACACCGTCCTTGCGGATGTTGGCGCTCATCCGGGCCCACTGGCCCTCCACCGCGGTGTTCCCCAGGAAGCCCACGGTCACGAAGACCGCGCCGGAGACCGGGGCGGTGAACGCGGCGGTGATGGTGGGGCCGACCGTCTCGGCCACCGCCTCGACCCAGGTGGTGCTGGCGCAGTAGCCGCCGTCGGTGTTCTCGGCCCAGACGGAGGCCGGGGCGGCGGCCCGCCACACGGTGCCGTCCCAGCGCTGGAGCCGCCCGCCCTCGTCGCGGTACTGCCCGGTGTACTCGCCCCGGGCGAGCGCGCCCTGCGGGGCGACGCCGCCGGTCTGGCGCGGGTAGGCGGCCCAGCGGGTGCCGTCCCAGCGCTGCAGCTCCCGGGTGGTGTCCCGGTACTGGCCGACGTAACCGCCGGGCACGTCGCGGTTCCAGGACTCCGGCAGGATGCCGCCGACGGCCACGGTGGGCACGCGCAGGTCGTACACGGCGTTGGCCCAGTCGATGCCGCCGGTGCCGACGGAGGCGCCCGCCGGGACCAGGACCCGGGCGAGCGGGAGGGAGGCCTCCGGGACAAGCGGCGGCTCGGGGGAGCTCTTCGCCTCGCCCTTGACGACCTCCAGAGTGGCTTCCGTACTGCTGCTGCCGCTGTCGAACTGGGCGTCGCGGACGCGCAGGACCACCAGGTCGATCCGCGGGTTGGCGGCGTCGCCGTCGTCGAAGCCGACGTCGGTGTAGTCGGTGAGCACGACCGGGTAGGCCCCGGCCCGGCCCTGGCCCTGGATCACGGCCCGGCCCGGCACGACGGTGGCCCGCATGCCCGCGGTCTCGCCGTACACATAGAGCCCGGACATCAGGTAGGCGCCGTTCTCGGCGCCGGGGATCACCCCGCCGGCGCTGGTCAGCGGGCCGGTCGGAGCCATCGTCCCGAGCGGGGAGAGGCGGGTGTCGGCGCGGGACTGGCCGGATTCGGTCTCGGTGCGGTTGATCAGCCAGGCGCTGCGTACGGGCATGGGGTCCTCCTGGGAACAAGACGGATGAGGTGGTCGTGGTGGGCCGGAGCGCGGCTCACCAGTGGGCGTCGCGCCACCGGACGGTGACGGAGGCCCCCGGGTCGGGGGTGGTGTCGTTGGAGCGGAACGCCAGCTCGGTGGCGCCCGGCGCAAGTCCGAACAGCTGCTCGGGCGCGGAGGCGGAGGTGGCGGTGTAGAGGCGGGACGCGGTCCCGTTGAGCAGGACGGTCCCGGCTTCGGTGTCGACGCTCAGCACGTCCTGCGGACCGAGCACGATGTCGTACTGGAGCTGCCGGCCGTCGGTGAGCCGGGTCAGCGTCGGCTGCCGGACCGTCCCCCGGAACTCGATCAGCGGGTGGGCCGTCGCCGAGCCGCCGTTGACGGCGGTGCAGGAGCCGGAGGCGTTGGCCCCGGTCCCGGTCGGGTCCGCGACCCCCCACTCCAGCGGCCACCGCAGGCCGATCCCGTCCTCCCCGGCCTCCTCGGGCCAGAGCAGCCCCGGCTCGGGCACCGGCAGCCGGGCGCGGGACTCCAGGAGTACGGCGCCGAAGCGGCGGGGGTCGGTGGCCGTCCACTGGAGGCTGGTCTTCGAGGCGCCGTGCACCAGGAAGGACCGGTCCTGCGGTACGACCTTCCGGCTGATCCGGGCCCGTACGGCCAGGGTCTCCCCGTGCAGCCGTACCGCCAGCCAGTCCTCGGCCCCGTCCGCCCCGGTCGCGTCCCGGAACGCGGCGGACACGGCCCGGGCCTCCCCGGCGGTGCGGGGCAGCAGCCAGACGGTCGCCCCGACGAGCCGGGACTGCGCCCACTGCGCGCCGGGCCAGGCGCCGTGCCGGTCGGGACGGGAGACATCGCCGCTGTCGAGCGTCGGCAGGTCGTCCCAGCCGGTGATGCCGGTGCGGTCGATCTCGTACGGGGTACCGGGGCCCATCAGCAGTCCGGCCCACTGGATCTGCCCGTCGCGGGTGATCAGTGAGCCGGGTGCGGTCTCGTACGCGTATGTGGTTGTGGTCTCGGCCATGAGGGGCCGTCACCTCGCTTCATTCGTGGGGCGGTTGGGGGCTCATGCCGCCGCCCCGTACAGGAACAGCAGGTCGGAGGCGATGGCGAGCGGGCCGCCGCGCCCGGACGCGTGGTACGTGTGCAGCCGGGCCCGCTCCGGAGATCCCGCGGCCGTACGGTCCGGTCGCGGGCCGGCCTCGGCCGGGCGCAGCCGGCTCAGCGCGGAGAGCGGCTGGACGGAGGCGGCGCCCGAGCGGCCGGCGGGCTGGACGACACCGCCTTCGGCGAGCTGCGGGATCTTGGGCAGGTCCACGCCGAACTTCTTGCCGAGGACGGAGAAGCTCAGCTTGTTGAGGCCGTCGATGACCCAGTTGGCGAAGGAGATCAGCGCCTTGACCGGCCCGGTGACGGCGGCCATGACGCCCTGCATGCCGGTGGAGACGAAGTCGCCCATGCCGCGCAGGGTGCGCGAGGTGGCGTCCCTGACCCGGGTGAACATGGCCGGGATGCGCCGGGTGATCCAGTCCAGGGTGGGCTGGATCACCCGCCGGAAGCCGTTCCAGGCCCCGCTGACCAGCCCGGTCACCGCCCGGGTCGCCGAACCGACCGCCGTACGGGTGCCGTTGAAGCCGGCGGACAGGGCGGAGCCGATCCCCTTGAGCACCGCGGTGACGATGGTGCGTACGGCGGTGAACTGCGCGGAGACCACCTTGGCGTACGCCTGCACGACCGGCCCGAGGAACTTTCCGATCGTCCGGAAGACCGCCAGGACCTGGTCGAAGACCTGCTTCATGATCTTCTGGCCGGTCTGCGAGCTGAGCGCGTACTCGATCAGGAAGCCCGCGAGCGGCACGATCAGACCGAGGACGAACCCGAACGGATTGGCCCGCATCGCCACGTTGACGGCCATCACCGCACCGCCGGCGACGGTGAGCGCCCCGCCGAAGAAGCCCATCAGCCCGGAGACCGTGCCGGTGCCCTTGCCGAGGATCCCGGCCGCGCCTCCGAAGGCCGTGGAGCCGGTGGAGAGGGGACCGAGCGGTGCGGAGGCGGACCGGGCCCCGCCGCTGCCGGTACGGAGCCGGGTCGCCGTGACCCCGGCGGTGCGGCCGGTCTTCGCGACCGCCTTCCCGGCCGCGTCCGCGCCGGTTCTCAGCTGCCGCAGCGCCGGGTCGGCGGAGGCCGCGCCGCCCCGGATGCCGTCGGCGGCGGACCTGGCCCGGCCGATGTCCCGCAGGGCGTTCCGGAGGGACGTGCCGGCCGCGCCGAGCTGAGTGCGGAAGGCGGAGAGCGGACCGGCCACACCGGCGAGCGGGTCGGCACCCGCCCTGATCGCCGCCGTACTCATCCGCGCGCCTTGGAGAGGAACAGCAGGGCGGCGGCGGTCTCCTGGAGGTCGGCGGAGGACGCCTCGTAGTAGTGCTCGATCTGGAAGCCGGAGACCGCGCCGGCCGTGGCGTTGACGGAGTCCGCCCGGGAGCGGCGGGCGGTGTGGCGCAGCAGCCGGTCCAGCTTGGAGAGCGGCAGGACGGCCTCGGCCTCACCGGCCTCCGCGACGATGGCGTGCACGCCTCCGTTGCGCGGCTGCACGATGCCGCCGGCCGCGAGCTGCGGGATCTTCGGCAGGCTGATGCCGAAGCTCTTGCCGCCGACGCCGGGGACCCAGCCGGGGATGGAGACCTTGATGCGGTTGAGCCGGTCGATCGCGGAGTTGATGAGCCGGATCACCGCGTTGACCGGCCCCCTCACCGCTCCCGTGATCCGTCCGAAGGCCCGGCCCGCGATGTCCTTCAGCCCGCCCCAGACGGCGGAGAGCCGCTCCCTGACCCGGCTGAAGGCCTGCGGGACGGTGTTGCGGATCCAGTTGACGACCGGGGTGATGACCTTCCGGATCCCGTTCCAGACGCTGGAGATGACGCTCCGGATGGCGTTCATCACCGTCGTGATGAGCTTGCGCCAGGCGTTGAAGTAGGTCGTGATGACGGTGGCGACGGCCTTGACGACCACGGTGACGGCCTTCTTGATGCCGTTCCAGACCGACTTCATCAGGGCGCCGGCCTTGGTCATGATCGGCCCGACGGCCTTCATGACCGTACTGATGACCTTCCTGATCGCGTCGAAGGCGACCTTGAGCACCTTCTGCAGGGTCTTGGAACGGGCCGCCATGTCGACGACCCGCTCGATGAGCGGGGCGAGCAGCGAGAGCAGCTGCCCGACGATGTTCCCGCGCATCGACTTGTTGAGGCCGTTCATGCCCTTGGACGCCTTGTCGGCGCCGGACTTGAACGTCCCGATCTGCGTACCGCTCTTCTGCCCGGTGGTCCCGGCCTTGGCGAGCGACCGCTCGGCCTTGTCGGCGGAGCGCTGCAGGGTGGTCAGCTCGCGGGCGGAGGTCTGGGCGGAGGCGCGGATCTTCTTGAGCTCGCGGTCGCCGGTCTGCGCGGAACGCCCGAGCCCCTGGGCGGAGCGGGCGGCGGCGTCGGTCTGGCCCTTGAGCCGCTGCAGGGCGGTCGAGGCCCGCCCTGCTGCTGAGGAAAGAGACATGGGTCAACTCCATGGTGCGCTGGGCGCAGGTGAGAGGCGACGGGCGGGAGGCGAGTCCGTCACAGGGCGCGCGCCAGCTGTTTCGCTTGCGCTTCGACGCCGGCGAGCGCGGACTCGAGCTGTCGCAGACGCTGGGCCTCCTGCGCAGCGGGCGTTGGCCTGCCTCGGAATCGAGTGGCCTGACGGCGGCTCTCCGCGGCGGACCGGCGCTCGGCTACACCGGACCCGGCGTGCCTGGCCAGCGTCTGTTGCCCGCGAGCCAGGGTCTCGATTCGCCGGCCGTGCGCACGCAGGGTGGCGAAGGCTTCGGCCAGCTTGTCGTCGATCCCCTGTCGCCAGCCACTGGTCGGAGGCTCGCCTTCCCTGTGTCGGGTGCGGGTGTCCGATGCGAGGGCCGTTCCCTCCAGCCATGTCGTCAGAGGGTTCTTGAGAACCTCGACACCCGCGATCGACAGCCCGCGCTCGTTGACTCTGATGAGATTCGGATCCACTTCCAGAGCGGTCGGGTCAAAGGTCATGACCTCCGGCGCGAACGTTCCGATGCTTGGGTCGACCTTCCAGGTCTGGATGCTCCAGTAAATATCCTGGTAGGTGGCCGAAATCCTCTTCTGTGCCTCCTTTGCCTCGGTGATCGCCTTCTGGATATCAGATATCTCCTCCCGCTGCGAGGAAGAGGGTGGCGTGGGTGGAGGGCCTGGCGAGGGAGAAGGAGTTGCGTCTTCGAGGGGCATAGCTGCTCCTGCCTTGGCGTGAAAGATTCCGAAATGAATTCTGGGCTGCTAAAGTCCGGCCATGCAACTGGTGGAGGTCTGGGTAGTCGTCGCGGTTCTCGGAACCTTGGTTCTCTGTTTCGGGGGATTTCTGTGGAACATGGTGGGGGTGATCCAGTTGGGGAGGAGGGGGATCGGCACGGTCGGTACCTGTGTGGACCGCGCCTACGGACGTTACGGCTCGAGCCCCGTGGTCGAATTCTCCCGGCCGGACGGGAGTATCTGCCGAGTGATCGGAGGGGGCAGATTCATTTCCGCGCTGGATGAGGGGGACCAGGTGGACGTTGTTTACGACCCCAAACGGCCAGGAAATGCCAAGCTTGCTGCGGAGATCAAGCGGGAATTCCGCTGGAGCGTACTGGCGGTGGGGATATTTGTGCTCTTCGTGGTCCCCGGCTGTGTGGCGGTCGTATCCTTGATCTTCTGACCGCTGGGCAGGGAATTCCGCAGGGTCATGAGAAGAACTTCATGAGTTCGGTGCGGCCAGGCAGCCCGGCGTTGAGCGTCTCCGGCGTCTCCTCGGGCTCCGTACGGTCGCCCGGTCTCGGCACCGGCACCGGCGCCTCCGGCGGTTCGCTGTCCTCGTCCGTGTTGACCGAGGCGAACATCCAGTTGGCGGCGGCGAGATGGTCCACCGCCGCGGCCAGCAGGTAGTCGGTCACGGTCCACTCCGCGCCGTCCCCGTCCAGTTCGCGGGAGACGGCGCTGTCGCGCGGCATGTGCTTGACCAGCACCGCGAGCCGGCGGGAGGTCAGCCGGCCGCGGTGCCAGTCCAGCAGGTCCACGCCGTAGTGCCGCAGCAGGTCGGCTTCGAGGGCCTCGGCGTGTTCGGTGACGAACGCGTCGAGGCTCAGCCTTCCCCCAGGCCGAGCCCGGTCTCCTTGCCGTACGCCTCCAGGAGCGCCGCGATGTCCTGCATGGTGATGTCGTGGCGCTCGAAGCGGCCGAACTGCTCCTCGCCGAGCAGCAGCCGCAGCAGCCCGTCCACGTCGTTGTCGTCCAGCGAACGCAGCGCGGCGGCGGTGGCGCGGGTCAGTTCGGTGGGCAGTTCGAAGGTGTCGCCGTCCAGGTCGAAGGACCAGGTGCGGCCGAGCGCCTCCAGGCGCTGGGCGCGCGCCGCGTTCACGTCGAAGGAAGCCATGCGGTGTCTCCGTCTCAGGTGCGGGGTTCGGGTGCGGGGGTGTGGGGAGTGAGGTGCCGGGGCGGGGCCGGCGTGAACCGGCCCCGCCCCGGCGGGTGTTGCGGGCGTACGGGTGTTACGGCGCCGGGACCGTCGGCACCGTGTAGGCCGCGTCCTTCATGACGAAGGTCGCCAGCGCCTGGCCGTCGCCCGGCGACAGCGCGGTGAAGGTGACGCCCAGCTGCGCCGCCGCCTTCCGGGCGAGCTTGATGTCGTCGGTCGCGGTGACCTGGCCGCGCGGGATGACGAAGCGGTAGGTGACCTCGGAGCCGTCGGTGAACTCCAGGCCGAGGGCCCGCTCGTCGAAGGTCGGGCCGTCCGGGACGTCGAACTGGAAGACGTTCGCGGCGTCGCCGTCCTTGCGGATGTCCGTGGACTTGCCGCCGAGGAAGAACGGCAGCGTGTCCTCGTTGAACTGGAGCATCGCGAACTTCAGCGTCAGATCGCGGTCCGCGTAGACGAACCGGGCCGGGCTGATGGACTGCCACGTCTCGACCGGGTCCAGCTTGTCCTTCTTGGCGAAGGTCACGCCCTCGGTGGAGGTGTAGCCGAGGTCGGTCCAGGCCGGGCCCCAGTCGGCCGCCGGGTTGTCGGAGAAGGCCTCCGGCAGCGGCGCGTCGATCTCGGCGACGAGGATGCGGCCGGTTCCGGCCACGCGGATCTCGGAGGCGTTGTTGCCTGCCATGGATGGCTCCTTGGGTGGTTGGTCCCTGAGTAGGGGCGGGTGTGGTGCCGGGTGGTGCGTGCCGTACCGGGTACGGCAAAGGCCCCGCCGGAGAGGCAGGGCCTGGTCTGTGGGGCGTACGGGCCGGTGGCCGTACGGGGGGACTTGCCGGCGTACGGCCTCGAAGGCGTACGGGACCGGTCCGACGCGTACGGGACCGGCGTACCGCGTCAGCCGATGCGCAGCGAGACGCGCAGGACGCAGAGGTAGCGGTTGGCCGCCGGGTACAGGTACTCGGGCAGCCAGCGCGGGCCGTCCGACTCGACGACATCGCTGATCACGATGTTCGTCCCGTACCGCCGGCCGACCGCGGCGAGCAGTTCGGCCCGGGCGGAGTTGGCCAGGCGGTGCGCCGTGGTCTTGTCCGGCCCGTAGGCCTCCAGCTCGATCAGCGGCTGGTCCAGGTGGAGGTCGTCGATCCAGGCGCCACCGCGCCGGGAGACGATCACCGCCTTCTGCGTGCCGTCGAAGCCCGGCGGCGGAGTCTCGTCCACGACCGCGTCCGCCAGATCGGCGCGCTCGGAGAGAAGCTCCACGACGATGGCTTCCACGTCGGGGAAGGTGCTCGGAGGTGAGGTCATGGCAGGGCGATCACTCCTGTTCGCGGAGGTGGTCATGGAGGCGTCCGGCGAGGCGTCCGAGACGTACTCGAAGGGCCGGAACGCGGGCGGCGGAGCCGCGCCCGGAGGGTGGGCGCAGCTCCGCCGCTGCACTTATTGTGACTGAGATCGTGCGAGCACGCAACCCATTGGGGCGAGCGCGCAATTTTGCCGGTCGCGGCTCCGGGAGCCTCCGCGCCTCGTCGACGTGCGGCGGGGCCTGTTCTCGCCTCCCGCATCCCTCCCCCAGGTGCGTTAGTCTGCGGTTATCGAACTGGCATTCGAGAGGCGGCGGTTCTGCAGCGAGAAGCGCCCGGGACGAGGCGTGCTGAGCACGGGAGCGGGGGAGTGGGTGGACGGGAGTGAGCCGGTGATCAGTGCCCAGGAGCGGCTGGCCGATGTCATGGCTGCGGCGGTCGAGGTGGCCGCGGAGTCGGGAGAGTCGGGTACGTACACCGCGGAGGTCGCCCGCACCCTCACCGCCGTCGTGGGCAAGGTCGGCGCGAGAATCGCCGTCGAGGCGGAGACGCGGGGGTTCCGCAGCGGCTGGGGCGAGGCGGTCGCGCTGGTCTCCGGAGGTACGGAGGGCGGGGCCCAGGTGCTCCGTACGGCGAACGGGAACGCGCCGGAGAGGTAGCCGGGGAGGCGGCGAAAAAGGGGGAGAGGTGAGAGAGGGGCGGCCCGAACGGGCCGCCCCTCTCTCACCTCTCCTGTTTCCGTTCAGCGCGCTACGGACGGCTTCCGCCGGGCCGCCCGTTCCGCCGCGAAGACGTCTTCCAGCCGGAACGTGTGCGCCCGGCCTTGCCGGCCCGCCGGGCTGAGGTGGCCCAGCTGGACCCACTTGCGGATCGTCGCCGGGGTCACGCCCGCCTCGTGCGCGGCCAGGGCGCCCGTCACCAGGGCCGGGGCCGGGTCCGGGCCCGTCATCGGCTTCCCTCCCGCCGCGTGGTGCCGGCCGTGCCGGTGGTGGGGTCCGTCTCCCGCCGCGTGGTATCCGCCGTGCCGGCGGTGAGCTCCGTCTCCCGCCGCGTCGTGCCGGCCGTACCGGCGGTCGGGTCCGTCTCGCGTCGTGCCGTGTCCGCCGTCGAGGCCGTCAGCTCCGCGAGGTCCGCCCCCGACTCCGTCGCCAGCCGCACCCACGCACCCTCGCTCCACGCGTGCCGGTGCGCCGGATCCGTACGGCAGTCGCAGGTCCCGTCCGTGCAGCGGCAGGCCGGGTTGACGCAGAGGACCGCCCGGCGCGCGGGGAAGGCCCGCAGGGAGACCGAGTCGCACCAGGGGCAGCGGCCGCTCACCCGTACCACCGGTTCGGCGCCGCCCAGGGCCCGGGTGCAGCGCCGGGCCATCCGGCGGACCTCGTCCCGGACGTGTTCGAGGAGTACGTCGTCGGCGGCGGCCCGGTCGAGCAGCCCCGCGATCCGCAGCAGCCGGCCGGCCACCCGCTCGCGGCGCGGGCGGGACAGCCGCAGCCGGTCGTGGACGGCCTCGTCCAGCTCGATCACGCCATCGGTGATGTCCCGTACGGCATCGGAGATGTGCAGCCGGAGCGGCGAGGTGCGGGCTCCGGACGGGGTGAGGCCGTGCGTCTGCTCGGCGAGCAGGGCCTCCTCGCGCTCGGCGCGGGTCGGGCCGGCCGGGGTCGGGCGGGCGCCGGCGGGGGACGGGCGCGGGGCGGAGGAGGAGCGGTAGGCGGGGGCCAGCTCGGTGAGCAGCTCCGGGAACTGGCGCAGCAGCAGCTCGATCCAGAGCATGGCGTCCGCGGTCACGGCGTCCGCGGTCGCGTTCGCGGTCACGGCCCCGGGTGTCCGCGTGTTCGATGTGGATGCGTTCGGTGTGTTCATGGCGATCCCTTCTCCCCGCACAAGGTGTTGCGAGTCCGCACCTTGGCATGTTGCGCGCTCGCACGCAAGGGAGAATGGCGGGCTGTGCCACCTTTATCTCCACAGATTTTGCTCAAACGGTATGGGTCGGCGGGGTAATTCCTTGCGCGCAAGCGCGATAGTCTGATGCTTGCTTCGGAGGGAGGCGAGTGCCCCATGACCACGGGCGAACTCGACAGCTTCGCGACCTGGATCGAGGAACTGATCCGTCGGCGCGGCTTCGACATCGACAGTCCACGCGGCGGCGGCAAGTCCCGCCTCGCCGACGAGGCCGGGGTCCACCGGGCCGCCATCACCCGCCTCCTCCAGCGCCAGAGCATGCCCGACCTGGAGACGACCAGGCGCCTCGCCCAGGTGCTGCAGGTCCCGGTGCGCGACATGCTCATCCGCTCCGGCCGGCTCACCGAGGAGGACCTGCCGCTGCCGTCCGCGCCGGCGGGCGCGCCCGAGGCGGGCGGGCGTCCGCTCACCCTCGAAGAGGCCGCCGTGGCCCTCGGCGTACCGGCGGACCGGCGCGAGATGTTCGTCCGGGTCGCGGCCCAGTTCCTCCCCGACCCGGCGGCCACCGCCACCGGCCGCCGGGCCCCGCTCGCCTCCGACTGAGCCCGGGGCGGCCCCGGCGTGTCGGGGTGGACAGCATTTGTTTTGACCCAGGTCCGTGAGGTAGGTACGCTCAAGCCTTGTGCCTGGGGTGTGCCTGGGCTCCGGTGCGTGTCCTCAACCGCAGCGCGAGCCCGTCCGTAGCCACCGCAATCTGCGCCCTTCTGCCCCTAGGGCGGTAGTCAGCAGTATTCGACACACCCGACCGCGTGGGTCGGAGATGTTCCAGGTTAGTTTCACGAACGGCACACAGAAACCGGAGAAGTAGTGCCTACGATCCAGCAGCTGGTCCGGAAGGGCCGGCAGGACAAGGTCGAGAAGAACAAGACGCCCGCGCTCGAGGGTTCGCCCCAGCGTCGTGGTGTCTGCACGCGTGTGTTCACGACCACCCCGAAGAAGCCGAACTCGGCGCTCCGTAAGGTCGCGCGTGTGCGTCTGACCTCCGGCATCGAGGTCACGGCCTACATCCCGGGTGAGGGACACAACCTGCAGGAGCACTCCATCGTGCTCGTGCGTGGTGGCCGTGTGAAGGACCTGCCGGGTGTTCGTTACAAGATCATCCGCGGCTCCCTTGACACCCAGGGTGTCAAGAACCGCAAGCAGGCCCGCAGCCGCTACGGCGCCAAGAAGGAGAAGTAAGAATGCCTCGTAAGGGCCCCGCCCCGAAGCGCCCGGTCATCATCGACCCGGTCTACAGCTCTCCTCTTGTCACCTCGCTGATCAACAAGATCCTGCTCGACGGCAAGCGTTCCACCGCCGAGCGGATCGTGTACGGCGCCATGGAAGGCCTCCGCGAGAAGACCGGCAACGACCCGGTCATCACGCTGAAGCGCGCGCTTGAGAACGTCAAGCCCTCGCTCGAGGTCAAGTCCCGCCGTGTCGGTGGCGCCACCTACCAGGTGCCGATCGAGGTCAAGCCCGGTCGCGCCTCCACCCTCGCTCTGCGCTGGCTCGTCGGTTACTCCCGCGCCCGCCGCGAGAAGACCATGACCGAGCGCCTCATGAACGAACTGCTCGACGCCTCCAACGGCCTCGGCGCTTCGGTCAAGAAGCGTGAGGACACCCACAAGATGGCCGAGTCCAACAAGGCCTTCGCGCACTACCGCTGGTAGTCGCTCCCCCCATCGAGACCGAGAGAAGACTGAGCCATATGGCCACCACTTCGCTTGACCTGGCCAAGGTCCGCAACATCGGGATCATGGCCCACATCGACGCGGGCAAGACGACCACCACTGAGCGGATCCTCTTCTACACCGGTGTGAGCTACAAGATCGGTGAAGTCCACGACGGCGCTGCCACGATGGACTGGATGGAGCAGGAGCAGGAGCGCGGCATCACGATCACGTCCGCCGCGACGACCTGTCACTGGCCGCTCAACGATGTTGACCACACCATCAACATCATCGACACCCCGGGTCACGTCGACTTCACCGTCGAGGTGGAGCGTTCGCTCCGCGTCCTCGACGGTGCCGTCACCGTGTTCGACGGTGTCGCGGGTGTCGAGCCGCAGTCCGAGACCGTCTGGCGTCAGGCGGACCGCTACGGCGTGCCGCGTATCTGCTTCGTCAACAAGCTCGACCGCACCGGTGCGGACTTCTTCCGCTGCGTCGAGATGATCGTGGACCGCCTCGGCGCGACCCCGATCGTCATGCAGCTCCCCATCGGCGCCGAAGCGGACTTCACGGGCGTTGTCGACCTCGTGTCGATGAAGGCCTTCGTGTACCCCGAAGAGGCCGCCAAGGGCGAGATGTACAACATCGTCGACATCCCGGAGAACCTCCAGGAGTCGGCCGTCGAGTGGCGCGGCAAGCTCCTTGAGGCCGTCGCCGAGAACGACGACGCCATGATGGAGCTGTACCTGGAGGGCAACGAGCCCACCCAGGAGCAGCTGCACGAGGCGATCCGCCGCATCACCCTGGCCTCCAAGGGCAGCGCCGACTCCGTCACCGTCACCCCGGTGTTCTGTGGCACCGCGTTCAAGAACAAGGGCGTCCAGCCCCTGCTCGACGCGGTCGTGCGCTACCTGCCCTCCCCCCTGGACGTCGAGGCCATCGAGGGCCACGACGTCAAGGACCCGGAGAAGGTCATCGCCCGCAAGCCCTCGGACGACGAGCCGTTCTCCGGCCTGGCGTTCAAGATCGCGAGCGACCCGCACCTGGGCAAGCTCACCTTCGTCCGGATCTACTCCGGTCGCCTGGAGGCCGGCACCGCGGTGCTGAACTCCGTCAAGGGCAAGAAGGAGCGCATCGGCAAGATCTACCGCATGCACGCGAACAAGCGTGAGGAGATCGCGTCGGTGGGCGCCGGCGACATCATCGCCGTCATGGGCCTGAAGCAGACCACCACCGGTGAGACGCTGTGCGACGACAAGAACCCGGTGATCCTGGAGTCCATGGACTTCCCGGCACCGGTCATCCAGGTCGCCATCGAGCCCAAGTCCAAGGGTGACCAGGAGAAGCTGGGTGTCGCCATCCAGCGCCTCTCGGAGGAGGACCCCTCCTTCCAGGTGCACTCCGACGAGGAGACCGGCCAGACCATCATCGGTGGTATGGGCGAGCTTCACCTCGAGGTGCTTGTCGACCGCATGAAGCGCGAGTTCCGCGTCGAGGCGAACGTCGGCAAGCCGCAGGTCGCGTACCGCGAGACGATCCGCAAGGCCGTCGAGCGCATCGACTTCACGCACAAGAAGCAGACCGGTGGTACCGGCCAGTTCGCGAAGGTGCAGATCGCTCTCGAGCCCATCGAGGGTGGCGACGCGTCCTACGAGTTCGTCAACAAGGTCACCGGTGGCCGCATCCCCCGCGAGTACATTCCCTCGGTGGACGCGGGTGCGCAGGAAGCCATGCAGTTCGGCATCCTGGCCGGTTACGAGATGGTCGGCGTCCGCGTCACCCTTCTCGACGGTGGTTACCACGAGGTCGACTCCTCGGAGCTCGCCTTCAAGATCGCCGGTTCGCAGGCGTTCAAGGAGGGTGCCCGCAAGGCCTCTCCCGTGCTCCTGGAGCCGATGATGGCCGTCGAGGTCACCACGCCCGAGGACTACATGGGCGATGTCATCGGCGACCTCAACTCCCGCCGTGGCCAGATCCAGGCCATGGAGGAGCGCAGCGGCGCTCGCGTCGTGAAGGGCCTCGTGCCCCTCTCGGAGATGTTCGGCTACGTCGGAGACCTCCGCAGCAAGACCTCGGGTCGCGCAAGCTACTCGATGCAGTTCGACTCCTACGCCGAGGTTCCGCGGAACGTCGCCGAGGAGATCATCGCGAAGGCCAAGGGCGAGTAACTCTCCCGAGCTCACGCTTTAGGCTTGTCACCGGAGCCGGGCGGGCATGCGGCACAGCGCGCGAGCACTGTGCCGTATGCCCCCGGCGCCGGCACCCCAGCAAAGATCACCTGGCGCCGATGAAGCAAGGCGTACAGAACCACTCAGGAGGACCCCAGTGGCGAAGGCAAAGTTCGAGCGGACTAAGCCCCACGTCAACATCGGCACCATCGGTCACATCGACCACGGTAAGACGACCCTCACGGCCGCCATTACCAAGGTGCTGCACGACGCGTACCCGGACCTGAACGAGGCCTCGGCCTTCGACCAGATCGACAAGGCTCCCGAAGAGCGCCAGCGCGGTATCACCATCTCCATCGCGCACGTCGAGTACCAGACGGAGTCGCGTCACTACGCGCACGTCGACTGCCCCGGTCACGCGGACTACATCAAGAACATGATCACGGGTGCGGCGCAGATGGACGGCGCCATCCTCGTCGTCGCCGCCACCGACGGCCCGATGCCGCAGACCAAGGAGCACGTGCTCCTGGCCCGCCAGGTCGGCGTTCCGTACATCGTCGTCGCCCTGAACAAGGCCGACATGGTGGACGACGAGGAGATCCTGGAGCTCGTCGAGCTCGAGGTCCGTGAGCTCCTCTCCGAGTACGAGTTCCCGGGCGACGACGTTCCCGTCGTCAAGGTCTCGGCGCTCAAGGCTCTCGAGGGCGACAAGGAGTGGGGCCAGTCGGTCCTGAACCTGATGGCCGCCGTGGACGAGTCCATCCCGCAGCCCGAGCGTGACGTCGAGAAGCCGTTCCTCATGCCGATCGAGGACGTCTTCACGATCACCGGTCGCGGTACGGTCGTCACCGGCCGCATCGAGCGTGGTGTCCTCAAGGTCAACGAGACCGTCGACATCGTCGGTATCAAGACCGAGAAGACCACCACCACGGTCACCGGCATCGAGATGTTCCGCAAGCTGCTCGACGAGGGCCAGGCCGGTGAGAACGTCGGTCTGCTCCTCCGTGGCATCAAGCGCGAGGACGTCGAGCGCGGCCAGGTCATCATCAAGCCGGGTTCGGTCACGCCGCACACCGAGTTCCAGGCGCAGTCCTACATCCTGTCGAAGGACGAGGGTGGCCGTCACACCCCGTTCTTCAACAACTACCGCCCCCAGTTCTACTTCCGTACCACGGACGTGACGGGCGTGGTGACCCTTCCCGAGGGCACCGAGATGGTCATGCCGGGTGACAACACCCTCATGGACGTCGCGCTGATCCAGCCGGTCGCCATGGAAGAGGGCCTGAAGTTCGCCATCCGTGAGGGTGGCCGGACCGTGGGCGCCGGCCAGGTCACCAAGATCATCAAGTAGTTCTCTGCTTGGTCCTTGGACCTGGTGGCTCATTGAGTCGCAAGAAGGGCCCCGCATCTCGCAAGAGGTGCGGGGCCCTTCGCCGTGTCCGGAAGCCTCAGGCATACGGAGGCGGGGGCGGCGGATCCGTACGCCACGGCCCGGTCCTACGGGCGCGGCACGACGGCCCCCTCCCGCGGTACGACGGCTCTCAGCGTGAAGGTCCCGTCCTCGGCCCCGGCGGTGAACTCCCCGCCCAGCGCCAGGACCCGCCCGCTGAGCCCGGCCAGCCCCGTGCCGTGCCGCCCGGACGCGGCCGACGCCGGCGGAGCGGCCTCGGCGCCGTCGTTGCGGACCGTCAGCCGGACCGCCGTGCCGTCCGTGCGCAGGGTGATCGAGCAGTGCGTGGCCCGGCTGTGCTGGAGTACGTTGCCGACGGCCTCGCGCAGGACGAAGCGCAGGCAGCCCACGACCGCCGGAGCGGCCTCGGTCCGCGGCGGCAGCACGGTCCGTACCTCCACGCCGGACGCGGTGAGGACCCGCTGCGCGTGCCCGAGCTCCTCGGAGAGCGAGAGGCCGCCGACGTCGGGCCGGCTGATGGAGCGCACGTCGTCGTGGAGCCGCCGGGCCAAGGCGATGATCTCGGTCAGCGCGGCCCGCTCCTGCCCGGAACCGCCGCGCAGCGCCGTCTCGCCCTGGAGCGTGATCGCCGCCAGCGACGACCCGACCAGGTCGTGCAGGTCCTGCTGCATCCGCGCCCGCTCCCGCTGCTCGGCCAGGTGCGCCGCGTGCTCCCGGCTGCTGTGCAGCCGGGCCGCGAGCAGCGCCAGGTGGGCCACGGCGAAGACGGTGGTCGCGGTGATCGCCGTACCGAGCAGGATGTTGAGCGCGCTCCGGTCGGTGTCGATGAACCCGGTGGCGGCCAGCAGCGGCCCACTGGCCCCGACCGCCAGCGCGAGCGGTACGGAGGTGCCCGGCGGCAGGGTCAGCAGGACCGCCCCGGCGAGGAACCCCAGCAGGCTCAGCCACCGGTAGTGGAAGAGCAGCAGCGGCAGGTAGGTGAGCACCGCCTGCACGAGCAGCAGCACCCACCGCCGGCGGTAGGGCAGCCGGTACGGCGGTGGCGCGTACTGGCCCAGCATGAGCGCGGGCATCAGCACCAGCACGGTCAGGCCGGCGACCACCGTCCGTCTGCCGAGCGGTGAGGCCGCCACCTCCAGAGCGACCAGTGTGAGGGACCCGACCACCAGGATGACCAGGGCTCCGAAGGCGACCCCGGAGCCATGCGGCGCACCTGCTCCCAGGCCTGCTGGACGCCGCATCAGGAGCTCCTTCGTTCCGCTCTCCGTGCCTGACTTCGTGAAAGCTTCACTTCTTCACCACCGGTCCCCCTGCTTTGATCGCCTCTGTTTCATGCCCACTACAACAGAGAGTTGTCCGACGTGTCGGAGCACATACCTCCCGCCGCTGGCTGGGAGGGCTCATCGTTGGCCCTGCAACGGCGAAGACGGCTTCTGCCGCGGATCGCCCTCGGCGCGGCCATGGTGCTCGCGGTGGAGATGGCCCTGGTGACGGAGAGCGGCCAGGCCGTGGCCGTCACCCAGCAGGTGCCGAAGGCTCCGGTCGAGGAGAAGCCGGTACCGGAGGGGCCCCGCGAAGCCGCGGACATCCTCTCGGCGAGGGTGGCCGCCAAACTGTACGGCAGGCGGGTCGAGGCGCTGTCCGAGCGCACCGAGACCTCCACGACCTGGGTGAACAAGGACGGTTCGCTCACGACCGAGCTGACGGCTGGTCCGGTCCGCTTCGAGGAGAACGGCACCTGGACCGATGTCGACGTCGAGCTCCGCGAGACGGCCGCCGGCGGCGTCGAGGCCAAGGCCCACCCGAACGGCCTGAGCCTGGCGGGCAAGGGCGGTGCGCTGCCGCGCTCGGTGCGCGAGGCGGACCGGGCCCCCGCACGTGACCTGGTCACGCTCGGCGAGGGCGACGAGCGGATCACGCTCCAGTGGAAGGGCGGACTGCCCGCACCCGAACTGGACGGGACGCGCGCCACCTACCCCGAGGCCCTGCCGGGCGCGGACGTCGTCGTCGAGTCGACCCGTACGGGCTTCGAGCAGTACGTCGAGATCAAGAGGCGTCCGGCCGAGGGCTACTCGTACACCCTGCCGCTCAAGGCCAAGGGCCTGACGGCGAAGGAGCAGCCCGACGGCAGCGTGCTCTTCACCGACCGGAGGAACGGCAAGCGGGCCGTGATGCCCGCGCCGGTGATGTGGGACTCCACCGTCGACCAGGTCTCCGGCGAGCGCACGCGCCGGGTGCCGGTGGCGATGAAGGTGGTGCCCAGGAAGGGCGCCGTCGACCTGGTCGTCACGCCGGACGCGGAGTTCCTCGCCGACCCGGAGACGGTGTACCCGGTGACGGTCGACCCGTCGACCTCGTCGCTGTCGAACGTCTTCGACACCTACGTCCAGCAGGGCGAGACCCGCGACTGGTCCACCGATGTCGAGCTGGACTTCGGCAACCCCGGTACGACGAACGCCAACGGCACGCCCCGTACCGCCCAGTCGTTCATCACCTGGAACACCGCGCCGATCGCCGACGCCCTGGTCTCCAGCGCCAAGCTGAGCCTGTGGAACTTCCACTCGGCCAACACCACCTGTGCCGCCCAGCCGTGGCAGGTCTGGTCCTCGCCCGCCGCGACGACGGCCAGCCGGTGGACCAACCGGCCGACGATGACCGCGATGAAGGCGGAGTCCACCGAGACGCGCGGCAACACCGCCTGCACCGGCCAGCCGGACGGCTGGATCAACGCGAACGTGACCACGCTGGCCCAGGAGTGGGCCGCGGCCAAGGCCACCCGCGGTCACCTGGGCATCCGGGCCAAGAGCGAGACCACGGTCGCCCAGTGGAAGCGGGTGAACTCCGCCAACGCCGCGAAGAACCCGCCGAAGCTGTCGGTGACGTACAACTTCCGGCCGCGTACCGGCACCAAGCAGGAGGCGGGACCGCCGTTCTTCTCCTACTCCGGCGCCTACATGGTCAACACCCTGACGCCGACGCTGCGCGACACCTTCGTCGACGCGGACGGTGACAAGGTCAACGGCACCTTCCAGATCTTCGACAACGCCACGAACACGCAGGTCGGCTCGCCGATCGTGTCGAAGTACGTCGCGTCCGGGCAGGCCGCGTCGGTGACCGTGCCGGCGGGCGTGCTGGCCGAGGGCAAGACGTACAAGTTCCGTACGAGCCCCTACGACGGCACGCACTACAACACCGGCTGGTCGGCGTGGAAGACCTTCACGGTCGACACCAGGGCGCCGTCCGCACCGACGAGGATCACCTCCACCGACTACCCCTCCGGGCAGTGGGTCAAGGGCGCCGGGCAGCCGGGCACCTTCACGGTGACCCCGCCGAGCGGCTCCGACCACAACTGGCTGGAGTGGTCCCTCGACGGCGTGACCTGGACCAAGGTCGTCACCGGTGGCGCCGCCGCGAACAAGGCGGTCTCCGTCACCCCGCCGAAGAACGGCAGCCACACCCTCCAGGTGCGCTCCGTCGACAAGGCGGACAACAAGTCCGAGGCGCTGGAGTACGTCTTCCACGCCGGCTCGGGCGGCTTCGTCCAGCCCGCGGAGGGTGAGCGGACCGCGCGCCGGCTGCCGCTGGTCGCCGAGGCGGAGGGCGGCAAGTACAACGCCGTCGCCTTCTCCTGGCGCCGTTCCGAGGCCGACCCGTGGGTGCGGATCCCCGTCGGCCACGTCACCTCCGGCGGCAGCGCGCTGACGGCCTGGCCGGTCCCGCTGACCAACGGCCGCAACGCGCCGCTGGTGTGGAACGCCACCAGTACGGTCGACCCGGACGGCACCGTCCAGCTCAAGGCCGACTTCACCGGCCCGAACTCCGCCGCCAGCAGCACCGTGCCGCTGACCGCGGTCGTCGACCGCAACGCGGACGGCGCGGCCACCAGCGAGGTCGGTCCGGGCTCGGTCAACCTGCTGACCGGCAACTACACGCTCTCCGAGACCGACGTGTCGCTCTTCGACCTGTCGGTGTCGCGTACGGCCGCCTCGCGCACCCCGAACCGGGGCGCCGACCAGGAGGGCCAGGCCGCGATCTTCGGCAAGGAGTGGGTCTCCGGCACCGCCGCCGAGGCCACCGAGTCCGACTACAGCCACGTCCGGCGCATCTCCGACACCGCGGTCGACGTGGTGCTGGAGGAGGGCGACGCGATCCACTTCACCGCGAACGCGGCGAAGAACGGGTGGATCCCGGAGCCCGGCTCCGAGGACCTGACCCTCAAGGGCAGTGTGAGCGGCACGTTCACGCTCTCCGACACCGAGGGGACGGTCACCACCTTCGTCAAGGCGGACGCCGCGGCGACCACCTGGCAGCTCTCCAGCGTCCTGGACGACGGCCTGACCAACTCCACGACCAAGGTCGTCTCGGAGACCGTCACGGTCGCCGGCAAGAAGCTGGCCCGTCCGAAGCGGATCATCGCCCCGACCACGGCCGCCACCACGGCCGCGTGCGAGACGACGCCCGCGACCAAGGGCTGCAAGGTCCTGGAGTTCGTCTACGCGACCACCACCACGGCCACCGGCACGGAGACCAACGCCCAGTTCGGCGACTTCACCGGCCAGGTCCGCGAGATCCGCGTCTGGGCCACGAGCCCCGGCGCCTCCGCCGCCACGGCCACCGCCGTCGCGACCTACCGCTACGACTCCAACGGGAGCCTGCGCCAGCAGTGGGACCCGCGCCTCAGCCAGGCCTCCCAGACCCAGTACGCCTACTACGGCGGCCGGGTCACCTGGATGCAGCAGCAGAGCCAGCTCCCGTACACCTTCACGTACGGCAACGCCGGAGCCGGCACGGCCCCCGGCGACGGCATGCTGCTGAGCTCCTCCCGGCAGGCCCTCAAGCAGGGCACCGTCAACACGGTCGAGGGGAACGCGGTCACCAGCATCGTGTACGGCGTCCCGCTCACCGGCACCAAGGCCCCGTACGCCATGGGCGCGGCCGACGTCCGCACCTGGGGCCAGAGCGACGCACCCAGCGACGCCACCGCGGTCTTCCCCGCCGACGCGGTCCCCGCCTCCCACTCGGGCGCGGACCTCGCGGCCACGGGCTACCGCCGCGCCACCGTCACCTACCTCAACGCGTCGGGCCGCACCGTCAACTCGGCCACGCCCGGCGGGCACGTCACCACCACCGAGTTCGACCGGTTCGGCAACACGGTCCGTGAGCTGACCGCGGGCAACCGCGAACTGGCGCTCGGCGTGCGCGAGGAGCACCGGGACGTCCTCACCGACCTCGGGCTCAGCGCGATGCCGCCGGCCGAGCGCGCGCAGCTGCTCTCCACGGTCTCGACCTACGACGAGGCGGGCGTGCGCAAGACCGAGCAGTTCGGCCCGACCCACCGCGTGGACCTCTCCGAGGACCTCAAGGACGGCTCCACGGTCCTGGTGGGCGCGGGCACCTCCGTGCCGGCGCGCGCCTGGACGGTCAACGAGTACGACACCGGCCGTCCCACCGACGGGACCGCCAAGGCGAAGGACCAGCTCACGCTGGCCATCACCGGCGTCCGGGTCCGTGACTACTACGGCGTCATGGGCGAGAAGCGCCTCACCGAGACCCAGTACGACTGGGTCAAGGGCCTGCCCACCCTGACGATCCAGGACCCGGGCGGCCTCACCATCACCACCAGCACCGGGTACGACGCCCAGGGCCGGGTCACCTCCCAGGTGCTGCCCGGCGGCACGGGCGGTGACGCGGCCAGCCGGATCACCGAGTACTGGTCGGCCACCGGCACCGGCTGGTGCAAGGGCCGGCCCGAGTGGGCGGACCAGCCGTGCTGGACCGGCCCGGCCGGTGACATCACCGGCGGCGGCTCCCACCCGGCCAAGCTGCCCAACACGACGACGGAGTACGACCGCTGGGGCAACCGGGCCGTCGTGACGGACGAGGTCGGCGGGGTCTCCCGGACGACCGCGACGACGTACGACGCCGCCGGACGCAAGATCTACGAGGCGGTGACGGGCGGCCTCGGCCAGGCCGTACCGGCGGCCACCAGCGAGTACGACCCGGCCACCGGGGCGGTCGTCAAGGTCTCCTCGCCCACCGGGGGAACGATCACCAGCGCCTACGACCTGCTGGGCCGGCTGATCTCCTACACCGACGCCGACGGAGGCGTCACCAGGACCGAGTACGACCTGCTCGACCGGAAGGTCAAGGAGAGCGACTCCGTCCCGACCACGGTGACCTACACCTACGACCACACGGCCGAGCCGCGCGGTCTGCTCACCACGAAGGCCGACTCCGTCGCCGGCACCTTCCGCGCCACCTACGACGCGGACGGCTCGGCGGCCACGGAGAAGCTGCCCGGCGGTTACACGCTCCGGATCACCGGGGACACCACCGGGACGGCGGTCAACCGCACCTACACCCGGGACAGTGACGACACCACCGTCTTCACCGACTCGGTCACGCGCAACGCCCACGGGCAGGTCGGCACCCACGCCGGCTGGTCCGAGCAGCGCTACCACTACGACAGGGCCGCCAGGCTGACCGGCGTGGAGGACAACGTCGAGGGGGAGTGCACCCGGCGTACGTACACGCTGGACCGGCGCTCCAACCGGACGTCGCTGGCCACCGCGGTCGCGGCCCCCGGCGCCGACTGCCCCGCGGGCGGCGGCACGACGGTGAACCACCGCTACGACAGCGCCGACCGCCTGGTCGACGCGGGTTACGGCTACGACGCCTTCGGCCGGACGACGGCACTGACCGGCACCACGGTCGGCTACTACGCCAACGACCTCGTCCACCGTCAGACCGCCGACGGCCGGCGGCAGACCTGGGAGCTGGACGCGAGCCTGCGCCTGCGCTCCTGGAAGGTCGAGACCGGCTCCGGCTCCACCTGGACGCCGGCCGAGTCCAAGGTCAACCACTACGACAGCGACGGCGACAACCCCCGCTGGATCGTGGAGGACACCACCACCGGCGCACTGACCCGCAACGTCGAGTCGGCCGCCGGTGACCTGGGGGCGACCACGGAGAAGACCGGTGGCACCGTCCTCCAGCTCTCCACCCTCCACGGCGACATCGCGCTGCAGCTGCCGCTGAACCCGGAGGAGGCGCCGACGGTCCTGGACGCCGACGAGTACGGCAACGCCCGCCAGAGCCAGGAGCCGGTCCGCTACGGCTGGCTCGGCGCCAAGCAGCGCTCCACCGAGACCCTGACCGGTCTCACGCTCATGGGCGTGCGCCTCTACAACCCGGCCACCGGCCGCTTCCTCTCCAGCGACCCGGTGTACGGCGGAAGCGCCAACGCCTACGAGTACGGCTACGCGGACCCCGTCAACAAGTTCGACCTCGACGGGAAGTGGGTGCCGCTGGTCGTCTTCGGCGTCCGGGCGGCGATCGCCTGCTACCGGTACTGCAAGAAGACGTACAAGGCCGCCAAGTACGCCTACCGTGGCTACAAGTGGGGCAAGTCCATGCGCCGGGCGCGTCATGTGGGCAACAGGAAGCGCGGTCGCAGCCTGGTGCGGGGAGTCGGGTGCGCGGTCGCGGGATACGGGATCGGCGCCGGAGTGATCGGCCACGCCGGGTCGCAGAGGGCGAACGTCCAGCGCGGCTGGGGCTACCTCAGCGCCGGTGTCTCACTCGGCCTGTACTCCCGTATCGGGACGTGCCAGCCGTTCGGGAAGGGGGGCGGCAGGCGCAGACGGTGACCGGGCGCTCCGCACCCGGTCCACGCTTCGGCCGATGAGGCCGTGAACGGGTGGCGCATACGGACCCTTCCGTATGCGCCACCCTCCATTCGTCCGCTTCCACCGTGCCGAGCGGGCACCGAGGGAGAGTCCGCACCATGAAGTCCTCCGTACCCCTGCCCACCAGATTCCGCATCGCCTTCCGCAACTTCTGGATCCTGGCCTCCCTGTCCGCAGGGGTGGCCGTCGCCTCGGACGAATCCCTCCTGGGGCTGATGGGCTCCTACCCGATCGAGATCGCGATCATCTACACCGGGCTGCTCCTCCATCCGTTCACGCCCATGCTGCACGCCGGCGCCGGGGCGCCTCCGGAGCTCGGTCCGACGGCCGGGGGCTGGCTTCTGAAGAAGCGTGCCCGGTATCTCGCCGCCGGTGTCGCGACCTACGTGACCTGCGCAGCACTCATCGGTGTCCTCGGCGGAGCAGTCGCCAGGGGACGGGAGTGGCCGGCGGTGTTCGCGTCCCTCGGCGACGTACTGACCGGCGTGGAGACGGCGGTGCTGCTGGCAGCCCTCGTGTCCGGCTGCCTCCTCCTGCCCGGCCGCTTCTTCGGGGCCCCCGGCCGCCACCGGAAGGCGGACGCCTCGCCGTGAACGCCCAAGCGGTGGGCGATAATCGAACCCGTGATCAGGGTGCTGGTGGTCGACGACCATGACGTGGTGCGGTCCGGCCTGGCGGTGCTCCTGTCGGCCGAGCTCGGCATCGAGGTGGCCGGCCAGGCGGCGGACGGCCCCGCCGCGCTCGCCGAGGCGGAGCGGCTGCGGCCGGACGTGGCGCTGCTCGACATCGACCTGCCCGGCCTCGACGGGATCACCGTCGCCGCCGCGCTCGCGGAACGCCTGCCCTCCTGCCGTACGTTGATGCTCACCGCGCTCGACCGCCCGGGCCACCTGCGCCGCGCGCTGGCCGCCGGCGCCGCCGGATACCTGCTCAAGAGCACCCCGCCGGCGGGTGTCGCCGACGCCGTCCGGCGGATCGCCGCGGGCGGCCGGGCCATCGACGCCCGGATGCGGGAGGAGGAGCGGACCGGCCCCAGCCCGCTCACCGACAAGGAGGCCGAGGCCCTCCGCCTCGCCGCCATGGGCGCGCACTCCCGGGAGATCGCCGCCGACCTGTTCCTCAGCGTGGGCACCGTACGCAACCGGCTCTCGTCGGCGGTCGGCAAGCTCCACGCCCGCACGCTGGTCGACGCCGTCCGGATCGCCACGCACCACGGGTGGCTGTAGGGGGTGTCCGGCTAGGCGGTGTCCCCTCATGGATGTAGGGCCCCGGTACCTCAGGGCGGAGAGGTAAGGGGGCCCTACGTTCAGAAGGGGCGGCGGGTCGGTCAGGTGCCCGCCGCCCCGAAGGGTGACGGCCGGTCAGACGCCCGCGATGGACCGGATCCAGGAGCGGTACGCGGTGACGTTCGTGTACGCCGTCGTGGTCTGCCGGTCGCTGGTGGAGGCCACGCCGACCTGGATGCCGTTGGCCGTCATCGGGCCGCCGGAGTCGCCGCCGGCGGTGATGCCGTTGCCGCGGCGGGCGCAGATCGCCGAGCCGCCGTACGCGTCACCGCAGCCGCCGCTCACCGTCACGTTGGCGACCTTCAGGTAACGCGACTGGCAGTTGGCCTCCGAGCCGCACTGCGAGGTGGCGCCCCAGCCCCAGACCTGGACGCTCTGCCCGACGCTCACCGAACCGGGGTTGCCGAGGCGGGAGTAGGTCGTCTGCACGGAGCGGTCCAGGCGGACCAGGGAGATGTCCGCGCTGTGGTTGTACGTCTGGACGCCGTTGGCCACCACGCCGCCGCTGTGCTGGTCGAGGCTGCCGATGCGGAACGACAGGCCGCCGCCGGTGACACAGTGCCGGGCGGTGAGGATCCAGGTCGGCGCGATGATCGTCGCCGAACAGGTCTCTCTTCCGTTGGAGAAGAGCCGCGCGGCCCACGGCGCGTTCTGCGCGTAACCGCCGCCGATGATCTGCGTGGTGGGCGGCGGGGCGTCCGTGAGCGGGGGCTGCGGGGCGGCGGTGGCGGCGGGGGTGAGAAGAGCGAGGATGGTGGCCGCGGCGGCGAGGGCAGCGGGAACTAGCCTTGCTATTCGCATGGTTCCTCATTTCGGGGAGCACGCTGAGGGGCGTGTTTGTGGGGGTTGACGGCCCCAGAGTGTCGAAGAACCCATCGGCCGGGTACTAACGCTTTCCCATAACGCCGCGTTATGCCCCGGCGAACCTTAGGTGGCGCCACGGAGCCGTTCCCGAAACCCTTAGACAGCGCTCCCGGGACGCCAGATCCACGGCGCCGCGTCCGGCCCGAACCCCACGACCGTGGCCGCTCCGTCCGCCGCGAGGTGGAGCGCCGGCCCGTCCAGCGCGACCGGCCCCCGTGAGCGTACGGCGGTGGCTCCGGCGGTACGGAGGTGGAGCGCGCCCTCCGCTCCACGGCCGAGCAGCGTCAGGCCCCCGGCGGAGGAAGCCGCGGCCACCGGACCGTACCCCGCGAAGCGCGGGGCCGGCTCGCTGCCCACGACGGTGAGCCCGGCTGCCTCGGCGGCCCGGTAGTACAGCTCCACCGACCCGTCCGGCGCGGCGACGGCGGCCGGTGCGTGGGAGGGGACAGGGGCCTCGGTCAGCTGCGTACGGGCGGTGACCTCCGTGCCCGGCGCGTCCTGGGTCCAGTGGTGCACGGAATGGTGCCCGGCCGCGTACACGTGCACGCACCCCGCCGCGTCCACCACCGCGCTCAGCCCGTCCTGCACCTCGCCGCCGCCCAGATCGCGCCACGCCCCCCAACGACCGCTGCCCGCCTCGCGTATGCGGGTGCTCAGCCCCTTCTCCGCGTTCCGTACGAAGAGGTGGACGCGGCCGTCCGGCGCGGCGATCGCGACCGGTATGCCGATGCGGCGGCCGTGGTCGCTGCCCGCCGCCGGGTTGCCGAGCCCCTGCCAGGCGCGGAAGGGGCCGCCCGGCGAGCGCTGCTCCAGCACCACGATCTCGCGCTCGTTGTCCGAGCCGTGCCCGCCGAGCGCCGCGAACCGCAGCCCGAACAGCAGGTGGCGCCCGTCCGCCGTGGCCGCCGAGCCCAGCACCGGGGCGAGCGGGCCGCCGCCGAGGTCGTCCGGCGCGTCCCAGACCCCGCTGCCGGGCGCGCTCTCGCGCCACCGCACCGCGCGCAGCCCCAGCACCCCGTACGCGGTGAGCCGGCCGTCCGCTCCGGAGGCGACGGCGGTACGCGGGCCCGGGTAGCGGTGGTGGGTGGAGCGGACCCAGCCTTTCCGGTTGGTCAGCGGGCGGTCGCCGCCGACGTTGTAGTCGCCGCAGCCGGACGGGTTGCCGCACTCCCAGTCGGGCGAGCCGCCGTACGGGACGAGGTGGGCGGCCTTGCGCTCCAGCACCTCCGGCGGCAGGTTCTTCGGCCAGTGCCGGTTGTAGTAGCCCCGGAACGAGGAGACCGTGAACCCGGGAACGGGCTCCCCGGCCGACGTCGCCCGCGCCACCCGGCGGATCAGGGCCGCCCAGGCGAAGCCGCCGGCCGCGGTGTGGTCGGCGTGGTCGGAGTAGCCGCGCTGCTCGCTGTCCCGGCGCCGCTCGTACTCCGAGCTGGACTGGAGGTCCGGGTCGGGGTCCAGGGTGTGCACGAGGGTGGGCCGGTACCGCTCCAGCAGCCCGACGAGGACGTCGACGAGACCGTCGTACGTATACGAACCCGCCCTGTCCACCGGGGAGTCGTCGGCCACGACGGTACGCAGCACCAGGCGCCGGTCCTGCCAGAGGCTCGGCAGCCCGAGCCGCCCCCGGCCGGTGTGCATCGCGGTGTTGAGGAAGACCAGCTCCACCCGGCGCACCCCGTTCACCAGGACGTTCACCTCGGCCCGGTGGCCGCCGTGCAGCGGGAGCACCGACCGCTCCCAGGGCGTGAAGCGGTCGAGGCCGAGGAGCTCGGCGTACGCCTGGCGCAGGCCCTGGTGGCGGGAGGAGGAGTACGCGGCGCGGTCGGCGGCCGGGCGGGGCGCACCGGGGATCTTGTTGACGCCGTCCGCCTCGCCCGCGGTCAGGTACACGCAGACCAGCGGGGTCCCGGCGTCCAGGGCCTGCCGGGTGTCGGGGTTCATGAAGTACAGGTCGTCGTCCGGGTGGGCCAGCAGCTGCATGATCTGCGCCCGCCGGGTGGACGCTATGGCCAGCCCGGGTGCCGGATCCGGCACCGGCCCCCGGCGCCGCGGAGCCGGTACGGCGCATCCGGCGAGCGCGGCGGTCGCGGTGGCCGTCAGAAGGAGCGTGCGCCGGGGCACCCGTATTCGGGACAGGACAGACCGATCCACCACGCCACGCACCCCGTCCGCTCCCGCGTCCCCCGCAGCGGGCGAACGGTCGCCCTGTCCTGCGTACTCCTGGCTCTTCGCGCAGGTCAGCGGCTGGTCGGCGGCGCCTGCGGGGGGAGAGACGGGGATCGCGGCACAGAGGTTGCCCGGTCAGGGTGTGGCGTCGCGCACCACGAAGGCGGGCAACAGCGCCGCCGGATGCGCGCCTGCGTTTGAGCACTCGCTCGCGCGGGGTAGGATTCCCGACTCGATTGGCCAGGCCCGCGCCCCGTATGGCACACTGACCAGGTTGCTCGGTTGAGTGTCAATGCTGCGCGCCTCCCGCCGGGAGGACCGGAAGCGAGTCCCACAGTACTCGTCGGCCCTGTATGGGCCGGACGTACGGGAATCTTCCGGGAAGCAAGGCAGGGCGCCGACCAGGCACCCGGTGGGTGTTCCGCCCCCGGTTCCGCGGTCCCAGGGCCCGCACCCCCTTGGTTGGGATTTCCTCCGGGAGATTTTCGTAGAGGGGATGCGACACGCCCGACCGCGTGGGTCGGAGGAGGAGTCCAGAGAACCCCCGGGTTCCAGAGCGTTACGAGAGACAGGACTACTAGTAGCCATGGCGGGACAGAAGATCCGCATCCGGCTCAAGGCCTACGACCACGAGGTCATCGACTCCTCGGCGAAGAAGATCGTCGAGACGGTGACCCGCACTGGTGCGTCGGTCGCGGGCCCGGTGCCGCTGCCCACTGAGAAGAACGTGTACTGCGTCATCAAGTCGCCGCACAAGTACAAGGACTCTCGCGAGCACTTCGAGATGCGCACGCACAAGCGCCTCATCGACATCCTCGACCCCACGCCGAAGACGGTTGACTCGCTGATGCGCCTCGACCTCCCGGCGGGCGTCGACATCGAGATCAAGCTCTGAGGGGACGGGCCGAGATGAGCAAGAACATCAAGGGCGTCCTGGGCGAGAAGCTCGGCATGACCCAGGTCTGGGACGAGAACAACCGGGTCGTCCCGGTGACCGTCGTCAAGGCCGGGCCGTGCGTCGTGACGCAGGTTCGCACCAACGACAGCGACGGCTACGAAGCGGTCCAGATCGCCTTCGGCGAGATCGACCCGCGCAAGGTGAACAAGCCCCTCAAGGGTCACTTCGCCAAGGCCGACGTCACCCCGCGCCGCCACCTGGTGGAGCTCCGCACCCCTGACGCCAGCGAGTACACGCTGGGCCAGGAGGTCACTGCCGAGGTGTTCGAGTCCGGCGTCAAGGTCGACGTCACGGGCAAGAGCAAGGGCAAGGGCTTCGCCGGTGTCATGAAGCGTCACAACTTCAAGGGCCTCGGCGCCGGGCACGGCACCCAGCGCAAGCACCGTTCCCCCGGTTCCATCGGTGGCTGCGCCACCCCTGGGCGTGTCTTCAAGGGCATGCGCATGGCGGGCCGTATGGGTAACGAGCGCGTCACCACCCAGAACCTGACCATCCACGCGGTTGACGCGGAGAAGGGTCTGCTCCTCATCAAGGGCGCG
Organism: Streptomyces sp. CA-146814; assembly: GCF_050942385.1. NCBI lineage: Bacteria > Bacillati > Actinomycetota > Actinomycetes > Kitasatosporales > Streptomycetaceae > Streptomyces > Streptomyces sp. CA-146814. The sequence continues at coordinate 4,821,493 of NZ_CP192068.1, forward strand.
GTCCCCGGTCCGAACGGCGGCCTCGTCCTGGTCCGTACCGCGGCCAAGGGGGCTTGAGGTAATGAGCACCATTGACATCCTTTCGCCGGCAGGCGACAAGGCCGGTACCGTCGACCTCCCCGCGGAGATCTTCGACGCCAAGACCAGCGTTCCGCTGATCCACCAGGTCGTTGTCGCTCAGCTGGCGGCTGCCCGTCAGGGCACGCACAAGACCAAGCGCCGCGGCGAAGTCCGCGGTGGTGGCAAGAAGCCTTACCGCCAGAAGGGCACCGGCCGCGCCCGTCAGGGTTCGACCCGCGCCCCGCAGTTCGCCGGTGGTGGCGTCGTCCACGGCCCGCAGCCGCGTGACTACTCGCAGCGGACCCCGAAGAAGATGAAGGCCGCCGCCCTGCGCGGTGCCCTCTCGGACCGGGCCCGTCACTCCCGTATCCACGTCGTCACCGGCGTGGTCGAGGGTGCCGCCTCCACGAAGGCCGCCAAGACGCTGCTCGGCAAGATCTCGGAGCGCCAGAACCTGCTCCTGGTCGTCGACCGCGCCGACGAGGCCGCGTGGCTGTCCGCGCGCAACCTGCCCCAGGTGCACATCCTGGAGCCGGGCCAGCTCAACACGTACGACGTGATCGTCTCTGACGACGTGGTCTTCACCCAGGCCGCTTTCGAGTCCTTCGTGTCTGGCCCCCAGACCGCTGAGACCGAAGGGAGCGACGCCTGATGAGCGAGGCGACCGTTACCAGCAAGACGTACTCGGACCCGCGTGACGTTCTCGTCAAGCCCGTGGTCTCCGAGAAGAGCTACGCGCTGCTCGACGAGAACAAGTACACGTTCATCGTCGCGCCGGGCTCCAACAAGACCCAGATCAAGCAGGCCGTGGAAGCGGTCTTCTCGGTCAAGGTCACCGGGGTCAACACGATCAACCGGCAGGGTAAGCGCAAGCGCACCAAGACCGGCTTCGGCAAGCGCTCGGACACGAAGCGCGCCATCGTGACCCTCGCCGAGGGCGACCGTATCGACATCTTCGGCGGCCCGACCTCCTAACGGAGTTCGAGTCGTCCGGAATCGGACGAGGACTGAGAAATGGGTATCCGCAAGTACAAGCCGACGACCCCGGGCCGTCGTGGCTCCAGCGTCGCCGACTTTGTCGAGATCACGCGGTCCACGCCGGAGAAGTCGCTGGTCCGCCCTCTGCACAGCAAGGGCGGCCGTAACAACGCCGGTCGTGTGACCGTTCGCCACCAGGGTGGTGGCCACAAGCGCGCCTACCGCGTGATCGACTTCCGTCGTCACGACAAGGACGGCGTGCCGGCCAAGGTCGCGCACATCGAGTACGACCCGAACCGCACCGCGCGCATCGCGCTGCTGCACTACGCGGACGGCGAGAAGCGTTACATCGTCGCTCCCCGTGGCCTGTCGCAGGGTGACCGTGTCGAGAACGGTCCGACCGCCGACATCAAGCCCGGTAACAACCTGGCGCTGCGCAACATCCCGGTCGGTACGACCATCCACGCCATCGAGCTGCGGCCCGGCGGCGGCGCGAAGTTCGCCCGTTCCGCGGGTGCCTCCGTGCAGCTGCTGGCGAAGGAGGGCACCATGGCCCACCTTCGTATGCCGTCGGGTGAGATCCGCCTGGTCGACGCGCGCTGCCGCGCGACGATCGGTGAGGTCGGCAACGCCGAGCAGTCGAACATCAACTGGGGCAAGGCCGGCCGCATGCGCTGGAAGGGCGTCCGCCCGACCGTCCGCGGTGTCGCGATGAACCCGGTTGACCACCCGCACGGTGGTGGTGAAGGCAAGACCTCCGGTGGACGCCACCCGGTCTCGCCGTGGGGTCAGAAGGAGGGTCGTACGCGTTCTCCCAAGAAGGCGAGCAACAAGTACATCGTCCGCCGCCGCAAGACGAACAAGAAGCGCTAGGAGCGGGTTTAGATGCCGCGCAGTCTCAAGAAGGGGCCCTTCGTCGACGGCCACCTCATCAAGAAGGTGGACGTACAGAACGAGGCAGGCACCAAGAACGTCATCAAGACCTGGTCCCGTCGCTCGATGATCGTCCCGGCCATGCTGGGTCACACCATCGCGGTGCACAACGGCAAGATCCACGTCCCGGTGTTCGTCACCGAGTCGATGGTCGGCCACAAGCTCGGCGAGTTCTCGCCGACTCGCACCTTCCGCGGCCACGTCAAGGACGACCGGAAGTCGAAGCGCCGCTAAGCGCGGGGTGGAAACGACTATGACTTACACCGAAGGGACAACCATGGAAGCCAGGGCCCAGGCGCGGTACATCCGCGTCACGCCCATGAAGGCCCGCCGCGTGGTGGACCTCATCCGTGGCATGGATGCCACGGAGGCTCAGGCGGTCCTGCGTTTCGCCCCGCAGGCCGCGAGCGTGCCGGTTGGCAAGGTGCTGGACAGCGCCATCGCCAACGCTGCACACAACTACGACCACACCGACGCCTCTTCGCTGGTCATCAGCGAGGCGTACGTGGACGAGGGCCCGACCCTGAAGCGGTTCCGTCCGCGTGCTCAGGGCCGTGCCTACCGGATCCGTAAGCGGACCAGCCACATCACCGTGGTCGTCAGCAGCAAGGAAGGAACCCGGTAATGGGCCAGAAGGTAAACCCGCACGGGTTCCGGCTCGGCATCACCACGGACTTCAAGTCCCGCTGGTACGCCGACAAGCTGTACAAGGACTACGTCAAGGAAGACGTCGCCATTCGTCGCATGATGACGAAGGGCATGGAGCGGGCCGGCATCTCGAAGGTCGAGATCGAGCGCACCCGCGACCGCGTCCGCGTTGACATCCACACCGCCCGTCCGGGCATCGTCATCGGTCGCCGTGGCGCCGAGGCCGATCGCATCCGCGGCGAGCTGGAGAAGCTGACCGGCAAGCAGGTCCAGCTGAACATCCTCGAGGTCAAGAACCCCGAGGTGGACGCTCAGCTGGTGGCCCAGGCCGTCGCCGAGCAGCTCTCCTCCCGCGTCTCCTTCCGTCGGGCCATGCGTAAGAGCATGCAGTCCTCGATGAAGGCCGGCGCCAAGGGCATCAAGATCCAGTGCGGCGGTCGCCTCGGCGGCGCCGAGATGTCCCGCTCGGAGTTCTACCGCGAGGGCCGCGTGCCCCTGCACACGCTCCGCGCGAACGTCGATTACGGCTTCTTCGAGGCCAAGACGACCTTCGGCCGCATCGGCGTGAAGGTCTGGATCTACAAGGGCGACGTCAAGAACATCGCCGAGGTTCGCGCCGAGAACGCCGCGGCCCGCGCCGGCAACCGTCCGGCTCGTGGCGGCACCGACCGCCCGGCCGGCCGTGGTGGCGGCCGTGGTGGCGAGCGTGGCGGTCGCGGCCGTAAGCCGCAGCAGTCGCCGGCAGCCGAGGCCCCCAAGGCCGACGCCCCCGCCGCCGCTGCTCCGGCTGCTGAGAGCACCGGAACGGAGGCCTGACCGAAATGCTGATCCCCCGTAGGGTCAAGCACCGCAAGCAGCACCACCCGAAGCGCAGCGGTATGTCCAAGGGTGGCACGCAGGTTGCGTTCGGCGAGTACGGCATCCAGGCGCTGACCCCGGCGTACGTGACGAACCGTCAGATCGAGTCCGCTCGTATCGCGATGACCCGTCACATCAAGCGTGGCGGCAAGGTCTGGATCAACATCTACCCGGACCGTCCCCTGACGAAGAAGCCGGCCGAGACCCGCATGGGTTCCGGTAAGGGTTCTCCCGAGTGGTGGATCGCGAACGTCAAGCCGGGTCGGGTGATGTTCGAGCTGTCCTACCCGAACGAGAAGATTGCTCGTGAGGCGCTCACCCGCGCTGCTCACAAGCTTCCGATGAAGTGCCGGATCGTTCGGCGCGAGGCAGGTGAGTCGTGATGTCGGCCGGTACCAAGGCGTCCGAGCTGCGCGAGCTGGGCGACGAGGAGCTCCTCAACAAGCTCCGCGAAGCCAAGGAAGAGCTGTTCAACCTCCGCTTCCAGGCGGCGACGGGCCAGCTCGAGAACCACGGCCGGCTCAAGTCCGTCCGTAAGGACATCGCCCGGATCTACACCCTGATGCGCGAGCGCGAGCTGGGCATCGAGACGGTGGAGAGCGTCTGATGAGCGAGAAGACTGTGACTGAGACCAGCAAGACCGACCGCGGCTTCCGCAAGACCCGCGAGGGTCTGGTCGTCAGCGACAAGATGGACAAGACCGTCGTCGTCGCTGTCGAGGACCGCGTCAAGCACGCGCTGTACGGCAAGGTCATCCGCCGTACGAACAAGCTCAAGGCCCACGACGAGCAGAACTCTGCGGGCGTCGGCGACCGCGTCATCATCATGGAGACGCGTCCGCTGTCGGCCTCGAAGCGCTGGCGCATCGTCGAGATCCTCGAGAAGGCCAAGTAATTCCTGAGGGATTCTCCCCTCAGGTCAGTTCCGCCAGGCTCGGTGAGGTGCCTCTCCGGTAACACGGAGAGGCACCCGCCGGGAACCGGCAGACGATCAGGAGATAGACGTGATCCAGCAGGAGTCGCGACTGCGCGTCGCCGACAACACGGGTGCGAAGGAAATTCTCACCATTCGTGTTCTCGGTGGCTCGGGTCGCCGCTACGCGGGTATCGGTGACGTCATCGTCGCCACCGTCAAGGACGCGATCCCCGGTGGCAACGTGAAGAAGGGTGACGTCGTCAAGGCCGTCATCGTTCGCACCGTCAAGGAGCGTCGTCGTCAGGATGGCTCGTACATCCGCTTCGACGAGAACGCCGCCGTCATTCTGAAGAACGACGGCGACCCCCGCGGCACCCGCATCTTCGGCCCGGTGGGCCGAGAGCTGCGCGAGAAGAAGTTCATGAAGATCATCTCGCTCGCGCCGGAGGTGCTGTAAGCATGAAGATCAAGAAGGGCGACCTGGTTCAGGTCATCACCGGTAAGGACAAGGGCAAGCAGGGCAAGGTCATCGTGGCCTACCCCGCTCAGGACCGCGTCCTCGTCGAGGGTGTCAACCGGGTCAAGAAGCACACCAAGGCCGGTCAGACGGCTCGCGGTTCGCAGACGGGTGGCATTGTCACCACCGAGGCCCCGATCCACGTCAGCAACGTTCAGCTGGTCGTGGAGAAGGACGGCAACAAGGTTGTCACCCGCGTCGGCTACCGCTTTGACGACGAGGGCAACAAGATCCGCGTTGCCAAGCGGACCGGTGAGGACATCTGATGACTGCCACCACTGCGCCGCGTCTCAAGACGCGCTACCGCGAGGAAATCGCCGGCAAGCTGCGTGAGGAGTTCTCGTACGAGAACGTCATGCAGGTTCCCGGTCTGGTCAAGATCGTGGTCAACATGGGTGTGGGCGACGCCGCCCGCGACTCCAAGCTGATCGACGGTGCCGTCAAGGACCTCACCACGATCACCGGTCAGAAGCCGGCCGTCACCAAGGCCCGCAAGTCCATCGCGCAGTTCAAGCTGCGTGAGGGCCAGCCGATCGGCTGCCACGTCACCCTCCGCGGTGACCGGATGTGGGAGTTCCTGGACCGTACGCTGTCGCTCGCGCTGCCGCGTATCCGTGACTTCCGTGGCCTGTCGCCGAAGCAGTTCGACGGCCGTGGCAACTACACCTTCGGTCTCACGGAGCAGGTCATGTTCCACGAGATCGACCAGGACAAGATCGACCGGGTCCGGGGCATGGACATCACCGTGGTCACCACGGCGACCAACGACGACGAGGGTCGTGCCCTCCTTCGTCACCTCGGCTTCCCGTTCAAGGAGAACTGACCGTGGCGAAGAAGGCTCTGATCGCTAAGGCCGCCCGTAAGCCGAAGTTCGGCGTTCGCGGGTACACCCGCTGCCAGCGCTGCGGCCGGCCCCACTCCGTCTACCGCAAGTTCGGCCTGTGCCGCGTGTGCCTTCGTGAGATGGCTCACCGTGGCGAGCTGCCGGGCGTGACCAAGAGCTCCTGGTAACTCTCCTCCGCCCTAGGGCGAAGGGAAGTTCTGGAGACTCTCGGTAAGCATCTGGGTCGGCAGGAGCCCGTCCTTTCATGCCGTAGGCTTGAAGGGTTGGGCGCCTGCCGCCCACGACCGACTTACTACGCCGTAGGTCCCCGCACCGCACCCGTCCCACCACTGAGTGGGGAGAGGGATGGCGCATACAGGAAACCCCGGCGAGAGAGGCCGAAGGCCAACTCATGACCATGACTGATCCCATCGCAGACATGCTCACGCGTCTGCGTAACGCGAACTCGGCATATCACGACGATGTCTCGATGCCGCACAGCAAGATCAAGTCGCACATCGCGGAGATCCTCCAGCAGGAGGGCTTCATCACCGGCTGGAAGGTCGAGGACGCCGAGGTCGGCAAGAACCTCGTCCTCGAGCTGAAGTTCGGCCCGAACCGCGAGCGCTCGATCGCCGGCATCAAGCGGATTTCGAAGCCGGGTCTGCGTGTATACGCAAAGTCCACCAACCTGCCGAAGGTTCTCGGCGGCCTGGGCGTGGCGATCATCTCCACGTCCCACGGCCTCCTGACCGGCCAGCAGGCAGGCAAGAAGGGCGTAGGTGGGGAAGTCCTCGCCTACGTCTGGTAGTCGGGAAAGGAAGGAAAGCTCATGTCGCGAATCGGCAAGCTCCCCATCCAGGTTCCCGCCGGTGTGGACGTCACCATCGATGGCCGTACGGTCGCCGTGAAGGGCCCCAAGGGCTCGCTCACGCACACCGTCGCCGCGCCGATCGAGGTCTCCAAGGGTGAGGACGGCGTTCTCAACGTCACCCGCCCGAACGACGAGCGTCAGAACAAGGCCCTCCACGGCCTGTCCCGCACGCTGGTGGCGAACATGATCACCGGCGTGACCGCGGGTTACTCCAAGGCGCTCGAGATCAGCGGTGTCGGTTACCGCGTCCAGGCGAAGGGCTCCAACCTGGAGTTCGCCCTGGGCTACAGCCACCCGATCCTCATCGAGGCTCCGGAAGGCATCACCTTCAAGGTCGAGTCGCCCACGAAGCTCAGCGTCGAGGGCATCGACAAGCAGAAGGTCGGCGAAGTGGCCGCCAACATCCGCAAGCTGCGGAAGCCCGACCCGTACAAGGCCAAGGGCGTCAAGTACGCCGGCGAGGTCATCCGCCGCAAGGTCGGAAAGGCTGGTAAGTAGCCATGGCATACGGTGTGAAGATCGCCAAGGGCGACGCTTACAAGCGCGCTGCTCGCAAGCGCCGCCACATCCGCGTCCGCAAGCACATGTCGGGTTCGCCGGAGCGTCCCCGTCTGGTCGTGACGCGTTCCAACCGCCACATCGTGGCCCAGGTCATCGACGACATCGCGGGCCACACGCTCGCGTCGGCGTCGACCCTGGACACCTCGATCCGTGGTGGCGAGGGTGACAAGAGCGCCCAGGCCCAGCAGGTCGGCGCCCTGGTCGCCGAGCGCGCCAAGGCCGCAGGCGTCGAGGCCGTCGTGTTTGACCGCGGTGGTAACCAGTACGCCGGGCGGATTGCCGCTCTGGCTGACGCCGCCCGTGAAGCCGGGCTGAAGTTCTAAGCCCCGGTTCCTACGCACAGCGGACGTAACAGAGAGAGGTAAATCCAATGGCTGGACCCCAGCGCCGCGGAAGCGGTGCCGGTGGCGGCGAGCGGCGGGACCGGAAGGGCCGTGACGGTGGCGCCAGCGCCGCCGAGAAGACCGCGTACGTCGAGCGTGTCGTCGCGATCAACCGCGTCGCCAAGGTTGTGAAGGGTGGTCGTCGCTTCAGCTTCACCGCGCTGGTCGTGGTGGGCGATGGTGACGGCACCGTCGGTGTCGGATACGGCAAGGCCAAGGAAGTTCCCGCGGCCATCGCCAAGGGTGTCGAAGAGGCCAAGAAGAACTTCTTCAAGGTCCCGCGCATCCAGGGCACCATCCCTCACCCGATCACGGGCGAGAAGGCTGCGGGCGTCGTCCTGCTCAAGCCGGCTTCCCCCGGTACCGGTGTTATCGCCGGTGGCCCGGTGCGTGCCGTGCTCGAGTGCGCCGGCGTTCACGACATCCTGTCGAAGTCGCTTGGCTCGTCCAACGCGATCAACATCGTGCACGCGACCGTGGAGGCCCTGAAGGGCCTGCAGCGTCCCGAGGAGATCGCGGCCCGCCGTGGTCTGCCCCTCGAGGACGTCGCCCCCGCGGCTCTGCTCCGTGCGCGTGCGGGAGCGGGTGCGTAATGGCTCGCCTCAAGATCACGCAGACGAAGTCGTACATCGGCAGCAAGCAGAACCACCGCGACACCCTGCGTTCGCTCGGGCTCAAGCGCCTGAACGACTCGGTTGTCAAGGAGGACCGCCCCGAGTTCCGCGGAATGGCCAACACCGTCCGCCACCTCGTGACGGTTGAGGAGGTTGACTGACATGGCGGAGAACAGCCCGCTGAAGGCCCACAACCTCCGGCCTGCCCCGGGCGCCAAGACCGCCAAGACCCGTGTGGGTCGTGGTGAGGCGTCCAAGGGTAAGACCGCAGGCCGTGGTACCAAGGGTACGAAGGCTCGTTACCAGGTTCCGGAGCGCTTCGAGGGTGGCCAGATGCCCCTCCACATGCGTCTCCCGAAGCTCAAGGGCTTCAAGAACCCGTTCCGCACGGAGTACCAGGTCGTGAACCTGGACAAGCTCGCGACGCTCTACCCCGAGGGTGGAGAGGTCACGGTGGCCGACCTGGTCGCCAAGGGTGCCGTGCGCAACAACCACCTCGTCAAGGTCCTCGGACAGGGCGAGATCTCCGTGGCGCTGCAGGTTTCGGTTGACGCCGTCTCCGGCTCCGCCAAGGAGAAGATCACCGCCGCCGGCGGTACGGTCACCGAGCTCGTCTGAGCCGCGGGACAGAACTGAGCCTGGCCGGCCCCCTCTTCGGAGGGTGGCCGGCCAGGCTTTTTCTCGTTTGTGCCGCTGTACGGGAACCGTAAAGGCTCGGGAAAGGTTGAACGGGTGTCCACCGCACCGGCGGTGGGGGAGTCCGAGGTCGTTCACGTCCCAATTGGTGTGGCTTGGCCGGTCTTTCACGGCCCGGGGCGGGGAGCAGGCGTTGCACCGGTGTGCAGTGCGTGTTTCCTGCTCAGTCCCGGGCCGGGTAGGGTGGCGCCGTTAATCTTTTGTGGCCTCCTTACGATGTAGGGCTGCCTTGTATCCGATCCCATCCAGTCCCATCCAGACCCGTCGCCTCTGACGCATAGCGCGGGGGTCGCAGGAGGCACCGTGTTCACCGCGTTCGCCCGAGCGTTCAAGACGCCCGACCTGCGCAAGAAGCTGCTCTTCACGCTCGGCATCATCGTGATCTACCGGCTCGGGGCCCACGTCCCGGCCCCCGGGGTCGACTACGCGAAGGTGCAGCAGTGCATCGACCAGGCCGATTCGGGTGGCCTGCTCGGTCTGATGCAGATGTTCAGCGGTGGCGCCCTGTTGCAGATCACCATCTTCGCGCTCGGCATCATGCCGTACATCACGGCCAGCATCATTCTCCAGCTGCTGACCGTCGTGATCCCCCGGCTGGAAGCCCTCAAGAAGGAGGGCCAGTCCGGCACGGCGAAGATCACGCAGTACACGCGTTATCTGACCGTCGCGCTGGCCGTCCTCCAGGGCACCGGCCTCGTCGCCACCGCCCGGAGCGGGGCGCTGTTCCAGAACTGCACCGTCGGCAGCCAGATCGTCGCCGACAAGTCCATCTTCACGACCCTGGTGATGGTCATCACCATGACGGCCGGCACCGCCGCGGTCATGTGGCTCGGTGAGCTCATCACCGACAAGGGCATCGGCAACGGCATGTCGATCCTCATGTTCATCTCGATCGCCGCCACGTTCCCCGGCGCCCTGTGGGCCATCAAGGAGAGCGGCAAGCTGGCCGACGGCTGGATCGAGTTCGGCACGGTCATCCTCATCGGCTTCGTGATGGTCGCCCTCGTCGTCTTCGTCGAGCAGGCCCAGCGCCGCATCCCGGTCCAGTACGCGAAGCGCATGATCGGGCGCCGTTCCTACGGCGGTACGTCGACGTACATCCCGCTCAAGGTGAACCAGGCGGGTGTGATTCCCGTCATCTTCGCCTCGTCGCTGCTCTTCATCCCGTCGCTGATCGTCCAGTTCTCCGGATCCACCGCAGGGTGGGCCACCTGGATCCAGGACCACTTCGTGACGGGTAACCACCCGTACTACATCTCGGTGTACTTCGTACTCATCGTGTTCTTCGCCTTCTTCTACGTCGCCATTTCGTTCAACCCCGACGAAGTCGCCGACAACATGAAGAAGTATGGTGGCTTCATCCCGGGTATCCGGGCAGGTCGACCTACTGCCGAGTACCTGAGCTACGTGCTCAACAGGATCACTTGGCCGGGCTCGCTGTACCTGGGCCTGATCGCTCTGGTGCCGACGATGGCGTTGGCAGGCTTCGGCGGTGCGAACCAGAACTTCCCGTTCGGCGGGACGAGCATCCTCATCATCGTGGGTGTGGGTCTGGAAACCGTGAAGCAGATCGAGAGTCAGCTCCAGCAGCGCAATTACGAAGGGTTCCTCCGCTGATGCGAATCGTCCTCGTCGGGCCTCCGGGGGCCGGCAAGGGAACGCAGGCTGCGTACCTTGCCCAAAACCTGTCGATTCCGCACATCTCCACGGGCGACCTCTTCCGCGCCAACATCAGCCAGGGCACCGACCTTGGCAAGCAGGCCCGCGCCTACATGGACGCAGGCCGGCTGGTGCCGGACGAAGTCACCATCGGGATGGCCAAGGACCGCATGGGCCAGCCGGACGCCGTGAACGGCTTCCTGCTGGACGGCTTCCCGCGGAACGTCGGCCAGGCCGAAGCCCTTGACGTGATGCTCAAGGACGAGGGCGTGAAGCTGGACGCGGTCCTCGATCTCGAGGTCCCCGAGGACGAGGTCGTGAAGCGGATCGCGGGCCGCCGCATCTGCCGTAACGACAGCGCGCACGTCTTCCACGTGACGTACAACCCGCCGAAGACCGAGGGCGTCTGCGACGCCTGCGGCGGCGAGCTGTACCAGCGGGACGACGACACCGAGGAGACGGTCCGGACGCGGCTGGAGGTCTACCACACGCAGACCGAGCCGATCATCGACTACTACCGGGCCCAGGGCCTGGTGGTGACCATCTCCGCGCTCGGCAAGGTCACCGAGGTGACCGAGCGCGCCATGGCGGCTCTGCAGAAGTCCGGCGACCAGGACTGAGCCCCACCCGTACCACCGCTGTGCAGTCGGCCGCGGCGCCCCAGGGCGCCGCGGCCGACTTCTTGCGCCCGTATCGTGGGGTACGGCCGCGCGGCGGCCCCGTCACCCGTCACCGACGATGCAGAGAGGCGCCGAGCAATGGTGCAGATCAAGACCCCCGAGCAGATCGCGAAGATGCGCGAGGCGGGGCTGGTGGTCGCTGCCATTCACGCGGCCACCCGTGAGGCGGCCGTGCCCGGCGCCACCACGCACGACCTGGACCAGGTCGCCCGCAAGGTGATCGCCGACCACGGCGCGAAGTCGAACTTCCTCGGGTACGGCGGGTTCCCCGCGACCATCTGCACCTCGGTCAACGAGGTCGTGGTCCACGGCATCCCGGACGAGAAGACGGTCCTCAAGGACGGCGACATCATCTCGATCGACGCCGGCGCCATCGTGGACGGCTGGCACGGCGACGCCGCGTACACCGCCTTCGTGGGCACCGGTCACGCTCCGGAGCTGGTCGAGCTCTCGCGGGTGACCGAGGAGTCGATGTGGGCCGGGATCGCCGCGATGAAGGTGAACAACCGCCTCGTCGACATCTCCAAGGCGATCGAGACGTACATCCGCCGCCAGCCCCGTCCGGCCACCGGCAAGTACGGGATCATCGAGGACTTCGGCGGCCACGGCATCGGCACCGAGATGCACATGGACCCGCACCTGCTGAACTACGTCTCCCGCAAGCGCGGCAAGGGCATCAAGCTGGTCCCGGGCGTCTGCCTGGCGATCGAGCCCATGGTCTCGCTCGGCACGGCCCGTACGGAGACCCTCGCCGACGACTGGACGGTCATCACGACGGACGGCACCTGGTCCTCGCACTGGGAGCACTCCATCGCGCTGACCGAGCAGGGCCCGCTGGTCCTGACCGCCCCGGACTGCGGGAAGGCGAAGCTCGCGGAGTACGGGATCGAGGCCGCGCCCGACCCGCTCGGTTGACGTGATACGTCCGGCAGGTCTAAGGATCACCGGCAGTGGGCAAACTTGACGGATTCGTCTTTTGGAGTCCGCTGACGTAGACTGACTCGTCGGCTCCGGTGCATCCGTATGTCCGCAGGTAGGACAGGGGATCGCAGGAGTCGATCAAGGTAGCCGATTCGAAAGGCGAAGCGTGGCCAAGAAGCAAGGTGCCATCGAGATTGAGGGCACCGTGATCGAGTCCCTCCCGAACGCAATGTTCAAGGTGGAGCTCCAGAACGGTCACAAGGTCCTGGCGCACATCAGCGGCAAGATGCGGATGCACTACATCCGCATCCTCCCGGATGACCGGGTCGTGGTGGAGCTCTCTCCGTACGACCTGACGCGTGGCCGGATCGTCTACCGCTACAAGTAGATCTTGCCCGCACCCCGTTTCGGCGCGGTGATGGCACTGACCCGGAGAACCTGACATCCCATGAAGGTCAAGCCGAGCGTCAAGAAGATCTGCGACAAGTGCAAGGTGATCCGCCGCCACGGTCGGGTCATGGTCATCTGCGACAACCTGCGCCACAAGCAGCGCCAGGGCTGACGCACGACCCCCTGCATCTCGCAGTTCTTCGCGCGACGCACGTAAGCACGTACATACGCAGTGCCCGTCCAAGCCTCACGGCTGACGACACCTCCGGCGGGGGCCGGGGACCCGGACGTACCACCACTCCTCGTGGGTGGTCGGCGGTCGGGAGCGGTACTGCGGAAGACCCCCGAACTAACAACTGGAGCCATTGAATGGCACGCGTTTCAGGTGTTGACATCCCGCGCGAAAAGCGCGTGGAGGTTGCCCTCACCTACGTCTTCGGTATCGGGCGCACCCGGTCCAAGGAGATCCTCGCCACCACCGGCGTGAACCCCAACACCCGCGTTCGCGACCTGGCCGAAGAGGACCTGGTCAAGATCCGCGAGTACGTGGACGCCAACCTGCGCACCGAGGGTGACCTCCGTCGCGAGATCCAGGGCGACATCCGCCGCAAGATCGAGATCGGCTGCTACCAGGGCATTCGTCACCGCCGCGGTCTGCCGGTCCACGGTCAGCGCACCAGCACGAACGCGCGTACCCGCAAGGGCCCGCGTCGCGCCATCGCCGGTAAGAAGAAGCCGGGCAAGAAGTAGTCCTCAGCGGACGCACTGCGGACCTCCGGTTCTCCGGAACCCGCAGCAACCAGCGGTCTTCGCTGTAGGACCGATCACCTCCCCTCTCCATCTGGAGTCAAGACATGCCCCCCAAGGGTCGTCAGGGCGCAGCCAAGAAGGTGCGTCGCAAGGAAAAGAAGAACGTCGCTCACGGCCACGCGCACATCAAGAGCACGTTCAACAACACCATCGTCTCGATCACGGACCCCTCGGGCAACGTGATCTCCTGGGCCTCCGCCGGCCACGTCGGCTTCAAGGGCTCGCGCAAGTCCACCCCCTTCGCCGCGCAGATGGCCGCCGAGTCGGCGGCCCGCCGCGCGCAGGAGCACGGCATGCGCAAGGTCGACGTCTTCGTCAAGGGTCCCGGCTCCGGCCGTGAGACCGCGATCCGCTCGCTCCAGGCCACCGGCCTGGAGGTCGGTTCGATCCAGGACGTCACCCCGACGCCGCACAACGGCTGCCGTCCGCCGAAGCGTCGCCGCGTCTGACCCGCTACGGCCGGTGACGGCCGTGCGTCAGTAGCGTTCAGGTCCGGGCGGTACGCCTCATTCGGGGCGTACCGCCCGTACCCTTGTTTCACTGTCGGGCATCAAATAGTGGGTGCCCACGACTGAAGGATCACCGCATGCTTATCGCTCAGCGTCCGTCGCTGACCGAAGAGGTCGTCGACGAGTTCCGCTCCCGGTTCGTGATCGAGCCGCTGGAGCCGGGCTTCGGTTACACCCTCGGCAACTCCCTCCGCCGTACGCTCCTCTCCTCGATCCCCGGTGCCGCTGTCACCAGCATCCGGATCGACGGTGTCCTGCACGAGTTCACCACCGTGCCGGGCGTCAAGGAGGACGTCACCGACCTCATCCTCAACATCAAGCAGCTGGTCGTCTCCTCGGAGCACGACGAGCCGGTCGTGATGTACCTGCGCAAGCAGGGCCCGGGTCTGGTCACCGCCGCCGACATCGCGCCTCCGGCCGGTGTCGAGGTGCACAACCCCGACCTCGTTCTCGCCACGCTCAACGGCAAGGGCAAGCTGGAAATGGAGCTGACCGTCGAGCGCGGTCGCGGCTACGTCTCCGCCGTCCAGAACAAGCAGGTCGGCCAGGAGATCGGCCGCATCCCGGTCGACTCCATCTACTCGCCGGTGCTCAAGGTCACGTACAAGGTCGAGGCGACCCGTGTCGAGCAGCGCACCGACTTCGACAAGCTGATCGTCGACGTCGAGACCAAGCAGGCCATGCGTCCCCGTGACGCCATGGCGTCGGCCGGTAAGACCCTGGTCGAGCTGTTCGGTCTGGCGCGCGAGCTCAACATCGACGCCGAGGGCATCGACATGGGCCCGTCCCCGACGGACGCTGCTCTCGCCGCCGATCTGGCGCTGCCGATCGAGGAGCTGGAGCTCACGGTCCGTTCGTACAACTGCCTCAAGCGCGAGGGCATCCACTCCGTGGGTGAGCTCGTGGCCCGTTCCGAGGCGGACCTGCTCGACATCCGCAACTTCGGTGCGAAGTCGATCGACGAGGTCAAGGCGAAGCTGGCCGGTATGGGCCTCGCGCTGAAGGACTCGCCTCCCGGCTTCGACCCGACGGCTGCGGCTGACGCCTTCGGCGCCGATGACGATGCGGATGCGGGTTTCGTGGAGACCGAGCAGTACTGAGTCGCCTCCCGGCTGGGGGTGCCCGGTTTTGAGGGTGCCCCGGGCCGGGGCTGAGGCTTTGTCCTCAATCGCCGGACGGGCTTGATTTTGGCTGATGTCCGGCGAGAACGTCGGGCGGGCTGATTTTGGCTGATGTCCGGCGCGAACGCCGGGCCGGCTTGATTTTGGCCGATATCCGGCAGCTATGACTTCCGTGAGGCGTCCGCTTCACGGGAACTGACACCGGTACCTGATACGGCCGGTGCAGCACACAAGGAGAATCACCATGCCGCGTCCCGCAAAGGGTGCCCGTCTGGGCGGCAGCGCCGCGCACGAGCGTCTGCTCCTCGCCAACCTGGCGAAGTCGCTGTTCGAGCACGGCCGCATCACGACGACCGAGGCCAAGGCCCGCCGCCTGCGCCCCGTCGCCGAGCGCCTCGTCACCAAGGCGAAGAAGGGCGACATCCACAACCGTCGCCTGGTGCTGCAGACGATCACGGACAAGAGCGTCGTCCACACGCTCTTCACCGAGATCGCTCCCCGGTACGAGAACCGCCCCGGTGGTTACACGCGTATCACCAAGATCGGCAACCGTCGTGGCGACAACGCCCCGATGGCCGTCATCGAGCTGGTCGAGGCGCTGACCGTGGCCCAGCAGGCCACCGGTGAGGCCGAGGCCGCGACGAAGCGCGCGGTCAAGGAAGACGCTGCCAAGAAGGACGAGGCCAAGGCCGAGTCCACCGAGGCCGTCGAGGACGCCAAGCCGGTCGAGAAGGCCGACGAGGAGTCCAAGGACGCCTGAGCGTTCTGAGGACCACTGGACGGGCCCGCATCCTCCCTTCGGGGCGGTGCGGGCCCGTTCTGCTGAGCAGGGGCAGGGAGAGGATGGCGCGGTGAGTGACGAGGCGGAGCCCGGGTTCGTACGGGTGCGGCTGGACCTGTCGTACGACGGCAAGGACTTCTCCGGCTGGGCGAAGCAGACCAGCCGGCGCACGGTGCAGGGCGAGATCGAGGACGCGCTGCGGACCGTGACCCGGTCGCCGGTGACGTACGACCTGACGGTGGCGGGCCGCACGGACGCCGGGGTGCACGCGCGCGGCCAGGTGGCGCACGTGGACCTGCCGGAGGCGGTGTGGGCCGAGCACGAGGAGAAGCTGCTGCGGCGGCTGGCGGGGCGGCTGCCGCTGGACGTACGGATCTGGCGCGCGGCCCCCGCCCCGGCCGGGTTCAACGCCCGCTTCTCCGCGCTCTGGAGGCGTTACGCCTACCGGGTCGGCGACCGGCCCGGCGGCGTCGACCCGCTGACGCGCGGTCATGTGCTGTGGCACGACCGGCCGTTGGACCTGGACGCGATGAACGAGGCGGCCGCGCTGATGGTGGGCGAGCACGACTTCGCCGCGTACTGCAAGAAGCGCGAGGGCGCGACCACCATCCGCACCCTGCAGAAGCTGAGTTGGGTACGGGACGAGGAGTCCGGAGTCCTCACCGCGACCGTGCAGGCGGATGCCTTCTGCCACAACATGGTCCGCGCCCTGATCGGTGCAGCGCTGTTCGTCGGGGACGGCCGCCGCCCGGCCGCCTGGCCCGCCGAGGTGCTCGCGGCGAAGGTCCGCGACCCCGGAGTGCACGTGGTGCGGCCGCACGGGCTGACGCTGGAGGAAGTGGAGTACCCGGCGGACGAGTTGCTGGCGGCGCGGGCCGAAGAGGCCCGGAACGTCAGGACGTTGCCGGGGGCCGCCGGGTGCTGCTGAGGCGGTGCGCGGTCAGCGGCCGCTGCGGCGGGCCTCGTTCCTGAAGTGGCGGACGAAGGCGATGACGGCCCACACGACCAGCACGTTGACCAGGGCGCCGGCGCCGTGGAGCAGGGGGGTCAGGAGGCTGAACGTGACCTCTTCGTCGACTGTGTCGTCGCCGACCAGGATGGCCAGGGGGTAGACGAGGGTGACCAGCACCAGGATGGAGCCGGGGAAGGAGATCAGCGTCATCGTCGCGCCGAGGGCCGACGGATGACCGGCGATCTCGTCGGCCAGGGCGACAGCCAGGACCAGGACGACGTAGCCGACGGCGATGAGGCGGGGGCCGGCGCGGAGGCCGAGAGTGTTCATCGCCCTTATTGAACATGTTCAGTTATGCGTGGTGCGCACCGGCCCCGGGAGTCGTCCTCTACTGCGCCGGTTCCGCCGCCGCCTGTGACGCCTGGACCCGGCCGCGCTGGTGGATCTGACGGAAGACGAAGTTCGTCAGGTCGTCGCCGACGGCGAAGACGCCCCTGTCCTGCTCGGTGACGCTGGTGCCGTTGGTGAAGCCGCCGACGGTGAAGTAGGCGTACCGGCCGTAGGAGTTGGTCGTGCGGCGGCAGACCGTACCGCCGCGGCAGAACGTGGAGACGCCCGCGCCGCTGAGGGAGGCGAGGCCGCCCGAGGCCTGGTCGACCGTCTTCTTCGCGCGGGCCTCGGTGTCGAAGACCGCGATGCCGACGGTGACGGCCACACCGCCCTTGCTGTACGTCGCGCGGATCAGCTGCTCGCAGCCGTTGTCCGTGAGGACCGCGCCGAGGGCGCCCTGGGTGCCGGTCGCGCAGTCGGTGGTGCGGCCGGTGGCGCCCTTGACGTGGACGCGGTCACCCATCGCGAGCTTCTCGCCGGGGAAGAAGCTGCCGACGGTGATCGGCGCCTTGTCCTTGCCGGCGCTGGATATGTACTCCTTCGGGTCCGGCGGAGGCGGCGGTGCCACCGACGAGAAGGAGGGCTCGGGCGCCGACGTGTCCTCGGGGAGGTCGGCCGGTGCCGGCAGTTCGCTCGCGCTGCCGGTCGGATCGCTCCTGCCGCCCGTGGTGACCACGGCGGTCGCCACGATCGCCCCGACCAGGCCGGTGGCCAGTATCCCGCCGCCGATCATCAGCCAGCGCTTCCGGCGGGCTCGCGCCGCGGACGCGTCGGCGAGCGCGGCCCAGTCCGGAGTCCCGCTGTCCCCCGGAGTCCCGTTGTCCCCCGGCCCCCAGGAGGGCCCCCCTTGCCATGAACTCATGCGCGAATCCTAGAGGGTGCGTAAACCGGTTGGGCCATGGCTTCGCGGGCCGTGACAATGCTCTGTATGGGACATCTTGAAGCGGGCCACCTGGAGTACTACCTACCGGACGGGCGGGTGTTGCTCGGCGACGCCTCGTTCCGGGTGGCCGACGGAGCCGTCGTCGCCCTCGTCGGGGCGAACGGAGCGGGCAAGACGACCCTGCTGCGGCTGCTCGCCGGCGAGCTCCAGCCGCACGGCGGCACGGTCTCGGTGAGCGGCGGGCTCGGGGTGATGCCGCAGTTCGTGGGCTCGGTGCGGGACGAGCGGACCGTACGGGACCTGCTCGTGTCGGTGGCCCAGCCCCGGATCAGGGAGGCCGCGAAGGCCGTCGACGCGGCCGAGGAGCGGATTCTCACCGTCGACGACGAGGCCGCGCAGATGGCGTACGCGCAGGCGCTGAGCGACTGGGCGGAGGCGCGCGGGTACGAGGCCGAGACGGTCTGGGACATGTGCACGATGGCCGCGCTGGGTGTCCCGTACGAGAAGGCGCAGTGGCGCGAGGTGCGCACGCTCAGCGGCGGTGAGCAGAAGCGGCTGGTGCTGGAGGCGCTGCTGCGCGGGCCCGACGAGGTGCTGCTGCTCGACGAGCCGGACAACTACCTGGACGTGCCGGGCAAGCGGTGGCTGGAGGAGAAGCTGAAGGAGACCCGTAAGACGGTCCTCTTCGTCTCCCACGACCGCGAGCTGCTCTCCCGCGCCGCCGAGAAGATCGTCAGCGTCGAGCCGAGCGCGGCCGGCAGCGATGTGTGGGTGCACGGTGGCGGCTTCGCCACCTACCACGACGCCCGCAAGGAGCGGTTCGCGCGGTTCGAGGAGCTGCTGCGGCGCTGGCAGGAGGAGCACGCCCGGCTGAAGGCGCTCGTCCTGCGGATGCGGCAGCAGGCGGCGAACAGCCCCGACATGGCCAACCGCTACCACGCGATGCAGACCCGCTTCAAGAAGTTCGAGGAGGCCGGGCCGCCGCCGGAGCCGCCGCGCGAGCAGGACATCCGGATGCGGCTGCGCGGTGGGCGGACCGGGGTGCGGGCGGTGACCTGCAAGGGGCTGGAGCTGACCGGGCTGATGAAGCCGTTCGACCTGGAGATCTATTACGGGGAGCGCGTCGCCGTCCTCGGCTCCAACGGGTCCGGCAAGTCGCACTTCCTGCGGCTGCTGGCCGGTGAGCCGGTGGCCCACACGGGGGAGTGGAAGCTCGGGGCGCGGGTCGTGCCGGGGCACTTCGCGCAGACGCACGCGCATCCGGAGCTGCTCGGCAAGACGCTGGTGGAGATCCTCTGGTCCGAGCACGCCAAGGACCGGGGCGGGGCGATGGGGGTGCTGCGGCGGTACGAGCTGGAGCGGCAGGGGGACCAGGCGTTCGAGCGGCTCTCCGGTGGGCAGCAGGCGCGGTTCCAGATCCTGCTGCTGGAGCTGGCGGGGACGACGGCGCTGCTGCTGGACGAGCCGACGGACAACCTGGACCTGGAGTCGGCGGAGGCGTTGCAGGACGGGCTGGAGGTGTACGACGGGACGGTGATGGCCGTCACGCACGACCGGTGGTTCGCGAAGTCGTTCGACCGGTATCTGGTGTTCGGGTCGGACGGGGTGGTGCGGGAGACGGCTGAGCCGGTGTGGGATGAGCGGAGGGTTCAGCGGGTGCGGTGACCTTGGCGGTCGGCGGCGGCGGCGGCGGGGGTGGGGTGGGGGTGTGGTGCGGGTGCGGGGTGTCGTGCGGCGCCGTTGCGGGGGCGCTGCCCCCGGGCCCCCGCGCCTCAAACGCCGGCGGGGCTGGAAGGGTCGCCTCAAGCGCCGGCGGGGCTGGATTCGTGCGGCCGGGCTGAAAAGATCGCCTCAAGCGCCGGCGGGGCTAGGGAGGCCGGCGGGGCTGGAAGTGGTCGTTTTGACCCGCCCGAGGGCGGGCGGGTACTGTCGAGGTTTGTTATACGTATCGGGTCGTCGTTCTCACGCGGCGGGCCCCTACGTAGGTTCTCTGGAGCAGTTACCAGTGGCTCGCATACGGGCGGTGTCCCGGCAGTGTGAGCCCCAGCTGCATGATCGCTTCAGGGGTGCCATGTGTTGTCTGGACCTCATCCACTAAGAAGCGAAGGCTACGAAGTGCGTACGTACAGCCCCAAGCCCGGCGATGTCACTCGCCAGTGGCACATCATCGACGCTCAGGACATCGTCCTGGGGCGTCTGGCCACCACGGCTGCCAATCTCCTCCGCGGCAAGCACAAGGCGATCTACGCCCCCCACATGGACATGGGCGACTTCGTCATCATCATCAACGCCGACAAGGTGCACCTGTCCGGCAACAAGAAGACCCAGAAGATGGCGTACCGCCACTCGGGCTTCCCGGGCGGTCTCCGTTCGGTGCGCTACGACGAGCTCCTCGCGAAGAACCCCGAGAAGGCCGTCGAGAAGGCCATCAAGGGCATGATCCCCAAGAACACCCTGGGCCGTCAGATGCTCTCGAAGCTCAAGGTCTACGCGGGCGACCAGCACCCGCACGCTGCTCAGCAGCCGGTCCCGTTCGAGATCACCCAGGTCGCGCAGTAGTTCCGGCCACCCCCTAAGACGTACAGAAAGATCTGAGGAGAATCGTGGCCGAGACCACTGTTGAGAACCCCGTCGAGGGCACCGAGGGCGAGGAGAACTTCGCCGAGGTGACCACCTTCGAGTCGGAGGTCCCCGTCGAGGGTGAGTACACCTCCGAGTCGCTCGCCGGCCGCTTCGGCGACCCGCAGCCCGCGGCCGGCCTTGGCCGTCGCAAGAACGCCATCGCCCGCGTCCGGATCGTTCCGGGCACCGGCAAGTGGAAGATCAACGGTCGCACCCTTGAGGACTACTTCCCCAACAAGGTGCACCAGCAGGAAGTCAACGAGCCCTTCAAGGTGCTCGAGCTCGACGGCCGCTACGACGTCATCGCCCGCATCTCGGGTGGCGGCGTCTCCGGCCAGGCCGGCGCCCTGCGCCTCGGTGTGGCCCGTGCGCTGAACGAGGCGGACGTGGACAACAACCGCGCCACGCTGAAGAAGGCCGGCTTCCTCTCCCGCGACGACCGTGCGGTCGAGCGCAAGAAGGCCGGTCTCAAGAAGGCCCGTAAGGCCCCGCAGTACAGCAAGCGCTAAATCGCCTGCTCGTCCGCATTACCCGAACGCCCCGGCGGCGCACTCCGTGCTGCTGGGGCGTTCGTTTATCGGGCCCCGCAGGCGTATAACGGCATAAGACGTTCATCGGCCCGCACGCGCGGACTTCTGCCGCCCGGGCCGTGTCATGCCGCCTGCCCGGCCGCTTTGCTGCTCTTGTAGTTGTGGTTGTTTAGCTTCGCTTCGCTTTGTTTTTTGCGGTTTCTGAGCACTTCGGAGGACACCAGTGGGACGACTCTTCGGTACGGACGGAGTGCGCGGTGTCGCCAACGCGGATCTGACGGCCGAGCTCGCGCTCGGGCTCTCGGTCGCGGCGGCGCACGTACTCGCCGAGGCGGGCAGCTTCGAGGGCCATCGCCCGACCGCCGTGGTCGGCCGCGACCCCCGGGCCTCCGGAGAGTTCCTGGAAGCCGCCGTCGTGGCCGGTCTGGCCAGCGCCGGCGTCGATGTCCTGCGCGTCGGCGTGCTGCCGACGCCGGCCGTGGCGTACCTCACCGGCGCGCTCGGCGCCGACATCGGCGTGATGCTCTCCGCCAGCCACAACGCCATGCCGGACAACGGCGTCAAGTTCTTCGCGCGCGGCGGCCACAAGCTCGCCGACGAGCTGGAGGACCGGATCGAGACGGTCTACGAGCAGCACCGCACCGGCGAGCCGTGGAGCCGCCCGACCGGCGCGGGCGTCGGCCGGGTCACCGACTACACGGAGGGCTTCGACCGGTACGTCGCCCACCTCATCGGCGTCCTCCCCAACCGGCTCGACGGGCTGAAGGTCGTCCTGGACGAGGCGCACGGCGCCGCCTCCCGGGTCTCGCCCGAGGCGTTCGCGCGGGCCGGGGCCGAGGTCGTCACCATCGGCGCGGCGCCGGACGGCCTCAACATCAACGACGGCTGCGGCTCCACCCACCTGGGCCTCCTGCGCGCCGCCGTCGTCGAGCACGGCGCCGACCTCGGCATCGCCCACGACGGCGACGCCGACCGCTGCCTCGCCGTGGACGCGGCCGGCGAGGAGGTCGACGGCGACCAGATCCTCGCCGTGCTGGCCCTCGCCATGCGGGAGGCCGGGCAGCTGCGCAAGGACACCGTCGTCGGCACCGTGATGTCGAACCTCGGCTTCAAGATCGCCATGGAGCGCGAGGGCATCCAGCTCGTGCAGACGGCGGTCGGCGACCGTTACGTCCTGGAGTCGATGAAGGCCGAGGGCTTCGCGCTCGGCGGCGAGCAGTCCGGCCACGTCATCGTCCTGGACCACGCCACGACCGGCGACGGCACGCTGACCGGCCTGATGCTGGCGGCCCGCATCGCCGCCACCGGCCGGAGCCTCGCCGAGCTGGCCGGGGTCATGGAGCGGATGCCGCAGGTCCTCATCAACGTCCCCGACGTCGACAAGTCCCGGGTCGCCACCTCCTCCGAGCTGGCCACGGCGGTGACCGACGCCGAGCGCGAGCTGGGCTCCACCGGTCGTGTCCTGCTGCGCCAGTCGGGTACGGAGCCGCTGGTACGGGTCATGGTCGAGGCCGCCGACATCGAGCAGGCGCGCGCGGTCGCGGGCCGGCTGGCCGATGTGGTGAAGTCCGCGCTGGGCTGAGCCGCCGCCTCACCGGCGTACGGAAGAGCCCCGTAGGCGTACTACGGAAGCCCCGTAGGCGTACTACGGAAGCCTCATTGCCGTACCGAAGCCGCCGCCTCACCTGCGTACCGAAGCCCCCGGCGTGCTCGCCGGGGGCTTCTGCGTGCGCCGGACCCGCCACAGGCCCTTCTCCAGCAGCAGCGTCAGCGTGCCCGCGAGGACGATCCCGCCCAGGTTGGCGAGCAGCTGCTGCCCGGAGCCGACGGTCTGCTGGTAGTCGGAGTAGCTGAACGCGACGGCCGCGTTGGCGGCGGCCGGGACCGTCGTCACGGAGATCGCCACGCCGATCAGCGCCCCGGACTTCGCCGAGGTGAGGGAGAGCGTCCCGGCGATGCCCGCCAGGAACGCGACGACGAACGACATCAAGTCCGGATGCCAGATGAAGTCGGTGTTGGGGCGCGGCTTGTCGATCATGTCGTGCGTGAAGAGGCCGAGCGCGTCCATCAGCCACGCGAACCCCGCCGTGATCACCATCGCCAGCGCGAAGCCGCCGATCAGCGCCACCAGCGAGCGCGCCACCAGCCGGGGCGCGCGCTGCACGATGGCCGTGGAGATCCCGGCCAGCGGCCCGAACTCCGGGCCCACCGCCATCGCGCCCACGATCAGCACCGCGTTGTCCAGCATCACGCCGCAGGCGGCGAGCATGGTGGCCAGCGCGAGGAAGGAGACGTACGTGATGGAGAACGTCGACTCCTCGTGCGTCGCCTCCGTCAGCTCCTCCCACAGCACCGCGTCCGCGCTGTCGCCCGGCGCCTCGTGCTCCGCCTTCTCGGCGCGCGAGGAGAGCGTGAGGTCCAGGTGTTCGATGCTGATCGCCCCGGACCTGTCGATGCCGAGGTCCCGGAGGCTGTCGATCAGCTCGTCCCCGGCCTCCCGCGCGACGTCGCACATCACCACGTCCCCGGCCGGGGAGCGGGCCGCGCCGGGCAGGACGACCAGGTGGGCGGTGCCGACGGTGGACTCCAGGAGGGTGACGACCTCGTCGGTGGTGCCGGCGGGCACGATGAGACGCAGATGCAGCACGCGGCACGCCTTCCCCGGAAGTGTCAGAGCTTGCGCAGGGAGAGCTTCTGGACCTTGTGGTCCGGTCCCTTGCGGAGGACCAGAGTGGCACGGCCGCGCGTCGGAGCCACGTTCTCCATCAGGTTCGGCCTGTTGATGGTCCGCCACATGGTGCGCGCGTACTCCAGCGCCTCCTCCTCGGAGACCTGGGTGTACTTGCGGAAGTACGAGGACGGGTCCTGGAACGCCGTGTCGCGCAGCTTGCGGAAGCGGCTGAGGTACCAGGTCTCGATGTCCTCGGCGCGCGCGTCCACGTACACGCTGAAGTCGAAGTAGTCGGCCAGCCCGACCCTCGTCCGGCCGTCGCTGCCGGGCAGCGCGGGCTGCAGGACGTTGAGGCCCTCGACGATGAGGATGTCCGGGCGGCGGACGGTGAGCCGCTCGCCGGGGACGATGTCGTAGATCAGGTGCGAGTAGACGGGCGCGGTCACCTCGTCCTTGCCCGCCTTGATGTCCGCCACGAACCGGGTCAGCGCCCGCCGGTCGTACGACTCCGGGAACCCCTTGCGCGAGGTCAGCCCGCGCGCCCGCAGCTCCTTCATCGGCAGCAGGAACCCGTCCGTGGTCACCAGCTCCACGCGCGGGTGCTCGGGCCAGCGGGCCAGCAGCGCCTGGAGGATACGGGCGCTGGTGGACTTGCCGACGGCGACACTGCCCGCGACCCCTATGACGAACGGGGTCCCGCGCTGCTCCCCGTGCCCGTTCCCGGCGTCCCCGAGGAAGGTGTTCAGCGCGCCGCGCAGCCCGGAGGTGGCCTGGACGTACAGGTTGAGGAGCCGGGAGAGCGGCAGGTAGACGTCCCGCACCTCGTCCAGGTCGATGACGTCCCCGAGCCCGCGCAGCCGCTCCACCTCGTCGGCGGTCAGCGGCAGCGGCGTCTTGTCCCGCAGGGCGCTCCACTCGTCGCGCGAGAGGTCGACGTAAGGGGTCGGCGCATGCTCGGTGCGGCGCTGCGGGCTCCGTGCGGGCGAAGTGATCACCCTTCATTGTTGCGGGAGTTTCAACGGAGTGGGGGGTGGGGTCGGTCACGTGGGTGCCGGGCCGTCCCCGTACGGCGGACGCGGGCCCGGTGTCCGCTCCCCTGTGCCGGACACCGGGCCCGCGCCCGGGCTTTCTGCGGGCCGTACGGTCAAGGCTTGTCGCCCCTGTCGCCCCTGTCGCCCCTGTCGCTCTTGTCGCCCTTGGCGTCGACGACGGCGGCGTGGGTGCGGGCGATGTCGATGAGGACGTCGCCGGGCTCCCGCTGCTCGGCCGGCTCCTCGTCGGACCCGACGGTCCCGTACGACTCGACGACGACCTCGCGGGTGCCCGCGTAGCCGTAGTCCAAGGGGTCGATCAGGAGATCGGTCCGGGTGAACTCCCTGTGCTCCTGCCGGACCACCGCGATGACCTCCCTGCCTGCCGCGTCCTCGACCAGGTGGTGGGTCACCTTGACGCCTCTGACCGTGGCCAGCGCCCGGTAGATCCGGGCCATGGCGTCCGGCGGGATCGGATACGAGCGGAGCAGGACGGAGACGGCGCGGAAGGAGTGCGCGTCCTCGCTCTCCTCCTTCTCGCCGTCCGCCTCGTCACCGGTGGGGAAGGTCGCGCGGACCTTCGCGAGCAGCGCCTCCGGGTTCTCCGGCAGCGCGGCGGCGATGCGGTAGGCCTCGCGGGCGGTCCGGTGGTCCGTGTCGGACGCGTCGTTCCCGGTGGCCTTGCCGTCGTACGGGATCCACCGGTCGGGACCGAACTCCGGGGGCACCTCGACGCCCGCTTCCTGGAGCTCCTTCACGGCCTGCGCGTTCTCGGAGGCGCCGTCCACCTCGCGGATGTGGATCCACTGGTCGGAGCGCGGCTCCGGCGGGACCTTCTGCCGCTCCAGGTAGTCGGCGGCCCGGTTCAGCGCGGCGGCCGGGCTGGTCAGGTCGAGGTCGCCCGCGACGGTCGCCGGGCTCGTGGGGTCGGGCGCCTGGACGCCCACGACCTGGGTGAGGACCAGCGCCGCCGCGGTGACCGCCACCACCGCACCGAGCGAGGCGACCCGCCAGTCCCGCAGCCTCAGCCGCAGCGCGAAGGAGCGGTGGTGCCGGTTGCCCGCGATGGCGTCGGTGAGGCGCTCGCGGCCGGGTGCGAGGTGGGCGCGGTCGGGTACGGGGGCGTCGGCGCGCAGCTCGCGCAGCCGGGTCATTTCGTCCATGACGGGTTCAGCTCCTGTCCGGCCGGGGCGGAAGACGGGTCGAGGGCCGAGGTGAAGGCGGGATCGCCGCTGAGCGCCTCCCGGACCTTGCGGCGGGCCCGGTTCAGCCGCGACCTGACCGTGCCGAGCGGTATCCGCAGCGCGTCGGCCACCTCCTGGTAGCCGAGGTCGGCCCAGGCGACGAGCAGCAGGACGTGCCGGTCCCCGGGCGAGAGCGCGGCGAGCGCACCCGCCAGCGGCGCCTGGACGGCGATCCGGTCGTCGGCCCGGTCGCTCCAGGACGCGGTGACGGGGTCGTGACCGGTACGGGCCAGCGCCTTCAGCGCCCGTACCTCGGTACGCCGGTGCCTGCCGATCAGGTTGGCGGCGATGCCGTACAGCCAGGGCCGGGCCAGCCGGTGGGCGGTGTCGTACCGGTGCCGGGTGCGGAAGGCGATGAGGAACGTCTCCGCGGTGATGTCGTCCGCCGGGCCCTCCCCGAGCCGGCGGGCGGCGTAGCGGTGGATGTCCGGGGCGTGCCGGTCGTAGAGCCCGGCGAACAGCTCGGGCTCGTCGAGGGACTGCGCGATGACGTCGGCGTCATCGGCGTCGTCGGCACCGTCGGTGGTGGGCCGGGCCGGGGGCGGTCCGGTCACTGCGCCTCCAGGGGTGGGTCGGTGAGTGCGTCGGTCACCCCTGTTGCCCGCAGCTGCCGGAAAGGTTCACGGGTTTCCGGGCCTGTTCGTAACATCGCGGGCCGCCCGGGCGTGCTGATGACAGGAAGCGGCGGAGACACGGCCACGCCGGCTTCCGCACGACCACAGAAGACGACCCACCACAGTCAGGATCAGGATGTCGAAGGAAGCTGAGTTCGACGCCTTCTACACGGCGACGGCCAGACGCCTGGTCGCCACGGTCTACGCGATGTCCGGCGACCTGGCGGAGTCCGAGGACGCGGTCCAGGAGGCGTACGCACGGGCCTGGCAGCGCTGGGACCGGCTGACCCGCGAGGGTGACCCGCTCCCGTGGGTGCGGACCGTCGCTTCCCGGCTCGCGGTCAGCGCCTGGCGCCGCACCCGCAACCGGCTCCGCGCGCAGCTGCGCCACGGGCCCGCGTCGGACGACCCGGGCCCGTCCGGGGCCTCCGGCGACCGGGCCGCGCTGGTGGCGGCCCTGCGCGAGCTGAGCCCGGACCAGCGGCGGGCGGTGGTGCTGCACCACCTGCTGGATCTGCCGGTGGAGGAGGTGGCCCGGGAGACGGGCTCCACGAGCGGAGCGGTACGGACGCGGCTCAGCCGGGCCCGCAGGCAACTGGGCGAGCGGCTCGCCCACATGGACACGTACGACGACGAGGGGATGGCCCGGCATGGCTGACATCGAGGAACTGCTGACCGACACCTCCGTGCGGCTCGCCCCGGCTGCGGCGGTCCGCGCCCGCGGCGCCCGCCGCCGGGCCCGCCGCCGGGCGGCCGTGGCCGTGGTGGCCGCCGGGGCGATGGGCTTCGGCGTGTGGGCGGGGCTGGCGCTGCCGCGGGATTCGGGCGGCGGTACGGAGGTGGCCTCGGCGGGCCCGAACCCGTTCCTGTCCGACGGGGTGGTGCAGAACCTGGAACCGTCGGAGCTGCCGGGTGACGAGGTCCTGCGCTGGAGGACGGTCGAAGCGGGGGCGGAGGACGGGGACGCCCCGCTGCCGAAGGTGGGGCTGGGCGACGCGTGCGGGGTGTGGTCCGCCGGCGTGGACCGGCCCTGGCAGCAGTTCACCAGCACCTACTCGGGCAAGGACGGCGCCCTCGCCCGGCACCGCGTCGCCACGTACGGGACCCGGGCCGAAGCCGCCGAAGCCGTGGAGCAGCTGGACGAGACCCTGGTCGGCTGCGGGGTGGAAAGGGCCGTGGGGGAGCCGGCCGGCGAGTACACCGGGGTGGCCCGGGACACGGAGGACCGGCTCAACGTCACCGTGACGTCCTGGGGGGCGTGGGTCGGAGTGGTGGAGACCCAGCTGCCGCCGGTGGAGTCGACCGGCTGACCCGTCGGGCCCGGGCACCCGTCGGGCCCGGGCACCCGTCGGGCCCGGGCACCCGTCGAGCCCGGGCATGGGGCGGCGGCCACCCGACGGGGGGTCGGGTGGCCGCCGTTCTCATCGAGCCCGGGTCAGGACGTGGTGTTCAGCGTCAGACCGTAGTGGCGGAGCAGGTCGTCCAGCGGCTGCATCCAGCTGGCGCCGCTGCCGAAGCTGCCGTCGCAGCTGGTGTTGCTGGAACCGGACGTCACGCCCTGGGCCTGGCCCTGGTTGGTGATCCAGGCGCCGCCGCTGTCGCCCTTGTGGATGCAGGCCGTGGACTTGGCCAGGCCCTTGACCAGGGTCCGCGGCTGGCCCGGGTCGGTGTAGGTGACCGAGTGGTCGTAGCTGCTGATGGTGCCGCAGGTCCACCTGGTCGTCGCACCGGACTTGCAGACCGTCGAGCCGACGGCGGCCCGCTGGCTCCCCTTGACCGGGGTGTCCGCCACGACGCGCCAGCCGCCGACCGTGGTGGTGACGGAGTTGCCGGAGCTGATGGCGGCGATGCCCATGTCGACGCTGTCGTAGCCGTGCGCGAAGCGGGTCTTGGTCCCCTTGGCGAACTGCGAGCCGTTGAAGTACAGCGTGTCCAGGCCCTTGATGCAGTGGCCGGCGGTGGCCAGGTACTGCCGGCCCTGCTGGTCCCGGGCTCCGAAGCCGACGGAGCAGTAATTGCCGTTCACATCGGAGGTGTTGATGTTCATCTTGCTGCCGGGCGCGATGGCGGCGGCGGCCTGCGGGGCGTCGTCGGTGGTGGTCTCCACGGTGACGGCCGGGCCGTGGGCGCGGGCGGCGGCGACGAAGGCCCGGCCGGTGGCGTCGGCGGTGCCGCGGACGGTGACGACGACCTTGTTGCCGGCCGGGTCGACGTGCCACGACTCCACGCCGGCCGGGAGCTTCCTCTCGGCGAGCCGGTCGAGCTCCGCCTTGATCCGGTCGAGCGCCGCCGGGGCGCGGGCCGGGATACGGGCGGCGAGTCCGGCCGCCTTCACATCGGCGGCCTGCCGTGCGGTGGCGACGTCGACCGTGAGGGTGCCTTTGGCGTCGAAGTACGCGCTGCCGGTGGGCACTCCGGAGGCGCCGAGGCGCTCCAGGGCCTGCTGCTGGGCCTCCTGGCGGTCGAGCTTCCGCTCGGCCTCCGCGACGGAGACGCCGAGCGAGTCGGCGAGCGCCTTCACCATGCCGGTGGGCTGCGTACGGGTGGTCGGTGCGGGCGTCGGATCGGTGGTGGCGGGCTGTGAGGCGGCCGCCATGCCTCCGGTCAGAGCGACCGCTCCGGCTATCGCGCCGATCGACAGCGTCTTGCTGAACTTGTTCACGTCTTCTCCTTGGGGGGTGCGGTGCCGTGCCGTGCCGTGCGGTGCCGTGCGGGCGTGCCTCAGGACCGGGTCAGTTGCCGGTGACGGCGGTGAGGGTCCTGGCCGCGTCGGCGAGGCCGGCGCCGCAGCCGCCGGAGCAGGAGCCGGGCAGGCTGCGCGTGTTGTTCTTGATCGCCGTCTCGATCTGGGCGGGGGTGAGGGAGGGGCTCGTCTGCTTCAGCAGCGCGGCCAGGCCGGCGATGTGCGGAGCGGCCATGCTGGTGCCCTGGTAGGAGGCGTAGCCTTCGCTGCCGAGCGAGCGGGTGCCCTTGTTGATCGTGGACCAGATGCCGTCGTCGGCACGGACGGTGGTCTCGCCGCCGGGTGCGGTGACGTCGACGGACCTGCCGTAGTTGGAGTAGGCCGCGCGGTTGCCTTCGCGGTCGGAGGCGGCGACGGCGATGACGTGTCCGCAGCCGGCCGGGCTGTAGGCGGAGGCGTCGGCGTTGTCGTTGCCGGCGGCCACGACGACGGAGGTTCCGCGGTCCACGGCGGCCTTGATGGCGGTGTTGTACGCCTGGTCGCAGGTGAACCCGCCGCCGAGGCTCATGTTGATGACCGCTGCGGGGGTCTTGTTGGCGGGCGCTCCGGAGACCGTTCCGCCGGACGCCCAGGTGATGGCGTCGATGATGTCGGAGGTCGATCCGCCGCACTTGCCGAGGACGCGGATCGGCTGGATGTTCGCCTCGTACGCCACGCCGACCGTGCCGTAGCCGTTGGCGGTGGCCGCGATGGTGCCGGCGACATGCGTGCCGTGCCAGGAGTTGTTGGTGTCCCGGGCCGGGACCGGGTTGCCGTTCCTGTCCCGGCCGCACTCGCCGCGGTTGGCCCAGTCGCCGGTGTCGGACGGGTCGCTGTCGCGGCCGCCGCCGTCCGTGGCCGTCCAGGAGTTGGAGATGAAGTCGTATCCCGGCACCAGCCTGGAGCCCAGCTCGGTGTGTCGGGTGATGCCGGTGTCGATGACCGCCACGGTGACGCCCTTGCCGGTGGCCTGCTTCCAGGCCGAAGGAACGTTCATGCCGGCCCGGGACTCGTACAGGTCCCACTGGTAGCGGTACTCGGCGGGGTCGACCGCGGTGGGGAAGACCCGGCGGTCGGGGACGACGTAGGCGACGTCGGGGTCGGACCGGAAGGCCGCCATGGCTTCCTGGGTGTCCTCGGGCTTCGCGGTGTCGGGCAGCTCCACGAGGGCGGCGCCCGTTCCCAGGCGGCGTTCGAAGGAGAGGTGTTCGCCGGCCCGGTCGCCCTTGGCCTTGGCGTCCTTCACGATCGCCGCGTTCGATCTGGCTTCCTCGGCGTGGGACTTGTAGCCGACGATGAAGCCCTGGGTGGGCTCGGTGGGGTCGGACGCCGCCGGGGCGGAGGCCTGGGCCGGGCGGGCGGTGTCGGGGGAGCTGCCGGCGAAGGCGACGCCGGTGCCCATGACAGCGGCGACGGTGGCGAGCGCGACGGATATGCGGAGGGGGGTAAAACCGTGCACGTCGGTTCCTTTCGATCCGTTCGGGCAGATCGAGCAGGTCGAGCAGCTCGAACGGGGCATGACAAACAGAGGGGGGTGGCGCATGCGTGGGTGCGGAATCAAGGGCACGCGCATGCTCAGCTCTCGGGATCCCGGTGGGACGGGAGCCTGTCGAGATACGGCTGATCACTGTGGGGTGCGAGTGATCGGTCGATGGGGGGAAACCTATGAACGCGCCACCCCGATGACCATCCGGGTGCCGCGTATACGGATCCCTGTTTAATTCGCCGGCCGTTCACCGCGCCGTTCACCGCCCCGTTTTCCGATCCGCTTTCCGGTCCGGGCCGGTCCCGTCCGCCCGGGCGCAGAGGTGCGGAGTGAATCCGGGAAGCGCCCGCCGACCGGTGGGCGCCGTGACAACTTCCTTACCGGCGGTGAGCGGTGAGAGTTGATTACGTATCCGTGGACCGGCACTCCGGATGTTGGCGTGGGCGCAGGAGGCGTACGTTCGGACCGCGGCCGACCGGACGCGAGGAACGTGCGAGCGGGATGCGCGACACCTGCGTGGTCCCGGTGCGGCCGGTACGGGCACGGGTGTGCGGAACGAGCTGTGCGCGCCGCTTTCGGCAGTCCCGGCCGAAAGACATTGCGCCCTGCTTTTCGAGCAGTCGGCCGAGCGTGCTCCGCTGCGCGCCGCAGCGCCGAAAGCTCTTCCGCGCACCCGTCCATTCATCCGCGCACCCGTGCATTCACCTGCACTGTTGTTCATCGGGAACAAGTGATCTACTTGTTTCTCCAGGGGGCAGGAAAGACATCTCGTGGTGAGGGCGGCAACGTGATCACGACCTGTGGTTCGGCCTTGCGGTCCTTCGTACGGGCGCTGCCCACCCGGAGCGCCGAGCCGGTGCTGATGTTCGTCGAAGGTGCCGCCGGCGAGGGGAAGAGCCACCTGCTCCAGGAGCTGGCCGACCTGTCGGGCCCGCCGGACCTGGCCCGCAGGTGGTGGCGGTGCGGAGCCGAGGGCGGGCCGCCGGAGGAGGACGGGCACCGGCGCGAGGCGACCCTGTGGCTGGTGGACGACGTCCACCGGGCGGACGAGGACGAGCTGCGGCGGCTGCGCCGGGTGCTGGAGGAGCTGGCGCCGGGCTCGGCGGCCGCCGTGACCTACCGCCCCGAGGAACTCCCGGTGCCCGGTCTCCCGCTGGGCGGCCCGCCGGTGGCGTATCCGAACGGCCTGACGGTCCTGAGGAACCGGCTGGCGCCCTGGGACGAGGAGCGCGTCCGCCGGGCCGCCGTGGAGGCGCTGGGCGAGGACAGCTGTACGGACGAGGCCGTGGCCCGGCTCCACGAGCGCACCGGCGGAGTGCCCCGGGTCGTCGTCGACCTGCTGGCCCTGGTCCGCGCGCAGTGGCCGGCCTTCACCGGCACGGCCGCCGAGATCGACGCGGCCGGTGTGCCGGCCCGGCTGGCGGAGCTGGTGCTGAGCCGCACGCACGCCGTGGCGCCCGAGCACCGGCCGGTGGTCTGGGCGGCCGCCGTCCTCGACGGGCCCGCCGGCCGTGACGAGCTGATCGCGGTGTCGGGCCTCGGCGCCGCGACCGGAGGCGCCGCACTGCTGCGGGCCCTGGAGAGCGCGGCCCTGGCGGAGCCGGCCGAGGGCCGCTACGGCTTCGCCGTCCCGCTGGCCGCCTCAGCGGTACGGGCCACCGTGCCCGGCCCCGTACGCCAGGATCTGCACCGGCGGACGGCCAACGTACTCAGCCGCAGGCAGCCGGTGGCCTGGGCCGCCGTGGCCGAGCACCACCGGGCGGCCGGTGAGAGCCACCGGTGGCTGAGAGCGGTGGAGCGGGCGGCCGAGGCGGCGGAGGCCTCCGGCCGGCACGAGCAGGCGATCGCGCTCCTGGAGCGGACACTGGCCCTGCCCGGCCTTCCCCCGCAGGCCCGCGCCCGGCTGGCGCCGCTGCTGGCCCGCACCGCCGTGACCGGACTGCGCTCGGACCAGACCGTGGAGGTGCTCGCGCAGATCGTGCAGGACGCGGCGCTCCCGCCGGCCGTACGGGGAGAGCTCCGGCTCGACCTGGGGCTGATGCTGTGCAACCAGATGGGCCGGTCCGACGAGGGCTGGCGGGTCCTGGAGGTCGCCGCCGGCGAACTGCGCGAGGTCCGGTCCGTCCTGGCCGCGCGTGCCATGGCGGCCCTGGTCACGCCGTACTGGCCGGGCGTCTCCGTGGACGTCCACCGGGAGTGGCTGATCAAGGCGGAGGTCGCCGCGGACGACAGCGGGGACGAGCCGATGCGTACGGCGGTGCTCGCCAACCATGTGGGGCTCGCCATGAGTTGCGCCGACCCCGACGCGTGGGAGCTGGTGGAGAAGCTGCCCGTGCAGAGCACCGACCCGGCCTGCGCCCGGCAGGCGGCGCGCGGTCTGTGCAACGGCGCGGACTCCGCGGTCTGGCTCGGTTTCTACGAGCGCGGCGCCGACCTGCTGGCCGAGGGCCGCGACCTGTCCGCGCGGAGCGGAGCGCCGTACACCGAGCACAGCGCGCTCGGGACGCGGCTGCTCCAGGAGTGGTGGACCGGCCGGTGGCTGGGCCTGGACAAGCGGTGCGAGGACTTCGTCGCCGCCACCGCCGACATGCCGTTCATCGCCTCCGACGCCTACGTCGTACGCGGGTTGCTCGCGCTCGCGCAGGGGGACTGGGGCGAGGCGCGGTCCTGGCTGTCGCAGCAGGGGACGTTCGGCACGGAGAAGCTGCCGGTTCCCCTGGGTGCGGCGGCGGCCGGAGCCGTGATCCGGCTGGCCCTGGCCCGGCAGGAGGTGACCGCCGCGGCGGAACACGCGCGGGCCGCCTGGAAGGTGGTGGCCGGCAAGGGAGTCTGGCCGTGGGCGGCGGAACTCGCGCCGTGGGCCGTGGAGGCCGTGGCGCGCGCGGGCGACGGGCCGGCGGCCCACACCATGGTCCGCAATTTCTCCCAAGGCCTCGGCCGCCGCGACGCACCCGCCGCCAGAGCCGCGCTGACCTGGAGCCGGGCCGTCCTCGCCGAGACGGAGGCGTTGGCCGAGGAGCGCCGGAGCGGCCTGCTGGAGGCCGCCGAGCTGTACGAGGAGGCCGCGGGCGCGTACGGGGAGCTGCCGCGGCCGTACGCGCAGGCGCTGACGGCGGAGGGCGCGGCGCGTTGTGTGCTCGCGGCGGATACGGAGGGGGCTTCGGGGGCGGTCCGGGGGGCGACGGGGGGTTCGGGCGCGGCCCCTGCCGGTGACGGGGCCCCTGCTGGTGATGGGACTCCCGGTCCGGCCCCTGCGGGCGACGGGGCCCCCGGTCCGGCCCCGGACGCCAAGGGCACCCCCTGCCCCGCCTCAGCCCCCCATGACACCGCAGCGACCCTCGCGGCGCTCGCGGAGCTGGAGGGCTGTGCTCAGCGCTTCACCGATCTGGGGGCCGTCTGGGATGCCGCACGGGCCAGGGCCCTGCTGCGGACGCGCCAGCCGGCCAGGAAGGGGCGGCCCCCCGGCCGTCCTTCCCATGCCGACCAGCTGTCGCCGCGCGAGGAGGAGGTGGCGCAGCTGGCCGTCTCCGGCCTGACCAACCGGGAGATCGCCGCGACCCTGCACCTCTCCCCGCGCACCGTGGAGCAGCACATCGCCGGCGCGATGCGGAAGACCGGCGCGCTCTCCCGCCGCGACCTCGCTCACCGCCTGGGACCGACTCCCTGATCCCGGTCCCGGAAGGTCCAGAACGTCCTGTCGTGCTCCCACACGGCCACGGTGGCGCCCGCCCAGTCGAGCACCCAGCCCGAACGCACTCCGCGCGCTCCCCAGCCGTCCGGCCGTCGGCGCGGGATCGCGAAGCCGGCCGCGCGGGCGACGGCCGCCGCGTCACAGGTCTCGCGCGCGATGCGGAGGGCTTCCGCCTCGGTCTCGGCGGCCCCGGTGAAGACGTGCAGGCCGCACCGCTCGGGCTGTACGGCGTTCCGGGTGGGGACATTGACCTGGAAGTAGACCTTGGTCATGGCGCCATCTCCTCGGGATCGCGGTCATGACCAACGTAGGAAGTGCCTCCGGCCCTGAATATCCGGAGCGGGCCGATCACCTATACGTATCTCGTCCGTATCCCGTGCGGTGACTCCCTGGTGCCGTATCCGTGATTCCGGCCTACGGATGGCAACCCCCACGCGCTGCCCTTACGTTCCAGCCACCGTGGCACGGCACCCCCATTGCCCTGCCCATGGACCAAGGAAGCACGAGCGCGTTCATGAAACTCATCCGTCCCGGAATAGCAGCCGGGTCTCTCGCTCTTCTCTTCGCCAGTGGCTGTCAGCTGCCGCAGACCGAGGCGGCGAAAGAAGAACCGATCGTCATCGGTACGTCGAGCCATCTGACGAGCCTCGACCCGGCCGGTGTGTACGACAACGGGTCCTGGGCGGTGTACAACAACATCTATCAGGGCCTCCTCACCTTCGAGCCGGGTTCGCCCGTACCGAAACCCGACGCGGCCGAGTCGTGCGCCTTCGTCGGATCCGCGCTCACCACGTATCAATGCGACATACGCGGCGACCTCACGTTCTCGAACGGAAATCCGCTCACGGCGAGCGCGGTGAAGCGTTCGTTCGATCGCATCCTCCGTATCCGTGACCCGCTGGGACCGGCGCCCTTGTTCGCCAACCTGGACTCCGTGGAGGCCCAGGGGTCTCTCGTGACGTTCCACCTCACGACCGCCGACGCCACCTGGCCGTCGAAGATCGCCACGGGAGCGGGTTCCATCGTCGACCCGGCGGAGTTCCCGGCGGACCGGCTGCGGGAGGAGAAGAGCGCCTCGGGCTCGGGCCCCTACCTCCTGTCGTCCTACAAGGAGCAGGAATCCCTCACCCTCGAACCGAACCCCGCGTACAAGGGAGCCGTGACCACGAAGGGCGTCGTGGTCACGGTCCGCTACTTCGAGACCCCGCAGGACGTCGAAGCGGCGTGGAACGCCAGAACGGTCGACATCGCCTATGCGGGGCTTCCGTCCGCCACCCTCGCGGGAATCGATCCCGGCGACACCGACGTACGCCTCTCGGTCGGAAACAGCGCCGAGGCGCACTATCTCGTCCTGAACATGAACTCCTCGCGGAGGCCCTTACGGAACGTCGCGGCCCGCCGAGCCGTCGCCGCCCTCATCGACCGCGGACATCTGGCGGGCGAGGTCTTCAAGCACACGGTGACGCCGCTGTATTCACTGGTCCCGCAAGGCGTTGCCGGACACAGCACGGCGTTCTTCGACCGCTACCCGGAGGCGGACCTCGCGTATGCGACGCAGCTTCTGCGATCCGCCGAGATCACCCCACCGGTGCGCGTCAGGCTGGGCCACCAGGGCGGTACCGCCGCCATCGAGGCACGCGAACTCAAGCGCCAGTTCGAGAAAGGCGGCCTTTTCCGGGTCGAGCTGATCGAGGAACGCGACTTCACCACGTACCAGAAGCGCAGCCGCAAAGGCGATTTCGACATCCACCTCTTCCAATGGGTGCCTGACTTTCCGGACGCGGACACGTTCGTCCAGCCGTTGGTGGGGACCGGGAACGTTCTCGACAACGGCTACGCATCGGCCGAGGTCGACCACGTCATCAGGGACACGCAGCGGTTCGCCGATCGCGGCCGGGCGATGAAGCCGTTCCGCGCCATCCAGGACGCCATCGCGAGGGACGCCCCGCTGATCCCCGTCTGGCACCGGCAGCGCCACGTGGTGACGCGCTCAGCCGTCCTGGGCGGGCACCGCCTCGCCGAGGACGCCGTCTGGCGTCTGTGGGAGCTTCGCCGGCTCTGAGGGATGACGGCGGTCGGTGGTTCCACCGGATCGTGACTGCCACGACCCGGTGGGCCGCGACCCGGTGGACCGCGATGCGGTGGGCCGGGACGTGGTGGGCCGTGACGTGGTCGACCACGACGTAAAAGCTTTTAAGTACGTGCTTTTCATTACTTGCTTTTCATTACTGGATAAATAACCCAACCCAACCCATGACCGGCCGTCGGTCACCCTCGGGGCGCGCGCGAGGGCGCCGTCACTCACACGGGTGAACTGTGCCAACCGGGCTGGATTTTGGCCCTGTTGGCGGGCATATGCTCGCGCTGAACACCACCACAGACATGAGACGGCCCCCGGCCGGGACTGGCATCCCGACCGAAGGCCTGACCAACAAGGAAGCAACACCTTCCCGATGGATACCCAGCAGGTTAGCGCGCCCTCGCGCGCCGCGTCCTCCGGCGTCGTGCACATCAACATCCGCCTCACCGACGGCTACTCGATCATCTCCAACCGGCTCTCCCAGCACCGGGACCTGTCCCTGCTGGCCATCGGCCTCGGCACCCACATCCAGTCGCTGCCCGCCGGAAGGCGCATCGGCATCAAGGCGCTCGCCGCGACCTTCCCGGAGGGCGAGACGGCCATCGCGGCCGGGCTGCGCGAGCTGGAGCGCCACGGATTCCTGCGCCGCACCCGGGAGCGGGTGGAAGGCGGCCGGGTGGCCACGCGCACGGAGTCGTACAACCACCCGGAGGCGGCGGCCCGGTGGGCGGAAGCGACGCCCGTACGGGACCGTGAAGCCGTTCCCGTACCGGAGCCGGAGGCCGAACCGGAGCCCGTACGAGAGCCTGAGGCCGAACCCGTACGAGAGCCTGAGGCCGAACCCGTACCGGAGCCTGAGGTCGAGCCCGTACGAGAGCCCGAGGCCGAACCCGTACGAGAGCCTGAGGCCGAGCCCGAACCGGAGCCTGAGGCCGAACCCGAGCCCCGGCTCGTCCCGCCGCCCACCGCGTCCAAGCCGCCGCGCCCGCCGCTGCCCGGTCCGTGCCGTCCCACCGAGGCGCTGTACGCGGCGGCGGCCGACCTGCTGGCCGGGCTGCGGCGGACCGCGCCCGTCTTCGTCCTCTCCGAGGAGGACGTGCGGCGGCTCGTTCCCGGGGTCGCGGCCTGGTTGGAGCGGGGGATGCGGCCCGATGCCGTACGGGAGGCGCTCACCGACGACCCGCCCGTACCGCTCCGGCACCCGGCGAAGCTGCTGCGCCACCGCCTGATCACGCTCCTCCCGGCGCCGCTGCCCGTCGCGGCGCCGGTCGTGCCCCTGCAGAACTGCGACGACTGCGACCGGGCGTTCCGGTCACCGGTGGCGGGGGTGTGCCGGGGATGCGGTGAGGTCCGCGCGGACGGTACCGAGCCGTTTCGCCTGAGCGCGTGAAGGCGGCGCTGTCCTGTTCGCGCGGGGTTGCGCGGTTCTACAGTGCTGGAGTGACCGAGCAGCCGTCCGAGGACGAGCCGGTGCCGGAGGGGCTGATCGCTCTGATCGGCAGCATCCAGGGACCGGCGGACCTTGCGGAGCGGCACGACGACTACCTTCGCGAGCGCATGGAGCGGCGCTTCGGGAACGCCGAGCGGTCGACGCGTCGGTGATCGCAGTGGCTGAGCGTTACGGCGTGGAGCGTGTCGCGACCCTCGACCGTCGTCACTTCACGGTGGTCAAGCCCAGGCATGTGCCCGCGCTCACGCTCCTTCCCTGAGGTCCGGAAGAAAACTTCGGGCGGCGTGTCGATCGGGGCCCGGGCCGTTCGTCGTCATGGTGTAAGGCAGCCCCGAGGGGCTGGGAACACCGAGGCGACAGGAGTCGGACCATGAAGTACATGCTGCTGATCCACAGCGGGGCCGTCGACGAGCAGGGCGGGGCGCCGCAGTGCACCGTCGCGGACTGGATGGCCTACGACAAGGACGTACGCGACGCCGGGATCCTCGTCTCCGGCGAGTCGCTGGCCGATCTGGTGACCGCGACCACCGTGCGGGTCTCGCCGGCCGGGGAGCGGACCGTGACGGACGGGCCGTTCGCGGAGACGCGGGAGCTGCTGGGCGGGTTCCTCGTGATCGACGTGCCGGACCTCGACACGGCCCTCGACTGGGCGGCCCGCTGTCCCGGTGCGCGCGACGGCGGCTCGGTCGTCGTCCGGCCGGTCGCGGACTTCGGCGACTTCGCGGGCTGACGGCGGTGGCGGGCGAGGGAGCGGACCCCGGGGATGCGCAGGTCGCCGTCGAGGCGGTGTTCCGGGAGGAGCGGGGGCTGCTGCTCGCCTCCCTCGTACGGCGGTTCGGGGATCTCGACCTGGCTGAGGAGGTGACGTCCGAGGCGATCGAGGCGGCCCTGCGCCACTGGCCGGCCGAGGGCGTTCCCGCCCGGCCCGGGGCCTGGCTGCTGACGACCGCGCGGCGCAAGGCGGTGGACCGGTTGCGGCGGGACCAGGCGTACGCGGCACGGCTCGCCGTACTCCAGGCGGACGCGGAACGGGACGAGGCCGTCGCAGCACCGGCCGGGGCGGATGAACTGCCGGACGAGCGGCTGCAGTTGTTCTTCACCTGCGCCCACCCCGCCCTCGCCGCCGAGGACCGTACCGCCCTCACCCTGCGCTGCCTCGCCGGGCTCACCACCCCCGAGGTGGCGCGGGCCTTCCTCGTACCGACGGCGACCATGGCGCAGCGGATCGTGCGGGCCAAGAAGAAGATCCGCGAGGCCCGGATCCCGTTCCGGGTGCCCGGCCCCGACGAACTGCCCGAGCGGCTGCCCGGGGTGCTCCAGGTCGTCTACTCGGTCTTCACCGAGGGGTACGCGGCCAGCTCGGGCCCCCGTCTCCAGCGGCTGGACCTGGCCGAGGAGGCGCTCCGGCTGGCCCGGATACTGCACCGTCTGCTCCCCGGTGAGCGGGAGAGCGCCGGGCTTCTCGCGCTGCTGCTCCTCGTCCACGCCCGGCGCGCGGCGCGGACCGGTCCGGAGGGCGAGCCGGTGCTTCTGGAGGACCAGGACCGCAGGCTCTGGGACCGGGCGATGATCGACGAGGGCCGGGCGCTGGTGGTGCGGGCGCTGACCGGCGGACCGGCCGGGCCGTACGGCGTGCAGGCCGCCATCGCCGCGCTGCACGACGAGGCGGCGGACGTGGAGTCGACGGACTGGGCGCAGATCGTGGCCCTGTACGACGTGCTCCTCACCCTGACCCCGTCCCCCGTGGTCGCGGTGAACCGCGCGGTCGCGGTGGCGATGCGCGACGGGCCGGGTGAGGGGCTGGCGCTGCTGGACGCGCTGGGCGGGGAGCTCCGGCTGCGGGCGTACGGGCCGTACGCGGTGGCGCGCGGCGATCTGCTGAGCCGGCTGGGGCGGGACGGGGAGGCCGCCGTGGCCTATCGGGAGGCGCTGGAGCTGGCGGGCACCGAGCCGGAGAGGGCGGCGCTGCGGAGGAAGCTGGGGGAGGGGTGATCCTCCCGCC
Source organism: Streptomyces sp. CA-146814 (assembly GCF_050942385.1). NCBI lineage: Bacteria > Bacillati > Actinomycetota > Actinomycetes > Kitasatosporales > Streptomycetaceae > Streptomyces > Streptomyces sp. CA-146814. The sequence goes on from NZ_CP192068.1 coordinate 4,861,592, forward strand.
AGGCTGCTTCAGCGGGGGAGCGGGCGGGCCGGTGTCACGTGCCGCCGGTGCACGAGGACGTCGAACCACTCGGCCAGGGAACCGCCCGTCATGTGGTGAGCGGTGTCGTCGTCCGGGTCGTGGCGTGGTCCGATGGCCCGGGATACGGCGGTCCCGGCGAGCCAGTCGGTGACGGGCGCCGGAGCGTCCGTACGGAGGTTCAGCAGGTAGTCACCCGCCGCGTCGTCCTCCAGGACCGATTCCACCAGCGGTGGTACGGGTCCGGGCACCCGGTGGGGCGGGGTGCCGGTGTACGTGGCCAGTTCGCCGCGGCCGAAGGTGAGCCCGATCGACAGGTAGCGGTCCCCGAGCCGGTCCTGGAGGTGGCTGCCGGCGTTACGCGAGGCGCCGCCCGGGTCGGGCGGGAAGCTGATGATCCGGCCCGGTGCCTTGGCGGAATGGGAGCTGGAGGTCCAGAACAGCACCTGGTGGCCGCTGTGCTGGTGCCACCACAGGACGTTCTCGGCGAAGAACCGCTCGTAGGCGGCCATGTTGTGCGGGTCCAGCGGATCGTCGTCGTGGTCGTGGAGCTCGTGGTACTGGACGATCACCCGGGCGTTGTGGAGCGCCCAGGCGTGGCCGTCGGAGGCCGGTACCCCCGCCACCAGGGCGTGGGCCGCCCGCGCCCGGTCGCGCCAGGACCGCCTGTCCGGCAGGGCGCGGAACCGGCGCGTGTGCGCGGCCACCTCGCCCTCCGGCCGGAGGCCGGCGTAACAGGACTCCAGCTCGTCCAGCAGCGCGGGTGCGGCCCGGCGCACGTAGCCGGCCACCGTGTCGTATGCCGACGGCCCCGTCTCGTGGGGGCTGACCCCGGCGAAGCGGACGGGGTCGTGCGGGTGCTCCTCGTTGAAGGCCCGCATCCACCGGACGAGGGCCAGCACCTCGGCGGTGCGGCAGAAGGGCTCCGCGGACTCCAGCAGCGCCACGGGATCTCCCGCCCCGGTGCGTACGTAGGTGTCGAGCCGGACGCCGAGCGTCCAGTCCTGGTCGAAGGCGACGGCGCGGAATCCGGCCTCACCGACCAGAAGCCTGGCGACGCGCATCTGGAGGGCGAAGAGTTCATGCGCTCCACGGGTGCCGGCCCCGTGACCGACCACGGCCGTCCGCTCGCCGAGCAGGTCCAGGAGCGGCCTCAGGTCTTCCAGGGACGCCGAGGGGTCGGCGGTGGTGAGGGGGTACGCCGTGCTCCTGATCCAGTTCTGAACCGCCGTGCGGTCTTCCGGTGAGATCGTCATGAGGTCACCCTCCGACCTCAAGTCGGCTTGAGGTCAAGCCTCCGGGTCGGGGGCGTACGACAGTTCCAGGGAGACGGGCTCGGTCTGCTGGTCGGAGGCGGTGACGTGGGTCGTGCGGACGGTGAGGCGCAGGCCCATCGCGGCGAGTTCCCCGGGTTCGTGGAGGGCGGAGAGCAGGGCCGCCGCCGCCGGGAGGGTGAGCGGGGTGGTGGGGCTGTGGCCGAGGACGGCGGCGGTGTCGGGGGCGGTGAGGGCGGCCTGCCGGGCGTGGTCGAGAACCTTGCCGGGGTCGTCGACGATGAGCTCCTCGACCTGGATGCGCCGGGTGCGGACGCGGAGGTCCAGGGGGCGCCGGGGGAGCTGCCTCGGTGGGGCGAGGGCGGGGGCAGGGGCGGGGCGAGGGTCCGGGTGGATCAGGTGCGGGTGGGTCATGGGGCGGGCTCCAGGGTGCGGTGCGGTGCGGGCGTGAGGGGCCGTCGGGTCCGGGGCGCGGGAGGGGTGTCGGGGCCCCGCTCGTCGCGTACCGGCAGGTCGGGTCACCCGCCGCTCAACTGACGTTCCATGGGCGGGTGATGATGGTGGGACGGGAACGCTCCGCCGTGCTGCGGTCGTTGGAGTCGGACATACTCACGATGAGAGCGGCGCGCGATCGTCGCAAGGTGCGCTGTGTGCACTGTGCGCAGGTTGCGCGAAGTGTCGGATGCCGGAGCGGGGGCCGGAGCCGCATCCCGAGCGTGAGCGGGGAGCGGGAGAGCAGGAGCAGGAGAGCAGGAGCAGCAGAACAGGAGCAGGAGTCGGATGCCGGGCCGGAGCAGGAGGAGGAGCCGTGGCGCGTGAACGGTCGGGCCGGACGGCTCAGCACCTGGTCCTGGTGGCGCGGCTGCGGCACCTGCGGGAAGGCGCCGGCCTGTCCGTACCCCAGGCCGCCAAGCTGCTCGGCTGGCACCCCTCGACGCTGCGGAGGCTGGAGCAGGCGCAGACCTCGCTGGACGTGGGGCAGGTGTCCGCCCTGCTCGACCGGTACGGGGCGGGTGCGGCCGAGACCGACGACATCATGGGCCGGCTCAACGCGGCCAACATGCCCGGCTGGTGGCATCCGTGGCGCGATGCGATGGACCCCTGGCTCATGGACCTGATGAGCGTGGAGTCCGCCACGAGCTTCGTACGCACCTGGGACCCGGCGCTCGTACCGCTGCTGCTGCGGACCCCGGCGTACGCCATGGCCGTGGACGCGGCGATGCGGCCGGACCTGGACGCCGCGACCCGGCGGCGGCGTGCGGATCTGCTGGCGATGCGTCAGCGGCGGCTGCGGGAGCAGCAGGCGCGGGTGTGGGCGGTCCTGCCGGTCTCCGCGCTGCGCTGCCGGGTCGGCGGCGGTGAGGTGATGCGCGAGCAGCTCGCCGCGCTCCAGGAGGCCGCGGACCGGCCGGACGTGATGGTGCAGCTGCACCACGAGGACTCACCGCCCCATCCGCTGACCGGAGTTCCGGCCTTGAGCCTGTACCGGGTGGAGATCCGGGAAATCGCGGATCATGTGGTGCGTGAGGGCGGGCTGCCGGGAACGGCGGAGGTGTGGGACAGCAACCCGTCGGTACAGGAATATCAGGCGATGCTGGACGTTTCGTGCGTGATGGCGATGCGTCCGGACCGGACGAGGAAGGTTCTTCAGGATGAGTACGACCGGGAACGGGGCTGAACTGCCCGCGCAGATCGACACGAGCGTCGCGCACTCCGCGCGCGTGTGGAACTACTGGCTCGGCGGGAAGGACAACTTTCCGGCGGACCGGGCCGCGGGCGACGCCTACCGGGAGAAGTACCCGCTGATCGAGACGTTCGCGAAGGAGTCGCGCGACTTCCTGCGCCGTACGGTGACCTACCTCGCCCGGGACGCCGGGATCAGGCAGTTCCTGGACGTCGGCGCGGGCCTGCCGACGGCGAACAACACGCACGAGGTCGCGCAGCGGATAGCCCCGGACGCGAAGATCGTCTACGTCGACCACGACCCGCTCGTGCTGCTGCACGTCCACGCGCTGCTGACCAGCAGCGCCGAGGGCGCGACCGCCTACGTGGAGGCGGACATGCGGGACACGGAGGCCGTCCTGGAGGGCGCGGCCAAGACCCTGGACCTGAGCGAGCCCGTCGCCCTCGTGATCTCCGACGTGCTGGGGCACATCGTGGACTGGGACGACGCGCTGTCCCTGGTGCGGCGGCTGGTGGAGCGCCTGCCCTCGGGCAGTTACCTCTCCCTGTCCCACTCCACCGCGTCGGACGAGGCCCACCGGGCGGTCCAGGACGAGTACAACAGCAGCGGGGCGATCCCGTACATCTTCCGCGAGCCGGAGACCACCATCGCGTTCTTCGACGGGCTGGAGATGGTGGAGCCGGGGATGGTGTCCTGGCCGAACTGGCGGCCCGACGCGAACACCGGCACCACGACCGCCCGGGCCGGCTGGGGAGCCGTCGCCCGCATTCCCTGACCCGTTCCCGTCATCTCCCGTCATCGCCGCGCCGCGCACCCGCACCGCGGGTGCGCGGCGCGCTCCGTCCGCCGAGGGGGCGCGGTATGAGCACCACGTACACGACCGGACCCGACGCCGCCGGACAGGGGGCTGTCCGCACGGCGCGGGAAGCGGTGGCGGACCGGCTGCTGCGGGCCGCGACACGGTCCGGGGCGCAGCTGGTCAGCGAGGCCGCCGTGCTCATCCAGGGATCGGCGGTGCTGACCGACCCGATCGCCGGGGCCGTCTGCAGCACGCCTGCCGGCGCGGCGGCCGACGGTGTCCACGCCGCGGCCCATCCGCAGGACCACCCGCACCATGTGCAGCGCCCGGCGGCCGGAGCCGTCCTCGTCCTGCGTCCGGCACCGACCGTGCACGCCGAGCACGTCGGGCTCGTCGCCACCACCACGGCGGCCCTCCTGGAGGTGCGCGGGCAGCGCGCCGCCGAGCTGCGCGCCGAGCAGATGCGGCTGCACGCCACCCTGCTCCGGCTGCTCCTGGCCGGCCACACCACCTCCGTCACGAACACCGTGGGCGCCGGCGGGCTCACCCACGTCACGCTCTACCGGCTCATCGGCCCCGACGTCCCCACCGCCCACCAGGTCCTCTGGCGGGCCGCCCGCCCGTCCCTGGCCGGGCACGGCGGATCCTGCGCCCTGATCGGTGAGGTGGACGGCGAACTCCTGGTCGCCGAACTCCACCCCGGCAGCGACGACGGGCGGATCCTGCGCCTGGTGTCCCGGGTGAGCGAACGCCACGGCCTCCTCGCGGGCCTGGCCGGACCCCTGCCCCTGGCCGAGATGCCCACCGCCCACGCCGACGCCGGGTCGGCCCGGCACAGCGCCACCCCCGCCCACCGCATCGTCCCCGCCGACGCCGTCGGCACCCCGCAGCTCGCCCGCCTGCTCCCCCCGGGCCCGTACACCGCCTGGGCGCGATCCGTGCTGGGCCCGCTGACCCCGGAACACCGGCACCTGCTCCTGGTGCGGCTCCGCACCGGCAGCGCCCCGCGTGCCGCCGCCGCGCTCGGACTCTCGCCCGGCACCGTCCGCACCCGGCTCCGCGGCCTCGCCGTCCTGCTCGGCGCGGACCTCGACGACATCACGGTGCAGGCCCATCTGCTGCTCGCGCTCCGCGCTCCCACGCGGGGGGACGACCAGGAGGACGGCGACCGTGGGGCAGGGAGCGACGGCCAGAAGGACGGCGAGGAGGACGTCCAGGAGGGCGACCGGGAGGACGACCGGGAGGACGTCCAGGAAGACGACCGGGAAGATGGCCGGGCTCGGCTGGAGACCCTGCCCGGCGGGATCCTGGACACCGGCGCGGCCCGCACCTGGGCCGTCGGCCTGGTCGGTGGGCTCGAACCCCATCTGCGGATCGCCCTCGCCTGCTGGCTGCGCCACCACGCCAGAACCGCTCCCGCCGCGACCGAGCTGCACGTCCACCGCACCACCCTGACGATCTGGCTCACCCGGTGCGCCGAGCGCCTCGGGCAGAACCTCACCGACGCCACCGTACGAGCCGAACTGCATCTCGCCCTGGAGGCCACCGCGACGGACGGGGACGACCCGAGGGCGCTGCCCCGGCGGGGCGGCCGCACCTACCGCCGCCTCTGAGGACACCGGTGCCGTGCGGGAGTGGCCGAAACCTACACCTTGACCCGCTCATGACATGGCTCCATCCTGTGCCCGTCGCACAGCTCCACCCCCCACCCCGACGGACTCAGGAGACTGCCAGCATGCGACTCGCCAACACACGGAAATCCCGCCCGGCGAAAGCCAGAACGAAGCCCGGCACGGCCAGGACGAAGGCCCGGCGGAACGCCACCCTCGCCGTCCTCCTCGCCCTCGGTCTCGCCGCCCCGGCGACCGCCGTCGCCACCGCCGAGCCCGCCGCCCGGAACACGGTCGTCGCGGCGGAGGAGCGGCCGGTCCAGTACGAGATCACCGGGCGCACCACCCCTGCCGCGCGCACCGAGATCCTCCGTACCGGCGTCACGATCGACGAGGTGCACGACCACGGCATCGTGATCAGCGCCAAGGCCGACCAGGTCAGGAAGCTCCGCGCCAAGGGCCACGTCCTGGCGGCGCTGCCCGCACCGGACGCCCACGCCCACGGCGAGGAAGGCGTCGGCGCGCTCGACTTCCCGCCGGCCGACTCCCGGTACCACAACTACGCCGAGATGACGGCGGCGATCGACGCCCGTGTCGCCGCCAACCCCTCGATCATGAGCAAGCGCGTCATCGGCAAGACCTACCAGGGCCGGGACATCGTCGCGATCAAGATCAGCGACAACGTGGCCACCGACGAGGCCGAGCCCGAGGTCCTCTTCACCGCCCACCAGCACGCCCGCGAGCACCTGACCGTCGAGATGTCGCTCTACCTGCTCCGCGAGTTCGCGGCGGGGTACGGGAGCGACTCCCGGATCACCCGGGCGGTCAACGACCGCGAGCTGTGGATCATCCCGGACATGAACCCGGACGGCGGCGAGTACGACATCGCCTCCGGCTCGTACCGCAGCTGGCGCAAGAACCGGCAGCCCAACTCCGGCTCCACCGCCGTGGGCACCGACCTCAACCGCAACTGGGCCTTCAAGTGGGGCTGCTGCGGCGGCTCCTCCTCCAGCCCGTCCTCGGACACCTACCGGGGCAGGGCCGCCGAGTCCGCGCCGGAGACGAAGGTCGTGGCGGACTTCGTACGCAGCCGGGTGGTCGGCGGGAAGCAGCAGATCACGGCGGCCATCGACTTCCACACGTACAGCGAGCTGGTGCTGTGGCCGTTCGGCTACACGTACAACGACACGGCCCCCGGCATGACGGCCGACGACCGCAACGCGTTCGCGGCGGTGGGCCAGAAGATGGCGGCGAGCAACGGCTACACGGCCGAGCAGTCCAGCGACCTGTACATCACGGACGGCTCGATCGACGACTGGCTGTGGGGCTCGCAGCGGATCTTCGGCTACACCTTCGAGATGTACCCGCGCTCGGCCTCGGGCGGCGGCTTCTACCCGCCGGACGAGGTCATCGAACGCGAGACCTCCCGCAACCGGGACGCGGTGCTGCAACTGATCGAGAACGCGGACTGCATGTACCGGTCGATCGGCAAGGCGGCGCAGTACTGCTCCTAGGACAGTTCGACCGCAGGCCCTGGGATCCGTGAGGGCCGAGAACCGGAACAGTGGGCCGCGCCGGGCGGTGTGACATGCCGTCGGGCGCGGCTCGCCCCGCCGTGGAGCCGCTTCCGGCCTTAGGCTGCCGTTATGTGCGGAATCGTGGGTTATGTCGGTGGGCAGTCGGCGCAGGACGTCGTCGTCGCGGGACTCAAGCGCCTCGAATACCGGGGCTACGACTCGGCGGGTGTCGCCGTGCTCGCGGACGGTGGGCTCGCCGCCGCGAAGAAGGCGGGCAAGCTCGTCAATCTGGAGAAGGAGCTGGGGGACCGGCCGCTGCCGGCCGGGCGGACCGGGATCGGGCATACGCGGTGGGCCACACACGGGGCGCCCAACGATGTGAACGCCCACCCCCACCTGGACAACGCGGGCCGGGTCGCCGTCGTCCACAACGGGATCATCGAGAACTTCGCGGCCCTGCGGCGCGAGCTGACGGGGCGCGGGCACGCGCTCGGGTCGGAGACGGACACCGAGGTCGTCGCGCATCTGCTGGCCGAGGCGTTCTCGGCGGGCGGGGACCTCGCGGACGCCATGCGGCAGGTGTGTCGGCGGCTGGAGGGGGCCTTCACCCTGGTCGCCGTCCACGCGGACCAGCCGGACGTCGTCGTCGGCGCCCGGCGCAACTCGCCGCTCGTCGTGGGCGTGGGGGACGACGAGTGGTTCCTCGCCTCCGACGTCGCCGCCTTCATCGCCCACACCCGCTCCGCCATCGAGCTGGGCCAGGACCAGGTCGTCGAGCTGAGCCGCGAGGGCGTGACCGTCACCGGGTTCGACGGGGACCTGGCGGAGGTGCGCGAGTACCACGTCGACTGGGACGCCTCCGCCGCCGAGAAGGGCGGTTACGCCTCCTTCATGCTCAAGGAGATCGCCGACCAGCCCCAGGCCGTCGCCGACACCCTCCTCGGCCGGATCGACGGCGAGGGCTCACTGACCCTGGACGAGGTCCGCATCCCGGACGCCGAACTCCGCGAGGTCGACAAGGTCGTCATCGTCGCCTGCGGCACCGCCTTCCACGCCGGGATGATCGCCAAGTACGCCATCGAGCACTGGACCCGGCTGCCCTGCGAGACCGAGCTCGCCAGCGAGTTCCGCTACCGTGACCCGATCCTCGACCAGCGCACCCTCGTCATCGCCATCTCCCAGTCCGGCGAGACCATGGACACCTTGATGGCGCTGCGCCACGCCCGCGAACAGGGCGCCAAGGTCCTCGCCATCTGCAACACCAACGGCTCGACGATCCCGCGCGAATCCGACGCCGTCCTCTACACCCACGCCGGGCCCGAGGTCGCCGTCGCCTCCACCAAGGCCTTCCTCACCCAGCTCGTCGCCTGCTACCTCGTCGCCCTGTACCTCGGCCAGCTGCGCGGCACGAAGTGGGGTGACGAGATCCGTACGGTGGTGCGCCAGCTCTCCGCGATCTCCGCCGAGGTCGAGAGCGTCCTCACGACCATGGAGCCCGTCCGCGCGCTGGCCCGCTCCCTCGCCCACCACGACACCGTCCTCTTCCTCGGACGCCACGTCGGCTACCCCGTCGCCCTCGAAGGCGCGCTCAAGCTCAAGGAGCTCGCCTACATGCACGCCGAGGGGTTCGCGGCCGGCGAGCTCAAGCACGGGCCCATCGCGCTCATCGAGGAGGGCCTGCCGGTCGTCGTCATCGTGCCCTCGCCGCGCGGCCGTTCCGTCCTCCACGACAAGATCGTCTCCAACATCCAGGAGATCCGGGCCCGGGGCGCGCGCACCATCGTCGTCGCCGAGGAGGGCGACGAGGCCGTCGTCCCGTACGCCGACCACCTCATCACCGTCCCCGTAACGCCTACGCTGCTTCAGCCGCTGGTCGCCACCGTGCCGCTCCAGGTCTTCGCCTGCGAGCTGGCGACGGCCCGTGGCAACGAGGTGGACCAGCCGCGCAATCTGGCGAAGTCCGTGACCGTGGAGTGAGCCGGGGCGCGCGCCCCGCGTGATGGGGATGGCGAGGGTGGGTTCGTGATCATCGGAGTCGGGATCGACGTGGCCGAGATCGAGCGGTTCGGCGCCGCGCTGGAGCGTACGCCCCAGTTGGCCGACCGGCTCTTCTCGGCGAGCGAGCTGACCCTGCCCAGCGGCGAGCGTCGCGGCGTCGCCTCGCTCGCCGCCCGGTTCGCCGCGAAGGAGGCCCTCGCGAAGGCGCTCGGCGCACCGGGCGGGCTGCTCTGGAGCGACGCGGAGGTCTGGGTCGAGGAGAGCGGGCAGCCCCGGCTGCGGGTGAGCGGCACGGTCGCCGCCCGCGCGGCCGAACTGGGCGTGCGCGGCTGGCACGTCTCGCTCAGCCATGACGCGGGGGTGGCTTCGGCGGTGGTGATCGCGGAGGGGTGAACCGCCCTGGGTCTGCGGGGGTGGCGTCAGCCGTCGTGAACGCGGAGGGGTGAACCGCCTCCGGCCGTCGTGATCGCCGAGGGGTGAGCCCCATGCCCACCCCCGACGGCCCGTGCGCGGGTCTGCGGGGGTGGCGTTCGGCCCCGTGATCGCCCAGGGTTGGTGCCATGCGACGTGTCTACAGCGTGGAGACCGTACGGGCCGCCGAGGCCGCCCTGATGAAGCGGGTGCCCGAAGGCGCCCTGATGCAGCGCGCCGCCGCCGGCCTCGCCGCCGCCTGCGGCGATCTGCTGCGGCGCAGCGGCCGGGTGTACGGATCCCGGGTCCTGCTCCTGGTCGGCAGCGGCGACAACGGGGGCGACGCGCTGTACGCGGGCGCACGCCTCGCCCGGCGGGGCGCCGGAGTGCGCGCCCTCCTCGTCTCGCCCGACCGGGCGCACGCCGGCGGTCTCGCCGCGTTCCTGGCCGCCGGAGGGCAGGTCGTCGACAAGCCGGACGACATCGGCGGCGCGCTCGACCTCGTCGTGGACGGCATCACCGGCATCGGCGGACGCGGCGGGCTCCGCGAGAACGCCTCGGCCCTGCTGCGGGCGGTGGCCCGGAGCCACGGCCGTACGCCGGTCGTCGCCGTCGACCTGCCGAGCGGCGTCGAGGCCGACAGCGGGGAGGTGCACGGGGAGGCCGTCCGCGCCGACGCGACCGTCACCTTCGGCACGTACAAGCCGGGCCACCTCATCGACCCGGCCGCCGAACACGCGGGCGCCCTGCGGCTGGTGGACATCGGGCTCGGGCCGGAGCTGCCGGAGCCGCCGGACCTGGAGGCGCTCCAGTACGCGGACGTGGCGGCGCTGCTGCCGGTGCCGGGCGGCGAGAGCGACAAGTACAGCCGGGGCGTCGTCGGCGTCGTCGCCGGATCCGAGCGCTATCCGGGCGCGGCGGTCCTCGCGGTCGCGGGCGCCCTGCGCGGCGGAGCCGGGGCCGTGCGGTACGTCGGGCCCGGCGCGGACGAGGTGATCGCCCGCTTCCCGGAGACGCTGGTGCACGCCGGGCCGCCGTCGAAGGCCGGGCGCGTCCAGGCCTGGGTGATCGGGCCCGGCCTCGGGGACGGCCGGTGGGCGGAGGAGGCCGCAGCCGACGTGCTCGGCGCCGACGTCCCCGTACTGGTCGACGCGGACGGGCTGCGGCTGCTGGACCCCGACACCGTACGGACCCGGACCGCCGCCACCGTCCTGACCCCGCACGCCGGGGAGGCCGCCGCGCTGCTCGGCGTGGCGCGCGAGGAGGTGGAGGCCGGGCGGCTCGCCGCCGTACGCGAACTGGCCGCCCGCTACCGCGCCACCGTCCTCCTCAAGGGGTCCACGACCCTGGTCGCGGAGGCCCGCGACACCCCCGTACGGGTCAACCCGACCGGGACCGGCTGGCTCGCCACGGCCGGCAGCGGCGATGTGCTCTCCGGGCTGACCGGATCGCTGCTCGCGGCCGGACTGGCCCCGCGCGACGCCGCGTCCGTCGGCGCCTACCTGCACGGACTCGCCGCCCGGCACCACTCCGACGGCGCCCCGGTCTCCGCGCAGGACGTCGCGGACTCCATCCCGGCGGCCTGGCGCGACGTGCGGGCGGGGTGAGCCGGGGCGAAGGTGGAAGCCCCCGCAGAGAGGCCTTGACCGTGAGCGGCAGCGAACCCGTACGCGTACGCAGGGTCTACGACCCGCCCGAGGACGGCGACGGCACCCGCGTGCTCGTCGACCGGCTCTGGCCGCGCGGCGTCTCCAAGGAGCGCGCCGCGATCGACGTGTGGCTGAAGGACATCACCCCCTCGGACGAGCTGCGCTCCTGGTACCACCAGGACCGCTCCGGCGCCCGCCACGACACCTTCGTCGACCGCTACCGCACCGAACTGGACGACCCGGCCCACACCGAGGCCGTCGACCGGCTGGTGGGAATCGTGCGCGAAGGCGGGCCGGTCACGCTGATCACCGCCGTGAAGGACGTCGCCGACAGCCATGTGCCGGTCCTGGTCGACCACCTCCGGCATGTGATGAAACGTACATAGGTGTGGATACCGGCGTGCACTGCCCGGGAGGTGGCGGGCGCCTCTGAGAGACTGGGCGCGATGAACGAGACAGCGTCCCTGAGAGCCCGTGCCGAGATCGACCTCGCCGCGCTGCGCGCCAATGTGCGTGCCCTGCGCGAGCGGGCGGCCGGTGCACAGCTCATGGCCGTGGTGAAGTCCGACGGGTACGGGCACGGGGCCGTGCCGTGCGCCCGGGCCGCCCGCGAGGCCGGGGCCACCTGGCTCGGCACCGCCACCCCGCACGAGGCGCTCGCGCTGCGGGCCGCCGGTCTCGACGGCCGGATCATGTGCTGGCTCTGGACGCCCGGCGGGCCCTGGCGCGAGGCGATCGAGGCGGACATCGACGTGTCGGTCGGCGCGCTGTGGGCGCTGCGCGAGGTCGTCGCGGCCGCCGCTGCCGCCGACCGCCCGGCCCGCGTCCAGCTCAAGGCCGACACCGGTCTCGGCCGGGGTGGCTGCCAGCCCGCCGACTGGCCCGAACTCGTCGCCGAGGCCCGCGCCGCCGAGCGGACCGGCACCATCCGGATCACCGGCCTCTGGTCCCACTTCGCCTGCGCCGACGAGCCCGGCCACCCGGCCAACGCCGCCCAGCTCTCCGTGTTCCGGGACATGGTCGCGTACGCGGAGAAGGAGGGCGTCGACCCCGAGGTGCGCCACCTGGCCAACTCCCCGGCCACGCTGACGCTTCCGGAGGCGCACTTCGACCTCGTACGGACCGGTATCGCGATGTACGGCGTCTCACCCGCCCCCGAGCTCGGCACCCCCGCCGAGCTGGGGCTGCGCCCGGTGATGACGCTCGCCGCCGCCGTCGCGCTGGTCAAGGACGTCCCGGCCGGACACGGCGTCAGCTACGGCCACCACTACGCCACCCCCGCCGAGACCACGCTCGGCCTCATCCCGGTGGGCTACGCGGACGGCGTCCCGCGCCACGCGTCGGGGCGCGGGCCCGTCCTGGTCGGCGGCACGGTCCGTACGGCGGCGGGCCGCGTCGCCATGGACCAGTTCGTCGTCGACCTCGGCGGCGACCGGCCCGAACCGGGCGCGGAGGCCGTGCTGTTCGGACCGGGCGACCGGGGCGAGCCGACCGTCGAGGACTGGGCGGTGGCCGCCGACACGATCGGGTACGAGATCGTCACCCGGATCGGCAGCCGGGTACCGAGGGTGTACGTGAACGAGACGGCAGAACCGAGCGGGGGCACGGGACCGTGAGCGAGAGCAGCGCGGGGGCGGCGGCGGGAGAGGTCATGGCGGTGGCCGCCGCGACGGCGCCCGGATGGCGCCGGGCGGGCGTCGCCGGGGCCGCGATAGGAGTGCTCGCCGCCGGCGCGGCGGCCGGGGTCGCCGTCGAGCGGCTCACCGTCGGGCGCGGGATGCGCAAGAAGGCCCGCCTCGCGCTGGACGCGACCGGACCGTACGGCTCGCTGCGCGGGACGCCGGGCCGGGCCGTCGCCGACGACGGGACCGAGCTGTACTACGAGGTCGACGAGGTCGAGCCCGCGCAGCCGGAAGACGGGACCGGCTCCGAGGGCAACCGCCGCCGCCGGCTCTTCGGGCGCAAGGCCCCCGCCCCCGTCACCGTCGTCTTCAGCCACGGCTACTGCCTCGGCCAGGACTCCTGGCACTTCCAGCGCGCCGCCCTGCGCGGCCTCGTCCGGGCCGTCTACTGGGACCAGCGCAGCCACGGCCGCTCCGAGCGCGGGCGCGCCCAGGCGGACGGCGTGGCCGTCGGCATCGACCAGCTCGGCCGCGACCTCAAGGCCGTCATCGACGCGGCGGCCCCCGAGGGGCGGATCGTGCTCGTCGGCCACTCCATGGGCGGCATGACGATGATGGCGCTGGCCGACCAGTACCCGGCCCTCATCCGCGACCGGGTCGCCGCTGTGGCCTTCGTCGGCACCTCCAGCGGCAAGCTCGGCGAGGTCAACTTCGGGCTGCCGGTGGCGGGCGTACGGGCGGTGCGCCGCGTGCTGCCGGGCGTGCTGCGGGCGCTGGGGACGCAGGCGGAGCTGGTGGAGAAGGGGCGCCGGGCCACCGCCGACCTCTTCGCCGGGCTGATCAAGCGGTACTCGTTCAGCTCGCGGGACGTGGACCCGGCGGTCGCCCGGTTCGCGGAGCGGCTGATCGAGTCGACCCCGATCGACGTGGTCGCCGAGTTCTACCCGGCCTTCACCGAGCACGACAAGAGCGGTGCGCTGCCCGCCTTCCGGGACGTGCCCGTGCTGATCCTGGCCGGGGAGAAGGACCTGGTCACCCCCAGCTCGCACAGCGAGGCCATCGCGGACGTGCTGCCGGAGGCCGAGCTGGTCCTGGTGCCGGACGCCGGGCACCTGGTGATGCTGGAGCACCCGGAGGCGGTCACCGACCGGCTGGCCGACCTGCTCGTACGCGGCGGAGCGGTGGCTGCCGCTAACGTTGGCGAGCATGGAAGCACCGCACAGCAGCCCGGCCGCCGCTAGCCCGGAGACGGCCGTTCCGGAAGCCGTCACCGAGGCCGTTCCCGAGGCCGTCACCGTCACGCTCACCGTCGAGTCGCCCGAGCAGATGCAGGACCTGGGCCGCCGGCTCGCCCGCGTCCTGGCCCCCGGCGACCTGGTCATGCTCACGGGCGAGCTGGGCGCCGGGAAGACGACGCTGACCCGGGGCCTCGGTGAAGGCCTCGGTGTGCGCGGCGCGGTCACCTCGCCCACCTTCGTCATCGCCCGCGTCCACCCCTCCCTGGTGGAAGGACCCGCCCTGGTCCACGTCGACGCGTACCGCCTCGGTGGCGGGCTAGATGAGATGGAGGACCTGGACCTCGATGTGTCGCTGCCGGAGTCGGTGGTGGTCGTGGAGTGGGGCGACGGCAAGGTGGAGGAGCTGGCCGAGGACCGGCTGCGGGTGCTCATCGACCGCGCGACCGGCGACACGGACGACGAGCGGCGCGAGGTGACGCTGGTCGGCATCGGCCCGCGCTGGGCGGGGCTGCGGGAGGAGCTGGCGTAGCCGGGGCTCAACGCGGAGGCGGCCTTCCCGACGGACTGTCGGCAAATTGTTGCGCACGGGACCGTGGTCGTGGTCACATGGGTACGAGACGTGGTTAGGGCTGCCTAACCATGACCTCCACCGGAACCCAGGAGGCATCCATGCCGACGCCCGAGCGTGCGGAGCAGCCGCGGCAGCAGCCGACGCCGTCCGACCTGTCGATGAAGGATCTGCTCGCCTCGTGCGCGGCGGCCACCGCGGTCTCCACCCCGCCGAGCGAGCGGGACGCGGCCGACGGTGACGAGGAGACCGGCGACGAGAACGCTGAGCGGCGCCGGGCGGCGTAAGAACGCGTTACGGGCCGCGGCGTAAGAAAGCATTACGGGCCGCGGCGTAAGAACGCGTTACGGGCCCGAGGCCGCGGTGCGGCCGCGACGGGCCGCGCGGGCTACGGGACCACGACCACCTTGGCGCCGACCGTCGCGAAGGTCCACATCGCGTTGCCGTCCGCCCGCTTCATCCGTACGCCGCCGGTCTTCGACGTCGGGTCCGGGGCCTCCATCGAGCCGTCCTGCGCCGCGCTGAAGCCCACCGCGACGTCGTTGACGTTGGCGAACCGCACCACGTGCTCGATGGGCACGCCGTCCGAGCCCTGGACCGTGCCCGAGCGCGAGGAGACCTGGTAGGTGCCGGGCGGCGGGCTGACGGGGCTCGGCATCACCGTGAACGTACGGAGCGCCTTGCCGTTGCCCTCCACCAGCCAGACCCGCCGGTCCTTCAGCGCGTAGACGACGCGCTCGCCGGTGCCCGAGGCCGCCGGGACGGCCAAGGCGTCCTGTGTGGGCTTCGGCTTCGCGGTCGGCTGCGCGGAGGCGGAGGCCGAGGTCTTCGGAGCGGCCGAGGAGGAGGACGCCACCGAATCGGGTGCGTTCGCCGATGCCTGGTAGGCGAGGACGGCGACCGCGACGACCGCCGCCGCAGTGAGCCCGGCCACCATTCCCGAGCTTCCCCTTGACACCGTGAACTCCCCTTTCGACCGCGCCCTGCCGCATGTCGTACAAGCGTTTACGTCGTACCCGCGGATACCCGGTGACGGTAGCAGCAGGCGGCGGGCAGGCCGGGACGCCGTACGGGCGCCGTACCGCCGTCGGCGGAGCCGTAGGCTGTTTGCGTGCTCTTGCTCGCCATGGATACCGCCACGCCCGCCGTCACCGTCGCCCTGCACGACGGTACGTCCGTCATCGCCGCCTCCGGCCAGGTCGACGCCCGCAGGCACGGCGAACTGCTGCTGCCCGCCGTCGACCGGGTCCTCGCCGAGGCCGGGGTGAAGCTCGACGCCGTGACGGGCGTGGTCGTGGGCGTCGGCCCCGGCCCGTACACCGGGCTGCGGGTCGGCCTGGTCACCGCCGCCACCTTCGGCTCCGCCCTCGACGTCCCCGTACACGGGATCTGCACCCTGGACGGACTGGCGTACGCCGCCGGGCAGGACGGCGGCCTGGACGGGCCCTTCGCCGTGGCGACGGACGCGCGGCGCAAGGAGGTGTACTGGGCGCGGTACGAGGACGCCCGCACCCGTACGGGTGATCCGGCCGTCGACCGGCCCGCCGACATCGCCGGGGCACTCGCCGGGCTCCCCGTGGTCGGCCAGGGCGCGGTGCTCTACCCGGACGCCTTCCCGGACGCGCGCGGCCCCGAGCACGTGGCCGCCGGTGCGCTCGCCGCGCTCGCCGCCGAACGGCTCGCGGCCGGGCAGGAGCTGCTGGAGCCCCAGCCGCTCTATCTGCGCCGGCCCGACGCGCAGGTCCCGAAGAACTACAAGGTGGTCACTCCCCGGTGAGCACCGCCGTCACGACCGTGCTGCGCGAGATGCGCTGGTGGGACATCGAACCCGTCCTGGAGCTGGAGCACGCGCTCTTCCCGGACGACGCCTGGTCGCCCGGCATGTTCTGGTCCGAGCTGGCCCACGCGCGCGGCCCCGGCGCCACCCGCCACTACGTCGTCGCCGAGGAGCCGGCCACCGGCAGGATCGTCGGGTACGCCGGGCTCGCCGCCCTCGGCGACCTCTCCGACGTCCAGACCATCGCCGTCAGCCGCGAGGCGTGGGGCACCGGCCTCGGCTCCGAACTCCTCGCCGACCTGCTGAAGGCCGCGACCGCCTTCGAGTGCGCCACCGTGCTCCTCGAAGTCCGGGTCGACAACGCGCGCGCGCAGAAGCTGTACGAGCGGTTCGGCTTCGAGCCGATCGGCTTCCGGCGCGGCTACTACCAGCCGGGGAACATCGACGCGCTCGTCATGCGCCTCACCATGGACGAACACGCAACGGACAACGCACCAGAGACCGGGACTGAATGATGGCTGCCGACGAACCCCTCGTACTCGGCATCGAGACCTCCTGCGACGAGACCGGCGTCGGCATCGTGCGCGGGACCACCCTGCTCGCGGACGCCGTCGCCTCCAGCGTCGACACCCACGCCCGCTTCGGCGGCGTCGTCCCGGAGATCGCGTCCCGCGCCCACCTGGAGGCGATGGTCCCCACCATCGAGCGCGCCCTGAAGCAGGCCGGCGTCAGCGCCCGCGACCTCGACGGGATCGCGGTCACCTCCGGCCCCGGACTCGCGGGCGCGCTGCTGGTCGGCGTCTCGGCCGCGAAGGCGTACGCGTACGCGCTGAACAAGCCGCTCTACGGGGTCAACCACCTCGCCTCGCACATCTGCGTCGACCAGCTGGAGCACGGCCCGCTGCCCGAGCCGACGATGGCGCTCCTGGTCAGCGGCGGCCACTCCTCGCTCCTGCTCGCGCCCGACATCACCAGCGACGTGCGGCCGCTCGGCGCCACGATCGACGACGCGGCGGGCGAGGCGTTCGACAAGATCGCCCGCGTGCTGGACCTCGGCTTCCCCGGCGGCCCGGTCATCGACCGCCTGGCGCGCGAGGGCGACCCGAAGGCCATCGCGTTCCCGCGCGGCCTGACCGGCCCGCGCGATGCCCCGTACGACTTCTCCTTCTCCGGCCTGAAGACCTCGGTCGCGCGCTGGATCGAGGCGAAGCGGGCGGCGGGCGAGGAGGTGCCGGTACGGGATGTGGCGGCGTCCTTCCAGGAGGCCGTGGTGGACGTGCTCACCCGGAAGGCCGTCCGGGCCTGCAAGGACGAAGGCGTCGACCACCTGATGATCGGCGGCGGCGTGGCGGCCAACTCCCGGCTCCGCGCGCTGGCGCAGGAGCGGTGCGAGCGGGCGGGCATCCGGCTGCGGGTGCCGCGACCGGGGCTCTGCACGGACAACGGCGCGATGGTCGCGGCGCTCGGCGCGGAGATGGTCGCCCGCAACCGGCGCCCGTCCGACCTGGAGCTGTCGGCGGACTCCTCGCTGCCGGTGACGGAGCCGCACGTTCCGGGGAAGCACCAGCACGCGCACGACCACGACCACGTGCACGAGATCAGCAAGGACAACCTGTACTCATGAGCGCCGCGACCGTCGTCCTGATGTGGGAGGCCCGTGCCGTGGAGGGCCGCGGCGGCGAGCTCCTGGAGTGGGCGCGGGCCCGGTCCGCCGAACTGTCCCGCGAGCCCGCCCGCCGCGAACTCCTGCGCGCCCCGCAGGACCGGGTGCTGGTCATGACGTGGTGGGAGCAGGCGTCGTACGCCGAGGACCTCCCCGAACTCCCCGAGCCCGACGCCGCCCTGATCACCCGGCCGGTGCACCGGTGGCGGTTCGAGGCGGTGGGGTGAGGGGCGCCTCCACGGAGTCCGTCAGCCCGGTGTTCCCCGGCTGATCAGCCCCGCCACGATCGCGTCCAGTTCGGCGGCGGTCTCGTAGTCGGCGGCGTACTCCCGCCAGTGCTCCTTCACCTCGGTGAGCCGGGGCAGCTCCGCCGTGTCCTTCTCCGTGATCATCTCCGGGAAGAACTCCCGGCGCGAGGGCTGCTCCGCCCGGCGGGCCGCCGCCCTGCGGAAGACCAGGTCGCCGTAGACGTAACTCCAGATCGTCCGGTACGCGCGCACCGCGCGGGCGGGGGAGAGGCCGCAGGCCAGGGCGCAGTCGATGATCTCCTCCACCATCCACAGCGCGTTCCGGTCGGTCAGCTCGCCGAGTGCCAGGATGTCCAGCACCCAGGGGATGCGGCCGATGATGTCGTGCATGTGCGCGGCCACCGCCACCAGCCGCTCGCGCGGGTCCTCGGGCAGCTCCGGGCGCGGGAAGGCGGCCGCGGTGCCGGAGAGGGTGAGCATGAGGAGCTCGTCCTTGTCCTGCACGTAGTGGTACAGCGCCATCGGCGTGGAGCCCAGCTCCTTCGCCACCCGCCGCATGGACAGCGCGGCCACACCCTCCTCCTCGACGATGCGGCGCGCGGTGGCGACCATCACGTCGGGGTCGAGCCTGCGGGGGCGGCCCACGGGTTTCTTCTTCTGCTCGGTCTTCCGGGTCTGCTTCTCGGTCTTCTCGCTGCCTGACACCCCGGCATTCTCCCCTTTCGGGTCCTTCTCCGGAGCGGCGGGTTTATTTTCTATACGTGTATGGTAATTCTCCGGTCGAGGGTGGCGAAGGGGAGGGCGCGTCATGGGCGGCGGCACGGTGGCAGGCGGGTCGGAGAAGGAGACGGACGGGGCGGCCGCGCGGCAGGCGCGGTGGTTGCTGGTGGTGGCGCTGACCGTGCAGTTCCTGGTGTCGCTGGACATGTCCGTGGTGAACGTGGCGCTGCCCGACATCCGCGGCGACCTCGGCTTCGGCCGGGACGGGCTGCTCTGGGTGGTGAACGCGTACGCCCTCGCCTTCGGCGGACTCCTCCTGCTCGGCGGCCGGCTCGCCGACCTGGCCGGTCCGCGCCGCGTCCTGACGGCCGGGCTCGTCCTCTTCGGGCTGGCCAGCCTGGCCGGCGGCCTCGCCTGGTCGCCCGGGTCGCTGGTGGCCGCGCGGGCCGTCCAGGGCGTCGGCGCGGCGGCCCTCGCGCCGGTGGCGTTCGCCCTGATCACCCTCGCCTTCCCGGCGGGGCCCGCCCGCTCCCGGGCGCTCGGGCTCTGGGGCATGGCGGGCGCGGCGGGCGGCGCGGTCGGGGTGCTGGCGGGCGGCGTGCTCACCGATGCGGCGGGCTGGCGGGCCGTGATGCTCGTCAACGTGCCGATCGTCGCCTTCGCCCTGGCCGCCGCCGCGCGCACCGGCCCGGTCGGCGGGCGGCGGCGGACCGGCGCCCGGCTGGACCTCGCCGGGGCCCTCCTCGCCACGGCCGGGACGACGCTGCTGGTCCTCGGACTCGTACGCGCCTCGGACGACGGCTGGTCCTCGGCCGTCACGCTCTCCACGCTCGGCGCGGCGGTGCTCCTGCTGGCCGCCTTCGTCGCCGTCGAACTCCGTACGGAGTCACCTCTGCTCCGGCCCGGCCTGCTGCGCGGGCGGCCGGTGCTCACGGCCAACCTGTTCTGCCTGCTGCTGGCCTCGGCCCAGTTCGGCGCGTTCTACTTCGTCTCGCTCCACCTGCAGCTGGTCCTCGGCTACGGGCCGACCGCCGCCGGGTTCGCGTTCCTGCCGTTCTGCGTGGGCGTCGTCGCGGGCGCCATCCTCGCCACCCGCGCGGTCGCGGTCCTCGGCATCCGGCGGCTGATGACCGTGGGCGGCACGCTGGCGGCGCTCGGGATGGGCTGGTTCGCGGCCACCGCCACGGCCGACGGCTCCTTCCTCACCTCGATCCTCGGCCCGTCGCTGCTCTGCTCGCTCGGCATCGGCCTCTGCTTCGTCCCGCTCGGCACGGCCGCCACGGCCGACGTGGTGCCCGGCGAGACCGGGATGGCGTCCGGGCTGCTCAACAGCTCGCGCCAGGTCGGCGGTTCGCTCGGCCTGGCGGTGCTGGTCACGGTCGCCGCCCAGGTCACGGGCGGCGCCACCGGACGTACGGCTCTGGCCTCCGGGTACGCGGCCGCGTTCTGGGTCGCGGCCGGGCTCCTGGCGGCCGCCGCGCTGGCGGCGTACGTCCTGCTGCCGGGGGAGAGGCGAGCCTTCGGCGGTCCGGTGGTCGGCGAGGCGGTCGCGGCGGAGCATGGAGGCGACGCGGCGGGCCGATGAGTGAGGACGCGGCGGGCCGATGAGTCCGGGCGCCCGGGGCGGTCTACCTTCCACGAGGTCCACCCCGACCACGGGGCGGCCGAACGAGGAGACGACCATCATGCAGAAGATCACCCCCTGTCTCTGGTACGACGGCCAGGCGAAGGAGGCCGCCGAGCACTACATCGCGATCTTCGGCGGCGACTCCCGCATCCTGGACATCAGCTACTACGGCGAAGAGGCCCCCGGCGAGACGGGCTCCGTCCTCACGGTCAGCTTCCGCCTCGCGGGCCAGGAGTACATGGGGCTCAACGGCGGCCCGCAGTTCCCCTTCACCGAGGCGATCTCGCTCTCCGTGGACTGCGCCGACCAGGCCGAGGTCGACCGGCTCTGGACCGCGCTCTCCGAAGGCGGCGAGGAGGGCCAGTGCGGCTGGCTCAAGGACCGGTACGGCGTCTCCTGGCAGATCGTCCCGAACGAGCTGCCGAAGCTGCTGGCCGACCCGGACCCGGCGAAGGCGGAGCGCACGATGAAGGCCATGCTCGGGATGCGGAAGCTGGACGTCCAGGCGCTGCGGGACGCCTGAACAGAAGGGGCGCAGGCGCTGCGGGACGCCTGAGCCACGGGGCCCCGGGCCGCCCCGGATAGTGTCTGGTCCATGTCATCCCGCTCCTCGCTGCCGCCGCCCCCGCCTCCCGTGGAGATCCGGACCTGGCCGGACCGCGAGGCGATGCTCGCCGACCGCGCGGTGATCCTGCGCGCGCTGGTGCGGATGCACCTGGGGCCGGAGCGGCTCGGTGTGCTGCTGATGTGGGCCGGGCTCGCCGCGTTCGGGTGGCTGCTCGTGGGGTCCGGACTCGTCATGGTCGAGCAGGCGGCGGCGGACTTCTTCAGCGGGATCGCCGGAATCCTGTCCCTGCTCCTCGGCGCGGGCGCGCTGATCCCCGCCGTCGTCCTGGCCTCCCTCCACGTCGCCCGGGACCGGGAGGTCCGCGCGCTGCTCGTGGAGTGGGGCGCGCTGGACCGGGATCCGGAGCGCGACCGGGAGGTGCGGCTGCCGGGGATGAGCCTGGTCTGGCTGCTGCTGTCGTTCGCCCTGGCGGCGGGCGGGCTGGCGCTCTGCGTGATCGGCCCGGCGAGCGCCCGGCCCGGCGACGACACGTACGGCATGGTCGCCCTGATCATGGGCCTCGGCATGGTCGCCTGGCTCACCGGACTCATCGGCGCCGTCAAGGCGTTGACGCACCGCCGCTGGGTGCTGCGCGTCCTGACGGCGCCTGCCCCGGACCGGCACACCCCGGACCCGCTCACCCCAGAGGGTGCCCGATCAGCATCGTCGGAGCCCCGGCCACCCGGGTCAGGAACACCGTCGCCGCGTTCCGGCCGCTGAGCTTCATCCGGCGGCGCAGCTCCTCCGGCTCGACCGCCGAACCCCGCTTCTTGACGGTCAGCACGCCGACCTGACGCTCCCGCAGCAGCGCCTTCAGCTTCTTCATGTTGAACGGCAGCTGATCGGTGATCTCGTACCCGGCGACGTACGGCGAGGAGTACGGCACATCGCTCGTGACGTACGCGATCGTCTCGTCCACCAGCCGTCCGCCGCACCGCTCGACGATGTCGGCGACCAGGTGCGCCCGGATCACCGCGCCGTCCGGCTCGTACAGATAGCGTCCGACCGGGCCCACCGGCGGGGCGGGCAGCGGGGCCGGGGCGGTGAGGGTGGCGCCGGACGGCAGCAACGTGGCCCGGAACGAACCGGGCGCGATGCCCTCCCCGTACCAGAGCACCGCCTCCTTCACGTCTCCGCCGTCCGAGATCCACTCGGCCTCCGCCTCCGGGCCGATCGCCTCGTGCGGGATGCCGGGCGCGATCTTCAGCGCGGCGCGCGGGGACTTCAGTGCGGCGGCCGTGGCCCAGGAGAGCGGGGGCGAGTACGCCTCCGGGTCGAAGATCCTGCCCCGGCCGCCCCGCCGGGCCGGGTCCACGAAGACGGCGTCGTACGGAGAGGTGTCGATCTCCGTGACGTCGGCGCACCGCACCTCGATCAGCGCGCCCAGCCCGAGCGCCTCCGCGTTGGCGCGGGCCACCTCGGCGGTGAGCGGGTCGCGGTCCACGGCGAGGACGGCGATCCCGGCGCGGGCCAGCGCGATGGCGTCGCCGCCGATGCCGCAGCACAGGTCCGCCACGCTCCGCACGCCGAGCGCGGCGAACCGGGCGGCGCGGTGTTCCGCGACCGAGGTGCGGGTGGCCTGCTCGACACCGTTGGGCGTGAAGTACATCCGGTACGCGTCCTCGGCCCCGAACTTCGCCACCGCCCGCTGCCGCAGCCGGGCCTGGCCGAGCGCCGCCGACACCAGCTCCGCCGGATGCGTACGCCGCAGCCGGGTCGCGGTGGCCAGCTCGTCGGCCGGGTCGTGGTCGCGCAGCTCGGCCAGCAGGTGCCGGCCCTCGGGCGTACGCAGCGCGGCGAAGGCGGCGCGGGCGGGGTCGCCGGCCGAGGAGGCGGAGGAGGCGGAGGGGGTCGATGCGTTCACCCGGTCCATTGTGGCCGGTGCGCGCCGGCCCCTGTCCGCCGGTCGGGCGACGGGCACGACCCCCTCGCGGTGTCGGGGACGGGAGGCGGGCGGGCGGCTGGCAGGATGCGGCGCCATGCAGCTAGTACGACAAAAAGGAAAATCACCCACGAAGCGGCACCGACCGGTCTCCGTCGTGCTGGCGGCCCTCCTGGCCGCCACCGTCACCTCGGCCTGCGCGGCGGAGACGGCCGGCGGCGGGGCGGAAGCCCCGGGCGGACCGGCGAAGCCCGCCGCCGGTCAGCAGGGCGAGGCCGCGCAGGGCGGGCCCGCCCGCGCTCTGGACGCGTACGCCGAGGAGCTCAAGCGGAAACAGGCCGCACGGGCCGTCGCCGCGAAGAAGTGGGGGCTGGCCAAGGTCCCGCTCGCGGCGCCCGAACCCCCGAAGGTGAAGCCGCGCATCACCACCCGCAAAGGGTTCGAGGTCCGGGACGACGAGGGGCTGCCGCCGGTCTTCACCACCGTCCCCACCAAGGAGAAGATCGTCTTCCTCACCATGGACGACGGTGCGGAGAAGGACCCCGCGCTGCTGCGGATGATGACCGAACTCTCCATCCCGTACAGCGCGTTCGTCAGCGACTACGTCATCAACGACGACTACGGCTACTTCAGGAAGATGCAGAAGCGCGGGGTGGTCATCAGCAACCACACGCTCAACCACCGCTATCTGCCCGGCCTCTCCTACGCCGAGCAGAAGCGGGAGATCTGCGGCCAGCAGGAGAAGATCCTCAAGCAGTACGGGAAGCGGCCGACCCTCTTCCGCCCGCCGTACGGCAACTACAACCGCGACACCCTCGTCGTCGCCAAGTCCTGCGGCATCACCGCCGTACCGCTCTGGTCCGCCGAGGCCTTCGCCGACCACATGGAGTGGCGCGAGTGGGACCGGGACCTGCACCCCGGCGACATCGTCCTCACCCACTTCCGGGGCAAGGGCGCCTGGAAGGGCACGATGCCGGACATGATCCGCACGGTCATGAAGACGATCACGGACAAGGGGTACGCGGTGGCGAAGCTGGAGGACTACGTCTGACCCCTGCCCGACTGCCCGACTGCCCGACTGCCCGACTGTCGGGCGTACGGCCCCGAATGCGCGCTCAGCCCCCGCTGCGCGCGCATTCGTCGCTGTCGCCCCCGCTGCGGCAGGGTGGGGAGTTCCAGGTGGGGGCCGGGTTCGGGGGCTCCTCCCGGGCCTCGCCCCCACCCGCCGACGCGAGGGCGGCCGCGCACAGCACCAGCGCCACGATCACCTGCATACCGCCGGCCCAGAGCCATTGGCCGCGCAGCAGCAGCACGGCGACGAGGGCGACCACCACGGCCAGGGCCCCGAGAACGGCGACCGGAACCCAGCCCGTGCCGGGGTCGGCGGGCGGGGGAGTCCCCTTGGCGTGGGCCGTCGCGGAGGACCGCGCCACGGCGCGCAGCCCCAGCCCCAGGAACAGCGGGGCGCAGACCGCCACCTCGGCGACCACCAGGAACAGCCCCAGCAGCGGATCCGCGCAGCCGCCCGGCGCCGGCGGCTGCCCCGCCGCCGCGCCCCTCTCGGCCGGTCGTCCGGGCAGCCGGTGCTCGGGATGCGTCATCTCCGTACCGTCGTACGGAACCCGGGACTCCGCCCCCGCGTTGTCCGGACGGTGATCCGACGGAGCCCCGATCGAGACGGCGCGAGGGTGGTGAATTGGCACTCCGCTTGACCGAGTGCTAATCGCGGTCATAGTCTCAGGTCTGGCACTCCCCCCTGGAGAGTGCCAGCACCACACTGTGCGACAGGGCAGGTCCGGCACCCGCGACGACGGATCGGTCTGGTCGCCGCCCACTGACTGCTAAACCCCGTGAGATCTCCGAAGGGGGAGACCGGATCGTGTCGACCACCAGCTCCAAGGTTGCGATCAAGCCGCTCGAGGACCGCATTGTGGTCCAGCCGCTCGACGCCGAGCAGACCACGGCCTCCGGCCTGGTCATTCCGGACACCGCGAAGGAGAAGCCCCAGGAGGGCGTCGTCCTCGCCGTGGGCCCGGGCCGCTTCGAGAACGGCGAGCGTCTTCCGCTCGACGTCAAGACCGGCGACGTCGTCCTGTACAGCAAGTACGGCGGCACCGAGGTGAAGTACAACGGCGAGGAGTACCTCGTCCTCTCGGCCCGCGACGTCCTCGCGATCGTCGAGAAGTAATTCACCCACGTTTGCCTGTGTTCTGCGCCCCTGGCCCCCTGCGTAACAACTAGCCGGGCGGCGAGGGGCGCAGTTCATTTTGAGAGGGAAGTACAGCCCATGGCGAAGATTCTGAAGTTCGACGAGGACGCCCGTCGCGCCCTTGAGCGCGGCGTCAACAAGCTTGCCGACACGGTCAAGGTGACGATCGGCCCCAAGGGCCGCAACGTCGTCATCGACAAGAAGTTCGGCGCACCCACCATCACCAACGACGGTGTCACCATCGCGCGCGAGGTCGAGCTCGACGACCCGTACGAGAACCTCGGTGCCCAGCTCGTCAAGGAGGTGGCGACCAAGACCAACGACGTAGCGGGTGACGGCACCACCACCGCGACCGTCCTGGCCCAGGCGCTCGTCCGCGAGGGCCTGCGCAACGTCGCCGCCGGCGCCTCCCCGGCCGCCCTGAAGAAGGGCATCGACGCCGCCGTCAAGGCCGTGTCCGAGGAGCTCCTCTCCACCGCGCGCCCGATCGACGACAAGTCCGACATCGCCGCCGTGGCCGCGCTCTCCGCGCAGGACACCCAGGTCGGCGAGCTCATCGCGGACGCGATGGACAAGGTCGGCAAGGACGGTGTCATCACCGTCGAGGAGTCCAACACCTTCGGTCTGGACCTGGAGTTCACCGAAGGCATGGCCTTCGACAAGGGCTACCTGTCCCCGTACATGGTGACCGACCAGGAGCGTATGGAGGCCGTCCTCGACGACCCGTACATCCTGATCCACCAGGGCAAGATCGGCTCGATCCAGGAGCTGCTCCCGCTGCTGGAGAAGGTCATCCAGTCCGGTGGCTCCAAGCCGCTCCTGATCATCGCCGAGGACGTCGAGGGCGAGGCGCTCTCCACCCTCGTCGTCAACAAGATCCGCGGCACCTTCAACGCCGTCGCGGTGAAGGCCCCGGGCTTCGGCGACCGCCGCAAGGCCATGCTCGGCGACATCGCCACCCTCACCGGTGCGACCGTCATCGCCGAGGAGGTCGGCCTCAAGCTCGACCAGGCCGGTCTGGACGTGCTCGGCACCGCCCGCCGCGTCACCGTCTCCAAGGACGACACGACCATCGTCGACGGCGGCGGCAACGCCGACGACGTCAAGGGCCGCGTCAACCAGATCAAGGCCGAGATCGAGTCCACGGACTCCGACTGGGACCGCGAGAAGCTCCAGGAGCGCCTCGCGAAGCTGGCCGGCGGCGTGTGCGTCATCCGCGTCGGTGCCGCCACCGAGGTGGAGCTCAAGGAGAAGAAGCACCGCCTTGAGGACGCCATCTCCGCCACCCGCGCCGCGGTCGAGGAGGGCATCGTCTCCGGCGGTGGCTCCTCCCTCGTCCACGCCGTGAAGGTCCTGGAGGGCAACCTCGGCAAGACCGGCGACGAGGCCACCGGTGTCGCGGTCGTCCGCCGCGCCGCCGTCGAGCCGCTGCGCTGGATCGCCGAGAACGCCGGCCTGGAGGGTTACGTCATCACCTCCAAGGTCTCCGAGCTCGACAAGGGCCAGGGCTTCAACGCCGCCACCGGCGAGTACGGCGACCTGGTCAAGGCCGGCGTCATCGACCCGGTCAAGGTCACCCGCTCCGCCCTGGAGAACGCCGCGTCCATCGCGTCGCTGCTGCTCACGACCGAGACCCTGGTCGTCGAGAAGCCGGCCGAGGAAGAGGCCGACGCCGGTCACGGCGGCCACGGCCACTCCCACTAGTACGGAGCTTTCCTTACGCCTGAGGCCCGGTACCCCCGTCGCGGGGGCACCGGGCCTCGATGCGTACCGGCCCGCCCGGGCCGTCCCGTGCGCCTACTGGGGCCCGTACTTGCGTCCCGTACGCGAGGTGACGCCGCCCAGCAGGCCGCGCGGCGTGACCTTGACCAGCCCCATCAGCGCCTTGTAGCGCGGATCCGGGATCGACACCGTCCGGCCGCGGGCCAGGTCGGTCAGGGCCGAGGCCACCAGCTTGTCCGCGTCCAGCCACATCCACCCCGGGATGTTGCCGGTCCCCATCCCGGCCCGCTCGTGGAACTCCGTACGGACGAAGCCCGGGCAGAGCGCCATCAGCCGCACCCCCGATCCGGCCAGGTCCTTCGCCGCGCCCTGGGTGAACTGCACGACCCACGCCTTGGACGCGCCGTACGTACCGCGCGGCACGAACGCCGCGACCGACGCCACGTTGATCACTCCGCCCCGGCCGCGCTCCTTCATGCCGGTGGCGGCGGCCGAGGTCAGCCGCAGCACCGCCTCGCAGTGCACCTTCAGCATCGTCAGCTCGTCGGCCATGGACACTTCCAGGTAGCGCCCCTTGTTGCCGAACCCGGCGTTGTTCACCAGCAGGTCGACCGGGTGCGTACGGTCCGCGAGCCGCTTCTCGACCGCCTCGATCCCGGCGTCCGTGGACAGGTCGGCGCGCAGCACCTCGGCCTCGATGCCGTGCCGGTCGTGCAGTTCGGTGGCCTGTTCGTGCAGCCGGGCGGTGTCCCGGGCCACCAGCACCAGGTTGTGCCCCTGGCCCGCGAGCCGCCGCGCGAAGGCCGCCCCGATACCCGCCGTCGCGCCCGTGATCAGTGCAGTCGTCATACGCGGCACGTTAGTGCCCCGCGCCCGCGCCGGAACCACCGCCCGCCGCCACATACTCCCGGGCCGTGCGCAGCGCCTCCGGATGCAGGGCCGACGCGGCGGCCAGCAGGGACGGCAGCAGGGTGCGCTCGGTCGTGGTGGCCCGGAACTGCAGGGCCGCGGTCACCTCGTGGTCCGGGCGGTGCACGATCTCGACCGGGTCGCCGGCCCGGATCGTGCCCGGCTCGATCACCCGCAGATACGCGCCGGTCACCGCCTCCCGGGTGAACCGCCGCACCCACTTCTCCTCGCCGATGTGATCGGCGAAGGTCCGGCACGGGATGCGCCCGGACGTCACCTCCAGCAGCAGCTCCGGCCCCACCCGCCACCGCTCACCGATCAGCGCGCCGCTCACATCGACCCCGACGGTGGTCAGGTTCTCGCCGAACGAGCCGTTGGCCAGTTCCCGGCCGCCCAGCTGCCGCTCCCACGCGTCCAGGTCCTCCCGCGCGAAGGCGTACACCGCCTGGTCGCTGCCGCCGTGGTGGCGCAGATCGCAGACCGCGTCCCCGGCGAGCCCGCTGCCGCCGGTCCCCTTGGGCCCGGGGTCCGAGACCCGCACGCTTCCCTCGTACGGCCGCTTGTCGATCCCGCTGAGACCGCCGGGACCACCGGCGGAGGGGAGAGGAGCAGGGCGGCCGACATTCACGCTCAGCAATCTCATACGGTCACGCTAATGGCTCAACCCCCAAAGGGGTACGCCATTAATTCGCCTCTCACCCAAGAAGCTCTTATGGTGGGGGCGTGATCGAAGCACGCCACCTCCGCGTCCTGCGCGCCGTCGCCACCACCGGCTCGTTCTCCGCCGCCGCCCGCGAACTCGGCTGCACCCAGCCCGCGGTGAGCCAGCAGATGAAGGCCCTGGAGTCCTCCGCCGGCACCACCCTGCTGATCCGCACCGGCCGCGAGATGCGCCTCACCCAGGCGGGCGAGGCGCTCGTACGGCACGCCTCCGGCATTCTTGCCGGGCTGACCGCCGCCGAGGAGGAGGTCGCGGCCATCGCCGGGCTGCGGGCCGGCCGGGTCAGGCTCGTCTCCTTCCCCAGCGGCAGCTCCACCCTGGTGCCCGGCGCGCTGGCGGCCCTGCGCGCCGAGCACCCCGGCACCAGGGTCTCGCTGGTCGAGGCCGAACCGCCGCGCTCGGTCGACCTGCTGCGCGACGGCGACTGCGACATCGCGCTGGCCTTCCGGTACGGCGCCTCCGGCGGCGAGTGGGACGACCTGGTGGTCCGGCCGCTCCTCACCGACCGGTTGATCGGCCTGGTCCCGGACGGCCACCGGCTGGCGGACGCGGAGGGCGTCTCCATCGGCGAGCTGGCCGACGAGTCCTGGATCGCGGGCTGCCCGCGCTGCCGCCGCCAGCTGGTGGAGGTCTGCGAGGCGTCCGGCTTCACGCCCCGGATCGACTTCGCCACCGACGACTACCCGGCGGTGATGGGCCTGGTGGGGGCCGGACTCGGGGTGGCGGTGCTGCCCGAGCTGGCGGTGGAGTCGGTACGCCCCAAGGGGGCCCGGACCGT
The DNA here is from genome assembly GCF_050942385.1 of Streptomyces sp. CA-146814. NCBI lineage: Bacteria > Bacillati > Actinomycetota > Actinomycetes > Kitasatosporales > Streptomycetaceae > Streptomyces > Streptomyces sp. CA-146814. The sequence continues at coordinate 4,890,843 of NZ_CP192068.1, forward strand.
CGCCGTGGAGCCCGCGATCGAGCGGGAGATCGTGGCGCTCACGCTGCCGGACCTGGCCCGGGTCCCGGCGGTCGCGGCCACCCTGGACCAGCTGTCCCTGGCGGCCGCGCGCTGAAGGGCGTGCTGCCGGGGCCGACGCGCTGGGGGCCGTACTGCTGGGGGGCCGTGCCGGCTGCTGGGGGCCGCGCTGAGGAAACGTTTCTGCGTTCGACCGGAGCTGCCGGGTGTCAGGTCGGGCGGGAGCCCGTGGTGGCCGTGGTGGCGCCGGAGGGCGCCGCGGTGATCAGTCTGGTTCTGGCCCGGCCCATGAGCTCCTCGCGCTCGTCCTCGGTCAGGCCGCCCCACACCCCGTAGGGCTCCCGTACGGCGAGGGCGTGGGCCGCGCACTCGGCGCGCACCGGGCACCGCATGCACACCTCCTTCGCGGAGGTCTCACGAGCGCTGCGGGCGGCGCCGCGCTCACCTTCGGGATGGAAGAACAGGGAGCTGTCGACGCCTCGGCAGGCGGCGAGCAACTGCCAGTCCCACAGGTCTGCGTTGGGTCCGGGAAGGCGGGAGAAATCTGCCATTGCGCTTGTCCCCTCGAAGCCGTGCTGCGTCGGAAGCGGCATCCTCGACCGCCGGTGAACCGGCGGCCCGTGATCGGCGATCGTCTCTTCGGTGACCTGAGTCTCGACCGTACATCTGCGGTGCTAGTAGATGTAAATATGACTGTTTGCGAATCTAGCCACAGACACCCTTAAAAGGGAAGAAATCTCGCCAAATAGGGCAAGCCAGGGAGTGAAGATCCGGTTGACGGGTGAATCGCCCGCGTCGCTCTCCTCCGTGTGCGGGCCCTCACGTAGAGTGCCGAACCCGAAGGTCCGACCCGTAACTCTTTCGAGTGACCATCGTTAAGAGGGCGGATGCGGTTGACGGAGAACGAGCTCGGGCACATGTCCGAAGGGGTCAACCGCACAGGTGACGACTTGTATCAGCCTGGAGGCTCAAGGTGACGCGCATCAGCTGCGGAGGCCGGTCATGACATCCGTGCTCGTCTGCGACGATTCCCCGCTTGCCCGAGAAGCGCTCCGTCGCGCGGTGGCCACCGTGCCCGGTGTCGAGCGCGTGACCACGGCGGCCAACGGCGAGGAAGTCCTCCGCCGCTGGGGGGCCGACCGTTCGGATCTGATTCTGATGGACGTACGCATGCCCGGCCTGGGAGGTGTGGAGACGGTCCGGCGGCTGCTCTCCGCCGACCCCGGCGCCCGGATCATCATGCTGACCGTCGCCGAGGACCTGGACGGTGTCGCGCTCGCGGTCGCCGCCGGTGCCCGCGGCTATCTCCACAAGGACGCGTCCCGCGCCGAGCTGCGGGCCACCGTCACCCAGGCGCTGGCCGACCCGACGTGGCGGCTCGCCCCGCGCCGGCTGCGGTCCGCCGAGATGGGCGCGGCCCCCACCCTCACCGCGCGCGAGATCCAGGTGCTCGAAGGTATGAGCCACGGCCGCTCCAACGCGGAGATCGGCCGTGAGCTGTTCCTCTCCGAGGACACGGTCAAGACCCACGCCAGGCGGCTGTTCAAGAAGCTCGGGGCCTCGGACCGCGCCCATGCGGTGGCCCTGGGATTCCGCTGGGGGCTGGTCCGCTGACGCCCGGCCCGGACCGCCCCCGTCCGCAGGCCGGCGGACGGGGTGACGGGACGGGTCACCAGCGGTACGCGCCCGGATCCGGGCGCCCGCCGACGGCGCCGTGTGACGCTTCCCGGCCGATGACGCATCCTTGAGTCGTGGAGTTCCTCAGAAACGGTAGGAACGATTCGGTCGAGCGGAAGGGGAGGGCGCAGGACATGACATCCGGCGCACCCGCTCATAACGCTTCGGTGCACAACTCGGGACGCGATGGAGCGGACCGTACGGCATCAGGGCACCATGGTCCGATGCGTGACGACGAAACCACGGCGATCGGTGCCCTTGTGCACCGGGCCGTCGACGGCGACGCGCAGGCCACGCACGATCTGCTGGCCCATGTCCACCCCCTCGCCCTGCGCTACTGCCGCTCCCGGCTGAACCGGCTGCCCGGTGATGCCCGTCACTTCGTTGAGGATCTCGCGCAGGAGGTCTGCGTCGCCGTCCTGATGGCGCTGCCGCGCTACAAGGACACCGGCAGGCCCTTCGAGGCTTTCGTCTTCGCCATCGCCGGCCACAAGGTCGCCGACCTCCAGCGCGCCGCGATGCGCCACCCCGGCTCCACCGCCGTCCCCTCCGACGAGATGCCCGAGCGGCCCGACGACTCCCTCGGCCCGGAGGAGCGCGCCCTGCTCAGCAGCGACGCCGCCTGGGCCAAGAAGCTCCTGGCCAACCTCCCGGAGAGCCAGCGCGAACTGCTGGTCCTGCGGGTCGCGGTCGGGCTGACCGCCGAGGAGACCGGGCGGATGCTCGGCATGTCCCCGGGTGCGGTCCGGGTCGCCCAGCACCGCGCGCTCAGTAGGCTGCGGGCGCTGGCCGAGCAGTAGCCCACGAACCGTCGGGCCCCCGTAGGAAGCTACAGAACGCCTAACTGATCTTGGTCGTGGAATGAGACACCCGTGGAGCCCGTTAGCATGGACATCCGCACCGATCAAGACCATTTGGGGAAGGTGTCATGACTGCAAACGTCGACGGAGTGCCTGAGAAGTTCGCGACGCTCGGGCTGACATACGACGACGTGCTGCTGCTGCCGGGCGCGTCAGAGGTCCTGCCCAACGCGGTCGACACCTCGTCCCTCATCTCGCGCAACGTCCGCGTGAACATCCCGCTGCTCTCGGCCGCCATGGACAAGGTGACCGAGTCCCGGATGGCCATCGCGATGGCGCGTCAGGGCGGCGTCGGCGTGCTGCACCGCAACCTCTCGATCGAGGACCAGGTCAACCAGGTCGACCTGGTCAAACGGTCCGAGTCCGGGATGGTCACCGACCCGATCACCGTGCACCCCGACGCCACGCTCGGCGAGGCGGACGCGCTCTGCGCCAAGTTCCGTATCAGCGGTGTGCCGGTCACCGACGCCGCGGGCAAGCTGCTCGGCATCGTGACCAACCGCGACATGGCCTTCGAGTCGGACCGCTCGCGCCAGGTGCGGGAGGTCATGACGCCGATGCCGCTCGTCACCGGCAAGGTCGGCATCTCCGGCGTGGAGGCCATGGAGCTGCTCCGCCGCCACAAGATCGAGAAGCTGCCGCTGGTCGATGACGCGGGCATCCTCAAGGGCCTCATCACGGTCAAGGACTTCAAGAAGGCCGAGCAGTACCCGAACGCCGCCAAGGACGCCGAAGGCCGTCTGCTGGTCGGCGCGGCCGTCGGCGCCAGCCCTGAGGCGCTGGAGCGTGCCCAGGCGCTCGCCTCCGCCGGGGTCGACTTCCTCATCGTCGACACCTCGCACGGCCACAACAGCAACGCCCTCGCCTGGATGGCGAAGATCAAGTCGAGCGTCTCCATCGACGTCATCGGCGGCAACGTCGCCACCCGCGACGGCGCCCAGGCGCTGATCGACGCCGGTGTCGACGGCGTGAAGGTCGGCGTCGGACCCGGCTCCATCTGTACGACCCGGGTGGTCGCCGGTATCGGTGTCCCGCAGGTCACCGCGATCTACGAGGCCGCGCTCGCCGCCCGCGCCGCGGGCGTCCCGGTCATCGGCGACGGCGGTCTGCAGTACAGCGGCGACATCGGCAAGGCGCTCGCCGCCGGCGCGGACAGCGTGATGCTGGGCAGCCTGCTCGCCGGGTGCGAGGAGTCGCCGGGCGAGCTGATGTTCATCAACGGCAAGCAGTTCAAGTCGTACCGCGGCATGGGCTCGCTGGGCGCCATGCAGTCGCGCGGCCAGGGCCGTTCGTACTCCAAGGACCGCTACTTCCAGGGCGAGGTCTCCTCCGACGACAAGCTCGTCCCCGAAGGCATCGAGGGCCAGGTGCCCTACCGCGGCCCGCTGGCCAACGTCCTCCACCAGCTCGTCGGCGGCCTCCGCCAGACCATGGGCTACGTGGGCGCCGCCTCCGTCGACCAGATGGAGAGCAAGGGCCGCTTCGTCCGGATCACCTCGGCGGGTCTCAAGGAGAGCCACCCGCACGACATCCAGATGACGGTGGAAGCACCGAACTACAGCCGGAAGTAACGCATCGGCGCAGGTGAGGGGCGGACCGGAGTTCCCGGTACCGCCCCTCACGTGTGCGTCGGGGATACTGGTCAGCGCAGACGTAGAGGGAAAGGCCACACATCGTGACTGAGATCGAGATCGGGCGCGGCAAGCGCGGCCGCCGGGCTTACGCATTCGACGACATCGCTGTCGTGCCGAGCCGCCGCACCCGGGACCCGAAGGAGGTCTCGATCGCCTGGCAGATCGACGCCTACCGCTTCGAGCTGCCGTTTCTGGCCGCTCCCATGGACTCCGTGGTCTCCCCGCAGCACGCCATCCGCATCGGTGAGCTCGGCGGCCTGGGCGTCCTGAACCTGGAAGGGCTCTGGACCCGGCACGCCGACCCGCAGCCGCTGCTGGACGAGATCGCCGAGATGCCGGTCGAGACGGCGACCCGCCGGCTCCAGGAGATCTACTCCGCCCCGATCCAGGAGGAGCTGATCGGGCAGCGCATCAAGGAGGTGCGCGACTCCGGTGTCGTCACCGCCGCCGCGCTCTCCCCGCAGCGCACCGCCCAGTTCTCCAAGGCCGTCGTCGACGCCGGGGTGGACATCTTCGTCATCCGCGGTACGACGGTCTCCGCCGAGCACGTCTCCGGCGCCGCCGAGCCGCTCAACCTCAAGCAGTTCATCTACGAGCTGGACGTCCCGGTCATCGTCGGCGGCTGCGCCACGTACACCGCCGCCCTGCACCTGATGCGCACCGGCGCGGCCGGTGTCCTCGTCGGCTTCGGCGGCGGCGCCGCGCACACCACGCGCAACGTCTTCGGCATCCAGGTCCCGATGGCCACCGCCGTCGCGGACGTGGCCGGCGCCCGCCGCGACTACATGGACGAGTCCGGCGGCCGGTACGTGCACGTCATCGCCGACGGCGGCGTCGGCTGGTCCGGCGACCTGCCGAAGGCCATCGCCTGCGGCGCGGACGCCGTGATGATGGGCTCCCCGCTCGCCCGCGCCACCGACGCGCCGGGCCGCGGCCGCCACTGGGGCATGGAGGCCGTCCACGAGGACGTACCGCGCGGCAAGCTGGTCGACCTCGGCTCGGTCGGGACGACGGAGGAGGTCCTCACCGGCCCCTCGCACACCCCGGACGGCTCGATGAACATCTTCGGCGCCCTGCGCCGCGCGATGGCCACCACCGGCTACAGCGACCTCAAGGAGTTCCAGCGCGTCGAGGTGACGGTGGCGGACTCGCAGCACCGCCGCTGACCCGCCCGTACGCTCGTACGTGATCGGGAAGGGCCCGTACCGCCACTGCGGTACGGGCCCTTCCGTCTGCTTCCGCGAGGTGTCAGTTCGCTTTCTTGGCGCCACCGACGGCGGCGAGCGCGCCGAGGCCGAGGAAGACGTACCGCATGAAGTCGGCCTCTTCCTTCCAGGCCCTCGTCACGGCGTCGAAGTGGTCGAAGAACACCTCGGAGAACGGGACATGGGCGACGTTCGCCATCACCATGGCGTAGCCGATGAGCTGGCCGAAGTAGACGGCGCCGACCGAGAAGACGGCGGACGCGGCGATGGTCACCGGGTTGGCGCCGCCGAGCTTGCCCGCCGCGAAGCCGACGAGGAAGCCGACGCCGATCGCCGCGTACCCGAACTCGCGCTCGATGGAGCCGAGGAGTACGCCGTACAGGATGGACGCGACGATCGCCGCGCCGAGGGCGACGAGCACGCCGAGGGCGAGGCCGTTGCGGACCGGGGGAGCCGGGGCGAAGGGGGCGCCGCCGCCGAACGGGGCGGGCTGGCCCTGCGGGTTGCCGAAGGGGTTGCCGGTGGGAGCCTGGCCCTGCGGGTTCGCGAAGGGGTTGCCGGTGGGAGCCTGGGGCTGCTCGCCGTAGGGGTTGCCCGTCGGGGCTGCGGGGGCGGGGGCCGGTCCGGCGGCGTACGGGTTGCCGTCGACGGGCTGGCCTCCGTACGGCTGCTGGGGCTGGTTCGGCGGCTGCACGGGCTGGCTCACGGTGGCTCTCCCCCTGGGGCGAAATGCGCAGCTGCGGTTCTTGACGCGAACACGTGTGCGCTCTGTGACGCCGCACGGTAGCAGTACGCAGCCAAATTGGTCACTAGCTATCCGATGGCCGATATGCACCTGTGTTGATGGCCGGTATGCACGGTCAGAGCCGGTGCGCGGCCCCCGCCGGCGTGGCGCCCCGCGTGTCCAGGAGGAGCTGGGCCTTCACCGCGAGGCCCTGGAGGTCGTAGGTGCGGTGGTGCTGGAGCAGTACGGTCAGGTCGGCGGCGGCCGCCGCCTCGTACAGCGAGTCGGCGCGCGGGACCGGGAGTTCGCGCACCCGCCAGTCCAGGACGTGCGGGTCGTGGTAGCCGATCTGGGCGCCCATGTCCATCAGCCGGGTGGCGATCTCGCGGGCGGGCGCGGCCTCCTGGTCGGCGCTGTCCGGCTTGTAGGTGACGCCGAGCAGCAGGACGCGGGCACCGCGCACGGACTTGCCGTGCTCGTTCAGGAGGGTGGCGCAGCGCTGGATGACGTACCGCGGCATCCGGTCGTTGATCTCCTGCGCCAGCGAGACCATCCGCAGCGGATGGCCGGGTGTGCGGCCGCTGTACGGGAGGCAGCCCGGGTCCACCGGGACGCCGTGGCCGCCGACGCCGGGGCCGGGGCGGAAGGGCTGGAACCCGAAGGGCTTGGTCTCGGCGCAGCGGATGACGTCCCACAGGTCGACGCCGAGGTCGTGGCAGGCCACCGCCATCTCGTTGACCAGCGCGATGTTGACGTGCCGGAAGTTGGTCTCCAGCACCTTCGTCATCTCCGCCTCGCGCACCCCCTTGGCCCGGACGACCTTGTCGGTGAGGCGGCCGTAGAAGGCGGCGGCCGACTCGGTGCAGGCGGGGGTGAGGCCGCCGATGACCTTGGGCGTGGCGGCGTAGGTGTGGGTGCGGTTGCCGGGGTCGAGCCGGCTGGGGGAGCAGGCGAGGTGGAAGTCGCGCCCGGCGGTGAGCCCGGAGCCCTCTTCGAGCAGCGGGCGCAGGACGTTCTCGGTGGTGCCGGGCGGTACGGCGGACTCCAGCAGCACGGTGGTGTGCGGGCGCAGCCGGGCGGCCAGGGCGCGGGCGGCGTCGCGGAGTGCGGTGAGGTCGACGGTGCCGTCGGGGCCGAGGGGCGTGGGTGCGCAGATCACGGCGGTACGGACCCGGCCCAGCTCGGCGGCGCTGGTGGTGGGCCGGAAGCCACGGGAGAGCATGCGGCGGATCTCGGACGCGGTGAGGGAGCCTTCGACGGGCGTGCGGCCCGCGCGCAGCTCGGCGACGGGGCGCGGGTCGGTGTCGTAGCCGACGGTGTCGATCCCGGCGGCCACGGCGGCCTGGACCAGGGGGAGGCCGAGGTGGCCGAGGCCGATGACGGCGAGGTCTGCGGGCATGTCGAAGGCCGCCTTCCCTAAGACCGGAGAACGTTTTTCGCAACTGCTGTGGACAGTGCAATGTCAGACTAGGCGTAAATATGACCTATATGTCGCATTGCGTGACGCCTGTCGTCCGAGTGTTGTCCACAGGCGGTGGCTGAAGTCGGGGAGCGCGGACAGAATCGAGGAGTGGACACGGGCGGCCGGCCCCTCGGCCGGGTGGCACTCCCGTGTCCGACCACCCCGATCCACCGGGAGGCAGCAGTGAGGACAGCGACACTGGGACCCGCCGAGCGCACCACCGCGCTCGCCGCCATGGCCGAGCGCGAACTGGACGTGCTGGTCGTCGGGGCGGGCGTCGTCGGCGCGGGCACGGCGCTGGACGCCGCCACCAGAGGGCTCTCGACCGGCCTGGTCGAGGCGCGCGACTGGGCGTCCGGCACATCGAGCAGGTCGAGCAAGCTGATCCACGGCGGGCTGCGCTATCTGGAGATGCTGGACTTCGCGCTGGTCCGCGAGGCGCTGAAGGAGCGCGGCCTCCTCCTGGAGCGGCTGGCCCCGCACCTGGTGAAGCCGGTGCCGTTCCTCTACCCGTTGCAGCACAAGGGGTGGGAGCGGTTCTACGCGGGCTCCGGCGTCGCGCTGTACGACGCGATGTCGGTCTCCTCGGGCCACGGCCGCGGCCTGCCCGTGCACCGCCACCTCTCCCGCAAGCACGCCCTGCGCGTCGCCCCCGCACTCAAGAAGGACGCCCTGGTCGGCGCCCTGCAGTACTACGACGCCCAGATGGACGACGCCCGCTTCGTCACCGAGCTCGTCCGCACCGCCGCCTCGTACGGCGCCCAGGTCGCCAACCGCGCCCGGGTCATCGGCTTCCTCCGCGAGGGCGAGCGGGTCGTCGGCGCGCTGGTGCAGGACGTCGAGGGCGGCAGGGAGTACGAGGTCCGGGCCAAGCAGGTCGTCAACGCCACCGGCGTGTGGACCGACGACACCCAGGGGCTCATCAACGAGCGCGGACAGTTCCACGTCCGGGCCTCCAAGGGCATCCACCTGGTCGTCCCCAAGGACCGCATCCACTCCTCCACCGGCCTCATCCTGCGCACCGAGAAGTCCGTCCTCTTCGTGATCCCCTGGGGCCGGCACTGGATCATCGGCACCACGGACACCGACTGGGACCTGGACAAGGCCCACCCGGCCGCCTCCAGCGCCGATATCGACTACCTCCTCCAACACGTCAACTCCGTCCTCAACACCCCGCTGACCAGGGACGACGTCCAAGGCGTCTACGCCGGGCTGCGCCCCTTGCTGGCCGGCGAGTCCGACGCCACCAGCAAGCTGTCGCGCGAGCACACCGTCGCCCATCCGGCTCCCGGCCTCGTCGTCGTGGCGGGCGGCAAGTACACGACGTACCGGGTCATGGCCAAGGACGCGGTGGACGAGGCGGTGCACGGGCTCGACCAGCGCGTCGCCGCCTGTGTCACCGAGGACACCCCGCTGCTCGGCGCCGAGGGATACAAGGCCCTGTGGAACGCGCGGGCCAGGATCGCGGACCGGACCGGGCTCCATGTCGTCCGGGTGGAGCACCTGCTCAACCGGTACGGCTCAATGACGGAAGAAATTCTGGAGCTGATCCTCGCCGACCCCACCCTCGGTGAACCGCTGCCCGCCGCCGACGACTACCTCCGCGCCGAGATCGTCTACGCCGCCTCCCACGAAGGCGCCCGCCACCTCGACGACGTGCTGACCCGGCGCACCCGGATCTCCATCGAGACCTTCGACCGGGGCACCCGCAGCGCCCGCCTCTGCGCGGAGCTGATGGCCCCGGTGCTCGGCTGGGACGCGGACCAGATCGACCGGGAGGTCGAGCACTACGAGAAGCGGGTGGAGGCCGAGCGCGAGTCGCAGCGGCAGCCCGACGACCTCACGGCGGACGCGGCCCGGCTCGGAGCGCCGGACATCGTGCCGATCTGAGGAGGGGCCGGCCGGCGTTCACCCGGGTGGTCACCGCCCTTGACCTCTCGGTCAGTTGAGAGGCGGAGGTCCCGTTCCGGGGCGGTGGCCGCCCGGTCGGCGCTGGACGGGGAGGCCGGGTTGGTAGGAGGCTGTGGGATATTCCCTCTCCGGCTCGCATCGCGGCGGACCCCGGACCCGGCACCAGGACCGGTCCCGGGGTGAGGGACAATGAACGCTCTGCCAGGGCGGGTTGATCGCAGAGGGGACGCATGTCGGAGGCGGAGCAGGCACGGGAGCCCCAAGGGGACAAGAACGGTCGTCTCCTCGCGGGGCGCTACCGGCTCGGGGGAGTGCTCGGCCGGGGCGGCATGGGTACGGTCTGGCGCGCCGACGACGAGACGCTCGGCCGCACGGTGGCGGTGAAGGAACTGCGGTTCCCCGGCGCCATCGACGAGGACGAGAAGCGCCGGCTGATCACGCGCACGCTGCGTGAGGCCAAGGCGATCGCGCGGATCCGCAACAACAGCGCGGTGACCGTCTACGACGTGGTCGACGAGGACGACCGCCCGTGGATCGTCATGGAGCTGGTCGAAGGCAAGTCGCTGGCCGAAGTCATCCGCGAGGACGGCACGCTGACGCCGAAGCGGGCCGCCGAGGTCGGGCTCGCCATCCTCGACGTGCTGCGCTCGGCCCACCGCCAGGGCATCCTGCACCGCGATGTGAAGCCGTCCAACGTGCTGATCGCCGAGGACGGCCGCGTGGTCCTCACCGACTTCGGCATCGCCCAGGTCGAGGGCGACCCCTCGGTCACCTCCACCGGCATGCTCGTCGGCGCCCCTTCGTACATCTCGCCGGAGCGGGCCCGCGGCCACAAGCCCGGACCGCCCGCCGACCTGTGGTCGCTCGGCGGCCTGCTGTACGCGAGCGTCGAGGGCTCCCCGCCGTACGACAAGGGCTCGGCCATCGCCACCCTGACGGCCGTGATGACCGAGCCGCTCGACCCGCCGAAGAACGCGGGCCCGCTGACCGAGGTCATCTACGGGCTCCTCGCCCGCGACCCGGACCAGCGGCTCGACGACGCCGGGGCGCGAGCACTGCTCAACAAGGTGATCAACGCTCCCGAAGCGCCTGCGGTCCCGCCCGCCGACTCCACGCAGGTCATGGCGCTTCCGGTGGTCCCCGCCGATGCCGAGCCGGGCGCGGGCCGGGCCGCGAAGGCGGCGAAGACCGCCAAGCCGCCGAAGCCGGCCGGTGCGTCGAGCGAGTCCGGTACCGGTGAGGGCGCGCGGGACCGGCTGCGCGGAGCGCTCCGTTCCGTACGGGGAGCTAAGGCGGCCTCCGGTATCGCGGCGGGCGCGGCTGGCGCGGCGGCGGCCTCGGCGTCCCCGGCCTCCGCTGCTCAGGCGCCTGCTTCCCCGGCCTCCCCGGCCTCCCAGGCCTCCGCTGCGACCGGCGGCTCTCCGGTCGCTCCGCCCAAGCCCGCCACCCCTCCCGGCGCTCCGGGCGACAAGGCCACGAAGGCGACCGGCCCGGCGGCCACCACCGCTCTGGCCACCGGCCCCGGATCGGCGACCAGACCGGCGGGTTCCGGGGCCGCGTCGGGCGCGGCCGTACCTCCGCAGCGCCCGCCGACCTCACCGGCCACCACCCGCGCCTCGATCACCGACGTCGTGCCGCGCCGCACGCTCGCGATCATCGCGGCGGTCGTCGCGCTGGCGATCCTCGGCACCGTCCTCGCGCTGACGCTGGGCGGCGATGACGACAAGTCCGGCGCCGGCAAGGGCGACACCGCGGCGTCGGCCGGTGCCGCGGCAGGCGGCTCGGAAGGCGAGGGCGAAGGCGAGGGCGGCGGCCAGAAGGAGGGTCAGGGCACCGAGGACGGCAAGGCAACCGGCGACCCGTCCGGCGACCCGGCTACGGACGACCCGAAGACGGACGACCCCGGTACGGACGACCCAGCCGGGGACGACCCTGCCGGGGACGACCCGAAGACCGACGAGCCGGGCGGCTCCCTGCCCGCCGGGTACAGGACGGTCACCGACGACCAGTTCCGCTTCACGATGGCGATGCCCGGGGACTTCCGGCCCATCCGTATACGGGGCGACAACTCGGGCCGGGAGTACAGCGTCACCCGGGGGAGCTACCCGCGCATCCAGGTCGACTTCAACAGCTCGCCCAAGGACGATGCCGTCGCCGCCTGGCAGGGGGCCGTCGGAAGCGCCAAGCTCCTGAGCGCGAACTACAAGCACCGCGGCATAAGGGCGGTCGAGTACAACGGCTATCCCACGGTCGCGGACTGGGAGTTCGAGCGGAATCTGGACGGCCACCGGGTCCGGGTGCTCAACCGCGGCTTCAAGGTCGACGCCCAGCGCGGCTACTCGATCATGATCAGCTGCAAGGCCGACGAGTGGGACGGCGACGAGTGCCGCACCCTGCGCGAGACGGCGCACGCCACCTTCACGCCCACGAAGTGAGCGTCGGCAGGCCGCGCGGTAGGTATTGGGCGGGCCGGGTTGGTGCGACCCGGCCCGTCGGCGCGCGTTGCCACGTATCGTAAGACGACGGAGACCGTACGCAGCCGGAACAGTGGGTCAATTGCCCGCCGAACGACCGTAATTGACTGAACCGACTGATTCGTGCGGAACAGATGGCCGGAACAGATGGCCGGAGGAACAGCGCGCTCTGGGGAGGCGTCGTGGACGACTACGCGGGTCGGGTGCTTGCCGACCGCTACCGCCTTCCGCTGCCGCCGTCCGACGGGTACGAACTGGTCGAGACCCGGGCGTTCGACACATACAGCGGTCAGGAAGTCCTGGTCCGCCAGGTGCCGTTGCCGGAGATCGTGGACGCCGAGGTGGTCGACGCCGACGGCCGGGCCTCGGCGAGCGGGCGCACCACCGGGCGGGCGGTCCGCCGGAGTACGGACCCGGCGGTCCGGCGGGCCATCGAGGCCGCGCAGGCCGCCGCCCAGGTGCCCGACCATCCGCGGCTGGACCAGGTCTTCGACGTGTTCGCCGAGGCCGGTTCGCTCTGGATAGTCAGCGAGCTCGTCGCCGCCCGCCCGCTCGCCGCGCTCCTCGCCGAACGCCCGCTGAACCCGTTCCGGGCCGCCGAGATCGGCTCCGACGTGCTCACCGCCCTGCGGGTGCTCCACGCGCACGGCTGGACCCACCGGAACATCACCGTCCGCACGGTCCTGGTCTGCGACGACGGCCGCGTGATGCTCACCGGCCTCGCGGCGGGCGCCGCCGAGGAGGCGCTCTGCGGTTACGCCCCCGAGCCGCTGCCCGACGAGGAGCCGGTGGCGGACGAGGAGTCGTACGGCAGCACGTCGGACGCGCACGGAGGCGGGTCGGAACCGTACGGAAAGCGGTCGGACTCGTACGGAGAGCGGTCGGAGTCGTACGGCGGAGGGTCGTCGGAGACGTACGGACGGCCGTCGGAGATGTACGGCGGCCGGCCGGGGGCGTACGAGGCGCCTGGGACCTATGCGGGGCCCGGGGTCGGTGGGGCCGACGACACGCTCGGGATACCGGTCGTCGAGACGGTCGACGCCGACGAGCCGGTGGAGCTGCCGGACGCGCCGGACCGCCGTGGCGCCTACGCCCTGCCGCCGTCGGCCGACAGCCACGAGAGCCAGGAACTCCCGCTCGTACCGCCGTATGTACGAGCCCAGCCGCAGGACCACGTCCGCCGTCCGGACGACCGGAGCGAGGGCCGAGGGCAGGAGGCGCACGGCACCCCGGACGGCCAGGAGCTCGTTCCGCGTCCCGCCACGCCCGCCGTGCCCTACACCCCCACGCCCCGGCCCCCCGCCGAGCCCGGAGCCGCGAGCGCCGCCCAGTTGCGGGCCGCCCGTGCCGGGGCCATCGCCGCCTACCGGGCCGGTGCGCGCGCCGCCGCCCGGGTCACCGAGGACCGTCAGCAGGCGGCCGGGACCACTCCGGCCAACCTCGTGAAGCAGGAGGAGGCCGAGGCCCCGGCCCCCGAGGCCGAAGCGACCGGCACCCTCCCTCCGCAGCGCTCCGAACCCGACGCCCCCGCCACCCCGGGCCTCCCCGGCCCCCGTCTGACCGGCCCCTGGGGCAGCCCGCCCGAGGACCCCTACGACGACGAGGACGAGGACGACGACGAGGAGGGCCCCCGCCCGCCGCGCCGCGTCCACCTCGCGGGCACCTGGGACGACGGGCCCGGCTCCGGCCGTCCCGTTCCGGCCGGCGGCTCCGGCGCGGACGCGCTGCGCGCCGACTCCCGCCGCCCCGGACAGTCGTCCCTCGCCCCGGCCCCTCGCCTCCCGGCCGAGCGCGCCCCCTCCTCCACCTGGGAGGAGGCCGTCGCGGGCAGCCGTAAGACGGCCGTCTACCGCGGCCCCGCCACCCCGCTCGCCGCCGAGCGCGCCCGGCAGGCCCGGATCGCGGTCGTCGGGCCCGTCACCGAGCGCTGGGCGCCCGAGCAGGCCGGTCCGGTCCACGACAACTGGCAGCTCGCGCCGCCCATCGGCCCCTCCACCGACCTGTGGGCGCTCGGCGCGCTGCTCTACCGCGCGGTCCAGGGCCACGCGCCCTACCCGGAGGAGAGCGCGGCCGAGCTCGTCCAGATGGTCTGCGCCGAGCCGCCCGCCTTCGCCGAGGAGTGCGGCCCGCTGCGGCCCGTCGTCGAGTCGCTGCTGCGCCAGGACCCCACCGAGCGGCCGGACTTCGAGGAGCTGCGCGGCTGGTTGCGTTCGCTCGTGCGGTCCGCGCCCGAGCCCGAGGCGGGCACCGACGTCGTCCCGCTGCCCGCCCCCGACGCCACCCGGCTCCCCGTCGTACGCCGTCGCGGCGAGCTGGTCCGCAGGCGCCGGGGCCGGTTCGGCGGCGGCTCGGCGCACGGCCGCCACCGGCAGGGCAAGCGGCAGCGGCAGCAGCTGGAGAAGCAGCGCGCCGCCGAACGCCACGACCCGCGGCAGCCCCCGCCGCGCCACGAGTCGCTGCTGCCACCCGGTCCCGACCAGGGCCGCGCCCACCCGGCCGACGCCTGGGAGCCCCGCCCGTCCCGCGCACCGCGCGAGCCCAAGGGCCCCCGGGTGCTGCGCGAGCCCTCCCGGCCGCGCGACGGGCGCTCGCCGCGCCACCTCGGCCGGCTGCTGCTGATCCTCATCCTGCTGCTGATGGCCGCGGCCATCACGTACGCCTTCCTCTTCATGCCCAAGCAGGAGACCGGGACCCGACAAGGTGCGCCAGGGCAGCCCACCGGCTCCGCCGCACCGCCACCGGCCGCCTCCGGCTCACCCGCGCCCTCCGACGGCGCGAGCTCCGACACCGGCTCCCAGCAGCCGCAGACCAGCCGCTCCGCCGTCGCGCTCGCCCCCGGCTACACGCTCAGCAAGGACGCGGAGGGCTTCGAGGTCGGCGTACCGAAGGGCTGGCAGCGCAGCCCGGCCAACGCGGACCGTCAGATCCGTTACGGAAGCGACGGGTTCACGCTCCTCGTCGTTCCCGGCCGGGACACCGTGAAGGAGGGCGGCAGCGACCCGCTGGACTACCAGCGCGTCAAGCAGCCCGAGCTCCAGCCGTTCCGGGACTCCAGCTGGGCCACCTCCTCCGGGCTGCGCCGGGTCGACGTGGGCCGACAGGCCATGGCCGAAGGGCAGTTCACCTGGCAGGACAGCGGCGGCCGCGAGGTCTACGTCCGCAACCTGGCCATGATCGTCGACGGCCGCTACCACATCGTCCAGGTCATCGGCCCGGAGAGCGAGCGCGACAAGGTCACCGAGATCTACCAGCAGGCCATCGCCTCCTACCGGGTCAACGCCTGACCGCACGTCACCGTGGTTCGCCCGCCACGGCTGTTGTGCGATGTCGACAACCATCACAGTGCGGTCTCGTGGGCGATCCCCCGTTCCGTCCCGCCGCCCGCGCTCCGTAATCTGGCAAGCTGAGGAACGGGGGCGGGGACACAGGTGGACCGATCACAGGGCACGGCCGCGGGACTGGTGCTGGCGGGGCGTTACCGGCTGGGCGAGGAGCTCGGCCGCGGCGGCATGGGCAAGGTCTGGCGCGCCCATGACGAGGTGCTGCACCGCACGGTCGCCGTCAAGGAGTTGACCGCCGGGCTGTACGTCGCCGAGGCCGACCGGCTCGTCCTGCACGCCCGTACGCAGAAGGAGGCGCGCGCGGCGGCCCGCATCACGCACCCCGGCGTCGTCACCGTCCATGACGTGATCGAGTACGACAAGCGGCCCTGGATCGTCATGCAGTACGTCGACGGGCCCTCGCTCGCCGACGAGGCCAAGGCCAAGGGCGAGATCGCGCCGCGTGAGGCCGCCAGGATCGGCCTGCACGTCCTGAGCGCGCTGCGCGCCGCGCACAGCGCCGGAGTGCTGCACCGGGACGTCAAGCCCGGCAACGTCCTGCTGGCCCGGAGCGGTCAGGTGCTCCTCACCGACTTCGGGATCGCCGCGATCGAGGGCGACTCCACGATCACCAGAACCGGTGAACTGGTCGGCTCCATCGACTATCTGGCGCCCGAACGGGTACGCGGCGGCGACCCGGGACCCGCCTCCGACC
This sequence comes from Streptomyces sp. CA-146814, assembly GCF_050942385.1. NCBI lineage: Bacteria > Bacillati > Actinomycetota > Actinomycetes > Kitasatosporales > Streptomycetaceae > Streptomyces > Streptomyces sp. CA-146814. The sequence goes on from NZ_CP192068.1 coordinate 4,906,843, forward strand.
TCTGGTCGCTCGGGGCCACGCTGTACACGGCGGTGGAGGGCCGATCGCCGTTCCGCCGTACGTCCCCGATCTCCACCATGCAGGCCGTCGTCACCGAGGAACCGCCCGCGCCCGTCAACGCCGGTCCGCTCGGACCCGTCATCACCGCGCTCCTCCGCAAGGACCCGGCCGGCCGGCCCACGGCCGCCGAGACCGAGCAGATGCTGCTGGACGCCATGGAGGGCCGGCACCCGCGCGCGGCCCAGGAGTACGTGCCGACGCAACGGGTCACGGAGGAGCACCGGTACGGATACGCGGGCCCGGACGGCTCCACCGCCCGGATCCCCGGAACGCCCGGCGCCGACGGCCCCCCGCACCTCCCCGCCACCGGCCCCCCGCACCTCCCTGCCACCGGACCCCTCACCGGCCCCGGCTCCGCCCCCGTCACCCGGCGCGCCGGGTCCCGGCGGTGGCGCACGGTCCTCGTCGTGGTCGTCGCGGCGGCGATCCTCGGCGGCGCGGGCGGGCTGGCCGCGATGAAGTACGGACAGGGCGCCTCGGCCAGCGGCCGGACGACCACCCCCACCCCCACCACGTCCGGCACCCCCCGGACGTCCCCGCCCGCTCCCACCACGCCCGCGCCCGAGATACCCGACGGCTGGCGCCGGGTCGACGATCCGGCGGGCTTCAGCCTCGTCGTACCGGAGAACTGGACGCGCGAGGTGAACGACGGGCAGATCGACTACACGCCGGACGGCGGGGCCCACCGCATCCGGATCAGCGTCGACCCGGACCCGGACTTCGACCATCCGTATCTCCACATGCGGAACATGGAGCAGCAGCTGGCCGAGCGGCTGCCGGGGTACCAGCGGATCGTGCTGGAGAAGAACACCTTCCGCGACCGGCCCGGCTCGCTCTGGGAGTTCACCTGGCACGAGACCAAGGACCACCCGGGGCCCCGGCACGGGATCGACCAGATGTACTACGGCGGTTCCGGCGGCCCCGAGTACGCGCTGTATCTGACCGCGCCGCAGGAGGGCTGGGACGCCAGCCGCGAGAAGTTCGACATCATGCTGCGCAGCTGGCGGGCGCCGGGCGAGCAGGGCTGAGCGGCCGCCACGCCCTTCCGTCACGCCGAGGGCCGAAATTCGGCGTGACGGACCACGGCATGGCCGCTCACACCTCCGTATAGGCCCTGATCAGCGGTTATACCGCCAGCGATCACTGGCTCGATCGGCGGGACGGTCCGAGGTGGGCGTCGGGTCCTGTGAAAAACTGTTACCCACGGGTACCCAAAGGGTGCGGCTGGACATACTCTCGGCCTCATGACGGACTCGCAGGCCCCTGACGCCCCACTCGGTACGAACCCCGTCGCGGTCGCCCCCGCCGGCGTGCGCACCGCCGCCGACGTGGTCACCCCCGAGGTGATCGCGCAGCTGATCCGCGGCGTCGTCGGATCGGGCCGCACGGCCAACCACACGCCGTTCACCGGCGAGAAGCTGGCCGACCTGCCCGAGTCCACCCCCGAGGACGTCGCCACCGCCTTCGACCGGGCCCGCGCCGCCCAGCCCGCCTGGGCCGCCACCCCCGTACGGCAGCGGGCCGCCGTCCTCCTGCGCTTCCACGACCTGGTCCTCAGCCGCCAGTCCGAGGTGCTCGACCTCATCCAGCTGGAGACCGGCAAGGCCCGCCTGCACGCCCATGAGGAGGTCCAGGCCGTCTCCGTCGCCGCCCGCCACTACGGGCGCAGGGCCGCCGCCTACCTCAAGCCGCGCCGCCACACCGGGGTCATCCCGGCCCTCACCAAGGTCACCGAGCTGCGCCAGCCGCGCGGCGTCATCGGCCAGATCGCGCCCTGGAACTACCCCTTCGAGCTGTCCGTCGGCGACGCGCTGCCCGCCTTCGTCTCCGGCAACGCGGTCGTGATGAAGCCCGACACGGAGACCGCGCTCACCGCGCTCTGGGCCCGTGACCTGCTCATCGAGGCCGGGCTGCCCGCCGAGGTCTTCCAGATCGTGCTGGGCGAGGGCCCGGTCGTCGGCCCGGAGGTCGTCAGCCGCGCCGACTACGTCTCCTTCACCGGCTCCACCCGCACCGGCCGCGAGGTCGCGATCGGCGCCGCCTCCCGGCTGGTCGGCGTCTCGCTGGAGCTCGGCGGCAAGAACGCCATGCTCGTCCTGAAGGACGCCGACGTGGAGAAGGCCGCCGCGGGCGCCGTCCGCGCCTGCTTCTCCTCCGCCGGGCAGCTCTGCATCTCCATCGAGCGGCTGTACGTCCACGAGTCGATCGCCGACGACTTCGTGCAGCGGTTCGCCACCCGCACCAAGGCCATGCGGCTCGGCGCCTCCCTCGCGTACGGCGCCGACATGGGCTCCCTCGTCGGGGAGCGGCAATTGGAGACGGTCAGCCGGCATGTCGCCGAGGCCGTCGAGAAGGGCGCCACGCTCGTCGCGGGCGGCGTCGCGCGCCCCGACATCGGGCCGCTCTTCTACGAGCCGACCATCCTGGACGGCGTCGAGGCGCCGATGGCCGTCTGCACCGAGGAGACCTTCGGCCCGGTCGTCTCCCTCTACCGGTTCACCGACGAGGACGAGGTGATCGCACTGGCCAACGCCACGCCGTACGGCCTCAACTCCAGCGTCTGGACCACCGACTCCAAGCGCGGCCACGAGGTCGCCGCCCGGCTGCGCACCGGCACCGTCAACATCAACGAGGGGTTCGCCCCCGCCTACGGCAGCGTCCAGTCCCCGATGGGCGGCATGAAGGACTCCGGCCTCGGCCGGCGGCACGGCTCGGAAGGCATCCTCAAGTACACCGAGGCCCAGACCGTCGCCCAGCAGCGGCTGATCCCGCTCGCCCCGTCCTTCGGCATGGACGACGAACAGCACGCCGCGTTCATGACCCGCAGCCTGAAGGCGATGAAGGCGTTCCGGCTGCGCTGAGCGCCGTCGCCGTTCCCCGTCCTTCCGCCCCGATTCCGTAGTGAGGAGCGCCATGTCCCAGGACAGCCCTGCCCAGAAACAGCCCGTGAGCCATGTGCCGGCCGAGGACGACGCCGCGTACGACTACGACGTCCTGGTCGTCGGCTCGGGGTTCGGCGGCGCGGTGTCGGCGCTCCGGCTGACCGAGAAGGGCTACCGCGTCGGCATCCTGGAGGCGGGCCGCCGCTTCACCCCCGGCACGCTCCCGAAGACCTCCTGGGACCTCAAGAACTACCTCTGGGCCCCGGCGCTCGGCCTCTTCGGCATCCAGCGCGTCCACCTGCTCGGCAACGTCATGGTGCTCGCGGGCGCCGGGGTCGGCGGCGGCTCGCTCAACTACGCCAACACGCTGTACGTGCCACCCGCGCCGTTCTTCGAGGACCGGCAGTGGGCCGCGATCACCGACTGGCAGGACGAGCTGAAGCCGTACTACGACCAGGCCCGCCGGATGCTCGGGGTCCGCCTCAACCCGACCATGACGCCCTCCGACATCCACCTCAAGGCCGCCGCCGAGGCGATGGGCGTCGGCGACACCTTTCACCTGGCCCCGGTCGGCGTCTTCTTCGGCGACGGCAAGGACGCCGACGGCACCGCCAAGGCCAAGCCCGGCGACACCGTCCCCGACCCGTACTTCGGCGGCGCCGGACCCGCCCGCAAGGCCTGCACCGAGTGCGGCGAGTGCATGACGGGCTGCCGCCACGGCGCGAAGAACACCCTCAACGAGAACTACCTCCACCTCGCCGAGAAGGCCGGAGCGGTCATCCACCCGATGACCTCCGTCGTCGCGGTCACCGACGACCCCGAGGGCGGCTACCGGGTCCTCACCGTCCCCACCGACCGCCGCCGCAAGGCGAAGCCCACCAGGCTGCGCGCGCGCAAGGTGGTCGTCGCGGCGGGCACGTACGGCACGCAGACCCTGCTGCACTCCATGAAGGACCGCGGCCTGCTGCCCCGGCTCTCCGCCAAGCTCGGCGAGCTGACCCGGACCAACTCCGAGGCGCTGGTGGGCTCCCAGACCAGCGACCGCCGTTACCGCAAGAAGCACGGCATCGCGAAGGCCGACTTCTCGCAGGGCGTCGCGATCACCTCCTCGATCCACCCGGACGACAACACCCACATCGAGCCGGTCCGGTACGGCAAGGGCTCCAACGCCATGGGCGCGATGTCGATCCTCCAGGTGCCCTACGGGGCCCACCGGGTGCGCGGCTGGCTCGCCAACATGGTCAAGCACCCCACGCTCGCCGCGCGTTCGCTCTCCAACCACCACTGGTCGGAACGCACCATCATCGGCCTCGTCATGCAGTCGCTCGACAACTCTCTGACCACGTACCGCAAACCGGGCGGCATCGGCAAAGGCCTGCTCACCGCCCGCCAGGGCCACGGCGCGCCCAACCCGACCCAGATCCCGGAGGCCACCCGCAGCGCCTCCCTCCTCGCGGAGGAGATCAACGGCTTCGCCGGCTCCAACGTCGGCGAGCTGATGGGCACCCCGCTCACCGCCCACTTCCTCGGCGGCTGTCCGATCGGCGCGAGCGCGGACGAAGGCGTCATCGACCCGTACCACCGTCTCTACGGCCACCCCGGCATCAGCGTCGTCGACGGCTCGGCGATCTCCGCCAACCTGGGCGTCAACCCGTCGCTGACCATCACCGCGCAGGCCGAGCGCGCCATGTCGCTCTGGCCCAACAAGGGCGAGGCGGACCCGAGGCCGGAACAGGACGCGGCCTACGAACGCCTCACCCCGGTCGAGCCGCTGGCGCCGGCCGTGCCGAAGGACGCGTTCGCGGCGCTGAAGCTGCCGTTCCTGGGCATCCCCGTCGTCCCGCCGAAGGGGACGGTGGAGGCCGGGGCCGAGGTGAAGGGCGTCGGGAACACCCCCGTACCCAATCCGTGATCTTCCTCCGGGCAACTGTTCGGGGAGCTGCGCGGTCGAACCCGTACTGTTTCACAGCAGTCACACAGCGCCCGCCACGTACCAGAGGTCCCCGATGACACGCTTCTCCCCGAGAACCGCGCTGCGCAGCGCGGCCGGTTCTCTCGCCGCCGCAGGCCTGCTGGCCGCGGCCTCGCTCGCCGTGGCGGCCGCGCCGGCGCAGGCCGAGGAGGCGCCGGTGTTCACGCTCGGCGGTCCGGCCGAGACCGGTCTGCACCCGTATCCGGAGAGCGGCCGGCCGAAGGCCGCCACGGTCGGGATCACGCTCAACAACCCGTCCGAGGATGAGGAGAACGGCGGCTTCGGCGGCGACTTCACGCTCACCTTCGACCTCAGCGGCGTCGCGGGCGTCGCCGATGTGGAGTTCGACGGCGAGTCGGGCCTGGAGTGCGAGGTCACCGGCGTGAAGGCCGTCTGCCAGGACTGGGGCATCTGGCCCGGTCTCCAGGGAGCCGCCGACCTCGTCGTCACCGCCGCCGACGGCAGCGAGGACGGCGACACCGGCACGATCACGGTGACCGGCGAGGCGGACGGCGTCACCTTCACGCCGTTCACCACCCGGCTCACGGTCGGCGGCCCCGACCTCGTCATGAAGCAGCTGCCGCTCAGGACGGAGCTGACTCCGGGAGAGAAGCAGCAGGCTCCGATCACCTTCGCCAACCGCGGCACCAGGGACGCCGACGGAGTCCTGCTCACCCTGCGGTACTCGCGCGGCCTGGACATCCCGCAGCGCTACTCCAACTGCGAGTACACCGTGGACGACCCGGCCCAGCCGGACTTCGGCTGGACCACCGCGCTCTGCTCCGTCCCGGGAGCCTTCGAGGCGGGCGCGACGTACACGCTGGCGACCCCGCTGACGCTGGAGGCCACCGAGCGCGCCTTCTACGACACCTTCCTCTACCGCATCGAGGAGAACAGCGCCGCCCAGCGCACCGCCCAGCGTGCGGGCGCCCGCTTCGAGCGCGGTGACGGCGCCGCGCTGAAGGCGGTCCCGGTGAGGACGGGCGCCGCGGCCAGGAGCGCGGACCTGGACCCGTACGACAACCAGCAGGAGGCCGACTTCCGTACGGAGAACACGGCCGACTTCGTGGCGTACGGCGACAAGGTGGCCGGGCCCGAGGGCTCCACCGTGAAGGCCGACCTCGGGTTCCGCAACGAGGGCCCGGCGTGGATCGGCTACATCCGCTCCGGCGAGACCGTCGCCACCGTCGACTTCACCGTCCCGCAGGGCACGACCGTCACGGCCAAGCCCGACCGCTGCCGCGCGGTGACGGCCGCCGGCGGATACCGGGAGGACCAGAAGAGCCCGGCGCCGCGCTACGTCTGCAACACCTCCATGACCGTGCGGGACGGGGCCGGCCTCGACCTGCCCTTCGAGCTGCGGATCGACCAGGCGATGGTCGGCGCGGGCGGCGAGGTCACCGTACGCAACACCTCGCTGCAGGACCCGAAGCTGCCGTTCGACCCGAAGCCGGCCAACAACACGGCGTACCTGATCGTGAACGGCGAGGGCGAGGGCGCCGACTCCGGCGGTACGACGGACGGCACGGACGGCGGCAACGACGGCGGCTCCGGCGAGCCGTCCACGCCGCCGACCTCGGCCCCGGCGCCTGACTCGGACCCGGAACCTGCGGAGAGCCCGTCCGGGACCTCGGGCTCCACCACGTCCGGCGGCGGCGCGGCGGGTACGACGGGAGGCACGGGGGGCGGCCTCGCCTCGACGGGATCGACCGTCCTGATCGCCTCGGGCACGGCGGCGGCGGCGCTGGCGGCGGGCCTGGTGCTGTTCACGGTCGCACGGCGACGGGCTGCCGCGCGGCAGAGCTGAGAGGGAGAGCGGCGGAGGAGGGAGCGGGCCTCCGCCCGGCAGGGACGGTCCCGATGCGGCCGACCCGGGCGTCCCCGGGCACGGCCGCACATGGGGTGACCGGGCCGCTGTCCCCTGCGGACCGGTCACGTGCGCCGGGATGTGGTCCCACGACGTACCTGCGGTACGTCACACGTCCCGGCGGAGCCACGCGTGGTTTTCCACCGATGCCGCCCCTGGTTGGCACGGACACCGGGACCAACGAAGGCACGCCGGTCCCGGTCACGCGCCGTACGGGTGAGACGGGCACCGAACGCAGATACGGTCCTGCGCCCGCCGCCCCGTGTCTCACACCCGGCCGCGGCACAGCTCCAGCAGGGTCATCGCCAGAGCGGTACCCGGCTTGCCCAGCGCGTCCCTGTAGTGGCCGAGCACGGCCGTCTCGCGGGAGAGGTTGACCCGGCGGCCGCCGGAGGTGATGCGGGCCTCCTGGATGACCGCCGAGACGGCCATCCGTTCCTGGACGAGGCCGATGATCCGGTCGTCGAGGGTGTCGATGCGCTCACGGGCGCCGCCGATCAGGGTGGCGGCCTCGTCGGTGTGCGCGCCGGTCCGCTCGGCGGGGGTGGTGGTGGCGGTGCTGTTCATGATGGTGACTCCCGGTGGGGTGGCGGCCCCCCGGGGCAACGGGCCCGGATACGCAGAACGCCCCGGGCCTGATGGCCCGGGGCGCCTGGAACGTTGCTTGTCAGTAGCTCAAGCAGCACGACCATGGCAGCCGGCGGGCCGGATGCCATAGGTAAAGACGAAGATCGTGTGCTGACGCATGGCAGACAGTATGGCCCCGGCCCGGCGGCCTCACCAAGCCGGGGCCCGCATCCTGAGACGTGAGCCTCGCGGTCGGCCCGGCGGAGGGTTCACGTACGGCCGGTAGAATCGGAAGAACCGACCCCCTTCACCACCGCCGGAAGGCCGCCCCGTGCCAGCAGCACCCCCCGCCGCCCCCGACACCACGGCCGACGTGGTCCTCGTCGTCGACTTCGGCGCGCAGTACGCCCAGCTCATCGCCCGCCGGGTCCGTGAGGCCCGGGTCTACAGCGAGATCGTCCCGTCCACCATGCCGGTGGCGGAGATGCTGGCGAAGAACCCGCGCGCGATCATCCTCTCCGGCGGCCCGTCGTCGGTGTACGCGGAGGGCGCGCCCTCGCTGGACCGCTCGCTGTTCGAGGCCGGGGTCCCGGTCTTCGGCATGTGCTACGGCTTCCAGCTGATGGCGACCACCCTCGGCGGCACGGTCGACGACAACGGGGCGCGTGAGTACGGCCGCACCCCGCTGCACGTCACGAAGGCGGGTTCGACGCTCTTCGAGGGCACGCCCACCGAGCAGCCGGTGTGGATGTCGCACGGCGACGCCTGCTCGGCGGCGCCGGAGGGCTTCACCGTCACCGCCTCCACGGACGTGGTCCCGGTCGCCGCCTTCGAGAACGACGAGAAGAAGCTGTACGGGGTGCAGTACCACCCGGAGGTCATGCACTCGACCCACGGGCAGCAGGTCCTGGAGCACTTCCTCTACCGCGGCGCGGGCATCGAGCCGAACTGGACCACCACCAACGTGGTCGAGGAGCAGATCGCCCTCATCCGCGAGCAGGTCGGCGACAAGCGCGCCATCTGCGGCCTCTCCGGCGGCGTCGACTCCGCGGTGGCCGCGGCGCTCGTCCAGAAGGCCATCGGCTCGCAGCTGACCTGTGTGTACGTCGACCACGGGCTGATGCGCAAGGGCGAGACCGAGCAGGTCGAGAAGGACTTCGTCGCCGCGACCGGCGCCAAGCTGAAGGTGGTCGACGCCGAGAAGCGCTTCCTGGACGCGCTGGCCGGGGTCTCCGACCCGGAGCAGAAGCGGAAGATCATCGGCCGCGAGTTCATCCGCGTCTTCGAGCAGGCCCAGCTGGAGATCCTCCAGGAGGAGGGCCCCGAGGTCGCCTTCCTGGTCCAGGGCACGCTCTACCCGGACGTGGTGGAGTCCGGCGGCGGCACCGGCACCGCCAACATCAAGTCCCACCACAACGTGGGCGGCCTCCCCGACGACATCGAGTTCCAGCTCGTCGAGCCGCTGCGCCAGCTGTTCAAGGACGAGGTCCGGATGGTCGGCCAGGAGCTCGGCCTGCCCGAGGAGATCGTCCAGCGCCAGCCGTTCCCCGGCCCCGGCCTCGGCATCCGCATCGTCGGCGAGGTCACCAAGGACCGCCTGGACCTGCTCCGCGACGCCGACGCCATCGCCCGCGAGGAGCTGACGGCGGCCGGCCTGGACCGCGACATCTGGCAGTGCCCGGTGGTCCTCCTCGCCGACGTCCGCTCGGTCGGCGTCCAGGGCGACGGCCGCACCTACGGTCACCCGATCGTGCTGCGCCCGGTCTCCTCCGAGGACGCCATGACGGCGGACTGGTCGCGGCTGCCGTACGAGACGCTGGCGAAGATCTCCACCCGCATCACCAACGAGGTCGCCGACGTCAACCGCGTGGTCCTCGACGTGACGAGCAAGCCGCCGGGGACGATCGAGTGGGAGTGACCTCCCGGGTTCGCGTGAACCCCTAGGGCCTTCAGGTCAACGCCGATGCCGTCGCTCATTCGTTTGAGCGGCGGCATTGTCGTATCCCCACCCCTTCCCCTCACCCCCACCCGCCGGTAACTTCCGATCCCGTACGCCCCCGGGAAAGTGAGGAGCCGCCATGTCCGAGCCGCCCGCCGTGCCCGCCCCCGCGCCCATCCCCGTGGAGCAGCTACACTTCGCGATGCCGCCCGTGCACGCGTCGCCGGACGAGGAGCGGGCGTACCGGAGGCAGCGGCTGGCCGGGGCGTTGCGGTTGTTCGGGGAGTACGGGTTCGAGGACGGGGTCTCCGGGCACATCAGCGTGCGCGATCCGGAGCTGGACGACTGCTACTGGGTCAATCCGTTCGGGGCGCCCTTCGCCGGTATCACCCCGCAGGACCTGATCCTCGTCAACGGGGACGGGCAGGTGGTCCAGGGGCGGTTCCACGTCAACCAGGCCGCCTTCGCCGTACACGCGGCCGTGCACCGGGCCCGGCCGGGCGCTGTCGCCGTGGCGCACACTCACTCCACGCACGGGCGGGCGCTGGCCGCGCTGGGGGAGCGGATCGAGCCGATCACGCAGGAGGCCTGCGCGTTCTACGAGGACCACGCACTGTACGACGCGTACACCGGCGTGGTCGTGGACGAGGTGGAAGGGCGCCGGATCGCCGAGGCGCTCGGGCCGCGCAAGGCCGTCGTCCTGCGCAACCACGGGCTGCTGACCGTGGGCGACTCGGTGGACGCGGCCGCCTGGTGGTTCCTCACCCTGGAGCGCGCCTGCCAGGTCCAGCTGCTGGCGCGCGCCGCCGGGAAACCGGTGCTGATCGACCACCGGGACGCCCTCACCACCCGTGACCAGCTCGGCAGCGACCTGGTGGCGTGGATCAACTACCAGCCGCTGTGGCAGCGGATCAGTCGAACGTTCTGACGACGGCCGCCCTGGGCCGCCCCGATGCGGGGCCCGCCCGTCCCGTACGGCACAATTCGCTGGTATCACAGGTGAGTTGGCTGTACCGGGGTGGGAAAGGGCGTAAATCTCCGTGGCGTTGGACGAGGCAAGGGCGAGCGGCACGCACGGCGGCGGCTGTACGTGCGGCGACTGCCCGCACGGAGCACGCGAGGGACACCGGCGCGCGGTCGCCGCGTTCCTCGCCAAGCGGGACGAACTGGCCGCAGGAAACGGTCTGCCCGCCGGAGTCGCGCAGTCCGCCTCCGCGTCCCGGCAGTGGGTCTCCGACGAGCTGACCGAGTCCGCCCGCACCGTCGCCGAACGGGCCCGGGCCGCCGGGGACGTCTGGCTCCTCCAGGTGTGGCGGTCCACGCTGTTCGTCGTCTGGGGTGCGGTGCTCGCCCTGCTCGTCGGCGCGAGCCTCACCGCGATCGGGCCCGGCTGGACGACCGCCCGCACCGCCGCGCTGGCCGCCGCGGTCCTCACCGCTGCCCTGCTGACCGTCGCCGCCCGCTTCCACCGCGCCTGCGGCGGCCTCCTCGCCCCGCTGATCGGCGAGGACAACCGGCTCTCCACCTCCAGGACCGTCGCCGCCGCCTGGGTGCTGCTCACCGTCTTCGCCGTCCTGGTGCTCGCCCTCCAGCTGGCGGGCGCCTCGGACCCGGAGAGCCGGGACGCGCTGATCGAAGGGCTCGACCTCGTGCGGTCCGCCGGGGTGGTGACCGTGCTGGCGCTGGTGTGCGCCGTCGCCGTCGTCGTACGCCGGGTGGTGACCGTACGGGTGCTGGGCCGGCGGCTCCAGAAGCTGCGCGCGGACCGGCCGCGCGCCGCCGATCTGCTGACCGACGACTCCGGGCGCGGGTCGTTCACCGATGTGCAGTACGTGCTGGTCAGCGCCGTCGCCGTGCTGTTCGCCGCCGTCCGGCTGGCCCGCCGCCCGGAGCAGCTGCCCGACCTGCCGTGGGGCCTGGCCCTGCTGGTGGCCGTCTCGGCGGCGACGTACTTCGCCGGGAAGTACGCGGAGGGCGGCCGTCCGGTCGTGCTCTCCGTCGTACGGGCCCGGGAAGCCGGGGACCTGGACGCGCCGATCCGGACCGGCGACGACATCGAGATCCGGGGCGCGGGCTTCGTACCGCCGGGCGCCGGCACCCCCGACCGGCTGGCCCGGCTCGTCGTACGGATCGGCACGGTCCACGTCCACGTACCGCTGATCCCGGTCGCCGGAGGCTTCGCCAACCCGACCGACACCGTGCTCACCGTGCCGGTCCCCGTCGAGGTCGAGCCCGGGACCGTGGACGTCCAGGTGGTCACCGCCGCCGGAGTGGAGACCGACCGCTGCTCCATCGACGTCACGGACTGACCACATCCGCTTCCCGCCTCTGGTGAGCGCCGCCGTACAGGCGTACGTATGGTCGGATGACGGGTCTTCGGGAAGCGGGGCAGCGGTGATGAACGGTTACGGCGGCGGCAACGGCGGTCGGTACGGTACGGGTGAGCCGGCAGGGCTGCGTGAGCGGGCGGGTCAGTACGCCCTGCTGCCGCTGCGGCTCTTCCTCGGCGTCACCTTCGTCTACGCGGGGCTCGACAAGCTCACCGACAGCGGCTTCCTCTCCGCCACCGGCCCCGGCTCGATCGGCGAGCTGATGGACACGGTCCGCGACTCCTCCGCGGTCCCCGCCCTCGTCGACCTGGCGCTCAAGAGCCCCGAAGGGTTCGGTTACGCCATCGCGATCGGCGAACTCCTCGTCGGCCTCGGCACCCTGGTCGGCCTCTGGGCCCGGCTCGCCGCGCTCGGCGGGGCACTGATCTCGCTGAGCCTCTGGCTGACGGTGAGCTGGCAGTCGACCCCGTACTACTACGGCAACGACCTGCCCTATCTGATGGCGTGGCTGCCTCTGGTGCTCGCGGGCGCCTCCATGATCTCCGTCGACGCCTTCCTCGCCTCGCGGCGGCGCCGCAGCATGTAAGCGGTCCAGGTCGCCGTGGCAGCCAGCCAAAGGCCGCCGAGGAACACCGGCAGGAAGAAGGCCCAGGTGACCTCCCAGGCCCCGGCCGCGTCGGCCGCGTACCCTCCGGCCAGGGCCAGCATCGTCAGACCCGCCACCGCCCGTCCGGGCCGGAACTCATGACGCAGCACGGCTGACCTCCACCTGTCCGACTCCGACTTCCACTTCGAGCTCGATCGTCCCGGCCGGCTTGCTGCCCTCCGGTGGCGGAAGCGTCCGCTGCGTCGACTCGTCGCTCTGGATGTGGACCTGGACCCGCTGGCCCTCCTCCAGCCGGATCTCCCCTAGACCGGCCTCGGCCCGCACCTTCACGGTCACGTCCTTCGGTACGACGACGGCCGCCCGGCCCGCTCCGACCTCCAGCCGGGTGCGTACGGTCCCGCCCGGCGGGACCACCACTCCGGACAGGTCCAGCCGGGCATCGCCGGTGCCCAGTTCGTACCGCTGCTGTACGGCGGTGACCTCGGCCGGACGCCACTCCTGGCGGGCCCAGTCCGTGCTGATCTCCTTCGGCAGCAGCGTCGCGCCGGCCAGCAGCACCGCCGTGACCATCGCCAGCAGCACCGTGCCGGACCCGGTCCGGCCCAGCGCGGAGGAGACCAGCAGCCCGAGCCCGAAGACGGCGAGCGCGGCCACCAGGCCCATCTGCAGCACCGTGCCGAGCGGCTCGTGCGCCCAGCTCAGCCAGGTGGTCAGACCGCCCGCCACCAGCGCGGCCAGGAAGACGAGCCCGCCGATCGGGCGCGGTCCCGGCGGGGCGGGCGCCGGAGCCGGCGGGCGGAACGGCGCGTCCGCGCTGGGACGCCCGGCCAGGACCGTCTCCCGCGCCGCCTCCGGGTCGGTGTCCGAGGGGCCCCAGAGATAGCCCGAGCCGACCGGCCCCGTCGTCCCGTCCTTCACGATCGGGTCCCGCCACCACGACGGGCCGCCCGGCTTCGGCGGCGCCTTCACCTCCGGCGGCGGCGTGCCGCGGCCGGAGGTGTGCGAGGGGGCGGGGGCGGCGGGGGTGCCCGGCGGGGCCGCCGGGTCCTCCGGCGCCGACGCCCTGCGGGACTGCGTCCACACCGAGCAGCCGACCACCGCCACCGACAGCAGCGCCGCGAACGCCAGCATGCCCCGGTTGCCCAGCATCGACAGGAAGAGCCCGCACCCGATCAGCGCCAGCAGCAGCGCCACCAGCGACGCCCCGTCCACCCGGCCCGACAGCAGCCGGCGCGCCTCGTTCTCCTCCTCGCCCTCCAGCGGCAGCAGGAGCCAGGCGAAGCCGTAGAAGATCAGGCCGATCCCGCCGGTCGCCGAGAGGACACCGAGCACGATCCGGAAGATCACCGGGTCCACGTCGCAGTACCGGCCGAGCCCGCCGCAGACCCCGGCCACCATCTTCTGCCGCGGACTGCGGCGCAGCTGCGGTCCGGGCGCGTCGGGGGGTGCGACGCCGGGGGCGGCGTCCGAGGGAGCGGTCATACCTCCATGGTGACGGCCCGCACTCGCTGGTGGGAGCCGCGCCGACCCTGGCCGGTCCCTGATTTTGCGCCGGGCCGTCCCGCAGGGGGTGGGCGCCAGGTTTCCCGCAGGGGGGGGGCCGCCAGGTTTCCCGCCGGGGGCGCCGGGGGCGCCGGGGGCGGCGAGGACAGGGCGGCCGGCATCGGCGAGGGTAGGGCTGGCCTCAGGGTCGATCAGGGGGACTACCCTGATGCCTCGCGCCCCCGCCGCGTGTGACGATCGGGGTATGCCAGCCGCCACCGCCCGAGCCGCGCACAGCTCACTCGCCTCCGACCCGGAGGAGCCGCCGCTGCGCAAGCTGTACCGCAGCGCCGACGGGCGGATGCTGGGCGGCGTCGCGCGCGGGCTCGCCGGACACCTCGGGCTGCCGGTCGCCTGGGTCCGGTTCGTCTTCCTCGGGCTCTTCCTCAGCGACGGCCTGGGCGCCCTGCTGTACGCGGTGTTCTGGATCGTCGTCCCTCTCGGCGTCGGCGGAGTCGGCGGCGTCCACGCCCCGCGCTCGGTCTTCGAGACCGCCGCCGACGGCCGGCGCAAGCTCCGCAAGCCGGACCCGGGCCAGGTCTTCGCGCTGGTCGCCCTCCTCGTCGGGGCCGTCGTCTTCGTCGCCAACGTCGACATGGGCAGCGAGGCCGACCGCTACATCTGGCCGACGCTCCTCATCGGCGCGGGCTCCGTCCTCGTCTGGCGCCAGGCGGACAACGCGCGACGCGCCCGCTGGATGGAGGTCGGCCGCCGCCGCCGGCTGCTGCAACTGGCCCGCGCGCTCGCGGGGGTGGCCCTCGTGGGCCTCGGGCTCGCCGTCTTCATGGTGGTGCGCGGCTCGGCCGCCCAGCTGGGCAACGTGCTGACCGCCGCCATCGCCGTCCTCACCGGCATCGCCCTGCTCGCGGGGCCCTACCTGGTCCGCATGACCCAGGACCTTTCCGAGGAGCGGCTGATGCGCATCCGCGCCCAGGAGCGCGCCGAGGTCGCCGCCCACGTCCACGACTCCGTCCTGCACACCCTCACCCTGATCCAGCGCAACGCGGACGACGGCGGCGAGGTCAGACGCCTGGCCCGGGCCCAGGAGCGCGAGCTGCGCAACTGGCTCTACAACCCGGAGGGCACCGGCAAGGACGAGGACGACGAGCCGGAGACGCTCGCCGAGGCGGTGAAGCGGGCCGCCGCCGAGGTGGAGGACAAGCACGGCGTCCCGCTGGAGGTCGTGGTCGTCGGCGACTGCCCGCTCGACGACAAGCTGGGCGCGCAGATGCAGGCCGCGCGCGAAGCGATGGTCAACGCCGCCAAGTACGGTGGCGAGGGCGGCGCCGTGCAGGTCTTCGCGGAGGTCGAGGGCACCACGGTCTTCGTCTCCGTGAAGGACCGGGGTCCGGGCTTCGACCTGGACGAGGTTCCCGCCGACCGCATGGGCGTACGAGAATCAATCATCGGCCGGATGCAGCGCAACGGCGGCACTGCCCGGCTGCGTTCGGTGCCCGGCGGGGGCACCGAGGTCGAGCTGGAGATGGAAAGGGCGAGCGAATGACCGAGAACACCGAAGCCACCGGGGGCCCGGAGCGACGGGTACGGGTCGTGCTCGTCGACGACCACCGGATGTTCCGCACCGGCGTCCAGGCCGAGATCGGCCGCACCGAGAAGACCGGCGTCGAAGTGGTCGGCGAGGCCGCCGACGTCGACCAGGCGGTCACCGTCATCACGGCGACCCGCCCCGAGGTCGTCCTCCTCGACGTCCACCTCCCGGGCGGCGGCGGTGTCGAGGTGCTGCGCCGCTGCGCCCCGCTGATGGGTGCGGCCGACGACCCGGTCCGCTTCCTCGCGCTCTCCGTCTCGGACGCCGCCGAGGACGTCATCGGCGTGATCCGCGGCGGCGCCCGCGGCTATGTCACCAAGACGATCACCGGCACCGACCTGGTCGACTCGATCTTCCGGGTCCAGGAGGGCGACGCCGTCTTCTCGCCACGCCTGGCCGGCTTCGTCCTGGACGCCTTCGCCTCCACGGACGCCCCGCCGGTCGACGAGGACATGGACCGCCTCACCCAGCGCGAGCGCGAGGTGCTCCGGCTCATCGCCCGTGGTTACGCGTACAAGGAGATCGCGAAGCAGCTGTTCATCTCGGTGAAGACGGTCGAGTCGCATGTCTCGGCGGTGCTGCGCAAGCTCCAGCTCTCCAACCGGCACGAGCTGACCCGGTGGGCCACGGCGCGACGGCTGGTCTGAGGCCTCGCTCAACGACCGGCCGGGTCGAGCGAGATGTTGACCTTCTCGCCGATCCGGCGGTAGCCGATGCCCGCGTAGATCCGTTCCACGTCGGCGTCGCCCGGCTCCAGCCAGACGGCCCGGCACCCCTGGTCCAAGGCCCGTTCCGTCAGCCAGGCGGAGAGCGCGGCGCCGACGCCCCGGCGGCGGAAGGGGGCGGCGACGGCGAGGCCGACCAGTTCGCTGAGGCCGTCGACCGGGACGGAGCAGCCGCCCGCCCCGGCCGTTGCGCCGTCCAGGACCGCCAGGGCGGCGACCCCGTCACCGGCCGCCGCCGAGCGCAGCCAGGTGATCGTTCCCGGCTCGGGTTCGCCCGTGCCGCCGAAGCCGTGGTGCTGGACACGGGCGGTGTCGGTGAATTCCGTTTCGGTGGCGGGCACGGCGATGCGGAGGCCGTCGACCGGCTTCGGCGTACGGAGGTCCTCGCGGGCGCAGACGAGCAGCGGGGCCCGGTTCTCCACGGTGAACCCGGCGGCCAGCAGGGCCGGTTCGACGGCCGGGGCCCAGGAGGGCAGGAACTCCAGGCGTGGCAGCCGCTCCTGCTCCCGGAACGCGTCGACGAGGGCCGCCACGTCGTCCGCCGTGGGTTCCGCATCCCGGTCGGGGATGGCGTAGTTGGCGTACTTCAGCTCCCAGCCCGGGTTGTACCGGACGGTGAACGGGCCCACCCGGTAGTGGCCGGGGGAGCGCAGCGTGAGCGTGCGGGCGTACTCCTGGACGGCGTTCGCCATCGACATGCGGGAGGTTCCTTCTGGGCGAGGGATGTCGGCGCGGGGGACTATGCCACCCGGGTCGCCCCCGCGAAAGGCATCTGATCGATGGGCGCGATCCGTACCGGGGCGCCGGGGCGCGGGGCGTGGATCATCTGGCCGCCGCCGATGTAGAGGCCGACGTGGCTGATCCCGGAGTAGAAGAACACCAGGTCGCCGGGGGCCAGTTCGGAGCGGGAGACCCGCTGGCCGGCGTTGATCTGGGTGTAGGTGGTGCGGGGCAGGCTGACGCCCGCCGCCTGCCAGGCCGCCTGGGTCAGCCCGGAGCAGTCGAAGGCGTTGGGGCCGGTCGCGCCCCAGACGTACGGCTTGCCGATCGCGCCGTGCGCGAAGGAGACGGCCCTGGCCGCGCGGGAGTTGGGCGCGGCGACCGGGGAGCGTGGGGCCGAGCGGTCGGCGTGGGCGGTGGAGCGGTCGGCCTGGGTGCCCGCGCCGGCCCGGTCGGCGGAGGTCGCCGGGCCGCCGCCGTGGGCCGCGTCGGCGGCGCGCTCGTACGCGGCGCGCTCCTCGGCGGTGAGGGTGGCCAGGAGCCTGCGGGCGTCGGCCAGCTTGGTGTGGATGGCGGTGCGGTGTTCTCGCAGTTCGGCGCGGCGGGCGGCGAGCGCCTCGGTCTCCCGGTCGGCGCGGGCCTTGACCCGGGCGATGCCGGAGAGCTGGCGCCGGATCCCGCTGAGCAGGCTTGCCTGCCGGTCACCGGCCCGGTCGAGGTGGGCGGCGCGCTCCAGGTAGCTGTCGGGGTCCGAGGAGAGCGCCAGCTGTACGGCGGGGTCGAGGGCGCCGGTGCGGTACTGGGCGGTGGCCATCGAACCGAGCGTGTGGCGGGCCGTGTTGAGGCGGTCGGTGCGGCGGGCGGCCTCGTCGGCCAGGGTGTCGACGGCCTTCCTGGCGGCCGTCTCCTTCTCCTTCGCCCCGTTGTACTTCTCGGTGGCGACCTCGGCGTCGTGGTAGAGCCGGTCGACCTTGGCCCGGACCTGGGCGGCGGTGGGTGCGGGCTCGGCGGGTGCGGCGCCGGCCTCGGTGGCCGAGGTGGCGGTGGCGGCCCCGGCGAGCGCCAGGGTGGCGGCGGTGCGGGCAGCAGGGCCGGAGAACGGGCGCTGCTTGGGTTTCCGGTGAGCGGATTTCCGGTGCGCGGCCACGGGAGCGGCGTCCTTCCTGTCGGCTGCCCGCCGGGGGATACCGGCAGGTCCGGCAAGGACGCTATGCCGGGCGCACGGAAAAGGGTCGCCATGACAGCTATTGCCCGCATGTGACGCTTCGGCGCCGACGGATGACCGTAGAAGCAGATCCGGAAGTGATCATTCCGGCAGGTTCGGGCGGAGAGCACACAGTTCCGGCGAAGGCGTCAAGAAAGGCTTGCCTCACTGCCGGGTAAAGGTTTGGCCATGGCTAGGCTCCGGACCATGAACGCACTGATCGGCGTCTTCGTCGCGCTGCACATCATCGGCATCGCCTCCCTGCTGGGCGGCTTCCTGACGCAGATGAAGGCGATGGGCGCGGGCACCGCACGCTTCGTCCCGGCCATGCTGCACGGCGCGCTGACCATGCTGGTCACCGGCGTCGCGCTGGTCGGGCTCAACCAGGCCGACGACCAGACGGTGAACAACATCAAGATCGGCGTGAAGCTGGCGCTCCTCGTCGTCATCCTCGCGCTCGTCTACGTCAAGCGGGACGACGAGAAGGTCGGGAAGGGCGCGTTCGCGGCGGTCGGCGGACTGACGGTCGCCAACATCTTCATCGCCGTGCTCTGGACCTGACGCTCTGGACCTGAGACCCACTCGGGGGCGGCCGCCGCTCGGGCAGCCACCCCCGCCCCGGCGCTACGCCGGACGCACGCTACCGTAGATCGGCATGGAGTAGATCGACTCCTCGCGGACGTTCGCTCCCGGCTTCGGTGAGTGGATCATCATCCCGTCGCCCTTGTAGATGCCGACGTGGCTGATGTCGTCGTAGAAGAAGACCAGGTCCCCGGGCTGGAGGTCGGACGTGGCGACCCGCGTGCCCACCTTCACCTGGTCCCAGGTGGTCCGGGGCAGCGTGACGCCGGCCTCCCGCCAGGCCGCCAGGGTCAGCCCCGAGCAGTCGTACGAGGACGGGCCCGACGCCCCCCACACGTACGGCTTCCCGATCTGGGCGCGCGCGAAGGCCAGCACCTTTTCGGCCTTGGCGGCGTAACCGCTGCCGACCCCGGTGCCCGTACCCGTACCGGACCCCGGACTCGTTCCCGTACCGCTGCCGGAGCCGGATCCGGAGCCGGATCCGGAACCCGAGTCGCTGTCTCCGCCGGACTCCTTCGCGGCCTCCTCGCGCGCTTTCTTCTCCGCCGCCTCGCGCTCCTTGGCCTCGGCGGCCTGGCGGGCGGCGAGGCGCTCGGCCTTCTCCTTGGCCTCGGCCTCCTTCTTGCGCTCCAGCTCCGCCAGCCGCGCCTTCTCCTCGGCGGTCAGCTGCGCGAGCAGGGACCGGGCCTCGGTGAGCTTCGTCTGCACCTTCTGCTTGCTGGAGCGGAGCGTGGTCTGCGCCTCGGTGAGCGACTCCAGGCTCTGCACGGCCTCCGCGCGCTTCTTCGACGCCGCGGCCTGCTGCGTACGGAAGTCGTCGACGGCCTTCTGCTGCCGCTCCGTCGACCGGCTCATCAGCCGGCTCTGGTCGAAGTACGCCTGCGGATCGTCCGCCAGGAAGAAGGTGGCGGTCGGCGCGATGCCGCCGGTGCGGTACTGCTCGGCCGCAAAGGCGCCCAGCTCCCGGCGGGCCTCGTTGATCCTCTCGGTCCGCTTCGCCACGTCGGAGAGCAGCGTGTCGACCTTGGTGCGCTGGGCGGTGGAGGCGGCCTTCGCCCGGTTGTACTGCTGGGTCGCGCTGCCCGCCTGCCGGTAGAGCTCGTCGACCTTCTTCTGCACGTCCTCGATGGCCGGCTTGGGCTCGGCGGGGGCCGCGGTCGCGCTCTGCGTGGAGAGCAGCGTCACAGAAGCCAGCGCGGCCGTCGTGAACCCGACGGCAGGGGTGGTCGTGCGCACCTTCGTGCGCGGCTTGCGATGCGATGCCAAGACCGGCATCTCCTTCCGTGGACCGCCTACCGGGTTAGCTGTCGGGTTCGGACGGAACGGAAGGCTGTCCTACGGTCCGTTGTGCGAGGGTACGGACCGATTCACCCCGGTTGTGCGTGTGGGTCCCCGGTTCCGAACTGCTGGGAGGGCAGCACGGATTCGGCAGAGGTGACCGTGAGACGCGGTTCGTCTCAGGGAGATTACGGATCACCTGACCGAGCACGCTAGCCAACCGGTGGCACCGCTGGGAAGGAGGATGAGCGATATGCCCGATACATTTTCGTGACCTTTCCGGATCCGCGGCCCCGCACCCCCTCCGACCGGGCGTTCCTTCACGGAACGTGGACGTCCGCTCTCCGTGCGTACGGCCGGGAACGGTCCCTTCCGGGCCGCTTCCGGCCTTCGGCGGAAGGTTGTCAGTGCGGCCGCCTAGACTCGGGAGGCGATGAGCAGCCTCTTTGACGACAACTTCCTGACCGGCCTCCAGTCCGCGGAGGACGGCCCGCCGCCGCCCCCCGAGGACCACGCACCCGAAGCGGTGCCGGAGGGGCTCTTCGAGGGCGTCTACGACGCGCCCCCGCCGCCCCGGGACGGGTATTACCGCGACGGCCACCCGCGCCCGGTGATCGACTCCGCCGCGCTGCTCGACGGGCTGAACACCGAGCAGCGCGCCGCCGTCGTGCACGCCGGGTCCCCGCTGCTCATCGTCGCCGGGGCCGGCTCCGGCAAGACCCGGGTGCTCACCCACCGCATCGCCCACCTGCTGGCCGAGCGCGGCGTGCACCCGGGGCAGATCCTCGCGATCACCTTCACCAACAAGGCCGCGGGCGAGATGAAGGAGCGCGTCGAGCAGCTCGTCGGCCCGCGCGCCAACGCCATGTGGGTCATGACCTTCCACAGCGCGTGCGTCCGCATCCTGCGCCGCGAGTCGAAGAAGCTCGGCTTCACCTCGTCGTTCTCGATCTACGACGCCGCCGACTCCAAGCGCCTCATGGCCCTGGTCTGCCGCGATCTCGACCTGGACCCCAAGCGCTACCCGCCGAAGTCCTTCACCGCCAAGGTCTCCAACCTCAAGAACGAGCTCATCGACGAGGAGACCTTCGCCGGGCAGGCCGCCGACGGCTTCGAGAAGACCCTGGCCCAGGCGTACGCGCTCTACCAGGCCCGCCTGCGCGAGGCCAACGCGCTGGACTTCGACGACATCATCATGACGACGGTCCACCTCCTCCAGGCCTTCCCGGACGTCGCCGAGCACTACCGCCGCCGCTTCCGCCACGTCCTGGTCGACGAGTACCAGGACACCAACCACGCCCAGTACACCCTGGTACGGGAGCTGGTCGGCCCGTCCGGAGAGGCCGCCGACGCCCCGGCCGAGCTGTGTGTCGTCGGTGACGCGGACCAGTCGATCTACGCCTTCCGCGGCGCCACCATCCGTAACATCCTCCAGTTCGAGGAGGACTATCCCAACGCGAAGACGATCCTCCTGGAGCAGAACTACCGCTCCACGCAGACGATCCTCTCCGCCGCCAACGCGGTCATCGAGCGCAACGAGAGCCGCCGCCCGAAGAACCTGTGGACCAACGCCGGATCCGGCGCCCGCATCACCGGCTATGTCGCAGACACCGAGCACGACGAGGCGCAGTTCGTCGCCGAGGAGATCGACCGGCTCACCGACAAGGGCGACGCCAAGGCGGGCGACGTCGCCGTCTTCTACCGCACCAACGCCCAGTCCCGTGTCTTCGAAGAGATCTTCATCCGCGTCGGCCTGCCCTACAAGGTCGTCGGCGGCGTGCGCTTCTACGAGCGCAAGGAGGTCCGGGACGTCCTGGCCTACCTCCGCGTCCTCGCCAACCCCGAGGACACCGTCCCGCTGCGCCGCATCCTCAACGTGCCCAAGCGCGGCATCGGCGACCGCGCCGAGGCGATGATCGACGCCCTGTCGATGCGCGAGAAGATCTCCTTCCCGCAGGCGCTGCGCCGCGTCGACGAGGCGTACGGCATGGCGGCCCGCTCCTCCAACGCCGTCAAGCGGTTCAACACGCTGATGGAGGAGCTCCGCACGATCGTCGAGTCCGGCGCCGGGCCCGCCGTCGTGCTGGAAGCGGTGCTGGAGCGCACGGGCTATCTCGCCGAGCTCCAGGCCTCCACCGACCCGCAGGACGAGACCCGTATCGAGAACCTCCAGGAACTCGCCGCCGTGGCCCTGGAGTTCGAGCAGGAGCGCGGAGAGGACGAGGGCAGCGGCACGCTCGCGGAGTTCCTGGAGAAGGTCGCGCTGGTCGCCGACTCCGACCAGATCCCCGACGAGGACGAGGACGGCTCCGGCGTCATCACGCTGATGACGCTGCACACGGCGAAGGGCCTGGAGTTCCCGGTCGTCTTCCTCACCGGCCTGGAGGACGGCGTCTTCCCGCACATGCGGGCCCTCGGCCAGACCAAGGAGCTGGAGGAGGAGCGCCGCCTGGCGTACGTCGGCATCACCCGCGCCCGCGAGCGGCTCTACCTCACCCGGGCCGCCATGCGCAGCGCCTGGGGCCAGCCCTCGTACAACCCGCCCTCGCGGTTCCTGGAGGAGATCCCGGAAGCGCACCTGGAGTGGAAGCGCAAGGGCCCGATGGCTGCCCCGGCCGGACCCACCTCGGGCATCACGTCCTCGCTCTCCTCCTCGCGCGCCCGCTCCGGCCCGTCGGGCTTCGCGACCCGGCGCTCGACGGAGAAGCCGACGGTCACGCTGGTGGTCGGCGACCGGGTCACGCACGACCAGTTCGGGCTCGGCACGGTGACGGCCGTCGAAGGCATCGGCGACCAGGCCAAGGCGACGGTCGACTTCGGCGACGAGCGCCCGAAGAAGCTGCTCCTGCGGTACGCGCCGGTCGAGAAGCTGTAGTCGGGAAGCCGTAGTCGAGAAGCTGTAGAGCCGACGACGTTACGGGAGAGGGGCGGGACGGCTGATCGCAGCCGTCCCGCCCCTCTCCCGTTGCTTACGCGCGTTCCGGTTCCGTCAGGTCGGCTCGACGCCGTGGCTGCGCAGCCACGCCAGCGGGTCCACCGAGGCCCCGCCGCCCGGCCGCACCTCGAAGTGCAGGTGCGGGCCGGTGGAGTTGCCGGAGCTGCCCGCGTACGCGATGACGTCGCCGGCCTTCACCGGGCCGGAGCGGATCTTGGTGCTGCTGAGGTGGCAGTACCAGGTCTCCGTACCGTCGGCCATCGTCACGATCGCCATGTTGCCGTAGGCGCTGTTGTACTGCGTGCGGACGGTGCCGTCGGTCGCGGCCATCACCGGGGAGCCGTAGCCGACGGGGAAGTCGATGCCCGTGTGCACGGACATCCAGTTGACGCCCGCCTGGCCGTAGTAGGCGCTCAGCCCGTGCTGCTTGACCGGCAGGACGAACTTGGGGCGCAGCGCCTCGCGGCGTGCGGCCTCCTCCTCGCGCTTCTTCTTCTCCTCGGCCTGCCGCTGCTTGAGGTCGATGCGCTCCTGCGTACGGCTGGCGCGCTGGCGGAAGTCGTCGCTGCCCTCGGAGAGCTGCTCCAGCTGGCTGTCGAGCTTGTTGTTCGCGGCGACCGCCTTGACCGTGCTCGGATCGGCGACGGCCAGCGAGGCGGTCTTCTCCGGCTTCTCCTCGTCGCTGATCCCGCTGACGGAGGCGGCCGCGATACCGGCGACGCTCATCACGCAGGCGGAGGGGACCGCGACGGTCAGGAGGGCGGACCGCTTGGCGGGGCTCCTGCGGCGGGCCCGGCTGCGCGGGGCGGGGGCGCGGACGACGGTGCGGTCGACGGAGAGCGGGGGGGCTTCGGGGGTGTCGCCATCGCTGCCGTCGCCGTCGGGGGTGGCGGCTTCCGGAGCGAGGCCGGTCGCGTGGTCGGCTTCTTCGAGGACGGCGAATTCGGTGGTGCCGAACTCGTCTTCGGGCGTCTGCTGTTCGTACGGCTGATGCGAAGTCTGTTCGGGTTCGTACGCGGCGTCCTCGGGCGTGGCGCCGGAGTTCCAGGCGGTCGCGTCGTAGGCGCCGGTGTCGTACGTCCCCGTGTCGTACGCCCCGGTGGTGAAGGCGGTGGCGTCGTACGCGCCCGTCTCGTCGGCGCCGATCGTTCCGTACGCGCCGGTGTCGTAGGCGGCGGTGTCGTACGTCCCCGTGGCGTGCGTGCCGGTCTCGTACGCGTCTGTGCCGTACGAGCCGTCGGTGGCGTACGCGGTGCCCGTGCCGTACGTGGCGTAGGCGCCGGTGCCGTAGCCGTCCGTCTCGTAGGCGCCGGTGCCGTAGCCGTCCGTCTCGTAGCCGCCGGTGCCGTACGAGGTCGCGCCGTACGCCGCCGTGGTGAACCCGTCCTGGTCGGTGGGCTGCTGTTGCCAGACCGGTGTCGGGCCGGTGTCCCACTGCTGGGGGTCGGCGGTGTGGGTCGGAGCGGCGTACGCGTCGTACGTGACGGTCTGCTGCGCGCCCGTGTCCCAGGCGGAGGAATCGTACGAGCCGCTGTGGGCACCATAAGAGGTGTCGTAACCGGAAGCCGCGTAATCCGTGGTCTCGGAACCACCGGGGAGGGAACCGAAGAGCGGGTCGGTGTCGAAGCTGCCGGTCGATCGGGTGTCGTACCCGACGGGCCCGGCGTGGGGGTGCTGGTCGTTCACCAACTTCTCTCTCGCCTCGGCAGCAGGACTGTTCGGGATCCCGGTGAGGGGGGTCCCAAGGGGAAGCAGTGGCCGCGACTGTACCCGGCAGTATGTGAGGACGACAATCTTCGGCAGGTTTTGCGTCCTCAGGAAACGGGCAATCGGCCGCCTTTCGGTGGACGGCAGGCAGAGGCTTGGCCCTATGTTCGAGAACTGTTCTATTTTAAGCGACAGAGGTCGTTCCGGTTGAGGGTGCTGTTCCCTCCCGGGCCTCCTGTGGTTCCAGAGCCGCATGGGC
Organism: Streptomyces sp. CA-146814; assembly: GCF_050942385.1. Taxonomy (NCBI): domain Bacteria; kingdom Bacillati; phylum Actinomycetota; class Actinomycetes; order Kitasatosporales; family Streptomycetaceae; genus Streptomyces; species Streptomyces sp. CA-146814. The sequence continues at coordinate 4,931,568 of NZ_CP192068.1, forward strand.
CGTCGGCTCCAGAGCCTCATGGACCGCGGCGGCGACCGCCGGGTGCACCGGCAGCGCGAGATGGCCGATTCCGGTGACGCGTACGTTGACGGCGTCGAGGTCCGGATGGTCGACGCAGGCCGTGTCGACCGGGACCATCACCTGGTCCAGCTCGCTCCAGAAGCTGACGAACCGGGTCCGGCAGCCGGGTGCGGGACGGCGCAGCTCCGCGATCAGGGTGGAGCCGGGGCGCATCTGCCGCACGACGGGGTGGAGGCCCGCTCCGGGCGCGACGGTGGTGCCGCCGTGCGGGGTGCCGAGAGTGACGAGGGTGCGCACCCGGTGGTCGCCGCCGAGCCGTTGGACGTAGTAGCGGGCGATGAGGCCGCCGAGGCTGTGCCCGACGATGTCGACCTCGCGCTGCCCGGTGCGGGCGCAGATCTCCTCCACATGGCGGCCGAGCAGCTCGGCGGCGGTGCGCAGGTCGCGGGTGAGCGGCGAGTAGTTGAGGGACGTCAGATGGCGGCGGCCGTGGCGGGCGAGCGCGCGGCGCAGCAGGACGAAGACGGAGCGGTTGTCGATGAACCCGTGCAGCAGGACGACGGGCCGTTCGGCGGTGGGGGAGCCGGGCAGGGAGCCGGCTTGCGGCGGCCGGTGCGGGGTGCGGCGCTCCTGGGTGAGGCCGAAGGGGTAGGCGGCCAGGTGGCCGGTGAGGACGATCAGCTCCAGCACGGTGGCGCCGAGCAGCGCGGTGGAGAGCCGGGGGCCCGGCAGGCCGGGGCGGCGGGGCAGCAGGGAGGGGAGAGGGAGGGGCTTCATCGCGGCCTCCTGGACGGGCGGGCACCGGTGAGCACCGGGAGGCGGCGACGGGCCGTACCACCGTGCCGTGCGGCTGGCGGCGCGGTGGTACGGCGACCTCGTAGCGGCTCTCCAGGGGGTGTCCCGCGCGGCCGGATTGCCGCGGTTCTCCGGGGACCGGGCCTGGCGAACATGTCCCACGTGTGATTTCCCCCTCCCCGCCTGCCGCGAAACGGCGGCTTGCGGGATGCTGTGGATAACGTTCGTTCACATCCCCGGCCCTTCAGGCGCGGGAGACCATGTGGAGGCAGTGATGGGTGTGACCGGTCCGATCCGTGTGGTGGTGGCCAAGCCGGGGCTCGACGGCCATGACCGCGGGGCCAAGGTGATCGCGCGGGCGCTGCGGGACGCCGGTATGGAGGTCATCTATACGGGGCTCCACCAGACGCCTGAGCAGATCGTCGACACCGCGATCCAGGAGGACGCCGACGCGATCGGCCTCTCGATCCTCTCCGGCGCGCACAACACGCTGTTCGCGAAGGTGATCGAGCTGTTGAAGGAGCGGGAGGCGGAGGACATCAAGGTGTTCGGTGGCGGGATCATCCCGGAGGACGACATCGCGCCGCTGAAGGAGCTGGGCGTGGCGGAACTCTTCACGCCGGGCGCGACGACGACCGAGATCGTCACCTGGGTGAACGCCAACGTCCGCCAGCCGGCGCAGGCCTGAGCCGGGGGTCGTACGCGCGTACGTGGCCGTACCGCGTGCGCGGCGGGGAGCGGGGGTCCGTACCGCGTCCGTGGCCGGGAGCGGGGGCGGGGGCGTACCGCGTACGTGGCCGGAGGCGGGCCCCGGCTGTCGGCCCCGGGGCGTGGCGGCCGGGGCAGGAGCCTGGGGCCGGGGCGTCAGGTGGCCAGCTCCGCCTCCATCGCGGCGCGCAGCCGCAGCGTGGAGACCAGGCGCTGGAACGCCTCCGCCCAGTAGCCGCCCGCCCCCGGCGACGCGCCCTCCTGCTCGTCCGGGGTGGCCGTGAGGACCTCCAGGCGGTCGGCCTCGGCCGGGTCCAGGCAGCGCTCGGCCAGGCCCATCACCCCGCTGAAGCTCCACGGGTAACTCCCGCCGTCCCGCGCGATGTCGAGCGCGTCCACCACGGCGCGCCCGAGCGGGCCCGTCCACGGCACCGTGCAGACCCCGAGCAGCTGGAACGCCTCCGACAGCCCGTGTGCGGCGATGAACGCGGCCACCCAGTCCGCCCGTTCGGCTTCTGACAGCACCGCCAGGAGCTTGGACCGCTCGGCGATCGACGCGGGGCCGGGCGAGCCGGCCGGAGGCGCCGCCGCCGCACCCAGCAGGGCCCGCGCCCACTCCGGGTGGCGCTGGCGCACCGCGGCCCGGCACCAGGCGGCGTGCAGCTCGCCCGCCCAGTCGTCGGCGACCGGCAGCGCCACGATCTCCGCCGCCGGGCGCCCGCCGAACCGCTCCTGCCAGACCCCGAGCGGCGTGGCCTCCACCAACTGCCCGAGCCACCAGGACCGCTCACCCCGGCCCGTCGGCGGAACGGCCGCCACCCCGTCGCGTTGCATCCCGGCATCACACTCGTGCGGCGCCTCCACCGCGATGGACGCACCCGCCCCCGTACGGTCGGGATTCACGCACGACATCGCGCGGGCCGCCATCCGCCCGGCGAAGGCCGACGCGGGCAGGGCGGAGAGCAGCTCGGCCGCCGTGGCGCGCACGTTGCGGCTGCGGTCGGCGAGCGCCTGCTCCAGGAACTCCTCGTCGCCTTCCCGGAGCCCGTTCCGCAGGGAGTCCAGGAACATCAGCCGGTCCTCGGCCCGCTCGGTGGACCAGGTCGTGGTGAGCAGGGCGAGCGCGGCGGCCGGATCCCGCGTCCGTACGGCGTCGAGCAGCGCGACCCGCTCCGCGAACAGTCCCTCGTCCCACAGCCGGCGCACCGCCTCCGGATCGTCGGTGTCGGGGACGAGCGAGCCTCCGGCGGAACCGCGCAGCGCGAACTTCCACTCGGGGTTCAGCGCGGCCAGCCACAGCCCGAGCGGCCCGGCGAACGCGAGCGCCTGCGGCCGCAGGTCGGTGCGGGCCCGCGCCGCGTCCAGCAGCGGCGGCACCAGCGCGGCCGGAGGCCGGAAGCCGCGCCGGTTGGCGGTGGCCAGCCACTGCGGGATGAGCTCGGTGAGGTCGGGCGCGGCCCCGCGCCGCCCGGAGGAGCTCGGCGCGGCCCGGTCGGCGAGCAGCTGCCCGAGCCGGTGCCGGGCGGCCTCGGGCAGCTGCGGGCGCGGGTCGAGCGGCGCGGGCACGGGCCTGGCCCCCGCCGCGGCGGGCAGCAGCCCGGCCCGCCGCCGCACGGTGTGCAGCGCGGCGGCGTCCAGCAGGGCGGCCGGGCCGTCGGCCGGTACCGGGCCTCCGGGCGCGGCCGGCGGGCGGCGGTCGGTGCCGAGCAGGGCCGAGGTGACCAGCTCCTCCCAGGAGAGGGAGGCGAGGGGGTGGGCTGCGGTGGTGGTGGGAGGCATCGGGTCCCCTTCTGTGGCGTTCAGGTCATCGAGCGAGGGTGTCCGGCGGGGGGTGCCCGGCGGTGGGTGGTGGGCGGTAGCCGTCAGCGGCAGGCAGGAGGGCAGGCGGCCCACACGGGCGGAAGCGGCGGGCGCGGGCGGTCGGCGCGGTGGCCCGACCGCTGCCCCGTACGGGTCAGATGAGCCGCACGGTCCCGTCCGAGGTGCCCCCAACTCCACCTCCACCGCGCGCCTCCCACGCCGCGTACGGCTCGAAGCCCCGGTGGCCCAGCTCGCCGAAGACCGTGACCGGGGCGCCGCCGGAGAGCGCGACGAGCTTCCACAGGCCCGGCCGGGACAGCGCCGCCTGAGTGAGAGGCAGCGCGGACTCGCTCTCCGCGTCGGCCAGTTGCCAGCCGTCCTCCGACGGCACGGGTATGACGTCCCGCAGGGTGACCGGCCAGGCGTCGAGCCACGGATCGCCCCGCAGCGCCTCTCCGTACGCGGCGAGTGCCGTCGCCGTGGAGCTTCCCGGCGGTGGCGGGGTGTCGGGCGTCGGCGCGGGCGGGGGGAACTGGCGCCCCAGGTCGGCCCGGAGGCCGCCGCCCGGGTACGGCGTCAGCTCGGCGTCGATCGTGATGCCCACCGGCAGCGCGAGGTCCGGGGCCCGGCCCGCCGCGCCGAAGGAGAGCAGCAGGGCCGTGCGGCCGGAATCACTCCCGTACAGCCAGATCCGCCGCGTGGTGAGCCGGCCGTCCGGCGTGTCGTACTGCGCGAGGACCAGCCACCGGTCGCGGACCGGCGGGCCCTCGGCGGACATGGGCAGCCCCACCCGCGTACGCACCGTGGCGGCCATCGGCTCCGGCAGCCGCTCCCGGCCCAGCCACGCCGTGTCCAGCAGATGGAGCAGACCGCACTCCTCCAGCAGCCGCACCGGCCAGCCCGGACCGGAGCCGGGTATGGCCCCCAACTCCCGGACCCGGCCCGCCAGTCCGGGCGCCTGCGCGTCGACCATGCGGGCGGCGGTCTCCTCCCACAGCGTGTACCCCGTGCGGTCGGCGGTCGCGAGCCCGCCGCGCAGCAGGTCGGTCAGGCGCTGCTCCAGCTCCTGCGCCCCCGAGGTGACCCGCTCGGCCCGCCGCTCCGCCCGCTTCCTGGCGGCCGCGCTGTCGGCCGGGCCGGAGACCGGCTCCCCGCTCGCGACGGCCTCCTGCCTGGCCTGCTTGGCCTCCGCCCGTCCCCGCCGGCCCTCCAGCCACTGCGCGGCCCAGTCCGCCGGCTCGCCCCGTGGGACGGACCCGTCGCCGGAGGCCCGGAGCAGCATCAGCCCCAGCGCGTGCTTGCACGGGAACTTACGGCTCGGGCAACTGCACTTGTACGCGGGCCCCGTGGTGTCGACCACCGTCTGGTACGGCTTGCTCCCGCTTCCCCTGCACAGCCCCCACACCGCCCCCGATCCGTCGAAGCCGGTGCCCGACCAGTGTCCGGCCGAGGCCAGCTTGTTCCCCGCCTTGCGTGATGCGTCGTCAGGAGCCAGGGACAGCACCTGCTCCACCGTCCAGCGCGCCACCGGTTCCGTGGCGGGCAAGGGTTCTCCCCCGTGAGATAGCAGCATGTCAACGACGGTAGGCGTCACCACTGACAATCGCCTTGACCTGGGCGTTCGATGGCTGCCGGTCCGTTTGACTTTACTCGCCCTTTGCGTTTTCCTGCGATCTCCGCGCCTGGAAGGGATCCGGTCGCGGACCGATCCAGGGGGGTCCCACATGAAGCACACCCACCGCACCGGCGGCCGTCTGCGCGCGGCTGCCGGCGCCCTCGCCGTCACCGGCCTCGTGTTCGCTCTCGGCGCCTGTTCGGCCGAGTCGGTGGACGAGGCGGTCGGCAAGGCGGTCGACAAGTCCGTGGACGAGACGTACGAGGTCACGTACGAGGTGACCGGCACGAGCGTCGACGAGATCGCGTTCCACGGCGGAGGCGGCGACGCCATGAACCCGAAGCTGGAGACCGTCACTTCGCCCACCCTGCCGTGGAAGAAGACCGTGACGCTGCGCGGCATCATGCCGCCCGCCGTCATGCCCATGGCGCTGGAGGCCGGTGGCGCCGACGTCACCTGCAGCATCACGTACAAGGGCGAGGTCATCAAGGAGGCGAAGGGCGAAGGCATGCTCACGGCGGGCGGCTGCGTGGCCGTCTCGCCGATCGTGGGCTGACCGAGGCCGGGCAGGCCTGGCCACAGGGTCCTGGCCACGGGGTCCTGGCCACCGGTCAGGACCCTGAAGTCCCAGCTCAGGGCCCGTTGTCAGTGGCATGGTGCACGGTGGAACCACATCAGGTCGACCGATCAGTCGACGATCTGGAGGGGGATCCATGACCGTGCCCGAAACCACCACCGCGACCACCGCGCAGGGAGGGGCGTCCGGCGAGACGTCCGGCGCCGAGGCCCTGCGCCCGCACGCCGAGGACGCGTTCGCCGACGAGCTGAAGGCGCTCGCCGCCGCCGACGACCGGCCCAGGCCCGCCCGTTGGCGCCTCTCCCCGTGGGCCGTCGCCACCTATCTGCAAGGCGGGACGCTGCCCGACGGAACGGTGATCACACCCAAGTACGTGGGCCCGCGCCGCCTGATCGAGGTGGCCGTGACGACCCTGGCCACCGACCGCGCGCTGCTCCTGCTCGGCGTCCCCGGCACCGCCAAGACCTGGGTCTCCGAGCACCTGGCCGCCGCCGTCAGCGGCGACTCCACGCTCCTCGTGCAGGGCACCGCCGGCACCCCGGAGGAAGCCGTCCGCTACGGGTGGAACTACGCCCAGCTGCTCGCCCACGGCCCCAGCCGCGACGCGCTGGTGCCCAGCCCGCTCATGCGGGCCATGTCCGACGGCATGACCGCCCGTGTCGAGGAGCTGACCCGCATCCCCGCCGATGTGCAGGACTCGCTCATCACGATCCTCTCCGAGAAGACCCTGCCCATCCCGGAGCTCGGCCAGGAGGTCCAGGCCGTCCGCGGCTTCAACGTCATCGCCACGGCCAACGACCGCGACCGCGGCGTCAACGAGCTTTCCAGCGCGCTGCGCCGCCGCTTCAACACCGTCGTCCTGCCGCTGCCCGCGACGCCCGACGCCGAGGTCGACATCGTCTCCCGGCGCGTCGACCAGATCGGCCGCTCGCTCGACCTGCCCGCCGCCCCGGAGGGGCTCGCCGAGATCCGGCGCGTGGTGACGGTCTTCCGGGAGCTGCGCGACGGCGTCACCACCGACGGCCGCACCAAGCTCAAGTCGCCCTCGGGCACGCTCTCCACGGCCGAGGCGATCTCCGTCGTCACCAACGGCCTCGCTCTCGCCGCCCACTTCGGCGACGGCATCCTGCGCCCCGGCGATGTCGCGGCGGGCATCCTCGGCGCGGTCGTCCGGGACCCGGCCGCGGACCGCGTGGTCTGGCAGGAGTACCTGGAGACCGTGGTGCGCGAGCGGGACGGCTGGAAGGACTTCTACCGCGCCTGCCGCGAGGTCTCCGTATGACCGGCACCCAGGCCACCGCCGGAGCCGTGGCCACCGCGTTCGCCGCCGGGCCGCTGCTGCTGGGCGTGCGGCACCACGGGCCCGGCTCCGCCCGCGCGGTCCGTGCCGCGCTCGACGCCGCCCGCCCGGCCGCCGTGCTCATCGAGGGGCCGCCCGAAGGCGACGCGCTGCTGCCGCTCGCCGCGGACCCGCAGATGCGGCCGCCCGTCGCCCTGCTCGCCCATGCCGTGGACGATCCGGGGCGGGCCGCCTCCTGGCCGCTGGCCGAGTTCTCGCCGGAGTGGGTGGCGATCCGCTGGGCCCTCGCCCACGACGTCCCGGTCCGCTTCATCGACCTTCCCGCCACACACTCCCTGGCCCTCAAGGAGCCCCACGGCGAGGAGACCGCACCCGCCCCCGAGGCCCCGGTGGACGAGGAGGTCGCCCCCGCCGTGGATCCGATCCGCGCGCTCGCCGAGACCGCCGGATACGACGACCCCGAGCGCTGGTGGGAGGACGTCGTCGAGCACCGCTCACCGGCCGCCGACGCCACCGCCGACGCCCTCGCGCCGTTCGCCGCGCTCGCGGAGGCCATGACGGCCCTGCGCGAGGCGTACGGGGACGGCGGGCATCCCAGGGACGCCGTGCGCGAGGCGTACATGCGGATCCAACTGCGCACCGCGCGCAAGGAGTTCGGGGACGGCCTCGCCGTCGTCTGCGGCGCCTGGCACGTCCCCGCGCTCGCCGCCCGCACGACCCTCGCCGCCGACCGCGCCCTCCTCAAGGGGCTTCCGAAGGTCAAGGCCGAGATGACCTGGGTGCCGTGGACCCACCGCCGCCTCGCGCGGCACAGCGGTTACGGTGCCGGGATCGACTCACCCGGGTGGTACGGGCACCTCTTCGGCGCCGCCGACCGGCCGATCGAGCGCTGGATGACGAAGGTCGCCGGGCTGCTGCGCGAGGAGGACCGGCCCGTCTCCACCGCCCACGTCATCGAGGCCGTCCGGCTCGCCGAGACGCTCGCCGCGATGCGGGGCCGTCCGCTGGCGGGGCTGAGCGAGACCACCGACGCGGTACGGGCCGTGATGTGCGAGGGCTCCGACGTACCGCTCGCGCTCATCCAGGACCGGCTCGTCGTCGGCGAGACCCTCGGCGAGGTGCCCGACAGCGCCCCGGCGGTCCCGCTCCAACGCGACCTGACCCGCACCCAGCGCACCCTCCGCCTCAAGCCGGAAGCGCTGGAGAAGGAGCTCGGCCTCGACCTGCGCAAGGAGACCGACGCCGCCAGGAGCCGCCTCCTGCACCGGCTGCGCCTCCTCGGCATCGGCTGGGGCGAACCGGCCGCGGGCCGCGGCAGCACCGGCACCTTCCGGGAGAGCTGGCGGCTGCGCTGGGAACCGGAGCTGCACGTCCGGGTCGCGGAGGCCGGGGTGTGGGGCACCACCGTGGAGACCGCCGCCACGGCGAAGGCCGAGTCCCAAGCCCTCGGGGCGACCGCGCTCTCCGAGGTCACCGCGCTCGCCGAGCACTGCCTGCTGGCCGGTCTGACCGAAGCGCTGCCGGTCGTGATGAAGGCCCTCGCCGACCGTGCCGCGCTCGACGCCGACGTCGGCCACCTCGCCGACGCGCTTCCGGCCCTCGCCCGTTCCCTGCGCTACGGGGACGTGCGCTCCACGGACACCGCCGCACTCGCCGAGGTCGCCGCCGGACTCGCCGAGCGGATCTGCGTCGGCCTGCCCCCGGCCTGCACCGGCCTCGACACGGACGGCGCCGAGGCGCTCCGCCGCCAGGTGGACGGCGTGCACACCGCGATCGGCCTGCTCGCGGCAGGCACCGGGCCCGCCGGGACCGACGCCACTCCCGCGGAGGCCGAGACCGACACCACTCGTGCCGAAGCCGAAGCCGAAGCCGAAGCCGAAGCCGAAGCCGAAGCCGAAGCCGCCACGCCCGCCGCCACCCCCGCCCAAGGCCTCCGCGACCGCTGGGCCACCGTTCTGCGCAAGCTCGCCGGACGCGACACCGTCGCCGGGATCATCCGGGGCCGCGCCACCCGGCTGCTGCTCGACGACGGACGGCTCACCGAGGACGAGGCGGCCCGGCTCATGGGCCTGGCCCTCTCGCCCGGCACCCCGCCCACCGACGCGGCGGCCTGGATCGAAGGGTTCGTCGGCGGAGCCTCCGGCGGCGGCATGCTCCTCGTCCACGACGAGCGGCTGCTCGCGTTGGTCGACGGCTGGCTCTCCGGCGTGCCCGCCGACACCTTCACCGACGTACTGCCGCTCCTGCGCCGTACGTTCTCCGCCTTCGAATCAGGCGTACGCCGCACCCTCGGCGAGCTGGTCCGGCGCGGCCCCGTCCCCGAAGGTGCCGGACCCGCCGCCACGGACCACGCCTACCCGGGCTTCGGCCCCGGCCTCGACACCGACCGGGCCGACGCGGTGGAGCAGGTGCTGCACCTGCTCCTGGACCGGACACCCATAACGGCCGTAACACCCGTACCGGAGGAGGCGACCGCATGACCGCACACGCCACCCGGCACACCACACAGGACCATGACCGAACGGGGGAGACGGTGGAGACACGGACCGAGCGCACGCACGCCGCCGACGGCGAGCGGATGCGGCGCTGGCGCATGGTGCTCGGCGGGGACAGCGCGGAGAGCACCGGCTGCACCCTCACCGGCCAGGACGCCGCGATGGACGGCGCGCTCGACGCGCTCTACGGAGGCGGCGGCGGGAAGAAGCCCGGCGGCCGGGGCGGCGGCGGACGTTCGGCCGGGCTCGGCGCGTCGGCGCCCTCCGTCGCCCGCTGGCTCGGCGACATCCGTACGTACTTCCCCAGCTCCGTCGTCCAGGTCATGCAGCGCGACGCGATCGACCGGCTCGGCCTCTCCGCGCTGCTCCTGGAGCCGGAGATGCTGGAGGCCGTCGAGGCGGACGTCCATCTCGTCGGCACCCTGCTCTCGCTCAACAAGGCCATGCCCGAGACGACCAAGGAGACCGCGCGCGCCGTCGTCCGCAAGGTCGTCGACGACCTGGAGAAGCGGCTGGAGAGCCGCACCCGGGCCACGCTCACCGGCGCGCTGGACCGCTCCGCGCGGATCAGCCGTCCGCGCCACCGGGACATCGACTGGGACCGCACCATCCGCGCCAACCTGAAGAACTACCTGACCGTCCCCGGTACGGACGGCGGCCCGGACACCGGCACGGTCGTCCCGGAGCGCCTCATCGGCTACGGCCGCGCGTCGCAGTCCGTGAAGAAGGACGTCATCCTCTGCATCGACCAGTCCGGCTCGATGGCGGCCTCCGTCGTCTACGCCTCGGTCTTCGGCGCGGTCCTCGCCTCCATGCGCACCCTCGCCACCCGCCTCGTCGTCTTCGACACGGCGGTCGTCGACCTCACCGACCAGCTCGACGACCCGGTCGACGTCCTCTTCGGCACCCAGCTCGGCGGCGGCACCGACATCAACCGGGCGCTCGCCTACTGCCAGTCGCAGATCACCCGGCCGGCCGACACCGTGGTCGTCCTGATCAGCGACCTGTACGAAGGCGGCATCCGCGACGAGATGCTGAAGCGGGTCGCGGCGATGAAGGCGTCCGGCGTGCAGTTCGTGACGCTGCTGGCCCTCTCCGACGAGGGAGCACCGGCCTACGACCACGAGCACGCGGCAGCACTCGGCGCGCTGGGCGCCCCCGCGTTCGCCTGTACGCCGGACCTCTTCCCAGACATCATGGCCGCCGCGATCGAGAAGCGGCCCCTGCCCATACCGGACAAGGAGACCGGCGCGTAGACCGCCACGGAACACTCCACGGGCCAGGCCCCGGGACACACCTCGGCAGGAGCCCGTCCGGCACCCTCTGTGACTGTTATCACCGCTCAGGTGTGATCTGCGATTTAGGGTCACACGGAGTGCGGGGATAACCTGCCGGATGGACATGCCGCGTACTCGGACACCGTGTGCGCCTTCCTGGTGACAGAGCAGTCACGTTGCCCTTCGCGGCACTGCCCACGCAGAAGAACGAACCGCGATACCACTGAAAAGGGACGGACGCGCGTGGACCTGTTCGAGTACCAGGCGAGGGACCTCTTCGCCAAGCACGGTGTACCGGTGCTGGCCGGTGAAGTCATCGACACGCCTGAGGCAGCCCGCGAGGCGACCGAGAAGCTGGGCGGCAAGTCTGTCGTCAAGGCGCAGGTGAAGGTCGGCGGCCGCGGCAAGGCCGGTGGCGTCAAGCTCGCCGCCGACGCCGACGAGGCGGTCGCCCGGGCGACCGACATCCTCGGCATGGACATCAAGGGCCACACGGTCCACAAGGTGATGATCGCCGAGCTGTCGCCGGAGATCGAGGCGGAGTACTACGTCTCGTACCTCCTGGACCGCACCAACCGCACCTTCCTGGCCATGGCCTCGGTGCAGGGCGGCATGGACATCGAGGAGGTCGCGGAGAAGACCCCCGAGGCCCTCGCGAAGGTCCCGGTCGACTCCAACTCCGGCGTCGACATCGTCAAGGCCCGCGAGATCGTGGCCCAGGCGAAGTTCCCGGCCGAGGTGGCCGAGAAGGTCGCCGAGGTCCTGGTGACGCTGTGGGACACCTTCGTCGCCGAGGACGCGCTCCTCGTCGAGGTCAACCCGCTGGTGAAGACCAAGGACGGCCGCATCCTGGCGCTGGACGGCAAGGTCTCGCTCGACGAGAACGCCGACTTCCGCCAGCCCGACCACGAGGCTCTCGAGGACAAGGCCGCAGCCAACCCGCTCGAGGCTGCCGCCAAGGCCAAGAACCTCAACTACGTCAAGCTCGACGGCGAGGTCGGCATCATCGGCAACGGTGCCGGTCTGGTCATGTCGACCCTGGACGTCGTCGCGTACGCCGGTGAGAACCACGGCAGCGTGAAGCCCGCCAACTTCCTCGACATCGGTGGCGGCGCCTCCGCCGAGGTCATGGCGAACGGCCTGGAGATCATCCTCGGCGACCCGGACGTCAAGTCCGTCTTCGTCAACGTCTTCGGTGGCATCACCGCCTGCGACGAGGTCGCCAACGGCATCGTGCAGGCGCTCGCGCTGCTCGAGTCCAAGGGCGAGAAGGTCGAGAAGCCGCTGGTCGTGCGTCTCGACGGCAACAACGCGGAGCTGGGTCGCAAGATCCTCTCCGACGCCAACCACCCGCTCGTGCAGCGCGTGGACACCATGGACGGCGCGGCCGACAAGGCCGCCGAGCTCGCCGCGGCTGCGAAGTAAGGACGAGGGACTCCACACCATGGCTATCTTCCTCACCAAGGACAGCAAGGTCATCGTCCAGGGGATGACCGGCGCCACGGGCATGAAGCACACCAAGCTCATGCTGGCCGACGGCACCAACATCGTGGGCGGCGTGAACCCGCGCAAGGCCGGCACCTCCGTCGACTTCGACGGCACCGAGGTCCCGGTCTTCGGCTCCGTCGCCGAGGCGATGGAGAAGACCGGCGCGAACGTGTCCGTCCTCTTCGTCCCGCCGGCGTTCTCCAAGGCCGCCGTCGTCGAGGCGATCGACGCCGAGATCCCGCTCGCGGTCGTCATCACCGAGGGCATCGCCGTTCACGACTCCGCCGCCTTCTGGGCGTACGCGAACGAGAAGGGCAACAAGACCCGGATCATCGGTCCGAACTGCCCGGGTCTCATCACCCCCGGCCAGTCCAACGCCGGCATCATCCCGGGCGACATCACCAAGCCCGGCCGCATCGGTCTCGTGTCCAAGTCCGGCACGCTGACCTACCAGATGATGTACGAGCTCCGTGACATCGGCTTCTCCTCCGCCGTCGGCATCGGTGGCGACCCGGTCATCGGTACGACGCACATCGACGCCCTCGCGGCGTTCGAGGCGGACCCGGAGACCGACCTCATCGTGATGATCGGCGAGATCGGCGGCGACGCCGAGGAGCGTGCCGCCGACTTCATCGCGAAGAACGTCACCAAGCCGGTCGTCGGTTACGTCGCGGGCTTCACCGCCCCCGAGGGCAAGACCATGGGCCACGCGGGCGCCATCGTCTCCGGCTCCTCCGGCACCGCGCAGGCGAAGAAGGAGGCCCTCGAGGCCGCCGGCGTGAAGGTCGGCAAGACGCCGACCGAGACCGCCAAGCTGGCGCGCGAGATCCTCGGCGCCTGAGCCAGGCAGCCGCACCACGCGTGAACGGCGCGGGCCCGCACCCCCGAACCAGGGGTGCGGGCCCGCGCCGTTCGCCGTTCCCGCAGGTCAGGGAATACGCGGCACCAGCCGTTCCGGGCCGTGTGCCAGCTCCTCCTTCAGCGACTTCTGCAGCTTCAGGTCCTGCGGGGTCAGCTTCTGCGGACCACCGCGCGGCGGTACGCCGCCGACCCGTTCGGGCGGTGCGATCGGCTGCTCGTAGTGCGTGGGCGCGGTGTGCAGGGTCAGCGCGGTCGCGCCGATGAGCAGGGCGGCGAAGGCGATCGCGGCCCGCGTCCAGAGCCGCGCCTTGTTCTCGCCGCCGGTGCGGACGGCGCGCGCGGGCGAGGGGGTCGGAACGTGCTCGGCGCGGGCGAGGCCGCCGAGCCGGTCGTGGAGCAGCTCGGACTGTTCGGCGGGCGAGGCGGCGGCCGCCAGTTCGGGGAGCCGCTCGGCGACGGCGGCCCGGGCCACCTCCAGCCGCCCGGCCGCCGCCGGAGTGGACGCCTCCGTCTCGGCCGCGGTCTCCGGCAGGTCCAGGCCGACCCCGTCGTAGAGGAGCAGGGTGCGCCGGTAGGCCGGAGGCAGGTCGAGCAGCGCTTCGAACAGGGCCCGCCGGGCCGGTTCGGTGGGCGGTTCGTCGGGGTGCCGGTGGACGCGGCGGAGCCGGTGCCAGGGCGACATCGCGTACTCGTACGCCGCCGCCCGCACCCAGCCGACCGGATCCCGGTCCACGGCCACCTCGGGCCAGCGGTGCCAGGCCAGTTGGAAGGCCCGCTCGACGGACTCCCGCGCCAGGCTGCGCCGCCCGGTCAGGAGGTAGGTCTGCCGTACGAGGCCGGGCGCGGCGTGCGCGTACAGCGCGTCGAACGCCTCGTCGGGGGAGAGCCGGGGTGTGGCGGGCGGCGGTTCGGGGGGTGGAGGAGGAGTCGCCGGTACGGGAGGTGACGAGGCGTCCGGGGCCGTTGACGCGCTCGTGGGCCCGGGCGTGCTCGGGGGAGTCGGCCCGGGCGCGTTCACGGAGGTCGGCCCGGGCGCGCTCACGGACACAGGCCCATCCGTGAGCACGGACGCAGGCCCATCCGTGCTCACGGAAGCGGGCCCAGGCGTGCTCACGGACGCGTGCTCGGCCGCGATCACGGACGCGGGCTCGGGCCCTCTCACCGGCAGGGGCGCGGGAGGCGACTTCGGCTTCCGCTTCGGCCTCGGCTTCGGGTCCGGCGCGATGAGTTTCGCGTACAGCGCGCGCTTGCGGCCGCGCGGGCTCGTGCGGCCCGTCTCCCAGGAGCGCACGGTGGCGCGCGTGACGCCCACGGCCTCCGCCACCTGCTGCTCGGTCAGCGACTTCGCCTCGCGCAGTCTGCGCCGCTCCTTGGGGGAGGGCAGCGGGTGGGCGGCGGGCTCGTCGGTGGTGCTCCGGGTCATCGACGACCCCCGGCAGCGCTGCACCGGTAGAAAAAGTACATAAACGTATATTGAGCGACACGGCGGCTGTTCGCGCGTTACGCGGGATAAGCGCGTGTCGTTGGGAGCATGGGCGGCGTGACCCAAATGACCGAACGCAGCCCGATGTTGCCGCCCGAACGGACCAGGACCCTCGCCCTGGCCTCCGCCTTTCTGCGGGGCGTGGCCGCCGCCGGTCTGGGTCTCGGTTCCCTGGCCGTGCTGGTGACGGTGGTGTGGATCAGCTCTCCGCACCCGGACAGCGGACCCGGCGGAGCGCTGCGGGTGGCAGCCGCCGTCTGGCTGCTCGCGCACGGCGCCGAACTCGTCCGGCCCGACACCCTCAGCGGCGTACCGGCACCGGTCGGTGTGGTTCCGCTGCTCCTCGTGGCGGGTCCCGTCTGGCTGGCGCACCGGGCGGCGCGCGACGCGGCGGAGCCGGAGGAGGAGGGACGGGCCAGGCCCTCGCAGGCGGGCGCGTTCTGTGCGGTGACCGCCGGATACCTGCTGGTCGTGGCCGGGGCGGCGGCCTATGCGCGCGGCGGGTCGCTGCGGGTCGTGCCGGACACGCTGGCGTTCCCGGTGGCACTGGTGGTGGCCGGTGCGGCGGCGGCCGGGGTGTGGACGGCGGCGGGCCGTCCGTTCGGGCCGCTGCCGTCCTGGTTCCCGCTGGTGCTCCAGGAGGTCGTCGCGCGGACCCTCTTCCGCGACCGGGCCGAGGCCGCGTGCCGGGCGGCGGCGGTCGGCGTCGCGGCGCTGGTCGGCGGGGGCGCGCTGCTGGTGTCGGTGGCGCTGGGGCGGGACGCGGCGGCGGCGCAGGACTCCTTCCTGGCGCTCTCCGGTGACTGGCCGGGCCGGCTGGCGGTGCTGCTGCTCGCCGTGTCGCTGGTGCCGAACGCGGCGCTGTGGGGAGCGGCGTACGGGCTCGGCCCCGGTTTCGCGCTCGGTACGGGCGCCACGGCCACCCCGCTGGGCCTCGCCGGGACGCCGGCCGTACCGCACTTCCCGCTGCTGGCGGCGGTACCGGAGCAGTCCCCGGCCACCTGGCTGAACTGGGCGGCCCTCGCCGTACCGGCCGTGGCCGCGCTCGCCGTCGCCTGGTGCGTCGTACGCCGGGCGGCTCCCGCCGAAGCGCCGCTCGCGCAGGCCTGGGCCCCGCGCGAGACGGTGCTGGTCACGGGGCTCGCGGCGCTCGGGTGCGGAGCCGTCACGGCGCTGCTCATGGCGGTGGCGGGCGGCCCGCTCGGGTCAGGGGCGCTCGCCGCGTTCGGGCCGGTGTGGTGGCTGGCGGGCCCGGCGGCGCTGGTGTGGACGGCCGCCCTCGGCGTACCGGCGGCCCTGCTCCTGCGGCTGTGGCGGCTGCGCGAACCGGGCTGGGCCTGGCGCCGGGACGCGGCCGTACCGGAAGCGGCCGCCGGCGGAGAGAAGGAAGCGACCGGAGAGAAGAAGGCGGCCGGGAAGAAGGAGTCCGGCGAGAAGAAGCCCGGGAAGAAGGCGGCCGAACCTGAGCCCGCGCCGGAGAACGAGGACACGGACGACGACGCGGGCTTTGAACCGTACGACTTCCTGCCGACCGACCCCTGGCACGAGAAAGAGGCGAGGGAGGCCCGGTGGGCCTCCCTCAAGCAGGGCTCCGGCGGCCTGATGGCCGACTTCCCCGCACGCGTCCCGGCCGCCCTGCGCTCCGGTGAGACGCCCGCGAAGCCCACGGACACCGACACGGACGCGGCCCCCGCCGGCGAGAAGTCCGCCGACGGCCGGGGCGGCGCTACTCCTTGACGCCGAAGAGCGGTTCCAGCGGCTTCGGCAGCCGGTCGTTGCAGGCCACCGCGCCGGTCTTGGTCAGCGCGTCGTTCACGCACGTGTAGTAGTCGCGGTAGACCAGCTGCACGGTGTACGTCGTGATCACGATGATCAGGGCCAGCAGCGCGGTCACCAGACCGCTGATGGCCGCCGTGGTCTGAGGCCGACGCTCACCGGTCCGGCCCGAGACGGCCGCCGGTGCGGCACCTCCGTCGCCCACGGCCGGAGCTCCGGCGCCCGTGGCCGCGCCCACCGCCGTACGGTCCGGCGTGGACGGGCTCCTGGGCTCGGCGCGCAGCGAGCTGATCGCCCAGTACACGGAGAGAGCGCCCAGCAGCAGGGCGATCTCCGTGAAGTCGAAGAGCGCGAAGAAGACGGACCAGATACCGCCGAGCAGCGCGTAGCGGGCGCGCCGCTGCACGGGGTCGGTCGGGTCCCAGCGCATCCCGGCCGGGCCGCCGTCGGACCCGCCCTTGCCGCCCGGGCCGTTGGAACCGGAACGGCCGCCGAAGCCGCCGCCGCCTCGGCCCGGCTGCTTGTTGCTCCACTGGCTGCCCCAGGACGGGCGGCCGCCGGAGCCCTCGTCCTCGCCCTTGCCGTCCGATCCGGAGGGGTGGCGCGGCTGCCACGGCTGGTCCGGCCGGCCGGGCGGCGGCGGGGCGAACGGATTGTCGTCGGCGGGCTTCGCGGGCGCGTCCGGCGACGAACCGGAGGAACCGGAGGAACCCGAACCGGAAGAACCGGAAGAACCGGAAGAACCGGAAGGGTCTGAAGCGGAGGAGGAGTCCGGCGAAGAGGACTGGCGCTCCCGCATCAGCAGAGCGGCCCGTGCGGGCGACGGGAGGCGGAAGGCGGTGCGACGGCGTCGGTCCGGCATGTGGTGAACGTCTTCCCCATCTCGTCATGTCCGCCCGGAGGGCGGTTCGTCCGCCCGGTGGACGGCTCGCTGTCCCCTGACGCTACCTCTCGGCCCGGCCCCCGTCCCGTGGGGGCCGCCGGGTGTGCCGGTATCGTTGCTGACGGTCGGCCCGTTCGTAGGGTTCCCCGTATCGGGCGAAGCGATTCTTTCGTACGACCCTACAAAGAGTTCGCCGCACCTGCGTCACCCCGCGGTCATCACGTGAGAAAGGGCCCCGACGTGGCCTCCCCGCCTCCCTCCGCCTCTCCCGCCCGGCTGGTCGTGCTGGTCTCCGGATCCGGCACCAACCTCCAGGCCCTGCTCGACGCCATCGGCGAGGACCCGGCGGCGTACGGGGCGCGGATCGTCGCCGTCGGCGCCGACCGCGACGGGACCGGTGGCGTGGAGCGGGCCGAGAAGGCCGGAATCCCCACGTTCGTGTGCAGGCTCAAGGACCACGCGACGCGTGCGGAGTGGGACGAGGCGCTGACCGCCGCCGTCGCCGAGCACCGCCCGGACCTCGTCGTCTCCGCCGGTTTCATGAAGATCGTGGGCCCCGCGTTCCTCGCCGCCTTCGGCGGAAGGACCGTCAACACCCACCCCGCCCTGCTGCCCAGCTTCCCCGGCGCCCACGGAGTGCGTGACGCACTCGCGTACGGCGTCAAGGTCACGGGCTGCACCGTCCACTTCGTCGACGACGGTGTCGACACCGGTCCGATCATCGCGCAGGGCGTGGTCGAGGTGACCGAGGAGGACACCCCGGAGGGCGAAGCCGCCCTCCACGAACGCATCAAGGAAGTCGAGCGCTCGCTGCTCGTCGAGGCCGTGGGGCGGATCGCCCGTGACGGCCATCGCATTGAGGGACGAAAGGTTCATCTCGGTCATGTCGGTGAATAAGCCCATCCGCCGCGCCCTGGTCAGTGTCTACGACAAGACGGGGCTCGAAGACCTCGCCCGCGGTCTCCACGAGGCGGGCGTCGAACTCGTCTCCACCGGCTCCACCGCCGGGAAGATCGCCGCCGCCGGAGTGCCGGTCACCAAGGTCGAGGAGCTCACCGGCTTCCCCGAGTGCCTGGACGGCCGCGTCAAGACGCTCCACCCGCGCGTCCACGCCGGGATCCTCGCCGACCTGCGCCTGGACGCCCACCGCGAGCAGCTCGCCGAGCTGGGCGTGGAGCCGTTCGACCTGGTGGTCGTGAACCTCTACCCGTTCAAGGAGACCGTCGCGTCCGGCGCCTCCGACGACGAGTGCGTCGAGCAGATCGACATCGGCGGCCCCTCCATGGTCCGCGCCGCCGCCAAGAACCACCCGTCCGTGGCCGTGGTTACCAGCCCGGAGCGGTACGCGGACGTCCTCGCGGCCGTCAAGGCCGGCGGCTTCGACCTCACCGCCCGCAAGCGGCTGGCCGCCGAGGCGTTCCAGCACACCGCCGCGTACGACGTGGCCGTGGCCTCCTGGTTCGTCGACGGCTACGCGCCCGCCGACGACTCGGGCCTCCCCGAGTTCCTGGGCGACGCCCTCACCCGTAAGAGCGTCCTGCGCTACGGCGAGAACCCGCACCAGCCCGCCGCCCTCTACACCTCCGGTACCGGCGGTCTGGCCGAGGCGGAGCAGCTGCACGGCAAGGAGATGTCGTACAACAACTACACGGACACCGACGCCGCGCGCCGGGCCGCGTACGACCACGCCGAGCCGTGCGTCGCGATCATCAAGCACGCCAACCCGTGCGGCATCGCGATCGGTGACGACGTCGCCGAGGCGCACCGCAAGGCGCACGCCTGCGACCCGCTCTCGGCGTTCGGCGGGGTCATCGCGGTCAACCGCCCGGTGACGGTCGAGCTGGCCGAGCAGGTCGCGGAGATCTTCACCGAGGTCATCGTCGCCCCGGCCTACGAGGACGGCGCCGTCGAGGTGCTGGCCCGCAAGAAGAACATCCGCGTGCTCCGCGCCCCCGAGGCCCCGGCCGCCACGACCGAGGTCAAGCCGATCGACGGCGGCGCGCTCCTCCAGGTCACCGACCGCCTCCAGGCCGACGGCGACGACCCGGCCAACTGGACGCTCGCCACCGGCGACGCGCTCTCCGAGGCCGAGCTGAAGGAGCTGGCCTTCGCCTGGAAGGCGTGCCGCGCGGTCAAGTCCAACGCGATCCTGCTCGCCAAGGACGGCGCCTCGGTCGGCGTCGGCATGGGCCAGGTCAACCGGGTCGACTCCGCGAAGCTCGCCGTCGAGCGGGCGGGCGAGGAGCGGGCGGCCGGCGCGTACGCCGCGTCCGACGCCTTCTTCCCGTTCCCCGACGGGCTGGAGATCCTCACCGCCGCAGGTATCAAGGCGGTCGCCCAGCCCGGCGGCTCGGTCCGCGACGAGCTGGTGGTCGAGGCCGCGGAGAAGGCCGGCGTCACGATGTACTTCACCGGGACGCGCCACTTCTTCCACTGATAGCGAGCAGGACACGAGGCCGCGTTCCGGTGCACCGGGACGCGGCCTCCGTCATGACCGCCCGTGTCCGGCGTACGGAATCTCCTCGCCGCTCTGTTCTAATGAACGGCCGTATCCGATGAGCAGCGGCCGTATCCGAAGACCGGCAGGAATCCCTAGCGGGGGCAGTCACCGTGCTTGAGCTGAACAAGAGTGCACCGGACCGGTCGGAACCGGGCCGGCTGCCCACCCAGGGCACCGGGCCGGACGGCCGCCCGGCGGACGGTTCACCCGGCCCGGAGAACGCCACCGCCGAACGCGTACCGCTGCGGCCGTATCTGATCGTCGGCGCCGTCCTGTGCGGGCTCTACTTCCTCTACTCCTACCTCCAGTACGCCCGCTTCGGCTCGCCCTCCTGGGACCTCGGGATCTTCGAGCAGGAGGTCCGGGCGTACGCGGACCTCCGCGCGCCGATCGTCGACATCAAGGGCCCCGGCTATCTGATCCTCGGCGACCACTTCTCCCCGATCGTCGCGCTGCTGGCCCCGCTCTACTGGCTCTGGCCCTCCGCCGAGTCCCTGCTCTTCGCCCAGGCCGCGTTCTTCGCGCTCGGCGCGGTCATCGTCGGCCGCACCACGCAGCAGCTGCTCGGCGGCCGCTCCGGGCTCTGCGTCACCGTCGCGTACGGACTCTCCTGGGGCATCCAGGAGGCGGTGAAGTCCGACTTCCACGAGATCGCCTTCGCCGTCCCGCTCCTCGCCCTCGTCTGCCGTGCGCTGCTCCTGAAGCGATACACCGCCGCGCTGCTCTGGTCGCTGCCGCTGGTCCTGGTCAAGGAGGACCTCGGCGCGACCGTCGCCGTCGTCGGCTTCCTGCTCTTCGTGTACGGGCGCCGCCTCCAGGGCGCGCTGCTCGCCGCGTTCGGCGTGGCCGCCTTCGTGGTCACGCTCATGGTCCTCATCCCGGCGGCCTCCAGCGCCGGGACGTACGACTACTGGCAGAAGATCGACAAGAACGGCGAGCAGGACGTCTCGATGCTGGACTCCGTCCTCGGCGTCCTGAACTCCTCCACCAAGATCGAGATGCTGGTCTTCCTGATCGGCATCACCGCGTTCATGGCGCTGCGCTCGCCGCTGACGCTGCTGATCATCCCGACGCTCGGCTGGCGGCTGCTCTCCCAGGACAGCAACCACTGGGGCATGGTCTGGCACTACAGCGCGATCCTGATGCCGGTCCTCTTCCTGGCCATGGCCGACGGCGTCCGCCGCAGCCGCGCGTCGGAGCGGCCCTGGCTCTCCTCGTACGCGAAGGTCGTCGTCCCGGTCTCCGTCGCGATCGCCGTGGCGATGACCCAGCACCTGCCGCTGCGCGACCTGCTGCGCCCGGACTCCTACCGCACCGACGCCCGTACGGAAGCTGCCCGGGAGGCGCTGAAGGCCATCCCGGCCGGCGCGCGGGTCGAGACCGACATCACGCTCATGGCCCACCTCACCTCGGACCGGACCGTCTACTGGATCGGCGGCGCCCCGGGCACCGCGCCCGACATCGTCGCCATCAACCTGGACTTCGGCTGGTCACGCCCGATCCAGGACCCGGTGGCGTACGCCGAGCAGCTCCACCCGGAGGCGCGCTACCGGCTCAAGCACCGGGGCGGCACCTTCGTGGTGATGGAGCGGACGACGCCGGAGCCGGCGGAGATCCCGGGCGTACGGAAGGGCTGAGCCCGGCCCGCGCGGGGATCGTGCGGTCCGCGCGGGGATCGTGCGCTGACCCGGCCTCGTACGCGCGAAGGCCGCACCCGTTCCGTACGGGTGCGGCCTTCGAACCGGATGCGGGCCGGGGTCACTTCGAGCGGATGACCACCGACGAGCAGACCTTGTCCGCGAACGTCTGCTTCTTCTCGTCCCAGAGCGGCCACAGCCACCCGATGTAGCAGGCGATGCTGTCCAGGAAGTGGGCCAGGCGGCGCACGAAGGCCATGCCGAAGCCCACCGGACGGCCGTCGGCCTCGCGCAGCAGCCGGATGCCGACGGCCTTCTTGCCGATCGTCTGCCCGGTGGTGCCCTCCTGGTACAGCTGCCAGAGGGCGAGGCCGATCATCACGAGCACGCCGATCAGGGCGATGGCGCCGCCCGCCGCGTCCCCCATGGCGCCGCCGATGCCGACGAGGAGGACGTACGGGGCGCCGATGATGAGGCCGTCGATGATCAGCCCGCCCGCCCGCAGGCCCCAGTGCGCCAGCTCCGGCATCCCGCCGCCGTAGCCGGGCTGGCCCTGCGGGTAGCCGCCACCGTAGGGCTGGCCGGGCTGCTGCGGATATCCCGGCTGCTGCTGCGGGTAGCCGTAGCCCTGCTGCGGAACGCCCTGCGGAGCCTGCTGCGGGTAGCCGTAGCCCGGCTGCCCCTGCGGCGGGCCCTGCGGAGGCTGGCCGGGCTGCTGCCCGTACGGGTTGTTGGGGTCGCCGAAGCTCATAAGGGGTGTTCCTTCAACAGACGTGTGGGGACGGATGGCCACACGGAGGAAGGACGACGTTCAGCGGCCCGCCCCCCGTACAACCGCGGCCTTCATCGTTATAAGCGCGACCCGCGTTTGTCCAGTCCAGGGCGCAGGACGTTGTGCAAGTGCAATCTCGGCCACAGGTGAGGCACAGGCAATTGGTATGCGGGCGGGGTCATCCGCGAGGATGGGGCCATGACTGCCCAGATTCTCGATGGCAAGGCCACCGCTGCCGCGATCAAGTCCGATCTGACCGTCCGTGTGGCGGCCCTCAAGGCGCAGGGGATCTCTCCCGGCCTCGGAACCCTGCTCGTCGGGGACGACCCGGGCAGCCGCTGGTACGTGAACGGCAAGCACCGCGACTGCGCGGAGGTCGGCATCGGCTCGATCCAGCGCGAACTCCCCGACACCGCCACCCAGGAGGAGATCGAGGACGTCGTACGGGAGCTGAACGCCGACCCGGAGTGCACGGGGTACATCGTCCAGCTGCCGCTGCCCAAGGGCAT
The DNA here is from genome assembly GCF_050942385.1 of Streptomyces sp. CA-146814. Classification (NCBI taxonomy): domain Bacteria; kingdom Bacillati; phylum Actinomycetota; class Actinomycetes; order Kitasatosporales; family Streptomycetaceae; genus Streptomyces; species Streptomyces sp. CA-146814. The sequence continues at coordinate 4,954,065 of NZ_CP192068.1, forward strand.
CGACACCAACCGGGTCCTGGAGCTGATGGACCCGGAGAAGGACGCCGACGGGCTGCACCCGATGAGCCTCGGCCGCCTCGTCCTCAACGAGACGGGCCCGCTGCCGTGCACCCCGCAGGGCGTCGTCCAGCTGCTGCGCGCGCACGGCGTGGAGATCAACGGCGCGCACGTCGTGGTCGTCGGACGCGGTGTCACCATCGGCCGCTCGATCCCGCTGCTGCTGACCCGTAAGTCGGAGAACGCCACGGTGACCCAGTGCCACACCGGCACCCGGGACCTCTCCTCGCACCTGCGCCAGGCCGACATCATCGTCGCCGCTGCGGGCGTGCAGCACCTGATCAAGCCCGAGGACGTCAAGCCGGGCGCGGCCGTGCTCGACGTCGGCGTCAGCCGGGACGAGAACGGCAAGATCGTCGGCGATGTGCACCCGGGCGTCCGCGAGGTGGCGGCCTGGGTCGCCCCGAACCCCGGCGGTGTCGGCCCGATGACCCGCGCCCAGCTCCTGGTCAACGTGGTCGAGGCGGCCGAGCGGACCGCGGCCGAGGCCGCCGACGCGGCTGCCGCGGGCTGACGGCCGGATCCGGAGGGAACCCCATGGGTGCTGGTACGAGTCCGGCCGACCCGGCCCCGGCGGGCGGCGCCGCGGAGTCCGTACGGGAGGAGTCCGTACGGGAGCGGTCCGTACAGGAGGAGTCCGTGCGGCAGGAGTCCGTACGGGAGGAGTCGGACGGCGGTTCGACGGAACAGGGCGGCGGCTCCACCGCGCCCGATCGCGCCGACCCGGACAGCGGCTCCACCGCCGCCGACCCGGACAGCGGCTCCACCGCCGCCGACCCGGGTGGCGAGCCGCCTGCTCCCCGCAGGACCCGGCGGTTCCCGCTCTTCACGCGCGACACCGCCCGTCCCGAGGGCGGCGGCCGGGCCGCTCCGCGTGACGCGCCCGCGCCGGCCCGCCAGTGGCCGCTGCTCACCGTGCTCGGCGCGGCGGGCGTCGGGCTGCTGGTCGTGGCGCTGGACCCGTTCGCCGAGGCGTTCCGCATCGGCACCATCCTGATCGGCGTGGCCCTGATCGCCGGAGCGGTGCTGCGCTGGGTGGTGCCGTCGGTCGGCATGCTCGCGGTGCGTTCCCGCTTCACCGACCTGGTGACGTACGGGCTGATGGGCACCCTGATCGTGCTGCTCGCGCTGGTCGCGCAGCCGAAACCGTGGCTGGACGTGCCGATCCTGGAGGACGCGGTCCGCTTCACGATCCGCTAGGGCCTGCCGTCAAACTGCCGCCTGCCGCGTGGGCCCGGGCGGGCACCCGTCAGGAGGTGCCCGCCCGGTGCGCCCGTCCCCACCCCCGAGGAGGGACGGACAGCCCGGTCCGGGGGCGGCCCCGGCTCACGGCGGAAGGAGCGGCCTCGCCCCGTCCCCGCTCCAGCGTCATGGACATGGAAGGCCTGCTACAAGGTGCGCCCGGGGCCTGTGGCACGGAAGTGACCATTCCGGCACGGTGTGATCGTCGCGCAACGATGGCAGACTGACACGGCGCTACGGACGAGGAGCGGACCGGTCCGGGGGACGCACCGGCCGGCGGTACCGGCCGCGGCGGGGGCACAGGAAGCACGTCCGGGGCATGCACCGGGGAGAACAGAGGGGGAGGCGCGATGCCTCGTTGGAGGACACTGCCCGAGGAACTCGACCCGCAGATCAGGGAGTTCGCGAGCCGGCTACGCGGGATCGTGGACCGCAGCGGGCTGGACACCAACACGGTGGCCGACCGCACGGGGTTCAGCGAGACGTCCTGGGAGCGGTACCTGAACGGCCTGCTCATCCCTCCGCGCCGTGCCGTCGTGGCCCTCGCCGAGGTGACGGGCACTCCGCAGCACCACCTCACGACCACGTGGGAGCTGGCCGAACGCGCCTGGAACCGGGCCGAGATGCGCCACGACATGACGATCGAGACCCTCCGCATCAGCCAGGCGCGTGAGGCGCTCGGCGCGAGCGACGCGGCGGACGGCAGCAGCAACGGAGCCGGCCGGTCCGCCGACGGCCGGCACAGGGCGGCCGGTTCCGCTTCCGCCGGCCGCGGCGCCACCGCGACCGGAACGGCCGGCGCCCACGGCCTGGCCACCGGACGCCCGGACACCGACCGCCCGGACGGCCACGGCCCCGACGCGTACGGCCCTGACGCGTACGGCCCTAATGGGAACAACCCTGACGCATACGGCTCCGATGCGTACGGCCCTGATCCGTACGGCTTTGACGCGTACGACTCCGACCTCCAACGCACCGACGGGCGCGCCCCCTCCGTCCCCACCCAGCGCGGAACCGTTCCTCCGGTCCCGCAGCAGCGCCAGGCCGGACGGCCGGCGGACGGCCCGCGCGGCGGCGGCGTATCCACCACCGGCCGCAGCAAGGCGATCAGGCTCGCCGTCGGTGCGGCCGGAGCGGTCATCGTCGTCGTCGGTGCGCTGATGCTCGCGCCCAGCGGCGACGAGCCCGCCGAGGCCGCACCGCCGGCCCCCACGAGCCAGGCCCCGACGGCCGCCCCCACGAGCCAGGCCCCCGATCCCGCGACCGAGGAGCCCGCGCCCGCACTGCCGGCCGGTGTCGAGTGCCAGGGCGACGACTGCACCGGGCAGAACCCCGACGAGATGGGCTGCGGCGGCGAGTACGCCCGTACGGTCACCACCACCGGGATCGGCGACTCCCGGGTCGAGGTCCGGTACAGCGAGGTCTGCTCAGCCGCCTGGGCCCGGCTCACCGAGGCGGGTCCGGGCGACACCGTGACGATCACCGGGAGCGCGGCGGCGGACGGGCAGAACGGCGAGGTCGCGGTCACCGAGGCGTACACGCCGATGGTCGCGGTGAGGACGGCGGCCGACGCGAAGGCCTGCGCGACGCTCACCTCCGGCACGAAGGGCTGCACCACGTAGCCACACGTAATGACACCGCGTAGCCACACGTGACAAGAGGTGGCCCGCCTGCGGTGAGTGACGGGTTGTGTGCGGTGCCACAGGGGGCCGGGCGGTCCGGACCTGCCGGGTCCGATAGCCTGGCCGCCGGAAATCTCTTCACGTCAAGATTCGTCGGACGACGCGTCGGGCGCGAAGGGGTCTCCCGCACCAGGGTCCGGCACCAGGGGCCGGGACCCCCACCGCCAGCTGTCTAACGGAGACCGCCATGACCCGCACTCCCGTGAATGTCACCGTGACCGGCGCTGCCGGCCAGATCGGCTACGCGCTGCTCTTCCGCATCGCCTCCGGCCACCTGCTCGGCCCGGACGTGCCGGTCAACCTGCGCCTCCTGGAGATCCCGCAGGGCCTCAAGGCCGCCGAGGGCACCGCGATGGAGCTCGACGACTGCGCCTTCCCGCTGCTGCGGGGCATCGAGATCACCGACGACCCGAACGTCGGCTTCGCCGGTGCGAACGTGGCCCTGCTCGTCGGCGCCCGCCCGCGTACCAAGGGCATGGAGCGCGGTGACCTGCTCGCCGCCAACGGCGGCATCTTCAAGCCGCAGGGCAAGGCCATCAACGACCACGCCGCGGACGACATCAAGGTCCTCGTCGTCGGCAACCCGGCCAACACCAACGCGCTCATCGCGCAGGCCGCCGCCCCGGACGTACCGGCCGAGCGCTTCACCGCGATGACCCGCCTGGACCACAACCGCGCGATCTCGCAGCTGGCCGCCAAGACCGGTGCCGCCGTCTCCGACATCAAGAAGCTGACGATCTGGGGCAACCACTCGGCCACCCAGTACCCGGACATCTTCCACGCGGAGATCGCCGGCAAGAACGCCGCCGAGACCGTCAACGACGAGGTGTGGCTCGCCGACACCTTCATCCCGACCGTCGCCAAGCGCGGCGCCGCGATCATCGAGGCCCGTGGCGCGTCCTCCGCGGCCTCGGCCGCCAACGCCGCCATCGACCACGTCCACACCTGGGTCAACGGCACCGCCGCCGGCGACTGGACCTCGATGGGCATCCCGTCGGACGGCTCCTACGGCGTCCCCGAGGGCATCATCTCCTCCTTCCCGGTCACCACGAAGGACGGGACGTACGAGATCGTCCAGGGCCTGGACATCAACGAGTTCTCCCGCAAGCGCATCGACGCCTCCGTCCAGGAGCTCACCGAGGAGCGCGACGCGGTCCGCGAGCTCGGCCTGATCTGATCCAGGGTCCGTACCCGCACCCGCACCGAGCGCACCGAGCGCCCCCGGCAGCCTGCTCAGGCCACCGGGGGCGCTCGGCTTCCCCGCCCGGTCCACCGCCCCGCCTCCCCGGATCGATATGGCAGACAATCGACTCCCCGGGCGGTCCCGAGCCCGCTTTGGCCACGAGACCCAGAGCTGGGAGACCGAGCCGCGGCGCGCCTACACCCCGCCACCGCCTCCGCCGCCCTCCGCCGCCCCGGTGGTGCCGCCCATGCCGTCGGCGGACCCCGGCGCGCCGCCGGGCCCGTACAACAACATCACCGGCACCCACCGGAACATCACCGACCCCCACCGGCCGGCGACCGCTTCCCGGACGGTGCGGGAGCGGATCACCCCGCTGACCGCCGGGCTCGCCGTGGCCGTGCTCGCGGCCGGTGCGGCGGCGCTCTGGTTCACGGCCGGTGCTGGTGGCGGCGGTGACGACGGCCGGGACGACGCCCGGAACCGTACGGCGAGCGCCCCGGCCGACGAGGTCACCGACCCGGACACCGGCCTAGCCGACGGCACCGGGGACACCGCGTCCGAGACCTCCGACGCCACCGGCACCGAGTCCCCGGACCCTGGCGAGCCGCCGCCCGGATACGTCCTCCAGGACGACGAGGAGGGCTTCCGGATCGCGGTGCCCGAGGAGTGGAGCGAACGTACGGAGAGGACCGGCGGGGTGTTCTACGCGCCCTTCGGCTCCGGCGAACTGCTCCAGGTCTTCCGGGTGTCCGAGCCCGGCATGACCGCGCTGGAGGCGGTGCGCGCGGCCTCGGAGGATCGCTCCGTGAGCGCCGGCTTCGAGGAGGTCCGCATCGGCGCCGTCGACCACCCGCTCGGGGGCGAGGCCGCCGAGCTGGTGTACGCGTACGACAGCGAGGAGACCGGCAGCCGGCGCCGGGTCGTGGAACGGGTCTTCACCGCGTCGGACGGCCGCCTCTACGCGGTGCTGGTGGCCGCGCCCGACGAGCAGTGGCCGCGCCACGAGGAGATCCTCTCCACCGCCGTGACGCACTTCGACCCGTACGACAGCCCGTTCTGACGCGGCCCGTTCCGGCGGCGGGCGATCAGTGCTTGAAGTCGCCCGGTGTGTAGTGCCCCGGTGTCAGCCGGCCGGTCACGCCGAAGCGGTTCCAGGCGTTGATCACCGTGATGGCCGCGACCAGTTGGGCCAGTTCGGTCTCCGCGAAGTGTTCGGCCGCCTCCGCGTACACCTCGTCCGGGACGAAACCGTCGGTGAGGACGGTGACCGCCTCGGTCAGCGCGAGCGCCGCCAGCTCCTTCTCGGTGTAGAAGTGCCGCGACTCCTCCCAGGCGCTCAGCTGGACGATCCGCTCGACGGACTCGCCCGCCGCGAGTGCGTCCTTGGTGTGCATGTCCAGGCAGAACGCGCACTTGTTGAGCTGCGAGGCGCGGATCTTCACCAGTTCGACCAGGACGGGGTCCAGGCCCTTCCCGGCGGCGATGTCGAGACGGACCATCGCCTTGTAGACATCGGGAAGCAGCTCGGAGACGGAGAGGCGCTGCGGGTGCTCGGCGGCGCGGTCGGCCGGGTGGGCGGTGGGTGCGGGGTGTTCGTGTGCGGTGGTCATGGGTACGACGCTACGGGGTCGGTGGCGCACCGGTATGGTCCATTTCCATGACAGATTCCTGGGCCGCTTTCGGCGCCGACCTGCATCTGGAGCTGGTCGGTACGGGGCTGCGCAGCGGGCTGATGGCGGCGCTGCGCGAGGCGGTGCGCAGCGGGCGGCTGGCCCCGGGCACCCGGCTGCCGTCCTCCCGGGCGCTCGCCGCCGACCTGGGTATCGCCCGCAACACCGTCGCCGACGCCTACGCCGAACTCGTCGCCGAGGGCTGGCTCACCGCCCGCCAGGGCTCGGGCACCCGGATCGCGCAGCGGGCCGCACCGCGCCGGCCTGCGGACCCGGTGGCGGCCCGGACCCGGTCGGCACGTCCGCGTACCGGCCACAGCCTGAAGCCGGGCTCCCCGGACGTGTCGGCCTTCCCGCGCACCGCCTGGCTCCGGGCCGCCCGCAAGGCGCTCACCGCCGCACCCGACGAGGCGTTCGACTACGGCGATCCGCTCGGGCGTGTCGAACTCCGCACGGTGCTGGCCGAGTACCTGGCCCGCGCCCGCGGCGTCCACGCCGACCCGGAACGCATCGTGGTCTGCGCCGGCTTCGTCCACGGGCTGAAGCTGCTGGGCGCGGTCCTGCGCGGCCGCCGGGTGCGGGAGCTGGCCGTCGAGTCGTACGGGCTCGACCTGCACCGCGACCTCGTCACCGCAACGGGTCTCGCCACGCCGTGCCTGCCGCTCGACGGGCTCGGCTCGCGGACCGGGGAGCTGGCCGGGATGCGCGGTACGGGAGCGGTGCTGCTGACCCCGGCGCACCAGTTCCCCACCGGCGTACCGCTCCATCCGGACCGGCGGGCCGCCGCCGTCGACTGGGCCCGCGCCACCGGGGGCCTGATCCTGGAGGACGACTACGACGGGGAGTTCCGGTTCGACAGGCAACCCGTCGGGGCCCTTCAAGGGCTCGACCCCGAACGGGTCGTGTACCTCGGCACCGCCTCCAAGTCGCTCGCGCCCGGCCTGCGGCTCGGCTGGATGGTGCTGCCGCGCGGGCTGGTCGGGGAGGTCGTGGCGGCGAAGGGGCCGGCCGACTGGATGTCCGGAGCCATCGACCAGCTGACGCTGGCGGAGTTCATCGCCTCGGGAGCGTACGACCGGCATGTGCGCTCCATGCGGCTGCGCTACCGGCGCCGCCGCGACCAGCTCGTCACGGCGCTCGCCGAACGCGCCCCGGGCATCGAGGTCAGCGGCATCGCGGCCGGACTGCACGCGGTCCTCGAACTCCCCGCAGGTGCCGAGCGATCGGTGATCCAGGCGGCGGCCTTCCAGGGCCTGGCGCTGGAGGGCCTGTCCCGCTACCGCCACCCCGACGCCCCGCCCGGCCGCGACGCGCTGGTGATCGGCTACGGCTCGCCGTCGGAGAGCGCCTGGACGGGCGCACTGGACGCGCTGTGCCGGGTGCTGCCGTAACAGGCCCTACAGCTACAGCTACAGCTGCTCCGGCTCCGGCTCCGGCGCCTCACCGAACCGGGCCAGCGCCAGCGACCCCGCCACCGCCACCGCGAACCCCGTCACCGCCAGCCAGCCCAGCCCCGCCCGGGTTCCGTCGCCCAGCCACACCACCCCCACCAGCGCCGGGCCCACCGTCTCCCCGAGCACCATCCCCGCCGTCGCCGTCGTCACCGACCCCTTCTGCAGCGCCGACGTCAGCAGCAGGAACGCCGCCGCCCCGCCCAGCAGCAGCCCGTACGCCGCCGGGTTCCGCACCAGCGCGCCCGGCGACACCTCGTCGACCAGCCGCACCGCCACCTCCACCACCCCGAACCCGAACCCGGCCCCCAGGCCCAGCGCCAGCGCCCGTCCCCGCGTCGGCAGCCGCCCGCCCACCGCACCGAGCACCAGCACCCCCAGCGCGGCGGCGGGCACCGCCCACGGCAGCCACTCCGGGCCCGGCAGCTCGCCCTCCTTGCCCGAGGCGAGCCCCAGCATCCCGAGCCCGGCGCAGACCACCGCCACCGCCGCCCACTCCGCCCTACTCAGCCGGACCGCCAGCAGCCGGGCCGCGACCACCGCCGTGACCGCGAGCGACGCGGCGAGCGCCGCCCCCACGGCGTAGATCGGCAGCGCGCGCAGGGCGACGATCTGGAGCACGAAGCCCAGGCCGTCCAGGGTGAGTCCGGCGACGTAACGCCACTGCCGCACCGCCCGCAGCAGCAGCGCGGGATCCACGCCCGCCCCGGAATCCGGCCGGCTCGCGGCCCGTGCGGCGATCGCCTGGAGGACGGAGGCCGTCCCGTAGCAGAGGGCGGCACCGAGCGCGCAGATCATCCCCAGGAGCACAAAAGGAATGTACCGGGCGGGGGTTCATCTCCTGGGTTTCGATCCGGCGGAACGGCGAACTAGTCTGACAAGCCGTCCGGCGATGAACGGGGTGCCGGACCGTGTCACGTACCACGGGGGAGAACGCAAGCATGGCCAAGCGGAGGCTGAGGTCGAGCACGGTCGTGCTCGGCGGCATGGGGCTGCTCGCCCTGACCATCACATCGTGCGGATCGGAGCCGGACCGCCGCTGCGCCGACCGGACGACGCAGAGGACCCTGCCCAGCTCCGAGTGCCGCAGCGGCGGCAGCGGTTCGTACTACTACGGCGGTGGCAAGAGCGGCGACGGCAAGGTCCAGGGCGGCAGCTTCGACAAGTCGGCGGTCGACCGGGGCGGCTTCGGCTGCACCAAGTCCGGCGGAGGCTGAGCCCGGTGGAGCGCCGCACCATCGAGCCGCGCCCCGGCTGGCAGCAGACCGTCGAGTCGCAGGGGCTGGTCTACCCGCTCACCCGCTACCCGGACGGTTCGCTGCGCCCCTACTGGGACGAGAGCGCCTATTACGTCTTCTCGCTGCCGGAGGTCGAGGCGCTGGAGGAGACCGTCGAGGAGCTGCACACGATGTGCCTGGCGGCCGCCGCGCACATCGTGGAGCAGGACCGTTTCGCCGACCTCGGTGTCACCGACCCGCGCTTGGCCTCGCTGGTCGCCGAGTCCTGGCGCCGCCGCGACGAACTGCCCTCCCTGTACGGGCGGTTCGACCTGCGCTACGACGGGAGCGGCCCGGCGAAGATGCTGGAGTACAACGCCGACACCCCGACCTCGCTCGTGGAGGCCGCCAGCCCGCAGTGGTTCTGGATGGAGGAGCGGTTCCCGGGTGCCGACCAGTGGAACTCACTGCACGAGCGGCTCGTCGACGCCTGGAAGCGGCAGGCCCGGCTGCTGCCGCCGGGCCCGCTGCACTTCGCGCACTCGGAGGGCGACGAGGCGGGCGAGGACCTGATGACCGTCGCGTACCTCCGCGAGACCGCCGATCAGGCCGGCCTCGAAACGCACGCGCTCTCCGTGGAGGACATCGGCTGGGACCGGCTGAGCGGACGGTTCGTCGACGACCGGCTCCGGTTCCTGCGCAGCTGCTTCAAGCTCTACCCGTGGGAGTGGCTCACCACGGACCGGTTCGCGCCGCAGGTGCTGGAGACCCTGGACAACGGCGGCGGCTCCGGCACCACCTGCTGGATCGAGCCCGCCTGGAAGATGCTGCTCTCCAACAAGGCGCTGCTGGCGGTCCTCTGGGAGCTGTACCCGGGCCACCCGAACCTGCTGCCCGCCTACCTCGACGGCCCGCGTGAGCTGGCCGGGCCCGGCGGGGCGGGGTACGTGTCCAAGCCGCTGCTGGGCCGCGAGGGCGCCGGGGTCGACCTGCACGGGCCCGGCTCCCCGGCGGTCCTGCGCGAGGAGCCGTGCTGCTACCAGGAGCTGGCGCCGCTGCCCGACATCGACGGCAACCGGGTGGTGCTCGGGGCGTGGGTGGTGGAGGACGAGTCGGCCGGGCTCGGCATCCGGGAATCGGCGGGGCCGGTCACGGACGAGTACGCCCGCTTCCTGCCCCACGTCATCCTCTGAGACCTGTACGGGAGTGGCTCAGGCGCTGAGCACCGTCCGCAGCCGGTCCAGCCCCCAGTCCAGGTCCTCCTTGGAGATCACCAGCGGCGGCGCGATCCGGATCGTCGAGCCGTGGGTGTCCTTCACCAGCACCCGCTCGGCCATCAGCCGCTCCGAGATCTCCCGGCCGGTGCCGAGGGCGGGCGCGATGTCGACGCCCGCCCACAGCCCCCGGCCCCGTACGGTCTCCACCGCGCCGCCCCCGGCCAGCAGCCCCAGCTCCCGGTGCAGATGATCACCCAGCTCGGCGGCCCGCTCCTGGTACTCGCCGGTCCGCAGCATCGCGATCACCTCCAGCGCCACCGCGCACGCCAGCGGGTTGCCGCCGAAGGTGGAGCCGTGCTCGCCGGGCCTGAACACGCCGAGGATCTCCGCCGACGAGACCACGGCCGACACCGGCACCACACCGCCGCCGAGCGCCTTGCCGAGCACGTACATGTCCGGCACCACGCCCTCGTGCTCCAGCGCGAACGTCCTCCCGGTACGTCCCAGACCCGACTGGATCTCGTCCGCGACGAAGAGCACGTTCCGCTCGCGCGTCAGCTCCCGCACCCCGGCCAGATAACCGGCCGGCGGCACCAGCACGCCCGCCTCGCCCTGGATCGGCTCGATCAGCACCGCCACGGTGTTCTCCGTCATGGCCTCCCGCATCGCGGTGAGATCCCCGTACGGCACGATCTCGAACCCCGGGGTGTACGGGCCGTAGTCGGCCCTCGCCTCCGGGTCCGTGGAGAAGCTGATGATCGTCGTCGTGCGGCCGTGGAAGTTGTCCGAGGCCACGATGACCTTCGCCATCCCGTCCGGGACGCCCTTGACCCGGTAGCCCCACTTCCGGGCGGTCTTCACCGCCGTCTCCACCGCCTCCGCCCCCGTGTTCATCGGCAGCACCATCTCCATGCCGCACAGCTCGGCCAGCTCCGTACAGAAGTCGGCGAACCGGTCGTGGTGGAAGGCCCGCGAGGTCAGCGTCACCCGCTCCAGCTGGGCGCGGGCCGCGTCGAGCAGACGGCGGTTGCCGTGGCCGAAGTTGAGCGCCGAGTAGCCGGCGAGCAGATCCAGGTAGCGGCGGCCTTCGACATCGGTCATCCAGGCACCCTCGGCCGAGGCCACGACGACCGGCAACGGGTGGTAGTTGTGCGCGCTGTGCGCCTCGGCGGAGGCGATGGCAGTTTCCGTGGCGGACACGGGATCTCCGTTCGTCGTACGGCGTGGGCGGGGGTGGTGCCCACTTTGTATCGTCGGTCGCATCCGGCGCAGGGAAACCTTCACTCTCCGGCGCGCCCGCCCGCGTACGTCTCCCGTGCCCTCCCACGCGCCCGCCCGCGCGCGCTCCGGCGGCCGGAATGTGCGCTTCGTCTCAGCTCCGCGCTCCCGGGGCGTGAGCGGCCCGGCACCCGAGCGGGTGCGCCCCCGCTGCGCCCCGCACCGGCTGCCGGGGATCGCCCCCGCACCTGAGACAATGGGCCCATGGCCTCTGATCGCTCCGCGCTCTCCACCGACCAGCCGCAGACGGGCCGCACCGGCGCGCCCGCCCGGCCCCGTGTGCTCTCCGGGATCCAGCCCACCGCCGGCTCGTTCCACCTCGGCAACTACCTGGGCGCGGTGCGCCAGTGGGTGGCGCTCCAGGAGACGCACGACGCCTTCTACATGGTCGTGGACCTGCACGCGATCACGGTCCCGCAGGACCCCGCCGAGCTGCGCGCCAACACCCGGCTCGCCGTGGCGCAGCTGCTCGCGGCCGGCCTCGACCCGGAGCGGTGCACGCTCTTCGTCCAGAGCCAGGTGCCCGAGCACGCCCAGCTCGGCTGGGTGATGAACTGCCTCACCGGCTTCGGCGAGGCCTCCCGGATGACGCAGTTCAAGGACAAGTCCGCCAAGCAGGGCGCCGACCGCGCCACCGTCGGCCTCTTCACCTACCCGGTCCTCCAGGTCGCCGACATCCTGCTCTACCAGGCCGACCAGGTCCCGGTCGGCGGCGACCAGCGCCAGCACATCGAGCTGACCCGCGACCTCGCGGAGCGGTTCAACGGCCGGTTCGGCCAGACGTTCACCGTCCCGGCTCCGTACATCCTCAAGGAGACGGCGAAGATCCTCGACCTCCAGGACCCGGCGGTCAAGATGAGCAAGTCGGCCTCCACGCCGAAGGGCCTCATCAACCTCCTCGACGACCCGAAGGCCACGGCCAAGAAGGTCAAGAGCGCGGTCACCGACACCGACACGGTGATCCGCTTCGACGAGGAGAAGAAGCCGGGCGTCAGCAACCTGCTCACCATCCTCTCCACCCTCTCGGGCAGCACGGTCGAGGCGCTGGAGGACACGTACGCGGGCAAGGGGTACGGGGCGCTGAAGACCGACCTGGCCGAGGCCATGGTGGAATTCGTCACCCCCTTCCAGGTCCGCACCCGGGAATATCTGGACGACCCGGAGACGCTGGACTCCATCCTGGCCAAGGGAGCGGAGAAGGCCAGGGCCGTCGCCGCCGAGACCCTGGCGCAGACGTACGACCGGATGGGCTTCCTGCCCGCCAAGCACTGAGTCCAAGGACTCTGGCGAGATCACGGCCGAAGGGGCCACACTTGCGGCGGCGGGTCGCGGCGCAAGGCCGGAAATCGACCATCGACGATGGAGGAGAACGACGTGGGGACCGTAACGCTCGGCGTTTCGATCGCGGTCCCGGAGCCCTACGGCAGCCTGCTCCAGGAGCGGCGCGCGAGCTTCGGGGATCCTGCCGCGTACGGCATTCCCACCCATGTCACCCTCATGCCGCCGACCGAGGCGGAGGCGGCCGACCTGCCGGCGATCGAGGCACACCTCGACCGGATCGCCACGGCCGGCCGCCCCTTCCCGATGCGGCTCTCCGGCACCGGCACGTTCCGGCCGCTCTCGCCGGTGGTCTTCGTCCAGGTCGTGGAGGGCGCCTCGGCCTGCTCCTGGCTCCAGAAGCGGGTCCGGGACGCCTCCGGGCCGCTGGTGCGTGAGCTCCAGTTCCCGTACCACCCGCACGTCACCGTGGCGCACGGCATCTCCGAAGAGGCGATGGACCGGGCGTACGCGGAGCTCGCCGACTACGAGGCGGCCTGGACCTGCGGCTCCTTCGCGCTGTACGAACAGGGCGCGGACGCCGTCTGGCGCAAGCTCCGCGACTTCCCGTTCGGATCCGGAGGCGGCACCCCCGCCGTCCCGGCCCAGGGCGGCTACTCGGTCGACGCGCCGTCGCTGCGCCCCTGACCCGCTGACCTCGATGCGCCCCTGATCCGCCGGTCCGGGGCGCAGGCGGTCACACCGGCAGCCGCCGGAACAGCGGCCGCGGCACATGCCGCAGCGCCGACATCACCACCCGCAGCGAGCCGGGCACCCACACCGTCTCCGACCGCCGCCGCAGCCCCGTCACGATCGCTCCGGCCACCGCCTCCGGAGTGGTGGCGAACGGTTGCTCCGGCTGCCCGGCCATGGCCCGCGTCCGTACGGTTCCGGGGCGCACGACCAGCACCTGTACGCCGGTGCCCTGGAGCGCGTCCCCGAGCCCCTGCGCGAAGACGTCGAGCCCGGCCTTGCTGGAGCCGTAGATGAAGTCGGCCCGCCGGGCGCGCTCACCGGCCACCGAGGAGAGCACCACCAGCGATCCGTGCCCCTGCGCCTGGAGTGCGCCCGCGCACACCAGCCCGGCCGAGACCGCCCCGGTGTAGTTGGTCTGCGCGACCCGCACGGCGGCGAGCGGCTCCTCCTCGTCGCGGCCCTGGTCCCCGGCGATCCCGAACGCCAGCAGCACCACATCGATGTCGCCCTCCGCGAAGACCTTGCCGAGCACCTCCTCGTGCGTGCCGGGGTCCAGCGCGTCGAAGGCGACCGTACGCACGTCGGCGCCCCGGTCGCGCAGCTCGGCGGCGGCCGCGTCCAGGGCGGGGGAGGGGCGGCCGGCCAGCCAGACCCGGCGGGTGCGCAGGGCGATCAGGCGGCGCGCGGTGGCGAGGGCGATCTCGGAGGTGCCGCCGAGGACGAGTAGGGACTGCGGGGCACCGAAGGCGTCCTTCACGGAACACTCCTGTTTCACGGGGTAGGGGCGGTGTGGGTACGTCACAGGTCGAGCCGGCGCGCCAGGTCCGAGCGGAACGCCTCCGTCGGGTCCAGCTCCGCCCGCAGCGCCCGGAACTCCGCGAGGCGCGGGTACATCGAGGCCGCCGTCTCCGGCCGGATCCGCGCGTCCTGCGCCAGGCAGACCCGGCCCCCGGCCGCCGCCACCTCCTCGTCCAGCCCGTCCAGGAAGCGGCCGAGGCCGGGCAGGGCGGCGGGCAGGTCGACGGCGAGGGTCCAGCCGGGCACGGGGAACGACAGCCAGCCGGGCGAGGACGCCCCGAACCGCTGGAGTTCGGCGCCGAAGGCGGGGCAGCGCCGGGCCGCGATCCGCCGCACGACGCGGTGCAGCGTCTCCTCCTGCCCGTACCCGACCGTGAACCGGTAGCGCACGAGCCCGGCGCGGCCGTGCAGTCGGCTCGCGTCGGGGAGGGCGTCCAGCGGGTGGAAGAAGGCGGTGGCGGTGCGGAGCTCGCCGGTCCGGGAGCGGGGCGCACTCCGGTAGCGCACCTCGTTGAGGAGGGCGGCGGAGGCCCGGCCCAGCAGTCCGGCGGGGAGGAGCGGTGCCGTGGGGCGGTGGTCCGTGCGCGGGGCGCGCATCGTGCGCCGGGCGTGCGCCGGTGGCACAGAAGGGGGCGCGTGCTCCCCTCGGGTCAGGATGCCGCGTCCGGCGGCCCGGCCCCGGGCGAGGAGGTCGATCCAGGCGGAGGCGTACGGCGTACGGTCGCTGCCGCCCGCCGTGAACCGGGCCAGCAGGTCGTCCAGGTCCACCGCCCGCTCGGTGGAGACGGCGATCAGCGGCGAGGCCACGCGCCGCAGGCGGAGGGTGGCGGAGAGGACCACACCGGTCAGCCCGAGGCCGCCGGTGGTCGCGTCGAAGAGGGCGGTGCCGGGCGTCACCGTACGCACCTCGCCGTCGGCCGTGAGGAGCTCCAGGCTGTCGACGTACCGGGCGAGCGAACCGGCGGCCGGGTGGTCGCGGCCGTGCACGTCGGAGCCGATCGCACCGCCGACCGTGATCCGGCCCGTACCCGGCACGACCGGCGGGAACAGGCCGCGCGGCAGCAGGGTCCGCTCCAGCCGTTCCAGGGTCACGCCCGCGTCGCAGCGGACCGTCCCGGCCGCCTCGTCCAGGGCGCGGACCCGGTCCAGGCCGGTCATGTCGAGCACCGAGCCGCCCGCGTTCTGCGCCGCGTCACCGGCCGCCCGCCCGAGCCCCCGGGCCAGCGCGCCCCGGGGCCCGCGGCCCCGGACCACGGCAGCCGCTTCCTCGTACGTACGGGGGCGGAACCGTACGGCGGTGGTCGGGGCGGTGCGGCCCCAGCCGGTCAAGGACACCGTGTCGACGGACATGCCCGTGACCGTAGCCCTGGGCGTATCGTCCGCGAAAACCTATTCGTACCTTTTGTTACACCGCTCACCGGAACGGGTGAGGGATCGCGTGTCAGCGGCACGGGCGATGGGCCTTCCGGACGCGTCCGGAAGAGTGCCCGGTGCGGCCCGCAGGTTTTCCGGGCCCGGGAGGGTACGCGTAGGTCCATGGACTGGCTCAAGAAACTCCCCGTCGTGGGGCCGCTCGTCTCCCGGCTGATGAAGACGCACGCCTGGCGCTCCTACGAGCGGCTGGAGAAGGTCCACTGGGCCAGGCTCGCCGCCGCGATCACCTTCATCAGCTTCCTGGCGCTCTTCCCGCTGATCGCGGTCGGCGCGGCGATCGCGGCCGCGCTGCTGAGCGACCAACAGCTGGACACCATCAAGGACAAGCTCGCCGAGCAGGTGCCGGGCATCTCCGACCAGCTCGGCATCGACACCCTGGTGGCCAACGCGGGCACGGTCGGACTGGTGGCCGGTGCGCTGCTGCTGTTCACGGGCGTCGGCTGGATCGGCTCGATGCGGGAGTGCCTGCGCGCGGTCTGGGAGCTGGACGACGTCCAGGAGGCCAACCCGGTCGTCGCCAAGCTCAAGGACGCCGTCCTGCTGGTCGGCCTCGGCGGCGCGGCGCTCGCCACGCTGGCGGTCTCCACCGTCGGGACGACGGCCGTCGGCTGGACCGCCGACCAGCTCGGCATCCCCGAGGGCGGCGCGGGCGGCATCCTGCTCCGGCTGGCGGCCCTGGTGGTCGCGGTCCTCGCCGACTTCCTGCTGATCCTCTACCTGCTGACGCTGCTGCCCGGCGTCGAGCCGCCCCGGCGCCGGCTGGTGGTCGCGGCGCTGGTCGGCGCGGTCGGCTTCGAGCTGCTCAAGCTGCTGCTCGGCAGCTATATGAAGGGGGTCGCGGGCAAGAGCATGTACGGCGCGTTCGGCGTCCCGATCGCGCTGATGCTGTGGATCAACTTCTCCGCGAAGCTGCTGCTGTTCTGCGCCGCCTGGACCGCGACCGGGTCCAAGGAGGAGGAGCTGGGCGACGGTGACGGCGAGGGCGACGAGGACGTGAAGGCGAAGGCGGAGCCGGAGGCCGCTCAGGAGGCCGGCGGCTCCACCCGGGCCTCCTGAGCCGGTCCCGCGTCAGTCCTGCGGCGGGCGGCGGCTCAGACCCGGCACCGGCCAGCGCCGGTTGACCAGGAACACCCCGGCCGCCAGGACCACCAGCAAGCCGCCGACGACCGCCAGGGCGATACCGGCCCCGCCGGACTCCTGCCCCGCGGTCGCGGCGTGCGCGGCCTTCGCCTGGCCGCCGGAGCCCTGGTCCGCCCCGGCCGCCGGGTGCACGCCCTTGCCACCGTCCACGTTCCCGGTGTCCAGCGACCTCGGCGGCACCAGCTGGCCGACCGGGGTCACCTTGCCGCTCGCGGCGAAGCCCCAGTCGAGCAGGTGGGCGGCCTCCTTGTAGACGGCGTGGCTCTCCTCCGCCGACGGGTTCATGACCGTGACCAGCAGCACCCGGCCGTTGCGCTCGGCGACCCCGGTGAACGTGGAGCCCGCGTGGGTCGTGTAGCCGTTCTTGACGCCCGCGATGCCCTTGTACGGGTCGACGCCGATGTCCCCGGTGATCAGCCGGTTGGTGTTCTGGATCTCGAAGCTCTCGCGCTTCTTCCCCTTCTTCTTCTGACCGGGGAAGTCGGCGGAGGCCGTGGCCGCGTACTCGCGGAAGTCCTTCTTCTGCATGCCGCTGCGGGCGATCAGCGTCAGGTCGTAGGCGCTGGAGACCTGGCCCGGCGCGTCGTACCCGTCCGGCGAGACCACCGTCGTGTCCAGCGCCTGGAGCTCCTCGGCGTGCTTCTGCATCGCGGCCACCGTCTTCGGGACGCCGCCGTACATCTCCGAGAGCACGTGCACCGCGTCGTTGCCCGACCGCAGGAAGACGCCGAGCCACAGGTCGTGGACCGAGTACGTGTGGTCCTCCTTGATGCCCACCAGACTGCTGCCCTCGCCGACCCCCGCCAGGTCGGTCTCCTTCACCGTGTGGGTCAGGGAGGTGGGCTGGAGCGCGGGCAGCACCGTGTCCGCGAACAGCATCTTGAGGGTGGAGGCGGGCGGCAGCCGCCAGTGCGCGTTGTGCGCGGCCAGGATGTCGCCGCTCTCCGCGTCCGCGACGACCCATGAGCGGCCGGACAGCTTCTTCGGCAGCACCGGTGCGCCGGGGCCCAGGTTCACCTGGGCACCCGTCTTGGCGAGCTGCTCCCCGCCCAGGCTCGACATGGTGCTCGGCGGCTTGGGCTGCTTGTCGTCCTTCTTGTCCTTGTCGGCCGCGTGCGCGGGGGTGAGGGCAAGACTCGACAGCAGGGCGGCGGAGATGACCGTAGAAGCGATCTTTTTCAGAGCAGGCACGGTCGAAAAAGTACAGGGCGAAGATGTGGATGAGGACCCGGACCGGCTGACCCGCCGGAGCGGTGGCCGGGACTGCCCCTTTCGGACGCCACCCCGGGCGAGGGCCCCGGAGGGTGGCGGCGATACTGGACCCATGAAGCTCAGCCGCCCCGCCTCCTGGTTCCTGCTCGTCTTCGGGGTGTGGAGCTGGTTCATCTGGATCACTTTCGTCAAGAACCTGTGGCAGGACGGCAGCGGGCTCGCGTTCGACGACGCGGGTGAGCCGACCGGGTACTTCTGGGTGCACCTGCTGCTCGCCATCACGTCCTTTCTTCTGGGGACGGTGGTCGGTGCGATCGGGTTGCGTGGCGTCCGGGCTTTGCGCGACGAGCGCGCACGATGAGAAGAACGTAGGTAGGCACGGATGGCAGCAGTGATCTTCGTCCTGGTGGCGCTCGTGGTGCTGGCGCTGCTCGCGAGCGTGCACCGCTATGTGTGGCGCCGGTTCGTCGGTGACACGACGGCACCCGGCAGCACGCTGCGCAAGGTGGGTACCGTCGCCGCCTTCGTCCTGCCGCTCCTGAGCGTCGGAGCCATGACCTCCGGCCGGATAGGCGCGCCGTTCTGGCTTCAGCAGGTGCTGGCCTGGCCCGGGTTCCTGTGGCTGGCCTGCCTGATGTACCTGACGCTGGCCCTGCTGGTCGGCGAGGTCGTCCGCCCGCTCCTGACCCGTGTGCTCGCCCGGCGCGACGCGGCGGCCGCCGCCGGAACCACCGTGGCGCTGCCTCAGGAGGCCGTGGCGCCGACAGCGAGCGGAAGCCACATCCGTACGGAAGAACTCGTCCCGGCAGGCCAGGACACCGCCACCACCCCGGCCGATCCGGCACCCACGCCCACTCCGCCCGCAGACCCGGCACCGGCCGACCCCGCGCCCGCCCCCGCCGTCGCCCTCCCCTCCCGCCGTCTCTTCGTCTCCCGGGTCGTCGGCGGTGCCGCGGCCGCCGCGGGCCTCGCCACCGTCGGGTACGGGACGGCCGACGTGCTGCGCGGGCCGAGCGTCAAGCGCGTCACCGTGCCGCTGGCCAAACTGCCGCGCGCGGCCCACGGCTTCCGTATCGCCGTGGTCAGCGACATCCACATCGGCCCGATCCTCGGCCGCGCCCACACCCGGCGCATCGTCGACACGATCAACTCCACCTCGCCGGACCTGGTCGCCGTCGTCGGCGACCTCGTCGACGGCTCGGTGGCCGAGCTCGGCTCCGCCGCCGAACCGCTGGCCGGGCTGCGGGCCCGGCACGGCAGCTTCTTCGTCACCGGCAACCACGAGTACTTCTCCGGCGCGGAGCAGTGGGTGAACCACGTCCGCGAGCTCGGGCTGATCCCGCTGGAGAACGCCCGGGTGGAGATGGGCGGGTTCGACCTCGCCGGGGTCAACGACATCGCCGGCGAGACCGAGGGCCAGGGCCCCGACTTCGTCCGCGCGCTCGGCGACCGGGACCGCTCCCGGGCCGCCGTCCTCCTCGCGCACCAGCCCGTCGTCATCCACGACGCCGTCGAGCACGGCGTCGACCTCCAGCTCTCCGGCCACACCCACGGCGGACAGCTCTGGCCGGGCAACTACCTCGCCGAGCTGGCCAACCCGACCGTCGCCGGGCTCGAACAGTACGGCGACACCCAGCTGTTCGTCTCGCGCGGCGCGGGCGCCTGGGGCCCGCCGGTACGGGTCGGCGCTCCGGCCGACATCACCGTCGTCGAACTCGCCTCGCGCCAGGCCTGAATCCCCGCCTCCCGCCTGTGCGGGCGTTGCCGTTGCGATCATGCGATCTTCAACTAAACCGAACCGTAACGTCACGCTCCGCTACGTGAATCCGCAGGTGAGAGGCGGGAAACAGCCTTTTCGGACACCCCGAGTCGAACGTGTCCAACAAAAGGCTGTGAGTGCCCCATTTACTCTTCCAGATGTGAAAATCGTGTGATTGGGTAAGCGCGAACGTGCGGCAGTGTGCGTGTCTGAGCGCAACTGCCGTGGTGGGGCTGGTAAGGGAGAGCACGGCAATGCGGTCGGTCCGGGTACGGATTCTCGCGATTTTCGCGGTTTTGGTCATCGCAGGCGTCGGCGCCTGGCAACTGCTCCCCTCAGGGGAGGGGAAGACCGACGCGATCACGGTCGGGACGTCGGACATCGTGACCTCGCTGGACCCGGCCGGCGCGTACGACGCGGGTTCCTGGGCGATCTACAGCAACATCTACCAGTCGCTGATGACCTTCAAGCCCGGCGCCATCGTGCCGGAGCCGGACGCCGCGGAGAG
This sequence comes from Streptomyces sp. CA-146814, assembly GCF_050942385.1. Classification (NCBI taxonomy): domain Bacteria; kingdom Bacillati; phylum Actinomycetota; class Actinomycetes; order Kitasatosporales; family Streptomycetaceae; genus Streptomyces; species Streptomyces sp. CA-146814. The sequence continues at coordinate 4,973,926 of NZ_CP192068.1, forward strand.
CTGCGCGTTCGTCGGCCAGAAGCTCCAGACGTACCAGTGCAAGCTCCGTGACGACCTGACGTTCTCCAACGGCCGGAAGATCACCGCCAAGGACGTCAAGCACTCCTTCGACCGGATCTTCGCGATCAAGTCGGACGTCGGTCCCTCGGGTCTCTTCCCGACGCTCGACACGGTCTCCACCGAGGGCCGCACGATCACGTTCAACCTGTCCGGCAAGGACGCGACCTTCCCGCAGAAGCTCGCCACCGGCGCCGCGGCGATCGTCGACTCGACCAAGTACCCCAAGGACGAGCTCCGCAAGGGCAACCAGGTCGACGGCTCCGGCCCGTACGTCCTCAAGTCGTACGAGCCGAACGCCCGCGCCGAGCTGGTGCCGAACCTCAAGTACAAGGGCGCGCTCAAGAAGATCGGCGAAGCGGTCGACATCCGCTACTTCACGGCGTCCGAGGACCTGCTGGCGGCCTGGAACAGCGGCGACGTCGACATCGCCCACCGCCAGCTGCCGTCCTCCAAGCTCGCGGAGCTGGACGAGGGCGACCCGGAGCTGCGCGTGACCGAGGCGGCCAGCGCCGAGATCCGCAACATCATCTTCAACACCCGCAAGGACTCGCCGTTCGGGAAGAAGAAGGTCCGCCAGGCCGTCGCCGCGCTCCTGGACCGGGGCCCGCTGGTCAGCAAGGTCTACCAGGGCACGGTCGAGCCGCTGTACTCGCTGATCCCCACCGGCTACATCGGGCACAGCACCCCCTTCTTCGACGCCTACCCGTCCTCCGACCCCAAGCGCGCCGAGAAGCTCCTCGACGAGGCCGGCATCCAGACGCCGGTGGCCGTCAACTTCGCCTACCGCGAAGGCGACATGTACACCAAGGAGACCGCCGAGCTCCGTCGCCAGCTGGAGAAGGACGGCCTCTTCGAGGTCTCGGTCAAGGCCGTGGAGTGGACGCGGTACCAGAAGGGTTACGCGGCCGGTGAGTACGACATGTACACCGTCGGCTGGTTCCCCGACTTCCCGGACCCCGACACCTTCAGCCAGCCGCTCGTCGGCACCGGCAACGTCCTGCACAGCGGCTACTCCAGCAAGAAGATGGACCAGCTGATCGCCGCCACGCAGCAGTTCAGCGACCGCGGCCGCACCTCCAACGACTTCAAGGAGATGCAGAAGCTGGTCGGCGAGGACGTCCCGCTGCTGCCGCTCTGGCAGAAGAAGGACTACGTCGTCGCCAAGACGGACGTCGCCGGCTCCCAGTACCTCTCCGACGGCACCGGCTTCTGGCGCCTGTGGGAGCTCAGCTGGATCTGACGCACCCGCCCGGAGCGGCCGGTCAGCCGGCCGCCCCGGGCCGCGTCCCGTCCGGGGCGGCGGAGGCCGGGGCCTCGCCGCCCGGCATGAACTCCACCAGCAGCGCGTGAACCTGCCGTACGAGCGGTCGCAGCACCCGGAAGCGGGAGAGCCCGATCGCGCGTGCGGCGATCGGCGCGGTGCGCTCGACGAGCCGCCGGCTGCGCTCCGCGCCCGGTGAGCGGTCGTACACCCAGAACAGCACCAGCCCCATCTGCATCAGCCAGAGCAACTCGGGGAGCAGCGGCGACAGTTCGGGATCGCTCTTGGTGTCCGAACCGGCGAGGGCCTGGCGGTGGATGGCGATCGCCCCATCGCGGGCCGCCACCGACTCGTCGGAGAACGGCGAGAGCGGACTGTCCGGGTCGGCCGCGTTCTTGAAGAACTGGGCGGCGAACCGGTGGTACGGCTCCGCCACCTCCAGCCAGACCAGCAGCACGCCCCGGATCCGGCCGGCCAGCTCCGCCTCGTCCGCCAGGACGGGCCGCACCGCCGCCGCGTGCTCACCGGCGATGCGGTCGTAGAAGCCCTGGACCAGGTGCTCCTTGGAGGAGAAGTAGTAGTAGGCGTTCCCGGTGGAGACGCCCGCCTCCTGCGCGATGGCCCGCATCGTCGTCTTGTCGTAGCCGCGCTCGGCGAAGAGCCTGAGCGCCGTTTCGAGAATCAGCGTGCGGGTCTGCTCGCTCTTCGCCGCCTTGCCGGCCGGGACGGCTTTGCCGGCCGGAGCGGTCCTGTCGGCCTTGGCGGGCTTCGCGGCCCCGTTCTCCTGCACGTTCTTCTCTTCCTTCACCACGGGCCCAAGGTTAGCGGGGAGCCCACTGGGCACCCGGCGGTACCGGGCACGCCTGGCCCGGACCGCAGCGCGGAGCCGTCGCCGCCCGGTACCTCGCCGCGGCGAGCACGGTCCCCCGGGCGAACGGCGCTCCGGCCGGAGTGGTCAGCCAGTGGGCCTTGGAACGGTACTTCGCCAGCGCCCAGAGGCAGACGATCCAGGCGGAGGTCCCTCGGTAGACCTGCCCGAGGTCGCCGACGACGGTGATCTCCTCGTACGTGGAGGCGGGGTCCAGCTCCGGGAACCGCCGCCGCGCCTCGGCCGATCCGGCCGGTACGAGGTCCAGCGGGACGAGCTGGCGCTGGCGGCCGAGCCAGTGCCGCAGGTGCGTGCAGAGCGGGCACTGCGCGTCGTAGAGGACGGTGAGCCGGCGGACCGGAGCGGCGGCGGTCACCGGGCTCACTGCCCCGGCGTCGGCGCGGGCGCGGCCCACGGGCCCGGCGCACCCGGCCTGGTCCAGCCCTGCGGCGGTACGGGCGGGGTCTGCTCGCGCTCCAGTGCGCTGCGGCGCCGGATGCGGCTGAGCACGTACACATTGCCCAGGTGCATCACGCCGAGCACCAGCAGGACCACACCGACCTTCACCGAGAGCGCCTCGAACAGCTCGCGGGCGTTCGCGACCCCGTCGGCGTTCTTCAGGTAGAGCGTGACGAAGCCGAGGTTGACCAGGTAGAAGCCGACCACCAGCAGGTGGTTGACGGCTTCGGCGAGCTTCTCGTTGCCGTGCAGCACGTCGGCGAGGAAGATCCTGCCGTTACGGCTGAGGGTGCGGGCGACCCAGACGGTGAGCGCCACGCTGATCAGCAGGTAGAGGACGTACGCGACCACGGTGAGGTCCATGCCCGACTCTCCTTTGAACGTGTTCAAAACTGCTTGTGGGCATGACTGTAGCCCCCTTATTGAACATGTTCAAGAAGGGGGCTACAGGGTGTCCGTCAGAGAGCCTTGGGCAGCGGCACGGGCTCCTCCACCGGCTCCGGCGGCTCGGTCAGCGCGTCCGTAATCTCCGCGCGCAGCGCCTCACCGCGCAGCGGCACCACCTCCGCCAGCATCTCGGCCCACCCCTCCACCGAGGAGTCCACCGCCTCCCGGAACCCCCGCTCGACCGGCCTCCGCGCGAAGGCCAGCGCCACCCCGGCGACCGGCCGCAGCAGCCACCGCCCGCGCACGGTCAGCACGACGGAGACCCGCCAGGAGCCGTCCTCGGCCGGGCGCGGGGTCACCGTCAGACGGGCCTTGCCCAGCCGGTGCACCGCCCGGCCGACGACCGGCGCGCGGGCCGCCGGAGGCGCCGAGAGCGGCTGGTCCAGCGCCGCCCACCAGGCGCGCAGGTCGACCTTGGCACGGCCCGAGAAGCGGTACAGCGAACCGCCCTCCGGGTTGTGCCCGTCGAGCGACACCTCCAGCTCCCTGGGCGTCCGGGGCTCGCGCACCCGCACGCCCACCCGCATGGACATGCCCTCCTCCGCCACCAGGCTCTCCAGCTCGACGGTCCGGGAGGGCCGCCACTCCCGCAGGACGGTGGCCTCCGGGGCGCCGTCCCGGTCCGTCCCGGGTATCTCCCCGTACCGCGCCCCCGACTCCAGATGGCGCCCCTTCAGCAGCCGGAGGCCGTGGATCGGGCGGCCGTCGGGCAGCAGGATCGCGCCGCCCCGCTCCCGGGAGGCGTCGAAGAGGTCCACCACATGGCCGGCGGCCTCCTCGAACCAGTGGCGGTCCAGCGCGGCGACGGTGACGGTGTGCTCGAAACGTGCCATGACATCGGCCCGCCGCTCAGGCGCTCATCGAGCGGGCCTGGTTGACCTGGCCCATCACGGCGGGAAAGGTGTGCGGGCCCATCGCCGGGATCATCGTGCCGTGGTGGCGGCCGCCGCTGACGACCGTGACCTGCACGAAGCCGACGGTCCGCTTCTCCTTCATCAGCAGGAAGAGCAGGCCGACCAGGCAGAACAGCGCGAAGACGATCGCCAGCACGATCGCGTGCGCCGGGATCTTCTCCTCGGTGCGCGACATGTCGGTGGCCGTCCAGACCGCGCCCTTGAGCGGCATCGTCCCCGACGGCGTGACGATCGCGCCGCTCATGACGGTGATGTCGCCGATCGACAGCACCGGGACACCACCCTGACCCGGCACGCCCTGGGCCACGGGGAGGTACTGGCCCGGCATCGTGGGCTGGCCCGGATGCGGATACCCGTACCCCGGTCCCGGCTCGGTCGCCGACTCGGGAAGCGGCTGCGGATAGCCGTACGCGGGCGTGGCACCCGGCGGCGGATACCCGTACGCCTGACCGTCGGCCACCGTCGGCGGGTGGCCGGGGTGCTGGGGGTGGCCGGGGTGCTGCGGGTGGCCGGGCTGCTGCTGGGGAGGACCCCACTTGTACGCGTCGCCCGCGTACGGATTCGGCTCGCTCATGGGGATCCCCGTTCTCTGCGCGGCTTTCAGCTCCGCACGACCGTACCGCCCATATCGCCCGGACGCAGCAACGGGCCCCGCCCGCCGGGGTCATGACGACGACGGCGGACGGGGCCCGTGAAGGCGGTGCGCTGGGATGCGCGCGGGGATCAGAAGCGACGCGTGATGAGCGCGCGCTTGACCTCCTGGATCGCCTTGGTGACCTCGATGCCACGCGGGCAGGCGTCCGTGCAGTTGAACGTCGTACGGCAACGCCACACGCCGTCACGGTCGTTGAGGATCTCCAGCCGCTGCTCGCCGCCCTCGTCGCGCGAGTCGAAGATGAAGCGGTGCGCGTTGACGATCGCCGCCGGGCCGAAGTACTGGCCGTCGTTCCAGAACACCGGGCACGAGGACGTGCACGCGGCGCACAGGATGCACTTGGTGGTGTCGTCGAACCGCTCGCGGTCCTCGGGGGACTGCAGGCGCTCACGGGTCGGCTCGTTCCCCTTGGTGATGAGGAAGGGCATGACGTCGTGGTACGCCTGGAAGAACGGGTCCATGTCGACCACGAGGTCCTTGAGGACCGTGAGGCCCTTGATGGCCTCCACCATGATCGGCTTGTCCGGGTTGATGTCCTTGATCAGCGTCTTGCAGGCGAGCCTGTTCTTGCCGTTGATCCGCATCGCGTCGGAACCGCAGATGCCGTGGGCGCAGGAACGGCGGAACGTCAGGGTTCCGTCGAGCTCCCACTTGATCTTGTGAAGGGCGTCGAGGACACGCTCCTTCGGGTCGATCTCGATCTGGAAGTCCTGCCACTGGACCTCGTCCGACACCTCGGGGTTGAAGCGGCGGATCCGGAACGTGGCCGTGATGAACGGCGAGTCGGCGAAGCCGGCCTCGGCGTTGCCGGTCTTGTCCAGGGTGGGGGTAGCCATCAGTACTTACGCTCCATCGGCTGGTAGCGGGTCGTGACGACCGGCTTGTAGTCGAGCCGGATCGACTCGGAGCCGTCATCCGCGACCTCGCGGTACGCCATGGTGTGGCGCATGAAGTTGACGTCGTCGCGGTTGGGGTAGTCCTCGCGGTAGTGACCGCCGCGGGACTCCTTGCGGGCGAGCGCAGAGGTCGCCATGACCTCGGCCAGGTCGAGCAGGTTGCCCAGCTCGATGGCCTCCAGCAGGTCGGTGTTGAACCGCTTGCCCTTGTCCTGGATGGACACGTTCAGGTAGCGCTCGCGCAGCTCGGCGATCTTCTCGACCGCCGTCTTGATGGTCTGCTCGGTGCGGAACACCATCACGTTGGCGTCCATGCACTCCTGGAGCTCCGTGCGCAGCGCGGCGACGCGCTCGGTGCCGGTGGAGTTGCGCAGCCGCTCCACCTGGTCGGCGACCAGCTGGGCCGGGTTCTCGGGAAGCTCGACGAAGTCGCTCTTCACCGCGTACTCGGCGGCCGCGATGCCGGAGCGCTTGCCGAAGACGTTGATGTCGAGCAGCGAGTTGGTGCCCAGGCGGTTGGCGCCGTGCACGGAGACACAGGCGACCTCGCCGGCGGCGTACAGGCCCGGGACGACGGTGGTGTTGTCGGCCAGCACCTCGCCCTCGACGTTGGTCGGGATGCCGCCCATGGCGTAGTGCGCGGTCGGCTGGATCGGGATCGGGTCCGTGTAGGGCTCGATGCCGAGGTACGTCCGCGCGAACTCGGTGATGTCCGGGAGCTTGGCGTCCAGCTGCTCCGGCGGCAGGTGGGTGAGGTCCAGGTACACGTGGTCACCGGCGGGACCGCAGCCGCGGCCCTCACGGATCTCCGTGTAGATGGAGCGGGACACGACGTCACGGGACGCGAGGTCCTTCATGACGGGCGCGTACTTCTCCATGAAGCGCTCGCCGTCCTTGTTGCGGAGGATGCCGCCCTCACCACGGGCGCCCTCCGTCAGCAGGATGCCCATGCGCCAGATGCCCGTCGGGTGGAACTGGAAGAACTCCATGTCCTCCAGCGGCAGACCGCGCCGGTAGCAGGCGGCCTGGCCGTCACCGGTCAGGGTGTGGGCGTTCGACGTCACCTTGAAGAACTTGCCGGTGCCGCCGGAGGCGTAGATGACCGACTTCGCCTGGAAGACGTGGATCTCGCCGGTCGCCAGCTCGTACGCGACGACGCCGGCGGACTTCTTGACCCCGTCGACCTCGGTGATCAGCTGGTCCAGGACGTAGAACTCGTTGAAGAACTCCACACCCTCCTTGACGCAGTTCTGGTACAGCGTCTGGAGGATCATGTGGCCGGTGCGGTCGCCCGAATAGCAGGCGCGACGGACCGGGGCCTCGCCGTGGCTACGGGTGTGACCACCGAAGCGGCGCTGGTCGATGCGGCCCTCGGGCGTGCGGCCGAACGGCAGGCCCATCTTCTCCAGGTCGAGGACGGCGTCGATGGCCTCCTTCGCGAGGATCTCGGCGGCGTCCTGGTCGACCAGGTAGTCGCCGCCCTTGATCGTGTCGAAGGTGTGCCACTCCCAGTTGTCCTCCTCCACGTTGGCCAGCGCGGCGGCCATGCCGCCCTGCGCGGCGCCCGTGTGGGAGCGGGTGGGGTAGAGCTTCGTCAGCACGGCGGTACGGCTGCGCTTGGTCGACTCGATGGCCGCGCGCATGCCGGCGCCGCCGGCGCCGACGATGACGGTGTCGTACTTGTGGATCTGCATGGTTTTCCTCTGGTCCCTCTGTCCCGGCGCCTAGCGGATGTTCGGGTCGAAGGTGAAGATCACCAGCGTGCCCAGCAGGACGGTGAACACCGTGGCGGTGTACAGGAGCATCTTCAGCCAGAAGCGGGTCCTGTCCCGTTCGGCGTAGTCGTTGATGACCGTGCGCAGGCCGTTGCCGCCGTGGAGCATGGCGAGCCACAGCATGATGAGGTCCCAGGCCTGCCAGAACGGCGAGGCCCAGCGGCCCGCCACGAAGGCGAAGCCGATCTTGGAGACGCCGCCGTCGAGCACCAGCTGGATCAGCAGGTGGCCGATGACGAGGACGGTCAGGAGGATGCCCGACAGGCGCATGAAGAGCCAGGCGTACATCTCGAAGTTGGTGCGCGATCCCTTGGGCGTCTTGCCGGTCCGCTTGCGCGGCGGCTCGATCACCGGGGCCGGGTTGTCGACGTCGTAGAGGCTCACGCTCTCCACGTCGCCGATCGCGGCTGCGGAAGAAGTCTCGCTGGACATGGGCCTCAGCTCCCGAAGACGTCGCGTACGGCGTGACCGAGGACGGGGTACAGGGCCCCGACCATCAGCACGATCCAGATGCCCATCACGGTCCAGAGCATCTGCTTCTGGAGTCGCGGGCCCTTGGCCCAGAAGTCCACGGCGATGATCCGGAGACCGTTCAGCGCGTGGAAGAGAATCGCGGCCACGAGGCCGTATTCGAGGAGCGCGACGATCGGCGTCTTGTACGTGGCCACGACTTCGTCGTAGGCCTCGGGGGAGACGCGGACGAGAGCGGTGTCCAGGACATGTACGAACAGGAAGAAGAAAATGAGGACACCGGTGACTCGATGAGCCACCCAGGACCACATGCCTTCCCGGCCGCGGTACAGCGTTCCAGCCGGCACGGAAGAACCCTCCGGGAGCGGGGATTGGGGTCGGCCGGCTTGACTGTCGGTCTGACCCGGCCGGGTACGGTCCACCGGCCCCGGCCATCGTAGCGACGCATTGTCGGTTCGTTCGCGCCGGGGCCTCTGGTGTGATCAAAGTGGCAATCAAACAGGCACGTACGGGCTAGGGGTCTCTTGCCGATCATGCCGGGCGGCCTGCCCGCCGCCGGGGTGACCGGCTCCCGGTGACCGGCTGCGGGTCACCAGCCCTCGGTGACCAGCTCGACCAGTCGGCTCCGGGCGAGTCGCCGCAGTTCGTCGGCGGTGACGGCCCGCTCCTCGTCCACCTCGTGGGTCAGCCGGACCCGGATGGAGGCCAGGACCTGGTCCACGGCCTGCGAGGGCGGGCAGGCGTCGAGGCAGATCACGAAGGAATGGCCGAATCTGCTCTCGTACGCCGCGTGCGCGGCCCGCAGCGCCAGGTGCGCGGCGCGCGGCGCGTCGTGGTGCAGGCAGGGGGCGGGCTCGGCGGCGAGCGCCTCCGCGATGTCCCGGGGTGCCAGGTCGTACCCCGCCTCGTCGGAGGCGGCCAGCAGGGACGCCAGGTCGTGGAAAGGGCGGTGGGCGGCCATCCGGTGGGCCCAGCGCCCGCTGCCGCAGCACTCCAGGAGCGCGGCCTCGGCGGTGGTGAACGGCGCCTCGTTGAACCGGGCGAGACCGGCCGCCAGGGTGGCGGGGGACACTCCGGCTCCGCCGCTGACCTGCGGCGGGTGGCGGAGCTGCACGGGTATGGCGGAGGGCCCGGCCGGGGGCGCGGACTGCTCGGGCAGGCCGGCGGGGGACTCGCTGGACCTGGACAGCGTGGACTCCTCGATCAATGACATCTGTGCCACGGAAGACGGGCAGAAGGGCAACGAGGTTGCCCGACGGGGGCGTACGCGAGGTGAAACCGGGACGGACACGGGGTGGGAGTGTGACGGTCCCGGGTGGAAGCGAAGATGTTCTCGGGGTGGAAGTGAAGAGAGGGACGAATGTGCAGCAACGCTAGCGAGATCCGTCGGGGGCCGTCCGGGGGAACGGCCAAAAATCACCCGAACGGGAGAGTTACGGAACGTTTGACGGCCGTCTGACCTGCGAGGTCTGGCGTTCTGTACGCTCCGCGATCGTCCTCGGTGAGCGGATCGCCGCCACAAATGTCAACCTTTCAGCCTATTCACTCACCCCACTCACCCCCGACGATCCACCCCCTCCACATCCCCCCACTGGCTCCTACTCCGGAGGAATCTGAGCGATGTCGCCCACGCGTGGTGCCCTCGTCACCGGCGCGGCTGTCACGGCCGCGGCCGCCGTCGTCCTCACCGTCGTCGTCTGGCCGGAAGGCTCCGGCAGCCACCCCTCCCGCGACGCGGCCTCACCGTCCGGGACCTCCGCCACGGCGGCCGCCCCGTCGCCGTCCCGCAGCTACCCGCTCTCCACCACCCCGAGCACGATCCCGGCGGTCCGCGAGCACACCGCCGCGCGCGGTCCCGGCTGGCAGCCGGGCAAGGACAGCTCGATCGTCATAGCCAAGGGCAGCCAGGTGCTCGCCGACGAGGCCGAGCTGCTCGCCAAGGAGCTGAAGCTCCCCTACCGGGGAGCGGAGGAGCCGCGCGAGGGGGACGTCGAGCTGGCGCTCGGCGCGAAGGACCAGGGGCCGGCCGAGTCGTACACGCTCACCGTCCGCGACCGGAAGGTGAGGATCACCGGCCCCGACGAGTCGGGCGTCTTCTACGGCACCCGGACCCTCAAGCAGTCGCTCAAGGCCGACAGGACGGTCCCGGAAGGCGTCGTCAACGACCGGCCGGACCGGCCGCAGCGCGGGCTGAACCTCGACATCGCCCGTAAGCACTACAGCGCGGAGTGGATCGAGGACCGCATACGGGAGATGGGCGACCTCAAGCTGAACCAGCTCGGCCTGCACTTCTCCGACGACCAGGCGTTCCGGATCGAGTCGAAGACCCATCCCGAGGTGGTCTCCGAGGAGGCCCTCACCCAGGACGAGGTCCGCCGTATCGTCGGCCTCGCCAGCAGCCTGCACATCGAGGTCGTCCCCGAGATCGACTCGCCCGGACACCTCGGCGCGGTGCTGCGGGCCCACCCCGACCTCCAGCTCCGCAACACCCAGGGCCGGGAGTCGCCGGGGTCCATCGACATCTCGAAGCCGGGCGCGGCGAAGCTGATCGACGAGCTGCTCGACGAGTACACCGACCTGTTCCCCGGGAAGTACTGGCACCTGGGCGCCGACGAGTACCAGGCGCTGATGGTCGGCGACCCGGCCGCCTCGTACCCGCAGCTCCAGCGGGCCGCCGAGCAGAAGCACGGCTCGGGCGCCACCATCGAGGACCTCGCCACCGGCTGGCTGAACGACCGGGCCGAGGTGGTCGAGCCCAAGGGCCGCACCGCCAAGGCGTGGAACGACGGCCTCTTCCGGGACTCGAAGGTCAAGGCGGCCAAGAACATCGAGATCGAGTACTGGACCGGCAAGGAGATCGGCGCCCGGCCGCCGCAGGAGTACCTCGCCGAGGGCTACAAGATGCTCAACCTCAACGACGAGTTCCTGTACTACGTGCTCGGCGAGCCGAACGAGTTCGTCTACCCGACCGGCAAGCGGATCTACGAGCAGTGGACCCCGATGGTCCTTCGCGGCACCGAACCGGTGGCGCAGCGCTACTCGCCGCAGATCCTCGGCGGCCGGTTCGCGGTCTGGGGCGACCTGCCGAACGCGCAGACGACCCAGCAGGTGGCCGACGGCATCAGGATGCCGCTCGTCGCGACCTCGCAGAAGCTGTGGGACCCGCGGAAGCCGGAGCTGACCTGGGCACAGTTCCAGGAGCTGGCGGGCCGGACGGGCAGCGCGGGCTGACGAGACCCCCGGGGCGGTCGGTGGACTGTGTGCTTCCGGGCACCTGATACGGTCCGCCGACCGTGCGCTTCCTGGGGAGGGACGTGTGGTCGCCTGCCGACTTCGCGCCCTTGGGGGGATGCCTCATGCTCTGTACCCGCTGCCGCACCAGAACGGCCGTCACCGACGACGGCCTCTGCACCTTCTGCTCCGGTACTCGGCCGCCGCTGCCCGACCACCTGGCACCCGCAGCGACCGGCCCCGGCGGCTGGGGCGTGCGCGACTGGCCGCGCTCGCCGGTCGGCCTGTCCTGGGCGGTGACCGCCCTGCTCGGTACGGTCATCGCGACCGACCTGGCCGCCATCGTCAGCGGACTCCACCTGCGCTCCACATGGCAGGACTTCGCCGCCGGCGACTACACGGCCGTCCAGCTCAGCCGGGTCCAGTCGGCCGACCGCCTCCACGACACCATCACGGACTACCAGCCGACCGTCTTCATGGTCACCGGCATCCTCTTCATCCTCTGGTTTCACCGGACCCGCCGGAACGCCGAGGTCTTCGACCCGGGCGTCCAGAAGATGGGCCCCGGCTGGGCCGTGGGCGGCTGGTTCGTGCCCGTGGCCAACCTCTGGTTCCCCTACAGGGTGGCCGACGGAATCTGGGCGGGCAGCGCCCCGATCGGCCCGGAGGGCGGCCGGACGGCCGTCCCGCGGGCCCTGCTCAACTTCTGGTGGGCCCTGTGGATCGCGACGCTCCTCACCGACCGGATCACCGCACACGTGCAGGACATCGCCGAGGAGCCGGAGCAGCAGGCGCACGCCCTCGCGCTGGTGGCAGCCGCCGAGGCGCTGGAGATCGTCGCCGCGGTACTGGCGATCCTCTTCGTCCGCGCCCTGACCCGGATGCAGGTGGAACGCGCCGTACAGTCCTGGGTTCCCGCCCCGCCGGTCCCGGGTGCGCACCGCTGACACCCGCTCAGAAGTGACGCTTTTCGGCCATTCGACGCAGTACGCGGTAGACCGAGGGAGACGTCGATGAGTCTGCTGGAACTGATCGAACGCGCCGACGAGCGAGCGCTCGCCGCCAGTGCCGTGGCCTGCCTGGACCGGTGCCTGCCGCTGCTGGCGGGCCCGGACGGGACCGAGCCGCTGCGGCCGCTCTGGGCGAGCTGCGAGGACGGGCGGGAATGGGCCATCCGCCTCGCGGCCGTCCGTACGGCGATGGACGACGAGGCCGTCAGTGACGGCCCGGCCGCACGGGTGCGCGCGATGCTGGGGGCCGCGCCCTCCGACTTCGCTCCCGCGCCGCTACGGGAGTGGGCCGACGCCTGCTCGCTGGTCGCGCTGGAGATCCACGGCCGGTTCGACGCCCCGGACGGGGAGGCTCCGGTGAACGGGGCCGACCTCCTTAAGGCGGCGCGCGACGGGCAGCCGACCGAAGCCGGGCCGCTGGTGGCGGGGGAGCTGGAGCGCCAGGTCCGGATCCTGGAGATCCTCGCGGAGACGACCGGCACGGCGGGCAGCGGGGCCGGGGTGCGCGAGGCCCTGGACCTGTCGACGGAGGGGCGCCGGGTCCTGCGCGCGGTGATGTCGCGCCGGGCCCGCATCCGGGGCTGACGGCAGAAGCCGCTCTTTCGGCGTTCCGGGGAGGCCGCGCCCCGGAACAGCACGGCGGAAAAGGCGTCCCGGTTCCGTCGGCCGCGGTGCCTCCGTTCCCGGCACGGCTTCGCCCTTGAACAGTTCCGAGTGCTGTGCTTGGCTCTTTTCCCAAGGGCGGTCGGGGGCGCGTTGCCCGTCGGGTTCGCCGGGAATTCAAGGGAATTCAGGGGGCATGTCATGGGGCGTTCGGTTCTCGTCACCGGGGGAAATCGGGGAATAGGGAGGGCGATAGCGCTTTCCTTCGCCGAGGCGGGGGACCGGGTCGCCGTCACTCACCGGTCGGGCACGCCGCCGCAGGGGGTCCTCGGGGTCCCGTGCGATGTTACGGACACCGACCAGGTGGACCAGGCGTTTCAGCGGGTGGAGGAGGAGCACGGGCCTGTCGAGGTGCTCGTGGCCAATGCCGGTATCACCCGGGACAAACTGCTGGCCGTGATGCGCGACGACGATTTCTCCTCGGTCTACGACACCAACGTGGGCGGCGCTTTCCGGGTTTCCCGCCGTGCCCTGTATCCGATGATGCGGGCCCGGAAGGGGCGCATCATTCTCATTTCGTCGGTATCCGGAATGATGGGGTCCGCAGGGCAGACGAATTACGCTGCCTCGAAGGCGGCCATGATCGGATTCGCCCGTTCCCTGGCGCGCGAAGTCGCCCCGCGGAACATCACCGTGAATGTGGTCGCGCCGGGAATCATCGACACCGATATGACCGCCGCGGTCCCCGAGTCGCGCCAGAAGGAGATGCGGGGGGCCGTGCCGCTCGGACGGAGCGGCACGGCCGACGAGGTGGCGCGCGTGGTGCGCTTCGTCGCGGGCCCCGACGCCGGATACGTCACGGGCGCGGTCATCCCCGTGGACGGCGGGCTCGGCATGGGGCACTGACCCGGGGCGCCACCTGCCTCAGCCTCCCGCGGGCTCCTCCCGGCGGTCCTTCGCGAGGCCGTGGACCGTGCGTTCGAGGCCCGTCCGCAGCGGCACGTCCGGCGTCCATCCGGTCACCGCGCGGAACGCCGAGGCGTCCACGGTGTAGCTGTGGAAGTCGGGCGGCGTGGCGTGGGCGGGCGGATCGACGGTGACGACCGGGACCGGTGGCCCGCCGGTGAGCGCCGCCGCGATCTCGGCGACCGAGGTGAACAGGTCCCTGAGCCGGGTGGGCCGCCCGGTGCCCACCACCCAACTGCGCCCCGCCAGGGCGTCGGCGTGGTCCAGTGCCGTGACGAGCGCCCGGGCGGCATCGGTCACGTACAGCATGTCGCGGGCGATCTCCCCGTCCCGCCAGACCGTCAGGGGCTCACCCGCCAGGGCGCGCCGGGCCATCGCGGTCACGACCCCGCGGTCGACCGCCGTCGGGACCGGGCAGTCTCCGAACACGGTGGGAAGCCGCACCGACAGGGCCCGGAGCACGCCCTCGGCCGTGGCCGACAGCAGCGCCTGCTCCGCCAGGAGCTTGTGCCGGTCGTAGACGCTGGCCGGGCGGTCCGGCTCGGTGCCGTCGATGCAGTCGGCGGACGTCAGGCCCACCTGACTTGTGGAGCCGATGAACAGGCAGACGGGGGGCGGCCCCCCGGCCCTTCCGCGTACCGCGTCGATCAGGTCGTGCACCATGCCCACGTTGACCCGTTCGCTCATCGGATCGTTCCCCGTGCGCCAGGCGTGGCTGTCGGTGCGGTGACAGATCAGGTGCACCACCGCGTCGGCGCCCGCGAGGGCGTCGCGCAGGTTGCCGGGGTCGGTGAGGTCGGCGGCCCGGGTCTCCACCTCGGCGACGCCGGGCGGCACCGAGCCGGCCCGCCGGGCCACGAGCCGGAGACGGACCGGGGTGCGCGCGAGCATGGCCGCGACCGCGGAACCGAGGAACCCGGAGGCCCCCAGCACGGTGATCAGGGGGGTACGCCCCGCCGTCGGGCCCGCCGCCGCACCGCCCGGAGCCGCGCTCATCGGGCCGGTCCCGACGCCGGGCCGGGCACCGCGGAGCACAGTTCGGCCTCCAGTTCCAGGCAGGTGGCGTAGTCCGGCAGCATCCCGGCCTCCCGTGCCTCGGCGAGCGTGGGGGCCGACCGGTCGCGGGGGGACAGCACGGGGGGCGGGCTCGGCGCGACCGGCAGCCCCAGCGCCGGGTCGAACACCGAGACCGCTTTCTCGTCCTCGGCCGAGTACCCGCCCGAGAGCAGGTACGACATCACGGTGTCGTCCTCCAGGGCGGTGAAGGCGTGCCCGACGCCCAGGGGCAGATAGACGGCGCGGAACTCCTCCGCGTCGAGCACCACGGAGTCCCACCGGCCGAACGTGGGGGAACCCACTCGTACGTCGACCACCATGTCCAGGGCCCGGCCGCGCGCGCAGTACACGTACGTGGCCATGCCAGGTGGCGCGGCGGTGTAGTGGACGCCGCGCACCACTCCGCGCCGCGAGCGGCTGTGCGCGGTCTGGGCGAGCGGGAAGGGCGGGAGGCCCACCGCCCCGGCGTACGGATCGCGCTGGAACGGGGCGACGAACAGGCCTCGTTCGTCCGGGAAGACGGTCGGGGTGAAGACGCGGGCCCCCTGCACGCCCAGGCTCTTCCATTGCACGGAGTGGTCCTCTCGGTCGGTGCGGCCCTGCGGCCGGCGGAGGCCGTGGACCGATCCGCCGGTCCGGGCGCTCACCACAGGCTGTGCAGGCAGGCCAGCAGGCTGCGTGCCTCGACGTTGACGTGGTAGCCCTGCCGCGCCAGCGTCCGTAACCGGTGGACGGTCAGCCACCGGTACGACTCGGGTACGTCGACCGGGACCTCGGCGCCGACGTCGATCACCCGGTGGCGGGTGATCGCCCGGTGGAACCGGCCGCCCTCCTCCGAGTGCCGGGCGTCGTACCGGACGCGCGCCGGGTCCTCGCTCTCCGCGAGCGCGTCGAAGGGGCCGGGCGCCTCGCCGGGGTAGTGCCGGTGCACGGTCGGCGCCAGCTCCAGCAGATCGTGGAGTCCCGGCTCGGCCCGTGCCTGGACGAGCAGGTGCAGGATCCCGTCGATCTCGCGCGCCAGGAAGGTCGCCACGCTCTCGCTCCGGGGTGCGAGCAGCGGCTGCGACCAGCCCGGAACCTCCCGGCCGACCGCTGTCACCTGGACGGCGATGATCCGGAAGGCGGTGCCGTCGTCGTCGCCGATCTCCCCGTCGGTGCGGGTCCACCCGTCGATGCCGGAGAGCGGCAGCAGCCGGGCGGACGAGGCGCATCGGCTCTTGGCGTCGTTCAGCCACGTGCGTACCTCCTGCTCGTCGTCGTCTCCGGCCGGGGACTCGGCGTAGGAGCGGGCGAGCGCCCGGACGAACGGATCGTCGCTGTCGGGGGGCGGGCGGAACAGCGGAGCGGTGCCCAGCACCGACCGGGCGTCCATGTTGACGAGGTGGTCGGTACGGAGCAGCCGCCGCAACTCGTCCAGTTCCACCCAGTGGTGGTCCGGGTGGTCCGCCACCTCGGCCGTGGTCTCCACCAGCACGTTGCGGTTGCGTTTGCGCCAGAACCACGCCCCCTGCTCGGACTGGAGGGAGTCCACCAGCACCCGGCCCCGCCGGTCGCCGGAGAAGTGCTCCAGATGCCGGGTGCCGTGGCCGCGGTGCACGCGCGTGTAGTTGCTGCGGGTGGCCTGCACCGTCGGCGACAGCTGGACCGAGCCCACGTTGCCGGGCTCGGCCTTCGCCTGCATCAGCGCGTGCGGTACGCCGCCGAACCGTTTGACCAGGATGCCCAGCATCCCGATCTCGGGCTGGGAGATGACCGGTTGGTCCCGCACGGAGCCGTCGGCCTCGTACCGGCGCATTCCGGCCACGGCGAAGAACCCGCCCGTCGCATGGACCAGGTCTCCGCCCTCCGGTGCGAAGTGCCACTGGTGCAGGTCGGCGAAGGAGACGGGGGTGACCGTCAGCGGAGCCGCACGGCGGCGCTCCTCCCACCAGCGGCCGAAGGCGCCGGTCACCGAGGGGTGCGGGCGGGGGACGGACTCCTCCACGACGGCTGCCTCCTCGGGGCGGGCGGACGGAGTCGCGGGGGGCAGGGGGGTCACAGCCGGTCCGTCACCTCGCGCAGGGCCTCGATGACGCGCTCCTGGTCGTCCGGGCGCAGGGACGGGTACATCGGCAGGGAGAAGATCTCTTCCGCCAGGTGTTCGGTCACCGGCAGATCGCCGGGCCGGTACCCCAGGTGCGCGAATCCCCGCATCGTGTGGACCGGCCACGGGTAGCTGATGTTGAGGGAGATGGACCTGCGCTCCATCTCCCGCATGATCACCTCGCGTTGCGGATGGCGTACGACGTACACGTAGTACACGTGGTCGTTGCCCGGCGCGACGGCGGGCAGCACCAGACCGGTGCCGGCCAGGCCCTCGGCGTACCGGTCGGCCACGGCGCGCCGCCCCGCCAGATAGGTGTCCAGCCGGGTCAGTTTGCGCCGCAGGATCTCCGCCTGGACCTCGTCCAGCCTGCTGTTGTGACCGGGCGTGGCCTCGACGTAGTAGCGGTTCTCCATGCCGTAGTAGCGCAGTCTGCGCAGTGCGTCGGCGGTCTCGTCCCGGCCGGTGAGGACGGCGCCGCCGTCCCCGTAGGCGCCCAGCACCTTCGTCGGGTAGAAGGAGAAGGCGGCGGCGTCGCCGGTCGTCCCGGCGATCCGGCCGTCGCGGCGGGCTCCGTGGGCCTGTGCGCAGTCCTCGACGAGCGCCAGGCCGTTTGCGCGCGCGCACTCCTCCAGCGGCGCCAGATCGACGCACTGCCCGTAGAGGTGGACGGGCAGCAGGGCGCGGGTGCGTTCGGTGACGGCCTTGGGGACCTGGTCCACGTCCATCAGATACGTGTCCGGGTCGACGTCGACGAACACGGGCACGGCTCCGACGGCGTCGATGGCGACGACGGTGGGGGCAGCCGTGTTGGAGACGGTGATGACCTCGTCACCGGGTTTCACGCCCACCGCGCGGAGCGCGAGCACCAGGGCGTTGGTCCCGTTGTCCACGGTGACGCACTGCCCGCCGCCGTGGTACGCGGCGAACTCGCTCTCGAA
This sequence comes from Streptomyces sp. CA-146814, assembly GCF_050942385.1. Classification (NCBI taxonomy): domain Bacteria; kingdom Bacillati; phylum Actinomycetota; class Actinomycetes; order Kitasatosporales; family Streptomycetaceae; genus Streptomyces; species Streptomyces sp. CA-146814. Next base: position 4,991,622 of record NZ_CP192068.1, read on the forward strand.
GCCCCGGACGCTGTCGCCCAGGATCAGCCGACCGGAGCGGAACACGCTCTCCACGGCGTCGAGGATGTCGTCGCGCTCCGCTTCGAACTCGTTCAGGTAGTCCCAGACAGCGAGTGTCATGGCAGGGGGGCTCCGTTCTGCTGGGGGTGCTCGGCGGGGGCCGGGGCGAGCTGCGGGGTGGGTTCCGTCTGCCAGACGCTCGCGGACTCGTCCAGCACGGAGATGATCCAGGTGGAGAGTTCCTGGCCCCGGTCGGCCGCCGCCCGCTCCCAGCGGGCGCGGCGTTCGGCGGTGACATCCACCCGGACGTTGGCCGGCAGCTTCTCGGACGGCGGGCGCAGCCCCGCCTTGATGCGCCGTCGCAGTTCGTTCCGCGACCAGCCGAACCGTTCGGCCTGGTTGAGCCAGTTGTCCTGCATCTCGACGTTGAGGCCCGCCACCTCGGCGTGGTGCTGGAAGCTCAGCCGGTCGCGCCTGCGGTCCACGCCGAACTGTCCGGCCACCCACGCGTAGTTGCGTAGCGTCTGATAACTGAGCGACGTCTCGGCGATGGCGTGTTTGTAGCGGTCCGGGTAGTGCTGCTGGCCGTAAATCAGCCAATCGCCGAACCACCATCCGGACGAATCGTTGATGACGTAAATGTGTTGGCCGAGATCACGCCACTGATCGATCGGCATATGTGTCGGAAGTGTGAGCGAGGTTCTGCCGGTGCGTGCCGCTCCGGTGCGGCCGGCCGGGAAGTCCCCAGAATTCCGGTTCCTTTTTTCCGGGGTCTCACGGGTGGTAAGGCGTGGGTGTCTGTTCGGATTATTCGGTAACATACGCTCCATATTTGTGAAACCCCCGGTTCATGATGATCTTGGGCGAGATCGTTGATCCAATCGAGGCGCAGTCTGCCTCACGTGGCGAGTGGCGTCCAGTGTCTGTTAATACGGGGAAATTCTTCGGCGGGCCGCTACCGGGCCGTATCCGTGGGTCCTGCGGTGAAACCTTCCGAGGGGTGGCTGGGCCGGGTTGCGGGTCCGATGCCGTCGATCCTGTGCGGGCGTCCGGGGGTCACCTCCGAGGGTCCGACGCCCGCTCCTGCCGGGCCGCTCCACCGGGGCCCCACTGGGGATCCACCGGGTATCCATCGGGGCCCCACCGGAGCTTCGGGCGGGCGCGCCTGTCCCGCCGGCGGGACAGGCGCGCCCGGCTCCGTCCGCCGGCGGACCTTCGGCCGGTACCGCTCGCCGGGAAGGTGCGCAGCGCTTGGGGCGGATTTCCGGGGCGGTCCGGTGAATTACTTGACGACTAAGGGCGGGAGGGAATAGGAGATACTCATGAAAACTTCCGAGCAAGAGAGCAATCACCTCGCGTTTGTGGCCCGAACCATTGAAGAGGTATCTGGGGTTCCGGCCTCCGAAGCGTCGCCCGAGAAGCTTCTGGTGGACGAGCTGGGAATTGACTCGCTCTCCCTGGTAGAAATCACCTTCACGCTCCAGAAGGAGGCGGGCGTGGAGATCCCCGAGGAGGAAATGGCCGGAGTCCGCAGCGTCGCGGACCTCGTCGACCTCCTGCCGGCGGACCGCTCCTTCTAGCTAATTTGTCCGGTTCATGTTGCGGAGTGTCCGTATTTTTCGGACACCCGCGTCCCCTGACGTGAGGTCAACACGTGCGCTACCACGAACTGTCGCCGCATGAGTTGCTGGCTGCCGGGAATGACGCTCCGGAGATCAGCGACACCCCCTGGCTCGTGCGGTGGGACGAGGTGCGCGACCCCGAGGCGCTCGTGACCGGGCTCCTTCCCGACACCGTGGAGTTCCGCACGTCGGGGACGACCGGCCCCCAGGAGAGGTGGGTCCGCACCGGGCAGCAGCTCTGGGACGAGGCGGGGCTGCTCGCCGGTCTCCTCGCCCCCCGGCGGCCCGAAGCCCTGCTGGCCTGCGCCCCCGCCCGCCACCTCTTCGGCGCCCTCGCCACCGTGCTGCTCCCGGCGCGGCTGGGAGTGCCCGTCTGGTATCGGCCGCAGTACTACGGCGCCATGCCCCTCACGGAGCACCGCCGTTGGGCCGTGGTCGGCGTCCCGTGGACGTTCTCGGTGCTGCTCCGGCACGGTGAGTGGGTCCGCGCGGCCGAGCAGGTGGCCGTCCTCCACAGCACCGCGATGCTCCCGACGACGGCCGCCCGGCTCGTCCAGGAGCAGGGGGCCGAGCGGGTCTCCGTCACGGAGGTGTTCGGTTCCACGGAGACCGGCGGCGTCGCCAGCCGGGTGTGGGCACCCGACGAGCCCCTGTGGGAGCTCCTGCCCGACGTCCGGCCCGCCTGGGGTGAACCCGACTCCACCGGCGACGTGCTGCTGTCCGTCAGCAGCCCCCGGCTCGCCGCCCGGCCCGGCAGTCCACCGCCGTCCAGCCACCTCACGGACGACTACATCCGGGTCGGACCGGACCATCGCTTCCGCTTCTCCGGGCGCCGGGGCCGACTGGTCAAGGTCAACGGGCGCCGGGTCAACCTCGACGAACTGGAGCGGCTGCTGCGGGATGTCGTGCACTGCGCGGACCTGGCCTGCCTGCCCGTCACGGACCCGGTCAGCGGCGAGAACCTCGACCTGCTCGTCGTCCCCGCGGCCGGCGAGGCGCTCGACACGGGCGGGGTCCGCGCCGTCCTCGCCTCGGCCGGGCTCGTCGTCCGCCCCCGGCGGGTCCACGTCGTCGACCGGATCGACCGGTCCGACACCGGGAAGCTCCGCCACGTACAGCCCCCTCTGACCACCCGAGCAGGAGCGTGAAGTGATCGTTGACACAGTGGAATCCCCGAAGGCGGGGCTCGCCGACCTCCTCTCCCAGGCCCGGCCGGGCGCCCGGCTCGACGCGTGCGACGCCGCGGACGCCGAACGGATGCGGGAGGGGGTCACGGCCCTGGACGAACTGCTGGCATCCGACGGGCAGTTGTACGGCATCACCCAAGGATTCGGGCCGCTCGTCGTCTACCCGGCCGCGGGCGCGGGTGAGGACCAGGGGAGCGGGCTCATCGCCCACCTGGCCAGCGCGCAGGGCCGACCGCTGCCTCCCGAGGTCAGCCGACTGGTGGTGTGGCTGCGGCTGAACAGCATCCGCAAGGGGCACTCGGCCGTCGCACCCGAGTTCTGGGACCGCCTCGCCGACCTCTGGAACCGCGGGTTCACCCCGGTCATCCCGCGCGACGGCACCGTCAGCGCCAGCGGCGACCTCCAGCCACTGGCCCACGCCGCCCTCGCCCTCACCGGCGAGGGCGAGGCCTGGCAGCTCGACGAGGACGGCGGCTGGTCGATCGTGCCCGCCGCCGAGGCGCTCGCCGCCCTCGGGGCCGAGCCCATCACCTGGCGCGCCCGGGAGTCCCTCTCCTTCGTCAACGGCACCAGCGTCGGCCTGGCCGCGACCATGTTCAACCACCGCGAACTGCTGCGCCTCTGCCGGGCGGTGGCGCTCCTGACGTCCAGAGCGGTGACGCTGCTGGGGTCCAGCCCCCAGGCCTACCACCCGGCCGTGGGCCACATCCGGGGACAGACGGGCCAGATCCTCGCCGCCCAGTGGATACGCGACGGGCTGCCGCCCGGGATGCGGCGCGCCCCGCACCGCCCGCTCCAGGAGCCCTACAGCCTGCGGTGCGCCCCCCAGGTCATCGGAGCCGTCCTGGACCAGCTCTCGTCGACCGAGCAGATCCTCGTACGTGAGGCGACCGGCTGCACCGACAACCCGCTCTACTTCGAAGGCGAGTTCCTGCACGCGGGCAACTTCCACGCGATGCCGGTGGGCCTGGCGTCCGACCAGATCGGTCTCTGCCTCCAGCAGGTCGCCTTCCTCGCCGAACGGCAGCTGGCGCTGCTGTGCACGCCGGCGACCAACAGCGACCGGCCGCCCATGCTCACCCCGAACCCCGGCAGCAACAGCGGCCTGGCCGGCGTCCAGCTGAGCGCCACCTCGTTCGTCTCCCGGATCCGCCAGCTGGTCTACCCCTCCGGGCTGACCTCGCTGCCCACCAACGGCTGGAACCAGGACCACGTACCGATGGCGCTCAACGGCGCCAACTCCGTCGGTGAGGCGCTGGAACTGGCCTGGCTGGTCGTCGGGTCGCTGGGCCTGGGCGTGACGCAGTTCGCCGCGATCGAGGGCCGGGAGCCGGAGGAGGCCGGAGTGTGGGCCGAACTCGCCCGCGTATCACCGCCGCTGAGCACCGACCGCCCGCTGGCCGCCGAGGTCCGGGCGGCCCGCGACATCCTCGCCGCCACCGCCGCCGATCTCATCAGCCGTGAGGAGGTCGGAGATGACGGACACACACGTTGACCCGGTGACCCGGCCCGCCGACGACGCCGAGCCCGCCGCCGCCCCGGAACCCGGAGGCGGGGGCAGGGCCGGCGGCGACCACCGGCTCCCCGCGGTGCTGCGCGGCGACGCCTGGCGCGACATGCTGCGCTACCTCCGCCCCTACCGTGGCGTGATCCTCCTGGGCGGCGGACTGACGCTGCTCGGCGGCCTGTCCGGGCTGATTCAGCCGATCATGGCCAAGAGCGTCGTGGAGGACCTGCAGAGCCAGTCCTCGGTGACCCGCACCCTGCTGCTGCTGAGCGGACTGGTCCTGCTCTCCGCGGTGTTCGGTGCCTTCGGGACCTTCCTGCTCATGCGGGTCTCGGAGACCGTCGTGCTCAACTCCCGCCGCGAGGTCATCCGCAAGGTGCTCTGGCTGCGGGTCTCCGAGACCGACAAGTTCCCGCCGGGCGACCTGATGTCCCGCGCGACGGCGGACACCACGCTGCTGCGCAGCGCCGTCACCACGACCATCGTGGAGACCGTCAACGGGGCGGTGATGCTCACCACCATCGTCGTCCTCATGGGCTTCATGGACGGGGTGCTGCTCCTCACCACGCTCGGCGTGCTGCTGCTCGGCGCCATCGTCATCGGCATCGGCCTCCCGCAGCTGGAGAACAGCTCCCGGCGCGTCCAGGAGGGCGTGGCCGAACTGAGCACCGCCCTGGAACGCGTCCTCGGCACCTTCCGCACCATCAAGGCGTCCGGGGCCGAGCACCGGGAGGCCGAGATCGCCGAGCGGGGCGCCCGGCGCGCCTGGCAGTCCAGTCTGAAGGTGGCCCGGCTGGAGGCGTTCATCGGCGCCTTCATCACCATCATGATCCAGATCTCGTTCCTGGCCGTGCTGGGGGTCGGCGGCGCACGCGTGGCCTCCGGCGACATGAGCCTGGGCAGCCTCATCGCGTTCCTGCTCTACCTCTTCTACCTGGTCCCCCCGCTCGGCGCGCTCGTCACGGCGATGATGCGGTTCAACGTGGTCGCCGCCGCGCTCGGCCGGGTCAACGAGATGCTGCGGCTGCGGACCGAGCCGGAGGAGCCGCCCGCCCCGCGGACCCCGGACCGGACGGCCGAGCCCGCTTCGGTCGGATTCCAGAACGTGGTCTTCCGCTACCCGGGGAACGACACCGTCGTCCACCACGACGTCAGCTTCGACATCCCCCGCGGCGGCATGACGGCCTTCGTCGGCCCCTCGGGCGCGGGCAAGTCCACCGTCTTCGCCCTGATCGAGCGCTTCTACGAGGTGGAGCGCGGCCAAGTGACCCTGGACGGCAAGGACGTCACCGACTGGCCGCTCGGCGACCTGCGCGCCTCCATCGGCTACGTCGAGCAGGACGCCCCCGTCCTGGCCGGCACCCTGCGCGAGAACCTCTCCATCGGCGTCCCCGACGCGGACGAAGCGGCCATCTGGGACGCGGTCCGGCAGGCCCGGCTCGAAGAGGTCGTCGCCCGGCTGCCCCAGGGCCTCGACACCGAGGTCGGCCACCGCGGGAACAAGCTCTCCGGCGGTGAGCGGCAGCGGGTCGCCGTGGCACGGGCGCTGCTGCGCAAGCCCCGTCTGCTGCTGCTCGACGAGGTGACCTCCCAGCTCGACGCCCGCAACGAGAACGCGCTGCGGGAGGTCATCACCGAGGTGAGCGGCAGGACCACCGTGGTCGTCGTCGCCCACCGGCTGTCCACGGTCTCCATGGCCGACCGGATCGTGGTCATGGACGCCGGACGCGTCCGGGCGACCGGCACCCATGAACAGCTGCTCAGCAGGGACGCCCTCTACCGCGAACTGGCGGCCACCCAGCTGCTGCTGCCGGCCAACACCCTGGACCCGTCCGCGGTGCACCCCGCCGGGGACCTGGGAAGGACACCATGACCACCGACGTTCCCGCCCGCACCGTCCCGGACGGCATGCTCCTGCCCTTCGGGGACGAGGAGCCGGTCCGCCTGGAGTTCCTCGCCGACAGCGTCGCCCGGCTGGCCGAGGAGGCGGCGGAGCGGCCGGCCCTCACCGTGCTCGACCGGCGCAAGGTGCCCGGCGTCGCGGGACGCCAGGAGACCGTCACCACGCTCAGCTACCGCGAACTGCACGACCGGGCACGGGCGGTGGCGGCCGAGCTGCACCAGGTCTGCCCGCCGGGCGAGCGCGCCGCGGTGCTGTGCCGGCACGACGAGCACTACGTCGTCGCGTTCCTGGCGTGCCTGTACGCGAGGGTGGTGGCCGTACCGCTGTACGCCCCCGAGCTGTTCCGCAGCCAGACCCGGCTGCGGTCCGTCGTCCAGGACAGCGCGCCCCTGTGCGTCCTCACCACCTCGCACACCGACACCGACGTGCGGGCCGCCCTGGCCGAGGCCGGCTGGAAGGGCGACCGGGTCCTCATGGTGGACACCGCGTCCACCGGTGAGGCCCCGGAGCCGGACGTGCCCGCCGCGCGGCCCGAGGACGTCGCCTACCTCCAGTACACCTCCGGCTCCACCGGCTCCCCCTCGGGCGTCCGGGTCACCCACGCCAACCTCGCGGCGGCCGCCTACCAGATGCGAGCACGGTTCATGCCGGCGCGCACCGCGGTCTCCTGGGTGCCATTCTTCCACGACATGGGGCTGATCTGCGGCATAGCCGCCCCGCTCAGCGCCGGGCTGCACATGGTGCACCTGAGCCCCATGGGCTTCCTGCACAACCCCTACCGCTGGCTGCGCGCGATCTCCGACCACCGTGCCGAGTGGACCGTGACGCCGAACTTCGGCATGGCGCACTGCGTACAGCGGATCAGCCCCGAGGAGGCCGCCGGGCTCGACCTCAGCTCCCTGGAGGCCCTGGCGATCGGGGGCGAACCGGTGCACGCCCGGTCCGTCGAGGCCTTCGTGGCGGCGTTCGGGACCTCGGGCCTGAACGCCTCGGTGCCGGTGCCGTGTTACGGGCTGGCGGAGGCGACCCTGTCGGTGGCCATGACGCCTGCGGGTGAGGGCGCGGTCAGCCGCCACTTCGACCGGGCCGCGCTCGCCGCGGGTGAGGTGGTCCCGAGCCCGCCGGGCCCGGACGCCACGACGCTGGTGAGCAGTGGCAGGCCGGTGGCCGGGGCCGCGATACGGATCGTCGACCCCGACACCGGACAGGACGTCACCGGGCGGGTGGGGGAGATCCTCGTCGCCGGGCCGAACGTCACCGACGGCTACTGGAACCGGCCCGGGAGCACCGCCCGCACCTTCGCGGACGGCCACCTGCACACCCGTGACTGGGGCTTCCTCCACGAGGGCCTGCTCTTCGTCGTGGGCCGTATCGACGACGTCATCATCGTGCGGGGCCGCAACCACTTCCCCGAGGACATCGAGCAGACCGTGGAGGGGGCCGCCCCGGTGTCGGCCACGGCGATCGCGGTGGAGGGCGCCGAGGAGCAGCGGGTGGTCGTCCTGGCCGAGACCGAGGCGGCGATGCTGAACCTTCCGGAGACCGACCGGAGCGCGCTGAAGGAGCGGGTCCGGCAGGCGGTGAGCCGCCACCACGGTCTCGCCGTCAGCGACCTGGTGCTGCTGCGCAGGGGGGTGCTGCCGCGCACCACCAGCGGGAAGATCCAGCGCCGCCTGGCCAGGGAGCGTTACGCGGCAGGGGAGTTCGGCGGATAAGGGGCCCTGCGGCGGGTCCGGCACCGCGGTGCCGGACCCGCCGCAGGGCGGTGGCGTCCCCTATCGGGTACGGCGCCAGAACACCCCGACGCCGTCGATCTCCTGGATCGGGTCGGTGATGCCGTGCTCCCTGCGGTACTGGTACACGGCGATGCGGCACGGTGGGAGGGCCCGGTAGTCGTCCACGATGACGTAGCCGCCCACCGGCACCTTGGGGTAGAGGTGGACCAGGGCGTCCATCGTGGACTCGAACAGGTCGCCGTCCAGCCGGAGCACCGCGATCCGCTCCATCGGGGCGGTGGGCAGGGTGTCGCGGAAGTAGCCCTTCAGGAACCGCACCTGGCCGTCCAGCAGGCCGTAGCGCCGGAAGTTCTCCTGGACGGTCTCCAGCGGCACGCCGAACACGTCGTTGTACCGGTGGAGCGGGGCCAGCTCGTCCCCCGGGTACTTCTCCGGGTCACCCTGCGGGATGCCCTCGAAGGAGTCGGCGACCCAGACCGTGCGGTCCGTGACGCCGAACGCGCTGAGCAGGGCCCGCATGAAGATCGTCGTGCCGCCCCGCCAGACCCCCGTCTCGACGAGGTCCCCGGGGACCCCGTCGCGCAGGACCCGCTCGACGCAGTCGTGCACGTTGTCCAGCCTCTTGCGCCCGATCATCGTGTGCGCGACCAGCGGGATGTCCCGCCCGCCGGCCCGCAGCTCGGCGTCGTACCCGATCTTCGGCAGCCCGGCCTCGAAGTCCCGGTCCTGGACCCAGCCGTGAGCGGCGTCCTGATAGATGGTGTTGGAGACAACTCTCTTCATCAGATCCAGATAGAGAGCCTGGGCTGTATCTGCCATGTCGGAAACCTTTGCTCGAACGACGTCGGATGCCCGAAAGGGTGGGAATCGTCGTTGATCCGACCCGTCGTTGGCGGTGTGCCTGTCCCGCCGGCGGGACAGAGGTGGAAAAAGAATCCCAGGTAATTAACGACAGTCAAGAAGTGGTTTCCTTCCGGTTGACCGGCTCCATTCCATGCGCCACGATGACGGCTGCCGCGAAGAGTTACCGGAATGAGGAGGTCCCGTCATCGACACGGAAGAAGCAGGCAAGGAGCTACGCTCCGGCCGCATCGTCCGGATCACGCATTCCACCGATGCGGACTACGAACTGTTCGTGCAATGGCTCAGTCCGGGAGGGCGCGTCGCCGCGCTCACCGGGGACGCGGGCGAGCAGGTCACGATCGCGGCGCTGCGACGCGAGGTCGAGGTCAACGGATCGCGCTACTGCACGATCCGTACGCTGGCCGGACGGCCCGTGGGCATGGTCAAGTTCTTCCGCGTCGGCCCGGACGCCTACGAGATCAGCGGGGCCATCGGCGAGGACGGGCTCTGGACCAGGGGGTTCGGCGCCGAGGGGTTCGGGCTGCTGATCGAGCACCTCTTCGCCGACCTGGGCGCCCACCGGCTCCAGTTCCGGGTCGGTTCGCACAACAGGGCCATGCTGGACATGGTGATCCGGTTGCGTTTCTTCATGCTTGAGGGAATTCTTCGGGACCGTCAGCTCATCAATGGTGAGCGCCATGATCTTCTGGTGTGGGCCATGTTGCGCGACGAGTACGAAGCGCTCTTCGTCCGGGGAGAATGGGAGAGCCGCCCCGCAGCCGGCCCCGAATCCTCGGAGACAGACCCCGAGCGGAAACTCGTACGGGAGATGCTGACGAACTACCTGCGTTCGGGAGTTCGGACGTCCCTGACCGCTTATCAACCCGAAACCGTCGGATAGCTCTCCTTTCCCTTGATGCCCCCGGCGTGCTGATGGAGGATTCCCGTGGCCGTGGACTGGTCGATATACGCCTTGGCCGACCCCGTCTTCTTCGAGTCCCCGGAGAAGACGGCGGAGCAGACGCTCCTGGTGCCCTCGGCGTTCGCCTCGGCCGTCACCGGCTGGCGGCGGGAGCGGCGGCGCTTCTGGGAGGTGTACACCCCGGAAGGCCCCGGAGTGCCGCCCCTGCCCGAGCTGGGCTGGAAGATCCACGTCTCGGCCACCACGGCGAACGCCACCCAGGTGCTGGAGATCACGGCCGACCACTGCCGGTCGGCGGGCATCGCCTTCAAGCACCTGGGCAGCACCCAGCTGCTGGAGGCGATGAACTCCAAGTACGCGCCCCGCTCGGCCGGCGGCAAGTTCCTCGCCCTGTATCCGCGTGACACCGAGGAGTTCCGCCGTACCGCGGAGATCCTCGCCGACCGGCTGGCGGGACAGAGCGGCCCCTACGTGCTCACGGACTGCCGCTGGGGCGAGGGCCCCGTCCACTTCCGCTACGGCGCGTTCCGCGAGCACTGGTGCTGGACCGAGGACGGTGAACTGGTCCCGGCCTTCCTGCGGTCCGACGGCAGCCGGGTCCCCGACCTCAGACGCCCCGGTTTCAGCACCCCCGCCTGGGTGGAGCCACCGGACTTCCTGCGCCCGCACATCGAGCGGCGCACCGCGCCCAGCGGGGCGTTCGACTACGACGTGGAACAGGCCCTGCACTTCTCCAACGCCGGGGGCGTCTACACCGCGGTACGCCGGTCCGACGGCCGGCCCGTGGTGCTCAAGGAGGCCCGGCCGTACGCCGGAGCGGCCCCCGACGGCACCGACGCCGTGGCCCGGCTCGACAACGAACGACGCGTCCTGGACCGGCTCGCCGGGCTGCGGGGCGTGCCCCGGGTGCACGGCGAGGCCGTCCTCGGCGGGCACCGCATGCTCGCCGTCGAGCGCATGGAGGGCGGCACCCTGCAGCGCTGGGTGGCCCTCAACCACCCCATGCTGACCTGGCGGCAGGTCACGGACGAGGCGCTGGCCGCGTACACCCGGCGGGCCGAGGCGGTGCACGCGGCCGTCACCGAGCTGCTCGCCCAGGTGCACGGGCGCGGTGTGGTCTTCGGCGACCTGCACCCCGCGAACATCCTGGTCGAGGAGGACGAGCCCGGCGCCGGACCCCGGGTCGCGTTCGTCGACTTCGAGATGGGCTTCGCCGCGGACCGGGACATCCGGCCCGTTCTCGGCCACCCCGGGTTCACCGCCCGCGCCAGGACCGGCACCGCTGTCGACCTGCACGCCCTGGCCGTGCTCCGGCTGTGGCTGTACCTGCCCAACACCGCGGTCCTGGGCCTCTCCCAGGAGAAGGCGGAGGATCTGATCGCCGAAGCCGACCGCCTCTTCCGGCCTCCGTCGGACTTCGCGACCGGGCTGCGCGACCGGCTGGCCCCGGAAGCGCTGCCGCGTACCGGTACCGCCGCCCGCACCACCGCCCGGTCCGAGGTTCGCATCGACCGCGCGCCGGTCGACTGGGCGGCGGCCAGGGCCTCGCTGGCGCGCGGTATCGCGGCCACCGCGACCCCGGAGCGCACGGACCGGCTCTTCCCGGGCGATCCGCAGCAGTTCCAGGTCGAGCCCGGCTCCTTCGCCCATGGGGCGGCCGGGGTGCTGTGGGCCCTCTCGGTGGCGGCCGGCGTACGCGACCCCCGGCACGAGGAATGGCTGCTGCGCGCCGCCCGCGCACCGCACCTGCGGCCGGGCTTCTACGACGGAGCCCACGGTGTCGCCTTCACCCTGGACCACCTGGGCCACCGCGAGGCCGCGGCCGAGCTGGTCGAGCGCGTCCGGCCGAAGCTCGCGGAGGTCACCGACGTCTCCCTGCACAGCGGTCTGGCCGGCATCGGCCTCAACCTGCTGCACCTCGCCCGGGGCGAGGCCGGACACCCCGCGCGCCACGAGGCCCTCGGACTCGCCGAACGCGTACGCGACGCCGTGCGGAGCCCCGCGCCCCGGGGCATCGACCGTGCCCCCGGTGGCGCGGGCACCCGCGGCGGGCTGCTGCGCGGCTGGTCCGGCGGGGCCCTGTTCCTGCTGCGCTGCTACGAGGCCACCGGGGACAAGGACTACCTCACCGACGCCGTACGGGCGGTCCATCGCGACCTCGACCTGTGCGACGCGAGCAGCGACGACGTCCTGCGGGTCAAGGGCGGCATCCGGGCGCTGACGTACCTGGAGATCGGCTCGGCGGGCATCGGCCTGGTCGCCGACCTGCTGGACGCGCACCTCGCGGACGAGCGGCTGTCGGCGGCGCTGCCCGCCCTCGCCCGTGCCGCCTGCACGCCGTACGTGATCGAGAGCCAGCTGTTCAACGGCCGCTCCGGACTCCTCGCGGCGGTGCACTCACTGCGGCGCCACCTGACCGACGTACCGGGCGACCATGTGCGCGAACACCTGGCCAACCTGCACTGGAACGCCCTCGCGTTCGACGGCCACCTCGCCTTCCCCGGAGCGGGAGGACTGCGGCTGTCCATGGACCTGGCCACCGGATCGGCCGGGGTCCTCAGCGCCCTCTCCGCCGTCCAGGAGGGCGGCCACCCTGTGCTTCCGTTCCTCGAACCCCGGGTCGCGCACCGACTGGCGGCACCGGCGGGGGAGCGATACCGAGGCGGGAGAGAGGGAGGTGATTCGTGATGAACGTTCTGGACCTTCAGGAGATGGGGACGCCGGCGCCCGACGCCGAGCTGCTCATCAGCACCGTCAGCTCCAACTGCTGACCCCGGATGTCCCGGCGGGAGACCGCGGGGATCGCGTATCCGCAGGTGAACGAGGCGAGAGGAGGTGATTCGTGATGAACGTTCTGGACCTCCAGGAGATGGGGACGCCGGCGCCCGACGCCGAGCTGCTCATCAGCACCGTCAGCAACGGCTGCTGACCCGGGATGTCCCGGCGGGAGACTGCCGGGATCGCGTATCCGCAGGTGAACGAGCCGGGAGGAGGTGATTCGTGATGAACGTTCTGGACCTCCAGGAGATGGAGACGCCGGCGCCCGACGCCGAGCTGCTCATCAGCACCGTCAGCAACGGCTGCTGACCCCTGAGAACCACCCCCCGTCCGACCGACAGGGCCGAACGGTAGAGACCGCGGCCGCCAACCGGGGAGATCGTCCGCCCCGGAGGTGTGGGGGAGCCCGTTGGAGGGCTCCCCCACCCGCCGTTCAGCGTCCGTGGTGTTGTGCGGTGAGTTCGACGAGGCGGCCGACCGCGTCGGCCGGGGAGGGCATCGCGTGCAGGTCCGCCTGGAGCCGCCGGGCCCCGACCGTGAACGAGGGGTCCTCCAGCAGCTGTTCCACCCCTGCCGCGACCGCCTTCCCCGACACCCCCTCCACCGGCAGACTGATCCCCGCCCCGTACGCGGCCACCCGGTCGGCGAGGATCGGCGCGTCGAGTTCTTCGGCGAGAAGCAGCTGGGGGGTGGCGTGGAGTGCGGTGGTGCCGATCGTGCCGAACCCGCCGTGGTGGACCATCGCCCGGCAGGTCGGGACCAGCGCCGCGAGCGGCACGAAATCGGTGACCCGGACATTACGGGGAGCCGGCCCCTCCCACCCCCGCACCGCGGCCACGACCTCGACATCCAGAGCGGACAAGGCCTCCAGGATCTCGGGCACCGACACCGCGTACCCGGCCAGCCGCTCGACGGCCGACAACCCCAGCGTGAACCCGATCCGGGGCCGGGCAGGCCGCTCCCACAGCCAACGCTCCACCACCGACGGCCCGTTGTAGATCCCGTACCGCACCGGCACATAATCCACCGACGTCTCAAGACGGAACGGCTCGGGCAACTGGTCCAACGTGAACTGGCCGGTCGTCAGCTCCTCGTCGAACTCCACCCCGAACCGGCCCGCCAGAGCGCCCAGCCACTCACCCAGCGGATCACTCCCCAGCCCCTGCGGGTCCCGCGCCCGCAACCGCAGGAACTGCTCCCGGGTCCGGGCGAAGAAATCCACCCCCCACGTCATCCGGGCATGCGCCGCACCACACGCCCGCGCCGCGACAGCCCCGACGAACGTCCCCGGCTCCCACACCACCAGATCCGGCTCCCACGACCGGCACAACGCCACCAGGTCATCGGCCATCGGATCGTTCACCAACCGGAACCACCACGGCACCACATCCTCGTAACCCGCCCGCAGATACCCCACACCCCCCTCCCACTCCGACACCCCCGCCACATCGAACGGAGGCAGGGCCGCCCAGCGTTCGGAACCGTGCCGCAGCTTCAGCACGCGCCACATGTTGTGGTCGCGGCCGACCGCCACCGCCGTCAGCCCCGCACGCGTGATGTCGGGGACCAGCTCCGGCTGCGACGCCACCCGCACCTCATGACCGGCCGCCTCCAAAGCCCGCGCCAGAGGCACCATGCTGTAGAAATGCGTGCGCACCGCATAAGCGGTGAAGAGTACGCGCATGCCGACTCCTTGAATTCTTGCTCCTGTGTTGACTCCGCAGCCCTCGATGGGGTCAACCTATGGGGGACGTATATTAGGTGCGAAGGGGAGGGTCGTGAAGGGGATAATTCTTGCCGGGGGCACCGGAAGTCGCCTGATGCCCATTACTTCCGGTGTTTCGAAGCAGCTGCTTCCTATCTACGACAAGCCCATGATCTACTACCCGCTCTCCGTGCTGATGCTCGCGGGGATCAAGGACATCCTGATCATCACGGCGCCCGAATCCATGGAGCCGATCTCCCGGCTGCTCGGAGACGGAAACCGCTGGGGAGTCGACATCAGCTATGCCGAGCAGGCGGAACCCCGGGGAATAGCCGACGCTTATATCGTCGGTGCCGACTTCGTCGGGGGTGAACCCTCCGCTCTGATCCTCGGGGACAATCTCTTCCACGGCGCCGGTTTCCAGGAGTTGCTGCGCGAATGCCGGACGATGTCCCGGGGCTGCACGCTCTTCGGCTACCCCGTCGCCGACCCGGAGCGCTACGCCGTCGGTGACGTCGACAGCGAGGGAAGGCTGATCGGCATCGAGGAGAAGCCGGCGCACCCGCGCTCGCGCAACGCCATCACGGGGCTGTACTTCTACGACGGCGACGTGGTGGAGGTGGCCCGCGGGCTGCGTCCCTCCGCCCGCGGCGAGCTGGAGATCACCGATGTGAACCGCGCCTACCTGGAGGCGGGGACGGTGCGGCTGGTCGAGCTGGGGCGCGGCTTCACCTGGCTCGACACCGGGACCTACCGGTCGCTGCTCGACGCCGGCCAGTACGTCCAGGTGTTGATGGACCGTCAGGGAGTGCGCGTCGCCTGCCTGGAGGAGATCGCCCTGCGGATGGGCTACATCACCGCCGACGAGTGCCACGCGCTCGGCGCCGCGATGTCCCAGGCCGGATACGGGCGTTACGTGATGGAGACGGCGAAGGCGCTCGCGTGACGCGCCGGAAAGGGTGACACCCATGAGAGTCCTGGTCACAGGCGGGGCCGGATTCATCGGCTCGCACTTCGTCCGAAGCCTGCTGGGCAAGGGGTACCCCGGGCTGGAGGACGCCCGGGTCACCGTGCTGGACAAGATCACCTACGCGGGCGACCGCCGCAACCTCGGCCCGCTGCTCGACGATCCGCGGCTGCGCTTCCTGCGCGGCGACGTGTGCGACGCGGCAGCGGTGCGCGAGGCCCTGCGCGACTGCTCCGTCGTGGTGCACTTCGCCGCCGAGTCGCATGTGGACCGCTCCGTCGCGGACGCCGCCGACTTCGTGCGGACGAACGTGCTGGGCACCGGGGTGCTCCTCCAGGAGGCCCTGGAGGCGAAGGTGGACAGCTTCGTCATGCTCTCCACGGACGAGGTGTACGGCTCCATCGCGTCGGGCTCCTGGGACGAGGACTTCCCGCTCCGCCCCAACTCGCCGTACTCGGCGTCCAAGGCGTCCGCCGAACTGCTCGCCCGGTCCTTCCACCGCACCCACGGGCTGCCCGTCCGCATCGCCCGGCCGTCGAACACCTACGGCCCCCATCAGTTTCCCGAAAAGATCATCCCGCTGTTCGTCACCAGATTGCTGGACGGCCGGAAAATCCCTCTGTACGGTGACGGCTCCCACGTGCGGGAATGGATTCACGTGGACGACCACTGCCGGGCCCTCGCGCTCATCGCCGTCAACGGCAGGCCGGGAGAGGCCTACAACATCGGCGGCGGCAAGGGGATATCGAACCGGGAACTCACCGAAATGCTCCTGGAGCTGTCCTCGGCGGACTGGTCGAGCGTGCTCAACGTGGCCGACCGGAAAGGGCACGACTTCCGTTATTCGGTCGACGCCGGGAAGATATTCGGCGAACTCGGCTTCACCCCCTCCGTCGACATCGCCACGGGTATGGCCGACACGGTGCGCTGGTATGCCGAGAACAGGCACTGGTGGGAACCGCTGGTACGGGATTGACTGAAGCGAAACGCAGGAGAAAAGGGAGCATCACCATGGACGTCGTACTGGACGAGGCATCGGTCAAGGCGCAGATCCGCGTCTTCCTGGAGCGCTACTACGCCGAGCAGAAGGACCCTGACGAGGTGAAGCTGGGGGACCTCGACTCCTTCACCCTCATACAGCTGCTGCTGCACATCGAGGACGCCTTCGACATCGTCGTGCTGGAGGAGCTGCACAACTTCCGGGGCGGCGGCTTCGACGAGTTCTCCGGGTTCGTCGTCCAGATGGGCACCCGGAAGCCGCTCCCCACGCCCTGAGGTCTCCCGCCCCGTCCGGCCGCCCGGCCGGACCGCCGGAGTCCCTCCCCCTGTCCCGCCGGCGGGACAGCGTCCTGTCCCCTCGCCGTCGGAGGTCCTCCGCCATGCGCGTGCTGTTCGCCCTCTACGCAGAGAAGACCCATCTGTACATCCAGGTGCCTCTGGCGCGGGCTTTGGAGGCGGCCGGTCATGAGGTGCGGGTGGCGTCGCAGCCGGAGCTGGTCCCCGACATCACGCGGGCGGGGCTGACGGCGGTGGCGGTCGGCCGCGACCACGGCATGGGCCGCCTCCTGGCGATGCGCCCCGAGTGGAAGTCCCGGTTCGGCGGCTCCTCCCTGCCTCCGTTCGATGTGGCGGGGGTGTCGGAGTGGGAGGGGGGTGTGGGGTATCTGCGGGCGGGTTACGAGGATGTGGTGCCGTGGTGGTTCCGGTTGGTGAACGATCCGATGGCCGATGACCTGGTGGCGTTGTGCCGGTCGTGGGAGCCGGATCTGGTGGTGTGGGAGCCGGGGACGTTCGTCGGGGCTGTCGCGGCGCGGGCGTGTGGTGCGGCGCATGCCCGGATGACGTGGGGGGTGGATTTCTTCGCCCGGACCCGGGAGCAGTTCCTGCGGTTGCGGGCGCGGGACCCGCAGGGGCTGGGGAGTGATCCGCTGGGTGAGTGGCTGGGCGCTCTGGCGGGCCGGTTCGGGGTGGAGTTCGACGAGGAGCTGACGACCGGCCAGTTCACGTTGGACCAGTTGCCCGAGCCGTTCCGTCTTGAGACGTCGGTGGATTATGTGCCGGTGCGGTACGGGATCTACAACGGGCCGTCGGTGGTGGAGCGTTGGCTGTGGGAGCGGCCTGCCCGGCCCCGGATCGGGTTCACGCTGGGGTTGTCGGCCGTCGAGCGGCTGGCCGGGTACGCGGTGTCGGTGCCCGAGATCCTGGAGGCCTTGTCCGCTCTGGATGTCGAGGTCGTGGCCGCGGTGCGGGGGTGGGAGGGGCCGGCTCCCCGTAATGTCCGGGTCACCGATTTCGTGCCGCTCGCGGCGCTGGTCCCGACCTGCCGGGCGATGGTCCACCACGGCGGGTTCGGCACGATCGGCACCACCGCACTCCACGCCACCCCCCAGCTCTCGATGCCCGACCAGATGGACGCGATCTGGCTCGCCGACGGCGTCACCTCCTACGGGGCGGGGATCAGTCTGCCGGTGGAGGGGGTGTCGGGGAAGGCGGTCGTGGCGGGGGTGGAACAGCTGCTGGAGGACCCCTCGTACGCGGTCGGGGCCCGGCGGCTCCAGGCGGACCTGCACGCGATGCCCTCCCCGGCCGACGCGGTCGGCCGCCTCGTCGAACTCACCGCACAACACCGCGCGAGACCGGTCGCCGCGGTCTGAGCCGACAGGAACCGCCGGGGCATGGCCCGGCGGAGACAGGTAGAGAGCAGAGAGGGGACCAGCTGTGAACGGTGACCGGACGGACGGCTCGCGGGACCGGCGCGTGGTGGTGACCGGCCGGGGGGCGGTCACGCCGCTCGGACCCGACTGGGCCGCCACCTGGGAGGGGCTGCTCGCGGGCCGGAGCGGGGTGGGCGAGGTCACCGGCTTCGAGGTGGACGACCTGCCCGTACGCATCGGGGCTGAGGTGCGCGGCTTCGACCCTCTCGCCCATGTGCCCCGGCACACCGTGCGCCGTACGGACTGGACGATCCAGGCGGGGATCGCGGCGGCCCGGATGGCTCTCGCGGAGGCGGGACTCGAGCTGGACGACGCGCTCGCCCCGCGCGTCGGGGTCGCGGTCGGGTCGATCATCGGCTCGACCCGCATCGCGTCCGACAACGCGGCGGCGATGGCGGCGGAGGGGTACGGCGGAGTCAGCCCTCACGTGTTCCCGACGATGGGGATCAGCGCGGCGGCCGAACTCGCCCTCGCCCTCGGCGCCCGCGGCCCGTCCGCCGAGCTGGTCGCGGCCTGCGCCACGGGCACCATGTGCATCGGCGAGGCCGCGCGCTGGATCAGCGAGGGCCGGGCGGACGTGGCCGTCGCCGGGGGCATGGACGCCTTCGGCAGGCTGGAACTGGCCGCGGCCGCCCGAGCCCGCGTGCTCTCCCGCCGTACGGGCGATCCCGCCGCCGCGTCCCGCCCCTTCGACCGGGGCCGGGACGGGTTCGTGATCGGGGCCGGAGCGGGCGTGCTCGTGCTGGAGAGCGCGGAGCACGCGGTCCGGCGCGGCGCGCCGATCCGGGCCGAACTCGCCGGGTACGCGGCCACCACCGACGCACACCACCTGACGGCCCCCGCGCCCGACGGGGCGCAGATGGACCGCGCCATGCGGGAGGCGCTGGCGGCGGCCCGGCTGAACACCGACGAGGTCGGGTACGTCAACGCGCACGGCACCGGCACGCTGCTCAACGACGCCGGCGAGGTGGCCGCGCTCCGCCGGGTCTACGGGGAGCGGGCCGAGCGGATGCCGGTCAGCTCCACGAAGAGCATGACCGGCCACCTGCTCGCGGCGGGCGGCGCCGTGGAGGCGGCCGTGATCAGCGAGGTTCTGGGCACGGGCCTGGTGCCGCCGACCGTCAACTGCGACGACCCCGAGTTCCCCGGGATCAACTTCGTCCCCCACAAGACCCAGGAGCACCCGGTACAGGTGGCGGTCAGCCATTCGTTCGGCTTCGGCGGCCACAACGCCGTACTGGTCATGCGTCGCTGGAACGGGTGAACACCCCTCGGACCGTGCGGCCTGACGGCCCCTCTCTCTTGACAGCGGGGCCGCTCCGCGCTCTATGGTTCATTAGTCGAGTAGTGAACCAGAGAGGTAGGGAGGCGGCATGTTCGACGAGAGGTCACCGATCTACCTCCAGGTCGCCGAGCGCGTGCGTGCCGACATCGTCAACGGCGCGCTGAGCGGCGACGAGCCGGTCACGTCCACCACGCAGTACGCCACGTTCCACCGCATCAACCCGGCGACGGTCGCCAAGGCCTACCAGCAGCTCGTGGACGAGGGCCTGCTCTACAAGAAGAGGGGAATCGGCATGTTCGTCACACCGGCCGCCCGGTCGGTCCTGCTGGGGCAGCGCCGGGAGCGCTTCTTCACCGAAGTCGTCGATGCGATGGTGGAGGAGGCGCGAACCATCGGCGTACCCCTCGACGAGGTCATCGAACGGCTGCGGCGGGCCGAGGGCGCCGAAGCCGCGCACGGCACCGTGCGGCGGGGCGAGCGATGAGTGTCGCGGTCTCGGTGCGGGACCTGCGGCTCACCATCGGGCGCAGGGTGGTCCTGGACAACCTCTCCCTGCATCTGGGCGGGGGCCGGATCTACGGACTGATCGGCCGCAACGGCTCGGGCAAGAGCAGCCTGATGTCGGTCCTGGCCGGCCTGCGCCGCCCCGACTCGGGCACCGTACGCATCGGCGGGGAACCCGTCTTCGAGAACGAGGCCGCGGCGGCGAAGGTCTGTCTCGTGCGCGGCCGGTTCCACTTCCCCGACGAACTCGGCCGGGTGCGGGACGCGCTCGGGTTCGCCGCCACGTTACGTCCCGACTGGGACGACGCCTACGCGGAACACCTGACCGAGCGTTTCCGCATAGCCACCGACAAGCGCATCAGGGCCCTCTCGGAGGGCGAACGGGCCGCGGTCGGCGTCATCGCGGGGCTGGCCTCCCAGGCGCCGGTGACCATGTTCGACGAGGCCCACGCCGTCATGGACGTCCCGGCCCGCCACGTCTTCTACGACGAGCTGCTCGCCGACTACATGGCCCGTCCCCGCACCGTGATCGTCTCGACCCACCTGGTGGAGGAGCTCGGCTCCGTCTTCGAGGAAGTGGTGATGCTCGACGCGGGGAAGCTGGTGGCCCGCGGCGAGACCGAGGCGCTCCGGGCGCAGGGCTGCCAGGTCACCGGACCCGCGGACCTGGTGGACTCCTTCGTCCAGGGCCTCCAGGTCCTGGACGAGCGACTGCTCGGCTACACCAAGTCGGTGGTGGTCTTCGGTGAGCTGGGCGCCGACCGGCACGCCCGCGCCTGGTCCATGAACCTGGACCTGGGACCCATCGGCCTGCAGGACCTCTTCAGCCATCTCATCCGTGACCTGGGGGAGCGCGACCGATGAACACCGCTCCCGCACCGCCCTGGCGGGGGGCGGCTCTGCGTCTGCTGCTGCGCTACTGGGTGCGCGTCAGCTGTGTCGCGTGGTGCGTGCTGAGCCTGGTGGTCCTCGCCATGACCGGTTCATCCGCCCTGCTGACCGAGTACGGCCCCGACGCCGACGGCGTCATGCCGTCCTACGACGCCTGGGCACGGGCGTACTGCCTGGTGATCGGCGTCCACCTGACCTGGCACAGCCTTCCGCTCCACGTGTCCAACTCCATGACGCGCAGGGCGTTCAGCCGGCAGGCGCTCGTGTTCGCCGTCGCCATCGCGGGTTTCACCGCGGTGCTGTTCACCGTCGGCCTCGGCCTGGAGGTCCTGGTCTACACCGCGGCCGACCAGCCGCACGACTGGGGCTTCGCCTCGCTGCCCTCCTATCTCCTGGAGAGCTGGCTGGTGCACCTGGTGTGGCTGGTGGGCGGCGCGTTCGCCGCCGCGTGCGTGTACCGGTTCGCCTCCAGGGGCCTGCTGATGGTGCCGTTCGTCACCCTGCTGGTCTTTCCCGGGGACATCCTGCTGGGCCGCGACAGCGTCGCCCTCGGAACCCTGCCCGCCTACGCCGACCGGCTGGCACTCGGCTGGGCTGTCCTGGGCCTCCTCGGCACAGCCGCCGTCGGGACGCTGCTGACCTGGTGGCTGGTGCGCGACGTCACCATCCGTCCGCCGGCCCGATGACCCGCCGTCGGCCCGAGGAGGCCGGCGAGCGGTCGAAGCGTACGAGAAACGACCGACAACCAGTGAGGAGAACGAGGCGATGGCCCTCATCGAAGTGGTCGGACTGACCAAGTCCTACGGCGCGACCCAGGCCGTGCGGGGAGTGGACTTCGAGGTGGAGGCGGGCGAGATCTTCGGCATCCTCGGCCCGAACGGCGCGGGCAAGACCACCGCGGTCGAGTGTGTCGCGGGCATCCGCACGCCCGACGCGGGCCGCGTGCGCGTCCTCGGTCTCGACCCCCGCACCGAACGAGCGGAGCTGCGCCAGGTACTCGGTGTCCAGCTCCAGGAGAGCAGGCTGCCCGAACGCCTCCGGGTGGGCGAGGCGCTGGACCTGTTCGCGTCCTTCTACCGCGACCCCGCCGACCCCCGGCAACTGCTGCACGACTTCCATCTGGAGTCCAAGCGCAGGACCGCGGTCAAGGCGCTCTCCGGCGGCCAGCAGCAGCGTCTGTCGATCGCCCTGGCCCTGGTGGGCAACCCGAAGGTGGCCATCCTGGACGAGCTGACCACCGGACTCGACCCACGGGCCCGCCGGGACACCTGGCAGGTGGTCGAGCAGGTGCGTGACCGCGGTGTCACCGTGGTGCTGGTCACCCACTTCATGGAGGAGGCCGAGCGTCTGTGCGACCGGATCGCCCTCATCGACCAGGGCCGGATCGCCGCGCTCGACACCCCGGCCGCGCTCATCTCCGACGTCTCCGGCGGTCAGCGGCTGCGCTTCCGCAGCGCCGACGCGGTGGACCGGTCGGCGCTGTCGGCCCTGGACGAGGTGGCCGACGTGGTGGTCGAAGGCCGTACGGTCACCGTCACCGGACGAGGCGACCTGGCCGGCGCGGTGGAAGCCGAGCTGGCGCGCCAGGGCGTGAGCACCGACGGGGTACGGACCGAGACCACGACCCTGGAGGACGCCTACCTCAGCCTGACCGGACGGTCGCTCGGGGGCCACGCCGAGACCGAAGGAGCGGACGCATGAGCACCGTGAACGGATTCCTCCGACTGACCAGGACGCAGGCCCTCCTCGACCTGCGTGACAGCGCACAGCTGCTGCTGCCGCTCGGCCTGCCCCTGCTGATCCTGACGATGAACGCCATGGGCGACTCGGCGAACCGGCCCTCCCAGGACCACAGCGGACGCACCTTCCTGGACGTCACGCTGATGCCGATGACACTGCTGATGATCATCAGCATGCTGGCCCTGATCTTCCTGCCGACGAACATGGCGCAGTCCCGCCAGCTCGGCGTGTTGCGCCGTCTCTCGGTCACCCCGGTCCGGCCCATCGCCCTGCTCGTCGCGCAGACGGTGACCAACCTGCTGACCTCCGTGCTGGGCATCTGCCTCGCCCTGATCGTCGGGGCCACCGCGTTCGACGCGGGCATGCCGGAGAACATCCTCACCTCGGTGCTGGTCTTCGTCCTGGTGGCGTTCGCCATGTACGGGCTGGGGCTGCTGGTGGCCGCCCTGGCGCCGTCGCCCAACGTGGTGGTCGCGGCGGGCTTCGTGCTGTTCTTCGGCACGATGGCCATCGGGGGCGGCCTGGGCGCCCCGGACAGCCTCCCGGCCGCTCTGCGCAGCGTGGGGGAGTACCTGCCCTACGGCGCGGGCCTCAAGGCCCTGGGGGCCACCTGGGCCGGAGCGGCTCCCGAACTGATGCACCTGGTGAGCCTGTTGGTGGCGGGGGTGGCCGGTTCGGTGGTGGCCGCCCTGACCTTCCGCTGGGAGTGAGCGCCGAAGGCGCGGCGCCGGGTACCCGGCGCCGCGCCCCACCGATGTCCGGTCGCCGCCGTCACACCACGTGGACGCCGGGGACGTATCCGATCCACTGTCCGCCCGCGGCGCGGAACTCCTGCTCGTTCGCCATGATCTCCTCGGCGTGGTTCCAGGCGAAGAGCACCGCGTAGTCCGGGTAGCGGGAGCGGAACCGCTCGGGAGGCAGGACCGGGATGTGCGAACCCGGGGTGAGGCGGCCCTGCTTGGCCGGGGTGCTGTCGCTGATGTACGCGAGCAGGTCCTGGCCGATCCCGCAGTAGTTCAGCACGGTGGCGCTCTTGGCCGTCGCTCCGTAGCCGACGACGTACCGGCCCTCGTCCCGCAGCCGGCGCAACAGGGAGACCAGTTCGTCCCGGCGCTTCTCCACCGCCGAGGCGAACCGCTCCAGGGTGGCGAACCCGGTCAGCTCCTGGGCGTCCTCCTCGGCGAGCAGCCGCGCTACTTCCGCGGACGGCCGCCGCGCACCGGCCCTGGCCAGGGTGTACCGGACCTCGCCCCCGTGCACCGGCAACCGCTCGGCGTCGACCAGTTCGAGACCGTGCCGGGCGGCCATCGTGCGCACCGAGCGGACGGTGAAGAAGTAGAAGTGCTCGTCGTAGATCTGGTCGAAGGAGGTGCGGGCCACGATGTCGGCGAAATAGGGGTCCTCGAAGACGAAGACACCGTTCGGCGCCAGCAGGGTCTGCACCCCTTGCAGCACGGAGTCCATATAAGGGATGTGGCAGAGGGTGTTGGCGGCGTAAATGACATCCGCCGGACCTTCCTCGGCCAGAATCGCGGCGGCCGTCGCGGCCTCGAAGAAGTCCTTGCGGACCCGGATACCACTTGCTGCGGCGACGTCCGCGACACTGCCCGACGGCTCGACCCCGAGATGCCGTACACCGGATTCGGAGACGGTCTTCAGCATGACTCCGTCATTGCAGCCCAACTCCACGATGAAGGGATCCGGGCCCACCAGCTCGGTACCGAGGAACGTCCGGGCGACCTGAGTGAAATGCTCCTGCATCACACGCGAACCGGAGGAATGGTAGGGGTACTCCGCGTGGAACATCTCATCACGCGGAACCTCCTCCATGAGCTGCACCATCGTGCACTCCTCGCACATGCCCACGGCGAGCCGGTAGAAGAACTCCGGTTCCGCGGAATCAGGTGCGACGAAGCGGTCGGAGAGCGGCTGCTTGCCGAAGTCGAGGAACTCGCGGACGGGTCCGCCGCATATCTGACACGGGGGATTCTGCTGCATTCTGGTCTCCTCGTCGGATGAACGGTGCGGTGGACGGGGCTGTCCGATCGACTGCGTGAGTGCCATGCCGAAGCTCTGTACCGGCGTGCGGCGGGACATTCGAAAGGTCCGCGCATCGGCCCATGCCGGGCGGCGCGAAATATCACTTCGCGCTGCGGAAAAGCCTGGTCCGAATAGCCACGGCCATGGATGTGGATCGGGGCCGTGCGGGTTCCCTGGAACGGGAGCGAGTTTATACCGGATCTCGAATTGCCACTATGGATCGGCGGAATTCAGCTCGGCCTGCACCCGAGGCCGACCGCGTCACTCACGCCACCGGCCTCACCGCTCCGCGCGGCTTCCCCGGACTCCGCACCCCGGAAGGGATAAAATTGGCGATAAGCCGCGAGGTGTGCGCGTCCGGCTCTTCGGCCGGTACGGCCACGCCCCACTCGACGAGGAGCCGCGCAGATGTCCACCACCACGGAGCACCGCCCCCACTCCGACCATGCCCACCGGCACGCTCCGGGCTGCGGACATGTCGCCGTCCCGCACGAGGACCACGTCGACTACGTCCACGACGACCACCTGCACCGCGTGCACGGCGACCACGTGGACGAATGCGCGAAGTCCGGGCACGCGGTGCACGAGGGCCACGACCACCAGCACGGCCAGGACTGCGGCCATGTCGCGGTTCCGCACGGCGACCACGTGGACTACGTCCATGACGGTCACCGGCACGCGGAGCACGACGGCCACTGGGACGACCACTGACCTACGGCCCGACCGCCTCGCGCGGACGCCCACCATCGACGTCCCCGAGGAGCGCGACTGCCCCGGACTCCTCCAGGTGAAGGGCGCTGGTCATGTAGGCGCCCAGCTCTTCCAGGGGTCAGGGAGTCCGCTCACGTGGCCACGGATACCAGCCGCTGATGTGCGTACGAGCGCAGGTCCTCAACGGCGGGTTCGCCCTTGTGGGGTTCGAGTGACTCCCGCAGCGTGACGCGCACCAGGTCGAGGCACCGTGAAGCACCTGTGCCCAAAGCGCTGTCCAGAGCTGTCCGAGTGTTCGCCACGGCGGCGGCGACGTCGTGGTCGGCGAGCGCCGCGTGGGCTCGATAGGTGAGCATGATGGAGCGGGTTCTCTCCCGTTCGGGAACCAGCAAGGCCAGACCCTCCTCCAACGCGGCGTTGGCTCGCCGTGGGTCTTCCAGGTCCAGCCAGCAGCGCCCTGCGTCAACGGCGAGGTCGGCGGATGACATCCAGGACACCCACGGGGGTGCGGATTGTGCTCTGCCACGCTCCAGTTGGTGTTCGGCGTCGTTGAGTGCGCGGGCGGTGCCTACAT
This sequence comes from Streptomyces sp. CA-146814, assembly GCF_050942385.1. Lineage (NCBI taxonomy): Bacteria > Bacillati > Actinomycetota > Actinomycetes > Kitasatosporales > Streptomycetaceae > Streptomyces > Streptomyces sp. CA-146814. The sequence goes on from NZ_CP192068.1 coordinate 5,017,251, forward strand.
CGTCCTGGAGGACCGCGAGGGCGCGGGCGCGGCGTACATCCAGCAGGGAGCGGGCTGTCGCGTGGTGGGTTCGGGTACGGGCAAGGGCGAGGATCTCGACCGCCTCACCGGGGTGGCCGAGCCACGTGGCGGAGTAGGCGAGGTCGGAGAGGACTCCGGCTCCGAGGTCGCGGTCGTCGGCGCTGTGGACTGAGTGCAGGGCGGTACGCCAATGGCGTTGCGCCGAGGCGTGGCGGCCTTGGTCGAAGTGGAGCCATCCGGCGCTCTGGGCTGCCTGAGCCAGAACGGTACGCAGCCGGCGGCCGGTGGGTTCGTCGTAGCGGGCTGAGTCGAGCAGGTTGATAGTGACGCGCATGGCCGCGCCGAGGAGGTCAGCACACTCCTGAGGGGATGTGTTCGACAGGCCCGGGAGGCGTTCGACGCTGCTCTCCAGCCAGGTGAGCAGGCTTTCATCGACGCGGCGCCCAGCCAGAGCCCCGGCCAGACGTTCGGGTTCGACGCGAGCCCATTCGGTTGCCATTCCGACTAAGGATCCGGCGGCGAGGGCGAGGAAGGTACGGCGGTCAGGCTGGTCGAGATCCACCAATAACTCCGTGTGGGCGGCGCGGACGCCGGCCGGGCTGAAGGGGAACGGGCGATCGTAGGCGGGTAGCCACCACGGCCATGGCACGGTCCGCAACCGGGCGGAATCGATGCCCAGAACGTCGGCCAGCAGCTCTTGATAGAGGTCGCTGGGAGCGCCCACCCGCCTGTGCTCCCACCGGTAGATGCGACTGCGGTCGGCAGCGATGCGAAGACCGCGGCGTTGCGCGGCCAGGTTCAGGTGGTGGGCGAGCTTTTCCATGCTCCACCCGCGCTGTTGGCGCACGTAGGTCAGGGGATGGCGTACTGCTTCCGTCGTCATGCACACCCCCCAACTCTGGTGTCTGTACGGCACCGTAGCGACCCGATTCACAGAGCGGGCCCACACCGGGGATACAGACTCCAACGGGGTACGCGGCCCACCGTGGAGGCAGCTCGGCGAGATACCGAGCATCTCTCGACGGTCTGCGGACAGCGCCTCTCTGCGTGATGTGCCGGGCCGCCACTCTTCCGGGAGGCGTGCATGAATCACGTACTCGTCACTGGAGGTGCGGGTTTCATCGGCTCGCACTTCGTCAAGCGGATCATCCAGGCCGAGGACGTTGCCCGCGTGACCGTCCTCGATGCCCTCACCTATGCCGGTCACATCGAGAACCTGGGCATGGCTTTCCTGTCGGACAAACTACGGTTCGTCCACGGCGACATCCGTGACGCAGCTGTTGTCGACAGCCTGATGGCGTCCGGTCCCACAGCAGTGGTGCATTTCGCGGCCGAGTCCCACGTCGACCGCTCCTACAACGCGGCCGACGCGTTCCTGTCCACGAATGTTCTCGGCACCCGGGTGCTCGTGGACGCCGCACACCGCCACGGTGTCGACAAGTTCGTTCACGTCTCGACCGACGAGGTTTACGGCCCGCTGCTGGAGGGGGCCGCGACCGAGGATTCGCCCTTGCGTCCCTCGGTTCCGTACGCGGTGTCGAAGGCGGCCGCGGACCTGGTAGCCCTGGGTGCCTACCAGACGCTCGGGCTCCCGCTGTGTGCGACTCGTAGCAGCAACAACTACGGGCCCTACCAGTACCCCGAAAAGGTCATCCCTCTCTTCGTGACCCGACTCTTGCGAGGAGTACCCGTCACGCTCCACGACCGGGGGCAGCACGTACGTAACTGGCTGCACGTAGAAGACAACTGCGCCGGGATCGAAGCAGTGCTGCGTGATGGGGAGCCGGGCGAGGTCTACAACCTCGGTGGAGGTACTGACCTGTCCACCAAGGAGCTGACCGGCCGCCTGCTGAACATCTGCGGCGCGACGTGGGACGAGGTCACGTACATCCCCGACCGACCGTCGAACGACGCCCGCTACTCGATCGACTGGTCCAAGGCCCGCGACCAGCTCGGCTACCGGCCCGCTCACCGCTTGGAGGATGGGTTGGCTGAAACCGCAGAATGGTATCGCCGTAACCCCGACCGGTGGGCTCCGCTCACGAGCGGAGGTATGCCGCGCACCGCTTCGCCGGCCCTCCGCCCCTCGCTCGCACCTCTGGAGGGCGGCCGTGCCTGCTGACCAGATCGCACCGCGCCGGATCCTGGTCACGGGCACTGGAGCCAACCCCGGCTTTGGACTGGCCCGGAGCCTTACCCGTCTCGGCCACCGAGTCATCGCCGCCGACGCCAACCCTCTTGCCCCAGGCTTCCTGCTCCCACAAGTCGTGCCGCAGCTCATTCCGACGGCTGACGACCGCGACTACCGGGCCCGCATGACCGGGCTATGTCGGGCGCTGGCGGTACAAGCGGTGGTACCTGCCATCGAGAACGATCTTCCGCCGCTGTTGCGCATGAGTTCTCGGCTGGAGGAGATCGGCGTGCGTATGTGGCTGCCCGAACCTGCATCGGTACACACATGCATTGACAAGGCAGCCTTTCATCGCGTGCTGACCGAGAGCGGAGTGCCTACCCCTCGGTCATGGTGGGGCGACACCCTCGACCGGGTTCCCGAGAACACGCAGTTGGTGGTCAAGCCCCGGCGCGGCCACGGCGCCCAGCACGTCCACTTCGTCGAGAAGAAGGAGCACGCCCTGCTGCTGAGCGAGGTGGTCCCTGATGCCTTGGTGCAGGAGCGGGTGTACGGAACCGAGTTCACGGCAGACTGCCTGGTGGACCGCACGGGCCGAGCGTCGGCGATCCTGCGCCGCCGGGACCTGGTGAAGGCCGGACTCGCCGCAGTCTCCACCACCTTCCGCGACACCACCGTGCTCGATCTCGTGCTGGCCGCCCTACGTGCTGTACGCGCCGAGGGCCTGTGCTGCGTACAAGGCTTCGTCCAGGCAGACGGGCAGGCCACCATCACCGAACTGAACGTCCGGATCGCCGGCGGTTTCCCCTTGACCGAGGCGGCCGGAGCTGACCTGGTCGGTCAAATGGTCAACGGGCTGTTCGGCCTCCCGGTCGACCATGACCGTCTGACCTACCGGACAGGGGTCTTCCTGACCAACTACGTCGAGACGCTGGCCGTCGGTGAGACGACCGACCTGAAGCGCATCGCTATGAACGGGGTAACCACATGAGCCTGACCACCCCCGACGCCCGGCGCAACGCCTCCCCCTACCTCTACGGACGTGAGGCAGCGTCTGTCGCCCGAGTCCTGGAGGCCGGCCAATACGGGCACACTGACCTCACCGCCGAATTCGAGAGGCGAATTGCCGCGTACCTCGGCGTACCTAACGTGGTGGCCGTCAGTTCCGGTACCGCTGCCCTGCACAGCGCCCTGCTGGCCACCGGCATCGGCCTTGGCGACGAGGTAATCGTGCCGTCCATGACGTTCTGCGCCACTGTGCAGGCCATCCGGGCGGTAGGAGCCGCCCCGCGGTTCATCGACGTAGACCCGGCGACGTTGTGCGTCACCCCGCAACTCGTCATGGACGCAGTCACCGACGACACGGCCGCCGTGCTGCCGGTGCTCTTCGGTGGCCGGGCCGTCGACCTCAGTTCCCTTCGCGAGGAGCTGGCGGTGCGGGGCATCGTGGTCATCGAGGATGCCGCCCATGCCTTCGGCTCTCACTGCGGATCCCAACACGTCGGTGCCGACGACACGGCCCTGACGTGCTTTTCCTTCGGACCGGTCAAGAATCTGACGTGTGGCCAAGGCGGGGCCGTCATCCCCCGTACGCCCGAGGAGGCCGCCTCTGTCCGCCGACTCCGCATGCTAGGCGTCACGCAGTCCCAGAGCGAGCGCGCTGAGACCACCAGCTACCAGGTGGAAGGCTTCGGCTTGCGGTATCAGCTCTCGTCCATCAACGCCGCCATCGGGCTGGCGCAGTTCGACCATTTCGACGCCACCGTGCGCTCCCGGCGGCATTTGTGGCGCACCTACAGCGATGCCCTGGACGCGCTGAAGGGAGTGACGCTCGTCGACGTCGACCTCGGCCACACGGTGCCGCACCTGTGTCAGGTACGCGTGCCGCACCGGGACCACGTATTCGCCCACCTACGGACAAGGAACATCGGCGTCGGCGTTCACTACCCGCCCAACCACCTTCAGCCCGCCTTCGCACGCTGGACGCGTGACCTGCCCGCCACCGAACAGGCCAGCCGGGAAATCCTGAGCCTGCCCTTCCACCAGCACCTCACCGAGGCAGATGTCCACCGAGTGGTGGCGGCCCTCGGACACGCACTCAAGGCCACAGGCGGCTCATGATGTCGAATCTGCTTGTCGTGTGCCTGGGGAACTACTGCCGTAGCCCCTTCGCTCAGCTTGCTCTCGCTCGACGGGGTGGACCGCGTCTGGCCGTTCGCTCAGCCGGGCTGATCGGCAAGTGGCAGGACCAGCCAGCTCATTCCGCCATGATCAACGCCGCCCGGCGGCTGGGCTATGACCTCACCGCCCACCGTGCTCAGCAGACCAGCCTGGACATGTTGGATTGGGCGGACACGGTACTTGCCATGGACGCCTCTGTTCTCGCCACCCTCCGGGCCTTCTGCGGTCCGGGAAACGAGAACAAACTGCGTCTCTACCTCGGCGACCGGGATGTGCCCGACCCGATGGGCCAGGGTGACGCTGCATTCCACGAGTGCGCTGTGCTCATTGAAGCCGGCACCGCCCTCCATGCTGGTGGACGGATCACGTAGCCCTCTGCGGGCCCAGCTGTTACCGGGATGCTGCGGACAGGATCACGTCCACGAGCCTTTCCGCAGCGTCCGGACGACCGTGGGCCCTGGCCGCTGCGGCCATCGTGGCCCGGCGCTCCGGATCGTCGAGGAGCGGGCCGACAGCCTCGCGCAGGTGGCCACCGGTGACGTGGCCGAGGAGGGCGACTGCCGCCCCCGACTCCTGCAGGTGGCGGGCGTTGTGGGCCTGTTCGTTGCCGGCTGCCGTGGCGAGCGGGATGAATACGGCGGGCTTGCCCAGGGCGGTCAGCTCGGCGAGGGTGCCCGCGCCGCTGCGGGAGATCACGAGATCGGCCAGGGCCAGGACGTCCGGCAGCTCCGGTCCGACGAACGGGGTGAGGTGGTACCGGGCGGCGAGGGAGGCCGGAAGCCCTGCGGCGCGGGCGGAGAGTGCCTCGCGATGGGCGGGGCCGCACTGGTGCACCACGTTGGCGCGCTCCAGCAGCCACGGCAGTTCGTCGCCGACCACGTCGTTGATCTGCTGCGAGCCTTGCGCCCCGCCGGTGACGTACACCGTCGGAAGACGCCGGTCGAACGCGTGCAGACCCAGTGCCGTCACGGCCTTGTCCGGGTGGCCGGTCAGGACCTCCGGACGTACGGGGTTGCCGGTCACCACCGCCGCCGACCGCACGCTCTCCGGCAGGAGCGGCAGGGTCGACTCCGAGGACACGGCGATCCGCGCGGCGGACCCGGCGAGCTTCCGGTTGGCGAGGCCGAGGCGGACGGTCTGTTCGTGCAGGACCAGCGGGACCCGGCACATCCGCGCGGCGAGCCCGGTCGGGACGGCGACGTAACCGCCCGTGGCGAGGACGACGTACGGCCGGAAGGCGGAGACAGCGGTGCGCGCCTGAGCGACCCCGAGCGGCACACGTGCCATGTCCCGGACGTTGGCAGGAGACACCATTTTCAGCGGATTCGAGTGACGCCGGATCTTGCCCGTGGCGACGGTGGTGAACGGGATGCCCTCCGCGCTGGTGACCCGGGCTTCCAGGCCCTCGGCCGTTCCGATCCACAGGACGTCGAGGGTGCGACCGGAAGCCGCCAGGCGCGCCTGCAAGGTGCGGATCGCGGTGAGAGCGGGGTACGTGTGACCGCCGGTGCCACCGCCCGTGACGATCAGGCGGAAGACGGTCGTCTGCTGAGGCGCGGTGTTCACGCTGGGCACTTTAGTGGCTGCTGTCCGGTGATCGTCTCGGCGTCGTGGGCGCCCGGGGTGCCCGTTCGGGCGGGATCGTCGCGCGGATGGCCTGCGGCGCCGAAGGGAAGTGCCAGGAGCTTGTCCTGAGCTCACGCGAAGACTGAACGCTGCTGGGTCGGGTGAGCGCTGGAAAGTGCTGGTCACAAAGTGTTGGTTACTGGGGTACCTGACGTCCGAGAACGCGCTCACCCGAAAGGATTCGTCGGCGCGTGGGTCGCGCCGTTGGCCACGGAGGGGTAGGCGGCTTGAGAAGTGCCTGGTCCGAGCGCAGAAGAAAGAGGAGCGACGACCGGGGCCGCCACCCCCCACAGGAGAGGCCCCGGCCGTCTTCCACGGGGTCGCAGCACGACCCCGTACTCATCTCAGCGCCGCGGCTGCGTTTTCTGTCACACCGCACCGAGGGCCGCGAATTGTTGCGAGTTGTACAAGTCATGGACGCGACCCCTGCCGACCACGTAGCGTGCTGAGTCGCGCAGAGTGGCGCAGCAGTGGTGACCAGCTGCGATTTGGACAGCAGGGCGGGTTGAGGGAGTGCTGGGGGACGACGCGGAGCTGACCGCCGCGGTGCTCGCGGCACAGGACGGGGACGAGGACGCCTTCCGTGCTGTGTACCGCGCTGTGCAGCCACGGCTGTTGGGCTACATACGGACGCTGGTGGGCGAGCCGGACGCCGAGGACGTGGCGTCCGAGGCCTGGCTCCAGATAGCGCGTGACCTCGACCGGTTCAGCGGTGACGCCGACCGGTTCCGGGGCTGGGCGGCCCGGATCGCCCGGAACCGGTCGCTCGACCATCTGCGGATGCGCAGCCGCCGGCCCGCGATCGGCGGCGACGAGACCGAGCTGACCGGCCGGCCCGCCGAGTCCGACACCGCCGGTGACGCCATGGAGGCGCTCGACACCGACCGCACGATGTCCCTCATCGCCCAGCTCCCGCAGGACCAGGCCGAGGCCGTCGTGCTGCGCGTGGTCGTCGGGCTCGACGCCAAGAGCGCCGCCCAGACCCTCGGCAAGCGGCCCGGTGCCGTACGCACCGCCGCCCACCGCGGCCTCAAGCGGCTCGCCGAACTCCTCGGTACCGAGCACCCCGACCCGCCGCTCCCCGCCGGTGCGCCCGCGCCGGGCGGTGGCCCCGAAGGGCCGGACCTGGCTTCGGCCCAGGCGCCCGGGAGCGATGCAGGTCAGGGCCAGGGCGGCGGTTCGGGGCTTGGTGCCGTACCCTCTCAGCGCCCCGGTAGGGGCGGTCCGGCGGCGCCGGCCGGGGTCACTCCCGGTGTGACGCATTCGCGACCGTGGACGCAGAGGGACATGTGATGGCCGACCAGTACGACGACTGGCTCGACAAGGACGCGGCGGAGAAACTGCTCCGCGGCGAGCCGGTCGTACCCCTCGGCGACCAGGCCCGCGACGACGCCGTCCGGCTCGCCGAAGCGCTCGGAGCGGCCCGTGCCGTCCGCCGCGTCCCCTCCGGCGAACTCCCCGGCGAGGACGCCGTACTCACCGCGTTCCGGCAGGCCTCCCGCTCCGGCGGCGACCGGCTCGCCGGGCGGAACGCGGGCACGGCGCTCCCCGGGCAGCCCGGAACCCTGCACTCCGTCCACATCGGCGCCGCCCCCGCCGCCCCGCCCCGCCGTCCGCGCTGGAGCCGCCCGGTCCGCTTCGGCCTGGCCGTCTCGCTCGCGGGCTGCGCGCTCGGCGGCGTGGCGGTCGCCGCCGGTACGGGGATGCTCCCGGGCCCCTTCGGCGGCCACGCTTCACCCGCGCCCGCCTCCTCCGTGTCGGCGGCCACCCCGGAGCCGCTGGTCTCCAGGCTGCCCGCCGACGACCCGTCCGCCGAGGCCCTGCCGACCCCGCTCGACGACCCCGATCCGCTCTCTTCGCCCGAGAGCCGGCAGCCCGGCGCGTCCGAGGAGGCCGAGCGGCCGGAGACCGGCGAGACCGACGCGGAGGCGGACGGCCACGACCGCACCGGCGCCCCGAACCGGCCTGACGGAACGGCTGGCTCCGGTGGCGGGAGCGGTGGCGGTTCCGGCGGTTCCGGCCGCGAGAACGCCTCCAAGGACCCGGCCCACCGCGACGAGCGGCCCGGCGGCTCCGGCGGTCAGGGCGACGGCGGCAACTGGTACGAGAAGTCCGTCAAGGCCTGCAAGGCCTTCCGCGCCGGCACCCTCGACGAGCGGAGCCGGCGGCACCTGATCAAGCTGGCCAAGGGCGAGGAGAACCTGGAGCGCTTCTGCGACCGGCTCCTCGGCGGGGACGGCTCCGGCGGGTCCGACGGAGGGGGCTCCTCCGGCGGCGGCGGGGACGACGACGGACCGGGTCGCGGTGATGGTGACGGCGGCTCCCTGCCGCCCGTCTCCTTCGAGCCCGTACCCTCCGACGCGGACGGCGAGCGCCGCGCCGATGTCGGCGTACGGGCGGAGGCAGCGGTTCCGCTGCGCCCGGCGAGCCCCGCCCCGACGGCCGTACTCACCCGCTGACCTGCGCTTTTCCCTCCGAGTGAAGGTGCGTCGCCGACAAGTGTGACGTTTTTCGAGCGCCGGGCGCAGTACAGAGTGAGCCGACTGGTCATCGGCAGCGCGACGAGCCGGGGTTCCCCCCGTACCTTCGGCTCAGCGCATCGGCGCGGGCGGGACACGTTCCCCCGGTCCCGCCCGCGCCCTCTCACACCGCCGGATCCCTCACCAGTAGATGACGACCTTGTCGCCGTTCTTCACCTGGTCGAAGAGGGCCGCCACCTTCGCCTTGTCCCGGACGTTCACACAGCCGTGCGAAGCCCCGCTGTAGCCGTTGGCCGCGAAGTCGGCCGAGTAGTGCACGGCCTGGCCGCCGCTGAAGAACAGCGCGTACGGCATCGGGGTGTCGTACAGCGTCGACACATGGTCCCGGGACTTCCAGAACACCGGGAACTCGCCCTCGCGGGTGGGCGTGTACTCCGAGCCGAAGCGCACGTCCATCGCCGAGACGACCCGGCCGTCGATCATCCACGCCAGGGTCCGGCTCTTCTTGCTGATGCAGAGCACCCGGCCGGTCAGACACCGCTCGTCCGGCTTCGCCACCGGCCGCTCGGTCGGCGGGTCCAGCTCGTCGGCCGTCGGCGTACGGGTCATGGCCAGCAGCTTCCGCCAGGTGACCGCGTCCGTGGAGCCGGTCGCCTCCGTACCCCGCTTGGCCTGGAAGGACCGGACGGCCTCGGCGGTGACCGTGCCGTAGTAGCCGGTGGGGTTGCGCCCGAAGTGCCCGATCTGCCGCAACCGCGCCTGCAACTCCCGCACCTGGGCGCCTTCGGAGCCGATGCGCATGAGGACCTGGGGCGGGGGAGAGGGCGGGGGCGGGGCAGGGGCTGTGGTCGGAGCGGGAGAGGCGGGTGCGGAGGAGGGTGGCGCGGTGGGTGGGGGTGGAGGTGTGGCGGGGGTGGCCGGGGTAGCTGGGGCGGGTGTGGTCCCGGACTTGGCGTCCTCGGTGGGGGAGGGGGCGGGAGCCGTGGTGGTGGCCGGTGCCGGTGGTCGGCGCAACGCGTCGGCGGCCGGGTCCTGCGGCCCGCACCCTGCCGCGAGGGCGGCTGTCGCGAGCAGCCCGGCGGCGGTCGCGGTGGCGGCGCGTCGGCCGCGCCTGCCGCCGCCTCCGCTCCCGTACCGGCCCCGGCGCACGTACGGACGGCCGCTCCCGTCTCCGTACGCGCCGTTCTCCGCGTCCCTGTTCCTGTCCGGCATCCCTGCCATCCCCACTTCCCCCCAGCCTGCGTCGGCCCGGTCGTCGCATCCTGCGCAGGACAGGGGCGGCGCGTCCAGACCCCCTGGGGAGGTCACCCTCAGGAGTGACCCCTGGCTGAACGTCCGAGGCCCTGGACAAACCCGTGAACAGTGGTCCCCGAAGCGTCGGGAAACCCGGGCGCAGGCGTCGCGGTGACCGGTCGGTGAAACGTGTCTGCGCTGCACCGTGCGGCTGTGCGAGACTCCGTCCATGCTGGGTGTCACCGACCTTCCGACCTATCTCGCCGGCCTGCTGCTGATCGTGCTTCTGCCGGGCCCGAACTCGCTGTACGTGCTCTCCGTCGCCGCCCGGCGCGGTGTCCGTACCGGCTACAAGGCCGCCGCCGGCGTCTGGACCGGGGACACCGTCCTGATGACGCTGGCCGCCCTCGGCGCCGCCTCGCTGCTCCAGACCACGCCGCTGCTCTTCGCCATCGTCAAGTACGCGGGCGCGGGCTATCTGACCTGGCTGGCGATCGGCATGCTGCGCGCGGCGGTGTCCCTGTGGCGCGAGCGGCACCGGCGTACCGCCGAACTGGCGGAGGCGGCCGAGGCGCCCGCGGCGACGACGGAGAACCCCTATCGGCGGGCGCTGGTGGTCAGTCTGATCAACCCGAAGGCGATCCTGTTCCTGATCTCGTTCTTCGTGCAGTTCGTCGACCCCGGCTACGCCTACCCGGCCCTGTCGTTCCTGCTGCTCGGGACGCTGCTCCAGCTCGCCAGCTTCCTCTACCTCTCCACGCTGATCTTCGGCGGCACGCGTCTGGCCGCCGCCTTCCGCCGCCGTAAGAGGCTCTCGGCCGGGGCGACCTCGGCGGCGGGCGTGCTGTTCCTGGGGTTCGCTGCGAAGCTCTCGCTCAGCAGCGTGTAGGCGTATGGAGGCCACGGAGGCCAAGGGCGGTGACGGTCCCGGACCTCGACTCCGCTTGAGAACAAGCCGAGTTGAGGTCCGGGACCGTCCGGTTCAGGCAGCCGCTACCAGATGCTGGAGAACCCCAGCCGCACCCGCTCCTCCTCGTTGGCCACGTCCAGCGCCCCGCCCTTGACCCGGGCCGCCTCCTGCGCCGTCAGACCGCGGCCGAAGATCCGGATGTCGTCCAGGCCGCCGCGGAACAGCTCCGTGACGCCGGCCGGCTGGTTCGGGAAGTCCGGGCGGGCGCCGATGTGGACCGAGAACTGCGCGGCCGGAGTGATGTCGCCCGCCGGGGCCGGGGCGCTGAACTCCTGGCCGCCGTCCACCGCCAGGATCAGCCGGCCCGCCTGCCGCTTGAAGACCGCGTGGTGCCACTGGCCGTCGTTGTACGAGGACGTGGTCCGTACGTCGGCGAAGGCGCCGCCCGTGTCGATCGCGGCGCGCAGGGTGCCGTCGGCCGGCTCCGCCCGCAGCCAGAACTGCTTGACGCCGGAGCCCATGCCGTAACCCCAGATGATGGGCCGCGCGCCGGTCGTCGCCGAGTGCTGGAACCAGGCGGTCACGGTGAAGTCGCCCGCGCCCAGGCGCAGCGAGTCGGAGCAGGAGACCAGGCGCAGGTAGTCGTCCTGGCCGTCGAAGGCCATGGCCTTGCCGGAGTTACGGGTGGAGAGCTGGGCGCCGCCGTGGACCACGGCGTGGTTGCCGTACCCGTGGGGGCCGGTGTCCGAGGTGCGGGGCAGGCGCAGTTCGCGCCGGTCCGCGTCCATCGCGCTCTCGGTGAACGAGGTGAAGACCAGGTCGCTGTGCGGGATGTTCCCCGCGCTCTCGTAGAGCACCCCGATGGCGCCGGTCGGCAGGAGCGCCAGGTCGGAGTAGCCGGACCGGCCCGGCGTCACCACCGTACCGGCCGTCTGCCAGGTCCTGCCCTCGTCGGAGGAGGAGCGGATCGCCAGTTCGCGGCGGTCCTCCAGGGCGTGCGGGCCCAGCCGGGACGGGAGGGAGATCAGGAGCCGGTCCCGCGCGGCGCCCAGCTCCTTCGCGTGCAGGCGCAGCAGCGAGCCGGAGACGGGTGCGGTGTCGAGGCCGGGTACCGGGGAGAACGGGGCGTCGAACGTGGCCCCGCCGTCCGTGCTGGTGGCCGTCATCCGGTGGTCGTTCGTGCCGCACCGGGCCGAGCTGCGGGCGTTGACGTACACGCCTCCGCCGGTGGTCTCCGCCACCGAGAGCTCGGCCGGGAACGCGGGGGCGGTGTTCCGGTCCACGTCCGCCTGCGCGCCCAGCGCCCAGGTCAGACCGCCGTCGTCGCTGTAGTACAGCTGGCCGCCGGCCCGGCCGTCCTGGGTGGTGTAGTCGCCCGGCACGACGAGCCTGCCCCGGTGCGGGCCCCTGTCGAGCTGGATGCCGTGGCCGGGTCCGGTGGAGATCCAGCTCCGGCCGGCGGGCTTCAGGTGGGGGAGCGCGGTTCCGGCCGTCCAGGTGGTGCCGTCGTTCACGCTGTGGACGACGCGCAGGCCGCGGGGTCCGCGGACCGGCTGGTCCGGGGTGCCGCTCCAGCCGCCGGTCGCGTACAGCAGCGACACCCGGCCGGTCGCCGCGTCCACGACGGGCGCCGGATTGCCGTGCGCGTCCTGGTCGCCCGTGCCCGCCACCACCTTCAGCGGGCCCCAACTCCGGCCGCCGTCGGTGGACTTCTTCATCACGACGTCGTTGTGGCCGATATCGGCGCAGGTGGAGACCCGCCCCTCGGCGAAGGCCAGCAGGGCGCCCGAGGGAGTGGTGACGAGGGCGGGGATCCGGAAGCAGCGGTAGCCCTCGGTGTTCGCCTTGAACGGGGTGGCCACGGCAGCCGGTACGGCGGCCGCCGCGGGTGCCGCCGTCGCGGCGGGTGCGGGTGCGGCGAGGGCCGTCGAGGCCAGCAGCAGGGTGAGGGCGGCCGTACCCGGCCGGGCTCTACGGAGCCGGTGCCGGAGCCGTGGTCGGTGTCCGAACAGGGACATGGTGGTGGTCCTCCGGAGAGTGGTGGTCGTCGGAGACCGGGTGCCGGGTGTGCCCGTCCCGGTCATCGGCCCGCCGCCAGGGCCTTCCGCAGCGGCGGGGTGAAGCGTCGTTCCACGAACCGGTGCAGCAGCCACGCCAGCCCCAGCATCGCCGCCAGGGTCAGCGCGAACGTCGCCCACGACGGCACACCGAGGCCGCGGTGCAGCCACCCCACCACCACCCAGCCCAGGTGCTCGTGGACCAGGTAGAACGGGTAGGTGAGCGCCCCGGCGACCGTGAGCCACGGCCAGTCGATCCGGTTCAGGGCGCCCAGCGCGACGGCCGCGACGGCGGCGAAGCCGGCCGTCACGATCAGGATGATGACCGCCGATGAACGGTAGGAGAACGCGTCCGGGCTGTCCGGGTGCCACAGGTCGGCCACCGCGTAGTGCTGGCCCAGCAGCCAGCTCACCCCGACGATGCCCCAGGCCAGCGCGTCACGCCGGTCCCGGTGCAGCAGGTAGAGGCCGATGCCGCCGATGAAGTACGGGGCGTACTGCGGCATGAGCAGTACGTCGAGGAGCGGTTCGTCCGCGGCCTGGGCCAGCACCGCCGCCAGCGTCCACCCGGCGCAGAACAGCACCACCCGGCGCCGGTTCACCCCCGGCAGCACCACGCACAGGGCGAACAGCGCGTAGAACCGCACCTCGGCCCAGAGCGTCCAGCACACCCCCAGCACCCGGTCCGCGCCCAACGGCTGCTGCAACAGCGTCAGGTTCAGCAGCGCGTCGCTGGGCGAGACCGCCTCGTACGCGACCATCGGCAGCGCGAACACCGCGGTCACCAGCACGACCGCCGCCCAGTACGCCGGCAGCAGCCGCGAGGCGCGCGAGGCGAAGAACGCGAGCGGGGTGCGCCCCCAGCCGCTCATGCAGATCACGAAGCCGCTGATCACGAAGAAGATCTGCACCCCGAGACAGCCGTACGCCAGCCAGGTGTGGGCCGTGGGGAACTGGGTGGCGGGCGAGCTGCCCCAGGCCTCGGTTATCTCGCCGCCGCGGCCCCCGTAGTGGTAACCGGCCACCATCAGCGCGGCGAGCAGCCGCAGCCCGTCCAGGGCGCGCAGCCGCGCCTTCGGCCGGTGGGCCGCCGTGCGGGGCGGTTCCGTACCGTCCGGGGCGGCCCGGCCGCTCCGGACGTGCTCGGGCGCAGCGGTCCGGGATGCCGCCTTCGTGTCCTGCGGTGTGATGGTCACACCCTGTGGTGCGGTGGTCAAAGCCGCTCCCCTCTCCAGCGTCGTGCCGCGTCAGCGTAGGGCCGCGAAAGCACGCGGAACGCCCGGGCAGCACGCCGTTTCCCGGTCCGACAGAGGGAGTTCATCCTTCGGTCGTCCAGGTTTCCTACGGTGACGCGGAACCGACAACCACTGCGCGGAACTTCACTCAGGGTCACCTCGGACGGAGACCCGGCACCCGCGCGAGACCGAAGCCCCCTTCCCCCCACGGGCACCAGACGCTTGGAGCGCCATGACGAAAGCCCGCACCCGCTGGCCACGGCAACGTGACGCGGAGGCTCCGACAACCTCCGGAGAGACGGTGGCCGCCGACCGGGTGGACGCCGTGGACCTGGAGACCTGCCTGAGTGCCTGTGCCGCGCACAGCACCAAGCTCGTAGCGAGCCTGGACCGGCGGCGCAACGCCCTGGCCGAGGCGCTCCGCACCTTCCTCGCCACCCATGCCGCGACCGCCCCGGCGACCACGGGCACCAGCCCGCTGCCGCTGCTGCGACGCCCGGCCAAGGCGTCGGCCAGCTCCGCGCTGCTGCTCGGCGACGCGCTGATGGACCCGCTGCTCGCGGTCGGGAACAAGGCCCTGGACTGCGGTTACGAGGACGAGACGAAGCTCGCCCTGCTGGTCGCCGACACCGTGCTCACCCAGCGCAAGCGCTCCCGGGCCGGCTGGCGGCTGCGCGCCCGCGTGCTGGAGGCCATGGGCGCCGAGAGCGCCGCGGTCGCCGCGTTCGAGCGCTACCTCGAACTCACCGAGGAGGACGGCTTCGGCGTCGCCGCCAAGCTGGCCGGGCTCCGGGAGGGCGCCCGGCTCCAGGCGGAGCTGGTGCAGCGGCTCGCCACCGGCTGCCCCGAGGCCCGGGAGTTCGCCGACGGCTCCGTCACCGACTCCTGGGCGCAGGGCCTGGAACTGCACGCCCGGAGCGCCCGGGAGGAGGCCCGGCCGCTGCTGGTCGGCGCGCTGCTCGCGCAGATCGGGGCCGACGCCCCGGTCAACGAGATCCAGCAGACGCTCGCCCACTACCTCGGCCTGCTCCGCGAGGAGGCCGGTGTCGCGGGCGGCGGGAGCGCGCCCACGGCCGGCCGGGCGCCCGCGGGCCCCGGCGACCCGTCCGCCCTCGCCGAACTCACCGCCCTCACCACGCTCTACGCGGAGCAGCGCCGGGCCCGGATGCGCGGACCGGTCGACGACCCCACCTTCGGTGGCGTCCGCTGGCTCACCCTGGGGGAGTTCCGCAACCGGATCGCCGGGAAGTCCATCTGCCTGATAGCCAACTCCCAGCGGGTGGGCAGCAGTTCGCTGGGCAAGGAGATCGACGACTACGACCTGGTGGTCCGCTTCAACTCGTACCGGATCGACCCGGCGGCCACCGGCCGGCGCACCGACATCCACGTCAGCATCCACAAGCACGGGTTCAACTGGGACCAGCACGTGGACACCCGGCTGATCTTCGGCGGCATCTCCGGCGACTGGAAGTACTCGCTGCGCAACCGGCTGGTCCCGGGCGCGCAGACCTACCTGGGGGACGAGTCCCTGCGCTGGCCGGTGCGCGGTATCGGGCGCCTCGGCCGGGACGTGTGGCCGTCGATCCCCACCAGCGGCTTCAACATGCTCTGGCTGCTGGACTTCCTGGACGTGAGTCCGCGCCTCGACCTGATCGGCTTCGACTTCTACGAGAGCGGCGCCTACCGGCTGCCCGCGGCGATGCGGATGCCCATCACCTCCGTGCACGAGTACACCAGCGAGAAGGCGTGGGTCATGGAACGGGCCCAGAGCGTCACCGACACGAGGATCTGCCTGCGATGACGATGCCCACCCCCTCCACCGAGGCCCCCGTGGCGCCCGCGAACGCGCTGACCGGGAAGCGCCGCATCGCCTTCGCCAGCTTCGTGGACGAGAACTACCTGCCCGGTTTCCTGACCCTGCTGCGCAGCCTCGCCCTGTCCAACCCGGACGTCTGCGAGGACTTCCTCGTCCTGCACGACGGCCTGCGTCCCGCCTCCGTCGCGAAGATCCGCGCTCTGCACCCGCGCGCCGACTTCCGCCGGGTGGACGCCGGCCACTACGACTCGTACGCCAAGGGCGACCAGGACAACTACCTGGTGCGCAAGGCCTACTTCATCCTCGACGTGTTCCGGGTCCGCGACTACGACACCGTGATCACCCTGGACACCGACATGGTCGTCCTGGACGACCTGGGCGAGCTGCTGCGGCTGCGCGAGGGCCTGGCCGCCGTCCCGCAGTTCTTCTACGGACAGCACAAGCTGAACAGCGGGCTGCTGGTCATCCAGCGCGAGTATCTGACCGACGCCTTCTGCGCCGAGCTGGACCGGGTCGGCCGGGCCGGTTCGTACGAGTTGGACAAGCACGACCAGGGCATCCTGAACGCCGTGCTGGACGGCGACTTCGTCCACCTGGACGCCCGCTACAACTTCGTCAAGCGGCGCCTGTCGGGTGACCTCCCGGTGCCCGACGGCACGGCGATCCTGCACTTCACGGGGCGGCACAAGCCCTGGCAGGGCGGTGAGGCCGGCTACTCCGAGGCCGAGGCCCGCTGGCACGAGTACAACCTCTCCGACGCCGCGTTCCACGCCGCCTACCTCGCGGCCCGCGGCTCCAAGCACCACGACCTGCTGGTCCACTACGGCACCCCGCACGTCCGGCGCACCGCCGACGTGGACAGCGCCCGCAAGGTGGCCGCCGCCCACATCCTGGCCGGCGAGTACCAGGAAGCCGTCGACCTGCTCGCCCCGCTGCGCATCCCGGTCGAGGAGTCCTGGCCGCACGAGGTGCTCGGGCACGCCCTGATGAGCGTGTCCCGGTACGAGGAGGCCCGCGCCCAGCTGCTGCTGGCGGCCTCCGCGCCCAACCGGGCCGCGACCGCGTACGGGCGGCTCGCCCAGATCGCCTGGATCCACGGCGACGACGAGGGCGCGTCCCGCCTCGCGCTCCAGGGGCTCGGCGTCGACCCGACGCACCGGGCGAACCGGCTCATGCACCTGCGTACCACCGGCCTCACCCCGCCCGCCGAGGGCCCCGCCTCCGGGCAGCTCGCCCATGTCGCCTTCTACATGGAGCGCCAGGGCAACGCGGGCGACAAGCTGCTGCCCGAGAGCGTACGGCTGGCCTTCGGCCAGGACACCGGGCCCGACCGCTGGCACTCGGTCCACGCCCACCGGCTCTTCGACGAGAGGGCCCTGGAGCGGGTCAACGCCCGGCGAGGGCTGGTCATCGGCGGCGGCGGGCTCTTCATCCCCGACACCGCGCCGAACGGCAACAGCGGATGGCAGTGGAACGTCTCCGACGAGCTGCTGGGGCGGATCGACGTCCCCGTCCTGGTGTACGCGGTCGGCTTCAACGCGTTCGACGGCCAGGCGTACGGACACGGCCGCAAGCGGTTCCTGTCCAGCCTGCGCAAGCTGGTGGAGACCTCCGCCTTCTTCGGGCTGCGCAACCACGGCTCGATCGAGAAGGTCCGGGAGCTGCTGCCGCCGGAGCTCCAGGACAAGGTCCGCTTCCAGCCCTGCCCGACCACGGTCACCCGGCAGCTGGTCGACGGCTGGCGCGACCCGGCCGAGCGCGAGGACACCATCCTGGTCAACGCCGCCTACGACCGGGCGGGTCTGCGCTTCGGTCATGACTACGGGCACTTCCTCGACGAGATGGCCACCGCGGTCACCGCGCTCGGCGAGCAGGCCGAGGTGAGGTGTGTGGCGCACTCGCTGGACGACGAGCGGATCGCATTCGACCTGCGGCGCGAGCACGGCATCTCGCTGCCGGTCATCCCGATGTACGACTTCGACAACGACTCCATACGTGACGTCTACGCCCGGACGAAGCTGGTCATCGGTATGCGGGGACACGCGGGGATGATCCCGTTCGGCTGCGGCACGCCGATCATCAGCCTGATATCGCACCCCAAGATGGCCTACTTCCTGGCCGACATCGAGCGGCCCGAGTGGGGCATCTCCGTCCACGACCGCCACCTCGGCGCGCGCCTCACGGAACGGGCGACCGCGCTGCTGGCCGACCACGCGGCGTCGGTCGCCGATGTGCACGGCCGCCAGCAGGAGCTGTGGAAGGTCACCGAGGCCAACGCCGCGGACCTCCGGGTGATCGTGGGCCGGTAGCCGGTAGCCGGTAGCCGGTAGCCGGTGGCCGGTGGCCGGTGGCCGGTGCGGTGATACGGCGATACGGCGGTGGGGCGGGTCCTGTATCGGACCCGCCCCACCGCCGTATCCCCCGTTCAGGACCGCTCCTACCGCCGTACCCTCCGCCGCAGCGAGCGCGCCCGCCGCACCACCCTGCGCACCGCCGCGTTGCGCGGCAGGAACGAGAGCTGCGCCGGCACCCCGCCCGGCAGCCCCAGCGAGGTCAGCCGGCGCCGCTTGAAGTACCGCCAGGTCGCCGGGGTGAGCCGGGTGGACAGATACCGCTCCGCAGCCGGCCGCAGCCCCGGGTGGATTTTCGGCTGCATCGCGAACCCGACCGCCGTCACCAGCGCGGACACCTCCCGCTCGGCCCCGTCCGAGGGCCGCCGCTCCTCCACCGCGGCCCGGTCGCCCAGCTCCGGCAGCAGCGCGTCCACCAGGGTGACCGGAACCCGGTTGCTGTTCTCGTACGGAGAGAGCCGCTCCAGCAGCAGTTCCGTACCGACCCGGGCGACCGGCAGCCCGTAGAACGCCGAAGCGGTGAGCAGCGCCGTGGAGAAGCAGCCCACCACCAGGGCCGGCCGCATCCGCTCGTAGAGCACCTCGGCGAGGACCGGAGCCCGCAGAATCCCGGTGTCCAGCACGGTCAGCTCCGCGCCGAGCCGCTCCGCCTCCGCCTCCATCGACCGCGACCACTGCGCCGGAGCCGTCGGGTGCGGCTTGAACACCAGCCGGGTGTGGCCGAGGGCGACCGCGCCCCGCATCATCCGCAGATGCAGCTCCTCCTCCTCCGCGGCGGTGATCAGCCCCAGCGCGGACAGGTACTGACCCAGCAGCAGGGCCGGCGCCTCGACGGAGGGCAGCCCGGCCGGTGAACTGGCCGTGGCCAGTTCGCTGAGCACCTTCAGGAAGCCCTCGGTCTCCACGACCAGCGGCTCCACCGCGAACTCGGTCAGCAGCAGCGGCTTCAGCCCGGGCACCAGATCCAGGTGCAGCAGCCGCCGGATCCGCGTGCCGGTCAGCGGGTCGAGCTTGTTGCGGGTGGGCCCGTAGCTCATCAGCCCGTCGGCGTACACGTCGATCGGGGCGCCGGTGAAGATCTCGGTGATGGCCGACGCCGGGTTGACCTGGATCGACTCGACGGCGAGCTCGACCTCGTCGTCGCCCAGCTCCCAGGCCAGCCGCAGATGCCGCTCCCACAGGGGTACGTCGTCCGGGCGCGGGGACCAGCCGCTGGGGTGGAAGGGGGCGATGGTCTCGTTCCAGGAGATGACGTCGTCGAACCGGCCGCGCAGCTGCTCGAAGCCCGGCATCGCGTCGAGGGCCGGGGTGGTCTCCGGGATGGCCGCGTTGTTGCAGACCACCAGCGTCCGGCGGTCGGCCGGTCCGAAACAGCCGGTGTCCAGGGCGGCGGCGAGGGTGGCCGCGCCGTAGAGGGTGGAGGCGGTGAAGAGCTGCGTGGTGCGGCGGGCGGGGGCGGTGCTCATGCCGTCGTCGCCTCCTTCGCGGCGGCGGGGCTGCGGCGCAGCCGGCGCAGGAGCGCGCCGCGCTCCACGTCCAGCGACTCCAGGACCTCGTCCAGTACGGCCTGCGGCATACGGCCGAGCGCCTGTGAACTCCGTGCCTTCAGCATGCGGGCCACCGCCGGTTCGAACCTCTCGATCGAGTTCATGTGGTGAAAGATGATGGCGCAGTACGTGCGTACCGCCTTGGGCAGCAGCGCAGCCGCCTCGGGGTCCTCGGCCGTCTCGCTGATGACCTGGTCGAACGACCGGATGAAGTCGAGCTGGCGGACGTCACCGATCTGGGTCAGCGAGGAGGCCACCCCCCGCCGGTAGAAGACGCCCAGCGTGCTGAGCACCGCGAAGGATTCGGCGCGGCGGTGCAGCCGCCAGATCCACGGCCGGTCCTCCGCCGTGCGCAGCCCGTCGGTGAAGTGCAGCAGCCCGCGGTCCAGCAGCCGGCGGTGGAAGAGGCCGGCCCAGGCGTACGGGTAGTCCACGGAGGTGGACCGGTCGGCGGGCAGGATGGCCGTGCGCGGGTCGGCCACGGTGTCACGCCTGCCGTGCGGGACGCGGTGGACCGTACGCCTGGTGCGCTCGACCTGGACATGGTCGGTACGGACGAAGTCGCAGCCCAGGGCCTCGGTCCGGGCGAGGAGCTCGGCGTAGTGGCCGGGGGCGACCCAGTCGTCGCCGTCCAGGAAGGCGATGTACTGCCCGCGCGCCGCGTCCAGCCCGGTGTTGCGGGCCGTGGCCAGCCCTCCGTTCCGTTCGTGTCGGTGCACGACCGCCCCCGGGATCTCGTCCTGGGCACGGAGCAGGACGTCCGCCGTCCCGTCGGTCGAACAGTCGTCGACAAGGATGAACTCGAAGTCCTCCCGGATATTGGCCCGAAGACTTCGGAGGGTGTCTGGCGCGTATGTCTGCACGTTGAAGAACGGCACGATGACGGAGAGCTTGACCACGCGGCCGACGTTAGGGCGGGCCGCGGCACGGACCTTGTCCCCAGCGGGGAATGCAGGTGAACGAAGACGGTCGAGGCGGTGAACCGGCGCGCCGGCCGCCCCTTCGTGGGGAGGCCGACGCCCTTCCTGCTCTTATCCGGGGACCGCCCGGATCAGCCGTTCGTGTCCTCCGGTTGGGGCCGCCCGGATCAGCTGCACGTCACCCGGGTCCACTCCACGGACGACTCGACCGGATCGGCCGCCGTGCCCTGCGCCCAGTGCGTCACGCCCGGCGTGGTCGCCAGGTCCGGGATGGTCCAGGTGGCGCCGGTGTCGGTGCCGTTCCGGTACAGCCGCGCCTCGCCTCCGCTGCGCGTGACCACCTTCCAGGAGGTGGGCGTCGTGGCGGCCGTGCTCGCGTACACCCTGGACCACGCCGTCTCCCCCTTGCGGATCGCGTAGACGCCGTCCGCCTGGAACGTCAGCATCAGCCGCCGGGCGCCCGTGTCGACCCGGACGCCCATCGAGGCGCCCGCGCCCGTCGCCGGATCGAGGACGCCCGGGTCCGTCACCTGGCCCCGGAAGTCGACGGCCGGGTCGCAGAGCTTCGGCGTGCCGTGCCGGACCGTGGCGGCCGAGCCGTTGGCGCTGCGCAGCCGCAGCCGGCTCTCTCCGGTCACCGCCGCCGTCCCGCCGTTCGGCGACGCGGTCCAGCCGGCCAGGTCGTCCCAAGTGGACGCGGCGATCCCGCTCTCCACGCCCACGCTGTCGATCCACGCCTCGGCCGGGTCGGCGGCGGTGCCCGAGGACCACAGCCGGAGGCCCGGGGGTGCGGTGCTCTCCGGCAGGTTCCAGTGGGCGCCGGTCTCCTGGGAGTCCCGGTAGAGGGTGGCGCGGCCCTGGGCGTCGACCACGGCCTTCCAGGTGTGCGGGGCCTCGTCGCCGGGTGTGGCGAGCACCCGGGTCCAGCCGGTCGCTCCCGCCCGCAGCGCGTGGACCCCGTCCTCCTGCACGGTGAACGCCAGCCGCCGGGAACCGGTCTGCACGCTCAGGGCGAGGCTGGCTCCGGCCCCGGTGGCCGGGTCGAGCCGGGAGTAGTCGCCCACTCTGCCGCGTACGGTCGCGACGAGGGCGCCGGGCGGCGCGTACGGGCGGGTGGCCGACGCGCCGGTCATGTCCTGCGCCGCCAGGTGGAGTTCGCCGCCGGATGTCACCTCGGCGGTGCCGGTGCCCGGGACCGCCGTCCAGCCCGCCGACGTGTCGAACCCGGTGGAGGTGTTGGTGAACGCGTCGGAGACGTCGAGCCGGTTCACCTTGATCGCGGAGGTGTCGTGCTCCCAGGTGACGAAGTACTTGCCGGGCGCGTACTCGTCCGCCATCGCGTAGGTGTCCCAGCCCGTTCCGGTGCCGGAGGTCACCCGTGGCCCGTCGGCGAAGAAGCGGCCCGAACTCCACCGCTCGCCGGGGCGTTTGACCTTGTAGTGCAGCACCTCGCGGGCGAGCGCCGGTTCGGGGCCGGTCCAGGCCCGGCCCGCCGTGTTGTAGACGGTCAGGTACTGGCCGTCGGCGCCCTTGGTGAGGAAGCCCTTGGTGTTGTAGTTCGGCAGCTCGGTGTCGAGGACGAACGGCGACCAGCTCAGCCCGCCGTCGGTGGACCGCGCGGTCGCGGCGTACGTCGGCTTCGTCAGGTAGTCCGAGGCCGGCGGGTAGGTGGGGCGCGCGGTCATGATCAGCGTGCCCGGCTCGTCGTGCGACGCCACGATCTGGGGCTCACCGGCCCGTAGCCCGTTCGGATCCGGTACGAAGGCGCCGGCCGTCCAGGTGGAGAGGCCGCCGCCCGAGGACCGCAGCACTCCGCTGCGCTGGCCGGAGGACCAGAACGGGATGACGTGCGTGCCGTCGGCGAGCTGGAGCGGGCGGCCCGCCACGACGAGGTTCGCGATGTTCTGCGGCACGTCGATCGGGTGGTCCTGCCAGGTGTGGCCCTCGTCGGTGCTGCGTTTGGCCACCAGCGTGACCGGGAGGCCCGAGGTCGACTGCGGCGAGGTGCGGCCGAGGAAGGCGTAGAGCGTGGAGCCGTCCTGGTACAGGATCACGTAGTGCCACATCGCCTCGGAGGTGGCCTGGGCCAGCTGACGGGGCGTGCTCCAGGTCGATCCGCCGTCGGTGGTGTACGCGTAACGGATGTGTCCCTGGTCCACCTTTCCCGGCCAGATCCCCTCCCGCCAGGCCACCACCGCCCGGTTCTCCCCGGTGGCGATGATGTCCGGCGTACGGGTCCCGTCCCCCTGGCTCACCGTGTCGCTGTGGACCGTCACCTCCGCCGAGGTCCCCTCCGCGTACGTCGGCGGAACGGCGCCCGTCAGGCAGGCCAGGAGCGCGGCGGTCGCGGCGAGGCCGGACCGCCGCACGAAGCCGGCTACCACACCCACTGCTGGTCCGCGCTGGTGCCGCACGTCCACTGGACGGCCTTGGTGCCGGACGCGGTGCTGGAGTTCGGGATGGCCAGGCAGCGGTCGCTGTTGAGGTTGCGCAGCCGGTAGGCGCTGTCGTAGATCCAGACCTGGTCGGTGTTGGTGCCGCACGTCCACTGGATGGCGTCGGCGCCGTTCGCCGTGCTGGAGCCGCCGATCGCCAGGCACTTGCCGCTGTTGAGGTTGCGGACTCTCACCCGGTCGCCGTTGCCGCCCGCGACTCTCTCCAGGGTCCAGTACTGGTCGTTGTTGGTGGTGCAGGTCCACTGCACCAGCTCGGTGCCGTTGGCCGTGCTGGAGCCGGGCACCGCGAGACAGTGGCCCGTGCCGGCGTTGTACAGGGACGCGTACACGGCGGCCGGCGCCGCCGAAGCGGTGGACGAGAAGGCCACGACCGACGCACCGGCCAGGGCCGCCGCCGCCACCTTGGATTTCACTCCGCTCATACGGGACATGGTGATTTCTCTCCGCTCGTCGAAAGGGCGTTCATTTCGGTCCCGATTCCGGTCCCGCCGGGGAGCATGGCAGCGCGAGCGTGTGCTGACAACGAATTGATGAGCGATCACCGAGGCCCGCGAACAGAGTGAACCAGCGCCTGCGGAAGCCGTGTTGACCTGCCGCTGGCTGCTTCGGACCTGCCTGCCTGCCTTCCCGCCGCACGGCAGGTGAACGGTGAATGGAATAGAGATGAACCACCCACCACAGAAGCGCTTTTCGTGGATCCGGCCTGCCGAATCGCCAACCGTCGGCTCGCTGTTAACCATTTGTTGCCGTCGCGTTGGGCCGCGCATCGAAATGCCTTCCTAGCTTCTAGGACGTGCCCCCACGTACCAGCAATGCGGCCGATCCGGCCCCGACCCCCGCCGAGCCCCGCCCGGCGCTGCGGGTCGCCGTCCTCGCCGACTCCGACACCCGGTGGAAATGGGGCGCGCTCACCGCGCGCCGCCTGACCGCCGGGGCCGCCGGAGCGGACGAGCGGGGTACGCGCCCCGTCGAGGTGAGCGGGCTGCTGCTGCGCGGCCGGGCCACCCCGACGCCCCGCCAGCTCGCGGAGGTCGGCGAGGTCGGCATCGAAGCGGAGAAGGTCCGCGAGGTCACCGCGGTCGAGTTCCTGCACACCGTGCGCGACGAGCGGTACGACGTGGTCGTCCTCGCCCTCGTCGGCGGCGGCGTCCAGGCGATGCTGCACGGCCTGGCCGCGCTGAACCTCACGCGCCGGCCCGTCATCGTCACCGGGTACGTCGGCGTCGTCTACGAGAAGCTCGCTGACGGCCTGCTGCTCCGCCACGGCGCGGACATCGTCCTCGCCAACTCGGCCCACGACGCGGAGCGTTTCCGCGCGGTGTACGAGGGAGTGGGCGCCGACGCCTCGGCCGTCACCGAGGCCGCGCTGCCGTTCCTCGGCGGAGCCCCGTACGCACCCGAAGAGGGCCGCGACACCGTGGTGTTCGCCGCGCAGCCCTCCGTACCGGCCTCCCGCGCCGACCGTACGTACCTGCTCCGCCGGCTCGTCGAGCACGCCCGGCTCCACCCGCGCCGCGAGGTGCTGCTCAAGCTGCGCTCCAAGCCCGGCGAGCACACCACGCACATCGAGGAACTCCCGTACCAGAAGCTCGCGCAGAAGGTGCCCGGCGGACTGCCGCCCAACTTCCGCCTGGTGTACGGACACATGGGCGAGGTCCTGGACCGCACCGACCTCCTGGTCACCGTCTCCTCCACCGCCGCGCTGGAGTCCCTGCACCGCCGCATCCCGACCGCGGTCCTCACCGACCTCGGCGTACGCGAACCCCTCGGCAACCACCACTTCGTGGGCTCCGGGCTCCTCACCTCCTGGGACCGGCTCGACGGCGGGTACCGCCCGCGCCCCGACGAGGAGTGGCTGGCCGGCCAGGGCGTCGCCGCCGACGGCTCGTACGGCACCGCCTACGACACGGCCCGCGCCAAGGTGGCCGGGCTGCTGGCGGACCCCCAACTCCCGCCGCTCGCGCCGTACTACACGCCCGCCACCGCCCCCGGCTACCTCCCCGGCATCCTCGCCCGCCACCACCTGGCCCCCGACGGCACACCGCTGCCCGGTGCCGCCGCGCCGCAGCAGCCCGGCCGGGTGCGGGGCGCGGTGCGCGAGACCGTCCGCAACGCGGCGCGCGGCGCCTACCGGCACGGCGTCCAGCGCGTCGCGCCGGTGATCCGCCGGATGGGGGAGCTGTGACCACTACTTCAGGAGCCTCGATGACCCCGACCGTGACTTCAGGGGCCTCGACGACCCCGACCGTCCTCGCCGTGATCCCCGCCCGCGGCGGATCCAAGGGCGTCCCCGCCAAGAACCTCGCCGAGGTCGGCGGCATCCCGCTGGTCGCCCGCGCGGTCCGCGCCGCACTCGCCGCCCCCGAGGTCACCGACGTCGTCGTCACCACCGACGACACCGCCATCGCCCAGGCCGCCCGCACCGCCGCCGCCCACCTCGGCGCCGCCGACCGGCTGCACTGCGTGGAGCGCCCGGCCGCCATCGCCGGCGACACCGCGACCAGCGAGGCGGCCGTGCTGCACGCGCTGGACGTGTACGAGGCCGAGCGCGGCCGGAGCGTCGACGTGGTCCTCCTCGTCCAGTGCACCAGCCCCTTCGTCTCCCGCGAGGACATCGACGGCGTGGCCCGTGCGGTGGCCCACGAGGGCGCCGACACGGCCGTCACCGTCGCCCCGTTCCACGGGTTCCTCTGGCGCGACGGGCACGCGGTGGAGGACGGCACGTACGGCGTCAACCACGACAAGTCCGTACGCCCCCGCCGCCAGGACCGCCCCCAGGACCTCCTGGAGACCGGCGCCGCCTACGCGATGGACGCGGCGGGCTTCCGCACCCACCGCCACCGCTTCTTCGGCCACACCGCGCTCGTCGCCACCGACCCGGCCCGGGTCCTGGAGATCGACGACCCGCACGACCTGGCCCGCGCCCGCGCGCTCGCCCCGCTCCTGGACCCGTCGCCGCTGCCCTCCCTCGCGGACGTGGACGCGGTCGTCCTGGACTTCGACGGCACCCAGACCGACGACCGGGTCATGGTCGACTCCGACGGCCGCGAGACCGTCGCCGTGCACCGGGGCGACGGACTCGGCATCGCCGCCCTCCGCAAGGCCGGGGTGCCCCTCCTCATCCTCTCCACCGAACAGAACCCGGTCGTCGCCGCCCGCGCCCGCAAGCTCCAGGTGCCCGTCCTGCACGGCATCGACCGCAAGGACGAGGCGCTCAAGCAGTGGTGCGACGAGCAGGACATCGCCCCCGACCGCGTGCTCTACGTCGGCAACGACGTCAACGACCTGGGCTGCTTCGCCCTCGCGGGCTGGCCCGTCGCGGTCGGCAGCGCCCACGACTCGGTACGCGCCGCGGCGCGCGCCGTCACGACCACCCCCGGCGGCTACGGCGCCATCCGCGAGATCGCGGCCTGGCTGCTGGGCCCCACCCTCACCTCCACTCCCTCCCCTTCTGTCCCCACCAAGTAAGGAAGCACCACCATGAGCACCTCCCGCCTGCGCACGTTCGGCACCCGTACCGCCGGACCCGGCAACCCCGTCTACATCACCGGCGAGATCGGCATCAACCACAACGGCGACCTCGGCAACGCCCTCGCCCTGATCGACGCGGCCGCCGAAGCCGGCTGCGACGCGGTCAAGTTCCAGAAGCGCACCCCGGAGATCTGCACCCCGCGCGACCAGTGGGACATCGAGCGCGACACCCCCTGGGGCCGGATGACGTACATCGACTACCGCCACCGCGTCGAGTTCGGCGAGGAGGAGTACCAGGCCATCTCCGAGCACTGCGCCGAGCGCGGCATCGACTGGTTCGCCTCCCCGTGGGACACCGAGGCCGTCGCCTTCCTGGAGAAGTTCGACGTCCCCGCCCACAAGGTGGCCTCCGCCTCGCTCACCGACGACGAGCTGCTCCGCGCCCTGCGCGCCACCGGCCGCACGGTCATCCTCTCCACCGGCATGTCGACGCCGAAGCAGATCCGCCACGCGGTCGAGGTGCTCGGCAGCGACAACATCCTGCTCTGCCACGCCACCTCCACCTACCCGGCCAAGGCCGAGGAGCTGAACCTGCGGGTCATCAACACCCTCCAGCAGGAGTACCCCAACGTCCCGATCGGCTACTCCGGCCACGAGACCGGCCTCCAGACCACGCTGGCCGCCGTCGCGCTCGGCGCCACCTTCGTCGAGCGCCACATCACCCTGGACCGCGCCATGTGGGGCTCCGACCAGGCCGCCTCCGTCGAGCCCCAGGGCCTGACCCGCCTGGTCCGCGACATCCGCACCATCGAGGCCTCCCTCGGCGACGGCGTCAAGAAGGTGTACGAGTCCGAGCTCGGCCCGATGAAGAAGCTCCGCCGGGTCGCGGGCGTCGTCGCCGAGACCGAGAACGCGCCGGCCCCCGAGCCGGTCGCGGTCTGAGCGCCGACCGGTGAACCTCGCCTTCGTCGAGAGCCCGGTCCAGCTCCTGAACGTCCTGGAGTGGACCCACGCCATGGGGGGAGACGACCCGGCCGACACCACGGTCGTCGTCCTCCCCCCGGTCGACCCGATGTCGCGCGGCCAGCTGCGCCGGATGGCGGAGCTGGCCCGCGACGAGGGCATCACCGTCCGCTGGCAGGAGGCGCGCGGGGACTCCGGCGCGCCTCTCAAGGCCCTGCGCGCGCTGGCCGGGCTGGTCAGGCGGGCGGACCACATCGTGATCGGGGACCCCTTCTCCCGCTATGTGCAGCTCCTGCTCACCCTGGTCCGCGCCGAGCGCCTCACGGTGGTCGACGACGGCACGGCCACCATGGAGTTCGTCACCCAGCTGGCCCGGGGGGAGCGGCTGACCCGCTGGCACCGCAAGGGGCGCGGCGGCCCGCGTGAGCTGCTCCTGGCCCCGGTCACGGCCACCGCCCGGCGCCGCTTCACCCCGACGGCCCGGCACGAGGTGGAGGTCTTCACCGCGATGCCGGTCGAGCCGCCGCCGGGCGTCACCGTCACCGCCAACACCTTCGCCTGGACCCGCGCCCGCTTCGGCCCGCCGAGCGTCGGCAAGGGCGCGGACCTGGTGGGGACGTCCCTGGTGGAGACGGGGGTGGTCGACCCGGTCCCGTACCAGGAGGCGGTCGCGGCCCTGGCCCGCACCCACGGCGCCACCCGCTACTTCGCCCACCGCCGCGAGTCCGCCGAGAAGCTCCACGCCCTGGAGGCCGCCACCGGCCTGGAGATCGTCCGCCCGGACCTCCCGCTGGAACTCATCGCCCGCCGCGGCCCCATCGGCCACACGGTGGTCAGCTTCCCCTCCACGGTGGTCCACACCCTCCCGCTGGCCCTGTCCGGCACCGGCGTGAACGTCGCGGTCTGCGACATCGCCCCGGAGTGGCTCCGTACGACGGCCTCACCGCGCGCGCAAGGGTTCCTGAGCGGGGTCACGGAGACGGCCCGGGGGGTGCAGCGGCTGACGTCGACGGCCCACGCGTAGCGGGTCTCCACCACCGTCACCGAAACCCACCTTGATACCCACTGTCACGATCCGTCACACACCTCCACACCGCTTTTGTTCCCCTGTGCGGCTGAAGTTTTGTTGATCAGTGGCCAGTTGATGGGTGAAGGGGCCTACCCTTCACAAGGTGAACCAGTTGAAGTCCCGCGCCGCCCGCCCCGAAGACCTGGTCGACCAGCCGGGAGGAGGTGGGCTGCCCGGCAGGCTCGGTGACGAGCTGCGGGACGAGCTGATCGCCTTCCGCCGGGATCTGCACATGCACCCCGAGCTGGGCAACCAGGAGTTCCGGACCACCGCCGCGATCAAGGACCGGCTGGAGAAGGCCGGGCTCAAGCCGCGGGTGCTGGACGTCGGGACCGGGCTCGTCTGCGACGTGGGGGAGTGGGACGGCGTGACGCCCATGCTGGCGTTGCGGGCCGATATCGACGCGCTGCCGATCCCGGACACCAAGGTGGACGTCCCCTACCGCTCCACCGTCCCCGACCGCGCCCACGCCTGCGGCCACGACGTCCACACCACCACCGTGCTCGGCGCAGGCCTGGTGCTCGCCGCGCTCGACCGGAAGGGCCTCCTGCCCAACCCGGTGCGCCTGGTTTTCCAGCCGGCCGAGGAGGTCATGCCGGGCGGTGCGCTCAGCGCGATCGCGTCCGGGGTGCTGGAGGGCGTCGGGCGGATCATCGCCGTCCACTGCGACCCGAAGGTGGACGTCGGGACGATCGGGCTGCGCATCGGGCCCATCACCTCCGCCTGCGACCGGCTGGAGATCTCGCTCGACGGCCCCGGCGGCCACACCGCCCGCCCGCACCTCACCACCGACCTGGTCACCGCCGCCGCCCGGGTGGCCGTGGACGTCCCCGCGCTGCTCTCCCGCCGCGTCGACGCCCGCTCCGGCCTCGTCCTCACCTGGGGCCGCCTCCACACCGGCCACGCGCCCAACGTCGTCCCGCAGCACGCCGAGCTCTCCGGCACGGTCCGCTGCCTCAACCTGGACGCCTGGCGGGACGCGGCCGACCTGGTGCACGCCGCCGTGGACGAGGTGGCCGGAATGCATCGGGCCAAGACCGTGATCAACTACGTACGGGGCGTGCCGCCCGTGGTGAACGACGCCGAGTCCGTCGGGCTGCTGGACGCGGCGATGACCGAGCGCCGCGGTTCGTACGCGATCGAGGACACCGAGCAGAGCCTCGGCGGCGAGGACTTCTCCTGGTACCTGGAGCAGGTCCCGGGCGCGATGGCCCGCCTCGGCGTCCGGCCGCCCGGCGACACGCGCGGTCTGGACCTGCACCGGGGCAACTTCGACGTGGACGAGGAGGCCATCACCGTAGGGGTCGAGCTGTTCACGGCCGCCGCCCTGCTGGCCGGTCGGTCTTAGGGGCGCCTTCACGAACTGTTCGCGGTCCATCCATGGACGTGCGTAACCCCTTCTGTTCACGACGATC
This sequence comes from Streptomyces sp. CA-146814, assembly GCF_050942385.1. Lineage (NCBI taxonomy): Bacteria > Bacillati > Actinomycetota > Actinomycetes > Kitasatosporales > Streptomycetaceae > Streptomyces > Streptomyces sp. CA-146814. The sequence continues at coordinate 5,047,133 of NZ_CP192068.1, forward strand.
CGATAACGGCTTCCGTACGTGCTCTTATCTGACATCTACGCGCGTTACGATCGCCGCGAAACCAGCGCCGGAAGAGGCGCTTCGGTCAGGTTTGAAGGAGCCTCCCTTGCGCCGGATCACCAGGATTGCCACCGTGGGCGTAGCGTCAGCCGCCCTCGCGCTCTCCGCCACCGCGTGTGGCGGAAAAACGTCGTCGGACGCCGGTTCCGACGGTGGAGACAAGGCCGCCATCGCGTACGACATCGGTGGCCGCGGCGACCAGTCGTTCAACGACGCCGCCTACGCCGGACTCGCCAAGGCGGAGAAGGACCTCGACGTCGACGGCAACGAGGCCGAGCCGTCCGACGGTGAGAGCGACGCCGACAAGGTGCAGCGCCTCACCGAGCTGGCCCGCGCCGGCAACAACCCGGTGATCGGCGTCGGCTTCGCCTACGCGCCGGCCATCAAGAAGGTCGCGCCGAAGTTCCCGAAGACCACCTTCGGGATCATCGACGACGCCTCGGTGACCGCCAAGAACATCGCCAACATCGTCTTCAACGAGGAGCAGGGCTCCTACCTCGCCGGCGTCGCCGCCGCCAAGGTCACCAAGACGAAGACGGTCGGCTTCATCGGCGGTGTCGAGACCCCGCTGATCAAGAAGTTCGAGGCCGGTTACGCCCAGGGCGTCAAGGACACCGACCCCTCGGTGACGGTGCTCCCGCAGTACCTGACCCAGCCGCCGAACTTCGACGGCTTCTCCAAGCCCGACCTCGGCAAGGCCGCCGCGCAGGGCCAGCTCGACAAGAAGGCCGACGTGATCTACTCGGCCGCCGGTCTGGCCGGCTCCGGTGCCATCGAGGCCGCCTCCAAGGCGAAGAAGTGGAACATCGGCGTCGACTCCGACCAGTACAACCAGGCGGGCCTCGCCAACTACAAGGAGTCCATCCTGACCTCGGTCACGAAGGACATCGAGGACGCCGTCTTCAACCTGATCAAGTCGGTCCAGGACGGCAAGCCGCAGTCCGGTGAGATCCGCTACGGCCTGGACAAGAACGGCGTCGCGCTGTCGATGTCCAACCCGGCCTTCGCCGACATGAAGGACGTCATCGCCGCGGTCGACAAGGCCAAGCAGGACATCATCGACGGCAAGATCACCGTCAAGACCGCCCCGTAACCTCTCGTCACCTCGCATGACGAACGTCTCGTCACCTCGCTGACGAGGCCGGTTCTCCGGCTGGTTTCCCAGGCCCTGTCCGTCCGCCCCGCCGCACCCCGGCGCCGGCGGACGGACAGGGCCGCCGGGCCCTCTCCGGTAACCGGAACAGGGCCCTCAGCGGCACCCGCAGAACAGCCCCACCCTCAGCCCCACCAACGCAGCACCGAAGAAGATCCGCCTATCGCAGTGCTCTCCCACCGGTCCCGGACCCCGCGTCCGGACTGTGACGTGCGCCTGTGTTTCACGATTCGGCAGCTCTACGCGTGTAGACGGCCCTCCGGCGCGATAACTTCACCCCGCTCACCAGAGCCCCCTCAGCCCCTCCGCCCCCGCTCCTGTCCGGCCAAGGAGAGTGCGTCATCAACGCGTCCAGCAGCCCCCCCGCCGTGGAACTGCACGGCATCACCAAGCGCTTCCCCGGCGTCGTCGCCAACCACGACATCGACATCACCATCGGCAAGGGCACCGTGCACGCCCTCGTCGGGGAGAACGGTGCCGGCAAGTCCACCCTGATGAAGATCCTCTACGGCATGCAGAAGCCGGACGAGGGCACCATCGCCATCAACGGTGAGCAGGTCTCCTTCTCCAACCCGGGCGACGCCATCGAGCGCGGCATCGGCATGGTGCACCAGCACTTCATGCTCGCCGACAACTTCACCGTCCTGGAGAACGTGGTCCTCGGCGGCGAGAAGCTGCACGGCATCGGCGCCGGCGCCCGCCGGAAGATCAAGGAGATCTCCGACGCGTACGGGCTCGGCATCCGGCCCGACGCGCTCGTCGAGGACCTCGGGGTCGCCGACCGGCAGCGCGTGGAGATCCTCAAGGTCCTCTACCGGGGCGCCCGCATCCTGATCCTGGACGAGCCGACCGCGGTCCTCGTGCCGCAGGAGGTCGACGCGCTCTTCGCCAACCTGCGCGAGCTCAAGGCCGAGGGCCTGACCGTCATCTTCATCTCGCACAAGCTCGGCGAGGTGCTCTCGGTCGCCGACGACATCACGGTGATCCGCCGCGGTACGACGGTGGGCACCGCCGACCCGGCCACCACCACGACCAAGCAGCTCGCCGAGCTGATGGTCGGCAGCGAGCTGCCGACGCCGGAGACCCGCGAGTCCACCGTCACCGACGTGCCCATGCTGCGCGTGCGGGACCTCGCGCTCACGATCACCGACCCCGACGGCACCGTCCGCGACGTGCTGGCGGGTGTCGACTTCACCATCCACAAGGGCGAGGTCCTCGGGATCGCCGGCGTCGAGGGCAACGGGCAGACCGAGCTGATCGAGGCCCTGATCGGGATGCGCGACCCGGACGGCGGCGTGATCACGCTCGACACCGACGACATCTCGCACGCCCCCACCCGCAAGCGGCGCGAGGCCGGCATCGGCTACATCCCCGAGGACCGGCACCGCCACGGCGTCCTGCTGGACGCCCCGCTCTGGGAGAACCGCATCCTCGGCCACGTCACCGAGAAGCCCAACAGCCGCGGCTGGCTGCTGGACAACAAGGCGGCCCGCACCGACACCGAGCGGATCGTGCGCGAGTACGACGTCCGCACCCCCGGCATCGAGGTCACCGCGGCCTCGCTCTCCGGCGGCAACCAGCAGAAGCTGATCGTCGGCCGCGAGATGAGCCACGCGCCCAAGCTCCTGATCGCCGCCCACCCCACCCGTGGCGTGGACGTCGGCGCGCAGGCGCAGATCTGGGACCAGATCCGCGAGGCCCGCCGCGACGGACTGGCCGTCCTGCTGATCTCGGCCGACCTGGACGAGCTGATCGGGCTCTCCGACACGCTGCGCGTCATGTACCGCGGCCGGCTGGTCGCCGACGCCGACCCGGCCACCATCACCCCGGAGGAACTGGGCTCGGCCATGACCGGCGCCGCCACCGGTCACCTCGAAGGCTCGGAGGACGAGGCCCGATGAAGAAATTCGACAAGGACCGGCTGATCCTGGGCCTCGCCGGCCCGGTGCTCGCCCTGGTCGTGGCCCTCGCGCTGACGACCGTGGTGCTGCTGGCCTCCGGCCGCAACCCGTTCGAGCCGTACCGCATCATGTTCGAGTCGGCGAGCTACGTCGACGTGCAGGTCCTGATCGTCAACCAGGCCGGTACGTACTACCTCGCCGCCCTCGCGGTCGCCGTCGGCTTCCGGATGAACCTCTTCAACATCGGCGTCGACGGGCAGTACCGCCTCGCCGCCATGATGTCCGCGCTGGTCGGCGCGAGCGTCAGCCTGCCGGGCCCGCTGCACATCGCGCTGATCGTGATCGTCGCGATGCTGGTGGGCGCCTTCTGGTCCGGGATCGCGGGCTTCCTGAAGACGACCCGCGGGGTGAGCGAGGTCGTCTCCACGATCATGCTCAACTCGATCGCCACCGCGCTGATCGCCTGGCTGATCCTGCCGAAGAACTTCGGCGAGCAGCCCGCCGGCTCCAACAACCTCACCACCGGTGAGATCGCGGAGTCCGGCTGGTTCCCGGGTCTGCCGATGGGTGACGGCGGCGAGATCTACGGCTTCACCTTCGTCGCGGCCGGCTGCGGCCTGCTCTACTGGTTCATCCTCAACCGCACCCGCTTCGGCTTCGACCTGCGCGCCACCGGCGCCAGCGAGAGCGCCGCGCAGGCCTCCGGTGTGGACGCCAAGAAGATGATCCTCACCTCGATGCTGATCTCCGGCGCGGTGGCGGGCCTCGCGGGCATGCCGACGCTGCTCGGCGACACCCACACGTACAGCCTCGACTTCCCGACCGGGATCGGCTTCACCGGTATCACCATCGCGCTGCTGGGCCGTAACAACCCGCTCGGCATCGTCTTGAGCGCCCTGCTGATCGCCTTCCTCGACAAGTCGTCCGCCTCGCTCGACCAGTACGGGTACGAGAAGGAGATCGCCACGATCATGCAGGGCCTGATCGTGATCTCGGTCGTCGTCTCCTACGAGCTGGTGCGCCGCTACGGCGTCCGCCGCCAGCAGCAGAAGGTGGGCGAGGAGCTCGCCGCCGGCCACGCCATCAAGACCGAGAAGGAGGCGGCCCTGTGAGCACCAGCAAAGCCATCGCCGCACGCCACGCCCCCAAGAAGGGCGGCCGCCGCAAGCTCACCCTGCCCGTCGTCCTGCTCATCATCGCGGGCGGCCTCGCCCTCGTCTCGCTCGTCCGCCTGATCAGCGGCGCCGAGGACATCACCTCGGTCGGCCAGGTCGCCGGCGCGCTGGAACTCGCCGTCCCGATCGGCCTCGCCGGACTCGGCGGCCTCTGGGCCGAGCGCGCGGGCGTCGTCAACATCGGCCTCGAAGGCATGATGATCCTCGGCACCTGGTTCGGCGCCTGGGCCGGATTCCAGTGGGGCCCGTGGATGGGCGTCCTCTTCGGCATCATCGGCGGCTGCCTCGGCGGTCTGCTGCACGCGATCATCACCGTCACCTTCGGCGTGAACCACATCGTCTCCGGTGTGGCGATCAACATCCTCGCCGTCGGCGTCACCCGCTACCTGTCCAACTTCGCCTTCGACGGTGTGCAGGGCGGCTCCTCCAAGCAGTCCCCGCGCATCGACCCGATCGACAAGATCACCATTCCGGGGCTCTCGGACTGGATGCAGGACCTCCAGCAGCACCACTGGTTCCTGGTCTCCGACATCGCGGGCATCATCGGCGGCCTGGTCACCGGCCTCTCGCTGCTGACGCTGCTGGCGCTGCTGCTGATCCCGGCCACCTGGTGGATCCTGTGGCGCACCCCGTTCGGGCTGCGGCTGCGCTCCTGCGGTGAGTCGCCGGTGGCCGCCGAGACGCTCGGCGTCAACGTGTACAAGTACAAGTACATCGCCGTCACCATCTCCGGCGGGCTCGCGGGCCTCGGCGGCGCGTTCCTCGCGATCGTCGCCACCGGCATCTACCAGGAGGGCCAGACCGGCGGCCGCGGCTACATCGGCCTCGCCGCCATGATCTTCGGCAACTGGATGCCGGGCGGGATGGCGCTGGGCGCCGGGCTCTTCGGCTTCACCGACAGCCTCAAGCTGCGCGGCGGCGCGGAGAACGTCCACGCGATGCTGCTCCTGCTGGCGATCCTGCTGGTCATCGCGGTGTTCTGGCAGCTCTACAAGAAGAAGTACGTCGCCGCGGTGATCTCGGCGGCCGTCTCGGCGCTGCTGTTCACCTGGTACCTGCTGACCGACCAGGTGCCGAGCCAGTTCGTCGACGCCGCTCCGTACGTCACCACGCTGCTGGTCCTCTCGCTCTCCGCACAGCGGCTACGCATGCCGAAGGCGGACGGCGTGCCCTATCGGAAGGGCGAGGGCAAGTGACCTCGCCCGCCTCCGAAGGCCCCGCTGCCACCACCGCCTTCGACGAGTCCGACTGGGAGGCCCTGCGGGAGGCGGCCCGGGACGCGATGTCCCGGGCGTACGCCCCCTACTCGGGCTTCCCGGTCGGGGTCGCCGCCCGGGTGGACGACGGCCGCACGATCACCGGCTGCAACGTCGAGAACGCCTCCTACGGCCTCTCGCTCTGCGCCGAGTGCGGCCTGGTCTCCACGCTCCACGCGACCGGCGGCGGCCGGCTGACCCACTTCACCTGTGTGGACGGCACCGGGTCCGTCCTGGTGCCGTGCGGCCGGTGCCGGCAGCTCCTGTACGAGTTCGGCGGCCCCGGACTCCTCCTGGAGACGCCCGACGGGCGCCGCACGCTGGACGCGATGCTGCCGCAGTCGTTCGGCCCGCAGCACCTCGGCTGAATCAGTCATCCTGGTGGCCCTTCCTTCCCGGAAGGGCCACCGCCATTCCCCCTCTCTATGCGCGTAGAGTCGTCTTGAACTCCTGCGTACGCACCGGCCGGAAGGACTCCCATGGACGCCATCTCCGTCATCCGCACCAAGCGGGACCGAGGCGAGCTGACCCCCGAGCAGATCGACTGGGTCATCGACGCGTACACCCGCGGCGAGGTCGCCGACGAGCAGATGTCCGCCCTCGCCATGGCGATCCTGCTCAACGGCATGAACCGCACCGAGATCGCCCGCTGGACCGCCGCGATGATCGCCTCCGGCGAGCGGATGAACTTCGACGCGCTCTCCCGCCCCACCACCGACAAGCACTCCACCGGCGGCGTCGGCGACAAGATCACCCTGCCGCTCGCCCCGCTGGTCGCCGCGTGCGGCGCCGCCGTACCGCAGCTCAGCGGCCGGGGCCTCGGCCACACCGGCGGCACCCTGGACAAGCTGGAGTCCATCCCCGGCTGGCGGGCCCACATCTCCAACGAGGAGATGCTGAACGTCCTGGACACCACCGGCGCGGTCATCTGCGCCGCCGGTGACGGCCTCGCCCCCGCCGACAAGAAGCTGTACGCGCTGCGCGATGTCACCGGCACCGTCGAGGCGATCCCGCTCATCGCCAGCTCGATCATGTCCAAGAAGATCGCCGAGGGCACCGGCGCACTCGTCCTGGACGTCAAGGTCGGCTCCGGCGCCTTCATGAAGACCATCGAGGACGCCCGCGAACTGGCCTCCACCATGGTCGCGCTCGGCACCGACAGCGGCGTCCGCACGGTCGCGCTGCTCACCGACATGTCGACCCCGCTCGGCCTCACCGCGGGCAACGCGCTGGAGGTACGGGAGTCGGTCGAGGTCCTGGCCGGCGGCGGCCCGAGGGACGTCATCGACCTCACCCTCGCCCTGGCCCGCGAGATGCTGGACGCGGCCGGCCTGAAGGACGCCGACCCGGAGAAGGCCCTGGCCGACGGCTCCGCGATGGACGTCTGGCGCCGCATGATCGCGGCCCAGGGCGGCGACCCGGACGCCACGCTCCCGACCGCCCGCGAACAGCACATCGTCACGGCCCCGGCCTCCGGCGTCCTCACCCGCCTGGACGCCTACGACGTCGGCGTGGCCGCCTGGCGCCTCGGCGCCGGCCGCGCCCGCAAGGAGGACCCGGTCCAGGCGGGCGCGGGCGTCGAACTCCACGCCAAGCCCGGCGACACCGTCTCCGAGGGCCAGCCCCTGATGACGCTGCACACGGACACCCCGGAGAAGTTCGACTACGCGCTGAAGGCGCTGCCGGACGCGTACGAGATCTCCCCGGCGGGCACGTCGTTCGCCCCGCTGCCGGTGGTGCGGGAACGTATCGCCTGACCTGCGGTTTCCTCGTACGGGTGAACGGGACCGGTGGACTGCCGCCGGTCCCGTTCGGCATGCTGGACTCGGTGACGTACCGATAGAGGAGACCGCCATGAGCGCACTCACCGTCGATCCCGTGCCGGGCCAGGGACAGGGCCAGGACTGGGACGACACTGTCCGGATCTGGGAGGAGACGGACGCACCCGAGGGCTGCAAGGTGGAGATCATCGAGGAGATCGTCACCGTGTCGCCGCCGCCGTCCAAGGATCACAACACCACCGCTGCTCTGCTCCAGCGCAGGCTTTACACCGTCATTCCGGAGGACTGGGAGATCTACCAGACCCTCGGCCTCTCTCTGCCGGGGCGAGGCGGGATCTATATCCCAGACCTCGTCGTCGTGGAGCGCGCCACCGCCTCCGGGCCGGGGAACACCGTCCCCGCCGAGGAAGCCCGCCTCGTCGTCGAGATCACCTCCCGCGCCAACGCCAACCACGACCGCGTCAGCAAGGTCAACGGTTACGCCAAGGCCGGGGTGGAGCTGTTCCTGCTCCTCGACCCCTGGCACTCCGGCCGTCCGACCGCGACGCTCTACGGGGAGCCGGAGGGCGGTACGTACCGGGTGCTGGAGACGGTCGAGTACGGCGGGAAGATCAGTCTTCCCGAACCCTTCGGGCTCGACCTGGACACCGGCGTCTTCCCGGTCAGCTGACGCATCACGCCGGCGGCCCGCCGCGCGGAGGGGATCTCCGTGCGGCGGGCCGCCGTTCGTGCGAGGTCAACTACCGCTCCTGGGCGGTCACTTGCCCAGGTACGCGTTGTAGATCCGCACCGTGGACCTGTTGCCCTTCTTGTCGGTGATGTTGGCGGCGAAGGAGATGGCCTTGTTCTTCGCCGGGTTCTTCACCGTGATCCTGCCCTTCTTCACGGTGACCTTCTTCCAGGTCTTGCCACCGTTGTAACTGACGTACGTCGCCAGCGCCTTGAGGTTCTTCCCGGCGGCCGAACCCTGCACCGTCACCGGCACGGAGACGGTCCTGCCCGCCGTGGCGCGGCCGTCGGTGGTCAGGGCCGGGGTGAAGCGGACGGTGGAGGCCGGGAGCTTCGTGGACGCCTTCTTGGAGCGGAAGGTGAAGCTGACGTCCACCCGGGTGGAGAGGGCGCTGATCTTCGCCGTGTGCCTCACCGACGAGCTGAGCCGGTAGTCGGCGCTGCCCGCCGGGACCGTGAAGTAGTCCCAGCCCTGGAGCGGGTCCTTGGTCTGGGCGTACTTCTTGCCGTTGCGGTGCAGCACCGTGGTGACCGAGGAGAACTCCGGCGCGCCGTCGTTGCCCCTGCCGTCCGCCAGCAGCGGGACGAAGCCGGCGATCTCGTTGCCTTCGCGGTAGACGCCGTCGTAACCGGCCAGCCGCGGGCCGAAGACCCCGGTGTTCACGGTCTTCGTGTAGGACTTGCCGCCCTTGTAGGTGGCGGGGTTCCCGAGGGAGTAGGCCGACTCGTAGATCGGGTAGCCCTGCTTGTCCTTGCCGCCGATCTGCGCGAACTCCAGGGCCCAGCGGGCCTTGTCGCTGGTGGCGAGGCGGACCGTACGGACGCCGGGCAGCGCCTGGTGGGCGGGCGCGCCGTACATCCCGTACCCGCCCGGCAGTTCGGCGATGGGCCAGACCTCGCCGGTCTTCTTCTTGACCGCGCCGACGCCCATGGTCAGCTTGACCGTGGCGAACTGGTTGGCCGTGTACTTACGGCTGACGCCCGTGGCGAACTGCGTGACCTTGCCGCCGAACGCGATGTTGTAGTCGCCCGCGCCCTTGTTCCAGCTGCCGGCCCACCGCTGGCTGAGCGAACCGTCGGTGATCTTCGGGCCGATGTGCGCGGTGCGGAGCGTCCCCTTGGGGCCGACCGCCCAGCCGTAGGTGGTGTCGTAGTCCTTGGTCGCGATCGTGTACTCGGTCTCGATGCCGCGGAGCGTGGTCCCCTTCACCGGCAGGGTGATGGCGGCCGGCTTGGTCCTCCGCGCGTCCAGCGTGATCGTCGTGTTCTTCGTGATGCTGAGCTTCGGCTGGACGAGCCAGTCGACGTCGTACTTCCGCTTCGGGTCCGTGACGACGCTGCCGTTCAGCACGAAGGTGCCCTTGGGCACGCGGACCGTGGCCACGCCGTTCTTGAAGGCGGACGTGTACCAGGAGCCCTCGGCGCTCGCGCTCAGGCCGTCCAGCTCGGCGTCGGCCGCGGGCGCGGCCTTGCCGGTGCGGCCGATGGCCTTCAGCGTGACGTCGTACGACTCGCGCTCGCGGTCGACCGCGGCCGCGGTGCGGACGGTCTGGCCGCCGCCGGTGGCCACGACGTACGCGGAGTACGAGCCCACCTCGGCGCCGCCGAGCCGGGTGTCGGCCGTCAGCTCCACGGCGGCGGTGCCGCCCGCGGGCACGGTGACCTGCGAGGCGCCGAGGGTGAAGAAGCCGGCCGGAGCGGGCTTGCCCTTCGGGCCGGTGCCGGCGACCGTCACGTCGAGCGTGACGTCCGTGGTGCCGAGGTTGCGGTAGGTGACCGGCTCGGTGACCGGGACGTCGTCGGTGTGCGGCCACTGCTGCACCCCGAGGTTGACCGAGACCTCCTCGCTCACCACGGTCTGGGTGAGCGCCCGGTCCACCGCGATCCGGCCCGTGCCCTGCTGGAACGGCGTGTACGCGCCCGGCTTGGTGGAGGACGCCAGCACGTTCTTCAGCTGCTTGTACGTCCACTCCGGGTGCTGCTGCTTGAGCAGGGCCGCGGCACCCGCGACGTGCGGCGTGGCCATCGACGTACCGTCGATCGTCAGGTAGCCGGCCGGGCTCTCGCCGACCTCCTTGGCGATCTCCGAGCCCGGGGCGGAGGCCGCCGTGATGGCGACCCCGGGGGCCGTGACGTCGGGCTTGATGGCGCTGTCGCCGACGCGCGGGCCACGGCTGGAGAAGCCCGCCAGCTTGTCGTTCACGTCGACCGCGCCGACGGTCAGCGCGGCGTCCGCGCTGCCCGGCGAACCGACCGTGCCCGCTGCGCTGCCCTCGTTGCCCGCCGCGACGGCGAACAGGACGCCCTTGGTGGCCGAGAGCTTGTTGACCGCGGCTTCCAGCGCGTCCACCTCGGGGGTGTCCATGCCGCCGAGGCTCAGGTTGACGATGTCGGCGCCCTGCGCGACCGCCCACTCCATCCCGGCGAGGATGCCGGAGTCGTCACCGAACCCGTCGTCGCCGAGGACCTTGCCCGCCAGGAGCTGTGCGTCCGGCGCGACACCCTTGAACTTCCCGCCGGACCTCGCGCCCGAGCCCGCGGCGGTCGAGGCGACGTGGGTGCCGTGACCGATGCGGTCCTTGAGGTCGGGCGACTTGGTGAAGTTCTTCGCCGCGACGATCTTGCCCTTGAGGTCGGCGTGGGTGCCGTCCACGCCGGTGTCCAGGACCGCGATCTTGACGCCCTTGCCGGTGTAACCGGCCTTCCAGGCGGTCGGTGCCCCGATCTGGGCGACGCTGCGGTCCAGGGTCGCCTTGCGCCTGCCGTCCAGCCAGATCCGGTCGACGCCGGTCGCGGTGGTGCGCTGGGCGTTCCCCGCCTGCTCGCTGGTGAGCGCCTGCCACAGGTCCGGGGCGTCCGCCTTCGGCGTCGCGACCGACTGGGCGTTCAGCGAGGTCAGGCTCCGGCCGATCCGGGTGGCGCCCGCGTCCCGGACCTCCGCCTTCGCCGCTGCCTGCGCGCTCTGCGCGCCCCGGTAGCTGACGATGAGCCGCAGGTCCTTCTTCTGGGCCCGGCGGTTCTCCGGCCGGTTCAGCTCGGTGATGTCGAAGAGCCGCCGGTCGAGCTTGCCGGAGGCGATGAGCCGCTGGGCGTCGGCGGGTATGACGAGCGTGCGCCCGTCACGTATCTGCTTGTGCACCGGGATGCCGTCGCGTCCCTCGGCGGGCTGGAAGCCCACGACCCGGCCCTTGGCGTCCACCGACACCCGGTCGCCGGTGATCAGCGTCAGCTGGTGCGAGGCCTTGCCCGTGGAGCCGGAAGCCGCCTTGACCACGGCTGCGGGCGAATACGGCTGTGCGGCGGCGGGCGTGGTCATGCCCGCGGCGAGTGCGACGGCGGCGGCCGCGGCGACAGCCGGAACCCCCACCCTCTTCACGTGTCTGTGCAACTCTCCCCCTGGAGAATGAGGCGGTTCCTCTGAACCGTTCACACAACCTAGAGGGAGAAAATCGTGAAGAGGTTCGCAAGAGATGTGTACGAGTTGTGAGTTGGGTCTCTCTGGCCGGAAACCTGCCTCCGGCGCGATGAGTTTCGGTCAGCGGGCCGGTCCTCCCGTTGTGGCAGCCATGAACCCGATCGTTTTCGCCGTCACCGGACGCGTCACCCGTGACGCCGTACCGGCCCTCTGCGCGGAGCTGGAGACCTTGCTGAACGACCCGGCCGAACGGGCCGCTCCGGTCGAGTGCGACGTGGGCGACGTCGAGCGGGCGGACCTGGCGCTGGTGGAGGCGGTGGCCCGGCTGGCGCTGGTCGCCCGCCGGGCCGGCCGGCAGCTACGGCTGCGCCGGGTCGGGCCCGAACTCCAGGGCCTGCTGGACCTGGTGGGGCTGGCGGACGTGGTGGCGCTGGAGGGGCCGGGCGTGGAGGGGCCGGAGGAGCGGGTGCCGGAACCGTGACCGACCGGCCCGGTCAGCCCTCGGGAGTCACCGCCGGAAGCCGGTCCGGCAGCCCGAACAGCGGGAACCAGCGCTCCACGTCCAGGAAGCAGTGCATCCCCGAGACCGCCCCGTCCTGGACGTCGATGACCTGGACCGCCCACGGCACGAAGCCGGACCCCTCCGGATCGGGCTTGTAGTGCGCGAAGCCCGGCGAGCCGTTGACCGCCACCGGCACCAGCCGGGAGCCCGCGCACGCCGCGCCGACGGTCGTCATGAAGCCCGTGATGTCCGAGGTGCCCCGCAGCCACAGGTCGAACGGCGGCATCGTCATCACCGCGTCCTCGTGGAGCAGCGCGGTCAGAGCGGCCATGTCGTATCCCTCGAACGCCTTCACATAGCGCTCCAGGAGCTTCTGCTGCTCCTCGTCGAGCGGGTCGGCCGCGTCCGGGACCCGGCCCTCCTGCTCGGTCAGCGTGGCGCGGGCCCGCTGGAGGGCGCTGTTCACCGAGGCGACGGAGGTCTCCAGCAGCTCGGCGACCTCGGCGGCCTTCCAGGCGAGCACCTCGCGGAGGATCAGCACGGCCCGCTGCTTGGGCGGCAGGTGCTGGAGGGCGGCGACGAACGCCAGGCGCACCGACTCCCGCGCCACGGCGGCCTCCGCCGGGTCCTGGACGGTCGGCAGGATGCGGCCGTCCGGCATCGGCTCCAGCCAGACGTTCTCGGGTCGGGGGCTGAGCGCGGCCTGGGCGAGCGGGGTCGGGCCGGTCAGATCGACCGGGCGGGCCCGCTTGTTGCCCGCGCTCAGCATGTCCAGGCAGACGTTGGTGGCGATCCGGTAGAGCCAGGAGCGCAGCGAGGAGCGGCCCTCGAACTTGTCGAAGTTGCGCCAGGCCCGCACCAGGGTGTCCTGCACCGCGTCCTCGGCCTCGAACGCGGAGCCGAGCATCCGGTAGCAGTACCCGGTCAGCTCGGTGCGGTGGCCTTCGAGCCGGGCGTCGACACCGCCGTCACCGGAGACCCCGGCGTCCCCCGAGCCCGCTGCCGCCCCCGCACCCGTGGCCGTCGTCGTGGTCAGATCGCTCATCGCTCCACCCCTGTCGCGCAGCCGCGCCGCGGCCTCCGTCACCCGGTACGTCGGAAGCTACCGCAGGGCACTGACAACAGGGGTGGAAAGAGGCCTACGGCCCGCGTCGATCAGGTCCCGGGCTTGCGCCCGTACACGTACACGTCGTCGCCGTTCTTCAGCAGTTTCCAGTATGCCTTCGCGTCGGCGGGGCGCATGTTGACGCAGCCGCCGGAGCCCGGCGGGTTGTACATGGACTTGGTGACGGAGTGGAACGCCTGGCCGCCGTCGAAGAACTGCGAGTACGGCATCCACACCTTGTAGATCGTCGACCAGTGGTTGATGTTGCGCCAGTAGACCTTCTTGGCGCCGGTACGCGTCTCCGCGCCGTCGCGCCCGGTCCGCACCGGCACCGGGCCGTACGTCAGCTTCTTGCCGTCCTGGATCCAGCTCAGCTGCCGGGTCAGGTCGACGCAGGCGATGCGGCCCTTGTTGGTCGGACACTTGCCGGCCTTGTTCGGGTTCTTCCCGGCGGCCTTCTGCGCGAGCATCGTGCTCATCGTGCGCCAGGTCAGCGGCCCGGCGTACCCGATGGTCGGGGTGATCCCGTGGGCCTTCTGGAACTTCTGGATCGCCTTGCAGTCGGCGGCCGACTGCTTGCCGTCCACGGGCCGCTTCAGGAACTTCTCGACCTGCTTCTGGTGCGGCCCGGTGGAGGTGGAGCAGGAGGCCGCCTGGGCCGTGGTGCCGGTTCCCAGGACCAGGGCGGGTGCCGCCACCAGCCCGGCCACGGAGAGCGCCACCCCGCGCCGCAGCCGCCCTCCGGATACGTTCGCCTTCACACCCATGTCCCCCAACTCCCCTTCGCCCACAGTAGCTTTGTGGTTACGTCTGGTAGACACGCGAAGGGGAGGGGTGGTTGCACGGGGCAGGTCTCGGTTGCGTCGCGTTCCGGCATAGCCGGAATTACGGCCTCCGGATCGGCCCCGTCGAGCTAGCGCGTCGCCGGCACCAGCGCCCGCCGCTCGGCCCGCGCCACCCGGGTCCCGTACAGCGTGATCGAGACCACGCCGAGCACCGCGAGCAGCCCCAGCGCCACCGTCGCCGCCCAGCCGCCCGCGTGGAAGGCGACCGCGCCGAGCGTGCCGCCCGCGCTGGAGCCCAGGTAGTACGCCGACTGGTACAGCGCCGAGGCCTGCGCCCGGCCCGTCGTCGCCGTCCGGCTCACCGAGGACGAGGCGACCGCGTGCCCGGCGAAGAACCCGGCCGTGATCAGCACCAGCCCCAGCAGCACGGCGGCCAGCGACTCCGACAGCGAGAGCAGCAGCCCGGCCGCCGTGGTCGAGACCGCGAGATAGAGCGCGCCCCGGCGGCCGAGTCGGGCCACCAGACGTCCGGCCGCGGCGGAGGAGACCGTACCGACCAGGTAGACGAGGAAGATCGAGCCGACGATGCCCTGCGGCAGCGAGAACGGCTCCTCGACCAGCCGGAAGCCGATCACGGTGTAGACCGCGCCGAACACCGTCATGAACAGCGCGCCGATCGCGTACAGCCGGACCAGCAGCGGATTGCCCAGATGCGTGGCGACGGTCTTGGCGAGCGCCTTCGGGTTGAGCGTGCCGGGGGTGAAGTTACGGGCCTTCGGGATCAGGAAGTGGAACGCGACGGCGCACGCCACCGCCAGCAGGCCGACCGCCGCGAGCGCCGCGCGCCAGCCCCAGGCCTGTGCGACCCACCCGGTGAGGATGCGGCCGCTCATACCGCCGATGCTGTTGCCCGCGACGAACAGCCCGATCGCCGCGACCAGCGCCTTGGGTCGGACCTCTTCGGCGAGGTACGCCATCGCGGAGGCCGGAAGCCCGGCGAGCGCCGCGCCCTGGATGGCCCGGAGCGCGATCAGCCAGCCGATCGAAGGGGCGAACGGCACGAGCATCCCGACCAGGACCGCGACCGTCAGCGAGGCCGTCATCATCTGCCGTCGCCCGAACCGCTCCGACAGCGCGCTCAGCGGCAGCACACACAGCGCCAGCGCGCCGGTCGCCGCGGAGACCGTCCAGCTCGCCTGGCCGGCGCTCACGCCGTACGAGGCGGAGATCGCGGGCAGCAGGGCCTGGGTGGAGTAGAGGAGGGCGAAGGCGGCGACACCGGCGGCGAAGAGCGCGAAGCTCATCTTCCGGTAGCCGGGGCGGCCGGGCTCCAGCCGCTCGACAGAGGTCGGCGCGGCGGCGCGGGAGGTGATGACGGGGGACGACGGGGCAGAGGCATCCACGACGACGGTGGATGCCCCGGTATCGGCGGGAGGCATACGTCGAACGTAGAGCGCCAGGTTTCATGCGTCCAATGCACGAAACCGCCATAATCGATCCCATGGCGCATCAACGCAGCTCACAGCCTCGGCTGTCACCGAGCAGTTACGAAGAAGACATCCGGGCCGTCCTCGCGCCGCGCCTCGCGTACTTCGAGGCGGTCGCCCGCCACGAGCATGTGACCCGCGCCGCACACGAGCTCGGCGTCCCGCAGTCCACGCTCTCGCGGGCCATGGTCCGGCTCGAAGCGGACCTGGGCGTCGCCCTGTTCGCCCGCAAGGGCCGTACGGTCTCGCTCACCCCGGCGGGCCGCACCTTCCTCACCTCCGCAGAACGGGCCCTGGCCGAGGTGGAGAAGGCCGCCGACGCGGTCCGGGCGGA
Organism: Streptomyces sp. CA-146814; assembly: GCF_050942385.1. Lineage (NCBI taxonomy): Bacteria > Bacillati > Actinomycetota > Actinomycetes > Kitasatosporales > Streptomycetaceae > Streptomyces > Streptomyces sp. CA-146814. The sequence continues at coordinate 5,062,816 of NZ_CP192068.1, forward strand.
CGCCGACCTCACGACGGGCCGGGTCTCGTTCGGCTTCCTGCACACCATGGGCTCGGAGACCGTACCCGCCCTGATCCGCGCCTTCCGGGCCGACCACCCGAAGGTCCGCTTCCAGCTCGTCCAGAACTACGGCGAGGCCATGATCGAACGCCTCCGCGCGGGCGGCCTCGACCTCTGCCTCACCTCACCCGTCCCCGACGCCCCCGACCTGGTCACCCGCCGCCTGGACGAACAGCGCCTGCGCCTGGTGGTCCCCGACGACCACCGCCTCGCCACCCGCCGCCGCATCCGCCTCGCGGAGGCCGCCGACGAGACGTTCGTGACCCTGGAACCCGGTTACGGGCTCCGCCGCATCACCGACGACCTCTGCGCGGAGGCCGGTTTCACCCCGCGCGTCGCCTTCGAGGGCGAGGAGGCCGAAACCCTGCGCGGCCTGGTCGCCGCCGGACTCGGGGTGGCCCTCCTGCCACCGCCCGCGGTGGCCCGCCCGGGCGTCGTCGAACTGACGGTGACGGCCCCGCGCGCGGTCCGCGAGATCGGCGTCGCCTGGCTGGACGGCCACCCGGACACCCCGCCGGTCGCCGCGTTCAAGCGGTTCCTGCTCTCCCGGCGGGGGAACCTGCTGCCGGACTGACCTACGTACGGGAACCTGAGAGGAGGGGAGGACTGACCGGCACGCGAGAATGACCCGGTGAATCGTTCCTCCTCGTCGCCTTTCTCCACGCCGTCCGGCCGCCCGAGCCTGATGGGTGTCACCTTCGCCGCCCTCGTCGGTTCGGTGCTGGTGCTGGTCGCGGCCGTCCTGTTCGCGCTGCTGCCGGGATCGCTCGCCGAGGCGCGGGACTTCCGGGCCGCGCGGCCGTGTGCGGAGATCGGCGGCTCGGCGGTGGAGAACGGCGACTGCCTCTCCGCGTGGCCCGCCACCGTCGTCTCCACCGAGACCGGCCGGAAGAAGAAGGCCGTCACCTACTGGATCACGCTCGACCCCGGCACCGAGGAACAGCCGTTCCGCATACGGATGCGGGGCGACGGACCCGTGTGGGAGAAGCTCGCACCCGGCAACCAGGTCACGGTCTCCTCTTGGCGCGATGTGGTGTGGGCCGTGGGCCTCGGTGAGCTGCGCCAGGACACGACCACCAGGCCCGGCTACGCCCCCACCGTCCAACTGGCCGTGGGGCTCGCGCTGTTGATCGTCGGGGCCGTTTTCCTGCGGGGAGCGGGATGGCTGCACCGCCTGCGTGCCACCCGCGCCCCGGCCACCCGCGCCTCACAGGTCGTCGTGCCGATGGCGGCGACCTTCGTCGCGGTGGCCGTCGCCGTCACCGCCGCCGTCGCCACGGACCGCCTCTGGCTCGTCCTGCTGGTGACCGCCGCCGGATGCGCGGCCGCGTGGACGGCCTCGGTGCTGCTGGTGCGGCGACGGGGAGGCGTACGCACAGCCTGATGCCGTACGGCGTTCAGTGCCGCAGCGACCGTCCGAACCCGGCCGCCAGCGGCATCCGCAGACCCAGCGGCGGCGGCGCGGCCAGCGCGTCCTTGACCGGGCGGGCGTAGGAGCGGGCGAAGAGCGAGCCCCGGACGAAGTCGGCTGCCAGCGCCACCACTTCGGAGCGGTGCTGGCGGAGCGCGTGGCCGTCCGAGTGGACCTCGAAGCGGCAGGTGTCCCGGTTGGACTTCTTCGCGCGCTCGGCCAGCCGGTACGACAGCTCCGGGTCCGTGCGCTCGTCGTTGGTGCCGTGCACGATCAGCACCCGCCGCCCCACCAGCTGCTTCACCGGCTCCGGCTCGGCGGCCGCGTGCTCCGGCAGCCACGGGGCCATCGCCAGGACCGAGTTGACCGACCCGTGCCCGGCGGCCCGCAGTGCCGCCCGGCCACCCATGCCGTGGCCGGCCAGGCAGACGGGCACGTCCCCGTACCGCCGCTGGATCTCGTCGGCCGCCCAGGCCGCGTCCTCCGCCGGATGCGCGTCGGTGTCGTTCCAGCCCCGGTGGCGGTAGCGCAGGACGTGCACCGCAAGCCCGTCGCCCTCCCCGGCGCGCGCCAGCGCACGGGCGAACGGCAGCTGTACCGCGTACGACAGGGATGAGGGACGGCGGCGTGAGTCGGGCTCGCCGTCCGGGAGCAGCAGGACCACGCCGCTGACCTCGTATGGTGCTCCGGCCGTCGAGACGGCCCGTCCCAGCCTGGCGGCAGGCAGGGGGAGTGCGCGCTGTGCCATGACAGAACAGTCTCAGAAGAGCAGGTGTACTCCACCCGACTTTCCGGTCACTGTTGCGCATCGACGGAAGGCGCCGACAAGCGCTCTACGCGCGTAGGCGCTACAGTGCCAAGATGACGAGCCAGACCCTGAACGTCCCTGATTCCGACCAGATCCGGCGCGCCCCCAAGGTGCTGCTCCACGACCACCTCGACGGCGGCCTCCGCCCGGGCACGATCATCGAGCTGGCCCGCGCGCAGGGTTACGCATCCCTCCCCGAGACCGAGGCCGACAAGCTCGGCGTCTGGTTCCGCGAGGCCGCCGACTCCGGTTCGCTGCCCCGGTATCTGGAGACCTTCGCCCACACCTGCGCCGTCATGCAGACCCGCGACGCGCTCTTCCGGGTGGCCGCCGAGTGCGCCGAGGACCTGGCCGAGGACGGCGTCGTCTACGCGGAGATCCGGTACGCCCCCGAGCAGCACCTGGAGGGCGGGCTGACCCTCGAAGAGGTCGTCGAGGCGGTCAACGCGGGCTTCCGCGAGGGCGAGCGCATCGCCCGCGCCAACGGCCACCGCATCCGCGTCGGCGCCCTGCTCACCGCGATGCGCCACGCGGCCCGCGCGCTGGAGATCGCCGAGCTCGCCAACAGCTACCGCGACCAGGGCGTCGTCGGCTTCGACATCGCGGGCGCCGAGGCCGGCTTCCCTCCCACCCGCCACCTCGACGCGTTCGAGTACCTCAAGCGGGAGAACAACCACTTCACGATCCACGCGGGCGAGGCCTTCGGCCTGCCGTCGATCTGGCAGGCCCTCCAGTGGTGCGGCGCCGACCGGCTCGGCCACGGTGTCCGGATCATCGACGACATCGAGGTCGCGGCGGACGGCTCGGTCGCTCTCGGCCGCCTCGCCTCCTACGTACGGGACAAGCGCATCCCGCTGGAGATGTGCCCGACGTCCAACCTCCAGACCGGCGCCGCCACCTCGTACGCCGAGCACCCGATCGGGCTGCTGCGGAAGCTGCACTTCCGCGTCACCGTGAACACGGACAACCGCCTCATGAGCGGGACGAGCATGAGCCGGGAATTCGAGCTGCTGACCGAGGCATTCGGATACACGCTCGACGACATGCAGTGGTTCACCGTCAATGCGATGAAATCAGCTTTCATTCCTTTCGACGAACGTCTCGCGATGATCAACGAGGTCGTCAAGCCCGGTTATGCCGAGCTGAAGTCCGAGTGGCTTTTCCGGCAGACCGCTGTGACCAGCGGATCTGCCGCCGCCGCGAGCTGACGTTCGACGTTTGTTCGGCGCGTGTTCGACGCGGGGAAGATGGTCGGGATGTGAAATCCCGGCCATTTTTCGCGTGTCGCGATGTTTGCGGAGGGGGCGGCGGAATGACTACCTTGCAGAGCCGCTCACATCCCCTTCCCCAAGGATGAATTCTTCATGAAGAAGACCGCTGCCAAGACTCTCGGTGTCGCCGCTCTCGGTGCCGCTTTCGCCGCTGCCGCCGCCGGCAGCGCCTCCGCCGCCCCCTCGCTGCCGCTCGACTCCGTGGCCGGCGCGCTCCCCGTCTCCACCATGGCGCTGGACGGCGTCGCCACGGCGGCCCAGAACGCACCGGTCCAGCAGACCGTCGACAAGGTCCTCGGCGGCGACGCCACCGACGCGGCCGCCCCGGTCACCGGCCTGCTCGGCGGACTGCCGACCCAGGGCCTCACCGCCAACGGCATCCCGCTCGGCGGCTGACCGCAGCACCTGAACACGCATGTGGGGCGCACACCCGGATCCGGGTGTGCGCCCCACGGTCATGTACGAGGCCGCCTCGGCCGGTCGCGTCACCAGGCCGTCGCGGACGAGGAGGACTTCTCCGCGGGCAGCAGCGCCCACAGGGCCAGATACAGCAGGAACTGCGGGCCGGGCAGCAGACACGAGACGACGAAGATGACGCGCATCGTGGAGGCCGAGGTGCCGAAGCGCCGTGCCAGACCCGCGCAGACACCGCCGATCATGCGTCCTTCGGTGGGGCGGACCAGTGCGGCCATGGTGGGCTCCTTCGCGAACCGTAGCGGTGGGAGCGGGACCTGTCCGTGTCCCGCTCCGCCGGGAAGCCGGGAGCCGTTCTGTGCTGCTCCCGATGTATCCATGGTGCATCCGCGAGGGGGGACAAAGCATCGCTCTACGGGGCGATGCCGACCCTGGTAATCGTCGGGGTCGAACCCCCAGGGGCCTCGTCCCGCAGAAGGGTCTCCTGCCGGTACCGGGGAAGGTCCCGTACGCCCGGCACGCCCCGGCGGCGCAGCCGGGCCCGGCAGACCGGGACGACCAGCAGATGGGCCAGGACCACGCCGGCGGTGTTCAGCAGCACCGAGTCGATGTCGACCACCTGGCCCGGCACCCCGGTCTGGCCCAGCTCGATGGCGAGCGAGATCAGCGCCCCGGCCGCCACCGTCCGCAGCAGCGACACCCAGGGCGAGACGAAGATCCGGCCGCCGGCCATCGGCAGCAGCACCCCGAGCGGGGCCAGCAGGAGCAGCGCCCCGCCGATCCGGCGTACGGCCTCGGACGGGCCCAGCGCGAGATCGGCTCTGATGGAGGCGAGTGGCTCGAAGTTGGCGGCGGTGATCCACGGAACGTCCAGCGGGCGCAGCGTCAGCCACCCGACGAGCAGCAGATGTGCGAGGAGGAGAGTGACCCCCGCCGCGCGGAAGTGGATGACGGTCTGACCGTCCGAACCTTGACGCACGTCCACCAAGACGCCACGACCGGCCGGATCGGTTCCGCGACTTCGCCGGAGGCCGTACGGAGCGGCGCACCCGGTCCCGTACGCGCAGGTGGGCAGCGGTTCCGTCCTGCGGCCCGCCCGCGCTATCAGTCCCGTACGAGCACGTGCGGAGCCGTCCCGTCCTGCGGCCCGCGCGAGCCATCAGTCCCGTAGGAGCACGTCCGGAACCGTCCCGTCCTGCGGCCGCGCCTTCGTCTGCGAGGTGCAGAGATAGCCGCGCGGCCGGTAGTCGCCGGGCCCGCCGAGGACCACCGAGCCCTTCGTGACCAGCGCCTCGTTCTCCGCGTACGTGCACACCAGCTGCGCCAGCGCCTCGTCCGAGAGGTCCTCGGGCTGGCTGCTCAGCCGCAGGGCGCCCGCCGGGTCGCCGGCGCGGGAGGGCTCCAGCCGCAGCCCCGCCGGGACCGCCGTGGAGAACCCGGCCCGGCGCTCGCTCTCCGGCGGCGCCTGCCGCACCTGGTCCAGCAGCGCGCGGGCGGCCACCAGCCGGTCGGCGCCCCCGGCCGTACCGCTCGGCACCGGCCGGTCCACGGCCACCAGCTGCGAGGCGCACACCAGGTACACCGGCGCCGCCACACTGTCCGGCGACCGGGTCGTGACATCCGCCGACGGCAGCTTGCACGGCACCCGGGACGGTGCGGCCCCGGCGTCCACGGGCACGGACGTCGTCCGGATCCCGCACCCGGAGGCGAGCGCGGCCACCGTCAGGACGGCGCCCAGTACGGCGACGGCGGCGCGCCGTCGCGGGGCACGCTCCATCGGCCGGAACGCACCGGTCATGACGCCCCACCGTCCTCACTGTCGTCGCCGTCCCGAGGCCCGCCGTCACGCCCGCCGTCCCGTCCGACGGAGCCGTCCGCCCCGCCGCCCGTGAGCTTCGACGCGTCACGCGGCAGCCGCAGCACGAACACCGCGCCGCCGTCCGGCGTGTTGGCGGCGGTGATGTCACCGCCGTGGATGTGCGCGTTCTCCATGGCGATGGAGAGGCCGAGCCCGCTGCCCTCCGAACGCGGCCGGGAGGCACTGGCCTTGTAGAAGCGGTCGAAGACGTGCGGCAGCACCTCCTCCGGGATGCCCGGACCGTGGTCGCGTACCTCGATGACCAGCTCCTCGCCCTCCGTCCGCACCCGGACCCCCACCGGCGAACCGCCGTGCTTGAGCGCGTTGCCGATCAGGTTGGCCAGGATCACGTCCAGCCGGCGCGGGTCGAGCCGGACCATCATGCCGCGCTCCGCGTCCAGGTCCACCGCGTCCAGCCAGGCCCGGGCGTCGATGCAGGCGGTGACCTGGTCGGCCACGTCCACGTCGTCCAGGACCAGGCGCGCGGTGCCCGCGTCGAAGCGGGTCACCTCCATCAGGTTCTCCACCAGGTCGTTCAGCCGCCGGGTCTCGCTCACCACGAGGTGCACGGCGGGCGCGATCATCGGGTCGAGGCTGTCCGCCTCGTCCTCCAGCACCTCGGCCACCGCCGTGATCGCGGTCAGCGGCGTGCGCAGCTCGTGGGACATGTCCGCGACGAACCGCCGGCTCGACTCCTCCCGCGCGCTCATGTCCGCGACCTTCTTCTCCAGCGAGCTGGCGGTCCTGTTGAACGTACGGGAGAGATCGGCGAGTTCGTCCGTACCGGAGACCGTGAGCCGGGTGTCGAGCTTGCCCTCGCCCAGCTTGCGGGCCGCGTCACCGAGCCGCTGCACCGGCCGCAGCACCGTCGTCGCGGCCGCCTGCGCCAGCAGCGCCGAGCCGATCAGCGCGAGCGTGGTGGCGATCCCGAGCGACCAGGCCAGCGAGTTGAGGTCCTGCCGCTCCTGGTCCAGGGACTTGAGCATGTACCCGGTCGGTCCGCCGCCGATGATCCGCGTACCGGCGACGAGGTACGGCGTGCCCGCGATGCTCGTCCGCTGCCAGAACAGGTGGTACTCGTGCTCGTTGTTCGAGGTCAGCGGCTGCTTGCGGGCCACCTGCTTCTGCAGCGGTTCCGGTACGTCGTCCCGGGTGAAGGTGTCCAGGTCCGAGAAGCCGACGATCGGCTTGCCGCGCTCCCGCTCGTCCACCAGCAGCACGTCGTAGCCGGGTCCGCCGGAGGCCATCTGCCCGGCGGCCCGCTGGAGGTCGTCCTTGGTGGGCCGCACCGGCAGCGCCGCCGCCGTGTCCTGCATCTGCCGCCGGAAGTCGTCGAGCGCGCTGTCCTGCGTACGGGTCAGCACGGCCTCGCGGTTGAGCCAGTACGCGATCCCCGAGGCGGACACCGCCGCCGTCAGCGCCACCAGCGCGAACACCACGACGAGCCGCAGCCGCAGACTGGTCCAGCGCAGCCCCGCCCGCAGGGACCGCTTGGCGCGTTCGGTCACTGAGGGGAGTCCAGCCGGTAGCCCACGCCCCGTACCGTACGGATCAGGGTCGGCGAGGACGGTACGTCCTCCACCTTGGCGCGCAGCCGCTGCACACAGGCGTCCACCAGCCGCGAGTCACCGAGGTAGTCGTGCTCCCACACCAGCCGCAGCAGCTGCTGGCGGGAGAGGGCCTGGCCGGGCCGGCGGCTCAGCTCCAGCAGGAGCCGCAGCTCGGTCGGCGTGAGCTGCAGGTCCTCACCGCCCTTGGTGACGGTCATGGCGGAGCGGTCGATGACCACGTTGCCGAAGGTCGCGGAGTCGGTCGACTCGCGTTCACCGCGGCGCAGCACCGCCCGGATCCGGGCGTCCAGCACCCGGCCCTGGACGGGTTTGACCACATAGTCGTCCGCGCCGGACTCCAGTCCCACCACGACGTCGATGTCGTCGCTGCGCGCGGTCAGCAGGATGATCGGCAGCTGGTCGGTGCGGCGGATCCGCCGGCACACCTCGAAACCGTCGATCCCGGGCAGCATCACATCCAGCACGACCAGGTCGGGCCGCTGCTCGCGCAGCAGCTCCAGGCCGTCCTCTCCCGTCGCCGCGGTGGCCACACGGTGGCCCTGGCGTGACAGCGAGAGTTCGAGGGCCGTGCGGATGGCGTCGTCGTCCTCGATCAGCAACAGGAAAGGCACGAGCGTCATTCTGGCCCATGGTGGCGCTTCAGTTCGACCTGTGGCCCGCTCCCGTTGCCCGCACACGGCCGCGACGGCTGCCGGGCACGGCCACAACTACCCCTGTGACAGGCCTGTGACAGTCGGGGGACAGCGCCATGAAACTGCCCCGGCAAGCTCTTGGTCAGCGGGAAACGAACGAAGGACTTCACCGATCTCCACCGATAGGGGGCGCGAGATGAACGCACTGCACAGCACCGGCTCAAGCGCGGTTGTGACGCGTCTCCACGATGTCGGCCGGAGCGCGGAGAAGTCCGGCGCGATGAACGGGACGAACCTGCGGGGGTGCGTTCGGAGCGCCGGGCGTCAGCACCTGCCGTCGCAGTCGGCCGCGGAGCAGCCGCGTACGACGTACATGACGGTGGTCGACGCGCCCACGGGGAACCACGGGGGAAGCGCGTACGGGGAGGTCACGGGGGACCGCACCCGGGCGGAGACCGCGGAGGCCGAAGCGGCCTTCACGGCTTACGTCCAGGAGCGGCGGGCCTCCCTGTACGCAACCGCCTACCACCTGACCGGCGACCGGTTCGAGGCCGAGGACCTGCTGCAGAGCGCCCTGTTCTCGACGTACCGGGCATGGGACCGGATCAGTGACAAGGCGGCGGTCGGCGGCTATCTGCGCCGCACCATGACCAACCTGCACATCAGCGCCTGGCGCCGGCGCAAGCTCAACGAATACCCGACCGAGGAACTGCCGGAGACGGTGGGCGACACGGACGCGATGCGCGGCACGGAGCTGCGGGCGGTGCTCTGGCAGGCGCTCGCCCGGCTGCCCGAACTCCAGCGCACGATGCTGGTCCTGCGGTACTACGAGGGCCGCACCGACCCGGAGATCGCGTCGATCCTCGACATCAGTGTCGGCACGGTGAAGTCGAGCATCTGGCGGTCCCTCCGCCGGCTGCGCGAGGACGAGGTCCTCAGCTTCGGACGTGACGAGCAGGAGTCCTTCGGCGAGCTGGTGGCCTGAGGCAACGGGGGGAACGGGGAAACAGGGGGAACGGGGAAACGGGGGAAACGGGGAACGGCCACTGCTTCGGGGGAGGCAGGGGCCACGGGGGGAGCAGGGAAAACGGGTCCGAGGGGGCCTGGGGGAACACGGGGGAAACGGTCCGTCGCTTCGGGGGAGGCGCGGGCCACGGGGGAGAACGCAGCGGGGTCGTACGGGCCGGGGGGTCCTGTACGGCCCCGTTCGCTGTGCGCGCGGGCCGGCTCCGGTCCCACGTACGGGTGGCGGAAAAGACGCTTGTTAGTCTGAGCCGATCACGTCAAGCGTGGTAGTTCGAGGAAACTCATGGGGGCCAAGTGAGCAGCGAGGCGGGCGAACGGACAGCGGCGGACGGCGGGTCGGCCTCGATGCAGCTCAACGAGGCACCGACCGACCCTTCACCGCCTCCCGTGTACGGCCCCTTCGCTCCGGGCCAGGGCCCGAACACCTCGCCTCAGGTCCCGTACGCCCCCGGATACGCGCCGCCGTTCGCGCCCGGCGGCCCCTCGCTGGCCACCGACCCGGCCCGCAAGAAGGCCGCGGCCGAGGCCATCCGTACGCGGATCAAGCCCGGGACCAAGGGCGCCGGCGAGCACGCGGACGAGGAGACCTCGGCCGCCGTCAAGGGGCTCGGCGCCAAGGACGGCGACGGGTGGGTCACCTCCCGTGCGCTGAAGGACGCGCACAAGACGTGGGGCGGGCAGGTGCGGTCCATGCTGGGCCGGCTCGACGCGGACATCAACAGCCTGAGCGGCGCCCGCCGGAACCTCTTCGGGGCCGACGTGCAGAGCGGGCTGGGGTTCGGCCGGACCTCACCGTTCGACACCTACTGACGGTCACGGAGCGGGAAGAGCCGACTCGGCGCGTTCATCAGGCATTCCGGACGACAGCGATACCGGACGACGGGGACAAGGGCATGCCCACCTACCACGAGATCATGACGACGGACCTCTCCGCTCTCACCACGGCCGCGGACAAGTGGACCGGCATGGCAGGCGAGTTCGACAAGCAGGAGAAGGCGTACGAGAAAGAGGTCCAGGGCATCACGCTGGAGCGGACCTGGATCGGCCAGAGCGCGGAGGCCGCCAACGCGCAGTTCCGCGTCATGCTCAACGAGTACCGGGCGGCGCAGACCCAGGCCAAGGCGATCGCCTCGCTGCTGCGGGACGCGCACACCCAGTTCACCGAGTTCAAGAGCAAGCTCCAGACGGTGAAGGCCGACGCGCTCAAGGCCGACATGCTGATCTCGGACGCCGGCCGGGTCACCTTCGACATGGCGAGCCTGAGCGAGGGTTCCCGGGCCGCCTACCGCCACGACCCGGACTACCAGAAGTCCGTACGCGACGCGGTCGGCTCCTGGCAGCGGGCGATCGACCGGCTGGTCGCGCAGACGTCGGACGCCGACGCCGGTGTCCAGATCGCGCTGAAGGCCGTGGTGAAGGACACCGACACCACGGACGGCACCAGGGACGGCTTCAACGGCCAGGCGCTGGGCGACATCGAGGCGTACGAGCTGCGCAACACCCAGGAGATAGCCGAGCGCCTGCTCGACGGCAAGAAGGTCTCCGACGCCGACCTCGCCGAGATGGACCGGGCGATGCGGGACCAGGCCGGCGACAAGGTCTTCGCCCAGGGTTTGCTGAACAAGCTCGGCCCGGAAGGCATCGTCAAGCTGAGCGACGTCATGTCCGACCGGGAGCGGGACGGCGGATCCTCCGCCGACCAGTACACCAAGCTCCTCGGCGGACTGGCCGACACGGTCGCGACGGCCACCCAGGTCCCCGGTTCGATGACGGACGCGGGGCCCGGCTCGGCGAAGTACCAGGCCTGGCTGAACAGCCCGGACGGCGCGTTCTACAAGAAGTTCACCGAAGGCCTCAAGGAGGCCGGGGCCAAGAACTACGACTCGAAGACCAACCCGCTCTACGGCTACCGCCCGTTCGTCGAGATGATGACCCGCGCCGACCAGCCGTTCGACGACCAGTTCCTCAACCAGCTCGGCCACGACATGATCGCCGCCGAGAAGGACAACCGGGCCATCTTCGAACAGTGGGGCGGCAACCACCGCGAGGGCCGCGCCGACGCGCTCGACAGCCTGCTCGGCGTGATGAGCAAGAACCCCGACGCCGCCACCGCCTTCTTCGACCCGAAGCTGGAGAACGGCCAGGCGCACCTGGACTACCTGGTGGGCAACGGGGACGACGCGCGGGAGTGGCCGAAGCTGAACACCGTGGCCGGCCCCCGGGTGTTCATCGAGGACGACCCGCTCAGCCGCCACGGCCTGGGGCTCGCGCTGGAGGCCGGGGCGACGGGGGAGGAACCCGGCACTCCGCTGGGCAAGCCGGGGCCGCACAGCGAGGGTCAGGCCCGGGTCATGCAGGGCATCATCGCGACGCTGGACCAGGGGACCAACGGGGACACCGTTCCCGAGGCTCTCAAGGTGCCGCTGGGCCGGGTGCTGAACGACTACACGGCGGACACGCACGCCATCCTGGGCGGATACGCGCCGGGCAGCCCGAGCGGCCTGGACGACGTCGAAGGATCGGGCGACAGCGCCTCCATCACCAACAGCAAGGCCAGCCTGCTGCGGGTGATGCGTGGCGTGTCGGACGGTGTGGCCGGTGAGGACGCGGAGGGGGAGCCCATCCGGGTCTTCGATGCGCTCTACGAGGCGCAGCGCCAGTACGCGGTTGAGTACCTGGACACGGGCGACCGCGTTCCCCAGAGCAGCTTGACCCAGAATGTGACCGGCTGGGATGTCAGGTCACGTGATGTGGGACAGGCCTTCGGCGGCATGAACGCCATCGCCACGGACATGATCCTCGACGTTCGTGACGCCGAGATCGGGAAGATCAACGACCAGGCGCGTTATGGGTACCACGGCCTCGGAGCGGTGGCCAACATGATTCCTCAGGCCGGCGATATCGCGCAGCGGGCCGTGGATGCCGCCACCTACGAGTGGTCCAAGGGCGCTGCGAATGAGGCGGAGCTGGTGGCGAAGGGCCAGGTCAGCGAGAAAACGGCGTGGGGCATCGCCAGCACGAACGGCCTCATCCAGGACTGGGCTCACACGCGTGGGGCCTCGGACGAGAGCAACGCCGTCCGGAACGCCGTGCAAGAAGCGGGACAGAGCTACATCACCGGCCGTGAAGAAGCGTATTCGGCCCTGCGAACCAGGAAGTGAGCACGTGAGCACAGCAGCAGGAGCGGCAGGCCGTACGCGTCCGGTGTGGAAGGTCTGGGCGGTCGTGGCCGCCGTGGTCGTGGTGGTCGCGGGGCTGCTGCACGCCTGGCGCAACACCAACGTGCTGACGGCGGACCGGCTCTGTGGGGACCTGGTGTCGGCGGAGCAGGTGGACGCCGTCCTTCCGGGGTCCGGGCGTCTGGACGCCGAAGGGGACGGGCTGGACGAGGACGACCTGACGGATACGGAGTGCAGGGTCGAGAAGTCGTCCGTCGTCCTCGGTTCCGGCGAGAGCGGGCTCAGCGTCCGGCTCTGGGGGGTACGGGGCTATGACCCACTGGCGTTCGACAGTGAGCCCTACCCACCGGGCGCCTCGTACTTCACCGGCGAGGTGACCGGCGGGGTCAATGCGTACAAAGCGTGGGTCATGCTGCCCGAGAAGTGCTGGACGGACCGGCCGGTGGTCGCCGAGTTCAGCATCAACGAACCGGCTGTGGACCGCACCGCCTTCGCCGTCCTGGCCACCGACACCGCACGGACCATCGCGGCCCGGACCCAGTGCGGTGACCTCCCCGAGAAGCCCGGAACGCTCGTCTCCCCTCGCTCCGATTCCGCGCGCCCGGTCTCCGAAGGACAGGTGTGCGGCCTGGACGGTCTGACCGTGGCGGGCCAGGTGCCAGCGGGGACGAAGGTGCTCGAAGAAGGCCAGCAGGCCCCCACCGACCTGTGGTTCTGCAAGCTGACCCTGAACGACGAGACGAGTGGCTTCGTCCGTGGTGACGGCTTCATGAGGTACACCGCCACCCGGGACCCGCTGCTCATCGCCGCCATGCGGAAGTTCACGGGCACGGCCAAGGCCACGGCGCCGGACGGCCGGGAGGCCGAAAAGATCGACAGGGGCCCCGGATTCATCCTGCCTTGCGCGGACGGCGGCCCTCTCTACCTGGCGGTGGAGTCGGGGCTCCAGTACCTGGAGGCGAGCAAGCGCCACGAGGACCTGCCGAAGCGGGATGCCTACGTCGCCCCCTTCATGAAGGCCGCCGCCAAGACCTTCGGCTGCGCAGCCCCCGCCGGCGGCTGAAAGGCCCTACTCCGGCGCCCCCACCGTCGCCCGCCGGCACCGCCCCGCCGCGGCGGCGGCGAAGCGTCCCAGGGCCTCCTCCTTGCCGCACGGGTACGCCCCCAGCGCCGTCTGGCGGGCCACGATGCGCCGCTCGGCCCGCATCAGGCGCCAGCCGCGGCGGAGCAGGAACGGGACCGACTTGCGGCCCTCGCGCAGGTCCCGGACCAGGCGGCGGCGGAACGTGGTGGACGGGCGGCCGCGCAGGCAGAGCGCGTCCGCCAGCAGGCCCAGCTCCTGGCAGCGGCCCACGATGTCCGCCGCGAAGATGCCCTCGGCCACGAAGAGCGGCGAGCGCTCGATGTGGAAGGCCTCCTGGCCCGTACGGGAGCTGGTGGCGATGTCGTACACCGGAACGTCCGTACGGCCGGACCGGCACAGCTCGGCGATGGCCGCCACCGCCGCGTCCGCGTCCCAGGACGCGGCGGAGTCCCAGTCGATGTCCGGGGAGCCGGGCACCCGGGGCAGCGTCGGGTCGTCGTGCTCCTTGTAGAAGTCGTCCAGGCGCAGCACCGGGAGGCCGGTGCGGGCGGCCAGGACGGACTTGCCGGAGCCGGAGGGGCCCGCGAGCAGCACGACGCGGGTCGGGATCGAGGGGGAACGGGAACTCACAGAACAGAAGTGTGAGGCATTGACCCGCGCAGGGGACCACCCGGGCCTCCTGTTGGTATCCAGCATCACACCTCAACTACTCTGCGCGTACGGACGATTACCCGACCAGGTCGATCAGGTGGAAACATGGCACTTCACGCACGCAAGCCCGAACGCCGCGCCCTGCTGCGCGCCGGTCTGACCGTGACCGCGCTGGGAGCGGCCCTGGGGGCCGGTGCGGGCTCCGCCCAGGCGGCCCCCACGCTGCCCCCGGTCGCCGAGATCCCCGAGCAGGGCACCGCGGCCGTCCAGGCGGTCACCAAGAGCGCCGGGCCCGCGGTGACCAGCGCGCTCGGGACCTCGCTGACCAACAGCATCCGGCCCATCACCGAACTCCAGCTGCACCCGCTGGCCAAGACCGGCGTCGACCCGCTGGACAACGCGGTGGGCACCCAGGTCGCCGACTTCCAGCCGGTGTCGACGGCGATCCTCACCGACCCGCTCACCAGCGGCGGCGCGATCGCCGACCTGCCGGTGGTGGGGCAGGTGACCCGGCTCGTCACGGGCTGACGCCTTCCCGTACGGCGGAAGGGGCCGCCTCCAGCGTGTGGAGGCGGCCCCTTCCGCGTACGACGGCGAGAACGTCAGTACGACGAGCCCGACGCCCCCAGCGCACCCGTCGGGTGCCAGACCGTCTTGGTCTCCAGGAAGGCCGTCAGCCGGTGCGTGCCGGGCGCGGCCAGCCAGTCGGTGGACGCGTCGGAGCCGTCCGCCTCGGCGGGGAGCGGGCGCAGGACCCGCTTCAGGTTGTCCGCCGCCGCGATCTCCAGCTCCTTGGCCAGCTCCGCGCCGGCGCCGGTGAGGTCGATCGCGTTGACGTCCTGGTGGGCGGCGAGCGGGGCCGCCAGCTCCGCCGTGGCGCCGGACAGGATGTTGACCACACCGCCGGGAACGTCGGAGGTGGCCAGCACCTCACCCAGCGAGAGCGCGGGCAGCGGGGCGTCGGCGGAGGCGATGACGACCGCCGTGTTGCCGGTCGCGATCACCGGAGCGATCACCGAGACCAGGCCGAGGAACGACGACGCCTGCGGCGCCAGGACCGCGACGACACCGGTCGGCTCGGGCGTGGAGAGGTTGAAGAACGGGCCCGCCACCGGGTTCGCCCCGCCGGAGATCTGGCCGATCTTGTCGGTCCAGCCCGCGTACCAGACCCAGCGGTCGATCGCCGCGTCGACGACGGCCGCCGCCTTGGACTTCGACAGCCCCTCGGAGGCCGCCACCTCGCGGACGAACTGCTCCTTGCGGCCCTCCAGCATCTCGGCGACGCGGTAGAGGACCTGGCCGCGGTTGTACGCGGTCGCGCCCGACCAGCCGCCGAACGCCTTCCGCGCGGCCACGACCGCGTCCCGTGCGTCCTTACGGGAGGACTGCGGCGCGTTCGCCAGCCACTGGCCCTTGGAGTCGCTCACCTCGTACACCCGGCCGCTCTCGGAGCGGGGGAACTTGCCCCCGACGTACAGCTTGTAGGTCTTGAAGACGCCAAGACGGTTCTGCTCAGACATCGAGGTACGCCTCCAGGCCGTGGCGGCCGCCCTCGCGGCCGTAGCCCGACTCCTTGTAGCCGCCGAACGGCGACGTCGGGTCGAACTTGTTGAACGTGTTGGCCCAGACGACGCCCGCGCGGAGCTTGTTGGCCACCGCGAGGATGCGGGAGCCCTTCTCCGTCCAGATGCCCGCCGACAGGCCGTACTGGCTGTTGTTGGCCTTGGCGACCGCCTCGTCCGGCGTGCGGAACGAGAGCACGGAGAGGACCGGGCCGAAGATCTCGTCACGGGCGACCGTGTGGGCCTGGGTGACGTTGGTGAAGAGGGTCGGCGCGAACCAGTAGCCCGACGACGGCAGTTCGCACGGCGCGCTCCAGCGCTCCGCGCCCTCCGCCTCGCCGGTCTCCACCAGCGCGGTGATCCGGGAGAGCTGCTCGGCGGAGTTGATCGCGCCGATGTCGGTGTTCTTGTCCAGCGGGTCGCCGAGCCGCAGCGTCGAGAGCCGGCGCTTGAGCGCGTCCAGCACCTCGTCCTGCACCGACTCCTGGACCAGCAGCCGGGAACCCGCGCAGCAGACCTGGCCCTGGTTGAAGAAGATGCCGGTGACGATGCCTTCGACGGCCTGGTCGATCGGGGCGTCGTCGAAGACGATGTTGGCGCCCTTGCCGCCCAGCTCCAGCGTGACCTTCTTGTCCGTGCCCGCGACCGAGCGCGCGATGGCCTTGCCGACGGCGGTCGAACCGGTGAAGGCCACCTTGTTGACGTCCGGGTGCGTGACGAGGGCCTCGCCCGCGTCCCCGTAACCGGTCAGGATGTTGACGACACCCTTGGGAAGCCCGGCCTGACGGCAGATGTCCGCGAAGAAGAGAGCGGAGAGCGGGGTCGTCTCGGCAGGCTTCAGGACCACCGTGTTGCCGGTGGCGAGCGCCGGGGCGATCTTCCACGCGAGCATCAGCAGCGGGAAGTTCCACGGGATGACCTGGCCCGCCACACCGAGCGGCCGCGGGTTCGCCCCGTACCCCGCGTGGTCCAGCTTGTCGGCCCAGCCCGCGTAGTAGAAGAAGTGCGCGGCGACCAGCGGGAGGTCCGCGTCGCGCGTCTCCTTGATCGGCTTGCCGTTGTCGAGCGTCTCCAGGACGGCCAGCTCGCGGCTGCGCTCCTGGATGATCCGCGCGATCCGGAACAGGTACTTGGCGCGCTCGGAGCCGGGCAGCGCCGACCACTTCTCGAACGCCTTCCGCGCCGCCTTCACGGCCCGGTCCACGTCCGCCGCGCCCGCCTGCGCGACCTCGGAGAGCACCTCCTCGGTGCTCGGCGAGACGGTCTTGAAGACCTTGCCGTCGGCGGCCTCGGTGAAC
The DNA here is from genome assembly GCF_050942385.1 of Streptomyces sp. CA-146814. Lineage (NCBI taxonomy): Bacteria > Bacillati > Actinomycetota > Actinomycetes > Kitasatosporales > Streptomycetaceae > Streptomyces > Streptomyces sp. CA-146814. Next base: position 5,079,641 of record NZ_CP192068.1, read on the forward strand.
TCACCGTCGATGAAAAGCCCGTACGAAGGGGCGATGTCGACGACGGAACGGGACTCCGGCGCCGGTGCGTACTCGAATGCGGATGCCATGGCTTATCAGTCCACCGTCACGTAATCGGGGCCGGAGTAACGGCCGGTGCTGAGCTTCTGGCGCTGCATCAGCAGGTCGTTGAGAAGGCTGGAGGCGCCGAACCGGAACCAGTGGTTGTCCAGCCAGTCCTCACCCGCCGTCTCGTTCACCAGCACCAGGAACTTGACCGCGTCCTTGGTCGTACGGATGCCGCCGGCCGGCTTCACACCGATCTGTACGCCGGTCTGCGCCCGGAAGTCGCGCACGGCCTCCAGCATCAGCAGCGTGTTGGCGGGGGTGGCGTTGGTGGCCACCTTGCCCGTCGAGGTCTTGATGAAGTCCGCGCCCGCCAGCATCCCGAGCCAGGAGGCGCGGCGGATGTTGTCGTACGTGGACAGCTCACCGGTCTCGAAGATCACCTTGAGGCGGGCGGACCCGCACTCGGCCTTCACGGCCACGATCTCCTCGTAGACCTTCAGGAACCGGCCGGAGAGGAACGCCCCCCGGTCGATCACCATGTCGATCTCGTCGGCCCCGGCCGCCACGGCGTCACGGACATCCGCGAGCTTGACGTCCAGCGCGGCACGGCCGGCCGGGAAGGCGGTCGCCACGGACGCCACCTTCACACCGGAACCGGCGAGCGCGGCGGTGGCGGTGGCCACCATGTCGGGGTAGACGCAGACCGCGGCGGTGCGCGGGGTCGTGCGGTCGAGCGGGTCGGGGTGGACGGCCTTGGCGGCGAGAGCCCGGACCTTGCCCGGGGTGTCCGCGCCTTCCAGCGTCGTCAGGTCGATCATCGAGATGGCGAGATCGATGGCGTACGCCTTGGCCGTCGTCTTGATCGAACGGGTTCCGAGGGCGGCGGCGCGCGCTTCGAGGCCGACGGCGTCGACGCCGGGCAGCCCGAAGAGGAAGCGGCGCAGCGCACTGTCGGACGCCGTCGCGTCGGAGAATGCGGGAGCAGTGGTGGGCATGGTCACCAGGGGAGCATATCTACGCGCGTAGCGACCTGTACAGGGGGACGGCTCAACCGTGCGCACCGCCACATGCGCGCCCGGGTCGGCTCGACTGTGCGCCCGTGGTGCGTATGCCTGGGGCGCCACGCCCGTGCGCCCGTGGTGCGTACCGCCGCGCTTGCCGCGTACGCCTGGGGCACCGCGCCCGCGCGCACCGCCGCACGCGCCGCGTACGCCCGGGGCACTCCGCCCGCGTGCACCGCCGCACGTGCCTCCGGGGCGCATGACCTCTCCGCCGGGTCCGTCAGGCAGAATCGGCCCCATGACGAGCCCCACGCCTCCCGCAGAGCCGCAGTACGCCGACCGGACCCACCGCTCGACCTCCGCGCTGGTCTGCGGAGTGCTGCTCATCGCGCTGGTCGCCGTGATGGCCGGCGACGCGCTGTTCCGGGGCGAGGGGCAGGCGCCGTGGCTGGCCCTCGCCGCTCTGCTCACGGCGGTACCGCTGATCGTGGCGTTCACCCTGCGGCCCGTCGTCGCCGTGAACGACGAGCGGATCCGCATCCGCAACCCGTTCCGGACGATCCAGCTGCCGTGGACCGAGGTGGCCGACGTCCGGGCCGGCTACTCCTCCGAGCTGATCGCCGCCGGCGGTACCAAGTACCAGCTCTGGGCCATCCCGGTCTCGCTGCGCGACCGCAAGCGCGCCTCGCGCGCCGCCGGCCGCGCGCCGCACAAGGACGCCTACGGCCGTTTCTCGCCCGGCGCGGCCGCCGACGCGCACCAGCACAGCGTGCCGCCGGTCGCGGCCGCCGACCAGACGATCATGGAGCTGCGGGACCTCGCGGAGAAGGCGGGCGACCCGAAGGACGGGGCCACCACGGGCTCGGTGCGCTGGGCGTACGAGGTGATCGCGCCGGCGGCCGCGGGGGTCGTGCTGTTCGTGGTGCTGTGGGCGATCGGCTGAGCAGCCCGTACGTCCGTACGTCCGACGCGGAAGGACCGGCCCCCCTCTGGAGGGGCCGGTCCTTCGTTTCCGTCCGTACGCTCAGATCCCGGCGGCCGCCGCCAGGTCCCGCTTGACCCCGGCCAGCAGCTCCGCGCCGCGCGCCCGTGCGGCGGGCAGTCCGGCGGCGTCCGCGACCGGGACCACCACCTCCAGGTAGCACTTCAGCTTCGGCTCGGTGCCGCTCGGGCGGACGATCACGCGCGCGCCCTCCAGGTGGTACCGCAGCCCGTCGGTCGGCGGCAGCGCGGGCGTGCCCTGTGACAGGTCCTCGGCCGAGGTGACCGCGAGGCCGGCCAGCGCGGTCGGCGGCTGCTCGCGGAGCCGGGCCATGGCGTCCGCGATGACGGTCAGATCCTCCACCCGTACCGAGAGCTGGTCGGTGGCGTGCAGACCGTGGGCCAGCGCCAGGTCGTCCAGCAGGTCCAGCAGCGTACGACCCTGCTCCTTGAGTACGGAGGCCAGCTCGGCGACGAGCAGCGCGGCGGTGATGCCGTCCTTGTCGCGGACGCCCTCGGGGTCGACGCAGTAGCCGAGCGCCTCCTCGTAGCCGTACCGCAGGCCGTCCACCCGGGCGATCCACTTGAAGCCCGTCAGCGTCTCCTCGTAACCGATCCCCGCCTTCTCGGCGATCCGGCCGAGCAGCGACGACGACACGATCGACTCCGCGAACACGCCGGAGACGCCGCGCTCCACCAGGTGCGCGGCGAGCAGCGCGCCCACCTCGTCACCGCGCAGCATCCGCCAGCCGCCCTCGGTGGCGGTGTCGGGCACGGCGACGGCACAGCGGTCCGCGTCCGGGTCGTTGGCGATGATCAGGTCCGGCGCCGCCCGGCGTGCGGTGGCGAAGGCGAGATCCATCGCGCCGGGCTCTTCCGGGTTGGGGAAGGCGACGGTGGGGAAGGCGGGGTCGGGCTCGGCCTGCTCGGTGACGAGGACCGGCTCCGGGAAACCGGCCCGCTCGAAGGCGGCGGTCAGGACGGAGGTGCCGACGCCGTGCATCGCGGTGTAGACGGTGCGGGCGGTACGGGGGCTGCCGGAGGCCAGGACGGCGTCCGTACGGGCGAGGTACGCGTCCAGGACCTCCTCGCCGAGGGTCTCCCAGCCGTCCTCGGGGCGTACGGCGTTCGCCAGCGGGCCGACGGCGGCGATGGCGGCCGCGATCTCGCCGTCGGCCGGGGGCACGATCTGCGAGCCGTCGCCGAGGTAGACCTTGTAGCCGTTGTCGCGGGGCGGGTTGTGGCTGGCGGTGACCTCGACGCCGGCGACGGCGCCCAGGTGCCTTATGGCGTATGCCAGTACGGGGGTGGGGAGCGGGCGGGGGAGTACGGCGGCGCGGAGTCCGGCGCCGGTCATCACGGCGGCGGTGTCGCGCGCGAAGTCCGCCGACTTGTAGCGGGCGTCGTAGCCGATGACGACGAGGCCGCCGGCCTGGCCCTGGGCCTTGAGGTACGCGGCGAGGCCCGCCGCCGCCCGGATCACCACGGACCGGTTCATCCGCATGGGGCCGGCCCCGAGCTCGCCGCGCAGTCCGGCGGTGCCGAACTGGAGCGTGCCCGCGAACCGTGCGGCGAGCTCCTGCGTGTCGCCCGCCTCGATCAGCGCGGCCAGCTCGTCGCGGGTCTCGGGGTCGGGGTCCTCGGCCAGCCAGGTCCTGGCCTGCGCGATGAGGTCGTGCTGCACGGGGTCCGCCTTTCGGGGGTGTGCGGGTGGGGGCGTACGGGGGTGGGTGCGGGTGGGGGTGCGGCCCCGGGGTCGGCCGGGCTCGGGCGGGTGCGGGGCGGTGGGGCGGGGGTGGGCGCTGCGCGGGCTGTTCCCCTCCCCGCCCCTTCCCGAAACCGGGGCTCCGCCCCGGACCCCGGTCCTCAAACGCCGGACGGGCTGGAAAGGAAGCCGGGGCGGGCTGGAGGTGAGGCGGGCGGGGTGGGGCGGAGGGGAGACCGGGTGGGCCGGAAGGAGCGCGCCCAGGCCGAAGACGAACACGTCCGGGCCGGAGACGAGCGCGCCCAGGCCGAAGACGAACACGTCCGGGCTGGAAAGAAGCGCGCCCTGGCCGGAAGGAGCACGTCCGGGCCGGAGACGAACACGCCCGAGCCGGAGACGAGCGCGCCCAGGCCGGAGACGAGCACGTCCTGGCCCGAGCAGGTCCTAGATGCGGTCCAGCACCCTCGCCAGCAGCGCGCCCATGCGCGTCGCCGAGTCGCGGCCCGCCTGGAGGACCTCCTCGTGGTTCAGGGGCTCGCCGGAGAGGCCCGCCGCCAGGTTGGTGACCAGGGAGAGGCCCAGCACCTCCGCGCCTGCCTCGCGGGCCGCGATGGCCTCCAGGACCGTGGACATGCCGACCAGGTCGCCGCCCATGACCCGGACCATGTTGATCTCGGCCGGGGTCTCGTAGTGCGGGCCGGGGAACTGGACGTACACGCCCTCTTCGAGCGTGTCGTCGATCTCCTTGCACAGCGCGCGCAGGCGCGGCGAGTACAGGTCGGTCAGGTCGACGAAGTTGGCGCCGACGATCGGCGAGGTAGCCGTGAGGTTGATGTGGTCGCTGATCAGCACCGGCTGTCCGGGACGCATGCCCTCGCGCAGGCCGCCGCAGCCGTTGGTCAGGACGACCGTCTTGCAGCCCGCGGCCACCGCCGTACGGACTCCGTGGGCGACGGCGGCGACGCCACGGCCCTCGTAGTAGTGCGTGCGGCCGAGGAAGACCAGCGCGCGCTTGTCGCCGATCTTGTACGAGCGGATCGTGCCGCCGTGGCCCTCGACCGCGGGCGCCGGGAAGCCGGGGAGCGCGGTGACGGGGAACTCGGCCTCCGGCTCGCCGAGTGCTTCGCCCGCGGGCGCCCAGCCGGAGCCCATGACCAGGGCGACGTCGTGGGTCTCGGCGCCGGTCAGCTCGCGCAGGCGGGCGGCGGCCCCGGCAGCGGCTGCGTACGGGTCGCCCTGGATGTTGTCCGGAATAACTGATGCGTTCACGCGGAAGAGCGTAACCGCTGAATGCCTACGCGCGTAGATGTCCTGGTGCAAAGACTCGCCGGGTGGCTTTGTGGCTTCGCACGAAGAGGAGCCGCCGGGCCCCGCTCAGCAGGGGCGCTTGCGCAGGCCCATCACGTAGTCGTGCGGGGCGCCGGCGGACTCGGCCGCGTCCGCGATCTCCCCGAGGTAGCGGGCGGACGGCAGGCCGCCTTCGTACCCGTTCAGCACGTACATCCAGGCCGGCTCCTCACCGTCCAGGGTGTGCACGCGGACGCGCATGCGCCGGTAGATGTCGAGCCCGACACCCTCCCAGCGGTCCATGGAGTCCTCGTCCATCGGCGCCAGGTCGTACAGCGCGACGAAGACCTGGGAGCGCGGCGCCTCCACCACGGTGGCCAGCGCCCCTTCCCAGCCCATCTGCTCCCCGCCGAAGGTCAGCCGCCAGCCGTTCAGCCAGCCGGTGCTGCGCATCGGGGAATGCGGGGCGCGGCGGGTCATGAGCCGCGCGTCGAGGTTGCCGGCGTACGCGGCGTAGAGCGACATGGGACCGAGGGTACGGGAGGGGGGCGCGGGAGTGCCGGTTCCTGTGACGAAGCCCCCGGTCGGGGGAGGGCCGGCCGGGGTTCGAAGGGCTGTGCGGGCGGGGTCGATTCCGTACGGGCGGGGTCTCTTCTCTCGTACGTCCGGAGCCCCGGCGCCCGTACGGAATCGGCCCCGGCTCCCGACGTCCAGGGCCTCCCTTCCCGTACGTCCGGGGCCTCCTCTCTCGTACGTCCGGGGCCCCGGCGCCCGTATGGAGGGCCCCGGGGCGAATCTGTTTGGCGCGTGCGGGACAATGGAGTACGTACTGCATTCCCCCGGGGCGATCCCCCGGACCCCCGGCCGGGGCGGCAGACGGCCGTGGGGATGACACCCACGCGAGGCGGACTTTTCGTGACCCGGATCGTGATCATCGGCGGCGGCCCCGGCGGCTACGAGGCGGCTCTGGTGGGCGCCCAGCTCGGCGCGGAGGTGACCGTCGTCGACTGCGACGGCCTCGGCGGAGCCTCGGTACTCACCGACTGCGTGCCATCGAAGACCCTGATCGCGACGGCCGAGGTGATGACCACCTTCGACTCCTCCTACGAGGAGCTGGGGATCATCGTCGCCGACGACACCCCGCACATAGAGCAGGCGGCGAGGGTGGTCGGGGTCGACCTCGGCAAGGTCAACCGCCGCGTCAAGCGTCTCGCGCTCGCCCAGTCCCACGACATCACCGCCTCCGTCACCCGGGCCGGCGCCCGCGTGATGCGCGGCCGCGGCCGGCTCGACGGGCTCCAGGCGGCCGACGGCTCCCGCCAGGTCGTGGTCACCGCCGCGGACGGCACCGAGGAGCGGCTCAGCGCCGACGCCGTGCTGGTAGCGACCGGCGGCCACCCGCGCGAGATCCCGGACGCGCAGCCGGACGGCGAGCGCATCCTGAACTGGACCCAGGTCTACGACCTCGACGAGCTGCCCGAGGAGCTCATCGTGGTCGGCTCCGGTGTCACCGGCGCCGAGTTCGCCGGGGCCTACCAGGCGCTCGGCTCCCGCGTCACCCTCGTCTCCTCCCGCGACCGGGTGCTGCCGGGCGAGGACCCGGACGCGGCCGCCGTGCTGGAGGACGTCTTCCGGCGCCGCGGCATGAACGTGATGTCCCGCTCCCGCGCCCAGTCGGCCAAGCGCGTCGGCGACCGGGTCGAGGTGACGCTGGCCGACGGCCGGGTCATCACCGGCTCGCACTGCCTGATGGCGGTCGGCGCGATCCCGAACACCGCGGGCATGGGCCTGGAGGAGGCCGGCGTACGGCTGAAGGACTCCGGCCACATCCTGACCGACCGGGTCTCGCGCACCAGCGCTCCGGGCGTCTACGCGGCCGGTGACGTGACCGGCATCTTCGCGCTGGCCTCGGTCGCCGCGATGCAGGGCCGGATCGCGATGTACCACTTCCTCGGCGACGCGGTCGCCCCGCTCAACCTCAAGACGGTCTCCGCCAACGTCTTCACCGACCCGGAGATCGCCACCGTCGGCTACAGCCAGGCCGACGTGGACGCGGGCAAGATCGACGCCCGGGTGGTCAAGCTGCCGCTGCTGCGCAACCCGCGCGCCAAGATGCAGGGCATCCGCGACGGCTTCGTCAAGATCTTCTGCCGTCCCGGTACGGGGATCGTGGTCGGCGGCTGCGTCGTCGCGCCGCGCGCCAGTGAACTGATCCACCCGATCTCGCTCGCGGTCGACAACAACCTGACCGTGGAACAGATCGCAAAGGCGTTCACCGTGTACCCGTCGCTGTCCGGATCGATCGCAGAGGTCGCGCGGCAGCTGCACACCCGCAAGCTGACGGACGAGGGCTGACGGCGGGTCAAGACCTGCTGGGCGCCTTGCGGTTGCCGGGGAATTGCGACATTCCCCGGCAACCCCCGCCAGTCCGGGCGAGGGTGATGACCGCTCGGCGATCACACCCGGACAACAACGAAAGTTCCTATACCACTTCGGTGGCCGCCGGATGTACAACTTCCGTTATTCGGCGCAAACTGCTGAAAACTCACCGGCGGCCAGGTTACTGTCAGTTTCGTGTTCGCTGCAGAACGTCGTCAGTTGATCCTCGAAATGGTGCGCGCCAACGGGGCGGTATCGCTCCGTGAGCTCGCCCGCGTCGTCCAGACCTCCGAAGTGACCGTACGGCGTGACGTGCGGGCACTGGAGGCAGAAGGACTCCTCGACCGCCGGCACGGCGGTGCGGTCTTGCCGGGCGGTTTTGCGCGGGAGTCCGGCTTTCCGCAGAAATCCCATCTCTCCACCGCGGAGAAGACGGCCATCGCCGATCTGGCGGCCTCGCTGGTCGGTGAGGGCGAGGCCATCGTGGTCGGCGCCGGTACGACCGCGCAGGAGCTGGCCCGCCGGCTCGCGCGGGTCCCCGGTCTGACCGTGGTCACCAACTCGCTGCTGGTCGCCCAGGCGTTGGCCCATGCCAACCGGGTGGAGGTCGTCATGACCGGCGGCACCCTGCGCGGCACCAACTACGCGCTGGTGGGCAGCGGGGCCGAGCAGTCCCTCCAGGGGCTGCGGGTCTCCCGCGCCTTTCTCTCCGGGAGCGGCCTCACGGCGGAGCGTGGCCTGTCCACCTCCAACATGCTCTCGGCCAGCGTGGACCGGGCCCTCGTGCAGGCCGCCGCGGAGGTGGTCGTCCTGGCGGACCACACGAAGCTGGGCGCCGACACGATGTTCCAGACGGTGCCCACGGAACTGATCACCCGCCTGGTCACGGACGAGCCCCCGCTCCACGACGAGCGCGCGGCCGCCGAGCTCCAGGCGCTGGCGGACCAGGGCGTGGAGGTCACGGTGGCCGGCCCCGACGCGGACGCGCCCGACGGCCCTCCCGGCGAGCGCCGCCCGCGCCGCGACATGCCGTTGCCGGGTCAGCGGCGGACGACGACGGGGCGGAACGGTGGGCTGGGGCCGCAGCTGCGGAGCGCGTCGCCGCTGTCCGACCAGACGTCGGCGTCGTCGGGCGAACGGGCCCGGGTGGCGGACCTGCGGCGGCGGTAGGGCCGGACCCTTGTCGGGGGCGCTGCCCCCGAACCCCCGCTTGAGGGCTCTCACAACCCCTTCAGCGTACGAGGAGCGGGGCCGCGGTGTTCAGCCCCTCCGGCGTTTGAGGAGCGGGGTCCGGGGCGGAGCCCCGAAAGCCTCAGCCTCTCCGGCGCTTGAGGACAAGGGGGCCCGGGGCAGCGCCCCGGTTTCGGGAAGGGGCGGGGTGGGGTGGGGTGAGGCTCCGCGCAGCGGACCCCGGGGCCGGGTGGCCTCTACTTCAGCCCCCGCAATGTCAGCCGCAGCAACCGCCCCGCCAACTCCGGATCCCCCGGCGACTGCTCAGCGGCCAGCGCAATCGCATGGGTCAACTGCAACAGGTCGTCGATCGACACATCCCCCCGCACCGCCCCACTCTCCTGCGCCCGCCGCAACAGCCCCGCCCCCGCCTCCCGCAACGGCAGATGGCACGGGGAGAGCGCCGAAGTCTCGTCCTGCGAGGCCGACATGAGCGCGCGCGACAGCCCGCGGTACTCACCCGCGTGCGCGACGATCGCACCCAGCCAGTCCACCAGCGCCCGGCACGGCACCTCCGCGCCCGCCAGCTCCCGGGAGCGGTCCAGGAGCGAGCGCAGGGCGTCCTGGAAGACCGCGTTCATCAGGGCGTGCCGGTGGGGGAAGTGCCGGTAGAGGGTGCCGATGCCCACGCCCGCCTGCCGCGCGATGTCCTCCAGCGAGGCATCCGTACCGTGCTCGGCGAAGGCCGTACGGGCCACGCCGACGAGGCGTTCGTGGTTTCGGCGGGCGTCCGCGCGCATCTGCCGCTCCGGCGCCCGTGCCGTGCCCGGCTCCATCGAGATCGGCCCTGCCATGGCTCCCGCCCTCCCTCGGTGTCCTATAGGGCTGTCGGGATCCAGGATGCCACTGCACGGGAAGGGCCCCGGACCCCGTACGCGAAGGGGCCAGGACCTCGTACGCGGAGGGGCCCAGAACCCGTACGCGAAGGGGCCCGGCCGCGTCCTGACGACGCCGGCCGGGCCCCTCCGTATAGACGTGAGCGGTCAGTCCTTGATCTCGCAGATCAGGGCGCCGGACGAGACGGAACCGCCGACCTCCGCCGTGAGCCCCTTGACCGTGCCGGAGCGGTGCGCGTTCAGCGGCTGCTCCATCTTCATGGCCTCCAGGACGACGACGAGGTCGCCCTCCTTGACCTCCTGGCCCTCCTCGACCGCGACCTTGACGATCGTGCCCTGCATGGGCGAGGCGAGGGAGTCGCCGGAGGCGGCCGAACCGGCCTTCTTCGCCGCGCGGCGCTTCGGCTTGGCGCCGGCCGCGAGGCCCGTACGGGCCAGGCTCATGCCCAGCGACGACGGCAGCGAGACCTCCAGGCGCTTACCGCCGACCTCGACGACGACGGTCTCGCGACCGGCCTCGTCCTCCTCGTCCGCACCGACAGGCGCGGCGAATGGCTTGATCTCGTTGACGAATTCCGTCTCGATCCAGCGGGTGTGGACGGTGAAGGGGTTCGCGGTGAAGGCGGGGTCGGTGACGACGGCGCGGTGGAAGGGGATGGCGGTGGCCATGCCCTCGACCTGGAACTCCGCCAGCGCACGGGCCGCGCGCTGCAGTGCCTGCTCACGCGTGGCGCCGGTGATGATCAGCTTGGCGAGGAGGGAGTCCCAGGCCGGGCCGATCACGGACCCGGACTCGACACCGGCGTCCAGGCGGACACCCGGGCCGGTCGGCGGGGCGAACGTCGTCACGGTGCCGGGGGCGGGGAGGAAGCCGCGGCCGGGGTCTTCGCCGTTGATGCGGAACTCGAAGGAGTGCCCGCGCACCGCCGGGTCGCCGTAGCCGAGTTCCTCGCCGTCGGCGATGCGGAACATTTCGCGTACGAGGTCGATGCCGGTGACCTCTTCGGTGACGGGGTGTTCGACCTGGAGGCGGGTGTTGACCTCCAGGAAGGAGATCGTGCCGTCCGCGCCGACGAGGAACTCCACCGTGCCGGCGCCGACGTAGCCGGCTTCCTTCAGGATCGCCTTGGACGCCGCGTACAGCTCCGCGTTCTGCGCCTCGGACAGGAAGGGGGCCGGGGCCTCCTCCACCAGCTTCTGATGGCGGCGCTGGAGCGAGCAGTCACGCGTCGAGACGACGACCACGTTGCCGTGGGTGTCGGCCAGGCACTGCGTCTCCACGTGGCGGGGCTTGTCGAGGTAGCGCTCGACGAAGCATTCGCCGCGCCCGAAGGCGGCGACGGCCTCGCGGACGGCGGAGTCGTACAGCTCCGGGATCTCCTCCAGCGTCCGGGCCACCTTCAGCCCGCGCCCGCCGCCACCGAAGGCGGCCTTGATCGCGATGGGGAGCCCGTTGGCCTGCGCGAACGCGACGACCTCGTCGGATCCGGCGACCGGGTCGGGGGTGCCGGCCACCAGCGGGGCGCCGGCGCGCTGCGCGATGTGCCGGGCGGCGACCTTGTCACCCAGGTCCCGGATCGCGTGCGGGGGCGGGCCGATCCAGGTGAGCCCCGCGTCGAGGACGGCCTGGGCGAACTCGGCGTTCTCCGACAGGAACCCGTAACCCGGGTGGATCGCGTCCGCCCCGGAGTCCGCGGCGGCCTGCAGCACCTTGGCCATGTCCAGATAGCTGGCGGCCGGGGTGTCACCGCCCAACGCGAACGCCTCGTCGGCGGCCCGGACGTGCAACGCGTCCCGGTCCGGGTCGGCGTAGACCGCCACGCTCGCGATCCCCGCATCCCGGCACGCCCGAGCAACGCGGACAGCGATTTCGCCACGGTTGGCGATGAGCACCTTGCGCACGATGACTCCCTCCTGGAAACAAGCTGAGTTTAGGGACTACCGACACGGCGCTACGACCCGTCCCCAATGGTGAGCTTGCCCACACGGAGTGTGATTCGAGGCTTGCCTCAGTAGGGAAATCCCTTGTGGCACCACGGTACGCCGGGTTCTACAACCGCACAGTAACCATCCGGTGTGGTGCAGGTCTCTGTCTGAGGGGTCAACGCCTCACGGCGTTTCTTTGTGGAGTCCCTACGAACGGCCGACGGATTCTTTGCCGGACGTGCGGAACGGCCCGACCCCCTGTCCGGAGGAATACCGGTGAGTAGGGTCCGCCCCACACACGTACCGCGAGTAACAGGGGGTGGCGCCTTGCTGCGCAGAACGGTGGCGATCGTGACCGCGCTCGTGCTGTTTGGGGAGGCGGTGGGCATCTTCGTGATCAACGCCGTCCTCGCCACGGTCACCGAGAACCAGAACATGTCGCTGGCCGGCATGGACCCGAAGGCCATGACCGCCGGGACCTGGGTGCTGGGCGGGGTCTCCGCCGTGCTGCTCATCGGATGCGGGCTGATCGCGCTGCTGGCCGGGGTCCGGGACCGGGTGCCGGGACGGTTCGGGCGGATCGTGCTGATCGGCTGCGCGGTGGTGCACGGCGTGCTCGGCGCGGTGACCGTGGGACTGGTCGGGTGGGCCGCGTTCGCCTTCATGATGGTGGTGCTGGCCCTGCTGGTCTTCACCCTGCTCGCGTACGGGCCCGAGGGCCGTGGCGAGGACCGGGTGAGCGACGAGGCGGCCCCGGCGGCCGCCTGAGCCGCCGCCCGGAACGACCGGGACGCCCGCAAGCCCGTCTCAGGTCCACAACTCCGTGACCAAGATGTCCAGTTCGCCGAGCAGGCGGCGCAGCAGCGGCAGCGAGAGGCCGATCACATTGCCGTGGTCACCCTCGATCGAGTCGACGAACGGTGCCGAGCGGCCGTCCAGGGTGAAGGCCCCGGCCACGTGCAGCGGCTCGCCGGACGCGACGTACGCGGCGACCTCGGCGTCGCTCGGCTCGCCGAACCGTACGACGGTGGACGCCGTCGCCGAGGCGTGGCGGCCCGAGGCGGTGTCGATCACGCTGTGGCCGGTCTGCAGGATGCCGGACCGGCCGCGCATCGCCTTCCAGCGGGCGGTGGCCTCCTCGGCGTCGGCCGGCTTGCCGAGCGCCTCGCCGTCCAGTTCGAGGACCGAGTCGCAGCCGATGACCAGGGCCCCGGCCGCCTCGGGGCGCTCCGCGACCGCCGACGCCTTGGCCCGGGCCAGCACCAGGGCCAGCTCGGCGGGGGTCGGGGCGGACAGGGCGTCCTCGTCGACCCCGCTGACGATCACCTCGGGGGCGAAACCCGCCTGGCGCAGCAGGCCGAGACGGGCGGGGGAGGCGGAGGCGAGCACGAGGCGGCGCTGATCAGTCATACCGGCCATCGTAGAAGGGGCTTGGCCCCGGCGTGGACGCCCTTGGTGTGGACGCCCCCGGTACGGGCGCCCCCGGTGTGGACGCTGCCGGTTCTCAGCGGGTGCCGAGTACGAACATCGCCACCACCATCGCCAGCGCGAGCACGAAACCCGCGCGGCGCATCATGTCCTGGGCGTCGCGCAGGTCCTTCGGCGGCTTGTTCTCGGGGTCGGACCACAGCATGCTTCCGATCCTGCCCGCGCCGGGCGCCGCCGCGCCTGAGTACGGGTACTCAAGAAGCGGCGGCGCCCGGTCCGGTTCAGGCCGGCCAGTACGTCCGGGCCCAGGCCCGCGGGCCCGGCTGCGGGCGGCCCGTACGGGCGATGCGGCCCGGGTCGGACCACTGCTCGGGCGGGACGGGCGCGCCGGACGAGACGGCGGCGCTCGCCGCGGCGCGGGCCTGGACCACCGCCAGGGCGGCGGCCAGCTCCTCGGGGGTCGGGTTGCCCCGTACGACTCTGATCATGGGCAGACCTCTCTGTGACGGGCCGGGCGGCTACAGCGGGATGTTGCCGTGCTTCTTCGGAGGCAGTGATTCCCGCTTCGTACGGAGCTGACGCAGCCCCTTCACGATGTGGGCCCGGGTCTCGGACGGCATGACCACCGCGTCGACGTAGCCGCGCTCGGCCGCCACGTACGGGTTGAGCAGCGCGTCCTCGTAGTCCGCCATCAGCTCGGCGCGCGTCGCGTCCGGGTCCTCGGCGGCCGCGATGGTGCGGCGGTGCAGGATGTTCACCGCGCCCTGCGCGCCCATGACGGCGATCTGCGCGGTCGGCCAGGCCACGTTCAGGTCGGCGCCCAGGTGCTTGGAGCCCATCACGTCGTACGCGCCGCCGAACGCCTTGCGCGTGATGACGGTGATCAGCGGGACCGTGGCCTCCGCGTAGGCGTAGATCAGCTTGGCACCGCGCCGGATGATGCCGCCGTACTCCTGGTCCACGCCCGGCAGGAAGCCCGGCACGTCCACGAAGGTGATGACCGGCACGTTGAACGCGTCGCAGGTCCGGACGAAGCGGGCCGCCTTCTCGCTCGCGTCGATGTCCAGGCAGCCGGCGAACTGCATCGGCTGGTTGGCGACGATCCCGACCGGGTGGCCCTCCACCCGCCCGAAGCCGGTGATGATGTTCGGCGCGAACAGGGCCTGGGTCTCCAGGAATTCGGCGTCGTCCAGGACGTGCTCGATCACGGTGTGCATGTCGTACGGCTGGTTCGCCGAGTCCGGGATCAGCGTGTCCAGCTCCCGGTCCTCGTCCGTGGTGGCGAGGTCTGCCTCCTCCGGGAAGGCCGGCGCCTCGGAGAGGTTGTTCGAAGGGAGGTAGGAGAGCAGGGACTTGACGTACTCGATGGCGTCCTTCTCGTCGCCCGCCATGTGGTGCGCCACCCCGGAGGTGGTGTTGTGCGTACGGGCTCCGCCCAGCTCCTCGAAGCCGACGTCCTCACCGGTCACCGTCTTGATGACGTCGGGTCCGGTGATGAACATGTGCGAGGTCTGGTCGACCATCACCGTGAAGTCGGTGATGGCGGGGGAGTAGACCGCGCCGCCCGCGCACGGGCCGACGATCAGCGAGATCTGCGGGATCACGCCGGAGGCGTGCACGTTGCGGCGGAAGATCTCGGCGAACAGGCCGAGCGCCGCCACACCCTCCTGGATGCGCGCGCCGCCGCCGTCGTTGATGCCGATGACCGGGCAGCCGGTCTTCAGCGCGAAGTCCATGACCTTGACGATCTTCTCGCCGTAGACCTCGCCGAGCGATCCGCCGAAGATGGTGAAGTCCTGCGAGTACACGCAGACCGGGCGGCCGTCGACCGTGCCGTACCCGGTGACGACCCCGTCACCGTACGGGCGGTTCTTCTCGATGCCGAAGTTGGTGGAGCGGTGCCGGGCGAACTCGTCGAGCTCCACGAAGGAGCCCTCGTCGAGCAGCAGCTCGACCCGCTCACGGGCCGTCAGCTTGCCCTTGGCGTGCTGCTTCTCGACCGCGCGGGCCGAACCCGCGTGCGTCGCTTCGTCAATGCGGCGCCTCAGGTCCGCGAGCTTGCCCGCGGTGGTGTGGATGTCGCTCTGCGGCTCGGACATCGGGGGGCGGCTCCCTGCCTGGTCACGGGGACGACGACCGGTGAACGGTCACGGGGGGACGGGCGGTCGTCTGTCCGGCTCTGCGGCTACTGGCTCGTAACTTGTGGTTGCGCAACGCTGATACGTAACGGGTCAGGCAACTCTGGTCCGTCACTCCTCGGCTACTGACTCGTAGCGTATCGGCGCGTCTGCGGAAAGGCAGTGCGTCCTTTGCCACACCTAGGGTGGCTTGCATGACACCACCGGATGCGCCACACAATCGCTGGTCGGACCTGGACCGGCCGCCTCTGAACGTGACCGCCCTGCGCCGCGGGCTGCTGCGGCCGGAGTCGCTCTGGAGCGAGCTGGAGGTCGTGGAGACCACCGGATCGACCAACTCCGACCTCGCCGGACGGGCCCGTTCCGGCGGCCTGGCCGAAGGCACGGTCCTGGTCGCGGAGGAGCAGACCGCCGGGCGCGGCCGGCTGGAGCGGAGCTGGACCGCGCCGCCGCGTTCCGGGCTGTTCTTCTCGGTCTACCTGGAGCCCGGCGAGGGCGTGCCGGTGGAGCGGTGGGGGTGGGTGCCGCTGCTCGCCGGAGTGGCCGCCGCGACCGGCCTCGCGAAGTCGGCGGGCGTCGACACGGCACTCAAGTGGCCCAACGACCTGCTGGTCACGGTGGAAGGCGCCGAGCGCAAGGCCGGCGGCATCCTCGGCGAGTTCGCCGGTGACGGCATCGTGGTCGGCCTCGGCATCAACGTCTCACTCCGCGCGGATGAGCTGCCCGCCCCCACCGCCGGTTCGCTGGCGCTCGCCGGAGCCGTCTCCACCGACCGGGAGACCCTGCTGAGGTCCGTGCTGCGTTCGCTGGAGCACTGGTACGGGGAGTGGAAGGCAGCAGGCGGTGACGCGGCGGCGAGCGGGCTCCAGGCGGCGTACGCGGCCGGGTGCGCGACGCTCGACCGGACCGTGCGGGCCGAGCTGCCGGGCGGTGACGCGCTGGTCGGACAGGCCGTCGCGATCGACGGCGACGGCCGGCTGGTGCTCTCCACCGAGGACGGGCTCCAGCAGCCGGTGTCGGCCGGCGACATCGTGCACCTGCGCGGCGCGGCGGGCGGGCTCACCTGAGGAAGGCCGGGCGGGCTCACCTGAGAGGGCCGGGCGGGCTCACCTGAGGGGCCGTGCGGGCTCACTGAGGCGGGCCGGGCGGGCTCGCCTGGGAGGAGCCTGCGGAGGGCGTGAGACGGGGTGGATACCGCGTAACCGGTAGATGTCACGCGCGACGCACCCGTATCGGGCAACCAACGACGTGAGCTAGGGCACATCTGCCGTATTGTTGAGGCGATCCGGCGACAGATCATTACAGATCGGTGCCGAGACGATCAGCGACAGATCGGCAGGCAGTGCGCAGGGAACGGGCAGGAGGCGGCTGGTGACCGTCGGCGACACGACGTCCGGCGCGGGCGAGGAGCCCCCGTCGGACTCCTCGGTCCATGCCACGCCGCATCACGAGGTCGACCACACGGCCGAGCCGACCGACGACCCGCTCGCGATCCGCCTCGAAGCCCTGATCCTCGGGGCCGACCGCCGCTACACGCCCTTCCAGGCCGCCCGTACCGCCGGTGTCTCCATGGACCTGGCCTCCCGGTTCTGGCGGGCCATGGGCTTCGCCGACATCGGCCAGGCCAAGGCGCTCACCGAGGCCGACGTGCTGGCCCTGCGCCGGCTCGCCGGTCTGGTGGAGGCGGGGCTGCTCAGCGAGCCGATGGCGATCCAGGTGGCCCGTTCGACCGGGCAGACCACCGCGCGGCTGGCGGAGTGGCAGATCGACTCGTTCCTGGAGGGGCTCACCGAGCCGCCCGAGCCGGGGATGACCCGTACGGAAGTCACGTATCCGCTGGTCGAGCTGTTGCTGCCGGAGCTCCAGGAGTTCCTGGTCTACGTGTGGCGGCGCCAGCTGGCCGCCGCGACCGGCCGGGTCGTGCAGGCGGCGGACGACGACGAGATGGTCGACCGGCGCCTGGCCGTCGGCTTCGCGGACCTCGTCGGCTTCACCCGGCTGACCCGGCGGCTGGAGGAGGAGGAGCTCGGCGAGCTGGTCGAGTCCTTCGAGACGACCGCCGCCGACCTGGTCGCCGCGCACGGCGGCCGGCTCATCAAGACCCTCGGCGACGAGGTGCTCTTCGCCGCCGACGACGCGGGTACGGCGTCCGAGATAGCGCTCCGGCTGATCGAGGCGATGTCCCAGGACGAGGCGATGCCCTCGCTGCGTGTCGGGATCGCCTTCGGCACGGTCACCACCCGCATGGGCGATGTCTTCGGCACCACGGTGAACCTCGCCAGCCGGCTCACCTCGATAGCTCCGAAGGACGCCGTCCTGGTGGACGGGGCGTTCGCCAAGGAGCTGGTCCGGCACGGGGACGCCCCGGAGTCGGAGGCCCAGGCCGCCGAGGAGGTCGCGGCCGCCGCCGAGCGGGCGCGGCTGGCCGAGAAGGAGGGCCGCGAGGTGGTCGAGGAGCCGCCGCTGCCGACGTACCGCTTCGGACTCCAGCCGATGTGGCAGCGGCCGGTGCGCGGGCTCGGGGTGGTGGAGCCGTGGCTGCTGGCCCGGCGCGGCAAGACCGGTTCCTGAGCCGCACCTTTACGTGGTCGGGTCCGGCTCGCCCTGTCGGTTCCCCGTACGCCCTGTCTAGGATCCCTGTCGATAACGCTCGTTAACAGGGATCCAGCGACAGGGGTGCAGCCATGACCGTCACGTCCGAGCAGCGGTTCGGGGAGTTCGTCGCCGTACGGCGGCACGCGGGCCAGGAGCATGTGGCCGAGCTGGTCCTCGACCGGCCGAAGGCCATGAACGCCGTATCCACCGACATGGCCCGCTCCATCGCCGCCGCCTGCGATGCCCTCGGCGCCGACCGGGACGTCCGCGTCACCGTTCTCACCTCCAGCCATGAGCGGGCCTTCTGCGTGGGCGCCGACCTCAAGGAGCGGAACTCCTTCACCGACGCCGAGCTGGTACGTCAGCGGCCCACCGCCCGGGCCGCCTACACCGGGGTCCTGGAGCTGCCGATGCCGACGATCGCCGCCGTGCACGGCTTCGCCCTCGGCGGCGGCTTCGAGCTGGCCCTCGCCTGCGACGTGATCGTGGCCGACGCGACCGCCGTGGTCGGGCTGCCCGAGGTCTCGGTGGGCGTCATCCCGGGCGGCGGCGGTACGCAGCTGCTGCCGCGCCGGGTCGGGGCGCCGCGCGCCGCCGAGCTGGTCTTCACCGCGCGGCGGGTGGAGGCGGCCGAGGCGCGGGAGCTGGGCCTGGTGGACGAGTTGGTGGCGGCGGGGCGGGACCGGGCGGAGGCGCTCGCGCTCGGGGCCCGGATGGCCGCCAACTCGCCGGTCGGGCTGCGGGCGGCCAAGAAGGCGCTCCGGCTCGGGCACGGGCTCGACCTGCGGGCGGGCCTGGAGGTGGAGGACGCGGCCTGGCGGTCGGTGGCCTTCTCCGGTGACCGGGCGGAGGGCGTGGCCGCCTTCAACGAGAAGCGGAGCCCGCAGTGGCCGGGTGAGTGACCCACCCGGTCACTGCTGGATGACGCCGGAAATTAGTTGCGCATCAAACTGATCAAAAGGGAACAAATATACATAAGCTGGATAAATGGGTGAAGACGATGCTCGGCTGCGGGCCGTGGTTTCGCTGGCGCAGACGATGGCCGCGGCCTACACGCCGCGCGAATCGTGGCGGGCGGCCGCGCTGGGGGCCTGCGAGGCGCTGGGCGGCAGCTTCGCCGCGCTCTCGGTGTGGGAGCGGGACCGGGGCAGGCTGCGGGTCCTGGTCAACGCGGGGCAGCGGGCCGACGGGGAGGAGGAGTTCCCGGAGGAGGAGGCCTACCCGGTCCACGAGTTCCCGGAGATCACCGAGTTCCTGCACGAGCGGTGGGCCGGCGGCGGTGAGCCCGACGCCTGGGTCGAGACCGCCGACGGCCTGCCCGGCGCCGGCGGCCCGGCGCGCGGCGCGCGCCCGTACTGCCACCAGCGGGTGGCGGCGCTGCGTCGGCGCGGCCGCGGCTGCTGCGTGGTCGCGCCGATCGTGCTGCACGGGCGGGCCTGGGGCGAGCTGTATGTGGCGCGGCAGGCCGGAAAGCCGGTCTTCGACCGGGACGACGCCAACTTCGCGACCGTGCTCGCCGCCGTCGTGGCCTCCGGGATCGCCCAGACGGAACGGCTGGAGGAGGTCCGCAAGCTGGCCTTCACCGACCCGCTGACCGGCCTCGCCAACCGCCGGGCCGTCGACATCCGGCTCGACGAGGCGATCGAGGCGCACCGCACCGCCGGGGTCGTCGTCAGCCTCGTCGTCTGCGACCTCAACGGCCTCAAAGCGGTGAACGACACCCATGGCCACGCGGTCGGTGACCGTCTGCTGGAACGTTTCGGCTCGGTGCTCTCGCTCTGCGGTGCGATGCTCCCGGACGCGCTGGCCGCCCGGCTCGGCGGCGACGAGTTCTGCCTGGTGGCGGACGGGCCTCCGGCGGACGACGTGGTGGGAGTCGCCACCGCGCTGTGCGACCGGGCGGCGGTGATCGAGCTCGGCGACGGGGTCGCCTGCGGGGTCGCGTCGACCGGCGACCCGATCGGCCCGGTGCGCTCCGCCCGCCGGCTGTTCCGGCTGGCGGACGCCGCGCAGTACCGCGCCAAGGCGGCCCGCTCGCTGCGGCCGGTGGTGGCCGGGCGGGACGGCGAGGTCATCCGGCTCGCGGACTCGCCGCCGAAGTCGGCGCACGACCGCCGCAGGCTGCGCGGCAACCGCCCGTGACCGTACGGACGGGTCGGCAGGGGCCGGTAAGGGTCTCTGCGGAGAACCACTAGTGACATAGCGGGTTTCAATCCGTACGCTGCTGAATATGGATATGCACACTGTCGTGGTGGGGACGTCCGGAACCACCGCCGAGGACGTCGTCGCCGTGGCCCGCCACGGCGCCCGGGTGGAGCTCTCCACCGCCGCCGTGGACGCGCTGGCCGCCTCCCGCCTCATCGTGGACGCGCTCGCCGCCAAGCCGGAGCCGGTCTACGGCGTCTCCACCGGCTTCGGCGCCCTCGCCAGCCGCCACATCAGCACCGAGCTGCGCGCCCAGCTCCAGCGCAACATCGTCCGCTCGCACGCGGCGGGCATGGGCCCCCGCGTGGAGCGCGAGGTCGTGCGCGCGCTGATGTTCCTCCGGCTCAAGACGGTCGCCTCCGGTCACACCGGCGTACGCCCGGAGGTCGCGCAGACCATGGCGGACGTGCTGAACGCGGGCATCACGCCGGTCGTCCACGAGTACGGTTCGCTCGGCTGCTCCGGCGACCTCGCGCCGCTCTCGCACTGCGCGCTCACCCTGATGGGCGAGGGCGAGGCGGAGGGTCCCGACGGCACGGTCGGCCCGGCGGGCGAGCTGCTCGCCGCGCACGGCATCACCCCGGTCGAGCTGCGCGA
Source organism: Streptomyces sp. CA-146814 (assembly GCF_050942385.1). Taxonomy (NCBI): domain Bacteria; kingdom Bacillati; phylum Actinomycetota; class Actinomycetes; order Kitasatosporales; family Streptomycetaceae; genus Streptomyces; species Streptomyces sp. CA-146814. The sequence goes on from NZ_CP192068.1 coordinate 5,099,997, forward strand.
GAAGGAGGGCCTGGCCCTCCTCAACGGCACCGACGGGATGCTCGGCATGCTGGTCATGGCCCTCGCCGACCTGCGTACCCTCTACACCTCCGCCGACATCACCGCCGCCCTCTCGCTGGAGGCGCTGCTCGGCACGGACAGGGTCCTCGCGCCCGAGCTGCACGCCATCCGCCCGCACCCCGGCCAGGGCGCCAGCGCGGACAACATGCTGCGGGTGCTGGCCGGTTCGGGCCTGACGGGCCACCACCAGGACGACGCGCCGCGGGTCCAGGACGCCTACTCCGTACGCTGCGCCCCCCAGGTCAACGGCGCCGGCCGCGACACCCTGGACTACGCGGCCGTGGTCGCCGGCCGCGAGCTGGCCTCGTCCGTGGACAACCCGGTGGTGCTGCCCGACGGCCGGGTCGAGTCCAACGGCAACTTCCACGGCGCGCCCGTCGCGTACGTCCTGGACTTCCTCGCCATCGTCGCCGCCGACCTCGGCTCGATCTGCGAGCGCCGCACCGACCGCCTCCTCGACAAGAACCGCTCGCACGGCCTGCCGCCGTTCCTCGCGGACGACGCCGGGGTCGACTCGGGGCTGATGATCGCCCAGTACACGCAGGCCGCCCTGGTCAGCGAGATGAAGCGGCTGGCCGTCCCCGCCTCCGCCGACTCGATCCCGTCCTCCGCGATGCAGGAGGACCACGTCTCCATGGGCTGGTCGGCCGCGCGGAAGCTCCGTACGGCCGTGGACAACCTCGCCCGGATCGTCGCCGTCGAGCTGTACGCGGCGACCCGCGCGGTGGAGATCCGGGCCGCCGAAGGCCTGGTCCCGGCCGCCGCCTCACAGGCCGCCGTGGCCGCGCTGCGGGCGGCCGGTGCGCAGGGCCCGGGCCCGGACCGCTTCCTGGCGCCGGACCTCGCCGCCGCGGACACGTTCGTACGGGAAGGGGCTCTGGTGGCGGCGGTGGAGCCGGTCACGGGGCCGCTGGCCTGAGAAGCCGGTCCCGTACGCGTACGCCTGAGGAGCCGGTCCCGTACGCGTACGAAAGGGCTGCCGCACCGGGGGGTGTGGCAGCCCTTTCGCGTACGGGCGGTTCAGGCCGCCGGGCGCGTCCCCGAGCGGCGTACCGAGTAGGTGACGAAGCCCGCGCCCATGCCGAGCAGCGCTGTGCCGCCGATCAGATACGGAGTGGTGTCCACGCCCGGTCCGGTCTCGGCGAGTTGCAGCCCCGCGCCGGTGTCCTCGGCGGCGGCCGGCTGCGCGCTCCGGGTCGCCGGGTCGGCGGCGGTTTCGGCGGTCGCGTTGGCCGACGGGACGAACCAGAGTGCGGCCAGCAGCGTGCCCGCGGCGGTGGCGGTCAGGAGTGTGCGGCGAGTGACGGACACAGTTTCGATCCCCTTGCGACAACCATGAGTTAGCCCCGTGGGCCGATGCTAAGCAAAGCAGCGGGTCGGAGGAAAGTCGTGGCTGCCAGGAGCCATACGCTCCGGAGTATGAGCACTGAAGAGACATCCAGATTTGTTCGCGTTCGCGTGGAGATGGTGCTGGAGATCACCGACCTCGACGCCCTCACCGGCACCGCGCTCGAATCCATCGCCGCCGAGTACGGGGAACCGGTATCGGGTATCACCGAGAGCGACAGCGCCGAGGAGCGGATGCATGCCGAGGCCACCGTCCGGGCAGACGGAGCAGAGGCCCTCGCCTCGCTGATCGACCCGTTCGACCTGGTCAGCGAGGTGCCCGGGGTCGAGCTCGCCCAGGCCTCCTGGAGCAGCGAGAGCGTCGAGTACGACCCCGACGAAGAGGGCTGGGACGAGGACGAGGACGACGAGGACGGTCCGTTCCTGGCCGGGACCGGGGACGAGGAGGAGGGGTACGGCGGCGCGGTCGCGCACAATGGGAGGAACGACGGCGAGGACGGTGACCTCGCGCAGCGGGTCTGACGTGTGAGAACACCGGCCCCGGCCCTGCTTCACCGCGGACCGGGGCCGTGCTGTGCGGCGGATCCGTATCCGGGTCCGACAGCGGGAACCACCGCTGCCGCGGCCGCGTCGATGAGTGGTGTTCCCCACATCCCCGGCGGATGTGGAACGGAGCGTTCGTTCCAGGTGTTCTTGGAACATTGACGGGGAATCGCCGCCTGGCAGCCCCGTTCGGGGATTTTGGGGAATCGGCAACGATGGAGAAGCGTGTGATGACGGACAGCAAGCGGCGCAAGGGCCTCGCGGCCGCGTCCGCACTGCTCGGCGGCGTGCTGGTGCTTTCGGCCTGTACCGACGACGGCGGCGAGAAGAAGACGGGCGCCGCGAGTTCGGAGTCGTCACAGGCGCAGGAGGTCGACAAGGCCGCCGCCGAGGACGCGTCCGAGGCGCAGATAGCGATCAAGCCGGAGAACGGCGCCACCAACGCCAGCATCAACAACGCCGCCCAGGTCTCCGTCACCAAGGGCAAGCTCACCGAGGTCGTCATGACCACGGCGGAGGGCAAGGCGGTCGAGGGCACGCTGGCCGCCGACGGCTCCAGCTGGAAGCCCGCGGGCCAGCTCGAACGCTCCACCACGTACAAGATCGACGCCACGGCGGAGGACGCGAAGGGCCGCAAGGCCCACGAGAACAGCTCCTTCACCACCGTCTCGCCCGACAACAGCTTCATCGGGAACTTCACGCCCGAGGACGGCTCCACCGTCGGCGTCGGGATGCCCGTCTCGATCAACTTCAACAAGGAGATCACGGACAAGAAGGCCGTCCAGGACGGCATCACCGTGACCTCCAGCAGCGGCCAGGAGGTCGTGGGCCACTGGTTCAACGGCCAGCGCCTGGACTTCCGCCCGGAGGACTACTGGCAGGGCGGTTCCACCGTCACGCTGAAGCTGGCGCTGGACGGCGTCGAGGGCGCGGACGGCGTCGTCGGCGTCCAGCAGAAGACCGTGACCTTCAAGGTCGGCCGCAACCAGGTCTCCACCGTCGACGCGAAGACCAAGATGATGACGGTCACCCGCGACGGCAAGACGATCAAGACCATCCCGATCTCCGCGGGCTCGCCGGAGAACCCCACGTACAACGGTGAGATGGTGATCTCCGAGAAGCACAAGGAGACCCGGATGAACGGCGCCACCGTCGGCTTCACCGATGACGACGGCAAGGGCGAGTACGACATCAAGGACGTGCCGCACGCGATGCGCCTGTCCACCTCGGGCACCTTCATCCACGGCAACTACTGGGGCAAGGGCATCTTCGGCCAGGCCAACACCAGCCACGGCTGCGTGGGCCTGGCGGACGTGAAGGGCGCCAACGACCCGAACGCGCCGGGTGCCTGGTTCTACGACAACTCCATGGTCGGCGACGTGGTCATCGTCAAGAACTCCCCGGACAAGACCATCAAGCCGGACAACGGCCTCAACGGCTGGAACATGGACTGGTCCCAGTGGAAGGCCGGCTCCGCCGCCTGATCCGCTGACCCCCGCTTCACCCCCCCGTCCCCATCTGAAGGCGGCGGCACCTCGGAACGCATCCGGGGGCTGCCGCCTTCGGCGTACCCGCCGAAGAAGCCGCAGCCGTGGTCACAGAAGCAGTGCAGAACCAGCACGGCCCGGCGCACGGACCACCGCCATGACCTCCGAGGTAATCGACGCCCTCCGCCCCGCCCGGCAGCATCGGAGGCGTACCGAAGGACCACGCCACGCCCACCCCGGAGGAGCGGACCATGACCGCGTACGCCATCGCCCACCTGCGCCCCGCCGACGGCCCCGTCCCGGACGAGGTGCTGAGCTACCTCGAGCGCATCCAGGCCACCATGGAGCCGTACGGCGGCCGCTTCCTGGTCCATGGGGCCGAGGTGGAGGTGGTGGAGGGGGAGTGGCCGGGGGCGGTGGTTCTGGTGGCGTTTCCCGGGGTCGAGGAGGTCCGTGCCTGGTACGCGTCTCCGGCCTACCAGGAGATCCTGCCGCTGCGCACCCGGCACATCGACGGTGACGTGGTGATCCTCCCGGGCGTCGGGCCGGAGTACGACGCGTCGGCCACCGCTGCGGCGATGCGTGCCGCGCGGGACCGCGCGGATGAGGCTCAGTCCGTACGCCCCGCCACCGCCTCCCGGTAGTACCGCAGGTCGCTGCGGTGGACCTGGCGTACTCCCGCCAGGTCCGTGTGCTGGGCCGCGGCCCGGGGGCAGCCGCCGAGGCGTTCCCGGGGCGGTGGTGCGGCAGCTGTCCGGCGGAGGTGGTGCCAGGGCTGGAGCGGGAGCCAGAGCAGGCCGTAGAGCCAGCGCAGGACCAGGCGGCGGAACTCCGGACGGCCCGCGTCCGGCAGCCGGATCACCCGTACGCCCATGATCAGCTTTCCCGCGCTCGCCCGTACCGCCATCGTGAGCAGCACCTGGTTGGCGAAGGACAGCACGGTCAGCTGGCCGACGAGCACCGCCGCCGTCCGGCCCGCCCCCGCGCCCGGCGCGCCCAGGCAGGAGTGCACCAGCAGGCCGACGACCAGCAGGCACAGGTAGCAGTCGAGCCCGACCGCCAGATAGCGGCGCGTCTCGCCCGTGCCCCGGGGGAGGCGGGGCTGCCGCGCCTCCCCAGGAGTGCGGCCGGTTCCGTACAACAACCTTGGCTGATAAGGAGATTGCGTTCTCCGACGCCCCCGCGGCTTCGTCATGGGGAGCATCATGACTGATCGTCAGGCGAGGTGTCGTGGTTCCTGACGGGTAACTCCCCTGCCCCTGCCGGCTTTCACCAATCCCTTACGGTGACGGGAACAGATGCACGAGTACGTACGGGGGCGACCATGGGATTCAACGGCACCATATGGAGGCTGCGGCGCGGCACGGAACTCGTCGGGGAGATCGCGGTGGACGACCCCGACTTCCCTTGGCTGCGCGGCCGGTTCATCCCCGGCCCGGCCTTCGACACCACCGTACGCGAGCTCTTCGACCGCGAACTGGCCCTCATGGAACGGCTGGACGAGGACGAGACCGACGAGAGCGCGGAGGCCTGGGAGCGGGTCTGCTGCGAGATGAACAGCACGCTCGCACTGGCCGGTCCGGAAGGCGAGGCCGTTGCCGAGTTCCTGCTGCACGTCCAGGGCGACCGGGCCTGGTTCCGGTGGAGCGACACGCCGTTCTCCGAGGAGGGGCGGTAGGGGCCCGGACGGCCAGCATGTGGATGGGTGTCGAAGATCATCGGGCGACGCGGGACAATCGGGACGTACGACGGTGGCGCCTCCCGGGACGGAGGCGCCGACGCGCACGAGCCGACCCACGGAAGGTCTTGATCAGATGCCGCTCACCCCTGACCCCGCTCCCCTGTCCGCATCCGCCCACCGGGTCATCGAGCCGCTCTACGCCGAGATCCTGCGGCGCAACCAGGGCGAGAAGGAGTTCCACCAGGCGGTCCGCGAGGTCCTGGAGACGCTCGGCCCCGTGCTGACGCAGCGCCCCGAGTTCGTGGACGCCCGCATCATCGAACGCATATGCGAGCCGGAGCGCCAGCTGATCTTCCGGGTGCCGTGGGCCGACGACTCCGGCGACATCCACGTCAACCGCGGCTTCCGGGTCGAGTTCTCCAGCTCGCTCGGCCCCTACAAGGGCGGCCTGCGCTTCCACCCCTCCGTCAACCTCGGCATCGTGAAGTTCCTCGGCTTCGAGCAGATCTTCAAGAACGCCCTCACCGGCATGCCCATCGGCGGCGGCAAGGGCGGCGCGGACTTCGACCCCAAGGGCCGCTCGGACGCCGAGATCATGCGGTTCTGCCAGTCCTTCATGACCGAGCTCCACCGCCACCTCGGCGAGTACACCGACGTCCCCGCCGGTGACATCGGCGTCGGCGGCCGCGAGATCGGCTACCTCTTCGGCCAGTACAAGCGGATCACCAACCGGTACGAGTCCGGCGTCCTCACCGGTAAGGGCCTCGGCTGGGGCGGCGCCCAGGCCCGTACGGAGGCCACCGGCTACGGCACGGTCCTGTTCACCGCCGAGATGCTCCGCAGCCGCGGCGAGTCGCTGGAGGGCCAGACCGTCGCGGTCTCCGGCTCCGGCAACGTGGCCATCTACGCCGTCGAGAAGGCCCAGCAGCTCGGCGCGACCGTCATCACCTGCTCGGACTCCGGCGGGTACGTCGTCGACGAGAAGGGCATCGACCTCGCCCTCCTCAAGGAGATCAAGGAGGCGGGCCGGGGCCGGGTCTCCGAGTACGCCGAGCGCCGCGGCGCCCACGCCCGGTTCGTTCCCGGTACGGGCGTGTGGTCCGTCCCCGTGGACGTGGCCCTGCCCTGCGCCACGCAGAACGAACTCCACGAGGCCGACGCGCTGGAACTCGTACGCAACGGGGTCAAAGCCGTCGCGGAGGGCGCCAACATGCCCACCACGCCGGAAGCGGTCGACGTCTTCCAGCGGGCGGGCGTCGCCTTCGCCCCGGGCAAGGCGGCCAACGCGGGCGGGGTCGCGACGAGCGCCCTGGAGATGCAGCAGAACGCGTCGCGGGACTCGTGGACCTTCGCCCACACCGAGGAGCGCCTCGCCGAGATCATGCGGCACATCCACGACTCCTGCTACACGACCGCCGAGCGGTACGGAAGCCCCGGCAACTACGTGGTCGGCGCGAACATCGCCGGCTTCGAGCTGGTGGCGGACGCGATGCTGGCGCAGGGGCTGATCTGACGCAGCACGTGCGAGAGGCACCGGCCCGCGTGGGAACGCCCGCCGGTGCCTCTCCTGCGCGGCCGCTCTGTCACGTCACTTCGCCCTCAGCAGATCCGCCCGGAGCGCAACGCCTGAGCGGTGCCTGCCGGGCGTACGGCTCCTAGGCTGAAGCGGTGACCATCCGAGCGACGAACCAGGCCCGAATCGTCCCGCTGCGCCCGTTCCCGGCGATGCCCGGGCCCACTCCGGCCCGGGAGCCGCTCTGGCGTGACCTCGTCGGGGACGTACTCCGGAGAGAACGGCTGTCCCAGGAGCGGACGTTGAAGGACGTGGCCGACGCTGCCCGGATATCGATGGCCTACCTCTCCGAGGTGGAGCGCGGCCGCAAGGAGGCCTCGTCCGAGGTGCTGGCCGCCGCCGCGCAGGCGCTCGGGCTGAGCCTCGCCGATGTCCTCGCGCTGGCCCAGGGGGAGCTGATCAGGCTTTCCGGGGCACGGTCCCGGACCGCCAGCCTCAGCGCCCGCCGCGCCGGCCCTCCGATGGGCACCGTACGGCTCGCCGCTTGAGCGGATGGCCGGGCCGATCCGGGGGTACGGTCCCGGCATGGACTTTCGCACCACAGTTGAACGCGCTCAGCGCCTCAAGCAGCTGCACGCCGACCACCAGCCGCTCGTGCTGCCGACCGTCTGGGACGCCTGGTCCGCGCGGACGGCGGCCGCCGCCGGGTTCTCCGCGCTGACGGTCGGCAGCCATCCGCTCGCCGACTCGCGCGGGGCCGAGGACCAGGAGGGACAGACCTTCGAGGAGGTGCTCGCCGCAGTCCGGCCGATCATCGCGGCCGTCGACATCCCCGTCTCCGTGGACCTGGAGGCCGGGTACGGGCAGAAGCCCGCGGATCTCGTCGCCGGACTGGTCGAGGTCGGCGGTGTCGGCCTCAACATCGAGGACACCGTCCACTCGGAGGGCGGCCGGGTCCGCACCACGCAGGAGCACGCGAGCTACATCGCGGGCCTGCGCGCGGCGGCCGACGACGCGGGCGTCCCGGTCTGGATCAACGGACGCACCGACCTCTTCGCACACGCGGAGGACGCCGCCGCCGTCCTCGACGAGGCGATCGAACGGCTGCTGGCCCTGGAGCAGGCCGGCGCGGACAGCGTCTACCCGGTGAAGATCCAGGACAACGACGAGCTGCTCGCGGCGGTGACCGCCGCCGTCTCCGTACCCGTCAACTCCACGGCCCACCCGGTCAAGCACGACCTCGATCGCTTCCGCCGTCTCGGCGTCGGCCGCATCACCTACGGCCCGCTGCTGCAGATGGCGTTGACGGACGCGATGAACGACATGCTTGGCCCCTGGGCGCCGTAGGAGTGACACCGGCCGTGGGCGCAGGGCCCGGCAGGCCCTGCGTCGACGGCACGTGCCTCCGCCTCAGTCGAGGCAGAACTCGTTGCCCTCGATGTCCTGCATCACGATGCACGACTCGTTCTCCTCGTCGGCGAGCATCACGCGCTCACACACCGCGCCGAGCGCCATCAGCCGGTCGCGCTCGGCCTCCAGCGTGGCGAGTCGCTCCGCACCCACCAGCCCGGTGCCGGCCCGCACACAGAGATGGACCCGGTTCTTGACGACCTTGCCTTCGGGAACGCGCTGGAAGTACAGGCGCGGACCGACCCCCGACGGATCGGAGCAGGCGAACCACGCGTCCCGCTCCTCCGGCGGCAGTGAGCTGGTGTAGTCGTCCCAGGTCGCGAACCCCTCCGGCACCGGCGGAACTTCGTACCCCAGCACCTCGCACCAGAACCGGGCGAGGCGCTCGGGCTGCGCGCAGTCGAAGGTGACCTGGACTTTTCTGAGCGTTGCCATCCGGGCAGCGTAGTGGCGCGTGCCGTCCTGCGGCATCCGGGTTTCCCGTCCGACGGTCGCCGGGCCCACGCTCGCCCGGTCCGCGAATACCCGTACCACTACGGGCGTCCGCCCACCCTCACCTCTACGGGCGTCCGCCCACCCTCGCCCGGTCCGCGAGTGCCCGTACCTCCGCCGCGACCGCCGCGTTGCGCTCGCGCGGGATGTCGTGGCCGACGCCCGGCTGGAGTACGAGGCGGGCGCCGGGGATCGCGGCGGCGGTGGCCCGTCCGGCGGAGGGCTTGAGCAGCGGGTCGTCCGTACCGTGCAACACCAGTGCGGGGACGCGCAGTTCGGCCAGGGGCGGGCCGCTCCAGCGGGCGCCGATCTGGCGGGACTGGGCGTCCGGGTCGGCGATCCCGGTGTCCACGTCGGCGGTGATCCGCTCCAGGGCCTCCGCCTCGTCGAACGGGTAGCCCGGCGACGCGCAGAGCCGCGCCACCGCGAGCCCCGCCGCGATCCGGCCCTCCCGGTCCCCGGCGGGCTTGATGCGGGCGAACTTCGCGAGGGTGGGCAGGCGCAGGTGGCGGAAGGCGCCGAGCCCGCCGACATCACTCGGCAGTGCGGCGGACGAGGTGAGCGTGCGCACCCGGTCCGGGTGGCGCAGCGCGACCCGCTGCGCGACGACCCCGCCGAGCGAGTGCCCGAAGAGGTGCGCCGACTCCCAGCCGAGCGTGTCCAGGACGGCGACGGCGTCGTCGGCCATGTCCTCGGCGGTGTACGCGGCGGAGCGCCGGGCGGCCAGGGCGGCGAACGGGTTGGAGCCCAGGGCGGTCCTCGGCAGCCGGGTGGACTCGCCCGCGTCCCGCTGGTCGTACCGGGCCACGGCGAACCCGGCCTCCGCGAAGGCGGCGCACAGCTCGCGCGGCCACCAGTGCCGGGAGACGGCCAGTCCCATGACCAGCAGCAGCGGCTCGCCGTCCCGGCCCTCCTGGAGGCGGTCATGGGCCAGCTCGACCGGGCCGTTGCGGGCGAAGCGGCGTTCGGTCCAGGTCATGGCGGGCTCCTTCGACGACTTCAGCGACGATTTACTGCGATCGGTGTTCGCAGTATTAGACTACAGTCGTCCGAGGAGCTGAGACGGAACGGAAGGTGGCGGACCGTGGCCGACCGCGAGACCCGGCCGGCGACCGTGTGGTCACGCCCCGAGCGGGGCGCGCGCGGACCCGCGCCCGAGCGGAGCCGGTACGAGATCACCGCCGCCGCCGTCGCCCTGGCGGACGCCGAAGGACTGGCGGCCGTGTCGATGCGCGCACTCGCGCAGCGGCTGGGCACCGGGCCCGCCTCGCTCTACCGCTATGTGGGGAGCCGCGACGAGCTGCTGGACCTCATGGCCGACGCGGTCGCGGGCGAGCTGGACCTCTCCGCCGCCCCCAGCGGCGACTGGCTCGGCGATCTCGTCGCCCTGGCTTTCCAGTCCAGGGCCGCCCACACCCGCCACCCCTGGCTCCCGGAGCTGAACGACCGCCGGGGCGAGGTGCTCGGCCCGCACGCGGTCGACTACCTGGACCACGCCCTGGCGGTGCTGGCCCCCGCACCCGGTACGAGCCGGCAGAAGCTGGAGGCGATCGGCCTCCTGGGCGGCCTGGCCACGCTCTTCGCCCGCCGCGAGGCCGCGACGGCCGCCGGCGGAGCCACCGGAGCCGGTGACCCGCCCGCCCAGGCGGCCCACCTGGCCGCCGTCGCCGCTGAGGGCCGCCACCCGCACCTGCTGGCCGCCCTCACGGCGGCGGGCCCGCCGCCCCCGGCGGGCCCGGCCGAGCGGGCCGCCCTGTTCGAACGGCTGCTGCGCCGGCTGCTGCCCGCGATGCTCGGCTGACGTCCGCGCGCCGGCCGGCCGCCGCCCCGAGGCGTACGGTAGGCCGCCGCCCCGAGAGGTAGGCCGCCGGCCCGAGGGGAAGGCGCCCTCAGCCCTCGACCGGTGCCACCCCGATCGGGCAGGAGACTCCCGTACCGCCGATCCCGCAGTAACCGCCCGGGTTCTTGTCCAGGTACTGCTGGTGGTACGCCTCCGCCGGCCAGAACGGGCGGCCGTCGGCCGGGAGGATCTCCGTGGTGATCTCCTTGTGGCCCGAGGCCGTCAGGACCTTCTGGTACGCCTCGCGGGAGGCGTCGGCCGCCGCTGCCTGGGCGGGGGAGTGGGTGTAGACCGCCGAGCGGTACTGGGTGCCCACGTCGTTGCCCTGGCGGAAGCCCTGGGTCGGGTTGTGGGACTCCCAGAAGAGCTTCAGCAGCTCCTCGTACGACACGACGGCCGGGTCGAAGACGACGCGGACGGCCTCCGTGTGGCCGGTCAGGCCCGAGCAGGCCTCCTCGTACGTCGGGTTCTCCGTGTAGCCGCCCTGGTAGCCGACCAGCGTCGTCCAGACGCCCTCCGTCTGCCAGAACTTCCGCTCAGCGCCCCAGAAGCAGCCGAGCGCGAAGTCCGCCACCTCCAGGCCCTCCGGGTACGGGCCCACCAGCGGGTTGCCGAGCACCGTGTGGCGGGAGGGGACGGTGAATTCGGGGACGGGGCGGCCGCGGAGGGCCTGCTCCGGGGTGGGGAGCTCGGGGGTGCGGCGGTTCAGGAACATGCGGGGGCTCCTCCGGGGTCGGGGTCGTCCCCTTACAACAAGGGAGCGGCCACCAGGATTCCGCAGCGGGCGACCGTGGGCCGGGTCCCCGCCGGGCCGCTCATCCGGCGTCGGCCACGGCCGCGAGGGCCTGGGAGAAGGCGCGGGTGCGGGCGGTCTCGTGGTTGCGGTGCCACACGAGGGCGAGAAAGGAGTCCTGGAGGCCGGTGAGGGGGACGAAGGTGATCGCGCGGCGACCGTAGTAGTCGGCGGTGGGGTGGCAGAGCAGCATCGCGCCGCGGCCCGCCTGTACCAGCGCCAGGCCCTCCTGGAGCGTGCTCACCGAGGGGCCGGTGGGGATGGGGAGGCCTCCGGGGGTGGCGGCCGGGGCCTGGGCGCGGCGCCAGTACTCCGGGGCCGCGCCGTGGACGCCGATGATCGGACAGACCGCGAGGTCCTCGGCATCGAGGGCGGTGCGCTTCGCGAAGGGGTGCCGGGTGGACACGGCGAGGGACTGCGGCTGCTTGGAGAAGACCTGGCCCACCACCAGCTCGCTCTCCTGGACCGGCATCAGCACCACCGCCGTGTCGACCTCCCGCCGGTGCACCGGGCCGAAGGGATCGGAGAACGGGATCTCCACGATCTCCGTGGCGCACTCCGGGTACCGGCTCTGGAAGAGTGCGACGGCGTTCATGACCTGGTCGTCGGCCGTGCCCTGGAAGCCGATGCGGAGCAGCCCGCCGACCCCGCGCGCTATGTCCCGGGCCTCGTCGATCGTCTTCAGGACGGAGTCGAAGGCCGGGCGCAGCCCCGCCAGGAATTGCTCGCCGAGCGGCGTGAGCCGGACGCGGCGGCTGGTGCGCTCGACGAGCCGGGCACCGATCTTGTTCTCCAGGGACCGCAGTAGCTGGCTGATCCGGCTCTGCGAGACGTACAGGCGTTCTCCCGCCCGTCCGAAGTGAAGTTCGTCGGCCAGCGCGAGGAAGGCCTCCAACTCGCGGGCGTCCAGACTGCTCACAGCGGTCTCTCCCCCTGTCGCGGCACCGGTGTCGCGGATCGCCGGTCCATCGATGAGCCGCACTCATAGAAGGATGAGAGGTTGGCCGTTGTTCCCTCGCCGCGTGGTCTGTTGGCTGGACGCATGACGCAGGTTGAGGAATCCCCAGGCACACCACCCACCCGGCAGAGGCCGCCGCTCAGTGGCTGGCTGGGCGTGGTGGCCCTGGCGCTGGGCACGTTCACGGTGGTCACGTCCGAAATGCTGCCCGTCGGGCTGCTGACCCCGCTGGGTGAGTCGCTGAGGGTCTCGGAAGGGGTGGCGGGCCTCACGCTGACGATCACCGGCCTGGTCGCGGCGGTCTCGTCCCCGGTGCTCGTCTCGATGCTGGGCAGGACCGACCGCCGGGTGGCGCTCTGTGCGCTGGTCGCCGTGCTGGTGATCGGCAACCTGGGCGCGGCCTGGGCTCCGAACTTCGGGGTCATGGTGGTGGCCCGCATCCTGGTCGGCATCGGCATGGGCGGCGTCTGGGCCCTCGCGGCCGGCCTCGCCGTGCGGCCGGTGCCGGCGAAATCGGTCGGCCCGGCCACCTCGCTGGTCTTCAGCGGCATCGCCGTGGCGTCCGTACTGGGTGTTCCGGCCGGCACATACCTGGGAGCGGCGGCCGGCTGGCGGTCCGCGTTCCTCGCCGCCGCCGGGCTCGGACTGGTGGTGCTGGTCGCGGCGGCGGTCCTGCTGCCCCGGCTGCCCGCGGAGCGCGCGATTCCGCTCGGCGGGGTGATGAGGCTGTTCGGCAACGCCCAGGTGCGTACGGGCCTTGTCGTCGTCGGCTTCGTGGTGACCGGCCACTTCGCCGCGTACACCTACGTCAGGCCGGTGCTGGAGGACGTCTCCGGCGTCGGCGCGGGAATGATCGGCACGCTGCTCCTGGTGTACGGGGTCGCCGGTGTGGCCGGGAACTTCCTGGCCGGTGCCGGAGCGGCCCGCTCGCCGCGCAGAACGTTGCTGGTGATCAGCGCGGTCATGGCGGCCACCGTGATCGCGCTGCCGTGGCTGGGCGGGTCGGTGGCTCTCGCCGCCGTGCTGATGGTGGTCTGGGGCCTGAGCTACGGAGGTGTCTCGGTCAGCACGCAGACCTGGATCCTGCTCGCCTCGCCGGACGCCCGCGAGGCGGCATCCTCGCTGTTCGTCGGGGTGTTCAACGGAGCCATCGCGCTCGGCGTGCTGATCGGCGGGCTTGCGGCGGACGGCATCGGCATCACGGCGGTGATGTGGGTGGGCGGAGCGCTCGCGGTGGGCGCGCTGGTGACCACGACGGTCGGCCGGTCTCCCGCGCCGGCCGTCGGAGCCTGACCGCGCGGGCCGCCGGACGGTGCCCCGCCTCAGCGCGGCAGCGTCGCCGGAGACCCGCCGTTCGCCTCGTAGCCGGCCACCGCCAGCGCCCGGTACACCGTGTACTGCGCGGCCGGGTCCGCCTCCGCCGTCCAGGGCAGCGCGCCGACATGGCCGTCGATCAGGACCAGCTGGTGCATCGCCTCCGACCACCGCTCCATGTGGACCAGGAAGAGGACCAGCAGGTGGCGTACGTGGGCGAGCATCGGGTCGTCGGGGCGGGCCGCGTGGACCGCGAACATCGCGCCCTCCACCGCCTTGGTCACCACCTGGCTGCGGTAGAAGCCCTGCACGAGGTTGACCTCCGGCAGGTGCTCGTACACCGCGAACAGCGGCAGCGCGGCCAGCAGCGAACCCTGCGGGGCGCGGGCGGCGGCGGCCGTGGCGAAGGCCTCGGCGTCCTTGCGGGAGCCGTGCCACCGCTCGGAGTGGAAGTGCAGCGCCGCGATGTGCGCGCCCATGTGGGCCGGAGCCCGGTCGATGATCTTCGCCCAGAGCTGGTCGAACTGCTCGGGTGTGTAGCCCAGGCCCCGGGCCACGGCCAGCTCCACGACGTACGGCACCGGGTCGCCGGGGGCGAGCAGCGCCGCCTCGCCGCAGACCGTACGGGCCTCCTCCAGGATGATCCGGAAGTCGTCGGTCCCGGCCGACGAGGAGCGCCACGCCTGCTGCACCAGGAACTCCGCGTGCACCGCCGCCCCGCCCGCGTCCTTCGGCGCCTCCGCCCGCCAGGCCCGCAGCCAGGAGCCGCCCTTGCCCGGCTGCTGGGCCAGCTCCAGCGAGGCCGCGCCCGCGAAGGCCTGCACCCGCTGCCAGCGGACCTCGCCCTCCTTCGGCGTACCGGCGAGGAGCTGCGAGGCGGCCCGCCACTCCTGGGTGGCCTGGACGACATCGAGGACGTCCAGGAGGTCCTGGTCGGGGCCCGGCATCCGGACGTCCAGCTCCTCCTGGCGTGCGAAGCCGTACGTGTCGGGGTCGGCGGCGTCCGGCGAGCCCGGCGCGACCTGGCGGATACCGCCCCGCCGGCGCATCACCCAGGGGCCGACGATCGCGGCGAGCATGCACATCGCGAGCAGGAACAACAGAATCTCCATGGACCCATTGTCCCCGGAGCCCGCGAGTGGCCGGTACGGACCCTCGTGACGAACTACGCTCGGGCCCATGAGCGACCAGCACAGCTTCGAGACCCTCGCCATCCACGCGGGGAACACCGCCGACCCCCTCACCGGTGCCGTGGTCCCGCCGATCTACCAGGTGTCCACGTACAAGCAGGACGGCGTGGGCGGACTGCGCGGCGGCTACGAGTACAGCCGCAGCGGCAACCCGACCCGGACCGCCCTGGAGGAGAACCTGGCGGCCCTGGAAGGCGGCCGCCGCGGGCTCGCCTTCGCCTCCGGCCTCGCCGCCGAGGACACCCTCCTCCGTACGCTGCTGACCCCGGGCGACCACGTGGTCATCCCGAACGACGCCTACGGCGGCACCTTCCGGCTCTTCGCCAAGGTCGCCGCGCGCTGGGGCGTGGAGTTCTCGGTGGCCGACACCTCGGACGTGGCGGCGGTCCGGGCCGCGATCACGCCGCGTACCAAGGCGGTCTGGGTCGAGACGCCCTCCAACCCGCTGCTCAACATCACCGACATCGCGGCCGTCGCGCAGGTCGCGCACGACGCCGGGGCCCGCCTCGTCGTCGACAACACCTTCGCCTCGCCCTACCTCCAGCAGCCGCTGGCGCTCGGCGCGGACGTCGTCGTGCACTCCACCACCAAGTACATGGGCGGCCACTCCGACGTCGTCGGCGGCGCGCTCGTCGTCGGCGACCAGGAGCTCGCCGACGAGCTGGCCTTCCACCAGAACGCCATGGGCGCGGTCTCCGGCCCGTTCGACGCCTGGCTGGTGCTGCGCGGCACCAAGACGCTCGCCGTCCGCATGGACCGCCACTCCGAGAACGCCACCAAGCTCGCCGACCTGCTGACCCGCCACCCCAAGGTCTCCCAGGTCTACTACCCGGGCCTGCCCGAGCACGCCGGCCACGACATCGCCGCCAAGCAGATGAAGGACTTCGGCGGCATGGTCTCCTTCCGGGTCGCGGGCGGCGAGGCGGAGGCGCTCAAGGTCTGCGAACGGGCCGAGCTCTTCACGCTCGGCGAGTCCCTCGGCGGCGTCGAGTCGCTGATCGAGCACCCCGGCCGGATGACGCACGCCTCCGTCGCGGGCTCCCTCCTGGAGGTCCCCGCCGACCTGGTCCGCCTCTCCGTCGGCATCGAGAACGGCGACGACCTGGCCGCCGACCTCACCCAGGCCCTGGGCTGACCGGGGAACAGAGCCCCGGGGGCCCGTCCGGCGCAGGGCGGGCCCCCGGCACCTTCTTCACCACCCCTCCAGCGGCGGGGTCACCTCCGCCGGGTCCGGCAGCCACGGCTGCTCCACCCCGGCCCACACCAGGAACGCGGCGAACACCGCCGCCGCCAGCCACCAGGCCGTACGCCGCACCGCGCGCCGCACCCGCAGCAGCCGGGTCCCGCGCCGCGCGGCCCGGGCGGCCAGCGCGGCCGGCACCGCCGGATGCGGGCCCTCCAGCATCCGCCGGACCTCCTCCGCCCTGCGGTCCCGGCCCCCGGTCACCGCGCCACCCCGAAGGCCCCCCGCGCGCCCGAGCGCATCGCCGCGACCGAGCGGTCGCAGACGGCCCGGATCCGGTCCGGCGGAAGCCCCAGCAGCGCCGCCGCCTGGTCCTCGCCGACCTCCTCGTACAAGCGCAGCACCAGCACCAGCCGCTCCAGCGGCGCGAGCCGGTCCAGCACCCCGCCGAGCGGCCGCCGGTGGCGCCAGGCCTCCCGCGCGAAGCGGACCGCCAGCTCCTGGCGGGTGCGGTCGTACGGGTCCTCGCCGCGCAGCCGGTCCCACTCCGCGTACGTACGTGCCAGCGCCGCGCAGAGCAGCCGCTCCGCCCGTACGCCGGTGGCCGCCGGTGCGGCCGGCTCGGCGGTGAGCAGCGTCGCCGTGTGCAGCAGCCGGCCGCCCGCGCCCGCCACGAAGGCCTCGAACTCCTGGGCGCGGAGCCGGTCCCGGTGGGTCTGCCGCTCTCGCATGCAGCACATCCGAGCCCTGGCACCCGGGTGCGGTCAAGAGGGCCGACGTGACGGGTCCGGGGCGTCGTCCAGCTGGAGGGCGAGCAGCGCGATGTCGTCGTCCTTGTCCGCGCCGAACGCGCCGAGGAGGGCGTCGCAGAGGGCCTCCAGCTCCCGTGGGCCCTCCAGCGTCGCGGAGCGGAACGCCGCCAGGCTGTCGTCGAGATCCTGGGTGCGCACCTCCACCAGGCCGTCGGTGATCAGCAGGACCCGGGTGCCCGGCGCGACCTGGTGGACGCGGGCCGGCGGGTGCGGCAGGCGGAGGCCCAGCAGCGGGCCGTGCTCGTGGAGGTAGGCGGCGGCGCCGTCGGGGGCGAGCAGCAGGGGCGGGATGTGACCGGCGTTGGCGACGTGGATCCGGCTGCCGTCCGGGTCGACCAGGACGAGGCAGAGCGTCACGGTGAGACCGGGCCGGGTGTGGGCGAGGAGGGCGTCGAGCCGCTCCAGGACGTGGTGCGGCGGGTGGCCCTCCAGGGCGTAGGCGCGCAGCGCGTGCCGGATCTCGCCCATGACCGTCGCGGCCACCAGCGAGTGCCCGGCCACGTCCCCGATGGCCAGAAGCAGCCCGTCCGGCGTCTCCAGGGCCTCGTAGAAGTCGCCGCCGATCTCCGCGTGGTCGGAGGCCGGGAGGTAGCGCACGGCGAGCGAGACGCCCGGCACGGACGGCAGCCGGTCCGGCAGGAAGGTGCGCTGGAGCGCGAGTGCGAGGGCGTGCTCCTCGTTGAAGGTGCGCAGCGCCTCCAGGGCCAGCGCGCAGGCGTTGACGAGCTGCTGGAGGAGTTCGCGCTCGTCGGTGGTGCGGGCCGCGCCGGCGGGTACGGCGACGCAGACGGGCGGCCGGTCGCGCTTGGTCCGGGCCACCACCAGCACGACGTCCCCGTCGATCGGGTCGAGCGGCAGCAGCGCCTTCCAGCGGCTGTGCGGTATCGCCGTGACCTCGATGCCGGGGTCGCCGCCGAGCGAGAAGGCGGCCAGCCGGTCCAGCAGCTCGGCGCCCGCCGGCCCGGAGAGCGGGACCGCGTCAGGTCCTGCGGCGTGGCTGTGCACCGGCTGTCCCTGCGGGCTCAGGAAGACCGCGGTGGCCGGCGCGGACATCAGGCTCGCGGCGCCACCGGTCGCCGCGGCGCTGAAGGAGTGGAAGCCGACGGCCCGGTAGACGTCCAGGGTCGCCCGGTTCAGCGCGGCCAGCCGCAGGGTCAGCAGCTCCGCCCGGCGCCGGGCCCGCGCGTACCGCAGCGCGGCCGTCACGGTGGCCAGGAACTCGTCCGGGTCGATGGGCTGGTCCAGATAGGCGTCCGCGCCCCGGCTGAGCCCCTCCGTGTGGTCCTCCGCGTTGACGGCGACGGCCGAGACGTGGATGACCGGCAGATAGGCGGTGCGCGCGTCGGCCTTGATCCGCTCGCAGACCTCGAAGCCGCTCATGTCCGGCAGCTGTACGTCGATGACGGCCGCTTCCGGCAGCGGGCAGCCGGCCGACGCGAGCAGGGCCAGCCCCTCGGTGCCGTCGGCCGCGCCGACGACCGTGTGCCCGGCCCGGGTGAGCCAGCTCGTGAGGATGTAGCGGTTGGTCTCGTCGTCGTCGATCACCAGGACGGTTCCTGGCGCACTGTCGACGCGGGCGGTCTCGGTCACGGGTCGGTCTCCGGGGCGGGTGCGGACGGCAGGGGTGCGGGCACGAAGGGCAGCTCGACCTCCACCCGGGTACCCGCTCCGGGGGTGCTCGACAACCGGAGGGTGCCGCCGAGGAGTTCGGTGAGGGTCCGGGCGTACGGGAGTCCGAGGCCGGTGCCCCGGTGGACCCGCTGGAGCGGTCCGCGTACCTGGTAGAACTCCTCGAACACCCGGGCCAGTTCGTCCTCCGGGATACCGACCCCGGTATCGGTGACGGTGAAGGCCATCCACGGCGGGTCCACCCGGAACTCCAGCCGGACCTCGCCCCGCTCGGTGAACTTCAGGGCGTTGGAGAGCAGGTTGCGCAGGATCCGCGTCAGCAGGGCCTCGTCGGTGACCGCCACCGGGAAGGCGGCGGGCTCGGGCATCAGCAGGGCGACGCCGGGCGCCCCCGTACCGCGCATCACGGCACCCAGCTGGGCCAGCAGCGCCCGCAGATCGGTCGGCGCCGCGGTGATCTCCAGCTGGCCCGCCTCCGCCTTCGCCACGTCCAGCAGATCGCCGACCAGCGAGAGCAGGGACTGCCCGGAGGCGTCGATGAGGGAGAGCTGCCGGCGCTGCTCGTCGGTGAGCGGGGCGGAGCCGGGGGCCAGAAGCAGCCGGGTGAGGGCCACCACCGCGTTCACCGGGGTGCGCAGCTCATGGCTGATGTTCCGCCAGAACCGCGTCTTGGCCTCGTTGGTCTCGCGCAGCCGCGCGGACTTCTCCTCCAGCTCGGCGTGGAGGGCCACGACCCCGCTGTTCGTCTCCTCCAGCTCCTGCGACAGCTCGGTGTAGAGGGCCAGGACGCCGCGGTTGGTCTCCTCCAGCTCCTCGTTGAGCCGGCGCATCTCCTCGCGCTGGGCCCGGGTCTCCTCCAGGGTGGCGATCAGGTCGCGGGTCTGGGAGCGCAGGTCGTCGGCGAGGGTCGGCGAGGCGTGCCGGCTCAGCGCCTCCCGCACCCCGCGCCGCGCGTCCGGGCCGTCCGCCCAGCTCGCGGGCAGCGGGTGCTCGGCGACGATCCGCCCGCCGGGAGCGGCGGGCTCGTGGCGGACGCGGTGCAGGAGCCGGGCGGCCGGTTCGAGATCGGGATCCGCCTTCGTACCGCCCGTCCACGCGAAGACGACCGACAGCACCGCCTCCCGGCCCGCCGGCACGGCGAAGGACACGGTCAGGCCCATGCAGCCGAGCCGGTCGCGGCCCAGCTCGCTCAGCGCGGTGGCGATGCGCACCTGGTCCTGGCGGTCCATGCCCAGCGCCGCCGCCGCGCTCTGACCGGTGCGGCGCAGGGCGAAGACGTCCTGCGCGGTGGTGAGTTCGTACGCCGCGAGGGTGTCCGGGTCCGGTGCGCCCCCGCTCACCAGGCCCCCTTGACGACCAGGATCCCCGCGTCGTCGCGGCGGACCCCGGCCTCGCGCAGCAGCTGGCCCGCCATCACGGCCGGGGTGTGCCGGAGCAGACCGGGCAGGTCGTCGGCCTTCCACCGCTCGGTCAGCCCGTCGGAGTGCATGACCAGCGCGCCGCCCGGCTTCAGCGGCAGCTCGAAGGTGCGCAGGCTCCGCATCTGCTGCCCGACGATGCCCGGCGCCGAGAGCAGGCCGTTGCGGGATTCGGGGCCGAGCAGGACGCCGCTGACGTTGCCGATGCCGCAGTAGAGGAGCCGCCCACGGCCCGGCTCGATCCGGGCCACCGCCACCGCGCCGCCCCGGGTGCCGCGCAGCGCCGCGTGGATGTCGCGCAGCAGGCCCTCCGGGTGGCGGGCGGTGCTCCGCCGGAACGCCGTCACCGCCGCCTCGGAGGCGAGCGCGGCGAGCGGTCCGTGGCCCAGCCCGTCGCAGAGCATGGCCAGGATGGCCGGCTCCGCGGAGGGCGCGGAGCCGCCGGCGGACGGGCGGGACCCCTCCGTACCGCCTACGTCCACGCGTACGGCCCAGGCGTCGCCGCAGCTCGTCTCCCCGCTGATGGGCCGGGTCAGCCCCGAGGCGACCGACGGCACACCGCCGGTGGGCGCCGCTCCCGCCTCGCGCGCCCAGAACTGCGCGGCCATGACGGTGCCCCGGCCCGGCAGGGAGTGGATGTCGAAGGCGTCGGCGAGCCGGGCCACCGCGCCGAGCCCGATGCCCAGCGTCCCGGCGGAGGACTCGCCGTCTGCGAGCGCCGCCTCCACATCGGCCATGCCGGGGCCGGTGTCCACGGTGACGAACTCGACGCCTGCCTGCTCCGGGGTGCGCAGGACGCGGAGCAGCAGCGCGCCGTCGCTCGCGTGGCGCTCCAGGTTGGTCGCGGCCTCGGTGACCGCGAGGGCGACCTCGGAGGACCGGTAGGCGTCCATGCCGATGCGCCGGGCCAGGGTGGCGGCGGCACCGCGAGCCGCCGAGGGCATCTCGGCGGCGGCGCGGAACCACTCCACGTCCTCGTGGTCCAGCACGCCCAACGCCGTCATCGCGCCCACTTGATGATGGTGACGATGGTGCCGCGGCCCACCTCGGTGTCGAGGAAGAACTCGTCGACCAGCCGCCGCGCCCCGCTCAGCCCGAGGCCGAGCCCGCCGCCGGAGGTCCAGCCGTCGGTGAGGGCCAGTTCGGTGTCGGGAATGCCGGGCCCGGAGTCCTCGAAGACGGCCCCTACCCCGCGCTGCCCGTTCCGTTCCACCGGTCCGGCCCGCATCTCGCCGCCGCCGCCGTACACCAGGGTGTTGCGGGCGAGTTCGCTGGCGGCGGTGATGAACTTCGTCTGGTCGACCAGGGAGAGCCGGCACGCCTGCGCGAACGTGCGGACCTGCTGGCGGGAGCGGACGACGTCGTCGTTCTGCGTGATCGGCTGCGTCTGCGGTGGTGCCTCCACCGCCCAGGGCACGGTCACAGCAGTTCCGCACCGGTCGCAGACCGGCGCAGCAGCGCGAGTCCCTTCTCCAGGTCGAGTGCGGTACGGACGCCGCCGAGCGACAGTCCCAGCTCGACGAGGGTGATGGCCACGGCGGGCCGCATGCCCACGACCACCGTCTCGGCGTCGAGGAGCCGGGATATGGAGGCGATCGTGGCCAGCATGCGGCCGACGAACGAGTCGACGATCTCGACTGCGGTGATGTCGATGACGACCCCGCGGGCCGCCCGCGCGACGATCTGCCCGGCCAGGTCCTCCTGGAGGTCCAGCACCGTCTGGTCCTCCAGGTCCACCTGGATCGAGACGAGGAGGATGTCGCCGATCCGCAGGACCGGAACCCGCTCGGTCATCGTCCGCCGCCCTGGCGCGCGACGAGTTCGACGCCGGACTTCTTCAGCGCGTGCTGGAGGGCGTCGGCGAGGCTCGCCTTGGTGACGATGTCACCGAACTCGATGCCCAGGGCCACGATGGTCTGCGCGATCTGCGGACGGATACCGGAGACCGTGCACTCCGCGCCCATCAGCCGGGCCGCGACGACCGTCTTGAGCAGGTGCTGCGCGACCTGCGTGTCGACGGCGGGGACGCCGGTGATGTCGATGATGGCCTGCTCGGAGCCGGTGTCCACCAGCGCCTGGAGGAGCTTCTCCATCACGACCTGGGTGCGGGCCGAGTCCAGGGTGCCCACCAGCGGCACGGCGATGACGCCGTCCCAGAGCTTCACCACGGGCGTCGACAGCTCCATGAGCTGGGCCCCCTGCGAGCTGATGATCTCCTCGCGGGTGCGGGTGTACGTCTCGATGGTGAAGAGGGCCAGGTCGTCGAGGACGCGGCTCAGCCGCAGGTACCCGGCGGTGTCCTGGGCGGATCCGTCCGCCAGTGCCGGTTCGAACGCCCGCTTGAGCGCCAGCACGCTGATCGCCGTCTCGCTGGGTGTGAAACCCTGCCGGGCCCGGTTGCGCGACAGTTCGGTCAGCAGCGCCCGGGGCTCGGAGAAGTTGTCGCCGCGCGCGTCCTCGCCGCCCGTGGCGAACGCGTCCGCGAGCGCCGCGTACAGCTCACGCAGCTCCCGGTCGACCTCGGCCTTGCTGATGCGGCCCTTGAGCGAACCCGCGACGCCGTCGATCCACTCTCTCTCGACCCGCTCGCGGTCGGCGGACAGGAGTCCCGCCAGATCGCTCCTGCTGTCCTGCTTGGCCATCGTCCACGCCCCTCAAAGATAAAAAGTATCCCTCTGGCAAGTCTTTGCGAAGCGTACGGCAAGGCCCCTGCCGCCCGGCGGGGGACAGGGGCCCGAGGAGAGGCGTACGGATGAGGGCTCAGTCGCTCTGCGGCGGCTGGTGCGCGGCCTGGCGGGCGGCCAGCGAACCGTTGAACCGGGTGAGCAGCGCACAGAAGGTGTCCCGCTCCTCCTGCGTCCAGCCGTCCGTCACCTGGGACATCAGCTCACGCCGTGAGGCGCGGACCTCCTCCAGGCGGGCCTGGCCGCGCGGCGAGAGCTGGAGGACGACGGCCCGGCCGTCCTCCGGGTGCGACGTGCGCTTGACCAGCCCGGTGTCGACGAGCGGCGCGACCTGCCGGGTCACGGTCGAGGAGTCGATCCCCATCCCGGCCGCCAACGCCTTGACGCCCATCGGGCCTTCCTTGTCCAGGCGGTTGAGCAGCAGGTACGCCGCCCGGTCCATCGAGTTGCGGACCTGGCCGACACCGCCGAGGCGGGTCTGCTCGGCACGGCGGGCGAAGACCGCCACCTGGTGCTGGAGGGAGTCCAGCAGGCGGTCGGGACCCGGGTGTTCGGGGGCGGCGCCCCCGGAAGGAGACGCAGCAGTCGTCATGTCCTGAGGGGGCATGGCTGGAAGCTCTCTTCGTGCGGTGTCGGATGGGTGGGGGACAGAGTACGCGGCCCCGGGGCAACGCGTACCAGTGCCGCACAAACCTGCGGACACCACCGCAGGCCGCCATGAGACAAGTCTGCCGCGACCGCCCGGAGCTGCAAGACTTGCGGACATGATGTTCCGCGCGACCTCCCGGCACCCGGCCCTGATCCTCGACGATGTCCGGGGCGCGCAGAAAATGCTGTCCGGGGTGGCCAGAGTGACCGCCCTGGAGGGCAGCCGGCACCTGAGCGAGCTGGTCGGCGCCCCGGTCCACCTCAAGTGCGAGAACCTCCAGCGCACCGGATCCTTCAAACTGCGCGGCGCGTACGTCCGCATCTCCGGCCTCACCCCGGTGGAGCGGGCCGCCGGGGTCGTCGCCGCCAGCGCCGGGAACCACGCCCAGGGCGTCGCGCTCGCCTCCTCGCTCCTCGGCGTCCGCTCCACCGTCTTCATGCCCGTCGGCGCACCGCTCCCGAAGGTCGCCGCCACCCAGAGTTACGGCGCCGAGGTGCGGCTGCACGGCCAGGTCGTCGACGAGACGCTGGCCGCCGCGCAGCGGTACGCGGAAGAGACCGGCGCGGTCTTCATCCACCCCTTCGACCACCCGGACATCATCGCGGGCCAGGGCACGGTCGGCCTGGAGATCCTGGAGCAGTGCCCGGAGGTCCGCACCATCGTCGTCGGCATCGGCGGCGGAGGCCTCGCGGCCGGGATCGCCGTCGCGGTGAAGGCGCTGCGCCCGGACATCCGGATCGTCGGCGTGCAGGCCGAGGGCGCCGCCGCCTATCCGCCCTCGCTCGCCGCCGGCCACCCGGTCTCCCTGGACAACCCGGCCACCATGGCCGACGGCATCAAGGTCGGCCGCCCCGGCGACGTCCCGTTCACGTTCATCGAGGAGCTGGTCGACGAGGTCCGCACCGTCACCGAGGACGAGCTCTCCAGCGCGCTGCTGCTCTGCCTGGAGCGGGCCAAGCTGGTGGTGGAGCCGGCCGGGGCGAGCCCGGTGGCCGCGCTGCTCAGCGACCCGGAGGCGTTCCGCGGCCCGGTGGTGGCGGTGCTCTCCGGCGGCAACGTGGACCCGCTGCTGATGCAGCGCGTCCTGCGCCACGGCATGTCCGCCGCCGGCCGCTACCTCAGCCTGCGGCTGCGGCTCACCGACCGGCCCGGCGCGCTGGCCACCCTGCTGGCCACCCTGACCGTCGCCGACGCCAATGTGCTCGATATCGGCCATGTGCGCACCGACCCGCGCCTCGGCCTGACCGAGGTGGAGGTCGACCTCCACCTGGAGACCAAGGGCCCCCGCCACTGCGAAGAGGTCGAGGCGGCGCTGCGCGCGGAGGGATACCGGGTCATCGGCTGACCGTCCGGTTCCTGCCGGATGGCCGAAACGCGTTATTCACCGCGCGGTGAGGCCCCGCGAATCCTAGGATCGCTCCCGGAACGGCGTACCGAGAACGCACGTACCGGAAACACACGTACCGAGCACATACCGCGAGCGAGCGACGGGGGAGTCCCTCTATGCCAGGAGCCATCCATGCCGAAGGTCTGGTCAAGACCTTCGGCGACGTACGAGCCTTGGACGGAGTCGACCTCAATGTGCCCGAGGGCACCGTCCTCGGGCTGCTCGGACCCAACGGCGCGGGCAAGACGACCGCCGTCCGGGTCCTCACCACCCTCCTGCAGCCCGACAGCGGCAGCGCTTTCGTGGCCGGGATCGACGTACTGAAGAAGCCCAACGAGGTACGCCGCTCGATCGGGCTCTCCGGGCAGTTCGCCGCGGTCGACGAGTATCTGACCGGCCGCGAGAACCTCCAGATGGTCGGGCAGCTCTACCAGATGAGCGCCCGCGACGCGAAGGCCCGGGCCGGTGTCCTGCTGGACCGGTTCAACCTCGCCGACGCCGCGGACCGTACGGCCAAGACGTACTCCGGCGGGATGCGCCGCCGCCTCGACCTCGCGGCCGCCCTGGTCGTCTCGCCGCCCGTGATGTTCATGGACGAGCCGACGACCGGGCTCGACCCGCGCAACCGGCAGCAGCTGTGGGACGTCATCGAGGACCTGGTGGCCGGCGGTACGACGCTGCTGCTGACCACGCAGTACCTGGAGGAGGCCGACCGCCTCGCCAACGACATCTGCGTCATCGACCACGGCAAGGTCATCGCCCGCGGCACCTCCGACGAGCTCAAGGCCCGCACCGGCGGCGAGCGCGTCGAGGTCGTCGTGCACCGCCCGGACGAGATCGATCGCGCCCGGTCCGTGCTGGCCACCCTCGGCAAGGGAGAGGTCACCGTCGTACGGCTCTCCCGCAAGCTGACCGTCCCGGTGAGCGGCGGGGCCAAGCTGCTCGCCGAGATCATCCGCGAGCTGGACGCCGGCGGCGTGGAGATCGACGACATCGCGCTGCGCCGCCCGACCCTGGACGACGTCTTCCTCTCGCTCACCGGCCACGCGGCCGAGGCGGACGAGCACGATGAGAAGGAGGAGACCCGGTGAGCACCACCACCACCAAGGACGCCCCCGCCCTGACCCCCCGACCCTCCGGCGGCATGGTCCAGTCGGTCAAGGACTCACTCGTCGTCGCCAAGCGGAACCTGATCAGGATGACCAGGATTCCGGAAATGGTCATTTTCGGGCTTATTCAGCCCGTTATGTTCGTGGTGCTGTTCACCTACGTCTTCGGCGGCTCCATCAGCATCGGCGGCTCCACCGACCCGCAGCTCTACAAGGAATTCCTGATGGCGGGCATCTTCGCCCAGACCGTCACCTTCGCCACCGCGGGCGCTGGAGCTGGTATCGCCGACGACATGCACAAGGGGCTCATCGACCGCTTCCGGTCGCTGCCGATGGCCCGGGGCGCCGTCCTCACCGGACGGACCCTCGCCGACCTCGTCCAGACCACGCTCACGCTCGTCGTCCTCGCGGGCGTCGCGCTGCTCGTCGGCTGGCGGACCCACGAGAACCTCGGCAAGGTGCTCTGCGGCTTCCTGCTGCTGCTCCTGCTCGGCTACGCGTTCTCCTGGATCGGCGCGCTGATCGGGCTCTCCGTACGTACTCCGGAGGCGGCCACCTCGGGCGGGCTGATCTGGCTCTTCCCGCTGACGTTCATCTCGAACGCCTTCGTGCCGGTCACCGGCATGCCGACGTTCCTCCAGCACGTCGCCGAGTGGAACCCGTTCAGCGCCACGGTGGCGGGCGCCCGCGAGCTCTTCGGCAACACGATGCCGGGCATGCCGAAGTCCGTCACCGGCGCCTGGCCGATGGAGCATCCCATCCTCGCCTCGGTCATCTGGTCGATCCTGATCATCGTGGTCTTCCGGACGCTCGCGGTCCGCAAGTACCGCTCGGCGACCGCCTGAGGCACCGACGACACCACAAGAGCCCCGGCCTTCATCGAGAAGGCCGGGGCTCTTGTATGTCGCTCCGTCGTGGTGGGCCGGGCGTCAGCCCGTGTACGGCTTCGCCGCCAGGATCTTCACCGTGGCCGTCCTGCCGTTCGGCAGCTCGTACTCCGCGTCGTCGCCGGTCCGCTTGCCGTTCACGCCGATACCGAGCGGGGACTGCGGGGAGTACGTCTCGATGTCCCCGCTGGCGTACTCGCGGGAGGCGAGCAGGAACGTCGTCGTGTCGTCCTCGTCGCCGTCGAAGGCGATCGTCACGACCATGCCGGGCTCGACCACGCCGTCGTCGGCCGGCGCCTCGCCGACCTTCGCGTGCTCCAGGAGCTGGGTGAGCTGGCGCACGCGCAGCTCCATCTTGCCCTGCTCCTCCTTGGCCGCGTGGTACCCGCCGTTCTCCCGGAGGTCACCCTCCTCACGGGCCGCCGCGATCTTGACGGCGATCTCCGTGCGCGCGGGACCAGACAGGTGCTCCAGCTCGGCCTTGAGCTGGTTGTACGCCTCCTGCGTGAGCCAGGTGACGTTTTCGCTGGTCTGGGTCACAGGTGCTCCTCGTCGGTACTGGGAATACAAAGCATCGCCCTACCCGGAAGCATGTGCTTCTTCGGGTGGGCGAAACCACGAGCCTAACAATTCCCCAGGAAAAGGGGGAGAAGGTAAACCGTCACACGTCCGGGTGGGCCGCGTCGGCGCCGTAGGAGCGCAGGTCGGAGTGGGTGCGGAGGCGGAGAGACGCGGAAAGACGTCAGCCGGTGGGAGAGTCGCCGGCCGTGCAGCCCGTGAGCTCGACGGCGGTGGCCCGGGCCCGGGTCTTCATCACCACCAGCTCGTCGATCCGGCTCGCGCCCGGGGCGAAGCGGGTCTCCTTGCGGCCGACCTCGCTGCCGTCCTTGCTCAGCGCCCGTACGGTGCAGTAGCCGTCGGTCTCGCTGCCCTTGCGCACTTCGAGGTGGGCCTCGGTCCGCGTGTCGGAGACGATGTCGAACTTGATCAGCTCGGCGTTGATGCCCTGGCCGGTGATGTATCCCCAGCCGATCCAGCCGACCAGGCCGAGCAGCGCGACGCCCAGCACCGAACCGATGATCTTCAGCTTGCGGTCCGCGCGCTGATCGTCGCTCCGGCCGTACCGCCCCTGGGGCGTGGCTTCGCGAACCGCCGTCATGATCTTTCCCTCCGGTCCGGGCAACGAGGAATTTTCCACCTTCCCGTTCGGTCACTATAGAAGTCGCCCGTTCGTCACCCGACCGCGCCCCGACACCGACACAGCAGGATCTACGACACCGAGGATCGAGCTTTGACTGAGCAGCTGCGACTGATGGCCGTTCACGCCCACCCCGACGACGAGTCGAGCAAGGGCGCGGCCACCATGGCCAAGTACGTGTCCGAGGGGGTGGACGTGCTGGTCGTGACCTGCACGGGAGGCGAGCGCGGCTCCATCCTCAACCCGAAGCTCCAGGGTGACGCGTACATCGAGAAGAACATCCACGAGGTGCGCAAGAAGGAGATGGACGAGGCCCGGGAGATCCTGGGCGTCCAGCAGGAGTGGCTCGGCTTCGTCGACTCCGGCCTCCCCGAGGGCGACCCGCTGCCGCCGCTGCCCGAGGGCTGCTTCGCGCTGGAGGACCCCACGGTCGCGGCCGGGCGGCTGGTGGCGAAGATCCGCGCGTTCCGGCCGCAGGTCATCACCACGTACGACGAGAACGGCGGCTACCCGCACCCCGACCACATCATGACGCACACGATCTCGATGATCGCGTTCGACGGCGCCGCCGACGCGGAGGCCTTCCCGGAGGACGAGTTCGGGCCGGTCTGGGAGCCGAAGAAGCTCTACTACAACCAGGGCTTCAACCGGCCGCGCACCGTCGCGCTGCACGAGGCGCTGCTCGCGCGCGGCCTGGAGTCGCCGTACGGGGAGTGGCTGGAGCGGTGGAAGGAGTTCGAGCGGGTCGAGCGCACGCTGACCACGCACGTTCCCTGCGACGAGTTCTTCGAGATCCGTGACAAGGCGCTGATCGCGCACGCCACGCAGATCGATCCGGAGGGCGGCTGGTTCCGGGTTCCGATGGAGGTCCAGCGGGAGGTCTGGCCGACCGAGGAGTACGAGCTGGCGAAGTCTCTGGTCGATACTTCCCTCCCCGAGAGCGACCTCTTCGCGGGCATCCGCGACAATGCCTGATATGTACGCGACCCAGGCACTGACGCACGTCGTCCCGCTCGCCGCCGAGCTCGACAAGAACAAGGTCACCCCCGGCGTTCTCGGCTTCCTCGTCTTCGCGGCCCTCGCCGTCGGCGTGTGGCAGCTGATGAAGTCGATGAACCGGCACATGGGGCGGGTGAACTTCGAGGAGGCGCCGGACCCGGCCGCCTCCGAGGCCGCCGAAGGCGCCCCCGGGGCTCCGGCCAAGAAGTAGCCCGGGGCCCCGGGGCGCGGGCTTCCGTCCTCAAACGCCGGACGGGCTGGGTCGGTCGCCGGGCGGGCTGGGGTGACCGGTCACGGGCTGGTCGGGGCCGGGACGCCCATCACCTCTCGGGAGTGGCGGGTCGGGGTCAGGCCCAGGCGCCAGGCCTGCCAGCCGTCCTCCAGGTCCACGCCGCGCGCCAGGGCCACCGCGAAGGCCTCCGTGCACCGCTCCAGCCCGCTGTCCCGGGCCGGGTGGTGCTCGGCGGCCAGCTCCGCCAGCTCCTGCTGCGCCACCACCGTGCCCACCTCGCTGCCGCCCGGCGAGGCGTACGGCAGCAGCGTGCACCGCAGGAACCGGGCCCAGTCGCGCCCGCGCTCGTCCCCGTACGACGCGAACAGCTCCACCGCCTCGCCGCACAGCTCCAGCGCCTGCGGTGCCCGGCCGTTGCCCGCGTCGATCAGCGCCAGCTCTAGGCACGCCCACGCCTCGCCGTGCGCGACCCCGATCCGCCGGAAGTCGGCCCGCGCGTCCATCAGGAGCTGCCGGGCGAAGCCGGAGTTGCGCAGGTTCCCGGTCTGCGCGGCCCGCTGGTCGCGGGTGACCCGGCCCGAGTGGTGGCGGGCGCAGGCGAGCCCGTACACGTCCCGCATCCGGGAGAACATCGTCCGGGCCCGCTCCAGCTCCCGTACGGCCTCCACCGCGTCGCCGTCCTCCTCCAGCGCCTGGCCCAGGTAGTACAGCGTCCACGCCTCGCCGCGCGCGTCCTCGTTGTCCCGGTGGCGGGCCAGCGCGTCGCGGAGCTGCTCCAGGGCTGCGCCCGGGTCGCCGTCCAGCAGCCGGGCGCGGGCGAGCTGGGTGATGGCCCAGGCCTCGCCGCGGCCGTCGCGGGTGCGGCCGTACAGCTCCAGGGCGGTGGACAGGGCCTCCTCGGCGGCCGCGACCTCTCCCGTACGCAGCCGGACCTGGCCGAGCTGGAAGCGCGTCCACGCCTCCCCGTGCAGCGACTCGCCTTCGCGGTGCAGCGTGAGCGCGGTGTCCAGCAGCGTCAGCGCGCGGGCCAGGTTGCCCCGGTCGCGCTCGACCGCCGCCAGGGCGTGCAGGGTCCAGGCGCGGTCCTCGGCCTGCGCGTCGGAGGCCTGGAGCTCCAGCGCCTCGCCGAGCCGGGCGGCGGCCTCGGTGAGGTTGCCCTGGTGGTGCAGGGTGATGCCGAGCGAGCAGAGTGCGAGGGCCTCGCCCGCGTCGTTGTGCGCCTCGCGGTAGAGGCCGACCACCGAGGAGAGCGTGGTGCGGGCCTTGTCCAGCTCACCGAGCTGCCGGGCCGCGATGCCCGTACGCCACTGCACCGACCGCTCCAGCAGCCCGTGGTCGACGGAGCGGGTCAGCTCGCTGATCTCGCCCAGGCGGTAGAGGTCGCCGCGCAGCAGGCAGTAGTCGCAGAGCGCGCCCAGCAGGTTCAGCACGGTGGACTGGTCGACGCCCTCACTGTGGCGCAGCGCGGAGGTGATGAAGCTCGACTCGTCGTCCAGCCAGCGCAGCGCCGAGTCCAGCGAGCCGAAGCCGTGCGCGCCGAACTGTCCGGCCCGCGTCGACATCTTCCCGTCGACCATGCGGATCACGGCGTTCGCCAGCTCCGCGTAGTTGGTCAGCAGCCGCTCGTGCGCGGCGGCGCGCTCGGCGGGCTCCTCCTCGTCGAGCAGCCGGGCCAGCGCGAAGCTGCGGACGAGGTCGTGGAGCCGGTAGCGCGATCCGCGTACGTGGGTGAGCAGCCCGGCCCGGGTCAGCTCGGCCAGCCGCCGCTCGGCCTCCTGCTCGTCGGCGGCCAGCAGTGCGGCGGCGGCAGCGGCGCCGAGGCTGGCCCGGCCCGCCAGCGCGAGCCGCCGCAGCAGCCGGCGGGCCGCCTCGCGCTGGTCGGTGTAGCGCAGCCAGAGGGCCCGATCCACCGGCGAGACCGGACCGTACGCGCGCAGGTCCTCCGCGAGCGCGCTGCGGGTACGGGCTCCGAGCGCGGATGCGGCCACCCGCAGCGCCAGCGGCAGCCCCCCGCACAGCTCCACGACGGCCTCGGTGGCCGGATAGTCGTACGGCCCCGCCTCCTCGCCGCCGGCCACCTCGCGCAGCAGCTCCTCGGCGCCTCCCGCGTCCAGCGGGCCGACCGGCAGGTGGTGGACCCAGGCCGGAAGGTCCTCCGGCAGTTCCAGCGGCTCGCGGGCCGTGACGATGACGAGGCTGTCGGAGCGCTCCGGGATCAGGGTGCGGACCTGTCCGGCGTCGGTCGCGTCGTCGAGCACGATGGTGACCGGCGTGCCGGTCAGGTGCTGGTGGTACAGCTCGCCGAGGCGCCGTACGTGCTGCTCGGCGGCGGACCTCCCGTACGGCTGCGTGGCGCCGGAGGCTCCCGGTGTGGTGCCGTCCCGGAACAGGAGCTGCTCACGCGGTGCGCCGAGCCGGTTGAGCAGGTGGAGCAGCGCGTCCCGGGTCGGCAGCGGGCTCTCGCCGTCGACCTGGCCCCGCAGATCGACCACGCAGGCGCCGCGGAACTGGTCCTTGAGCGCGTGCGCCGCCCGCACCGCGAGCGCGGTGCGGCCGGAGCCCGGATCGCCGTGCAGCACGACGACGGTGGGCCGGGTCCGGGTGGAGGCGCGGGCGGCGTGCACCCACTGGGCGATCTGCGCGAGTTCGGCCCGGCGGCCGGTGAACGGCCCGTCGGCACTGGGCAGATGGCCGAAGGACTGCTCCAGCACGACCCGGGTACGGGCGGCGGCGCTGCGGTCTCCGCCACGCAACTGCCGTACCACCGGGGCCTTCCGGGCCTTGGCGGCGCGGGTGGCGGGGGTCAGCATCCGCTGCTGGTCGAGGTACGGGCGGATGCCCCGTACCTCCAGGGCCGTCAGCCACTGGAGCCGCAACTGCTCGGCCCCGCCCGGCTGTCCGGCCGCTCCGGCGCGGCGGTGGGCGGCGGGCCAGTGCGAGGCGGTCGCCCTCGCCACCGTCGTCGCGGCACCGGCCACCGCGACGACCGCGCCGGCGCCGAGCGCGGGACCGGCGGCCGTACCGAACGCCAGGTCCGCGCCGAACGCGGCGACGGCGGCAACTCCCGTCACCAGCAACGGCGTTCCGAGCGTCTCCTTCGTCAGCCGCTCCGCCAGCGGCCGCTCACCGGCCGCCGTCGCGTCGAGCGCCTGCGTGTACGCCGCGTACTCCTCGCGCGCTCCCGCCGCGATGGTGTCGAGCGCCGCCGTGGCCCGCGCCATCAGCACCCCGGAATCGGTCCGGCCACCCGTGCGCCGCGCCTCCTCCTCCACGGCCCGCACCAACAGCCTTTTCGCTTCCGCCCGATGGCTGTCCCGCATGTGTGTTCCCCTCCGTCAGCGGCGTCCGGCACCGGTCGTCAGAGGACCGGCGCCGGACTCAAGTGTGCTGCGGACGGCGCTCGCGCGCGAGTGGCCCGGGGAGCGGAGCGGTGTCGGCGGCAGCGGGGCTCATATCGTCACCGGGTCAGGGCGCCCAGGGAGCGGCGAGCGTCCAGCTGCTGTCCGCCGTCAGGGTCTGCGGCCGGTTGAAGCCGTCGCCCGCCGTACCGGAGGCGATGTACACCGCCGAGTCGAAGTGGCGGAGGTACGAGCCCGGAAGGTTGATCGACTCGAAGGTGACGCCGGTCCCGCCGACCCCGGGCCGGGCGCAGAAGGTGGCGTCCTGGCGGTAGAGCGCCGTGTTCTCGTTCGGCGCGTTGCGTACCCGGCCGGCGGCGTGGCGCAGGAACCGGCCGGGGAAGTTCACCGACTCGAACGAGTAGCAGGAGGAGTCGGCCAGTCCGCGCCGCACGGTGTACGTCGCGTCCTGCTTGAGTGTGGCGCTGCTGCCCGCGCTCACGACCTCGGTGTACGCGAGGCTGTCGGCGTGCCGCAGATACCGGTCGGTGTGGCCCCACGTGGTGACCCGCAGCGAGCGGCGTACGTCGGTCGGGAGCACGACGGAGCTGCGCCACAGGGCCGGCTCGGTGGTGTTCCAGGTGGCGTCGGCAGCGAAACCGGCAGCGCTGTCCCAGGAGTTGGGGCCGCCGCTGCGGGCCAGGTACACGTTGTCGGCAAGGTGCCGCAGATAGGAGCCGCGGAAGTTGTACGACTCGTACGAGGTGCCGCCGGCGGCGAGGCCGGCCCGTGCGCACCACGTGGCGTCGGCTGCGAACGGGCCGCCGGTGTCGGCGTCGACCCGCACCCGGCTGCCCGCGTGGCGCAGGTAGCGACCGGGCTGGTTGACCGACTCGAAGGAGACGCAGCGCGCGTCGGCGAGACCGGCAACAGTGCGGTACGAGGCGTCCTGGCGGGCGGTGTCGGAGGAGGCGGGCGAGAGGACGTCGGTACGGGCCGCCGAGTCGGCGTGCCGCAGATAGCGGTCGGTGAAGCCGGGTGTGGTGACCCGGAAGGAACGGACGTGGCCGAGGGTGTGCTGCGGCGTGGCGTTGAGGTTGCGGGAGGCGCCGATCAACGCCCCGTGCGCCGCCCGTAGTTGGTTGGTGTCGACCTTCTGGACGCGCCGGTCGTAGGTGAGCAGCCCGTTGTACTCGCCTTCGACGTCGGTGATCTCCGTGTAGACGTACGCCGAGACGCCCTTGGTGGTCATCAGCTGCTGCACATCGCGGACCATGCCGGTGTAGCGGTCGTTGAGCTGGGCGTTGCTGAAGACCTGTTCGTAGGCGAAGAACCTGTTGTCGGGGCTGTACTCATGACCCGGCGTACGGAGTCCGACGCCGCCGAACTCGCCGAGTACGGAGAAGCGGGTGGCGGTGGGGCGCGGTGCGTCCGGGCCGGTGTAGACGTGCCAGTCGAGCATGTCGCCGTTGCCCGGATCGCCCTTGGAGACACAGCAGTTGTAGCCGCTGTGGGCGTTCATCAGCCGGGACGGGTCGTAGGCCTTCAGCTCGTCGGCGATGCGCCGGGTGGCGTTCAGGTCCCACTCGCCCCAGCCCTCGTTGAACGGGACGTAGGAGATGACCGCCGGGGAGAACCGGTGCTCGTCGATGATCTCGCGGGCCTCGGTCTCCAGTTGGGAGATCTGGGCCGGGGTGCGGTTCTGGTCGAAGGCGGGAGTGGAGGGGATGTCCTGCCACACCAGCAGCCCGAGTCGGTCGGCGTGGTAGTACCAGCGGGCCGGCTCCACCTTGATGTGCTTGCGCACCATGTTGAAGCCGAGCTCCTTGTGCTTCTGGAGGTCGAAGGCGAGGGCCGCATCGGTGGGCGCGGTGTACAGGCCGTCGGGCCAGTAGCCCTGGTCGAGCGTGCCGATCTGGAAGACGAACTCGCCGTTCAGCGTGGGCCGCAGGACCCCGTCGACCATCTTCTTGCCGACCTCGCGCATCCCGAAGTAGCTGGTCACGCTGTCGACGGCGGCGCCGGAGGCGTTGCGCAGCGTCACCCGCAGGTCGTACAGGAACGGGTCGTCGGGCGACCAGTGCCGGGCGTTCGGCACGGGTACGGAGAACTCGGTGAAGCCGCCGGTGGCCTCGCCGACCACGGTGGCACCGGACAGCGCCTCGGCGCGGACGGTGTGGCCGCTGACGTTGCCGCGGGTGAAGACCCGCACCCGGGCGGTGCTGGTCGCCAGGTCGGGCCGGATGTCGACGGAGTAGAGGGAGGAGGAGGGGGTCGGCTCCAGCCAGACGGTCTGCCAGATACCGGAGTTGGGCGTATAGAAGATCCCGGTCGGGTTGTTGGTCTGCTTGCCGACCGGCTGCTTCTCACCGCGCCCGTCGGTCGGGTCGTAGACGCGCACGATCAGCTCGTTGGAGCCGGCCCGGCGTTCCGGTTGACGTTCCCGGCGCCGTCGACCGGCGGGTTGAGGAACTCCCACTCACCGTTGAGCGACTGCCAGGCCTGCCGCGTCAACTGCGGTCTCGGATAGTCCGGCAGCGGGTTGGTGGGGGACACCTGACCGGTCCACGGCGTGGTCAGCGGGGGCGGTTTGGGTACGACGGCGGCAGCGGCGGTCCCGGTGAACAGCGGGCCTCCCGCCATCACCAGCAGGGCCACCAGACAAGCCACGATGCATCGCATCGATCTCCTCCAGGCAGGACGGCGCGCGGAGTGAGGCGCGACGCCCCGGCGGAGTGAGCCGTGACAGCGTGCGGCATTCCGTGCGGGGTTGGACGTGAGGGGTCGGACGAGCGGGGAAACGCGGGGAAGAGGACGCCCATGTCCGGTCCCTCGGAGGGGAGTTGGGGCTGGGGCACGGGGAACGTAACACGAGGCATACTCAAACGGAATCGCTCAGGAACAACCAATAATCAAACGTTTCCCACCATGCGGCGGGGTGGCCGTCCGGAACGCGCGGGAGTGGCGCCGACACGAATGCCTCACCGGCGTCGTCCAAGAACGTGCGGGGGTCGCGGGACGTCCGCCACGGGCAGCCGGCGGCGAAGGAGGCGGGGGCGATGCGGCGTACGGACGGGTGGGGGCTGGCCGTGGACATCGGCGGGGCCTTCGTCAAGGCGGCCTACTGGGACGGGCACGGCGAGGTCGGCACGCTGCCGGTGCTTCCGGCGACGGTCCACCGGGATCTGGACGGGCGGCTGCTGACGGGACCGGAGGCCGTCCGGCTCGCCCGGACCGCTCCCGACCGGGCCGAGGCGATGCCCGCCCGCGCCCTGGCCGGCCAGGACGGCCTGCTGCTGGGCGGAGAGCCGGCCGCCCCGGCGGAGCTGGTGACGGCCCTGCTCACCCGGGTGGTCCGGGACGCCGGACCGGGGTCCGGCCGGGCGCGGCCGGACGCGCTGACGCTGATCGTGCCGAGCGGCTGGGGCGGGACGGAACGCGCCATGCTCGCGCGCGCCGCCGTCGCCGCGGGGCTGCCGGAGCCCGCCTGGCTGCCGGCCCCGGTGGCCGTCGCGGCGGGCTGGGCCGCGCGCCGTCGGACGGCTGAGGGTGCACGGGTGGCCGTCTGCGACGCGGGCGCCACCGGGCTGCGATGCGCCCTGGTCGACCTGGACCGGTTCGCGTACGAAGCCGGGGACGAGGTGGCGTGCGGCGGCGCGGATCTCGACGAGGCGCTCTTCCGGCTGGTGGAGGGCCGCGCCCGGACGGCCGGGCCCGAGGGGTGGGAGCGGCTGCTGAACGCCGAGGGGCCGGAAGGCCTGCGGGCCCGGGCGCAGCTGCGCGAGGACGTGACGGGTGCGCGCGAGGCCCTGGCGGCGACGACCGGCGTCCCCTTCGTCGTACCCGGTCTCGGTACCGAACTCCTGCTGCGGAGAGCGGAGTTCGAGGAGGCGGCCGACGAGCCGCTGACCTGGGCGGGCGATGCCCTGGTGGAGCTGCTCGCCACCGGCGTACCACCGGAAGCGGTGCTGCTGGCGGGCGGTGCGGCGCGGACGCCTCGGCTCGTGGAGCTGCTGGCCCGGGCGGCGGGCGGCCGACTGCCCGACCTCCTCCCCGACCCCGTCAACGCGGCGGTCCTCGGCGCGGTCCGGGCCCGCGACGCGCCCCCGGCACCGGCTGCTGAGGGCGGGGAAGCGCCGTACGCCTTTCCCGAGGACGAGGACCTGTTCCGGTGATCACGGAGGGAGGACGCGCGGATGGACGTGGTGATGCTCGGCGGCAGCGACGCGGGCAAGACGACGTACGTATCGCTGATGTACCGGCGGCTCGGTGACGGGATCGCGGGCTTCTCCTGCCGCGCCGCCGACCAGCGCGTCCACGAGGCGCTGCACGCCGCCGGGGGCGGCGTGCTCTCCGGGGTCTACCCGCGCAACACCCACCAGCGCGAGGTGCACGACCTCGTCCTCCGCTACCAGGGCGCCGACGTGCTGCCGTTCCGGTGGCGGGACTACCGGGGTGAGGTCCTCACCCAGGAGGGCGCCACCAGCGCCCAGGCGCGGGAGCTGCGCGGCGACCTCACGGAGGCGGACGGCATCCTGCTGTTCGCCGACTCCTGGCGCCTGCTGCACGCGCCGGGACCGGAACAGGGCCTGGAGATCCGCCACATGGTCACCTCCGTCCTGCGCGCCTTCGCGGAGCGGGACAAGCGGATCACCCCGCTGGTCATCGTCCTCACCAAGTTCGATCTCGTCGCGCGGGAGGGGCCTTCGGCCATCCGCCGCCTCAAGGAACCCTTCGGCCCCCTCATCCGCGCGGCAGCGACGGAACCCCACATCCGGGGCGCCGTGGTGCCCCTGGTCTGCGGCCCCCGGCCGGTCAACGTCCAGATACCCGCCCTCTGGGTCCTGCACAGCGGACTGGTCGGCCAGGCGAGCCGGCTCCGGGGCCCGGCGGACCCGCCCCCCACGCCGCCGCCGCCCGACCCGTGGCCGGTGGTCGGGTACCCGGCGTGGAGCTGGGCCCTGAGCAGGATCCTCCACGCGTGGGGCCGGCGGACCTTCAGTGAGGGGCTGTTCACCGACCCCTGGGGCGAGCGCGCCCGGCTCCTGCCCCTGCTCGCCCCGGCCGACCGCCTGGACGGACTGCTCAAGGACGTCGACTCCTTCTGACCAAGGGGCCCGCCGCGCATCCGGCGAGCCCGCCGCACCCTCGTCTTCCCTGGAGGCACACCGGTGGCAACCCCGCGGATCACGGTCACCCTGGCCGGCGGAAACAACACGGGAAAGACCGTGTTCATGCACGGCATGTATCACCGGCTCTCGGCCGGCCTGCGCGACTACTTCCTCTACAGCGTCGACCGGGACGAGGAGATACGCCTGCTCCGGACCTGGAAAATGCTGCAGGACAAGGGCGAGATGCCGAGGGCCACCGGCACGGAACCCCAGACCTACACCTTCCAGTTCGCCAAGAACTTCACCCCGCTGCTCCAGATGGTCTGGACCGACTTCCGGGGCGGGGCCGCTCTGGAGGACTCCGGGCCGAACGCCCCCAAGGACATCCTCCAGTGGCGGGAACACCTGCCCCGGTCCGACAGCGTCTATCTGGTGATGGACGGCGGCGAGCTCGGCAAGTGGGTCAAGGAGGGCACGCCCGAGTCCGCGAACTTCGACAGCGGCGGCATGGACCTGGCCACGTACAACTGGGTGATCCGCGAAGCGGTGGACGGCCGGAGGCGCCTGGGCGATCCGCCGCCCTCCTTCGTGGTGCTGATCACCAAGATGGACCTGCTGGCCGTGACGGCCGACCGGCCCATCGACCAGGTGCTGACCTCGGTGGTCGCCAACCTGAAGAAACTGCTCAGGCAGCTCTTCCAGAACGGGGTGACGGCTCTCGTCTGCCCCGTGCAGATCGGGGACTTCAAGACGGACGACATGTTCGGACGCCCTGTGGACCGCTCGCTCATCCGCCCGCAGAACCTCCACCGCCCGATCTGCTTCTCCCTGTGGCACTACCTGACCGAGACCTTGACGGCGCGTCAGGCTCAACTGGCGGAGATCGAGAAGAAGATCACCGAGGGCGATGCCGAGCTGTCCGAACTCCGCGCGAAGTCGTTCCAGTCCATCCGGCGCAAGAAGATCGCGGCGGCCCGGAGCGCCCAGTGGGGCTGGGAGACGGAGAGGACGGGAATGGAGGCCGAGATCACGGCCACGGAGAGCCAGGCCGAGCTGCTGATGCGGGAGTTCGACCGGCTGCCGATCATCAAGGACGGCGACATCCACATCTCGTCGGGCGGATCGTCATGACGGACGCGGCGTGGAGCCCGGTGGTCCTCGCCCGGCTGTTCCGCGTCGACGAATGGTGGCGCGAGGTGCCCGAGGGCACCCGCGCTGACGGCTGGCTCGGCGACGCCGTCTCGGCCGCCGTCATGAACGGACGCGGGCTGTCCGACGGGCCGCGCATGCTGCTGGCCCGCCCACCGGGACGGTACGACGGAGCCCCGCCCGCCCTGGTGGGGGTGGCCTGCGACGCCGAGCGGATCAGTGCCGCGTTCCGCACCGACAGCGGCGGCCGCCCGCTCTACTGCTTCGTCGGCTGGCTCTCCGCCCCGGGGGCGGCGGACATCCCGTCCCTCGAAGCGCTGCACCGGGGCTTCCCGCGCTGGGCGAAGGAGACCTACGAGCGCGCGGTGGGCCCCGACTGGGAGTCGACCACGTCACCGGAGTGGCGCGGATACAGCGCTCCGCGCCCCGCGCCCTGGGGCCCGGCCGACCTGGCCGGCGGCGACGGCCCGCCGACCGCGCTGCCGAAGCCCGAGGGCCGGGGGGTGTGGCTGCTGCCCGAGGGCCGGGCGGGAGCGTACTGGGACGGCGCCCGGACGGCGGACGGCCCCTGCGTCCTGGTGACCGGCTGGAGCGAGCCGCACGCCCCCACGCGCTCGGCGCTGACCCACCTGTGCGGGACGGGTTTCGCGGCTCCGGCGTTCGACGGCGAGCGCTCGTACGCGGAGGGGTACGAGGCACCTGCGGCGGAGGGGGAGGACTCTGAGGCGCACAACTCGTGGAGAAAGTACGCCACTTGGCAGGTGAGTGAATCGTCTCAGGCCCTGGCCGGGGTGCGGGGGCGCATGGAGTGTGTGTCCCGGAAGGTGAGGGGGCTGCGCGAGACCGTCCTCGGCGGGAGGCGGTCGAGAGAAACGCGTACCGGAGCGGGCGAGCCCGCCCCGCCCCCGGCCCTCTCGCCGCCGGACACCTCGCCCTCGCCCCCCTCACCCCCGGACACCTCCGCCGCCGCGTCGGACGCGCCGGTGCGCCGCGCGCCGTTGAAGCCGGGGGCGCTGCCCGGCCGGTCGGTGGTGTCCCGGGAGGAGTTCGCGGCCGGCGGGCCGTTCGCCGCACTGGACGAGCCGGCACGGCAGCCGGAGGACCACCCCGGCACCGAGGAGGACACGACATGAACGCCACCGACCGCACGGACCGGACGGATGACACGAACGGCGCGGCCCACAGCGCCCCCGCCGGCCGCCTCGGCGCCCTGGTCGACCTGGCCTACGACGCCGCCGAGGCCGTGGACGTCCTGACCGGGGTGTCCGAGCCCGAAGGACCCGCCGCCCGGATCCTCGCCGAGCTCGAAGCCCTGAACGCCGGCGCGGCGGTCGCCGTCTGCGTCGGCGAGAAGAACCGCGGCAAGAGCTCCCTGATCAACGCGCTGACCGGCCACCCCGAGCTGCTGCCGGTGGACGTCGACGTGGCGAGCAGCGTCCACGTACTCGTACGCCACGGGCAGACACCGCAGGCCGTCGTCCACCGCTGGGACCCCGACGCCGGACAGGACCCCGAAAGCGTGGCCACGCCCGTACCGCTGGTCCTGGAAGACCTCGTTCACGACCTCCGCGACCACATAGCCGAGTACGCGGCACTCGACCCGGAGACCCAGCTCCCCCGGCACGACGACGTCAGCCATCTGGACGTCGCCGTCCCCGCCGACGTACTCCGCCCCGGCCTGGTCCTCGTCGACACGCCGGGGGTGGGCGGGCTCGTCGCCGGGCACGCGCGGCTGACGCTGGCCACGCTCGGGCGCGCCGACGCCCTGCTCTTCGTGACCGACGGCTCCGGTGAGCTCACCCGCTCCGAACTCGCCTTCCTGGAACGGGCCACCGAGCGGATCGCCACCGTGGTCTTCGTCCTCACCAAGACCGACAACTACCCGAACTGGCGGGAGGTCATGGAGCAGGACCGCGCGCTGATCGCCGAGCACGCCCCGCGCTACGCCCGGGCACCGTGGTTCGCGGTCAGCGCCACCCTGGAGGAGGAAGCGCAGGCGGCCGAGCGGGCGGGCGACCCGGAGACCGCGCGGCGCAAGAGGGCCGAAGACGGCTGCGGAGAACTGCGGTCGGCGCTGCGGCAGCTGGTCACCGACCGGGCCCTCGACCTGCGCATGGCGAACGCGGCGCACGTCATCCGGACCGCGCTGGCCCCCGTCGCCGGACAGACGGCCAGGATGCTGGAGGCCGCGACCGGCCGGTTCACCGGCGCGGCCGAGATGGAACGCCTGCAGACCGCCCTCGCCCGCGAGAGGAGCGCGGCGGCGGCCTGGCGCAGGTCCCTCGGCAAACGGGCGGCGCGGCTGGAGGCCGACCTGCTGCTCCGGTTCCGGCGGAGCGTGAACGATCTGCGGTCCGCCGGCGAGGACCAGATCTCGCTCGCGCGCGACGCCACCGAGCTGGCGCAGGTTCCGGCCGCCCTGGAGGACGGGGCCCGGGCCGTCTGGGTCGACCTGGAGACCGCACTCGGGGCGGGGCTCCGTGACATCGTCCGGGAGACCGGCGAGGAGATCGACAAGGCGCTGGGCCGTGAGCGGACCGACGGCGAAGACGCCGACCACGCCCCCGCCCCGTTCGTGCTCCCGCTCCCGGACCGGCTGCGCAACCCGAGCCGCCCGCCCCGCACGGCACACGACCAGGGCGGGCCGGGCGCCTTCATGGAGGGGCTCGTACCCGCCTACGGCGCGGGCGGGCTCATCGCCGCCGCCACCGCCTTCGTCACCGGCGGGCTGCTCATTCCGTTCATGGCCGGTACGGGGGTCACCTCATGGCTCCTCTCCCGGCGGCGGCGGCGCGGCGAACTGTTCAGGGAGCGGAACGACGTACAGCGCTATGTGAACCGGGTGGTGAGTGAACTGGACACCGAGGCACCGCCGTTGACCAAGAGAGCGGTGGCGGAGACGCGTGACGGACTGGCCCGGACGATCACGCTGGCTCTGGAGCGGCGGGAGCGGGAGGTGCGCGAGGAGCGCGAGGAGCTCCGGGCCGTCCTCGCCCGCGAGAAGGAGGAACGCGAGCGCGTGGCCGAGCTCGCCCGGTCGCGGAGCGAGCTGATCACGGGGCTGCTCGACCGGCTGGACGCCCTGGTGCCCGCGGAGGGCCCCACCGGAAACGGCACGAGGTGAACAGCCCCGGCCCGGCTCGGTCGTCTGCGGGCGCGTCCGACCGGGCTCGGCTGTCTGCGGGCGTGTCCGGCTCGGCTCGGTCGTTTGTGGGTGCGGCCGACCGGACTGTGCCGA
Organism: Streptomyces sp. CA-146814; assembly: GCF_050942385.1. Classification (NCBI taxonomy): domain Bacteria; kingdom Bacillati; phylum Actinomycetota; class Actinomycetes; order Kitasatosporales; family Streptomycetaceae; genus Streptomyces; species Streptomyces sp. CA-146814. Next base: position 5,141,648 of record NZ_CP192068.1, read on the forward strand.
CTGCGGGTGCGTCCGGCCCGGCTCGGGCGTCTGCGGGTGTGTCCGACGGGGCTCGGCTGTCTGCGGGTGCGTCCGGCCCGCAAAGCCTTCCCCCCGACCCCTTCGGACCGCCCGAACAGGCTCCCGTGGTCCGGCTGGCCGCTCTTTGCGCCTCGTTCGGTCCGCGGCTGCCCGCGCCGGAAGCCGCCGCCGTGGCCGCGATCGCCGCCCGGCTCGCGGAGCCGACGCTGCGGATCGCCGTCGGAGGCCGGCTGAACGCGGGCAAGTCGACCCTCGTCAACGCGCTGCTCGGGCAGTCCCTGGCGGCGACCGGGGCCACCGAGTGCACCCGGCTGGTGACCTGGTACCGCTCCGGCCCCCAGAACAGGGTGCTGGTCCGGCTCCGGGACGGGAGCGCGCACCACGTACCGGGGGCGGCGGGAGGCGGCGTCCCGGAGGCACCCGGCGCGCTCGGCGCGGAGGCCGGCGAGATCGCCGAACTCGTCGTCGAGGCACCGAACCAGGCCCTCGGAGACTCCTACCTGCTGGTGGACACCCCCGGGATGGACTCGCTCAGCGGGCTGGACGACCTCGCCATGACCGCTCTGGACCGTTCGGACGCGCTGCTCTACGTGATGCCGCACCCGGGCCAAGGCGACGCCGAGGCGCTGGAGGCGCTGCGGCGCCAGTCCGGCCGGGGCGTCACCGCCGCCAGGACCCTCGGCGTACTGAGCCGGATCGACGAACTCGGACGTGGCACCGGTGACCCGTGGCCCCAGGCCGACCGGTTGTGCGCCACGTACGCGCGCCGGCTCACCGGGCTGGTCGCCGACGTGGTCCCGGTCGCCGGCCTGCTGGCCCAGGCCGGCCGCTGTGAAGGCTTCACCGACCGCGACGCCGAGTCGGTCGCGCTGCTCGCCGCGCTGCCGGAGGCCCGGCTGAAGGACGCCCTGTCCTCGGCCGACGCCTTCCTGCTCTGGCCGGACGGGCCGCTCGGCAGCGCGGACCGGGGACGGCTGCTGTCCCTGCTCGGACGGTACGGAATCCAGGAGGCCGCCCGCTGTCACGGCGGCGGCTCCACCCGTGTCCTGCTGGCCGAGCTGCGCCGGCGCTCCGGATTCGACGCCCTGGAGGAGCGCGTCCGCCGCGAGTTCGTGGACCGGGCCGGCCAGCTGCGGGCCGCCACCGCGCTGAGAGCCCTGACGGCGGTGGCGTACGGACTCGGCACCGGCGGCCCCGGCGAGGAACTGCGCGCGGAGCTGGCCCTGGTCCGCCGGCACCCGGTGCTGCGGCAGGCGGCCCTGTCCACCGCCTTGGCGGACCTGGCCGCGGGCCGTCTGGTCCTGGACGAGGACCGGACCGAGGCGCTGCGGCTGCTGGCCCGTGGCCGTACGGCGGCGGAGTGCCTGGGGCTCCCGGCCGCCGCCGGACCCGCCGAGACGGCGGAGCGGGCGGCGGCGGAGACGGGGCGCTGGCGCGCGTACGAGCCGGACCTGCGGCGGGCCGTTCGCGAACACACCCGCACGGCAAGGGCGTTGTGCGAGGCGCTGTACTTCGCGGCCGGCGCGGAGCGGTGACCCGGCATCCTGGCCGGACCCTGCCTCACACGGGGGACTGACCGATGGCCGGTCCGCCGGCGTCGCCGCCAGGGTCCACCGACGTCGGGTAGGGATGGCCGAACGAGGTCACCGCGTCCGATGCCGTCCCGTCCGCGCCGTACTCCTCGGAGGCGTGACCGCCTCCGTCCTCACCCTCGTACCCGGTGAACTCGCCCTCGGAGTAACCCATTTCCTCGCTCTCATGCTCGTCCTCCTCCTCGTCCTCCTCCCTGGGACGGCCCATCTCCGGCGGCTCGGACGGATGTGACGCGGCGACGGCGACGCCGTTCCGTGCCATGCTGCCCGGCCCGCCCTTCCCCTTGCCGGGAGCGCCGGGACCACCTGGAGCGCCCGGTCCCGGTGAAGTGCGGCCGACCAGGATGCGCGCGAGCCAGTCTCCGGCCAACACCCCGGCCGCCAGATAGACCGCCTTCGCCTCCGTCAGCGCGTCCGGGTCGAAGACGGGGACCTTCTCGTTGGTGCGCGCCGAGGGCAGGGCGACGACCCAGGCGGTCACGGTGGAGTCCGCCGCCGACTTGGTGTCCACCGTGACCCGCTCGAAGTCCGCCGACGGCAGGCCCGCGAAGTCCTGGAGCAGGACGTCCCCGAAGTAGTGGTCGTCCACGATGAGGGCCAGGTCGGAGTCGGGCCGGGCGGCCAGCGCGGCGCGGGCCGCGGCGGAGTTCACCAGCGCGCAGACCTGCTCCACGCCCTCGCCCACGAACCCGGTCGGCCCCTCGGTGAAGACCCCTTGCGCGACGGCCATCCGCATCCGGATCCTGTCTCCCGGCCCGGGGGACCGGTTGAGCCCGTGCAGCGCGGTCTGGGCCCCGGAGACGAGGCCGGGCGTCACCCGGCCTTCCTTCACTCCGAGCGGCAGGACGAAGAGCAGGCCGTCGCCCTGGTTCTGCCGGCGGCACCGGCGGGTGTCCAGCCCGGCGGCCCGGAACGCCTGGCCCATCATCCAGTCGAGCCGGTCCTGGAGGTCGAGCTGCTCGGTGTGGGTGCGGCGGCTGTACTGCTCGATGTCCACGACCAGGCTTACCCGCCGCTCGGACCGCAGTGCTGTGCTCTTGAACGACTTGCTCATGACCCACCCCTCGGGTGTCGGGTTCCCGCCGCGCGGCTCCGGCGGGAGCACGGCGGCGCCGTCAGTCCTCCTCGCCCGCCGCCTGGGCGAGCGCGCGCAACGCGTCCACGTCGTGCACCACCAGGCGCAGATACCCGGTGGTCAGGATGGCGCGGCGGCGCAGTTCGGCCGCCGCACGCTGGACGCTGGGCAGGGAGGCGCCCGCGAGCATGGCGAGATCGAGCTGGCTGAGCGGGACGTCGAGCTGGACGCCCTCCGAGGTGGGGCGGCCGTAGGCCGCGACCAGGCCGTCCAGGATCCCGCAGATCCGCACCAGCACCGGAGCCGAACCCGTCTCCATCCGATGGCGGGTGGCCATCCGCAGCTTGCGCGTGACGGAGCGCTGGACGGCCTCCGCCGCGTCCGGGTGGGCGCGGAGGAAGCGGAGGAACGCGGAGCGGCCGATGGAGTGGGCGAGTACGGGCGTGGCCGCCAGCACCGAGGCGCTGCGCGGCCCTTCGTCGAGAGCGGCGAGCTCGCCCACGAGGTCGCCCCGGGTGCGCAGCGCCAGCAGGACCGTCCGGCCGCTCGCGGTGTCCCCGACCACCCGCACGTACCCGGCGGCCAGCAGATACACCTCGGTGTCCAGGTGCCCCTGGAGGACGAGGGCCTCATGCGGCGCGTACCGGCGTACGGTACCGAGGCCGAGCAGCGCCTCCCGCGGTGCGGGCGACAGGTCCGCCACGAAGCTCCGCGCGGGCCAGTGCGTCTCCGCGGCACGGGCGCGAGCCGGGGCGTCTCGCGCACCGTCGAGGTCTGTCGTCGTCCCCACCCCCCGGATGCCGACGGGGCATCACGGTGGGCGAGTCTAGTGGCCGGTTCCGCACGGTGCGGGGCTTTCCGGAACGGCCCGCCGGACCGGCCGGCGACGGCGAGGCGACTCCAACAGGTCGGCCAGGGCCCGCCGCCCCCGGGCGAGCCGTGCGCGGACGGCGTCGGTGGAGGTGTGGTGGCGTTCGGCTATCTCCCGGTAGGAGAGGCCGTAGTGGTCGCGCAGCAGCACCGTGTCGCGGGTGTGCGGCGGAAGCTGGTCCATGGCCCACAGCAGCGCCACCCGGGTCGTCATCAGATCGTCGGAGGCCGCCGGCCCGGCGAGGGCCAGGTCCGGGGCCGGGTCGGGCCGACGGCCGCGCCGACGCAGCTCGTCCAGTGAGGAGTTGACGGCCACCCGGCAGAGCCAGGTGCCCACGGACGACCGGCCCTGGTAACCGCCGATCCGCTGCCAGGCGGCGAGCAGCGCGTTCTGCAGGGCGTCCTGCGCGTCGTGCTCGTCACGGGTGACCCGCCGGCAGATCGCCAGCAGCCGGGACTGGTGCCGGGCGACGAGCTCGGCGAAGGCCCGGTGCTCACCGTCGGCGGCCTGCTGCGCCAGCTCTCCATCGGTCAGGTGGGTCAAGGGGGCGGAGAAGGTCTGGGTCGTCACGATGGCGCTCCCCGAACGGTGCGGCGCGAGTGGGACGTGATCGAGCCTAGGGAGAACGCCGATGGCGCATTACCTCTCCTGATGTACTCGGCCACCCGATATCTCCGTATGGTCGGCAGTTCCGTGGTGAGAAGGGAGAAAGCCGACATGTCCCAGACGCCCCTGCCCTCCCCGACACCCCCACCCGAGCCGCCTCCTGACCCCTCACCGGAGCCGCCTCCCACTCGCACTCCTTCACCGGAGCCGCCCCACCCAGCCCGGCCGGCCCGCACCCCCGACGCCTCCGCAGCACTCGACAACGCCTGGCGCATCCACACGAGCGTGGCCGAATGGACCGGCCGGGTCGACGTCAAGGCCTCGGTGGTGCTGACCCTGGAGATCGCGATACTCGCCGGCCTGGTGACGGTCTCCACCGAAGGCGACATGAGGATGACCGGCGTCCGGCTCGTCCTTCTCCTGGCAGGCGCCTGCCTCCTCGTGGCCGCTGTGGTGAGCGCGGTCCTGGTCCTGATGCCCCGGATGAGAGCGCGGAAGGTACGCGACGAAGTCGCCGCCGACTTCGTCTACTTCGGCCACCTGCGCCTCTGGGACCCCGTACGCCTGGCCGAAGCCCTGCAGCAGGACGTGCTGCCCGTGGTCACCCGGTCCATCGTGGTCAACAGCGACATCGCCTGGCGCAAACACTGGCTGCTCCGCCTGTCGATCGTCCTGGCCCTGGCCGGCGGCCTCCCGCTCCTCCTCGCCCTCCTGCTGAGGCGCTGAGGGCGGCGAGCACGCCCGGAAACAGATCTGTCGTGACCAGACCAATCCGTCCCGTGGACGGCACCGAACACAAGACATCAGCGACCGCACGCGGCTCCGGTCCCGATCGGAACCGCCGGAAGGGGATGTGTTCTTGTGATAGCCCGTCGTACGACCCGCCTCACCGCACTGCTCGTCGTGCCTGCCGCGCTCACTCTCGGCGTCGCCGTACCCGCCTTCGCGCACGACGGCCACGCCGGCGCCACGACGAAGGCCGCCGACGGCGACACGTACCAGGTCGACCTGGAACCGCTGAACGACTCCGGCGCCACCGGCGCCGCCCTGGTCACCCTGGACGGCACCCAGCTCACCGTGAAGATCGACGCCCGCGGCCTGGTGCCCGGACAGCCGCACGCCCAGCACATCCACGGCTCCACCGACGGCCACGACTTCCGCTGCCCGGACAAGAGCGCCGACAAGGACGGCGACGGCATCGTCACCACGGCCGAAGGGCTCCCGACGTACGGGGACATCAACATCTCCCTCACCACCAAGGGCGACACGTCCAAGGAGAGCGGGCTGGCCGTCGACCGGATGCCCGTCGCGGACAAGGACGGCAAGCTGACGTACTCGCGGACCATCACCGTCTCGCAGGACGTGGCGGACCACTTCAAGGACCTGCACATCGTGCAGCACGGCATCGACCGCAACAACGACGGGAAGTACGACTTCGGCGCGGGCAAGAGCGAACTCGACCCGAAGCTTCCCCAGGAGGCCACCGCCCCGGCCAACTGCGGCATGGTCAAGGGCGCCGCGGTCGGCTCCGTGCCGGTGGGCGGCGTCGAGACCGGCTCCGCCACCACCGCGGGCGTGGAGTCGCCCGGCCTGCTGGCGGCCGGGGGCGCGGCCGTCCTCGCGGCCGGCGGACTGTTCGCCGTGCGCCGCCGGACGCGGACCTCGGACGTCCGGCACGAGGGCTGACGCCAGGCCCGGCACCGGAACCGAACGGCCACGCCGCAAGGGCCGAACAACGGCGTACACGGCGTACAACAGGGACAGGTGAAGCGATGAACGGCACGCCCGACAAGCCCGGCACGGACGAGCGCCGCAGGACACTCCGGCGGCGACGTGTCCCGCTCATCGCCGCGATCGCCCTGCTCCTGGCCGGCGGGCTGCTGCTGGCCCTGGGAACCAGCCGCCAGCAGCCCGCCCCGCCGCCCGCCGCGAACAAGGGCGGCCCGGCCGCCGCCACCCCGGCCGACCCCCGGACCGAACCACCGTCCGGGGCGCCGCGCGCCGAGGCCCTGCCTTCCTCCCGGCCCGTCAGCATCACGATCCCGTCCCTCAAGGTCACCTCGGACCTCGAACAGCTCGGGCTCGGGAAGGACCGCGCGATGGAGACGCCGAAGGACCCGGCCAAGGCCGGTTGGTACCGCCCCGGAGTCACCCCCGGAGCTCTCGGCCCCTCCGTCATCGCGGGACACGTCACATGGGACGGGGCCCCGGCCGTGTTCTTCGAACTCACCGAACTCGAACCCGGCGACCGCATCGACGTCAGGCGCGCGGACGGCACGACCGCGGTGTTCACCGTCGAACGGACCGCCGTCTACCCCAAGGACGCGTTCCCGACGGTCGAGGTCTACCGCAACCTCGACCACGCCGGCCTCCGCCTCATCACCTGCGGCGGCGACTACTCCCAGGCCGACAGCCGCTACGCCGACAACGTCGTCGTCTACGCAGCCCTGACCGGACAGACCTGACCGAGGAACAGAACAAGACCGGACGGCTGACGGCGATGTCCAAGTGCACGGTCGGCTGGGGGACGAACACGTCAGCTGGTACCAGCCGGCAATGTCGCGGTTCCAGCCGCGAGTGGCGCGGCAGTGGCATCGATGGCAAAAGGGAGCAGCCGTAGCCCGTTGGCGTCGATGAACTGCAACTGAACGTCGAGGCCCGGGTCGTTTTGCAGGCGCCGCCTCAATCGGTCCGCGAAGAACCGCGATGCGGGCGCTAACGGTCAAACGTCGACAGCGGGGCGCATTCTCGGTTCCTTACAAGATCCCGAGATCGACTGTGACGGAGAAAGGTGCAGTGGCCTTCACCGTGCCGGTGAACATCTCGCCGTCCCTGTAAGCCCTGGTGGCGGGATCGAGAACATAGGTGTAGATGATCGGGACCCCGGTGGCGGCCTGCTCGACCCGCCAGTAGAAGGAGATGCCCGCCTTGGCGTACTGGTCGACCTTCACGATCCGGTCCGTGGTCTCCGAGCCGGGTGACACGACCTCGACGACCAGGAGTACGTGTTCGGGGCGGGTGGGCGTGAGGTCGATGGTCTCCGCCCGGTACACGGTGACGTCTGGACGGCGGTTGGTGAGCGGCACGTCCTGCAGGCGGACGTCGAAGTCCGTGTCGGCGTTCCAGTCCGGGCCCGCGGCGGCGTCCAAGGCGTTGGCCAGAATGCGGGCCAGCCGGTTGTGGCGCTTGGAGGCGCTCGGGCTCACGACGACCATCCCGTCCACGATCTCGATGCCGGCGCACTGCTCCTCGGACCACGAGTCGTACTGCTCCGCGCTGATCTGCGTATGCATCCACGCGGGCGCCACCATCTCGGCGGTCATGGTGTACCTCCTTCGAGGAGCCTCAGCAGTCCCGGTGCTGCTGGAGCCAGCCTACTGTCCGCCGTTGCCGGCCCGCCCGGCTTCGGTGGTGCACCCCGTCCCACCTGCCCGTTCGTCTTCCGTCCCGTGGCGTGTGGGTGTGGTGGAGGCGGGTGCGCGAGGATTGGGGCCATGGCCAACCGGCTTACGCAGACCACCTCCCCGTACCCGCTCCCGCACGCCGACAGCCCCGTCGACTGGTGGCCATGGTCACCCAACGCGTTCGAGGAAGCCAGAAGGCGGAATCTCCCGGTGCTGCTCAGCGTCGGATACGTCTCCTGACCACTGGTGTCAGTGAACTCGTCAACTGAGTAGGTCGCCATTTTTTTCGTCCGTCTGAAGCGCGGGTGACAGACCCAGCGAGTGGTGGCTACCTGAGAGGTGGACATGCCGGGCGCGAGCGGGCCGCAAGTTGAGATACCCGGAGGAAGCCGCGTCAGTGGGGCGGAGCTGTTGCTAGCCCCAGGTGATTGACGCCGTACCCCTCGCCAGGAGGCCCCGGGACTGGGCTTGCCCGTGGCTCTGGGGAAGCGGATCGCCTTGATGCTCTTACTGGATCTCATGCCCGCAATCGTGCACAGCACCTCTGCCGCCGAGAGGGTTGTTGTACAGAGGCTCACGGTCTTGCCGGGCAGCTGGATCTCCGAGGCGGATGTTGGGCGTCTACGCAGTGAGAAGAGCGAACCTCAGGTCCCGTGCTTCCGCCGTCTGACAGTATTGCCGCAGCCGCGCCGACGCTCCGTTGGGGCGGCGTGCGCCGGACATGGTGTGAGCGAACGGAGCCCAGGTGTCGTTGGAGAGGTTCTCGCTGGAGAACTATCGCTGCTTCAGAGAGAAGCAGGAGATGGAGCTCGGCAAGATCACCGTCGTGCTGGGGCGAAACAATTCCGGCAAGAGTGCCGTCGTGCGAGCGCTCCCGCTTCTGTCAATCGGTATCCGCGGCGACTCCCCGTACCCTCTGGACCTGGACTTGGTCCAAGGCCTCACTCCTTCGTTCGCGGATCTGATCCACGGCTCGTCACCGCACGGGCACATTCGACTGGGCGCATCGATCGGCATCGATGACGGCGGGGTCCTCAGTGTCACCGCCGAGGTCCAGAACATCGCCAACCAGGGAATGCAGCTGGTTTCCTCGTTGGCGATCTCCTGCAGGTCGGAGGTCGTGAACATCTCCTGGGTCCCCGGCATGGACGCCTACTCGCCTGAGAAGCGCACTTATCTTGTCGACGGCCACGAGCACAAGGTTGGATTTCGCGGGCTGCTGCCCGATCCGGCCGACTGGCCGGACTCCGTCGGCGGTGTCCGCGGAGTCGCCGGGCTGCTTCGGGAAGGCCTAGACGAGATTCGGTATTTGGGTCCGTTCAGGAAGAGCCCGGAGCGATTCTTCCGGTCACCGGTCAGAACACTGGGGCACGTCGGTCATCGGGGAGAGAGGGCTTTCGGTGTGCTCGCGGCGGATGAGATGTACGGGCGTGGTCTGATCGGCCGTGAAGTGAACATTCTGCTGGAAAGAATCCTGCCCGGCTGGCGTCTCGAAGTCACCGACGTCGGTTCCGGGATGTACATCCCCAAGCTGCGTTCCCTGCGCGACCCCGATCTCGTCGTCCATATCGATGACGTCGGCACCGGTGTGGTTCAGTTCCTGCCGATAGTGATTCAGAGGGCCGCAGACCGCGTGGAGTCGCCTGCCGGGCACGTGATCGAGATCGTGGAAGAGCCCGAACTTCATCTCCATCCTTCGGCGCACGCCGCGATCGCCGATCTCTATGTTGATGCCGTTCAGGAATCACGCGTGCGTTTTCTGGTGGAGACGCACAGCGAGAATTTTCTCCTGAGGCTTCGTCGGCGGGTTGCGGAACGAAAGCTGGCACCGGAGGACGTGAAAATCTACTTCGTCGAGCAGGCTGAGGGGTCCGCTACCCTGCGAAAGATCGAAGTGGATGCCCTCGGCAACCTCGATTACTGGCCTCGGGGAGTCTTCGCGGAGGATTTCGAGGAGGTCCGCGCCCTCGCTGATGCGCAGGCGAATCGGATCAACGATGCGCGTTGAGATTCCTGTAGACCTGCTGACGGACCGTCAGGGCGACGAAAACGCAGAGCTTGTGTTAAAGCTGATCGCGTTCTTCAGGGAGGCGCGACACGAGTGGGTCATCTCTCCCCGTGATGTGGACGCCGTTCATGCGTTCCTGGAGCGTCACGTCCCGGTCTTGGCGCAGATCTACCTACTGCTTGCGCAGAAGGCGAGCATGGCTCAGGCCTGGGCGCCTCATGGGGGGACCGCCGGGGTTGTCAGGGTGGCCGGTGAGACGCTGGCAGCCGACCTCCGTGACTTGGAGCGGCCAGCTGTGCTGGTTGTGGAGAATGCGACCTACGACTGGCAGATGATCGAGGCGCTCGCGCGCCTGTTGGGCTGTGAGGACGTTATCGGCGCCAAGAACGACAGTCGCCTCGGTGTGTACAACGGAGGCGGCAAGGATGGAGCAACCCAGCATGCAGTCGACCAGGCCGCGCAGTTCTCCAGGACCAAGCGTGTAGTTCTAGTCATTGATAGCGACAGTTTCCACCCCGCGGACCGGACCGGCAATCACGAGAAGGCCGAAGCTGCGGCCCGCGAAGGCGTCAGTTCACATGTCCTCAGTTTCCGGGAGATGGAGAACTACATTCCTAACCGGGTCCTGGCCCGCCAGCCGAAGAGGACTGTTGGGATGTCCTCCATGGCCAAGCGCCTGGAGTCTCTCAAGAAATTCTCGCCCGAGCAGCGCGCCCACTTTGATATGAAGCACGGATTCAAAGGGAAACCGAAGGGGAGCCTCGACCGCAAGAGGCGGCACTCCGGGAAAACGGGCACGACCTACATCATCCCCCCGCGTCACGGTGACCTGTACGACGAAGTGGCGGAGCAGGATCTCGTCACCCTTCAGGAGGGATTCGGGACGGACTTGCCAGGTCTGTTCCTTCAAGAGGTAGTACGCGGCGGTATATCGGACCGTGACTTGGATGGCCTGGGTCCCGGGGTGAAGCAGGAATTGAAATCGATGTTCGAAATAATTCGGAGTGTGATCTGAGCGTGGGAGATGTCGAAGTGGTCAAGGATATCTCGGTGGTTCCGGAGGTTCACTTCCTGGAGCAGGTTCTGGAGCGGATTTCACAGGGCGAACTGCGGGTGCCGAAGTTCCAGCGCCCTTTCCTGTGGCGTCCTGAGCAGATGTTGCAGCTTTTCGACAGTATGGAGCGTGGCTATCCGATGGGAAGCTTGCTCATCTGGGAGACCACCATGCCACTCGAGAGCCTCGATACCATCGGTGGGCGCAGAATTCCGCCGCCGCCAGAGGGTGCGAAGGTCGCCTACGTTCTGGACGGCCATCAGCGGCTCTCGACGCTCTTCGGCGTCCTCCATCGCTCAGCCGATGCTCCGCGGTCTACGCGGCAGGAGGACTGGATGTGGTGGGTCTATCGGCCGCTCGTCCGGTCGGACAATGACGGCTTGCGCTACCGCCACTGGAAGAGTGCCGAGGAAGTGCCCAGCCACTACCTGCCCATGCGGTCCGTGCTGGGGACCCTGGACTTCCTCGAATACGCACGGAAGCTTTCCGATGTCTCCGCCTCCCGTGAGGAGGCCGACCGCCTCACAACGGAGAGCGAGCGCATCGCGAAGCGGGTGAAGAACTACAAGGTTTCCGTGGTGCGCATGGAGGGCGGCACTCTCCAGCAGGCCATCGAGGTCTTTTCCAGGATCAACAGCAGTGGCCAGAAGATGCGTCCCGACCAGATGGTCTCCGCTCTGACCTACGGGACGATCGGCTCGGAGACGCTCAGCGACAAGATGGAGGAGATCAAGGGGCGGGTCGCCGCTTCTGGCTTTGGCGAGATCCCGATCATGACGATCTTTCAGACCGTCCTCGCACTGTCTGGCGAGGAGGATGTGCAACGGGACACATCCTGGGAGACGATGGCTCGCAAGGTCCAAGATCAGCTCATGACCGCAGTGACGGACACCGACCTGATCATTCAGCAGGTGGTCGAGTTCTTGCGGGGCGAGGTCCGGGTTCCGCTGGCCCGCTTGGTTCCGTACAACATCCAAATTATGCTGCTCGCCGTTTTCTTCCACTTCTCCGACAAGGTCGAAGTGGAGCAGCGGGTCAAGCTCCGAAACTGGTTCTGGACAACGTCGCTGGCAGGCACCTTCGCAGGATCCACAACCACCCAGGTCCGGAACTTCATTACGGAGATGAAGGCCTTCGCGCGGGGCAAGGGTGGGCTCAGCTACTCCGGTGAGCGGGCCCGTTCCTTCCCCGAGCGTTTCGACCTGCGCAGCGCGCGTGTACGCGCCTACCTCCTTTGGGATCTGCAGACGTTTCCAGAGCGGAAGAACCTCGACGGCGGCACTGCCAACGTACTGGAGCAGCTCGCGACGGCACACACCGAAACTTATCGACACATCATTACTCAGAGTGGGGTCCCGGGGGCGTCCAGTCCCGCTAACAGGATCGTCATGACGACACCGCCAGGCGTGTCGATCCGGCAGGCGCTCATCAGACTCGCGGAGGAGGGGAGGACCGACATTCTGGACTCACACGGAGTCAGTCTCGCGTCCATCGAGCACCTCAAGTCCGATGAGTTCACCGAATTCATTCTGGCGCGCCAGAGTGAGCTGGCCGCGCGGGAGCGGCAGTTCATCGAGAGTTTGGGCATCAAGTCGGCGGATAAGGAGGTCGGGGAGGCCGATATCGACACCGAGTGAGGGGCAGTGAGTTCAGGCTTGGGTCAGCCGCGAAGGCGCGACACGGTGTTGCCGCCCTTGACTCGACGACAAACGACTCGACGCAATCCCTTGTGGCTATTTCGCTCTGTCGGGGTTCGGTGACCCGGAGGGCGTGGCAGGAAGTGAGGGCCAGAAATCACTCACTCCTTCCTCAGTTTCCAAGCCTGTTCGCTGGATTTCGGCGCGGGACTCATCTTGTCCTTTTCGAACCGTCGCCGCCGGGGTTCTGTTGTAGTTCGGCGAGACCATCGCTCGGCTCAGGCGCCGGAGATACGTGCTGTCGTTGTGCACCATGTTTCCCGCATCCTGGTGCGCACCTATGCCGCCCTGCTCTGGGTTGGACATAGCCCCACACCGAGCAACGGTGGACGGACGGACCTCGGCCAGGCCGACGGGGGCGTGCGGGTTCCACAGGCTAAGGGCTGTCCCGTAACTGGTCCTCCTGATGGATAATCTTGGTGTGTCTGGTGTGATCACGGCCTCGGAGCCATCCTGGATAGCCCCGTTTACCGGGCTGAGCCCGCGTGCCTTCGGCAAGTTTGTAACGCTACTGCGTTATGAGGGTGTGGACTTACCAGGTCGGGGCCGGCCGTGGAAGCTACCCCTGCAGGACCGGCTGCTGCTGGTTGCCGTGTACTGGCGGACCAACCTGACGATGCGGCAACTCGGCCCGATGTTGGGGGTGTCGAAGTCCACGGCCGGCCGGGTCATCGACCACCTCGGGCCGAAGCTCGCCCTGCAGCTCCGCCGGAAGTTCGCTCAGGACGCTGTGCTGATCGTGGACGGCACCCTGGTGCCCACTCGCGACCACAAGGTCGCCGAGCAGTCGAAGAACTATCGCTACTCCACCAGCCACCAGGTGGTTATCGACGCCGACACCCGCCGTGTCGTGGTGATCGGCAAGCCGCTGCCGGGCAACCGCAACGACTGCCGGGCCTAGGTCGAGTCGGGCGCGAAAGCCGCTATCGGCAAGACGGTGGTGATCGCCGATGGCTGCTACCCGGGCACAGGGCTGGTGATGCCGTACGCCGCAGCCCCGGCGAGGAACTACCCGACTGGAAGAAGGCCCACAACAAGACCCACAAGCAGGTCCGAGCCCGCGTTGAGCACTGCTTCGCCCGCATGAAGACCTGTAAGATCCTGCGCGACTGCCGACTGAGGGGGGACGGCGTGCACCACGCCATGCGCGGCATCGCCCGCCTGCACAACCTTGCCTTGTGCTATCCGTGAGCATCTCCACTGGCGGCCTCGGATGCCGAAGGCGGAACGTCGGCGACCGTGATCGGAAGGCCGTGCTCCTGCGGCCAACCCGGCCGCCACCTGGCGAGCCACTCGGCGAAGTCCTCGCGCACGAACATAGGGTCCGCCGGCTTCAGCCGAATCTGAGGTCGCTCATCAGCCCACCACACCTCGAACTCCAACTCGGTGCCCTCCGTGGGCCAGCGATCGGCTTCGCCTGGTAGCAACAGCACGTCGACGAAGCCGCGTACGGGCAGCCCGATGTCCACGAAGATGCCGATCGCGCCGGGGCTTGGCACCCGGACCACCGTTCCAAGGAAGCGTTGCCCGAAATGCAGTCGGCGGCGTGTAGCCTCCCAGGCCTGTGCACTCACCACCCGGGCATCTTGCCAGCCGAGTCCCATACGGGACAGCCCTTAGGCGCGTGTGGTGTGAGAGCCTGGGCGTATGAACCGGTTGGCTGGTGTGACCTCGCCATATTTGCTTCAGCACGCTGACAATCCGGTCGATTGGTGGCCCTGGACGCCGGAGGCGTTCGAGGAAGCAAAACGGCGTGATGTACCCGTTCTGCTGTCGGTCGGGTACGCCTCCTGCCACTGGTGCCACGTCATGGCGCACGAGTCGTTCGAGGACGAGGCCGTCGCCGCCTACCTCAACGAGCGGTTCGTCGCCGTGAAGGTCGACCGGGAGGAGCGGCCCGACGTCGACGCCGTGTACATGGAGGCCGTGCAGGCGGCCACCGGGCACGGGGGGTGGCCGATGACCGTGTTTCTCACGCCGGACGCCGAACCCTTTTACTTCGGGACCTACTTCCCGCCCGAGCCCCGGCACGGCTCGCCCTCCTTCCGGCAGGTGCTCGAAGGCGTGAGTGCCGCGTGGACCGATCGGCGGGAGGAGGTCGCCGAGGTGGCCGGGCGGATCGTTGCCGACCTGGCCGGGCGGTCGCTGGCGCATGGCGGGGACGGGGTGCCGGGGGAGGCGGAGGTGGCGCAGGCGCTGCTCGGGCTGACCCGGGAGTACGACGAGCAGCACGGCGGGTTCGGGGGTGCGCCCAAGTTCCCGCCGTCCATGGCGGTGGAGTTCCTGTTGCGGCATTACGCCCGTACGGGGGCCGAGGGGGCCCTGCAGATGGTTGCCGATTCCTGCTCGGCCATGGCCCGCGGCGGGATCTACGACCAGCTCGGCGGCGGGTTCGCGCGCTACTCCGTGGACCGGGAGTGGGTCGTGCCGCACTTCGAGAAGATGCTGTACGACAACGCGCTGCTCTGCCGTGTGTACGCCCACCTCTGGCGGACCACCGGGTCCGAGGAGGCCCGCCGCATCGCCCTGGAGACCGCCGACTTCATGGTGCGGGAGCTCCGGACCGCCGAAGGCGGCTTCGCCTCCGCGCTCGACGCCGACAGTGAGGACGCGGACGGCAAGCATGTCGAGGGTGCCTTCTACGTGTGGACTCCCGCGCAGCTGCGTGCGGTGCTCGGTGAGGAGGACGGGGACTTCGCCGCCGCGTATTTCGGGGTGACCGAGGAGGGGACCTTTGAGGAGGGGGCCTCTGTCCTCCAGCTCTCCGGTGAGGCGCGGCCCGTGGATGCCGGGCGCGTCGCCGACGTACGGGCGCGGCTGCTGGCGGCGCGTGAGGAGCGGCCGCGTCCGGGGCGGGACGACAAGGTGGTCGCCGCCTGGAACGGGCTCGCCATCGCCGCGCTCGCCGAGACCGGGGCCTACTTCGACCGGCCCGACCTCGTGGAGCGCGCCACCGAGGCCGCCGATCTGCTGGTCCGGGTCCATCTCGGTGAAGTCGCCCGGCTGACCCGGACCTCCAAGGACGGGCGTGCGGGTGACAACGCCGGGGTGCTGGAGGACTACGGCGATGTGGCCGAGGGGTTCCTCGCGCTGGCTGCTGTGACCGGTGAGGGCGCCTGGCTGGAATTCGCCGGGTTCCTGCTCGATGTCGTCCTGGAGCAGTTCACCGGCGAGGGCGGGCAGCTCTACGACACCGCGCATGAGGCGGAGAAGCTGATCCGGCGGCCGCAGGATCCGACCGACAGCGCCACTCCGGCCGGGTGGACGGCCGCTGCGGGGGCGCTGCTCTCGTACGCCGCCTACACCGGGTCCGAAGCTCACCGGACTGCTGCCGAAGGTGCGCTCGGCGTGGTCAAGGCGCTGGGGCCGCGTGCGCCGCGGTTCATCGGCTGGGGGCTCGCCGTCGCCGAGGCGCTGCTGGACGGGCCGCGTGAGGTCGCCGTCGCCGGGCCGGTCGGCGGTGAGCTGCACCGTACGGCGTTGCTGGGACGGGCGCCGGGTGCCGTCGTCGCGGCGGGCGAAGGGCCGGGCGCGGGGGCCGAGTTCCCGCTGCTGGTGGACCGGCCGCTGGTGGGCGGTGAGCCGACCGCGTACGTCTGCCGGCATTTCGTCTGTGACGCGCCGACCACCGATGCGGGGGAGCTGGCGGTGAAGCTCGGCGGCTGAGGGCAGGGACGCGCGGGGGGCCGGTCGTCGCGTGCGGCCGGCCCCCTGTACGTCCTAGCCGTGCTGGTACGCCACCAGCGAGATGCCCACGTAGTGCGCCACGAACGCCGCCAGCGTCAGCGAGTGGAAGACCTCGTGGAAGCCGAACCAGCGCGGCGACGGGTTCGGCCGCTTGATGCCGTAGATCACGCCGCCCGCGCTGTAGAGCAGCCCGCCGACGATGACCAGCACCAGGACCGCGATGCCGCCCGTCCGCATGAAGTCGGGCAGGAAGAAGACCGCCGCCCAGCCCATCGCGATGTAGCACGGTGTGTAGAGCCAGCGCGGGGCGCCGACCCAGAAGACCCGGAACGCGATGCCCGCCGCCGCGGCCGCCCAGACCGCCCAGAGCAGCGGCCGTCCGGTGGATTCCGGCAGGAGCAGCAGGGTCAGCGGGGTGTAGGTCCCCGCGATGATCAGGAAGATGTTGGCGTGGTCCAGGCGGCGCAGCACCGCCTCACCGCGCGGGCCCCACGTGCCGCGGTGGTAGACCGCGCTCACACCGAAGAGCAGGCACGCGGTCGCGATGTAGACGGCGCACGCGATCCGGCCGCGGGTGCTGTCGGTGAGGGCGATCAGGGTGATCCCGGCGATCAGCACCGCCGGGAACATGCCGGCGTGCAGCCAGCCGCGCATCCGGGGCTTGACGGGGACGGGGTCGAGTTCGACAGGGCCTGTGGTCGCCCCGATCGGGCCCGGGGTCGCCCCGACCGGATCGGTGGTCGCGGCGGCGGCAGCGGCGTCAGTCATATCCGCATGTTACCTACGCAACCGTAGGTAACGAATATGAGTGGCCATGCTCACGTGTGAGGCCCCCTGGACAGATGGGCGAAACGGTCGGATGATCAAATGAGTGCGGTCGGCACCGGATGAGCGCCAGGGGATCGAAGGGTACGAAGCATCCGGGTCGCAGCCCCCACGGGGCACCTGACAACACCCACCCTCATCAAGGAGCGATCGTGGCGCGCGACATCGCGGCTCCCCTCACTGTCCCCACCCACCACCAGGAGCTGATCTCCTGGGTCGACGAGATCGCAGCCATCACCCAGCCCGACCGGGTGGTCTGGTGCGACGGCTCCGAGGCCGAGTACGAGCGCCTGTGCGGGGAGCTCGTCGCCAAGGGCACGTTCACCAAGCTGGACGAGGTCAAGCGGCCGAACTCGTACTACGCCGCGTCCGACCCGAGCGATGTCGCCCGCGTCGAGGACCGTACGTTCATCTGCTCCCGGGAAGAGAAGGACGCGGGCCCGACCAACCACTGGAAGGACCCCGCCGAGATGCGGGAGATCTTCACCGGTGAGAACGGTGTGTTCCGTGGCTCCATGCGCGGCCGCACCCTGTACGTCGTCCCCTTCTGCATGGGGCCCGTCGGCTCGCCGCTCTCCGCCACCGGCGTCGAGATCACCGACTCCGCGTACGTCGCCGTCGCCATGCGCACCATGACCCGCATGGGCCAGGCGGTCCTGGACGAGCTGGGCACCGACGGCTTCTTCGTGAAGGCCGTCCACACCCTGGGCGCACCCCTGGCCGAGGGTCAGGAAGACGTGCCGTGGCCCTGCAACACCACCAAGTACATCTCGCACTTCCCCGAGGACCGCGAGATCTGGTCGTACGGCTCCGGCTACGGCGGCAACGCCCTGCTCGGCAAGAAGTGTTACGCGCTCCGCATCGCCTCCGTGATGGCCCGCGACGAGGGCTGGCTCGCCGAGCACATGCTCATCCTCAAGCTCACGCCGCCGCGCGGTGAGAGCAAGTACGTCGCCGCCGCCTTCCCCTCCGCCTGCGGCAAGACCAACCTCGCCATGCTGGAGCCCACCATCCCCGGCTGGACCGTGGAGACCATCGGCGACGACATCGCCTGGATGCGGTTCGGCGAGGACGGCCGGCTCTACGCGATCAACCCGGAGGCCGGGTTCTTCGGCGTCGCGCCCGGCACCGGCGAGCACACCAACGCCAACGCCATGAAGACCATGTGGGGCAACTCCGTCTTCACCAACGTCGCGCTGACGGACGACGGTGACGTCTGGTGGGAGGGCATGACCGAGGAGGCGCCCGCGCACCTCACCGACTGGAAGGGCAACGACTGGACCCCCGAGTCCGGCACGCCCGCCGCCCACCCCAACGCCCGCTTCACCGTCCCGGCCGGGCAGTGCCCGATCATCGCGCCCGAGTGGGAGGACCCCAAGGGCGTGCCGATCTCGGCCATCCTCTTCGGTGGCCGCCGCGCCTCCGCCGTACCGCTGGTCACCGAGTCCTTCGACTGGCAGCACGGCGTCTTCCTCGGAGCCAACGTCGCCTCCGAGAAGACCGCCGCCGCCGAGGGCAAGGTCGGCGAGCTGCGCCGCGACCCGTTCGCCATGCTGCCGTTCTGCGGCTACAACATGGGCGACTACATGAACCACTGGGTCAAGGTCGGTGCGGACAAGGCCGATCAGTCGAAGCTGCCGAAGATCTACTACGTGAACTGGTTCCGCAAGAACGAGGCGGGCAAGTTCGTCTGGCCCGGCTTCGGCGAGAACAGCCGCGTGCTCAAGTGGATCGTGGAGCGGCTGGAGGGCAAGGGCGAGGGCGTCGAGACCCCGATCGGCATCCTGCCGGCCAAGGGCGCGCTCGACACCGAGGGCCTGGACCTCTCCGAGGCCGACCTCGACTTCCTGCTCACGGTCGACAAGGAGGTCTGGCGCGAGGAGGCCGCCCTGGTCCCCGAGCACCTCAACACCTTCGGCGACCACACGCCCAAGGAGCTGTGGGACGAGTACCGCGCGCTGGTGGAGCGGCTGGGCTGAGCCCCGTACGCGTGGAGCGGCTGGGCTGAGCCCCGTACGACCGCTCTGAGCCTCGCAAGGCTCGGACCCCTGAACCCCGCGGCCGGGTCCATCGGAGATCCGCCCTGACCTGTGGAATCGACGATCCGCCGCGGTACGGGGCCTGTCGTCGCAGACGGCCCCCGGGTGTCCCCGACCAAGGACGCCCGCCCGGCCCCCGGAACCCCCTCACGGTTCCGGGGGCCGGCCTCGTTCTCGGGGGAGGACGTCGTGGCACCCGGTCCGCGCGCCCTGCCGGCACGCGGACCGGGGCCGTCAGGGGGCGCCGACCAGATGTCCGGAAGGCGCGGTGGAGGCGAGGGCCTCGGTGTGGGCGTCCATCCGCTGCGCGGAGAGGATCGCGGCGGTGGTGTCGGCGCGCGACGCGGCCACCACCAGCGCGCGGCCCGCCAGGGCGTGGGCGCGGCGGTGCAGGGACGCCGGGGCGGCGTCGGTCAGGGCCGCGTGCCGGGCGGGCGGGGCGCCGCGCAGGCGTGCCACCTGCTCGGCGATGCGGTCGCCCGCCAGGCCGAGGCCGAGTTCGTCGGTGACCGCGAGGAGTGCGGCGAGATGCCCCGCGAGCTGGATGTCCAGCTCCTCCTCGCGGCTGCGGTGCGGAAAGTCCGCGTCGTCGGCCGGGCTGTGGACCGATGGGGTGCGGATCGGCTCGTACATGGATGGCCTCCCGGTGATGCTGGGTATCCATCCTACATTGGATCGAGTCTAAGTTTGTGCCCGATCCGGCCATTGATGCTCAAGGAGAACAGGCCTACGGCTGGCCGTAACCGTCCAGGAACGAGCCGATCCGGGTCACCGCGTCCCGCAGCTCCTCCGTCGCCGGCAGCGTCACGATCCGGAAGTGGTCGGGCTCCGGCCAGTTGAACCCCGTACCCTGCACGACCATGATCTTCTCGGCCCGCAGCAGGTCGAGCACCATCTGCCGGTCGTCCTTGATCTTGTAGACCTTGGGGTCGAGCCGCGGGAAGAGGTAGAGCGCCCCCTTCGGCTTCACGCAGGTCACGCCCGGGATCGCGGTCAGCAGGTCGTACGCCGTGTCCCGCTGTTCCAGGATCCGGCCGCCGGGCAGCACCAGGTCCTCGATCGACTGCCGGCCGCCGAGCGCGGTGGCCACCGCGTGCTGGGAGGGCATGTTGGCGCAGAGCCGCATGTTGGCCAGGATCGTGAGCCCCTCGATGTACGAGGTGGCGTGCGCCTTCGGGCCGCAGACCGCCAGCCAGCCGGAGCGGTAACCGGCCACCCGGTAGTTCTTCGAGAGCCCGTTGAACGTCAGCACCATCAGGTCCGGGGCCAGCGCCGCCGTCGGGGTGTGGGTGGCGCCGTCGTACAGGATCCGGTCGTAGATCTCGTCGGAGCAGACGATGAGGTTGTGGCGGCGGGCGATCTCGGTGAGACCGCGCAGCATCTCGTCGTCGTACACCGCACCGGTCGGGTTGTTCGGGTTGATGATCACCAGGGCCTTGGTGCGGTCGGTGATCTTCCGCTCGATGTCCGCCAGGTCCGGCATCCAGTCGGCCTGCTCGTCGCACCGGTAGTGCACGGCCGTCCCGCCGGCCAGCGAGACGGACGCCGTCCACAGGGGATAGTCCGGAGCCGGTACGAGGACCTCGTCGCCGTCGTCGAGCAGCGCCTGCATCGACATCTGGATCAGCTCGGAGACGCCGTTGCCCAGGTAGATGTCCTCGACGTCGAGGTCGTGGATCCCCTTGGTCTGGTAGTGCTGCACCACCGCGCGCCGCGCCGGGAGCAGGCCCTTCGCGTCGCCGTAGCCGTGCGCGCCCGAAAGGTTCCGCAGGATGTCCTCAAGGATCTCCGGCGGGCATTCGAACCCGAACGCGGCCGGGTTGCCCGTGTTGAGCTTGAGGATGCGGTGACCGGCCGCTTCGAGCCGCATCGCCTCCTCCAGCACGGGGCCCCGGATCTCGTAACAGACGTTGGCGAGCTTGGTGGACTGGATGACCTGCATGTCCGCGAGCTTACGGCGGCGTTTCGCGCGGTGCGCGGAGATTGCGCCGTCCTCGCGACCTCCGCACCGGCCCGCCGCCAGGCTCCGGCTTCCATCGGCAAGGCCGCCCCGGCCCCGGACCGTGGGATCGTCCGGTCGGGGCGGGGTCGCGGCTTGGAAAGGCCGGAAACGGGCGGGGGCGGTCGGGGCGGGTGAGATGCGCCACGCGAGGTTCAGCCGGCCGTCGCGTTCGTACGGAAGGCCGCCGGGGCGGTCACTCCGGTAGCCGGACGCCTTCCGGGAGCCGGATGCCGAAGTCGTCCGCCAGGACCCGCAACGCCTCGTCGCCGTCCGTCAGCCGCCGCTCCTTGACCGTGCCGTCGTCGGCCGTCTCCACCAGGTCCAGCCCGGCCAGCAGCAGGTGCGAGCCGGCCAGGGTGCGCTGCGCGTACACCGCCTGCCGGAACGGCGAGCGCGGGTGCGTCGCGATGTGCCAGTTGATCACCTCGTAGTCCGGCGCCTCGAACGGCTCCAGGGTGAACGCGTACTGCGGCTCCCACCCGCCGCCCTTCTCCGCCCGCAGCTCCCACATCGGCAGCGGGCCGTCGTGCGCGACGTGGACCAGCCGGTGGTGGCGCGGCGTGTCGGACGGCTCGGCGTCCTCCACCAGCTCGATCGGCTCCAGCAGCGCGCCGGTCGCCCCGAAACCGACGTCCGCCAGATACGGGTGCGGCTCACCCTCCACGTCCACCCGCATCAGCATGTGCG
The DNA here is from genome assembly GCF_050942385.1 of Streptomyces sp. CA-146814. NCBI lineage: Bacteria > Bacillati > Actinomycetota > Actinomycetes > Kitasatosporales > Streptomycetaceae > Streptomyces > Streptomyces sp. CA-146814. The sequence continues at coordinate 5,163,216 of NZ_CP192068.1, forward strand.
TACGGGGCCGGATGTCGCCCGGCGCCGCACCCAGCTTCACGCGGGCCGTCAGCAGCGTCACGGAGAAGCCGATCTGCCGCAGCACGGCGGAGAAGAGGGTGTTGTGCTCGTAGCAGTAGCCGCCGCGCCCGCCGCGCACGAGTTTCGCCTCCAGGTCGTCGAGCGCCAGCGACGGGGCGGAGCCGAGGACGGCGTCCAGGTTCTCGAACGGGATGCCGGACAGATGGGCGCGGTGCAGGGACCGCAGCACCTCCAGCGTGGGGCGGAGGGTCCCGGTCCAGCCGATACGGGCGACGTACGCGTCGAGGTCGAGTGTCATACGCCGACCGTACGCAGCCGGGGCCTGGGCGCGCCTCCGGCTGCGGACCCACGTGTGCGGCCGGAGGGCCTCGGTCCCTGGACCGAGGCCCTCCGCGGGGCTGCTCAGATCTTGCTCAACTCCGGTGCGAGCCGGGCCGGGCCGGGTAACGGTGGACCATGAGCCTGTTCCGGAAGCCCCAGCCCCTCGCCGTACTCGTCGTCCGCGACGCCCCCGATGTCGTCGCCGGTCTTCGGAGTGCGCTGGAGACCGCCGCGGACGCCGAGCGCCCCGGACTGGAGCGCGCCCTCGCCCTGGCCGAGGACTCCGCCGCACGCCCGGACGCGGAGCTGCGCGGCCGGTGGGTGCGCCAGCGGCTCGCCGCCGCCGGGCACGAGGGGCCGGCGGACTCCGTGGAGGCCATCAAGATCCTGCGCCAGGCCGAGCCCGGACTGACGCTGCTCCAGGCGGTGACGTACGCGAAGGAGGCCGCGGCGACGGAGGCCTGACCCGGGCGGTACGGGCGGGTTCCGCCCCTCCGGACTTCCGCCCCCCCGGACCGTCACATACCGTCCATCGAGCCCGCCGACGCGATCAGCAGCGCCGTGTCGACGCCCTGCTCCTCGGCCGTACGGAGCAGCGTCGCGTCCCCCGACTCCGCCACGGCCGCGCTGGTCGGGTCATCCGGCACCGGCCCGCCCGCGTACGCCGCCGTCGCCGGGGCCATCGCCGTGAGCCAGTCCGCCACCAGCGCGCCGAACGCCTCCTGGTCGATCTCGGCGTCCGCCACCAGCGCGGCCGCGTGCCGGGCCCCGGCGAACATCGCGTTCATCGCACTGAGCAACGCCACGTCGTACAGCGCGGCGAGGCCGAACTCCTCACCGACGTACTTGGTGGCGGCCGGCACGGCCAGCACCTCGCGGTGCTCGTCGAAGACCTCGCGTGAGCCGCTGTAGAAGACATAGCCGCCGGCCTCCGGCACACCGATCATCGGCGGAATGGCCATGATGCCGCCGTCCAGGAAGCGGGCGCCGCGCTCGTTTGCCCAGGCCGCACGGTCACGCGACTCGGCCGGGGTGGAGGTGGTGAGGTCGACCAGGTCCTTGCCGGTGAGGTCGGCGTCGGCCAGCGCCGCGCGGACCGAGGCGTCGTCGAGCAGGCAGGTGATGACGAGCGGGCTCGCGGCCACCGCCTCCGCCGCCGTCGCGGCCACCCGCGCGCCCTCGCGGGCGAGTTCGGCGCCGCGGCCGGGGCTGCGGTTCCAGACGGTCAGAGGGTGCCCGGCGGCGAGCCAGGTGCGAGCGAGTGCGGTGCCCATGGCGCCGAGGCCGAGCAGGGTGACAGGGGTGGGGGAGGTGGACGGGGTCGGTGCTGCTGTGGTGTCGGACATGGGACCAGGCTGGTCGACCGGGCCGGTGGAGATCAAGTACGCACATATGAGTGGGTGTTACCCGTCGACCGCCGGCCGGGCCGGGGCGCGGAGGCGATCCCGGCGCCCTGGACGGAGGCTCGTGGCCGGAAACAACCCCTTGTGATGGCCGGACATCTGAGCCACCATGCGCATGTCAACAGCCGGAAGATCTCCGGCCCTTGGCGCCACTGGAGGGGACCCCCCACATGAACAAGCCTCTCATCGGTGCGTTTCTTGCTGCCCTGCTCCTGGGAGCGGGCGTCGCGCCCGCCGTCGCGGCCGACTCCGCACAGGCGCGAGAATCCGCCACCGAGACGGCTCCCGCCGTGAAGGCCGTGACCTTCGCCGGGACCGTCGCACTCAGCAACTGTTCGGGCTCCGTGGTCCGTTCGCCCGACTCCGCACCCACCGACCCCGCACTCGTGCTCTCCAACGGGCACTGCCTGGAGACCGGCTTCCCGGGCCCCGGTGAGGTGCTCGTCGACCGGCCGTCCACGCGGACGTTCACGCTGCTCGACGCCTCGGGCAACAGCCTCGGCACGCTCAAGGCGAGCAAGATCGCGTACGGCACCATGACCGACACCGACCTCTCGCTCTACGAACTCACCTCCACCTACGAGCAGATACAGAGCAGTTACGGCATCGAGGCGCTGGAGCTGGAGACCGCGCACCCGGTCGCGGGCACCGCCATCACCGTCGCCTCCGGTTACTGGAGGCGCACCTACAGCTGCGACATCGACGGCTTCGTCCACCAGCTCAAGGAGGGCCGGTGGACCTGGAAGGACTCGGTCCGCTACACCCCGGAGTGCCAGACGATCGGCGGTACGTCGGGTTCGCCGGTGATCGACGACGCCACCGGCAAGGTGGTCGCCGTCAACAACACCGGTAACGAGAGCGGCCAGGAGTGCACGGACAACAACCCGTGCGAGGTCGACGAGAACGGCGAGGTGACCGTCCGCGAGGGCATCAACTACGCCCAGCAGACGTACAACATGGTCCCGTGCATCGGCACCGGCAACAAGATCGACCTGGACCGCGAGGGCTGCGGGCTGCCCAAGCCGTAGTCACCCCGTCGCATCAGCGCGTCGGCCGGACCCGGCCCGGTCAGGTCCGGCCGGCGCGTGCCGCCTCGATCCCGTCCAGCAGCACCCCGAGACCCACCCGGAACGTCTCGCGCGCCTCCCGCTCCGGATACGGCACCGGCTCGGCGCCCCCGGTCCCTTCGCCCGGATACGGCTCCACCGGCCCCTCCGCCTCCAGGCCGCTCAACGCCGGGAAGCGCTCCGCGAAGTCGGGGACCAGCTCCAGCAAGGCCGCCGAGCGGGCCGCCCACCACTCCTCGTCGGAGCTACCGGTCGCCGTCGCGGCCCTGCGCGCGTCCGCCACCGCCCGCGCCGAGCCCTGCACCAGCGGGAACAGTGACCCCACCAGCCGCCGCACCGTCCCGGCCGCCAGCCCCGTCGCCCCGAGCAGCCGGACGAGCGTGTCCAGGTTCGCGTACTCGTGCGGCCCCAGCACCGGCCGGGCCTGGGACACCTGGAGGACCCAGGGGTGCCGGACGTAGAGCTCCAGGACCTCGCGGGACCAGGCGATGACCGGCGCCCGCCAGTCGTCCGACTCCGCGTAGGAGGTGGGGAGTTCGGCGTGGACCGCGTCGTACATCAGGTCCAGCAGCTCGCTCTTGCCGGGCACGTAGGTGTAGAGCGCCATCGCCGTCCGCCCGAGCCGGTCGCCGACCGCGCGCATCGACAAGGCCCCCATCCCCTCCTCGTCCGCGAGCGCCACGGCCGCCGCCACGATCGCGTCCACGCTCAGCCGGGGCTTGGGCCCCGGGCCCCCGCGCGTCGGCGGCGGGGCGTCCGCCCGCCACAGGAGGGAGAGGGAACGGCGCGGATCGCCCTGCCCGGCGAAGACCACCACTTGCGACTCCTTACGGCGTAAAGTAACGTCCGGCGGGTAATTCCTTACGCCGTAAGGTATCAACCTCCACGGGAGAGGGGTCGGGTCGCGATGGGTCAGGCGCTGCCGGTCACGTACGTACGGGTCGTGGACGTCGAGCGGGTCACCCCCGGGACGGCGAGGATCGGCTTCACCGCCGACGAGCTGCCGGGGCTCATGGAGGACCGCCCGGACCAGCAGATGAAGCTCTGCCTTCCGCGCGCCGGACGGGCCGTGCCCCGGCTGCCGGAGCGGGACGCCGACGACCCGTACGGCATGCGCTGGTATGAGGCGTACCTCGCGGTCCCGGAGGCGGAGCGGCCCTGGATGCGCAGCTTCACCGTCCGCGCCTACGACCGCCAACGCAACGTGATGACCGTGGACTTCGTGCTGCACGGCGAGGGCGGGCCCGCCTCCCGCTGGGGTGCGGCCGCCCGGGTCGGCGACGTCCTCGGCATGGTCGGCCCGTCCTCCCTCTACGCCCGCCCGCTGCCCGCCGCCCGGCGGATGCTCCTCGCCGGGGACGAGACCGCGCTCCCGGCCATCGCCACGGTGCTGGAGGCGCTGCCCGCCGGGACCGGGGCCGTCGTCTACGCCGAGGTCGCCGACGCGGCGGAGGAACGGGAACTGCCGGCCGCGGCGGGAGGCGCCGAGGTCCGCTGGGTGCACCGCGACCGGGGCGGCTCGCTGGTGGACGCCGTACGGGACGCCGGAGCGGACCTCGACCGGGTGGACGCGGCCTGGGTGGCGGGCGAGGCGTCCGCGGTGCGGGCGCTCCGCCGCCACCTGGTCGCGGACCGCGAACTGCCCAAGGCGGCCGTCGAGTTCAGCGGCTACTGGCGACGCGCGCTCACCCAGGACGACGCCCCCACCGAGGAGGACCTCGCCTGGGCGGCCGAGCGCGCGGCGGACGCTTCGTAGGGCCTCGCGCGCGGCGGATGCTCGTCGGGCCTCGCGCGGCGGACGGTTCGTACAGCCTCGCTCGCGGTGGACGGTTCACCCGTGAGCTCTCAGGCGGTTGTCGCCCCGGCTCCCCGGACCGACCGTCCCGCCAGCACCGACGTGCGCCGGCCCTCCTCGATGACGAACCGCCCGTCGATCAGGACGTGCGGGATGCCCACCGGCAACGTGCGCGGCTCCGCGAACGTGGAGCCCGCCGCCACCGTCTCCGGGTCGAAGAGCACCAGGTCCGCGCGGTAGCCCTCGCGCACCAGGCCCCGGTCCGCCAGCCGCAGCCGGGCGGCCGGGCGCGAGGTCAGGTGGGCCACGCACTCCTCCAGCGAGAGGATGCCCAACTCCCTCACGTACCGGCCGAGATACTGCGGGAACGTGCCGTACGCCCTCGGGTGCGGCTTGTCGCCCTGGAGGATGCCGTCGCTGCCGCCGGTGTGCACCGGGTGGCGCATGATCTGCTGGACGTTCTCCTCGTGGCCCACGTGCTGGAGGATCGTCGTCCCGAGCCGGTCCTCGGTGAGCAGCCGCCGCGCGGTCACCCATGGCTCCTCGCCGCGCAGCTTCGCCGACTCCACCACCGTACGGCCCACGTACTCGGCCAGGTGCGGCACGCTGACGCCGGAGATCTCGATGGTGTCCCACTCGATCGGCACCCCGTGGCAGCCGTCCGAGCCGAGCACCTCCAGGTGGTGCCGTATCTTCTCCGCGCTCGAAGGGTCCGCGAGCCGGGTGAGGATCGACTCGGGACCGCCTTCGCCCGCCCAACTCGGCAGCATCGCCACGAGCGTTGTGCAGCCGGGGGTGTACGGGTAGGTGTCGAGCGAGATGTCGGCCCCGGCGGCGAGCGCGCCGTCGAGCAGGGCGAGGAGGTCGGGCGCCCTGCCCTTGTTGACGCCGAAGTTCATGGTGGCGTGGGCGAGATGGAGCGCGCAGCCGGCGTTCCGGGTCAGCTGCACCATCTCCTCGTACGCTTCGAGTGCGCCCGCGCCGTAACTGCGGTGGTGCGGGCAGTAGTAGCCGCCGTGGCGGGCCACAACCCGGCAGAGTTCGGTGAGTTCGGCATCGTCCGCGTACATCCCGGGCGTGTAGGTCAGCCCGGACGACATGCCGACCGCGCCTTCCCGCATGCCCTGGTCCACCAGCTCCTTCATCCGGGCCAGTTCGGCGTCGGTGGCCGGGCGGTCGTCCCAGCCGACGGCGTACATCCGGACCGTGCCCTGCGGGATCAGGTAGGCCGCGTTGACCGCGATGCCCTCGCCGCCGAAGTTGCGGTCCAGGCGGTCCAGGTAGCCGCCGACCGTGCGCCAGTCGAAGTCGATGTCGGAGCCGTCGCCGTTCCAGCCGGTGATGGAGCGGCGGACCTCGGCAAGCGTGCGGTCGTCGACCGGGGCGTACGACAGGCCGTCCTGGCCGAGCACTTCGAGCGTGACGCCCTGCGCCGCCTTTGCCGTGTGGTCCGGGTCCCGCAGCAGCGCCAGATCGCTGTGGGCGTGCATGTCGATGAAGCCGGGGGCCAGCGCGAGGCCGTCGGCGTCGACCGTGCGGGTGGCGGTGGGGCGGGGGCCGGGGGAGCCCTCGCGGTGGATCTCGGTGATCCGGCCGCCGTCGACCGCCACATCGGCGCGGTAGGACGGCTCGCCGGTGCCGTCGACGACGAGCGCGTCGCGCAGGACCAGGTCCATGGATGGCCTTTCGGAGCGGGGGAGTTGGCGGCTCAGAAGAACGTGCGGATGTAGTCCGTGACCGTGCCGTCCGACTCGACCAGCGGGATGAGCTGCCACTTGTCGAAGCTGGTGCACGGGTGCGAGAGGCCCATGCCGACCCAGTCGCCCACCTCCAGTTCGGCGCCTGCCTCCGTACGGACCCAGGTGTGCTGGTCGGAGAGGCCGGTGACCGTGATCCCGGTGGCGGGCCGCACCGAGCCGTCCCGGCCGGAGCGGACCACCTGCGCCTCGGGAAGGTCCAGGTCGTACGCCGCGTCCCGCTTGCCCGCGTTCAGGAACGCCTGCTCGCCGGTCGGGCGCGAGACGACCTGCGCCCAGAGGCGGAACGCGGGCTCCAACGCGCCTTCTTCCGGGACCCGGTTGAACGGGGTGAGGTGCTTGTAGTGCCCGTCGTCGTGCGACACGTACGCGCCGGAGCGGAGCAACTTCAGTACGGGGGAGGTGAGTTCGGGGATCTCCGCCAACACGTCCGCCACCGCGTCGAACCAGGCGCTGCCGCCCGCGCTGATCACGATCTCCTCGGCGCCGGTGAACCGCTTCTCGGCGTCGAAGGTGGCCGCGAGCGCGACGAGGCGCCGGAGCCACGTCCGTACGCGCTCCGGATCGGCGTCCGGCACCTCGCCCTCGTACCCGGCGACCCCGACCAGCCGCAGCGACCCGGCCACCGCCACCGCGTCGGCCACCGTGCCGCAGTCGGCCTCCGTACGGGCGCCGGTGCGTGCGCCCTCGCCCGCGCCGAGCTCCACCACCACGTCGACGGGACGGGTGGCGCCCGCCGCGCTCAGGGCCTCCTCCATCAGCTCGACCCCGCGCACGGAGTCGACGTAACAGATGAAGCGGAACTCCGGGTCGGCGTTCATCTCCCCGGCCAGCCAGCGCAGCGCGACCGGGTCGACCAGCTCGTTGGCGAGGAAGATCCGGCCGATGCCGTACGCGCGGTAGACCCGGGCCTGGTGCGGCACGGCCGCCGTGATGCCCCAGGCGCCGCGCTTCAGCTGGTCCGCGAAGAGCTGCGGGGACATGGAGGTCTTGCCGTGCGGGGCGAAGGCGAGGCCGTGGCGTTCGGCGTACGTCTCCAGCAGGGCGAGGTTGTGCTCGACCGACTCGGCGGAGAGCGCGAGGACCGGGGTGGTGAACCCGCCGGTGAAGAGGTTGCGGCGCTCGGCGGCGAGGGTTCCGACGGTCAGGCCTTCGGCGTCGGGCGGGAGCGCCTTGAAGCGGTGGTCGACGCGCTCTTCGGCGAGGCAGGCCGTCAGAGAGGCGGGTGAGGTGGTGGGGGTGGTGGGGCGTTCGGCTGCCAAGGGGAGCTCCTCGAAGTCTGTTGCAACATATGCAACACCCATTGCGTATATCGCTCAACGCTGTCTAACATCCGAGCCGATGCCCGGTCAATGGTGACCACCGGCCCGCACGCCGATCAGCGAGGAGCCTTCAGTGTCCGGACCCGCAGCAGGGACGGCCCGCGCCGACACGACCGCCGAGGTCGTCTGTCTCGGCGAGTCCATGGTGACGTTCCTGCCCTCGCAGCCCGGCCGCCTCGCCGACGTACCGTCCTTCGGGCGCGGGATCGGGGGCGCCGAGTCCAACGTGGCCTGTGCTCTCGCCGCCGCCGGGCACCGGGCGGCCTGGGTCGGGCGGGTCGGGGCGGACGGCTTCGGTGACCACCTGGTCGAGACGATCGGGGGGTACGGGGTCGACACGTCGGCCGTGCGGCGGGATCCTGACCGGCCGACCGGCATCTACTTCCGTACGGCGACGGATCGCGGGGAGGGCGCGCACGAGGTGGCCTACTACCGGGCCGGGTCGGCGGCGTCCGCGATGTCGCCGGCGAATGTGCCGTACGAGGAGGTCTTCGCGGGCCGTGTCCTGCACCTCTCCGGGATCACGGCGGCGCTGTCCGGCGACTGCCTGGCGCTGCTGCGGGAGCTGACGGCCGCGCGGCCGGGGCGCCCGCTGGTGTCGTTCGACGTGAACCACCGGCCGCATCTGTGGCGGGGCGGTCACGCCGACGCGTCGGTGCTGCTGGAGCTGGCTCGGCGGTGTGACCTGGTGTTCGTCGGGGAGGACGAGGCGGAGGAGGCGTGGGGGATCGTCGGCGCGGAGGCGATCCGGGCGGCGCTGCCGGAGCCGTCGGTGGTGGTCGTGAAGCGGGGGAGTGCGGGCGCGACGGTGTTCGCCTCGGGGCTCCGCCCCGGACCCCGCTCCTCAAACGCCGGAGGGGCTGATTTTGCCGCCGGAGCCCGCTCGTCGAGTGGGGGAGGGGCTGAGAATGCCCCGGCCTCGCGCTCCACGGACGGCGCCGGGGCTGAGGTGGTCACCCACGTCCCCGCCCTCCGCGTCGACGTCGTCGCCGCCGTCGGTGCGGGCGACGCGTTCGCCGCCGGGTTCCTCTCCGCGACCCTGCGCGACCTCCCCGTCCGGGACCGGGTCCGGCACGGGCACCTCATGGCCGCCGCCGCCCTCACCGTCCCCGGTGACCTCACCGAACCGCCCGCCCGGGACCACGCCGACCGCCTCGTCGCCCTCGACGACGAGGCCTGGGGGAGACTTCGTCTCGGCCCCGGCTGGACCGCAGCCGACCGGGCCGCCGAGGAGGTACGTACGCCATGAGCCAGACCGTCGACCGGGCACTCAGCATCCTGCCGCTGCTCGCCCAGGGACCCGCCGACCTCGGCCAGGTCGCCGAGCGGCTCGGCGTCCACAAGTCCACGGCGCTGCGCCTGCTGCGTACGCTCCACGAGCACGGGCTCGTCTACCGCCAGCAGGACCAGCGCTACCGCCTCGGCGCCCGGCTCTTCGCGCTCGCGCAGGAGGCCGTCGAGAACCTCGACGTACGGGAGATCGCCCATCCGCACCTGGTCGAGCTGAACGACCGGTGCGGGCACACCGTGCACCTCGCGGTCTACGAGGAGCAGGAAGTCCTCTACATCGACAAGGTCGAGAGCCGCTATCCGGTCCGTATGTACTCACGGATCGGGAAGCCCGTGGCGATCACCGTCGCCGCCGTGGCGAAGCTGCTGCTGGCCGACCTCACCGAGCCCGAGCGGCGCGCGATCGCCGAGAAGCTCGACTACCCCATGTACACGTCCCGTTCGACGCCGAACGCGGCCGCCTTCCTCAAGGAGCTGGCCGTCGTCCGCGAACAGGGCTGGGCCACCGACCTCGGTGGCCACGAGGAGTCCATCAACTGCATCGGCGCCCCCATCCGGGGCGCGGACGGGCGGGTCGTCGCGGCCATGTCGGTGTCCGCACCGAACGTGGTCGTCACGGCCGAGGAACTCCTCACCCTCCTTCCGCTGGTCCGGCGCACCGCCGAGACCATCAGCCGGGAGTACTCAGGATCCGGCACCAACCGACCCAAGAAAGTCTGATCAGCCATGACCGAGAAGACCGCCCTCACCCCCTCCACCCACACCACGCCGCCGGCGAAGTTCTCGCACGGGGTGCGGAAGGGAAACATCCTCCAGGTCGCCGGCCAGGTCGGCTTCCTCCCGGCCGTCGAGGGCCAGGCCCCGACGCCCGCCGGCCCGACGCTGCGCGAGCAGACCCTCCAGACCTTCGCCAACGTCAAGGCGATCCTGGAGGAGGGCGGCGCGAGCTGGGACGACGTGATGATGATGCGCGTCTACCTCACGGACGTCGACCACTTCGCGGAGATGAACGAGATCTACAACGCGTACTTCGCCGAGCAGAACCTGAAGGAAGCCCCCTCGGCCCGCACGACGGTCTACGTCGGCCTGCCCAAGGGGCTGCTGATCGAGATCGACGCGCTCGCGGTGCTCAGCTGACGGTTCCGGCTCAGCTGACGGTTCGGACTTCTCGCAACCTCATCGCCTTGTACCACCCGCAGCAACTCTCCAACTCGCCGTACGGCACGGCGCCCCGCCCCCCGGGGGCGCCGTGCCGCGCTCCGCCCTGCCCTCCCTCCAGCACCACCGGAGTTCCCCCATGCCGCTCGCCGCCACCCCACCGCCGGTCGAGACGCCACCGCACACCGGTGGCCTGCTCCTCCTGATCGACGGCACCGCCGGTCTGCTGACCGTCGCCGCCCTCGGTATCGCGCTCCTCCTCTTCCTGATCATCAAGGTCAGACTCCAGCCGTTCGTCGCCCTGTTGGCCGTCTCCATAGCCGTCGGCCTCGGCGCCGGGCTCTCGGTCACCGAACTCTTCGGCACCGTGCAGAAATCCGCCGCCGTCTCGGTCATCGAATCCGGCATGGGCGGCATCCTCGGCCATGTCGCGATCATCATCGGGCTCGGGACGATGCTCGGCGCGATCCTCGAAGTCTCGGGCGGGGCCGAGGTGTTGAGCGCCCGCCTGCTGAACGCCTTCGGCGAGAAGCGCGCCCCGCTCGCCATGGGGATGACGGGCCTCGTCTTCGGCATCCCGGTCTTCTTCGACGTCGGCATCTTCGTCCTCGCGCCGATCGTGTACGCCGCCGCCAAGCGCTCCGGAAAATCGATTCTGCTCTATGCGATGCCGCTGCTGGCGGGGCTGTCGATGACCCATGCGTTCCTGCCGCCGCACCCGGGTCCGGTGGCCGCCGCCGGACTCTTCAACGTGTCGCTCGGCTGGGTCATCCTGATGGGCGCGGTCGTCGGCATCCCGTCCGTCCTGGCCGCCTGGGCGTACGCCTCCTGGATCGGGAAGCGGATCTTCGTCGACGTACCGCAGGACATGGTGGACGCGGCCGCCGAGGCCAAGGAGGCCGTCGCCGCCGAGCAGCGGGCGGCGGGCGTCACCCCGCACGAGAAGCCGGTCCCGCTCCTCACGGTCCTCGCGATCATCGGCACGCCGCTGATCCTGATCCTCGCCGCGACGTTCTCCTCCATCGCGCTGAACCCTTCGACTCTCCGCTCGGTCGTGGAGTTCTTCGGCAACCCGTTCGTGGCCCTGACGATCGCGCTGTTCCTCGCGTACTACCTGCTCGGCATCCGCCGCGGCTGGTCCCGCAAGTCCCTGGAGTCGGTCTCCACGTCCTCGCTCAAGCCGGTCGGCAACATCCTGCTGGTGGTCGGCGCGGGCGGCATCTTCGGCGCGGTCCTCAAGGGCAGCGGCATCGCGGACGCGCTCGCCGACACGTTCAACGACGTGGGCCTGCCGGTCATCCTGCTCGCCTGGCTGATCTCGGTGGTCCTCCGCGTCGCCCAGGGCTCGGCCACCGTCGCGATTGTCACCACGGCCGGAATCGTGGTCCCGCTGGTCGAGGGCCAGGACCTGTCCCAGGCGCACCTGGCGCTGATCATCATGGCGATCTCGGCGGGTTCGATCTTCGCCTCGCACGTGAACGACGGCGGCTTCTGGATGGTGTCGAAGTACTTCGGCATCTCGGAACGCGACACGCTGAAGTCCTGGACGGTCCTGGAGACGGTGCTGTCGGTGGCGGGCTTCGCGGTCGCGGCGCTGCTCAGCCTGGTGATCTAGGGGCCGTCCGGCGGATCTTGACCAGGGGCTGCCCAGTGCTGCCTGCGGCTGCCCGCGGCGCCGGCCTCACCGCACAATCCCCGCACGCCCCCTTGTGCCGTCCCGCCGATTGCGCTTCCTTGATCGGCATGTCCGAGACAAGCGCAACCACAGAGACAGGGGAGCCGGCCTCCCGACCGCGTAAGTCCAGCTGGAAGTACATCGGGCCCGGGATCGTGGTCGCGGCGACCGGGGTCGGGGCCGGGGATCTGGTCGCGACGCTCATCGCGGGCAGCAAGTTCGGGTACACGCTGATGTGGGCGGCGGTGATCGGCTGTGTCGTCAAGATCTCGCTCGCCGAGGCCGCCGGCCGCTGGCATCTGGCGACCGGGCGCACGCTCTTCGACGGCTGGCGCAGCATCGGCGCGTGGACGACCGTCTACTTCGCGATCTACGTCGTCGTCTGGGGCTTCATCTACGGCGCCACGGCCATGTCCTCCAGCGCCCTGCCCATCGTCGCGCTCTTCCCGGACGGGCCGGGGCTGAAGTTCTGGGCGATCGTGACCGGGCTGATCGGTCTGGCCTTCGTCTGGTTCAACCGGTACGCCGTCTTCGAGAAGGTCATGACGGTCCTGATCGGGATCATGTTCGTGGTGGTCGTCTATGTGGCCGCCCGGGTCGTGCCGGATGTGGGGGCCTCGTTCGCCGGGCTCGTCCCCGTACTGCCGGACGGTTCGCTGCTCTACACTCTCGGGCTGATCGGCGGCGTCGGCGGCACGATCACGATGGCCGCCTACGGTTACTGGGTCAACGCCAAGGGGTGGAGCAACTCCTCCTGGATGAAGGTGATGCGGCTCGACAACCGGGTCGCCTACATCACCACCGGCATCTTCGTCGTCGCCATGCTCATCGTCGGTGCCGAGCTGCTGCACGCCTCGCAGATCGCCCTGACCTCCGGCGACCGCGGCCTGATCGACCTGGGCAAGGTGCTGGAGGACCGGTTCGGCGCGGGCACCGCGAAGCTCTTCCTGGTCGGCTTCTTCGCCACCTCGTTCTCGTCGCTGATCGGGGTCTGGCACGGGGTGAGCCTGATGTTCGCCGACTTCGTGGAGAGGTTCCGGGCCCCCGCGGATCCGGACGAGGAGCACGCCGGTCCCGCAGCCGTCGCCCGGCAGCAGCGGTCGCTGCCCTTCCGCGCGTACCTGCTCTGGCTGACCTTCCCGCCGATGACCCTGCTCTGGCTGGACGAGCCCTTCGGCCTGGTCATCGCGTACGGCGTGCTCGGCGCGTTCTTCATGCCCTTCCTCGCCCTGACCCTGCTCTGGCTGCTCAACTCCTCCCGTACGCCCAGGGAATGGCGCAACGGCTGGGTCAGCAACGGCATGCTGGCTCTCGCCGGGCTGCTGTTCGTCGTGCTGTGTGTGCAGCAGGTGCGCGAACTGCCCTGGTGAGGAGGGGGCTTACGAAACGCCGCAGCGCCGCCGGGGGAGCGGCGGCGCTGCAGGTTTCGGGGTGGGTGGTGGTGCCGGTTGCGGTTAGGGCAGGCTGCGGACGTGCGGGCCGACCGCCTTCGACCAGGCGAACCCGGCCGTCGCGTCCCAGTTGGTCGACCAGGTCATCGCGCCACGGAGCGACGGGTAGGTCTTCGAGGGCTTGAACGAACCGCAGTTGGTGCCCTTGGTCAGGCAGTCCAGCGCGGCGTTCACGATCGACGGGGAGACGTAGCCGCTGCCCGCGCCGCGGGTGGAGGCCGGGACGCCGATGCCGACCTGGCTCGGGTCGAGGCCGCCCTCCAGCTGGATGCAGGCGAGCGCGGTGAGGAAGTCCACCGAGCCCTGCGAGTAGACCTTGCCGTCGCAGCCGAGCATCGAACCGCTGTTGTAGTACTGCATGTTGACGACGGTCAGGATGTCCTTGACGTTGAGCGCCGTCTTGAAGTACTCACCCGACGTCGACTGCATGTCGATGGTCTGCGGTGCCATGGTCAGCACGAGCCCGGAGCCCGCCTTTGCCGACAGCTGGCGCAGCGCCTTCGTCATGTAGGTGGCGTTGAGGCCGTTCTCCAGGTCGATGTCGACCCCGTTGAAGCCGTAGTCCTGCATCAGCGCGTACACCGAGTTGGCGAACGCGGTGGCGGAGGCGTCGTTGTCGACCCGGACCGTGCCGAGCTCGCCGCCGATCGAGATGATGACGTTCTTGCCCTGAGCCTGCTTGGTCTTGATGTCCGCCCGGAACTGCGCGTCGGTGTAGCCGTTCAGGCCGGCCGTGTCCAGCTTGAAGGTGACCGCACCCGGCGTCGGCGTGGCGTCCGCGAAGGAGACCGCGATGATGTCGTAGTCGGCCGGGACGTCGGTGAGCTTCTGGACGGCGGCGCCGTTGTTGAAGTTCTGCCAGTAGCCGGTCACCGCGTGCTTGGGCACGGCGGGGCCGGGGCCGGGGCCCGTGCCGGGCTTGGCCGTACGGGCGGTGATGGCCGCCGACTTGGCCGACTCGCCGGCCGCGTTGGTGGCGCTCACGGAGAACTGGTACGCGGTGTCCGCGGTCAGCCCCGTGACGGTCGCCGAGGTCCCGGTGGCCGTGGTGGCCTGGGTGCCGTTGCGGTAGACCTTGTAGCCCGTGGCGCCGGAGACCGCGTTCCAGGACAGGGCGACGGAGGAGGTCGTCGTGGCGCCCGCGGCGAGACCGGCGGGGGTGCCCGGGAGGACGGGGGGTTGCTCGCCGCCCCCGCCGCCGTCCGGGCCGGTCACCTCGACGTCGTCGGCGAAGTAGGCGGACTGCCCGTACCAGCCGTGGGTGTAGACGGTCACCGAGGTGGTGTTGGCGCCGGTCCTGAAGCTCGTGGACAGCTTGGTCCAGGTGGAGGAGCCCGGCGTCCAGGTGGAGACGTCGGTCGTTCCGCTGCCGGTCACGCCGAGGTAGGCGTAACCGCCCTGCACCCAGGAGCTCAGCGCGTACGTCGAGTTGGGCTTCACGGCCACGGTCTGCGTGCACTTGGCGTGGTCCTGGCCGGCCGGGGTGGCCTTCAGCGCGGACGTGCCGCTGCGCACGGGCGTGGTGACGGTGGCGCCGCTGCCGGCGGAACAGGACCAGTTGGCGAGCCCCGACTCGAAGCCCGCGTTCTTGGCGTTGTTGACGTCGGCGGCCTGAGCGGTGGAGACGAGTCCGGTGACGGTCAGGGCGCCGGCCGCGATGACGGCCATGGCGCCGCCGAGGAAGGGCCGGGAGGTGTGCCTTCTGCGTCTTCTGCTGCCTGCGGAGCGTTGCACGTGGGCCTCCGGTGGGGAGTTGGTGGTGCGTGGCGGGGGTGGTGCGGCGGTGCGGGCACGGCGGACGGGCGGGCGCGCGGCGATGGGGGTGCGGAAGGGCCGCGCGGGTGGAGCGGAAGCGGTCGTCACCGCTGGCGGATAAACTGGTCCAGACCAATCAAGTTGTCAAGACCTCTGGCAGTGAAAGGGGCTTCGCGGGGTGTCGGCGCGCACCGGCTCCGCCCGCCCGCCTGGTGCCCGGCGGAGAGGGCAGGGCCGGAATTTCTTTGCCGGACGGTGACCCGGCGTCCGCGCTCCGCTACCCGCAAGAGTGATCTTGCCGAAGGTCTTCGTACCGTGACGAGAACCGCCCGCCGCATTGGTCCGGTACGCACCTCTCTCGGCCCTGACGTGCGGTAACGGAAGCATGACCGGATTCCGGATGACGGGTTCGGTAACGCTCCGCAATGACGGCCGAGTTGACCGAAATCGATTTCATCCCGTTTAGCACCCGATCCCCGTACGAACGGTGTTCGCATGATGACGCACTGGTCTCCGATAACTGTTCTCTGCCTGATGAGACGTGGCTAAAGTGCTGGGGCAGGAGCACGGAGCAGGAGCGATTGCGGCCGACGTCTCGACGGCGGCCGGAGCCGAACGGGGAAGAGCGTGCCGACCGCGATAGCAGTGACGAGTGCAGATCTGGTGCTGCCGCCCACCGATCAGCAGACCCCGACCGCGGCCCTGCTCCAGGCCCCCGAAGCCCAGGCCCTGGAGCTGGCGATCGGCGACATGCATCTCCTGCTCGAACAGCACGGATATGTGATCGCCCTCTATCCGTCCGGCACCCGGCCCGAGCACGTCGGACGGCTTCACTCCATCCGCTCGGTCCTGGAGAGCGACCGGATCGCGCTGGTCGAGGCCGACCTTCCGCCGCTCGGTTTCGCCGTACTGGTGCGCCAGCTGAGGCAGTTGTCCATCTGCGACTTCAGCCCCGGCGTCATCGCCTCCGCCGCCCGCCTGCTGTCCCACTACATCTACGCCGGCGCCCTGCTCAACTCCGTCGCCAGGCTCGACCGGGTCCCGGTCAGCCTCAAGAGCCACGCCAGGTCCTGGGTCCCCGGCTCCCAGTTCGCCGTGCTCGCCGGTCCCGAACCGCAGCTCATCAAGGTCGGCCCGGCCGCCGAACCACTGGCCGGACCGGAATTCCGTACGCATCTCCTCGTCGCCAAGGGGCAGTTACCGTCGGACTGGGTGCAGGAGACCCTCGCACCCGCCTGGCAGGTCCAGGCCGTCCACGAGACGCCGGTACCCGCCGACTCGCCGCGCTGGTGGGGCACGGGAAAGCTGGTGGAGTTCGCCGCCCATCTCCCCGACATCTCCGTGCTGTACCAACTGGTCGCCTCCGTCCGCCGGGAGAGATGCCACTGGTGCGCGATGGAACTCATCGGTGACCGCTGCGCCTTCTGTTCCGCACCGCTCGCCCCACCCGAGAACCGCACACCGTCCACCGGTGTCCTCCAGCTGGAAGCCGGCAAGCCCTCCGGCCCCTAGGCCCGCCCGGCCCAGGCACCGGGCCCCCGGGTCCGTACCGCCTCACCGGGCCTCCCTCTCCGTCCGCTGCCCCACGCATCCGATTCGAACGAGGTTGTCCGGCCCATGAACTCCCGCCAGCGCCGCGGCGTGATACTCCTGCTCCTGTCGGTCCTGTGTGCCTTCGGTGCCTTCGCCGGCGTCCTCTCGGTGATCAGCGATGTGAACTCCAAGGTCGGTCCCGAAGTGACCGCCTACCAGCTGAAATCCGATGTGGCCCCCTACACGGCCCTGAACAGCGGTCAGTTCGAGAAGATCACGATGCCCAAGCGCTGGCTCTCGGAGAACGCCGTCACCGACCTGCGGGAGGTCGAGGGCAAGATCGCCGTGACCGAGCTGCGCGGCGGCTCGCTCCTCCAGTCGGACATGATGGTCCGCAAACCCGAACTCCGCGCCGGCGAGCAGGAGATCGCCATCATGATCGACGCCGCCACCGGCGTCGCGGGCAAGATCACACCCGGCGCCACCGTCAACATCTACGCCACCTTCGCCGGCGAACAGCAGCGCGAGGACGGCGCCCCCGCCCAGTCCAAGGTCATCGTCTCCAACGCCAAGGTGCTGGAGGTCGGCAAGCTCACCCCGCTCAACCCGAGCGGCGACGACCGGCGCACCCAGGTGACCGAGGCCGTGCCGATCACCTTCGCCCTCAACACGCTGGACACCCAGCGCATCGCCTACGCCGAGTCCTTCGCGGAGCACGTACGTCTCGCCCTCGTCGCCCCCGGCAGCGACGGCACCATCCGTCCGGGCGACCGCACCTACACGCTCGACAAGGACAAGTGAGGTCGGATGACCACCAGAATCCTCCCGGCCGTCGGCGACCCGGACGCCGCCCGTTCCCTCACCACCCTGCTCAGCCAGCTGCCCGACGCCGAACCCGCGGCCCCGGTCACCGACTCCACCCAGCTGATCGACACGTTGGCGCGCCTGGCCGGCGAGGCCCTGGACGAGCTGCCCGAAGTGGTGCTGGTGCACGAGCGGATCGGCCCGGTCCCGGCGCTGGAGCTGATCCGGGAGGTGTCCCTGCGGTTCCCGTCCGTCGGGGTCGTCATGATCACCACGGACGCCGGCCCGCACCTCTTCGCCGACGCGATGGACTCCGGCGCCCGCGGCCTGGTCACCCTGCCGGTGGGGTACGAGGAGCTCGCCAACCGGGTCCAGGCGGCGGCCCAGTGGTCGACCGGCGTACGCCGCCACCTCTCCTCCGCCGGCGACGTCTTCACCGGCCCCGGCGGCACCGTCGTCACGGTCACCGGCGCCAAGGGCGGCGTCGGCGCCACCGTCACAGCCATCCAACTCGCCCTGGCCGCACAGGCGTCGGGCCACACCGTGGCGCTGGTCGACATGGACCTCCAGACCGGCGACATCGCCTCCTTCCTCGACGTACAGTTCCGCCGCTCGCTCGTCGACCTCGCGCTGATCACCGACATCTCGCCGCGCGTCCTCGCCGACGCCGTCTTCTCCCACTCCACCGGCCTCGCCCTCCTGCTGGCCCCCGGCGACGGCGAACGCGGCGAGGAGGTCAGCGACCGCTCGGCCCGCCAGATCGTCAGCGCGCTGCGCTCCCGGTACGAGATCGTCGTCATCGACTGCGGCGGCCAGATGAACGGCGCCAACGCGGCGGCCATCGAGATGGCGGACACGGCCCTGCTGGTGACGACCCCGGACGTGGTCGCGGTGCGCGGTGCGAAACGCATCGTACGGATGTGGGACCGGCTCCAGATCCGCAAGGCCGAGGAGACCGTCACCCTGGTCAACCGCTTCACCCGCAACACCGAGATCCAGCCGCCGCTGATCCAGAAGATCACCGGCACCCGGGTCGCCAACGCGGCGGTCCCCGCCAACTTCAAGGAGCTCCAGGCCGCCGTCGACTCCGGCCGCCTGCACGAACTGGACGCCAAGAGCACGGTCAAGCAGGCCTTGTGGGGCCTGGCCGGAGAGCTGGGCATCGTCAAGCCGGGCGCGACCGCCAAGAAGTCCGGCGGCGTTCTCGCCAAGAGGAACAGCGGCACCTTCAAGAACGACCGGGGCTCCATCGGACGCCCGCGCCGCCGGCGCGGCGGGCCCGCAGACGCTGAGGGGACACGTTGAGCGATGACGACGACGACCGGAAGGACGGCTCGCGGCTCCACGAGGAGGCTGCCTCGCAGTCTCCGTGGGCCCCGGCGAGCCTGGCGGCTCCGACGGGATGACCGCGGTCAGACCGCGATCGAGTTCCTCGGCATGACCCCCTTCATCATCCTGATCATGCTCGTGCTCTGGGAGTGCGCACTGATCGGCTACACCTTCAGCCTCGCGGGCAACGCGGCGGACGTGGGCGCGCGGAAGGGGAGCGGAGCGGAGTACGGGGCGGACGCGGCGTGCCGGGCCGGAGCCGAGGAGGACCTGCCCGACGCCTGGGCGGGTGCGGCCCGGGTGAGCTGCGGCCGGGGCTCGGACCTGTACGAGGCGAAGGTGACGCTCAAGGTCCCGGTCCTGGTGCCGGGCCTCTTCGACCTGGACATCGACATCGACGGCGAAGCCGGATCGGCGCTGGAGGACTGAGCGATGACGACCATGCCGTACAGCGCACGCATCAGGGCCGGACGGGCCGGAGGGTCCGGGCGGGCCGCGAAGGGCCGGGAGCGGGGCCGGGGCCAGGGCCGGGACCGGGGCCAGGTCGCCCTGGAGTACCTCGGCTTCCTGCCCCTCCTGCTCCTCGTCGCCATGGGAGCCGTCCAGCTCGGCATCGCCGCGTACGCCGCCAACCAGGCGGGCACCGCAGCCCGCGCCGGAGCCCGTACGGCGGCCAGCTACGACGCCCACGGGGACCCGGCGTCCGTGGCCCGCAGCTCGGTGAGCGGCTGGCTGAGCGGCGACGGGTTCGGGTACAGCCAGAGCGGCGGCGAGGACATCACCGCCACGGTCCAGGTCAAGGTCCCGTCCGTCGTCCCCGGCCTGGACGGCTGGGTGGCGACCCGGAGCGCCACGATGCCGCGCGAGTAGCGCCCCGCACGGCCCGTGCCGACCCGGCCCCGCACCACCCGTCACACCGAGGAGAGTTACGCCGATGAGCCTGCGGGCACGCATGACCGCCCCGGACGACCAGGGCAGCGGCCGGGAGGACGGCCACCTGGTGGCCACCTACCGGGCCAAGCTGCTGGAGGAGATCGACCTCGCGGAGATGTCCTCGCTGGCCGCCGCCGACCGGCGGGCCCGGCTGGAGCGCGTACTCGGCCACATCATCAGCCGCGAGGGCCCGGTCCTCTCCACCGTCGAGCGCTCACAGCTGATCCGGCGCGTCGTGGACGAGGCGCTCGGCCTCGGCATCCTGGAACCGCTCCTGGAGGACGCGTCGATCACCGAGATCATGGTGAACGGCCCGGACCAGATCTTCGTCGAGCGCAGCGGCAAGGTCGAGCAACTGCCGCTGCGCTTCGGCTCGCACGAGCAGCTGATGCAGACCATCGAGCGCATCGTGTCGACCGTCAACCGCCGGGTCGACGAGTCGAATCCGATGGTCGACGCCCGGCTGCCGAGCGGCGAACGCGTCAACGTGATCATCCCGCCGCTCTCGCTGACCGGCGCCACGCTCACCATCCGCCGCTTCCCGCGCTCCTTCACCCTCCAGGAGATGATCGGCTTCGGCTCGCTGGACGAGCAGATGCTGGTCCTGCTGGCCGGGCTCGTCCAGGCCAAGTTCAACATCATCGTCTCGGGCGCCACCGGCACCGGCAAGACGACACTCCTCAACGCGCTCTCCGGCCTCATCCCGAACACCGAGCGCATCGTGACCATCGAGGACTCCGCCGAACTCCAGCTCCAGCAGAGCCATGTGATCCGGCTGGAGTCCCGTCCGGCCAACGTCGAGGGCAAGGGCCAGATCACCATCCGCGACCTGGTCCGCAACTCCCTGCGTATGCGGCCCGACCGCATCGTCGTCGGTGAGGTCCGTGGCGGCGAGTCGCTCGACATGCTCCAGGCGATGTCCACCGGCCACGACGGCTCGCTCGCCACCGTCCACGCCAACAGCGCCGAGGACGCGCTGATGCGGCTCCAGACCCTGGCGTCGATGTCCGAGGTGGAGATCCCGTTCGAGGCGCTGCACGACCAGATCAACAGCGCCGTCGACGTGATCGTCCAGCTCACCCGGCACGCCGACGGCACCAGGAAGATCACCGAGATCGCGGTGCTGGACTCGCACGGCCGCGACCCGTACCGGATCGTCACGGTGGCCCGCTTCAACGGGCAGCCGATGGCGGCGGACGGCCGGATCCACGGCCGCTTCCAGTACCTGCCGCTGCCCCGCAGGGTCGCCGACCGCCTCTACATGGCGAGCCAGCCCATCCCGCAGGCGTTCGGCATCGCGCAGAGCGCCGAACAGCTCGCCACCCGAGAGGCCAACTAGGTACGCGCCATGGACAACGTCAACCTCCCTCTGCTCACCGTCGGCGTCACGCTGATCGCCTGTGTGCTCGGCGTCATGGGCCTGTACGCCTACTCCGGCGGCAAGGCCGACCGCGACGCGCTCGTCGAGCGGCTCTCCTACGTCGGCCAGGTCCCCGAGACCGGCCGCCGGCGCCGCTTCAAGGGCCTGGACCGGCGGCTGCGGGCCACCGCGCTCGGCCGGAGGCTGCAGCTGAAACTCGCGGCGACCGGCATGGAGCTCACGCCCGGCGAGTTCTTCGTCTACGCGCTCCTTGCGATGGCCGGGCTGTGGATGATCGCCTCCTCCATGCTCGCGTCCTTCTTCGGCCCGGTCGCCGCGCTGATCGGGCTCTGGGGCACCAACGCGTTCCTCAACTGGCAGCGGACCAAGCGCACCGAGAAGTTCATCAACCAACTCCCGGAACTCTCCCGCATCCTGGCCAACGCCACCCAGGCGGGCCTGGCGCTGCGCACCGCGCTCTCCATGGCCGCCGAGGAGATGGAGGACCCGGCGGGCGAGGAACTGGCGCGCGTGGCAAGGAGGCTGGCGGTAGGAGAATCGCTGGACGAGGCGTTGAGCGAACTGACCGACCGCCTCCCGTCCCGCGAACTCGTGGTCTTGGTAACAACGTTGGTTCTCTCCAACCGGGCCGGCGGAACGGTCGTCAGCTCGCTGCGCAACCTCACCGAGACGCTGGAGGAGCGCAAGGAGACCCGCCGCGAGGTCAAGACCCAGCTCTCGCAGGTCACCGTCACCGCCTACGCCGTACCGGTCTTCGGGATCGGCGCGATGCTCCTGATGAACGCGGTCATGCCGGGAGCGCTGGACCGGATGACCGGCGCCCTCATCGGCCAGGCCGCGGTGGTCGTGGCCCTCGCCCTGTACGCGGTCGGGTTCGTGGTCATCCGCCGCCTCTCCCGTATCGACGTCTGAGACCAGGAAGAGAAGAGGTACGGACATGGACCTGCTGCTCGCCCTGGTCGTCGGCCTCGCCGTCTACGGGGCCATCCACGGCATCCGGATGTACCGGGCCGACGCCAAACTCCCCGGCGACCTCGCCGTCGCGCTGGAATCCGGCTCCTCGCGCACCGGCGCGGTCGGCTCCGGCATCGACCGCCTCGGCATCCGCTGGGCCCCGATGGTGCTGCGGATGATGGGCCCGAAGGCGGTCAACAAGAAGCGCCGCCAGATCGACCTGGCCGGCAACCCGGGCGGCCTCACCATCGACCGTTACGCGGCCCGCCGCGCCGTCTACGGCGCGCTGGGCCTCCTGGGCGCCTTCTCCATGCTGCTCCAGGGCCAGCTCTTCCTGGCGCTCCTCATGATCGCGTTCGGCCTGTTCTGGGTGGAGGCGGGCATCTGGTCGGCGATCCGGGTCCGCCGCGAGCACATCGAACGCACCCTGCCGGACTTCCTCGACGTCCTCGCCGTCGTCGTCTCCGCCGGCCTCGGCTTCCGGCAGGCGCTGGACCGGGTGGCGGAGAAGTACGAGGGCCCGTGGTCTGACGAACTCCGCATCACCCTGCGCCAGATGGACATGGGCGTCAGCCGCCGCCAGGCCTTCGAGGAGCTGCGCAGACGCAACGACTCGGAGCAGGTCGCGATGTTCGTCACCACGCTCCAGCAGGGCGAGGAGCTGGGCGCCCCGATCGTCGAGACGCTCATCCAGATCGCCAACGACATGCGCCGCACCGACGCCCAGAACGCCCGCCGCAAGGCCGCCAAGGCGGTCCCGAAGGCGACGTTCGCGGTGACCACGTTCCTGCTGCCCGGCACCCTCGTCCTCCTCACGGTCGGATTCGTGTACGGAGCCGACGTCGACTTCTCGTTTCTCTCGGGCGGCTGACATGAACGGCGTACGGGATGGGGACGACGGGGACAGCGGAGCCTTACGGGGAACGAGGCGGAGGTGACAGGAGCATGGCATACCAACTGACCGGATCCCGGCCCGGCCTGACCACCGACCTGACCCGGGCCCACACCGACACCCCGGCGGCCCCGGCCTTCGCCATCCAGGTCAACGCACTCCAGGCGATGTGCCGCCAGGTGTTCGGCTTCCGCCTGGCGATGATCGCGATCGCAACCCCGTACGCCATCGCCCACACCGCCCCCGGTCTGCCCACCTGGTTCATCGGCGCGGCGATCCTGGTCACCTTCATGGGCTCGTACGTCCTCTTCCGCGACTGGGAACGCTTCGGCCCCGTCCTCCTGCGCCACCCCTGGCTGCTCGCCGTCGACGTGTTCTTCGGCGCGCTCCTGCTGATCACCGCGACCCCCGAGTCGACCCTCGCGTACGTCACCGTCTGCACCCCGCTCCTGGCGGGCCTGGTCCAGGGCTGGCGCGGGGCCGCGGTCTTCGCGGCGCTCCAGGTGGTGATCGTCTTCGGCGTGTACGCGAGCGTCCCGAAGCTGGAGGCGGGCGGAGCGACGGCGTTGCTGCTGCCCGGCTTCTGCGTGATCGCCGGAGCGGTCGGCGTCACTCTGCGCAACCTGCTCCTCCGCTTCGGGGCGGCCACGCAGGCGCTCACCGAGACCCGGGCGCGGCTGGCGGTGAACGAGGCGGTGGAGGGCGAACGCACGCGCCTGGCACGGGAGATGCACGACTCAGTGGCCAAGACGCTGCACGGCCTGGCGCTGGCCGCCGACGGCCTGGCGTGCTCGGCCGACCGGATGGACCCGCCGACGGTACGGCACCAGGCGGAGCTGGTCGCCCGGGCCGCGCGCCGGGCCGCCGCCGAGTCACGGGAGCTGCTGACGGACCTGCGGCGCGAACAGGGCCTGGAGGGCGGCGTGGACCTGGTGACGGAACTGGCCGCCCAGGCCGCCGACTTCACCGCGCGCCACCCGGTCACGGCCACGTTCCGCCGCCTCGCCGAGAACACCCCGGTCCCGCCCGTCCCGCACGCGGTGGCCCGCCAGCTCCTCACGGTCGCCTCCGAGGCCCTGGAGAACGCGCACCGGCACGCGGGCCCTACGTACCTGGTCGTCCTGGCCGGGGTGAAGGGCGATGTGCTGAGGATGAGCGTGTACGACGACGGCCGCGGCCTGCCCGCCGGAACCACCCTGGAGGGCCTGCGGCTGGCGGGCCACTTCGGCCTGGTCGGCATGGTGGAGCGGGCGGCGTCGATCGGGGCCCGGATCCGGATCGGCCGGGGCAGGGCGGAGCGGGGGACGGAGGTGCGGGTGGAGCTCCCGCTGGCGGCGCTGGTGCCTTCACCACCACCACCGTTCGCACCGGCGGCCCCGGTACCGGCCGGACCCGCTTCTGTCCCCGCCGCCCACATGTCACCCCCATGACCGCTGTGGCCCCTCGGCCCCCTCAGACCGCTCTGACCGCTCAGCCCCCTCAGATCCCCGACCCTTGATTTCCCGACCCAGAGAGGAGGCCGCACACATGCCGGACGACGTCTTCGAACCAGGCCCCCCGCACCCCGCGACCGTTCCCCCCGCCCTGCCCCCCGCTCCCGCCACGGCCCGGCTCCGGGTGGTGGTGGCCGACGACAACCCGGTGGTCCGCGCGGGCCTGGGCGTCCTGCTCTCGGGCCGCGCCGACATCCAGGTCGTCGCGGAGGCGGCGGACGGCCGGGAGGCGTACGAGAAGACGCTCCACCACCGCCCGGACGTGGTCCTGCTGGACGTCCGCATGCCCGGCGTGGACGGCATCTCCGCGCTGCCGCACCTGGTGGGCATCGCCCCCGTCCTCATGCTGACGTACAGCCGCGAGAGCGAGATCGTGCACGAGGCGCTGCGTCTCGGCGCCGGCGGCTATCTGGTGCACGGCGAGTTCACGGCGGACCAGCTGGTGCAGGCGGTACGGGACACGAGGAACGGCCGCGCCCACTTCACCGCCACGGCCGCCGACGCGCTCCTGGCCCACATGCGCCACGGCACGGGCCCGGAGCGGGCGCCACTGCCGGACGGGCTGGGTGCGGCGCTGACAACGGCAGCTGGGCGCACGCCCGTTCAGGCACCCGCCCAAGCGCCCTCGCGACAGCGCGAACATTCCGAAAGCCTTTCGCAACTGCAACCTGTTGTGGGACAGTCTTCTGTAACCGGGGGGTCGGTGCCATCCCCCAACAGGCAGCAGTACGGGCTGAGTTCGCGAGAGGTGGAGGTCATGGAGCTGATTGCGTCCGGAATGAGTAATCAGCAGATCGCCGCCACCTGCTTCATCAGCGAGAAGACCGTCAAGAACCACATCAACCGCATCTTCACCAAGCTCCACAGCACCAGCCGCAGCGAGGCCATAGCCCGCTGGCTCGGCACGGCGCCCCAGGCCCCCGGACGGCACCCATGACCGCCCGGAAGACCAACCGGACGTTACCCACGGGGGCCCAGGAGACCTTTTGGGCCCGGGAATGGGCCCACGGACCCTCTGACCGCACAGCGGTTCCCCCCTATGTTTCTCCCGTCGCCCCCGGCACCGGCCAGGAGGAAGCCGGTACCGGGGAGAGCACCGCGGAAACGCCCGAGCCGGCCGGCAGACGGCCGGCCGAACCAGGAGGGGAACACCATGTCGGACATCACCCTGAAGACCGCCGTCCGCGTCAACGGCTGGGCCAACACGGCTGTCACCGCCGTCCGGAAGCGGTATGCGGCGAAGGACCGGGGGCAGACGGCGTTCGAGTACCTGGGGATCATTCTGGTGGTCGTGGCGATCATCGGCGCGATCGTGGCTACGGGGATCGGCGGCGCGATCTCCACCCGCATCAGCGGACTGGTGGATTCCATCACCGCCCAGTGATGACCGGTCGTTCTCGCAACGACGGAGGGCAGGCTTTCCCCATCTACGTCATGATGGTGGCGGGCCTGCTCTTCCTCGCGTTGGCCTTCTTCGCTGTCGGCAAGGCTTCCGCCTTGCGCAACGGATCCCAGGGTGCGGCTGACGCCGCCGCACTGGCTGCCGCTCAAAGCGCACGCGACGACTTCGGGACGGGGTTCTACGCCTCGCTCCCCGGAAACACGCTGGACCTCTTTCTCGGCGCGCCTTTCGTTCCGCCCTGCTCGGAGGCCGAACGGCTGGCCGACGCCAATGACGCCGACACGACCCTCTGTGTCCCGGTCTACGGCGACCTGCGTGACCGGATCACGGTCGAGGTCAAGGGCCGCAAGCCGGTGGACTCCTCGGTGCTCCCTGGTTCGGGCAACACGTTCGCCACGGCCAAGGCCACTGCGCTCATCGAGTTCCGCTGTCCCAATCCGAAGGCTGTGGACGTCAACAGTGACGGAGTCCAGGACCTCTTCGTCTTCACATGCCGGAACGGCAGGATCCTCGAGATCGCGCCAGGCAGCCCTCCACCATGGGAGAGCGTGAGCAGGACCCTCTTTGATGTGCGGTTGGTCGACCAGTGACAGCGAACGATGAGTAGAGGAATCCGATCATGAGCATTCGGCACACCACGACAGGCCGAAAGGCGCTGGCGGCTGCCGCTCTCACGGCCGTCTTCGGCCTGGCCCTCACCGGCTGCGGTGGCGACGGCGGTAGCGATGAGGCTCAGCAGGGTGGTGAGAACTCCGCGCAGCCTTCGGCGCCCGCTCCTGCTCCCACGGAAGACAAGGGCGAACAGCAGCCGGACACCGCTGCCGGCGAGAACGTGGACCCGAATGTCAAGCTGGCGGAGATCCGCGGTGATGGGCTGATCATGACCATCCATCAGGCCAAGCGGGACTCCGGCGGTTTCGTCACCGTGCAGGCGTCGATCAGGAATGACGGCACGCAGTCGAAGAACACGACTGCGTGGGCAGGCACCGAGACGGCACTGCTGGCGAAGAACCCGAACTCGGTCGCCGGAGCGACCCTTGTCGACAAGGTGGGCAAGAAGCGCTACTACATCCTGCGTGACACCGAGAACCGGTGCCTGTGCACGACCGGTATTCCGCCTCTTCTGGCCGGGAAGACCACGTCCGTGTTCATGCAGTTCCCGTCACCGCCGAACACGACGACGGAGGTCGACTTCACTCTCCCGACCTTCGGGACCACGTCCGTCAAGATCTCCGGGTGACGGCCGCCATGACGCACACACGCACCCGCATGAGGTCGGCGGGACTGTCGGCCGCCTCATTTCTGGTCGTCGCGAGCTTCACGCTGTTCGGGTCGACGCCGGCCCTGGCCGACGACCCCAGCGTCCCACCGGGCACCGAGGCCCAGTCGGTCCCCCCGGTCGAGGTCGACCCGAACGACCCGGACCTCAAGATGCCCGACGGCGGCACGCTGGGACCCGCCAAGGTCCTCGACATCGTCCAGGTGGTAGAAGACCTCGGCGGCGAAGAACGCCGCGAGGACAGCAACGCCGACATCAAGTTCGCGCTCCAGGCCGAAGTCCTCTTCGGCAAGGACAGCGCGAAGCTGAGCTCGGCGGCCAACGCCCGCATCGCCGCCATCGCCGACGAGATCAAGAAGCAGAACGCCACCAAGGTCCGCGTCTTCGGCTTCACCGACAACCTCGGCTCCTCCGCCCACGGCGACGTGCTCTCCAAGAAGCGCGCCGACGCCGTGCACGGAGTCCTCTCCAAGGCGCTCGGCCCCACGATCACGTACGAGATCCGGGGCTACGGCGAGCAGTACCCGATCGCCAGCAACAGCAACGAAGAGGGCCGGAAGAAGAACCGCCGCGTGGAGGTCTCCTTCCCGCGCGGCGAAGGCTCCTGACCTCCTCCTCGTACGCACGGCAAAGGGCCGGCACCGCGGCGCGATCGCGGTGCCGGCCCTCCCGCGATCACGCCAGCTGCCTCCGCACCAGCTCACGCAGATGGCCCCCCGCCCTCCCCAGCAACTCCGCAGGCGGCCCCTGTTCCACGATCCGCCCCTCCGCCATCACCACCACCCGGTCCGCGTCCATCACCGTCGAGAGCCGGTGCGCGATCACCAGGCGGGTGGCGTCCAGGCGCTGGGTGCTCTCGATCACCGTGCGCTGGGTCTCGTTGTCCAGCGCGCTCGTCGCCTCGTCGAAGAAGAGGATGCGGGGCCGCCGGATCAGCGCCGCCGCGATCATCAGCCGCTGCCGCTGGCCGCCCGAGATCGCACCGCCTCCGGCGATCATCGTCTGCAGGCCCATCGGCATCCGCCGGATGTCCTCCGCCAGCCCGGCCATCTCGGCCGCCTCCCACGCCTCCTCCTGCGTGAAGGACTCCGTACCGCAGATGCAGTCCAGGATCGACCCGGTCAGCGGTTGGGCGTTCTGCAGCACCACTCCGCACTGACGCCGTACGGCCGACCGGTCGAGGGCGGCCAGGTCCTGGCCGTCGTACAGCACACTGCCGGACTCCGGCCGGTCGAAGCCGATCAGCAGCCGCAGCAGCGTCGACTTCCCGCAGCCGCTCGGGCCCACCACCGCCACGAACTCGCCGGGCCGGATCTCCAGCGACACGTCGTCGAGGACCAGCGGCGCGTCCTCGGCGTACCGGAAGGAGAGCTTCCGCGCTTCGATCCCGCCCGACAGCACGCCGGGCCGGGCGCTCGCGCTCTTCACCTCGGGCATCTCCTCCAGCACCGGCCTGACCTGCTCGAACATCGGCAGCGCGGCCGCCGCCGACACCAGGGCGCCCGTGAGCTGGGTGACCGACGTCAGCAGCATCGTCACCGACGTACTGAAGGTCAGGAACGCCCCGGCCGACATCGTCCCGCGCGCCGGACCGGCGAGCAGCATGAACATGATGAGCGAACAGAGCGGCAGATACACCGAGTCCAGGACCGTGGTGATGTTCCTGATCCGCCCGGCCCGCTGGTGCATCTCCCGCGAGCGCGCGAACTCCCGCGCCCAGGCGGCGTACGCGAAGCTCTCCGCCGCTGCCACGCGCAGCTTCGGCAGCCCGCGCAGGGTCTGGTACGCCTGGTTGGCGAGCCGGTTGTTGAGCTTCACCAGCCTTCGCTGCCAGCGCAGTTGCCACAGTCCCAACGCCAGGAACACGGCCGCGATGACGACCAGCATGCCGATCGCCGCCAACGCCAGCGGCACACTGTGGAACAGCAGCAGCCCGAGGTTCACCGCGCCGACCGTCCCCGCCTGCACGGCCACCGGACCAACTCCCGCCAGCACCCGCCGGATCGCGCTGATCCCCATGGCGGCGCTGGCCAGTTCACCCGTCGACCGCTCGGTGAAGAACGTCGTCGGCAGCCTCAACAGCCGGTCCCAGACGGCCGGTTGCAGGGTGCTCTCGATCCGGCCCTCCATCCGCAGCAGCGTCAGGCTCTGCAGCAGCATGAACGTGGCGGCGACGACGCTCGTGATCATCAGGACCAGGCACACCTGCGCGATCAGATCCGTCTGTGCCCGGGGCACGAACGTACCGAGAACCTGCCCGGTCGCGATCGGCACCAGCGCACCGAGCCCGACCGTCACCAGCCCGCTGATCAGGAGGTTACGCAGGTCGGCCCGGGTGCCCCGCAGGCTGAAGAGCAGCAGCCGGGCCGTACGCAGCGGCTTCTCCGGCAGCGGCCGGTAGAACATCACCGCCCGCTCCGCGAAGTCCTCGGCGTTCTCCTCGCCGACCCGGATCCGGCTGCCGGTGGCCGGGTTGACCGCCTCGTACCGGCCCCTCCGCCACAGCAGCGCCACCGGCGCACCGGACTTGGCGCGCTGCCCGACCAGCGGTCCGGCGTCGTTGCGCCACCAGGCCCCGTCGAGCCGTACGGCACGGGTGCGCACCCGGGAGCCGAGCGCGATGCGTTCCACCGCACCGGTGCGGTCGCTGTTCCCGGCCGCACCCTTCGGCGGCTCGGTCAGGGTGATCCCGGCCGCCTCCGCGACCCGCCGGCACACGGCGTACGTGGCGTCCACGCCGGCGCCCGTCCCGCCACCGGCCACCGCGCCGCCGCCCGGCCGCCCGATC
This sequence comes from Streptomyces sp. CA-146814, assembly GCF_050942385.1. Classification (NCBI taxonomy): domain Bacteria; kingdom Bacillati; phylum Actinomycetota; class Actinomycetes; order Kitasatosporales; family Streptomycetaceae; genus Streptomyces; species Streptomyces sp. CA-146814. The sequence goes on from NZ_CP192068.1 coordinate 5,193,019, forward strand.
GAGGCCAGCAGCGCCTGGTCGGCGCTCTCCCGGACCGCCTCGCCCGCGCGCAACCCGGCGGCCGTACGGTCCTCGTGCGCCCGCTCCACCTGCTCGATCCAGCGGTCGACGGCGGTGAGCAGCCGGTACTGCTGGTCCACCATCCGCTGCCACAGCTCCGCGTCCATCAGCAGGTCAGCGGCGGCCTCCGCGCCGTAGGACGCGCCGTACCGCACGCTCCCCGGCGGAACCGGCAGCCACAGCACATCGTCGTCGGACACGGCCGCGGCGGAAGCAGCGGCCGGACGGCCGTCCAGCGGCGCAGCGGAGAGGACACCGGTACCGCGCCCGGCGCCGAGCGAGACCGCGTGTTCGAGCGGCGTCGGGCCGGTGGCGGCGTACGGGTCACCGTACGCACCGCCGTACCCATCCCCGTACGGCTCCGGCCGCCACAGCTCCCGCAGCGGGATCCGGCGCATCCGGCAGTACTGGGAGGGCCGGCCGAGCAGCGTGTGCTGCGGCCCCTCCACCGGCCCGAGCAGCAGTCCGCCCGCGTCGAGCCGGCCCAGGAAGTGCCAGTGGCCCTCCTGGAGCGCGTCGACCGCGAACAGGTCGAGCGCGCCCGCCACCACCAGCCAGAGCACCTGCGGCCCCTCCAGCGGAAGGCTGCGCAGGCCCGCGCCCTCGACCGGCGAGCCGAGGCCGCCCAGCGCATGGACCACAGGGTCGGAGGCAGGCGCCACAGAGGTGCCCGGAGGCGAAACGTACGTCATAGCGGCGCTCAGTGCTCCCTGACCAGTTCGGCGTACGGTCCGCCGGCCGCGACCAGCGCCTCGTGCCGGCCTCGTTCGACGACCGTCCCGTGGTCCAGGACCAGGATCTCGTCGCTGTCCCGCACGGTGCTCAGCCGGTGCGCGATCACCACGCACGCGCAGCCCCGGCGCCGCAGATTGGCGATGACGGCCTGTTCGGTCCGCGCGTCCAGGGCGCTGGTCACCTCGTCGAGTACGAGGACACTCGGCCGCCGCACCAGCGCGCGGGCGATCTCCAGCCGCTGGCGCTGGCCGCCGGAGAAGTTGCGGCCGTCCTGCTCGACCCGGCCGTGGATGCCCTCCGGGCGCCGGGCGATGACATCCTCGTACAGTTCCGCGTCCCGGAGCGCCGTGACCACGGCCTCGTCGGTGATCGACGGGTCCCACAGCGCCACGTTGTCCCGCACCGTGCCCTCGAAGAGGAAGATGTCCTGGTCGACGAAGGAGACCGAGGCCGCCAGCGAGCCGCGCGGGATGTCGTCCAGCCGCTGTCCGTCGATGCGGATCGTGCCTTCCCACGGGGTGTAGAGGCCCGAGATCAGCCGGGAGACGGTCGACTTGCCGCTGCCGGAGCCGCCGACGAGGGCGATCTGCCGGCCCGGCCCGACGGACAGCGAGAAGCCGGTGAGCAGCGGCTGGTCGAGCGGGCTGTAGCCGAAGGTGATGTCCTCCAGCGTGACGTGCCCGGTCAGCCGCCGAGTGCCGGCCTCCGGCACATCGCGTGCGTACAGCGGGTCGACCGGAAAGTTCTCGACGTCCCGGAGGCGCGCCACGTCCGCCGCGAAGTCCTGGATGCGGCCCGCCACGCCGTTCAGCCGGGTGATCGGCGCGGTGAACCGCGTCACCAGGGCCTGGAAGGCGACCAGCAGGCCGACCGACAGATAGCCGTCGACCGCTCGCAGCCCTCCGATCCAGAGGATCAGCGCACTGTTGAGCGTGGCGAGCGTCGGCGCGACGACGGACAGCACCGCGCTCGGCACGCCGAGCCGCTGCTGTTCCTCCAGGGTGGTGGCGTGCTGTCCGGCCCACCGCCGGAAGTAGCCGTCCTCGCCGCCGGTGGCCTTCATCGTCTCGATGAGCTGGAGGCCGGTGTACGAGGTGTTGGTCAGCCGGGCGGTGTCGGCGCGCAGCTTCTGGGTGTGGGCGGCGCGCAGCCGGATCACGACGCGCATGGCGACGATGTTGAGGAGGGCGATCAGCACGCCGACGACGGTGAGTTGGGGATCGTACGTCCACATCAGCAGCGCGTAGAGGATCACGACGACGCCGTCCACGCCGGCCGCCGCGAGGTCCCTGGCCAGCGTCTCGCCCACGGAGTCGTTGGACTGGAGCCGCTGGACGAGGTCGGCGGGGCTGCGCTGGGCGAAGAAGGTGACCGGCAGCCGCAGCAGATGGCGCAGAAAGCGGGCGCTGCCGAGGGTGGAGGAGATGATCCGGCCGCGCAGCAGATTGGCCTGCTGGAGGCCGGTGAGGACGGCGGTCAGGACGACCATGGCCGCCATCGAGGCGAACAGCGGCCCCAGCGGCGAGGTCTGATTGCCTATCAGGAAAATATCGATGTACGTACGGCTCAGTGCGGGCACCGCCGCGCCGACGGCGACCAGCAGCAGGCTGGCGAGGAGAGCGGCCAGCAGGGTGGGCCGGGTGGAGCGCAGCCGGTCGGGGATGGCCCGCAGGACGCCGGGTTTACGGCCGCCGCGGCGGAAGTCGCCGGACGGTTCCAGGACGAGGACGACGCCGGTGAAGCTGGTGTCGAAGTCCTCGTCCGGTACGAAGCGGCGGCCCTTGTCGGGGTCGTTGACGTACACGCCGCGCCGGCCGAGGCGCCGGCCGGGCCCCTCGTACACGACGTAGTGGTTGAACTCCCAGAACAGGACGGCGGGCGCCCGGACCTCGGTGAGTGCGGTGGCCTCCATCTGCATGCCGGTGGCGCGGAGACCGTAACTGCGGGCGGCCTTCAGTACGTTGCTGGCGCGGGAACCGTCGCGCGACACCCCGCAGGCGATGCGCAGCTCCTCCAGCGGCACATGGCGGCCGTGGTGCGCGAGCACCATGGCGAGGGCCGCGGCGCCGCACTCGACGGCCTCCATCTGGAGGACGGTGGGGGTACGGACGCGCCTCGGCCGCTTCGCCGGTGCGGCTTTGCGGGGGTTGCGGGCTCTGGGCGCCTTGTGGGGCTTGTGGCTGCTCTTGCGGGTGGCGTGGCCGGGAGGAGCGGTCATGGAAGCAGCCATTCGATCGGATGCTGCTCGGCGAGTTCGATGGAGCCGCCGGCCAGGGTCATGGAGTCCAGCCGGAAGGGCGGGCCCTGCGAGGACGACCAGGCGAAGCCGGACTCGCCGCCGTCCGCGTCGGTGGTGAGACGGACGAGCACGGCGACCGGCGGGCCCTGCCGGGAGAACTGCTCGCCCAGCTGGCTGCTGCCCAGGAAGCCGGAGATCCGCTGGCGGGTCTGCGCGGTCCGGGTGACGGACTCGACCGTGCCGCGGAGCACGCCGTACCGCTGGGTGGGCACGGACTGGACGGTGAGATCGACGGAGGCCCCGACGGGGACGGTCGCGCCGGCCCCGGCGGGGACGTACAGCATGGCCATGAGCGGGTCGTCGGCCTTGGCGACGCGTTCGACGGCCGCCACGTCCGCGCCCGGGGTGATCACGGAGCCGATGGTGGCGGCGAGCGCGGTGAGCCGGCCGGCGGCGAGGGTACGGACGACGGTGCTGCCGTCGGCCGTACGGACCTTCACGAGCGGCGCGTCGGCGGCGACCCGCTCGCCCTCTTCGGCGAGTACGTCGGTGACCTGACCGGCGACCGGGCTCTGCAGGACGTAGCTGCCCTGCGCGTGGGTGAGGACGCCGGACGCGCTCAGCGTGGAGGACACGGTGCCGGTCACCGCCCAGAAGGCCGCGCCGAGCATGACCGCGAGCGTGACGACGAGGACGAGCCCGCCGCGCGGACGGGCGTAGCGCACGGGGAGATCGATGTCTTCGGGGGACCGCAGCTTCGAAAGGGCCTGTTGACGAAAGTGCACGCCACGCTTCCTCGGAAAGGGGAGTACCCCGTGTGCCCCGGATCCGGTGGGATCCGGGGCACACGGTCGGGCGCACCGGTATGGGGAGAACCGGCGGCCCGGCATCACTGCCGTGAGGTGTGCCGCTCAACGGCACACGGCCGGCTCAGAGACCCGAGACGAGACCCGAGACGCCCTGAAGGTTGAGGCCGGTGGCGGCGTCGACGGTGCCGGTGGCGGCCTGGAGGGCGCCGGACAGCGAGACCGGGGCGTCGGCGGACAGGCCCAGGGCGTTGTTGTTCAGGGAACCGTTGAGGATGCCACCGGACACGTTGTCCAGGTCGGCGTCGGAGATGACCTGGGTCGGAACCTGGGGGGTGGAGTTCATGAGGAGCTTCCCTTCACATGGATATATAGGGGTTCGGGGGATGCGGTGGTCGGCTCGGAGCATTCAACGGAAAGCTGAGCAGGATTCATGAAATCCCTTGTGTGGCTCCCTGAAGCGAAATAGCCGGGCCGACTGCCGCAGTGCGATGGATCAAAGCACGCCCTGTGTCCGTGCGGCCAATCGCACCGAAGCGGAAGGGTGCGCAAAACGAGAGGGAATTGACCTGCGGTGAAGAGGCGGTCATGGGGAAAGTGGTGTCTCTTCACACGATCCCCCAGGTGGAACACCAATCCGCCCGCCGACCGGCACCGAAGGCGCGGCCCTCGCCTCCGCCGCGCCTCCCACTCCAAGCGGAACGGAAACGGAAAGCGGGACGGAATGTGAACGCTGCGCGTTCGCGGTGGAGATCTTTGGCAGGGCCATTAAATTACCGACGGGTGTATCCCGTGGGTGTGCGTCCTGTTGCTTTCTGTGGGTGGTGATCGGTGGTGAGCCGTTTGGTGCCGTATTACGGTCCGTATGGGCCGGGCTGATGCGGCTTTATCCGGTACGACGCTTTCGGGCGCCGACGGCTGGTTGCCGGAGGCGCCACGGCTCCTGGTTTGCCCGCTGGGTCACGGCGATCGACCCGCTGAGGCACGAAGCTGCCTGAACGGTCTCTTCCCGACCCCTACTTCACCGCAATAGACCCCACGAACGCATCCAGCTCCGCCCCCTCCACCGCCCCCTTCACCGCGTTCAGCCGCACCACGAACGGCACGCCCCCCGAGTCCACGCCCGCCACCAGCACGCCCGTCATCGGGGTGCCCTTGTTCGGGGTGTCGTTCTGGCCGTCGGCCGTGAAGTCGTAGTCGATGCGGCGGGCGTCCCGGGCGGTCGAGGGGCCGGTCAGGCGGACGTCCTTCGTCGACTTGCGGGTGGCGCCCATGCCGATTCCGGCGCCTGCCGCGGCCGCCGCCTCGGCCGCGTCGCTCACGCCGGTGGCGAAGTTCAGCTGGACGGAGACCATGCCCGTGCGGATGCCGTCCTCCACCTTCAGCGCCACCGCCGCGTTGCTCCCGCTGCGTTCGGCCGCCGGCTGCTCCGCGTACCCCTGGGTCTTCGGGTAGCCGACGCTCAGGCTGTCCGTGTCCAGCGTGGACCAGCCCTCCGGGACCGAGGCCTTGCCGTCCGTGTCGCTGCCGCAGCCTGCCGGCAGCGCCAGGCAGAGGGACAGTCCCAACGCCGCCGCGGTCCGCCTGCTCCTCGCGTGGGGCCTCTTCGCCATCGTCATCCCTCGTCAGTTCGCGCAGTAGCTGTACGGAAGATATGTGCGGCCGTCACCCTGCGGCGCCCCCAGGAACCGGGCGTCCGTCAGCGTCTCCTTCTTCTGCTCGTCGGAGAGCGAGAACCCGAGGCTCATCCCGAGCGAGATCTCGAAGCCGAACTCCTGCGCGTCACTCTCGCCGAGGTAGCGCATCGTGCTGGACAGCCCGTCCTCGAACATCAGGTTCTCGAAAGGGTCGTTGCCCGTGGGGCGGGTCTCCATGCCACGGTCGCCGAAGAGGTACTCGAAGGGGGCCGTGTTGTTCCCGGAGCCGTCCAGCCACTGTTCGGCGACGGCCCGCTTCGCCTCGGTGGCCGCGTCCGCCTCCTTGCCGAAGACGATCGAGTTGGTCACCACGTCGATGCCGCTCTCGCCCGACGGGTCCGACACGCTGCTCTTGCCGCCGCGCTTGTCCGCGCCCGACTCGCCGTTGTCGCCGCCGACTTCGAGCTTGCCGGACGGCGAACCGTTCTCCACCGTCTGCGTCATGTCGATGCGGACGATCTTCCCGGTCTTCTGGTCACGGGTGACGGTGATGGCGCCGGTGCGGTTCTGCTTGTCGCTCAACACGCCTTTCAACGGGCCCGCGTTGCCGCTCAGCTTGCCTTCCAGTGTGAGCTTGGCGGTGTACGTGTACGACTCGTTGCCGCTCACGTCGTCCTTGGTGATCGTCACCTCGGGCGAGAACGTGGCCTTCCCGCCGAGCTTGGCGCCGAGTTCGTCCCCGTCGCCGCCCTTCACCGAAAGTCCGCCGTCGGCATAGGCGTTGAGGCCGACCGTCGCGTACGAGATCTTCTTGTCGCCGATCTTCCGCTCGATATCTTCCTTCTTCTCCGCCCACTTCATGCCGGAGTACCAGTTCCCGCCGTACCCGCCGCCGTGCTTGGTGGCGGTCTCCCACATCTTCATCTCCTCGATGTCGTCCCGCATCTTCTGCGCCTCTTCCTCGCTCGCGAAGATCCAGGTGTCACCGTTGGTGATCTTGATGCCGCCGCCGATGTCGACATCCGCCTTGCCGAGCTTCCCCAGCTTCACCCCCGGCGTACTGGCCGTGACACCGGCGGAGGCCGCGTCCGTGAAGGTCATGGAGACGACCTTGTCGTTCCCGTCGACCTTGCCGTCCCCGTTGATGTCGGTGCTCGCCTGGGAGACCTTCTGCTGGAAGCCGTACTCCTCGCCCCACTCGAACCAGCCGATCTTGACCTTGCCACCCGCCTTGTCCGAGACCGACGAGATCTGGCACATCTTCGGCTCGTAGTCGGCGTCCGTCCTCGGCTGCGCCTCAGGGGTCCCGCCACCCGTGGTGCACGACCCGCCGCCCCCGGCCAGCGCACTGATCGCGCAGCGGATACGTTCCCCGATCTGTCCGCCGACGCCCGCCATCGCCATCGCGCCGACCAGCGTCACGACGAGGACCACGACACCGAGGTACTCCACCGCCGTGGCGCCGCTGTCACGCCAGTTGTACGAGTACGTCGACGGCGGCGCGGGCCGGGTCGCGCGCTCCTCCACCAGCCGGTCGACGGCTACACCCGACGCCGCGCCCGCCGCCAGCGACACCACCGGCATCAGCACGCCCTCGATCCCCACCGCCTCCCACGAGACCGCGAAGCCGTACGCCAGACCGGCCACCGGTACGGCCAGCGCGGCCAGCAGGTAGAGCAGGCGGGAGGGGCGGTGTTCGTCCGGGAGCATGCGGGCGGCGGCCAGGACGGTGAGGAGGGTGACGGTGAGCGCGGGGATGTGCAGCAGGGCGAGCCGCCAGCCGAACGACTCCAACCGCGCCTCGCTGCCGAGTAGTTCGAGCAGGACCCGGCTCGACAGGAAACCGGCGGCGAGGTAGACCAGCGCGCCCGTCGCCCAGCTCCGCGTCAACGCGAAGAAACGGCCGCCCGGTTCCGTGCCTGCCAGGGCGCCGGAGCCCCCTGCACCCCGGCGACCTGGCGGTATGTGGCCCGCGCTCCTGCCCTCCATGCCCCCGCCACCGCTCACGGCGCATCCCCTCCCCGAACCTGTAGCCCCGTGGCCCGAAGCCCGTGGCCCGAAGCCCACGTAAGCCGGCACCCGAGAACACCGCGTGGGCTGCCTGTCGGCCGTGAGCGTACGGCCGGAACACGTCCCCGGCCCGGGCCCCCGGCCCCAAAGTCGGGCCCAAGACGGCCGGGTGCGGCTGCCCGGCCCGCACTTTGGGCCGCCCGTGGGTCCGTGGGCCCACGCCGCACCCACCGCCGCTCGGTACGCTCGGACCTGTCGGTGGTCGCCTACTCCTGTATTAGCGCACGCGAATGATGGGATTCATGTCGTGATGAGGGCGGGGCGGCGTCGATGAGTGCCGGGTTCTTCTCCTCGTACCACCTGGGCTGGACCCGGCTGGACGCCGCGACACTCCTCGGTGACCTGGAATCGGAGGGGCTTCGCCCGGTCCATCCGGTGACCGGGAGGACCATGCTCGTCAGCCTGGACCTCCCTTCGAGTGGTGCCCGGTCGCCTGTGACGCGGGAGCAGCTTCTCTCTCTTTCCGGGCTGCAAAGGCTCCAGGAAGTCGGCTTCCGGCTGTGGGTGGACGGCGGCCCCGACCTCCTGGTCCGCATACGGCGGGCGCGCGGCGGAGTCGTCGCCGTCGAGTTCTCGGTGGGGGAGCTGCCGCCGGTGGAGCGGGAGCGGGCGGTGAGCGCCATCCGGCGGACCGTCGGCCGGGCCTCCGTGCTCTGCATCGGCTTCGTCGTCGACCGCAGCGGCGCGACGGCCGGCACCGACTGGGACGGGGTCGTCATCGACGGCTCCGCGTCCCTCGACTCCTGGCCGGACGCCGTCGCCGTACGGAAGGAAATCGCCGCCGCGCACCCGCAGTTGACGGTGATGGAGTCGGTCACGGTCTCGCCGTGGAAGGTGTTCGGGAGCGCCGTGCCCAGTCCCTGAAGGGAGACATGTGCCCCGGGCATGGGTCCACGGGCCCAAGGTGCCCTTGGAGAGGCGCAGAGGGCAGCGGCACAGAGATACAGAGGCAGAGGCGCAGAGGCTGAGGCGCAGTGGCTCGCGGAGAGGCACGGAGGCCACAGAGACACCACGCACCGCCCCACCGCGGCCAGGAGCACCCGCCCCGGAGGAGATAATCGGCCATATGTCCGATCACCAGCTCCGCACCCGGATGCCCGGCGCCCCCGCCCCGCACCCCCGCGACCCCGCCCCCCGCGCGGCCGCCGCGCTCCGGGCCGCCGCGCCCGCGCTCGCGGTCTACGCCGCCGTCCGGGCCCTGGGGCTCCTGGTGCTCTGGGCGGCCGCACAAGCCTCCGGCAAGGACCCCTTGGTGCGGCTCACCGGCCGCTGGGACTCCGTCTGGTACCAGCGCATCGCCGAGAACGGCTACGGCTACACCGCCACCCTCCCCGACGGCGCCCTCCACTCCGACCTGGCCTTCTTCCCCCTCCTCCCCGCCCTGGAGCGCGGGATCTCCGAGGTGACCCCGCTCACCCTCGGCGGCGCCGGGCTCCTGGTCGCCTGGACGGCCGGGCTGCTCGCCGCCTGGGGCATCTTCGCCGTCGGGGCGGAGCTGTACGGACGGCGTACGGGGGTGGCGCTGGCCGCGCTGTGGGGCGTGTACCCGACGGCGTTCGTCCAGTCGATGGCGTACACGGAGACGCTCTTCACCGCCCTGGCCGCCTGGGCGCTGTACGCGGTCCTCAAGGGCCGCTGGCTCGTCGCGGGCGCCCTCTCCGTCCTGGCAGGGCTCACCCGGCCCTCGGCCGCCGCCCTCATCGCGGCCCTGGCGATCACCGCCGCGGTCACCCTCGTACGGGAGTACCGCGCCGAGAGCCGTCTCGGCCCGCTGCTCCGCCGCAACGCCCGGATGATCGCCGGGGTGGCGCTCGCACCGCTGGGCTGGCTGGCGTACGTGGTGTTCGTCGCCGTCCGCCAAGGCAGCCCGGTCGCGTACTTCGACGTCCAGGCGCAGTGGGGCAACAGCATCGACGGCGGCCGCGCGCTCGCCGCCTTCATCGCCGGGCTGCCGCTGCCCGCCACGCTCGGGCTCTGCGCGGCGCTCGGGCTGCTCGGCTGGCTGGTGGTGCTGTGCGTACGGCAGCGGCAGCCGCTGCCCCTCCTCGTCTACGGGATCGCGATCGTCGTCATCTCGCTGATCGGCGCCGGGTACTTCGGCTCCCGGCCCCGCCTGATGATGCCCGCGTTCCCGCTGCTCCTCCCGCCCGCCGCCGCGCTGGTACGGCTGCGGAGCACGGGCCGCACGGCCGCCGTCATCGCCGTACTGGCCTGCGCCTCGGCGGCCTACGGCGCCTGGACCCTGCTCGGCGCGGGCCCGCCGTAGGACCTATCGGGCGTCCGTCGCCCGCAGCTCCACCCGCACACCCGGCCGCACCCCCCACCGCTCCATCGCCCCCGCCTCCGCCTCCACCACATGGCGGGAGCGCAGGCGCGGCAGACCGAGGCGGCCGGGCTTCATCGTGCGGACGGCCAGCACGGTGAACTTCCGGTCCAGGTACGCCACATCGATGGCGAACCGCATCCGGAACGTGTGCACGCTCCCGGCCGGCGTGAGCAGCAACGCCCCGTCGATCCCGTCCCGCCCCAGCAACCCCCGGGTACGGGACCGGTACGAGGCCGCTATCCGCAGCGGCACCTCCCGGGCCCCCGCGTCCCCGCCGACCGTCAGTGTCCCGTCGCCATCCCGCCAGGTCCTCATGGCCACCGACCGTAGCCCCCGGCGTACGCCCCTGGGTCCCGAACGGTGAGGAGTGGGCCCCAGGACCCAAGCCCCTTGTCCGCGCGGCCGATTAGGGTCGTGGTGTGGACCTCGCGCTGCTCGCCGTCGCCGCTGTCTGGGGTGGAGTCACCGGACTGCTGATCCCGCGCGCCGCGTACCGGTTCGCCGTCGACCCCGAGAAGCCCTGGCACACCACCTGCCCCGCCGGCCACCCGCTCACGGGCCCGCTCGCCGGCTGGCTCGGCCCGGCGCGCTGCACCTCCTGCGGCGCCGGCCCGCAAGCTTCCGTACGGTACGGAGACGAGGAGCCCGGTCCCGTACCGTACGGAGACGAGGGCCACGCCCCCCAGCCGCAGGCGGCCGAAGACACCACCGCTCCCCGCCCCCCGCGCCCCGGCCGCGTCCCCTACGCCCCCGGCACCCTCGCCCCCCTCATCACCGTCCTCGCCTGCCTCGCGCTCGCCGCCGCCACCGGGGCCCGGCCCGAGCTGGCCGCGTGGCTGCTCCTCGCCCCGCCCGCCGTCCTCCTCGCCACCGTCGACCGCCGCGTCCACCGGCTGCCCGACCCGCTCACCCTGCCTCTCGCCGCCGTGGCCGTCCTCCTGCTCGGCGGCGCCGCCCTCCTTCCCGGTCATGCCGGATCCTGGACCTCCGGGCTCCTCGGCGGGCTCGTGCTCGGCGGCTTCTACCTCCTGCTCTTCCTCATCAACCCGAACGGCATGGGCTTCGGCGATGTGAAGCTGGCCCTCACCCTGGGCGTCGCCCTCGGCTGGTACGGCTGGGAGGTGCTGTTCCTGGGCGGGTTCGCCGGGTTCCTGTTCGGCGCGGCGTACGGGCTCGGGCTCGTCCTGCTGCGCCGGGCGGGGCGGAAGACCGGCATCCCGTTCGGGCCGTTCATGATCGCGGGCGCGCTGGTCGGCGTACTGCTGGGGGCTCTGGCGGCCTGAGCCCCAGGGCTCGGCCGGTGAACAGGCCCGGCAGCCCACAGGCCCCGCCCCGGCAGCCCGCACGCCCTCGTGCCCCGCACGCCCCCGTGCCCCGTAAGCCCCGCGACCCGCGCGCCCCGGAATCCATTCGCGCCACCCACCCCCGGCCTGGCACGATCCCCGTATGTCCGAACAGTCCCCTCCGCCCCCTCCGCCCCGCCCGGCCCCTCGCTCCGCCCCGTCCTTCGCCTCCGACGCCTCCCGTGACCGGTTCGAGGCCCTCGTCGCCGAGGCGGACTCCGTCTCCGTCGACGGGTGGGACTTCTCCTGGCTGGAGGGCCGGGCCACCGAGCAGCGGCCCTCCTGGGGGTACGCGCGCGCCATGGCGGACCGGCTCGGAGAGGCGCGGGCCGCGCTCGACATCCAGACCGGCGGCGGCGAGGTGCTCGCTGCCGCGCCGATCCTCCCGCCGGTCACCGTGGCCACCGAGTCCTGGCCGCCGAACATCGCCCGCGCCACCGCGCTGCTGCACCCGCTCGGTGCCGTCGTCGTCGCGGACGCGGACGAGCCGCCGCTGCCCTTCGGTGACGCGGCCTTCGACCTGGTGGTCAGCCGGCATCCGGTGACCACCTGGTGGGAGGAGATCGCCCGCGTGCTCGCACCCGGCGGTACGTACTTCTCCCAGCAGGTCGGACCGGCCAGCGTCTTCGAGCTCGTCGAGTTCTGCCTCGGCCCGCAGCCGCCCGGGGTCCGCAACGCCCGCGACCCCGAGGACGCGCGCACCGCCGCCGAGGCGGCCGGTCTTGAGGTCGTCGGTCTGCGGCCGGAGCGGCTGCGTACCGAGTTCTTCGACATCGGCGCGGTCGTCTACTTCCTCCGCAAGGTGATCTGGATGGTTCCCGGATTCACCGTCGAGCAGTACCGGCCCCAACTGGCCGCACTCCACCGGAAGATCGAGGAGGAGGGTCCGTTCCTCGCCCACACCACCCGCTTCCTGATTGAGGCCCGCAAGCCCCTGTGACGTACCGACGGGTGTCAACCTGCCTACCCCGGACGCCAGTTCAGCCTTGCCCGCCAGGCAACGCGATCGCACGAGCAGCCGTCCTACTCAGCGGGAGCAGGCCCAGCGAGGGAGACGGGGAGCGGCCATGAGGGTGGAGAGGGAAGAGTACGGAGCTCCGGCCGGACGCACCCGGAGCGGCAACGCCGACTGGCTCACGGGGTCCCGGATCACTGCCGTGCACGGGGTCTTCTACCGGCCCGAAGGGCGCGCGGGTGAGCCGGAGGCTGTGGAGTTCGTGATCGACCGGGACCAGTCCGTGCTGCTGACCTGCACCTCCGACTGGACGTTACGCGTCACCCCGGGCACCTGGCCGCTGCTGCCGGACTGGTGCGTACCGGCCAACCAGTGGCAGCACGCCCCGCTGACGCAGCTGCCACCCGTGCCGTACGGGGGTGCCTGGACGGTCGTCGGCACGCTGGAGCGCAGAGACGGCAACGGCGAGGTCCACGAGGCGGTCATCCGCTGCGAGCAGGGCGACTTCGTGGTCGCGGCGGGAGACACCCTGGCGGTCCGCTTCCACCCGCACTGAGAGCGCCGGCCGGGAGCCCTCCACGCGTACGCCTTCTACGCGTACCACTTCTACGCGTACGCCTCCTATGCGTGCGGCCCCACCGACACCGTCCCCACCGTCAGCTCCGCCCGCCCCTCCATGACCGCCCCCACCCGCTCCACCTCGTCCTCCAGCGCCCGCAGCCGCGCCGCCGACAGCGGCTCCAGCGGCTCCACCGTCACCGCGATCCGCCGGCCCGAGCGGCGCTGGTGCCAGACGCCCGCCACCGTGCCGTCCACCAGCAGCACCGGGTAGTTCCCCGCCTGCCCGCCGCCGAGCGCACGCTCGTACGCCCGGCCGGGGAAGAGCCGCTCGCGGGGCTGCGAGGCGATGGCGAACGCGTCGAAGTACGGGAGCAGGCGCACGCCCCGTACCGGACCGGCCGGGAAGTCCGTGTCGCCCGCCACCACCCAGGCGGGCCCGGCCTCCGCGAACGCCACCTCCTCGATCGCGCCGGAACCGGCCAGCGAGGCGAACAGCCCGTCCGCCCACCGCTTCGGCGCGGCGAGCCAGCGGGCGAAGTGGGCCGGAGTGGCCGGACCGTACGCGTACAGGTACCGCTCCACCAGCGCCGCCTGCGCCTCCGCGCCCGGCAAGGGGGTGTACCCGGGGTTGGTGTAGGTCGCCCGGCGGCCCCGGTTCGGCGCGTAGGCGAGCGCGCCCCGGTGTCCCGCCAGGTGAAGGACCTGCCGCCAGCGCGGCCACATCGCCTGGAAGCCGGGCATCACCAGGTCCCCGGCCCACGGCCCGGTCCGCGCGACGACCTCCTCGGAGAGCTCGTCGACCGTCAGCTCCGCCCCGGTCAGCGCCGCCCCGATCGCCGTCACGACCTCCTCCACCTGGTCCGGGGTCATCCGGGTGTCCTTGGGGAACGGGTTCGGGCCGGTCGGTACGGCGGAGAGCGCGCCGGTCCACAGCGGCAGGTCGGCCGCCGGCAGCAGATGGACCGTGCCGCGCGGCCCGAACGTCTTGACCAGGGTCCGCCGGGCCGGGTCGTCGGCCCACAGCGCCGTACGCACGTCCGCGCGCGTCAGCCCCTCGCCGCGCAGCCCCACCGACAGCTCGGCCGCCGACAGCACCTGGGCGTGCGCACCGAGCATCGCGCCGGCCGCGTCGGCGGGGGAGAGGCCGGGCGCGGGGCCCGACAGGTGCTGGCGGGCCAGCCTCCGGGCGTTCGCCTCGGGCCAGCTCACGGTCACGGTCCTACGGGCTCGGCTCGTCATAGGACGAACCTAGAAGCTCAGCAGGACAACCCCTGTCCGCAATTGCGCGGAGAGTCGCCACGCACCCCGTGGCGCTTCACACCCCGTGGCGCTTCACACCGCGTGGCGCTTCACACCGCGTGGCGTCAAGCCCGTGCCGCTCCGCGCCCCCTCGATACCGGGGACGAATCCGGGCCCGCGCCAGGCGTCCGCAGCGCCTCCGACCGGCCCCTTACGGAGTCCGGTGAATCCGGAGAGTAGTTGTGGAGTGGCGTGGCACGCGTCAGGACTTACGAAGGGTTATGGTGGAAACCCCCCCTCGGGCCGGTCCGTATCCCCCCCCACGGACCGGCCCGTTTTTTCTGGGCCGGCCCCGGCGCCGCTCCGCCACACCTGACGCCCGCCCCGCCGAGGCCCCTGACCCGCTGTCAGCCGCGCCCCGCCCAGATGTTCGTGCCCTCGGTGTCCACCGCGAAGGTGTCGATCTCCTTCAGCTCCGCCGCCGTCAGCGCCGGACCGGCCAGCGCCGCCACGTTCTCCTCCAGCTGCTTCACGCTCGACGCTCCGATCAGCGCCGACGTCATCCGGCTGTCGCGCAGCACCCATGCGATGGCCAGCTGGGCGAGCGACTGGCCGCGGCCCTGCGCGATGTCGTTCAGGCCGCGCAGCCGGCGCAGGACCTCGTCCGAGAGCAGGCCCGGGTCCAGCGACTTGCCCTGGGTGGCGCGCGAGCCCTCCGGGATGCCCTTCAGGTACTTGTTCGTGAGCAGCCCCTGGGCGAGCGGCACGAAGGAGATGCAGCCCATGCCGGCCGCCTCCAGGGTGTCGAGCAGGCCGTCGTCCTCGATCCAGCGGTTGATCATGGCGTAGGACGGCTGGTGGATCAGGGCCGGGACGCCCATCTCCCGCAGCAGCCCGGCCGCCTCCGCCGTCTGCTCGGCGTTGTACGAGGAGACACCGACGTACAGCGCCTTGCCCTGCTGGACGGCGGACGCCAGCGCGCCCATCGTCTCCTCCAGCGGGGTGTGCGGGTCGAAGCGGTGCGAGTAGAAGATGTCGACGTACTCCACGCCCATCCGCTTGAGCGAGGCGTCGAGCGAGGACAGCAGGTACTTCCGCGAACCCCACTCGCCGTACGGGCCGGGGTGCATCAGATAGCCGGCCTTGGTGGAAAGGACCAGTTCGTCCCGGTACGGAGCGAAATCCTGGGCGAAGAGCTTGCCGAAGTTCAGCTCGGCCGAGCCGGGCGGCGGGCCGTAGTTGTTCGCCAGGTCGAAGTGCGTCACCCCGAGATCGAAGGCGCGGCGCAGGATCGCCCGCTGGGAGTCCAGCGAACGGTCGTCGCCGAAGTTGTGCCACAGGCCCAGCGAGAGGGCGGGCAGCTTGAGGCCGCTGCGGCCGGTGCGGCGGTACTCCATGGTGTCGTAGCGCGAATCCGCAGCGCGGTAGTAGAGCTCTGGGGAGAGGTAATCAGTCACTTTCCCTCCTTATCACGGAGTTGTGACAGACCGGGTTGGGCCCCCGTGACCCGATCGCAGTAATGTGGCGGCTTCGGGAAAGCCGACGTGTGGCGCGGCTCATACCCGCGCGGGTCCGTGCGGACCGCGCGGCGTTCCCTTGCGGGGGCTGACCCCGGACGACCCCCGGCGACGGGGAGGGCGGGCCCCGGGCCCGTACGGAACCGAGAGGGTGAACTCAGTGAACTTCCGCGACCTGGTGTACAGGCTCTACGCGCGCCGGGTGGAAGGCCGCCTGGACCACGATCAGGTGCCGAAGCACATCGGGGTCATCCTCGACGGCAACCGCCGGTGGGCGAAGGCGTCCGGCGGCTCGGCCGTGCAGGGCCACCAGGCCGGCGCGGACAAGATCTCCGAGCTGCTCGGCTGGTGCAGCGAGACCGATGTCGAGGTCGTCACCCTCTGGATGCTCTCCACGGACAACTTCGACCGGCCCGAACACGAGCTGAAACCGCTCCTCGGCATCATCGAGAACACCGTGCGCAACCTCGCCGCCGACGGCCGCTGGCGCGTCCACCACGTGGGCACGCTCGACCTGCTGCCCGCCGGGACGCAGACGGTGCTCAAGGAGGCCGAGCAGTCGACGTCCCATGTCGACGGGATAATCGTCAACGTCGCCGTCGGCTACGGCGGCCGCCAGGAGATCGCGGACGCCGTGCGCTCGCTGCTCCTGGAGCACTCGGAGCGCGGTACGACCTTCGAGGAGCTGGCGGAGATCGTCTCCACCGACCTGATCTCCGAGCACCTCTACACCCGTGGCCAGCCCGACCCCGACCTGGTGATCCGCACCAGCGGCGAGCAGCGTCTGTCGGGCTTCATGCTCTGGCAGAGCGCCCATTCGGAGTACTACTTCTGCGAGGTCTTCTGGCCGGCCTTCCGGAAGGTCGACTTCCTGCGGGCCCTGCGCGACTACGCCGCCCGCCACCGGCGCTACGGGGCCTGAACCGGCCCCTTCACCCGTACGGCCCGATGACTCCCCTATATAAGGGGAGTCATCGCGTATATGGAGCGTCATCGCGCGTCCACCGGGACTTCTCCACACCGTGTCATATGCAGCGGCATGGCTTCGGGCTGAAAAGGGAATACCCCTGGCAGGTCGACATCCGGTCACCAACCAGGCGGATGTCGCAACCAAGTGAGCGGCACCCAGTCCGCTCGCCCGGGAGGCCCTTTGCGCACGAAGGCCCGTAGCCGTGGACGCAGACAGCCTGCGGCCGACGTGGTGGCCGTGGTCCGGCCCGCGTGCAGGGGCCCGATCCCGGTCCGTCCTCTCCTTTCGGGAAGCTCCGCGACCGTCCGTCGCACTCCCCGACCTCGTCCGAGGGGGTACGTCCTTCCGTGGTGACCAGTAGCAAGCGCCGCATGCCCGACAGGCGCACATACGTTCTCGACACCAGCGTCCTGCTGGCCGATCCCGGAGCCATGGCCCGCTTCGACGAGCACGAAGTCGTGCTGCCGATCGTGGTGGTCACGGAGCTGGAGGCCAAACGGCACCATCCGGAGCTCGGATACTTCGCCCGGCAGGCCCTGCGCCTGCTGGACGACTTCCGGATCCGGTACGGCCGGCTGGACGCCCCGATCCCGCTCGGGGATCTGGGCGGGACGCTCCGCGTCGAACTCAACCACTCCGACCCCGGCGTCCTGCCCGCCGGCTACCGGCTGGGGGACAACGACTCACGGATTCTCGCGGTCGCGCGCAACCTCCAGGCGGAGG
Organism: Streptomyces sp. CA-146814; assembly: GCF_050942385.1. NCBI lineage: Bacteria > Bacillati > Actinomycetota > Actinomycetes > Kitasatosporales > Streptomycetaceae > Streptomyces > Streptomyces sp. CA-146814. The sequence continues at coordinate 5,210,200 of NZ_CP192068.1, forward strand.
GGTACGACGTCACGGTCGTCTCCAAGGACCTGCCCCTGCGGATCAAGGCCTCCTCGGTCGGCCTGCTCGCCGAGGAGTACCGCGCCGAGCTGGCCATCACCGACTCCGGCTGGACCGGGATGACCGAACTGTCCCTCTCCGGCGAGCAGGTCGACCTGCTCTTCACCGAGGAGACGCTGTACGTCCCCGAGGCCGCCGAGCTGCCCGTCCACACCGGGCTCGTCCTCCAGTCGGAGCGCGGCAAGGCGCTGGGCCGGGTGACGGCGGAGGGCAATGTGCGCCTCGTGCGCGGCGACCGGGAGGCCTTCGGCATCCACGGCCGCAGCGCCGAGCAGCGGATCGCCCTGGACCTGCTGCTCGACCAGGACGTCGGCATCGTCTCGCTGGGCGGCCGGGCCGGCACCGGGAAGTCGGCGCTCGCGCTCTGCGCCGGCCTGGAGGCGGTGCTGGAGCGTCAGCAGCACAAGAAGGTGATGGTCTTCCGCCCGCTGTACGCGGTGGGCGGCCAGGAGCTCGGCTATCTCCCCGGCAGCGAGGCCGAGAAGATGAGCCCCTGGGCGCAGGCGGTCTTCGACACGCTCTCGGCGGTCGCCGGGCGCGAGGTTATCGAGGAGGTGCTGGGGCGCGGGATGCTGGAGGTCCTGCCGCTCACCCACATCCGCGGCCGCTCGCTCCACGACGCGTTCGTGATCGTGGACGAGGCGCAGTCCCTCGAACGGAACGTGCTGCTGACCGTGTTGTCCCGGATCGGGGCGAATTCGCGCGTCGTGCTCACCCATGACGTGGCCCAGCGGGACAACCTCCGGGTCGGCCGGTACGACGGAGTCGTCGCCGTGGTCGAGAAGCTGAAGGGTCATCCGCTCTTCGCGCATGTGACGCTCACGCGTTCGGAGCGTTCCCAGATCGCCGCACTGGTGACCGAAATGCTGGAGGAAGGCCACATCTGACCTGCATGTCCTTGTTCGTGCCGCCCGGCGAGCCAAAGAGCTTAGCCGGGCGGCCTTGTGTTGCGCCGTCATTTCCGTCAAACGGATGACCCAAACGGGGTGTGACCTTTCCCACGCAACACAGAATTGCCCCGTGGCATCCCCGTCCGGCAGAGTCTTGCTTCCGTCAGGCCCCGCATACGGCACTTGGGCACCTCCAGAGGCGCCACGCACCACACAACTCCACACGTAACCGCCGTATGCCGCCCGCGAGTACCACGCGGCGACTCCTTCACCGGGGTTGCCCATCGGGCCCGTGCCTCCCGTGACCCACGCAGTAGGGAGGCCAGTGCCAGGGGCACGAACGCGCCCGCGAGGTCACCTAAGCGGACGATGCTGGAAGGACACCATGTGAGCCGGATCTCGGTCCGGGGGTTCGCCGTGGCATCTGCCACCGCGGTCACCACCGTCGGCGCCGTCGTAGGCGTTGCTGCGGGCGGCGCACCTGCCGCCGACGACAACAACTTCGAGGCTGCCGCAGCCGACACCACGCTGCTCGCAGACATCCCCGCGGGCCAGCAGGCCCAGGTCCAGATCGCTTCGCTGACGCAGCAGGCCGATGCCCAGGCATCCGCGGCCGAAGCCGTCGCGAAGAAGTCGGCCGAGGAGTCCGCCCGTCTCCAGGCCGCCAAGGACGCCAAGTCCAAGAAGGCGGCGGCCGAGGCGAAGGCCGAGGCCGAGCGGCTGGCCGAGGAGAAGGCGGAGAAGGAGAAGAAGGAAGAGGCCGAGCGCGCCAGCCGGTCCTCCGTCCGCGACGCCTCCTCGTTCTCCGCGCAGGGCTCGTACTCCGTGTCCGAGGTCCAGGCGATGGCCCGCCAGATGGTTCCCGCGGACCAGTTCCAGTGCTTCAGCAACATCGTGGACCACGAGTCCACCTGGAACTACCAGGCGGTCAACCCGTCCTCCGGCGCGTACGGACTGATGCAGGCCCTCCCGGGCCACAAGATGTCCTCCGCCGGCGCCGACTGGCAGACCAACCCGGCCACCCAGATCAAGTGGGGCCTCAGCTACATGGACAGCCGCTACGGCTCCCCGTGCGGCGCCTGGTCCTTCTGGCAGGCCAACAACTGGTACTAGAGCTTCCGGCTCTCCCGAAGCCCCCCACCGCGCACGCGGTGGGGGGCTTCGCGCGTGTACGGTCGCATCCGGCGAACCTGGCAGCGCTGGGGAGCGAAGTTGGGGGAAGGGAAAGAGACATGTCAAAACTGCCAGGCTGGCTGGGCCGCTTCGGGTCCGAACTGACGGAGCTGGGCGCACGCCTGGAAGAGCGCCGGGAGCGTGCCCACGGCGACGACGACCCTCATGGGTCCCCGGACGCCGCGGATTCCGGACAGGTTCCCGCGCCCCCCACGTACGCCCCCTCCGTCGCCGCCAAACCCGACCCGGTCGCCGCGATTCCGTGGGGGATGCGGGTTGCGGCCGAGGCGGGGTGGCGGCTGCTCGTCCTCGCCGGGACGCTCTGGGTGCTGATGCAGGTGATCAGCGCCGTCCAGTTGGTCGTCCTCGCCTTCTCCGCCGCGCTGCTCGTCACCGCGATGCTCCAGCCGACCGTCGTCCGGCTCAAGCGGTACGGGCTGCCGCACGGGCTCGCCACCGCCGTCACGGCCGTGCTCGGGTTCGTCATCATCGGCCTGGTCGGCTGGTTCGTGGTGTGGCAGGTGATGGAGAACCTCGACACGCTCTCCGACCGGGTCCTCGACGGCATCGACGAGTTGAAGCGCTGGCTGCTGGACAGCCCCTTCCACGTCACCGAGTCGCAGATCAACGACATCGCCAAGAACCTCAACGACACCATCGGCACCAACACGGAGGAGATCACCTCCGCCGGCCTCCAGGGCGTCACCTTCATGGTGGAGTTCCTCACCGGCCTGCTGCTGGCGATGTTCTCCACGCTCTTCCTGCTCTACGACGGCCGCCGCATCTGGGAGTGGTCGCTGAAGCTGGTGCCCGCCGCGGCCCGTCCCGGCGTCGCGGGGGCCGGGCCGCGCGCCTGGCGGACGCTGACCGCCTACGTACGCGGCACGGTGCTGGTCGCCCTGATCGACGCCATCTTCATCGGCCTCGGCCTCTACTTCCTCAATGTGCCGCTCGCGGTGCCGCTGGCCGTGTTCATCTTCCTGTTCGCCTTCATCCCGCTGCTCGGCGCCGTGGTCTCCGGAGCGCTGGCGGTGGTCGTCGCGCTGGTCACCGAAGGCGTGTTCACCGCGCTGATGGTGCTGGTGGTGGTGCTCGCGGTGCAGCAGATCGAGGGCCACATCCTCCAGCCGTTCATCCTCGGCCGGGCGGTCCGGGTCCATCCGCTGGCCGTGGTCCTCGCGGTGGCGACGGGCGGCCTGGTCGCGGGCATCGGCGGCGCGGTGGTCGCCGTACCGCTGGTCGCGGTCACCAATACGGTGGTCGTCTACCTGCGGTCCTACGGTGCCCCGCGCACGGTCGGAGGCCAGCACGGGGCCACCGCGCTGGGGGTCGCGCCGACCGGGCCACCGGCCGCCCCGGACGCGGTGCTGGAAGGGCCGCCACCCGAGCCGGTCACCCCGGTCGTGTTCCCCGATCCGCCGGAGGGCCGGGACCCGTCGCAGGATGAGCCGCCGGAGAAGCAGCCGTAGGCGGAACAGCAGAAGAAGAGCCCCGAGGACGGTCGGTCGTCCTCGGGGCTCTTCCTCGTATCAGGGGTGGTGCGGGTGACTACTCGGCGAGTACGGCCTCGGCGTCGAGGGTCACACCGACCGCCTGGATCACCGAGGCGACCTTGACGGCCTCCTGGATGGTCTCGCGGTCCACTCCGGCCTTGCGGAGCACCTGCTCGTGGGAGTCCAGGCACTGGCCGCAGCCGTTGATCGCGGAGACGGCGAGCGACCACAGCTCGAAGTCGACCTTCTCCACGCCCGGGTTGCCGATGACGTTCATCCGCAGGCCCGCGCGGAGCGTGCCGTACTCCGGGTCCGACAGCAGGTGCCGGGTCCGGTAGAAGACGTTGTTCATCGCCATGATCGCGGCCGCCGACTTCGCCGCGGTGTACGCCTCCGGCGAGAGGTTGGCCTTCGCCTCGGGCTCCAGCTCGCGCAGCACCTTCGGCGAGCGCGAGGCGATCGCGCAGGCCAGCACGGTGCCCCACAGCTGCTGCTTCGGGAGGTCGCTGTTGCCGATGACCGAACCGAGGTTCAGCTTCAGGTCCTTGGCGAAGTCCGGTATGGCGGACTTCAGTTCGTCGAGTGCCATGTCCGTATCAGCTCACTCGCCCGAGAGGAGCGCGACGGGGTCGAGGGTGTTCTCGCCCTTGGTCCAGTTGCACGGGCACAGCTCGTCGGTCTGGAGCGCGTCGAGGACCCGCAGGACCTCCTTGGGGTTACGGCCCACGGAACCGGCGGTCACCATCGTGAACTGGATCTCGTTGTTCTGGTCGACGATGAAGACGGCGCGCTGCGCGAAGCCGTCCTCGCCCTCGATGCCGAGGTCACGCATGAGCTCGTGCTTCGAGTCGGCCAGCATCGGGAAGGGCAGGTCGGTCAGGTCCGGGTGGTCCTTGCGCCAGGCGTGGTGCACGAACTCGGAGTCACCGGAGAAGCCGAGGACCTGGGCGTCCCGGTCGGCGAACTCCTCGTTCAGCTTGCCGAAGGCGGCGATCTCGGTGGGGCACACGAAGGTGAAGTCCTTCGGCCACGCGAAGACGATCTTCCACTTGCCCTCGTAGGTCTTGTGGTTGATCTGCTCGAACTCCTTGCCGCTCTCCAGCGAAACACAAGCGGTCAGGTCGAACTCGGGGAACTTGTCACCGACAGTGAGCACGCGCTCTCCTTGCAGCGTCTGGAACTCCCTTTTTGGGGGAGTTCCTGAGGGTTGGACGTGATCCACCTTGGCACAGAGTGCATTGATCAGGGAAATAGCTACACTCGGTCGTGATGATCGGAGGTGCCTATCAGTGGGCCAGGGAAAACCGGGCATACGCCCTCAGAAGCCGGCCAGGCAGTCCGCGAAACAGCCCAGCCTGTCGCAGCTGCGCGCCTTCGCGGCCGTGGCGGAACATCTGCACTTCCGGGACGCGGCGGCAGCAATCGGGATGAGTCAGCCGGCACTCTCCGGAGCCGTCTCCACCCTGGAGGAGGCACTGGGTGTCCAGCTCATCGAGCGTACGACGCGCAAGGTGCTGCTCTCCCCGGCCGGTGAGCGGCTCGCGGTGCGGGCCGGCGTCGTGCTGGAAGCCGTCGCCGCGCTGATGGAGGAGGCGGAGGCCGCCCGCGCGCCGTTCACCGGAGTGCTCCGGCTCGGCGTGATCCCGACCGTCGCCCCGTACCTCCTGCCGACCGTGCTCCGGCTGGTCCACGACCGCTACCCGGACCTCGACCTCCAGGTCCACGAGGAGCAGACCTCGTCACTGCTGGAGGGGCTCGCCGCCGGAAGGCTTGACCTGCTGCTCCTCGCCGTGCCGCTCGGGGTCCCCGGAGTGAGCGAGATCCCGCTCTTCGACGAGGACTTCGTGCTGGTCATGGAGCAGGACCACTGGCTCGGCGGCCGCGCCGACATCCCGCGCGACGCGCTGCGCGAGCTGCCGCTGCTCCTCCTGGACGAGGGCCACTGCCTGCGCGACCAGGCCCTGGACATCTGCCGGGAGGCCGGGCGTACGCAGGGGGCGCCGGTCACCACGACCGCCGCCGGGCTCTCCACCCTCGTGCAGCTGGTGGCGGGCGGGCTCGGGGTGACGCTGCTGCCGCGCACCGCCGTCACGGTGGAGACCGCCCGCAACGACGCCCTGGCCACCGGCTACTTCGCCCACCCGGCCCCGACCCGGCGGGTGGCGCTGGCGATGCGTACGGGCTCCGCGCGGGGCGGCGAGTTCGAGGAGTTCGGCGCCGCGCTGCGCGGGGCGATGGAGCCGCTGCCGGTACGGGTTGTATGAGCGAAGGCCGGTGCGGCCAGGAGGGTTTCCCCTGGCCGCACCGGCCCGGGGGTTTCCCCTGGCCGCACCGGCCCGCTCCCGCTACTCCGTCCGCAGCCCGTCCGGCCGCATCAGCCGCCACAGCGACGGCAGCGACAACGCCGTCACCAGCAGGATCAGCCCCGCACCGGCCCCCGTCAGCGGCAGGAACAGCCACCAGTCGGAGACGCTCTTGCGGATCATCCAGGCGAGCGTCGCGCCGAGTCCCAGCCCGCCCGCGACCGCCACCACGAGGCCGAGGACCACGGGCACGGCGGTCTGCCACAGGACCGACCAGCTCAGCGTCGTACGCCGGGTGCCGAAGGCGACCAGCACCGACAACAGTCGCTTCCGCTCACGCAGTTGCTCCAGCTGGGAGACCAGCATCGAGGCGGCGATCAGCAGCAGCACCACACTCGCGCCGACCTGGAGGCCGGTCTGGATGCTGGCGTACTGCCGGTCGCGCTCCACCGAGTCCAGCGTGACGAGCCGCATGCCGGGGTCGATCCCGGCCGCCGTGTTCCGTACGTGCTCGGCGACGTCCGGCACGCTCCGGTCGACCCGGATCTGGGCGGTGATCTGCGCGCCGGGCAGCGTGCTCGCGTCGATCGCGCCGGTGGTGGCCATGATCCCGTGGTGCGTCTCGCCCATCGGGTCCTTGCGGCCCAGCACGGTGGGGGAGTCGGCGGGCAGCGTCCACCGCAGCGGCTTGCCGTACCCGGAGCCGATCTCGACCACCTTGCCCTTGCGGGCGGCCTGATCGATCCAGTGGGACATGTCCTGGTCGCCCGGCGGGTGGACGACGAAGGTGTCGCCGTCCTCGCAGTCGGTGATCCGGGCCAGCTCGCGCAGGGTTTCGCAGGTGCCGATGGTGACGGAGGTGGTGGGCGGGACGTCGTCCTCGGCGTAGACCCCCGGCTTGGACGCGTACGCCTGCACGGAACCGATCACCACCTCCACCCCCTCGGTGGCGCGGAACTTCTCGATGGCCGCGGTGGCCGCCTCGCCCGTGACGTCCTCGGAGTACCCGGCGAACTGGGCCCGTGTGGGGTCCTGGCCGGTCATCCGGTTGAAGTCGGCGTTCATCGCGGCGAACATCATCTGCAGTGCGATCGCACCGGCCACCGCCACCGTGACCCCGCTGACCGCGCGGGACGCGGCCCCGCTGCTCAACTGGAGCCTGCGGGTGGCCAGTTGCCACGGCACCGGGCCGCCGCGCAGCCGGTTGACACACGCCTCCACCAGCCACGGCAGCAGCAGCGCGAGGCCGACCAGCACCAGCACGGCACCCGTCGCGATGAGGTACGGATTGACGGGGGCGTAGGTGTACTCGTCGACCCGGCCGGTGAAGCCGAGCACCGCCAGACCGGCGGCCGGCATCAGCAGTCGCCACCAGAGCCGGCGGCCCCGGTCGCGCCCACGCCGTACGACACCGAGCGGTTCGATCACCACCGAGCGCATCGCGACCAGCGTGACCAGCACGGCCGTCAGCGGCACCGCCACGGTGATCAGCAGAGCGAGCAGCGGATCCGGCACCAGGTCCGCCGGGAACGCGCTGACGTCCCAGATCTCCACCGCGCCGACGAACTGCCGCCCGACCAGGAAGAAGGCCAGCCCGATCAGCAGCCCGAGGACCGCGCCGAACAGCGCCTCTCCGGCGGCGATGCGCCGGGTCGTGCGGATGTCCGCGCCGACCAGCCGCAGCGCGGCGAGCCTGCGGTCGCGCCGGTCGCCGCCGAACCGCACGGCGGTGGCGATGAAGATCGCGACCGGCACCAGCAGCACGACACAGACCATGACCGTCAGCACGACCAGCAGCGGCGGCAGCGGATCGGCCTCGCGGGGGTCCCCGTACCCGGCGATCCGGTGGCCGCCCGAGGCGGGCGTCAGGGTGTCGCTGCCCGCGTAGTAGAGGAGTTCACCGGGTGAGCGCAGCCCGGCGTCGCCGATCACGCCGGTGATCTCGTACGGCAGCCGCTCGCGCAGCAGCTTGTTCCCGGGGTCGGCGAGCAGCACCTTGAGGGCCGGGGAGACGACCATCTCGTCCGCCCCGGGGAAGCGGCCGAGGCCCGGCGGGCGGACGGGCGCCGTCCCGTCGGCGCGCATCAGATAGCCCTCGATGGTCCGGTCGTGGTACTCGGTGGTGGTGTTGATCCGGACCACCGAGGTGTCCGACTTCGCCGCGTTCGTGTCCGGCGAGTCGGAGATCTGCGCCTCGCTGCGCGCCTGGTCCCGGGCGGAGCGCTCGTCGAGCATGTGCGGAACGGAGGAGGCGAGCAGCAGCAGCGCGACCCCGAGGCCGACGCCGACCGCCGTCAGCAGCGTACGGATCCAGCCCTCGCGCCCCCCGGCGGCGGCGAACCGGATGCCGAGGCCGAGGTCCCGGAGGGTGGCCGCGCCGCGCGAGGGCGGCTGCGGGCGGTCCTGCCCGGCGGCGGGGGCGGTACGGGAGTCGAGCAGCGTCATACGGCGTGCTCCAGGTCGCGGGCCCGGCCGTCGCGCACGGTGACGTCACGGTCGGAGTAGGCGGCGACCCGGGCCTCGTGGGTGACCAGGACGACCGCCACGTTGGAGGAGCGGGCCGCCTCGGTGAGCAGCTCCATCACCCGCTCGCCGTTGAGGGAGTCCAGGGCGCCGGTCGGCTCGTCCGCGAAGATCACCTTCGGGGAGGCCGCCAGCGCGCGGGCCACGGCGACGCGCTGGCCCTGGCCGCCGGAGACCTCGCCGGGGCGCTTGGCGACGACGTCGTCGACCTCCAGGCGCTCCATCCACTCCCGGGCGGTGCGCTCGGCGGCCTTGCGCTTCACCCCGTTGAGGCGCAGCGGCAGTGCGACGTTCTCCACGCAGGTCAGCTCCGGCACGAGCTGGCCGAACTGGAAGACGAAGCCGAAGTCGCTGCGGCGCAACGCGCTGCGCTCGGCGTCCGACATCGCGGAGAGCTCGCGGCCGGCGTAGGTGATGGTGCCGGAGTCCGGCGTGATGATCCCGGCCAGACAGTGCAGCAGCGTCGACTTGCCGGAGCCGGAGGGGCCCATCACGGCGACGACCTCGCCGGGGTGCACGGAGAACGAGGCGCCGTCCAGCGCGGGCGTCGAACCGTAGGTCTTGCGCAGGTCGTGCGCGGCGAGCAGGGAGCCGTCGGGGATCACGGGGCCACCACCTTGGCGAGCTGGCCGAGGCGGGCGGCGGTCAGTTCCAGCCAGCGCAGATCGGCTTCCAGGTGGAACAGGGCGTGGTCGCAGATCAGCTGGTCGGCGAGGTCGCCCTTGCGCTTGCGGTCGGTGAGGACGCGCATCATCCGCAGGTGCTCCGAGCGCTGGGAGTCCAGCAGGTCGGAGGCGCTGCGGTCGGTCAGCAGCGCCAGGACGACCTTGGTGTAGAGCGTCGACTGGAGGTACGGCTCCGGCTTCTCGGGCTGCATGAGCCAGCGCGAGACATCGGTGATCCCGGCGTCCGTGATGGCGTACCGCTTGCGCTCGGGCCCTCCCTCGCTCTCGACGCCGTCGACCTCGACGAGCCCGTTCTTCAGGAGCCGGGACATCGTCGAGTAGACCTGGCCGTAGTGGAGCGGGCGGTCCTGGCCGAACTTCTCGTCGAAGGTCCGCTTCAGGTCGTAGCCGTGGCGGGGGCCGGATTCCAGGAGGCCCAGGAGGGTGTGACCGATAGACATGCCCAGCACTGTACACGTGGTGTATACCTGCCGTGTATACGGGTCCGAAAAGCGCCCCTGGCCTGCGGTCGCGGGCCAGGGGCGCTGTCTACGCGTCGGGGGCGGGCGGGGTGGCCAGCTCCTCCGGCGGCTGTTTCGGCGGCCGGCCCCGGCGGGCGATCGGTGCCGCCGCCCCCGGCAGCCGCCCCGCTTCCTTCAGCGCCCGGCGCAGCAGGAACTCGATCTGCGCGTTGGCGCTGCGCAGCTCGTCGGAGGCCCAGCGGGCCAGCGCGTCGTGCACCGCCGGGTCCAGCCGCAGCACCATCTGCTTGCGCTGCCGCGGCCGGTCCGCCGGGGTCCGCCGGGGCGGGGGCTCGCCGGTCACTGGTAGAGGCTGCCCGTATTGAGGACCGGCTGGGCCGCGCGGTCACCGCACAGCACCACCATCAGGTTGCTCACCATGGCGGCCTTCCGCTCGGAGTCCAGCTCCACGATCTCCTGCTCGGCGATCCGGGCCAGCGCCATCTCGACCATGCCCACCGCGCCCTCCACGATCTGCTGGCGGGCCGCGACGACCGCGCCGGCCTGCTGGCGCTGGAGCATGGCGGAGGCGATCTCGGGGGCGTACGCGAGGTGGCTGAAGCGGGACTCGATGATCCGGACGCCCGCCGCCTTCACCCGGGCGGTCAGCTCGATCGCCAGCTTCTCGGTGATCTCCTCCGCGTTGCCGCGCAGCGAGAGGCCGTCCTCCTCGTGGGCGTCGTACGGATACTCGATGGCGATGTGCCGGACGGCCGCCTCGGTCTGGGTGGCGACGAACTCCAGGAAGTCGTCGACCTCGAAGAGCGCCTGCGCGGTGTCCTCGACCTTCCAGACGACGATCGCGGCCAGCTCGATCGGGTTGCCGTAGGCGTCGTTGACCTTGAGGACGGCGGTCTCGTGGTTGCGGACCCGGGTGGAGATCTTCTGGCTGGAGGTCAGCGGGTTGATCCAGCGCAGTCCGTCGGTGCGGATGGTGCCGACGTACCGCCCGAAGAGCTGGATCACCCGGGCCTCGCCCGGAGCGACCATCTTCACACCGCTCATGCAGAAGAACGAGGTGATCACCAGGAGCGCCCCGAGGATGAAGAGCGGGACACCGACCGCGTTGTTGCCGCCCGCCCCGATCACCCCGCCGACGATGGCGAGACCGACCCCGGCGAACACCCCGAGCACCGTCAGCAGGAGCCCCAGCCCGCCGGGGATCGAATGGGCGGTGACCTCCCTGACCTGCGGCTCGGGCATGTCGGGGGCGTCGATGTCGAGTGCGGCGGCCGAAGCGTCCGGGTGGTGTCCGTCGTGCTGTCCGGTCATGGGGTCCCCCGTTCCGTGCGGCTCGTGCCGCGCTATCAATGTGATGTCACATTAACGGTTCTCGCAACCTTGCGCACCCCTCAGGAGTCGGTTCCCTAGGGAACGGGTGCTGATTGTCACGTCCGGAAAAGGCCGGATCGCTTGCCTTTCGTCCCTGCCGACGGTGTTAGCTGGCAGGTCTGAACGGAAACGGGTGAACCGAGCGAGCCGGTCGAGCAGAGAAGCGGGAGCAACACAGCGATGGGTCGAGCGGATGCGCGACGAGCCCGGGCGCAGGAGTCGCGCCGGGCTGCGAAGAGCGGCGGCATACGCAGACTCTTCACGTGGAAGAAGTTGCTGGGCACGTTCTTCGGGATCGTCCTGCTGGGCATGGGCGCCTTCGGCGCGCTCTACCTGTACGTCGACGTGCCCGCGCCGAACGCCATGGCGCAGCGGCAGAGCAACGTCTACCAGTACAGCGACGGCACGCTCCTCGCCCGGTCCAACGGCGACGTCAACCGGCAGATCGTCGACCTGGCCCAGGTGCCCAAGGAGGTGCAGCACACCTTCGTCGCCGCGGAGAACAAGACCTTCTACGAGGACGACGGCATCGACCTCAAGGGCACGACCCGCGCGCTGCTCAACACGGTCAGCGGCAAGGGCAAGCAGGGCGGGTCGACGATCACCCAGCAGTACGTGAAGAACTTCTACCTGACGCAGGACCCGACGATCAGCCGCAAGCTCCAGGAGCTGGTGATCTCGCTCAAGGTCGACCAGGACCAGTCCAAGGGCCAGATCCTCGCCGGGTACATCAACACCGCCTACTACGGACGCGGCGCCAGCGGCATCCAGGCGGCCGCCCAGGCGTACTACGGCATCGACGCCAAGGACCTGAACGTCTCGCAGGGCGCCTACCTCGCATCGCTCCTCCAGGCCCCGAGCCAGTACGACTGGGCCACCGCGACCGACACCGGCAAGCGCCTCGTGAAGGACCGCTGGGCCTACACGCTGAAGAACATGGTCGAGATGGGCTGGCTGAGCGAGGCCGAGCGGGCGAAGCAGGAGTTCCCGGTCCCGCAGAAGCCGAAGCCGGCCAAGGGCATGGAGGGCCAGACCGGCTATCTCGTCGAGGCGGTCAACAAGGAGCTCGACAAGCAGGGCATCTCCGCCGAGGACCGTGAGTCCGGCGGCTGGACCTTCACGCTCACCATCGACAAGAAGCGCCAGCAGCAGCTGGAGAAGTCGGTGGACAAGGAGCTGGAGTCGCAGCTGGACCGCGACGGCAACAAGGTCGACGCCACCGTCCAGGCCGGCGCCACCTCCGTCGACCCGAAGACCGGCAAGGTCCTCGCGATGTACGGCGGCGAGGACTACGTCAAGCACTACGTCAACAACGCCACCCGCCAGGACTACCAGCCGGCCTCCACCTTCAAGCCGCTGGTGCTCGCCGCCGCCCTGGAGAACGAGTCGGAGACGCAGAACGGCAACCTGATCGGGCTCAACACGATCTACGACGGCACCAGCAAGCGGCCCGTCGTCGGCGGCGACACCGACTTCGCCCCGCAGAACGAGGACGACCGCAGCTACGGTCCGATCTCCGTGCAGAAGGCGATGAACAGCTCGGTCAACTCCGTCTTCGCGCAGATGATCGTGGACGTGACGCCCGCCGCCACCAAGCGGACCGCGCTCGCCCTCGGCGTACCGGACAAGAACTTCCCCGAGCGCCCCGCCGTCACCCTCGGCACCATGAACGCCTCCACCTGGGACATGGCCGGCGTCTACGCGACCCTCGACAACCACGGCCGCAAGATCACCCCGCACATCCTCCAGTCCGCCGAGCACCGCGACCGCACGGTGAAGCCGGAGGCGCCCAAGCGGGAACAGGTGATCAGCCGCGCCTCGGCCGACACCGTCACCTCCGCGCTCACCGGCGTCGTCGAGTCCGGCTCCGGCAGCGCCGCCAACACCTCCGCCTACCAGGCGGCCGGCAAGACGGGCACCTCGGAGGAGAACAAGTCGGCCTGGTTCGCCGGGTACACCCCCGAGCTGACCACGGTCGTGGCCCTCTTCGGCGAGTCGCCCCAGGGCGGACGGCAGGTCTCCCTCACCGGCACGGCCAACTCCGGCCGCGCCAACGGCGGTGGCTTCCCGGCCCGGATCTGGGCGGACTACACGCTCGGCGCCCTCGGCGGCGGCTCGGACGCGAAGTTCGACCTCCAGGACGTGGAGCGCGGCGAGGTCCCGCCGCCGCCCACGCCGTCGAAGACGCCGTCGGAGGAGCCGACCCCGTCCGAGGAACCCACGCCGTCGAAGACGCCGTCCAAGACGCCGAGCACGCCGCCCAGCGAGACGCCGCCGCCGTCGTCGCCGCCGACTCCTTCGACGCCGCCGACCATCACGCCGCCGACCGTTCCGCCCACGAAGAGCCCCGAGCTGCCGCCGGAGCCCGGCGAGGACGACGGGCAGCCGGGCGAGCGGCCCGGCTTCCTGGGGGACTGATCCCGCGCGGATGACGTGGAAGCGCATGACGGGGAAGAGGGGCGGTGCCGACGTCGGCACCGCCCCTCTTTCGCGTACGTCCGGTCAGCGCGTCGCCATCTCGAACCAGACCACCTTGCCGGTCGACAGCCGCGTCGCGCCCCACCGCCGGGCCAGCCGGTTCACCAGGAACAGCCCGCGGCCGCCCTCGTCCGTCTCGCGCGCCCGGCGCTGGCGCGGCAGCTGCGGAGAATCGTCGCCGACCTCGCAGCGCAGGATGTCCGTCCGCAGCAGCCGCAGCGTCACCGGCCGCTCCGCGTAGCGCACCGCGTTGGTGACGACCTCGCTGACCAGCAGCTCCACCTCGTCGGACATCTCGTCCAGACCCCACCGGGCGAGCGCCCGCCGGGCCAGCCTGCGGGCCCGGCCCGGAGCCGCGTCCTCCGGCTCCAGGTACCAGTACGCCACGTCGCTCGGCGCGATCCCGTCGAAGCGGGCGGCGAGCAGCGCGATGTCGTCGTCCCGGTCGCCCGGCCCCAGCATGTCGAGCACGTCGTCGCAGAGGGCCTCCAGCGGCGGCGCGTGGTCCGGGCCGGTGAGCTGCGCGGTCGCCGCCAGGCGCTCCCGCAGCTGCTCGATCCCCGTCCACACGTCCCGCAGCCGCGACTCGACCAGCCCGTCGGTGTACAGCAGCAGCGTGGCGCCGGCCGGTGCGTCCAGCTCCACGGCCTCGAAGTCGACCCCGCCGACCCCGATCGGGGCGCCCGGCGGCACCCGCAGCACCTCGGCCCGGCCGCCCAGGTGGAGCAGGACGGGCGGCGGGTGGCCGGCGTTGGCGATGGTGATCCGGTGCGAGACCGGGTCGTACACCGCGTACAGGCAGGTGGCCATCCGGTCGCTGCCGAGCCGCTGCGCCTGCTCGTCCAGGTGGTGCAGCACCTCCTGCGGCGGCAGGTCGAGCTGCGCGAGGGTCTGCGCGGTCGTCCTCAGCTGGCCCATGATCGCGGCGGAGGTCATGGAGTGGCCCATCACATCGCCGACGACGAGGGCGACCCGGCTGCCGGGCAGCGGGATCGCGTCGTACCAGTCGCCGCCGACCCGGGCCGTCTCGGCCGCCGGGAGGTAGCGCGAGGCGAGGCGTACGCCGGTGGGCTGCGGGAGCGAGTCGGGGAGCATCGTGCGCTGGAGCTCGTCGGCGATGTAGGCCTCGCGCCCGTACAGCACGGCCTTGTCGATGCCGAGCGCGGTGTGCGTCGCCAGCTGCGCGGCCACCAGCAGGTCACTGGCCTCGAAGGCGGGCCGCTCGGTGGACCGTACGAAGACGGCCGCGCCGATCACCCGGCGCCGGCCGCGCAGCGGGGCCAGGATCGCGCGGTGGCCGGTGGGGACCGGACGGCCGGGGCCGAGCAGCTCGGGCAGCGCGGCGCGGGCCGCAGCCGAGTCGCCGAAGACCGGCCGCACACCGCGCAGCACCTCGGCCAGCGCGCCGCCCGCCCGCACCTCGCACAGCTCGGCGGCGGGCATCAGGTCGGCCGTCGGGTCGCTGAGCAGCGGCCGCAGCCGCTCGCTCTCCGGGCCCGCCTCGCCGCTCTCCTCGTCGGTGTGGCGGAGCCGGTCGGAGCGGCGCAGCCGCAGCACGAACGGGCTCACCGGCCGCTCGTCGCCGACCGGCAGCGGGTCGCGCAGGTAGACCAGGATCGCGTCGGAGAACGTCGGCACGCTGGCCCGGCAGAGGCCGAGCACGATCTCGTCCAGGTCGATGCCGCGCGCGATGCGCCGGGTCGCGGCCCCGACGAAGCGCAGCCGGTCGCCCTCGCGGCGGGTGGCCGCCTGCGCCTCGGTGACGGCGGCGGGTCCGGGCCCGGGGTTCGGTGCGGCGGCCGGCGACGGGATCGCGGCCGCGGCGGCCGCGGCCGCCGCGTCCTGCTGCCGGGGCCGGGTGCGCTCCTGCTGCCGTGCCGCGAGCGGCTGCCGGCCTTCGTGGGAGGTGGGGTGCTCCGTCACGCGTGGGATTCCGTCCGTCCGGGCCGGTTGTATGAGGCAGTCGCCTCGTGGGGCGCCACTGTGCCCCGGCGACCGCGATGAGGACAACGGCTGTCTGCGGATGCCCCGGCGCGCGGGGCCGAAACCGTACGTCCGCGAGATGGCCGGAGGACGACGTTCCGTGCGGGCGCCGGTCTGGTCACGGCGAGGCGGCAGCGGGCAGCGAACACGTCTCCACCCCCTCGTGGTGGTCCTGCGACCGGGCGGTCCGGCCGGGTCCGTGGCCCGTCGGTCCGCACGACCGGTGCGATGACTTGTGGTCAGATCCGGTGTGTCCCTCGGAGAGCCGGGCCTGCCGACCGGGCTCCCGTGGGGTGTATCCAGGGTCTCACGACGGCATAGGGGCAGGGGTGCGGTCCCAGTCATCCGGCAGCGGCGGAACCCGCCACCCCGGATCGGGCCGCCAGTGCTCCCAGCCGTCCCGGAACGGCGACCCCCACCCGGTGATCACCTCGACCGCCGCCCGGCCCGCCTCCCGGACCCCCGCGGCGGTCGCGCGGTCCATCAGACCGACGTGCTGCGCCTGGGCGAACTCGTCCTCGTCGAGCCACTTCCAGCTCCGGTCCGGGTTCACGGAGATGTCGAGAAAGTGATCCTCGGAATCCACTCCTCCGGACCACCGGGTGTGCGGCTCCTCCAGGTTCACGTACCAGTTCCGGAAGAGCCAGCCCCGGTCCCAGAAGAGCCAGACCGACCACGGGTCGCCGGGCCGGGCCAGCTTCAGCACGCCGGTGCCGAACCAGGTGGAGCGTGCGGTGGTGCGCGGCGCGGTGTAGCGGGTGGCGAGCGGCTCGGCGTGCACCTGCGTGCCGTTCGCCAGGACCGGGCGTACGCATTCGGTGCCGGGCGCCATCCAGACGGCGAGCAGCTCGTCGGTGTCCTGGACGACGGTCACCGGGCGGCAGATGTGCACGGGCGGGGCCCCGGGCGCCCGGTGGGCCCGGCCGTTGTCGCGGTAGCGCCAGAGGATCTGGTCCCCCGGCGCCCAGCGTGCGCACTCTCCCGTACCTGTCATGGATGGATCTTACGGAGCGTCCGCGCCCGCCCGCTGCGACTCAGGTCACCCGGTGTGCCCGGGCGGCCCGGCGGGGTCACCCGGGCGCCCCCAGGGGCCCAGGTGACCCGTGCGTCACGGCCGTGTCATCCGCAACACGTCGAGCGCCGCGTCCAGTTGCTCCACGGTCAGATCGCCGCGCTCGACGTGTCCCGAGGCCAGGACGGTCTCGCGGATCGTCGTGCCGTCCTTGAGCGACTGCTTGGCGACCTTCGCCGCCTCCTCGTAGCCGATGTACTTGTTGAGCGGGGTGACCACCGAGGGCGAGGACTCCGCGTAGGAGCGGGCCCGCTCCACGTTGGCGGTGATCCCGTCCACCGTGCGGTCGGCCAGCAGCCGGGAGGCGTTGGCCAGCAGCCGTACGGACTCCAGCAGGTTCTTCGCGATGACCGGGAGCATCACGTTCAGCTCGAAGTTGCCGGCCGCGCCCGCCGTGGCGACCGTGGCGTCGTTGCCGGTGACCTGGGCGGCGACCATCAGGACCGCCTCGGGGATCACCGGGTTGACCTTGCCGGGCATGATCGACGAGCCGGGCTGGAGGTCGGGCAGGTTGATCTCGGCGAGGCCGGTGCGCGGGCCCGAGGCCATCCACCGCAGGTCGTTGGAGATCTTGGTGAGCGAGACGGCGATCGTCCGGAGCTGGCCCGAGGTCTCCACCAGACCGTCCCGGGCGCCCTGCGCCTCGAAGTGGTCGCGGGCCTCGGTCAGCGGCAGCCCGGTGGCCTCGGCCACCTCCGCGATCACGGCGGCGGAGAAGCCGGGCGGCGTGTTGATGCCGGTGCCCACCGCCGTACCGCCGAGCGGGAGTTCGGCCAGGCGCGGCAGCGAGGCGCGCAGCCGCTCCACGCCGTACCGGATCTGCGCCGCGTAGCCGCCGAACTCCTGGCCGAGGGTGACCGGGGTGGCGTCCATCAGATGCGTACGGCCGGACTTCACGACCTCCGCGAACTCGGCCGATTTCCGCCCCAGCGATTCCGCCAGGTGGTCCAGCGCGGGGATCAGGTCGGCGGTGACGGCGGCGGTGGCCGCGATGTGGATGGAGGAGGGGAAGACGTCGTTGGACGACTGCGAGGCGTTGACGTGGTCGTTGGGGTGGACCGGGCTGCCGAGCCGCTCGGAGGCGAGCGTGGCGATGACCTCGTTGGTGTTCATGTTGGAGGAGGTGCCGGAGCCCGTCTGGAAGACGTCGACCGGGAAGTGCTCGTCCCAGCGGCCCGACGCGACCTCGTCGGCCGCCTCCTGGATCGCGGCCGCGATCTCCGGATCCACCACCTTCAGCTCGGCGTTGACCTTGGCGGCCGCGCCCTTGATCCGGGCCAGCGCCTCGATGTGCGCCCGCTCCAGCCGCTGCCCGGAGATGGGGAAGTTCTCCACCGCGCGCTGGGTCTGCGCGCGCCACTTGGCATGGGCGGGAACCCGCACCTCACCCATCGAGTCGTGCTCGATCCGGAACTCCGGACCGCCCTTCGGATCTGCCGCCGTGTCGGCCATCGTGTTTAAACCTCCTGCAAAAGATGAGCACGTGTCTTGTTCCAGCTATTCCCAAGTCGCCTACCGGCCAGTAAATACCCGGGGTAACCACTCACCCGGGAGGCGCAATGAGGCGCACCAGGCTCAGACTTCGAGGGCTCCGCAGCCTTCGCCGGCTCCGCTGTACGGCCGCCGTCACCGCCGCGTTCGCGGTGGCCGCCACCACGTTGGCGGTCGCCGGACCGGCGGGCGCGGCCGATTCGGGTACCGGCACCAGCACTATCGCATCGACTCCTCTCCCGCCCGCGCTGGAAACGATCCGGGCGGCCGAAGCCACCCGGCTGTACGGCAGCCCCGCCGAACGGCCGCTCGCCGAACGGAAGACCGGGCTCATCTCGCTGGGCGACAGCGAGATCTCCGGCGAAGGCGTCGGCACCTACGACCCCGGCACCAACGGGCCGGACAACTGGTGCCACCGCTCACCGGAGGCCGCCATCCACCGCACGGGCATCGCGGCGGACGTCACGTACAACGTCTCCTGCTCCGGCGCTTACTCCGGGAACATCAGAATCGGCGGAAACAAGCAGTACGCCGACGAGCTGGTCCAGAGCGACAGCCTCGCCATCAAGGCCCGCAACACCCGGATCAAGATGGTCGTCCTGGTCGCCGGAGCCAACGACGACCTCCAGTTCGGCCCGGTCATGACGGACTGCGTGGTCCGTTACCTCACCCTCCAGGGCCCGTGCGAGCCGAAGTACGCGGGCGGCTGGCAGGCCCGCGTGGACGCGCTGGTCCCCAAGGTCGAGGCGACCGTCCGCGACCTGCGTACGGTGATGACCGACGCCGGGTACGCGAACAGCGACTACAAGCTCGTCCTGATGGGCTACCCGAGCCCGATCGGCCCGGACTTCTACGACAACCCGAAGTTCCCCGGCAAGCTCATCTGCGGCGGCCTCGGCTACGACTCCGACACCGTCTGGGGCCGCAACACCGCCGTGCCCGCCTTCCAGGTGGGCATGCGCAAGGCGGCCGCCTCCACCGGCGCCACGTACCTCGACAACTCCCGCCTCTTCCACGGCCACGAGGTGTGCAGCGAAGCCCCGTGGGCGCGCGGGCTCTACATCGACCTGGGCAAGCCCGGACTGCCGGACGAGAACTCCGTACGCCAGTCCTTCCACCCCAACGCGGCCGGCCACCGGGCCTTCGCCTCCTGCCTGACCCAGATGTACGACTCCGGGCTCCGCGAGGCGAGCTGCGCCGACCCGGCCAGCACGGGCAACCCGGTCCTCCAGGGGGCCGCCTGGGACGACCTGTTCCGGCCGGTGAAGAACGAGGCCACCGGCACCTGTGTCGACGTCCCCGCCTCGGTGACCCGTAACGGCACCGCGATCGGCGGCTGGGACTGCCACGGCGGACGCAACCAGAACTGGTGGTACGACACCGGTACGCAGACCCTGCGCACCGCGCTCAGCCATGACCGGTGCCTGGACGTGTCGGGCGCCAAGTACAACGCGGGCGCCACGCTCGTCGTGTGGAACTGCGCGGGCGCGGCCAACCAGAAGTTCGTCCGCCAGGCGGGCACCATCCGCCCGGCCGCCGCGACCGGGCTCTGTCTGACGCTGGCGGGGGCCAAGGACCCGCTCAAGCTCCAGACGTGCGACGGCAGCGCGAAGCAGCGCTTCGTGTAGGAGGCGTACGTGTAGGAGGCGTACGGATCCAGGTGGGTGGCGGCGTCGTCCGCCACCCACCGCCCGCCGCCGTCAGCCGCCCGTCATCACCGCGCCGAGGATCGCCGCCAGATACGCCGGGTCGTCCACCCCGCACAGCTCGCGCGCCGAGTGCATCGAGAGGCCCGGCACGCCCACGTCCACCGTCGTCACGCCGAGACGGGCCGCAGTCAGCGGGCCGATCGACGTGCCGCACGGCATCGCGTTGTTGGAGACGAACGGCTGCCAGGGCGCTTCCGCCCGCTCGCAGGCGGCCGTGAACATGGCGATACCGGTGGAGTCGGTGGCGTACCGCTGGTTGACGTTCACCTTGACCGTCGGGCCACCGTTGGGCAGCGGACGGTGGTCGGGGTCGTGGCGCTCCGCGTAGTTCGGGTGCACCGCGTGCGCCATGTCGGCGGAGACGCAGAACGCTCCGGACAGCGCCCGCGACCAGTCCTCGTCGCAGCCGCCGCGGGCCGCGACCGAGCGGGAGAGCACCCGCTCCAGCAGCGGGCTCTGCGCGCCGGTCTCGGAACCGCTGCCGACCTCCTCGTGGTCGAAGGCGGCCAGCACCGGGACGAAGGACGGCTCGGTGGCCCCGGTCGCCGCGTCCACCAGAGCACTCACTCCGGCGTGCACCGAGACCTGGTTGTCCAGCCGGGACGCCACCACGAACTCCCGCTCGGCGCCCAGGTACCCGGGCTGCTGGATGTCGTGCAGCATCAGGTCCCAGCCCAGCACGTCCGCCGCGTCCTCCCCGGCCGCCGTCGCGACCAGCCGCAGCAGCTCACCTTCGCGCGGATCGCCGAGCGCCCAGATCGGCGCGATGTGGCGCTGCCGGTCCAGCGCCACGCCGTCGTTGACCGTGCGGTCCAGATGGATCGCCAACTGCGGTACCCGCAGCAGTGGTTCGTCGATCTGTACGAGGCGGCTGCGCGGGCTGCCGTTCGGGCCGCCGCGCAGCGCGAGCCGGCCGGAGAGGCCGAGGTCCCGGTCGAGCCAGGTGTTCAGCGGGACCCCGCCGTAGATCTCCACCCCGATCTGCCGCCACCCCGAACTTCCGGTGTCCGGTGCGGGTTTGATCCGCAGGTTCGGCGAGTCGGTGTGGGTGCCGACGATCCGGAACGGGGTGTGCGCGGGCGCGCCCTCGGGGACGTACCACGCGATCAGTGCTCCGGCCCGGCTGACGAAGCAGCCGCCGGTCGCCCCGGTCCAGTCGTCCGTGCCGAGCAGCTCGCGGAATCCGGCTTTCTCCAGCCGCTGGGCGGCGCTCGCGACCACGTGGTACGGCGAAGGGCTTGCGGCGATGAAGGCGAGCAGGTCGTCGGTGTGGCTGCGGTGGGGGGCCGGGGTCATGCGGCGTCCGCCTTTCCGGAGTTCGGCAGTGGTCGCGCGGCGAAGGGCCGCAGGGCGCCCAGGGTGCCCGGCGGATCAGGCCGGTGGAGATGGTCAGGAACGTCCGGCAACCTTTGGCGGTGCGCCCGGCGCGGCGCAAGCCCGGAAGGCGGCGGGCTGCGGGAAAGCGGCGGTGCGGACCGGCCACCTGACCGGTGCGGTGGCCCGAGGGCGGCCGGGGCCGGTCGGGGCGAGTTTTTCAACGTCCTTGCGTGTGGTGTCCGTTCGGGCGAGCTGACAGCGCTCTGCCGGGGATGGCCATCCGGCCTGTGCGTCGGCCGGCGGGCGTGCGGTGGAGGCCGTCGGGCCTGTTCCGGACCCGATCGGGCCGGTGGCGTCTGCCGGCGCGAGATTGGCTTGATATCGCCGTACGGGAGTCGTCCTCGCACCGGGGCGCGGCTCGGCTGCCGCCCGGGCACCGCCCGAACGCGGAAGAGGAGGCGCCCGTTCGGACGCCTCCTCTCTCCGTGTGCCGCGTGTGCCGTGGCCGGCGGCCGGTCAGCCCAGGCCGGGACCCCGGACCGGAATGCTGGTGAACGTCGGCGCCGGGGCGGGCTCGGTGAAGAAGTCGTTGCCCTTGTCGTCGACGACGATGAACGCCGGGAAGTCCTCGACCTCGATGCGCCAGACCGCCTCCATGCCGAGCTCCTCGTACTCGACGACCTCGACCTTCTTGATGCAGTCCTGCGCGAGCCGCGCCGCCGGGCCGCCGATCGAGCCGAGGTAGAAGCCGCCGTGCGAGCCGCAGGCGTCGGTGACCTGTTTGCTGCGGTTGCCCTTGGCGAGCATCACCTTGGAGCCGCCCGCCGCCTGGAACTGCTCCACGTACGAGTCCATCCGGCCGGCCGTCGTCGGCCCGAAGGAGCCGGAGGCGTACCCCTCGGGCGTCTTCGCCGGGCCCGCGTAGTAGACCGGGTGGTCCTTCAGGTACTGCGGCATCTCCTCGCCCGCGTCCAGCCGCTCCTTGATCTTGGCGTGCGCGATGTCGCGCGCCACGACCAGCGGGCCGGTCAGCGAGAGCCGGGTCTTGACCGGGTACTTGGTCAGCTCGGCCAGCACGTCGTCCATCGGCCGGTTGAGGTCGATCTTCACGACGTCGCCGGCCTCGTCGAGGTGCTCGTCGGTGGTGTCCGGGAGGAAACGGGCCGGGTCCTTCTCCAGCTGCTCCAGGAAGACGCCCTCGGCGGTGATCTTCGCGGTGGCCTGGCGGTCGGCCGAGCAGGAGACGGCGATGGCGACGGGGAGCGAGGCGCCGTGGCGGGGCAGGCGGACCACGCGCACGTCGTGGCAGAAGTACTTGCCGCCGAACTGCGCGCCGATCCCGATCTTCTGCGTCAGCTCGAAGACCTTCTCCTCCAGCTCCTTGTCCCGGAAGCCGTGGCCGGTGGGGGAGCCCTCGGCGGGCAGCTCGTCCAGGTAGTGCGCGGAGGCGTACTTGGCGGTCTTCAGCGCGAACTCCGCCGACGTGCCGCCGACCACGATCGCCAGGTGGTACGGCGGGCAGGCCGCGGTGCCGAGCGAGCGGATCTTCTCCTCCAGGAACTTCATCATGGAGGCCTCGTTGAGGACGGCCTTCGTCTCCTGGTAGAGGAACGACTTGTTGGCCGAGCCGCCGCCCTTCGCCATGAACAGGAACTTGTACGCGCCGCCGTCGGTGGCGTACAGCTCGATCTGGGCCGGGAGGTTGGAGCCGGTGTTCTTCTCGTCCCACATGGTCAGCGGGGCCATCTGCGAGTAGCGCAGGTTGAGCTTGGTGTACGCGTCGAAGATCCCGTGCGACAGGGCCTCCTCGTCACCGCCCTCGGTCAGCACGTTCTGCCCGCGCTTGCCCATGACGATCGCCGTCCCGGTGTCCTGGCACATCGGCAGGACGCCCGCGGCGGCGATGTTCGCGTTCTTCAGGAGGTCCAGCGCCACGAACTTGTCGTTGGAGGAGGCCTCCGGGTCGTCCACGATCCGCCGCAGCTGCGCCAGGTGGGCCGGGCGCAGGTAGTGCGAGATGTCGTGCATCGCCTCGGCGGCCAGCGTGCGCAGCGCCTCCGGCTCGACCTTGAGGAACGTACGGCCGTCGGCCTCGAAGGTGGAGACACCCTCGGCGGTCACCAGACGGTACGGCGTGGTGTCCTCTCCCAGCGGGAGCAGATCGGAGTACGCAAACTCTGGCATTACGGCCATTCCTCACTCGGCGACAGCGGCTGACCTCCCTTGGGCAGCGCATCAACCAGGGTAGAACGCGCCTCCTCGGCCGATCCTGTGAGGTAAGGCTCACCTGGAGACCGGCCCGTCCGTCTCCGGGCGCGCCGACCGGCCTCCGCGCTCGCCGCCCTGCCTCCAGGCGCGCCGACCGGAGGGTAGTCGCGATCTATCGCGTTTGGGTACGCTGGGGCGGTGGACCTAGAGAAGCAGCCCCAGCAGCCCGCCCGGCCGTCCGCCCCGCCCGCCCAGGTCTCGCCCGCCGAGGCCGTGCCCGGCGACTCGATCCGCGCCTCCGACGCCGACCGCGACCGGATCGCGGACATCCTGCGCGAGGCGATGGCCGAGGGGCGCCTGACGGCGGACGAGCACGCGGAGCGGGTCGACCTCGTCTACCGGGCCAAGACCGTCGGCGAACTCCAGCCGCTGGTCCGTGATCTGCCCGCCTCCTCCGGCGCCGCCTCCCCGCGCCCGGAGGCGCAGCCGTACGGGTACGGCCCCGAGGCCGCCGACGGCCCGGTCGACAACCTCGTCGCGGTCTTCAGCAGCGCCACCCGTAAGGGCCGTTGGCGCGTCGGCCCCCGGACGAACGCCTTCTCGCTCTTCGGCAGCGTGGAGATCGATCTGACCGAGGCGCTTTTCAGCCAACGACTCACCGTCATCAATGCCACGGCCATCTTCGGCAGTGTCGAGATCCGGGTGCCGGAGAACATCACGCTGCGCGGCAACGGCACAGGAGTCCTCGGCGGCTTCGACATCCGCTCGCTGGAGTCGGTGGACCCGGAGGCGCCGGTCGTCGTGGTGAACGGCTATGCGGTGTTCGGCGGAGTGGAGGCCAAGCCGAAGCGCGGCAAGTTCGTCGCGGACCTCCAGAGGCGGCTGCGCAAGCACCTCGGCCACTGAGCGCGGCACGGACGGACGCACTTCGAGAATCAGCCAGAACACCTCCTGGAGCCCTTGCCGCACACCGTGCGCCGGTGCCGCTCAGTGCATAGGCGTACACGCAACGGGTATGGACTGCTGCATCGTCTCTCGCTCGCGAAGCCGTAGCCGTCGTCAGGAGTAGACCGTGCTGCAACCGCCGCATCAGCCTCTGCAGGTCGCCGCCGTTCCTGCCCAGCGGACCCCCGCCCGGGAGGACGAGGCGGGCCCCTGGCACTCGGAGGCGGTGTGCCGCCGGGACGAAGCCGGGCTGTTCTTCGCCCCGTCGAAGGAGCCGACCGCCGCCCGACTGGCCCGGGAGGAGGCCGCCAAGCGCGTCTGCGCCCGCTGCCCGGTCATGGTGGCGTGCCGGGAGCACGCGCTGATGCAGCCGGAGCCGTACGGGGTGTGGGGCGGGCTCACCGCGGCCGAGCGCCGGGTCGCGCTGGCCCGCCGTCGCCGCCGCGACATCGAACTGACCGCCGCCGCACCGGCGGAGCGCATAGCCGCGGCAGGCTGAGACCGCGCAAGGGAGAGGGGGCGCGAGGACCGTAGCCCTCGCGCCCCCTCTCCCTCGACTCGTCCGCTACTTCGCGCGGTCGAAGTCGATGGCGCTGTAGGCGCGCAGCTTCGACAGCCGGTGGGTCGAGGAGATCGACCGGATCGTGCCGGACTTGGAGCGCATCACGATCGACTCGGTGGTCGCCGTCTCCGCGCGGTACCGCACACCGCGCATCAGCTCACCGTCGGTGATCCCCGTCGCCACGAAGAACACGTTGTCGCCGCTGACCAGGTCGTCGGTGGACAGGACCCGGTCCAGGTCGTGGCCCGCGTCCAGCGCCTTCTGCCGCTCCGCCTCGTCCTTGGGCCAGAGCTTGCCCTGGATGACACCGCCGAGGCACTTTATGGCGCACGCCGAGATGATGCCTTCGGGCGTTCCGCCGACGCCCATCAGCAGGTCGACGCCGGTGCCCTCGCGGGCGGCCATGATCGAGCCCGCGACATCGCCGTCCGAGATGAACTTGATCCGCGCGCCGGTCTCCCGGATCTCCTTGACGATGCCCTCGTGCCGGGGCCGGTCCAGGATGACGACCGTGACGTCCTCGGGCGTGGAGTTCTTCGCCCGGGCGACACGCCGGATGTTCACCGCCACCGGGGCGTTGATGTCGACGAAGTCCGCCGCCTCGGGCCCCGTCACCAGCTTGTCCATGTAGAAGACCGCCGACGGGTCGAACATCGCGCCGCGGTCGGCGGCCGCCAGCACGGCGATCGCGTTCGGCATGCCCTTGGCGTTGAGCGTGGTGCCGTCGATCGGGTCGACCGCGATGTCGACCTCGGCGCCGGTGCCGTCGCCGACCCGCTCGCCGTTGAACAGCATGGGGGCCTCGTCCTTCTCGCCCTCGCCGATGACGACGACGCCGTTCATCGAGACGGTCGAGACGAGGGTGCGCATGGCCTTCACGGCGGCGCCGTCGGCGCCGATCTTGTCGCCGCGGCCCACCCAGCGCCCGGCGGCCATCGCGGCGGCCTCGGTGACCCGGACCAACTCCAGGGCCAGGTTGCGGTCGGGGGCCTCCGGGGAGACCTCCAGTTGGGACGGCAGATGATGCTCGGACATCGGAGCGCACCTTTCTGTACGGCGACGACCGGATATGAGGGTGCTGTGACTCTATCGGTAGGTCGATAAAATGAGCAGTGCGGGTCACGCATGAGCACCCCGGTCCGTGTCCCCGCCGCCACCCACGGTCAGCACCCGCCTCCGGCCCCACCCTGCGGCCGGGCGTGCCGGGTCGCGTGCCACCATGGATGCCGTGGCAGAGAGCAAGCGAGGCAAGCAGACGGCCAGGAACATGTTCCTGTCGACCATCGTGACCGCCGCCTGTGCGGGCGTCATCTACATCTTCGTTCCGCACGACGAGAACCTCGACCCGGTCAAGGCCGTCGACTTCACGGTGGAACTGGCGACGGTGCGCGTCGCCGCGCCCTACCCGGTCGCCGCGCCGGAGGGCCTGCCGGAGAAGTGGAAGCCGACCTCCGTGTCGTTCGACCGCGCCGCGGGCAAGGCCTGGCACCTCGGCTTCCACGACCCGGACGGCCGGTATGTCGCGGTCGAGCAGTCCACGGCCGACGCGCGCACGTACATCCCGCAGGTCAGCCAGAAGGCCAAGGACACCGGCACCACCGAGGCGGTCGCGGGCCGCACCTGGCAGGTCTGGGAGGGCGAGAAGTACGACGCCCTCGTCCTGCCCGGCAAGGGCCACACCACCGTGGTGACGGGCACGGCGCCCCGGGAGCGGCTGGTGGAGATGGTCGAGGCGCTCAGGACGGAGCCGGTGTCGTCGCCGTCGGTCTCGGCCTCGCCGACGTCCTGAGCCTTCGCAGCCGTACGTACGTGAAGGGGCCCCGGAACACCAGGTGTTCCGGGGCCCCTTCACATGGCCGGGTGGCGTCGCTCAGACGGTGGTGATGACCTCGTCGTAGGAGAGGCGCGGGCTGCGCGGGAACCAGGCGTCCTCGCCGGGCCTGCCGATGTTGACGACCATCAGCGGGGTGTGGTCGCCGTCCAGGAACTCCTTCTGGATGCCGGCGGCGTCGTAACCGGTCATCGGTCCGGCGGCCAGGCCGGCGGCGCGGACACCGATGATGAAGTACGCGGCCTGGAGCGCGGCGTTGAGGCCGGCGGCCGACTCACGGACCGGGCGCTCGGCGAAGAACATGTCCTTGGCCTGCGGGAAGTGCGGGAGCAGCGCCGGGAGTTCCTCGTGGAACTCGTTGTCGGCGGCCAGGATCGCGACCAGCGGGGCGGTGGCGGTCTTCGGGCGGTTGCCCTCGGCCATGTGCTGCACCAGACGCTCGCGGCCCTCGGCGGAGCGGACCAGGACGACGCGCAGCGGCGACTGGTTGAAGGCGGTCGGGCCGAACTTGACCAGGTCGTAGATGGCCTGGACCTGCTCGTCGGTCACCGGCTCGTCGGTGAAGGTGTTGGCGGTGCGGGCCTCACGGAAGAGGAGGTCCTGGGCGGCGGGGTCGAGAATGAGGGACATGTGGGGGTAAACCTTCCGAAAGGGCACGGGGAAGTGACGTACTGAACCGTAACGGAGAGGTAGGTTAACTTTCAACTAAAGTCGGAGGGGAGTGATCCACTCCACAGCTCCTCCGGCTCTCCGCGTGATCAGCCGTCGGAGGCCGGACCCCCTCCGGACTCGCCCTCCGGCCGGGCCAGCGCCGCGTCCAGCCGGGCCCGGGCGCCCTCCAGCCAGCGGCGGCAGACCTTCGCCAGCTCCTCGCCGCGCTCCCACAGGGCCAGCGACTCCTCCAGCGTCGTGCCGCCCGCCTCCAGCCGGCGTACGACCTCGATCAGCTCGTCCCGCGCCTGCTCGTACCCGAGCGTGCTCGTCGCGGCAGCCGCCGCCGTACCGTCGTCCGTCATGTGATCCACCCTAGTTCTGAGCTGCAACGTCATCGCGGGGTTCGTCCCCGTCCACCCGCACCGTGAACTCGCCCTCCGACACCCGCGCCCGCAGCGGCTCACCGGGCGCACCGGCCTCGGCGGGGGAGCGCACCACATGGCCGTCGGGCCGCTGGAGCACCGCGTACCCCCGCTCCAGCGTGGCGGCCGGCGACAGCGAGACCACCCGGGCCCGGGTGTGCGCGAGCTCCGAATCGGCCCGGTCCAGCAGATGGCCCAGCACCCGGCGGCTCCGCCCGACGAGCGCGTCGACCTCCGCCGCCCGCTCGTCCACCAGCCGCTGCGGCCGCTCCATCGCGGGCCGGCCCAGCGCGTGCGCGAGCCCTCGCTCCTCGCGGTCCAGGATTCCTCGTACGGTCCGCAGCGCCCGGTCCCGGAGCTGCTGCACCCGGTCCAGCTCCTCGCCCACGTCCGGGACGACCTTCTTGGCCGCGTCCGTGGGCGTGGAGGCGCGCAGGTCGGCCACCAGGTCCAGCAGCGGGGAGTCGGGCTCGTGGCCGATCGCGGAGACCACCGGCGTACGACAGGCGGCGACGGCCCGGATCAGCCGCTCGTCGGAGAACGGCAGCAGGTCCTCCACGCTCCCGCCGCCCCGCGCCACGACGATCACGTCCACCTCGGGCAGCGCGTCCAGCTCCTCGACCGCCCGGACCACCTGGCCGACCGCGTTCACGCCCTGCACGGCGGTGTTGCGGACCTCGAAGCGGACGGCGGGCCAGCGGCGGCGCGCGTTCTCCAGGACATCGCGCTCGGCGGCGGAGGCCCGCCCGCAGACCAGCCCGATGAGCTGAGGCAGGAAGGGGAGCGGCCTCTTCCGGTCCAGTGCGAAGAGCCCTTCGGAGGCGAGCGACTTCTTCAGCTGCTCCAGCCGCACCAGCAGCTCACCGATGCCGACCGGCCGTATGTCGGTGGCCCGCAGCGACAGCTGTCCCCGGGGCGCGTACCACTCGGGCTTGGCGAGCACGACGACCCGCGCGCCCTCGCTCACCACGTCGGCGATCCGGTCGAACACCTGCCGGAAGCAGGTCACGCTCACCGAGATGTCATGGGCCGGGTCGCGCAGGGTCAGAAAGACGACCCCGGCACCCGGCCGCCGCGAGAGCTGGGTGATCTGCCCCTCCACCCAGATGGCGCCGAGCTTGTCGATCCACCCGCCGATCAGGCGCGACACCTCACCGACGGGCAGCGGCGCTTCCACGGACGTGTTGAGAGCCATGCGATCGAGCGTATCGGCACGCACTGACAGCGGAGACCGGCTCGCTACCGGAGAAGACCGGCTCGCCTACCGGAGAAGACCGGCTCGGGTAGCGGAGAGGACCCCCTCACCGCTCGCTCCCCACGCCACGCGTCCCCGTCCCCTGCACCGCCAGCACCACGAACCCCACCGCCAGCCAGCAGAGCCCCACCACCTGCGCGCTCGTCGTCGCCTCCACGATCACGGCGACGAGGATCCCCGCACCGACCACCGGGAAGAGCACGTGCTTCCACCAGACGGGCGGCCCGCTCATCCGGCGTACGACGAACCAGCCGACCACCGACGCGTGCAGCAGCACGAACGCCGTCAGCGCACCGATGTCCACCACCGACACCAGATGGTCCAGCCCGTCGTCGCGCCGGGCCGCCCACACCGCCGCCACCAGCGTCACGACCGCCGCACCCAGGATCGCGAGGCGCGGCACGCCCGACTTCGGGTCGACCTTCGCCAGCAGACCCGGCAGCCGCCGCTCCCGGGCCATCGCGAAGACCAGCCGCCCGGCCGCCGCCTGCCCCGCCAGCGCCGCGAACGCCGCCCCGATCGCCTTGCTCACCGCCACCAGGTCGTGCAGCCAGGTCCCCACGGAGGCGTCGACCGCGTCGTAGAAGGCCGACCCCTGCGCCGTCGGATCCGCCGCCAGCTCGGCCGAACTCATCGGCTCCAGCAGCGCCGCCAGATACGTCTGGGCGATGAAGAGCACCCCCGCGAGCACCAGACAGAACAGCACCGCCCGCGCCACCTTCTGCGACCCGCCCGTCACCTCCTCCGCGAACGAGGCGATGGCGTCGAACCCCAGATACGACAGCACGGCCACCGACACCGCGCCCAGCACCGCCGCCATGGAGAACGCCGCGTCCCCGGTGAGCGGCGTCAGCCACCCGCGCTGCGCCCCGTCCCGTACGAGGACGACCACGGCCGACACCACGAAGACCAGCAGCACCACGATCTCCATGGCCAGCACCGCGAACCCGACCCGCGCGGCCGCCCGTACGCCCCACAGGTTGAGCAGCGTGGTCACCAGCACCGCGATCGCGGTCCACACCCACCGCGACACCTCCGGGACCAGCGCGTTCATCGCGATCCCGGAGAAGAGGTAGGCGACGGCCGGGATCAGCAGGTAGTCCAGCATCGCCATCCACCCGGCGATGAACCCGGGCCCTTCCCCGAGCCCCTTGCGCGCGT
Source organism: Streptomyces sp. CA-146814 (assembly GCF_050942385.1). NCBI lineage: Bacteria > Bacillati > Actinomycetota > Actinomycetes > Kitasatosporales > Streptomycetaceae > Streptomyces > Streptomyces sp. CA-146814. The sequence continues at coordinate 5,240,248 of NZ_CP192068.1, forward strand.
ACGTGAAGACCGACCCGGCGAAGGGCGCGACCCGCACCATCTGCGCGTAACTGAAGGCGGTGAACCCCATGACGACGGTGGCCACCAGGTAGACGAGGGCGACCGAACCGCCGGACTTGGCGTCCAGGGTGCCGAAGATGCCGACGGGGGCCATGGGCGCGATGAACAGGAGCCCGTAGACGACGAGGTCCCGGAAGCCGAGGGTCCGCCGCAGCTTGCCCTCCTCCACGCTGCTTCCGCTGTCGCTCCCCGGGACCGGCGTCATGAACCCTCCACAGTCACTGTCCGCCACACACGTGCAGCCATCAGTCTCCCGACCCGGCCGTCGAGGCGCCCGCTGGGTACGGCCTTACGATGGGACGCATGACTGCAAAGCCTGCCCGCCGTGTCCTGCTCGCCGCACCCCGTGGCTACTGCGCGGGCGTGGACCGCGCCGTGATCGCCGTCGAGAAGGCCCTGGAGCAGTACGGGGCCCCGATCTACGTCCGCCACGAGATCGTGCACAACAAGTACGTCGTGCAGACCCTGGAGAAGAAGGGTGCGATCTTCGTGGACGTCACCGCGGAGGTGCCCGAGGGCTCCATCGTGATGTTCTCCGCGCACGGAGTCGCGCCCACCGTCCACGCGGAGGCCGCCGAGCGCAAGCTCGCGACCATCGACGCGACCTGCCCGCTGGTCACCAAGGTCCACAAGGAAGCCGTCCGGTACGCCAAGGAGGACTACGACATCCTCCTGATCGGCCACGAGGGGCACGAGGAGGTCATCGGCACCTCCGGCGAGGCCCCCGACCACATCCAGCTGGTCGACGGCCCCGAGGACGTCGCGAACATCGAGGTCCGCGACGAGTCGAAGGTCGTCTGGCTCTCCCAGACCACCCTCTCCGTCGACGAGACGATGGAGACGGTGGGCGCGCTCAAGTCGAAGTTCCCCAACCTCCTCTCGCCGCCCAGCGACGACATCTGCTACGCCACGCAGAACCGCCAGATCGCGGTGAAGAAGCTGGCCGAGGACGCCGAGCTGGTCATCGTGGTCGGCTCCAAGAACTCCTCGAACTCCATCCGCATGGTCGAGGTCGCCCTCGACGCCGGTGCCGACGCCGCGTACCTGGTCGACTTCGCGAGCGAGATCGACGAGGCGTGGCTGGAAGGCGTGTCCACGGTCGGCCTGACCTCCGGCGCCTCGGTCCCGGACGTCCTGGTCGAAGGGGTCCTGGAGTGGCTCGCGGAGCGCGGCTACGAGGACGTGGAGACGGTCAAGACGGCCGACGAGTCGATCACCTTCTCCCTCCCGAAGGAGCTCCGCCGGGACCTGCGCGCCGAGGCGGCGGCCCTCTCCGCCGAGTAGGCGCGGGCAGGCACCGAGTAGGCCGAGTAGCAGGGCACAGCGCCCTGCCTCCCCGTACGGTGTTTCCATGGAGATCTTCGGCGTGGACATCGGCGGTTCAGGGATCAAGGGCGCTCCCGTGGACCTGGACCGAGGGGACCTGGCGCAGGAGCGCCACAAAGTGCTGACACCGCACCCGGCCACGCCCGACCGCGTGGCCGACTGCGTGGCCGAGGTGGTCGGCCACTTCGACTGGCAGGGCCCCATCGGGGTCACGTTCCCGGGCGTGGTCACGGACGGCACCACGCGCACGGCGGCCAATGTCGACAAGGGCTGGATCGACACGGACGCCCGCGCCCTGCTGGGCGAGCGGGTCGGTCAGCAGGTGACGATCCTGAACGACGCGGACGCGGCCGGGGTCGCGGAGATGACGTTCGGCGCGGGCCGGGGCCGCAAGGGCACGGTCATCATGCTGACGCTGGGTACGGGCATCGGCAGCGCGCTCTTCGTCGACGGCCGCCTCGTCCCCAACACCGAGCTGGGCCACCTGGAGCTGCACGGCCACGACGCGGAGAAGCGCGCCTCCACGAAGGCCAGGGAGGACGAGGACCTCAGCTGGCAGCACTGGGCGCACCGGGTGCAGAAGTACCTGCTGCACGTGGAGATGCTGTTCTCGCCCGAGCTGTTCATCATCGGGGGAGGCGTGAGCCGCAAGGCGGAGAAGTTCCTGCCGCTGATCGAGAAGGTCCGCGCGGAGATGGTCCCGGCGGAGCTGCAGAACAACGCGGGGATCGTGGGCGCGGCGATGGCGGCGGCGGGTCGGTAGGGGCCGGCGCCGGCTACCGGGCCGGCGCTACCGGCTGGCGCGGGGCCGCTCGGCCCGCCCGGCCGGTGCGCCCGCCCCGGCGACCTTCTTCTTCGGCGCCCGGGGAGCGGGCCGCGGGGCCTTCTCCGCCCCGACCGCTCCCGTACGCCCCTGAGCCACCAGATACCGCTGCCGGGCCCGCATGTGCAGAACCTTGCGTACGGAGGCGATGAGCCCGGCGACCAGCGTCCCGCCGTACAGCCACCCCGCGTGCACGGCGAGCGCGGTGACCAGGCCCATGACCTGCCCGCCGAAGCCTCCCGGCCCTCCGGAGATCGGGAAGACCCCGACGGCGAAGGCGATGGGCACGCTGATCGGCGCGGTGACGAGGTCGGCGGGCCGGACCCAGAGCGCGGTGAGCGCGCTGACGGGCAGGAAGAGCAGCCCGTAGACGAGTTCGGAGCTGTCGAACAGCAGCCGGTCCAGGCAGGCCAGCACGAACATGGTCAGCGCGGCGAACAGCCCGGCCCCGATCCCGGTGAGCCGGGGGTTGGGGAACCGCCGCAGCGCGAGCAGCACGGGCGGCACGGCACGACCCCGCCCGCCGCTGCCCCCCGCCCGGTAGACGGTGGCGGACTCACCGAAGACACCCGGCACGGGCGCGACGGGAGGAACGGGCGCGGCCTGCGGGGCCGGCCTGCGCTGCGGGGGACGTGTCCTGGGCTGTTCCACGGGGACAACGTAGGTCGCCGGGCCGGAGGAATCAGGCGTTGGACACGCGCTTTGGCCGACCTTGGCGTTGCGTTCGATGCGGCGCGGCCGAAACAGACCTGTTCGGCGGTGTACGTACGGTGTCGAGGCGTATGGGAACCTCCGCGCCCAGGGCCTTCGGCGGACCCGTGCGGGGCGGCGCGCCCCCGCCCGTAAACTGGAGAATCGGTCCACTCCGCGACCCGGCCCGAACAGCCGAGCCGGCCACGGACGCCCCTGACCCCCTCCTCACTCCAGGAAGTCGCCAAAGTGTCGCTCACGATCGGAATCGTCGGTCTGCCGAATGTCGGCAAGTCGACCCTGTTCAACGCCCTGACCAAGAACGACGTGCTGGCGGCCAACTACCCGTTCGCCACGATCGAGCCGAACGTCGGCGTGGTCGGCGTCCCGGACCCGCGGCTGAACAAGCTCGCGGAGATCTTCAACTCCCAGAAGCTCCTGCCGGCCACGGTGGACTTCGTCGACATCGCCGGCATCGTCCGGGGCGCGTCGGAGGGTGAGGGCCTGGGCAACAAGTTCCTGGCGAACATCCGCGAGTCCGACGCGATCTGCCAGGTCATCCGCGCCTTCAAGGACGAGAACGTCGTCCACGTCGACGGCAAGGTCTCGCCGAAGGACGACATCGAGACGATCAACACCGAGCTGATCCTCGCCGACCTCCAGTCCGTCGAGAAGGCCGTCCCGCGCCTGACGAAGGAGTCCCGCCTCCAGAAGGACAAGGTCGCGGTGCTCGCCGCGGTCGAGGACGCGCAGAAGATCCTGGAGTCCGGCCAGACGCTCTTCTCGGCCGGCATCACGGCCGCCACGGAGAAGGGCAAGCTCCTCCACGAGCTGCACCTGCTCACGGTCAAGCCGTTCCTCTACGTCTTCAACGTCGACGAGGACGAGCTGGTCGACGAGGACTTCAAGAACGAACAGCGCGCCCTGGTCGCCCCCGCCGAGGCGATCTTCCTCAACGCCAAGATCGAGTCCGAGCTCATCGAGCTCGACGACGACGAGGCCCTGGAGCTCCTCCAGTCCATGGGCCAGGAAGAGCCCGGCCTCGCCACCCTCGGCCGCGTCGGCTTCGACACCCTGGGCCTCCAGACCTACCTCACGGCCGGCCCGAAGGAAGCCCGCGCCTGGACCATCAAGAAGGGCGCCACGGCCCCGGAGGCGGCCGGTGTGATCCACACCGACTTCCAGAAGGGCTTCATCAAGGCGGAGATCGTCTCCTTCGACGACCTGGTCGAAACGGGCTCGGTCGCCGAGGCCCGCGCCAAGGGCAAGGCGCGCATGGAGGGCAAGGAGTACGTCATGCAGGACGGGGATGTGGTGGAGTTCCGCTTCAACGTGTGAGCGGATGAGGTGACGCCCCGTCGCTCGACGTGGCGGACAAGCGGGCCGAAGGGGCCGGACTCTCGTGAGCCCGGCCCCTTCGTCGATCCTGTGCCGGATCGTGATCCTGGCGGCTGTGCGGCGCCTTCGAGCATCGGCTCGAAGGACGAGCCCTCCTCATGGGCCACGTACGGAAGGAAGCCGTCGGGGACGGTGCGGGCGGCCGTGGTGAGGAGGCGGTCGCGGAAGGCGAGGGCGTCCAGGAGCTGGCGCGGTGAGGCGGGTACGTCGTCGATGACGCCGGGCCGGACCTGCTCGTCGTCCGTGGCGTAGGTCCGGCCCGATCGCGGATCGGGCGGGGGCAGAAGCGGTTCCGTCCCGGGGCCGGCGGGTAAGTGACGTATAGGTCCCCCTGGGGAGGCTGATTCGATGCCTTGGCTCGCATGGTTGCTCGCCGCCGCGGCGCTGGGCGTCGCGGAGTTCTTCACCCTGACCCTGGTCTTCGGGCTGCTGGCCGGCGCTGCGCTGGTCGCCGCCGTGGTGGCAGGTGTGGGGATCGGTCTGCTCGGGCAGCTCGTGGCGCTGGCCCTGGCGGCGGTTGCGGGGCTCGTTCTCGTACGTCCTGTCGCCCTGCGGGCCCTGTCCGGCTCACCCGTCACCCATGAGGGCAGCGACGCGCTGGTCGGCAAGCGGGCCGAGGTCATGCAGGAGGTGACCGCGACCCACGGTCTGGTCAAGGTCTCCGGTGAGGAATGGTCCGCTCGCGCGCTCGACGAGAGCCATGTGATCCCGGTGGGAGCGCTGGTGGACGTCATGGAGATCGAAGGCGCCACAGCCGTCGTGTACCCGCGTGAGCTTCTTCCGTGAACGCATGAACGGCTGAACACCTAGCGAGGGAGGACGCATGGATCCGGTGGTCATCCCGATTCTTGTGGCGGCGATCGTCGTTGTCTTTCTGGTGGCCGCCACGGTGCGGATCGTTCCGCAGGCGCGCCGCTACAACATCGAGCGGTTCGGCAGATACCGCCGGACGCTGCAGCCGGGCCTGAATTTCGTCCTGCCGGTGGCGGACCGGGTCAACACCAAGCTCGACGTCCGTGAGCAGGTGTACTCCTCCGACCCCAAGCCGGTGATCACCGAGGACAACCTCGTGGTCAACATCGACACGGTCCTCTACTACCAGATCACCGATCCGCGGGCGGCGGCCTACGAGGTCGCCGACTATCTGCAGGCCATCGACCAGCTCACCGTCACCACGCTGCGGAACGTCATCGGCTCCATGGACCTGGAGGGGACGCTCACCTCGCGTGAGGAGATCAACGCCCGCCTGCGGGCCGTCCTCGACGACGCGACCGGCAAGTGGGGCATCCGCGTCAACCGGGTCGAGATCAAGGCCATCGATCCGCCGAACACCATCAAGGAGGCGATGGAGAAGCAGATGCGGGCCGAGCGGGACAAGCGCGCGGCCATCCTGCATGCCGAAGGTGAGCGGCAGGCCAAGATCCTCACGGCGGAGGGTACGAAGCAGAAGGACATCCTGGAGGCCCAAGGCACGCAGCAGGCCATGATCCTCCGGGCGGACGGTGAGTCCAAGGCGGTCGAGCTCGTCTTCCAGTCCGTCCACCGCAACAACGCCGACGCCAAGGTCCTGGCGTACAAGTACCTCGAAACGCTCCCGCACCTGGCGCAGAGCGACAACAACACGTTCTGGGTGATCCCGGGCGAGCTGACGGAGGCGGTCCGTACCGTCACCAGCGCGTTCGGCGACCGGTCGGCGATGGGATCGCCCGTGGCCGCGGAGCGTGCGGACACGGCGGACGGCGGTACGGATGGTACGGACGGTACGTCGGACGAGGCCGCGACTCCGGAGCTCGAGGGCGACCCGACGCTCGCTCTGGACGCCGCCGCTGCCGCCAACGAGGCCGCGAAGCAGGCCGAGGTCGCGGTGAGCGACGCGAAGGCCGAGGCGGAGGCGGCGGGCGAGACGCAGATGCCGGGGCGGGGGCAGGTGTCCGGCGGCTGAGCGGCTGAGCGGTTGAGTGGTTACGTGAGGGAGGCCGGGGCGTTTGTCGCCCCGGCCTCCTCTTTCTACCGCCCCGCCTCCACCCTCAGCTCCGCCACCCCCGCCGGCTTCTCCGGGTCCTCCGAGGCCACCGTCACCCGGACCTTCCGGGCCGTGTCGCCCGCCAGGTACGGGCGCCAGAAGCGGCCGTCGACGGAGGTCTCCACCGTGTGGGACGCAGGCGGTACGTCGCTCCAGCGCGGGGTCACCGCCGTGATCCGTAGCGGGCGCGGGCCCACATCCACCGTCAGCGTTCCCGTCGCACCCTCCGGTGACCAGGACGTCGTCGGAGAACCGTCCACCGCCGCCTCCGCGTAGAGGCCCGGCGACTCCGAGGTGGCCGTCACCGGGCGGCAGCGGGCCGCGTCCGGCGTCGGGGTCAGGTCCGGGCGGCGGGTGGGGAGGGTGAGGGGCGAGGAGAGCCGGCGGCGTGCGCCCTCCGCCGTGTGGACCGTGAACGGCGTGCCCGACGTCAGGCGGACCGTGCTCGTCCGGGCGCCGATCTCGACCTCGTACGTCGCGTCCCGGTACCGCAGCCCCGTCAGCCGCACGCCCTCGCTCAGCTGCGGCGGCAGCAGCGGGTCCAGGTGGACGCCGTCCTCACGCAGGCGCAGGCCCGTCAGGCCGTGCGTGAAGACCTGGAGGAAGCCGCCCTTCCCGGTCAGGAAGTCCTCGGCCGGGAAGCCGGACAAGGGGTCCTCGGCGCCCGACTTCTCGCCCTTCGCCTCGGAGAACAGGTCGTAGGGTCCGCGCATGAACGGCCGTACCGCCCGCTGGAGATACGTGTACGTCGAGCAGCCCGGCTCCCCGATCGCCGCCGCGTCGATCGCGTGCACCGAGTCGGTCATCGCCGGGCCGTCCGGGTCCGTGCGGGCCGCGTAGTAGTCCAGGGTGGCGGCCGCCGCACCCGGTTCCATCGGCCACTCCAGCGGATACATCAGCAGGACCGTGTCCGCCTGCTTGATCGTGGAGCCGTTGTAGCCCGCGTACTGGAGGAACACCTTCCGGGCGGAGTCGTACGGGATGCGGAGGCCGTCCACCACCCGGTTCCAGGCCGTCGGCGGGCGGTGGCCGAGGAGTTCGGCCGCGCGCGTCGCGTTGCGGAGGGCCGTGGCGGCGACCGCGTTGGTGAAGACGGCGTCGTCCACGCCGTTGCTGTACTCGTCGGGCCCGGCCACGTTCTTGATCGAGTAACTGCCGTCCGCGTTCGCCGTGGCGCGTGACCGCCAGAACTCGGCGATGCCCTGGAGGAGTGGCCAGCCCCTGGCCGCCAGCCAGTCGCGGTCGCCGGTGGCGAGGTAGTACTGCCAGACGGCGAGCGACACATCGCCCTGGAGGTGGTTCTGGGTGAGGCAGTGCGGCGGGTCCCAGCTCTGGCACTCGGAGTCGATGCGGCCCCGGCTCGCGCTGGTCCACGGGTAGAACAGGCCCCGGTGGCCGTACTTCTCGGCGTTCGCGCGGGCCGCGTCCCGGGTGCGGTAGCGGTACTCGACGACCGAGCGGGCCAGCTCCGGACGGGTGGCGAGCAGGCCGGGGAACATCCAGGTCTCGGCGTCCCAGAAGATCATGCCCGCGTAGTTGTCGCTGGTCAGGCCCGCTGGGGCGATGCTGTCGGAGGAGCCGCGCCGGGTGTTGGCCAGCAGCCCGTACTGGGTCGAGCGCAGCCACCCCTGGAGCCGGCGGTCGCCCGGGACCAGGACATCGGCGGACCACGCCTCGCGCCACGCCGTCTCGTTCGCCGTGAAGATCCGGTCCCAGCCACGGCGGGCCGCGCGGTGGGCCGCCTCGCGGGCGTCGTCGGCGGGGGCCGTGGAGGTCAGGGCGGTGTCCACGCCGACGTACTTCTCGAAGGTGTACGTCCGCCCCTCACGGACCGGCGTCGGCCTCGGGGCCGTACGCGACTCGGGACGCAGCGTCTCCACGACCCCCGAGCCCCGGCGCATCGCCTGCGCCACCGCGCCCTCCACGCCGGTGCCGAGCGTCCTGAACGTGCCGTCCTTGCGCAGTGTGATCCGGCGTGCGCCCCGGTCGTCGAGGCGGCCGGTGACCGTCGCCGTACCGTTCCAGCGCGGTGTCATCCGCAGGCGTACGGCTCCGGTGTGGACGTCGGACCGGTCGGCGAGGACGTCGTACGTGAGGTCGGTGGCCCGGCCGTCCGCCGTCGTCCAGCGCAGCGAGGTGCGGACGAGGCCGCAGCTGAGGAAGACCGTCTGGCGGTAGTGCGAGACCCGGCCGGCCGGTGTGTCCGCGCCGAACTTCTCGTTGCCGACGCCCACCTCGATCGTCGTCCAGCTCGGCAGTGCGGCGATCACCTCGCGGCCCTCGGAGACCGCCTTGTCCCGTGCGTACAGGCCGGAGACGAACGCGCCGTCGTAGCGCGGCGTGTAGAGCGGCCAGCCGGTCTTCTCGCCGGTGGCCGCGTAGCCGGTACCGGCGGCCGGGACGCGGTGGCCGAGGTAGCCGTTCCCGACGTACGCGTCGTAGCCCTCGGCCTCTCCGAAGCGCGTGGAGGTCAGGGCCCAGGCGGGGTCCTGGCCATCCGTCCGGCCGCAGGCGGGTACGGAGGCCGGCGGCGGTTTCGGAGTGGCTGCGGCGGTTGCGTGGGGGAGGGGCGGCAGCGGTGCGATCAGGGCGGCCGCGACCAGGGAGGCGAGGACGGAGATACGCGAGAGGCTCACGGTACGAAGGTAGGGAGGCGGCCGTACGGGCGGGCGGTACGGCACGCCCGCCCCGGAAACTTGGCGTGAACGCGCCCGCCGGATGGCCCTGCCCTGCCCTTTCGGGGTGGGCCCTCAGCTCCGGGCGACGTCCTTGACGAAGACCAGGCCGTCCGTCTCCGCCAGGTGCGCCGGGTCCAGGCCGAAGTAGCCGAACCACGGGGACACGCGGGGCGCGGGGAGCGGGTCGCCCAAGGTGGCGGACAGCGCGCGGGGGTCGATGAGGAAGCGGTCGGCCGGGAGCGCGTACAGCAGGCCCTCCACCGTCTCCGGCGGCGGCTCGTCCACACCCTGGTGCCGGATCGTGCCGAGAGCCGTGGCGAGGAACCCGTACTCCGCTCCCAGCCGCGCGCTCACGAGCGATCCGGCGCTCCACCACTCCAGCCGCTCACCGCCCATCCGCATCGAACTCCTCTCCCGCTGGAGATGGCTGTTGTGGGCGAAGGCGAGGACCGGGCCGCGGGCGGCGAGATCGAGGAGGTTCTCGGCCATCATCCGGTCCCGCATGCCGAGCAGCCGGGGCAGACGGGCGGGCGAGGTGTCGGCCATCCAGAAGTGGTAGCGCAGCAGGCCGGTGGCGGTGCGGCCGTACAGCCGGGCGCGGTCCCAGGCCTCCCGGCCGGCCGCCGTGATCAGGTGCGGGGTCCGCTCGTCGAGCAGTGACACCAAGTCGGCGGCGAGGAGGTGGAGTTCCGCCGCCTCGGAGGAGCGGCCGAAGGACCGGGACGGGTCCATCATCGCGGCGGGTTCGGTCCACCGGGCATCGGGGCCGAGGAGGTGGTCGAGCGTGGCGGCGGTGCAGGGCAGCAGGTGGTCCGCGTCCAGCCAGGAGGCGAGGAAGGTGTGGAGCGCGGTGAGGGCCTGCCGGGGGCTCGCGGCGCCGGTGATCTCCAGGGGGCCGTCGAAACCGGCGAGGCGGAGGTGGTCGGAGGCGTCGCGGCCGGTGTTGAACTCCCTTGCCCAGCGGACCAGTTCACGGTTGGCGGCGGACGCGCCGAATCCGTGGCTGAATCCGTGCGTCATGGCTTCGTCGAGCGTTCCGGTGCCGGAGGTCACGTACGCGTCCACGCGCAGGCCCGCCAGGCAGTCGCTCTCGATGGCGATCGTCCGGTAACCCTCCTGCTCCACGAGGTGCCGGAAGAGTTCGTTGCGTACGTCGAGCAACGTGTCCTCGCCGTGCGTCGGCTCGCCCAGCGCGAGGACACGCGGGCGGGACGGGAACAGCTTCAGGACGGCGGAGGCTTCGACGGCATGCGTGAGGTGCGCGATAGGCGCGGTGCCAGGGGTCATGCATTCAACGGTATCGTTGAACCTTCGGTGGAGACTTTTGCCCGCCAGGGCATGGAGCAGGTGGTTGTTGTGGAGGGAAAGCCTCAAAGGCGGGTGCACCTTCGGCCGGTCGACCTGGCCCGTCCGCACGGTCTCTCCACCCAGGCCGTACGGAACTACGAGGAGGCGGGCATCCTCCCGGCCGCCGAGCGCACGGCGAGCGGCTACCGCACCTACACCCCGCTCCACGCGCGGGCCCTGGCCGCCTTCCTCGCCCTCCTGCCCGGCCACGGCCACCGGACGGCGACGGCCGTCATGCGGGCCGTGAACCGGGGCGCGGCCGACGAGGCGTTCCTCCTCGTCGACGAGAGCCACGCCCAGCTCCTGGAGGACCGGCGGACCCTGCGGGCGGTGGAGAACGCCCTGCGCGACCTGGGGCCGGAGGCGGGGGAGTCCGGGCCGCCCGGAAGTTCCGCCGCCACTTTCATCGGGCCGCTGGCGGACCAGCTCGGCCTCCGGCCCGCCACCCTGCGCAAGTGGGAGGCGGCCGGGCTGGTCCGCCCGCGCCGCGACCCGCTGACCGGTTACCGCGTGTACGGCGAGGCCGACGTCCGGGACGCCCGGCTGGTCCACCAACTCCGGCGCGGCGGCTACCTGCTGGAGCAGATCGCTCCGCTGCTCGACCAGGTCCGGGCGGCCGGCGGGCTCGCGCCCCTGGAGGCCGCCCTCACCGACTGGCACTCCCGGCTCGCTGGGCGCGGCCGCGCGCTGCTGGCGGGCGCCGCGGAGCTGGACGCGTACCTGCGGGAGAGGGAAGAGCCGGAGGCTCAGCCGTAAGAGCTCAGCAAACCCGACCCCACCCCCTCAGCCCGCCATCCCCGTCTTCACCCCCGCCCCGCACAACGGCACCACCACGCTCCCCGGCGGCCGGTGCGCCGCGTCGTCCCGGACCGCCGCCCAGCACGCCACCCCCGTCGTCTCCACGAAGAACCCGCGCGCCGCCAAGTCCCGTTGCGCGTCGCGGATCTCGTCCTCCGACACCGTCAGGAACGTGCCGCCCGACGCCCGTACCGCCGCCAGGATCTGCCGGGCGCGCGGCGGACGCGGGATCGCAATGCCCTCCGCCAGGGTCGGGGCCACCGGGCCCGCCGGCAGCAGCTCCGCCGCTTCCGCCCGGAACGCCTCCGCCAGCGGTGACACCGCCTCCGCCTGCACGGCCACGAGCCGCGGCCGGTCCGCGATCAGGCCCAGCGCGTGCAGCTCGGCGGTGGCGAGGGCCGCGCCGAGGAGCAGCGTGCCGTTGCCGACCGGGACCACCAGCGTGTCCGGGAGCCGGCCGCCGAGGTCCTCCCACAGCTCGTACACGTACGTCTTCGTGCCGTGCAGGAAGTACGGGTTGAAGACATGCGAGGCGTAGAAGACTCCCGGCTCGTCCGCCGCCGCGCGGGCCGCCAGGGCCGTCGCCTCCCGGCCGCCGGGGACGGTCACCAGGCGTGCGCCGTGGGCCCGGATCTGCTCGGTCTTCTTGGCCGATGTGCCCTCGGGGACGTACACCGTGCAGGGCAGCCCCGCCCGTGCGCAGTACGCGGCGACCGACGTGCCCGCGTTGCCGCTGCTGTCGGCCACCACCCGGTCCGGGCCCAGCCGCCGGGCCAGCTCCGCGAGCATCACCGCGCCCCGGTCCTTGAAGGAGAGTGTCGGCATCAAGTAGTCCAGCTTGGCCGAGACGGTCTCCGTGAGCGGGACCAGCGGGGTGCGGCCCTCGCCGAGGGAGGCCTCGGGGGCGGCGAGCGGCAGGATCTCTTCGTAACGCCACAGTGAATTGGCACGCCCGGAAAGCACATGCGCGGAGAGCCCGGAGGCCGGGGTGAAGTCCAGGTCCCACGGGCCCCGGCAGGTGGGACACCGCCAGGTCAGGGCTGAAGTGGGGGACCGGGTTCCGTCCTGGGGGCAGTGGTACGTGGTCATGGTCGCCAGGATGTCAGGCATATGGCAGGTGAATGGCGCGCGTATGGCGGGGCTCAAGGCACCCTTGTGGGTTTGCCATGGATCGGTCAATCTTTCGCTGGCAGCAGGGCATGCCGGTCGCGGACGACGCAGAAAACGGGGCGTTCGGGTCGTTGATTTGTCATGCCCCTGTCGGGAGTCTCGCGCGGCTCCGGCACCACCCCCCACCAGCGCACCGCCTATGAGGAGGACCCCTCACATGTCAGTGATGCGTCACACCCCCCATGCACGTCGAAGACTCGCCGCGGCGACCGTCATAGCCACCGCAGCCGCCGTCGCCCTCGCCACCGCCGGCACCCTCCCGGCGACCGCGGCCGAGAGCGCACCCGAAGGCGTGATCCTGAACGCCGGCGCCCCGGGCACCATCAGCGACAGCTACATCGTCACGCTGAAGGACTCGGCCGCCAGGTCGGACTCCGCCCAGGGCAAGGCCCTCGCGAAGAAGTACGGCGCGTCCATCGAACGGACCTACCGCGCGGCCCTCAACGGCTACGCGGTCGAGGCCACCGCCGCGGAGGCGAAGAAGCTCGCCGCCGACCCGGCCGTCGCGTCCGTCTCGCAGAACCGCACCTTCACGGTCTCCGCCACCCAGAACAACCCGCCCTCCTGGGGCCTGGACCGCATCGACCAGCGGAACCTCCCGCTGGACCAGCGCTACACCTACCCCGACAAGGCCGGTGAGGGCGTCACCGCCTACATCATCGACACCGGGGTACGGATCAGCCACAGCGACTTCGGCGGCCGGGCGTTCAACGGCTTCGACGCCGTGGACAACGACAACGTCTCGCAGGACGGCAACGGCCACGGCACGCACGTGGCGGGCACCGTGGCGGGCGGCGCCTACGGCGTCGCCAAGAAGGCCAGGATCGTCGGCGTCCGGGTGCTGAACAACAGCGGCTCGGGCACCACCGCGGGCGTCGTCGCGGGCATCGACTGGGTGACGGCCAACGCCGTCAAGCCCGCCGTCGCCAACATGAGCCTCGGCGGTGGCGCGGACTCGGTCCTCGACGCGGCCGTCCGCCGCTCCATCGCCTCCGGCATCACCTACGCCGTCGCGGCGGGCAACGAGTCGACCAACGCGAACACCAAGTCCCCGGCGCGGGTCACCGAGGCCATCACGGTGGGCTCGACGACCAACACCGACGCCCGCTCCAGCTTCTCCAACTTCGGCGCGGTCGTGGACATCTTCGCGCCCGGTTCCTCGATCACCTCGTCGTGGCACACGAGTGACAGCGCCACGAACACCATCTCCGGTACGTCGATGGCCAGCCCGCACGTCGCCGGCGCGGCCGCGATCTACCTCGCCGACAACCCGGGCTCCACCCCCGCCCAGGTCTCCGCCGGTCTCGTCGCGGCCGCCACGCCGAACGTCGTCGGCAACCCGGGCACCGGCTCGCCCAACCGCCTCCTGTACGTCGGAGCGGGCGGCACGACCCCGCCGGACCCGGACCCGGGCAAGAAGTTCGAGAACACCACCGGCTACCCGGTCAACGACAACTCCACGGTCGAGTCGCCGGTCACCGTCACCGGGATCGCCGGCAACGCCCCGTCGGCGCTGAAGGTGCCGGTCAACATCTCGCACACCTACATCGGTGACCTGAGGATCGACCTCGTCGCTCCCAACGGCACGGTCTTCAACCTGAAGGCGTTCGGCTCCGGCGGCAGCGCCGACAACGTGGTCACCACGTACACGGTCAACGCCTCCTCCGTCGCCGCCAACGGCACCTGGAAGCTCCGGGTCGCGGACAACGCGCGCCTGGACACCGGCCGGATCAACAGCTGGGGTCTGCACTTCTGACCCCGGTGGAGCCTCACTGAACCGGTGACATGACGTTGGGGCGGTCGTATCAGGCGACCGCCCCAACCTCGTTTCTCCTAGCGCCGGTTGAGACCGCGGTCCACGGCGGTCACCAGCTCACCGTTCTCCGTGTCCCCGTCCAGCGACCAGAACATCGCGCCGCCCAGGCCCTTGTCCCGGATGTACGAGGTCTTGGCGCGCAGCACCTGCGGGTCGTCGTACGTCCACAGCGTGGTCCCGTCGAAGAGCCAGGCGTGGCCGTTCTTCGTGTCCCGGTGGACCTTGAACGCGCCGGACTCGGCCAGCTTCTTGAGGACCTTGTAGTCCTCGTAGCCGTTGGCCCAGGTGGCCGGAGCCGGGCCGGTGGCCGGCTGGCCGAGGCCGTTGCCGCCGCCGCTCACTCCGGTCCAGCCCTGGCCGTACGTCGGCATGCCGACCACGAGCTTGTGCTTGGGCGCGCCGCGCTTGACCCAGTCCCGCACGGTCTGGTCCACGCTGAAGTCGTTCTTCGCGTAGAGCGCCGACTGCTGGGCCGTCTTCTTCTCGCCCGACACGTGGTAGTCGTAGCCCTGAAGGTTGACGAAGTCGAAGTCCTTCATGAGCCGCTTCACGTCGAAGCCGGCGTCGATCGCCTTCGGGTTGGCGGGGACGTACGCCGACAGGTCGTAGTGCTTGGGCTTCGGCTTGTGGTGGCCGTGGCCCTTCTTCTGCTTGGCCTGGCTCTTGGCGTACGCGTCGAGCTGGACGCGGAACTCGCTGATCAGGGCCGTGAAGTTCTTCTTGTCCTCCGGCCGGAAGACGGTGCCCTCGTTGGCCGCCGAGCCGGGCCACTCCCAGTCGACGTCGATGCCGTCGAAGACACCGGCCGCCGCACCCTGGCCGCCGCGCGCGCCGTCCACCGGCAGGTTGCCCTTGATGTACAGGTCGATGCAGGAGGCGACGAGCGCCTTGCGGGAGGCCGCGGTGCGCACCGAGTCGGAGAAGTGCGTGGACCAGCTCCAGCCGCCGAGCGAGATCATGACCTTGAGGCCGGGGTTCTTGGCCTTCAGCTTGCGGAGCTGGTTGAAGTTGCCCGCGAGCGGCTGGGTGTCGGTGTCGGCGACGCCGTCCACCGAGTTCGCCGCGTCGAGGGGACGGGCGTAGTCCGCCCAGGCGTCGGCCTGGCCGGCGATGTTGCCGGTGAAGCACTTGCCTTCGGCGCTGACGTTGCCGAAGGCGTAGTTGATGTGGGTCAGCTTGGCCGCGCTCCCGCTGGTCTGCAGGTCGTTGACCTGGAAGTCGCGCCCGTAGACGCCCCATTGGGTGAAGTAGCCGATGTTCTTGTACGCGGGCCGGTGGTGGCCCTTGGAGCGGTCGCCGTTGCTCTGGCCGCGGTCCGGGCCGGCCACGGCGGCCGGGGCGGCACTCGCCAGCAGGGCGAAGGTGACGCCCGCGATGGTCAGTCGGGACAGGTTTCTTCGGGGCATGAGGCTCGTTCCTGTGCGTGATCCGGTGCGGTGGGGACGTACGGATGCGGAAGGGGTGTGCGGAGCCGTGCTGTGCACAGGAAGGTATTGGTCTGGACCAAAAACGGTCAAGGGGTGGGGAGTTGCGGTCCGTCGCGGCCGTGTCGATCGCCGCGGTCCAGGGCAGTGATTCAGGGCAGAGATCCAGGGCGGGGATTGGCCGGGAAGCGCTCTGGTGCCGTCGGTCGATCCATGCATGATCCGCTTCAGCGTCATCACATTAAGTGAAACTCTGGCCCATGCTTGCGGTGCGCAACCCACGGTTGTCAGGCTGTTGCAGACTGTCAACCTGTTGGGAGTGGCCTGTGACTTTCGGTGAGCAGCCCGCCTATCTGCGCGTGGCGAGCGATCTGCGGGAGAAGATCGTGAACGGCGCGCTGCCGCCCCATACCCGCCTGCCGTCGCAGGCCCGCATCCGGGAGGAGTACGGGGTCTCGGACACCGTCGCCCTGGAGGCGCGCAAGGTCCTGATGGCCGAGGGGCTGGTCGAGGGCCGCTCCGGCTCCGGGACGTACGTGCGCGAGCGCCCCGTTCCCCGCATGATCGCCCGGTCCGGATACCGCCCGGGGAAGGGTGCCAGCCCGTTCCGCCAGGAGCAGACGGCCGACGGCGTGCGCGGGACCTGGGAGTCCCGCAGCGAGCAGGAGGGAGCGAGCGCCGAGGTGGCCGAGCGGCTCGGCATCGAGCCGGGCGACCGGGTCATGCGGACGCATTACGTGTTCCGCGAGGCGGGCGAGCCGATCATGCTCTCCACCTCCTGGGAGCCCCTCTCTGTCACCGGGCGTACGCCGGTGATGCTCCCTGAGGAGGGTCCGCTGGGCGGCTGCGGTGTGGTCGACCGGATGGCGGCGATCGACATCGTCGTGGACAACGTGGCCGAGGAGGTCGGCGCGCGGCCCGGGCTCGCGGAGGAGCTGCTGGCGCTCGGCGGGGTGCCTGGCCATGTGGTCATCGTGATCGGGCGTACGTACTACGCCTCGGGGCGCGCGGTGGAGACCGCCGATGTGGTGGTGCCCGCCGATCGCTACCGGGTCGCTTATCACTTGCCGGTCAGATGAGTTGACGCCCCGTCGGGCCGTCCCGCTCCTTCGCGAGCTGGGACGACGGGGGTGAGAAGGGGGCGCATCCAGCGGATGCGCCCCCTTCGTCATGGCCGGATGTGTATCTCTTTGTGTAAAGACGCCTGCGCTGAGTGAAGGTCAGGCGTACGCTCGGGCATATGCGCACTGCGGTTTCCTGGGGATCCTTAGAGACGTGCACGCCGGTGCCGTGCATGCCGGTGTCGTGCACGCCGGCGGAAAGAGGGGCGACATGCGGGGGAGCGACACGATGAGCGACAGCGGTGCCGTGCTCCCGTGGCTGGTGATACGGCAGGACGACGGTGGCAACCGCTACCGCGTCGGCAGATACGCCACACAGGCCGAGGCGCAGAGGGTCGCCGACGGCCTCGACGACCGCAAGCACCACCAGGTGTACCGGGTGGAGCGCGTGGGGCAGGGCGGCAGCCGGTCCTGAGGGCCTGAAGCGCTCACACCGGGCTCCGGGGCCGCGACCGCGCTCCGGGGCCCGCTGCCACGCTCGGGGGCCCGCTGCCGCGTTCGGGGGCCACAGGTCGGGCTCCGGCATCCTGCCCCGCAGGCGGTAGGGTCCCGCCCGTCCGGCAGGAGCGTTCCGGGCGAGGCGAGCAAGGGTGGAGCGGTGATGGCGGTGCTGATCGACACGGTGGCCTGGGTACTGATCGAGGACGGCAGGATCCTCTGCGCCCGACCCCAGGGCAAGGACGTCTTCTACATCCCGGGCGGCAAGCGCGAGGGCGCCGAGACCGACCTGGAGACCCTCCTCCGCGAGATCGAGGAGGAGCTGACGGTCGGCCTGATCCCGGAGACCGTCGTCCACGCCGGTACGTACGAGGCGCACGCCCATGACGGTCCCGACGCCCCCCTCGTCCGTATGAGCTGCTACTACGCCGACCATCGCGGCGTCCTGGCCGCGAGCAGCGAGATCGAGGAGGTGGCGTGGTTCTCCTACGCCGACCGCCCGCTCGTGCCGCCGGTGGACCAGCTGCTCTTCGACGACCTCGCGGCCGCGGGCGAACTGCGCTGATCCGAGGCCTGGCGGCGGGCCGGACCGGGTACGCCCGTCTGCACCAAACCCCGGGCTGCGCGGTAGTAAGCCATAAATGGTGGGTATGGGCTGATTGTCCCCATTTATCTATGGGGTGAGTCCGTGGCCGGCCCTGGGAAGTGATCGGCGTGATCGAGACCGAAGGTGACTGCGCCGAGTGGACCTTCCCGGCCGAACCGGGTTCCGTGCGCAGCGCCCGGCACGCCGTCCGTGACGCCCTGGACTGCTGGGGCCTGGACCCGGCGGTCGGTGACATGACGGTCCTGCTGGTCAGCGAGCTGGTCACCAACTCCCTGCGGTACGCCTCCGGCCCCATCGGCGTACGTCTGGAGCGCACGCACCCGGCCGCCGGGAGCAACGGGTCGGGTGAGCTGACCGGAGACTTCGCCACCGACCTCCGGCTCGCCGCCGCCGACCGCCCGCGCACCCCCGACCGCCCGCAGGCCACCCCCGGACTGCTGGTGGAGGTCTCCGATCCGCTTCCGGATCCACCCACCGAACGCAGTGCGGGACCCGACGACGAAGGCGGCCGGGGACTGCAGCTCGTGGCCTGCTCCGCACGCCGCTGGGGGACTCGTCGCGGAAAGAGCGGCAAGACGGTGTGGTTCGAGCTCGCTCTCCCTGGTTAGGAGTGGGGTGGGACGCACAGCGATCACCAGAGGTCGGGCAGGACCTGGCTGAAAGGGACTGAGACCTTGCTGTGATCGTGAACGCCGTGTCGGTCGGGGCCGTAGTGCTGAATACTGCGGGCAGGACCGGTCCGGTGTGTGAGCTGGAGGGGACGGTCGCGTGAGCGAAATACCTGGGACAACGGGCGACGTCGTGTGGCAGAGCAGTCCGCCCGGCTCGATCTACGACTACATCAGGGTCGCCTCCTTCTCGATCGGGGCCGACGGTCTGATCGAGCAGTGGAGCCGCCGGGCCGCCGGCCTCTTCGGCATGGCCGCCGACGAGGCGATCGGGCGTGACCCGGTCGAGGCCTTCATGCCTGCCGAGCTGCGCTCGGACGGTCACCGGAGAGTCGGCGAGATCCTGGACGGCAAGGAGTGGACGGGCCTCGTCCCGTTCCGGATGCCGGGCGAGGGCGGTGCGCACGGGCTCGCCGAGGTCTATGTGATGCCCAGTGAGACGGCGGACGGTGAGCGGGCAGCGCTCTGCATCGTCGTGGACGTCCGCGCGTTGCGCAGGATCGAGACGGACCTCGCCGCCTCGCAGGCCATATTCGGCCAATCTCCGTTCGGCTTCGTGCTGTTCGGTACGGACTTCACCGTCGTCCGCGCCAACCAGCGCTTCGCGACCGTCTTCGGCGGCGCGGCCGACGACCACCGGGGCCGCACGGTCGACGACTACCTCCCCGGCCCGGAGGCCGACCGGCTGGCCGCCACGCTCAAACGCGTCCTGCAGACCGGCGAGTCCGTCACCGACCTCCAGCTGGTCGGCCCCACCCCCGGTGGGACCGGCCGCCGCCACTGGTCCATGAACCTCTACCGGGTGCACAGCGGCTCCGGTCGGCCCGTCGGCGTCGCGGGCCTCGCCACCGATGTCACCCGCCGTCACATCGCCGCCCGCGAGGCCGCCAGCGCCCGGCGCAACCTGGCCCTCCTCAACGAGGCCAGCGCCCGCATCGGCAACTCGCTCGACCTGGAGACCACCGCCCGCGAGCTGCTCGACGTGGCCGTCCCCGGCTTCTGCGACCTGGCCGCCGTCGACCTCTACCAGGGCCTGCTCACCGGCGAGGAGGCCGCGCCCGGCTCCTGGGCGCCACCGCACCGCGAGTCCGGCGGCGGCTCGGCCGAGCTGCGCCGGGTCGCCCACGCCAGCGCCGTGGCCGACGCCCTGCCGACCGCCGTGGCCGGCAGCGGCGCGCCGGGCCCCGGCGACCTGCCGCCCGCGCTCGGCTCCGTCCACCGCTTCCCGTTCGGCTCGCCCTGCGCCATCGCGCTGCGCTCGGGCCATGTGGAGGCGGTGCCCGGCGACGACATGGGGTTCGTGCAGTCGACGCTCGCCGTGCCGATGGTCGCGCACGACACCGTCGTCGGCCTCGTCCAGTTCTCCCGTACGAAGGGGAGCGAGCCGTTCGGTGAGCGCGACCGGGCGCTGGCCACGGAGCTGGCCGCCCGCGCCGCCGTCTGCATCGACAACGCGCGCCTCTACCGTCGCGAGCACGAACGCGCCCTGATCCTCCAGCGCAGCCTGCTGCCCCCGGGCGACCCCGAGGCCGCCGGGCTCGACATCGCCTGCCGCTACCTCCCGGGCAACACCGCCACCGAGGTCGGCGGCGACTGGTTCGACGTCATCGAGCTGCCGGGCCACCGCACCGCACTGGTCGTCGGCGACGTCATGGGCCGGGGCCTGCGGGCCGCCGTCGCCATGGGCGAACTCCGCACCGCCGTAAGGACCCTGGCCCTCCTGGACCTGGAACCCGCCGAAGTGCTCTCCGCCCTGGACGAGGTCGCGCGCGGCCTCGGCTCCCCGGGCGGCGGCGAGCGCAGCGAGGGGCTCGGCGGCAGCGGAGGCGCCCAGTGGCCCTCCCGCGCCGCGCAGAAGTCGCGGGAGGCGGACCTCTCCGAGGTGTATCTGGCGACCTGCGTGTACGCGGTCTACGACCCGGTCACCCGACGCTGTACGTTCGCCAACGCCGGCCACCTCCCGCCCGCCGTGGTCGAGCCCGGCCGTCCCGCCCGGCTCATCGACGTACCACCGGGAATGCCGCTCGGCGTCGGCGGCGAGCCGTTCGAGGAGGTGGAGGTGGAGCTGGCCGAGAACGCGCTGCTCACCCTCTACACCGACGGGCTCGTCGAATCCCGCGACCAGCCGCTCGACGAGGGCCTGGACGCGTTGCGCTCGGTGCTCACCGGTCCGCAGATGCCGTTGGAGGACGCCTGCGACTTCGTCCTCTCCACGCTCGACACCCGCCACGGCGAGGACGACATCGCGCTGCTGATGGCCCGCATCCAGGGCCTGCCCGAGGAGGCCGTCGGGGACTGGCGGCTGCCGCGCGAACCCCGCTCGGTGGGCCGCGCCCGCGAGCTGGCCCGCTCGCAGCTCATGGCCTGGGACCTCGACGACCTGGTCGACACCACCGAACTCCTCGTCAGCGAGCTGGTCACCAACGCCCTGCGCTACGGCGAGGGCGAGATCCGGCTCCGGCTGCTGCGCGACCGGACCCTGGTCTGCGAGGTGTGGGACGCCGGACTCGTCCAGCCGCGCCGCCGCCGGGCCCGCGACACCGACGAGGGCGGGCGCGGGCTCCAGCTGGTCGGCCTGCTCAGCGCCGCCTGGGGCGCACGCCGCACCCCGCGCGGCAAGACCGTCTGGTTCGAACTGGCCCTGCCGACCGGGGCACCGGCAGCCGAACTCTCCGTGGAGCAGCTGCTGAGCATGTACTGACCCGGCCCCCCGTTACGCGGACCCCGCCTTCAGGGCCGCCAGGCGCGCCTCCACCTCCGCGCCGGCGCCCAGGCTGTCCAGCTCCTCGAACTGCGCGTCCAGCGAGGAGGCGGCCAGCTCCTGCTTGCCCAGCGCCCGCGCCTCCTCGCGCCGCACCTTGTCCTCGAAGCGGCTCAGCTCGCTCGTCGGATCGAGCACGTCGATGTTCTTCACGGCGTCCATCATCTGGTTCTGCGCCTGCGCCGACTTGGCGCGCGCCACCAGCTCGTCCCGCTTGGCCTTCAGCTCGGAGAGCTTGGCCTTCATCTGGTCGAGCCCGGTCTTGAGCTTGTCGACCACCTCGGTCTGCGAGGCGATCGTCGGCTCGGCCGTCCTCGCCTCCTGCTCGGACTGGAGCTGCCGCCCGAGCGCCACCTTGGCCAGGTTGTCGAACTTGTCCGCCTCCGCCACCGACCCGGCCCCGCGCAGCTCGTCCCCCTTCCGGCTGGCCGCCAGCGCCTTGGAGCCCCACTCGGCCGCCGCCGCCACGTCCTCCGTGTGGTCCTGCTCCATCAGCCGCAGGTTGCCGATGGTGGCGGCGACCGCCTGTTCGGCCTCGGCGATGTTGCTGGTGTAGTCGCGGATCAGCTGGTCCAGCATCTTCTGCGGATCCTCCGCCTGGTCGAGCAGGGCGTTGATGTTGGCCTTGGCGAGCTGGGTGACGCGGCCGAGGATGGTCTGCTTGGTCATGGCACGGCTCCTTGGGTGTCGGGATCGCTGGTACGGGTGTGGTTCCGCCGGTCGTTCACCGGCTGCCGGGGGTCGTTCATCGGCTGCCGGGTCGTTCACGGGCTGCCGGGTCGTTCAGAAGCGCCCGTTAGAAGCGCCCGTTCAGAAACGCCGTTCAGAAGCGCTCGTTCAAAGAGCGTTTTGTCCTGATAGGGGAGCTTAGTTGCAGTTCAGGTGGCAGGCCGCTTCGGGCCGGCTGAGGCGGCAGCCGCTTGTTGTGGCAGATGGGGCGGGTGACAGCCTTCGAGGGCCCGTTTCGGTCCCTTCGCTCCTGTCTGATCCCAACACGCCCCCGGTCGCGCCTGTTTGCGCCCTGTGGTCGGACGGTAGCCATCGGTACTACGGAAACATGCCTCGCCGACAACGGCCGTACCCCAGTGACCTGTCCGATGCCCGTTGGGAACTGCTTGAGCCAACCCTGACAGCCTGGCGAGCAGAACGCAGAGGGAAGGGCCTGGACATCGGGCGGCCGCCCGAACACGACCTGCGCCGGATCATGGACGCCATCCTCTACGTCGACCGGACCGGGATCCCCTGGCGCTACCTCCCACACGACTTCGCCCCGTGGGAAACCGTCTACGGATACTTCGCCGCCTGGCAGAAGGACGGCGTCTTCGACCAGCTCAACGGACTCCTGCGACGGCTTGTCCGGAAGGCCGAGGGCCGAGACGCCGAGCCCAGCGCCTGCATCCTCGACGCCCAGAGCATCAAGACCTCTGCCAACGTGCCCTCGGCCGGCCAGGGCATCGACGCAGGCAAGAAGATCGCGGGCCGCAAACGCCACATCGGCGTCGACACCGCCGGGCTCCTCCTGGCCGTGCTGGTCACCGCCGCCAGCGTCTCCGACAACGCCGGCGGAATCCACCTGCTCTCGAACATCGCCGAAGGTCACCCCCGCGTCACGAAGGCGTGGGCCGACAGTGGCTACCGCACCAAGGCCATCGACCACGGCGCCCGCCTGGGCATCGACGTCGAAGTCACCCGCCGCGACCCCGCCCAGAAGGGCTTCAAGGTGATCCCGCGGCGCTGGGTCGTCGAGCGGACCTTCGGCTGGCTCATGCACCACCGCCGCCTCGCCCGCGACTACGAAACCCACCCCCACCGCTCCGAAGCCATGATCCAACTGGCGATGATCGACCTCATGAGCCGCAGACTCACCCGAGAATCGACCCCCAACTGGAAGAACTCATAGGCGTCAAGCCACGCCCACCCCCAGCCCGTCCGCACTATGAGCCTCGCCGAAAGATACCGGCGAGATCCTGACGACGTCCGTGTCGGCAGATTCAGACAGCAATCAAGGTCGGTAGTGCGTCAGGGCGACCGTAGGTGAGGATGCGCGTGAGTGCCTCTCGCATACGAGTAACGTCTTCATCCGGCGCCCGCAGGAGTGCCTCGACCACTGGATCGTCCAAGCACAGATCGTGCAGGTACGCGGGGTTGAAGGTGACGCGCAGGAGGTTGCCTTCCAGCTCCACGGTGCGCACGCATCCGTACGCGGTGTTCTGGTCGGGAGTGACGACGCAGTAAGAATCGCAGCCGTTGCGGATGTCCTGTTCGTCGGGTTCCCCGAAGCCACACTGGAACTCGAGCGCGAAACTTTCCTCGTCCTTCGACTCAGCAACTCCGGCAGTGGGAACGTAACTGTCCGGCGGACGCTTGTCCTGCCACCCATAGGCGATGTTCGCAATGAATCTGTAGACCACACACGTGTTCTACCAGACCCGTCGCGGCCGATGCAGGGTGCATTACCAAACACTCCCGGTAGGATAAAACGCTCGTTCAGAAGCGCCCGCCTCCGCCCCGCCGCCCCCGCGTGCCGCCTCCGCCGAAGCTCCCGGGCCCACCACCGAACCCGCCGCCCCGCCCGCCGCCTCCGAACCCGCCGCCGAGCCCGCCCCCGTAACCCCCGCCCATACCGCCCCGCCCGCCGCCGCCACCGAACAGCCCGCCGAGGATGATCCCGCCCAGCACCGCCCCACCCATCCCGCCGCCACCGCCACCCCCGCGCGGCCCGCCGAAGCCTCCCGGACCGCTGGAGCCCTGGAAGCCGCGTACGTCCTGCTCGGCGAGGCTCAGCGCCTGCCGGGCCAGCGCGTCCGCCTGCTGCGCCTCGGCCAAGGCGGCCTGCGGGTCGCCGTCGGCCAGCCGTCCCGCCTGCTCGTAGCGGCGCTGGGCCTCCGCGAGCCGTGTGCGGGCCTCGGCGCCGACCGCGCCCCGGCTGGTGGTGATGTAGTCGGCGGCCGCGGCGATCGCGGAGCGGGCGGTGAGCAGCGCCTGGTCCAGGAGCGAGCGGGCCCGCCGCCCGCCCTCCTCCCGCTCCCGCGCCCCGGCGAGCGCCTCGTCCAGCGCCGCGTCGGCCTCCTCCACCCGGCGCAGCGCGTCGACCGGGTCGTACGGGCCTGAGGCCGTCGCCTCCCGTACGTCGGTGAGTACGGCCTCCGCGCGGGCGATCCGGCCCCGGAGGTCGGCGGTGGAGGTGGCGGGCGCGGTGCCTTCGAGGAGGCCGCGCGCGTCGGCGAGGTCGGTCTCCGTCTCGGTGAGCGCGGCGGGCAGCTTCCCGGCCGCCTCGGCCAGCTCCGCCGCGCGCCGGTCCACCGCGTCGATCAGCGTGCCCGCCTGGCCGACCGCGCCTTCGGCGGCCCGGATGTAGACGGCGGCCCGTGCGTGGTCGGCGGTCCCGACCGCCTGGCGGGCCTGGTCCAGGGCCGAGGTGGCGAAGGCGAGCCGGTCCTTGGCCTGCTCGACGGCGCCCGCGACGGGCGCGGCGGCCCCGTCCCCGTACCGCTCCCGCATCTCCGCCACCGCCGCCTCGGCCCCCGACACGCGTCCGGTGAGCGTGGCGAAGGTGGTCTCCAACGTGGCCAGGGCCTCCGGAGCGTCGCGTTCCAGGGCGCGCAGCCGGTCGAAGTCCTCCGCCACCGCGTCGAGCCCTTCATCGGCGGCCGCGCACCGGCTGAGGATCTCCTCCAGCATCCGGCGCCGGGTGGCGTCGTCCTCGGGAAAGGCGTCGTCGAGCTGCTGGCGCAACCGGAAGGACCGGGTCAGGTCGTCCTTGGCCCGGGCGACCGCCTTGGTGAACGGTTTCGCCGCCTCCTCGCCGAACTGGGCGGTCGCGAAGCCGAGTTCCTCCTCGCTGGTACGGACCGCGTCATCGGTGTCCACCAGCACCTGCTTCGCCCGCGCGTCCAGCTCCTCCAGCGGCACCGGCGGCTCCGGCGCGCTGCCGGCCTCCGCCGGCCGCCCCCAGCCGGTGGCGGCCGGGGTGGTGCGGGTCGTGGAGCGCCGCTTGCGCCGGGTGAAGGCGAACACGGCGAGCGCCCCCGCGCCCCCGACGACGACCACCGGCAGCAGGAAGTCACCCGCACCGGAGGAGGGGCCGGAGGCGCCGGAGCCGGGGTCGGCCGGGCCGGGGGTGATGGCCGGGGCGGTCACCGGGCGCCCGTCCAGGACGGAGACGTACCCGTCCGCCGCCCCGATCGCCGCGCCCGCCCAGTCGTTCTCCCGCAGCGCGGGCTCGATCGCGGTGGACGCCACCGCGCGCAGCTGCTCGTCGGTGAGCTCGGAGTCCGCGTCCACGGAGTAGGCGTACTGCCGGTCGTGGGTGGCGACGGAGAGCAGCACATCGTCCTGGCCGAGCCCGTTGCGGTCGGCGGTCTCGTCGCTCCAGGTCTGTCCGGAGCGCCCGGAGAAGTCGCGTACGTACACCACGAAGAGCTGGATCCGCCGCTCCGCGTAGAGCCGGTCGAGCGCGTCCTCCACGGCGGCGTCCCGGTCCTGGAGCGCGCCGACCCGGTCGGTGATCTGGCCGTCCCGGGACAGCTCCACCGGGTCCTCCGCGCGCGCGTCCACGGTGCCGGGCCCGGCGAGCCAGCACACGGCGACGAGCACGGTGAGGAGCGCGGCGAGGAGCGCGGCGAGCGGGCCGCCGCGCAGAGCCCGGCCGGGTCCGGTGCCCCGGATACGGTCCACGGATGGCGTCACGTTCGTGAGGTTATGTCCGCCTTTCGGCGCCCGCGACCGGAGCTTCGGCGGCCCTCCCGCACGGGTCTGCGCTGTTCGGATGAAAGGCCACGGCGGCCCGCGCGTCCGGGCTCGGAAGCTCCGGCCTCCCTCTACGGCATGGGCAAATGTAGAGAAACCGCAACAAGACAGGCCCCACGTGGGTGACCCGGCCGCAGCCTGGAGATGTCAGATGACCGGCCTTCAGCTCTCCGTCGTCGTGCCGTGCTTCAACGAGGCCGAGGTGCTCGGTACCTTCCACACCGCGCTGCTCACCGTCCTCGAAGGGCTCTCCACACCGTTCGAGATCTGTTACGTGGACGACGGCAGCGGTGACACCACCCGCGAACTCCTCGCCGCGCTCGCCGTGCGCGACGAGCGTGTCCACTACACCGCCTTCAGCCGCAACTTCGGCAAGGAGGCCGCCATGCTCGCCGGTCTGCGCATGTCACAGGGCGCGGCGGTGGTCATCATGGATGCCGACCTCCAGCACCCGCCCGAGCTGATCCCGCGCATGCTCGAACTCCACCGCCACGGCTACGACCAGGTCATCCCGCGCCGCGACCGGACCGGCGAAGGCGTGGTGCGCTCCACGCTGAGCCACACCTACTACGCGCTGGTGCGGCGGTGCATGGACGTGGAGCTGATCGACGGATCCGGCGACTTCCGGCTGCTGTCGCGGCGGGCCGTGGACAGCGTCCTCTCGCTCCCGGAGAGCAACCGGTTCTCCAAAGGGATCTTCTCCTGGATCGGCTTCGACACGGTCGGCTTCCGCTACCGCAACAGCGAGCGCGTGGCCGGCCGGTCGAAGTGGGGGAGCCGGCGGCTGCTCAACTACGGGATCGACGGCCTCCTCTCCTTCAACAACGGGCCTCTCCGCCTCGCCATCTACACCGGCTTCTGGGTCTTCGTCTCGGCTCTGGCGTACGCGCTGTGGACGGTGGTCACCGTCGTCCTGCACGGCGCGGACACCCCGGGTTACGCGACCCTCCTCACCGCCGTCGTCGCGCTCAGCGGCATCCAGCTGGTCACGCTCGGAGTCATCGGCGAGTACGTGGGCCGGATCTACCACGAGGCCAAACACCGCCCGTCGTACGTGGTGCGCGAGACCGACGCGACCTGCCGGAGCCTGCCGGAGCGCCGCCTGCCGACCGGGCCGCTGGTCATCGGCGAGCCGGACGGGCCCGTCGTGAGCGGCGCCTCGCCCCGGACGCGTACGGCACGCCAGTTCGGCAGCTTCGTCCTCGTCGGCTGTGTGAACACCGCCGTCTACCTCGGCGTCTACGCGTCGCTGAACCGCTGGATCCCGTACCTCGTGGCCCATGTCCTCGGCTACGTGGTCAGCATCGTCTGCTCGTTCCTGCTCAACTCGTACGTCACCTGCCGGACGCGCCCGACCTGGCGGGCGTTCGTCCGCTATCCGGTCTCCAGCCTGGCCAATCTGGTGGCGTCCGGAGCACTGCTCTACGGCGCGGTCACTGCTCTCGGCATGGACAAGAACCTGGCGGCGCTGGCGGCCGGGGTCATCGTCACGCCGCTCTCGTTCCTGCTGGCGCGCTGGGCGATCATGTCGGGCCGCCGCACGGAGACGGCGGAGGTTCCCGAGACCGCCGTCCCGGACCGCGCGGAGCCACGACAGCCGCTGACCGCCCGCCCGATGGCGGACCGGACGCTCGCACCGAGGACGGGCGAGAAGCGATGACCGAAGGGACCCGCAACACGACGCCACCGAACGCCGACCCGAACCCCCGACCATCTCCATCTCCACCTCCACCCCACACCCGACCGGGAACCACCCTCTGGCTCACCGCCCTGGCCCTCCCGCCCCTCGCCCTGCTCGCCGCCGCCTCCTGGTTCGGCCGCTGGGTGCGGCCCGGCGCCGACGACTGGTGCTTCCTCCCCGCCGTACGGGACGACGGCATCACGGGCCTGGTTGGAAGGTTCTACTTCGACGACAACGGACGCGTGGCCAACGCGCTCCTGGTCGGCGCCTACGCGAAGTTCCAGGTGGCCGGGCACCAGTGGTACCCGGCGGTGAGCGGGGCCCTGATCCTCGCGGTCCTGTGGGTGGTCACCGTCCTCGCGCTGCGCCGGGGCGGCGTCACCGTGCCGCGCGGGCTGCCGCTGCTGGTCGCGGCGATGGCGGCCGCGCTCTTCCTGTTCGTCACGCCGAACACGTACAAGACGTTCTACTGGCCCGCCGCCTCCGTCTCCCACACCCTGCCCCCGGTCCTGGCCTGCGCCGCGCTGATCCCGCTGCTCCTCGCCCGTACGCGCCGGGGCAGGGGGGCCGCCCTCGCCGTCGCGCTGCTCGCGGGCGCCGTCATCGCCACCCTCTCGGAGGAGACGGCGATCGTGCTGGTGCTGGTGCTGCTGGCCACGCTGCTCCTGAGCGGCCGCCTCATCCCGTACCCCGCGAGGGCGTTCGTCCGCCGGTGGTGTGTGGCAGGTCTGGCCGGAACGCTGGCGGGCGGACTCGTGCTGATCACCTCACCCGGCTCGATGAACCGCCGTGAACGGTTCGGGGCGCAGACCACGTCCCTGCTCGCCCCCGACTCGCTCGCCGCCTCCCTGCGGCACTTCGCGGAGATCACCGTCCAGACGGTCACGACCTGGCAGTACGTCGGCGCGGTCGCGGTCGGCGTCCTGCTGGGCCTGCTCGGCGACCGCCGGGACGGCCGTACGCCCCGCCTTCCGGCCCACTGGCCGCTGCTCGCCTGGGCCGGCCTGCTGACCCTCCTGCTCGCCGGCTACCTGTGCACGGTGATCGCGTACCCGGTGTTCCAGGACCGGGTGAGCGACCCGAGCGCCAACCGGCTCTGGAACGACTACCTCCTGCTGTACGTGATCCTCCTCGTCGCGGCCGGGGCGCTGGTCGGCCTCGCGGTGCGGCAGCACGTACGCCGTACGGCACCGGTCAAGGCCGTGTGTGCCGCGCTCTGCGCGCTGGTCTGCTTCGGCCCCGCCGTCGCGCTGCTCAACCTGGACACCACCATGCGCGCGAGGGCGGAGAAGTGGGACGCGCAGGACCGGCGGCTGCGGCAGGGCGCGGCCGACGGCGAGCAGGTGATGCCGTACCGGCGGCTCGTCGTCAGCGGCATGCTGGAGCCGTTCAGCAAGGGGGGCGCCAGCTACTGGCCGGGCGGCTGCGTGGCGGACTTCTACGGCCTGGAGCGGGTGACGGACGGGACACGCAGCCCCTGATCCCTTATCTCTTGCGGGAGTTGAGCCGGGCCGCCTGCCGCGTCAGATGGTCGCGCTCGGCGGCGTTCTGCGCCTTGCGGGCGGCCTCCGCGTAGAGCTTCGCCGCCGTCTCCAGATCCCCGTCCCGCTCATGGAGGTACGCGGACACCGCCACGTACCGGGGCAGCGCACCGTCCACCTCCGCCAGCGCGGCGAGCCCGGCGCGCGGCCCGTCCGCCTCACCCACCGCCACCGCCCGGTTCAGCCGCACGACCGGGCTCTCCGTCAGCAGGCACAGCTCGTCGTACCACTCCACGATCTGCACCCAGTCGGTCTCGGCGGCGGTCGGCGCGTCGGCGTGGAGCGCGGCGATCGCGGCCTGGGCCTGGTACTCGCCGAGCCGGTCCCGGGCCAGCGCCGCCTGGAGGATCTCCACGCCTTCGGCGATCGCCGCCGTGTCCCACCGCCCCCGGTCCTGCTCGGCGAGCGGCACCAGGCTGCCGTCGGGCGCGGTACAGGCGGCGCGCCGGGCGTGGTGGAGCAGCATGAGGGCGAGGAGCCCCGCCACCTCGGGGTGGTCGATCGCGGCCGCGAGCTGCCGGGTGAGCCGGATGGCCTCGGCGGCGAGGTCCAGGTCGCCGGAGTAGCCTTCGTTGAAGACCAGGTAGAGGACGCGCAGCACGGTGGCGACATCGCCGGGCCGGTCGAACCGTACGTCGGAGACCGTGCGCTTGGCCCGGCTGATCCGCTGCGCCATCGTCGCCTCGGGCACCAGATACGCCTGCGCGATCTGCCGCGTGGTGAGCCCGCCGACGGCCCGCAGCGTGAGCGCGACGGCGGACAACGGTGTGAGCGACGGATGGGCGCAGAGGAAGTAGAGCTGGAGCGTGTCGTCCGTGCCGGAGGCGGGCCCGGGTACCGGCTCCTCCTCCACCGCGTCCTCGCGCCGCCGCCGCGCGGACTCGGCCCGCGTCGCGTCCAGGAACCGCCGCCAGGCGACGGTGACCAGCCACGCCTTCGGATCGCGCGGCGGATCGCCGGGCCAGACCCGCACCGCCTCGATCAGCGCCTCCTGGACGGCGTCCTCGGCCGCCGCGAAATCGGCTCCGCGGCGGACGAGGACCCCGAGCACGCCCGGAATGAGGGACCGGAGCAGCAACTCGTCCATGGGCATCGGCATCGGTGAGGTCACTCCGCGATGGTCGGCG
Source organism: Streptomyces sp. CA-146814 (assembly GCF_050942385.1). NCBI lineage: Bacteria > Bacillati > Actinomycetota > Actinomycetes > Kitasatosporales > Streptomycetaceae > Streptomyces > Streptomyces sp. CA-146814. The sequence goes on from NZ_CP192068.1 coordinate 5,270,494, forward strand.
GCGCGGTCAGGAACGGCCGCAGCTCCAGCCACTCGTGGATCGGCTTGCCGCCCGCGCCCGGGGCGGCCGACAGCTCACCGGCCAGCTCGACGGCACGCTCGTACGAGTCGACGTCGATGATCATCCATCCGGCGATCAGGTCCTTGGTCTCGGCGAACGGCCCGTCGGTGACCGGCGGCCGCCCCTCCCCGTCGTACCGGACCCACGCCCCCTCGGGCGCGAGCGCCTGCCCGTCGACGAACTCGCCGTTCTTCTCCAGCCGGGCGGCGAAGTCGTTCATGTACTGGATGTGCGCCGTGACCTCCTCCGGCGCCCACCGGTCCATGGGCACGTCGTTGACGGCCTCCGGAGCACCTCGGTAGTGCTTGAGCAGCAGGTACTTGGCCATGGGGTTCGCCTCTGTGGGCGCGGCCGATGGGGGCCGCTTCGTGGTCGCCTTGCGGCTGCTTCCACCACGGGGACGGAGCCGGGAGCGGGTTCTCGACATGGTCCCCGAATTACTTCGCGGACTCCTTCACCAGCCCAGGAGTGTCGGGCGGCTCCGGGAGATCCAGGCGAAGCCGACAGCGAAGATCCTCCGCCCCGGTGTCAAGGAGACGCACACCACAGCAGAAATCGGAACCTCGGATTCGATCACGCCCTCCTCCTGGGAGGATCGGCCCTCCCTTTCCCGTATCTTCACGTATGCATCACATAAGTGATGGAAGTGTGTTGGTGAAGTCGAGGGGGCATCACGTTGCATATATCTGCACCCGAGAAGCGTGCGCGGATGAGATCCGGGGGGAGTCTCCGCTATCTGGCGGGGAGTCTGGTCCTGGCTCTGTCCGTCACGCTGCTCGATGGAAGTACGGTGGCCGCCGGCCAGGGCCAGGAGCCTGGCGCGCCGGAGAAGGCGGCTGCTGTCACGCAGGCCGCGGACGTCCGGTCGGCCCGGGTGGCTGCCCGGTTGTCGGGCAAGCGGGTGGAGGCGTTGTCGGAGCGTACGGAGACCTCCACGACGTGGGCGAACAAGGACGGTTCGCTGACCACGGAGTTGACGGCGGGTCCGGTCCGTTTCGCGGACGAGGCGTCCGGTGAGTGGCGGGACATCGATCTGGACCTGGTCGCTCAGAAGGACGGCTCTGTGGAGCCGAAGGCGCACCCGGAAGGGCTGAAGCTCTCCGGCCGTACCAGCGCCCCGCCCGCCTCGCTCAAGGCGGCGCAGGCGTCCAAGGCCGGTGACCTGGTCACCCTGGGCGAGGGCGACGAGCAGATCACGCTCCAGTGGAAGGGCGGCCTGCCCGCCCCGAAGCTGGACGGCGCCCGCGCTGAGTACGTCAACGCCGTGCCCGGTGCGGACGTGGTCGTGGAGGCGACCCGTACCGGTTTCGAGCAGTACGTCGAAATCAAGCAGCGCCCGAGCACAGGCGCCTACACCTACACCCTGCCGCTGAAGGCGAAGGGCCTGGACGTCGAGCAGCAGGCCGACGGCAGCGTCCTGTTCACCGACGAGAAGAACAAGAAGACCGCCGTCATGCCGGCCCCGGTGATGTGGGACGCCACCGTGGACGAGGTCTCCGGCGAGCACACCCGCCGCGTGCCGGTCGCCATGAAGGTGGTGCGGAACGACGACGGCGTCGACCTGATCGTCACCCCCGACGCGAAGTTCCTCGCGGACCCGGCCACGAAGTACCCGGTCACCGTCGACCCTTCTACTTCGGCGCTCTCCAACGTCTTCGACACCTACGTCCAGCAGGGCGAGACCCGCGACTGGTCCACCGACGTCGAACTCGACCTCGGCAACCCGGGCACCACGAACGCCAACGGCACGCCTCGTACAGCGCGTTCGTTCATCTCGTGGAACACCGCGCCGATCGCGGACGCCCTGGTGACCGACGCCAAGCTGTCCCTGTGGAACTTCCACTCCGCCAACACCGACTGCAAGCCGCAGTCCTGGGAGGTCTGGTCGACCGCGGCCGCCTCCACCTCCTCGCGCTGGACCGCCCAGCCGGCCTGGACGGCGAAGAAGGCCACCTCCACCGAGACCCGGGGCAACACCGCTTGCACCTCCGCACCGGACGGGTGGATCAACGCGAATGTGACGGCTCTGGCTCAGGAGTGGGCCTCCGCCAAGGCGGCCCGGTCGCACATGGGGCTGCGGGCCACGAGCGAGACCGCGGTGGCGCAGTGGAAGCGGGTCAACTCCGCCAACGCCGCGAAGAACCCGCCCAAGCTCACGGTGACCTACAACCACCGGCCGCAGACCGGCACGAAGCAGGAGGCGGGTCCGCCGTTCTTCTCCTACGGCGGGGCGTACATGGTCAACACGGTGCGCCCCAGCCTGCGGGACACCTTCGTGGACCCCAACGGTGACAAGATCCAGGGCGCGTACCAGATCTTCGACAACGCCACCAACACCCAGGTCGGCGAGGTCCTGCGCTCCGGGTTCGTGCCGTCGGGGCAGCCCGCCCCGGTGACCGTCCCGGCGGGGGTGCTGGCCAACGGGAAGACGTACAAGTTCCGTAGCAGCCCCTATGACGGCACGCACTACAACCTGGGCTGGTCGGAGTGGAAGACCTTTACGGTCGACACCACCGCCCCCTCCGCCCCGACGAAGGTCGTCTCGACCGACTACCCGACCGGCCAGTGGGTCAAGGGCGCAGGCAAGGCCGGCACCTTCACCGTCACCCCGAACGCCACCGACCACAACTGGCTGGAGTGGACCCTGGACGAGGTGACGTGGACGAAGGTCCCCACCGGTGGCTCCACCGTCGCCAGAGCGATCAGTGTGACCCCGCCGAAGGACGGCACCCACACCCTCCAGGTCCGTTCCGTCGACAAGGCGGACAACAAGTCCGAGGCCATCGAGTACACCTTCCACGCCGGCCCGGGTGGCATCGCGCAGCCCGAGTCGGGGGAGCGCACCGCGCGTCGGCTTCCGCTGGTCGCCGAGGCCGACGCCGCCAAGTACACCGCGGCGTCCTTCTCGTGGCGCCGTTCGGACGCCGATCCCTGGGTGAGAATGCCGCTCAAGGACGTCTTCTCCCAGGGCAGCGCGATCACCGCGTGGCCGGTTCCGCTCGTCAGCGGCAAGAACGCACCGCTGGTCTGGAACGCGACCGACACGGTAGACCCGGACGGCTCCGTGCAGATCAAGGCCGACTTCACCGGCCCCAACAACGCGGCCGGCACCACCGACCCCGTCACCGTCACCGTGGACCGGAACGCCTCCGGCGCGGCGACCGAGGAGATCGGGCCGGGGTCGGTCAACCTGCTCACCGGCGACTACAGCCTGTCCGCCACCGATGCCTCGTTCTTCGGCATGACCGTGACGCGCAGCGCCTCTTCCCGGGACCCGGACGGAGGCGCGAAGCTCGAAGGACAGGCTCCGATCTTCGGAAAGGAGTGGGTGACGGGCACCACCGCCGAACTGTCCGAGTCCGTCTTCGGCCACATCCGCAGGGTTTCCGACACCGCGCTGGACGTCGTTCTGGCGGATGGCAAGGCGATCGCCTTCACCAGTAACGCGGCGAGGACGGGATGGCTTCCCGAGCCCGGCTCGCAGCACCTCACCCTCACCGGTCGTTTCGACGGCTCCTTCACCCTGTCCGACACCGAGGGCACGGTCACCACGTTCACCAAGGCCGCCCCGACCGCGTCGACCTGGCAGGTGTCCAGCTCCCTTCTGAAGGGGCTGACGCACACCACGACCACCGTGGTGTCCGAGTCCGTGACCGTGAACGGCAAGCAACTCGCCCGGCCCAAGAGGATCATCGCTCCCACCTCCGCCGTCACAGCGGCCGTCTGCGAGGCGACTCCTTCCACCAAGGGCTGCCGCGTCCTGGAATTCGTCTACGCGACCACGACCACCGCGACCGGCACGCAGACCGACGAGCAGTTCGGTGACTTCGTGGGCCAGGTCCGCGAACTGCGCCTGTGGGCAACCGCTCCGGGCGCCGCTTCCGGAACCGCGACAGCCGTGACGGCGTACCGCTACGACACCAACGGAAGTCTCCGCCAGGTCTGGGACCCCCGGCTCAGCAAGGCCGGGCTGAACCAGTACGCCTACTGGGCCGGCCGAGTGACCTGGGCACAGCCCGCGGGAACGCTGCCCTTCACCTTCACCTACGGCAACGCGGGCTCCGGCTCGCTGCCCGGCGACGGAATGCTCCTCAAGGTGTCCCGGCCGACCCTCGTCCCGGGCACCGTCGATCAGCAGCAGGGAACGGCGTCCACGTCGGTCGTCTACGGCGTTCCGCTCACCGGGGCGAGCGCTCCGTACGGCATGGGCTCCGCGGACATCAAGAAATGGGGGCAGAGCGCGCTCCCCGTGGACGCCACCGCCGTCTTCCCGTCCGACGCCGTACCCGCCTCCCATTCCGGCGGGAACCTCGCCGCGTCGGGGTACAAGCGTGCCACGGTGCACTACATGGACGCTTCCGGACAGTCGGTGAACGTCGCCGAGCCCGGCGGGCACATCTCCACCACCGACTACGACCGGTTCGGGAACACCGTCCGCGAACTGACCCCCGCGAACCGGACGCTCGCCCTGGGCACCACAGCCGCCGAGCGGGCCACTCTGACGGATCTCGGCGTCGACTCGCGGTCCTCGGCCGAGCGGGCGCACCTGCTGTCGACCAGCTGGGTGTACGACCCGACCGGCATGCGGGAGACGGAGACGTTCGGGCCTCTGCACCGTATCGATCTGACCAAGGACCTCAAGGACGGCAACACCGTTCTGATCCCGGCGAACAGTTCGGTCCCCGCCCGCCTCTGGACGGTGACGGAGTACGACGAGGGCAGGCCCACCGACGGGAGTGCCGCCGTCAGCAATCAGGTCACCCTCACGATCAGAGGGGTCCGCGTCCGTGACCACTACTCGGTCATGGGCGAGAAGCGGCTCAACGCCACCCAGTACGACTGGGCGAAGGGCATCCCCACCCGGACTGTCCAGGACCCGGGCGGCCTCGGCCTGGTGAGCAGTGCCCAGTACAACGCCTCAGGCCAGGTCACGGGAATCCAGCCCCCCGGCGGCACGGGTGCGGACGCGGTCTCCAAGGTCGTCGAGTACTGGTCGGCCACCGGCACCGGTTGGTGCAAGGGGCGCCCCGAGTGGGCCGACCAACTGTGCTGGACCGGCCCGGCAGGAGACGTCGTCGGCGGCGGCAGCAACCCCGCCAAGCTCGAGAACTCCACGATGGAGTACGGCCTCTACGGTCAGCAGGCCAAGCTCATCGACACGGCCAACGGGGTGACCCGCACGCTCTCGCTGGAGTTCGACGTGGCAGGGCGCCAGACCACCGCGACGATGAGCGGCGGCCTCGGCGAGTCCGTGCCGACGAGCACCATGACCTACGACCCCGCGAGCGGAGAGCCGGTCACCATCACTTCCCCCACGGGGGGAACCATCACCAAGCAGTACGACAAGCTGGGCCGGCTGATCTCCTACACCGATGCGGACGGCGGTATCACCAGAACGGCCTACGACGGGCTGGACCGTCCCCTGACCGTCACCGACACGGCCCCGTCGACGCGCACGTACACGTACGACACGGCGGTCGAGCCACGCGGTCTGGCCACCAAGGTCGTCGACTCCGTCGCCGGCACGTTCGCGGCCACGTACAACGCCGAGGGGTCGATCGAAACCGAGCAACTGCCGGGCGGATACACACTTCGCCGGACGGAGAACACCCTCGGCACAGCGGTCAGCCAGACCTACACCCGTACCAGCGATGACGTCACCGTCTACTCCGACGCGGTGGCCCACACCGCCCATGGGAAGGTCAGCAACCGCGTCGGCGGGAGCAGCAGCCGCGACTACACCTACGACGGTGTCGGCCGGCTGACGGCGGCGGAGGAGACGACCGACTCGGTCTGCACCCGTCGCGCGTACTCCCTCGACAAGCGCAGCAACCGCACCAAGCTCGCCACCACGGTCGGCGAGCCCGGCCCCGGGTGTGCGACGGCCGGAGAAACCACTACCACCACCCACGCCTACGACAGCGCCGACCGCCTCATCGACCCCGGCCACACCTACGACGCGTACGGCCGTACCACGGCCCTGCCCGGAGCCAAGATCGACTACTACGTCAATGATCTTGTCCGGCGGCAGACCGCCGGCACCGAGCGCCAGACCTGGCAGCTCGACTCGGCCTTCCGCTTCCGTGGCTGGACCACCGAGACCGAGAGCGGTGGCACCTGGACCCGGACCGGCTCCAAGCTCAACCACTACGGAGGCGACGGTGACAGCCCCAGCTGGATCGTGGAGAACGGCACGGGAGCCATCTCACGCAACGTCAGTTCGCTGAACGGAGCTCTGGCCGCGGTCACCGACCAGACCGGCGCGACCGTGCTCATGCTCACCAATCTCCATGGTGACGTCCGTGTCCAGCTTCCCCTGAACACCTCCGAAAGCCCTGTCGTGCTCGACTCCGACGAGTACGGCAACCCCCAGGGTTCCTCACCGGCCGGCCGCTACGGATGGCTGGGTGGGTTCCAGCGCTCCGCCGAGACCCCGACCGGAACCATGCTCATGGGTGTACGCCTCTACTCCCCGTCCACCGGCCGCTTCCTGAGCGTCGACCCCATCCCCGGAGGGAGTTGCAGCGCCTACGACTACGTGTGCGCCGACCCCGTCAACTTCTTCGACAACGGGGGGACGGCCAAGTCCTCGTGCAAGACCGTCTCCAAGAAGTACCGCGTATACGAAAAGGCCGTGAAGATCCAACTGGGCACGACTTCCCTGCAGGCCGAGTTCTGCCTGGACAAGAAGGGGAACATCAAAAGCTCCCGGGCATGGTCCAGCGACGATGAGAGTGGGCTCGCATCGAAACTCGGTTGGTCGATCCAGTTCCATGGCCCGTCCCGCAACAAGAGAACGGCCACCTACCACGAGTGGGGCGCCAGCGGTATGGCCCAGGTCTGCGCGTTCAAGGTTCTCCCGATCTGCGGCTACGAGGAACGCTTCGCCGTCACTGTCTCGTACCACCGGAACAAGCAGGGGCCAGGACTGTCCGGCCACAAGCGCTACACCACCAAGTTCCGCGCCTACTGCACCAACAAGCACTGCAAACTGCGCTTCTCCTAGAGAGGCCGGGCACCTCCCCATCTCATGAACCGAAAGGAGAGACCGGATGCCAGGAAGACGCTGGTGGCTGCTCATCGTCCTGATCGAGACGCTCACCTTCGCCACCATCGGCTACCACCTCGATGGCGGTAGACCGAGCATCCCTTGGACACTCGCGGGCCTGGCCTGCGGTGTGCTCACGGTCGTCGTGATCATCACGGCCCAGAAGAACCAGAAGTAGGAGAGAAACCATGGTGCGGCCACCCTGACTCGCAGGGTGGCCGCACTTTTGCGGTAGGCGGCACCTTCGCGCCTGACCCCCGGTCCGGAGCAGGCCCCGCCACCCACCACCGCTGTCCGGGTCCTCAGTATCCGTAGATCATCTTGTACGCGACCTCCGGCAGGAACTGCCCGGCCGCCGACCCGCCGCCGACTCCGCAGTTGCCGTCCGACTCGCCGGGCGTCTTCAGCCACAGCAGCATCTCGGCGCCGCCGCCGGTCTGGCTCGGTGTGCCGATCCGGCGCCCGCCGGGGTTGCACCACTGGCCGTTGGAGCCGTTGCCGTTGCGGCTGGTGTCGACGACGTACGGCTTCGTGTAGCCGTACGAGGACGAGAGCGCCGAGCTGATGGCGTTGCCGTACGCGGTGTTCTCGCCGGTGGTGAAGTAGTTCGAGATGTTCAGCGAGAAACCGTGCGCCTCGCGGGCACCGGCGCCGTCCAGGTGCTGGGCCATGGTGGCCGCGCCGATCCAGGCCGGGTTTCCGGCGTCGAGGTAGGTCCAGGTGTTGGGCGCGCGGTTACGGAACTCGGTCAGGGCGCCCCGGAGCATCCCGTTGCGCTCGGCGATCTGCGCCTGGCTCAGGCAGCTGAAGTCGCCGAGCGAGTCCGGCTCGATCACCACCAGCGCGGGCCGCGTGCCGATGGCCGAGGCGAAGGCGGAGATCCAGGAGCGGTACGCGGCCGGGGTCCCGGCGCCACCGCCGGAGTGGCCGCCGCAGGCGTCGCGGCCCGGGATGTTGTACGCGATGAGCACGGGCAGCTTGTCGGCGGCATCGGCGGCTCCGACGTACGAGCCGACGGCGGCCCCGATGTCCCCGCTCCAGGCGCCGAACCAGCGGGCCATGGGGCGAGATGCGATGTTGTCCCGGATGGCGGCGGCGCGGCCGTCAGCGGGGTTGGCGGCGGCCCAGGCGGCGGGGCCGGAGTGCGGGTCGGTGTAGAAACCGCTGGTCATGCTGATCGGGCTCGCCTGGACCGAGGTGGTCGTGGCGTTGCTCTGCGCCGCTCCGAACGGGAGGAGCAGACAGGCGAACGCCGAGGCGGCGAGCGTACGAAGAAGTCGTCTCACGAGTGCGGCCCTTCTCTGGGAGCGCTCCCATTCGACGGCGGCCGGGCGGTGGGGGAGGGAGGCGCGGGGTGGGGTGAGGTGGGGGAGTGCGCGCGGTGGACCCGTGGGGCCGGGGTCCGGGAACTGCCGCCGTCAGACGAGACGGTGGCAGCGGGACGGTCGGCTGTCAATGAGTTGAGCGCATGACGACTCCGGCCAAGGGCCCCTAATTCGGCCGTGGTTGCCGTGTCGCGCGCCTGTTCGCGCGGATGCGGACCACCGATGTGGTGGTGTACGGCACGGTGAGGGTGGAGGCGGGGGCGGCAGAACAGCGCCCCACCGTGCTCGGCGCGGTGGGGCGAGTGGTGGTGCTCGGGCCGTTCAAACGGCCCTGAAACCCCCGGCCTTGACGCCCGAGACGAAGGACGAGAACGCGGTGGCGGTGACGTTGAGCGTCGGGCCGGTCGGGTTCTTGGAGTCGCGTACGGGAACGGTGCCGGTGGTGGACGCGGTGTGCGGAGCCCACTCGACGCAGGAGCCGCCGTTGCCGCTGTAAGAGGACTTGACCCAGTGCCGGGCCGGAGGTTCGGTCGCCATGAGGGTTACAGCTCCTCGGACTTGAGACCTGTCACGAAGGTGGAGAACGCGGCGGCGCTGACGTTGAGCGTCGGGCCGGTCGGGTTCTTGGAGTCGCGTACGGGAACGGTGCCGGTGGTGGTCGCGGTGTGCGGAGCCCACTCGACGCAGGTGCCGCCATTGTCGCTGTAGGAGGACTTGACCCACTGCTGGGCGGAGGATGCGGTTGTCACGAGATGCCCTTTCGATGCTGGCGGACCACGTCAACGGTCTCTGTCGGCGACAGCGACATGGACTGTCCTTGATGGTAGGCCCTCACCAGCGGCAGTACAGAGGCGATTTCACGGTCGAGATAGCCCTGCGTCTCCGACTCGACGTACGAGACCAAGGACCGGTCGTCCAGCGTCAGCAGATTCACCGCCCGATTGAAGGGTCGGCGCTCACCGACGCTGTACGGCACGAGCTGGATCGTGGTGTCCGGCTGCCCGGAGAGGTCGATCAGATGCTGCAACTGCGCCGCCATGACCTCAGGTCCACCGATCGGCCGGTGGATGCAGCTCTCGTCCAGCACCGCCATGAGCACGGGCGGCATGAGCCGTACTAAGGACTCCTGACGCTTCATGAGGAGCGCGACGCGTTCCTCGGCCGCCTGGGGCGTGATGATTCCACGGGTGACGGCTCCGCTGGCCAACGCCTGCGCGTACTCACGCGTCTGGAGCAGGCCAGGAATCACGCCGACCTCGAAGATGCGGATCTCCGCCGCCGCGCCCTCCAGGACCACGTACTCCGGGAAGCCCTGCAACAGCACACCGTGCTTGATCTTCCGGCATTCGCGCTCGAACGAATCAGCGGTTCCGGCGAACCCCAATGCACCGTCAACGGCGATCGAAAAGCTGAGAGTTGGAGATTTGCTGCAGGTTTCCACCCCGGAGATGTGGCGCCCGGAGTATCCGCACCGCCTGCCGAGATCGTCCTGCCGCCAGCCCCGGGCCTCACGTGCCTCGCGCAGGCGCACGCCGTAGGCCGCCTCCGGGCTGTCGAGCGCATTGAGCTTCTTGCGGTTGGCCAACGTACCCCCCAGATCCGAAACGTTGATGTCTGTCTCGACGGTAGGCCACGCTGAGCCGCCCCGGTAGCCATTCAGTCACGGAGAGGAGCTATCAGGTGAACGGCGAGAACGCGTGCCCGAATGCCCAGGAGCCTCCTGACATCCCGGAACCTCCGGAACATCCGAAGCCTCCTGCGCTCGGGGCCCTCGTGGTCGACACCAGCCGCGCCGACCGCGTGGGCGAGTTCCGAGGAGTGGCCGGCGCCCGCTGGTCCTTGCGTCCAGTGGGCGGCGGGCGCGAGTGGGAGGCCGAGCCCGGCCACGTACGACCGGCGCTGGTGATGGAGCAGCTGCGGGCCCGTACGGCACGGCTCAACGCGCGTAGTCGGGGTGAGGTGCTGTGAACCTTTCGGCGCGTGTGCGGGTGTGGGTGCGGGTGGGTCTACGTGTGCGAGGCCGGGTGGCGCGGCTGACGCGGGTGCTCATCCGGCGCCGGGCCGAGCGCGAGGCGCCGTTCGCCGAGCTGCAACGGATCGAGTCCGACCCGGCGTACCGGGCGCTGTTCCTCGCTGAGCTGGAGGCGGCGATCGTCGACCGGGAGGCGGAGCGCGAGGTCGTACTGGCGGAGGTTGCTGCGGCGGCGGACCGGCTGCGGAGCCTGCTGAGGCCGGAGCGTGCGGCGTGAGGGACCTGGTCTACGTGGCGGCCGTCACCGCGACGGCCGGCGGGCGGGCGCTGTGGCTCGGCGGGATCGCCGTACCGAACCGCCGCCTCGTACTCCGCTGGCTCCGGCGGCAGGCGCTGCGCCTGGCCGACGGACACGGCCGGGACCTGCCGCCCGCCTCGCCGTGGCTGCGGGCCAGGGACGTCCGGCAGGTCACCTTTCACGGCTCCGACGCTCCGGAAGGATTGCGGGCGTGGGCGGGGGACGAAGGGCGCCAGGGCGAGGCCATATCCGCCTTGGAGCGCGGGCTCCCCGCCCTGCTCACCGTGGCCGACCCCGCAGTGGGGCTGTGCGTCACTCTCGCCGGGTGGGCGGTAGGGTCCGGCGACCCACCGCCCCTGCACCTCAGGGAAGAGAACTGAATCCGTGCTGCAGTGCACCGCCGTAACCGATGTCCCCTACTACGAGGCGCTTCTGGCGCTCACCACCATGGAAGGCGGCCCCGAGTATCCGTCCGAGGTCCTGGAGGAGGACGAATTCCTGCTGTGTGAGCTGGGCGAGCACGACGAGTCGGCCGAGCATGCCGCGTACCTCTGGGCGGCCGACACCGTGGAGGACCAGGACCTGTGGCTGCTGTGGACGGGCAGCGGCGCGCACCGCGTCTACCGGTTCGAGGTCCGGCCGCTGTGTCCCGCGAGGCTGCGGCACCTGGCCACCGGCAAGGTCGACACGTGCGCGTACTTCGACCACCACCCGGGACCGCACTCGTTCTTCGTGACCGATCCGCTGGGTGAAATCGTCAAGATCCGGGAGGAGAGGAAGGGAGGAGGAGGAAGGGATGTCGACGGCGATGTGGACGGGGATGCGAACGGAGACGTGGATGAGCCCTGAGGACGGGCGGCCGGAGGGTTCCGGTCCGGTGAGCCAGTGCACGGCCGTGGCGCTGTTACCGCCTCCGGAGCATGTGGTCCGGTATGCGGTTCCCGGTGAGCCGCCGGAGGCGGGGTACGTCCTGTGTGAACTGGCCGAGCACCACACCGGCGAGCACGCGGCCCTGCTCTGGGACGTCGACGCGACCCGTGAGGGCGTCTGGGTGCGCTGGCACGGCAGCGGCGGCTGCAGTAGTGGCGGCGGCAGTGGCGGCGGCAGTGGTGAGCGGGCCCGGCTGGCGGGTCTGGCCTGGTGCGCGGCGGTCGACGCGCGGAGCGGCGACGCGTGCGGGCTGTTCGCCGGCCACCCGTCGGCGCACGACTTCGACGTGGTGGACCCGACGCTGGTGGAGATGGACGCGCACCTGGACGGCCATCCGGACCCGGCGGACGGGCCGTAGGGGCGCAGGGCCTCTGGCCTTCGGGCTCAGGGCTTCAGCGCCGGGCGACACGAAGGCGGGCGGGCAGGCATCCCCGTATCCGGAAGGGCCGCGTGCTAGGCATAGCGAGCAAGATTTCCTAAATCGGAGGTATGCAACGATGCGCACGACCCTTATCCGCGTCACGACGGCGCTCGGTGCCGCAGCCGCTCTGGCCGTGTTCGGCGCGGGCACGGCCGCCGCCGACGGCCTGGGCAACTCCGGCATCGGGAACTCGGGCGTCGGCAACGCGGGCATCCACAACTGGGGCGTCGGCAACGCGGGGATCGCCAACTGGGGCCTGGGCAACGCGGGTATCGAGAACTCGGGTGCGGGTAACGCGGGCATCCACAACTGGGGCGTCGGCAACGCGGGCATCCACAACGGCGGCCTCGGCAACGCCGGTCTCGGCAACACGGGCCTCGGCAGCCACGGCATCGGCAACACGGGCGTGGGCAGCTCCGGCATCGGCAACTGACGCACGTACTGAGCCAACTGAGCCATTTGGGCCGGCCCGCCTGTTCACTGAGCAGGCGGGCCGGTCTGTTCTCGTTCAGCGGCTGCCGGTGGCGCCCGACAGGACGCGCGATCCGGCGTACTGCGCACTGGAGCCCAACTGCTCTTCGATGCGGATGAGTTGGTTGTACTTGGCGGTGCGGTCGGAGCGGGAGAGCGATCCGGTCTTGATCTGTCCGCAGCCGGTGGCCACGGCCAGGTCGGCGATGGTGGTGTCCTCGGTCTCGCCGGACCGGTGGGACATGACGACGGTGTAGCCGGCGCGGTGGGCGGTGGCGACGGTGGCGAGAGCCTCGGTCAGGGTGCCGATCTGATTGACCTTGACCAGAACGGAGTTGGCGACACCGGAGGCGATGCCGTCGCGCAGGATCGCCTCGTTGGTGCAGAAGACGTCGTCGCCGGTGAGCTGGCAGTGCGCGCCGACGCGGGCGGTGAGGTCGCGCCACCCGGCCAGGTCGTCCTCGGCCATCGGGTCCTCGATGGACACGACGGGGTAGGTGTCGATCAACTTGACCAGGTAGTCGACCTGTTCGGCGGAGGAGCGGCGTACGCCTTCGCCGGTGTAGTCGTACACACCGTCGCGGAAGAACTCGGACGAGGCCGGGTCCATGACGAGGCCGATGTCCGTGCCCGGCCGGTAGCCGGTCCGCTCGACGGCGGCCACCACGAAGTCGAGAGCCTCCTCGGCGGTGCGGAGCGAGGGCGCGAACCCGCCTTCGTCGCCGACACCGGTGGAGTGCCCGGCGGCGATGAGGTCGCGGCGCAGCGTGTGGAAGACCTCGGAGCCCATGCGTACGGCCTTGGCGAAGGTGGCCGCGCCGACCGGAGCGATCATGAACTCCTGGAAGTCCAGCGGATTGTCGGCGTGGGCGCCGCCGTTGACGATGTTCATCATCGGTACGGGCAGCAGGCGGGCGTCGGAGCCGCCGAGGTAGCGGTAGAGCGGCAGCCGGTGGGCCGCTGCCGCGGCCTTCGCGGCGGCCAGCGAGACGCCGAGGACGGCGTTGGCGCCGAGGCGGGACTTGGCCGGGGTGCCGTCGAGAGCGACGAGCGCGGCGTCGAGCCCGGCCTGGTCCTCGGCCTCGCGCCCGATGGCGGTGGCCGCGAGCTCGGTGTTCACGTGGCGTACGGCCTGGTCGACGCCTTTGCCGTGCCAGCGGGCCGGGTCGCCGTCGCGGAGTTCGACGGCCTCGCGGGCGCCGGTGGACGCGCCGGAGGGGACGGCGGCCCGGCCGATGGAGCCGTCGGCCAGTTCGACGTCCACCTCGACGGTGGGGTTGCCGCGGCTGTCGAGGACGGTGCGGCCGGTGACGGAGGCGATGGCGGTCATGGGAGTCCTTCCCGTTGTCACGCGTGTGGCCGGGTTCGGCTGCGGCGACGGTGGCGCGGGACCCGACGCGTAAAACTCTACAGCAAGGCTGTGCAGTAATGCTGTTCAGCTAAGCTGCTCATTTCTACCGGTTGGCTACGCTGCGTTAACATCTGGTATGCCTCATCCGGAATCCGCCGCTGCCGCTGCTGGCTCTGCCGCCGCCGCTGGCTCTGCCGCAGCCTCCGCCGCTGCCGTCGCCGCGGAGCTGCGCACCGCGACGGGAAAGCTCACGCGCCGCGTGAAGCTGGAGGACCAGATGCCGCTCGGCCAGGTGGCCGTCCTCGGCGCGCTGGACCGCAGCGGCGCGATGACGACGAGCGACCTGGCGGCCGACCAGCGGGTCCGCCCGCAGTCGATGGCCCGAGCGGTCGGCCTGCTCATGGACCAGGGCCTGATCACCCGCCGCGCCCACCCGACCGACGGCCGCAAGACCCTCCTCGAACTCTCCACCGCCGGCCAGGCGCTGCTGGAGGAGGAGCGCGGCCGCAGGACGGACTGGCTGGCCCGGGCGATCGAGTCGGAACTGACGGCGGAGGAGCGGGAGTTGCTGTCGCGCGCGATCGGGTTGGTGGAGAGGCTCGCGGCGCATTAGGGCGCGTGCTCGATCTGAACGGCGATCTTCAGGCGGAGATACGGCGAACTGGCCGGTGGCGGCGGTGCGGTCGAACTACGCTGATGGTCCTTGTCTGTCGGAACCTGGATTCAGGGGGAACGCCATGTTGGCCGAGGGGCTCATCGCCGTAGCTGCCGCCGGGGGCGGCGCGATCGTGCAAGCCGCGGGTACGGACGCGTGGAACGGCATCCGTAACGGCATCGCCCGGCTCTTCGGTCGCGGGGAGAGCGCCCGCGAGCAGGTGGAGCTGGAGCGCCTGGACCAGACGCGGGCGGTGCTGGAGGCGGCCGAGGAGGGCGAGGAGGTGCAGCGGGTGCAGATCGCGCAGGTCGCGCGGTGGCAGACCCGCCTGGAGACGCTTCTGGAAGAGCTGCCGGAGGAGGAACAGCGGCTGGTGCTCGCCGAGTTGGAGTCGCTGGTGGCACAGGTGGAGGCTGCTCAGCCTGCCGGGACGGTGCACAACGACTTCAGCCGTGCGACGTTCACGAACAGCCAGGTGCTCGGCAGCGGAACCATGACGGTGACGAACAACTACGACAAGTAGGGCAGTGCTGTGGGGGGCAAGAGCGGCGCCAAGCGCAAGGGCAAGAAGAGCGGGAATCCGCAGAAGCGGGGGCAGGGGCAGGGCCGTCCTGCGGGTGGGGTCCACAATGACTTCCGTGGTGTCGACGTCACGAACAGCCAGCTGGTGGCGAACGGCACCATGGCCGTGAAGACGTACGTACAGCAGTACGCGCCCGTGCCGACGGCGCTGGACGCGTTGCCTCAGCCGCCGGCGGGATTCACCGGCCGTGAGGACGACCTCGCGTACATCCTGGGTGTGCTGGACCCAGACCGTACCGACGGTCCTGCGGTGGCCGTGCTGTCGGGCTGGCCCGGAGTCGGCAAGACCACGCTGGCCTACGCCTCCGGGCACGCCGCGCAGAAGCGGGGCTGGTACACGGGGGTCCTCCTGGTCGACCTGCACGGTTACGACCCCTACCCCGCGCAGGCCGAAGACGCTCTGGAAGCGTTGCTGCGCTCGCTCGGGGTGCGCCCCGAGCACCTTCCGCCGCCCGGGGCGGGGCGGGAGGCGCTGTACCGATCGCAGCTCAACGCCCGGCAGGAGGCGGGGGAGCGGCTGCTGGTGGTCGCGGACAACGCCTCGGCCGTGGCTCAGGTGGAGCCGTTGCTGCCGCCCGGCCACCACGGGATGCTCGTCACGTCCCGGCACCGCCTCCCGGGCCTCGGCCGGATGCGGACGGTCAACAGCCTCCAGCCGGAAGACGCCGTTGCCTTGCTGGAGGCGGCCCTGAAGAACAACGACCCGGATGATGTGCGGGTCGAGCAGGAGCCGGAAGCTGCTGAGCGGGTGGCGTCGGCCTGCGGCTACCTGCCGCTGGCCCTGCAGATCACGGCGGCCCTGCTGGCGCAGGACCCTGGCCAGCCACTGGCCGAACGCGCCGACGCGCTCGGTGACGCGGAAGGCATCTTGGACGGCCTGAACGACGGCGAACGCAGCCTGCGGACGATGTTCGACCAGTCCTTGGAACGCCTCTCCCCGCAGGAGCAGGACCTGTTCCGCCTGCTGTCCCTCAACCCCGGGCCGGACATCGCCACCTCGGCTGCCATGGTCCTGGCCGACCAGCCACAAGCGGTCACGGAACGTCTCCTCGCACGGCTTGCCGTCAGCCACCTCATCGAGCGCACGCCGGCGGCCCGCGGCCGATGGCAGATGCATGACCTCCTACGCGCCTACGCCCATGAGCAAGCGCAGGCCGCCATGAGCCGTGGTCGCGCGCCGCACCGCCGCTACGACCAGGCACGAGCGCGGCTCATCGACTACTACGTGCAGCGCGCGGAGGCAGCCGACACTCACTTTGATCCCCCGGGCAGCCCCCTATCCTCTCGGTTCCAGGACCGGGACCAAGTGCTGGCCTGGTTCGACGCCGAACGTGAAAACCTCATCGCCCTTGCCCACACCAGCCCCCGAACAGGCCTCGATCTGGGCTTCGCACTCGGCTCCTATCTACAGTGGCGGTGGCGTCTCCAGGACTGTCTTGCAGTCCGTGCGCTGGCCCTCAGCGCCTGCCAGATACTCCAGGACGCCGCCAACGAAGCTGCTGCCTGGAGCAACCTTGGCGACGCGCTCCGACAGGTGCGTCGTTTCGACGAGGCTGTCCGTGCCCACCAGACCGCTCTTGACCTCTTCAAGCAGAGCGGCGTCACACATGGTCAGGCCACTGCTTGGAACAATCTCGGGCTCGCGCTGGGGGAGTTGCGTCGTTTCGACGAGGCTGTCCGTGCCCACCAGACCGCTCTTGACCTCTTCAAGCAGAGCGGCGACACGCATGGTCAGGCCACTGCTTGGAACAATCTCGGGCTCAGGCTGGGGGAGTTGCGTCGTTTCGACGAGACTGTCCGTGCCCACCAGACCGCTCTTGACCTTCACCAGTCGACCGGCGACACGCATGGTCAGGCCACTGCTTGGAACAACCTCGGTACCGCGTATCGCGGCACGGGCCGCCTTGACGAGGCCATCGCAGCTGGCCGGCGGGCTGTCGAGCTCCTGTCCACGGCTCAGCACTGGTTCCTCACCGGTCAGGCATGGGGTGAGGTGGCCGAGACATTGAGCGCCGCAGGCGCACCTCCGTCACAGGTGCGGGAAGCGTGGGAACAATCCGCCGTCGCCTACGCCAAGGTGGACGCGGATGAGGAAGCCGCTGCTTCGCGAACTCGCGCAGAGACCGCAGAGGCCCCGGAGGAGCAGCTCTCGGCCGGGCCCCACCCGCCTTCCGAATACGTGTCGCTCCCGGAGAAGGGATGACCGTCCACCGCCTTTCGTACGGACGGGGCAGGACGGGGACACGATGAAGGCAGTAGTGCCGCCTCCCGATCCGGCGGACCAGGCGTTCAGGACGTGGCTCCGTACCTTGGCCGCGAGTCTCGATACCGACCCGGAGGACGCCCTCGCCTCCCCGGACGCCCTCGCGTTCCTCTGGTCGGCTTTCGTGGAGAACGGTGCGATGCCGCCCTCGTACTTCGCCCCTCTCCTCGGCGGACACCGCCTGGCACATGCCCAACAGGCCGTCACCGCGATGCTCACGCAGGTTCACACAGAGACCGGGCGACGGCTCGACGTGCCTGTACGGCAAACGCCGCCCACCGAGCGCGAGCCGGAAGGCACCGTCCACGTCGGGCCGGAACCTGTCCAGGGCATCGGCCCGGCCGGCATCCATGCCGAAGCGGCCGAGGGCTTCCAGTGCCTTCTCGCGGACCGCCACCGCCTCATCTGGCCGCTCTGCCCCGACCACCACATCGGCCTGCACGCCACCCGCACCGCGTCGGGCGCCGTCTGGACGTGCTCGGCGGGTGACCACACCGTACGGCCCGTCGTCCAGGCCGGACCGCCTACGGCTGGTGGCGCGCCAACGGCTGGCCCGGGCCGGAGCGGTTCGGGCTGACCGTTGCTCCTGACGGCACGCATCTGCCGTGGCTGGACACCCCGGACCGACCGGTGCCTGTACCGGACTGACCGCCCTCGTATGGAGTTGCCGACCCGGCCGTGGACACGTTCAGCGCGGCGCGGGCGCCGAACCCCTCCTCGTACGCGCCGACGTCCCGTTCCAGTCCAGGCACAGGACCGTGGCGTCGTCCTTGGGCGGGCGGCCGCCGTAGGCGTCGGCGACCGCGGTGATCACTGTGCGGACGACCTCACGCGGGTGCTCCGCGGCGGTCTGCGCCAGGAGTCCGGGCAGGTCGACCGTCTCCGCCTCGCGCTCCTGCACCCCGTCGGTGAACAGCAGGATGCGGTCGCCGGGGCGCAGGTCGAGGTCCTGCACCCGGTAGGCACCCTGCGGAGGGAAGCCGAACGGCATGTCGACCCGCAGCGCGATCTCCACGACCTGGCCGTCGCGCATCCGGAGCGGTCCGGGATGGCCGGCGTTGACGAGCTGGGCGCGGCTCCCGTCCAGGGCGATGCGGAGCAGCTGGCCGGTGGCGAAGGTGTTGTTCCCGTGGTCGAGGAGGGCCTGGTGCATCTGGCGGGCCTGTTCGGCCAGATCGGCTCCGGCACGGCGGGCGCCGCGTGAGGCGTTCACGGCGAGCGTGGCGATGAGCGAGGCGTTGACGTCGTGGCCCATGGCGTCGGTGACGGACAGGTGCAGGGCGCTGTTGTCGAGGCTGTAGTCGTAGGTGTCCCCGGCGATGTCGGAGGCCGGGACCAGCGCTCCGGCGAGAGCGAATTCGGCCGCGTCGCAGGAAGGGGCGGAGGGCAGGAGCTGGCGCTGGATCTCCGCCGCCAGGCTGACCTGCGTGGTGCGGTTGCCCCAGTGGTAGAGGTCGGTGAAGCGGCGGTCGGTGACGATGATGTACGCCAGCGCGTGCGCGGCCTCCTCGACCTGGGCCAGTACGTCGTCGGTGACGGTGTCGAGGAACAGCTCCAGCACGCCGATGGCGTCGCCGCGGTTGGTCACCGGCGCGAGGACGCGCTGGCCCTGCCCGTCCTGCTCCTCCCGCACCGGCTTCTGGGACCGCAGCACCTTCTCGTAGATGCCGCTGCCCGCCAGCGGAACCCGCTCGGTCCGGTTCTCCTGGGAGGCGTCAGCCATGTCGCTGACCCGCAGCAGGCGGTTGCCGACCACGTCCACGAAGAGGAACGACACGTACCGCGCACCGAACCGGGTGCGCAGGTCGCGCGCCACGACATCGACCGAATTCACCGGTGCGGCATCCCGTGCGGCCGCCAGCACCGAGGCCAGTTCCATCCCGTCTCTCGCCACCACAGCCTCCTCAGGTAGGACGTGCTTATGCCCTCCCTGCCCCGGTTCAGTACCGCTGGGTACGCAGGCGAGTTCGCCGGACGGCTCGTACACGTGGGGGCGCGCACCCGACCGACCGTGCACTCCTTCTGAGGAATCGTTCCTCCGGGCGGGTGAGCTTGCGGTCTCCGCCCGCCGTGTCGGCTGCCCCTCCCGCGCGGAGGCGCTTTCAGTGGGGGACAGGAATCAGTGTGATCAACTGCAAATGCCATCAGATACGCACTATCCGGTCCATTCCGGTGCGGGGTGGTCCGGGACGGCCCCGGAGGTATCAGCCATGTCCCACGTCGGCGTCCCGCGCGGGACGGTACGAAAGCGCCGCTCGCTCGCGCTCCTCACGGTGGGGGTGCTCACGATCCCCGTGCTGGCGGGGTGCAGCTCCGACACCGAGGACACCTCCCGGGGGGTCCCGCAGGACATCGCGCCCGCCGCCCGCGACCGGGTCGCCGACGGATCCACGGTGAACTGGGCCGTCGACGCGATGCCCACCACCCTCAACGCCTTCCAGGCGGACGCCGACAGCGCCACCACCAAGATCACCGGGGCCCTGCTGCCCACGCTCTTCGCGATGGACGCGGCCGGGCAGCCCAAGCTCAACCCGGACTACCTGGAGTCCGCCAAGATCATCGAGCGCGAGCCGAAGCAGGTCGTCCTCTACAAGCTCAACCAGCAGGCGGTCTGGAGCGACGGCCGCGAGATCGGCGCCCCCGACTTCGTCGCCCAGTGGCGGGCGCTCAGCGGCAAGGACTCGGCCTTCTGGACGGCCCGCAACGCCGGCTACGAGCGGATCGAGAAGATCGAGCGCGGCGCCGACGACCTCCAGGTCCGGGTCACGTTCGCAAAGCCGTACGCGGACTGGCGCTCGCTCTTCTCGCCGCTCTACCCGAAGGAGATCACCGGCTCGCCGGACACCTTCAACGACGGCGCGCGCACCGCGCTGAAGAACACCGCGGGCCCCTTCCAGCTCAAGAGCGTGAGCAAGGCCAAGGGCACCGTCACCCTCGTCCGCAGCCCCCGCTGGTGGGGCGAGAAGGCCAAGCTGGACAGCATCGTCTTCCGGGCCGTCGCCCCCAAGGACCGCACCAAGGCCCTCGCCGACGGCACCGTGCACATCACCGACATCGACGCCACCACCGCCGACCGCATCGCCCTCGCCCTCCGCGACGGCAGCAACGGCCAGCCGCTCACCCACGGCCCCGGCGCCGACCTCACTCCCGCCGCCGCCCTGCGCTCCTGGGCCCTGGCCCACGGCTCCGACGAGGAGCAGGCCGAGATCGCGCAGGTGGCCCGCGAGAAGACCCGCAAGGCCGTCGCCGCGTACGGGGCGGAGCAGAAGGCCCTGCGCGGCTATGCCGTACGCAAGTCCCTGGAGCCCGCCTACACCCAGCTCGCGCTGAACGGCGAGTCCGGCCCGCTCGCGGACGACCGGGTCCGCCGGGCGGTGGCCCGCGCGCTGGACCGGCAGGAGATCGCCGAGACCGTACTGAAGCCGCTCGGGCTCCCGGCGAAGCCGCTCGGCAGCCACCTGGCCCTGGCCGGACAGCCCGGCTACAAGGACGGCAGCGGGGCGCTCGGCGACCAGAACACCAAGGAGGCCCAGGCGCTGCTGGCCGACGCGGGCTGGACGCAGGGCGGTGCGGCGGAGAAGCCGAAGGACACCAAGGCGGGCAGCGAGGCGGAGAAGAAGGACAGCAAGGAGGAGGAGAAGGACAGCAAGGACAGCAAGGAAGGTTCGGAGAAGACCGAGGCGGACGAGGAGAAGGCCGAGAAGACCGACAAGACCGAGGAGAAGGCGGAGGAGAAGGCCGGCGAGACGGACGACCGGGCCGCCACCGGCTCCGACGACAGCGCCGCCTCCCGCGCCGAAGGCCTCTACATCGTCGGCCAGGACGACAAGCCGGGCGCAGGACCCGTCCAGGGCCCGGACGCCTCCAGCGCCACCCACATCCTGGCTCCCTCCCAGGCCGCCGCCGCCCAGAGCCTCGCCCTGCTCCGCCAGGCGCGCGCCCTGAGCGAGGACAGCCCCGCCGTCGAAGCCGCCGAAGCCGCCGACGCAGGCAAGGCCGCCGACGCCGGCAAGGCGACCGACACCGCCAAGGCCGCCGACACCGCCGCCAAGGCCAACGCCCAGGACAAGCAGCCCGGCGGAGCCGCCGGCGCGTACGCCCCCATGGGTACCGCCGCACCCGCACCCGCTTCGGTGCAGGGGCCGCTCGGCAAGGACGGCAAGACGCTGACCCTGCGCTTCGTGCTCCCCTCCGGACCCGGCTCGCAGTCGCTGCGCGGGGTGGGCGAGAGGATCGCGGCGATGCTGGAGAAGATCGGCATCGGTACGGAGATCACCAAGGTCCCCGACGAGAGCTACTTCAAGGACCACATCGCCTCCGGCGACTACGACCTGGCGCTCTACTCCTGGCCCGCCACGGCCTACCCGGCCACCGACGGACGCCCGATCTACGCCAAGCCGGAGCCGGCCACCGACGGTTCGCTCCTCGTCGAGCAGAACTACACCCGGGTCGGCACCGACCACATCGACCAGCTCTTCGACCAGGCGGTCGCCGAGCTCGACGAGAAGGCCTCACGGGAACTGATGAAGCAGGCGGACGCCCGGATCTGGGCGGCCGCCGGATCGATTCCGCTCTACCAGCGCCCGCAGCTCGTCGCCGTGGACAAGAAACTCGCGAACGTCGGTGCCTTCGGTTTCGCGGCCCCCCGTTACCAGGACATCGGGTTCACCGACCGGCAAGCGGCAGGTTCCCCCGCAGACCGCAAGAAGTAGCAGGTCACCGGAGCTACCGGCAGGTCACCGGAAGAACCGGCAGGTCAGCGGAGAAAATAGCAGGTCAACGGTTTGCACAAGCTCAGATGCTGCTCAAAACCCTTGCCCGTCGGCGACCCCGGCGGGCAAGGTGGTATCCGCCCTGACCCGGGCCGTTTCGACCTCCTCACACCCTCCCGGCACCTCCCCCCACGCGGCTCCTCCTCAGCCGCCGCCGCTCCTTGACATGAGCTGAATATCGGCTGAATCACACGGGAAGACCGCCTTCGCGGATCGGCCCGGGAAGCCCGGCACGCGCAGGGCCCGTACCATGGGACGAGCCGTGGCGTGCCGCCCGGCGGGCGTACGAGGACTCGAAGACCGACTGAGACGCCTGATCCCACGATCCGAGAGAAGCTCAAGCCACCCATGCCCACGCGCCACGACATCCGTAACGTAGCCATCGTCGCCCACGTCGACCACGGCAAGACCACGCTGGTCGACGCCATGCTCAAGCAGGCCGGCTCCTTCGCCGCGCACGCTGCCGAGTCGCTCGACGACCGCATGATGGACTCGAACGACCTGGAGCGTGAGAAGGGCATCACGATCCTCGCCAAGAACACGGCGGTGAAGTACCACCCCAAGGACGGCGGGGACCCGATCACGATCAACATCATCGACACCCCCGGCCACGCCGACTTCGGCGGCGAGGTCGAGCGCGGTCTGTCGATGGTGGACGCGGTCGTGCTGCTCGTCGACGCCTCCGAGGGCCCGCTGCCCCAGACCCGCTTCGTGCTGCGCAAGGCGCTGGCCGCGAAGATGCCGGTCATCCTCTGCATCAACAAGACGGACCGTCCCGACTCCCGGATCGCCGAGGTCGTCGACGAGACGTACGACCTGTTCCTGGACCTGGACGCGGACGAGGACCAGATCGAGTTCCCGATCGTCTACGCCTGCGCCCGTGACGGCGTCGCCTCGCTGACCAAGCCCGAGGACGGCACCGTCCCGCAGGACAGCGAGAACCTGGAGCCGTTCTTCTCCACGATCCTCAGCCACGTCCCGGCCCCGGAGTTCGACGAGGCCGCGCCGCTCCAGGCCCACGTCACCAACCTGGACGCCGACAACTTCCTCGGCCGTATCGCGCTCTGCCGCGTCGAGCAGGGCGAGCTGCGCAAGGGCCAGACCGTCACCTGGATCAAGCGTGACGGCACCATGTCCAACGTCCGCATCACCGAGCTGATGATGACCGAGGCGCTCACCCGCAAGCCGGCCGAGGTGGCGGGCCCCGGTGACATCTGCGCCATCGCCGGTATCCCGGACATCATGATCGGCGAGACCCTGGCCGACCCCGAGAACCCGATCGCGCTGCCGCTGATCACGGTCGACGAGCCGGCCATCTCGATGACCATCGGCACCAACACCTCGCCGCTCGTCGGCAAGGGCGGCAAGGGCCACAAGGTCACCGCCCGCCAGGTGAAGGACCGCCTGGACCGCGAGCTGATCGGTAACGTCTCGCTCCGCGTCCTGGACACCGAGCGCCCCGACGCCTGGGAGGTCCAGGGCCGTGGTGAGCTCGCGCTCGCCATCCTGGTCGAGCAGATGCGCCGCGAGGGCTTCGAGCTGACCGTCGGCAAGCCCGAGGTCGTCACCAAGCAGATCGACGGCAAGGTCCACGAGCCGATCGAGCGCATGACGATCGACTCGCCCGAGGAGCACCTCGGCGCCATCACCCAGCTCATGGCGACCCGCAAGGGCCGCATGGAGACCATGACGAACCACGGCTCCGGCTGGGTCCGCATGGAGTGGATCGTCCCGTCCCGCGGCCTCATCGGCTTCCGTACGGAGTTCCTGACGCAGACCCGCGGTACGGGCATCGCGCACTCCATCTTCGAGGGCCACGAGCCGTGGTTCGGCGAGCTGCGCACCCGTCACAACGGCTCGCTGGTGGCGGACCGTTCGGGTTCGGTGACGCCGTTCGCGATGGTCAACCTCCAGGAGCGCGGTGTCATCTTCACCGAGGCCGGCACCGAGGTGTACGAGGGCATGATCATCGGCGAGAACTCCCGCGCCGACGACATGGACGTGAACATCACCAAGGAGAAGAAGCTCACCAACATGCGTGCGGCCTCCGCGGACACCACGGAGAACGTGGTCCCGGCCCGCAAGCTCTCCCTGGAGCAGTCCCTGGAGTTCTGCCGCGAGGACGAGTGCATCGAGGTGACCCCGGAGACCGTGCGGATCCGCAAGGTCGTCCTGGACGCCAAGGAGCGCGGCCGCACCGCCTCCCGCGCCAAGCGCTGACGTAACCCGGCACAAGCGGGCACGTAACCCCGTAGCCGGGCGCTGAGACGGTTCTCGGCGCCCGGCGGTACGGGACGAGGTACGGCGAGATCGGTCCGGCCTTCCACGACCTGTGGAGGCCGGACCTTTCGCTTGTCCCGTATGCCTGCCCGTACGCCGACCCGTACGCCGACCCGTGTGCCGGCCTTCCCGTTTCCCACGGCCGTAACCGGAACGCGCAGCCGGCAACATCCTGATGGAGCGTCATGCTCCTTGTCCGACCGGGTCGGCAATACGCCTGTCAGGGCCCCGGTTCCGGTGGGAGAATGCGGTTCGGGACGGGTCGGTACGCAATCCATTTTCCTGATGCATGTGTCCGGTTATCGGGCGTCGCCCTCCGGAAGTTGCGTTAACAGTCCGTTTCGCGGGCGTCTGTCTAGGATCACTTTGTCCGGATTTCGGTCATCCAGGGGCCGGTGATGTTGTCAAACCGAGACCCTTTAAGTGTGGTTTACGGCCCGGTCGTACTCAATAGTTGGCTCCATTGAGCTCGGGTCAATGGGTCACGCGCTGTGGGGAGCGCCGACTCACGAGCACACTTCAGGGTCACTGTTCATCGCCGTCAGGGGTGTCGGCGACGTTCCAGTGCCCCTCTTGCAGTGATCAAAAGTGGACTCTTGAGGAGGAGAACCCATGCGTGGTTCCAAGATGGTCGGGTGCGCGATAGTCGTCGCCCTGGCCGCGACCGCCTGTGGCGGCGGCGGTAGCGACGAGGGCGACAAGGGCTCGTCCGGCGGCGGGTTCAGCATGAACATCGCCGAGCCCAAGCGACTCATCCCGCAGTCGGTCACCGAGTCCGGTGGCTCGCAGGTCCTGTCGGGCCTGTTCACCCCGCTCGTCGACTTCGACTCGAAGAACGAGCCGGTGCTGGCCGCCGCGGAGTCCATCGAGAGCCCGGACAACAAGGTCTGGACGATCAAGATCAAGGACGCCACCTGGCACGACGGCAAGCCCGTCACCGCCAAGGACTACGTCGCCGCCTGGAACTGGGGCGCCTACGGCCCGAACACGGCCGACGGCAACTACTTCTTCAGCACCATCCAGGGCTACGACGAGATGAACCCCGTCGACCCGGACGGCGAGGAAGGCCCGAAGAAGGCCGCCGCCCCGAAGGCCAAGCTGCTCACCGGCCTCAAGGCCGTGGACGACAAGACCATCCAGGTCACCCTCAAGGCCCCGTTCGCCGGCTACAAGTCGGTCCTCGGCTACACGGTGTTCTACCCCGTGCCCGAGGCCGCCCTCGCCGATGTCAAGGCGTACGAGGAAGCCCCGATCGGCCAGGGTCCGTTCCAGATGGACGGCAAGTGGAACCACGACAAGTTCGTGAAGGTCAAGGCCTACCCGGACTACAAGCTCGGTGAGAAGCCGAAGGTCGACTCGGTCGAGTTCCGGATCTTCCAGGACCAGAACACCGCGTACAACGACCTGCTCGCCAACAACCTCGACATCGTGGACCAGATCCCGACCGAGGTCATGGGCACCGCCCCGAGCGAGCTCGGTGACCGCTTCAAGACGTCGCCGGCCTCCACCTTCCAGTTCGTCGCCTTCCCGACGTACGACAAGAAGTACAGCGACCCGCGCGTGCGCAAGGCCATCTCGATGGCCATCGACCGCGACGAGATCATCAAGGTGGTCTTCCAGGGTTCGCAGTCCTCCGCGCGTTCCTTCGTCTCCCCGGTCGTGGGCGGCTACCGCGAGGACACCTGTGGCGAGGCCTGCAAGTTCGACCCCGCCGCCGCCAAGAAGCTGCTCGCCGAGGCCGGTGGCATCGCCGGTAACAAGATCAACATCGGTCACAACGCCGATGGCGGTCACGAGCAGTGGATCAACGCCACGTGTGACCAGCTCAAGAAGAACCTGGGTCTGGAGTGCGTGAGCCAGGCCGTGCCGAAGTTCGCCGAGCTGCTGACGCAGGTCGAGAACAAGAAGTTCTCCGGCATGTTCCGCATGGGCTGGATCATGGACTACCCGTCCATGGAGAACTACCTGGGCCCGCTGTACACCTCCAACGGTTCCTCGAACTACTACGGGTACAGCAACAAGAACTTCGACCGCCTCGTCGACGAGGGCCGTCAGGCCAAGACCGAGGAAGAGGCCATCGTCAAGTGGCAGGCCGCTGAGGACATCCTCGCCAAGGACATGCCGGTGATCCCGCTGCGCTTCGGCAAGAACGTCTTCGGTCACTCGACCAACGTCAAGAACGTTGAGCTGAACGTGTTCAACCAGGTTGAGCTCACCAAGGTCGAGAAGTCCTGACCTGCGTCCTCGCATGACGCAGTAGGCAAAAATTAGGGCCTGACGACGGGGGGCGGACCCAATCCGCCCCCCGTCGTTCCCACGAGGAGGAACCATGGGCCGCTACGTCGCAAGACGGCTGCTCCAGATGCTCCCGGTCATCATCGGGACCACCTTTCTGGTCTTCGCTCTCGTCACCGCCATGGGCGGTGATCCGGTACAGAACCTGTACGGAGAGCGACCTGTCCCGGAGGCGACCAGAGCCGCGCTGACCGCGCAGTACCACCTGGACGACCCCCTGCCGATCCGCTACGGCTACTACCTCGCGGGTCTGGTCCAGGGTGATTTCGGGACGAGCCTCAGCGGCTCCCGTCCCATCAGCGAAATGATCGCCGACGCGTGGCCGGAGACCCTCCGCATCGCCGGCATCGCCTTCGTCTTCGAAATGATCATCGGTGTCGCCGCCGGTGTGATGGCGGGCATGCGGCGCGGAAAGTTCCTGGACAATCTCGTCCTGCTCTCCACGCTCACCGTCATCGCTGTCCCGATCTTCGTCCTCGGGCAGGTCAGCCAGATCTTCCTGGGCGTCAAGGCCGGCATCTTCCCCGTCTCGGGGACCAACGAAGGTTTCGTCAGCTACCTTCTGCCCGGCCTCGTGCTCGGTTCCGTCTCGCTCGCCTACATCGCCCGCCTCGCCAGAGCCTCCGTCGCGGAGAACCTGCGGATGGACTACGTGCGTACGGCCAAGGCGAAGGGGCTCTCCCCGTCCCGCATCACCGGCATCCACGTGCTGAGGAACTCGCTGATCCCCGTGGTCACCTACCTCGGCGCGGACCTCGGAACGCTCATGGGCGGGGCCATCGTCACCGAACGGATCTTCAACATCCCCGGTGTCGGCTACAACCTCTTCAAGGCGATCCAGATCGAGGACGGACCGGCGCTCGTCGGCTTCGTGACCCTCCTCGTCATCGTCTACGTGGTGATGGCGCTCGTCGTGGACCTGCTCTATGCCGTGCTTGACCCGAGGATTCGCTATGCCTGACGCAACCAAGACCTCCGCAGCCCCGGAGTCCGCCGAGGAGGCCAAGGCCGCATCGGCGAAGGGCACCAAGGCCCCCGTGAAGGAGCTGGCCAAGCCGCGCAGCCTCCTCCAGGACGCGGTCCGCGACCTCGTGCGCCGACCGCTCTTCCTGATCCCCTCCGGCATCATCCTGGTGCTGGTCGCCATGGCCGCGTTCCCGTCGCTGTTCGCCAGCGCCGACCCGCAACTGTGCGAGCTGAGCCGCTCGTTGCAGAAGCCCAGCGCCGACGCCTGGTTCGGCTACGACGCCCGTGGCTGCGACGTCTACGCCCGTACGATCTACGGCACCCGCACCTCGATCACCGTCGGCGTCCTCGCCACCCTGGGCTCCGCTCTCATCGCCCTGATCTTCGGCCTCGTCGCCGGGTTCTACGGCAAGTGGGTCGACGCGATCATCTCGCGCGGCATCGACATCGTGATGGGTATCCCGTTCCTCGTCGGCGCCATCGTCATCCTCAACAGCTTCCGTGACGACGACGGTTTCCGTATCGGCGGCATCTGGGGCGTGCTCACCGCGCTCACCGTGCTCGGCTGGATGAGCATGGCCCGCATCATGCGGTCCACCGCCATGCAGACCAAGCAGTCCGACTACGTCACCGCCGCCCGCTCGCTCGGTGCCTCCACCGGCCGGCTGATGTTCCGGCACGTGCTGCCGAACGCGCTGACCCCGCTGATCGTGCTGGCGACCATCTCGCTCGGCGTGATCATCTCGGCCGAGGCGACGCTCAGCTTCCTCGGTGTCGGTATTCAGGAGCCGACCATCTCCTGGGGCGTCATGATCAACCAGTCGCTGGGGCGGATCCGCGAGTCGCTGCACCCGCTGCTCTTCCCGGCCGGCTTCGTCAGCATCACCGTGCTGGCGTTCATCATGCTCGGCGACGCGGTGCGCGACGCCCTCGACCCCAAGCTGCGCTGAGGGAGGCGTACGTGACTACGATCGAAAAAACCGCGAACGTCCCCGCTCCCCGCAGCGACGACGACCACCAGGGCCCGCTGCTCGAAGTGCGTGACCTGCACGTCGAGTTCCACACCCGCGAAGGTGTCGCCAAGGCGGTCAACGGTGTCAACTACACCGTCGACGCCGGCGAGACGCTGGCCGTGCTCGGTGAGTCCGGCTCCGGCAAGTCCGTGACCGCGCAGGCGATCATGGGCATCCTGGACATGCCTCCGGGCCGCATCCCGCAGGGAGAGATCCTCTTCCGCGGCCAGGACATGCTGACCATGTCCGAGGAGGAGCGCCGCAAGATCCGGGGCCGCCGGGTCGCGATGATCTTCCAGGACGCGCTATCCTCGCTCAACCCGGTCCTCACCGTCGGCTACCAGCTCGGCGAGATGTTCCGCGCGCACCTCGGCATGTCCAAGAAGGACGCCAAGCTCAAGGCCATCGAGCTGATGGACCGGGTGCGCATCCCGGCGGCGAAGGAGCGGGTCAACGACTACCCGCACCAGTTCTCCGGCGGTATGCGCCAGCGCATCATGATCGCCATGGCGCTGGCCCTGGAGCCCGACCTGATCATCGCGGACGAGCCCACGACCGCTCTGGACGTCACCGTCCAGGCCCAGGTCATGGACCTGCTCGCGGAGCTCCAGCGCGAGTACAACATGGGGCTCATCCTGATCACCCACGACCTCGGCGTGGTCGCCGACGTCGCGGACAAGATCGCGGTGATGTACGCGGGCCGGATCGTCGAGACCGCTCCGGTGCACGAGCTCTACAGCCGCCCGTCGCACCCCTACACGCGCGGTCTGCTCGACTCGATCCCGCGGCTGGACCAGAAGGGCCAGGAGCTCTACGCGATCAAGGGCCTGCCGCCCAACCTGACGCGCATCCCGGCGGGTTGCGCGTTCAACCCCCGCTGCCCCAAGGCCGAGGACATCTGCCGTACGGACGTCCCGCCGCTGCACCCGGTCACCGAGCGCGACGGCACCGACCTGCCGGGCCGCGGCAGCGCGTGCCACTTCTGGAAGGAGACGATCCATGGCTGAGCTCGACAAGGAGTCCGTGGACGCCACCCCCAACGTCACCGAGGTGGGGACGGTCGACGCCGCCACCGAAGCGGAGGCCGTAGCCGCTCTCGAGGCGCCGGTCGAGCGGGGCGAGCCGATCCTCCAGGTGCGCAACCTGGTCAAGCACTTCCCGCTGACCCAGGGCATCCTCTTCAAGAAGCAGATCGGCGCGGTCAAGGCCGTGGACGGGATCTCCTTCGATCTCTTCCAGGGCGAGACGCTCGGCATCGTGGGCGAGTCCGGCTGTGGCAAGTCCACCGTCGCCAAGCTGCTCATGATGCTGGAGAAGGCGACCGCCGGCGAGGTCTTCTACAAGGGCCAGGACATCACCAAGCTGTCCGGGCGCGCGCTGAAGGCCGTACGACGCAACATCCAGATGGTGTTCCAGGACCCGTACACCTCGCTGAACCCGCGCATGACGGTCGGCGACATCATCGGGGAGCCGTTCGAGATCCACCCCGAGGTGGCTCCGAAGGGCGACCGGCGGCGCAAGGTCCAGGAGCTCCTGGACGTCGTCGGCCTCAACCCGGAGTACATCAACCGGTACCCGCACCAGTTCTCCGGCGGCCAGCGCCAGCGCATCGGCATCGCCCGCGGCCTCGCGCTCAACCCGGAGATCATCATCTGCGACGAGCCGGTCTCCGCGCTCGACGTGTCGGTGCAGGCGCAGGTCATCAACCTGATGGAGAAGCTCCAGGACGAGTTCAACCTCTCCTACCTCTTCATCGCGCACGACCTCTCCATCGTCCGGCACATCTCGGACCGGGTCGGCGTCATGTACCTCGGCAAGATGGCCGAGATCGGTACGGACACGCAGATCTACGACCACCCGACGCACCCGTACACCCAGGCGCTGCTCTCCGCGGTGCCGGTGCCGGACCCCTCCGCGCGTGAGGGCCGCGAGCGGATCATCCTCACCGGTGACGTCCCGTCGCCGGCGAACCCGCCGTCGGGCTGCCGCTTCCGCACCCGGTGCTGGAAGGCCGAGGAGCGCTGCGCCACGGAGGTGCCGCTGCTGGCGATCCCCGAGCGCTTCGTCACCTCGGGCGGACCGGCCGCGCACGAGTCGGCGTGCCACTTCGCCGAGGAGAGGGATGTCGTTCACGCGGCGTAACTTCCTGGCGTAGCTGTACGTCGGATGCCCGGCCCCTTCGACAGGGGTCGGGCATCCGTGCGTCCGGGTGCGCCCGTGCCCGTACGGGGTAAGCCCGCATGCGATGCGTGGCGGTATGGGGTGATATGAGGCATTGAGCTACTCGATGACTCTAGGAGGCACTTCATGCGCGGAGCCACACGGACCCGGTGGGCCGCATGTGCGGTGGCCGTCGCCCTGGCAGCGACGGCCTGCGGCGGCGGAGGCGACGACAGCGGCGGCAGCGGCGCCGACGGGATCGTCAGCTCCTCCTGGGGCGACCCGCAGAACCCGCTGGAGCCCGCCAACACCAACGAGGTGCAGGGCGGCAAGGTCCTCGACATGGTCTTCCGGGGGCTCATCCGGTACGACCCCAAGACCGGCGAGGCGCAGAACATGCTCGCCGAGTCCATCGACTCCGACGACGCCCAGAACTTCACGATCAAGCTCAAGGAAGGCTGGACCTTCTCCAACGGCGAGAAGATCACCGCCAAGTCCTTCGTGGACGCCTGGAACTACGGCGCGGCGCTGAAGAACAACCAGAAGAACGCCTACTTCTTCCAGTACATCGAGGGCTACGACCAGGTCCACCCCGAGTCCGGCTCCGCCTCCGCCGAGACCCTCTCCGGCCTCAAGGTCGTCGACGACCTGACCTTCACCGCCAAGCTCAGCCAGAAGTTCTCCCTCTGGCCCGACACCCTCGGCTACGCGGCCTTCGCGCCGCTGCCCAAGGCGTTCTACACCGACCACGACGCCTGGCTCTCCAAGCCCGTCGGCAACGGCCCGTACACCGTCGAGTCGTACGCCAAGGGTTCCGCGATGAGCCTGCGGAAGTGGGACGACTACCCGGGCGACGACAAGGCGAAGAACGGCGGCGTCGACCTCAAGGTCTTCACCGACAACAACACCGCCTACACCTCGCTGACCTCCGGCAACCTCGACCTGGTCGACGACGTGCCCGCCTCCCAGCTCCGTAACGTCGAACAGGACCTCGGCGACCGGTACATCAACACCCCCGCCGGCATCATCCAGACCATCTCCTTCCCGTTCTACGACAAGGAATGGGACACGGACAACGCCCGGAAGGTGCGCCAGGGGCTCTCCATGGCGATCAACCGGAAGCAGATCACCGACCAGATCTTCCAGAAGACCCGCACGCCCGCGACCGACTGGACCTCTCCGGTCCTCGGCGAGGACGGCGGCTTCAAGGAAGGGCTCTGCGGCAAGGAGTGCACGTACAACAAGGCCGAGGCGAAGAAGCTGATCGACGAGGGCGGCGGCATCCCGGGCGGCCAGCTGAAGATCTCGTACAACGCGGACACCGGCTCCCACAAGGAGTGGGTCGACGCCGTCTGCAACAGCATCAACAACGTCATGGGCAACAACCAGGCCTGCGTCGGCGGCGCGGTCGGCACCTTCGCCGACTTCCGCAACCAGGTCTCCACGCAGAAGATGACGGGCCCCTGGCGCGCCGGCTGGCAGATGGACTACCCGCTCATCCAGAACTTCCTGCAGCCGCTCTACTACACCAACGCCCCGTCCAACGACGGCAAGTGGACCAACAAGGACTTCGACGACCTGGTCGACCAGGCCAACGCCGAGACCGACAAGGCGAAGGCCATCACCACCTTCCAGGACGCGGAGAAGGTGCTGGTCGAGCAGATGCCGTCCATCCCGCTCTGGTACCAGAACGGCAGCGCGGGCTACTCGGAGCGCGTCAGCAACGTGGAGCTGAACCCGTTCAGCGTGCCGGTCTACACGGAGATCACGGTCAACTGACCCGCGGGACCGGGGGCCGGGGCGCCTGACGCGCCCCGGCCCCCAGCCCATCCGCCACTCCGCCTGTCCGGCCTGACCGACAAGGCACCCCCCGACCCCCGGAGCCCCTCATGGGACGTTATGTGATCCGGCGGCTGCTGCAGATGATCCCCGTCTTCTTCGGCACCACGCTGCTGATCTTCCTCATGGTGAACGTGATGGGCGACCCCATCGCGGGCCTCTGCGGCGACCGCCAGTGCGATCCGGCCACCGCCGCCCAGCTGCGCTCCGAGTTCGGCCTCGACAAGCCGGTGTGGCAGCAATACCTGACGTACATGGGGAACCTCTTCACCGGAGACTTCGGCACCGCGTTCAACGGGCAGAAGGTCACCGAGCTGATGGCCACCGCCTTCCCCATCACCATCCGGCTCACCATCGTCGCGATCGTCTTCGAGATCGTCATCGGCATCAGCCTCGGCGTCGTCACCGGCCTGCGGCGCGGCCGGCCCGTCGACACCACGGTCCTCATCCTCACCCTGGTCGTCATCGCCATCCCGACCTTCGTCACCGGCCTGCTGCTCCAGCTCCTCCTCGGCGTCAAGTGGGGCATCATCAAGCCCTCGGTCTCCTCGGACCCCACCTTCGACGAACTCCTCGTCCCCGGCCTCGTCCTCGCCTCGGTCTCGCTCGCCTACGTCACCCGGCTCACCCGGACCTCGATCGCCGAGAACGCCCGCGCCGACTACGTACGCACCGCCGTCGCCAAGGGCTTGCCCCGGCGCCGGGTCGTCGTGCGGCATCTGCTGCGCAACTCCCTGATCCCCGTCGTCACCTTCATCGGCACCGACGTCGGCGCGCTGATGGGCGGAGCCATCGTCACCGAGCGGATCTTCAACATCCACGGGGTCGGCTACCAGCTCTACCAGGGCATCCTGCGCCAGAACTCCCAGACCGTCGTCGGGTTCGTCACCATCCTGGTCCTCGTCTTCCTGGCCGCCAACCTGATCGTCGACCTCCTGTACGCCGTACTCGACCCGAGGATCCGCTATGCCTGAGCCGCAGACCCCGGACGAAGCGATCTCCCAGGCGGGCGCCGGCGGCGCGACGGACCTCGCCATGGAGGAGGGCACCAGCCTGGAGAAGACCCCGGGCGGGCCCGACGGCACCGGACCGGCCGGAAAGCCGCGCAGCCTCTGGTCGGACGCCTGGCGCGACCTGCGGCGCAACCCGGTCTTCATCATCTCCTCGCTGGTCATCCTCTTCCTGGTGATCATCTCGATCTGGCCCTCGCTGATCGCGAGCGGCGACCCGCTCCAGGCCAACCTGGACGACGCGCAGAAGGGCTCCGAGCCCGGCCACCCCTTCGGCTTCGACCCGCAGGGCCGCGACGTCTACACCCGGGTCGTGTACGGCACCCGCACCTCGGTCACGGTCGGCGTCTGCGCCACCCTCGGCGTCGCCCTCCTCGGCAGCGTCCTCGGCGGGCTCGCGGGGTTCTTCGGCGGCTGGTGGGACTCGATCCTCTCCCGCCTCACCGACGTCTTCTTCGGCATCCCCGTCATCCTCGGCGGCCTGGTCTTCCTCTCCGTCGTCACCAGCTCCACCGTCTGGCCCGTCGTCGGCTTCATCATCCTGCTCGGCTGGCCGCAGATCGCCCGTATCGCCCGCGGCTCGGTGATCACCGCCAAACAGAACGACTACGTCCAGGCGGCCCGCGCGCTCGGCGCCTCCAACTCCCGGATGCTGCTGCGCCACATCACCCCGAACGCCATCGCGCCCGTCATCGTCGTGGCGACCATCGCGCTCGGTACGTACATCTCGCTGGAGGCGACCCTGTCCTTCCTCGGGGTCGGCCTGAAGGACCCGGCCGTCTCCTGGGGCATCGACATCTCCGCCGCCGCCAACTACATCCGCAACGCCCCGCACATGCTGCTCTGGCCCGCCGGGGCGCTGGCGATCACCGTGCTCGCCTTCATCATGCTCGGCGACGCGGTGCGCGACGCCCTCGACCCCAAGCTGCGCTGAGGAGCCGGTTGCCATGTTGCTCGAAGTGCGCGATCTGCACGTGGAGTTCCACACCCGCGAAGGTGTCGCCAAGGCCGTCAACGGGGTCAACTACTCGGTGGCCGAGGGGGAGACGCTCGCCGTCCTCGGCGAGTCCGGCTCCGGCAAGTCCGTCACCGCCCAGGCCGTCATGGGCATTCTCGACATGCCGCCCGGGAAGATCTCCGGCGGCGAGATCCTCTTCAAGGACCAGGACCTGCTGAAGCTCAAGGCGGAGGAGCGGCGCAAGATCCGCGGCCAGGAGATGGCCATGATCTTCCAGGACGCGCTCTCCTCACTGAACCCGGTCCTCACCGTGGGGGAACAGCTCGGCGAGATGTACGTCGTCCACCGCGGGATGTCCCGGAAGGACGCGCGGGCCAAGGCCGTCGAGCTGATGGACCGGGTGCGCATCCCGGCGGCGAAGGAGCGGGTCGGCCAGTATCCCCACCAGTTCTCCGGCGGGATGCGCCAGCGCATCATGATCGCCATGGCGCTGGCCCTGGAGCCGTCGCTGATCATCGCGGACGAGCCCACCACCGCGCTCGACGTCACCGTCCAGGCCCAGGTCATGGACCTGCTCGCCGAGCTCCAGCGCGAGCTGAACATGGGGCTCATCCTGATCACCCACGACCTCGGCGTCGTCGCGGACGTGGCCGACAAGATCGCGGTGATGTACGCGGGGAGGATCGTCGAGACCGCGCCCGTCCACGAGATCTACAAGGCGCCCGCCCACCCGTACACCAAGGGCCTCCTCCGGTCGATCCCGCGCCTGGACCAGAAGGGCCAGGAGCTCTACGCGATCAAGGGCCTGCCGCCCAACCTGCTCCACATCCCGCCCGGCTGCGCGTTCAACCCGCGCTGCCCGATGGCGCAGGACGTGTGCCGCACCGATGTGCCGCCGCTCTACGAGGTGGACGAGCAGCGCCGGAGCGCCTGCCACTTCTGGAAGGAGACGCTCGATGGACGCTGACCGGACGGGGAACGCGGCCGGCTCGACCCTGCTGTCCAAGGCGGGGGAGGGCACCCGGCCGTACGTCGAAGGCGAGCCGATCCTCGAAGTACGGGACCTCGCCAAGCACTACCCGCTGACCCAGGGCATCCTCTTCAAGAAGCAGGTCGGCGCGGTCCGGGCCGTCGACGGCGTCGACTTCGACCTGCACGCGGGCGAGACGCTCGGCATCGTCGGGGAGTCCGGCTGCGGCAAGTCCACCGTCGCGCGGATGCTCGTCCACCTGGAGAAGCCCACCGCCGGGGCCATCCGCTACAAGGGCGAGGACATCTCGAAGCTGTCCGGACGCGCGCTGAAGGCCGTACGCCGCAACATCCAGATGGTGTTCCAGGACCCGTACACCTCGCTGAACCCGCGCATGACGGTCGGCGACATCATCGGGGAGCCGTACGAGATCCATCCCGAGGTCGCTCCGAAGGGCAGCCGGCGGCAGAAGGTGCAGGACCTGCTGGACGTGGTCGGGCTCAACCCGGAGTACATCAACCGGTATCCGCACCAGTTCTCCGGCGGCCAGCGCCAGCGCATCGGCATCGCCCGCGGCCTCGCGCTCAACCCGGAGATCATCGTCGCCGACGAACCGGTCTCCGCGCTCGACGTCTCCGTACAGGCGCAGGTCGTCAACCTGCTGGACCGGCTCCAGGCGGAGTTCAGCCTCAGCTTCGTCTTCATCGCGCACGACCTCTCCATCGTGCGGCACATCTCCGACCGGGTCGGCGTGATGTACCTCGGCCGGATCGTGGAGATCGGCTCCGACGCGGAGATCTACGACCACCCCACCCACCCGTACACGCAGGCGCTGCTCTCCGCCGTCCCGGTCCCGGACCCCGAGGCCCGCGCCCACCGCGAGCGGATCATCCTCCACGGCGACGTGCCGTCACCGGCCAACATCCCGTCCGGCTGCCGCTTCCGGACCCGCTGCTGGAAGGCGCAGGAGCGGTGCGAGCTGGAGGTGCCGCTGCTGGCGGTCCCGGCGGAGTTCCGGCTGGTGGACACCCCGGCCCGGCACGACTCGGCGTGCCACTTCGCGGAGGAGAAGCAGGTGGTGCCGCAGGAGGGGGAGCTGGAGGCGTTGGGGCGGCCGGTGGAGGAGGTGCGCGGGCCGGAGGACTCCGAGGACGGCTCGGAGGGCCTTGAAGACGGCTCCCAGGGCTTCGGAGAGCCGCCGCCGGAGCCTTCCGGGCCCGCGGGCTCCCCGTAGGCCTGCGTCGTCAGCTCCCGGTGGCGGCGCACTCCTCGCCGGCCTCGATCTTCTGCACCGCCGGGCCGAGGGCCGAGAGGACGGACGCGGCGTCGGTGGTCTCGTGGTGGAGCCGGACCTGCACGCCCGGGGTGCGGCCGTGGGTGGAGAACATCTTGGCGGTCCGGTCGTCGGCGGGCGTCTGGGCGACCCAGTCGACCCCGCCCTCGTCGATGCACTCCGCACCGGCCTCGGGCTCGGGCATGCCGCAGTACACGATGACGTCGCCGTCACCCCAGGCGCCCGCACCGGCCACGTCCGTCTTCTCCAGCACGTAGCCGCCGAGTCTGTCCGGGATCGCGCCGGTGAACGTGTCACACGCGGGGTTGTCCGAGAAAGGCGGCCTGACGAGGGTGTAGCCGTCGCCGCTGCCACATCCGGCGAGCCCGGCGGTCACGGCGGCACAGGCGGTCAGGGCAGCGGCGAGGCGCAGCGGCCCGCGCAGGTCGTTCGTCAACGTACTTCCCCCGTGTGGGTGATTTGTCGGTCGGTACGGAAATCTATCCTCCGACCGCGCACCGGGCGCCCACCGGATGCCGAGCGACCCTCATATCCGTTAACAAGCAGGCAACTTGACCGTCGCCGCACCGATATACGGACGGCTCATGCTGGACACCGTACGGCCGTGCGGGTGCCGTGGACCGGCCGGGGCGTCGTCTTGTCGCTCCGGCCGGTCGGCCGCGTCTCCGCCTACGCGCGGGGCAGCCCCAGCGACCGCTTGAGGAAGTCCACCTGGAGCAGCAGCAGGTTCTCCGCCACCTGCTCCTGGGGCGTCATGTGCGTCACCCCGCTCAGCGGCAGCACCTCGTGCGGCCGGCCGGCCGCCAGCAGCGCCGAGGAGAGCCGCAGCGCGTGCGCGACCACCACGTTGTCGTCCGCGAGCCCGTGCACGATCATCATGGGCCGCACCTGCTCGGCCGCGTGCGAGAGCCCGTCCTCGGTCATCAGCGCGTTGTACGCGTACACCTCGGGCTGCGCGCCCGGATCGCCGAGATAGCGCTCGGTGTAGTGCGTGTCGTAGAGCCGCCAGTCCGTCACCGGAGCGCCGACCACGGCCGCGTGGAAGACGTCGGGGCGGCGCAGCACCGCGAGACCGGAGAGGTAACCGCCGTACGACCAGCCCCGGATGGCGACCCGCTCCAGATCCAGCGGGAACCGCCCGGCCAGCGCGTGCAGGGCCTCGATCTGGTCGTCCAGGGTCAGCACGAAGTCGTCCCGTACGGCCTTCTCCCAGGCGGGCGAACGGCCCGGCGCGCCCCGCCCGTCCGCCACGATCACCGCGAAGCCCTGGTCCGCGAACCACTGCGAGGTGAGGTACGCGTTGTGGGCGGCGACCACGCGGCGGCCGTGCGGTCCGCCGTACGGATCCATCAGGACCGGAAGCGGACCGTCCGACTCCTGGTAGTCCGACGGAAGCAGCACGGCGCACGGAATCCGCCGTGCGCCCCCCTCGGTGAGCGTCACCTGTGCCGAGAGCACCGGCTCCTGGGCGTGGCTCGCGATCCGGACCAGCCGCTTGCCGTCCCGGACGACCCAGGCGGCCGATCCGGGCTCGTCCGGGGTGGCCGAGACCAGCACGGTCAGACCGCCCGAGCGGACGGCGGAGTGCACACCCACCCCTTCGGAAATCCGCTCGATTCCCAGCTCGTTGACCCGGTACACATGGCTCTCACCGGTCTCCGGCGCCGCCGCCTCCTCGCCCGCCACGGCCGAGACCAGAATGTCCGACTCACCGATGTCCAGCACCGCCTGGAGGTGCAACTGCGCCCCGGTCAGCAGCCGGTCGCCGACGGCCAGCACTCGCGCGCCGCCCTCGTCCGCGATCCGCACGAGCCGCCCGTCCGGCGCCCACGCGGGCACCCCGCCGAACAGATCCAGCCACACCGGGTCCTCGTCCACATGGACGATCCGGGTCTCACCGGACTCCGGGTCCACCGCCAGATACCGCTGGCTGCGCTGGTCACGGGCCTGTACGAGGAGCAGCGGCGCACCGGCGGAGGACCAGTGCACCTGGGCCAGGTACGGGAAAGCCGCCCGGTCCCAGACCACCTCCGTACGGGCGCCCTCCAGGTCCGTCACGAAGAGCCGCACCTCGGCGTTGGGCGTCCCCGCCGCCGGATAGGCCACCTCGGCCGGCTTCCGCTCCGGATGCGCGGGATCGGCGATGAACCACCGCTGTACGGCGCTGTCGTCGGCCCGCGCCACCAGCAGCCGGTCCGACTCCGGCGACCACCAGAAGCCCCGGAAGCGGTGCATCTCCTCCGCCGCCACGAACTCGGCCAGACCGTAGGTGACATGGGCGTCCTCCGGCTCCGCCAGCGCCCGGTCCTCCTCGCCCTCCGCGCCCACGACCCGCAGCGCGCCCTTGGACACGTACGCGATGAGGCGCCCGTCGGGAGAGGGCCGCGGGTCGATCACCGGACCCGGAACCGGCAGCGCCCGCGCCGTACCGGCCCGCAGCTCGGCCACGTACACCTTCCCGGACAGCGCGAAGGCCGCCAACTCGGCCGCCGAGTCCACCGCGTACGACACGATCCCGGCCGACCCTTCACGGGTCCGCTCGCGCCGGGCCCGCTCCTGCGGCGACAGCCGCTCCGCCGAACCGCCCAGCAGCGCCTCGGGATCGGCGACCAGGCGCTCCTCACCGGAGGCCGGATCGAGCACCCAGAGCCGGTTGGTCCGGTCGGTGCCCGAGGTGGAACGCAGGAAGATCACACGCGTCTCATCCGGTGAGACGGTGAAGGCGCGCGGTGCGCCGAGAGTGAACCGCTGGGTCCGTGCGTGCTGGCGGGGAAAGGACAGCTTCGGTGAGGTCATGGCCCCGAACTTAGCCCGACCGGCAAATGGAGGGCGGCGTCGCGGGGCTGGGCACGCGCATCTGCGGCGTTGTCGTCAATCACCATGGCTCCGCCATGCCTCAATCCTCCGCCTTGCAGCTGCACGCACCCAGCCCCGCTCCTTCTCCCACCCTCCATTTGCCGGTCGGGCTTAGCCTCGCGCAGCGGTCCGTGCGCCCCTCGTGCTGCTGTGCCCCGATCAATGCGTTGGCACGGATAGTTATGATCCGTAGCGCTCGGTGGGTAAGAACCCATCGGCTCCGCGTATCCCCGTGTCCCCGTCCCAAACGTACTGATGGAGGTGAACCGCCGTGGCGCTCTCGATTTCGGCGGTGGTGCTGCTGGCGATCATCGTCTTCCTGCTGATCCGGAAATCCGGACTGAAGGGCGGACATGCGGTGGTCTGCGTGCTGCTGGGGTTCTACATCGCGAGTTCCTCCGTGGCGCCGACCATCTCGGACCTGACGTCCAACGTGGCGGGGATGATCGGGAGTATCAAGTTCTGACCGTGTGTACGCGCCTTCCGACCGCGTGTACCCGCTTTCCGACCCGGTACGCCCGGCGTTGACGCGGTCGGCGGGGAGCGGGGGACACCGGGGGCCGCCGGGCTCGTAGGGTGGTCCCCATGAAGGACCTCCCCGCCCGCCGTCTGCTGCTGGTGCACGCGCACCCGGACGACGAGTCGATCAACAACGGCGCCACGATGGCCAGGTACGCGGCCGAGGGCGTCCACGTCACGCTGGTGACGTGCACGCTCGGCGAGGAGGGCGAGGTCATCCCGCCCGCCCTCGCCCACCTCGCCGCCGACCGGGACGACGTCCTGGGCGCGCACCGCGTGGGCGAACTGGCCGCGGCGCTGAAGGAGCTGGGCGTCACCGACCACCGCTTCCTCGGTGGTGCGGGCCGGTTCCGGGACTCCGGGATGATGGGCACCGAACAGAACGAGCGCCCCGGCGCCTTCTGGTCCACCCCGGTGGACGAGGCCGCCGCCCCGCTCGTGGAGGTGATCCGCGAGGTCCGCCCGCAGGTCCTGATCACCTACGACCCCGACGGCGGCTACGGCCACCCCGACCACATCCAGGCCCACCGGGTCGCGATGCGCGCCACCGACCTGGCCGCCGACCCCGCGTACGGCACCGGCACCCCGCACACCATCGCCAAGGTGTACTGGAACCGCGTGGAGCGGGCCGTGCTGGAGGCCGCCTTCGACCACCTGCGCACGACGGCCCCGGACGCCTTCCCGGGCATCGCGGCCGTGGACGACGTGCCGGGCGTGGTGGACGGCGACGCGATCACGGCGGAGATCGACGGATCGGCGTACGCCGGAGCTAAGGCGGCGGCGATGCGGGCGCACGCGACGCAGGTCGTGGTGGCCGGCGAGGACGCCTCCTTCTTCGCGCTCTCCAACGACTTGGGCCAGCCGCTGCTGACGACGGAGTGCTATCAGCTGGTGCGGGGCGTGCCGGGGGGCGGCGGGGGAGCGCGGGAGGACGACCTGTTCGCGGGGGTGGCGGAGGTCCGGGCGGATGCCGTACGGGACGGGGATTCCGGTTCCGCTTCGGGTGC
The DNA here is from genome assembly GCF_050942385.1 of Streptomyces sp. CA-146814. NCBI lineage: Bacteria > Bacillati > Actinomycetota > Actinomycetes > Kitasatosporales > Streptomycetaceae > Streptomyces > Streptomyces sp. CA-146814. Next base: position 5,311,809 of record NZ_CP192068.1, read on the forward strand.
CGGGACCGATTCCGGTTCGGAGGCGGGCGCATGAGCGGGAACTCCGGCAAGGGCCGTGACCGCGCCGGTGCGCGGGGTGGCGAGGCGGCGGGCGCCGAGGTGTCGCGGGGTAAGGCGGCGCGCGACAAGGCGGCGCCTGCCAAAGCAGCACGCCCCAAGGGCGCGCGCTCCGGCGCGCCGAGCAGCAACGCGCCGCGTACCAACGCACCGCCGCGGGTGCCGGAGGGCACCGGCTTCACCGCGCGGCCGAACCCGGCCCGGATCGCGGCCTACTTCGGGCTCGCGGTGCTCGGCGCCCTCGTCGCGCTCGCCGGAACGCTGGTCCAAGCGGCCTGGTTCCCGGGCGGGTTGATCATCGCGCTGGCCGGGTCGGCGGGCCTCTTCTACGGCGGCCGCATCCTGACCGGCACCCAGATCGGCGCCCTCGCGCCCGCGGTCGGCTGGTTCATCACGGTGTTCCTGCTGCTGTCCGGCCGACCGGAAGGTGACTACGTCTTCGGCGACGAACTCGGCCTGGTGCTCTTCATGCTCGGCGGGACCGCCGTCGCTGTGATGTGTGCCACGACCTCCAAAGTGCCGCAATCGGCCACTCGTAACGGCCGGTCCGGTATCTGAAGTGCTAAGTCCGTGCCCGGAATGCCCCCCACAGGTGTGATGCCGAGGTGGAGGTTTCCCCCGGTCGCGGAGTGTCCTACGGCGGCGGCCAGTATGGTGGTGCGCGCGCCGAGCCGTCCCCTGGCCTGCGGCATGGGGGAAGTACGGGCGGCGGAGCCAATCGGGAGAACCTGCTTTGAGTCGTGAAACTGACAGTTCGTCCTCCGGGCCCCAGGGGCGCGGTGGAGCCGCGTACCCGTCGGGTACGCCGCCGTACGGATCCCGCCAGTATGCGTCGCCGGCCGGCTCGGACGAGGCCCCGGAATCCGTCGATCCGCCCCGGCCCGAAGAGCCGAAGACCGAGACGACGCTGACGACGCGCATCCGGATCAACATCCCCGGATCGCGTCCCATCCCGCCGGTCGTGATGCGTACGCCGATGGCGGAGAGCGACATCGCCACCGGCCGCCCCGACGCGGAGCGCACCGGATCCACACCGCGCCCCGGCACACCGCCGTCCGCGCCGTCGGGCCTGACCGACGGAGCTTCGGGCGGAACCGGCGCGTCCGGTGGCCCGGCCTCCTCGTCCGCGCCGGCCCAGGCCCGGGACGGCGGCGGCTCCGCCGACCCGTCCCCGTCCGACGAGCCGGCCAAGGGGAAGAGCGGCAGCGACTGGTTCGCCCCGCGCAAGAACCCGGCCCCGGCCCCGGCTTCCGGTACGGGCGGTGCGCCTGGTTCCGGTGGTGCGCCCGGTACGGGTTCCGGCGGCGCGGGTCCGCTGGGCGCGGGCGGTCCGGGCACCGGCCCCGGTGGGCCGGGTGGCTCCGGCGGTCCCGGCACTCCCGGCGGCCCCGGTGGCGGCTCCGACGCCACCGGCCGGCCCCGCCCGGACCTGCCGTACTTTTCCGACGCCGCACCCCGCCCCGGCAGCGGCCCGGGAACGTCCGGCTCCGGCAGCGCCCTGGACGGCTACAGCACCGAACCCCCGGGCGCGGGCCCCCGCTCCACGCCCGACCTCGGCGTCCGTACGCCGGGTGCGCCCGGCCCGTCCGGCCCCACGACGGGCCCGGCCACCGGCACCTCGTCGTTGACTCCGAACCTCGACGGCGTCCCGGGCCTCGGCGGCACCGGCCCGATGGTTCCGGGCGGCGCCCCCGGAGGCGTACCGCCCCGGCTCTCCGACGACACCGCGATCCTGACGCCGCAGTCCCCGGCACCCGACTCCGGTCCCGGCGGCCATGTCTCGGGCGACACGCTGACGAGCGGCATCCCCGTGGTGCCCAGCGAGCCCCGCTCGACGTTCCCGGGCGGTCCGGGCGGCTCGGGCAGCCCGTTCCCGGGCGGTCCCGGCTCCGGCGGTGGCCCCTTCCCGGGAGGCCCGGGCGGAAGCGACCCGTTCGCGAGCGGCCCCGGCGGCCCCGGCGGCCAGGCCGGCGGGCCCGTGCCCGGCCGCGGCGCGGCGCGTCCGGCGCCGACGCCTCCGGCCCCCGCGCCCGCTCCCGCGAAGAAGGGCCGCTCCAAGCTGGTCCTCCTCGCCGTGGCCGCGGTCGTGCTGCTCGGCATCGCCTACGGCGCCGGACTCCTGCTGAACCACTCCGAGGTCCCCAAGGGCACCACGGTGCTCGGCGTCGACATCGGCGGCGGCACGAAGGAGGAGGCGGTCGCCAAGCTGGAGGCCGCGCTCGGCGAGCGGTCCCAGGCGCCGCTGACGCTCTCCGTGGACGGCAAGGAACAGAAGCTGGACCCGGAAAAGGCCGGTCTCGTCCTGGACAGCCAGGAGACCGTGCGCGGTGCCGCGGGCAGCGACTACAACCCGGTCTCGGTGATCGGCTCGCTCTTCGGCGGGGCGCGCACCGCGGACCCGGTGATCCCCGTGGACGAGGAGAAGCTCGGCGTCGCGCTGGCCGACCTGGCGGGCGTCGCCGGTTCGGCCCAGGACGGCACGATCCGCTTCGAGCCGAACAAGGCGGTCGCGGTGCCGGGCAAGCCCGGCAAGACCCTGGACGTCGGCCAGTCGCTGATCTCGGTCCGCGACGCCTACCGCACCCAGGTGCAGACCGGCCAGGCCCGCGTGGTCGACCTGCCCGTCGCCACCAGGGAACCCACCATCACCCAGGCCGAACTGACCCGGGCGATGAAGGAGTTCGCCGAGCCCGCGATGTCCGACCTGATCACCATCAAGGCGGGCCCGAAGCAGATCCAGTTCGGCCCGGCGCGTTCGCTGCCGCAGATCCTCTCCATGAAGGCCGTCGACGGCCGGCTGGTCGACGTCTACGACAAGGACGCGATCAACACCCTCCTGGACGGCGTCTTCGACGGCATCGAGGCGGTCAAGGCCGACGGCTCGAAGCACCCGGTCGACGCCGACGACGTGGCCCAGGCGATGAAGACGGCCCTGACCGGCACGACCCCGGAAGCCCGCACGGTCACCATCAACCTGACCGGCGAGGGCTGAGCCTCCGGACCGCACCTCACCAGCACCACCCGCAGCCCCGCCCGGACACTCCGGCGGGGCTGCGCCCGTTCCCGCCGACCCGCACGGTTATTGCACAGGTGCGATATCATATAGGAGTGATGTTCTGGTCGACTGGAGAGTAAATGCCGTTCAAGATCATCGTTGTGGAGCCGGCGAGGAGTTGGTTACATGGCCTGCGCCAGCATGACCGGGACACGCTCGTTCAGGTAACCGCTGCCATCAACGTCCTGCAGATCGAAGGGCCTGCGCTCGGTCGGCCGCTCGTTGACCGCATCACGGGGTCGACTCTCGCGAACCTCAAGGAACTGAGGCCGGCAGTTGGTCCGGATGGTACCGATCGGCGATCAGAGCGGCGGAAGACGCCTACGAGGCGTACAGGGATGAGAAGGAATGAGGGGCCATGAGCGCTGAGCCGAAGGCGGTCGACGCTGCCAACTGGGACGATCTCAAGGGTGAATTCGACTTCTCCGCCGATGAGGCCCAGGAGGTCGATCGGCGCACTGCCCTGCTGCTGTCCGAGGTGAGGGCGCACCGTCTCGCCGAGGTGCGGAAGCGTCAGCAGATGACGCAAGCGGCAGTGGCGAAGGTTCTCGGCGTCACTCAAGGGCGTGTGTCGGCCATAGAAAAGGGCGCGATCAACCGCTCCGAGGTCGAGACGCTTGCCGCGTATGTCGCCGCACTGGGCGGACAGCTGAAACTCGTGGCCGACTTCGGAGACGAGACCCTCGTCCTGGGATGACCTGAACCGCCCCGGGCGCCGGTCACCACCGAGACGGCGCCGGAGTTCGCCGGGAGCTCCATTCGGTACGGGCGGGCCTGTACGCACGGGAGAAAGCAGTGAAGCGGGGCCCGGCGCTCATCAGCAGCCGGGCCCCGCTTCCGTACAGGTCCCGTGGATTACGGGAAGGACACCACCTGCGAGGGGATCGTGTCCGTGCCGGAGGTCGGGGAGCCGACCTCGTTGATCACGTGTTCGTACTGGCCGTTGCCGCCCAGGGAGACCACGATCAGGCTGTGGAACTTCACGCCGGGTTTCACCGGTGCCTTGAAGCCGTGGCCCTGCACGATGGTCGGGTCGACGTTGTAGTAGCAGTAGCTGCCCATGCCCCAGCCCTCGTGCTCCTCGACCGAATCGTCGACCCGGTAGGCCGCGTACCCCTTGGTGTCGCCGTTCTGGATCGCCTCCTGGTTCGGAGCGTCGTACGCCTTCTCGTTCTGGAAGAAGATCGTGCGGCCGCGTTCGCCGTACCACTCGACGTCGTACTTGTTGAAGTGCTCGACGAACAGCCCGGTGGCGAGCACGTCGTCGCCGTTGACGCGGACGCCGTAGTCGGCCCGGTTGGTCTCCCAGCCCCAGCCCTCGCCGTGGTCCGCGCGCCAGACCCAGGTGTGGTCGATGATCACGTCGTCGCTGTTGACGACGATGCTCGTGGTCGCCTTGCCGGGGCCCGCGCCGCCGATCCGTACGAACACGTCCTGGAGCGAGGTGGGGTTGGCCGCGTGGTCGGCCGAGGCGTTCTCCGGGCCGACCTCGATCAGCGTCTCGGAGTTCACCGGGCCCGCGTCGACCAGCAGGCCCGCGAGCTTCACGCCGTCCACGTCACCGACCTTGATCGCCGTCACCCCGTTGTCCGGGATGATCGTCGCGAGGCCGATGCCGAGGGCCACCGTGTCGGGGCGGTCGATGGTGATGGTCTCGTCGATGTGGTAGACGCCGGGCGTGAAGAGCAGGTGCAGGCCCTGCTCCACGGCCGCGTTGATGGTGGCCGCGTCCGCGCCTTCCTTCACCACGTAGAACTGGTCCAGCGGGATCGACTCGCCGGCCGGTGTGCCGTTCGCCCACGACGTGCCACGCGCGTTCTCCCGCTTCTCCGGGACGAAGACCTTGTAGTCGTCACCGTCGAGATAGAGGAACGGCTTCTCGCGCGAGATGGGGGTGGTGTCGAGCGTCGTGTACGGCGGTTCCGGGAAGCTGTTGGCCGGTGCGCCCTCGACGCCCGAGAACGTCATGTTCCAGACGCCGTTGCCCCAGCCGCCGACCGAGCTGTCACGGGTGTACCACTGCTGCTGGGAGTACGGTCCGACCTGGCCGTCGATCTTGCTGTCCGCGATGTAGCCGCCGCTGGCCCAGCCGTACCCGTCGGGCGCCAGGTTGAGCCCGCCCTTGACGTGCATCCGGCGGAACGGCGCGGCCTGCGAGACCGCCCAGCGGTTCGTGCCGGAGACCGGGTTCAGCGTCAGGTTCTCCGCCGAGCGCCAGAAGTTCTGCGTGGCGTTCCCGTCGAACCAGCCCGCGTCGACCGTCACATCGCCGTTGAACGTGGTGTCGTTCGGGTGGAGCCCGAGGCCCGCGATCTGGGTGTAGAACCCGATCTGCGCGTTGATGTCGTCGTACGTGCCCGGCTTGAAGAGCAGCGCATAGCGGTCCAGGCCGAACTGCGCCGACTCCTGCCTCTTGAAGATCTCGTCGACCTTGCCCTGGATGTCGGGCGTGGACGGGTCGAAGACATGGACGTTCGGACCGAGGTCACCGCCGCCCGGGACGGCGGCCTGAGCCTTCCGGTCCCCTTGGACCTCTTCGCCGAACGCTGTCTGGGCGGTGGGGACGGCCATGAGCAGCGATACGGCGAGCGCGGCGAACCCGAGAGCCCGGGAACGGCGGTGCCTGCGGGGTGCGGAGCGCGGTGCGGTGCTTGGTGCGGTGGGGGGAACATGCATGAAGGTACGTCTCCTGGGTCGTGGTACGTGTGCACGACGGACGGGCGGGAGAGCGCGTGTGGGGAGAATGCGAGAGAGCGCTCTCTTGTTACGGTGATGTTTCCCCGGTGGGCCTGTACGCGTCAAGAGGTGTGCGTGAGGTGTCTCGTGGGAACGGCCGGATTCGCAACAACTGACGTCAGTGGCGCGGCGATTGGGCGATTTCGTGGCCAGTTGGGATGCTCGTTGACTTCATGAACTGATGTCCCGCCTGTGCGCGGTGGTCGCCGTCGGCCCGGAGCCGGACGAGCGGGTGCGCGGCGCACGGGGGACCATGGGGCCATGAGCTTGCCCGACGCCGGTCCGCCGCGCCCGCCTCGGGGCGACGGGCGGCGGATCAAGGTCTGGTTCCGGTTCGTCCCACGGGCGGACCGGCTGCCGTACGACACCGAAGGACTGTGGGCGACCCGGCTCGGCGCCGACACCGCCCGGGTCGACAACGTGCCCTTCCTCCAGGACGGAGTGGCCGAGGGCGAGACCGTACGGTTCACGACCGACGCGGACGGCGTGCACTGGGCCACCGGGCGGGTGGCGGACTCGGGCAACTGCACCATACGCGTGCTGCCCCTGCCGGACGGGCCGCTCGGCCGGGACGCCCGCGCCGTGCACGAGCGGCTCGCCCCGTTCGGGCTCGGCGGCGAGGTCTTCAGCGCGGACTTCCCGCTGCTCGCGTTCACCGTGCCGGGCGGCGCGGACCTCGGCGCGATCAAGGAGCTGCTCGTCCGGGGCGAGGAGGAGGGGTGGTGGCACTTCGAGGTCTCGTGCGCGACGGAGGAGTGGCGGGAAGCGTAAGGGACGAGCCGCCGGGGTCGTGGGGCCGGCTCGATCCACGACCCCAGGGTGTCCATGACCCCGGAACTACGGTTACAGGGTCGCCGGCCCCGCCGCCTCGGCCTGCCCCTCCGCTCCGCCGGTCACGCGGTCGCCGGCCCCGCCTCCTCGCCCTCCCCGATCTTCCGGATCACCCGGGCCGGGTTCCCCACCGCCACCACATTGGCCGGCAGGTCCTTCGTGACCACCGCGCCCGCGCCCACCACCGTGTTCTCCCCGATGCTCACGCCCGGGCAGACGATCACTCCGCCGCCCAGCCACACGTTGTCCCCGATCGTGATCGGCTGCGCGGCCTCCCACTTGGCGCGGCGCGGCTCCGGGTCGATCGGGTGGGTCGGGGTGAGGAGCTGGACGGTCGGGCCCATCTGGACGTCGGCGCCGATCGTGATGCGGGCGACGTCCAGGAACACCGCGCCGAAGTTCACGAACGTGCGCGGGCCGACCGTGGTCTGGTGCCCGTAGTCCACCCGCAGCGGCGGCCGGATCTCGGCGCCCTCGCCCAGCTCGCCCAGCAGTTCGGCCAGGGCCGCCCGGCGGGCCTCGGGGTCGCCGGCCGACGTGGCGTTGAAGCGCTCGTTGAGGAGCGCCGAGCGCAGGGCGTCCGCCGCGATCTCCGGGTCGTCGGCGAGGTAGAGCTCGCCCGCGAGCATCGCCTCCCGCTGGCTGCCCGCCGCCTTCTTCTCGGTGCTCTCGGTGCTCTCGGTGCTCTCGGGGGAGTCGGGCGGGTGCTGGCTGGTCACGAGGTCGTCGTCTCCTTCGTTTCCTTCGTACGGGGTGATCCGTTCCCCTGCAGTCTGCCTGCCGCCTCCTGCCCGCGTCCCGCCCGCAGCCCCGGCGTCAGCGCCACCGTCACCGCCAGCGAGAGCGCCGCGACCGCCGCCATCCCGGTCCCCGGCGAGGTCACCTGGGCGATCGACCCGGCGAGGGCCGCGCCCACGCCCTGCATCGCCAGCATTCCCGAGGAGCTGAGCCCCAGCGCCTGGCCGCTCAGCTCCGGCGGGGTCAGGGCCAGCAGCCGTTCCTGGAGCAGCAGGCTCGCGCTGAAGCCGACGCTCGCCAGCACCACCGCCACCACCGCGACCGGCAGCCCGGGGTCCAGCGCGAACAGCAGGTACGGGGCCGCCAGCAGCAGCCGTAGCGGAGCGCCGAGCCGCGTTCGCCACCGCCCCGGCACGAACCGGCCCACCAGCGTGTCCCCGGCCAGCATCCCCAGCGCCCCGCAGGCGAAGAGGAGCCCGGCGTGTCCGGGCGCGTACGCGATGTACAGCGACTCGCACCCCACCACCAGCCCGTTGGGCACCCACAGCGCGAGGTAGACGGAGCGGCGCGGCGCGGACGACCAGAGCAGCGCGTCGGTCCGCCAGGTCTCCCGGACCGAGGCCCGGCCGGTGGCGCGGGGCGGCCGGGCGGTGAGGCCGAACCGGGCGAGTGCGGCGGCCACGACGTACAGACCGGCCCCGACCAGCAGCGTGCCGCGCGCCGAGAGAGTCGTCACCAGCACCCCGCCCACCGCGAACCCGACGATCTGCATGGTCCCCGACGACATGTTCATCACGGACCGGCCGAGCAGGAAGCCCCGCTGCGGCAGGATCTCGTTGAGCAGCCCGTACCGCACGCCGCCGCCCAGCGATGAGGCCACCCCGAGGCTCAGGAGGACCGCGAAGGCGGCCCACAGCGGCAGGCCCGGCACCGCCTGTACGCCGGTACCCAGGGCGAACAGCAGCGCCAGGCCGGTCAGCGTGGCGCGCGGCGGCAGCCGGTCCGCCGCCGAGAGCAGGGTGAGGGCCCCGGCGAGCTGGGCCAGCGACGGGCCGAACATGGCCAGCGCCGACAGCAGCGGTGAGCCGGTCGCGGCGTGGACGAGGGTGCCGAGAGCGAGGCCGGTCGCGGTCTGGGCCGCCACCTGCACGGAGACGGTGGTGAAGAGGGGCAGGAACTCCGGGGTGCGGAAGAGTTCGCGGTAGGTGCGCATCAGCGGAGTGTGCGAGCGCGGCCCACGGGGTCGTTACTCTTTCGCGGACACGCGAAACGTGGCTCGCCGCTCTTCGCCGGCCGGCGACGACACCGAGGGTCAGGAGCGCCCCATGGGCTGGTGGCAGATCTCCACCGACACGCTCGCGAGCAGCCGCTTCACCGTCTCGCCGCTCGCGGAGACCGTGGCGAGCCTGCGCACCCTGGAGCGGGCCACCGCCGCGCATCCGGGTGAGCGCGCCTGGCTGGAGCGGTGGCTGCCCGCCTACCGCCGGCTCCAGGCCGGTGATCCGCTCGCCGCCCGGATCGTCCGCACCGCCTTCACCCCTCGCTGGAGCGCCGATTTCCTCACCCCCGCCCCCGTCCCGCCGCCCGCCGGGCAGGAGCCGGACACGTTCGAGCGGGAGCTGGCGCGGGTCCGGGCGACACCGCCGGAGGTGGCCCGCGCCGATCTCGTCCGGAGCCTGGGCCGGCCGCTGCCCGCCGCGCTGGACCGGGACGACCTGGCGCGGCGGAGCGCGGACATCCTGGAGTGGGTGTGGACGCGGACCGTGGAGCCGGAGTGGCCGGCTCGGCGCCGCGTGCTGGAGGCCGATGTCATCGCACGGGCGGCCCAGTTGAGCCGCGGCGGCTGGGCGCGGGCCCTGGACGGGATGCGGCCGGGGATGCGGTGGCTCGGCGGGAGCCGGCTCCAGATCAACACGTACGACAACCCGCCGCGTGAACTCGGCGGCGCGCAGCTGGTGTTCACGCCGGTCACCGCCGATGTCGGCTGGGTCTGCTGGGACATCCCGTACCGCTACGGCGTGGTCTACCCCTGCACGGGCGCGCTCGCCGACACCGGGCGCGAACCCGTACCGCAGGCGCTCGGCACGCTGATCGGCCCCGCGCGGGCGGGAGTTCTGGTCCTGCTCGGCTCACCGCTGACCACGACCCAGCTCACCGCACTGACCGGGCAGGGCCTGGGATCGGTCGGCCGCCATCTGCGGGTCCTGCTGGACGCGGGACTGGTACGCCGCCGCCGCGACGGCCGGTCCGTGCTCTATTTCCGTACGGCTGCGGGAGACGGGTTGGTGCGCGCGGCGGGCTGAACACGTCGATCGCCCATGCGGGTTGACGTGTTGCGTGGGCTGAACACATACGCGTACGGCAGAGGGTTCCGCCCGTGCCGTCGGCCGAGCTCGTACACCGGGCCGCGACCGCCCGGCACCCGCTCCGCAGGCGGAATCCGCACCTCGGCGAGGACGGACCGTTGTGCGCCCCCGGCCGAACGCGCCCCGCGCGCGCCCCCGCCCGCAGCAGGGAAAGCACCATTGCGCGATGCGGTCCGCATGGATCGTGCGCATGTATGAGTCGTGACATCGGTGACTATTGGCGGTGCTCATCGTTATGACAATTTCTCTCTCGCCACCGAAGACCGAACGGAGGGAATGTCGTGAATCCGGAGTACGCCGCGTACTGCCAGGCGAGCCGCCACTTCTACGACGCACCCCACCGTTCCCTCGAAGAGGGCGCCGAGGACCGCTCGTTCTACGCTCCGGTCCAGGGCGCCGCACCCGACGGATGGACCCGGTCCCGGCGCGGCGACTGGCTCTCCTTCAGCCCGGACGGGCTCCGGCTGCCGGCGCAGGGCTGGAAGATCCACATATCGGCCGCCGCCGACAACGCCGAGTCGGTCCTGGAGCGGGTCGCGGCCTACTGTCTGGCCCACCGGCTGCCCTTCAAGTGCGTGCCGTCGCCCGGCCTGTTGGCCCTGCGGAACTCCAAGTACGCGGACCGGGCCGGGAGTGGCAAGTTCATCACCGTGTATCCGCACTCCGAGGACACGTTCCCGGAGGTGTGCACCGCGCTGATGGAGCTGCTGGAGGGCGAGCACGGCCCGTACATCCTCAGCGACCTGCGCTGCGGAGACGGCCCGGTGCACACCCGGTACGGCGCGTTCGCCGCCCGCTTCTGTACGGGCCCCGACGGGCGGCCCGTGCCCGCCGTCGCCGATCCGCAGGGCCGCCTGGTCCCGGACGACCGGGGTCCGGCCTTCCGGATACCGGCCTGGGTGACCGCGCCCGACTTCCTGCGCCCGCACCTCGAAGCCCGCGCCGCCGTCGGCCTCGGCGACCTGCCGTACACCGTCGAGAAGGCGCTGCACTTCTCCAACGGCGGCGGGGTCTACCTCGGCCGCGACACCCGGACCGGCGAGCAGATCGTCCTCAAGGAGGCCCGCCCCTACGCCGGGCTCGCCGCCGACGGCGCGGACGCCGTCGCCCGGCTTGAGCGGGAGCGGATCGCGCTGGAGCACCTGGCCGGACTGGAGTGCGTACCGGCCGTGCACGACGCGTTCGAGGTCGGCGGCCACCACTTCCTGGTCCTCCAGTACCTGCCCGGCATCACGCTCAACACCGTCTTCGCCCGCCGCTTCCCGCTCGCCCGGCAGAACCCGGCGCCCGAGCTGCTCGCCGAGCACGCGGCGTGGGCAGAGGAGTTGTACGGGAAGGTCGAGCGCGCCGTCGCGGCCGTCCACGCCCGTGGCATCGTCATCAGCGATCTGCACATGAGCAACGTCATGGTCGACGAGGAGTCCGGCCGGATCGCGCTGCTCGACTTCGAGGCCGCCTCGCCGGCCGCCGACCGCCGCCGCCAGATCGTCGCCAACCCGGCCTTCGTCGCCCCGGCCGACCGGCGCGGCACCGACATCGACCGGTACGCGCTCGCCTGTCTGCGGCTCGCGCTGTACCTGCCGCTCACCACGCTCTTCGGCATCGACCGCACGAAGGCCGCCGGCCTCGCCCGGGAGATCGCGCACACCTTCCCGGTGGCGGAGGAGAGCCTGCGGCCGGCGGTGGAGGAGATCCGGCGCGGTGCGGAACCGGTGCCGGACGTGCGGGCGGGTGCGGAGACAGCCGGGGCCGGCGGTATGCCGGTGTCGGACGCGCAGGCGGGTGCGGAGACGGCCGGGGCTGCCGGTGCGCCGGTGCCCGATCCCGGCGACTGGCCCGAGAGCCGGGCCGCGATGGCCCGCGCCATCGCCGCCTCCTGTACGCCCGACCGCGACGACCGATGTTTCCCCGGCGACATCGCCCAGTTCGCCACCGCGACCGGCGGCCAGTCCTTCGCGTACGGCGCCGCCGGCGTGCTCTACGCCCTCCACGAGACCGGCGCCCCGCGCTGCGAGCCGGCCGAGGAGTGGCTGGTGCGGCAGGCCAAGGACCCGGCCTCCGGCTCCCCGCTCGGCTTCTACGACGGCCTCACCGGCATCGCCTGGACCCTCAGCCGGGTCGGCCGCACCGCCGAGGCCGCCGACCTCGTCCGGATCGTCCTGGACCAGCCGCTCGAAGGCCTGGCACCCGGACTGCACAGCGGTTACGCCGGTATCGGCCTCGCTCTCGACGACCTGGCCCGCATCGCCTCCGCCACCGAGGCCCCGGCGCTCGCCGCGGCCGCCGGCCGGGCCACGGCCCTCGCCGTACGCGCCCTGGTCGACGGCCCGCCCTCACCGCGCACCGGTCTCCTGCACGGCGCGACCGGTGTCGCCCTGCTCCTGGTCCGCCGGTACGAGACCACCGGCGACCCCGTCCTCCTCGACCTGGCCGCCGCCGCTCTCCGGCGCGACCTGGACCGGTGCCGGGCGGGCGACGACGGAGAGCTCCTCGTCGTCGAGGGCAAGCGGCTGATGCCGTACCTCGGAGCGGGCAGCGCCGGCATCGCGGCCGTCATCGACGCCTACCTCGCCCACCGCCCCGATCCGGAGCTGGAGGCCAAGGGCCGCGCCCTGCTCCCGGCCGCGCTCTCCGCCTTCTACGTCCAGCCCGGACTGCTGCGCGGCTCGGCCGGACTCCTGATGCACCTGGCGGCCACACCGCTGTGCGACGAGGAGACCCGGCAGCGGGCGATCGGCCTCCACACCCGCCTCCTGGCCGGTCACGGTCTCGCGTACGGAGGCGGACTCGCCTTCGCCGGCGAGCAGTTGATGCGGCTGTCGATGGACCTGGCCACCGGAACCGCCGGCTGCCTGCTCGCTCTGGGCAGCGCGCTGGACACCGCGCCGGGTCAGCCCGCCACGCTTCCCTTCCTCGCCGCCGCCGCTCCACCGGTGGCGCACCCCGGCCGCGCGAGCGGCCCCACAGACCGGCTCCTTCAGGGGTCGTAGCACCACAACCGCTCAACACCCAGCCGGAGCAACAGGTTCCGGTTACCGTCCCAGAAAGGAAACACCATCATGGCGCTTCTGGACCTTCAGGCGATGGAGACCCCGGCCGAGGAGGCCTTCGGCGAGCTCGCCACGGGCAGCCAGGTCTCGCTGCTGGTCTGCGAGTTCAGCTCGCTGAGCGTGGTCCTCTGCACCCCGTGACGCCTCGCCGCCCGCTCCGCCGGTGAAGTTGCCGGCGGGCCGGGCGGCCCGTCCGCCGGTCCCGAGCGGTTCGTCCGCCCGGGGCCGGCGGCGTACGTACGTCAGCCCGTCCGTACGTCAGCCCGTCTGTACGTCCGCACGTCAGCACCTCCGTACGTTCGTACGCGAGCACGTCCGTACCGCCAGCACGTCCGAACGCGATCGACGCGGGTCCGGAAGGGAAGACCACGTGCGGCTGAAGCCCCGCCCACCGACGCCCTCCGGCGCACGCCGGCTCGCCCGGCGCCACCCGGCCGCCCTCCTGGCCCTGTTCCTCTGCTCCACCGGCGGCGCGCTCGCCGCCCTCGCGCTGCCCGCCGCCCTCGGCCACACGGTCGACGGGCTCATCGGCGGCGGCCCCGTGCCCTGGTCCGGGCTGCTGCTCTGCGCCGTACTGACCCTCGCCGAGACCGGGTTCGACGCGGGCGCGGCCGTGCTCACCACCCGCACCGGCGCCCAGCTCACCGCCCACCTCCGCACCCGCACCACCGCCCGGGTCCTGGCCGCCGAACCGCGCCGCGCCCTCGCCGTACCGACCGGCGACCTCACCGCCCGGCTCACCGCCCGCACCGCCGACGCGGCGACCGCGCCCACCACCGCAGCCGGCGCCGTCGCGGGCGTCCTGCTGCCGCTCGGCGCGGTCACCGGCCTCTTCCTCATCGACCCGTGGACCGCCGCCGCTTTCCTGCTCGGCGCGCCCCTCCTCGTCGCCCTCCTGCACACCTTCACCCGCCGCACCGCCGACGCCGGGGCCGACTACCAGCGCGCCCAGTCGCTCATCGCCCACCGCCTCACCGAGGCCCTCGACGGCGCCGAGACCATCCGCGCGGCCCGCACCGGCGCCCGCGAGTACCGCCGCATCCTCGAACCGCTCTCCGCACTGGCGGACCACGGCCGCCGCACCTGGGCCGTGTACGGGCGGGCCGCCGGGCAGAGCGCCCTGCTGCTGCCGCTCCTCATGCTGCTGGTCCTCGCGGTCGGCGGACTCCGGCTCCACACGGGCGCGATCGGCGTCGGCGACCTCGTGGCCGCCTCCCGGTACGCGGCCCTCGCCGTCGGCATCGGCTCCCTCACCGGAGCGCTCGGCGCCCTCGCCCGCAGCCGCGCCGCCGCCCGCACGCTGGACCCGCTCCTCACCCTGGACCCGCTGCCGCACCAGGGCCTCGGCCCGCTCCCCGGCGGCCCCGGACACCTCGAACTCCGGGACGTCGGCGTCGTACAGGACGGAAAGCCGCTGCTCACGGGCGTACGCCTGACCGTCCCCGGCGGCACGTCCCTCGCCGTCGTCGGCCGCTCCGGTTCCGGCAAGTCGGTGTTCGCGGCGGTCGCGGGCCGGCTGCTCGACCCGGACACCGGAACCGTGCTCCTGGACGGCGTGCCGCTGGCCGCCATGGACCCGGCCCTCCTCCGCCCCGAGATCGCCTACGCCTTCGCCCGCCCGGCCCTGCCCGGCACCACCGTGGAGGACACGATCGCCTTCGGGCCGTGGACCGCCGGTCCCGAGGCGGTACGGGACGCCGCCCGCGCCGCCCGCGCCGACGGGTTCGTCGGGCTCCTCCCGTACGGCTACGCCACCCCGCTCACCGACGCTCCGCTCTCCGGTGGCGAACGCCAACGCCTGGGCCTGGCACGCGCGTTCGCCCACCCGGGCCGCCTGCTGATCCTGGACGACGCGCTCTCCGGCCTCGACACCGTCACCGAGCACCACGTCCGCCGCGCGCTCGACGAACGGGCCGGCCGCTCCACCCGCGTGATCGTGGCCCACCGCCTCTCCTCGGCCGCCCGCGCGGACCAGGTGCTCTGGCTGGAGGACGGCCGGGTCCGGGGCACGGGCCCGCACGAGGAGCTGTGGACGGATCCGGAGTACCGGGCGGTGTTCCGTACGGAGGCGGGGGAGGCGGAGGCGCTGCCACGGGCCCGTACGGAGGCGGGGGAGGCGGAGGCGCTGCCACGGGCCCGTACGGAGGTGGAGGCCCGGTGAAAGCGTCCGGAAGCGCTCGCCGTAACGGCCCCCTCACCCGCGTCACCCGCGACGCCCGTCCCTTCCTCCGCGCCCGCACCGGAGTGGTCCTGCGGCTGGCCGGCTGGTCGCTGCTGGAGTTCGTCCAGACCTTCCTGGGCGGATTCGGCGTCGCCAGGGCGCTGGACCACGGCTTCCTCGCCGGACGCCCGCTCACCGGCCTCCTCTGGCTGGCCGTCGCCGCCGTCGCCGTACTCCCCGCGCAGCTCGCCACCCGCGGGGTCTTCGGACGCCTCGCGGACCTGGTGGAGCCGCTGCGCGACGGACTCGTGCGGCGCGCGGTCTCCCGTGCGCTCACCGGCGCCCTCGCGCACCCCGCCGGCACCACCGCCCGCTCCCTCTCCCAGGTCACCCACCAGAGCGAGATCGCCCGCGACGGCTGGGCCGGACTCGTCCTGACACTGCGGTCGTTCGTGTTCACGGTGGCCGGGGCCGTGGTGGGCCTGCTGGCCCTGGAACCGCGCCTCCTGCTGCTCGTGCTGCCTCCGCTCGTCCTGGGCGCCGCGCTCTTCCTGGCCACCCTGGTCCCGATGGCCGCCCGCCAGCGCGACTACCTCACCGCCGACGAGGCGTACGCGGCCCACGCGGGGCGGACCGCCGCCGACCTGCGGGACATCGCCGCCGCCGGGGCCGCCGACCGCACGGTGGCGGAGTCCGAGGCCCTGGCCGAGGACCAGGTCCGCGCGGCCCGTTCACTGGCCCGCTGGTCCGGCGTACGGGTGGTGGCCCTGGCGGTCTGCGGACGCTTCCCGCCCCTCCTGCTGCTCCTCGGCGCCCCGTGGCTGCTCCGCGACGGCCTCACACCCGGCGCGCTGGTCGGCGCACTCACCTACCTGACCCAGGCGCTGGCCCCGGCGGTCCAGGCGCTGATGACCATGCTCTCCACGGTCGGCGGCCGGCTGCTGGTGGTCCTGGACCGGTTCACCGACGCGCCGCCGCCCCCGGCCGAGGACGAAGCCGACGACCGGCGGCCACTCCCGCGGGGCCGCGCACCCGTCGCCGAGCTCCGCGCCGTCACCTTCGCGTACGGACCGGCCGCGCACCCCGTCCTGGACCGGCTCTCGCTCACCGTCGCCCCCGGCGAGCACCTGGCCGTCGTCGGGCCGAGCGGCAGCGGCAAGTCGACGCTCGCCGCGGTCCTTGCCGGGGTGGAGGCGCCCACCGGCGGCGCGGTGCGGTGGCACGGGCGGCCGGTACGCGCGGCCGACGCCACCTCCGTACGGGTTCTGCTGCCGCAGCACGCGTACGTGTTCACCGGTTCGCTGCGGGACAACCTCCGCTACCTCCGCCCCGGCGCGAGCGACCGCGACCTGGCCGCGACGGCCGACGCGCTCGGCCTGGACCCCCTGCTCACCCGGCTCGGCTCGCTCGACGCCCTCCTCGAACCGGACCGGCTCTCGCAGGGAGAACGCCAGCTGATCGCGCTCGGCCGGGCCCATGTGGCGGCCCCGCCGCTCCTCGTGCTCGACGAGGCGACCAGCCGGCTCGACCCGGCCGCCGAGACCCGGGCCGAGCTGGCCTTCGCCGCGCTGCCGGGCGCTCTGGTCGTCGTCGCGCACCGCCTCAGCTCGGCCCGGCGCGCCGACCGGATCCTGGTGATGGACGGCCCGCGCACCCGCTGCGGGACCTCGGCGGAGCTGCTGCGTACCTCGGAGCTCTACCGCGACCTGGCGGGCCTCTGGGCACCGGACGACGTCCACGACGGGCCGGTCGCCGTGGACCACGGGCCGGTCGCCGTGGACCACGAGCCGGAGAACACACCTAGCGAGGCGGAGCGCACGTCTCACGGGAACGGGTTCATATCCACCCCGCCTCCTTCGCCCGTCTGATCGCGTCGACCCGATTTCGCGCGCCGGACTTCCGAATGGCGGCGGCGAGGTAATTCCGTACCGTCCCCGGCGTCAGATGCAGCCGCTCCGCGATACCGGAGACCGTCTCCCCGCTCTCGGCAAGGGAGAGCACGCCCAATTCCCGGGGAGACAGGGGCATGTCGGCCACCTGCAACAGGCTGAAGGCAAGTGACTCGTCAATATGCCGGCCGCCGTCGGCCAGTTTGTGCATGACCTCGGAGAGGTCGTCCACCGGCCGGTACTTGTCGATATAGCCGCGGGCCCCCGCCTCGTACGCCCGGCGCAGTCCGCGCGGCCGGTCGCTGCGGGTGAGCACCGCCAGCGGGCAGCCTCTGCCGTGCGGTTCGGCCAGCGATCTCACCTCCTCCAGGACGTCCAGCGCGTCCGGACAGTCGAGGTCGGTGAGGAGCACGTCCGGTGCTGGTCCCGCCTCCGGACCGAGGCCGGCGAGCGCCGAACGTATCGCGCCCCGGTCGGCGGTCGTCACGTCTATCCCCTGCCCCGCGCCGAGCAGGGAAGCGAGCGAAGCGCGCCACAGCGGCACGGTGTGGACCAGCAGAACGGTTGTCATCAAGCTGCCTCGGCATTTCTCTCCTGGCGCGCGCACTACAGACGTATCGCAGAATGCGATGGCGTGTGCGCGTCGGGTGACGGGTCTCCAGTGGAGCGCATGAGCATTCGGGTACGCCGACGAATTGGCGGATTCCCGTGCCTGATGGGCGCGGATGGGGGCGTTCGGATGTACAGCGGGAGCGCACGGCGTGGCGGACTGGCCGAATCCGGCTCCATGAGATGGGGGTCGGACGAGTGGGAGCGCGCAATTCCAGCCGTTTCCGGCGGTTGTTGGCTCAGTTCAGCTGTGAACCTCTGTCGGTCGGCCGTTATTCCGTTCGTGCCAGAGGCCCCGACCGGCCGTTGGCTCAGTTCAGCTCATTCCGGCTCAGCTCAGTCCAGCTAGGTCCAGCTCAGTCCAGCCCGGTTCAGTTCTGCTCGGTTCAGTTCAGCAGGGCCCGGGCCGCTTGGGCCTGGTGCCGGATCGACTCGGCCGTGGTCGGCTCGATGGTGTCGAGCACCTCCGCGTACTCCTCCATCTCCGCCGCCCCGCGCTGGAACTCGCCGCGCTGGACCAGGAGCTGGGCCCGCTCGTAGCGCAGCCGTGCCGGGTGCGAGGGCAGGAGCAGGGAGAGCTCCACGGCCCAGAGGGCCACATCCGTGCGCTCGGGCCGGGCGGCGGCCCAGGCCCGGACGTTGTTGAGGATCCGCAGCACGATCTCCAGCGGCCGCGCGGGCGTCAGCATCGACGGCTCGAGGGGCGCGCCCGTCGCCGTGGTGACCAGGAGGTCGGCGTCCTCACCGGTCAACGGCGCGCCGCCGGTGAACGGATCGACGAGCACCTGATGGCCCGGATCCCCGAAGCCGACCACGAAGTGGCCCGGCAGCGCCACCCCGTACACCGGGGCGCCGGCTCGCCGGGCGACCTCGATCCACACCACCGAGAGCAGGATCGGCAGTCCCCGGCGGCGGCGCAGCACCTGCTGGAGGAGCGAGGACTCCAGCCGCTGGTAGTCCGCCGACGACCCGCAGAACTCGTTCCGCTCACCGAGCAGTTCGGCCAGCGCCGAGGCCCAGGCGGCCGGTGAGCGCGAGCCGTACGGCAGCAGCCCGGCCAGCCGGTCCAGCTCGATCTGCGCCGCGTCGATCCCGTACGGATCGGCGGACGGCCCGTCCGGATCGACCGGGCGCGGCTCCTCGGGGCCGACCGGGCCCGCCTCCGCGCCCAGCAGCAGGCAGAGCAGCGCCAGATCGGGCCGCTCGGACCGGGCCTCCTCGGCGAACTGCCGCCGGCGGTCGGCCGTACCGGAATCCTGCGCGCTCATAGGTGACCCATGCTCCTGCTCGTCCGTGCTGCCGTACCTCAGCTCCGCTCCGCGGGCCGGAAGTGGTGGTAGCGGTGGTGCGCGGCGAAACCCATGCCGTCATACAGCGCCCGCGCCCCTTCATTGTCCTCCTCCACCTGGAGCCAGGCCGCCGATGCGCCCTCGTCCAGGACCCGCCGGGCCAGGGCCGCCATCACCGTGGTGGCCAGCCCGCGCCGCCGGTGCCCGGGCGCGACCTCGACGGCCATGAACCCGGCCCACCGCCCGTCCACCACACACCGCCCGATCGCCGCAGGCGCCTCGTCCCGGCCCTCGCCCTCGTCGCCGGCCACCGTGGCGAACCAGACCGAAGGACCGCTGCCGAGCACCTGCAGCACCTCGGGGCCCGGTGTGGAGAAGCGCTGGTAGCGCGCGAGCCACGCCTCGTCCGGCGCACGGCTCAGCCGCACCGCCGACACGTCCACGTCCAGGTCACCGACCGGCGCCAGCGCGGCGATCCGCACCTCCGCCGTGACCTCGCGCCGCCACCCGTGCCCCTCCAGCTCCGCGCAGAGGGCCTCCTGCGCGCCCTCGGCCCCGGTCGCCGTCTGGATGTACGGAGGCAGGCCCCGCTCCTCGTACCACCGCTCGACCCGCCCGAACGCCTCGCCGAGCGGCAGACCCGGATCGCCGAGCGGCAGCGCGGAGTTGGCGCGCCGGGTGAAGCCGCCGGCGGCGCGCAGCCGCCAGTCGCCCAGCGGTTCGCTCTCCACCGGCTGCCAGGCGCGCGCGGTGACAGCCGCCAGCTCCGCGAACGAGGCCGCCGGGCCCCGCCTGCGGGCCGGGGCGGCGGGGACGACCTTGCCCGCCACCAGGGAGGATTCCACGATGTGGACGGACTCCCCGCTCTTCGGTGTGATCGCGACCACACCGTCGTTCCATGATGTGAGAACGCCGACCGTGTCGGTGAACTCAGCGCCCGCGCCACCCTCCGGGGAACGCCGCCGGACCGACACGCGTTTACCCACGTCAGCCGGTGTGATCCGGACTTCCAGCCGTCCGCCCATGGTGAATTCCACAGCTCAGTCCGCCCCTCCTGTTCGGATCGTGCCCGAGAACGGAGATACTAGGGGCGGGCATCGACGACGCCGCGCTCCCGCGCGAGAGCCAACGCCCTACCGAGGAGGAACGACAGCGTGACCTACGTCATCGCGCAGCCTTGTGTCGACGTGAAGGACAAGGCCTGCATCGAAGAGTGCCCCGTCGACTGCATCTACGAGGGCCAGCGGTCCTTGTACATCCACCCGGACGAGTGCGTCGACTGCGGAGCCTGTGAGCCGGTCTGCCCGGTCGAGGCCATCTTCTACGAGGACGACACCCCGGAGGAGTGGAAGGACTACTACAAGGCGAACGTCGAGTTCTTCGACGACCTCGGCTCGCCGGGTGGTGCTTCCAAGCTCGGTCTCATCGAGCGCGACCACGCGTTCGTCGCCGGACTGCCGCCGCAGAACCAGTAAGCGGCGGTACCACGTGCGCAGCCCGGTCCCGTACGGCATGTCACCGTGCGGGGCCGAGGCGTTTTCCCGTACGGCCGCCGCTACCTGAACAGCCCCGGAAAGCCTCAAGAAAGCCCCGGGAAAGCCCCGAGAAAGCAGAGCACCGTGTCCGCAGTCTCCTCCCGTCTCCCGGTCTTCCCCTGGGACAGGCTCACGCCGTACAAGAGCACGGCCCAGGCCCACCCGGACGGCATCGTGGACCTCTCCGTCGGTACGCCGGTGGACCCGGTGCCCGAGGTGATCCAGCGGGCGCTCGTGGCCGCCGCCGACAGTCCCGGCTATCCGACGGTGTGGGGCACCGAGGCGCTGCGCGACGCGCTCACCGGCTGGGTGGAGGGCCGCCTCGGCGCGGTCGGCGTGACCCACGCCAACGTGCTGCCGGTCGTCGGCTCCAAGGAGCTGGTGGCCTGGCTGCCGACGCAGCTCGGGCTCGGCGCGGGCGACAAGGTCGCCTACCCGCGGCTCGCCTACCCGACGTACGAGGTCGGCGCGCGGCTCTGCGGTGCGGAGCCCGTCGTCTACGACGACCCGACCGAGCTGGACCCGGCCGGGCTGAAGCTGCTCTGGCTCAACTCGCCGTCCAACCCGACCGGGAAGGTGCTGGCCAAGGACGAGCTGATCCGGATCGTCGCCTGGGCGCGCGAGCACGGCGTGCTGGTCTTCAGCGACGAGTGCTACCTGGAGCTGGGCTGGGACGCCGAGCCCGTCTCGGTGCTCCACCCGGACGTCTGCGGCGGTCACTACGACGGGATCGTCGCCGTCCACTCGCTCTCCAAGCGCTCCAACCTGGCCGGCTACCGGGCCGCGTTCATCGCGGGCGACGCGGCCGTCCTCGGTGAGCTGCTGCTGATCCGCAAGCACGGCGGGATGATGACGGCCGCCCCGGTCCAGGCCGCCACCGTCGCCGCCCTCGGGGACGACGTGCACGTGGCCGAGCAGCGCGCGCGGTACGCGGACCGCCGCCTGGCCCTGCGCGCGGCCCTGGAGGCGCACGGCTTCCGGATCGAGCACAGCGAGGCGAGCCTGTACCTCTGGGCGACCCGCGACGAGCCGTGCTGGGAGACCGTGGCGTACCTCGCGGAGCTGGGCATCCTGGTGGCGCCCGGCGACTTCTACGGCCCGGCGGGCGAGCGCTTCGTCCGGGTGGCGTTCACCGCGACCGACGAGCGGGTGGCGGCGGCGGTCAAGCGCCTGTCCTGACGTACGGCGTACGAGAGGGGCCCGTGACGTACGCGTACGAGAGGGGCTTCTGACGTACGCATGCGAGAGGGGCTCGTGACGTACGCATGCGAGAGGGGCTCGTGACGCACGCGTCGTACGAGAGGGGCCCGGGGAGTGCGCACTCCCCGCGCCCCTCTCGCATGCTCAGGCTGCTGCGGTGGGTCAGCCGATCGGCAGGCCGTTCAGCGGCAGGCCACCGGTGGGCAGGCCGCCCGCGAGCGTGTCGGTCGGCAGGCCGCCACCGGCGGCGCCGGCGATGCCGCCGACGGCCTCGCCCGCGCTGCCCGCGGTCTGGCCGGCGGTGTCCTGGACGGCCGGGGCGGCCACCTTGGCGGTCTGGCCCGCGGTCCGGCCCGCGGCCGGGAGGGCGGTGCCGACGAGGCGGCCGCCGGTCTCACCGGCGGCCTGGGTGCCCTGCTGGGCGGCGCTGTCCACGGTGTTGCCGAGGCCGGCACCGTCGAGCGCGGTCAGACCGCCGAGGTCAGGGGTCTGCGGGAGCTCTGCGGCGCTCGCGGCGCCGGCCGCACCGACCACGGGGGCCGCACCCGCGGCGATCAGCAGCGCGGTACGAGCGATCCGACGGGTCAGGGGGAGGGACATGGTGCTCCTTCGACGGGAAGTCAGTGATTCGGGTCCGGTGAGCCGGACGCACTGACAACAGGGCCGAGGGGAGGGAAAGTTGCGGCGAGCAAAGGTAAAGAGTGGGTAATGCGTCGGATAATCCGCAGTGGAGGAACCCGGGCAAACGATCCATTCCGAAGGCGTTCGATGAACCGTCACTTCCCTTGAACGACAAGGGAGTCGGTGCGGGGTGAACGGAAGGCCGACGAGGCGGCCCAAGAGTGTCCGGGGGGCGGCCCCAAGGGCCCTTCCGGGTGACGGGTCGTACTACTGAGCGACCCGGATTCCGACGGCCGTCGTGTCCGGTTCCTTGTCCTTCGTGCGTTCCGTCCGCCAGCCCGGTCCGGCCTCCCAGACCCGGTCGGCGTAGCTCACACGCTCGATCCGCAGCTCCTGGGAGTGCGCCACCGCCCAGTGCGCCAGCTCCCAGCCGCGCTGCGGAGCGCGGTCCTCCGCCGTGGCCCGGGCCGACACCGGTACGGGCACCGAGACCGTGGCGGCGGCCGACGCGCCCGCCGCCTTCGTGACCGGCAGCACGTCCTTGCCGAAGGTGCGCACCAGCTCGGCCCGCACCTGCGCCGCGTCACCCGGCCCCTCGGCGGTCTTCGCCGACGGCGTGCAGTTCAGCGATGCGGGCTCGCGCCCGGTCAGCGCCGCGGCCAGCAGCGCGGCATCCGGCTCGTGCTTCGCGTACGCCTGCGGGAAGCCGCTGCGCTGGACGCGCTGCGCCGCCACGGTCAGCGGGAGCCGCGAGTAGCCCGGGACCTCGGCGAGGTGGTCGTAGAACTCGCCGGCCGAGTACACCGGGTCCATGATCTCGGCCACCGTGCCCCAGCCCTGCGAGGGCCGCTGCTGGAACAGGCCCACCGAGTCGCGGTCGCCGTAGTCGATGTTGCGGAGCGTGGACTCCTGGATCGCCGTCGCGATCGCGATCGTCACCGCCCGCTCCGGCATCCCGCGCGTGGTCCCCACGGCGGAGATCGTCGCCGCGTTCGCCGCCTGGTGCAGGCTCATCTCGTACGTGTGGTCGCCGTCGGCGGCCCGGACCACGCAGCGCGGCGCGGACTCGGTGGTGGAGGAGTCGTACTGAACGGCCAGATAACCGCCCAGCGCGGCGAGCACGGTGAAGCCGGCCGCGTAGCGGAGAAGGCGGCGACGGGCGGGGCTGGCTGTCCGGGACACGGGGCCCACCGTACTGGAGGGTACGGCCGGGGACCGATACCCAGGTGCTCCGGGACCGGTGCCCGGGTCTTCGGGGCCCGATGTCCGGGTCCTCCAGGGGTGCTACCAGGCCCTCACTCCGGTCCTCTAGGGTCGTAGCCATGTCCGACAGCACGCTTGACCTGACCCTGGACGGCCCGGCGCTCACCGCCCGGCTCGTCGACTTCCCCTCGGTCAGCGGGGAGGAGAAGGCGCTCGCCGACGCGATCGAGACAGCGCTGCGCGGCCTGCCCCACCTGACCGTCGACCGCCACGGCAACAACGTCGTCGCGCGCACGAACCTCGGCCGCGCCGAGCGTGTCGTCCTCGCCGGACACATCGACACCGTGCCGATCGCCGACAACGTCCCCTCGCGCCTCGACGCGGACGGCATCCTCTGGGGCTGCGGGACCACCGACATGAAGGCCGGCGTCGCCGTCCAGCTCAGGATCGCCGCGACGGTCCCGGAGCCCAACCGCGACCTCACCTTCATCTTCTACGACAACGAAGAGGTCGCCGCCCACCTCAACGGCCTCGGCCACATCGCCACCGCCCACCCCGACTGGCTCGCCGGAGACTTCGCCGTCCTTCTGGAGCCCTCCGACGGCGAGGTCGAGGGCGGCTGCCAGGGCACGCTCCGGGTCCACCTCCGTACAGCCGGGGAGCGGGCGCACTCGGCGCGCAGCTGGATGGGGTCCAACGCCGTCCACGCGGCCGCCCCGATCCTGGCGAAGCTGGCGGCGTACGAGCCGCGCCGCCCGGTCATCGACGGCCTGGAGTACCACGAGGGGCTCAACGCGGTCGGCATCGAGGGCGGCGTCGCCACCAACGTCATCCCGGACGCCTGCACCGTCGTCGTCAACTACCGGTACGCCCCCGACCGCACCGAGGAGGAGGCCGTCGCCCACGTCCGCGAGGTCTTCGCCGACTGCGGCGTCGCCGAGATCGTCATCGACGACCACTCCGGCGCGGCCATGCCCGGCCTCTCCCACCCGGCCGCGAAGGCGTTCATGGAGGCGGTCGGCGGCACGGCCCGGCCCAAGTTCGGCTGGACGGACGTCTCCCGCTTCGGCGGCCTCGGCATCCCGGCGGTGAACTACGGCCCCGGCGACCCCATCTACGCCCACAAGCGCGACGAGCACGTGGTCGTCGAGAAGATCACCCACTGCGAGGACCGCCTCCGCTCCTGGCTCACCGCCTGACCGGCTGACCGCCCGACGCACGGCATTCCCCCGTACGTAACCTCCGCCGATCTACGCTGGCCGGACGCAGCACGACACGGCCCGACCCAGGACGACGCAGGTCGGTGGAGGGAGCGGAACATGGGCAACGCCGAGGACGCACGAATCCCTGAAGGTGCGGAGGTCCCCGAGGGCGCGGTCGCCCCGGAGGAACAGTGGCTGGGTCCGGTGGTCCGCCGCAGGGAGCAGGTCCAGCCCGGCACGACCGATCAGCGGCTGCTGGACTCCGAGGGCGACTCCGAGTGGGTGCACACCGACCCGTGGCGGGTGATGCGCATCCAGTCGGAGTTCGTCGAGGGCTTCGGCGCGCTCGCGGAGCTGCCGAGCGCGATCAGCGTCTTCGGCTCGGCCCGCACCCCGGCCGGATCACCGGAGTACGAGGCCGGGGTGGCGATCGGCAAGGCCCTGGTCGACGCGGGCTTCGCGGTGATCACCGGCGGCGGCCCCGGTGCGATGGAGGCCGCCAACAAGGGCGCCCGGGAGGCGAAGGGCGTCTCGGTCGGCCTCGGCATCGAGCTGCCCTTCGAGTCCGGGCTGAACCCGCACGTCGACATCGGCGTCAACTTCCGCTACTTCTTCGTCCGCAAGACGATGTTCGTGAAGTACGCGCAGGGCTTCGTGGTCCTGCCCGGCGGCCTCGGCACCCTGGACGAGCTCTTCGAGGCGCTCACCCTCGTCCAGACCGGCAAGGTCACCCGCTTCCCGATCGTCCTCTTCGGCACGGCGTACTGGGGCGGCCTGGTCGACTGGCTCCGCGAAACGGTGGTCGCGGGCGGCAAGGCCTCGGAGAAGGACCTGCTGCTCTTCCACGTGACGGACGACGTGGACGAAGCGGTGACGCTGGTGACGAAGGAGGTCGGGCGGTAACCACTTCCGGCCCGCCCGGCACACTCAAGCCCGTCCGGCGATTGAGGACATCTTTTCCGGCCGGTCCGGCCGGACTCAGCCCCTCCGGCGCTTGAGGAGCGGGGCCCGGGGCAGCGCCCCGGACCCCGCCCGCCGGGCAGGCGGCCGACCTACGCCAACCCCCGCCGCGCCACGGCCGGAGGGCGATGCCCGGCGATGGACGCCACCATGTCCAGAACCTGCCGCGTCTCCGCCACCTCATGCACCCGGTACACCCGCGCCCCCAGCCACGCCGACACCGCCGTCGTCGCCAGCGTCCCGATGACCCGCTCCTTCACCGGCCGGTCCAGCGTCTCGCCCACGAAGTCCTTGTTGGACAGCGACACCAGCACCGGCCACCCCGTCTCCGCCATCTCCTCAAGCCGACGCGTCGCCTCCAGGGAGTGCCGCGTGTTCTTGCCGAAGTCGTGCCCCGGATCGATCATGATCCCGTCCGCCCGCACCCCGAGCGCCGCCGCCCGCTCCGCAAGACCCACCGTCACCCGCAGGATGTCCGCCATCACATCCTCGTACGCGATCCGGTGCGGCCGCGTCCGAGGCTCCGCGCCCCCCGCGTGCGTGCACACCAGCCCCGCCCCGTACCGCGCCGCCACCTCCGCCAGCTTCGGATCGACCCCGCCCCACGCGTCGTTCAGCACATCCGCCCCGGCCTCGCAGACCGCCTCGCCCACGTCGTGCCGCCAGGTGTCCACGCTGATCACCACATCCGGGTGGCGGCGGCGGACCTCGGCGACGAACCCGACCGTGCGGCGGGCCTCCTCCTCGGCGCTGACCTCATCGCCGGGACCGGCCTTCACCCCGCCGATGTCGATGATCGCGGCGCCCTCGGCCACCGCCTGCTCGACCCGGGCGAGCGCCGGCTCGTCCCGGAACGTGGCGCCCTGGTCGTAGAAGGAGTCCGGGGTCCGGTTCACGATCGCCATGATCACCGGCTCGTGCGGCCCGAACTCCCGCCGCCCCAGCCTGAGTGCACCGCTCCGCATCCCGTGTCTCCTCCTCGAATTGCTCGCCGTCGGCCCGCCGACAGCCCGCAGTCGGCCCGCGGATCGCTCGCCTGCGACCCTAAGGCCTTATCCGGTCGGCCCCGACTTTTGTCAGTGCCGCATGGCACGATCGGAGCCGGTCGAGGTCTCAGCCCCCCCCCGGGAGATGCGCGTGTTCTGGTTCTTGCTGCTCACGATGGTCGTGGTCGTCACGGCGGTCACCCTCGCGGTGGTCGGCGGTGGCGGGAGCGCCGTGCTCCAGGACGTGGAGCCCCAGCGGTTCACCGACCCGCTGCCCGCCACCCGCCCGGTCGGCCGGGCGGACGTCGAGGCGCTGCGCCTGCCGATGGCCGCGCGGGGCTACCGGATGGCCGATGTCGACGAGGCGCTGTCCCGGCTCGGCGCCGAGCTGGCCGAGCGGGACGCCCGGATCGCGGAGCTGGAGTCCGCCCTGGCCGGGGCGCAGGCGTCGGCGGTGAGCACGGGCACCGATCTGTTCAAGCATCCGGGTGACCGGCCGGCCGAGCCGGGAGACCAGGGCGCCGGCCCGGCCCGTGGAGAGGACGAGGGCCGATGAGCGACGGCGGAGCCCTGCCCGCCCCCGACGGCGGGCTGCGCTGCCCCTGGGGCCTGTCCACCGAGGACTACCTCGCCTACCACGACACCGAGTGGGGCCGCCCGGTCCACGGCGACGACGCCCTCTTCGAGCGGCTCTGCCTGGAGGCGTTCCAGTCCGGCCTGTCCTGGCTGACGATCCTGCGCCGCCGCGAGACGTTCCGTACGGCGTTCGCCGGGTTCAGGATCGCCGAGGTCGCGAAGTTCACCGACACCGACCGGGAGCGGCTCCTCGCCGACCCGGGCATCATCCGCAACCGGGCCAAGGTCGACGCCACCCTCGCCAACGCGAAGGTGCTCGCCGACTGGCCGGCCGGGGAGCTGGACGAGCTGATCTGGTCGTACGCCCCCGACCCCGCCGGCCGCCCCGCCCCGCGCGCCCTGGACGACGTCCCCGCCGTGACACCGGAGTCCACCGCGCTGGCCAAGGAGCTCAAGAAGCGCTCGATCCGCTTCGTCGGCCCGACCACCGCCTACGCCCTGATGCAGGCGTGCGGCCTGGTCGACGACCACCTCGCGGCGTGCGTGGCCCGGGGCGGCGCCACCGTGGGGTGAGCCGCTACTTCCCCAGGTAGACCGGCTTCTCCTTCTTCAGGAACGCCTCCACCGCGATGGTGTGGTCCTGCGACGCGCCCGCCCGGGTCTGGAGTTCGTCCTCCTTCTCCAGCGTCTCGGCGAGCGTGTGGCCGGCGCCGTACGCCATCGACTCCTTCAGCGCCGCGTACGCCACCGTCGGCCCGTCCGCCAGCGCCCGGGCCACCCGCGCGGCCTCCTCGGCCAGCTGCTCCGCCGGGACCACCCGGTTGACCAGCCCCAGCTCGTACGCGTCCTGCGCGGAGATCGAACGCGGGAAGAACAGCAGATCGGCGGCGCGGCTCGGCCCGATCAGCCGCGGCAGGGTCCAGGACACGCCCGAGTCGGCGGTGAGTGCGACGCCCGCGAAGGAGGTGTTGAAGGAGGCGGTCTCGGCGACCACCCGGTAGTCGGCCGCCAGCGCGAACCCGAACCCGGCCCCGGCCGCGACCCCGTTCACCCCGGCCACCACCGGCTTGGCCATCTCCGTGATCGCCCGCACGATCGGGTTGTAGTGCTCCCGCACCGTGCTCAGCGCGTTGCCGTCGCCCGCCTCACGCGTCGCCGCCAGCGTGGCGACATGCTCCTTGAGGTCCTGGCCCACGCAGAAGGCGCGCCCGGTGGCCGTGAGCAGAACCGCCCGTACGGCAGGGTCCGCGGCCGCCGCCCGCAGGGAGTCCCGGAGCGCGACCTTCGCCGCGGTGTTCATGGCGTTCATCGCGTCGGGTCGGTTGATCGTGATCGTCGCGAGACCCTCGCTCACGTCGTACAGCACGGTGTTCGCCGGCTCGTCGGCCATTGCGGTCCATCCCCTCACTGCTCGGGCATCGTTGCCACTGGAGGCAAGCATGGCCGACGCGGAGCGGCCCGTAGATGTGACCTGCGTCTAACAATTGGCTCTCACCTGGGGCTCCGGGGCGGCGCAGTATCGCAGCCGGATCGCCGAATTGGGTGGTTTTGAGAGAGCGCGTTGCGCAAGCGATGCAGAGCGATGTTGGTCATAGGGGTCCTTGATGCGGGATAATGGCGAAGAAGCAATGTGTTCGATGCCGGTGAGGCAGCGCCTGTCATGGGGCCGCCGGTTGCGATGAGCTGGTTTCAGGAAGGGGAACGAGCATGGCGGCCATGAAGCCGCGGACGGGCGACGGCCCGCTCGAGGTGACAAAGGAGGGGCGGGGCATCGTCATGCGCGTTCCGCTCGAAGGCGGCGGTCGACTCGTTGTCGAGCTGACTCCGGACGAGGCCGATGCCCTCGGCGACGCGCTGAAGAAGGTCGTCGGCTGACGCGGAACGCCCATCACCTTCACCACTGCCCGGTACGGATCTCCGTACCGGGCAGTGGTGCGTCCGGAGGCGTTTCCACGGGTACGGGGCTCAGCCGCGCCGGACCGCGCAGAGCAGCCCGTCGCCGACCGGCAGCAGCGTCGGCATCAGCTCCTGGCTCTCGCGCACCGCGCGCAGCAGCTCCCGCAGCCGCAGCACCTCGGCGGGCTGCGCGGCGGAGTCGACGGTGCGGCCGTCGGCGAAGACGCCCTCGAAGCAGACCAGCCCGCCGGGGCGCAGCAGGCGCAACGATTCAGCGAGGCAGTCGAGACTCTCCAGCCGGTCGCCGTCGCAGAAGACGAGGTCGTAACCGCCGTCCGCGAGCCGGGGCAGTACGTCGAGGGCGCGGCCGGGGATGAAGCGGGCCCGGTTGGAGGCGAAGCCCGCCTCGCGGAACGCCTCCCGGGCGAACTGCTGGCGCTCGGGCTCCGGGTCCACCGTGGTCAGCACGCCGTCGGGCCGCATCCCGTGCAGCAGATAGATGCCGGACACGCCGGTGCCCGTGCCGATCTCCGCCACCGCCTTGGCGTCCGCGGCACCGGCCAGCAGGCGCAGCGCGGCACCGGTGCCCGGGGAGACCGAGCGGATCCCCAGCTCACGGGAGTGCTCCCTGGCCCGGTGCAGAGCTTCGTCCTCGGCGACAAAGGCGTCGGCGAGGCCCCAGCTCGTCTGCCGGTTGGCGGTAATGACCCTCTCCTGTCCCCGTAGTTGGCGCAACGGTGACTGTATCCGCTGGACCCGGGAACCCGCAGATGGGACCGGGCGTTGTGCAAGGAGTGGGGAGAGCGCAGTGACCCGGCCCGCGGATCGGACCGGTGAGCTGCGAGGACGTTCCGGGCGACGCCCGGCCCCAGCAGGGAAAAGTCTTATCCGGAGCTAACGGGCGAGGTGGCTATGGTAGGGGCTCCACTGGACACCACCAGAGCCGATAGGGGAGGTGCGGCTGCGCCTGTGGATCGGGGCGGGGTGCTGCGGCGCCTTCTCAGGTCGGCCGGTGAGCCGAAATCCGTGACCAACATTGCTGACCGTTCTTCCGAGGACTCCGCACCGACCGCGACCTTCGCCTCCGATGCGGACCAGGCGTGGACCCCGCCCTCATGGGAAGAGATCGTCAGCACGCACAGCGGTCGCGTGTACCGCCTTGCCTACCGGCTGACGGGTAACCAGCACGACGCCGAGGACCTCACGCAGGAGGTCTTCGTCAGAGTCTTCCGCTCGCTGTCGACATACACGCCCGGCACGTTCGAGGGTTGGCTGCACCGCATCACCACCAACCTCTTCCTGGACATGGTCCGGCGCAAGCAGCGCATCCGCTTCGACTCGCTCGGCGACGACGCGGCGGAGCGGCTGCCCAGCCGGGAGCCGTCCCCGCAGCAGGTCTTCAACGACACCCACTTCGACGCCGACGTGCAGCAGGCGCTGGACACCCTCGCGCCCGAGTTCCGTGCCGCCGTGGTCCTCTGCGACATCGAGGGCCTCAGCTACGAGGAGATCGCCGCCACGCTCGGCGTGAAGCTCGGCACCGTGCGCAGCCGTATCCACCGCGGCCGCTCGCACCTGCGCAAGGCGCTCAAGCACCGTTCGCCCGAAGCCCGCGCCGAGCAGCGCTCCCTGGCGGACGCGGTCCTGGCAGGGGAGGGCGGAACGGCGTGAGTGGCACAGGTCCGACCGGTCCCACCCCTGCGGAAGCGCACCTGGGGGACCGGCTCGCCGCGCTGGTCGACGGCGAGCTGAATCACGACGCCCGCGAGCGGGTGCTCGCCCACCTGGCCACCTGCGCCCGGTGCAAGGTCGAGGCCGACGCCCAGCGCCGCCTCAAGAGCGCCTTCGCCATGTCCGCCGCACCCTCGCCCTCCGAGGGGTTCCTGGCCCGTCTGCAGGGCCTTCCCGGGGGCCCCGGCGGCGACGACACCGGTTCCGGCCGGCCGTTCGGCTCGGGCGGGCCCTTCGCCGACGAGTTCTTCTCCCCGCTGGGGTCCTCCGGCTCCACCCGCCGCGACTCCGCCGTGGAGCCGTCCCCGCCGGCCGGCTTCGGGTATCTCCCGGCTCCCCACGGCTCCACCGCCGTCCTGCCCGGCGGCTCCCGCTCCGCCTTCCGCTTCCACGAGGTGGCCCGGGACGCCGAGCGTTCGCCGTGGCGTGGCCGGCGCTTCGCCTTCGCGGCGGCCGGTGCCGTCTCCCTGGCGGCCATCGCGCTCGGCGGCACCCTGCCGCTGGACTCAGGACCGGACCCCCTCCTGCGCGCCGAGGGCAGCGGCAACAGCGTGATCCCGCTTGACGCGGAGACCCGCGCCGGTGGCTCCGATGCGGCGGTGAGCCGTCGCGGCGGCGCCCAGTCGGTGGGCGGCGGTGACCGCCTGGCCGTCAACCGCTCGGCGGGCGACGTGTCGTCGACCGGAGCGCACCGCTCCGCGCCCTCGCTCACCGCTCCACCGGCATCGCCCGCCCCGGGGGTCAAGCCGCCCCTGTCGCCGGGGGCCCGGACGACGGCCCCGCCGCTGTTCTCCGCCCCGGCCCTGGGCGGGCACCCCTTCACGCTCCCGGTGCTGAACGCGTCCGTGCCGCCGCTGATACGTCCGACCGGTGGCTCCACCCCGCTCCTCGCGGCGGTGCTGGGCAGCGGATCGACGGCGAAGGCGCTCACCCCGCCGGTGCCGTCCGCGCCGCCGCAGCCCGCGCCGACCAACGACCTGGCGGGCCCGCTCCTGCCCCGCCGCTGACGGCACCTGGCCGAACCACGACGGGACCCCTGCGCGGGGATTCGCAAACCTGGTTGAATTCCGGGGAGGGACGCCTCTGTGGGGCGTGCAGAGGCCAGTTGCGGGGAGAGCATGGACGACGGTAAGCCCACCGGGCCGCAGGCGAAGTGGTGGAGCCGCCCCACGGCGGCCCGCCCCGGCCGCGACGAGCCGGAAAGCCAGGGCCGCCCGGCCACGGGCGAGGACACGACCCCGTCCACGCCCGCCGACCGCCTTGGCCCGACCGGTGCCTCGGACCCCCTGGCCGCTCCCGCGCCCGCCGACCGCCCTGGCCCGACCGGTGCCTCTGACCCCTCGGTCGCTCCCGCGCCCGCCGAGCACCTGGCGGCCGGCCCCGCGCCCACCTCCGGCCAGGAGCCGCACCCCTCCCTCCCCGCCGGGCCGCCGCTGCACGAGCCCGACGCCTACAGCACCCCGCCGTACGGCGGCCCCGGGCCGTGGGCGCCCGCGCCGCCGGTCCAGCGGCCGACCCCGGCCCACGGCACCCCCGTACCCCCGCAGGCAGCGCCCCCGGCCCCCGTACCGCCGCAGGCAGCGCACCCCACCCCCGTACCTCCGCAGGGTTCTCAGCCGTCCTCGCAGTGGGTGCAGTACGACCCGTGGGGCGCGCCCGGGCAGCCGTTGACGCAGGTGGGGCCGCCGGCCGGCAGCGAGCCGGGGAGCCGGAAGAACCGGCCCGGCGGCGCTTTCGCCGGAATGCTGCTGCTGGCCCTGGTCGCCAGCGGTATCGGCGGCGGCGTCGGCGCGTACGTCGAGCGCACCGGCGGCCTCACCACCGTCGAACTGCCGCAGGCGAGCCACGACAACGGCGACCGGGCGCCCGAGAGCGTCGCCGGCATCGCCGCCAGCGCCCTGCCCAGCGTGGTCACCCTGCACGTCAGCGGCACCGCCGAGTCCGGCACCGGCACCGGCTTCGTCCTCGACGGCCGGGGCCACATCCTCACCAACAACCACGTCGTCGCCCCGGCCGGATCCAGCGGCGACATCACCGTCACGTTCAGCACCGGCGAGACCGCCGCCGCCGAGCTCGTCGGCAAGGACAGCGGCTACGACCTCGCCGTCGTGCGGGTCAAGGGTGTCTCCGGCCTCAAGCCGCTGCCGCTCGGCAACTCCGACAACGTCCAGGTCGGCGACCCGGTGGTGGCCATCGGCGCCCCCTTCGACCTGTCCAACACGGTCACCTCCGGCATCATCAGCGCCAAGCAGCGCCCGATCACCGCGGGCGGCGAGAAGGGCGACGGCAGCGACATCAGCTATGTCGACGCCCTCCAGACCGACGCCCCGATCAACCCGGGCAACTCCGGCGGCCCGCTCGTCGACACCCAGGCCCACGTCATCGGCATCAACAGCGCCATCCGCGCCGCCGACAGCGGCAGGGGCGCCGAGCGCGGCGGCCAGTCCGGCTCCATCGGCCTCGGCTTCGCGATACCGATCAACCAGGGCAAGCGCGTCGCCGAGGAGCTGATCAACACCGGCAAGGCCACCCACCCGGTGATCGGCGTCACGCTGGACATGAAGTTCACCGGCGACGGCGCCAAGGTCGGCACGAAGGGCGCCGACGACGGCCCCGCGGTCACCAAGGACGGCCCGGCCGCCAAGGCGGGCATCCGGTCCGGCGATGTCATCACCGACGTCCAGGGCCAGCGGGTGCACAGCGGCGAGGAGCTGATCGTGAAGATCCGCGCCCACCGGCCGGGCGACCGGCTGGAGCTGCGGCTGACCCGAGGCGGCAAGGAGATGTCCGTCACGTTGACGCTCGGTTCGTCGAGCGGCACGTGAGCGACACGGCGAGGTACCGCCCGGACAGGTCGGCCAGGTACCGTTGAGCGGTCCGGGCGCTCGTCCCACCTGGCCGGGGCCGGCCGGGCGGAGCAGCCGGGACCGGCGGAGAACACGCGGAGAACACAAGGAGCAGCTAGGTGTTCAATGACATAGGCGCACTGGAGCTGCTGACGCTCGGAGTGCTGGCCGTGCTGGTCTTCGGCCCCGACAAGCTGCCCAAGCTCATCCAGGACGTCACGCGTACCATCCGCAAGATCCGTGAGTTCTCGGACAGCGCCAAGGACGACATCCGCTCGGAGCTGGGCCCGCAGTTCAAGGACTTCGAGTTCGAGGACCTCAACCCCAAGACGTTCGTCCGCAAGCAGCTGATGGACGGCAACGACGATCTGGGGCTGAAGGAGATCCGCGAGAGCTTCGACCTCCGCAAGGAGCTCTCCGACGTCACGGACGCGGTGAACGGGCGCACGCCGGCGCCGGATTCCGCCAACAGTGCGGCGAACGGATCGGCGGGCGCGTCGGCCGCCGCCACCTCGACCAGTCTCACCAAGACCGGCGACACCACCCCTGACCTGCTGAAGAAGACCCCGCAGCAGACGCAGCCCGAGCGGCCGCCGTTCGACGCGGACGCCACCTGACGCCAGGTCAATCCCGACTCGTCCGGACGGTATGGCTATTCTCCATCTGTCCGGTTGCGAGGACGCCCACGCCCGCGGGGGGCGGGCCGCTCCGGATCAGGACTGATCGAGGAGGCGGCCGCTCAGATGGAGACGACGAGTCGGGTGGATACGGACGGTGCCCCTGGCACGGTCACGGCGGAGGAGGTGCCGGCGGCCCGGCGGCGTACCGTCGACGGCTATCTGGAGGCCCCGTTCCCCTGGTACGGGCTGGACGAGGCCTTCACCGGGCCGCGCTGGCTGATGCAGGTCGGTACGGCGGCGGACGGCACCGTGCAGCACGGCTCCACCGGACACGGTGACGAGCCCTCGGTGAAGACGGACGGCTCCGTCGCCGAGAAGGAACGGTTCGCGGCCGTCATCACGGTCGCCGCCAGCCCCGTCAGACGCAGCGGTGACGGTACGGGCGTCCTGGACGCCACCACGGTCTCCTCGGCCGCCTGGCTGGCCGGCTCGGGCCTGCTGGCGTACACCTGGCCGCCGCAGATGGACCACACGCTGCGCGACGACTGGCTGGACCAGCAGACCGAGACGGCGTTCACCCTCGCCGACGACCTCGGCTCCGCGCCCTGGTCGAAGCTGTCCCTGCCGGTGGACGGCGTTCCGGTGGAGTTCCACTACCGGGAGTCCGAGTTCGGCTGGGTGCTGGCCGGGTCGGCGCACGAAGGTGTGCACATCGGGGCGTACGGGCGGGGGATGAGCGCGTACGGTCTCGGGTTCGCGGTGATCAAGGACATCGAGACCTACGAGTAGGCCGAAGACGTCCTCAAGCGCCGGACGGGCCGGGTCCTGCTCGGGCTCGTCCGGCGCTTGAGGGCGAAAAGGCCAGCTTGAGGCGAAAAGGTCAGAACTTGTTGCGCGGGGTGATCCCCAGCGACATGCCCGACAGGCCCCGCTGGCGGCCGCCCAGCTTCTCCGCGATTCCGCGCAGCGCCTTGCCGGCCGGGGAGTCCGGGTCCGAGAGGACCACCGGCTTGCCCTCGTCGCCGCCCTCGCGCAGCCGTACGTCGATCGGGATCGAGCCCAGCACCGGCACCTCGGCGCCGACCGTCCGGGTCAGCCCCTCGGCGACCCGGGCGCCGCCGCCCGAGCCGAAGACGTCGACCATCTCGTCGCAGTGCGGACACGGCATGCCCGACATGTTCTCCACGACGCCGACGATCTTCTGATGCGTCTGTACGGCGATGGAGCCGGCCCGCTCCGCCACCTCGGCCGCCGCCTGCTGCGGGGTCGTGACGACCAGGATCTCCGCGTTCGGCACGAGCTGTGCCACGGAGATCGCGATGTCACCGGTGCCCGGCGGCAGGTCCAGCAGCAGGACGTCCAGGTCGCCCCAGAACACATCGGCGAGGAACTGCTGGAGCGCCCGGTGCAGCATCGGGCCGCGCCACACCACGGGCTGGTTGCCCGGGGTGAACATGCCGATGGAGATGACCTTCACGCCGTGCGAGGACGGCGGCATGATCATGTTCTCGACCTGGGTGGGCTTGCCGTCCGCGCCGAGCATCCGGGGCACGCTGTGCCCGTAGATGTCCGCGTCCACGACGCCGACCTTCAGCCCGTCGGCCGCCATCGCCGCCGCGAGGTTCACCGTCACCGAGGACTTGCCGACGCCGCCCTTGCCGGAGGCGACCGCGTACACCCGGGTCAGCGAGCCGGGCTTGGCGAAGGGCACCTCGCGCTCGGCGGTCCCGCCGCGCAGCGAGCTCGCCAGCTCCTTGCGCTGCTCGTCGCTCATCACGTCGAGGGTGACCTCCACGCGGGAGACGCCCTCGACGCGGGAGACCGCGTCGGTCACGTTCCTGGTGATGGTGTCGCGCATCGGGCAGCCGGAGACCGTGAGATACACCGTGACAGCGACTACACCGTCAGGATCGATCTCGACCGATTTCACCATGCCCAGCTCGGTGATCGGGCGGTGGATCTCCGGGTCGTTCACTGTCGCCAGTGCCTCAAGCACCGCGTCTTCCGTAGCCATACAGACGATGTTACGGCGCCGGGCCCCACGGGCGGGTAGCCCGTCAGCGGTCGCCTTCGTCACTCTCGGACGTGAGGAGGATCTGCCGGTCCTCCATGTCCCGCACCATGTCCTGGAGCTCGGAGCGGATCCAGTCCCGGGTGGCGACCTCGCCGAGGCCCATCCGCAGCGCCGCGATCTCCCGGCTGAGGTACTCGGTGTCCGCGATGGAGCGCTCGTTCTGCTTGCGGTCCTGCTCGTGGGTGACCCGGTCCCGGTCGTCCTGCCGGTTCTGCGCGAGCAGGATCAGCGGAGCCGCGTACGAGGCCTGGAGCGAGAGCATCAGGGTCAGGAAGATGAACGGGTACTCGTCCCAGCGCAGCTCCTTCGGCGCCCAGATGTTCCACACCACCCAGACGATGATGATCAGCGTCATCCAGACGATGAACCGGCCCGTCCCCAAGAACCGCGCGATCCGCTCGGAGAACCGGCCGAACGTCTCGGGGTCGTACTCCGGGATCAGCCGGCGCCGCGGCGACTTCGGCTGGTCGATCCGGGTGCGCGGCGGGCGCGTCAGGCCCGAGGAGCCCGTCGAGGCGGCCTTCGCCCTCTCCTCACCGGCCATGGCGGATGCCCCCCTCGCCGTGGAAGTCGGTCTCGCGCCAGTCCTCCGGCAGCAGGTGGTCCAGGACGTCGTCCACGGTCACCGCGCCCAGCAGCGAGCCGCTCTCGTCCACCACGGGCGCCGAGACCAGGTTGTACGCGGCCAGATAGCTGGTCACGGTCGGCAGCGGGGTGTCCGGCGGCAGCGGCACCAGATCGCTGTCGACGATGGAGCTGACCAGCGTGAACGGCGGATCGCGCAGCAGCCGCTGGAAGTGCACGGTGCCCAGGTACTTGCCGGTCGGCGTCTCGTCGGGTGAGCGGCACACGTACACCTGTGCGGCGAGCGCCGGGGAGAGGTCCTGCTGACGGACCCGGGCGAGCGCGTCGGCCACCGTGGCGTCCGGGCGCAGCACGATCGGCTCGGTCGTCATCAGACCGCCCGCCGTCCGCTCCTCGTACGCCATCAGACGCCGTACGTCGGCGGCGTCGTCCGGCCGCATCAGGGTCAGCAGCCGCTCCTTGTCCTCCTCGGGCAGCTCCGAGAGCAGGTCGGCCGCGTCGTCCGGGTCCATCGCCTCCAGGACGTCGGCGGCCCGCTCCTCCTTGAGCTTGCCGAGGATCTCCACCTGGTCGTCCTCGGGCAGCTCCTCCAGGACGTCGGCGAGCCGGTCGTCGTCCAGCGCGGCGGCCACCTCGACCCGGCGCTTCGGCGAGAGGTGGTGCAGGGCGTTGGCGACATCGGCCGGGCGCAGCCGCTCGAAGGTGGCGACCAGGTTCTCCGCGCCCTGCCCGTGCTCCTCCAGCGAGAAGCCGCTCACCGCCGACCACTCCACCGTCAGCGTCTCGCCCTTGCGGCGCAGCGCCCCGCCGCGCCCCTTGCGGACGAAGTACTTGTCGATCTCCCAGTCCCGGCGGGCCGGCAGCTGCTGGATCGCCACGTCCAGGACGGTGACCTCCTCCTCGGTCTCCACCAGCCGCACACGGCGGTCGAGGAACTCGCCGAGGACGAGCCGTTCGGTGGGCCGCTGCTCGAAGCGCCGCATGTTGACCACACCGGTCGTGATGACCTGGCCCGACTCGACGCCCGTCACCCGGGTCATCGGCAGGAAGATCCGCCGTCGGCTGACCACCTCGACGACCAGGCCCAGGATGCGCGGCGGCCGTCCGCCGACCCGCAACATCGCCACCAGGTCGCGGACCCGGCCGACCTGGTCCCCGTTCGGATCGAACACGGGCACCCCGGAGAGGTGCGAGACGAAGACCCTGGGGGCCCCTGCCGCCATGCTCCGCCTCCTTGTCGCTCTCGTCGTTCCGGTCCGGCCGACGCTGTCGCGGACCAGCGCTTTCCGCCGTACGCGGACAGCCGTACGCCATGATCAGGCTAGCCCCTGCCGTGGTGGCGCGCCCCGGCGGACCCGTCCGTACGGCTGGCTGCCGGACGGCGCGTGGACCCCGGGTACGCTGCGCTCTGCCCCCGATCGCCGTTGAGAGGCAGTACACCCGTGACCTCTTTTGCCCCGGCCGTCCGGAATCATCGCCGGACCGCGCTCGCCGTCGTGCTCTGCGGCGGGCTCGTCGCGGCCCTCACCGCCTGCGCGGGCGAGGACCCGGACCAGGGGACCAACGGGATCGGGAAACTCTCGGCCGAGCAGATCGACACCAGGACCCGGGCGGCGGCGGACAGCGCCGACGGCGTACGGCTGGCGGGCACCCTGGTCAGCAAGGGCGGCACTTACATGCTGAACATGAAGCTCAGCGACAAGGGCGGCACCGGGTCGGTCTCCTCCAGCAAGCGGAGCTTCGTCCTCCTGCGGATCGAGGACGCACTCTTCATCAAGGCCGACGCCGACTTCTGGAGCCACGAGGAGGACGGCAAGGCGGGCCGCTCCGACCAGGAGGCCGCCGAGAAGCTGGGCGGCAAGTACGTGAAGGTGCCCGAGGACGACCCCAGCTACCGCCAGCTGCGCGGCTTCACCGACAAGAAGGTCCTGCTGGACGGCCTGCTCACGCTGCACGGCACCCTGAACAAGGGCGCCCGGGACACCGTCACCGGCCACCGCACCATCCAGCTCCTCGGTGGGAAGGGCGAGGGCGGCGCGCTGGACGTGTCCCTGGAGGGCAAGCCGTATCCGGTACGGGTGGCGCGCGGCGGCGGCGGGGGCACCGTCACGCTGGCCGACTGGGGGCGCGCGGTCGCGCTGGAGGCCCCGCAGGACGACGACACCGTCGA
Source organism: Streptomyces sp. CA-146814 (assembly GCF_050942385.1). Taxonomy (NCBI): domain Bacteria; kingdom Bacillati; phylum Actinomycetota; class Actinomycetes; order Kitasatosporales; family Streptomycetaceae; genus Streptomyces; species Streptomyces sp. CA-146814. The sequence goes on from NZ_CP192068.1 coordinate 5,350,795, forward strand.
CTACGGCGGCAAGCTCCCGAAGTCCTCCGGCTGACCTTCAGACACCCCCTAGCGGCGCCGCTTCAGCAGCAGCCGGGGAAGCCCGGCCGGTACGGGCCGCCGGGTGGTCGCCGCCGTCGGCAGCGGGGCGGCGGCCAGCGAGGTGTCCGGCAGATCCGTGCTGACCGCCTCGGGCGTCAGGCGCACCACCGCGCACTCCCGCGCCCACCGCTCCGCCATCACCTCGGCGTCCGGCGCGTTGAGCCGCTTGCCCTTCAGCTCGGCGACGGCCGCCTCCCACTCCTCGGAGTGCGGTGCCAGCACCCGTACCGCCGCCGTCCAGGCGACCAGCCGGCCGCCCTTGTCCTTGCTGCGTACGGTCACCTCGGCGCTCCCGCCGTCGGCCAGGCCCTCCGGCAGCGGCTGGTCGCCCGGACCGTCCCCGACGAGGTGGGCCGCGCCCTCGTGCCAGACGTGCCACACCGCGCGGGCGGGCCCGGTGGCGCGGACCCAGACGAGGCCGGACTTCTTCGTGGCCTCCTCGACGAGGGCCTTCTCCAGCAGGGCGGCGGCAGCATCAGTCATGGGCGGGAGCTTAGTCCGGCGCGGTCACAGCCAGCCGTTGCGCTTCAGGATGCGGTGGATGGAGAAACAGACCGCACCGATGAGGCCGAGCACCAGCGGATAGCCGTACTTCCACTCCAGCTCCGGCATGTAGTCGAAGTTCATGCCGTAGACCCCGCAGATCATCGTGGGGACGGCGATGATCGCCGCCCAGGAGGTGATCTTGCGCATGTCCTCGTTCTGGGTGACGGACGCCTGCGCCAGATTGGCCTGGAGGATCGAGTTCAGCAGCTCGTCGAAGCCGATGACCTCCTCCTGCACCCGGGCGAGGTGGTCGGCGACGTCCCGGAAGTACTTCTGGATGTCCGGGTCGATGAGCCGCATCGGCCGCTCGCTGAGCAGCTGCATCGGCCGCAGCAGCGGCGAGACGGCCCGCTTGAACTGCAGCACCTCCCGCTTGAGCTGGTAGATCCGCCCCGCGTCCGAACCGCGCCGGCCGCCCTTGGCCGGAGTGGAGAAGACATCGATCTCCACCTCGTCGATGTCGTCCTGCACCGCCTCCGCCACCGCGATGTACCCGTCGACCACATGGTCGGCGATGGCGTGCAGCACGGCCGACGGGCCCTTGGCCAGCAGCTCCGGGTCGTCCTGGAGACGGTGGCGCAGCGCGCGCAGCGAGCCCTGGCCGCCGTGCCGGACGGTGATGACGAAGTCCCGGCCGGTGAAGCACATCACCTCGCCGGTCTCCACGACCTCGCTGGTCGCGGTCAGTTCGGCGTGCTCCACGTAGTGGATGGTCTTGAAGACGGTGAAGAGCGTGTCGTCGTACCGCTCCAGCTTGGGCCGCTGATGGGCGTGGACGGCGTCCTCCACGGCGAGCGGGTGGAGTCCGAACTCCCGGGCGATGCCAGCGAATTCCTCCTCCGTCGGCTCGTGCAGCCCGATCCAGGCGAAGCCGCCCTTCTCGCGTACCTCCAGCATCGCCTCGTGCGGCGTCGGGGTCGCGCCGCCTTCCAGCCGGGTGCCGTCGCGGTACACCGCGCAGTCGACGACGGCGCTGGAGGCGGACGGGTCGCGGGTGGTGTCGTACGCGCTGTGCGGAGCGCTGTTCTTACGGAGGGAGGGACGCAGGGACGGGCGCACGGCAGCGCGCAGGTCACGGATCATCGACATGGCTGGCTCCTTCACGGAGGGCCGTCGGCGAGGGCGTGGAACAGCCCGGAATGGGGACGTGCGCTCACGTCCGCAAAGCGGGCTCCACCGCGCGGGCGCGATGACGGCGTTCGCAACAGACAGGCAAAAGGGTGTTCGCAACAGACAGGCAGAGAACGAGAGACTCTTCCGCGGATTTCCTGGTGCTCTTCGCGGTGCGAACGACCGTCGGACGGGTCGTCGGGGATGGCCGACGAGGCGTCAGTTCAACGGGAAGTCCAGCGAGAAGTTCAAAGGGAACAGCGGTACGCGGAAGAGTGATCGGTACTGCACGGTCGACTTGGATCCATAGCAGTCCCCACCTCCTCCGGCCGGTCCCCCGTGGGGGACGACGTGTCGTCGGGACAAAGAGAGCGACGCTTCTGCGTGCTGTCCCGACCGGCGGCCAGGCTATCAGCCGTCCCGAGTGAATCCCCTACTTTGCCCATTCCGCGCGCACTCTATGCTCGCCGGATGGCAGAAATTCTCGCTCTGGTCGAAGCCCGGCTCCGCTCGGCCCTCGGAGAACCGGACGCCCGCGCCGATGTGACGTTCCTCGGTACGGACCGTATCGAGGTGCTCCGCTTCCTCGACGGCGATGTGGTGCGCTACGCCACGCTCGGCATGTCCGCGCAGCCCATGGCCGATCCCACAGCACCGCTCGCCGACCCGGTGAAGGGCCCGCGCGCCGAGCTGGTCCTGTCGGTACGGGCGGGGCTCGCCGACACCGACCAGGTGCTGCGGCCGCTCGCCGTGCTGGCCGCCTCGCCGCAGGTCGAGGGGCTCATCGTCGCGCCGGGCGCGTCGCTGGACCTGGGCGATCCGCTCTGGCCCGGCGCGCCGTTCACCTCGGTGCTGGTCGCGGAGTCCGGCGGGCTGGTGGAGGACCTGGAGCTGGACGAGCCGATGGACCCGGTCCGCTTCCTGCCGCTGCTGCCGATGACCCACAACGAGGCCGCCTGGAAGCGGGTGCGCGGGGCGCAGGAGCTCCAGGAGCGGTGGCTGACGCACGGTACGGACCTGCGCGACCCGCTGCGCACGTCCGTACCGCTGGACTGAGGTCCCTTTTCACGTTGTTCACCGGTCGGCGAAGACCGTCACGCTGTCCTCCAGGGCGTGGACCGGCTCCAGCTCCTCGGCCTCGTGGACCAGCGCCGTACGCCGTACGCCGACGACGGCCGCGCCGACCAGCGCGGCGAGCGCGGCCACCACGAACGGGATGTGGACGTCGCTCCACTCCTCGATCTTCGGAGCGAGGAAGGGCGCGGCGGCCGCGGCGAACCAGCGGACGAAGTTGTATCCGGCGCTCGCCACCGGGCGCGGCGCGTCCGAGACGCCGAGGGCCAGTTCGGTGTAGACGGTGTTGTTCATGCCGATGAAGGCACCGGAGACGATCGTGGCGACGACGGCCGTCGCGTGGTTCCCGTAACCGAGGATCAGCAGGTCGGCGGCGAGCAGTACCAGTGAGGCCCCGAGCACCTTGAGCGAGCCGAAGCGGCGCTGGAGGCGCGGGGCGACGAGCACGGAGAAGACCGCGAGCAGCAGGCCCCAGGCGAAGAAGACCGCACCGGACTTGTACGGGGTCATGTCCAGCACGAACGGTGTGAACGCCAGGATCGTGAAGAAGGCGTAGTTGTAGAAGAAGGCCGAGGCCGCCACCGAGGCCAGCCCGCCGTGGCCCAGCGCCTTCACCGGGTCGAGCAGCGAGGTCTTGACGGCGGGCTTCGGCTGCTCCTTGAGGAACGCGGCGATGCAGAGGAAGCCGATCGCCATCAGCGCCGCCGTACCGAAGAACGGGTAGCGCCAGCTGGCGTCCCCGAGCAGCGCGCCGAGCAGCGGCCCGCACGCCATGCCGAGGCCGAGCGCCGACTCGTACAGCAGGATCGCCGCGGCGCTGCCGCCCGCCGCCGCTCCGACGATCACCGCGAGCGCGGTGGAGACGAAGAGTGCGTTGCCGAGGCCCCAGCCGGCCCGGAAGCCGACGAGTTCGGCGACCGAGGACGAGGTGCCGGAGAGCGCGGCGAAGACGATGACGAGCGCGAGGCCGGCCAGCAGCGTCTTGCGGCCGCCGATGCGGCTGGAGACGAAGCCGGTGACGAGCATGGCGACGGCGGTGATCAGGAAGTACGAGGTGAAGAGCAGCGACACCTGACTCGGTGAGGCGTCCAGACCCTGGGCGATGGACGGCAGGATCGGGTCCACCAGGCCGATCCCCATGAACGCGACCACCGAGGCGCCGGCCGTGGCCCAGACGGCCTTCGGCTGGCGCAGGATGCTGGGTGGAGCGGCCCCTTCGTCGAACGGGTCCGCTCCCGGCATGGTCCGGCTTTCCGGCATGGGCTGAACTCCTTCTCTCCTCCAGATCGATGCGTTATGCACAGAATAAGTTAGACCCACTAATAAATGCAAACTACATCTATTTTCCCCGGTCGCAGCCACGCTGCGGACGGGTGATCGTCCTTGACGCGGCGACCGGCGGGGAGGACCGTGGGGCTCTATGAGGGGCGAACCCAGTTGCCCGAAGTGCGGTGGCCGGGTCAGGGCGCCCGGTCTCTTCGCCGACGCCTGGCAGTGCTCCGCGCACGGCCAGGTGCACCCGATGCAGCCGGTCGTCCCGCCGAGCGTCGAGGCGCTCGGCGTCGTGGTGCACCGCTCGCAGGTGCCCGTCTGGATGCCGTGGCCGCTCCCCGTCGGCTGGCTGTTCACCGGTGTGGCGAGCGCGGGCGACGACCGCAGCGGCGGCCGCGCGACCGTGGTGGCCTGCTCGGGTCCGGGCCCGTTGGGCGGTATGGGTGAACTGCTGCTCGTCGCGGAGGAGCTGGGCGTCGGACTCGGTGCGCGGTACGCCGGAATCGCGGGCCCCGATCCGGGCCACCACCTGGACGTCGACTCCGCGCCCGACGCCAAGGTGCACGCCGCCGGCCGCCCCACCCCGCTCTGGCACGTCAAGAACGCCCCGGAGGACCGGGCGGTCTTCGCCGGCGAGGCGCGCGGGCTGTGGCTGTGGGCGATCCTGTGGCCGGAGCAGTCGGGGCTGCTGCTGTACGACGAGGTGGTGCTGACCGACCTGCGTGACGCCGGGGGAGAGGTGGACCTCGTCCCGTGCGGCGCGCTGACTCCGCGCCTGCTGGCCGCGCCGGAGGCGCCGCCGCGACAGGGGACGGGCGAGCGCTAAAGGCAGGCGGCAGTTTGACGACAGGCCCTAGGGGGTGTGCGGCGGATCAGGGCCGGATGGGCCCTAGATCACGCCGGAACAGGGCTGATACCGGCCGGGGGCCTGGTGTGCGGCGGTTATCCTTGAGCGGTCCCCCGTCCGCCCGCGAGCCCTGGAGTCAGCCGTCGTGCGTATCGACCTGCACACCCACTCCACCGCGTCGGACGGTACGGACACCCCCGCCGAGCTGGTCGCGAACGCCGCCGCCGCGGGCCTGGACGTCGTCGCGCTCACCGACCACGACACCGTCGGCGGTCACAAGCAGGCCATCGACGCTCTGCCCGAGGGCATCACCCTCGTCACCGGCGCCGAGCTCTCCTGCCGGGTCGACGGCGTGAGCATGCACATGTTGGCGTACCTCTTCGACCCCGCCGAACCCGAGCTGGAGCGCGCCCGCGAGCTGGTCCGCGACGACCGGGTGCCGCGCGCCCAGGAGATGGTCCGCAAGCTCCGGGCGCTCGACGTACCCATCACCTGGGAACAGGTCGCCCGGATCGCCGGGGACGGCTCGGTCGGCCGTCCGCACGTCGCCGCCGCCCTCGTCGAAGCGTGCGTCGTCGACACGGTCTCCGACGCCTTCACGTCCGACTGGCTCGGCAACGGCGGCCGGGCGTTCGCCGAGAAGCACGAGTTCGACCCCTTCGACGCGGTCCGGCTCGTCAAGGCGGCGGGCGGCGTCACCGTCTTCGCCCACCCCGGCGCCTCGAAGCGCGGTGCGACGGTCCCCGAGACCACGATCGCCGCGCTCGCCGCCGCGGGCCTCGACGGCATCGAGGTCGACCACATGGACCACGACGAGCCGACCAGGGCCCGGCTGCGCGGCCTCGCCCGGGAGCTGGGGCTCCTGCCCACCGGCTCCAGCGACTACCACGGCAGCCGAAAGACCGTCGGGCTCGGCGCGTACACCACCGACCCCGAGATCTACGGCGAGATCACCCGGCGCGCCACGGGAGCCTTCCCGGTGCCGGGCGCGGGCGGAACCGGCCGCCGCTGAGCCCTCCCGGGGTTGCTCCACCTCACCACGTCCCATTCCTCCCGCGCCCCTCACCCCTGCCGTCGTACGCCGACGGCCGCCGGCCGGGCCCGCGCGCCTCCGTACCGCCCGCTCATCTCTCGCAAGGCTCACTGTGTTCGACGTCGCTGTCTTCGGATCCCTTTTTCTCACTCTTTTTGTGATTATGGATCCGCCCGGAATCACTCCGATCTTCCTGGCCCTCACCGCGGGCCGTCCTGCCAAGGTGCAGCGCAGGATGGCCCTCCAGGCCGTCGCGGTCGCCTTCGGCGTGATCGCCGTCTTCGGTCTGCTCGGCCAGCAGATCCTCGACTACCTGCATGTCTCCGTACCCGCCCTGATGATCGCGGGCGGTCTCCTGTTGCTGCTCATCGCGCTGGACCTGCTGACCGGCAAGACGGACGAGCCGACGCAGACCAAGGACGTCAACGTGGCGCTCGTACCGCTGGGCATGCCGCTGCTCGCCGGTCCCGGTGCGATCGTCTCGGTCATCCTGGCCGTGCAGCACGCCGATGGCTTCGGCGGCCAGCTCTCCGTCTGGTCGGCGATCGCGGCCATGCACGTGGTGCTCTGGTTGGCGATGCGCTACTCGCTGGTGATCATCCGGATCATCAAGGACGGCGGCGTGGTCCTGGTGACCCGGCTGGCCGGAATGATGCTCTCGGCCATCGCCGTACAGCAGATCATCAACGGCGTCACCCAGGTCGTCCAGACCTCCTGAGCCCGCCCCCCCCCCCGCACACCACAGCGCCCCCGCACGGTCCTTCCGTGCGGGGGCGGCTTGCCTTCGGTGGTGCGTGGCGCGTTACGAAGCCGCGCTCTCGGCCGGCCGGATGTAGATCCGCTGGCCGATGGCCGCGGCCTGCCGCACGATCCGGTTGACGGAGGCGGCGTCCACGACGGTGCTGTCCACGGCGGTACCGTCGACGTCGTCGAGTCGCATGATCTCGAAGCGCACAGGGCTTCCCTTCGTCTCGTCGGTTCCTTGCATGTAACAACGGCTTGCCTGGTACAAACATTCCCTACGCTAAGGAAATTTTTTGGATGTCTAAGTACCCGGCGGATATCGTCGAGCGTCTCGACCGCACCAACGAGCTGCTCCAGCGCATGCTCGTGGAGGTCTCCAAGACCCCTTCCACCCACGCCATCTTCGTGGACGCGGGCTATGTGTACGCCGCGGCCGGACTGCTCGTCACCGGCACCGAGGACCGCCGCTCCTTCGATCTCGACGCCGAAGGGCTGATCGAGGCCTTCATCGACCGGGCCCGCACGATCTTCGCGGACAGCCGGCTGCTGCGCGTGTACTGGTACGACGGAGCCAGACGCCGCATCCACACCACCGAGCAGCAGGCCATCGCCGAACTCCCCGACGTCAAGGTGCGGCTCGGCAACCTCAACGCCAACAACCAGCAGAAGGGCGTCGACTCCCTCATCCGCACCGACCTGGAATCGCTCGCCCGGCACCGCGCCATCAGCGACGCGGCCCTCGTCGGCGGCGACGAGGACCTGGTCTCGGCGGTCGAGGCGGCCCAGGGCTACGGGGCGCGCGTCCACCTCTGGGGCATCGAGGCCGGCGAGGGCCGCAACCAGGCCGAACCGCTGCTCTGGGAGGTCGACAGCCAGCGCACCTTCGACCTGGACTTCTGCCGCCCGTACGTCACCCGGCGCCCGGTCACCACGTACGAGGACGACACCCCGGCACCCTCCCGGGAGGACGTCCGCTTCGTCGGCGCCCAGATCGCCGCCGCCTGGCTCGCCGCCCGCGGCCGCGAATCCCTCGCCGACCTGCTGCCCGGCCACCCCTACCTGCCGGGCTCGGTCGACCAGGACCTGCTGGTGGAGGCCGAACGCCTGCTCCAGCACTCGCTGCGCGGCCACGCGCACCTGCGCCGGGCGCTGCGCGACGGCTTCTGGCAGCACCTGCAGTCGCAGTACTGAGCCTCAGGAGGCCGGAACACCGTCCCAGAACGCGGCGAGCGCCTCGGCGGTCTCGCGCGGGCGGGCGGTGTTGGGGGAGTGCTCGGCGCCGGCGATCGTGGTGCGGTGCGCGCCGAGCCGCCGGGCCATCGCGTCGAACTGCTCCACCGGCCATACGTCGTCGCGCTCGCCGGACAGGACGTGGACGGGCAGCCCGAGGGCGGCCAGCTCGTCCACCCGGTCCGGTTCGGCGGAGAGCTGGGCGCCGGTGGCGATCAGCTGCGCAGGATGGTGGCGCAGCCAGCGGCGGCGCATGTCCTCGCCGTCGCCAGTGTCCGCGTCCTGCGGCGGGTCCAGGGCCCGCATCGCCTCCCACACCTCGTCCATGGTGAGCACGGAGAGCGCGTCGCTCAGCATCTTCACCTTGTCCCGCTGGGCGGCGACGACCTCGGCGGGGCCGGAGGACATCAGCGTCAGAGAGCGGAACGGGGTGGCGTCGAGCAGGACGGCGGCGCGGGCGATCTGGCCGCCGAGCGAGTGCCCGAGCAGGTGCAGCGTCCCGTCGCCGCCGGTCAGAGCGGCGGCCTGCGCGAGTACGTCACGGGCCAACTCCCCTTGCGCGTAAGCCTCCTGGTGATCCGTCCCTTCGGACTCGTACTGCCCTCGGCCGTCCACGGCGACCACCCGGTACCCGGCCGCGCACAGCGGTTCGAGCAGCGCGATGAAGTCCTCCTTGCTGCCGGTGTACCCGGGCAGCAGGAGTGCGGTGGCGCGTGCGGGAGCGTTCGCCGGTACGGCGTCCAGGACGGCGAAGTCCCGCCGCTCGGTGCGCAGGACACGGGAGGTGGCACAGGCGGGCGGCGTGAAGGTGGGCGGGCGGCTCATGGGGCCGAGGCTATCGCCGCTACCGGACCGGGGCACCACCGGGCAGCGAGAAGGCCCCGGCCCCCGCGGTTGCGGGGACCGGGGCCTCAAGCGGTCCGGCCGGACCGTCAGCTCTCGGTCGTCACCGTGGCCTTGCCCGCGGCGCGGGTGGCGCGGCGGCGGCGGGGCTTCGCCTCGGCGGCGGCCTCGCTCACCACGGCCTCGGCCTCGGAGACCACGGCGGCCTCCTGGGTCGCGGTCGAGGTGACGCTGCGGGTCGCCCGGCGGCGGCGCGGCTTGGCCTCGGCCTCGGCGGCGGCCGGAGCCTCCGGCGTAACGGCTTCGACGGGGGCCGCGGCCTTCGCGCGCGACGCCCTCTTCGGCTTCGACGCGGTCTCCGTACCGGCTTCGGCCTGGGAACCCTTGGCGGCCTTGGCCGCCTTGGGGGCAGCCTCCGCCTTCGGCTTCGACTCCGCCTTCGACTCCGCCTTCGGGCGGCTCGTGGCGCGGGCCGGACGGCGGCGGGTCTTCGACTCGGGCTCCGGCTCGGAGGCCGGGGCGATCTGGAAGTCCACCTCGTCGGCCGGCTTCACGATCCGGGCGCGGCGGCGCGGCTTCGTCGCGACCGGCTCGGCGACCGGCTCCGCGATGCCCGCGGCGGCGGCCACGGTCTGGAACCCGGCCTCCACCGGAGCGGCGGCAGCGGGAACCTGAGCCACGGCCTCGGCCACCGGCTTCGCGGCGCGGCTGCGGCGGCGGCGCGGCTTGGCCTCACCGACGGTCTCCGCGACCGGCTCGGCCGCGACCACGGCGGCCACGGTCTCGGCAGCCGTGGCCACCGGAGCGGCAGCCACCGGGGCCGGAGCCTCGGCGACCGCCACGGCCGCCTCGGTCACGGTCTCGGCAGCGCTGTTCCGCGTACGGCGACGGCGGCGCGGCGTGCGCGGAGTCTCCGGAGCCTCGTCACCGGCCGGGGAGACCGGCGCGGCCTCCTTGGCGGGTGCGGGCACCGTCGCGGCGCCTTCCTCGGAGGATCCGCCACGGGTGCGGCGGCGCTGACGCGGCGTACGCGTACGCGGCTCGCGCTCCTCACGGGCCTGAGCCGGGGCGGCGGACTTGCGGCCGCGGCCACCGGTCTCGCCGAGGTCCTCGACCTCCTCCGCGCGCAGACCGGCACGGGTCCGGTCGGCACGCGGCAGCACACCCTTGGTGCCCGCCGGGATACCGAGCTCCTCGAAGAGGTGCGGCGAGGTGGAGTACGTCTCCGGCGGGTCCGGGAACTTCAGGTCCAGCGCCTTGTTGATCAGCTGCCAGCGCGGGATGTCGTCCCAGTCGACCAGCGTGATCGCGATGCCCTTGGCGCCCGCGCGGCCGGTGCGGCCGATGCGGTGGAGGTAGGTCTTCTCGTCCTCCGGCGACTGGTAGTTGACGACGTGGGTCACACCCTCGACGTCGATGCCGCGCGCGGCGACATCGGTGCAGACGAGGACGTCGACCTTGCCGTTGCGGAAGGCGCGCAGCGCCTGCTCACGGGCGCCCTGGCCGAGGTCGCCGTGGACCGCGCCGGAGGCGAAGCCGCGCTTCTCCAGCTGCTCGGCGATGTCGGCGGCCGTCCGCTTGGTCCGGCAGAAGATCATCGCCAGCCCGCGGCCGTCGGCCTGGAGGATGCGGGCGAGCATCTCCGGCTTGTCCATGTTGTGCGCGCGGTAGACGTGCTGGACCGTGTTCTTGACGGTCGTGCCCTCGTCGTCGGGCGAGGTGGCGTTGATGTGGGTCGGCTGCGACATGTAGCGGCGGGCGAGGCTGATGACGGCACCGGGCATGGTGGCCGAGAACAGCATCGTCTGGCGCTTGGGCGGCAGCATCGTGATGATGCGCTCGACGTCGGGCAGGAAGCCCAGGTCCAGCATCTCGTCGGCCTCGTCGAGGACGAGCCCGCGGATGTGGGAGAGGTCGAGCTTGCGCTGGCCCGCCAGGTCCAGCAGACGGCCCGGGGTGCCGACGATCACGTCGACGCCCTTCTTCAGGGCCTCGACCTGGGGCTCGTACGCCCGGCCGCCGTAGATCGCGAGAACGCGGACGTTCCGGACCTTGCCGGCGGTCAGCAGGTCGTTGGTGACCTGCTGGCACAGCTCACGGGTGGGAACGACGACGAGCGCCTGCGGCGCGTCGGTCAGCTGCTCGGGCGTGGCGCGCCCCGCCTCGACGTCGGCGGGGACGGTCACGCGCTCCAGGAGGGGGAGTCCGAAGCCGAGCGTCTTGCCGGTGCCGGTCTTGGCCTGGCCGATGACGTCGGAGCCGGAGAGCGCTACGGGAAGCGTCAGCTCCTGGATGGGGAAGGGGGACATGATGCCGACTGCCTCAAGGGCTTCGGCCGTCTCGGGGAAAATGCCGAGGTCGCGGAACGTAGTCAGGGTGCTGCCTCTTCTGTGAAGCGCGGTCCGAGGCGAACGCTGGGGGTCGTACCGTGCCGGGGTTGGTCATCCGGCCGTGGATGGGCCGGGTGGCGCGGGACCACTGCCGTCGCTCGAGCGCTCGTGCCGCTGAGGGGGCCCCTCATCTGCAGTCGTACGTGGCGTACGCACCGCGTGGAGGGCTGTCGGGTCGGAGCCGATCGGGCCACCGACCGGGCATCCTCATTCAAAGGACGCGCCCCTGGCACAGGAAAATGCTCAGTAAGCGCAATACCACTGTACCCCGGATTCGCGCATGTGTGTTGGACGAATTCATCGGATCGGTGTGATGTCCGCTTCTCGCCGGGCCGTTCCGTCCCTCGTCCGGCGGGCTATTGTGCGGTTCATGGAGACGCCTGACAACGCCACTGACCACCCCGAAGAAGCGCCCGGAGCGACCGGAATCGCCGCCCAGGACTGGGCCACCGCCTCCGCGGAGCCGCAGTACCGCGCCGCCGTCGTGGACCTGCTGGGCGCCCTCGCCTACGGCGAGCTGGCGGCCTTCGAGCGCCTCGCCGAGGACGCGAAACTCGCGCCGACCCTCGGGGACAAGGCGGAGCTGGCGAAGATGGCCGCCGCCGAGTTCCACCACTTCGAGCAGCTGTCCGACCGGCTCGCCGCGATCGACGAGGAGCCGACCGCCGCGATGGAGCCGTTCGCCAAGGCGCTGGACGACTTCCACCGCCAGACGGCGCCGTCCGACTGGCTGGAGGGCCTGGTCAAGGCGTACGTCGGTGACTCGATCGCCAGCGACTTCTACCGGGAGGTGGCGGCCCGGCTCGACACCGACACCCGCTCCCTGGTCCTCGCCGTGCTCGACGACACCGGCCACGGGAACTTCGCCGTGGAGAAGGTGCGCGCCGCGATCGAGGCCGATCCCCGGCTCGGCGGGCGGCTCGCGCTCTGGGCCCGCCGGCTGATGGGCGAGGCGCTGTCGCAGGCCCAGCGGGTGGTCGCCGACCGCGACGCGCTCTCGACGATGCTGGTGGGCGGCGTCGCGGACGGCTTCGACCTGGCGGAGGTGGGCCGGATGTTCTCCCGGATCACCGAGGCCCACACCAAGCGCATGGCCGCGCTGGGACTGGCCGCGTAATACCGGGCCTTGTGCCGGGCCTTACTGGGCCGCCGCCGACCTCGTGAGGCGGCGGCCGCGCGGGCGGATCAGCAGAGACAGCGTCACCGCCCCGACGAAGACGGCGCCGATCAGGGTCGCCACGCCATGGCCGGGACCCAGCGCCGAGTGCGTGAGGAAGGCTCCGAACACCGCCCCCAGCGCACCGGTGAGATAAACAGCACGGGCGGAGGGGAGCCGGTCGGCCAGTGAGCGGACGGCCGCCCAGGCCAGGACGAGTCCGAGCACGGCGGCGCCGAAGGATTCCCAGATCACTAAGGATCACCTCGCGGGGGTGTGCGGGGCGGGCAAATCGGTCGTAGGCGGTACTACCCCTGGCCCGCGCCGTGCAACCCTCCGCCGGGCCGGGGAAACCCTTACGGGTACGGCCGGGCCCGTCACGGCATGAGGGATCTTCGCGCAGGGCATACGGGAGCGGCCCGGCGGGAAGATCCCGCCGGGCCGCTCCCGTGCTCACCGCGTCCTGTGGACTACAGCGCGCCGAACCCCACACGCCGTGCGGTCGGCTCACCGATCTCCACGTACGCGATCCGGTCGGCCGGCACCAGGACCTTGCGGCCCTTGTCGTCCGTGAGGCTCAGCAGCTCCGCCTTGCCGCCCAGTGCGGCGGCGACCGCGCTCTCGACGTCCTCGGCGGAAAGCCCGCTCTCCAGAACGATCTCGCGGGGCGTGTGCTGCACCCCGATCTTGACCTCCACGGCTATGTCCCTCCGACGGTCAGTCCCTGCGCGGCGAACCGCGCCGTACGCAGCCACATTAGCCCGGTGGGGCCACGGCTCACGGCCCGACCGGCAACGCCCGCAGCGAACACGCTCCGGGACACGGCCACGACAGGTGTCCGCGCCGCCCGGAGGGCGTCAGTGCTGCTGATCGACGCCGTGCAGCGGGAAGCCCGCGATGCCCCGCCAGGCCAGCGAGGTGAGCAGCTGCACCGCCGTGTCGCGCGGGATGCTGGAGCCGCTGGAGAGCCAGTAGCGCGCGACCACCTGCGACACGCCGCCGAGGCCGACCGCCAGGAGCATGGACTCGTCCTTGGACAGGCCCGTGTCCCCGGCGATCACGTCGGAGATCGCCTCGGCGCACTGGAGGGAGACCCGGTCGACCCGCTCGCGTACGGCGGGCTCGTTGGTCAGGTCGGACTCGAAGACCAGCCGGAAGGCGCCGCCCTCGTCCTCCACGTACGCGAAATAGGCGTCCATCGTCGCCTCGACGCGCAGCTTGTTGTCCGTCGTCGACGCCAGCGCCGTCACCACGGCCTGGAGCAGCGACTCGCAGTGCTGGTCCAGGAGGGCGAGGTAGAGCTCCAGCTTCCCGGGGAAGTGCTGGTAGAGCACCGGCTTGCTGACGCCGGCCCGCTCGGCGATGTCGTCCATCGCGGCGGAGTGGTAGCCCTGTGCGACGAAGACCTCCTGCGCGGCGCCCAGCAGCTGATTGCGTCGGGCGCGGCGGGGAAGACGCGTGCCCCGCGGGCGCGCTGCCTCTGTCTGCTCGATGGCGCTCACGCCGCCTCCCAAATGTGTGTTCCAGCACAGCCGATCCGTACACGCTGCGCCGTACAGCCATCGTACTTTTGGGTAACCCCGGTGCGCGCGGCGCGGACGCAGAATTTCACGGACCGGACGCGGGTGGAAGCCACAGTTCTCCGGGGCCCGGGACAAAGCGGGGCGGTCTACCGGTAATCGTCCTCGTCCAGCGGGATCACCCTGCGCTGTTCCGCCACATCGGCCTCGTTCGCGGCGGTCAGGTCCGCGTCCTCCACCGGCTCGTCGCCCTCGGGCCGTACGTCCGTCCGCTGCTCGGCGGCGTCCGCCTCCGGCGCTTCCGGGCCCGGTGTCCGCGGCTCGGCGCTCTCGAAGGTGTCCGGGTCGCTCGGGTCGACCGTCATGGTGACTCCCTTTCTTTCCCCGTGGCCGCTTCTCTTGAAGCGTAGGAGCAACACTCCTACCCCGCGATGCGTCCTGTGACCGCGAACACATGAACGGGGGCGTGATCGTCTCGTAACATTGGCGCATGTCTTCGACCGAGCTGCCGGGTGCCCAGGCCGTCGCCGCCGCGGTGGCTCCCACGGTCAGCGCCGTCCAGATCGCCGAGGGCGAGCGGCTGCGCTCCGTGGCCCTTCCCGGGCTCACGCTGACCGTCCGTTCCCGGCCCGCCGACCGGACGGGTCTGGCCCCCGCGCTCTTCGTGCACGGGCTCGGCGGCTCCTCGCAGAACTGGTCGGCGCTGATGCCGCTGCTGGCGGACGTGGTCGATCCCGACGCCGTCGACCTGCCCGGATTCGGCGACTCGCCGCCGCCGGACGACGGCAACTACTCGATCACCGGCCACGCCCGTGCGGTGATCCGGCTGCTCGACGCCGGCGAGCGCGGTCCCGTCCACCTGTTCGGCAACTCCCTGGGCGGCGCGGTCGCCACCCGGGTCGCCGCCGTCCGCCCCGACCTGGTGCGCACCCTCACCCTGATCTCGCCCGCACTGCCTGAGTGGCGGGTGCAGCGGCCCGCCGTACCGACCGGCCTCCTGGCGGTGCCGGGGGTCGCTCCGCTGTTCGCCCGGCTCACGAAGGGGTGGACGGCGGAGCAGCGGACCCGCGGAGTCATGGCACTCTGTTACGGCGATCCGGAACGGGTCTCCGACGAAGCCTTCCGCAACGCGGTGGCCGAGATGGAGCGCCGGCTGGAGCTGCCGTACTTCTGGGACGCGATGACGCGTTCGGCCCGGGGCATCGTGGACGCGTACACCCTGGGCGGCCAGCACGGACTGTGGCGCCAGGCCGAGCGGGTGCTCGCACCGACCCAGCTCGTGTACGGCGGACGGGACCAGCTCGTCTCGTACCGGATGGCGCGCAGGGCGGCCGCGGCTTTCCGCGACGCCCGGCTGCTGACCCTGCCCGACGCGGGGCACGTGGCGATGATGGAGTACCCGGAGGCGGTCGCCCAGGCGTTCCGGGAACTGCTGGACGATTGCGGCGGGAGCTGATCCGGGGCGTGGGACGACACAGCCGAAAGGGCGCCGAGGCCACCCGCCCGGACGCCGCAGCGGCGGATCCGGGCGGCCGCCGCGCCGTACCCCGCCCCGCCTCCGGCAGCGGCCGGCGCAGGCGCCAGGGCTCCGCGCCCTCCGCCGACGGGCACGCACCGCACCCGGACACCGCGTTCCTCGACGCCCCTTACCCGGCCGCGCCCTTCCAGGACGCCCCCCAGGTGCGCGGCGGCCACCCCGAGCAGCACGAGCCGGGCGGCGGCTGGGGCACCGGGCCCCACGCGTACTCCCCGAGGCAGCCGCACGAAGGCGCCGCCTCCTCGTACGCGCAGCCGTACGGCGCACCGGGCCGCCAGGACCAGGACGGTGAAGCCCGCGAACAGGCCGTGGCCCGTCAGGTGTCCGCCCAGCGGGCCGCCCAGCGTGCCGCCGACGGGCGGACGGCGCGTCAGCCGGCCGCCGATCCCGGGGCGATGCCGGGCCCGCGCCGCGAGTTCGTCGACGCCTTCGACGCCGACGCGCCCGCCTCGGCCGTCACCTCCGAGACCTCCGACGCCGGGCCTCCGGCGGGGCCCGATGACGGTACGGACGGCGACCCCGCCGAACGGCCTGAGCCCAAGGGCGGCAAGGGGCGGACCTTCACCGGGATCGCCGCAGCCGCGGTGACGACCGTGCTCGCGGTCGTGGTGGCCGGCCAGGTCGCCGAGGACTCCGCCGGCCGGACGGCGGCGGCGGAGCGGGCGGCCGGTGTCGACCGGGAGGCCGGCGAGGGCGCCTCGCGCTCGGACGCTCGCCCGACACCCGATCAGCCCGCCACCAGGCCCCCCGAGGTCAAGCCCCTGTCGTACGCCGCCAAGATGGCACAGGCCTTCCCGCTCGCCGCCGACCTCAAGGCGACCGGTGCGTTCGAAGCCGTTCCCGGACTGGCGAAGGCGCCCGGGAAGGGGCAGAAGTACCGCTACCGGATCGATGTCGAGAAGGGTCTCTCCCTCGACGCCGGCCTCTTCGCCGAAGCCGTCCAGAAGACGCTGAACGACGACCGGAGCTGGGCGCACAACGGGGTGATGACCTTCGAGCGGATCTCCTCCGGGAGCCCGGATTTCGTGATCACGCTCGCCAGTCCCGGGACGACCGGTGAATGGTGTGCGAAATCCGGTCTGGACACGACGGTCCAGAACGTCTCGTGCGATTCCGCCTCGACCGACCGGGTGATGATCAACGCCTATCGGTGGGCCCAGGGTTCCGCCACCTTCGGTCCGAAGAAGATGCTGGCCTACCGTCAGATGCTCATCAACCACGAGGTCGGCCACCGGCTCGGGCACGATCACGTGAGCTGCCGCACGCCCGGCGCTCCGGCCCCGGTGATGCAGCAGCAGACCAAGTCCCTGGACATCGACGGGATCAAGTGCAAGCCCAACCCCTGGGTATATCCCGGTAGTTGAGGACACTCTCCGCGCCCGGACCCGGGTCGCCCGGCGGCTCGCCGGACGGCGCGCAGGGGCTGGCCGCAGCCTGACCCTCCGTAACAACCGACCGCTGTATCGCGACGGAACGCGACCGGCACCGGAAAGTTACGACGGTTCACCCCTTTCGGTGGCGCGACGGACAACCGTCCGTCGCGCCACCGGCGTATCCGCTTACGGTCGTCCCGCTGAGAGTCGCCGTTCCAACGGCGGCCGCCCACAAGGGAGATCGGGGGTGTACTCGTGCGGATCGGACTGCTCACCGACGGTGGTCATCCGTATGCGAACGGTGAGTCCGGGCTCTGGTGCGACCGGCTGGTGCGCGGGCTGCCGCAGCACGAGTTCGACCTCTTCGCACTGAGCCGCTCCGCCCACCAGGAGGACCAGGGCTGGGTCCGGCTGCCGCACCACGTCAGCCGGGTACGCACCGCGCCGCTCCGGATCCCCGAGGACGGCACTCCGCGCGGCAGCGGTGAACGCGGCCTGCTCGCCAGGCTGGTGACCGGCGGAGGCGTCTCCTACGGGCGCCGCGACCGCAGGCGTTTCGCCGGCCATCTGCGGGCGCTGGCCACCGCGGTCTGCGCCACCGAGGACGCCGGTACGGAACCGGCCACCGACGGAGGGCTCTTCACCGAGGGCTTCTACGGACTGGCCGAGCTGGCCCGGGAGCGCGGCGGACTCCACCTGGCCCTCCGCTCCGAGACCACCGTACGGATCCTGGAGGCCGCATCCCGCGCCCGGGGCGCTGGCCGGACCGTGCAGAGCGCCACCGTCGTGGACCACCTCGCCTTCGCCGCCGAACTGGAGCGCGTCCTGCGCCCGCTCTCGCTCGACTGGTACGCCCCCGAGAGCCTCGGAGCGGTCGACCTCTGCCACGCCGTGTCCGGCGGAGCGGCCGCGATTCCGGGGCTGCTGGCCAAACGCTTCTTCGGTGTGCCGCTCCTGGTCACCGAGCACGGCGTGCCGCTCCGCGCGCACCACCTCGCCGCGCCCCGGGCGCCCTTCGGCGCTCCGGTGCGCGCCCTCCTCGCCCGCTCCCACGGTCTGCTGGCCGCCGAGGTCTACCGCCAGGCCGCGGTCATCACCCCCGGCAACACCCACGTCCGCCGCTGGCAGCAGCGGTGCGGCGCCGACCCGGCCAAGCAGCGCACGGTCTACCCGGGCATGGCGGCCGGGCGCTTCGCGACGGTCGGCGAGGACGACGACGCGGGCGGCCCGGACACGCTGGTCTGGGTCGGCCGGATCGAGCCCGCCAAGGACCTGATCGCCCTGCTCCACGCCTTCGCCGAGGTCCGCCGCGCCGAACCGGACGCCCGGCTGCGGATCTTCGGCGTGCCGGCGGACGGGGACGAGGGCGCCACGTACCTCGCGCACTGCCGGTCGCTGGCCGCCCAGCTCTTCCCGGACGAGGCCACCGGCGCCCACACCGAGGGCGTCAGCCCGGTCACCTTCGAGGAGATCGGCGGGCCCGAAGTGCCCGGCCTCGCCCAGGCGTACGCGGCGGGCGGCGTGACCGTGCTCTCCAGCGTCGTCGAAGGCTTCCCGATCAGCCTCGTCGAGTCGATGTTCTGCGGCCGGGCCACGGTCTCCACGGATGTCGGAGCCGTCGTCGAGGTCATCGGCGGCACCGGCCTGGTGGTGCCCCCGCGCAACCCCCGGGCGCTCGCGGACGCCTGCATCGCGCTGCTGCGCGACCCCGAGCGCCGGGCGCGCCTGGGCGCGGCGGCGCGGGCCCGCGCGCTCGAACTCTTCACCGTCGAACAGAACCTCGCGGCATTTCGCGGCATTTACCTGGAGCTGATCTCGCACGCGCCGGTGCGCCGGGAGGCCGACACGGTGGACGCCGACGGCGAGCCCCTGCTCTTCGCCACCCCGGCGGAGTCCCGCCTCCTCGGCCACTGGACCCAGCCCCAGCCCTCCGTGACCGGCGCTCGGGTGCCGAGCTCGGCCGACGAGGCGGAGCCGGAGGGGGAGTGCGGCGCGGAGACCGCCCGGCGGGCCGAGCCCGTGTGCGTCCGCGCGGCCACCTGCGGACGGGAGGACGGCGATGCGTGACCACGAGACCGGTCCCGGCCACGGAGACCACCGCCCGACGCCTCGTCCGGAAGCCGGCCCGGAAGTCGGTCGGGAAGACGGTCCGGACGTCGGTCCGGAGGACACCGTCGTGCCTGCCCGGACCGCTGGGCCCGCCGCCGTGTCGCCGGAAGCCCCCGAGCCCGGAACCCGCGCCACGGCCGTATCCGACCGCCCCGCCGAGATCGCGCCGCGCGCCGTGCGCCGCAGGCCCGCAACCCCCGTACGCCGAGGCCCCGCCGACCCCGTGAAGTCCCTGCTGCACCACCACCGCGACCTGTGCGAACGGGCCGTGAGTCCACTGGAGATCGCCGCCGGTCTGGAGGCCCGCGGGCTCACCGACCGGACCGCCGCCCGCTACCGCCACCGGGACGTGTTCGCGCTCGCCGAGGAGCTGTACGCCCGCACCCCCGCCGGGCCCCCACCCGCCGGGCCTCCGCCGCCCGGGCCCGACACCGAGGCCCGCGCCGGGTGGACGCTGCTCGCGCTGCTCCCCGGTGCCGCCTGCCTCGCCACCGCCGGGCTGCTCCGGGTCACCGAAGGGGCGCTCGGCGGGGGAGCGCGGGCCGCCGTGACCCTCACCGGCGCACTCCTGGCGTACCTCGCGCTCCGGCTCTGCCTGGGCCGCGGGCCCCTGCGCGCGACCGAAGGAGCGGGCCGCGCCGGGATGTACGCCTGCTGGCTCCTGAGCTTCGCGGTGTACGGCGAAGGGCTGATCGGCCAGGTCGTCAGCGGCGGGCCGGACGGGCCGTGGGAGGCCGACCCGGCCCCGTTGCTCGGGCTCACCGCCGCCATCGCCCCGGCGGCCTGGTGCGCGCACCTCTTCACCGTGCGGGCCCACCGCAAACTCACCGGAAGCCGCGCACTGGAGGAGTTCGGCGCCGGAGTTCGCCCCCTGCTCCTGGCCGCCGTCGCGCTCTTCCTCTGCGCCCTGCTGCCCCTGCTGTTGCTGGCCGGCCTCGGCCTCGGCTCCCAGGGACTGCCGGCCGCGGCCGCCGCCCTGGGGGTGCTGTTCTTCCTGGCCCGGCTGCTCGCCGCGCACGGACTGCCCGAGCCGGGCACCGTCGCGCTCGCCGCCGCCTGTGCCGTGGAGGCCGTCGCCCCCGCCCTCGTCCTCGCCGGCCGGCTGCCCGGCCTCGAACCCCTGGCCCGGCCCGTCCACGCCCTCGTGGCGGCGGGCGGCCCGGGCGCCGTCCCCGCCCTCGCCTGCGGAGCGGCGGCGCTCGGACTCCTGGTCCACGCCTCCGCCGCCCTCTCCCGCGCCTCCGCACACAGCAGGGCGTGACCGACCCCCGTACCCCCGCAGGAAGACCGCCGCCACCAGAACCGCACCACCGCACCACCGCACCACCCCCGCGGAGCCGACGCCGCGGGCCCTGTCCGACACCACGCCGACCGGCGAACCGACCCACCAAGGAGAAACCCGCCATGACCCCCCAGTCCCCCGCACCGGCAGCCCGCCGTCGGCACCGAGGCGGTGCGCGATGAGGGTGCTGCTGCTCGGAGCCAACGGATTCCTCGGCCGCTTCGTCGCCGACCGGCTGCTCGCCGACCCCGCTGTCCACCTCACGGCCCTCGGGCGCGGCGACGACGCCGACGTCCGGTTCGACCTCGCCGGCGGCAGCCCGGGAGCGCTCACCCGCTTCCTGGACGCCGTCCACCCCGGAGTCGTCGTCAACTGCGCGGGCGCCACCCGCGGCGGCGCCCGCGACCTCACCCGCCACAACACCGTCGCCGTCGCCACCGTCTGCGAGGCCCTGCGCCGCAGCGGCTGCGGCGCCCGGCTCGTCCAGGTCGGCTGCGCCTCCGAGTACGGTCCCTCGCAGCCCGGCTCCTCCACCGCCGAGGACGCCATCCCGCGCCCCGGCGGCCCGTACGGCGTCAGCAAGCTCGCCGCCACCGAACTGGTCCTCGGCTCGGGCCTCGACGCCGTCGTGCTCCGCGTCTTCTCGCCCGTCGGCCCCGGCACCCCGGCGGGCTCCCCGCTGGGCCGGCTCGCCGAGGCGATGCGCCGGGCCATGCAGTCCGGCGACGGCGAGCTCAAGCTGAGCGGCCTCGGCGTGCAGCGGGACTTCGTCGACGTACGGGATGTGGCGCGGGCCGTCCACGCCGCCTCGCTCTCCGCCGCGCAGGGCGTCGTCAACATCGGTACCGGGCGCGCCGTCCGGCTCCGCGACGCCGCCGCCGTACTGGCCAGGGTCGCCGGATACGCCGGCGCACTCCACGAGCTGGACACGCCCCCCGCGCGCCTGCCGATCGGCGCCCCGCGCACCTCCGCCGAGTCGGTGATGGAGCACCTCTCCGCGACCCCGTCGCCGTACCCGGACGGCTGCGGGGCCTGGCAGCAGGCCGACGTCCGCACCGCGCGGGACCGGCTCGGCTGGCGGCCCCGGATCAACCTGGAGGAGTCGCTCGCGGACATCTGGATGGAGGCGGCGTGCCGCATCTGACCGCTCCCGCCGACGCCCGCAGGACCGCCGGCGGCGAACAGTTCGGCTTCGGTGTCCCCGGCTACGCCCACCCGCTGCTCGCCCCGGCCGAGTGGGCCGAGCTGATCCGCCCCGGCACGCCGCTGCACTGGGCCGTCCTCAACATCGCGGAGGGCCCCGGCACCCGGCCCGACCCGCACTGTCTGGAGGTGGCCGGAAGGCTCCGCAACGCCCGGGAACGCGCGCTGCACGGCGAGGCCCCGGACGACTCCGTACGCGCCTGCGGCGGCCGGCTCCTCGGCCACCTCGACCTGGCCCACGGCAACCGGCCCTTCGACGAGCTGATCGCGGACGCCCGGGCCTTCATCGACTGGTACCGGGTGGGCGGCTTCTACCTCGCCCGCTGTCCCGCCGACCGGGCCGAACTCCCCGGCGTACGCCGTCTCACCGGCATGCTCCACGCGCTCCTCGCGGAGAGCGACAGCGCGGACGACGGCGGCCGCCTCGTCCTCGGCCACGGGACCCACCCGTACCCCGGATACGCCGAGGCCGCCGACCAACTGGTCACCTTCCAGGGGCCGTGGACCGACTACCGCTGGTCACAGGTGGCCGAGTGGACGGCGGACTACCCGCCGGAGCGGTTCGCGCACTTCGTCCACGGGGTGCCGCGCACCCATCTCGACGAGGCGATGCGCGTCGCCCGCTGGCAGGGCGCCGGGACGATCTTCTTCACGGACCGGGGCGGGCGGAGCGGCGACGGACGGAGCGGACAAAGCGATCCATTCGCGGCGCTGCCCAGGTACTGGGACGAAATCGTCTCGCGGATCGGACCCGGTATCTCGGAATGAGAAGGGGCGTGGCAGTGTTACCGGAAGAACAACCGTGCGTAGTCGATGTACGCGCAGTCGATGTACGCAAATCCGACCACCTGCATTGTTGAGGTTCCTGTGTCGCTGCCACCCCTGGTCGAGCCGGCCGCCGAGCTCACCGTCGACGAGGTCCGCAGGTACTCCCGCCACCTGATCATCCCGGATGTCGGGATGGACGGGCAGAAGCGCCTGAAGAACGCCAAGGTGCTCTGTGTGGGCGCCGGCGGCCTCGGCTCTCCGGCCCTGATGTATCTCGCCGCGGCCGGTGTCGGCACGCTGGGCATCGTGGAGTTCGACGAGGTCGACGAGTCGAACCTGCAGCGCCAGATCATCCACAGCCAGGCCGACATCGGCCGGTCCAAGGCGCAGTCGGCCAAGGACTCCGTGCTGGGTATCAACCCGTACGTCAACGTGGTCCTGCACGAGGAGCGGCTCGAAGCCGACAACGTGAAGGAGATCTTCGCCCAGTACGACCTGATCGTGGACGGCACGGACAACTTCGCCACCCGCTATCTGGTCAACGACGCGGCCGTTCTGCTGAACAAGCCGTACGTATGGGGCTCGATCTACCGCTTCGACGGCCAGGCCTCCGTGTTCTGGTCCGAGCACGGCCCCTGCTACCGCTGCCTCTACCCGGAGCCGCCGCCGCCGGGCATGGTCCCCTCCTGCGCCGAGGGCGGCGTGCTGGGTGTGCTGTGCGCGTCGGTCGGCTCGATCCAGGTCACCGAGGCGATCAAGCTGCTCGCCGGCATCGGCGACCCGCTGGTCGGCCGTCTGATGATCTACGACGCCCTGGAGATGCAGTACCGCCAGGTCAAGGTCCGCAAGGACCCCGACTGCGCGGTCTGCGGCGAGAACCCGACCGTCACCGAGCTCATCGACTACGAGGCCTTCTGCGGCGTCGTCTCCGAGGAGGCCCAGGAAGCGGCGGCCGGCTCCACGATCACTCCCAAGCAGCTCAAGGAGTGGATCGACGGCGACGAGAAGATCGAGATCATCGACGTCCGCGAGCCGAACGAGTACGAGATCGTCTCGATCCCGGGCGCCAAGCTGATCCCGAAGAACGAGTTCCTCATGGGCAACGCGCTCCAGGACCTTCCGCAGGACCGCCGTATCGTCCTGCACTGCAAGACGGGTGTCCGCAGCGCCGAGGTCCTCGCGGTCCTCAAGTCGGCGGGCTTCGCCGACTCGGTGCACGTCGGCGGCGGCGTGATCGGCTGGGTCAACCAGATCGAGCCGGAGAAGCCGATCTACTAGAACGTCACGCGGTTCAGGTAAAGGGGGGCCGGTCCACCTCAGGTGGACCGGCCCCCCTTTTTTTGCCGTGCGCGTCACCCGCAGGTCATGCCGTACTCCGGGACCTTCCCGTCCAGGAAGTAGCTGTCGACCGCCTCGGTCACACAGTCGCCCTCGCCGTACGCCCCGTGCCCCTCGCCCTTGTTGGTGAGCATGATGCCGACGCCCTTGCCGAGCTCGTCCGCCATCCGCTGCGCCCCCTCGTACGGCGTGGCCGGGTCACCGGTCGTGCCGATGACCAGGATCGGGCCCGCCCCCGGCGCGCTGGTCTCCGGCGTCTCGTGCTCGCCGTCGACCGGCCACTGCGCGCACCAGCCCGCCGTGTCCCAGGCCAGGAACGGCCCGAACACGGGGGAGAGCCTGCGGAACTCCGGCAGCAGCGCGCGGGCCTCGTCCACCGTCGGGCGGGCCTTGGAGTCGGCGCAGGAGATCGCCCGCTGGGAGTGGGCCTGGGTGTCGTAACGCCCGTTCTCGTCCCGTCCGTTGTACGAGTCGGCGAGCTGGAGCAGGCCGTCGCCCGTGCCCTTGTTCTCCGCCTCGTCCAGGGCGGCGGTCAGCGTGGGCCAGTTGGACCGCGAGTAGAGCGGGGTGACGATGCCGGTGAGGGCGAGGGACTCGGTCAGCTCGCGGCCGGACGCGGTGGGCAGCGGCTTCCGATCGATGCCGGCCAGCAGCCGGGCGATGCGCTCCGAGGCCGCCTTCGGGTCCTGGCCGCGGTCCTTGAGGTAGTTCTCCAGGGCGCGCTGGAAGCCCCTCGCCTGGTTGCGCGCGTGCCCGACGCCGTCGGCCGTCGGGTCGACGACCGCGTCCAGCACGGTGCGGCCCACGTTCTGCGGGAAGAGGTGCGCGTACGTCCCGCCCAGCTCCGTACCGTAGGAGAAGCCGAAATACGACAGCTTGTCGTCGCCGAGGACCTGGCGGATCAGGTCCAGGTCGCGGGCGGCGTTGGACGTGCCGACGTGCGGGAGGACCTTGCCGGACCGGCGCTCGCACCCCGCGCCGAAGTCGGCGCCGTCCTTGAGGAACACCGTCTCCTCGGCCGCCGTGTCCGGGGTCAGGTCGACGCTCCGGAGGGCCTGTTCCTGCTCCTCGTCGGTGCGGCAGTTCACCCCGGAGCTGGCCGCGACCCCGCGCGGATCGAACCCCACCAGGTCGTAGCGGGAGTTGAGCTTCTCGTACGAGGAGGCCGCGCGCGGCAGTATCTCGACGCCCGAACCGCCCGGACCGCCGAAGTTGAACAGCATCGAGCCGAGCCGGCGGTCCTTGTCCCGGGCCTCCTTGCGGATCAGCGCGATGGAGATCGTCTCGCCGGACGGCTTCGCGTAGTCCAGGGGCACCTTGACGCTCGTACAGCGCCATTCGGAGCCGGGCGCCCCGCCGTTGCGCGGGGGCTTGCAGCGCTGCCAGTCGGGGCGCTGCGAGGTGAGCGCTGCGGGCAGGGGCGGGGTCTTCGGCGTCTCCTTCAAGCCCGGGGACGGTGAGGCGGAGGTGTCACCGGGGCGGCCGTCCGCGGGCGCGTCCGGCTCCGGCTCCGTGGACAGCAGGCCGCAGCCCGCGAGCAGTCCCGCCGCCAGCAGGCCCGCTCCCGCCCGTACCGCCACTCGGTGCGCACGCATGATCCGCATTCCCTCCCCGTGGCCCGCAGCCGCTGGTGAAGCGTCGGGCGCTTGCGATGTCCCGCCATGCTAATCGGCGCCTCTGACAGGGCGTCGGGAGCCGGGTCACAGATCGGGAGCCGGGTCACAGATCGGAGCCGGGGCACAGTTCGGAGCCGGGTCACGACAAGGGATCACTCGCAGACCGTGCCGGACTTCGGCACCGTACCGTTCAGGAGATAGCCGTCGACGGCTCCCTGGACACACTTGTTCTTACTGTTGTACGCGCCGTGGCCCTCGCCCTTGTATGTCAGCTCGACGCCTACTCCCCGGCCGAGTTTCTCCACCATCGCCTTCGCGCCCGCGTACGGAGTCGCCGGGTCGCCGGTGTTGCCGATGACGAGGATCGGCGCGGAGCCGGGAGCGCTGACGTCGGGGGTCACCCAGGCGCCCGCGACCGGCCAGCCGGTGCAGCTCATCAGGCCCCAGCCCAGGTACTCGCCGAACATCGGTGACGCCTTGCGGAAGGCGGGCAGGGCCGCCTTGGTCTGCTCCAGGGTGAAGCGCTGCTTGTTGTCGGCGCAGTTGATCGCGATGTTGGCGGCGTTGGAGTTGTCGTACCGGCCGTCCTCGGAGCGGCCGTTCAGCGAGTCGGCCAGCGCGAGCAGCAGCGCGCCGGAGCCGCCGTCCGCCTCGTCCAGGCCCTGTTCCAGCAGCGGCCAGGTCTCCTTGGAGTAGAGCGCGGAGGCGATGCCGGTGGTGGCCAGCGTCTGCGTCAGCGCGCGGTCGCCGAGGCCGTCGATCGGCTCCTTCTCCAGCTTCGCCAGGAGGTCGGCGATCCACTGCTCGACCTCCTCGCCGGTGGCGCCGGGCAGGGCGCACGTGTCGGCGCGGTCCGCGCAGTCCTCGGTGAAGTTGTCGAAGGCGAGCTGGAACCCCTGCGCCTGGCCGAGCGATGACTGCTCGGCGTCCTTCGTCGGGTCGACCACCGCGTCGAAGACGGCCCGGCCCACCTTGTCCGGGTAGAGGTGGGCGTAGACGCCGCCGAGCTCGGTGCCGTAGGAGATGCCGAAGTAGTGCAGCTTGTCGTCGCCGAGCACCGTGCGCATCAGATCCATGTCGCGGGCGGCGTTCGTGGTGCCCACATAAGGCAGCTCGGGGCCCGAGTTCTTCTTACAGGTGGCGATGAAGTCCTTCTGGCCCTCGACGAACTCCTTCTCCTCCGCCGCGTCGTCCGGCGTGGAGTCCTCCTGGTACAGGGCGTCCAACTGGGCGTCGTCCGCGCACTCCACGCCCTCGCTGCGCCCCACCCCGCGCGGGTCGAAGCTCACCAGGTCGTACCGGCCGCGCAGCCGGTCGTAGTCCGCGCCGAAGGCCGGCAGGGTCGCCACACCGGACGCGCCGGGCCCGCCGAAGTTGAACAGCAGCGACCCGATCCGCCGCTTCTGGTCCTTGGCCTTCCCCCGGATCAGCGCCAGCTCGATCGTCCGGCCGTCCGGCTCCGCGTAATCCAGCGGTACGTCCATGAAGGAGCACTCCCAGACCGCGCCGCCCGGCAGCGGCGACGGCGACTCACCACCGCCCTGCGCCACGTTCGGCGCCGAACACGGCGACCACTCCAGCTCCTGTGACGCCAGCTCCTCGGAGGTGGCGGTGGGGGAGGCGGTCGAGGCCCCGGAGGGCGTCGAGCGGCCCTCTCCGCCACCGCCGTCGCCGTCCGAGCAGCCCGCCAGGGGCAGCAGCACGGTGGCGGTGGCGGCGAGGGCGGCGGCACGCAGAGCGGGGGAAGTCCTCATGGGCTCCATCGTGCGGCGGGGCGCCGGGGAGCGCGCTGGGGCGCGGTCCATGCGGGTGGTGCGCCCTTCCTTGCCGCTCGGTCTTACAGCTCGCCCTTCCGGGTCAGCTGGTTGAAGGCGATCCACCCCGGCAGCACCGGCAGCCACAGCGTCATCACGCGGTACAGCAGCACCGCCGGCGCCGCGACCTCCATCGGCAGCCCGACCGCGATCAGGCCCAGCGTCAGGGCGCCCTCGACCGCGCCCATCCCGCCCGGGGTGGGCGCGGCGGAGCCGAGCGCGTTGCCCGCGAGGAAGACCACCGCGATGCTCGCGTAGCTCAGCTGGGTGACGTCCGGCCCACTGAACGCCCGGATCGACGCGTCCAGGCAGAGCACGAACAGGCCGGTCAGCAGCAGCATCCCGCCGATCCCGGTGACCAGCTTCTGCGGCCGCTGCACCACGTCCAGCATGCGCGGCACGACCCCGGCGAAGAGCGAGCGCACCCGGGTGACCACGAACTTCCGCAGGAACGGAATGGCCGTCACCACCAGCACCAGCACCGCGACCGTCAGCAGACCGGCGATCACCGTACGGGAAGGGGTGAGCGAGTCCGGGGTCTTCTCCGTACCGGTGAGATAACCGAAGAGGGCCAGCAGCAGGATGTGGCAGCCGAGCCCGAAGAGCTGCGAGGCTCCGACGCTCGCCACGGCCAGACCGGGGCGCACGCCGGCGCGTTGCAGGAAGCGGGTGTTCAGCGCCACACCGCCGACGGCGGCCGGGGCGACGATCTTCACGAACGAACCGGCCACCTGCGCCTGCACGGTCTTCAGGAACGGCACCCGCTCCGGCACGAAGCCCAGCAGGCTCATCGCCGCCGCCACGTAGCTGAGCCCCGAGAAGCCGAGCGCCGCCGCCACCCAGCCCCATTCCGCCTGCTCCACGAGCACACCGAAGTCGGCCTGGGTGACCTGGGAGATCAGGAAGTACGCGGCGATGGCTCCGGCGATGAAGCTGAAGAGCGTACGGGGTTTGATCCGCTCCAGGCGGACCGGCTCGACCGGCGCCTGCGGCCGGATCAGCAGCACCTGACGGCGGATCTGCGCGAGCAGATCGCCCTCCCGTGCCTCCTCCAGCGCGTCGTCCACGGCCCGCTTCTCGGCCTGCTTCTCGGTCCGCAGCGACTTCCGCTCGGCCTTGTGACCGGACTTGGGCTCGGCGGGAGCCTCGGCCCCGGCCTGCGCGGCCTTCTCCGCCGCGTCCCGGGCCCGCGCCTCCTTGGCCGCCCGCGATGCCTCCAGCACCGCGTCCCGCTCCTGCTGCGAGCGTTCCCGCGCCAGCCGGCGCAGGGTCGCGCGGGTGGAGCGGCTCAGCGCGATCGGCTGAAGCAGCGGCAGACAGTCCGCCACCGCGTCCGGGCCGAGTACGGCCAGCGCGCCGGAGACCGAGCGCTCGGCCCCCACCCGCAGCCCCAGGGTCGTCAGCAGCTGCGCCACGTCCATGCGGAGGACCAGGTCACCGGCGGCGATCTCACCGCCGCGCAGGTCCGTCACGAAGACCTTGCCGGAACGATCCACCAGCAGCGCGTCACCGGTCAGCCGGCGGTGCGCGATCCGGCGCGACTGGAGGGCCTTCACCTGACGCCAGGCGCCGCGCACCAGGTCGTCGGTGATCTCCTCGTCCTCCATCTGGTCCAGCGACCGGCCGCCGATGTGCTCGTAGACGAGCATCACCGCGTCCGGACCCAGCTCGGAGGTGGCGATCAGCTTCGGCGCGTTGGCCCCGGCGGCGATCGCCGCGTACGCGAGCAGCGCCTCCTGTTCCAGCGCCTGCCGCAGCGACTGGATCGAGCGGCGCTGGGTGAGCGTGCGCAGCGTGAGGCGGCGCCAGGCCCGGTAGAAGAACCCCTGGGCCTGCTGCTCGCGGTCGACGACCGTCACGTCCAGCGGCGGCCCGTCCTCCAGGGTGACCAGATACCGCCGGCCCCGGTCGTTCGGGTCGGCGGTGTCGCTGTCGGCGGCGTCCTCGGTGCGCATCGCGGCGATCGGCCGGAAGCCGACGTGCCGCAGCCCCGCCATCAGGTGCTGGCCGGTGGGGCGGACGTTCGGCGAGCCGACCGCGTACAGCGTTCCGTACGCCACGGTCCAGCCGATCAGGACCGTCAGGATGATCGAGAACGGTGTGGTGTACCCGCCGACGAGCATCGCGAACGCGTCGAGCAGCAGGACGGCCCAGAGCACGACGCGCCAGCGCGGCCGTCTCGCCATGCCGACGGCGGTCATGTACGCGATCACCGGGGCGAGGTAGCCGTGCACCGGGTCGGTCAGTCCGGCGCCCGGCTGCGGCTGGGTCAGGGCCTCCTGGATGGTGCCGGGCGCGGAGCGCGAGACCCAGAGGTCGGTGGCGAGGGTGACGCCGTGGGCGAGTACGGCGGCCAGGACGCCGTCGGCGATGCGCAGCCCGTCCCGCTTGATCAGCCGCTCGATGGCGAAGGCCACCGGCACGAGCAGTACGGCGATGCTGGAGACCAGCCCGGCGATCTTGATCAGCAGATCGGGCGCCTGCTCGGTGCCCTTGGAGATGTCGTCCTCAAGGCCGGTGGTGGTGCCCTGGGCGAAGGCGGCGATCGCGAAGAGCACGGCGATGGCGGCGATGCCGATGAGCAGCCGCATCAGGTCGGAGGGGCGGTGCACCCGGGCGGGGAGCAGCGGCTCGTCGCCGGATACCCGGTCGCTCAGGGCGGCCTCGGCGGAGGCGAGCGTGGAGCCGGTCAGATGGCCGCTGGTGGACGCGGTGGCCGCGGAGGGAACGTCGGTCACGGTGGTCGCGGGGGAGCCGTCGGTACGGAGTGCGGCGGCGGGGTCCGGGGCCTCCTCCGGGCGCTCCCCGACGGGCTCCGGCGTACGCGAGGCGCGCTCGCCGGTGGGCTCCGGCGCAGGCGACGGACGTGCTCCGGCGTGCTCCGGCGTACGCGGCGGGTGCTCCTCGGCGGGCTCCGGCGCACTCGGTGGGCGCTCTCCGGCATCGGAGGCGTCCGCCGCCTTCGGTGGCTGCACGCCCTGCTCCTTCGTCGCCTCTGGTTCGTCTTCGTGGTCTCGTATCACCGGTCACCGCCCGGATGATGGTGGCACGGCCCGGAGACGGAGGGGGGCATCAGGGTGCGTCGCCCGGGCGCGGGATGCGCAACATACGCCCCTTTGCACCTGCGCGCATGCTCGGTGACCGTACCGAGACGGTTCCGGCCGCGCTGTCGGTGGCGTACGGCAGGATGGGACGGATGAGCCAGGACGGGACGGACGAGACGGACGACGAGCAACCGGGCGCGCTGCCGGAGTACGCGGAGCGGGTCCTCGACGTCGCCGACCTGATCCCGCCGGGCCGGGTCATGACGTACGGCGATGTCGCGGAGTGGCTGGGCGACGGCGGCCCGCGGCAGGTGGGACGGGCCATGGCGCTGTACGGATCCGCCGTGCCGTGGTGGCGTGTGGTGCGGGCGGACGGGGCGCTGCTGCCGGGCCACGAGCTGCGGGCGCTGGACCACTACCGCGCGGAGGGGACGCCGTTGCGTGAGGCCTCGCGTCAGGCGGACGGCCATCTTCCGCGGCTTGACATGCGCCGGGCGCGCTGGGACGGGAGCGGAGGTGACTCCTCCGGTCCGGCCGGTCCCTCCGGCCCGGCCGGCCAGGGCGAGGAAACTCACACCTGACGGCGGCTGCCGGTGACCGCGTCCGGCCGGGCGCGGGCCGGTGCGTGACGAGAGACGCAGCGCACCCGCCGCCTCCCGCGCACCCGCTGGCGTAGCGTCGTCGTCACCGCGCTCCATGCGCACCTCCTCTCCTCGTCCTTCTACGACTCCAGGAACGACCCTTTTCGGGCTGTACGACCTGTACGGCCCGTGAACCCACCAGGACCGGCGATCCACGTGAGCTCCTCCTCTTCCACCCGGCACAGTCCGCACCGTGAGACACGGCCGCGGACCACGGGCGCGTACCGCCTGGTGCGCACCCCGCCGGGTTCCGTGGAGCCTCCTCTCCTGGACGCAGGCCAGCGCGCCGTGGTTGATCACACCGAAGGACCGCTGCTCGTCCTCGCCGGTCCCGGCACCGGCAAGACCACCACGCTCGTGGAGTCCGTGGCGGCCCGGGTGAACCGGGGCGCCGACCCCGCCCGCATCCTCGTCCTCACCTTCAGCCGCAAGGCCGCCGTCGAACTGCGCGACCGGATGGCGGCCCGGCTCGGCGCGGCCCGCGGCCCGCAGGCCACCACCTTCCATTCGTACTGCTACGCCCTGGTCCGCGCCCACCAGGACGCCGACCTCTTCGCCGATCCGCTGCGGCTGCTCTCCGGGCCCGAGCAGGACGTCACCGTCCGCGACCTGCTCGCCGGCCAGCTCGACCTGGAGAAGGAGGGCCTGGCCCACGTCCGCTGGCCCGACGAGCTGCGCGCCTGCCTGACCACGCGCGGCTTCGCCGACGAGGTGCGCGCCGTGCTCGCCCGCAGCCGCGAACTCGGCCTCGGCCCGGACGCGCTCGCCGCCTTCGCCCGCCGCACGGGCCGCCCGGACTGGAGCGCGGCGGCCCAGTTCCTCGCCGAGTACCTGGACGTGCTCGACGCGCAGGGCGTCCTGGACTATGCCGAGCTGGTGCACCGCGCGGTGCTGCTCGCCGAGCGCCCGAAGGTCTCGGCGCAGCTGGCGGGGGCGTACGACGCGGTGTACGTCGACGAGTACCAGGACACCGACCCGGCGCAGGTGCGCCTGCTGCACGCGCTGGCGGGGAACCGGGTGGGTGGCCCCCGGCGCCGAGGGCGCGCGGCAGGCGTGGGCGCCGGGCGCACGCTGGTGGCCTTCGGCGACCCGGACCAGTCGATCTACACGTTCCGGGGCGCCGATGTGAACGGCATCCTCGAATTCCCGGACACCTTCCGCCGCGCCGACGGCACCCCCGCTCCTGTCGGCGTCCTCACCACCTCGCGCCGCTCCGGCTCCGGGCTGCTCGCGGCGACCCGGCTGCTCACCCGCCGGATGCCGCTCACCCGGCTGCCCGCCGACACCGTCCGCGCCCACCGGGAGCTCCAGGCCGTCCGGGAGGGCGGCCGGGTGGAGACGTACACCTATCCGACCGCCTCCACGGAGCTGGACAACATCGCGGACCTGCTGCGCCGCGCGCACCTGGAGGACGGGGTCCCGTGGCGTGAGATGGCCGTGCTGGTACGGGCCGGAGGCCGCTCGCTGCCCGCCGTCCGCCGCGCCCTCACCTCCGCCGGCGTCCCTCTGGAGGTCGACGGCGACGACCTGCCGCTGCGCCACGAACCGGCCGTCGCCCCGCTGCTGACGGCCCTGCGGACGGTGGCGACGGCGGCGCTGCAACGCCTCCCCGAGGAGGATCCGGGTGAAGCCGGAACGCCGTCCTGGCTCACCACCGAGACCGCCCTCACCCTCCTCACCTCGCCTCTCGGCTCCATGGACGCCGCCGACCTGCGCCGCCTCGGCCGGGCCCTGCGCGACGAGGAGCGCGCCGCCGGAGTCCGCCTTCCCGCCCCTTCCGACGAGCTGCTCGCCCGCGCCCTGGCCGAGCCCGAGCGCCTCGTCACGCACGACCCGGCGTACGCCCACGGCGCGCAGCGGCTCGGCGCGCTCCTGCGCAAGGCCCGCGAGCTCCTGGAG
Source organism: Streptomyces sp. CA-146814 (assembly GCF_050942385.1). Taxonomy (NCBI): domain Bacteria; kingdom Bacillati; phylum Actinomycetota; class Actinomycetes; order Kitasatosporales; family Streptomycetaceae; genus Streptomyces; species Streptomyces sp. CA-146814. The sequence goes on from NZ_CP192068.1 coordinate 5,383,265, forward strand.
GGAGGCGGGACCGCCGAAGAGGCCCTGTGGACCCTCTGGAACGGCACTCCGTGGCCCGGCAGGCTGGAGCGGGCCGCGCTGCGCGGCGGGGCGGGCGGGCGCAACGCCGACCGCGATCTGGACGCGGTGTGCGCCCTGTTCGAGACGGCGGCGCGCGCCGAGGAGCGCACCGGCGGGCGCGGGGCGCTCAACTTCCTGGAGGAGGTGGACGCCCAGGACATCGCCGCCGACACCCTCTCCCGGCGGACCGCCCGACCTGACGCCGTACGCCTGATGACCGCCCACCGCTCCAAGGGCCTGGAGTGGCGGCTCGTCGTCGTCGCCGGGGTCCAGGAAGGGCTCTGGCCCGACCTGCGCCGCCGGGGCTCGCTCCTGGAGGCGGACCGGATCGGCCGCGACGGGCTCGCCGAACCCCTCACGCCCGGCGCACTCCTCGCCGAGGAGCGCCGCCTCTTCTACGTCGCCGCCACCCGCGCCCGCGAGCGCCTCGTCGTCACCGCCGTGAAGGCCCCCGCCGACGACGGCGACCAGCCCTCCCGCTTCCTGACCGAGCTGGGCGTCGAACCCCGCGATGTCACCGGCCGCCCACGCCGCCCGCTCGCCGTCGCCGCACTCGTCGCGGAGCTGCGGGCCACCACCGTCGACCCGGCGGCCTCGGACGCCCTGCGCGACGCCGCCGCCCACCGCCTCGCCCGCCTCGCCGCGCTCACCGACGACGAGGGCCAGGCGCTCGTGCCCGCCGCCCACCCGTCCCGCTGGTGGGGCCTGGACGAGCCGACCCGCTCCGCCGTCCCGCTGCGCGACCGCGACCAGCCCGTCACCCTCTCCGGCAGTGCGCTGGACCAGCTGGCCAACACCTGCGCCCTCCAGTGGTTCCTGGGCCGCGAGGTGAAGGCCGACGCCCCGGCCACGGCCGCCCAGGGGTTCGGCAACGTCGTCCACGTCCTCGCCGACGAGGTCGCCTCCAGCCGTACGCCCGCCGATCTCGACGTCCTCATGGAGCGCCTGGACTCCGTCTGGAACGGTCTCGCTTTCGACGCACCCTGGAAGTCCGAACAGGAGAAGGACCAGGCCCGCGCCGCCCTGGAACGCTTCCTGCACTGGCACGTCCTGGACCGTGGCGGCCGGGCCCCCACCGCGAGCGAGCACGACTTCGACGTGACCTTGGAGGCGGGCGCGTACGCCGTCCGCATCCGAGGCTCGATGGACCGGGTGGAGGAGGACGCCGAGGGAAGGGCGTACGTCGTCGACTTCAAGACCGGCAAGAGCGCGCCCACCAAGGACGAGGTGGCCACCCACCCGCAGCTCGCCGTCTACCAGCTGGCGGTCCGCGAGGGCGCGGTCGACGAGGTCTTCGACGGCCGGCGGCCCGAGCCCGGCGGCGCCGAACTGGTCCAGCTCCGCCAGCCCGCCCCCAAGAAGGAGGGCGGCGACGCCTTCCCGAAGGTGCAGGCGCAGGAGCCGCTGGCCGGGGAGTGGGTCTCCGACCTGCTGGCGACGGCCGCCGGAAAGGTCCTGGACGAACGGTTCACGCCCACCACCGGCACCCACTGCGCCCACTGCACCTTCCGCGCCTCGTGCAGCGCGCAGCCGGAGGGCCGGCAGGTGGTGGACTGAGGGATCCGGTTCGTACCGGGTTGTCAGTGGCTCCGGTTACCGTTTCTCACGTGTCCTCACGCATCACCGATCCCGAGCAGCTCAAGGAGCTCCTCGGGATCCCCTTCACCCCGGAGCAGACGGCCTGCATCACCGCGCCGCCCGCCCCGCAGGTGATCGTGGCCGGAGCCGGGTCGGGGAAGACCACGGTGATGGCCGCCCGCGTGGTCTGGCTCGTCGGCACCGGCCAGGTCGCGCCCGAGCAGGTCCTCGGCCTCACCTTCACCAACAAGGCCGCGGGCGAGCTGGCCGAGCGCGTCCGCAAGGCGCTCGTCGCCGCCGGGGTCACCGACCCCGAGACCATCGACCCGGACCACCCGCCGGGCGAGCCCACCATCTCCACGTACCACGCGTTCGCCGGCCGCCTCCTCACCGAGCACGGCCTGCGCATCGGCCTGGAGCCCTCCACGCGCCTTCTCGCCGACGCCACGCGCTACCAGCTGGCAGCAAAGGTGCTGCGCGAGGCCCCGGGCCCGTATCCGGCGCTCACGCGCTCCTTCCCGACCCTCGTCAGCGATCTCCTGGCGCTCGACGGGGAGCTGTCCGAACATCTCGTACGACCGGAGCGGCTGGAGACGTACGACACCGAGCTGCTGCGTGAGCTGGCCACCGCCAAGCTCAGCAACGCCGACCTGCGCAAGATCCCCGAGACCGCCGAGGCCCGCCGCTCCCTCCTCTCCCTCACCGAGCGCTACAGGACCGCCAAACGGAGCCGCGACCTCCTGGACTTCGGCGACCAGATCGCCCTCTCCGCCGAGCTGGCCCTGACCCGGCCGGAGGTGGGGGAGATCCTGCGGGACGAGTTCCGGGTGGTGCTGCTGGACGAGTACCAGGACACCTCGGTCGCCCAGCGGCTGCTGCTCTCGGCGCTGTTCGGCAGCGGTACGGGGGCGAGCGCGACCGGCCACGCGGTGACCGCCGTCGGCGACCCCTGCCAGGCCATCTACGGCTGGCGCGGCGCCTCCGTCGCCAACCTGGACGACTTCCCCGAGCACTTCCCGCACGCCGACGGCACCCCCGCCACCCGCCACAGCCTCAGCGAGAACCGGCGCAGCGGCGGCCGCCTCCTCCACCTGGCCAACGGCCTCGCGGAGCCGCTGCGCGCGATGCACGAGGGGGTGGAGGCGCTGCGCCCCGCCCCGGGCGCCGAGCGCGACGGGCTGGTCCGATGCGCCCTGCTCAGCACCCACACCGAGGAGATCGACTGGCTCGCCGACTCCCTCGCCCACCTCGTGCGCACCGGCACCCCGCCCGGTGAGATCGCCGTCCTGTGCCGCACGGCCGGGGACTTCCCGCAGATCCAGGCGGCCCTGGTCGCCCGGGACATCCCGGTCGAGGTGGTCGGCCTGGCCGGGCTGCTGCACCTGCCCGAGGTGGCGGACCTGGTCGCCGTCTGCGAGGTCCTCCAGGACCCGGGCGCCAACGCGTCCCTGGTCCGCCTTCTCACCGGACCGCGCTGGCGCATCGGCCCGCGCGACCTGGCGCTCCTCGGCCGCCGCGCCCGCCTCCTCGTCCACCGGGCCGCCCAAGGCGACGATGCCGACCCGGAGCGGCGGCTCGCGGAGGCCGTCGAGGGCACCGACCCGGCCGAGGTGATATCGCTCGCCGACGCCCTGGACACCTTCCTGATCGCGGCGGACGCGGCCGACGACGGGCTGCCGTTCTCGGCTGAGGCCCGCATCCGCTTCGCCCGGCTCGCCCGTGAGCTGCGCGACCTGCGCCGCTCGCTCGCGGACCCCCTGATGGACGTCCTGCACCGGGTCCTGGCCACCACCGGCCTGGAGGTCGAGCTGTCCGCGTCGCCGCAGGCGCTGGCCGCCCGCCGCCGCGAGACGCTGGCCAACTTCCTGGACATAGCGGCCCGGTTCGCCTCGCTGGACGGCGAGGCGTCGCTGCTCGCCTTCCTCGGCTTCCTGCGGACCGCCGCGCAGTACGAGAAGGGCCTCGACAACGCGCTGCCCGGCGGCGAGAACACCGTCAAGGTCCTCACCGCGCACAAGTCCAAGGGCCTGGAGTGGGACGTGGTCGCCGTGCCGGGGCTGGTCACCGGCCAGTTCCCGAGCGACCGCGCCCGGGACGCCTGGACCGCTCAGGCCAAGGTGCTCCCGCACGCCCTGCGCGGCGACGCGGCGACGCTCCCGGACGTGGACGCGTTCGACGCCAAGGGCATGAAGGCGTTCAAGGCGGAGATGAAGGAGCACCAGCACACGGAGGAGCTGCGCCTCGGGTACGTCACCTTCACGCGCCCGCGCTCCCTCCTCCTCGGCTCCGGCCACTGGTGGGGCCCGTCCCAGAAGAGGACGCGCGGCCCGTCCGCCTTCCTGGAGGCGCTGTACGAGCACTGCGCGGCGGGCCACGGCGAGATCGAGGCGTGGGCCGACGAGCCCGCCGAGGACGAGGAGAACCCGGCCCTCGCGGCGCCCGACACCGACCAGGCCTGGCCGCTCCCGCTCGACCCCACGGCCCTCACCCGCCGCCGCGCGGCCCGGGACACGGTCCTCGCCCACCTGGAGCGCCTGGCCCTGCACGGAGACGAGCAGCCACCGGCGTACGCCCCCGAACCCGACGACGTACCGGCGCACGACCCCTGGGACGACGAGCCCCCGCTCGACGAGCCACCGGCCGACGAGGAGTGGGACTGGGACGCGCTCCCCACCGAACGCCCCGCCGGAACGCCGGACACCCAGGCCGCCCCGGACACGGCCCCGGAGCCCGTACGGGACACCGCACCTGAGGCATCCCCTCACATCCCCGCCGCCCGCCACCCGCAGGAAGAGCCGGCGGACCACCTCACCCCGGAGGAGACCCGCACCCTCGCCTCCTGGGACCGGGATCTCGACGCGCTCGCCGGAGAGCTGCGCCGCGCCCGCGCCACCGTGCACGACGTCCTCGTCCCCGCCTCGCTCTCCGCCACCCAGCTGCTGCGGCTGGCGGAGGACCCGGACGCGTTCGCCAAGGAGCTGGCCCGGCCCATGCCCCGGCCACCGCAGCCCGCCGCCCGCCGGGGCACGCGGTTCCACGCCTGGGTGGAGTCGCGGTACGAGGAGCTGCCGCTGCCCATGCTCGGCCCCGACGAGCTGCCCGGGGGCGACGAGAGCGACGCGGAGATCGCCGACGAGCGGGACCTGGCCGAGCTGAAGGAGGCGTTCGAGCGCACCGCGTACGCCCGGCGCACGCCGTACCGGGTGGAGACCCCGTTCCAGATCACCCTGGCCGGCCGGGTGATCCGGGGCCGTATCGACGCCGTGTACCGCACGGGTGACACCTACGAGATCGTCGACTGGAAGACCACCCGCCACCGCACCGCCGACCCGCTCCAGCTCGCCGTCTACCGCCTCGCCTGGGCCGAGCTGCACGACCTGCCGCTCACCGCGGTCACCGCCACCTTCCTCTACGTACGCAGCGGAGAGACCGTCCACCCGCAAGGGCTGCCCGGCCGGGCGGAGCTGGAGCGGATCCTGCTGGACGAGCCGGTCTCCGAGGACGGATAGGCTCAAGAGCATGAGCGAGACCCCGGACAGCGCCGTCCGTACGTACACCGAACAGCACCGCGCCGCCTTCCTCGACGACCTCGCCGCGTGGCTGCGCATCCCGTCCGTATCCGCGCAGCCGGAGCACGACGGGGACGTACGGCGCAGCGCCGAGTGGCTGAGCACCAAGCTCAAGGAGACCGGCTTCCCGGTCACCGAGATCTGGGAGACGCCCGGCGCCCCGGCGGTCTTCGCCGAGTGGCCCGGCGCGGACCCGGACGCCCCGGTGGTCCTGGTCTACGGCCACCACGACGTGCAGCCCGCCGCCCGCGAGGACGGCTGGGACACCGACCCGTTCGAGCCGGTGATCCGGGACGGCCGGATGTACGGACGCGGCGCGGCCGACGACAAAGGCCAGGTCTTCTTCCACACCCTCGGCGTCCGCGCCCACCTCGCCGCCACCGGCCGCACCACCCCCGCCGTGCACCTCAAGCTGCTGATCGAGGGCGAGGAGGAGTCGGGCTCGCCGAACTTCCGCGCCCTGGCCGAGCGGTACGCGGACCGCCTCGCCGCCGACGCCGTGATCGTCTCCGACACCGGCATGTGGGACGAGGAGACGCCGACCGTCTGCACCGGCATGCGCGGCCTCGCCGAGTGCGAGATCGAGCTGCAGGGCCCCGCGCAGGACATCCACTCCGGCTCGTTCGGCGGCGCCGTCCCCAACCCGGCCACCGAGACCGCCCGGCTGGTCGCCGCCCTCCACGACCAGGACGGCCGCGTGGCGATCCCCGGCTTCTACGACGGGGTCACCGACCTCACCGACACCGAGCGGGCCCTCTTCGCCCAGCTCCCCTTCGACGAGGCGACCTGGCTCCGTACGGCGAAGTCCCAGGCGGCCTCCGGCGAGGCCGGGTACTCCACGCTGGAGCGCGTCTGGGCCCGCCCCACCGCCGAGGTCAACGGCATCGGCGGCGGCTACCAGGGCGCCGGAAGCAAGACGATCATCCCGTCCTCCGCGATGGTGAAGATCAGCTTCCGCCTGGTCGACGGCCAGGACCCCGACCGCGTACAGGAGAGCGTCCGCACCTGGGTGGAGTCCCGCGTTCCGGCGGGCATCCGCCACAAGATCACGTTCCAGTCCGCCACCCGCCCCTGTCTGACCCCGCTGGACCACCCGGCCCTCCAGGCGGTGGCCCGCGCGATGGGCCGCGCCTTCGGTAAGGAGATCCTCTTCACCCGCGAAGGAGGCTCGGGCCCGGCCGCCGACCTCAGGGACGTCCTCGGCGCGCCCGTCCTCTTCCTCGGCATCTCCGTACCCTCCGACGGCTGGCACGCGCCGAACGAGAAGGTCGAGCTGGACCTGCTGCTGAAGGGCGTGGAGACGACCGCGTACCTGTGGGGCGAGCTGGCCACGGCACTCCGCTGAATCCTCTGCACACCTCCACGAACATCCTCTGCACACCCTCCACGAATCTGTGCACATCCGATCCACCCAGGGGGAGTAGGAAGCACCTGTGAGCACCTTCGACAACGCCACCGCAGACCGCCCGATCGGCCTCACCGCACCCAGCGGCATCGACCGCGCGGCGCACCACCGTCTCGACGAGGCGTGGCTGGCCGTGGCGTGGAGCCACCCTACGACCCGCGTCTTCGTCGTCTCCGGAGGGCAGGTGCTGATCGACGACACCCCCGAGGGCGGCACCGCGATCGTGATGACCCCGGCCTTCGAGGCCCCGGTCACCGAGACCCACCGCTACTTCCTCGGCACCGACGAGGAGGGCGTCAGCTACTTCGCGCTCCAGAAGGACTCGCTACCCGGCCGCATGGACCAGTCGGCCCGCCCGGCGGGACTGCGCGAGGCGGGCCTGCTGCTCGGCCCCCGCGACGCGGGCCTGATGGTGCACGCGGTCGCCCTGGAGAACTGGCAGCGCCTGCACCGCTTCTGCTCCCGCTGCGGCGAACGCACCGTCATCGCGGCGGCCGGGCACATCCGCCGCTGCCAGGCCTGCGGCGCCGAGCACTACCCTCGCACCGACCCGGCGGTCATCATGCTCGTCACCGACGACCAGGACCGCGCGCTGCTCGGCCGCCAGGTGCACTGGCCCGAAGGCCGCTTCTCCACGCTCGCCGGGTTCGTCGAGCCGGGGGAGTCGATCGAGCAGTCCGTGATCCGCGAGGTCTACGAGGAGGCGGGCGTCACCGTCGGCGAGGTCGAGTACATCGCCAGCCAGCCGTGGCCCTTCCCCTCCAGCCTGATGCTGGGCTTCATGGCCCGGGCGACCTCCTCGGAGATCACCGTCGACGGCGAGGAGATCGAGGAGGCCCGCTGGTTCTCCCGCGAGGACCTCACCGCCGCCTTCGAGTCGGGCGAGGTGATGCCTCCGTTCGGCATCTCGATCGCCGCCCGGCTGATCGAGCTCTGGTACGGGAAGCCGCTGCCGAGGCCGGGCAGCCTGAACCGCACGAACTGAACGGGACACACGTAGGCCCCCGGCATCAGCCGGGGGCCTACTTGGAAGCTCGGGGCGTCAGGCGGCCAGTGCCTGCTTCACCTGGGCGAGCGACGGGTTCGTCATCACGGACTCGGTGCCGGCTTCGGAAACGATCAGCAGCGTCGGGACCGTCTGGTTTCCGCCATTCGCCTTCTCGACGAACGCCGCCGAGTCCGCGTCGTGCTCGATGTTGACCTCGTTGTACGCGATGCCCTCGCGGTCCATCTGGCTCTTGAGCCGACGGCAGTAGCCGCACCAGGTCGTGCTGTACATCGTCACAGTGCCCGCCATGTCGGTGGCGCTCCCTTGTCTCGTCCGTCCCGCTGCGCGGCCGGCAGCGTCACATGCGGCCCGGCGGCCTGCGCCGCCTTCCCGCACCGGGTGGAACGTACGGGAGGCGGCCACCATTCCCACCCCCGCACCGGAGCCGTCGTCCCCCCCCGTATCAGTGCGGCCGCCGTCCCCCGCATCAGTACGACGAATAGCTCACCCCTGTGGACAACCGCCGCATCCGTCCCGTGGGACCTGGCAGCATGGCGGGGTGACAGCAGCAACGCACTCCACCCTCTTCCCGCAGATTCCCGAGACCCCGGACGCCGTGCTCGACGGGCTCGACCCCGAGCAGCGCGAGGTGGCGCTCGCCCTGCACGGACCGGTGTGCGTGCTGGCCGGAGCGGGGACGGGCAAGACCCGCGCGATCACCCACCGCATCGCGTACGGGGTGCGGGCGGGCATCCTCCAGCCCGCCACGATCCTCGCCGTCACCTTCACCAACCGGGCCGCCGGCGAGATGCGCGGACGGCTCCGGCAGCTCGGCGCGACCGGCGTCCAGGCGCGGACGTTCCACTCCGCGGCGCTGCGGCAGCTCCAGTATTTCTGGCCGAAAGCAGTCGGTGGCGAGCTGCCCCGGCTGCTGGAGCGGAAGGTGCAGCTGGTCGCCGAGGCGGCCGCCCGCTGCGAGCTCCGGCTCGACCGGAACGAGCTGCGTGACGTCACCGGCGAGATCGAATGGGCCAAGGTCACCCAGACCGTCCCCGCCGACTATCCGGCCGCCGTCGCGAAGACCCAGCGGGACGCCCCGCGCGACCCGGCGGTCCTGACCCAGATCTACTCCACGTACGAGCAGCTCAAGCGCGACCGCTCGGTGATCGACTTCGAGGACGTGCTGCTGCTGACCGTCGGCATCCTCCAGGACCGCCAGGACATCGCCGACCACGTGCGCGGCCAGTACCAACACTTCGTCGTCGACGAGTACCAGGACGTCAGCCCGCTCCAGCAGCGGCTGCTCGACCTGTGGGTCGGCGACCGGGACAACCTCTGCGTCGTCGGCGACGCCAGCCAGACGATCTACTCCTTCACCGGGGCCACCCCCGACCACCTGCTGAACTTCCGCACCCGCCACCCCGGCGCGACGGTGGTCAAGCTGGTCCGGGACTACCGCTCCACCCCCCAGGTCGTCCACCTCGCCAACGGTCTGCTCAGCCAGGCCCGCGGCCGGGCCGCCGACCACCGTCTTGAGCTGGTCTCGCAGCGCGACAAGGGCCCCGAGCCGGTCTACGCGGAGTATCCCGACGAGCCCCACGAGGCCGAGGCGACCGCCCGGCGCATCCGCGAGCTGATCGCGGCAGGCGTCCCGGCCGGGGAGATTGCCGTGCTCTACCGGGTCAACTCCCAGTCCGAGGTCTACGAGCAGGCCCTGGCGGACGCGGGCGTTCCCTACCAGCTGCGCGGCGCCGAGCGGTTCTTCGAGCGGGCCGAGGTCCGCGAGGCGGGCACCGCCCTGCGCGGCGCCGCCCGCGCCGGGCGCAACGACTCCCTGCTCGACGGGGCGGAGGGGCTGCCGTCCCAGGTGCGGGCGGTGCTCTCCACGAAGGGCTGGACCACCCGCCCGCCCGCCGGATCGGGTGCGGTACGCGACCGCTGGGAGTCGCTGGCGGCGCTGGTGCGCCTCGCGGAGGACTTCGAGGCGGCCAGGCCGGGAGCGACCCTGACCGACCTGGTCCGTGAGCTGGACGAGCGGGCCGCCGCCCAGCACGCCCCGACGGTCCAGGGGGTCACGCTGGCGTCGCTGCACTCGGCGAAGGGGCTGGAGTGGGACGCGGTGTTCCTGGTCGGCCTGACCGAGGGCATGATGCCGATCGCGTACGCCAAGACCGACGAGCAGGTCGAGGAGGAGCGCCGCCTGCTGTACGTCGGCGTCACCCGCGCCCGCCTCCACCTCTCGCTCTCCTGGTCCCTGGCGCGCTCTCCCGGCGGCCGGGCGAACCGCAGGCCGACCCGGTTCCTGAACGGGCTGCGCCCGGGCTCCACGGCGGCCGGCGCCCGGGGCGGTGCCGGAGGCGGCGGCGGTATCGACCGGGGCACCGGCCGGGCCACCGCTGCGGCGGACGGGCGGACCGAGGCCGTCGAGCCCAGGCCCCGGCAGCCGGTGCGGTGCCGGGTCTGCGGCCGGACCCTCACCGACGCGGGCGAGATGAAGCTGATGCGGTGCGAGGAGTGCCCGTCCGACATGGACGAGGGGCTGTACGGGAGGCTGCTCGACTGGCGGGCCGGCCAGGCTGCCCGGCTGAGCCAGCCCGACTACTGCGTCTTCACCGAGAAGACCCTGATGGCCATCGCCGAGGCCGTGCCGTCCACCGAGGGCGAGCTGGTCGTCATCGCCGGCGTCGGCAACCGGAAGCTGACCCGTTTCGGAGCCGACGTACTCGCCATCTGCGCAGGTGAGACGGTCGGTGAGGAGGTCGAGGAGGGCGGCGCGGAGGACTGAGAAAAACTCGTCCAGAAAATAGTTTGCGCCCGCCCCAGTCGTCACCATAGGTTCTTAACCACGGGAACAGCGACTTCTCTGAAGCCCTGAATCCGTGCTGTACTTATCCGAATACGCGCGACCGGCTCCGGCCGGTCACCCTAGACGCCGAGAGGAGGCGATTGAAGTGATCAGCATCATCGAAACCCAGAAAATGACCGGTCTTTCGGTCGTCTCCGCCTGCTCGCTCGGCCTCGCCCGCTCCTCGGCTGCTTCGCTCCGCGCCACCGGTCTGTCCGGCATCTCCGCCGTCAGCCCGCTGACCCTGGCGAACCTCCCCGTGATGCGGGAGCGCAATGAGCGACCGATCGAGGCACCGGCGGCAGCAGTAGCGAAGGACGCACAGGCTCAGGCCTATGCCTTTGCGGCAGCCGGTGCCGGAGCCGAGAAGAAGACGCAGCAGCACCACACGATGTGGGCCTTCCGTGGGCCTGAACCCTGGAGCGATCCAGCCTGATGCAGCATCAGGCCGGCGCCTCAGGGCCGCGGAACCCCACTCGGGATCCGCGGCCCTTTTGTTTTGTCCGAACGGACGGGACATGCCCAAGGCGCCTCGGGCCAGCAGTACCAGCCGCCAACCGGCCAACAGGCCGGCACGACCAGACGAGGACACCACCCACCGTGCAACTCGAAACGCACGCCCCGTCAGTACCGCAGTCCGACTTGATCTCCCCGCCCGGCTCCACGGAGGACTCCACCTTGCTCCCCCTCACCGCGCTCACCGCGCTCGACGACGCCATCGAGAACCTCGGCGTACCCGTCCCCTGCCGCTCGTACGACCCGGAGGTCTTCTTCGCCGAGTCCCCGGCCGACGTCGAGTACGCCAAGTCCCTTTGCCGGACCTGCCCGCTCGTCGAGGCCTGCCTCGCCGGTGCCAAGGAGCGGCGCGAGCCGTGGGGTGTCTGGGGCGGCGAGCTCTTCGTACAGGGTGTCGTCGTGGCCCGCAAGCGGCCGCGTGGCCGTCCGCGCAAGAACCCGGTCGCAGCGTGATCGCCGGCTCCGCCGCCCCCGCCCCCACGCGGTGGCTGCGCCCAGGAACCATCGACCGCCCGCAGACCCATGACCCCCGGAATCAGGCATCAATGATCACCCCCACGCAGGAGCCCGTCGGCTCCGCAACCCCTGACGTCACCATCATCGGCGCGAACGACTCGCGTCAGAACAGGACCCGCGAGATGCAACTCATCCCTGAAGCCCTGGCCCGTGCGCATATGCACGACCGCCTGCGGGAGGCCGAGGTGGACCGCCAGGCGGTGCGCCTCGTCGCCGCCCGCCGGATGCAGCGCCGAGCGGAGCGCGCCTCGCTGCGTGCCCGCCGGGCGCTGGCCATGGCCGTCATGCACTGATGGCCGGAACGCACTGAGAGGCCCCGCCTCTCCGCTCCACGCCGGAGCACCACCACCCCACCGCGGGGCCGTCCGACGAGGGCGGCCCCGCGGTGCGTTGTGCTGCCGGGTCCCGGAGACGGGGATATCGTCACGAGGTGGACGAGGACACGCATCCCCCCGAACGACCCGCCCCCGGACCGGTGGTCTGCGCCCGCTGCGGCACCGCCGCCGAAGGCGACACGGCCCCGGTGACCTGGCTCTCCTCCGTGGAGGACGGCCGCCTCCTCCACTTCTGCGAGACCTGCGCCCGCCTCCACATCAGAGCGATCGAGAGCCGCCTCGACTCCCTCTGGTGGTGACCCGGCTGCTACGGGCTGATGGCGGCCCGGCTACGCGTCGCCCTCCGGGTCCCTCTCCGGCTCCTCGCCCTCCGGTGCGTACTCGGCCTCCTCGTTCTCCTCGGCCTCCGCGACGAACCCCGGCAGCCACGCTTCGAGTTCGTCCCGCAGCCGCACCGCCGCACCGAGCTGGCACAGCACCCCGATCGTGCTGAGCGTGACCCGGTGGATCAGGAGGTACGACGGCGGGAGGTTCAGCTGCCTGCCGAGCTGGTGGGCGGGGGAGCGCGGGTCGGCTATCCGGCCCGCCTGGTCCCGCAGCCAGCCCCGGCTGAAGGTGAACTCCTCCACCTGCGCCGGTTCGATGATCGGGAGGAGGTAGTCGAGCACCTCGTCCGGCTCCAGATCGACCGACTCCTTCACGAAGCCCTCGTCACGCAGCAGCCCGTACACCGCGGCCGCGTCGCCCTCCAGCGTCATCCGCAGGGATTCGCCGATGGTCCCCGGCAGCCCACCCGGCAGCCGGTCCACCGTCCCGAAGTCCAGCACCCCCAGCCGCCACGCACCACCCTCGGCACCCTCTTCGTCCGAGGACTCGAAGTCCTCCGAGGCGTCCGGTGCATCCGAGGCGTCCGAGGCGTCCGAGGCATCCGGGGTGTCCCAGGCGTCCGGTGCCGCCGCCGGCAGCAGCCGGAAGTTGCCCGGGTGCGGGTCGGCGTGGAGCAGACCCGTGCGGGCCGGACCTGAGAAGAGGAAGCGCGCCAGCAGCTGCCCGGCCCGGTCCCGCTGCTCCGCCGTACCGTCCGCGATCACGTCGGCCAGCGGGACCCCGTCCATCCACTCCGTCACCAGCACCTGGTCGGACTGGTGCACCACCTCCGGGATCACCACATCGGGATCGTCCGCGAACTCCTCCGCGTGGACCCGCTGGGCCTCCGCCTCCAGCTCGTAGTCCAGCTCCTCCGACACCCGGTCGCGCATCTCCTTGATGAGCGGCTTGATGTCCATCCCCGGGACCAAGGGGCCGAGCAGCCGGGCGAAGCGGCTGAGCTGGGTGAGGTCCGAGAGCAGCGCCTCGCCCGCGCCCGGATACTGCACCTTCACGGCGACCTCCCGGCCGTCGTGCCACACCCCCCGGTGCACCTGCCCGATCGACGCGGCGGCCGAGGGCTTGTCCTCGAACTCCAGGAAATACTCGCGCCAGTCCTCGCCGATCCGCTCCGCCAGCACCGCGTGGACCGTGGCGGCGGGCAGCGGCGGCGCGGCCTCCTGCAGTTTGGTCAGCGCGGCCCGGTACGGCCCCGCCACCTCCTCGGGCAGCGCCGACTCGAAGACGGAGAGCGCCTGGCCCAGCTTCATGGCCCCGCCCTTCAGCTCGCCCAGGGTCTTGAACAGCTGGTCCGCCGTGCGCTGCTGCACCTCCCGGGCGACCAGCTCGGCGGATCTACCACCGATCCGCTTGCCCAGACCCCAGGTGGCACGGCCGGCGAAGCCGAGCGGGAGCGCGGCCAGCTTGGCCGTACGCGTAACCGCCTTCCGGGGAAGATCAGACATGTGCCCCTCCAGTTCCCAGACCGCCGTGCCGCTCGGGCCGCCGGTGTCTCTCCGGCGGCGGCGGTCACCCAGCCATTGTGTCCTGCGCCGGAACGGGGCCGGAGACCCCTTCCCCCTCGGCCCGCGCCACCGCTCCGCACGAGCAGTCGGCATGCGGGCCGATCCGCTCGCTCCGCCAGTCAAGCAGCGGCAGCGCGGCCTCCCAGCGCGCCCCGGTGCTCGCCGGCAGCTCCCCGTCCAGGAAGGACAGGGCATGGGCCGCTGCGAGACCGGCGACCGCCGTGGCCAGCCCCAGATCGCAGGCGGGCACCACGCCCCGCCGACCCGAACGCCACTGCGCCAGCATCCGGGGCCACTGCGAATCCCGGTCCGCGCGGTGCAGCTCCAGACACCCCGCGCACCCGGTGCCGCCCGGAAGCACCAGCGGGCCGACCACTCCGGTGGCCTCGATGACCCCCGCATAGAGGTGAGGCGTGCCGGACGCGATCCAGGGAGCCGCGGTGTCCGGGACCGGCGCGTACACCGAGAGGCCGTCCCGGGGCGCGACGACGATCAGCGACAGCCCGGGCGCCCCTTCGCCCGCGCCCCGCTCCGCCCCCGCCGACCGGGGCGTGGGCCCGGCGGCGGCCCGGCGGACCAGCCGGCGGGCCGCCACATCGCGCCGTTCCCCCACGGCGGCGGGCGGCAGCCCGGCCGGCGCCACGTCCCCCGGCTCGGTCCGGCCCCCGTCCAGCACCTCCACCTGCCCCACCCCGGATCCGGACAGCACCGCGGCGATCGACGCGCCGACCCGGCCCGCACCCCGCACCTGGACCCGCATCGCACGCCGGGCGGCCATCCGCCGCAGCCCCTCGCCCGGACCGGGGTGGACGACGGAGAGCGAGGCCACATCAGGTCGTTGACGCTCCATCACCTCGGCCCGGTGGCGCAGGGCATCCGCCTGCGCTCCCGCCGACCGCGGATCATCGAGAAGGCCCGCCTCCGCCAGCCGCCCCACCAGGACGTCCACATGACGGTCCGACAGGTCCAGGGCCCGGGCCTCCTCGCGGAGCAGTGGCAGGCCGCGCGTTCCGTCGAGCAGTTCCAGAAAGCTCCCCGTCGCGATGTCCACCGGACCCAGTGTCACGGCGTGCGCGGGTGTCACTCCGAATTGCACGGTGTTCCGTCCGCGCCATGCCCGGCGCAGCGCGGGCTTCAACATCGGATGCAGGACTTCTCCCCCGAGACGCACGGCTTTCCCCCATCGGTGTCGTGACCGTGCCCGGGAGGATTCCCGGCCACGTCGAGCCATTGCCAGAATGCGCGCCCGGGGCGAAGCGTGCGTGGAGTTATCCACAGGTAGCGGGATGAGTCATTCAATAATGCTGCTCATGGTGCGAAGCGGGGGGTGGGGAGTGGAGAGGATCGGTGGCGAACGCACCCGGAGCCGGGACTTCCTCCACTGACAGCGGGTAACGTCGAAGCGTGCCCGCAGACCCGTCACCCGGCGCCGCCGGGGAGATCCCCATGCGCAGCGCCGTGAGCCGCCAGCCCGGCGCGGCCGCCCGTGCGCCCCGCGCCCCGGCGACGAGCGCGGTCGAGGTCCGCAGAAGCACCCGGCGCAGGAAATCGGTCTCCGCCTACCGGGAGGGCGGCCGAACGATCGTGCTCATCCCCGCCCGGATGTCGGAGGCGGAGGAGCGGCGCTGGGTCGGCGTGATGCTCGACAAGCTCGCGGCCCAGGAGAGCAAGCGGGTCCTCGGCGACACCGAGCTCACGGAGCGGGCCGAGCGGCTGTCCGCCCAGTTCTTCGACGGCCGGGCCCGGCCCGCATCGGTCCGCTGGGTGACCAACCAGAACACCCGCTGGGGCTCGTGCACCCCCGCCGAGGGCAGTATCCGCCTCTCGCACCGGCTCCAGGGCATGCCGGAGTACGTCGTCGACTACGTACTCCTCCATGAGCTGGCCCATCTGCTCGTCCCCGGCCACGGCCCGGGGTTCTGGCGGCTGCTGGAGGCGTATCCGCGTACCGAGCGGGCCCGTGGCTACCTCGAAGGGGTGGTGGCGGCCGACCAGCTGCCCCGCCCGCCGGCCGCACTCGAGGAGTGAGCCCGGCGGGTCGCCCCCGGTGGTTCTGTACCGGGTGTGTACCGGCTTGGCCGGATGTCGCGGTTTGCGGTTAGCCTGACGCGACGCATTCACCTTCGGGATGGGGGACGGTCGTTACGTATGGCCAGGGAATTCCAACGAGGCCACAAGGCCAAGATCAGTGATCTCACACCAGGGACAGATCTGTACGTAGGTGTGCAGATCGCCGCCCCTGGACTGACCTTCGACATCAGCTGCTTCGGCCTGGATGCCGACGAACAGCTCTCGGACGACCGGTATTTCATCTTCTTCAACCAGCCGAAATCGCCCGAGGAGTCCATTCAGCTGCTCGGTCCGCAGTCCGGTGACACCGAGTCCTTCCGCGTCACGCTCGACCGCATTCCGGCCGCCATCCACAAGCTCTCCTTCACCGCGACGCTCGACGGTGCCGGCCAGATGTCGCAGGTCGGCCCCGGGTACATCCGGATCGTCGCGGGCGGCGAGGAAGTGGTGAGATACGCCTTCACCGGGTCGGAGTTCACCACCGAGCGCGCGGTGATGCTCGGTGACTTCTACCTGAAGGACGTCTGGCGCTTCGCCGCCGTCGGCCAAGGCTTCGACGGCGGTCTCGACGCGCTCCTGAGGAACTTCGGCGGCGAGGTCGCCGAGGAGGAAGAGGCGCCGGCCGCCCCGCAGGCTCCGCCCGGGTTCGCCCCGCCGGCCCAGGCCACCGCGCCCCCGGCCTTTGCGGCACCGCCCGCCGCCCCCCAGGCCCCGCAGCCCGCGCCGTCCTTCGGCGCCCCGCCCGCGCCCAGCCCCGCGCCGCAGCAGCCGATGCACGCCGCGCCCACGATCGCGGCCCCGCTCACCCCGCAGGCGCCCCCGGCCCCGTCCCCGTACGGCCAGCCCGGACAGCAGCCCCCGCCGCCCCCGCAGCCCCAGTTCGGCCAGGTCCCCGGCCAGGGCACGCCGCCCTACGGCCAGCCCGCGCCCGCTCCCTACGGCCAGCCGGCCCCGGCACCCTACGGACAGCCCGCCCCCTTCGGGCAGCAGCCCCCCGGCGGATCGCACGGCGTGCCCCAGGGTGCTCCGGCGGCCGGCCCCGGGCTCCACGCGGCCCTCCAGCTGTACAAGGAGACGCCCACCGGCCAGCGCTGGACCCCGCAGAACAAGCAGCTCATGCGCGTCGACCTGACGATGGGCGGCGCCGGCGTGCTGGCCCGCCAGGGCAGCATGGTGATGTACCAGGGCAAGGTCGACTTCGGCTACAAGGGCGCCGGCTTCGTCGGCCGCGCCGTCGGCAACGCCACCGGCCAGGAGATGCAGCTGATGCGCTGTACCGGCCGCGGCCAGGTCTTCCTCGCCGAAGAGGGCTCGTATCTGCACCCGATCGAGCTCCAGGGCGACGCCATCTGCGTCTCCGCCGAGAGCGTCCTCGCCTTCGACGAGTCCCTCCAGTACGAGATCCGCCGCGTCGAGGGGCACGGCATCCCCGGCGGCGCCCTGTTCACCATGCAGTTCCAGGGCACCGGCACCGTGATCATCAAGACCCACGGCACCCCGGTCGTCCTGCCGGTCACGCCCACCACGTTCGCCGACTGCAACGC
Organism: Streptomyces sp. CA-146814; assembly: GCF_050942385.1. Classification (NCBI taxonomy): domain Bacteria; kingdom Bacillati; phylum Actinomycetota; class Actinomycetes; order Kitasatosporales; family Streptomycetaceae; genus Streptomyces; species Streptomyces sp. CA-146814. The sequence goes on from NZ_CP192068.1 coordinate 5,400,583, forward strand.
GGTGGTCGCCTGGTCGGCCGCCTCCCAGGTGATCGTCTCCAGCCAGGTCCGGCTGCGCCGCAACGCGTACCCGGGACACAGCGGCGAGACCGTGAACCTCCAGTTCCGGGGAGCGCCCGGCAACTTCATCGTCGTCCAGCCCTACGAGGTCTGAGGGAGCCCGTCATGAACCAGCAACTCGCGGGCTTCGCCCCGACCCCCGTCACGGCCCGGATGGAGAATCACGGCTCGGCCATGCTCAAGGTCGCCATGGCCTCCGGGCAGGACCTCTACGCGCGCACCGGCTCGATGGTCGCGTACGAGGGGTTCATCCAGTACGAGCCCAATCCGCCCGCCGCCCGGCAGGTCGCCTCCCAGTGGATCACCGGCGAGGGCGCACCCGTCATGAAGTGCTCCGGCGACGGACTGCTCTACCTCGCCGACTACGGCGCCGACGTCGTCGTCATCAACCTGAACAACGAGGCCATCTCGGTCAACGGCACCAACCTCCTCGCCTTCGACGCGCACCTCACCTGGGGCGTCGAGAAGGTCAAGGGGATGGCCAAGTTCGCCGGACAGGGGCTGTGGAACGTCGTCGTCCAGGGCACCGGATGGGTCGCCATCACCTCCCGGGGCACGCCGATCGTCGTCGACTGCGGACGCGGCGACGACGAGACGTACGTCGACCCGGACGCCCTGGTCGCCTGGTCCACCAACCTCAAGGTGAAGGGCAAGCGCAGCTTCAAGGCCGGCGCACTGATCGGCCGCGGCAGCGGGGAGGCGTACCAGATGGCCTTCTCCGGGGAGGGCATCGTCGTCGTCCAGCCGAGCGAGGACAGTACGGACCGCCTGCGGATCCGGAACTGAGGGGAGGGGAACACACCATGCAGAGTCCGCTTTTCAACCACACCGAGCAGCAGTCCCAGGACCGGTACACGATCCAGAACCCGCAGCTCCTGCGGGTGGCGCTGACCGGACAGGACGACATCCTGGCCCGTAAGGGCGCCATGGTCGCCTACCAGGGACTGATGGACTTCGACGGCGAGTACCAGTCGCAGGGCCAGCGGCGCGCCCGCGCGCGCACCGGCGAGGGCCTCGACCTGATGCGGGTCTCCGGGCAGGGCACGGTCTACTTCGCCAACCTCGCCCAGTACATCCACGTCGTGGACGTCGACCGGGAGGGGATGACCGTGGACAGCTCCTACGTCCTCGCGCTCGACTCCTCGCTGCACACCGAGGTCATCGCGGTGGACAGCCAGTACGGGATCTCCGGCAGCGGCAAGTACCAGCTCAACATCACCGGCACCGGCAAGGTCGCCCTCATGACCTCCGGCCAGCCGCTGATGATGCAGGTCACGCCCGAGAAGTACGTCAACGTGGACGCCGACGCCATCGTGGCCTGGTCCAGCGCCCTGCGGGTGCAGATGCAGGCCCAGACGCACTCCAGCGGGGTCTTCCGGCGCCGCGGCAACACCGGCGAGGGCTGGGAGCTGAGCTTCCTCGGCCAGGGCTTCGCGCTGGTGCAGCCGAGCGAGGTCATGCCCCCGCAGAACGCCCAGATCGGCCAGGGCGCCCGCGCCCAGTTCGGCATGGGCCAGCAGGGCTCCCACGGCCAGAACCAGAACAACGCCTGGAACTGACCTCCACCCGCAGAGCACAGCGGTAAGGGGCGGCCTTCATAAAGGCCGCCCCTTACGCATACCCACCCGTTAGAGCCGCGCGCGCGTCGCCTCCAGCAGCCGTACGACCGAGGCGTCGGCCACCGACGCCACGTCCTCGTAACCGAACCAGCGCAGCTCCAAAGACTCCTCGCTGATCCGCTCCGCCGCTCCGGCCGGGGCCAGCGCCGCGTACTGCACGTCCAGGTGCCAGTGGCACGGCGACGGGATGGGGTGCCGGTCCAGCCGGACCGGGCCGCCCGGCAGCAGGGTGAGCCCGGTGATGCCGGACTCCTCCGTCGCCTCGCGAAGCGCGGCGGCCTCCAGGGTGGCGTCCTGCTCCTCGCAGTGCCCGCCCATCTGGAGCCACATCCGGAGCTTGCGGTGCAGGGTGAGCAGCACCTTCTCCCGCTCCGGATCGATCACCAGCGCGCTGGCCGTCAGATGCCCGGCCCCGCACGCCTTCCACATGCCGTCGGCGTGGAGCGCCAAGTGGTCGAGGTAGGCCTGGCGCAGCTCAGCCTGGCCACCACCGGCCGCACCCTCGGGGGCGTAACCCTTCAGTACGAGGGTGGCGTCGTCGTGCAGCGTCACCGGTTGCGGCCGTCCTTGCCGTCCTCCGGGCCGCCCTCGCCCTTGTCCTCGTCGCTCTCCTTGGCCTCGGAAGGCTTCTGCGGGCCCTTCGCCGCCTCGCCGAGCATCTTGTCCAGCTCGGAGAAGTCGGCCTGCTCGTGGTGGACGAAGCCGTCCGGGTCGTCCAGGTCGTGCGCGGTCGGCAGCATGTCCGGGTGCTCCCACAGCGCGTCGCGGCCCTCCAGGCCCCGGGCGTCGGTGAGCGAGGCCCACAGCCGCGAGGCGTCCCGCAGCCGGCGCGGGCGCAGCTGGAGACCGATGAGCGTGGCGAACGTCTGCTCGGCCGGACCACCGGAGGCACGGCGCCGGCGCATCGTCTCGCGCAGCGCGTCCGACGAGGTCAGCCGGGACTTCGCGGCCTCGTGGACCACCGCGTCCACCCAGCCCTCGACGAGCGCCAGAGCCGTCTCCAGACGGGCCAGGGAGGCCTTCTGCTCGGGCGTGTCCTCGGGCTGGAACATGCCCTGCTGAAGCGCGTCCTGCAGCTGCTCGGGGTTGGCGGGGTCGAACTGGCCGACCACGTCCTCCAGCTTGCTCGTGTCGACCTTGATGCCGCGTGCGTACGACTCGACCGCGCCGAACAGGTGCGAGCGCAGCCACGGCACATGGGCGAAGAGCCGCTGGTGGGCGGCCTCGCGCAGCGCCAGATACAGCCGCACCTCGTCCTGCGGGACGCTGAGGTCCTTGCCGAACTGCGCCACGTTCAGCGGGAGCAGCGCGGCCTTGCCCGCCGGGCCCAGCGGCAGCCCGATGTCCGTCGACCCGACCACCTCACCGGCCAGCGTGCCCACGGCCTGCCCGATCTGCTGGCCGAACATGGCGCCGCCCATCGACCGCATCATGCCGATCAGCGGGCCCGCCATGGCCTGCATCTCCTCGGGCAGCACATCGCCCATCGCCAGGCCCACCCGCTCGGCCACCGGGTCGACCAGCTGCTGCCAGGCCGGCAGCGAGGCCTCGACCCACTCCGCGCGGCTCCACGCCACGGTGGAGACCGAACCGGAGGGCATCGACGTCACGCCGTCCAGCCAGAGATCGGCCAGCCGCAGCGCCTCGTCGACCGCCGTCCGCTCGGACGGGCCGACGCTGGCGTCCTTGGTGCCGTCGGCCGTGCCCTGCGAGACGGTCTGGCGCGCGATCTGCTTGGCCATGTCCCAGTTCACGGGACCGCCCTCGTAGCTCAGCATCTGGCCGAGCTGCTGGAAGGCCGCACCGAGATCGTTCGGATTCATCGAGCCGAACATTGCGGCGAACGGGTTGTCACCGCCCGCTCCCGGCCCGAAACCGAACGGGTTTCCCGGCCCGCCCGCGCCCTGCCCACCTTCGGTGGGGTCCTTCTTCTTGCCCTCGTCGCCGTTCTCCGGCTCCTCCGGCGGAAGGCCGAATCCGAATGGGGTGTCACTCACGGGTTTCCTCGGCTCGTAGGGCCGCCGGCTCGAACCGACGGCGACTGCCCGACATCACCATCCAGCGTAGACACCACGCCCGCTTCGGGCCTCAGTGCTCCGCCGACTCCCGGCCTGCGGCAGGATGGACGCCACCTGGTACGTACGCGTCATTCGGGTACGTACTGAAGACAACCGCTGGAGACGCCCGGTGAGTTCCCCAGATCCGCAGGTTCGCGCAGCGCGAAACCTGACCGACCCGTCGCCCGAGAGCACACCCGAGAAGAAACGCCCCAGGAACCCCAGGAACCGGGGTCCCGTCGTCGCGGTCACCGGTGCCGCGACCGGCGTCGGCGAGCTGCTGACCGCCCACCTCGCCGCATCCGACGAGATCAAGCAGGTCATCGCGATCGACGAACGCCGCGGAGAGGTCTCCGAGGCGACCTGGCACATCCTGGACGTACGCGATCCGGCCATCGCGGAGAAGCTGCGCGGCGCGGACGTCGTCGTGCACCTGGCCCTCGATCTCGACCTGGAGACCGACCCCGCCGCCCGCACCGCGTACAACGTGCGAGGCACCCAGACCGTGCTCACCGCCGCGGCCGCCGCCGGGGTCCACCGGGTCGTGCTGTGCACCTCCGCGATGGTCTACGGGGCGCTCGCCGACAACGACGTGCCGCTCTCCGAGGACGCCGAGCTGCGCGCCACCGCCGAGGCCACCGGCGTCGGCGACCTCCTGGAGATCGAACGCCTCGGCCGCCGCGCGCCCCGCGCCCACCCCGGGCTCAACGTCACCGTCGTACGCCCCACCGTCCTGGTCGGCGGCACCGACACCGCGCTGACCCGCTACTTCGAGTCACCCCGTCTCCTGGTGGTCGCCGGTTCCCGGCCCACCTGGCAGTTCTGCCATGTCGACGACCTGGTGACGGCCCTGGAGTACGCCGCGCTGGAGAGGATCGACGGGGAGTTCGCGGTCGGCTGCGACGGCTGGCTCGAACAGGAGGAGGTCGAGGAGCTCAGCGGCGTACGCCGGATGGAGCTGCCCTCCGCCGTCGCCCTGGGGGCCGCCGCGCGGCTGCACCGCATCGGGCTCACCCCGTCCCCGGCCGGCGACCTGGCGTACACGATGCACCCCTGGGTGGTCAGCGTGAGCCGGCTGCACGACGCGGGATGGCGGCCGCGGTGGACCAACGAGGAGGTCCTGGGCGCGCTCCTGGAAGAGGTCGAGGGACGCCACACCGTCGCCGGACGCCGCCTCGGCCGCAAGGACGCCACCGCCGTCTCCGCCACCGCCGCCGGGGCCACCGTCGCCCTGCTCGGCACGGCAGCCCTGGTCCGCCGCGCCCGCAAGGCCCGCCGCCGCATCTGACCCCGTCCACCGGGCCCCGGCAGCCGTCTGTAGGAGGCTCCAACGCGGCCGGGCGTCCGCCGGTCGAACAGGCAATTCCGTGTTGTCGGTGCCGTACGGCACGATGGGGGCATGGCACGTACCCAGGACCACCCCGGCGAGCAGGCGGCTCCGGACCCCATCCGGCTGCTGGCGATCCGGGAGAGCGAACTCTCCCTCGACGAGGTCTTCCGTGCGGTCGGGGACGACGCCGCGGGCGGCATCGCGCTCTTCGTCGGCACCGTGCGCAACCACGACGGCGGACAGGACGTCGGCGCGCTCGGCTACTCCTGCCATCCCTCCGCCGAGGACGAGCTGCGCCGAGTGGCGGAGAAGGTCGTCGCCGACTTCCCGGTCCGCGGCCTCGCCGCCGTCCACCGGGTGGGTGAACTGGAGGTGGGCGATCTGGCGGTGGTCGTCGCCGTCGCCTGCCCGCACCGCGCGGAGGCCTTCGCCGCCTGCCGCAAGCTCATCGACGACCTCAAGCACGAGGTTCCGATCTGGAAGCACCAGCGTTTCTCCGACGGTACGGAGGAGTGGGTCGGCGCCTGCTGAGCGCAAACCGGACCGGGCCGCATCAGCCCCGATTTGCGTAACCGCACCCCTGCCGTGAGCGTTGGTCTTCCGGATCGTTAATCTGCAGATCGATCATTCGATCGCTCATGGGGTAGGGAGGTCGTGATGGCGGCACTCGCTTGGCTGTTGATTCCACTTTTCGCTGCTGTCGGTGGTGCGATATGGGCGAGCTGGGCTGCTCGCAACCGCACGACCGGCGATGTCACCGAGCTCGCCGGGTACGCCAGGTTCCGTGACGCGATGGAGAAATCGCACTCCGGTTCCGGGGCACTCTGAGGCCGTAGAACGCCGCGTGACCACCTCTCCGCCGCGCTGTCGCCCGTGCCCGGACGGACCGGCCCCGAAGGTGGACGGACAGGCCCTTCCCGTACTGTCGTTCCATGCCACGCCGCACCGCGACGATGCTCGCCTCCGCCCTCATCCTCATCGCGCTTCTCTGCGCGGGCATGCTGATCAAAGTGCCGTATTCGGAGATGTCCCCCGGGCCGACGGTGAACACCCTGGGCGAGGCGCGCGGCGAGCCGGTCCTGCGGATCGAGGGCCCCGAGACGTACGAGACCACCGGGCACCTCAACATGACGACGGTCCGGGTCACCGGAGCGGACTACCGGATGAACCTGGGCCAGGCCGTCTACGGCTGGCTGGCCCACGACAGCGTCGTCGTACCGCACGACACGCTCTACCCGGACGGCAAGACCGAGGAGCAGTCCACCCAGGAGAACGCCGAGGAGTTCAGCCAGTCCCAGGAGAGCGCCAAGGTGGCCGCCCTGAAGGAGCTGGACATCCCGGTCGCCACCCAGGTCATCGTCTCCAGCGTCGTCAAGGGCAGCCCCTCCGAGGGCAAGCTGCACGCAGGTGACGTGATCAAGAGCGTCGACGGTACGGCGGTCAAGGAGCCGGGCGACGTCGCCGAGCTGGTCACCAAGCACCCGCCCGGCGAGGACGTCACCTTCACCATCATCCCGGCCAAGGAGGCGGCCGCCGCCGAGAAGGCAGGCCGGGCCCCCGAAGGCGGCCGGCCGGTCACCATCACCACCGAGAAGGCACCGCCGGCGGAAGAGGGCGGCAAGGAGCGGGCGGTCGTCGGCATCAGGGCCGGGACGGACCACCGGTTCCCGTTCACGATCGACATCAAGCTCGCGGACGTCGGCGGCCCCAGCGCCGGTCTGATGTTCTCCCTGGGCATCATCGACAAACTCACCCCGGGCAATCTGACCGGCGGCAAGTTCATCGCGGGCACCGGAACCATCGACGACGCGGGCAAGGTCGGCCCGATCGGCGGCATCAACATGAAGCTCGTCGGCGCCCGGGACGCGGGCGCCCGCTACTTCCTCACGCCCGACGACAACTGCGCCGCCGCCGCCTCGGACACCCCGGACGGACTGACGCTGGTCCGGGTCAAGACCCTCGACGACGCCAGGAAGTCGCTGGAGAAGATCAGCGCCGGCAAGACCGACGCGCTGCCGAGCTGCTCGGCCGGCTGACAGCGCGTCGGGAGGCGGACGGCGGGCCCGTCAGGACTCGAACGTCGCCGAGAGGGCCTCGGCGAGCCCCGGCACCAGACCCGCGCCGGTCAGCACCTCGGTGGGGGAGTCCTTCTCGCGCAGCCGTACGGCGGACTCGCGCGCCCCGTCCCGCAGCACGGCCACCGTCATCCGCACCTCCTGCCGGTCGGGGTGCTTGGCGACCCACTGCGTGAGCTGCTTGTCGCTGAGCCCTTCCGGAACGGAGGCCTCGGCGGACGGCGGCAGCATCAGCCGCTCGACGGTCATGGCGCAGCCCGCCACGGAGTCGGGCCAGGCGATGGTGGCGAGGAAATCGTCCAGGGCGGTGCCGGCGGGCAGCTCCTCCTGCTCGATCGGGGTGAGGGAAGCGGTCGGGGAGGCGGCGTCGTCCAGGCCGAGCTGAGCGGCGAGACCCGGCTCCTGGACCCGCAGCCGGGCGGTGTCGACCAGGGCGAACAGCCGGGCGGGCTGGTCCCAGCCGAGGGTGGAGGCATAGGCGTCGATTTCGAGGACGGCGACGGTGAGCGGGCTCGCGGCCATCGGAGGTCCTGCGGGAGAAACGTTGGGCATGGGCAATATCCTGCCTCCTTCGGCCCCGGTATCGGGAACTAGGTAAAGCTTCAGTAAGTTGCATAGGTGGGCTCTACGACCGCTGGGGCCGCTCCACACGACCGCGAACTTCGAGGTGCGCACGTTGGCTTTCCAGATGCCGGACCGCGGCGGAGGCCCCACCGGGCCACGGATCAGTGTCGGCCGCCCGTCCCGGCGGACCCGCACCCTGCTCATGACCTTGGGGGTCCTGGCGGTTCTCGCCATGGCCTTCGTCATGTTCGCCGGGTTCTGGACCGACTGGCTCTGGTACCGGTCGGTGGCGTATTCCTCCGTCTTCACCACCACCCTGTGGACCAAGATCGGACTGTTCCTCGTCTTCGGACTGGTGATGGCCCTGGCCATCGGTCTGAACATCTGGCTCGCGCACCGGCTCCGGCCGCCGCTGAGCGCGATGTCGCTGGAGCAGCAGAGCCTGGACCGCTACCGGATGAGCGTCGCCCCCTTCAAGAAGTGGGTGCTGCTCGCCGTCACCGCGCTCGTCGGGCTGATCGCCGGAGCATCCGCCTCCGGCCAGTGGCGCACCTGGCTGATGTACGTCAACGGCGTGCCGTTCGGCACGAAGGACCCCCAGTTCAAGCTGGACGTCTCCTTCTACGCCTTCGACCTGCCGTTCTACCGCTTCCTGCTGGGCTTCGGCTTCGCGGCCACCGTGCTCTCGCTGATCGCCGCCGCCCTGACCCACTACCTGTACGGCGGGCTGCGCATCACCAGCCCCGGTGCCCGTGCCACCGGCGCGGCCACCGGCCACCTCTCGGTGCTGCTCGGCATCTTCGTCTCGCTGAAGGCCGTGGCCTACTGGCTCGACCGGTACGGTCTCGCGGTGAAGTCCAGTGACTTCAAGGCCGCGGACAACTGGACCGGCCTGCGGTACGTCGACGCGAACGCCTATCTCCCGGCGAAGACCATCCTCTTCTGCATCGCGGCGATCTGCGCGGTGCTGTTCTTCGCGACCCTGTGGCGCCGCACCTGGCAGCTGCCGGTCATCGGCTTCGGCCTGATGGTGCTCTCCGCGATCCTGATCGGCGGGCTCTACCCGGCGATCGTGCAGAAGTTCCAGGTCCAGCCGAACGAGCAGGCCAAGGAAGCGCCGTTCATCCAGAAGAACATCGACGCGACCCGCGATGCGTACGACATCGACAAGGCGCAGATGGAGGACTACTCGGGCCAGGCCACCACGAGCGACGACACCAAGCTGCGGGCTGCCGCCAACACGGCTGCCAGCTACCGCGTGATGGACCCCAACGTCGTCTCCCCGGCCTTCCAGCAGCTCCAGCAGCGCAGGAACTACTACCAGTTCCCCAAGACGCTGGACGTCGACCGCTACAAGGGCGAGGACGGCAAGGAGCAGGACACCGTCATCGGTCTGCGTGAGCTGAACATCCAGGGCCTGCCCAAGCGGAACTGGATCAACGACCACTTCACGTACACCCACGGCTACGGCGCCATCGCGGCCCGCGGCACCAGCACCGGCACCAACCCGACGGGGTCCCCGGACTTCACCGAGTCGGGCCTGCCGTCCACCGGTGAGTTCGGGAAGTACGAGCAGCGGATCTACTACGGCGAGAAGACCGAGCAGTACTCCATCGTCGGCGGGCCCCAGAAGGAGCTCGACTACGAGGAGGACGGCGAGAAGACCACCAGCTACAAGGGTGACAGCGGGGTCAGCCTCTCCAACACGTTCAACCGCGCCGCGTACGCGGTCTCCTTCAGCGAGCCGCAGATCCTGTATTCGGGAGCCATCGGTGACGGCTCGCGGATCCTGTACAACCGCACGCCCAAGGAGCGCGTCGAGGCGGTCGCCCCGTGGCTGACCATCGACGGCGACGCCTATCCCGCGGTCGTCGACGGCCGGATCCAGTGGATCGTCGACGCGTACACCACGACGAACGGCTATCCGTACGCCTCCCGGACGACGCTCGGCGACACCACGGCCGACTCGCTGACCACCAACCAGCGCGCGGTCGTCGCCCAGCAGAACCAGGTCAACTACATCCGCAACTCGGTGAAGGCCACCGTCGACGCGTACGACGGCAAGGTCAAGCTCTACGAGTGGGACACCAAGGACCCGGTCCTCAAGACCTGGCGCAAGGCGTTCCCGGGCACGGTGAAGGCCCGTACGGAGATCCCGCAGGCGCTCCTGGACCACCTGCGGTACCCGCAGGACCTCTTCAAGGTCCAGCGCGAGCTGCTCACCCGCTACCACGTCGAGGACCCCGCGCAGTTCTACAGCGGCTCCGACGCGTGGCAGGTGCCGGCCGACCCGACCACCAAGGAGTCGGGCTCCGTCCCGCCGTACTACCTGTCCATGAAGATGCCGGGCCAGGACCAGCAGGCGTTCTCGCTGACCACCACCTTCACCCCCAGGGGGCGGCCGAACCTCGGTGCCTTCATGGCGGTGAACGCGGACGCGGCCAGCAAGGACTACGGCACGATGAGACTGCTCCGGGTCACCTCCACCGTGAAGGGCCCGGGCCAGGTACAGAGTGAGCTCAACGGCAACGACGACGTCGCCGAGTTCGTGAGGAACCTCAAGGGCACGGACTCCGACATCGACTACGGCAACCTGCTGACGGTTCCGCTCGAAGGCGGCTTCCTCTACATCGAGCCCGTCTACACCCGCGGTGGCAACCAGAACTATCCGCTGCTGCGCAAGGTGGCCGCCTCGTTCGGCTCGAAGATCGTCTTCGAGAACAACCTGGGAGACGCGCTCAACGCGGTCTTCGGGGGCGACGGCGACGCGGACACCACACCGCCCGACCCCAGTGATCCGCCGGGTGACACCACCAAGCCGCCGGCCACCGGAACCGATGCGCTCAAGAGGGCCATCGCGGACGCCCAGAAGGCGTACGAGGACGGTGAGGCGGCGCTGAAGGAGCAGGACTGGCCCGCCTACGGCAAGGCCCAGGACGCGCTCCAGGAAGCTCTGGAGCGGGCGGCCAAGGCTCAGCCCACGGGCGGGGCCGCGAGCGACAAGCCCGCTGCCCCGGAGAGGGACGCCGGAGCCGACCCGGCGAAGAAGCCCGAAGAGAAGCCTGATGAGGGCGCCGGGGCCGAGCAGGCGGCGGCCAGGGCACCTGAGTAAGCACCACCCCGCGTCGTGGTACGGTTTGAACACAACGACGCGGGGTGGAGCAGCTCGGTAGCTCGCTGGGCTCATAACCCAGAGGTCGCAGGTTCAAATCCTGTCCCCGCTACTGAAGACGAAGGCCCGGATCCTATGGGATCCGGGCCTTCGTCATGTCGTCGTGTCTTTCTTGTTCCGTGGGCGTGAAGTGCGGTTCGCTGGGCACCAGTTGAGTTCCGACGTGTTTGACTTGTCTCTCTGTGGGCATGTCGACAAAACGCTGAAGTGACCTCACTGGCCGCGATATACCAGGTGTACGCGGGTTACAGGTGGTGCGACGATGGTATTTATGGGGGACAGGGCAACTCTGTTGGAGACAGGGCGGTTTGTGCAGCGGCGCGGCCAGAAGGCGGACAAGGCGGCAGATGCGGCCTTCGCTGCCGTCATCGTCGGCGCCGGCGCGAGCACGCCCGGACCACGGGACGCCACCACCGCCGGTGAACCGGGGCCCGCCGTCGAGGCGCCGTCCCGGGGCAGGGGGCGTACCACGAGCGAGACAGCCGCGACAGCGGGACACCTGGACGCCGACGCCGTACGCGCGGCCGCGGCCCTCACCACCGGCGTCACGGATGTGACCACGCCGGACGCGGGCCTCACGGACTCCGCCACGGGCACGACGGACGCCGACGCGGGAACCACCGACGCCGTCGACGCGGCGGACAGCGCCGAGGCGGAAGCGCGCCACCGCCGGGCGGCCGAGGCCGGGGACACCGCGTCCATGAGCGTGCTCGGCGCCCTGCTGCTGCGCCGCGGCGAGCTGGACGGTGCCGAGACCTACCTCCGCGCCGCCACCGCCGACGGCGACCGGGCCGCCGCCAACAACCTGGGCGTCCTGCTCCACCAGCGCGGCTACCCGGACGAGGCCGCGGGCTGGTGGCGCATCGCCGCCGTGGCCGGTTCGGCCGCCGCCGCGCACGCGCTGGGCCGTCACTTCCGCGAGCGCGGCGACGAGCCCGGCGCCGAGTACTGGCTGCGGCAGTCCGCCGAGCAGGGCCACGCGCTGGGCGCCTACGCGCTCGCCGACCTGCTGGAGCACCGGGGCGACATCGGCGCCGGGCGGTGGCTGCGCGCCGCCGCCGAGCAGGGCCACCGGGAGGCCGCCTACCGGCTGGCCCGCACCCTGGAGCGGAACGCGGTCGAGGACCCGCACGACGCCTTCGGCCTGGGCCGGTCCGCCGGCCGGACCGGTCTCGGCCCGCACGCCGGACCGGCCACCGCCGACGCCCTGACGACGGGCGCCCCGACGACGGACGCCAAGGGCGACCGAGGCGCGCAGGCCGAGAAGGACCGAGCCGGCCGGGACAGCCCCGTGGCCGGTCCCGCCGCCGGACGCGTCGGCGAGGCCGAGCAGTGGTATCGCCGTGCCGCCGCCCGGGGCCACCGCCGTGCCGCACTGCACCTCGGCGCGATCCTGGAACAGCGCGGCGAGCTCAAGGAGGCGGGCCGCTGGTACCTCACCGCCGCCAAGGACGGCGAGGCCCGCGCCGCCTGCGCGCTGGGCTTCCTGCTGCGCGACGCGGGCGACGAGGAGAGCGCCGCCGTCTGGTGGCTGCGCGCCGCCCAGGACGGCGACGGGAACGCGGCCAACGCGCTGGGCGCCCTGCACGCGGCGCGCGGCGAGCAGCAGACCGCCGAGCGCTGGTACCGCGCCGCCATGGACGCCGGTGACGTCAACGGCGCGTACAACCTCGGGCTGCTCTGCGCCGCCCAGGACCGCACGCCGCAGGCCGAGCAGTGGTACCGCCGCGCCGCCTACGCCGGACACCGCGAGGCCGCCAACGCGCTCGCCGTGCTCCTCCTCCAGGCCGGCGACCACACCGGCGCCGAGCCCTGGTTCTCCAAGGCGGCCGAGGCGGGCAGTGTGGACGCCGCCTTCAACCTCGGCATCCTGCACGCCGGACGGGACGAGGACCGTACGGCGCTGGGCTGGTACCAGCGAGCGGCGGCGGCCGGGCACACCGACGCCGCGCTCCAGGTCGCCATGGCCCTGCTGCGCGACGGTGAGGACCGGGAGGCCGAGCGCCATCTGCGCTGCGCGGCGGGCGGCGGCAGCGCCGAGGCGGCGTTCCGGCTGGCCGGGGTGCTGGACGCGCGCCAGCCGCCGCCGGGTCCGCCCGCGCTCGGCGAGCCGATGCCGGAGAAGACCGAGTGCGAGGAGTGGTACGAGCGGGCCGCCCAGCAGGGCCACCGCCGCGCCCAGGTCCGGGTCGGCATGCTCGCCGCCGCCCGCGGTGACGTGGAGAGCGCCGCCCACTGGTACCGGGAGGCGGCGGAGGCGGGCAGCCGTAACGGCGCCTTCAACCTGGGGCTGCTGCTGGCCCGCGAGGGCAGCGAGCGCGAGGCGGCCCTGTGGTGGAGCCGCGCCGCCAACGCCGGTCACGGGCGGGCCGCGCTGCGGCTGGCCCTGCTCGCCGCGCGCCGGGGCGAGCTCACCGAGGGCCAGCGCTGGTGTGCGCGGGCCGTGGAGCTGGGTCCGGCCGAGGTGGCCGAGCGGGCGGCCCGGCTGCGTGACGCGCTGCACCAGGAGCTGACCGCGTAGGGCCTCGGAGCGGCTCCGGGGCGGGCGTGAAGGGGCGGGCGTGAAGGGGCGGGCGTGCAGGGGCGGGCGTGAAGGAATTTGCGCCGTCCAACCCGTTGACGTAATGTTGCATTCACCGACGCGGGGTGGAGCAGCTCGGTAGCTCGCTGGGCTCATAACCCAGAGGTCGCAGGTTCAAATCCTGTCCCCGCTACTGAAGAACGAAGGCCCGGATCTCGACAAGAGATCCGGGCCTTCGTCATGTCCGGAAGCGTATGAGCGCCGGGCCCACCCCGTAGGGACGGGCCCGGCACGGGCTCACGCAGACGCGGCGCAGCTCGGACAGAGCCCCCGGTAGGTCACTTCGACGCCGGAGACCGTGAAGCCGTAGCGCTCCGCCGACGGCAGGTCCGCGAGCGGGTTGCCCGCCGGATGCACATCGCGGATCGCCCCGCACCGGCCGCAGATCAGGTGGTGGTGCGGGCGGTGCGCGTTCGGGTCGTACCGCTTCGCCCGGCGGTCGGTGGAGACCTCCAGCACCTCACCGAGGGACACCATCTCGCCGAGGGTGTTGTAGACGGTGGCGCGCGAGATCTCGGGCAGCCGGTCGACGGCCCTCGCGTGGACCTCGTCAGCCGTCAGGTGCACGTGGTCCCCGTCGAGGACCTCGGCCACGACACGCCGCTGCGCCGTCATGCGCCAGCCGCGTCCACGGAGTCGTTCCAGGAGGTCACTCATGCAGCCCAGCCTAACAGTGGAGGGACGGAGTCCCGATCGGGTGTGACTTTGGATGGTCACTTGACTTAGACAATGTCCATTGTAGGATCAGAAACGGCATTGGCCAAGGGACAGGGCTGTACAGAAAACAGATGGCTGTGCAGGACATGACGCAGGAGGCGCACGTGACGCAGGGACCGCTCACCACGGAGGCCGGGGCTCCGGTCGCGGACAACCAGAACAGCGAGACCGCGGGCGTCGGCGGTCCGGTGCTCGTCCAGGACCAGGCGCTGCTGGAGAAGCTCGCCCACTTCAACCGCGAGCGCATTCCGGAGCGCGTCGTGCACGCCCGCGGCGCCGGCGCGTACGGCACTTTCACCGTCACCCGTGACGTGTCGCGGTGGACCCGGGCGAAGTTCCTCTCCGAGGTCGGCAAGCAGACCGAGACGTTCCTGCGCTTCTCCACCGTCGCCGGCAACCTCGGCTCCGCCGACGCCGTGCGGGACCCGCGCGGTTTCGCGCTGAAGTTCTACACCGAGGAGGGCAACTACGACCTCGTCGGCAACAACACCCCGGTGTTCTTCATCAAGGACGCCATCAAGTTCCCCGACTTCATCCACACCCAGAAGCGCGACCCCTACACCGGCTCGCAGGAGGCGGACAACGTCTGGGACTTCTGGGGTCTGTCGCCCGAGTCGACGCACCAGGTGACCTGGCTCTTCGGCGACCGGGGCATCCCGGCCACGCTCCGCCACATGAACGGGTACGGCTCGCACACCTTCCAGTGGAACAACGAGGCCGGCGAGGTCTTCTGGGTCAAGTACCACTTCAAGACCGACCAGGGCATCAAGAACCTCACCACCGAGGAGGCCGTCCGCCTCTCCGGTGTCGACCCGGACTCGCACCAGCGCGACCTGCGCGAGTCGATCGAGCGCGGTGACTTCCCCTCCTGGACGGTGCAGGTCCAGATCATGCCGGCGGCGGACGCGGCGACGTACCGCTTCAACCCGTTCGACCTCACCAAGGTGTGGCCGCACGCGGACTACCCGCCGATCGAGATCGGCAAGCTGGAGCTGAACCGCAACCCGCAGAACATCTTCGCCGAGGTCGAGCAGTCGATCTTCAGCCCCGCGCACTTCGTGCCGGGCATCGGCCCGTCCCCGGACAAGATGCTCCAGGGCCGGCTCTTCGCGTACGGCGACGCCCACCGCTACCGCGTCGGCATCAACGCCGACCATCTGCCGGTGAACCGCCCGCACGCCACCGAGGCGCGCACCAACAGCCGGGACGGCCTCCTCTACGACGGCCGTCACCAGGGCGCCAAGAACTACGAGCCGAACAGCTTCGGCGGCCCCGTCCAGACGGACCGCCCGCTCTGGCAGCCGCTGCCGGTCACCGGCACCACCGGCAGCACCGTGGCCCCGAGCCACGCCGAGGACGACGACTTCGTGCAGGCCGGAACCCTCTACCGGCTGATGTCGGAGGACGAGAAGGGCCGGCTGGTCGACAACCTCGCCGGGTTCATCTCCCAGGTCTCGCGCGACGGCATCGCCGAGCGCGCGATCGACAACTTCCGCCAGGCGGACGGCGACTTCGGCAAGCGGCTGGAAGCCGCGGTCCAGGCCCTTCGCGGCTGACCGGACGCTTGCCGTCGACGGTGGGCCGGCTCCCTCACGGGATCCGGCCCATCGGGCGTTCGCAGAGGATCACGCCGACCCGGCGGCCGCCACCGTACGGCGGCGGGCCGGTGCCCAGCAGCGGATGATGTCGCGCACCGACACGATGCCGACCGGGCCGTTGTCGTCCAGCACGATCAGATGCCGGAACCCGCCGTGCGTCATGGCTTCCGCGGCCTCCTCCAGGGTCCAGGCCGGGGCGGCGAACACCACGTCGGTGGTGGTGTGGGCGGACGCGGTCTCCTGATCGGGGTTCTGGCCCGATCCGATCGCGTTGAGGATGTCGCGCTCGGTGATGATCCCGAGCCCGCAGGTGTCCGGGTCGTGGACGACGGCCGCTCCGATGCGCCGGGCCGACATCAGCCGGGCGGCCTGGCGGAGCGTATGGGCGGGGCCGATGGTGAGGACCACCGTGCTCATGGCGTCACGGACGAGCATGAAACGAGCCACCTCCTCGGTGCGCCGACTCTGTGAGTCGATTCACAAGTTCACAAGTGGGGGGACTCTCAGAGTTGCATCCTTGGGGCGGGTCGACAAGGGGTGGACCGGGCGCACACCGGGGGAGTGCGCGATCACGCGCCGCACTCCCCAGGAGGCAGAGGTCTCAGTACCGCTGGTTGAGGTAGCCCAGCAGCTCGTCGTGGAGCAGGCCGTTCGACGCGGCACCGTTCGCGCCGCCGGGCCCGTCGGTCCCCTCCAGGTCGGTGAAGCGGCCGCCCGCCTCCTGAACGATGATCGCGTTCGCAGCCATGTCCCAGAGCGAGAGCTCCGGCTCCGCGCAGATGTCCACGGAACCCTCGGCCACCATCATGTACGGCCAGAAGTCCCCGTACCCCCGCGTCCGCCAGCAGGCCCGGGTCAGGTCCAGGAAGCCGTCCAGGCGGCCCTGCTCCTCCCAGCCGCTCAGCGAGGAGAACGCGAACGAGGAGTCGGCGATGGTGTCCACCTTCGACACGTGCAGCCGGGTCGCGGAGGTGAGGCTGCGCCCGGAGTACGCGCCGGCGCCCTTCGCCGCCCACCAGCGCCGGTTCAGCGCCGGCGCGGAGACGACACCCACCACCGGCTGGAAGCCGTTCTCCCCGGCCTCCATCAGCGAGATCAGCGTGGCCCACACCGGCACACCGCGTACGTAGTTCTTGGTGCCGTCGATCGGGTCGATCACCCAGCGCCGCGGCCCGGTGCCCTCGACCCCGTACTCCTCGCCGAGGATCGCGTCGCGCGGGCGGGCCCGATGCAGATGGCCCCGGATCAGCTCCTCGGCGGCCTTGTCGGCCTCGCTCACCGGCGTCATGTCCGGCTTGGTCTCCACCTTCAGGTCGAGAGCCTTGAACCGGTCCATCGTCGCCGCGTCGGCGGCGTCCGCCAGTACATGGGCGAGGCGCAGATCATCGTGGTAGTCGGGCATGCCGTCACAGTATCCAGCTGTACGGGGCACGGGCCACCGACCCCGCCCCCCATCCCCGTCCGGTACGCGGACCCTTGACAGGTGCCATGAGCGCCTCAACTCTGAACCGCAGGCCCCCGGCACGGCCCCGGGCGTGGGAGGCGGCGATGCCGACAGCGCGAGACGCCCTGCTGGACGCCGCCCTCAGGGCGCTCGCCGACCGGCCCTGGCGTACGGTGCGGATGGCCGACGTCGCCGCGCTGGCCGGTGTCTCCCGGCAGACCCTCTACAACGAGTTCTCCACCAAGGCCGGTCTGGCCACCGCCGTGCTGTGCCAGGCCGCCGACCGCTATCTGACCGGCGTGGACCGCGCACTGACGGCGCCCGAGCCGGCGCATCCGGTCGCTGTGGCGCGCTGGACGGTTCGGGCCGCCAGCGTGGATCCGCTGGTCAAGGGGTTGCTCACGGGGCTCTGGGCCGAGGGGCTGCCCCGGCCGGGCCATGAGCTCCCGGGCCAGGTACCGGACCCGGCCCGGCTGCTCGCGCTGGCCAGGGACCGTATGGTGGCCGCGTCGCACGCGCCCGCCTCGTCCTCAGCGGTCGCGGAACGTTGCGAGACCGCACTCCGGCTCGCACTCTCGCATGTGATCGCGCCCCGCCGGCCCGTGCCCGATCAGTGCGCGGAGCCGGACAGCTGGAGCCCGATCACTCCGATGATCACCAGCGAGATCGACACCAGCTTCAGCGTCGAGACGACGTCACCGAGGAAGACCATGCCGTAGATCGCCGTCCCCGCCGCGCCGATGCCGGTCCACACCGCGTACGCCGGTCCGACGTCCAGCTTCTTCAGGGCCATCGTCAGCAGGCCGAAGCTGCTCAAGGCGAACGCGGCGAAGGCGATGGTCGGCCAGATCCGGGTGAAGCCGTGCGAGAGCTTCAGACAGACGGCGAAACCGGTCTCCAGCAGTCCGGCGACCACGACCAGCAGCCATGCCATCGTCCGTGCCTCCTGCGTAGTCGGCGAGCGCTTTCCGCACGGTGCGATTATGCCTTTACCAGTCGTTGAACCAGGCAGACATGCGCGTGGCGCGAGAACCGAATGCGCTCGGCCTCAGTCGCCCTCGCGCCGTTCGCGGGTCGCGAGCAGCCGCCGCAGCGAGTCGAGCCGCGCCGGATCCGCGTGCCCCCCGGCCACCCAGGCGTCCAGCGCGCACTCCGGCTGGTTCTCGTCGTGGGTGCAGCCGCGCGGGCACTCCTCGGTGCCCGGCTCCAGGTCCGGGAAGGCGTGGATGACGCGCGACGGGTCGACGTGGTGCAGTCCGAAGGACCGTACGCCGGGGGTGTCGACGACCCAGCCGCGGCCGTCGGGCAGCGGCAGTGCGAGCGCGGAGGTGGTGGTGTGCCGGCCGCGGCCGGTCACCGCGTTGACGATGCCGGTGGTCCGCCGCCGGTCCTTCGGCACCAGCGCGTTGACCAGCGTCGTCTTTCCGACCCCGGAGTGCCCGACGAAGGCGGTGATCTTGCCGTCCAGCTGCTCGCGCACCCGGTCCGCAGCGCCGCCGTTCTCCAGCTCCTCGCGGCTGGTCACGACGTACGGGACGCCGAGCGGGGTGTACGCCTCCAGCAGCTTGTCCGGCGAGGCCAGGTCCGACTTGGTCAGCACCAGGAGCGGGGTGAGGCCGCCGTCGTACGCCGCCACCAGACAGCGGTCGATCATGCGCGGGCGGGGCTCCGGGTCGGCCAGCGCGGTGACGATCGCCAGCTGGTCGGCGTTGGCGACGACCACGCGCTCGTACGGATCGTCGTCGTCGGCCGTGCGCCGCAGCACCGTACGGCGCGAGGCGATGCGCACGATCCGGGCCAGCGTGTCCTTCTCGCCGGACAGGTCCCCGACGATGGAGACGGTGTCGCCGACCACGGCGGCCTTGCGGCCCAGCTCGCGGGCCTTCATCGCCACCACGGTGCGGCCGTCGACGAGGCAGGTGAGCCGGCCCCGGTCGACGGTGAGGACCATGCCGTCCTCGGCGTCCTCGTGCTTGGGCCGGATGTGCGTACGCGGCCGGTTGCCCTTGCGGTTGGGGCGGACGCGGATGTCGTCCTCGTCGGGGTTCTTCCCGTAGCGGCGCATGATCTAGATCCCGAGCATTCCGGTCCACATGTCCGGGAAGTCCGGCAGGGTCTTGGCGGTCGTGCCCACGTTCTCGATCTCCACGCCCTTGACCGCGAGGCCGATGATCGCCCCGGCGGTGGCCATGCGGTGGTCGTCGTACGTGTGGAAGACACCGCCGTGCAGCGGGCGCGGGCGGATGTGCAGCCCGTCGGCCGTCTCGGTGACGTCGCCGCCCAGCTCGTTGATCTCCTTGGTGAGGGCGGCCAGCCGGTCCGTCTCGTGGAGCCGGAGGTGGGCGACGCCGCTCAGCGTGGAGGGGGAGTCGGCCAGTGCCGCGACCGCCGCGATGCCCGGGGTCAGCTCGCCGACCTCGCCGAGGTCCACGTCGATGCCGTGGATCCGGCCGGTGCCGGTGAAGGTCAGTCCGCGCTCGGTCAGCTCGCAGCTGCCCCCCATCGCGGTGAAGATCTCGCGCAGCGCGTCACCCGGCTGAGTGGTCCGCTCGGGCCAGTCCGGGATGGTGACCTTGCCGCCGGTCACCAGCGCGGCGGCCAGGAACGGCTGCGCGTTGGAGAGGTCCGGCTCGATCGTCAGGTCCCGGCCGAGCAGCGCGGACGGCGAGACCCGCCACACGTTCGGCTCGCCGCCGGTCTCCGGCTCGTCCACCTGCGCGCCGACGGCCCGCAGCATGTCCACCGTCATCCGGATGTGCGGCATCGAGGGCAGGACGGAACCGGTGTGCCGGACCTCCACGCCCTGGTTGAAACGCGGCCCCGACAGCAGCAGCGCCGAGACGAACTGCGAGGACGACGACGCGTCGATCGCCACCGGGCCGCCGTCCAGCGCCCCGCCGCCGTGCACGGTCAGCGGCAGCGCACCGCGCCCGTCGTCGTCGATCCGCGCGCCCAGCGCCCGCAGCCCCTCGATCACGCCGGTCAGCGGACGTTCGTACGAGCGCGGGTCGCCGTCGAAGCGGACGGGCCCGTCGGCGAGCGTGGCGACGGGCGGCAGGAAGCGCATGACGGTGCCGGCGTTGCCGACGTCGACGGTGACCGGGCCGTGCAGCCCCGCCGGGATGACCCGCCAGGCCTCGCCGGTGTTGTCCGAGGAGGCCGCGTCGGACGGGCTGGTCGCGGACGAGGAGGAGACCGTCTCCTCGATCCCGACGCCCATGGCACGCAGCGCGTCGGCCATCAGCAGGGTGTCGCGGGAGCGCAGCGGGCGGCGGAGCCAGCCCGGCTCGGAGGCCAGCGAAGCCAGCACGAGCGCCCGGTTGGTGACCGATTTGGATCCGGGCACGGTGACGGTCGCGTCGACGGCTCCACTCGCGTGAGGTGCGGGCCAGAGGGCGGGGTGCACGGAACTCTCGGTCATGGCCCTTACTTTAGTGGCTCCGGGCCGGACCCGGATCGTCAACAAAAGGGCGGAAACCGCCCCGTAACGAAATCATGGTACGGACCGGAGTCGCGCTCTCCGGTCGTGCGGCTCACCAGCCCAGCAGCCAGCGCCCGCCGCCGATCAGCGAGCACAGCGACACCGCGTGGAAGAGGAAGAGCCACAGCACCGCCGGAGCGTGGGTCAGCCGGGCCAGCTGGTCCGCGTCGGAGTCCGGAGCACCGCCGAAGCGCCGCTTGGACTGGAGCTCGAACGGCGGCCGCACCCCGCCCAGCAGCAGGAACCAGACCACCGCGTACGCGAACGCCGACTGCACGTCCGACGAGGTCAGCCAGGACACCAGCAGGAAGGCCGTACCGGTCAGGATGACGGTGAGCGCCCCGTACACATTGCGGATCATCACCAGCATCGCGGCGAGCAGCGCGGTCGCGATCCACAGGAGCAGCGTGATCCGGCCGTTGGTCAGCAGCCAGGCGCCGCCCAGGCCCAGCAGCGAGGGGGCCGTGTAGCCGGCCGCCGCGGTGAGGATCATGCCGATGCCCGTCGGCTTGCCGCGGCTCACGGTCAGCCCGCTGGTGTCCGAGTGCAGCCGGATGCCGGAGAGCTGCCGCCCGGTGAGCAGGGCCACCAGGCCGTGGCCGCCCTCGTGCGCGATGGTGATGGTGTTGCGCGCGAGGCGCCATATCGGGTTCGGCACGACGGCGATGAGCGCCAGCGCGGCCGTCATCACCACCAGCCACTGCTCGGGTGCGGGCTGGGTGCCGGTGAGGCGATCCCAGAGATCGCCCAGTTCGGTGCTGTTCATCGGCCGGGCGACTCCTTGCGGCGGGGGCGGGCGGTCGTGGCAGTCTGGCACTTATGTGCGGACGGTATGCAGCGAGTCGGCGGCCCGAGGACCTGACCGGACTCTTCGGGATCGAGAAGTGGGAACCCACCGAGACCCTGGAGCCGGACTGGAACGTGGCGCCGACCAAAGAGGTGTACGCGGTACTGGAACGTCCTGTTAAGGACGCGGACGACCAGCGTCCGGTTCGCCAGTTGCGGGCGCTGAAGTGGGGGCTCGTGCCTTCCTGGTCGAAGACGCCCGAGGGCGCGGCCCGGATGATCAACGCCCGCGCGGAGACCGTGCACGAGAAGCCGTCCTTCCGCCGGGCCTTCGCCCAGCGCCGCTGCATCCTGCCCGCCGACGGCTACTACGAGTGGGTCACCGGTGCGGAGGAGCGGCAGCTGGAGGAGAAGAAGGGCAAGAAGCGGGCGCGGAAGCAGCCCTACTTCGTCACGCCCGCCGACGGCTCGGTCTTCGCGATGGCCGGACTGTACGAGTTCTGGCGCGACCCGACCCTGCCCGGCGACCACGAGAACGCCTGGTGGGTGACGTGCTCGGTGATCACCACCGAGGCCGAGACCACGCCGCTGGCCGTCGCCCCCGCCGAGGGACCCGGCGCGCTCGCCGACATCCACCCCCGGATGCCGCTGATGCTCACCCCGGACCGCTGGGACACCTGGCTGGACCCCTCGCACACCGGCCTGGACGAGCTGCGCGCGCTCCTGGAGCCGCCGCCGGGAGGGCTGATGCGCGCCTATCCGGTCGCCACCACGGTCAGCAACGTCCGCAACAACGGGCCGGAACTGCTGGAGGAGCTGGCCGCGCCGGAGGAGGCCACGCTGTTCTGAGCGGCACACGGCTGGTCCCAGCGGTACGCGGGAGAGGATGGCCGCGTGAACCGTCAACAGAACGTGCAGACCGACGCCGGTGAGGCCCGGATCACCTGGTTCCGCGCCCCGGCCTCCACCGAGCCCCGCCTCGTACTGGCCGCGAGCCACGGCGCCGGCGGCGGCATCGAGGCCCGCGACCTGCAGGCCCTCGCCGCCGTCCTGCCCGCGCACGGCGTCACCGTCGCTCTGGTGGAGCAGCCGTGGCGGGTGGCCGGCAAGAAGGTGGCGCCCGCCCCGAAGACCCTGGACACCGGCTGGCGCGGCCTCTGGCCCGCGCTGGCCGCGCCCGGGCTGCCGGTCGTCGCCGGAGGTCGCAGCGCCGGGGCCCGGGTCGCCTGCCGGACCGCCACCGAGCTGGGCGCGGCGGCCGTCCTCGCGCTCAGCTTCCCGCTCCACCCGCCGGGCAAGCCGGAGAAGTCCCGGGCCGACGAGCTGCTCTCCACCGGCGTGCCGACCCTGGTGGTCCAGGGCGGCAACGACCCGTTCGGGCGACCGGAGGAGTTCCCGCCCGGCCCGTACGAGCTGGCGGAAGTGGCGTACGGCGACCACGGCTTCGCCGTACCGAAGAAGTCCGGGCTGAGCGAGGCCCAGGCCATGGGCGTCCTCACCGGAGCGGTCACCGGATGGCTCACGTCCCTCAGGTGACACGGACCACGGGAATGCGGCGTACAGAGGCGCTGTTGTTCGGGACGTCGGTACAACGACGTCTGCCGGGACGTCGGTACAACAACGTCGTACGTGGAGAGGGAGTCCGTCGCATGGGTTCGACCATCTGCCCCAGCCGCTCGAACGCCGCTGAACTGGAGTGGACCGTGCTGCCTGCGGCGAAGACCACCCGTGAGCGGTCCGTGGGCGGCGCTGATCGACAGCCCGTCTCCCAGCAAGGTCGACTATTCTCCGAGGCGAGCGGGTCCGGTTTCGGCTCCGCCAGATCGTTGGAGGAGGTGGGTCCGGTCACTGGGACCGACACAGGGACCGACGACGGCCGCGCACCGGAGACCACTGCCGAGCGCAACGCGCGCTTCGAGCGGGACGCCCTCGGCTTTCTCGACCAGATGTACTCGGCCGCGCTGCGCATGACGCGCAACCCCGCCGACGCCGAGGACCTGGTCCAGGAGACCTACGCGAAGGCGTACGGCTCCTTCCACCAGTTCCGTGAGGGCACGAACCTCAAGGCGTGGATGTACCGCATCCTCACCAACACCTTCATCAACTCGTACCGCAAGAAGCAGCGTGAGCCCCAGCGCAGCGCCGCCGAGGAGATCGAGGACTGGCAGCTGGCGCGCGCCGAGTCGCACATGTCGACCGGTCTGCGTTCCGCCGAGTCCCAGGCGCTCGACCACCTGCCGGACTCCGACGTGAAGTCGGCGCTCCAGGCGATTCCCGAAGAGTTCCGCATCGCCGTCTATCTCGCCGATGTCGAGGGCTTTGCGTACAAGGAGATCGCGGACATCATGGGGACTCCCATCGGTACGGTGATGTCCCGGCTCCACCGCGGCCGCCGCCAGCTGCGCGGCATGCTGGAGGACTACGCCCGGGAGCGCGGGCTCGTCGCGACCGGTGCCGGTGGTTCGGACGATCGGAAGGGCTCTACCTCATGAGCTGCGGAGAGCCGCACGAGACGGACTGCTCGGAGGTCCTCGACCATCTCTACGAGTTTCTCGACCGGGAGATGCCCGAGGGCGACTGCACCAAGTTCGAGGTGCACTTCGAGGAGTGCTCGCCGTGCCTGGAGAAATACGGCCTGGAGCAGGCCGTGAAGAAGCTGGTCAAGCGCTGTTGCGGTCAGGACGAGGTCCCGGCCGACCTGCGCTCCAAGGTGATGGGCCGGATCGACCTGATCCGGGCCGGCGAGGCCGTGCCGGAACAGGACATCACCGTCGCCGGAACGGATCGGACCGCGACGGCGCGCGACTGAGAGCTGTCACACAGCCGAACGCGCGACGGAAAGCTGTCGCACAACCAAATGCGCGACGGAAAGCTGTCGCACGCGGCCGAAGCGCATCTGCCGAGGGCCGGCGCCCGCACCATGTGCGGGCGCCGGCCCTCGCCGTTCCGTACCGGGAGCAGCTGCCCGCCGCCGGAATCGTCAGGACGGCCGACGCATACGACGACCTGTGCGGGGAAGGCGTCGCCGGGCCGCCGGGGGCGCTGGAGGGGCTCGGGCTCGCCACCGGACACGACCACCGGCCGCAGGTGGTGGAGGCCCTTGCGAGAGTCCTCGGCCGGGGCGGTCTGACCCGGGTCGGGGCTGGGTAACCCATGGGTAATGAGCGGGCGTCCGGCCGGGCATGGTTGGATGCGAAAGCAGAGCGGAAAACGAGGGTGTCCAGTCGGGACAGGCGGGAATCGTGAGGATCTTCGGGAAGGTACGGCATCGGCCGTCCGCCTCTTGGCGGCAGGCCACGGACCGCGCGTTCACGCTGATCGGCGACGGCCGGTACGAGGACGCGGGGGCGCTGCTGACGCGCGCGGCGGATCTGGAGCCCTGGCTCTCGGAGTCCTGGTTCAATCTGGCGCTGCTCCACAAGTTCCGGCACGACTGGGAGCAGGCGCGCGCGGCGGGCCTGCGGGCGGTCGCGCTGCTGGACCGCGAGTCCGGCGCACCGGACTGGTGGAACGTGGGCATCGCCGCCACCGCGCTCCAGGACTGGCCGCTGGCGCGCCGGGCCTGGCAGGCGTACGGCCTCAAGGTGCCCGGCTCCGGGCTGAACAGCGCGGCCACCACCGAGCCGACCGGCATGGAGCTGGGCAGCGCGGCGGTGCGGCTCTCGCCGGAGGGTGAGGCCGAGGTGGTCTGGGGCCGCCGGCTCGACCCGGCCCGGATGGAGGTGCTCTCCATCCCGCTGCCGTCCTCAGGGCGGCGCTGGGGCGAGGTCGTGCTGCACGACGGCGTGCCCAACGGCGAGCGGGTCACCGCCGCCGGACCGTCGTACCCGGTCTTCGACGAGATCGAGCTCTGGGCGCCCTCGCCGGTGCCGACCTGGGTGGTGCTGCTGGAGGCGGCCACCGAGGAGGACCGGGACGCGCTGGAGAAGCTCGCCTCGGACGCCGGGTTCGCCGCCGAGGACTGGTCCTCGTCCGTACGGCTGCTATGCCGGGCCTGTTCGGAGAGCCGGATGGAGAGCGACGAGGGCGACGGGGAGCACCTGGACCCGCACGACCACAGCGAGCCGGGCCATCCCGGGCCGCTCGGCCATCGCACGGCGGGCGGCGGTGACCTGTGGGTCCCCGAGCGCGAGTGCGGTCTCGCGGCGCCGGCCGGTCTGGTGCGCGGGCTGCTGGACGGCTGGGTCGCCGACAGTCCGGACAGCCGCGAGTGGCGGGATCTCGAAGAAGTCTGCTGACCGCTGCCCGTAGGCTGTACGCGCACCGATCGCGGTGCTGTTCCTCCCGCGCATCCCGGCATCCGGCCGGGTCCGGCGGGGTCACCGAGTTCAGGTTTTGCAGGAAGGCGTACGGCGGACATGTCGCAGCAGGAGACGGACGGGCGGATCGACGTGGACGACGAGGGGTTCGTCGTCGACACCGAGGACTGCGAGGAGCGCGAGGCGGCGTACCGGGAGCGCGGTACGTCGCGTCCGATCACGGTCGTGGGCAACCCGGTGCTGCACAAGGAGTGCAAGGACGTCACCGAGTTCGGCGACGAGCTGGCGCAGCTGATCGACGACATGTTCGCCAGCCAGAAGACGGCCGAGGGCGTGGGCCTGGCGGCCAACCAGATCGGCGTGGACCTCAAGGTCTTCGTCTACGACTGCCCCGACGACGACGGCAAGCGGCACACCGGTGTGGTCTGCAACCCGGTCCTGGAGGAGCTGGCCCCCGAGGCGCGGGTGCTGGACGACTCGAACGAGGGCTGCCTCTCGGTCCCGACCGCGTACGCCTCCCTCGCCCGCCCCGACTACGCGGTCGTGCGCGGCCAGGACGCGAAGGGCAACCCGATCAAGGTGCGCGGCAGCGGCTACTTCGCGCGCTGCCTCCAGCACGAGACGGACCACCTGTACGGCTACCTGTACATCGACCGGCTCTCCAAGCGCGACCGCAAGGACGCGCTCCGGCAGATGGAAGAGGGCACGCCCCGCTACGAGACCGTCCCGAACGCCTGAGGGGCTTCAGGGGGCCCGGCACCGACTCCCGGTGCCGGGCCTCTCGCGTACCCGTGGCAGATAACTACCGTTTTCCTTGGGGTAGTTGACGCGGGTAGACCACCTGCGTCAGGCTCGCCGCACAGCGTCCATGACCGAGAGGGAGCCCCATGCTGAAACGCGCCGCACGCGTTCTGCTCGGACTTGTCATGACCATTACCTTCGCGTTGGGCGGGGCGGTGCTGACCGCCGGACCCGCGCAGGCCGACGGCTGCTACACCTGGACCCGAACGCTCGCGCCCGGAGCCACCGGCAACGACGTCACCCAGCTCCAGATCCGGGTGGCCGGCTGGCCCGGCTACGACTCGGTGCTCGCCATCGACGGCTCGTACGGCCCGGCCACCACCGCCGCCGTCAAGCGGTTCCAGGCGGCCTACGGCCTGGCCGCCGACGGGGTCGCGGGTCCGGCCACCCAGGCCAAGATCTACGCGCTCCAGGACAACGACTGCACGCCGATCCACTTCACGTACCCGGAGCTCAACAAGTGCAACAGCACCTGGGCGGGCGGCGCGGTCGCGGCGGGCACGGCCAAGGCCAACGCGCTGAGCAGCATGTGGAAGCTGGAGGCGCTGCGCCACGCGCTCGGCGACAAGTCCATCCGCGTCACCAGCGGCTTCCGCTCCACCTCCTGCAACGCGGCCGTCGGCGGCGCGACCAACAGCCGCCACCTGTACGGCGACGCGGTCGACCTCGGAGCCTCCCCGCACTCCCTGTGCACGCTGGCCAAGCAGGCCCGCTACCACGGCTTCCGCGGGATCCTCGGCCCGGGCTACGCCGGCCACGGTGACCACGTGCACGTCAACCAGGGACCGAACCGGTTCTGGTCGGCGTCCCAGTGCGGTATCTGATCCGCTGATGTCGTGGGCCGTGCCCGGCGTCCGCCCTCAGGCGACGTCGGGCACGGTGCTCGCCGGGCCCCGGAAGGTCCGCCGGTAGGCGTTCGGCGTCGTGCCGAGCGTCCGGACGAACTGGTGGCGCAGGGTCGCCGCCGTGCCGAACCCCGTCTGCGAGGCGATCGTGTCGACCGTCCGGTCGGAGGTCTCCAGCAGGTGCTGGGCCAGCAGCACCCGCTGCCGCAGCAGCCAGCGGTACGGAGTCGTCCCGGTCTCCTGCTGGAAGCGGCGGGCGAAGGTGCGCGGCGACATGTGCGCCTGCGCCGCCAGCTGCTCCACCGACATCTCCTGGTCGAGGTGGCCCTCCATCCACGCCAGCGTCGAGCCGACGGTGTCGCAGGCGTTCCGGGGGAGCGGGCGGCTGATGTACTGCGCCTGGCCGCCGTCCCGGTGCGGCGGCACCACCATGCGCCGGGCGATGGTGTTGGCCGCGTCCTGCCCGTACTCCTGGCGCACGAGGTGGAGGCAGGCGTCGATGCCCGAGGCGGTCCCGGCCGAGGTGATGACCGACCCCTCGTCCACGTACAGCACGTCCGGCTCCACGATGGCCTTCGGATAGCGGCGGGCCAGCTCCGCCGCGTGGCGCCAGTGCGTGGTGCAGCGGCGCCCGTCCAGCAGGCCCGCCGCCCCGAGGACGTACGCCCCGGAACAGACGCTCAGCACCCGCGCCCCGCGCTCCACGGCCCGCCGCAGCGCCTGGAGGGCCTCTTGCGGATACTCCAGGTCCGGGGCGTGACTGCTCGCCGGTACGGCGACGAGGTCGGCCTCCTCCAACCGGTCGAGGCCGTACGGCGTACTGATGGTGAAGCCGGCATGGGTCTGCACCACCGGCCCTTGGGCGGAGACGACGGCGAAGTCGTGCACCGGCAGGCCGTCCTCGCTGCGGTCGAGGCCGAACACCTCGCAGAGCACGCCGAGTTCGAAGGGGTGGACCTCGTCCAGCAGCAGGACGGCGACATTTTTCAGCATGGAGTCAGTGTGGCAGTAATTTGATGCTGCGTGGCAGTGCTGCCACTGACGAAAACGGTCCGGGCTGACGACAGTAGAGCCATGAACCTCTTCCTGGACTACCTGACCGTGACCGCCCTCTTCGCCTTCGTCGCCCTCCCGGCCGCCGTCGGCCTCATCCGCGAGCGCCGCATCGACCGCCAGCTGCGCGCCGCGGAACGGAGGGAGGCGAAGCCCACAGAGACGCGAAGCGCCGCGCGACCCTATAAGGTCACGCGGCACTTGAACGGGCGTAGTTGGGTGAAGGCATAGAAGGCTCCCACGGGTTCATCCGTCCTCTTCACCGAACCAGGAGCGTCCCTGGGCCCAGTGGGTCACCCACCCCGCGAAACCGGGCGCGCCCGGCATGAGAGAGGTGCCCGGCCGGGTGCCGAAGGGTATTGCGCCGTTCTCGTCGATCAGCCAGACGTGACCGCGCTCCGGGCCGGTGACGATCAGGTGCCAGTACATGCCGCAGCCATCGGTGCCCAGCAGCAGCGAACCGTGGTCGAAGACCGTGCTCATCCGGTCCTCGCACTGCTGGTACTCCTCCTCCGGCAGCTCCGCTTCACCCTCCTCCGCCTCCCACAGCCACGCCTCCGTGAGCGGAAAGGGCTCGGAGAGCAGGCGCTCGGGACGGTCCGATCCCCAGTCCGAAGGTGTCTGCGCGAGAGGCAGCAGTCCGTAGTAGGGCGGCCCCGCGCGCAGCCCGTCGCAGATCTCCGCCACGAAGGTGCGGTACGGCTCCGGGAGCACGACACGGTGCTCCGCCTCGAAGGCCCGCACCGCTTCGACGCCGACGGGCGGCACCGCTTCGGGACGGGACGCGAAGACCGCGCGGAGGGCAGCCGACTCGGCGAGGGCGCAGCTTTCCGTGTTCATGGCGATCATCATGCAGGATCCGGCCCCGGGGCCCTGCCGCTCTCGCTCCCGTCTCTGGACTGAGGGAAGAGGTGGGGGTGTTGGTAGGTGAGGTGGTGGGTGATGGCGGTGTGGGTGGGGTCGGTGATGTCCCAGCTGTGGGGGGAGGGATGTGCGGTGAACAGTTCGCAGGCTTCGTTACGGGGGTCGAGCGCGGGACACCAGGGGAGCGGCGAGAGCTTGGCGAGCCCCGAGCCCTTCCACCGGACCCAGACGGCGCTTCCGGGCCGTCCGCCTTCGTCCCAGAGCATCGCGGCGTGCCGGCCGTCATGGTCGCCGCCGAGTTCGCAGAGGACGTGCCCGGCTACGGGGCGGTGTCCGGGGGCAGCAAGGGCGAGGAGGTGGTCGGGAGGTGGGAGGAGGGCGACGGCAGTGCACTGGTTCATGGCTGGGGCCGCTCCTGTGGATCGTCGGAGGTGTCGTCGGCGCTCAGCGGTCCGGCGATGAGGTCCCCAAGAGGGTCGGTCACGTCCCAGGAGTGCCCTGTGGTGTGGTCGTTGAAGAACGAGCACCGTAAGAGAGTGTCGGCGGCGAGGTTGCGGAGGGTGGCGGGGCACCAGGGCTCGGTCTGGACGCGGTGGGTGCGGTCGGTGTCGGTGCCGGTCCAGAAGAACCAGAGGGCGGGCCGGTCGGGTTCGTCGGCGGCACTGAGGAGTGCGGCGTGATCGGTGAGGGCGTCGTGTTCACCGACTTCGCACAGGACGTAGTGGTCGAGCGTGAAGTCGTCGGGCGGGGTGCCGGGTCCGCCGGCCATGGTGACGAGGGCGACGGTCACCTCGCCGAGGGGAATCCGGGTCACGGCGGTGCACTGCAGCACGTGAGGTCTCTTCTGTGGAGGGGCTACGGGCGGTCGGCCGGGGAGGTGTGCCACCCGGCGAGGGTGAGGCTGAGCCCGACGGCGGGGTCGAGGACGGTGAACTGGAGGGGGAAGCCCGCTTCCAGGGTCCGTATCGCGTCGTCCTGTCGGTCGTGGTCGGTGGCCCAGAACCGCAGCCCTTCGGGAGCGTCGGAGCCGTGGAAGAGGACGGGCCGGACGTCGCCGGGTGACTCGTCCCGTACGGCATTCCCGTGCCCGTTGGCGAGGCGGAGGGCCTGTCTGCGGAGCCAGAGGAGGGCGAGCCGTCGGTTGCGTACGGTGACCCCGCCGAGCGAGGCGAACCGCTGCCCTGCGGCCAGGGTGACTTCGGCTACGTACGGCGTGCGGTTCATGCGGCACGCTCGTGGTCGCCGGGCCGGACCAGGCCCCGTAGCTGTTCGGCCGCCGCCTCGATTTCCGCCACGACGGCGGTGCGTGTCGCGTCCCGGTCCGCGATGGCCGCGTCCAACTCGGCGCAGAACAGGGCCCGGTAGGCGGGGTCGGATTCGATGCGTACGAGTTCGGCGAACGGGCTCTCACGGTCGGCCGGGTGCCGGGTGAGTGCCCACATGAGGCGGGGGAGGCGGAGCCTTAGGCGGATCTCGGCGGCCCCCAGGACGAGGGCGAGCCGGACCCGTAACCGGGCGAGGGGCCTGCTCACAGCACCTCACCCCGACTGCGGGCGTTGGCGCGGGCGGTACGGGCGCGGAGCTGCTCTATCGGAAGCGCGGGCCGTACGTGCCGGGGCTCGACCTCCCACTCACGCCCGCCGCCGACGGGGCGGAGGGACCAGTAGAGGCCGGCTACCCCTCGGAACTCGCCTACGCGGTTGGTGCGGCTGGTGTCGACCAGGAGGGTGCCTACGGTGGGCGACGGCTCCATCTCCACTAGCACTCGTTCTCTTCTCTACGTGGGTATGTCGATCGCCCCGGAGTCCTCTTATGGGGCGGTCGCCTTGCGTGATGAACAGTCAACCCGCAGTAGATGCAAGGCGGTACGGTGACCGAGAGGCCAAGCGGTATCACCGGTATCACGAGGGTGGGAATGACCATGAGCGCACCGAACCAGCGGTTGCGGGATCTCATCTCCGAGTCGGGTCTCACCTATGAGGCACTCGCCAAGGCCGTCCGGCAGGTCGCTGCCGAATGCGGCGTCGAGTTGGCCACGAACAAGGGCATGATCCGGCACTGGCTCAAGGGTGTCGTACCGCAGGAGATGACCGCTCGGTTCTTGGCCGCCGCCCTGTCGCGGCACCTCGGCCGTCTGCTCACGCCGGCTGACCTCGGCCTGCCCGTCCGGGATGGGGCAGCGGATGACACCATGGGCCTGTCCCTCGGGGCGGACCCGATCGATGCCCTGGTGCCGATGTGGAGGGCCGAATTGGACCGCCGAACCTTCCTGAACAGCTCCGCCTACTCGGTGGCCGCAGCCGCACTGCCTCTCGACTATGTGCAGGAGGTGGCCGACAGGTCGGCCGCTGCTCGCACCGGACACATCGTCGGAATGGCCGAGGTACGTGCGGTGAGGGACATGGTGAGGTTGTTCTCCGAGATGGACGAACGCCACGGCGGCCGGCACGGGCGCTCCGCCCTTGTCCAGTACCTCCGCGACGACGTCGCACCGCTTTGCCGTGCCCGCTTCCACAACGAAGAGATGCGTCGGCACATGCTCTCCGCCGCCAGCCGCGGCGTGCACCTCCTGGGCTGGAAGTCCTACGACGCGGGACAGCAGGGACTCGCCCAGCGCTACTACCTTCAGTCCTACGCCCTGGCTGTTGAGTCCGGCATCACAGGGCAGGACGGGTTCGTCATGCGCACCATGGCCATGCAGGGTCTGAAGCTTCACCGCCCCGAGCACTGCCAGGGTCTCGCGGAAACCGGACTGAACCGAGCCAAGGGCAAGGTCGACAACGCGACCATGGCCCTGTTCCGTGTCGTCCACGCCCACACCCTCGCCAAGAGCGGGCAACGGCGAGCCGCTGTTGTCGAGGCCGACCGCGCTCGTGAACTCCTTGCCGCCGACAAGGGCGACGAGACTCCCTTCTGGGCTCTGGCCTGGGGACCACCCGCCGCCTCCGTCTACTCCCGGACGGCCAAGATGCACGAGACGCTGGGGGATTTCAGCGCCGCTGCAAGCCAGTACGCCCGGGCGGTGACCGCCCGCCCATCCACGACCTATGCGCGGATCGTCTCCCTCGACCTCGTGGCCGGCGCGGAGATGCAGCTCAAGCGTGGCCGGATCGAGGAGGCATGTGAGACCTGGAACCGGGCCATCGACCATATGGACGGCGTGCAGTCGACGCGCACACGCAAAGCTGTGAAGAACATGCGCAAGGACCTCGCGCGGTTCCGCGCCCGCGGTGTGCGCTGTGCGGCGGAGCTCGATGAGCGCGCACTCGACTTCCTCGGGCGATAAGCAAAAGCTCGGCGTGCGTCGCACGCACGCCGAGCGGGACGCGTGACGGACCCGGGGCCCCGGTCCGCAGCTCCAAGGACACGGGCGCCCGGTCCTCACCGTCCCCGCCGCCGCGTTCTCCGCGTTCGTCTCCGGCGTACGGGCCGGCACGTTCGGCGCCGTCTGACCGGCCCCGTTCTCCGCAGCGTCCTACCCTGCCGCGCGCAGGGTAGGACGTCCTGCGGCCCCGGCGGCCCCGGCGGCCCCGCTCAGTGCCCGCTGCTCTCGTAATGGCGGGACTGGCGTTCCCAGAAGCGGTACGCGGCGTACATGAGCACGACGCCGATGGCCGGGGCGCCCCAGGCGAGCCATTCCGGCACGGCGAGTTCCTCCTCCCGGTCCATCAGCACGGTCGCCGGTAGATAGGCGACGAAGGCCAGCGGGAAGACGAAGGTCAGCCCGAAGCCGGCCACCGGGCCGAAGATCTTCAGCGGGTAGTTGCCGAAGTCGCTGAAGATCATGTCGATGGCGAACTTGATGGGCGAGACCCTCTTCATCCTGAAGACCAGTGCGGAGGCGGCCAGTTGCAAGGAGCCCTCCACCAGCGCACCGCCCACCACGGCGAGCAGGAGGAAGCCGACGGCTCCCGGCGACCAGTCGACCGGTGCGGAGGCCGAGGCGATGGACAGGAGGACCACTCCGCCCGTCAGGTCGCCGATCGAGCTCAGCCCCACCCTGCGGGTGAGGAGCTGGACCAGCGGCGGCGCCGGACGGACGAGATAGCGGTCGTACTCGCCCTCCACGACGACATGGTCGACGTGGATGAGTTGGTGACCGGGGAGCAGCCACAGGCCGTGGGCGGTGAGCCTCATCCCGTAAAGGAAGGCGATCTCCCCCAGCCCCCAGCCGCCGACCTGCCCGAAGCGGTCCAGCACCGCCCAGATGAAGGCCAGCCCGACGCCCTGGTAGAACAGGCCGCCGATGATGTTGATGAACAGGTTCCCCCGGTACTGGAACTCGGCCCGGAACGCCGCACCGGCCAGCAGCAGATAGACACGTGGACCTCGCATCGCCCCTCAGCCTCCCTGCGACATGACGCGGCGCCGGGCGCGCGACCAGACGAACGCGGCCAGTGTGCCGAGCGCGCCGATCCAGGCGAGCTGGACCCCGAGGGCCGCGACGATGGCCAGGCCCTCGATCTGGCCCAGGTAGAGGGCCGCGGGGGTGTACGCGGTGGCCTGGAAGGGCAGCCATTCAGCGGCCGCCCTGATCGGTCCTGGCATGAACCACAACGGGACCAGGGTCCCGGAGAAGAACTGCGCCACGAAGCGGTAGGCCATGAGGGCGCCGCTCACCTCCAGGGTCCAGAAGGAGACCATGCCGAGCAGCAGTCCGAGCAGCTGGTTCACGAGCAGCGCGCCGATCAGCGCCACCGGGTAGGCGAACCCGGCGGCCGCCGAGGCGGGTGCCTGGCCCGCGCCGATCAGCAGCGCGAACGGCAGCGCCACCAGCAGGACCGGGACCGCGGCCGACGCCCACCCGAGCTGGCCGGAGAGCATCTGGCCGGGAAAGCCGACGGGCCGCAGCAGGTCCACGGCGACCTTGCCCTCCCGTACCCGCTGGTCGATGGGGGAGGACCGCCACGGGCTGACGAGCTGGTACTGGAGCGTCGTCAGCGTCGCGTACGCCGTCATGGTGGTGAGGCTGAGTCCGTCCACCTCCGCCCGGCCGTCGTAGAGGGCTTTCCAGACCACCGTCAGCAGCCAGATCTGGAGGAGCATCATCGCGAAGGACGACAGATAGGCCGTGCGGTAGGTGAGGGCGGCGCGGAACTCCATCCGGGCACAGGCCAGATAAGCCTGGAGCGGCCTGCTGAGTGGCTCCTTCGTGGTCGTCCTCATCGTGGGGACCGTCGTCGGCGCGGTCATCCGCGGTCCGCGTAGATCCGGTGGATGACGCTCTCCAGTTCGGGTTCCACGATCGAGAGGTCGGTCACCCGGTGCTGCGCCAGCACCGCGGCCACCAGTTCGGCGGGCGGGGTGCGTACGGGGTCGAAGCGCAGCCACACCTTGCCGTCCTCCCGGCGGACGACCTCCGCGCCTTCGACGCTCTCCAGCCGGTCGGTCTGCACGACGAGTTCGCGGTGCGGCGCGTAGCGGGTCTTCAGCTTGCCCACCGCGCCGTCGTAGGCGACCCTGCCGTGGTCGATGAGGATGATCCGGTCGCAGAGTTCCTCGACGTCGTCGAGATCGTGGGTGGTGAGGACGACCGTGGTGCCCGATTCCCGGTTCAGCTCCCCGACGAAGGTGCGTATCCGCTCCTTGGCGATGACGTCGAGTCCGACGGTCGGCTCGTCCAGGTAGAGGATGTCCGGGTCGTAGAGCATCGCGGCGGCGAGGTCGCCGCGCATCCGCTGGCCCAGGGAGAGCTGGCGGACGGGGGTGTCGAGGAACGGGCCGAGGTCGAGCACCTCGCTGAACTGCCGCTGCCTCTCGCGGAACCGGGCCTCGGGCACGTCGTAGAGGCGGCTGATCAGCCAGAGCGAGTCGCGCAGCGGCAGGTCCCACCAGAGCTGGCTGCGCTGGCCGAAGACCACGCCTATCCGGCGGGCGTTGCGGGACCGGTCCCGCCAGGGCGTGGCACCGGCGACCGTGACCGTGCCGGAGGTGGGGACGAGGATGCCGGTGAGCATCTTGATGGTGGTGGACTTCCCCGCGCCGTTGGGGCCGAGATAGCCGACCATCTCGCCCTGCTGGACCGTGAAGTTGACGCCGTCGACGGCACGCTTGACGGTCTGCTCACGGGTCAGGAGTGTGCGGATGCCGGCGAATCTGCCTTCCTGCCGTGTGGGTCGGCTGAACTCCTTGACGAGGTCTGCCACTTCGATGACGGGCATGTGCGCCTCTCCTGGAGCGGGCCGGGCCCGGTCGGACGTGATCGATGTGAGAGTGTGCACGCCAAGACTTGGTCTAGTCCAAATGTTTTTCCGTTCGGCCGGTCCTCGTCATGCCGTGAGGGGACGCGGAAGGCCCCACCGCGCTCGGCACGGTGGGGCCTTCTGCTGTACGAAGTCCGGAAAGGGTTCCGGGGGGTACGGAGCCCGGAAAGGGTTCCGGAAAGGGCCTAGAAGTCGTCGTCGAACCCGACCGAGCCCTCCACCGCCACCTGGTAGGCGGACGGGCGGCGCTCGAAGAAGTTCGTCAGCTCCTGGACGCCCTGCAGCTCCATGAAGGAGAACGGGTTCTCGGAGCCGTACACCGTCGGGAAGCCCAGGCGGGCGAGCCGCTGGTCGGCGACGCACTCCAGGTACTGGCGCATCGACTCGGTGTTCATGCCCGGCAGGCCCTCGCCGCACAGGTCGCGGCCGAACTGGAGCTCCGCCTCGACGGCCTCCTTCAGCATGTCGGTGACCTGCTGCTGGAGCGCGTCGTCGAAGAGCTCCGGCTCCTCCTTGCGGACGGTGTCCACGACCTCGAACGCGAAGTTCATGTGCATCGTCTCGTCGCGGAACACCCAGTTGGTGCCCGTGGCGAGGCCGTGCAGCAGGCCGCGCGAGCGGAACCAGTACACGTACGCGAACGCCCCGTAGAAGAACAGCCCCTCGATGCAGGCCGCGAAGCAGATCAGGTTCAGCAGGAAGCGGCGGCGGTCGGCCTTCGTCTCCAGCCGGTCGATCTTCTCGACCGAGTCCATCCACTTGAAGCAGAACTGCGCCTTCTCGCGGATCGACGGGATCTCCTCGACCGCGTCGAACGCCGCCGCCCGGTCGTCCGGGTCGGGCAGATAGGTGTCCAGCAGCGTCAGATAGAACTGGACGTGCACGGCCTCCTCGAAGAGCTGCCGCGACAGGTACAGCCGCGCCTCGGGGGAGTTGATGTGCTTGTACAGCGTCAGCACGAGGTTGTTCGAGACGATCGAGTCGCCCGTCGCGAAGAACGCCACGAGCCGGCCGATCATGTGCTGCTCACCCGGCGACAGCTTCGCGAGGTCGGCGACGTCCGAGTGGAGGTCGACCTCCTCGACGGTCCAGGTGTTCTTGATCGCGTCCCGGTAGCGCTCGTAGAAGTCCGGGTAGCGCATGGGACGCAGGGTCAGCTCGAATCCCGGGTCGAGCAGGTTCTTCTCTTCGTTCGTGGTGCTCATTACTGGCAGGCCTCGCAGGACTCGGGGTTCTCAAGAGAGCAGGCGATGGCGTCCGCGTCGGGAGCCGACGCCTGCTGTACGGGAATGGGGGCGGCGGCCGACGCCTGACCGGACGCGGCACGGGCGATCCGGGTCGCCGGGCGCGAACGCAGGTAGTACGTCGTCTTCAGCCCCTGCTTCCAGGCGTACGCGTACATCGAGGAGAGCTTGCCGATCGTCGGCGTCTCCAGGAACAGGTTGAGCGACTGGCTCTGGTCGAGGAACGGCGTACGGGCCGCCGCCATGTCGATCAGGCCGCGCTGCGGGATCTCCCACGCCGTGCGGTACAGCGCCCGCACGTCCTCAGGGATCCAGGCGAAGCCCTGCACCGAGCCGCTGGCCTCGCGCAGCGCCTCACGGGTGCGGGCGTCCCACACGCCGAGCTTCTTCAGCTCGTCCACCAGGTAGCCGTTGACCTGGAGGAACTCACCGCTGAGCGTCTCGCGCTTGAACAGGTTGGAGACCTGCGGCTCGATGCACTCGTACACACCGGCGATCGAGGCGATCGTGGCGGTCGGCGCGATGGCGAGCAGCAGCGAGTTGCGCATACCGGTCTTCGCGACCCGGGCGCGCAGCGCGTCCCAGCGCTCCGGCCAGTTCAGCTCGGTGTCGTAGTGGTCGGGGTGCAGCACACCGCGCGCGGCACGCGTCTCCGACCACGCGGGCAGCGGGCCCGAGCGCTCGGCGAGGTCGCAGGACGCCTCGTACGCGGCCAGCATGATGCGCTCGGAGATCTTCGTCGAGAGCGCGCGGGCCTGCGGCGAGTCGAACGGCAGGCGCAGCTGGAAGAAGACGTCCTGGAGGCCCATCGCGCCCAGACCGACCGGCCGCCAGAGGGAGTTGGAGTTCCCGGCCTGCTCGGTCGGGTAGAAGTTGATGTCGACGACCCGGTCGAGGAAGGTCACGGCCGTACGGACCGTGGAGTCCAGGCGCTCCCAGTCGATCGAGCCGTTCGCCACGAAGGCGCCCAGGTTGACCGAGCCGAGGTTGCAGACGGCCGTCTCGCCGTCGTTGGTGACCTCCAGGATCTCCGTGCACAGGTTCGAGGAGTGCACGACCCGGCCCGGCTCGGCGGTCTGGTTCGCGGTCCGGTTGGAGGCGTCCTTGAACGTCATCCAGCCCTGGCCGGTCTGCGCGAGGGTCCGCATCATCCGGCCGTACAGCTCACGCGCCGGCATCGTCTTGCGGGCCAGGCCCTTGGCCTCGGCCGCGCGGTAGGCCGCGTCGAACTCGTCGCCCCACAGGTCCACCAGCTCGGGCACCTCGGCGGGCGAGAAGAGCGACCACTCGGTGTCCGCGTCGACCCGGCGCATGAACTCGTCCGGGATCCAGTGCGCCAGGTTCAGGTTGTGCGTACGCCGCTGGTCCTCACCGGTGTTGTCGCGGAGCTCCAGGAACTCCTCGATGTCCGCGTGCCAGGTCTCCAGGTAGACCGCCGCAGCGCCCTTGCGCCGGCCGCCCTGGTTCACCGCCGCCACCGAGGCGTCCAGCGTCTTCAGGAACGGCACGATGCCGTTGGAGTGCCCGTTGGTACCCCGGATCAGCGAACCACGGGCGCGGATACGGGAGTAGGAGAGGCCGATGCCGCCCGCGTGCTTCGAGAGGCGCGCCACCTGGTGGTAGCGGTCGTAGATCGAGTCCAGCTCGTCCTTGGGCGAGTCCAGCAGGTAGCAGGAGGACATCTGCGGGTGCCGGGTGCCGGAGTTGAAGAGCGTGGGGGAGGAGGGGAGGTAGTCCAGCTTGCTCATCAGCCCGTAGAGCGCGGCGACCTCGTCCAGCGCCCGCACCGACTCGTCCTCGGCCAGACCGGCGGCCACGCGCAGCATGAAGTGCTGCGGGGTCTCGATGACCTGGCGGGTGATCGGGTGGCGCAGCAGGTAGCGGCTGTGCAGCGTACGGAGACCGAAGTAGCCGAACCGGTCGTCCGCGCCCTCCGCCAGCGTCCGCTCCACCAGCGCGTCCAGCGCCTTCGCGTGCAGCTCCACGAAGGCGGCCGTGCGGTCCGCGATCAGCCCCTCGCGGTGGCCCACGGCGACCGAGGCGGAGAAGGACGTGGCGCCCTGGCCCGCGGCCTCGTCGGCGATCGTACGGGTCAGCAGCCGGGCGGCGAGTTTGGAGTACGCCGGGTCCTCGGAGATCAGCCCCGCCGCCGCCTCGGTGGCCAGCGAGCGCAGCTCGGCCTCGTCGGAGCGGGCGTTGCGCCCGCGCAGCGCGGAGGCGGCGACCCGTCCGGGGTCGGTGTCGGGCAGATCGACGGTGAGGTCGGTGAGGGTCCGCAACAGGGCGGTCCCGGGTCCGTCGTTCGTGCCTTCGCCGGACGTGGTGGAGGCAGCGGATTCGGTGGCTGAAACCGGATCGGCGGGCGCGATGGTCACTGGGCTTTCCCTCGCTCGGCTGGGGGCCGGCGGCGAGCGGGGAAACCGGGCAGCACGATGCCCTTCAGGGCAGCACTGCTACGGCGTCCACCGGCCCATCCGCGAGGCCCGGACGTCTGGCGTCCGGTTCGGTCGAGCCGGACGCGCTGTCGACAGGTCTTCGGACTTCGGGTGTGCAAAGCACACTGATCACACCGTTGCGGGACAGTTCCGGATTCGCACCGGATTCCCCTGCGGCGACAGCGAGGTCGAGCATACATGTGGGGGCCGCCAGATGCTGCGGCCCCCACATGTTGTGTCGCGTCGATTTCATAAGCCCCTCAGGAGGCCGCCTCCAGCTCCAGCCGGAAGGTCATGAGGCGCAGGCCCGGCACCGGCTCCCAGTCCCGCTCAGGGGTCCGCAGAAAGCCGAGCCGACGGTAGATCCTATGGGCCGGGAGCATGGCCGGCTGCGTCGACAGCACCAGCCCCCGAACGCCTTCGGCGGACCGGGCCCGCTCGACGCACGCCCGTACGAGCGCCTCTCCCACGCCCCGTCCGCGCCCCGCGCGGGCCACGGCCAGCATCCGGAACTCGGCCTCGTCCGGACCGGAGATATCGCGCCACGGCGTGCCGGGAGCGGCATACGTCACACCACCGAGCACCACCCCGTCCGCGTCGAGCGCCACGAGCACCTCGGCCTCGGCCGCCCGCTGCTCCACCGCCCGCAGTTTCAGGAGGTACGGATCCTGCGGGCCGTCCAGCAGACCGTCACCGAGATACGCCTCGGCGATGATCCCGCCGAGCACGGCGTACTCGGCGGGCTCCGCCACTCTGATCGTCAGATCCATCAGCCACTCGCTCCCACCTCGTTGTCCGGCGCGCCGTCGCCCACCGGCGGCAGGTCGCCGCGCTCGACCGGCTGCTGCCCGGAGCCGTCCCCGGCGGGCGGCAGCACCCGGTCCAATTCGTGGTCGTCGGCGCGGTGGGCGGCCAGCGCCGCCGACCGCAGCGTCGCCCGGTCCACCTGCTCGCGCGCCCCGCTCACCGTGATCACGAGGCCGCCCTGCTCCTGGGCGTACGCGTGGTCCGACTCCGTGGCGCGGTACCACTGTTCGCCGTCCCGCTCGCACGTCACCAGGGCCTCCTGACCGCCGGCGGGCGCGGAGCCGTCCGTACAGTCGGCCACGGCGTGCGGGCGGCGCTCCACCGACAGCTGGAACATCCCGCCGTCCGGCGCGGTGTAGGAGCTGCCGAACCCGTCGTCACCGAGCACCCCGACCGACTGGCGCGCCAAGGCGTAGCCCGCGGCCTCGGTCACCCACACATGCTCCGCGACGAGCTGCACGGCGCTCGCCCGCGCCTCCAGCTCCGCCCGGTCGGGCGCCGGTTCGGCCGAGGAGCTCCG
The DNA here is from genome assembly GCF_050942385.1 of Streptomyces sp. CA-146814. Taxonomy (NCBI): domain Bacteria; kingdom Bacillati; phylum Actinomycetota; class Actinomycetes; order Kitasatosporales; family Streptomycetaceae; genus Streptomyces; species Streptomyces sp. CA-146814. The sequence continues at coordinate 5,441,098 of NZ_CP192068.1, forward strand.
GTCCGCCGGCGACTTCGAGCCGGGCGCCGGCACGGTGCCGCAGCCCGTCGCCGCCGCCAGGGTCAGGGCCAGTGTCACGGTCAGGAGGAGGGGCCGGAGCCGGGGCGACCGGGAGCGCGATGTCATGGGCACATCCTTTCGTACGGTCACGGCTCCGCGCACCCGGGAAATCGAGCGGCGGCCGGGCGCGTCCACGGACGGCAGAAGGGGCCGCCGCGCCCCTGGGAGGGGTGCGGCGGCCCCGATCGGCCGACGGTGGTCAGCAGCAGCGGAAGCCCTCGCGGGGGTCCGCCTCGCGGGCGTCCGTGCGGCTGCGCTCGAAGGCGCGGCGGGTCATCACCGGCGCGTCCGGATCGTGCGACCGGGCGTGCGCCACGTAGCGGTCGTACGTCGCCTCGCCGGTCATCTCACGGACGTACCAGCGGATCCGCCCGGCCACCCGCCGTACGTCCGCGAGAGTCATGTCCGGCTCCGCACGCCGGGGGCCGTCACGCCCGGCTCCGTCACGCCCGGCTCCGTACGGTCCGCGCGGCTCATGTCCGGTTCCCCGTCGCCGCGGCCTCCTCCTTGCGCAGGCCGCCCTCGGGGCCGACACCGGCGGCGGCCAGTTCGGCCTTCTCCTCCTTGGTGGCGATGAGCGAGGCCGGGGCGACGAACTTGGACTGGACGAACGGCGTCTCGTGGAGCTTGACGCTCTCCGGGTCGCGGATGGCCTTATAGCAGACCCGGCCGGCGTCCACGAGCACCACGATGATGAGGATCGCGAAGAGCGCGCAGAGCACGCCGTCGACGGTGGAGTTGGTGACGACGGTCCGCATGTCGTCCATGGACTTGGCCGGGGCCAGCACCTCGCCCGCGTCGATGCCCGCCTGGTACTTGTCGCGCTGCGCGAAGAAGCCCACCTTCACGTCCGGCGAGAAGATCTTCTGCCAGCTCGCGGTAAGGGTGACCGCCACGTCCCAGGCGAGCGGTACGGCGGTGACCCAGGCCCACTTCAGGCGGCCGGACTTGACCAGCAGCGTGGTGCAGACGGCCAGCGCGACGGCGGCCAGCAGCTGGTTGGCGATGCCGAAGAGCGGGAAGAGCTGGTTGATGCCGCCCAGCGGGTCGTGCACACCGACCCAGAGGAAGTAGCCCCAGCCGCCGACCACGACGGCGCTGGCGAACCAGACACCGGGCTTCCAGCTGACCTCGCGGAACGGCTTGTAGGCGTTGCCCAGCATGTCCTGGAGCATGAAGCGCCCGACGCGGGTGCCGGCGTCCACGGTGGTGAGGATGAAGAGGGCCTCGAACATGATGGCGAAGTGGTACCAGAACGCCTTCATCGCCGTTCCGCCGATCACCGCGGAGAAGATCTCCGCCATGCCGAGCGCGAACGTGGGCGCGCCACCGGTCCGCGAGAGCAGGCTCGCCTCCTCGACGTCCTTGGCGGCCTGGGCCAGGGCGTCCGGAGTGATGGTGAAGCCGAAGTTGGCGACGGCCTGCGAGGCGGACTGGACGCTGTCGCCGATCACGCCGACGGGCGCGTTGATGGCGAAGTAGAGGCCGGGGTCGATGATGCAGGCCGCGATCATCGCCATGATCGCGACGAACGACTCGACCAGCATCGCGCCGTAGCCGATCACGCGGATCTGCGTCTCCTTCTGGACCATCTTCGGCGTGGTGCCGGAGGAGACCAGGGAGTGGAAGCCGGAGAGCGCGCCGCAGGCGATGGTGATGAAGACGAACGGGAACATCGAGCCGGCGAAGACCGGGCCCGAGCCGCTGGTGGCGAAGTCGGTGACCGCCGGCATCTTCAGCGTCGGCAGCGCGACGATGACGCCGAGGGCCAGCAGCGCGATCGTGCCGACCTTCATGAAGGTGGAGAGGTAGTCGCGCGGCGCCAGCAGCAGCCACACGGGGAGCACGGAGGCGAGGAACCCGTACACGATCATCCAGATGACGAGCGTGCCCGGCTCCAGCGTGAAGAAGTCCGCCCACGACGACTCGGCGACCCAGCCGCCCGCGACGATCGCGAGGAGCAGCAGCGCGACGCCGATGAGGGAGACCTCACTGACCTTGCCCGGCCGCAGGATGCGCAGATACACGCCCATGAAGAGGGCGATCGGGATCGTCATGCCGATCGAGAAGACGCCCCACGGCGAGTGCGCGAGCGCGTTCACGATGACCAGGGCGAGGACCGCGAGCAGGATGATCATGATGATGAAGACCGCGATCAGTGCGGCGATCCCGCCGACCGGCCCTATCTCGTCCCGGGCCATCTGGCCGAGCGAACGGCCGTTGCGGCGGGTGGAGAAGAACAGCGTCACCATGTCCTGGACGGCACCGGCGAAGATGACGCCGACGACGAGCCAGATCGTGCCCGGCAGGTACCCCATCTGCGCGGCGAGCACCGGGCCGACCAGCGGGCCCGCGCCCGCGATGGCGGCGAAGTGGTGGCCGAACAGGACGCGGCGGTCGGTGGGGTGGAAGTCGACACCGTTGTCCAGGAGTTCGGCCGGTGTCGCGCGGTTCTTGTCCGCCTTCAGGACCCGGTTGGCGATGAACCGGGAGTAGAAGCGGTACGCGATGGCGTACGAGCCCAGCGCCGCCGCCAGCATCCAGGCGGCGGAGACCTCCTCACCCCGCGAGAGCGCGAGGGTGGCCCAGCCGATCGCGCCGACCAGGGCCACCAGGCTCCAGACGACGATGGACTTCGGGGTCAGCGCCCGCCGTCCCGGTGCTTGTGGAACCGGTGGTGCTGGTGTGGGCGATTCCGGCATGTCGATCCGTCCCCTCGCGTGATCACTGTCGTAACGTGCGCGAAATCTAAGGTGGTACGGCCGCGCTCCGGAACCCCTGTCCGCATACCGGTCGCATATCACCGATGTCTCCACCGAAGTTCCGCAGTAAGGACACGGACGGCGGGCTGGTTCGGTTCACCCGATCCGGGGCCTTCGCGGATGACCGAAAACAGGCGGTGGCCCGAGGAGAAGATCCCCGGGCCACCGCCTGCTCGTACGTCGTGCTTGCTCTGTTTGTACGCCGTGCTCGCTCAGTCGGTCGGCCGCTTCAGGCGGGCCACGAACTTGTACCGGTCGCCCCGGTACACGGATCGCACCCACTCCACGGGTTCGCCCTGGCCATCGATCGAATGGCGGGAGAGCATCAGCATCGGCAGCCCCACGTCCGTCCCCAGCAGACCCGCCTCGCGCGGCGTGGCCAGCGAGGTCTCGATGGTCTCCTCGGCCTCGGCGAGGCGGACGTCGTACACCTCGGCGAGCGCGGTGTAGAGCGAGGTGTACTTCACCAGCGAACGGCGCAGCGCCGGGAAGCGTTTGGCCGAAAGGTGCGTGGTCTCGATCGCCATCGGCTCACCGCTGGCGAGCCGCAGCCGCTCGATGCGCAGCACCCGTCCGCCCGTCGAGATGTCCAGCAGGCCGGCGAGCGTGTCGTCCGCCGTGACATAGCCGATGTCGAGCAGCTGGGACGTCGGCTCCAGGCCCTGGGCGCGCATGTCCTCGGTGTACGAGGTCAGCTGGAGCGCCTGCGAGACCTTGGGTTTGGCGACGAACGTCCCCTTGCCCTGGATCCGTTCGAGCCGGCCCTCCACGACCAGCTCCTGCAGGGCCTGGCGCACGGTGGTGCGCGAGGTGTCGAACTCGGCCGCCAGGGTGCGTTCGGGCGGCACCGGGGTGCCGGGCGGCAAGGTATCGGTCATGTCGAGGAGATGCCGCTTGAGCCGGTAGTACTTCGGTACGCGCGCGGTGCGCGTACCGTTGCCGGTCTCGCTCCCCGAACTGCCCCCGTCGGCACCCATGGCCCGCCTCTCCGACGCTTGCGTTGCTGCCGTCACCGGCTCCTCCGTCTGTCGCGGCTCACATGGTGGCACGGTCCGGTCACGGGTCGTCGCCCTCCCTTAGGTGTCGGTCCTATAACGGACGCGAGTGCACTTCTTATACACCCTTGACACCCCTAAAGGTCTAGGCCAAGCTCCCGGTACTGGTCTAAACCATTAAAGACCAGGTCCAGCCCCAGCAGAACTCGTCGAATGTCTTCGCGGTGGGTGGGGTTGCAGCATCCCTGAGGAGGGTTTGACGTGAAGCGCAAGCTCATCGCGGCTATCGGTGTCGCGGGCATGTTGGTTTCGGTCGCGGCGTGTGGTTCGGGCGACGGAGAGTCGTCCGCGGAGCCCAAGGACCGCAAGGAAACCCTGACCGTCTGGCTCATGGGCGAGGCCCGCTCGACCTGGCCGGAGCTGGTCAAGGACACCAACGCCGAGTTCAAGAAGAAGTACCCGAACGTCACGGTCAAGGTTCAGTACCAGCAGTGGGCCGACAAGGTCAAGAAGCTTGACACCTCCCTCGGTGGCGACAAATTCCCGGACGTTGTCGAACTCGGCAACACCGAGACCATGCAGTACATCCTGAATGGTGCACTCGGGGAAATCGACCCCGAGAAGTACGAGAACTCGGACACCTGGATCAAGGGTCTGAAGGACACCTGCACCTTCGAAGGCAAGACGTACTGCGTTCCTTACTACGCCAGTGCCCGTCTGGCCGTCTACAACAAGGACATGCTGAAGGCCGGCACCGGCAGCGACGAGCTCCCGCAGACCGAGGACGAGTTCCTCGCGGCGATGGACAAGGTCTCCGCCTCCCTCGGCAAGAAGGACAAGCGCGCCTCCTCGCTCTACTTCCCGGGCCGCTACTGGTACGCCGCGATGTCCTACGTCGCCGCCTACGGTGGCCAGATAGCCACCTACGACGAGGGTTCCAAGGAGTGGAAGGGCTCGCTCTCCTCCCCCGAGTCGCAGAAGGGCCTGCAGCACTTCGTCGACCTGGTCAAGAAGTACAACAAGGCCGACCAGACGAAGGACGAGCAGGACCACGCCAACGTCATGGCCAACGAGAAGGCCGCCGTGATCTACGGCCAGGCCTGGGAGGCCGGCAGCGTCACGGGTGGCGAGAACGGCAACCCGAAGCTCGAGGGCAAGATCGCCACGGCCGGTATCCCCGGCCCCGAGGGCAAGGCCCTCCCCTCCTTCATCGGCGGCTCGGACCTCGCGACGATCTCCAAGTCCAAGGTCCAGGACCTCGGCCAGGACTGGATCGCCCTCTTCACCAACGCCAAGGGCGGCGACGTCCTCGCCTCGAAGAACGTCCTCCCGAACAACGAGAAGCAGCTCGAGCCGCTGAAGACGAAGCCGGAGACCGCCGCCATCGCCAACGCGGTGCCGGACGCCTGGTTCACGCCGATCGCGCCGGGCTGGGCCTCTGTCGAGAAGGAGGAGATCCTGGAGAACGTCCTCCTGGAGATCCTCAAGGGTGCCTCCGTCGCCGACGCCTCCAAGAAGGCCGACGACAAGATCAACGCCCTGATCAACAAGAAGTCCTGACCTTCCGGTCGCCAGGCGGGGGCCCGGCATCGCTGCCGGGCCCCCGCCCTCTTCTCGTAAGTGAACGCCGTGAATTCCGGGGCCCGCCCCGGACCCGCGATGGAAGGTCAGCCACGTGTCTGCCGCTGATACCAAGGCCGTCGGGCCGCCGGTCCCACTACCGCCCGACCCGCAGCCGACCGGGAAGTCGTCCTCCGACGACGACGCGCCCCGGGTACAGAAGAGGAAGCGGAAGAAGGGTGAACTCCTCCCTTACTTCCTGATCCTCCCGGCGATCGTGGCGATCGCCGCCGTCTACCTCTACCCGCTCGGCAAGACGGTCGTCATGTCCTTCCAGGACATGGGCCGGCGCGAACTGTGGTCCGGAGAGCCCGCCCCCTGGGTGGGCTTCGAACAGTTCACCAACATCCTCGGCGACTCCGAGTTCTGGTGGGTCACCTTCCGCACGGTCGTCTTCATGGCCATCTGTGTGACGCTGACGATGGGCATCGGGCTGCTTGTCGCCCTGCTCATGCGCCGGCTCTCCACCTGGGTCCGGCTCGTCCTGACGGTGGCCCTGATCGCCGCCTGGTCGATGCCGCTGATGGTCGCCGCCTCGATCTTCCGGTTCATGGCCGACTCCGACTACGGCTTGATCAACACACTGATCGCCAAGGTCGTCGGCGAGGACTGGCTCGGACACAACTGGTACCTCGACCCGATCCAGGGCTTCGGCATCATCACCCTGCTGGTCGTCTGGGGCGCCATCCCGTTCGTCGTCGTCACCCTGTACGCCGCCCTCACCCAGGTCCCCCAGGAGCTGGAGGAAGCGGCGGCGCTCGACGGCGCCAGCGCGTACGGCATCTACAAGTTCGTCACCTGGCCGGTCATCAAGCCGGTCTTCACCATGGTCGCCACCCTCTCGGTGATCTGGGACTTCAACGTCTTCGGCCAGATCTGGCTGCTGCGCGGCAACAAGCCCGAGCCGGAGTACGAGACCCTCGGCCTCTACTCCTACTCCAAGGCGTTCGAGTCCACCTCCTTCAGCCAGGGCACCGCGATCGCCCTCATCACGGTGGTACTGCTGTCCGGCGTGGCCGTGTACTACCTGCGCCAGCTCATGAAGACGGGAGAGGTCGAATGAGCAGCACGACCAAAACACAGGCGCTGCGCCCCGACCAGAAGAAGAGCCGGCTCCACCTGGACATCATCGGCCTCGGCATCGCCGTCGTCATGATCTTCCCGGTCTACTGGCTGGTCATCAGCTCCCTGCGGCCCAACCGCGAGATCCGCAGCTACAACCAGACCCTGTGGCCCACGTCGATCACCTTCGAGAACTTCGAACGCGCGGTCAACCAGCCCAACTTCTCCACCGCCATCCAGTCCAGCCTGATCGTCGCCGTCACCGCGGTGGTCGGCGGCATGATCATCGCGACCCTGGCGGCCCTGGCGATCGGCCGGTTCCGCTTCTTCGGCCGCAAGCCGCTGCTCCTGATCATGATCCTGGTGCAGATGCTGCCGCCGACGGCGATGCTCATCCCGATCTACGCCCAGCTCAACGCCATGGGCGGGATCGACGAGTACTGGGGCCTGATCGTCGTCTACCTGGTCGCCACGCTGCCCTTCGCCACCATCATGATCCGCGGCTTCGTCGTGAACATCCCGGTGGAGCTGGAGGAGTCCGCGATGGTCGACGGCCTCACCCGCTTCGGTGCCTTCCGCAAGGTGGTCTTCCCGCTGCTCGCCCCCGGGCTCGCCGCCGCGTCGATCTTCGCCCTGGTGAACGCGTGGAACGAGTATCTCTTCGCGTACATCCTGATCAACGACAACTCCAAGTACACGCTCAACGTGTGGCTGATGACCTTCACCACCGAGCGCGGAACGGACTACGGCGCACTCATGGCGGCCTCCACCATGATCGCCCTGCCCGTCGTCATCTTCTTCATGATCATCCAGAAGAAGATGGCCGCTGGGCTCACCTCCGGCGCTGTGAAGGGATAGTGCGGGCCCATGACCACCCTCGTTTCCACCACGGACACCCTGACGCGTGACGCGCTCGCGGTGCTCCAGCCAGGATTCACCGGAACCACCGCACCGGACTGGCTGCTGCGCCGCGTCGGTGAAGGGCTCACCTCCGTCGGGCTGTTCGGCCGCAACGTCGAGTCGCCCGAGCAGCTCGCCGCCCTCACCGCGCGACTGCGATCCGAGCGGGACGATGTCCTCGTCGCCATCGACGAGGAGGGCGGCGACGTGACCCGCCTGGAGGTCAGGGACGGTTCCTCCTTCCCGGGCAACTTCGCCCTCGGCTCCGTCGACGACGTCGACCTGACGCGGGCCGTCGCCCACGAGCTCGGCCGCCGGCTCGCCGCGTGCGGCGTCAACCTGAACTGGGCGCCGTCCGCCGACGTCAACTCCAACCCGGACAACCCGGTCATCGGCGTACGCTCCTTCGGCGCCGACACCGCCCTGGTGGCCCGGCACACCGCCGCGTACATCGAGGGGCTCCAGGCCGCCGGCGTCGCCGCATGCACCAAGCACTTCCCCGGCCACGGCGACACCGCGGTCGACTCGCACCTGGCGATGCCCCGCATCGATGTGGATCTCGACACCCTGCACGCCCGTGAGCTGCTGCCTTTCCGGGCGGCGATCGCGGCGGGTTCCAAATCGGTGATGAGCGCGCATATCCTGCTTCCCGCACTCGACCCGGACCGCCCGGCCACCCTGAGTCCGCGGATCCTCACCGGTCTGCTCCGTCAGGAACTGGGCTACGACGGCCTGATCGTCACCGACGGCGTGGAGATGGAAGCCATCTCCAAGACCTACGGCATCGAGCGCGGATCGGTCCTCGCGATCGCCGCGGGCGCCGACGCGATCTGCGTCGGCGGCGGGCTGACCGACGAGGAGACGGTGGTGGCCCTGCGCGACGCCCTCGTGGCGGCGGTACGGAGCGGGGAACTGCCCGAGGAGCGGCTCGCGGACGCGGCCGCCCGTGTACGAGCCCTCGCGTCCTGGACGCAGGGGGCCCGGGGGGACGTCCCGGAGCCGGGCGCGGAAGTGCAGGAGGGGACCGCGCCCGGCACCGGAGTCAGCTCCGACATCGGCCTGGTGGCCGCCCGCCGCGCGGTGCAGGTCACCGGCACCGGCGCCCGGCTGACCGAGCCGGCGTACGTGGCGGAGCTCTCCGCCGTGGCCAACATCGCCGTCGGCGACGAGACCCCCTGGGGCATCGCCGCCGGCCTCACCCGCCTCCTCCCCGGCACCGAGGCAGGCCGCTACACCAGCGAGAGTGCCGCTCCGGCGGCCGAGGCGGTCGCGGCGGCAGGGAAGCGGCGCATCGTCGCGGTGGTCCGCGACGAACACCGCCACACCTGGATGCGCGAGGCCCTGGACGCCCTGCTGGCAGCGCGCCCGGACACGATCGTGGTCGAGATGGGCGTCCCGGCGTCCACGCCGAGAGGCGCGCTGCACATCGCCACGCACGGCGCGTCGAGGGTCTGCGGCCAGGCGGCGGCGGAGGCCGTGACGGACACATCCAGCCCGTCCGGCGCTTGAGGACGAGGCCGCAAGGCCGGAAATCAAGCCCGTCCGGCAGTGACCAAGCGTGTCAGGCGGACACATCCAGCCCGTCCGGCGCTTGAGGACAAGGCCGTCAGGCCGGCAGATCGAGCCCGTCCGGCGATTGAGGACAAAGCCTCTCGCCGGACGGGCGGCACAACGGGAAGGGCCAGGACACCTCACGGCGTCCTGGCCCTTCCCGCACGTACGGCCCAGCCGTACGCCTACAACCCCTGCCAAGCCGGCTTGGCCGCATACGTGGCGCGGAAGTAGTCCGCCAGCTTCAGCTTCGACGCCGCGGCCTCATCCACCACCACCGTCGCATGCGGATGCAGCTGAAGCGCCGACGCCGGCACGATCGAGGCGACCGGCCCCTCCACCGTCTGCGCCACGGCCTCCGCCTTGCCCTCACCCGTGGCCAGCAGGATCGGATGCCGGGCATCCAGGATCGTCCCGATGCCCTGGGTGATCACATGGTGCGGCACCTGCTCGATGTCGTCGTCGAAGAAGCGCGCGTTGTCCACCCGGGTCTGCTCGGTCAGCGTCTTGATCCGGGTGCGCGAGGCGAGCGACGAGCACGGCTCGTTGAAACCGATGTGCCCGTCGGTGCCGATGCCGAGCAGCTGCAGGTCGACCCCGCCGGCCTCCGCCAGCGCCCGGTCGTACGCCTCACAGGCCGCCTGGACGTCCTCGGCCGAGCCGTCCGGGCCCATGAAGGACGCCTCGGAGAGCCCGAGCGGCTCGACGACCTCACGGAGCACCACGGAACGGTACGACTCCGGGTGGCCGGCGGGCAGCCCGACGTACTCGTCCAGCTGGCAGATGCGGGCACGCGAGGCGTCGACGGACCCGGCGGCCACCTTGGCCGCCAGCGCTCGGTAGATGGGCAGCGGGGTAGAACCGGTGGCAACGCCGAGCAGGGCGTCGGGCTTGCGGCTGAGCAGGGAGGCGATGGCCTCCGCGATCAGTTCGCCGCCTGCCGTGGCGTCCGGGACGATGACAACTTCCACGCTGTGCCTGCCGATCTGATGAGTAGAACCTTGTGGTATAGACCAATCAAGGCCCCAATCTAGCAGAATCGGGCAGCTGTGCGGTGAACAGCTCACGGATCGGTCCGCCCGCCCGGCCCCGCTGGCGGACCCCGCCGACGGCTGGTCGACTGGTCCGGTACGGCGCCGGCGGCGCGGTCCGCGGGCGGCTCCGTACGCCGCCACCACCGCCACCGCCGACCGACACCGCATGGGAGGCACCCCACGTGTCAGCCACCCCTCCGCCCGCCCCGGACGACCAGCGCGATGTGCCCGGCCGCATCATGTCCGGCGAGATGGCCGAGCAGCCCGCGATGCTGCGGCGCATCCTCGACCAGGGCGCGCCCCGCATCCGCGAGGTGGCCGCCGAGATCGCCGCCAGGAAGCCGCGCTTCGTCCTGCTCACCGCGCGCGGCACCTCCGACAACGCGGCGCTCTACGCGAAGTACCTGCTGGAGATCCGCCTCGGCCTGCCCTGCGGTCTCGCCTCCATGTCCACCACGACGGCGTACGGGGCCAAGCCCGATCTGCGGGACGTCCTGGTGATCACCGTCAGCCAGTCGGGCGGCTCACCGGACCTGGTGGCCTCCACCCGGGCCGCCCGCGAGGCCGGCGCGGTCACCCTCGCCGTCACCAACAACCCGGACTCCGCGCTCGCCGCCGTGTCCGAGTACCACATCGACATCCTGGCGGGCCCGGAGAAGGCGCTCCCGGCCACCAAGACGTACACCGCCTCCCTGCTCTCCCTCTACCTCTTCGTGGCGGGGCTGGCGGGCGAGGACGGTACGGAGGCGGCGTCGGTCCTGCCCGACCTGGCGGGCGCGATCCTGGGCCGCCGGGCCGAGGTCAAGGCGCTGGCCTCCCGCTACCGCTTCGCCGGGCGCATGGTGATTACCTCGCGCGGCTACGGCTACCCCACGGCCAAGGAGGCGGCCCTGAAGCTCATGGAGACCAGCTACATCCCGGCTCTCTCCTACTCCGGCGCCGACCTCCTCCACGGCCCGCTGGCGATGGTCGACAACGTCTCCCCGGTGATCGCCGTGGTCACCGACGGCCGCGGCGGCGAGGCCCTCCAGCCGGTCCTGGACCGCCTGCGCGGACGCGGCGCGGACCTCTTCGTGGTCGGACCGAAGGCGCAGGTGGAGGCGGCATCGGCAGGCTTCTCACTGCCGACCTCGGGCGTTCCGGAGGAGCTGCAGCCGATCCTGGAGATCCTGCCGCTGCAGATGCTCGCCTACGAGGTCACCATCGCCCGGGGCCAGGACCCGGACTCACCACGCGCGCTGGCGAAGGTCACGGAGACGCGCTGAGCGCGCGAGCGGCGGGGGAGGAGCCACCGCGCAATGCGGTACGGCCCCGAAAACACCCGCGGGCCGCGGCGCCAGGATGGGACCCTCAGCCCATCCGGCACCGCAGCCCGGAGCTGCGGGCCTGCCTTTCGGAACAGGCCGGGCTCCCGGGCCCCGGCACGCACATCTGCGGCGTTGTCGTCGGTCGCCGACGCTCCGCGTCGACTCCCTCCTCCGCCTTGCAGCTGCACGCACCGGACCCCGCTCGCTGATCCGGCCTGTTCCAAAAGGCAGGCCCTTCCGACCGACGGTGTGCGGTGCCGTCGGCCACATGAGGCACCGGCGCGGTCAGGGCAGAGAGCGCCGGGTGCCTCGGTCCACTCTCCTGTGCGGGGAGAGCGGAGGTCTTGGTGAACTCATTGTGGACTAGACCAATTGGCTGTGTCCATCCATGTGCGCGACATTCTCCGGCCGCACACGACGCGCTGTCCATCGCCTTCCGACGCCCCACCCTGTCCCACGGCCCGCCGGGCCGATCGGTTCGAACACGTCCGTTAACCCCGGGTACGCTCCACGGGTGCCCTCCATGAACGATCTCGTCCGCCAGCACACCGCTCTGAGCGACACCGACCTGGAGTGGCTCCACCTCCTGGTCTCGGAGTGGCAGCTGCTCTCCGACCTCTCCTTCGCCGACCTCGTGCTGTGGGTGCCCACCCGTGACGGCACCCGGTACGTCTCCGTCGCCCAGATGCGGCCCAACACCGGCCCCACCTCCTACCAGGACGACATGGTCGGCCACCTGGTGCCGCGCGGCCGCCGCCCGCTGCTGGACGCGGCCCTGGACGAGGGCCGGATCGTGCGCGAGGGCGACCCGGAGTGGCGCGAGGAGGTTCCCGTACGGGTCGAGTCCATCCCCGTACGCCGTGAAGGCCGGGTCCTCGGCGTGATCGCCCGGAACACCAACCTGCTCACCGTCCGCACCCCCTCCCGGCTGGAGCTGACCTACCTCCAGTCCGCCTCCGACCTGGCCCAGATGATCGCCGCCGGCGCCTTCCCGTTCCCCGGCCAGCAGGTCGACATGGACGCCTCGCCGCGCGTCGGCGACGGGCTGATCCGGCTGGACGCGGACGGCGTCGTCCAGTACGCCAGCCCCAACGGCCTCTCCGCCTACCACCGCCTCGGCCTCGCCTCCGACCTGGTCGGCCACCACCTCGGCACCACCACCGCCGAGCTGGCGCCCTCCCGCGGCCCGGTGGACGAAGCGCTGGTCAAGGTGGCCAGCGGGTACGCGCCGCGCGAGTTCGAGGTGGAGGGCGAGGGCGGAGTGATCCAGCTGCGGGCCATCCCGCTCAAGCCCAAGGGCGTCCGCATCGGCTCGCTGGTCCTCCTCCGGGACGTCACCGAACTCCGTCGCCGCGAGCGCGAGTTGATCACCAAGGACGCGACCATCCGGGAGATCCACCACCGGGTGAAGAACAACCTCCAGACGGTGGCCGCCCTGTTGCGGCTCCAGTCCCGCCGGATGGATTCCGAACAGGGGCGCGAGGCGCTCAACGAGGCGGTGCGACGCGTCGGTTCGATCGCGATCGTCCACGAGACGCTCTCGCAGAACCTGGACGAGCGCGTCGAGTTCGACGAGATCGCCGACCGGGTCATCGCGATGGTCTCGGAGATCTCTCCGGGCAAGGTGACCTGCCGGCGCGTCGGACGCTTCGGCATCCTGGACGCCGAGGTCGCCACCCCGCTCTCCATGGTGCTCACCGAAGTCCTGCAGAACGCCCTGGAACACGCGTTCGCGGTGGCGGACCAGGGCACGGTGGAGGTCTCGGCCGTACGCGGCGGCTCACCGACCGACGGCCGGCTGCTCATCACCGTGACCGACGACGGACGCGGTCTGCCCGAGGGGTTCGACCCGCAGCGGGCCGGCAATCTGGGGCTCCAGATCGTACGGACGCTGGTGGAGGGCGAGTTGGGCGGCACGTTCGGCATGGTCCCGGCGCCGGAGCGCGGCACCCAGGTGGTGCTGGACCTGCCGGTGCGTGGTGACAAGTAGTCACACGGCTGGGAGCACACAGCAGAGCGGGCCCGGACCGTGGTGACGGTCCGGGCCCGCTCCGTGATGCTCACGATGCGATGCGCTCCGGGGTACTGCGCGCTGCGACTCGAAGGCGGGGCTGTGCGCACGCTCTGTACGCGCCGCCTGGCTGAGGCGTGTTCGTGGGGGGCGTCGGTCAGGCGCTGGCGTTACGCGCCCGGTTGCGAGCGGCGCGGCGCTTCATCGCGCGGCGCTCGTCCTCGCTGAGGCCACCCCAGACGCCGGAGTCCTGGCCGGACTCGAGCGCCCACTGCAGGCACTGCTCCATGACGGGGCAGCGACGGCAGACGGCCTTGGCTTCCTCGATCTGCAGCAGCGCAGGACCGGTGTTGCCGATGGGGAAGAACAGCTCGGGGTCTTCCTCACGACAAACGGCGTTGTGACGCCAGTCCATGGCTGCTACCTCTCCTTGGTATTACACGTTTGTTGCTTGTGAATGTGAACGCTTTCACGAATCCCCCCACGGATGACGGGCCGACTCCCAGAAGCACTGGGTGTGGTCTGTGATGGTGAGGAGGGGTTCTGGCTCTCAGGGAGGCCGGTGTTGCGGGCCGTCCCGATCGCCATGTAGAGATTCGCAAACCTCGGCGGCGGATACAACCCCTTCTGGAAAGTTTTTTTTGATTCCTCGGTGTCGACTAGGTCACAGCCGCACTTCTAAGGGGTGGGGGCCAGGCCAAACGTTCGAGTTAAAGGACTTTGGGCCCTTCCGCTCACACAATCACACGCAGTGCACGGCGTACGCCTGTGAACGTCACGCTCGTACGCAGTCCTAGGTGGTCGCCGTCCATCTGGAAGGGCAGCGGAACCTTTGAATGCAAGGTGAAGTCCGTGAGGTCATGCAGTGAAACGGCGTGCTTCCCGCGCGGTCCTCTGTCAGGGCTCGAAGTGAGCAGCTGGGTGCCGTACAAGGCCACCGCCGAGGTCGACAGACGCTTCAGTCCGAGGACGTCCAGAGCGGTGTCGAAGGAGGCCTTCGGGGAGGCGTACACCGGACGATTCCCCAGGTAGGTCCAGGGGGCGGTGTTGCAGATTATGGAGAGCGCGAGGTCGGTGACGGGCTCCTGGCCGGGCACGTCGAGCGTGATCGTCCCGTGTCTGCGGTGGGCCTCGTTGAGGAACTGGCGGACCACCTGGCGTACGTACAGCGCGTGCGTCGACCGCTTGCCGTGCTCGCGTTTCTGTTCGACCCGGCCGACCACTCCGGCGTCGAAACCGAGACCCGCACAGAAAGTGAACCAGCGTTCGGGTACGGACTCGTCCTCGGTGCCCGGGGTGCCGGCGGCCAGGCCCAGACCAACCGTGCGTTCGGTCCGGTGTTCCAGAGCGTCCAGGATCGCGCCGGTCGCCTCCACCGCGTCGTTGGGCAGTCCCAGGGCGCGCGCGAAGACATTGGTGGAGCCGCCGGGGACCACGGCCAGCTTCGGCAGGCCCTCCGGGTCCGGGCCCCGGTGCAGCAGCCCGTTCACGACCTCGTTCACCGTGCCGTCGCCGCCGAGGGCGACCACCAGGTCGATGTCGTCGCTGTCGGCCGCCCGCCGCCCCAGATCCCGCGCGTGACCCCGGTACTCCGTGGTCACCGCCTCCAGCTTCATCTCGCTGGCCAGAGCGTGGATGAGGACGTCACGGGTGCGGGCACTGGTGGTGGTGGCTGCCGGGTTGACCACGAGAAGTGCGCGCATGCCCGTCAGAGTACCTACCGGGTGGTTCGGCACCGAAGTCGCGGTTCGCTCAGCTCAGGGCCGGTCACGTTCCGTGATCCTCAGCCGTACGCGCTCGGCGTCGGCATCCCTCGTACGTGATGTGCGCCGCGCCCGCGCCCCCCGGCTTCACTTCCGGGGCCCGGGGATGCCAACCTGAAGGGCGTGAGCACTGAAGCGACCCCCTCCACCCCCTCGCCCGCCGCGACGGAGCGCCCGCGAAGGATCACCGCCCTCGCCGGGATCAACGCCCTCGAAGGCGCCGCACTCGCGGTCAGCGGGCTCTACCTGCTGGTCATGGGGGTGCTCGGGCGTCCCGAGAGCCCGCAGCAGGCGGAGACGGTCGGCATCACGCTGATCGCGCTCGGCGCCATCCCGCTCATCGCCGCCCGCGGCCTGATGCTGCTGCGGAGCTGGAGCCGGGGGCCGGCGCTGATCACGCAGATCATGGCGCTGCCGGTGGCCTGGACGCTGCTGCGCTCCCAGGGCGCGCTGATCCCGGCCGGGATCGTCCTGGCGGCGGTCGCCGTGACCGGTCTGGTGTTCGCCCTCAACCCGGCGACCACCCAGATCCTCGGCCTGCGCAGGGGCGCCGGAGCCAACCCGGAAGCCTGAGCAACTCCCGAAGCCTGCGCGACCCGGAGGCCCGCGCGAACCCGGAGGCCTGAGCCCCGGGATCCGTGGCGCCCTGCGGAGGGCCGTCCTACTCCTCGACGAGCAGGCGCTCGCGCAGCTGGGCCAGCGTGCGCGCCAGCAGCCGGGAGACGTGCATCTGCGAGATGCCGACCTCCTGGGCGATCTGCGACTGGGTCATGTTGCCGAAGAACCGCAGCAGCAGGATCCGCTTCTCGCGCGGCGGCAGATCCTCCAGGAGCGGCTTGAGCGACTCCCGGTACTCCACGCCCTCCAGCGCCTCGTCCTCCGAGCCCAGCGTGTCCGCGACCGCCGGCGACTCGTCGTCGGTGTCCGGCACGTCCAGCGAGAGCGTGCTGTACGCGTTGGCCGACTCCAGGCCCTCCAGCACCTCCTCCTCGGAGATGCCGAGCCGCTCAGCCAGCTCGTGCACGGTCGGCGAGCGGCCGTGCTGCTGGGAGAGCTCCGCGGTGGCCGTGGTCAGCGAGAGCCGCAGCTCCTGGAGGCGGCGCGGCACCCGCACCGCCCAGCCCTTGTCCCGGAAGTGGCGCTTGATCTCACCGACCACCGTGGGCGTCGCGTACGTCGAGAACTCCACGCCGCGGTCCGGGTCGAACCGGTCCACCGACTTGATCAGCCCGATCGTGGCGACCTGTGTCAGGTCGTCCAGCGGCTCCCCGCGGTTGCGGAACCGCCGGGCCAGGTGCTCGACCAGCGGCAGATGCATCCGCACCAGCCGGTTGCGCAGCTCCGCCTTCTCCGCCGAGCCGTCGGGAAGCTCCCGCAACTCGATGAACAGGGCCCGGGCCCCGCTGCGGTCGTGTGGATCGTGGTGCCCGTGCTCGCTCATCTGGCCCGCCCGCTCCTGCGACTGCTCCACCGCGACGTTGAGGCTCTCAGGCCCGTCCGCTCCGTCCACCGGGTGCGGCCGGGCCTGTTGCTCCGGGATGCCTGCCGGCCGCACCACCCCGGATCGGATCGTCTCGTCCCGCACAGGACCGTCCCCGTTCCCGTCGCTCACGCCGGCCCGGGGCCCGCGCCGCGCTGTTTGTAGAGGCTGATGCTGACCGTACGGTCGTCGGCGACCGTCGACTCGACCTTGCCGGCCAGTGCTGAGAGCACCGTCCAGGCGAAGGTGTCACGCTCCGGTGCGCGGCCGTCCGTCGTCGGGGCCGACACCGTCACCTCGAGAGAGTCGTCGATGAGCCGGAACACGCAGCTGAGGACGGAGCCGGGCACGGCCTGCTGAAGCAGGATCGCGCAGGCCTCGTCGACCGCGATGCGGAGATCCTCGATCTCGTCGAGAGTGAAGTCCAAACGCGCTGCGAGACCGGCCGTGGCCGTTCGCAGCACCGACAGGTAGGCACCCGCAGCGGGCAGCCGGACCTCTACGAAGTCCTGATTCCCGGGCTCGCCTGCGATCTGGGACACCCTCACCTCCAAGGTGGCACAAACTCTTTCGAGGTTCCGGGAAGGGTGGCCCGGAGCCATACGGTCGGTCGACGGTTCTCAGCTCGGCGACGCTATCGGATCCATGATGCAGTGTCGCCCGCACCCCATCCCCCGACCGTCACTCATGGTAAACCCATGAGTACGCACAGTGGCTAGGGGTCTGCGGCGTCCAATTACGAAGAACCGGCGCCGGATTGACGTACCCAGACGTCAGACGATCGAACCGTCCTCGAAGCACCAGCGCCAGCTCTCGCCCGGCTCGAAGCTCCGCATCACCGGATGACCGGTCTCCCGGAAGTGCCCGGTGGCGTGCCGCAGCGGCGAGGAATCGCAGCAGCCGACGTGCCCGCAGGTCAGGCAGAGCCGCAGCTGCACGGGATGGGTCCCGGCCGCCAGGCACTCGGGGCAGGTCTCCCCGAGCGGTACGGGTTCGGGGCGTGGCAGATCCGCTACATGCGCACACTCGCTCATGATGGGCAGGTTACGACGGATCCTAGGACGGTGAGATGGACGCGCTGCCGCTGGTGGCGCTGGTCGCGGCCAGTGCGGCGGTCGCCGGAGCGGCGCGCCGCACTCCGGTCCCCGCGCCGCTCGTCCTGGTCGCCGTGGGCCTGATCGCGGGATTGGTGCCGGGCGTTCCGACGTACCACCTGGACGCGCACATCGTGCTCCCGCTGCTGCTGCCACCGCTGCTCCACACGGCCGCCGTCGACAGCTCCTACCTCGACCTGCGGGCCAACATCCGGCCGGTCGCGCTGCTCTCCGTGGGCTACACGCTCTTCGCCACCGTCGCCGTGGGGTGGCTGGCCTATCTGGTGATCCCTGAGCTGCCGCTGACCGCCGCGCTCGTCCTGGGAGCCGTGGTGGCGCCGCCGGACGCCGTGACGGCCGCCGCGATCGCCCGCCGGGTCGGACTGCCCGCGCGGGTGACGACCATTCTTCAGGGTGAGTCGCTGGTGAACGACGCCACCGCGATCACCGCCTTCCGGGTGGCGCTGGCCGCAGCGGTGGGGGAGGGGATGACGTGGGCCGCCGGGATCGCGGAGTTCCTGCTGGCGGCGGTCGGCGGGGTCGGGGTCGGGCTGCTGCTTATGGTGCCGCTGCACTGGCTGCGTACGCATCTGAAGGAGGCCCTGCTCCAGAACACGCTCTCTCTTCTGATCCCGTTCGTGGCGTACGCGGCGGCCGAACGGGTGCACGCCTCCGGAGTCCTCGCCGTGGTCGTCGTCGCGCTCTATCTGGGACACCGCTCCTGGCAGGTCGACTTCGCCACCCGCCTCCAGGAGGCCGCGGTCTGGAAGATGGTGGCCTTCATCCTGGAGTCCACGGTCTTCGCCCTGATCGGGCTGCAGCTGCCGTTCGTCCTGAAGGGGCTGGAAGCGGGCGGCGCGGTGGCGGCGCTCGGCTACGCGGCGATCGTCTTCGTCGCGGTCGTCGTGGTCCGCTTCATCTGGGTCTATCCGGCCACCTATCTGCCCCGATGGCTCTCGCGGCGCGTACGGGAGCGGGAGCCGGGCACCGACTGGACCGCGCCGCTGATCGTCGGCTGGGCCGGGATGCGCGGGGTCGTCTCGCTCGCCGTCGCCTTCTCGATCCCGCTGGTCACGCAGGACGGCGAGCCGTTCCCGGCCCGCAACCTGGTGCTGTTCCTGACCTTCACCACGGTGATCGCCACGCTGGTGATCCAGGGGCTGACCCTGCCCGTCCTCGTCCGCGTACTGAAGCTGCCGGGACGCGACCCGCAGGCCGAGACGCTCATCGAGGCGCAGGCCCAGAGCGAGGCGTCGGTGGCCGCCGAGGCCCGCCTGGACGAGCTGCTCGCCGACCCGCACAACAGCCTGCCGCCGCCGCTGGCCGACCGGCTGCGCGCTGTGCTGGAGCGCCGCCGCAACGCCGTCTGGGAGCGGCTGGGCGCGGCCGACCCGGTCACCGGCGAATCGGCGGACGACACCTACCGGCGGCTCTCCCGCGAGATGATCGAGGCCGAACGGGAGGTCTTCGTCAAGCTCCGGGACGAGCGGCGGATCGACGACGAGATGATGCGTACGCTGCTGCGCCGGCTGGACCTGGAGGAGGCGGCCGCCTACCGGGAGACGGACGAGTCCTGAGGGAGCGCTGTACGGGTCGGTGGCTCGGGCGTGCCGGTGATCACCGCGCTCACCCGGCTGCCCGGAGCGAAGGCGCCCTCCTCGGCCAGGACCGTCAGCGCGAACAGCAGCTTGGCGACGTAGACCCGCTCCACCGGCAGCCCGTGCCGGTCCTCGAAGTCCGCGGCGAAGGCGTCCAGTTCCGGGGTCGTACGGGCGTAGCCGCCGAAGGTGAAGCGCTCGTCCAGCGACCAGTTCCCGGCCGGACCGCCGAACGCCTCGTGCTGGAGCGCCGCGACGGCCTCGCCGAGGAAGCCGCCGCGCAGCACCGGTACCCCGAGCGCGCGCTGTCGGTCGTCCAGCCCCGCCGCGAGCCCGGCGAGGGTGCCTCCGGTCCCGCAGGCCACAGCAGCCACATCGGTGAGCCCGCGCAACTCCTGTCCCAGCGCTGCGCAGCCCTGTGCGGCGAGGGCGTTGCTGCCGCCCTCCGGGATCACCTCCACGTCCCCGAAGAGGCTCAGCAGCGCCTCCAGGACCTCGGGTGAGGCCTTCGCGCGGTAGGTCGTACGGTCCACGAAGTGCAGCCGCATGCCGTCGGCGGCGCACCGGGCGAGGGACGGGTTGAGCGGGCGGTGGGCCAGCTCGTCGCCGCGTACGACTCCGATGGTGGGAAAGCCCAGCAGCCGGCCGACCGCGGCGGTGGCCCGGAGGTGGTTGGAGTAGGCGCCGCCGAACGTCAGCACGGTCCGCCCGGCGGCCGCCTCCAGGTTGAGGACGAGCTTGCGCCACTTGTTGCCCGGCAGCTCGGGGTGGATCAGGTCGTCCCGCTTGAGGAGGAGCGTGATCCCGCGCCGGTCGAAGCGGTCGTCCCGGACCTCCTGGAGCGGGGACGGCACCCTGGGGCGCAGGAGGGTCTCGGGGCGGTTCACCTGCCTATTGTGGCCCGCCCCCGGCGGCACCCTCTTTTATGCGCTCGCCAGCCACAGGTCCGGGCCGAAGACTTCGTAGTGGATGTCGGCCGGGTGCACTCCGGCGTCCAGCAGCCGGGTGCGGACCGTGCGCAGGAAGGGGAGCGGGCCGCAGAGGTAGGCGTGGGTGCCGGGCAGGACGGTGATGCCGTTCAGGTCGACGAGGCCGGTGCGGTGGGCCGGGTGGCCTGCCTCCGGGGTCTCGTACCAGAAGTGCGGCTCGGCCTCCGGGAGCTTCTCCGTCAGCTGGACGTGGTGGGCGCGCAGGGCGTGGTCGGCGGGAGAGCGGTCGCCGTGCACGACGGTGACCGGGCGGTCGTGGCCCTGCTCGGCCAGGTACTCCAGCATCGACAGCATGGGCGTGCAGCCGATCCCGGCCGAGGCCAGCAGGAGGGGCGCGTCCAGGTGGTCGAGGGCCAGGTCCCCGTAGGGGACGGAGACGCGCAGCCGGTCGCCGGCGCGGGCGTGCTCGTGCAGGTGGCGGGAGACCTCGCCGTCGGGGGCCGCCGCTCCGCGCACCCGCTTCACCGTGATGGAGCGCAGCCGGGAGCCGGGCGAGGAGGAGAGGCTGTACTGGCGTATCTGCCGGGCGCCGTCCGCCAGTTCGACCTGGACGGAGACGTACTGGCCGGGCCGGAAGGCGGGAGCCTCGCCGCCGTCCGCCGGCCGCAGGTGGAAGGTGGCGACGTCCTCGGTCTCCGCGATCCGGGCGGCGACCTCCCACTCCCGCCACACATCGCCCGCGACCACTCCCTGCTGGGCGTACAGCCGCGCCTCGATGGCGATGAGGGCGTTCGCCATCAGCCAGTAGACCTCGTCCCAGGCCGCGGCGACCTCAGGGGTGACCGCGTCACCCAGTACGTCGCCGATCGCGGCGAACAGGTGCGTGTGGACGACCTCGTACTGCTCCGGGGTCACGCCCAGCGAGGCGTGCTTGTGCGCGATCCGGTTCAGCATCACGTCGGGCCGGGTGCCGGGGTGCTCGACCAGCGCGGTGGCGAACGCGGCGATGGACCCGGCGAGGGCTTGGCGCTGGTCGCCGGAGGCCTGGTTGCCCCGGTTGAACAGATCGCGCAGCAGCTCCGGGTGGGCCTGGAAGAGCTTCTTGTAGAAGAGGTCGGCGATGTCACCGATGGTCGCGCCGACGGCGGGGAGGGTGGCACGGACGGTGGCGGTGGACCGGTCGGAGAGCATGACGGAGAGGCTCCTCTTTGAATTGGTATTCAGGATGCTTATTTTTGGGCGGAAGGGGGCCCGCCCGCGCGGGCGGGTGGGCCGGGAAGGCCGGGGCTCGGGTCAGTCCTGCGGCGGGCCGCTGCCGATGCCGAGCAGGAGGGGGCCGGTGGGGGAGGCGACGAGATCGGTGACGGTGATCGGGTCGAGCGAGGCGTAGAAGGCGTCCTGGGCCTTCCGCAGGGCGCCGCGCAGTCGGCAGCCGGAGCGCAGCGGGCACGGGGTGTCGCCCTCGCACTCCACGACGTCGTCCGTGCCCTCCAGCTCCCGTACGAGAGCGCCGATCGAGGCGGAGCGTCCGGCCGAGGTGAGTGTGAGGCCGCCGCCCCGGCCGCGGCGGGCGTCGAGCAGGCCCAGGTGCTGGAGACGGGCGACGACCTTGGCGGTGTGGGTGTACGGCACCCGCATGGTGTCCGCCACCTCGCGCGTGGTCGGCGGGTCCGCGCCCTCCGCGACCGCCAGCCGCATGAGCACGCGGAGCGCCACATCGGTGAATCTGGTCAGCCGCATGGCTTGATCCTAGATAAGTGGTATGCAAGATGCAAGTTTTAGGGTCCGCCGGGCGACGAGGGGCAACGTGCCCCGACCGAAGGCCGATTAGTCACACTCTTTTGTGTAATGGCGGGCGGCGTCCTCCGCTGAAAGGCTTCTTGAGCAGGTCAGCCCAAGATCGAGAGGACGTCAGATGTCCGTTGGTGAAGAGGTTCGCGACACGCAGGCGCCGCCGCAGCAGAGTCTGGGGACGGCGGCTGCGCGGAACCTCGCGACGACCACCAAGTCCGCGCCGCAGATGCAGGAGATCACCTCACGGTGGCTGCTGAAGATGCTGCCGTGGGTGCAGGTACAGGGCGGTACGTACCGGGTGAACCGTCGGCTCAGCTATTCGGTCGGTGACGGCCGGGTGACGTTCGTCCAGACCGGGGACCGGGTGGCCGTGATCCCCGCCGAGCTGGGGGAGCTGCCCGCTCTGCGCAATTTCGGGGACGAGGAGGTCCTCGCCGAGCTCGCCCGCAGGTGCGAGCAGCGGGACGTGGCCGCGGGAGAGGTGATCGCCACTTCGGGGGACGCGGCGGACCGGGTCTTCCTGCTGGCGCACGGCAAGGTCGAGAAGATCGGCTCCGGCCTCTACGGGGACGAGACGGATCTCGAAGTCCTCGCCGACGGCGCGTACTTCGGTGACCAGAGTCTGGTCGACGGCGACGCCGTCTGGGAGTACACGGCCCGTGCCGTCACCGCGTGCACGCTGCTGACGCTCAGCCGTGCGGACGTGTTCAACCTCGCGGAGCGCGCGGAGCCGCTCCGCGCCCATCTCGCCGGTCTGCTCTCCATCCCGCACCAGCGGACCAACAAGTACGGCGAGGCGGCGATCGACCTCTCCGCCGGCCATGTCGGCGAGGCCGTCGTCCCGCACACCTTCGTCGACTACGACGCAGCGCCCCGCGAGTACGAACTGAGCGTCGCGCAGACGGTGCTGAAGGTGCACAGCAGGGTCGCCGACCTCTACAACCAGCCGATGAACCAGACCGAGCAGCAGTTGCGGCTCACGGTCGAGGCGCTCCGCGAGCGCCAGGAGCACGAGCTGATCAACAACCGGGAGTTCGGCCTCCTCAACAACTGCGACTACGGCCAGCGGCTCCAGCCGCACGACGGGGTACCCAGCCCCGACGACATGGACGAGCTGCTCTCGCGCCGGCGCGGATCGAAGCTCTTCCTCGCCCACCCGCGCGCCATCGCCGCCTTCGGCCGCGAGTGCAACCGGCGCGGACTCGTCCCGGAGAGCGTGGACATCGGCGGCCACCACGTGCCGGCCTGGCGCGGGGTGCCGATCTTCCCGTCCAACAAGATCCCGGTCACCGACGCCCGCACCACCTCCATCATCTGCATGAGGACCGGCGAGGCCGAACAGGGCGTCATCGGCCTCCAGCAGACCGGCATCCCGGACGAGATCGAGCCGAGCCTCTCGGTCCGCTTCATGGGCATCGACGAGCAGGCGATCATCTCCTACCTGGTGACTGCGTACTACTCCGCCGCCATCCTGGTACCGGACGCCCTCGGCGTACTGGAGAACGTGGAGGTGAGCCGCTGGCGCTGACCCCGTGTCACCCCCGGCGGCCCGGTCGGCCGACACCGGCCGGGCCGCCGGGGCCCCGCCCCATCGCACCGCCCCAGGGAGTGACCGTGACCATGACCAGTACGGACGCAGCGACGGAAGGGCACGAGGCCGCGGCGCTGCTGGAGCGCACCCGCGCCATCGTCGACCCGCATCTGCGAACGGCCGTGGAATCGCTGCCCGGTGGCATACGCCGGATCGCGATGTACCACTTCGGCTGGGAGAACGCCGACGGCACCCCGGCCGCCGGACAGGCGGGCAAGGCCATCCGGCCGGCGCTCGTGCTGGCCGCCGCCCGGGCGCTGGGCGGCGATCCGGAACGCGCCGTGCGCGCCGCCGTCGCCGTCGAGCTCGCGCACAACTTCACGCTCCTCCACGACGACGTCATCGACGAGGACACCACCCGCAGACACCGGCCCACCGCCTGGGCCGTCTTCGGCGTCCCGGACGCGATCATCACCGGCGACGCCATGCTGGCCCTTGCCCAGCGGCTGCTCGCCGAGGACACCCACCCGGCCGCACAACGGGCCTCCGCCCGCCTCTCCTCCTGCGTCATCGAACTCTGCGCGGGCCAGCAGGCCGACTGCGCCTTCGAGGAGCGCGGCCCGGACGAGGTCACGCTCGACGAGTGCCTGACCATGGCGACCGCCAAGACCGGCGCGCTGCTCGGCTGCGCCTGCGCGCTCGGCGCCCTCTACGCCGGCGCCGAGGACCGGGCCGTCCGCGCCATGGACGGCTTCGGGCGGGAAGCCGGTCTTTCCTTCCAGCTCATCGACGACCTGATCGGCATCTGGGGCGACCCGGCCCGTACCGGCAAACCCGTCGGCGCGGACCTGTCGGCCCACAAGAAGTCGCTGCCCGTGGTGGCGGCCCTGACCTCCGGCACTCCGGCCGCCGCCGAACTCGCCGCGCTCTACCGGGGCCCCCTGTCCACCGCCGCGGAGGTGGACCGTGCCGCCGACGCCGTGGACCGGGCCGGCGGCCGGGACTGGGCGCAGGTCTGCGCGGCCGACCGGATGGCCCGGGCGGTGCACCACCTCTCGCGCGCGGTCCCCGACCCGGACGGAGCCGGCGACCTGCTGGCCCTGGCCGAATTCGTCACCCGCCGCACCAGCTGACCGGCCTGATCCGGTCGGTCCAGGAACCATCAACTCTAGTATTCCGGAGGTTGGTTGAGAGCTGAGAGTCGAGAGCAGCGGGCGAAGGGGCGGAAGCCGGTCATGGGCATACGGATACAGCGGGCGGGCCAGGGCGACAGGGAGCTGGTCGTCTCGGTCCTGGAGGAGGCCTTCCACCACGACCCGGTCAGCAGCTGGGTCTTCCCGGACGAGGCGCACCGGCGGGCGGTGCACGGCAGGTTCCTCGGTGTCTTCGCCGACATCACCCTCGCCGAAGGCCGTATCGACGTGGCCGAGGACGGCGCGGCCGTGGCCCTGTGGCTGCCGGTGCCCGCCGGCGCACCCGAGGGGGAGGACCCCACGCCCGCCCTGATGCGGCAGACCGCCGATCCGGACAACGAGCGGTGCGAACTGGTCGGACGGCTGACCGGGAAGGTGCACCCGCACGACCGCGCCCACGCCTACCTCCTCATGATCGGTGTCTCCCCGCACCGGCAGGGTGAGGGCATCGGGGCCGAGCTGATCCGGGCGGAGCTGGAGAGCTGCGACCGTGACGGCGTACCCGCCTATCTGGAGGCGAGCAGCGCCCGTAGCCGCACGCTCTACGAACGGCTCGGCTTCCACTTCATGGGCCGAGCCGTCGAGCTGCCGGACGGCCCGTCGATGTGGCCCATGTGGCGTGAGCCGCAAGCGGGTTGACGTACCGTCCGGGCTCTCAGCGGAGAGGGAGGGCGGCACCGGGGCCGTGCCGGGCAGCGGCTACAGTCCCTGCTCATGACAGATGAGTCGTGGGCCGGCTGGTACCGGGACCGGGGCGGTTCCGAGGCCGTCGTCCTCACCACGGACGGACAGCAGCTCCGGATCCGGATCAGAGGGGTCGACTTCGAGGGCGAGAGCTTCGACGGCCTGGCGCCGGTGTCGGGCACGACCCCGGAGAGCGGCATGTTCGCCCTGGCGGACGGCGCGCTCACCGACTGCGTACTGGAGTGGGACCTCCCGCTGCCCGTCCGCGTCGAAGGCACCCTGCGCCAGGCCACCCTCGGCTGCCTGCTCTCCCTGCGCCGGGCCGACCCGGACCTCTACCTCACCCTCCACCTGGACGGCGCGGTCTACGAATCCGCTCGCGCCGAAAGCGACTTCGCGGCCGCGCTGTCGGCGATCCAGCGCGTCCTTCCGGACGGTGTCCAGCTCCAGACCTGTATCGCCTGCGCCTTCTCCGACTACTTCCCGGCCACCGGCCGCGGCCTCTCCGGTTCCCTCGCCTGCTTCCGGGGAGCCAAGGACGTCTACCGGGACGCGGAGGGCGAAGGCGCGGTGCTGGGTCTGTGGGACCGGCGGACCGGGTTCGTCCAGGAGATCTGGAGCTGCGAGGAGTTCGAGGTGCGCCCGGCCAAGGGAGCGGGGACCGGCCACCGAGGGGCCTTCCCGCTGGAGCCGCTGGAGCCGCTGGAGCCGCTGGAACCTGCTTGATGTAAGGCCCGGCCTGGTCGCCTCCTTCTCTGCCCCGTACCGCAACTCCGGTACGGGGCAGAGGTGTTCCCGGGCCTTCGGCGCGGACCTCGCCGGCGTGACCCGTTGCCCTTCCTCTAGTTGTTCTACTAACATGCGAACAACGGAGGTTTTCATGACACGCAAGAACCTTGGCCGCACCACACTCGCGGCCCTGCCCTTTCTCCTCGCCTTCCTCGTCGACCTGATCCTCTTCCTCGCCCTCAAGGACCGCCTTCCCACCCGTCTGGCCGGCCACTTCGACCTCTCCGGAGACGTGAACGGTTACGTCGACCGCACCACCTACGTCCTCGTCACCGCTCCGGTGCTGCCCGTGCTCGGCGCCGCCTGGCTCCTCATGGTGGTCCGGGGCCGGATCCACGGGCGCGCCCACCGCCTGCTCATCGGCGGCGGCTGGGCGGCGGCGGCATTCTTCTCGTACGTGCTCGGCGCCACGCTGATCGTCAACCTGGACGCTTCCGAAGGCGGGCCGGCCGCCCGCTTCCCCATGTGGCACCTCGCCGTGGCCTTCGGCGCGGCCGCCCTCGCCGGATCCATCGGGCTGCTGCTGGCCCGGCTGGTCCCGGCGCCGCAGGACCCCGACGCCGGGAGGGACCCCGCCGAACGCCGGCGGATCCCGCTCGCCGACGGCGAGGTGGCCGGCTGGGCGCGTACCACCGGTGCCTGGTGGACGCCGGTGGGAGCCCTGGTGCTCGCGGCCACCGGCACAGGGGTCGGCTACGCGGTCAACTGGTTCATCGGCGCGGCCCTGTTGGTCCTCGCCGTGCTGGTGCTCGTCTTCAGCCGCGCCCATGTCACCGTGGACCGGCGCGGCCTCACCGTCTCCGGCCTGCTGCCGTGGCCACGGGTCCAGGTGCCGCTGGAGCGCATCGAGGCGGCGGACAGCCGCCGGGTCGACGCGGTCGCGGAGTTCGGCGGCTGGGGGTACCGCATCCGCCCGGGCCGCACCGGCTTCATCGTCCGCTCGGGCGAGGCGATCGTGGCCCGGCAGCGAGGCGGACGCGAGTTCGCGGTCACCGTCGAGGACTCCGCGACCGGTGCCGCCCTGCTGAACACCCTCGTCGACCGGAACCGGGCGGGGCGCTGACCATGCTCTTCCGGGTCGACCCCACCTCCACCGTGCCCCTCGGCGACCAGATCGCGGCCTCGGTGCGCCGCGCGGTCGCCGACGGCGCGGTGACCCCGGGCGAACGGCTCCCCGCCGCCCGGGTGCTCGCCGACTCCCTCGGGGTGAACGTCCACACGGTGCTCCGCGGCTACCAGCGGCTGCGCGAGGAAGGGCTGATCGAGCTGCGCCGCGGCCGCGGCGCGGTGGTCACCGAAGGGGCCTCGCCCCGGCGGGCCCATCTCCTGGAGCGGGTCCGCGAAGTGGTCGCGGACGCGCGGGAGCTGGGCATGACGGAGGAGGAGCTGCTGACGCTGGTCCGCGCCGAACTGACCGGCTGAGGCCGCCGCCACCGTCGTACGACACCGATCAGTGCGGGCCGCCGCCACCTTCGTACGACACCGGCCCGCTCCACCACAGAGGGCCGTTCCGCGTCCGGAACGGCCCTCTTCATGCGGCGATGCGGGGGGCGACGCGGGTCAGGAGGTGGCGCCCGCCAGCGCGGCGGCGAAGCCGTTCCGCCAGAGGTAGTTCACCCGGGACCGCTCGTTGGCGTCCGGCTGTGCGTTGGTGCAGGACGGGCCGGGGCCGCCGCCGGACATCAGCTGGCTGCACGGGCCGGAGTAGGTGTCCGGCAGGCCGAGCACGTGTCCGGTCTCGTGCGTGGTGACGCGGGTCGAGTTGTACTGCTGGTTCTGCCGGTAGTCCAGGAAGATGAAGCCCCGGCCGTGGCCGTTGGTCGAGGCGTACGAACCGCGCGGGTCGTTGCCCTCGCGGTAGGTGAAGTCGGCGTTGGAGCCTTCCTGGAGCCGCACGTTGGAGACCGAGCTGTTCCAGATCCGGGTGCTGTTGGCTATCTGGGTGCGGAAGCTGGGGGCGGAGGCCGCACTGTAGGTGACGGTGACGGCCTGCGTGCCGATCGGAGCGGCGGCACGCTTCTCGGCGGCGGACTTCATCACCGCGTCGAAGAAGGCCTTGTTGGCGGCGGCGTTCTCGGCCGACCCGTTGTACGCGGCGATGGTGGCGGGGGTGGAGACCGCAGGGGCAGGAGCGGCGGAGACCGCGGGAGCCGTACCGAGCGCGGCGACGAGGCCGAGACCGGCGATGGCGGAGGCGATGGCGGTCCTGAGGTGTCTCATGGGGGATTTCTCCTACTGTCCGGTGAACCCGCGCCGTGGGGGTTGTCCGCTGAACGGACGGGGCGCGGGGCGGTACGGGGAGAGTGTGGGGGAGCGGACGGCCGCCGGGGATGATGCCAACCGGCGATAACACGGCCCTATCCCCGCGCCCGCCACCTCATCGGCCGGAGAGACGCCACTTCCCCGGCCGGGGAGACGCCACTTCCCCCGACCGAGGACACGCCACGCCCACGGCAGGGGAGACGCCACGCCCACGGCAGGGAGGCGCCACCTTCTCATCGCTCCATGACGCGCCGCCCAACACCCCCTGAATTGATTCCGTTTGATGGGGTTGAGGCCGATGGTGTCAGGGGCATGACCGGTCGTAGTCTCCGCTTCATGGAGCTTGAGGTGAGGCACCTCAGGGCGCTCTGCGCCATCGCCGACGCGGGCAGTCTGCACCAGGCCGCCCGTCGCCTCGGCGTGAGCCAGCCCTCCCTGACCACCCAGCTGCGGCGGATCGAGAACTCGCTCGGCGCCGAACTGTTCCGCCGCGATCGCACCGGCTGCCGCCCGACCCCGCTCGGCCGGGCCGTCCTCAGCCGCGCCCGGCCGCTCGTCGACGGGATGAGCGCCCTGGTGACCCACGCCCTGGCGGAGGCCGACGCCACCCGCGCCCGCGGGCCCCGGCTGCGCATCGGCTCCACCGCGAGCCGGGTCGTCGGCAGCTGGCTCCGCAGGCTACGGGTCGCCCTGCCCGGTACGGAGATCTCCCTGCGGGTCGACGTCTCGGCCCACGCCCTCCTGCGGTCGGTCGAGGCGGGCCGGCTGGACGTGGCCTTCGTGCACGAGGTGGAGGGAAGCCCGCTGGCCCTTCCCGAAGGCCTGGAACAGCGCGTACTCGTCGACCGCGAACCGCAGTTCATCTCCCTCTCCCGCGACCATCCCGCCGCCCGCCGCCGCGTCGTGGAGCTCGGGGACCTGGCCGGCGACCGGTGGATGGTCGATCCGACGGTGGACGGCGAGTGGGACGGCGTGCGCCGGGTGCTGGGTGCCGCCGGGCTCAATCCGCCGGTCCTGCACGGCGATTACCTCACCGCCGCCTCGCTCGTCGTGCTCGGCGAGGCCGTCGCACCCTGCCAGCCCACCTCGGGGCCGCGTGACGACATGGCGATCCGCCCGCTGCGCGGCGACCCGCTCGCCGTCCGGCTGCTCCTGGCCTCGCGACCGGAGACGGACACCTCGGTGGTCTACGCGGAGCTGGAGGCGGCCTACCGGGAGGCGGCCCGGCGTTCCAGCGGCTACTACGAGTGGCTGCTGCGCCACCGCAGTCCGCTCGCGCGTACGCCCTGAGCCCGCCGGGAGTTCCCCGCTCTGCTGACGGCGTGCGGATGTTCCCCGGGGCGGCCGGAGCGGGCAGGCTCGATTCATGAAGCTACTGATGCTGGGCGGTACGGAGTTCGTCGGACGGGCCGTCACCGAGGCCGCGCTGGAGCGGGACTGGGAGGTCACCGTCTTCCACCGCGGCCACCACGCGCCGCCGCCGGGCGTGCGCGCGCTGACGGGCGACCGTACGGGAGGGGAGCGGGGCCTCGCGGCGCTGGCGGGCCACGCGGGCGGCTGGGACCTGGTGGTCGACACGTGGAGCGGGGTGCCCACCGCCGTACGGGACGCCGCCCGGCTGCTGGCGGACCGCGCGGGCCACTACACGTACGTCTCCAGCCGTTCCGTGTACGCCTTTCCCGCGCCCGCCGGTCTGGACGAGGACGGGCCGCTGGTGGCCGGTGCCTCTCCCGACGAGGAGGGGGACGTGCCGTACGACCGGGCCAAGCGCGGCGGCGAGCTGGCGGCCCTCGACGCCTTCGGTGACCGGGCCCTGCTGGCGCGCGCGGGTCTGATCATCGGCCCCGGTGAGAACATCGGGCGGCTGCCCTGGTGGCTCACGCGGATGGCCCGAGGCGGCCCGGTGATCGCACCCGGCCCACGTACGGCGGGACTCCAGTACGTCGACGCGCGCGACCTGGCGAGCTGGATCCTGGACGCCGGGGCGGTCGGCCTGCACGGCCCGTACAACACGGTCAGCCGCGCCGGCCACGCCACGATGGGCGAGCTGCTCGACGCCTGCGTCCGGGCCACCGGTTCCGACGCCGAGCTGCGCTGGACGGACCCGGACGCGCTGCTGGCCGCCGGGGTCGAGCCGTGGACCGGGCTGCCGATCTGGCTCCCGGAGGGGGAGCTGTACGACACGCTGCACCGCGGCGGTCATGCCAGGGCCGAGGCGGCGGGGCTGCGCTGCCGGCCGGTGGCCGAGACCGTCGCCGACACCTGGACCTGGCTGCGCGACATAGGCGGCACCGCGCCCCAGCGGCCGGACCGGCCGCCGGTCGGCCTCGATCCCCGGCTGGAGGAGAAGCTGCTGGCCCTCTGAACCCTCCTGCCGAACCCCTCCTGGCCCGCCTATAGGCCTACACATGGGAGCAAATCCGGCGTGTCATAAGAAATGACTAGTATTAAAGATGCATATTGCGCGGCATGGAACAACAGGCGCGCAGGCGCGGCAACGCAATCCGGGCAGCAGTGACAGTGGCCACGGCCGCGGCGATGGTGGGCATGCTGGCCCCGGCCGCCGCCGCCGATCCGCTGCCGGGCGGGCTCGGCCCCTGCCTCGGCAGCAGGTGCCCGTCCGTGTGGAACGACCCCAACAACGGTCCGGTCGTCGGCTTCGACGAGAACATCAACATCTACGTCGGTGGCGACTACCTGGTCCGGGAGGCCGCCGCCGAGGCGGAGGGGAAGATCGTCACCCTCGGCCGGTTCGACATGGACAAGCGGCCGGAGGCCTCGCAGATCTACAACGTCGGTGTGGTGGGCGTCGGTTCGCGGGTCCCGCCGCCGGACGGGTCCGACTATCTGTCGGTCGGCGGCGACATCCTGATCGCCCCCGGCAAGCGCCTCCTCGCCGAGGAGGGCGAGCACTCGGGCCGGGTCGCCTACGCCGCATCCCTGAGCGGCACGGTGAACCCCTTGGACGCCCCGCGCCCCGACCCCGACGCGGTCGCTCCGTTCACCAGTCTCCGCCCGCAGCTCACCGAGGCCAGCCGGTGTTACGCGTACGACGGCGACGAGCACCGCGCGACGACCGGCAGCTGGACGCTGGCCGGTGACACGTTCACCTTCACCGGCGACAACACCTCGCCGATCCAGGTCTTCGACGTGGACGCGGACCTGGTCTCCTCGACCGGCGGCAACGCCGGCTTCACCTTCGCCGGTATCCCGGCCGGGGCGACGGTCCTGGTCAACGTGTACGGGGACGCGCGTACGGTCGCCACGTTCATGGGCTCCCTCCCGAATCCGGGGCTCCGCGAGCGCCTGCTGTGGAACTTCCCGGACGCGACGGACCTGACGCTGACAGGCCCGGCCCAGTTCCAGGGGAGCGTGCTCATCGGGCAGCCGTCCAGCACGACCACGCTCACCATGAGCGGTACCAACGGCCGCTTCTACACGGCGGGTTCGCTGACCCACACCTCGGGCACATCGGGCGGCCAGGAGATCCACGCGTACCCGTTCGACGGCGACCTCCCGACGTGCGACCCGGAGCCGACGCCTACGCCGACTCCCACGGATCCGACGCCGACCCCCACGGACCCCACCCCGACCCCTACGGATCCGACGCCCACGCCGACGGATCCCACGCCGACTCCCACGGACCCGACGCCGACCCCGACGGACCCGACGCCGACTCCCACGGACCCCACGCCGACCCCGACGGACCCGACGCCGACTCCCACGGACCCCACGCCCACGCCGACCGACCCCACGCCGACTCCCACGGACCCGACGCCGACTCCCACGGACCCCACGCCGACCCCCACGGACCCGACGCCCACGCCGACGGACCCCACCCCGACTCCCACCGACCCCACCCCGACTCCCACCGACCCCACCCCGACGCCTACCGACCCGACCCCCACTCCCACCGACCCCACGCCGGGGCCCACCGAGTCGCCGACGTGGCGGCCGTCGCCGTCGCCGTCCGACCCCGGTGAGCTGCCCGACACCGGATCGCGCGGCGGCGAGTGGATCATCGGCTCCATCGCGGCAGCGCTGGTGGCGGCCGGTGGAACGGTCCTCGTGGCCACCCGCAGGGCGCGTCGCCGCACCTACTAGCAGCGCCCGCTAGCGTGGTTCGATGACCGAACCACTGCTGCACCTCGCCGAAGCACCTCTCTGGGAGGCGGCCCGCGGGACCGGGACGTACGAGATGTCCACCCGCGGCCGCACCCTCCAGGAGGAGGGCTTCATCCACCTCTCCCTGCCCGGCCAACTCCCGGGCGTGGCAAGGATGCTGTACGGGGACGGAGTCGGGAGCGAGGACGGGGACGGGCATGGGGATGGCGGCCACGACCTGGTGGTCCTGGTCGTCGACCCCGCCCGCCTCACCGTCCCCGTCCGGTACGAGGCGATGAAGCCCGGCGGCGAGGAGTTCCCGCACCTGTACGGACCGCTTCCGGTGGACGCGGTCGTGGAGGTGCGGCGCCTTGAGGACTGGCACCAGGCACGACGAGAGGAAGACGAACCCCAGTGAACGGCCCCCTCACCGCGGTGACCGGAGCGAGCGGAGCCGTCGGCGGCCGGGTCGCCGAGCGGCTCGCCCGTACCGGAGTCCCCGTACGCCTCCTCGGCCGCGACCCGGCCCGCCTCCCCGACCTGCCCGGTGCCGACCGCGCGCCCGCCGCTCCCTACGGCGACGGCGAGGCCATGCGCCGGGCGCTGGACGGGGCGCACACCTTGTTCCTGGTCTCGGCGCATGAGAGCCCCGACCGGGTGCGCGAGCACATCACGGCGGTGGACGCGGCCGTGGCGGTGGGCGTGGAGCGGATCGTGTACGTGTCCTTCCAGGGTGCCGCGCCCGACGCCACGTT
The DNA here is from genome assembly GCF_050942385.1 of Streptomyces sp. CA-146814. Lineage (NCBI taxonomy): Bacteria > Bacillati > Actinomycetota > Actinomycetes > Kitasatosporales > Streptomycetaceae > Streptomyces > Streptomyces sp. CA-146814. Next base: position 5,474,376 of record NZ_CP192068.1, read on the forward strand.
CACCTTCGCCCGCGACCACTGGCACACCGAGGCCCACATCCGCACGGCCGACGTGCGCCACACGTTCCTGCGGGACAACTGGTACCTGGCGGGGCTGCCCGCGATGACCGGCGCCGACGGCGTGCTGCGCGGTCCGGGAGGAGAGGGCCGGGTCGCCGCCGTCGCCCATGAGGACATCGCGGACGCGGCGGCCGCCGTACTGCTGGACGAGGGAACCGCCCACGACGGCCGCGGCTACGACCTCACCGGTCCCGAGGCGTTCACTCTCGCCGAGGCGGCCGAGGAGCTGAGCCGGGTCACCGGACGCTCGATCCGCTACGTCCCCGAGACCGTCGAGGAGGCCTACGCGTCCCGGGCCGGGCTCGGGGCCGAGGAGTGGGAGGTGGCCGGCTGGGTCACCTCGTACGAGGCGATCGCGGTCGGCGAACTGGCGGCCGTCTCCGACGCGGTGCCCACTCTCACCGGCCACCCGGCCCAGAACTTCGCCGCGTTCCTCGCGGAGCACCCGGACAGCTACCGCCACCTGCTGCCCGGCGTCTGACGGGTCTGAGGGGGCAGTCCCCGGCTCACCGCCACGGGATGTGGCGCCACGGGCTGCCCTCGCTCTCCGCCAGCAGCCGGTGGGCGATGACGTTCTGTTCGTAGAACGGGCCGTAGGACTCCCCGTCGAACCGCAGCACCCGCCCGAGCGCGTACGAGGCCGAGAAGTCCTCCCACGACCGGTGGGCCGACTTGCTCAGCGCTCCGGCGTACACGATCGCCTGCTCGGCCTCGGCCGGGGCGCAGTAGCGGGCCGACAGCCCCCACCGCGCCAGGTTCACCGCCCGCCCGTAGTCGTAGGCGACCGTGGTGCGCACCCGGCCGTCCGGCTCCAGCAGCCCGTCCGCGCGGAACCGGGCCTCGTACCGCATGATCCGCCGTACGAGGTCCTCGATGCCCTTCACCGTGCCCGCGTCGGCCCCGAGGTCCTGGGCGTGACCGGCGGCCGTCTCCCGCCACAGGTCGGCGGAGGGCAGCTCACCGAGGCCGGCCGCCAGCTGCTCGCGGGTGCGCAGCACGAAGTCCGGTTCCGGCGGGCTGTTGCGGGCGTCGAGGAGGATGTCCAGCTGCCTGCGCCACCCGGCGTGGTCCGTGATGCCCCAGGAGTCGCGGAGCTGCGCGCGCTCCCTCTCGTACTCGCGGCAGACCGTGCCGACCTCGTTCCACGGCACCGCGGCCGCGATCGCCAGGTGTGCCCCGCAGGCCAGCCCGTACGCCAGCGGCCCGTGCAGCGCGCCGTGGCGCAACGCGAGCAGCCGGTTCTCCTGGAGGCGGTCGTTCTCCGCGTACGCCCGCTGCCAGAGCGCCCGTTCGGTCGGGGTCGCCGGCAGCAGCAGCTGGCCGGGCGTCCCCACGTTCACCCCGAGGAACATCCCCGCCTCGGGCCAGCCGAACTCGGCGACCCAGCGCAGCGAGACCCCGTGGAAGACCCAGTCCGCATGCCACGCGGGCAGCATGCCCCGGGTGAGGACGGGCCGGCAGACGAACCCCGACGGGTCGTGGTGGGCGCGCCAGGTGACGGTGTCCGGCTTGGCGTCCACCTCGGCGCGCGGGGCCGGGATGTACAGCTCGGCCCCGGCCAGCGCGGCCAGTTGGGCCCGCGCGTCACCGCGCAGCGTCGCCTCGTGGAGGAGCTGCTCGGTCTCGCCGGGCGGGATCCAGGGTGGCGGGGGCGCGGGGTGGTTCACGTGGCTTGCGTTGTTCGGGTGCGGGATCGGGTTCATGACCAGGGGATGTTCTGGTAGGGGCCGGCGGGGTCCTGGGTGAGGACGCGGTGCTCGGCGAGGGACTGCCGGTACGTGGGCTCCGCCGCCTCCGGGCCGTCGTCCTCGGCCCGGTGGACGATGCGGGCCATGAGGTAGCCGAGGGAGAAGTCCGCCCACGAGGTGTAGGCGCCACGCGCGAGTTCGCCGAGCCGCAGCACGTCCTGCTCGGCCTCGTACGGATCGCCGTACCGGGCGCCGAGCGCGAGCCGTACGACGTTGACCGCCCGGCCGAGGTCGAAGGCGGCCAGCGTGTCGACGCGGCCGTCCGGGGCGAGCGCGCCGTCGGCCCGGAGCTTGTCCTCGTACAGCGCGATGTGGTGCAGCGACCGGTCCGCCAGCGCGCGGTCGTCGGCGTCGCGCGCGGCGAAACCACGGGCCACCGCCTCGCCCCACTCCTGGCGCGCCGGCGTACGCCCCAGCCGGGCGGCCAGGGTGTGCCGGGTGCGCAGGACGGACTCCTGGACGCGCCCGACCAGCTGGTTCCTCATCAGCGAGGTGAGGCGGTCGCGGTACTCGGCGCGGTGCGGGATGCCCCACGGGCTGCGCAGCCGGGCCCGGTCGGTGGCGTAGTCCTCGTAAGCGGCGCCGAGCCGGTTCCAGATGAGGCCGTTGGTGACGGCGAGGTGGGCGCCGAGCGCCAGTCCGTGGGCGAGCGATCCGTGCAGCGGCCCACCGCTGTCGGTGAGCAGAACGCCGTGCTCGTGCCCGCCGGTGCGCTCGTCGGCCTGGAGCCAGGCCTTGAGGTGCTTGGGCCGGGCGTCGGCCATCGCCACGTAGGGCGTGCCGTGGTTCACCGCGAGCCGGCGTACGTCGTACGGCCAGGTCCGGGCCAGCTCACCCAGGCTCACCTCCCGGAACACCCACTCCGGGTGCCACGGCGGCAGCATCCCCGGCGTCAGCACCGGCACGCAGGTCCGCCGGGACGCCTCGTCGCGGATCGTGGGCAGCGGGGCCGTCCAGCCGGGGATGTCCGCGTGCAGCCGGGCGACGAGCACGTACAGCCGGGTCCGCGCCAGCACCTCCACCACCGCGCTCTGGTCCCCGCCCGCGACCGCGGCGGCCAGCGCGCGCTCGATCGCGGTGGGCGGCACGGGGGGCGGGTACGCCGGGCTTCCCGGGTGGGCCGGGTTCCCCGCGTACGCCGGCGGGTCCCCCGCGTACGCCGGTGGGCTCTCCGAATTCCCTGCGTACGCCGGTGGCTGCGTCCGGTACGCCTCGTGCGGCGGCGCCACCGCTCCGTCGCCCTCTGCTCCCGCCCCGTTCCCCGTGATCACGCAGCCGATCCTACGAAACGGGCCCCGCACCCGCCCCGGGTGGTCAGCCCCGCACCCGGCAGCGGCCCGAGCACGGTTGGCGCGGGGCAGGCACAGCGGCGGGCCGGGCAGCTCCTCCGCCGGGATCCGGGGCCCGCCCCCGAAAGGGATGGCCCGGGGCGAACGACCGCACCCGGCCCGCCATGGACGCCGTTGTCGGCGGCCTGCGGACCGGGTGCGGTCGTGCGGGCTGTCCGGACGCGCGCGAGCGCGGGTGCCGGGCGGCCCGGGGAAGATCAAGCCTTCTTGGTCTCCCAGAAGATCCGGTCGACCTCGGCGATCAGGTCCAGAGCCTTCTGACCCGTCTTCGGGTCGTTCGAGCCCTTGGCCGCGGAGAGCGCCTTCAGGGTGTCGTTGATGAGCTGGTGCAGCTCCGGGTACTTCTCGAAGTGCGGGGGCTTGAAGTAGTCGCTCCAGAGCACCGACACGTGGTGCTTCGCGAGCTCGGCGCGCTGTTCCTTGATCAGAACCGCGCGGGTGCGGAAGTCCGCGTCCTCGTTGGCCTGGTACTTCTCCTGGACGGCCTTGACCGACTCGGCCTCGATACGGGCCTGGGCCGGGTCGTAGACGCCGCAGGGCAGGTCGCAGTGGGCGCTGACCTTCACCTTGGGGGCAAACAGGCGGGAAAGCATGGAGCTGTCCTCCTCGTGATCGTCTTCTCAGGTGGGACATTACTCCGTGGAGCGCCGCTTTCCGTGGCTGCCCCTGGGGCTTAGGTCAAAAGTCCGGGGTGGGATTCGGGCCGTCGGCCGAATGTACGGAGCGGAACGCGGTACGCGGCACGGGGTGCCGGAGGAGGACCGGGAGGTGGCCGAGATGCCGGAGTGGGGACGGGTGTCCGGAGGCGGACGGGCCGGGCGGCGGCGGCCGTTGCGGGTGGTGGAGGTGACAGGGCCTTCGATGGTGCCCACGCTCTACCACGGGGACCTGCTGCTGGTGCAGTACGGGGCACCGGTGCGCCCCGGTGACGTGGTGATCCTGCGTCACCCCTTCCAGCAGGACCTGCTGGTGGTGAAGCGGGCGGTCGAACGGCGGCCGGGCGGCTGGTGGGTGCGCGGCGACAACACGTTCGCGGGCGGGGACAGCACGGATTACGGGGTGGTCCCCGAGGAGCTCGTCCTGGCCCGGGTACGAGCCCGCTACCGGCCTCCGGCGAGCACGCCGAAGGGTCAGCGGTCGGTGACCGGGCTGCTCGGCTGGGCCGCCTCCGCGGTCAGGCCCGTCCGGTCCGACTCCGCGCGTTTGCGGGCCCGGTAGGCGGCCACGTTGGCCCGGGTCGCGCAGCGGTCCGAGCAGTAGCGCCGGGACCGGTTGGTGGAGGTGTCCAGGTAGGCGTTGCGGCACGGGGCCGCCTCGCAGAGGCCGAGCCGGTCCACGCCGTGCGAGGTCAGGTGGAAGGCGAGGCCCATGGCCGCGATGGCCGTGTATCCGGCGGTCGCGTTCGACGGGTGGTCGGCCAGGTGCATGTGCCAGTCCGGCCGGCCGTCCTCGTCCCGGGTGTCGTGGCCGGAGATCTGCGGGCTCACCGGGAACTCCAGCAGCAGCGAGTTGAGCAGGTCCACCGCGAGCGTCTCGTCGCCGCCGTCGGCCGCCTCGAAGACCGCGCGCAGCCGGCCCCGTACGGAACGGAAGCGGGTCACGTCCGCCTCCGTCGTCCGCCGTGCCGCCTGCTGGTTGGCGCCGAACAGCTCCCGTACCGCATCGACCGAGGTGAGGGCGTCCTTGTTGCGGGCCGGCTCCTCGGTGTTGACCAGGCGCACGGCGTAGTCCGAGTAATAGGCCAGTTCCACTTGTAGTCCTTACCGGGTCGGTCTAGGGTCGGGGTGTCGGTCAGTGTAATGGGTGGCCGTCGTTCATGAGGCTTACTTGGAGGTTGGCGTGACGGAGACGGGGACGAGCACCGACTGGCAGTCCTGGCAGGAGAGCTGGGACCGGCAGCAGGAGTGGTACATGCCGGACCGCGAGGAGCGGTTCCGGGTGATGCTGGACATGGTCGAGGCGGTCGTCGGCCCCGCGCCCCGGGTCCTGGACCTCGCGTGCGGTACGGGAAGTATTACGGACCGGCTCCTCAAGCGGTTCCCGGACGCCACCAGCACCGGCGTCGACCTCGACCCCGCGCTGCTGGCCATAGCCCGCGGCACCTTCGACGGCGACGACCGGGTCACCTTCCACGCCGCCGACCTCAAGGACCCGGACTGGACCACCCGGCTGCCCCACACCTCGTACGACGCCGTCCTCACCGCCACCGCCCTGCACTGGTTCCACAGCGAGCCGCTGGCCGTGCTGTACGGGCAGCTCGGCGGGCTCGTCCGGGACGGCGGCCTCTTCATGAACGCCGACCGCACCATCGACCCGGACACCCCGCGCATCAACGCCGCCGAACGCGCCCACCGGCACGCCGCCATGGACCGCGCCAAGGCCGCCGGTGCCCTGGACTGGGCCGAGTGGTGGGCCCTCGCCGCCAAGGACCCGGTCCTCGCCGGACCCACCGCCGAACGGTTCGCGATCTACGGCGAGCACGCGGACGGCGACATGCCCTCCGCCGCCTGGCACACCCGCACGCTGCTCGCCTCCGGCTTCGGCGAGGCCCGCGCGGTCTGGTCCTCGCCCTCGGACAGCCTGATCCTCGCCGTGAAGTAGGGCGCGCGAGGGAAAGAAGAGGGCGGTACGGACATCGTGTCCGTACCGCCCTCTCCCGTGGAGCGAACTACAGCACCTTCGACAGGAACGACTTCGTCCGGTCCTGCTGCGGGTTGCCCAGCACATCGCGTGGGTGGCCCGACTCGACCACCACACCGTCGTCCATGAAGACCAGCGCGTCACCGACCTCGCGGGCGAAGCCCATCTCGTGGGTGACGACGATCATCGTCATGCCGTCCTCGGCCAGACCGCGCATGACGTCCAGGACGTCACCCACCAGCTCCGGGTCGAGCGCGGAGGTCGGCTCGTCGAAGAGCATCAGCTTCGGCTCCATCGCCAGCGCGCGGGCGATGGCGACGCGCTGCTGCTGACCGCCGGAGAGCTGGGTCGGGTAGTTCTTCGCCTTGTCGGCGAGGCCCACCCGGTCCAGCAGCTTCTCGGCGCGGGCCCGGGCCACGGCCTTGGCCTCGCCCTTCACCTGGATCGGCGCCTCCATGACGTTCTCCAGCGCCGTCATGTGCGGGAAGAGGTTGAAGCGCTGGAAGACCATGCCGATCTCACGGCGCTGGAGGGCGACCTCGCTGTCCTTGAGCTCGTAGAGCTTGTCGCCCTTCTGCCGGTAGCCGACCAGCTCGCCGTCGACCGAGAGCCGGCCGGCGTTGATCTGCTCCAGGTGGTTGATGCACCGCAGGAAGGTGGACTTGCCGGAGCCGGACGGGCCGATCAGGCAGAACACCTCACGCGGGGCGACCTCCAGGTCGATGCCCTTGAGGATGTGGGCGGCGCCGAAGGACTTGTGGACGCCCTCGGCCTTCACCATGGGGGTGGTCATGCGGAGACACCTCCGGAGGGCCGGTTGCTGAACGAGGCGAGGTTCACCTTGATGCGCTGCAGCGGCGTGAGCGGCAGCGAGCGCAGCGAGCCGCGCGCGAAGCGGCGCTCCAGGTAGTACTGGCCGACGCTGAACACGCTGGTCATCACGATGTACCAGATGGACGCGACGAACAGCATCTCCATCACGGCGTACGAGGTGGAGCCGATCTGCGAGGTGGAGCGGAGCAGCTCGTTGTAGGTGACCGCGTAGACCAGGGAGGAGGTCTTCAGCATGTTGATGAACTCGTTGCCGGTCGGCGGGATGATCACCCGCAGCGCCTGCGGCAGGACCACGCGGCGCATGGTCTTGGCCTGGGTCATACCGAGCGCGTGCGACGCCTCGGTCTGGCCCTCGTCGACCGACTGGATGCCGGCGCGGCAGATCTCCGCCATGTAGGCGGCCTCGTTCAGCGCGAGCCCCAGCAGGGCGCACATGAACGGGGTCATGACGTCCGTCATCTCGTCCTTGTAGATGAACGGGATGTTCAGGACCGGGAAGATCAGCGCCAGGTTGAACCAGAGCAGCAGCTGTACGTAGACCGGGGTGCCCCGGAAGAACCAGATGTACAGCCAGGCCACCCAGCTGGTGACCGGGTTCTTCGACAGCCGCATCACGGCCAGGATCACACCGAGGATCACGCCGAGCACCATGGCGAGGACGCTGATCAGCAGGGTGCGGCCGGCTCCGGCGACGACGTTCTTGTCGAACAGCTTGTCGCCGACGGCGTGCCACTGGATGTTGCCCTGCGAGAAGGCGTATCCGAGGGCGACGAGGAGGCCGATGACCACGACGCCGCTGATCCAGCGGCCGACGTGGCGGACCGGGATGGCCTTGATGTTCTCCGGGGCCGTGGTGGCGGCCTTGGAGACGGACACCGGGCCGGCCGGTGAGCCGGGGGGTGTCTTGTCGAACTTGTCAGTCATGGTGACTGCCCTTCGGTGAAGCGTCCGGTCACTTGCCGCCGTTGATGGCGGCCTTGTCGATCGCTCCCGTGCCGGCGCCCCACTTGTCGAGCACCTTCTGGTACGAACCGTCGGCGATGATCGCGTCGACGGCCTCCTTCAGGGCGTCCCGCAGCCCCGTGTTGTCCTTCTTGACGGCGATGCCGAACGGACCGGCGTCGATCTGCTCGCCGACGACCTCGAAGGCGTTGCCGCCGTCGGCCTTGCGGGCCAGGTCGACCGCGACCGGGTAGTCGTTGACACCGGCGACCGAACCGCCGGACTTCACGCGGGTCTGCGCCTCGGTGTCGTTCTCGAACGACTCGATCTTGATGGCCTTCTGGCCGCCGTCCGTACAGGCCTTGGACTGCTTCTTGAGGGCCTCTTCGTACGTGGTGCCGCGCTGGACCGCCGCGGGCTTCCCGCACAGGTCCTCGATGGACTTGATGTTCTGCGGGTTGCCCTTCTTCGTGTACACGGCGGTGCCGGCCAGGAAGTAGTCGACGAAGTCGACGCCCTCGCCCAGCTTCTTGCCGGAGTCGTCCAGACCCTCCTGGCGCTGCTTGTTGTCCGTGATGGACGACATGGCGATGTCGTGACGGCCGGAGTTGAGGGCGGTGATCAGCCCGTCGAAGGAGCCGGAGGTGAACTCGAACTTCACGCCCAGCTGCTTGCCGAGGGCCGCGGCGATGTCGGGGTCGACGCCGACGATCTTGCCGTTCTCGACGGACTCCATGGGGGCGTACTCGGCGTTCGTACCGACCTTGATGACACCCGACTTCCGGTACTTCTCCGGCAGCTTGGAGAAGAGCGGGGCGCCGGCCTTGGTGGCCGTGCTGTCGCCGCTCCCCGAGGACGCGCTCTCGGTCTGGTCGCCGCAGGCGGTGAGCAGCAGCGATCCGGCGACCGCGATGGCGCCGACCGCCGCAATCCGGGACTTGGCGGTCTTGCGACGCATGATGCTTGCGGTCATGTCGGGATCCTCCGGCAGGTGAGGGTGAGGGTGCTTTCGGAGAGGCTTGGCACGCACCTTCGAGTGTCGTCACCTCGTTTGATGACGGCATCCTGCCATTTGGACTGACCCATTCAGGGGCCCAGCCATGTCAAAATCGGATAACGGGCGACCCCCGAACTCGCGTGGCCGGTACCTCGGGGCCGGACCATCTGTCGTGAACTCTTCGCGCCGCCGGAGAATCTTCGGTGCGTCTCTCCCGGCGGGCGGCATTTATGCCGGTTTGCCGACTTGTCCAGATATTCGACTATGAGTCACGTCACCGCATCGCAATGGACTCGTGCGGGGGCGGGTCGGTCCGGTAAGAAAGACGTTTACACCCCTCATCCGGGGCTCAGGGCGCGTGTGCGGCGCGCCCGCGCGTACGTACCTCTCCCTGCCGGGGCGGGCCAACCGCCTGGCGCAGGGCGCGTACGCGGTGCCCGCCCACCCCTCCTCAACCAGGAGTGGCCACCCTCAAACGATGAAGACTTAAGGGGTCAACACCATGGCAGCGGAGATCGTCAATCCTCGCAGCGACAGCACCACCGACAGCGCCACCGACCGTGGCATCCAGCGCACGAGCGCGGCGGACACCGGGGCCGACGAGCCCTTCGATCCGGCCTTCGCCCTCCACCGGGGAGGGAAGATGGCCGTGCAGTCCACCGTTCCGATCCGGGACAAGGACGACCTCTCCCTGGCGTACACGCCGGGTGTGGCGAAGGTCTGCAGCGCCATCGCCGACAACCCCGAGCTCGTCCACGACTACACCTGGAAGTCCCAGGTCGTGGCCGTCGTGACGGACGGCACCGCCGTGCTCGGCCTCGGTGACATCGGGCCCGAGGCGTCCCTCCCCGTGATGGAGGGCAAGGCCATCCTCTTCAAGCAGTTCGGCGGCGTCGACGCGGTGCCGATCGCGCTCGCGACGACCGACACCGACGAGATCGTGGACACCGTCGTCCGGCTCGCCCCGTCCTTCGGCGGGGTCAACCTGGAGGACATCTCGGCGCCCCGGTGCTTCGAGATCGAGCGCAAGCTCCAGGAGCGGCTCGACATCCCGGTCTTCCACGACGACCAGCACGGCACGGCCGTCGTCACCCTCGCCGCCCTGCGCAACGCCGCCAAGCTCTCCGGGCGCACGCTCGGCGATCTGCGCGGCGTGATCTCCGGTGCGGGCGCGGCGGGTGTGGCCATCGCGAAGTTCCTGCTGGAGGCCGGTATCGGCGATGTCGCCGTCGCCGACCGCAAGGGCATCGTCAGCCGGGACCGGGACGACCTGACCGACGTCAAGCGCGAGCTGGCCGAGCTCACCAACCGGGCCGGGATCTCCGGATCCCTGGAGAAGGCGCTCGCCGGTGCGGACGTCTTCATCGGTGTCTCCGGCGGTACGGTTCCGGAGGCGGCGGTGGCGTCGATGGCGCCCGGAGCGTACGTCTTCGCCATGGCCAACCCGAATCCGGAGGTCCACCCGGAGATCGCGCACAAGTACGCGGCCGTGGTGGCGACCGGGCGGTCCGACTTCCCGAACCAGATCAACAACGTGCTGGCGTTCCCGGGGATCTTCGCGGGGGCGCTCCAGGTCCGGGCCTCCCGGATCACGGAGGGCATGAAGATCGCCGCGGCGAACGCGCTGGCGGACGTGGTCGGCGACGAGCTGGCGGCGGATTACGTGATCCCGTCCCCGTTCGACGAGCGGGTCGCGCCGGCGGTCACGGCCGCCGTGGCCGCGGCGGCGCGGGCGGAGGGTGTGGCTCGGCGCTGACCTTGCGTTGAGCGGTTGTGACCGAATCAGCCCCTCCGGCGTTTGAGGAGCGGGGGTCTGGGGGCGGAGCCCGCGGCGCTGCCCCGGACCCCGCTCCTCAATCGCCGGAGGGGCTTGATGGGTTCGGGCCCCCGCTGCTCCATCGCGGCAGGGCCACTTGGTGTGCGTCACACGCGGACGCGCTTACGTGGGCGGCCCGCCGCGCCTATCGTCAAGCCATGTTCGCCGCCTACGCAGCCCGCATCGATCCCGACCAGCCCCTCAACGGCCTTGAGCTGGGCGAACGCCCGGCGCCCGAAAAGCGTCCCGGGTGGAGCACCGTCACCGTCCGGGCCGCCTCCCTCAACCACCACGACCTCTGGTCGCTGCGGGGCGTCGGGCTCTCGCAGGACCGGCTTCCGATGATCCTCGGCTGTGACGCCGCCGGCATCGACGAGGACGGCAACGAGGTCGTCCTGCACTCCGTGATCGGCCAGTCCGGCCACGGCGTCGGGCCGAAGGAGCCGCGCTCCATCCTCACCGAGCGCTACCAGGGCACCTTCGCCGAGCAGGTCACCGTGCCCACCTGGAACGTGCTGCCCAAGCCGAAGGAGCTCTCCTTCGAGGAGGCCGCCTGTCTGCCGACCGCCTGGCTCACCGCGTACCGGATGCTCTTCACCAACGCCGGTGTCCGGCCCGGCGATTCGGTGCTCGTCCAGGGCGCGGGCGGCGGGGTCGCCACCGCCGCGATCGTGCTCGGGAAGGCCGCCGGGCTCCGGGTCTTCGCCACCAGCCGCGACGAGACCCGGCGGAAGCGGGCGGTGGAGCTCGGCGCACTGGCCGCGTACGAGCCCGGCGCGCGGCTCCCGCAGCGGGTGGACGCCGTCATCGAGACCGTCGGCGCCGCCACCTGGCCCCACTCCGTGAAGTCGCTGCGCCCCGGCGGCACCCTCGTGATCTCCGGGGCCACCAGCGGCGACCGGCCGTCGCACGCCGAGCTGACCCGGATCTTCTTCCTGGAGCTCAAGGTCGTCGGCTCCACGATGGGCTCCAAGGACGAGCTGGAGGACCTGCTGGCGTTCTGCGCGACCACCGGCGTCCGTCCGGTCATCGACGAGGTGCTCCCGCTGGACCGGGCCCGCGAAGGGTTCCAGCGGCTGGCCGACGGCGAGCAGTTCGGAAAGATCGTGCTCCGGCCGACGGAGTAACTCCGCACAACTGGTCAGTACCTCATACTTGAATAAGTGTCAGCTTTGCTGATGGGATGCCGCCCATGCGTATGGGCAGAGCACTCATAGCCGTTGTCGTCGCGTCCGTCCTGGCGGCGGGAGCCCTCGCTCCCGCCGCCTCGGCGCACCCCGCGTCCACCCGGTCCGCCGACCCGTCGACGTACGAACGTTCCATCCCGCCCCTGACCGACAGTCGGGGCCGCACCCTCACCCTGCGGGGCTGGAACGTCGAGGACAAGGCGAACCGCGGCGAGGCCGCGCTCAGCGCCATCACCGAACGCCACTTCCGCGACCTGCGGGCCAACGGCTTCAACTTCGCCCGGCTGCTGGTCTTCTGGGACGACCTGGAGCCCCGGCGCGGGCAGTACAGCGAGCGCTACCTCCGGAAGATCGAACGCATCCTGGACTGGGCGCACCGGCACCGTGTCCACGTCCTCATCGACGCCCACCAGGACGTCTTCGGGCCCGCCTTCAACCACCGGGGCATCCCGGAGTGGGCCACCAGGACCGACGGCCTGCCGTTCACGCCCAACCCCGACGACTGGTTCTCCGAGTACTTCCAGCCCGCCGTCCAGCGGGCCTTCACCCACCTCTACGAGGACCCCGACCTGCGGCGCGCCCAGGCCGCCATGTGGCAGGTCCTCGCCGAACGGTTCCGCGGCCACCCGGCCGTCATCGGCTACGACCTGATCAACGAGCCGATGGGCGAGCTGCGCGAGGGCGAGGGCCTGGCGACCGCCGCCCGCCGCATCGAGGCGCAGCACCTCACGCCGATGTACAACCGCCTCGCCCGTGCCATCCGGGCCAAGGACCGGGACACCTGGCTCTTCGTCGAGCCGACCCCCATCGTCGGCGAAGGTGTGCCCACCGGCCTCGGCCGGATCCACGACAGCCGGACCGTCTACGCCCCGCACTTCTACAACACCGCCATGGAGGCGGGCGCGGACTACGACCCCGAGGCCGGCTGGATCGAGGCGTACGAGGCCGCCGTCACCGCCTATCCGGCCCGGCACGGGATGCCCGTGGTCGTCGGCGAGTGGGGGCCGCTCAACAACTCCCTCCCGAACATGGGCCGCTTCTACCGCGAGGCCGTCGCCTCCCTGAACCGCTACAGCTCCGGCTGGGCCGGATACGTCTGGTGCTACGGCGGCGGCTACTGCGCGGTCGACGAGCACGGCCGCTTCCGTACGAACAAGGAGCAGACGGCGACCCCGTACGCCCCGGCCGTCGCGGGCACGGTCCGCTCCGACACGTACGACTCCGAGAGCCGCTCCTACCGCCTCGCCTACCGTGCGGCCGCCCGTCCCGGCCTCACGGAGCTGTCCCTGCCGCCCTCCACCCGGGGCTGGCGCGTCTCCGTCACCGGGCGGGCCGCCCATGTCCTCGGCAAGGCGCCGCACGGAGGCCGCCTGACCGTGGTGGCGTGGCCCGGGGTGGAGGTGGTGGTGACCGTGCGGGAGGCTGGCCCGTATGGACGAACTGACCGCCCCTGAGGGGTTTCTGCTGCGCCCCTGGCTCCCCGCCGACGCCTCCGCCGTACTCCGTGCCTTCGCCCCGGCCGACATGGACCGCCAGAGCGACCGGCCCCTCGCCGACCGGGCCGATGCGCTGGCCTGGATCGCGGACCGTAGGCGGGAGAGGGGAGCCCGTACGGGCTACACCTGGGCTGTCGTGGGGGAGGACGGCGATCCGCTCGGCTGCGTCGCGGTCGACGCCGTCAACCTGATCCATGACACGGGCTGGATCTCCTACTGGACCACCGAGGCGGCGCGCGGCCGTGGCGTCGCGCCCGCCGGCGTGCGGGCGGTGGCGCGGTGGGCGTTCGGCGAACTCGGCCTCTACCGGCTGGAGCTGGGCCACCGCACCGACAACACCGCCTCCTGCCGGGTCGCCGTACGGTCCGGGTTCGCGTCCGAGGGGATCGAGCGGGGCAAGCTGCGCTACGGCGATGTGCGGTACGACGTCGAGCGGCACGCCCGGCTCGCGGACGATGATGTCAACTTTGATTGACGATCCTCCAGTGTCAATGTAGGTTGACGTCATGACCGAAGCAACGGATCTGGCCGCACGCGCCGGTGACCGCGACCCGCGCGTCGGGCTGCGGGCGGTGGCCGCGCTGCGGCGGCTGCTGGAGCAGCTGGAAGCCGTACAGGTACGCAGTGCCCGCGTCCAGGGCTGGTCGTGGCAGGAGATCGCCGCCGAGCTGGGTGTCAGCCGGCAGGCCGTGCACAAGAAGTACGGGAGGCGCTGATGTTCGAACGGTTCACCCAAGGAGCACGCGTGACCGTAAAAGGAGCCGTGGCGCAGGCGGAGCGCGTCGGGGCCGGATCGGTCACCGAGGAACACCTGCTGCTCGCGCTGCTGGAACGTGAAGGCAGCCGGGCCTCCTTCGCCCTCGCGGCCCTCGGCCTGAGCGGCCGCCGCGCCTCCCTCGACACCGCCTTCGCCGAGGCCCGCCGCCGGGGCGGGCTGACGAAGGCCGACACCGAGGCCCTGGCAGGCATCGGGATCGACGTCGGCGCCATCGTGGACCGGGTCGAAGGCGCCCACGGGGAGGGTGCTCTCGCCGCCGACCGGCGCAGCCGCCGGTGGTGGTCGTCGGGGCACCGACCCTTCACTCCGGGCGCGAAGGGCATCCTGGAGAAGTCGCTGCGGGTCGCGCTGGGGCGCGGCGACCGGTTCATCGGCGAGGAACACCTGCTCCTGGCCCTCACAGCGACCCCGGGAACCGTCGCCGACGTCCTCGCCGAGCACGGCGCGACGTACACGACCGTGCACCGAGCGCTGTACGGGCCCGAGGCCGACGGCCGGGGACACGCCAAAGCGGGGTGAGGCACGCGCAGGCGGCGCCAGGGAAGCGCAGGCGGTGCCAGGGAAGCGGAGGCGGCGCCAGGGAAGCGGAGCCGGGTGAGGGCGCGGACCGTGCGTACGGGTGCGGGTACCTCGTCACCGCGTACGACAAGGCACCCGCACCCGCCGCCCCTCAGCTCTCCTCGTCCTCCGGCCGCAGCAGCGCCTCGATCCGCGCCGCCGCCGCGCCCAGGTGGCGGCGGGCCTCGGCCACCTGGTCCTCCGTGACCCCGTGATCGCGGGCGGTGTCCCGGACGGTGTCGCGGAACCGGTCCAGCAGGCGGTCCAGATCGCGCGCCGGGTCGTCCGTGACCGGGACGTCCTCGCCCCAGCCGGAACCGTCAGCGGTCTCCGGCGCTCCGGCCGCCTCGGCGGGCCCGGTGGTCTCGGTTCCGGCGGCCCACGGCTTGCCGAACGAGGACCAGCCGCCGGTGCGGGCGAAGCCGCCGAGCTGTCCGGTGATCTCGGCCAGCCCTTCCCGTACGCCGGCGGGCCAGTCGCCGCGGGCGAAGTGCTCCTGCACCTGACGGGCGGCGTTCTGCATCTGCTCGCGCGCCCTGTCCTGCGCCTCCTTGGCCTGGCGGCGGGCCTGCTGGGCCTCCTCACGGGCGCGCCGCGACTCGTCCTTCGCCCGGCGCGCCTGCTCCTTCCACTCCTCCTTGGCCTGGCGCACCTCCTCCTTCGCCGCGCGCCACGCCTTGCTGTCCGCGAGGTCGCCCAGATTCCCGAGGTCGCCGAAGTCGCCCAGGTCCCCGAAGGGGGAGGACTGCTTGCCCTGGTCCGTACGGGACTCCGAGGCGGCCGCCCGCATGTCGCTGCGGAGCCGGCCCGCCGCGCCGCGCACGTCGTCGCGGATCTCGGCGGCCAGCTCGGCCAGCGAGTCACGGATCTCCAGCTCCAGGTCGGCCAGTTCGCCGCTGCGGCCAGCCAGCTCGGCGCGTCCGGCGTCGGTGATCGAGTAGACCTTGCGGCCGCCCTCGGTCGCGTGGGTGACCAGGCCCTCGGCCTCCAGCTTGGCCAGCCGGGGGTAGACGGTGCCGGCGGAGGGCGCGTACAGGCCCTGGAAGCGCTCCTCCAGGAGGCGGATCACCTCATAGCCGTGGCGCGGGGCCTCGTCCAGGAGCTTGAGCAGATACAGGCGCAGTCGGCCGTGCGCGAATACGGGGGGCATGTCAGAGAACCTTTCCGGTCGGCGCGGCACCGCGCGTGTCGTCCTCGGCCGGGGGCCTGCGGAGCAGGGCGATCGAACCGGAGACGGTCGTCGCCTTCAAGGTCCCCGTGCCGGCGCCGAGCGTGCCGGTGATCTTCTTCGCGCCCCACTGCCCGCCGACCCGCAGGTCCTCGAAGGCGTTGGAGACGGCTCCGCTCGCGGTGTTGGCCTCGACCTTCGCGTCCGCCGGATGCGGCAGCCGGATCGCGATCTCGCCGGAGACCGTGGTCAGCCGGATGTCGGTGGGCCGGTCCGCAGCCGCGCCCGACGGCTCGACGTCCAGCACCATGTCGCCGCTGATCGACTCGGCCCGGACCGAGGCGCCGGCCCCGTCCACCACCGTCAGATCACCGGCCACCGAGTGGAAGCGCAGGTCCCCGGTGACGCGCTGCGCCTCCAGGCTGCCCGAGACGGAGTCCCCGCGGACCGCGCCGGTCAGCCCGACGAGCGCGATGTCCCCGGTGATGCCGCGTACGTCGGTACGGCCGCTGATCCCGGAGACGACGGCCCCGGCGCCGATCACGCCCACCTCCACCGAGGCGGCGGCGGGCACGGTGAGCGAGACGACCGCGCTGCGGCGGCGCCCGTTGGGGTCGAGCCAGCGCAGCAGGTCCTGCCAGGGCAGATCCTCGTACGCCACGGTCAGCCGGCCGTCCTCGTACGTCACCAGGAGCGGCGGCCCCTCGATGGCGGAGACCTCCAGCCGCGCGCCCGGCTCATCGGTCCCGACGACGTTGACCGTGCCGCCGACGACCCGTACGTGGAGCGAGGTCACCGGGTCGTCGAAGGTGAGCTTCTGCGGCTCGGCGACGGTCCGCTTCGACACAGCCATGGATAGGACCTCCCGGAGAGGATGGCGACGCAACATATCGCGTCTCGTAAAGAACACGATATATCGCGGATCGGGGAAGTCAAGTGTCGCCCTATAGGAGTGCGATGCGGTCAAAAGCCATCGGAGTCGGGCAAATTGTCCTAGCGTGTGCACATGAACGCGACATCCACGGGGGCGCTCCTGCTGTGCCGCGCCGACCCCGAGACCGTACGGCCGCTCGCCCACCTGCTGCGCGAGCAGATGCTGCTGACGCGCGCGGGCGAGGAGTGGAGCGTCCTCGTACCGGAAGGGAAGCCCTGGCGCGGAACCGGTCCGTCCGGCGGCGGCCCCGAGCCGGTCGACCGGGTCATCGGCGGCTGGGCCGGAGCCTTGGCCGTCGGCTCCAGCTGGCCGGTGCTGGCCCTGTGGTGGGACGGCGACCGGGCGGGATACACGCTCGCCGCCGGATTCCGCCGTCCCGTCGGCTACATCTGGCTGGCCGACGGTACGCCGGTGGGCGAGGACGAGGCGATGCGTACGTTCGCGGCCCGGCTCGGCCTCGATCCCGTACTCGACCTCCAGGCGCTGGAGGAGCTGACCCGGCCCGACCCCGAATCGGACGCCGACGCCCGGCTGCGCGGCCTGCTCGCGGTCCTGACCCGTACGGGACTCACTCTGCCGACCGGACTCGGCCCGGGCGAGAGCGCCGACCGGCTGCGCAGCGTGGCGGCGGTGCAGCGCGGGGTGGAGCGCGTCGAGTGGTCCGGGTGGCGTGATGCCGTACGGGTCGAACTCGACGCGGTGGAGAGCAGCAGCCTCGGCCCGTGGGTGCGCGGCCCGCGGGCCCGGGCCATCGCCGCCGCCCAGCTCGCGGCTGGGCTCCCGCTCCTGCTGTGGGGCGCGCGGCGGCGCAGCGGAGGATGGGCGGCCGCCGGAGCCGTACTCCTGGCACAGGGCGCGCTGGGGCTCGCCTACCACCGGGCCAGGGCAGGCGCCTCCTGAGCGGCTCGCGGGTTACGCGTCCTCGTCGTCCTCGTCGTCCAGCCGGGCCAGCCAGGTGGCGAGGCGCTCGACCGGCACCTCGAAGTCGGGGTTGAGATCGACGAACGTACGCAGCTGCTCGGCGAGCCACTCGAAGGTGACCTCCTCCTCGCCGCGCCGCTTCTCCAGTTCCTCGATGCCACGGTCCGTGAAGTACATGGGAGAAGGATAACGAGGCGCCCAAGGCTTCGGAGACGCCGGAGACCCGGCCCCGCGACGAGCGCGGAACCGGGTCTCCGGTGTGTTCAGCCGTACGGTCCTCAGGCCTCGAAGACCTCGTTGACCAGCTGCGTCTGCTCGGCCTGGTGGCGCTTGGCCGAGCCGACCGCCGGGGACGAGCCGTGCGGCCGCGAGATGCGGCGCAGGCGCTCGCCGTGCGGCACGTCCGCGCCGACGGCCAGGTCCAGGTGGTCGATCAGGTTGAGCGCGATGAACGGCCACGCACCCTGGTTGGCCGGCTCCTCCTGGGCCCACAGGTACTTCTCGGCGTTCGGGTACTTGGCGATCTCGGCCTGGATCTCCGCACCCGGCAGCGGGTACAGCCGCTCCAGCCGGATGATCGCGGTCTCCGTGTCCCCGCGCTTCTCCCGCTCGGCGTCCAGGTCGTAGTAGAGCTTGCCCGAGACGAACACGACCTTGCGGACGTCCTCCGCCTTGACGCTGTCGTCGCCGATCACCGGGCGGAAGCCGCCGGTGGTGAACTCCTCGATCTTCGACGCCGCGGCCTTCAGACGCAGCATCGACTTCGGCGTGAAGACGATCAGCGGCTTGTGGTGCGGGTTGTGCACCTGCCAGCGCAGCAGGTGGAAGTAGTTCGACGGCAGGGTCGGCATCGCGACCGTCATGTTGTCCTGCGCGCACATCTGGAGGAAGCGCTCGGGACGCGCGGAGCTGTGGTCCGGGCCCTGGCCCTCGTAGCCGTGCGGCAGCAGCAGCGTGACGCCGGACGTCTGGCCCCACTTCTGCTCGGCCGAGGAGATGAACTCGTCCACGACGGTCTGCGCGCCGTTGACGAAGTCACCGAACTGCGCCTCCCAGATGACCAGCGACTCCGGGCGGGCCAGCGAGTAGCCGTACTCGAAGCCCATCGCCGCGTACTCGCTGAGCAGCGAGTCGTAGACGTTGTACCGGGCCTGCTCCTCGGTGAGGTACAGCAGCGGGGTGTAGTCCTCGCCGGTGACCTGGTCCACCAGGACCGCGTGGCGCTGGCCGAACGTGCCGCGGCGGCTGTCCTGGCCGGCGAGCCGGACCGGGGTGCCCTCCATCAGCAGCGAACCGATGGCCAGGGTCTCGCCCATGCCCCAGTCGATCGTGCCGTTCTCCACCGAGGCCGCGCGACGCTGCATCTGCGGCATCAGACGGGGGTGGACGGTGATCGACTCGGGGATGTTGACCTGGGACTCGGCGATCCGCTTCACGACCTCGGCGGAGACCGCGGTCTCCACGGCGACCGGGAAGGCGGCCTGCGGCTCCTGGATGTGCGGGGCGGCCGGCTGCGAGGTGGCCTCCCGGACCTCGGCGAACACCTTCTCCAGCTGACCCTGGAAGTCCTGGAGCGCCTGCTCCGCCTCTTCCAGCGTGATGTCGCCGCGACCGATGAGGGACTCGGTGTAGAGCTTGCGCACCGAGCGCTTCTTGTCGATCAGGGTGTACATCTGCGGGTTGGTGAACTCCGGGTTGTCGCCCTCGTTGTGACCGCGGCGGCGGTAGCAGATGAGGTCGATCACGACGTCCTTGTTGAACGCCTGCCGGAACTCGAAGGCGAGCCGCGCGACGCGGACCACGGCCTCCGGGTCGTCGCCGTTGACGTGGATGATCGGCGCCTCGATCATGCGCGCCACGTCGGTGGCGTACATCGAGGAGCGCGAGGACTCCGGGGCGGCGGTGAAGCCGACCTGGTTGTTGATCACCACGTGCACGGTGCCGCCGGTGCGGTAGCCGCGCAGCTGCGACATGTTGAGCGTCTCGGCGACGACGCCCTGGCCCGCGAAGGCCGCGTCGCCGTGGAGCGCGACCGGCAGGACCGTGAAGTCCGTGCCGCCCTTGTTGATGATGTCCTGCTTGGCGCGGGCGATGCCCTCCAGGACCGGGTCGACCGCCTCCAGGTGCGAGGGGTTGGCGGCCAGCGAGACCTTGATCTGCTCGCCGTCCAGACCGGTGAAGGTGCCCTCGGCGCCCAGGTGGTACTTGACGTCGCCGGAGCCGTGCATCGAGCGCGGGTCCAGGTTGCCCTCGAACTCGCGGAAGATCTGCGCGTACGACTTGCCGACGATGTTCGCCAGCACGTTCAGGCGGCCGCGGTGGGCCATGCCGATGACGACCTCGTCGAGGCGGGCCTCGGCGGCGGAGTCGATGACCGCGTCGAGCAGCGGGATGACGGACTCGCCGCCCTCCAGCGAGAACCGCTTCTGTCCGACGTACTTCGTCTGCAGGAACGTCTCGAACGCCTCGGCCGCGTTCAGCCGGCGCAGGATGCGCAGCTGCTCCTCGCGCTCGGGCTGCTGGGCGCGGGGCCGTTCCACCCGGTCCTGGAGCCACTTGCGCTGCTTCGGATCCTGGATGTGCATGAACTCGATGCCGGTGGTGCGGCAGTACGACTCACGCAGCACGCCGAGGATGTCGCGGAGCTTCATCATCGACTTGCCGGCGAACCCGCCGACCGCGAAGTCCCGCTCCAGGTCCCACAGGGTGAGGCCGTGCTCGGTGATGTCGAGGTCGGGGTGCTTGCGCTGGCGGTACTCCAGCGGGTCGGTGTCGGCCATGACGTGGCCGCGGACCCGGTAGGAGTGGATCAGCTCGAAGACCCGCGCGGCCTTCGTCACGTCGTTGTCGTGCGACGCGTCGATGTCCGTGAGCCAGCGGACCGGCTCGTACGGGATGCGCAGGGCCTTGAAGATCTCGTCGTAGAAGTCGTTCTGGCCGAGCAGCAGCTGGCTGAGGACCCGCAGGAACTCGCCGGAGGCGGCGCCCTGGATGACCCGGTGGTCGTAGGTCGACGTGAGCGTCATGACCTTCGAGATGCCGAGCTTGTTCAGGGTGTCCTGGGAGGTGCCCTGGAACTCCGCCGGGTAGTCCATCGCGCCGACGCCCATGATGAGGCCCTGTCCGGGCATCAGGCGGGGCACCGAGTGGACGGTGCCGATGCCGCCGGGGTTGGTCAGCGAGGCGGTGACGCCAGAGAAGTCGTCCATGCCGAGCTTGCCGATGCGGGCGCGCCGGACGATGTCCTCGTACGCCTGCCAGAACTCGAAGAAGTTGAGCGTCTCGGCCTTCTTGATGGCCGCGACGACCAGCTGGCGGTCGCCGTTCGGCTTCACCAGGTCGATGGCGAGGCCGAGGTTGATGTGCTCCGGCTTGACCAGGGTCGGCTTGCCGTCCTTCACCGCGAAGGAGTGGTTCATCGACGGCATGGCCTTGAGGGCCTGCACCATCGCGTACCCGATGAGGTGCGTGAAGGAGATCTTCCCACCGCGGGCGCGCTTGAGGTGGTTGTTGATGACGATGCGGTTGTCGAAGAGCAGCTTCACCGGGACCGCCCGGACGGACGTGGCCGTCGGCAGCTCCAGCGAGGCGTTCATGTTCTTCGCGACAGCGGCGGAGGGGCCGCGCAGCGTCACGTACTCCGGGCCGGCCGGGGCCTCGGTGGACTCGTCCGCCTTGGTCTCTGCCTTGGCCTTCTCCTTGGCGGGAGCGGCGGCGGGCTTGGCGGCCGGCTTGGCCGCTGCGGGCTTCGCCGGGGCCGGAGCCGGGGCGGCCTTGGCCTCGGCGGGCTTGGCCTCCGCCTTCGCCTCGGTCTTCGCCTCGGCCGGCTTGGCGTCGGCCTGCGCCGGGGCTGCCGGAGCGGCGGCGGCGGGCTTCGCCGGGGTGGTGGCGGCCGGGGCCTCGGTTGCCGCAGCCCCCGAGGCTGCGGCGCCGGGAGCGGGCTTGTCCGCCGTGCCGGAGGTGCCCGGCTTGTAGTCGGCGAAGAAGTCCCACCAGGCGCGATCGACCGAACTGGGATCCTGGAGGTACTGCTGGTAGATCTCGTCGACGAGCCATTCATTGGCGCCGAAAGCCGCGGCCGGGTTGGTGCCCGGGCTGGCTTGGTCGGTCGAGATGCTCGAGTTACTGGGGGACTGAGACGACACGGCGGCAACCGCCCTCTTCCGCTTCACAAGGTGATGGACAGCGGAAATCAAGGCTACGCCCCCCAAACCGTTCCTTGCAGACCGGGCCGGTGCTTCGTCGTGCACATCACATCGCAACGCGGGTTTCGGCGCAGGAAATGGCGGGAAACAAGCGAGGTTCCACTGCACTTCGGGTACGCAGGACCGTGGATACGGTCCCAAGACCGTATCCCGTAGAGATCCTGTACAGGATCCCCTTCCCTCAGGACGCGGATGAACGCGTCCTTCCGCTTCGAACCCTATGTCAACCGCATCGTCAACCGCGTCGCTCGGCCATCCCTGGGAGGGTGACCTGGATGCGGCAGCCCCGAGCGGATTCGGCCACGCCGATCCGGCCGCCGTGCAGATCCACCGCCCAGCGGGCGATCGCGAGGCCCAGTCCCGTACCGCCGTCGCTGCCGGGACCGTGCGGTGAGAGCGCCTGGCCTCGGTTGAACCGCTCGAAGACCCGGTGGCGCTCCGCCTCCGGGATGCCCGGGCCCTCGTCCACGACCTCCAGCTCCAGCGACTCCGGGTAGGCCCCGCGTCGGGCCAGGACCGTCACGCGGCCGTGCGGCGGACTGTGCTTGACGGCGTTGTCGATGAGGTTGGCCACCACCTGGTGCAGCCGCTCGGCGTCCGCGTGCGCGGTGAGCTCCGGGGGCGAGACGTCCAGATGGAGATGGACATCCGTACGGGAGTGGTTGCCCGACCCCGACGAGAGATGGCGCTGGGACGCGGCGAGATTGGCTTCTTTCAGTACGCCCGAAAGATACGGCCAGACCTCGAAACGGCGTGCCTTGAGCGCCACCACACCGTTGTCCAGCCGGGACAGGTCCAGCAGCGTCTCCACCAGCCGGCCGAGCCGCTCCGTCTGTTTCAGCGCCGTACGCATCGTCTCGGGATCGGCGGCCGAGACCCCGTCCACCACGTTCTCCAGCACGGCCCGCAGCGCCGCGATCGGCGTGCGCAGCTCGTGCGACACATTGGCGACCAGCTCTTTGCGGTGCCGGTCCTCCGCCTCCAGGTCGTCCGCCATGCGGTTGATCGTCTGCGCCAGGTCGCCCAGCTCGTCCCGCCGCCCGGCGCCGCTCACCCGGCGTGTGTAGTCGCCGTGCGAGATCGACCGGGCCACGGCCCGCATCTCGTCCAGCGGCGCGGTCAGGCCGTGCGCCACGAACTGCGTGATCAGCAGCGTCGCGATCACCGAGAACACGGTGATGAACTGGAACTCGGTCCGGGTCCGCAGGGCCACGATCAGCAGCCCGGTGGTGATGAACACCGAGACCACGACCAGCGTGCCGAGCTTGGCCTTGATGGAGAAGGGCCGCATCCCCGACCCTGGCCGGGTCATGGGGCCGGGGTCTCCAGGGCGTAACCGACGCCGTGCACCGTACGGATCCGCTCGGCGCCGATCTTCCGGCGCAGCGCCTTGATGTGGCTGTCGACCGTACGGGTGCCCGAGGCGTCCGCCCAGTCCCAGACCTCGGCCAGCAGCTGCTCACGCGAGAGGACGGCGCGCGGGGTGTTGGCCAGGCAGACCAGCAGGTCGAACTCGGTCGGCGTGAGGTGGACGTCCTCGGCCCGCACCCGCACCCGGCGCTGCGCGTGGTCGATCTCCAGCTCGCCGAGGCGCAGTATGCCGCTGCGCGGCGTGACGGCGGCCAGCGCGGCCCGCTCCACCCGCCGCAGCAGGACGTGCACCCGGGCGGCCAGCTCCCGCATGGAGAACGGCTTGGTCATGTAGTCGTCGGCGCCGACCCCGAGCCCGACCAGCATGTCGGTCTCGTCGTCGCGCGCGGTGAGCATCAGCACCGGCACCGGGCGCGTCGCCTGCACCCGGCGGCAGACCTCCAGGCCGTCGAAGCCCGGAAGCATGATGTCGAGCACCATCAGATCGGGCTGCCAGGCCTCGGCCGCGTCCACGGCCGCGGGCCCGTCCAGCGCGGTCTGCACCAGAAAGCCCTCCGCTCGCAGCCGGGCGGCAATGGCATCGACGATCGTGGCGTCGTCCTCTACCACCAGCACCCGGCGTTGAGCCCCTGGGGTGGCCGCGACGCCGTTGTGGGTGGTGTGTGTCTGTTCCATCGCCCCGCCCCTGCCCGTTCTCGCGCGGGACGAACCCCTGCGAGGCACGGTCTTCGCTCGTGGATTTCGTGGGTGATCCGTATGTGCCGGTCAGCAGCGTAAAGGCAGCGGAGGGCTCCCGGCTACGCAGGGTGTTGTCCCGGAGGCGCGAGAGGGGTCCGGGCAGGGTGGCGGATCGTCGGCCTTGTGAAGGTTGCCCCGTCTCCCACCGGACCCGTACATACCGGGAGGGGGGTTCGCGGAGTGTTCAGAGACTCCGCGATGCGAGATGGACCACGTCCGGCACACCTCGGGCAACAGGCACTTCTTCGGTCCTAACCCCGCTGAACCCGGCATTCCGTAACGCCTCCTCGAAGGCCGGGGACGGCTGCGCGGACCAGACGGCCAGCACACCGCCCGGGTTCAGCCGGTCACGGCAGCGGGCCAGCCCGGCGGGGGAGTAGAGGCTGCCGTTGTCCTCGGTGACGGTCCAGTCGGGCCCGTTGTCGATGTCCAGGCAGAGGGCGTCGTAACGCTCCGTGGCGGTACGGAGGTGGGCCACCAGATCCGCGTGGAGGACCTCGGTCCGCGGATCGGCCAGCGCCGCCCCGGAGATCCGCCCCAGCGGCCCGCGCCGGTGCCAGTCGACGATCGCCTGCTCCCGCTCCACCACCACGATCCGTCCCCACCGCGCCTCCTCGGCGGCCCGCACCAGCGAGAAGCCCACCCCGAGCCCGCCGATCAGCACCGACGGCCCGGTCCGCCCGACGGGCAGCGAGCCGAGAGCGGCGTCGACCAGCAGCCGCTCGGAGCGCCCGTCGGAGGTGTCCATCAGGAAGCACCCGTTGGCGATGATCTCGAAGTGCTTCCCGCGCTCCCGCAGGACGACCTCGCCGAAGGGGCCTTCGCGGCGGTCCAGGGTGATCGGGGCGGGGGGAATCATGGCGCAGGTGTAGGTCTGGATGTCGGGCTCCATGGACCGGATTCTAAGAAGGCCGCCCCCTGTTCGCGCCTGAATTCCAGGGGGTCACCCCCGTCAGTGATCGCGGTTCGGGTGCGGGCCGCGCAGCGCCAGGAGCGCCGCCCCCACCACGTACGCCGTCCCGGCCACCGCCCAGGCGGCCACCTCCGGCCCCGGCTGCATCGGCCACGCCCAGTACGCCGCCGCCCCGCCCGGTGTCCGGGGCGCCGCCAGATAGACCGCGCCTCCGTACACCGTCATCGGCAGCCAGCTCGCCCGGGCGCCCAGGAGCGCGGCCGCCGCCACCGTCACCCCCGTCGCGCCCACCACGTTGCGGACCATCGCCGGGGCGCCGAACTGCTCCGGATGACCGGGGACGGCCAGGGCCAGGGCCCCGGCTGCGAGCGCGGTGAGAGCCAGAAGGTGCGTCAGCCGCCGGGGCCACCAGCGGCGTACGGCCGTGCGGTCCAGCTCCTCGGTGTGCGAGAGGAACCCGGTGCCGATCGCGGCGGCGGCGAGCAGCGGGGCGAGCGCGAGGACCGGGAGGCGTGCGGTGTGGTCGAACTCCGGCCGGTCCTGCAGCCAGTCCGCCGCCCACGCGGCGAGCACGGCGACGGCTGCCAGCGCGGCCAGGGTCGCCGGGAGGGCGCGGGAGCGCAGATAGAGGACGGGCAGCCCAAGCCGTACGGTCGTCACAGCGTCGGCACCTCCTTCGGGTCGCAGCTGGTGCGGGTGGCCAGATAGCGGCCGAGCCAGACCCGGCGCTCGGCGTCGCCCATGGCCGTGAGCCGGTTCAGGTAGGGCGTGTCCAGGCCGGGGCCGGCCAGGGGGGCCAGCCACCGCGCCACGGCGTCGTCGGTCTCCCACATGCGCACGGTGGTGCGGTCCTCGGCCATGATCACGGCCAGGGGGCAGTCGCGGTCGGCGAGGTGCCGGGCCGTCTGGTGGGCGTAGTCGGCGGGATCGGGGAGTCTGCCGCGCACCACGGTCCAGCCTCGGGTGTGGTGGGGCAGTACGGAGGCGCCGGCCGGGGCCGGGCCGCCCTCGGGGACGTGGACGTACCTCCGCGGAGCCCCCGGAACCCCGTCCAGGCGGGAGAGCGGCCCGGCCAGCGCGTCGGACACCTGGGACAGCAGCGGTCCGTCCAGCCCGCTCACGCAGACCTGCGGCACCGACTCCGTACAGATCAGCCGTCGCGCCACCGGGTCCTCCCGAAACAGGTCCTCACCGCTGCTCACGATCGCGGGCGCGACGAGGGCGGCGGCCACCAGGGGGACGAGCGCGAGGAACCGGCGCCGGACGGCGTACGCGGTGACCAGGGCGAGCACCGGAGCGCCGGTCCAGAGGACCATCACCGGCACGAACCACGCCACCGGCACCCGGTCGGAGAGGTAGTACTGCTCGGCCGGGTTCAGGAAGCGGAGGTCGGATGCGGAGTACGAGGGGATGCCGAGGACGAGGTACGTGGCCGCAGCGAGCACCGGCGCGGCCAGCCGCCACCGCCACACGCGCCCCACCACGAACCCGGCGAACGCGGCACACACCAGGAACCAGGTATCGATGACCACCATGCCCACCGAAGGCCGGCCTGCCCCGGCATACGGCCAGGTCGCGGCCAGCACCCCCACCACGGCCACCAGATGGCCGACGACCGCCCACACCGCCACCGGCAGCGCCGCCATCACCACCTGGGCAGGACGGCCACGCGGCACCGAGAGCCAGAGGGCGGTGGTTCTACGCCGGTGCTCACGGCCGCCCTGCCAGCACCCGGCGGCCGCGACCAGCGGCCCGGCGAGCAGCGTGGCGCACGTGTGCAGCACCTCCTGCGTATCGCCCCAACCGCCCTGCCACTGAGGGGCCTTGCTGATCATCGGCACGCCGATGGTCAGGGCGACGGCCGGAGCGGTCCAGGGGGCGATCCCGCGCCGCAACTCGGCCCGGAACGCGGCACGCGCCGGAGGGCGGACGCGGCGCGGGGCGACGGACCCGGGCGGGGTCGACGTGGCCGTCACGCCCTCACCGCCGTACGGTGTGTGCGCAGGGCGGTGGTGTAGCCGCGTTCGATCGGGTTGCCGCCGAGCCCGTCCGCCGTGTCGCCCAACTCGATCAGGTCGGCGGTGGTGCCCCGGTAGGCGATCCGGCCCGCCTCGATCAGGGTCACCTCGGTGCAGGCCGCGGCGACGTCCTCGACCAGATGCGTGGAGACGATCACCGTGGAGGTCCGGCCCAGCTCCCGCAGCAGCGCCCGGAACTCGACGCGCTGCTCCGGGTCGAGACCGGCGGTCGGCTCGTCGAGCAGCAGGAGCGCGGGTTCGTTGACGATCGCCTGGGCGATGCCGACCCGCCGCACCATGCCGCCGGAGAGGGTCTTCACCTTGGCGTCGATCCGCTCGCCGAGCCCGACCCGTTCCACGGCCCGCTCGACCGCCGCCGCGACCCCTGCCCCGTCCATCTCCTTGAGCCAGGCCACGTACCCGACGAACTCGCGGACCGTGAACCCCGGGTAGTAGCCGAACTCCTGCGGCAGATAGCCGAGCCGGCGCCGTACGGAGGCCCGCTCGCGGTGATCTCCTCCCCGGCCGACCTCCCGGCCGAGCAGCTCCACCTGCCCGGCGTCCGGGGGCGAGACCGTGGCCAGCACCCGGATGAGGGAGGTCTTGCCCGCCCCGTTGGGCCCGAGCAGCCCGTGCACACCTGGTGCGAAGTCCAGGTCCACGGTGTCCAGGGCGGTCTTCCTGCGGTGCCGGACGGTCAGGCCGGCGACCTTGGCGCTCACGGTGTCTCCAGATGGTCGAAGGAGCGGCGGCGGGCGGCGAGCAGCAGCGCGCACGCCACGGCCCCGGCGGCCCAGCCGCCTTGCACGGAGGATCCGGCGAAGTACGGGGCGGCTCCCGCCATCAGCGCCGCACCGGCCGGTCCGGTGGCGGCGGCAGGAGCGACGACGAAGGCCAGCCAGGCTCCGCCGACGGCAGCCGCCCCCCGGCGGCTGCCGACGAAACTGCCCAGCGCGAGCGCCGCGAGCGTCAGCGCCAGCCCCGGCAGCAGCCAGGCGGCCGCCCCCGGTCCGCCCGCCGCGACCGGCAGCACCGCCCCGGCCAGGGTCAGCGCCGGGACGCTCACCGTGAGGACGGCGGCGGCCCGGGTCAGCAGCAGCCGCAGCCCGCCGGACGGGGTCGCGGTGGCGATCTCGTACAGCGGATCGGCGTGGCGACCGTACGACAGGGCGACCCCGGCGAGCGGCAGCACCGGCGCCGTCACCAGCAGCAACGGCCGCACCGAGGCCCCGAGCCCGGCCCCGTACGACAGGGCGACGGCCCCGAGGGCGACGAAGACGAGCGCCACCAGCCAGGCCCCCCGCAGGGCGGGCCCGGCGGCCCACACGACCCGTGCGGCCCGTGACAGACGCGGGGGCACCCCCGTGGTCCCCGCGCCTGTCACGCCGCTGGTGCTGGTGCTGGTGCTGGTGCTGGTGCCGGTGGTGGTGTCGGCGTACGCCCGGGAGCCGACGCTCTCCCGGGGCTCCTGGACAGCCCGCTCCAGCACCGCCGCCCGGATGCCGGCCAGCACCGCCCCGGTCTCCGCCACCGCCCGGACCGCCGACGACACCACGGCCGCGCAGGCACCGCACGCCTCGACATGCTTCTCCAGGGACCAGGCATCGCTCTCGGCAGCCGTACCGGCGGCGTACCGCGCGGCCAGCTCCCCGCCCACGTGCCAGTCCGGCCCCGGACCGGAACCCTGCCGCCTCATGCCGTACCTCCCAGCGCTTCGCCGTCCGGCGCCAGCCGTTCCAGCGCGGCCCGCAGCTCGCGCCGGGCCCGCATCGCGCGGGTCTTCACCGTGCCTTCGGGAATGCCGAGCAGCGCGGCCGCCTCCCTTGTCGACAGGCCGTCCACGACCGTGGCGCGCAGGACCTCGCGCAGCTCCGGTGAGATCCCGGCCAGCGCGGTGCCCACGTCCCCGTACTCCAGGCCCGCCAGCACCCGGTCCTCGGCGGAGGGGGCGACGGCCTCCGGCACCGCGCTCGGTGCCCGGTCGGCGCGGGCGCCCGCCCGCAGGGCGTCGACGAGCCGGCGCGAGGCGATCACCCACAGCCACCCGCCGACCTGCGCGCCCCGGTGCGAGCCGGCCGAGCGCCAGACGGTCACGAACGTGTCCTGGAGGACTTCGCGCACGGTCTCCGCGTCCCCGCACCGCCGGGCGAGCCGGGCGTGCAGCCAGCCCGCATGCCGGTCGTAGAGCGCGCCGAGCGCCTCCGCGTCGCCATGTGCCACGGCGCGCACCAATGCCGCGTCGTCGCTCTCCGTCTCCGTACCGTCATCCCGGTCTCCCCCCGCAGGGCGCAACAGCCTCACACCCTCCCTATCGCCCGCCGGACCGTATCCGGTTCACCGAGGTTCACCGGGGAGGTTCACCCAGCGGGGAGAGCGGCCCGGGGAATAGCCGTTCCGCGTCCGACGCTCCCGTGGACAGAGCGCTCACCAGGCCTCCGGGCCCTGATCGCTCACAGCGAACAGCACCCGGGGAACATTCGGCGGCTCACAAGCATTGAGTCCACATAGCTCAACTTGCCTGCCGAAGGGGAGATCATGACTACCGAGTCCAAGGCGTTCACACCGATCGACCTGCCCGTGCTGCCGCTCGACGACGAGGTCGTCCTGCCCGGCATGGTGGTGCCGCTGGACCTGTCCGACACCGAGGTGCGCGCCGCCGTCGAGGCCGCGCAGGCCGCCGCCCGTCCCGGTGGCGGGAAGCCCGAGGTGCTGCTGGTCCCGCGGATCGACGGGACGTACACGGGGACCGGTGTCCTCGGGACCGTCGAGCAGGTCGGACGTCTGAGCGACGGTGACCCGGGGGCGCTCATCCGGGCGCGGGACCGGGTCCGGATCGGGGCCGGGACCAGTGGGCCGGGGCGGGCGCTCTGGGTCGAGGGCACCGTGATCGATGTCGTCGTGCCCGAGCCGCTGCCGGGTTCGGCCGCCGAGCTGGCCAAGGAGTACAAGGCGCTCGCCACCAGCTGGCTGAAGAAGCGCGGCGCCTGGCAGGTCGTGGACCGGGTCCAGCAGATCGAGGACATCTCGGCGCTCGCCGACAACTCCGGATACTCCCCGTTCCTGACCACCGCGCAGAAGGTCCAGCTCCTGGAGACCGTGGACCCCGTCGCGCGGCTGAAGCTCGCCATCCAGTGGCTGGGCGAGCACCTCGCCGAGCAGGATGTCGCCGAGTCCATCGCCAAGGACGTCCAGGAGGGCGTGGACAAGCAGCAGCGCGAGTTCCTGCTGCGCCGCCAGCTGGACGCCGTACGCAAGGAGCTCTCCGAGCTCAACGGCGACCCGGAGGACGAGTCCGACGACTACCGGGCCCGCGTCGAGGCCGCCGATCTGCCCGAGCACGTCCGGACGGCCGCGCTCAAGGAGGTCGAGAAGCTGGAGCGGTCCAGTGACCAGTCGCCCGAGGGCTCGTGGATCCGCACCTGGCTGGACACCGTCCTCGAACTGCCGTGGAACGAGCGCACCGAGGACGCCTACGACATCCGTGGCGCCCGGGCCGTCCTGGACGCCGAGCACGCCGGTCTCGCCGATGTGAAGGAGCGGATCACCGAGTACCTCGCGGTGCGCAAGCGGCGTGCCGACCGGGGGCTCGGTGTGGTCGGCGGGCGGCGTGGCGGTGCCGTGCTCGCGCTCGTCGGTCCGCCCGGTGTCGGCAAGACCTCGCTCGGGGAGTCCGTCGCGCACGCCATGGGCCGTGAGTTCGTCCGGGTCGCGCTCGGCGGTGTCCGGGACGAGGCGGAGATCCGGGGCCACCGGCGTACGTACGTGGGTGCTCTTCCCGGACGCATCGTGCGGGCGATCAAGGAGGCCGGTTCGATGAACCCGGTCGTCCTGCTCGACGAGATCGACAAGGTCGGCTCCGACTTCCGGGGCGACCCGGCCGCAGCCCTCCTCGAAGTCCTCGACCCGGCCCAGAACCACACGTTCCGCGACCACTACCTGGAGGTCGAACTCGACCTCAGCGACGTCGTCTTCCTCGCCACCGCCAACGTCCTCGAATCCATCCCGGAGGCGCTGCTCGACCGCATGGAGCTGGTCCGGCTCGACGGCTACACCGAGGACGAGAAGGTCGTCATCGCCCGGGACCACCTGCTTCCGCGCCAGCTGGAGCGAGCGGGCCTGGAGAAGGACGAGGTCGCCCTGGAGGAGTCGGCGCTGCGCAAGCTGGCCGGCGAGTACACCCGCGAAGCCGGCGTACGGAATCTGGAGCGGGCCGTCGCCCGGCTGCTCCGCAAGGTCGCGGCCCAGCACGAACTGGGCGACCGCGAGCTGCCGTTCACGGTGACCGACGCGGACCTGCGCGGTCTCATCGGGCGCCCGCACCACGTGCCCGAGTCCGCTCAGGACCCGGCCGAGCGGCGCACCGCGGTGCCGGGTGTGGCCACCGGGCTCGCGGTGACCGGCGCGGGCGGTGACGTCCTCTTCGTCGAGGCGTCGCTCGCGGACCCCGAGACCGGCGCGTCCGGACTGACCCTGACCGGTCAGCTCGGCGACGTCATGAAGGAGTCGGCGCAGATCGCGCTGAGCTTCCTGCGGTCGCACGGCGCGGAGCTGGAGCTGCCGGTCGCGGACCTCAAGGACCGGGGTGTGCACATCCACTTCCCGGCCGGTGCGGTGCCGAAGGACGGCCCGAGCGCGGGCATCACGCTCACGACCGCGCTGGCCTCGCTGCTCTCCGGACGCCTCGTCCGTACGGATGTGGCGATGACCGGTGAGGTCTCGCTGACCGGGCGCGTCCTGCCGATCGGCGGCCTGAAGCAGAAGCTGCTGGCAGCCCACCGTGCGGGCATCACCACCGTGGTGATCCCGCAGCGCAACGAGGCCGACCTGGACGACGTCCCGGCCGAGGTGCTGGAGAAGCTGGACGTCCACCCGGTCACCGACGTCCGCCAGGTCCTGGAGATCGCCCTCGCCCCGGCCTCGGCCCCGGCGGAAAGGATCCCGGCCGCGGCCTGACCGCCACGCAGTGACGGGCGTGGCACAGGGCCTCTCGTTCGGATCAGGCCGGGCTCGCGTGCCCCGGCACGCACATCTGCGGCGTTGTCGTCGGTCGCCGACTTCCCCGAGCTCTCGGACGAGCTCGAGCAGGGGAGACCCCACTGCGTCGACTCCCTCCTCCGCCTTGCAGCTGCACGCACCGGACCCCGCTCCCTGATCCGGCCTGATCCGAACGAGAGGCCCCAGGTGCACGGCCGGTACGGACGGCCCGCTTCCCGAGTCAACGGGAGCGGGCCGTTCCGCTTTTCCCGGGAGCCCTCAGGGACGGTAGATGGTGCCCGGCTCCGGCACCGCCGGGGCCATCAGCTCCGGGACGGTCACGAAGGTGTAGCCGTCCTTCTGGAGCGCGTCGATGATCCCCGGCACGGCGGGCACAGTGCCCTTGTATATGTCGTGGAGCAGGATGATGCCGTCCCTGCCCGCCTGGTCCAGGATCCGCTTCTCGATCAGCGCGGAGTCGTTGGTCGAGTAGTCCTTCGCGGTGGCGCTCCACAGCACCTGCGAGAGCCCCAGCTCCTTGCTGATCTCGGAGACCTTGTCGTCGGTGCGGCCCTGCGGCGGGCGCATCAGCCGGGGCTTCTTCCCCGTCACCTTCTCGATCGCCACCTGGGTCTTCTCCAGCTCGGCCCGTATCTCGTCCGGCTCCTGGTCGGTGAGGATCTTGTGCGTCCAGGTGTGGTTGGCCACCTCGTGGCCCTCGTCCTGGATGCGCCGCACGGTCTCCGGGTGCTTGAGGACGTGGTGCTCGCCGAGCAGGAAGAAGGTCGCGTGGACCTTCTTCTCCTTCAGGATGTCCAGCAGCTTCGGGGTGTCCTTACCCGGCCCGGCGTCGAACGTGAGCGCGATGCACTTCGCCTTACGGCAGTCCGCCCGGCCGAAAGTGCCCTTGGCGTCGGACGCCGCGTCCTGCCGCGCCGAGCCCGGAGCCGTCGTCTCCATCGAGCATCCGCTGAGGGCCAGTGTGAGCGTCGTCACGAGGGCGGCGGCCAACCCGCCCCCGAGCAGGGTCATCTTGTTGGACACGGGCACGCCACTCCTCTGCGCGGAAATCTCCGCACAGGTGTGCGGTACGCCGAGGACTATACATAGCGCGTATACATCGAGTGCATAGTGGGGTGCAGGGCAGCGCGAAACCCCGGTGACCTGCGGTGACGTCACCGGGGTGGGCTCGGGCGGGGGTCAGCCGTTGGCCAGCGCTTGGACGCGGTCGAGCGCGCCGTTGAAGCGGTTGTGGTCGCCGACGATCGGGCCGGTCGAGGTGTACTGCCACATCGTGTGGACGGGCCAGCCGGCCGGCAGCTCGCCGACCGTCGTGTTGTACCGGGCCACCCAGAGCGGGTTGGTGGCGCCGAAGCTCGCGTTGTTGCCGGTGCAGTCCTTCCACCAGCTGGTCGCGGTGTAGATGACCGCGTCCCGGCCGGTGCGGGCCCGGTAGGTGTTCGTGAAGTCCCGGATCCAGTTGACCATTCCGGCCTGGCTGAGGCCGTAGCACTGGGCGCCGTACGGGTTCCACTCGATGTCGAGCACGCCGGGCAGGGTCCGGCCGTCCCGGGACCAGCCGCCGCCGTTGTCCACGAAGAAGTTGGCCTGCGCGGCGCCGCTCGCGGTGTTCGGGGTGGCGAAATGGTACGCGCCGCGGATCATGCCGACGTTGTAGGAGCCGTTGTACTGCTGCGGGAAGTAGGGGTTCTTGTAGTACGTCCCCTCGGTGGCTTTCACGTAGGCCCACTTCACCCCGCTGTTCCACAGGGTCTGCCAGGCCACGTTGCCCTGGTGGCTGCTGACGTCCACGCCCTCGGTCTGGACGACCCGGGGGTCGCGGGGCAGCCCGCCCTGGCCGTCGTGCTCGATGACGCCCTGGCCCATCCTGGCGGTGCCGCGGGCGGGTGGCGCGGTGGCGCTGTCGGCGTCGGCCGCGGTGGCGGCGCCCGGCAGGGTCAGGAGGAGGGCGAGCGCGGCTAAGAGGGCGCCGCCGACGGTGAGGCGCGAGCGGCGGGAGGGGCCGGATCTGTGGCGGTGCAGGGGCATGGGTGTGCCTCCGGGGTGGGGTGACGGGTGTCCACAGTCGTGGCGTGCTCATGTCATACGTATGGTCCGGCAACGACGCTACGCACGTAGACCCGGCGTACGGAAGAGGGCCTGGCCGCCGCCGTTGGTCTACGCCTGCGAAATACTGGCCGAGCTGCGGCGTTGACCGGCCGCGGCAGAAACTTTCATCGGCAGGAAACCGTACGAGGGGTGCTGACGTGCACGGGAGCGAGAGCGCGCGGGAGCCGGGCGCGACTGCCGGAACTGGTGTGGACCACGAATTCCTGGCGCTGGAACGTGAGCTGGCGGTCTTCCTGCGTCGCGCGCGGGCCAGCTCCGGCGAGATGGCCCGCGAGGTCCACCCCGAACTGGAGCCCGCCGCCTACGGCTTGCTCGTCCGCCTGGAGTCGGCCGGCCGACAGCGGGCCACCGAGCTGGCCGCCTACTTCGGCGTCGGCAAGGCCACCATGAGCCGTCAGCTGCGGGCGCTGGAGAACCTCGGGCTGGTCGCCCGCGAACCCGATCCGGCGGACGGCCGCGCCTGGCTCGTCCGGCTGACCGACGAGGGCCTCGCCCGCTTCCGCAGCGTCCGCGACGCCCGGCGCGGGCAGTACGTCCGCAAGCTGGCCGCCTGGGACCGGGCCGAGGTGGCCGAACTGGCCCGGCTGCTGCACCAGCTGAACAGCCGCGCGGAGGAGTGACGGCCCGTCCGGGGGCCGGCCCCTACAGCTCCACGAACACCGCCGTCGCGTCGTCATGCGTCTTGCTCCGCCGCAGCCGTACGCGCCCGGCGGCCGCGTCGGCCGCCTCCAGCTCCCGTACGCGATCGATCAGCCCCCGCGGACCCGCCTTGCGCAGCAGCTCCAGCGCGTCCGCCCAGTCGCCCTCGCGGAACACCTCCGTCCACCGGCTCGCCCCGTCCGTCAGCCCGGCCAGCGACCGGACCTCATCGGCCGGGACGGTGCCGGTCACCGCGCGTGCCGCCACCGCCGGGTCGGCGGCGGCGGTGAAGAAGCCGCCCTCCTTGTTCCGCAGCAGACCGTCGACCGTCGCCGCCGAGGCCAGCGAACCCGGCGGCAACCGGTCGAGGCGGTCGTCCAGGACCGCCCGGACCGTGCCGTCCGGCGCCTCCAGCAGGAGCGCCGCGTCGGAGAGCACCAGGTACTCGATCGCGTGTTCGCCCCAACGCGCCAGGGCCACGGTCGCCTGAGGCGTACGTACGTGAGAAAGGTCACAGGTCGCCCGGTGGGCGTCGGCGGTGCGCCGGATGGACGCCGACAGAATCTCGGCCAGGTCCATATCTCGCCGTGAACCCGACAGTTCCACCAGTGCGCCGCCCAGCCGGGCGGTGAACCACGGGACGGAGTGCACACAACCGTCGTCCCCCTCCGGCGGCGTGACCCCGTCCAGCACCACCAGCGCTCCCCCCTGGCCGGACGCCGGGAGGGCAGCCGACACCCAGTCCTCGTTGGGGCGTTCGGGATCGCCGGGGACGGTGACGAGTTCGAGGCGCATGGGGCCAGTCTGCACGAGGCCTTCACCGAGCCCGCACGGGAACGGTTTCCAGCCGTACCAGCAGGTCAACGCGGGCCCGGTACGCGGAGGGCGGGGCTCCGGGGAGTGCGGGCGGGCATCTTGCCAAAGGCCGCGCCGAAGTTCCACCCCGCGCCCTATGCATGGTCAGGGGCGCACGTGGGGAAACTTGTTCGCCAACTCAAGAGTGATGTTCACTCGTTCGAGTGGCGGAGCGGTTGATGCGCGCCCCCCTCTCAAAAGCACTGGAATGGTCAGAAGCCGTACCAGGAGCGGGGGGTCCTTCTATGTGACCGAGCGTCACCTCTGCTTCAAGGGTGGACGAGTCAAGATTGCGAGCACCGGTGCAGAAGAAGCGGCCGCGGAGCAAGGGCAGCACGCGCGACGGTTCCGGGGCGACGCCTCCGGCTCCCGTCGCCACCAAGCGGACCGTACGGGTACGGAGCCGGCTGGTCGCCGGTGTCGCCGTCGTCGGGGTCATCGTCATCGCGGCGGGCGCCCCCGCCGCGATGAGCGCCTCCACCGATCTGGCCGAGTCCCAGCGGCTGGTGACCCTCTCCGAGCTGAACCGGCAGGCCGTCACCCTGGCCCACTCCCTCGCCGACGAGCGGGACGCCGTCACCGCGTACATCGCGGGCGGCCGCGCCGATGACGGCGAGGCCGGTGCCGAGAGCCGCCTCACCCGCACCGCCCGGGTCGACCAGCAGATCGACGAGATCCACGGACCGGCCCCGGCGGCCCTGCGGCGCGACCTCTCCACCGTGCCCTCGCTGCGCCGCGACGCCCTCACCGGCAAGGGCTCGGCGCTGGCGGCCCACCAGGCGTACTCCGAGGTCATCGCCAAGCTGCACGGCATCTCCGCTGAGCTGGCCGACAAGACCCCGCCGCGCGCCGCCGAAGCCACCCGCGCCCCGCTCGCCCTCGGCGGAGCCGTCGAGCAGGCCTCCGCCACCCGCGGACTCCTCCTCGCCGCCCTCGCCGTGCCGACGCCAGAGCCCGCCGACCCGCAGATCGACCCCTTCACCGGGCTGCCGGTCGAGGGCCAGGACGACGAGACCGAACGGGCCGACCGCGACCGGGACGAGCTGAGCGCCGCCGCCCAGCAGGCCCGGGTCCGCGAGCTGGCCTCGCTCGCCGAGTTCGACCAGGCGGCCAACCCCGTCGCCCGCGACAAGCTCTCCGCCACCGTCACCGGCCCGGAGGTCAACAGCGCGGAGAAGTACCTCACCAGCCTCACCGACCGCCCCGAGCTCTCCGAAGGCGAGCGCAAGACCAGCGCCAAGAAGCTGGAGGCCGCGCTCTCCGCCCGGGTCGACCGGATGCGCAGCGTCGAGTCCGCGCTCGGCACCACCCAGGTCCAGCGCCTGGAAGGCATCCGCGACGACGACGTCACCGCCCTCGAACTGAGCATCGCCCTGCTCGGCGGCTGCTTCCTGCTCGCCGTCGGCGTCTCCACCGCCGTCGCCCGCACCCTCACCCAGCCGCTCGCCGTCCTCCGCATCGGCGCCGCCCGCCTCGCGGACGAGCCGGCGAGTGCCGAACCGGTCCGCTACACCGGCCGCAACGACGAGTTCGCCCAGGTCGTGCGGTCGATGAACACCCTGCACGCCAAGCTCACCGGCCTCCAGCAGGAGTTCACCGGCCGCTTCGAGAGCCTCGGCGCCGAGCGCGCCGAACTGATCGCGGGCCGCGAGACCCTCACCCTCCAGCGCGCCGAACTCCAGGTCCGGGCCGCCGAGCTCGCCGCCCAGCTGGAGCGGCTGAAGAACACGGTCCACCACACCTTCGTCAACCTCTCGCTCCGCAACCTCGGCCTCGTCGAGCGGCAGCTCGGCGTGATCGAGAGCCTGGAGGAGCGTGAGCAGGACCCGGAGCGCCTCGCCACGTTGTTCAAGCTCGACCACATGGCCACGGTCATGCGCCGGCACAGCGAGAACATGCTCGTCCTCGCGGGCGCCGAGCACGGCCACGGCCACGTGGGCCCGATCCCGCTGGTCGACGTGGCCCGCGCGGCCGTCAGCGAGATCGAGCGGTACGAGCGGGTCACCATCCAGTCCCTGCCGCCGCACGCCCAGATCGCCGGGTTCGCCGCCGACGACCTCAGCCACCTCCTGGCCGAACTCCTGGAGAACGCCACCTCCTTCTCGCCGCCGGACTCCCATGTCGAGCTCTCCGGCTGGCTGCTGGAGACCGGCGAGGTGGTGCTCTCCGTGCAGGACGCGGGCATCGGCATGTCGACCGTCCGGATGGCCGAGCTCAATGCGAGGCTGGCCGACCCGGCCTCGTTCGAGGCGGGGGAGCAGAGTGCCGACGGGGCCGGACTCGGGCTCCAGGTCACCTCGTTGCTGGCCGCCCGGCACGGCGTACGGGTCCAGCTGCGCGAGCAGAAGGGGAGTGGAGTGACGGCCGTCGTCATCCTGCCGCAGACCCTGCTGCCGAACTCGCTCCCCGCCTCCTCGCCGCCCGCAGTACAGCTGCCGGGCGAGGCTCCGGCGCTCAACCTGCCGGGCTCGGTGGCCGAGGCCAACTCCAACGCCCTGCCGAGCCGTACGCCGATGCTGCCGGGGCCGGTGGCGGAGCCGGGACCGGTGGCGGCGGCGCCGCCCGTATCGGGGACGGTGGCCGAGGAGGCGTCTGCGCCGGAGCCCGCGGTGGCGCCGGAGGCCGCCGCCCATCCGGTGGTCGAGCCTGCCGCTGAACCCGTGGCCGCGCCTCCCGTCGACCCGATGATCGTCGCCGCCGAGCGGGTGATCCGCGAGGCCGGTGAGGCCGGTGAGCAGGAGCCCGCGCCGGCCGAGGACGCGCGAGCGGACAAGAACGCGGACGCGGACACGGACGCGGACGTAGCGTCGGACTCCGCGGTGGAGTCGGACTCCGAGGTCACGATGCAGGTCCGCCTGCCGCTGCCGCCCGAATCCCCGGCCACCCCGGAACCCCAGGTCGCTCCGGCACCCCCGGCCGCCCCGGAGCCCGCCGCCCCCACCACCCCCGAGCCCTCCGACCCGTACGCCATCGGCCCCGACCGCCACGAGCGTCCGGCCGACAGCGGTCCGGGTGACCAGGGCACGGACGGGCCCGAGTTCCGTCCCGCGCCCCAGGGAGAGGCCGCCGCCGACACCGTGCCGGGACCCCGGAAGCCGGAGGCCGCCCGGGTCACCGACAAGGGCCTGCCCAAGCGCACGCCCAAGGTGGTCCGGCCCGAGGACGCCCCCACCACCGGCCGCACCGGCAGCCTGGACCGGGACGACCTGCGCCGCAGGCTCGGCAGCTTCCACCAGGCGGCGAAGGAGGGCCGGCGCGATGTCGAGGCCGAGATCGCCGAGTCCACCGGCAACATCGCCCTCGCCGACCACGAGGGCGTGACCACCGCACGGACCGGGCACGAGACAGGGACGACCGAGCAGACCGGCGGCCGCACGGATCGCCGGAACGGAGAGACGGGGGACACAGTCGAGGAGGCACGCAGTTGACTGCGCCCAGCACGTTCGGGCTGAGTACCGAGGCCCGGAACCTTCACTGGTTGCTGAGCAATCTCGTGGAGGAGGTGCCAGGGGTCCACTCGGTCACCGTCGTCTCGTCCGACGGGCTGATGCTGCTCTCCTCCGACCCCGGTCACCACGAGGTGAAGGCGGCAGGACCGTCGGACGGGCCCAAGGGGTCCAGCGCCGACCTGGCCACCATCGTCTCCGGCATCGGCTCGCTGACCGTCGGAGCCGCGAAGCTGATGGACGGCGGCGGTGTCAAACAGACCATGGTCGCCATGGACGAGGGCAGCGTCTTCGTCATGTCGATCAGCGACGGCTCCCTCCTCGGCGTCCACGCCACCCCTGACTGCGACATGAGCGTCGTCGCGTACCACATGGCCCTCTTCGTCGGCCGGGCCGGACACGTCCTCACCCCCGAACTCCGCAGTGAGCTGCGCAAATCGATGGAGAGTGCCCAGTGACGACCGCCGCAGCCGAGCCCTCACCCCGTCTCCCCGTCCGGGGCGCCGACAAGCGCCCGGCGCGAGTCCGCCCGTACTCCCTCACCGGAGGCCGCACCCGGTTCGGGCACGTCCTGCTCGTCGAGACGTTCGTCGCCGCCCTCGAAGCACCCGAGGAGCGCCGCGAGCTCACCAACGGCAACCTGGCCTCGCGCGTCATGCCGGAGCTCCAGGCCATCGTCGAAATCTGCCGCCGGATGCGTACGGTCGCGGAGATCTCGGCCCTGTTGAAGATGCCGCTCGGAGTCGTCCGGGTGCTGCTCAGCGACCTGGCCGACCAAGGAAAGATCCGCGTGTACGGAACCGGTCACGGCACCGGTCAGCCCGACCGCGCACTGCTCGAAAGGGTGCTCAATGGACTCCGCCGTCTCTGAGGCGCCGCTCTTCGCCCCGCGTCAGGCGGGGCCCCGGGACCAGCTGTCGGACCCCCACGGCGAGCCGTCCCGGCCGCAGGACCAGGCCGAGGAGTCGCTCCAGGCCTGGCAGCTCGACCACACCCGCGCCCCCACCGCGACCAAGATCGTGGTGGCGGGCGGCTTCGGCGTGGGCAAGACGACGTTCGTCGGCTCGGTCTCCGAGATCACGCCGCTGAAAACCGAAGCGCTGATGACGCAGGCCAGCGAGGAGACCGACGACCTCTCCGCGACGCCAGAGAAGACCACCACCACGGTGGCCATGGACTTCGGCCGGCTCACCCTGGACGACGACCTCGTGCTGTACGTCTTCGGCACGCCGGGCCAGCAGCGCTTCTGGTTCATGTGGGACGACCTGGTACGCGGCGCGATCGGCGCGATCGTCCTGGCCGACACCCGGCGTCTTGAGGACTGCTTCCCGGCGCTCGACTACTTCGAGAGCTGCGGGCTGCCGTACATCGTGGCGGTCAACCACTTCGAGGGAACGCCGGGTTACGAGGCGGAGGACGTCAGGGAGGCCCTGACCGTACCGCCGCAGGTGCCGATAGTGATCATGGATGCGCGTAACAGGATCACGGTCGTCGAGTCGCTGCTGGCCCTGGTGGGCCATGCTCTCGACGTCACGCCCGCCTAGATCGCACAGATCGCCTTGAGCACACACAACGGAGAGCCGCGATGCGGAAGATACTCATAGTCGGAGCCGGCCAGTCCGGTCTCCAGCTGGCCCTCGGACTGCAGTCCCGGGGTTACGAAGTCACGCTGATGTCCAACCGCACGGCCGACGAGATCCGCACCGGCCGGGTCATGTCGACGCAGTGCATGTTCCACACCGCGCTCCAGCACGAGCGGGACTACCAGCTGAACTTCTGGGAGTCCCAGGCCCCGAGGATCGAGGGCCTCGGTGTCTCCGTCGCCGCGCCGGACTCCTCGCGCGCCATCGACTGGGTCGGCAAGCTCGACGGGTACGCGCAGTCGGTCGACCAGCGCGTGAAGATGGCCGGCTGGATGGAGACCTTCGCCCAGCGCGGCGGGCAACTGGTCATCCACGGGGCGGCCGTCTCCGACCTGGACTACTTCTCGCGTACGTACGACCTGGTGATGGTCTCGGCCGGCAAGGGCGAGCTGGTCTCCATGTTCGGCCGGGACGCGGCGCGTTCGCCGTTCGACGCCCCGCAGCGTGCGCTGGCCGTCGCGTACGTCCACGGGATGGGCCCGCGCCCGGAGCACCCGGAGTTCGACGCGGTCCGCTGCAACCTGGTCCCCGGCGTCGGCGAGCTGTTCGTGATGCCGACGCTCACCACCTCCGGCCGCGCCGACATCCTCTTCTGGGAGGGCATCCCGGGCGGCCCGCTCGACGCCTTCCAGGGCATCAAGGACCCCTCCGAGCACCTGGCGAAGACGCTGGAGCTGATGGAGAGGTTCACGCCGTGGGAGTACGCCCGCGCCACCAAGGTCGAGCTGACCGACGCCAACGGCACCCTTGCCGGCCGTTACGCCCCCACCGTCCGCAAGCCGATCGGCCGCCTCCCCGGCGGCGGTCTGGTCCTCGGCGTCGCGGACGTCGTCGTGGCCAACGACCCGATCACCGGCCAGGGCTCCAACTCGGCCTCCAAGTGCGCCGACTCCTACCTGGACTCGATCCTGGCCCACGGCGACAAGGAGTTCGACGCGGCCTGGATGCAGTCCACCTTCGACCGCTACTGGGACACCGCCCAGCACGTGGTGAAGTGGACCAACGCGATGCTCGGCGCCCCGCCGGAGCACGTCCTGAACCTGATCGGCGCGGCCGGCCGGCTCCAGCCCGTCGCGGACCGCTTCGCCAACGGCTTCAACGACCCGGCGGACTTCGACAACTTCTTCTTCGACCCGGAGAAGACGAACGCCTACCTGGCCTCGGTCTCCGGCGCCTGAGCGACCCGCTGTCCTGGTGGCCGTAGCTCCGGCCGCCAGGACTACTCGGGCGCCCGGTCCACGCCGTACCCGGTGTCCGAGCCGTCGCGGGCGCCCTCGGGGAGGTCCGGGCGGGTGTACGTGGACAGGGGGGTGCCTGCGGGGTCGGGGCGGACGGCGCCCAGCAGGGGGTTGGAGGCCAGTGGGGAGACCTTCACCTTGGTGCCGGGGCGGGGGGCCTGGACCACCAGGCCGTCGCCGATGTACAGCGCCACGTGCGTGGCCTTCGGGAAGTAGATCACCAGGTCGCCGGGGCGCAGTGAGGAGATCGGGACCTTCGGGAGCTGCTTCCACTGTTCCTGCGAGGTGCGCGGGACCGGGCGGCCCGCCGTCGCCCAGGCCTGGGAGGTCAGGCCGGAGCAGTCGAAGGAGCCGGGGCCCTCGGCGCCCCACACGTACGGCTTGCCGATCTGCTCGATTGCGTACGAGACGGCGTCACCGCCCTGCCGGGTCGGCGGCCGGGTCGTGCTGAGCGCGCCGGAAGCGACCAGTTCGCTCTGGGCCGCCGCCACGCCCCGCTCTTCGAGCCCGGCCAGCTGGGCCAGCTGCTCGGCGGAGAGCCTGGCCAGCAGCGCCTCCACCTCATTCAGCTTGCCGCGCACGGTGTCGCGCTGCTTCTTCTGCCGTGCGACCAGCTTCTTCTGCTCGTCGACCGCCTTGCGCGAGGCGGCGGCCAAGGCGTCGGCACGGCGTGCGTTCGCGGTCAGGCGTTTTACCGTCGCCGCGCGGCCCGCCGCCACCCGTTCGACGACATGGCTCTGGTCCAGCGCGCGCAGCGGGTCCCGGGCCAGCAGCAGCTGGAGGTACGCGGAGAACTCGGTGCGCCCCTGATACTGCTCCCGCGCCAGCCGTCCGGCGTCCCCCCGGCTGAGCTCCAGCGCGGCGTGCGCCTTCGC
Organism: Streptomyces sp. CA-146814; assembly: GCF_050942385.1. Taxonomy (NCBI): domain Bacteria; kingdom Bacillati; phylum Actinomycetota; class Actinomycetes; order Kitasatosporales; family Streptomycetaceae; genus Streptomyces; species Streptomyces sp. CA-146814. The sequence goes on from NZ_CP192068.1 coordinate 5,516,849, forward strand.
CAGCTCACCGTTCACCTTCTTCGCCTGCGCGGTCCGCTGCTTCAGCTTCTCGGCGGTGGCGTTGTAGCTCTCGCTCGCCTCCTCCGCCGCCTGGTAACGCGTCTGGAGGTCGCGGAGGAGTGTCGCGACACTCCTGGGGGCCCCGGCCTCGGGGGCTGCCAGTGCGGTCTCCGCGTCGACCTCTGCCGCGTCGTTCCCGTCGGGGTGTACGGGCTCCTCGGACGGTACGGGTACGGGTACGGGGTCCGGTTCGGCCGGGGCGGCGGTGGCGGGGGCTACCGCCAGGGACGTGGCGAGCGCGGTCGCGCAGACCGCGCGCAGGAGCCTGCCTGACATGACATCACCTCCGTTACGGAGACGGGAACCGGAAGAATCGGACTCGTCCACCAGTGAGTGGGCTCATCCGATTAATCCGGTCACCTGGTGTCAGGTCATGCAAGCACCGCACCGCGTGCCGTCCGGGGATGCCCCGGACGGCGGAGGCCGTACGGTCGCCTTCGGCTCAGGCCGCCGGGAAGGCGTAGAAGGCCCTGTCCCGCTGGACGATGACGTCCCCGCCGACGGTGAGCGTCCGGTACGGAGCGCTCACCGTGGCCCCCTTCGGCTCGGCGACCCCGATGTCCTGGAACTTCCACAGCCGCTCCCCGTCGGCCGCCGAGAACGCCGTGACCTGGGTGGCGTCGGAAGCGAGCAGCGTCCTGCCGCTGCCGCTCAAGGTGAGGGCGGGTGCGCTGCCGATGCCCGGCACCTCCGTCGAGCGCCGCCAGACCAGGCGCCCGCTCTCCCGCTCCACCGCGCCGATCTGCCGGCTGCGCTCGGTGGTGTGGAGGAACGGGCCCGCGACGAGCGGGGTGCCGAAGGCCGAGTCCGCCGTACCGGCGACCCGCCACAGCGGCTTGCCGGTGTCCGCCTCGAACGACTGGAGATCCGTGCCGACCCCCGCGTACAGGATCCCGTCCTCGTCACCCGTGACGGCCGCGTCGGGGCCGGACGCGCCGTACTGCCTGGCCCACCGCAGCTTGCCGGTCTGCTGGTCGAAGGAGCGGACAAAGCCCTTCCCCCTGGCCGCCTTGACCTCGGCCGCCGTGAGGGTGACGGCGTCCTGCCGGACGAGGAGGTCGGCCGAGCGTTCCGCCACCACCCGGTAGCGCGGTGTGCCGGGGGCGCGGCCCGCCGGTACCGGCGTACGCCAGACCTCGGTGCGCCGCACGATGTCGTACGCGAAGAAGTACGCCTGGACGACCCGCTTGTCCGCCGCCCTCTTCCTGCCCTTCCTCGGCTTCGGCGCCTTCACGGTGACCGTGCGCGAGCCGGTGAACCAGACCACCGGACCGGAGTGGCCCGCCAGCCGTCCCACTTGAAGGTCCGGCAGATCGGTGAAGCCGTCCGCGTACCGCACGCGGTGCACGACCGTGCCGTCCTTCGGCGCGAGCCAGAGGAACTCCGTCGGGCTCGCCACGAAGCACAGGTCGCCCGCGACCAGCGCCGCCTGGCCCTTGGCCGCGTCCGCGCGCTGCCAGACCCGCTTGCCGGTGCTCACGTCGACGGCGCTCGCCTGGCTCTCGCTGGTCACCACCAGCAGCCGGTCCCGCCAGAGCGCGGCGGTCAGCGGGGCGGACTCGGAGGCCGGGTGGGCGTGGCTCCAGCGCGGCTCGGGGGGCTGGCCGGGGAGCGTGCGGCGCGGCTTCGGGGCCGGGGGCTTGGCGTCCGTGGCGGCCGCGGTCTCCCCGCCGCCGATCGCGGCGACCGCGCCGCCGCCCACGACGAGCCCGCCGACCGCCGCTGCCGCGATGGTGATCAGGGTCCGGCGGCTGGTGGCCGAGCCTTCCGGAGGGACGGGCGCGGGCGGGAGGGGCAGGGCGACCATGGGGCCGGTGCCCTGACCGCCGCCGTTGCCCTGGCCGCTGGAGGCTGGGAGCGCCGCTGCCGGGTAGGGGGCGGGGCTGCCGTAGGTGTGGTGGGGGACCGGTGCGGGGAGGGCTGCGGGGGCGTTGCCCGGGGCCGGGGGGAGGCCTTGGGGGAGGGCGAGCTGAGTCGTCGCGCGGTCGGACTGCGGCGGCTTGGGGCCGGTGTTGAGGAAGCGGGTGGTGCCCCGGTCCTCGCCGATGTCCCCGGTGCCGGTGCCGGTGCCGGTGTCGGCGTTGTTGCTGGGGGTGGGGAGTTCGGTGGCTGCGGCGGCTGCGGTGGTCGTGGTGGCCCTCGGGTCGGTGGGGCTCTGCGTGGCAGGTGCCTCGGCCGGTGCGTCCGTCGGCCGTGCGTCCTCGGGCTCCTCGGTGGGCACCGCGTCCTCCTCCGGCGCCCCCTCAGGCCGCGCGTCCTCCTCTGGCGCCCCCAACCCCCGTACCCACGCCTCTTGGTCCGCGACCGCGCCCGCCAGTCGCTCGGGCAGCCAGCCGCCCCGGGCCAGGCCGGCCGCGCCCTCCAGGGCCAGTTCGGCGGCGACCGTGCCGGCGGTGGGACGCTCGGCCGGGTCCTTGGCCAGGCAGCCCGCGATCAGCTCGCGCAACTCCTCCGGTACGGCGTCCAGTTCCGGGTCGGCCTCGGCGATCCGGCGGGCCGCCTCCTCGGGCGGGCCCTCCGTGAACGGGGTCGTCCCCGTGGCCGCGTACGCCAGCAGCAGCCCCAGCACGAAAAGGTCGGACGGGGCGCCGACCTCCTTGCCCGCCACCTGCTCCGGGGTCAGGTAGCCCAGCCGCACCGAGAGCTGCCCGCCCGGCCTCGCCTCCGCCGTCGCCGCCGCGCCCAGCGGGCCGAACGCGGTGAGCCGGGGCCCGTCCTCGGCCAGCAGCACCGTGCCCGGGGCCAGCCCCTGGAGCACCGAGCCGCCCGCGTGGACCCGGGAGAGGATCTCGGCGATGCCCGCGCCCAGTATCCGCAGGGCGCGCTCCGGCAGCGGGCCCGCGATGCCGACCGCCTCGGCCAGCGGTACGGCGGGGACGTACGCGGTCGCGGTCCAGAGCAGCTCGTCCTCGCCGGTCTCCAGGGAGCCCGTCTCCGGGGAGCCGGTCTCCGGGGAGCCTGTCTCCAGCGGCGGCGACACCCAGCCGCCCGCGAGGCGTTCGGCGGTGCGGGCCTCGGCCTGGAAGCGGCGCCGGAACGCGGGGGCGGCGGCGAGCGCGGGGCGCGCGGCGGTGATCACGGCGAGCTCGCCGGTGCCGGTGTCCCGGCCCACGTACCGCACGGCGCTCGCGGCTTCCTGGAAGCGGGCCAGCACGGTGAAGCGACCGAAACGGCGTGGATCTTCGCTACGCAGCGCCTCCATGGCGCACCCCCCCTTGTGACCGTCCTCCGGCGCCCGAGTGACCCGTCCCTCGGCACCTGACCGTCGATCTTAGGGCCTGCGCCCGGGGAAGCGGGCGTTCAGGGCTTGGACCAGGGCCACTTGAGGGTGGGGCGCTTGCGGCCGCCGGGGGCGTACTCGTAGACCCAGCCGCGCTGGAGGCCGAGCCGCTTGGTGTAGCCGGCCGGGACGCGTTCGTACGCGTACACGGTGGGCGGGGAGCCGTCGGGGGAGGGGACGGGGACCTCGTACCACTTCGGTGGGTGGCCGGTCGGGCCGACCAGGACCGGCAGCACCCGGCCGTCCAGGGGGCCGCCGCGGAAAGGGGTGTTCTCGCTCTTCACCGGGTCAGTCTGCCGCAGGGGCCTGCGGCAGCAGGTGTGCCGCATCGGCGACGACCGGGATGACCAGCTCGGCCAGCCGTCCGGCCGGGCCGTCCGGGGTCTCCAGCGCCAGCAGGTCGCGTACCACCGCCGCGGCCTCCTCGTCGGTGGCCGCCGTCGCGGCGAGCAGCGCGATGAGGTGGTCGACCAGCCAGCCGCGCAGCTCGGCCGCCGGGGGCTGCTTGCCCTCGTCCAGCCAGATCAGCGACGCCGCCTCGACGGCCGCGATCCAGCTGCGGACCATCATCCGCAGCCTCGGCCCGGCGCTCTGCGGCCCGGCGCTCCGCGTGCTTGCGCTCCGCGTGCCTGCGCTCCGAGGCCCCGCGCCCCGCTCCTCGGCGGAGCCGATCCGGCCGAGGTGGCTGAGGATCGCCTCCGCCGCCGCCCGCCGGACGCCGTCCACGATGCTCGTCGTCCGGGAGGTCTCGACCACGCTGCCGCCGCGCAGCAGTGCGCTGAAGCCGGTGTCGTGCTCGTCGACGAAGCGGAGGTAGCGGTCCAGGACGCGGGCGACCCGCTCGGTGGGCGGGCCCACCGGCGGCTCGGTGAAGCAGAGCTTCAGCTCGTCGGCGGCCGAGCCGAGCGCGGCCTCGTACAACTGCTGCCGGCCGCCCGGGAAGTAGCGGTAGACCAGCGGCCGCGAGACGCCGGCCGCCACCGCCACCTCGTCCAGCGAGACCTCGTCGGGCGCCCGGTGGGCGAAGAGGCCGAGCGCCGCGACCAGGAGCTGGGCGCGGCGCTCCTCGACACTGAGCCTGCGGTACGCGCGGGGCGGCGGCGGGGCTGCGGCGGTGGACGTCATGGCCCCGAGCCTAAAGCCTCCGGTCCGCACCGTCTCAGGCCAGCAGCCCGGAACTGCGCCACAGCCTGCGGCTGACACCGTTCAGCAGCCCGATGTCGTCGAAGAAGTCCGTCAGCCGCTTGGAGCCGGTCTGCATGACCTCGGCGCGGTGGCCGCTCGCCTTCACCTGGGCGACGGCCTCCCGGCGGTCCAGGCCGACGTTCTCGTACACCTGCGGGTTGACGAAGCAGATGGAGAAGACCCGGGCCGCCTCGCCGCAGCTGAGCTTGGTCAGTTCGCGCTCCCAGCGCGGGGCGGTCACCATCTGGCGGCGCAGCTCCTCGCGGGCGTACCGCACGTGCCGGGCCTCCTCGATGACATGGATCCGGGTCACGCCGCGCACCAGCGTCTGCACCCGGTCGTCCGGGAAGGTCAGCCGCTGCATCCAGTCCAGGATCTCCTCGCCGAGCAGGGTCGCGGCGAACGAACCGGGCGTGGTGGAGACGGTCTTCAGGACCCGGGCCAGGTTGTGGTAGACGCGCGGCACCTCGTACGTCGGGGCGCCGCCCCAGTCGATCATGCGGCCGAACATCATCGAGTGGCGGCACTCGTCGGCTATCTCGGTGAGGGCGTAGCGGACGTGGTTGCTGGTGACGGGCTTGTCGTAGACGTGCCGGACCAGCAGCTGCATCAGGATGATCTCGAACCAGATGCCGAGCGAGGCGAGGGCCGCGCCCTCGTGCCGGGAGAGGTCCAGGCGCTGCTCCTCGGACATGCGGTGCCACATCGGGGTGTCGTAGAGCGAGAGCAGCTCCGGCGGCCAGAACCACTTGCCCTCCTCGACCGCCGTGTCCCAGTCGAGTTCGGTGTCCGGGTCGAAGGAGTGCTTGGCCGAGGATTCGAGCAGCCGCGCGGCGATCTGCTCACGGTCGCGGAGCGGCCCGAGGGCGTCACGGAGCACGGTCACATCGCGAGCGGTCGCGGACGTTTCGGTCGGCACGGTCGTCATGGCGGGAGCACCTCACACAGGCGTTGCCGGGAACGGGAGTTACCGGCGGTCACTCCTTATGAGACTGCTCGTCAGCAAGGCCGTCAATCCCTTGCGCACGACTCCGTGCGACTTGTTGACCCGCCGTCTACCAACGTGTGAACCTGCGAGGGGAGGCGGTCGGCGTACGTGCCCAACTGCCTCCGGTGTCACGGAACTTGTCAGGAGTTGCCAAGCCAGTCGAGTCAGTCGAGGCGAAGGAGCCGTCCGTGTCCACCCATGACCTCTACACCACCCCGCCGTCCGAACCGCTCTGGCAGGTACCTGCCACCGGAGCCGCCCGGTTCAGCTGGGACTACGACGACGGCCGCGAACGCCTCCTCGCCCTCTACCAGAAGGGCAAGGACAAGCAGTGGGACGGCAACAAGCGCATCGACTGGTCACTTGAGGTCGACCCCACCGACCCGCTCGGCACCCCCGACGAGGCCCTCACGCTCTACGGCACCCCGCACTGGGCGAAGATGACGGAGAGGGACCGGGGCGAGCTGCGTAAGCACTACACCTCCTGGCAGTTCAGCCAGTTCCTCCACGGCGAGCAGGGCGCGATGGTCTGCGCGGCCAGGATCGTGGAGTCCGTCCCCGACCTGGACGCCAAGTTCTACTCCGCCACCCAGACCATGGACGAGGCCCGGCACGCGGAGATCTACGGCCGCTTCCTGCACGAGAAGATCGGCATGCTCTACCCGGTCAACGACAACCTCCAGGGCCTGCTCGGCGACACCCTGCGCGACTCCCGCTGGGACATGCCGTACCTCGGGATGCAGGTGCTGATAGAAGGCCTCGCGCTCGCCGCCTTCGGAATGATCCGCGATACCACCACCAAGCCGCTGCCCAAGCAGATCCTCGCGTACGTCATGCAGGACGAGGCCCGCCATGTCGCCTTCGGGCGGATGGCGCTGCGCGACTACTACAAGCAGCTGAGCGACGCCGAACTGCGCGAGCGCGAGGAGTTCGTCATCGAGGGCTGCTACCTGATGCGCGACCGGCTCAGCGGTGTCGAGGTCCTGGAGAACTTCGGCATCGGCAAGCAGGAGGCGAAGGACCTCTCGGAGCACTCGGAGTTCCTCCAGCTCTTCCGCAAGCTCCTGTTCAGCCGGATCGTGCCGTGCGTCAAGGACATCGGCCTGTGGGGCCCGCGGCTCCAGAAGGCGTACGTCGACATGGGCGTCCTGGAACTCGGCGACTCCAACCTGGACCTGCTCATGTCCCAGGACGAGGAGATAGCCGAGGAACTGGACCGCGAACGCTTCGCCGCCGAGGAGGAGGCCCGGGTGGCGGAGGTCGCGGAGGCGATCGGGGAGGGGCTCGGGGAGGGGAAGGAGGCTGCCTGAGGGCTCCGTCCACCCAGGCGCTCCGTCAGCCCTGCCGGACCGAGACCGCTTCGTAGACCACGGCCGAACTCGTCGCCGGGCCCCGGCAGGTCAGTTGGCGCTGCGGTGTCCGCCGGGCCCGCACCTCGACGTCGATCGCGATCTCGGCCTCTCCGTCGGCCTCTTTGTCGACTGCGGCCGGGCCGGGCGGGCGGCCGGTGACGCGGATCCGCCAGCCGTCGTCGTCGCGGAAGGTCCGGGCGACGGCGTAGTCGTGCCGGTCCGCCGGGCCGAAGCGGTCGAGTGCGGCCGCGACGGCGGCCTGCTGCGGCGGGAACAGGTCGGTGTACCCACGCAGGTGCTCGGCGCGGATACGGCCGGCCAGGTGCTCCTCGACCACCGTCACGGCTGATCCGGCGTCGAGGTTCCCGTAGTAGACGCCGTCGGGCACGACGACGACGTTGGCGGCGAACCGGTCACCGCCCACATGCGTGCACTCCCACACCAGGTCCGGCCGGCGCTCGCTCAGTGCGCGGGCCACGGGCCGCCCGCGCACGGCACAGCAGGCGTCGTGGAGACCGTGGGCGCAGACGAGGACGACGGGCCGGCCGTCGGGCTCCCCGGGCGTGCGCAGGGCCTCGACGATCCGCGCCAGGTCCTCGTCGCACCCCCAGGTGCCCCAGTGCTGGCGGTGGGCGCCGGTGGCGTCGTAGCGCAGGACGGCCCAGCGCGGCGGGCCCTGGGGCACGCTGCGGCCGTGACGCCGCACCAGGAGTACGCGGGCCCGCGCCGCTCGGGCGGCGGCGAACACGAGCGCCTTGGTCCCGGGCTCCAGGTCGAGGCCGTCGAACCCGTCGGTCGGCCAGCCGCCCCGGTACTCGATCAGCACCCAGGCGGTGCCGTGCGGTGCCGTACCGACGATCGAGTCGCCGCGCGTCCGGGCGGCGTCCGCGCAAAAGAACCGTCCCGTCGTGGTCATCGCGCTGTGGTCACTCTCCGGCGTGGTCACCGCGGCCCGTTCACTCTCCGGCGGGCACGAGCACGCCCGCGCGCAGCAGCCGTCCGACGAGCGCGACGCCGAGCTCACCGGCGGCGCGGGCCTCGCCGTCGAGCAGCCGGGACACGGACGGCAGGTCGGCCTCGGAGAAGTCGAGCCACCCGGCGCGCGTGGTCAGGCGCGAGCCCTCCAGGCGCGCCTCCAGCGCCGCGCGGAGCCGTACGGGCGTGTCCGGACCGAGGCCGTCGGCGGCGGCGAGCTGGGCCAGCGGCCCCAGCGGTGCCGGGCGGCCCTGCCCGCGCCGGGCCCGGTGGAAGAGCGGGGCGGAGTCGGCCTCGGCGACGGCGGCGCGGAGCCGCTCGCGGACCATGCCGAGCTCGCCGTCCGGTCCGTCCACCCCCACCGGCAGGGTGCTCCGCATCCAGGGGTCGTCGCGCAGTGCGGCGAGGGCCGCCTGCGCGAGCTGCTCGGCCAGCGCGTACCGGGTCCAGGTGTGGATCCCCAGCGTCAGGTGGACGGAGACCCCGCCCTGCGCCTCGGCGGCGTGCAGCCAGCCCCGGGGCAGATAGAGGACGTCGCCGGGCTCCAGCACGGTATCGAGGTGGGCGGCGCCCCCCGCGGCCTCGGCGACGGCGGAGCGGTGGTCGGTCCAGGGCTGGTCGCGCAGCGGATCGGGGTGTACGGGCTCGTGGACGAGCCAGCGCTTCGTTCCCTTGATCTGTACGACGAACACGTCGTGCACGTCGTAATGGGCGTCGAACCCCCGGCTCTGCGGCGGGGTGACATAGGCGTTGGCCTGCACCGGATGCCCCAGCTCCGCGCTCAGCCGGGCACCGAACTCGCCCACCGGCCCCCAGGTGCGCTGGAGCGCCTGGAGCACGAGCGTGGCGCCGTCGGCGAACGCCCGCCACAGTGCCGTGTCGTCGAGCTGGTCGGCGATGGTGGCGCCGACGCCGGCCGACGAGGTGAACGTCGACTCGGGAAGGGTGGAACCGTCCTTGGCGACACGGAGGAAGGGCGTACGCAGGCCGCGACGCGAGATCAGCTCATCCACGGCCTCCGCGGAAAACAGGTCGGAGAAGTCGCCCGCGCGACGGGTGAGCAGCGGCTTCCGGGCCCAGACGTCACGGGCGAACTCTTCCGCGCTCAGGCCGGTCAGACGTGTCAGACGTGGCAGACGTGTCTCCGGGACCCCGGCGCCCGGTGCGGCGCCGACGTCCTGGAGCATGGTTCGGGACGTGCTCAAGAGCGGCTGCCGGACTGGCCCGCTCCGCCATCTGCGCCGCCGTCCGCGCCTCCGTCGGCTCCGCCGTCGTGGACACCGGGGGTGCCGGCCGCGCCGCCGTCCGCAGGTCCTTCGGCTCCGCCGTCCGCGCCTCCGTCGGCTCCGCCGTCGTGGACACCGGGGGAGCCGGCCGCGCCGCCGTCCGCGGGGCCTTCCTGCTGGTTCGGGTCCTGCTCGGGGTTGGCCATAATTCCTCCTCTGAGCAAATAACTGAGACCGGGCTCCGTGGGCGAAGCCCGTAATCACCGTATCGCCGTCGGGCGGAAGCAACGATTCGAGCGCGGGGAATGCGTGGGAACGGGGTGAAGGGGCCGACCGGAATTCACCGCCGACCAGCCATCGGGGAGCCATTGACCGGTCACTGACCAGCGGAAAGTTCCGCGGAAGGCATTCGCCGCATGACGCCTTCCGGGAAAGGGCCGGTGTGCATTATGAGGGATTTCCGGCAGGCTCGCACATCGTGATCGCCGCGTGGTCGGTGCCGGTGAAATCCGCTGCCTGTTGTCGATATTCGATGTACGCCGACGGGCTCCGACGGCACGATGCCGGTATGACGACCAACCCGTCCTCCGCCCCCGCCCCCGCCCCCGCCACCGCCGCCGGACGCGCGGCCGCCCGCCGCAGCCTCGAAGCGCTCGCGCTCGGCGACGCGTTCGGGGAGCGCTGGTTCCCCCTCTTCCGGGAACGTCAGCAGGCCGCGAACGAGATCCGGGCCCGACGCACCCCGCAGGAGCCCCTCTGGCACTGGACCGACGACACGGCCCTGGCGCTCGCCCTGCACCGCTCCCTGGACGAGCGCGGCCTCGTCGACCAGGACCACCTGGCCCTCTGCTACGCCCTCGCCTTCGACGCCGACCATGCCCGCGGCTACGGGCACGGCATGCACCTCCTGCTGCCCCAGCTCCTCGTCGCCCCGGCCGACTGGCGCACCCTGGCCCCCGGGCTCTTCGACGGCGGCAGCCTCGGCAACGGTGCGGCGATGCGGGTCGCCCCGCTCGGTGCTCGATTCCACGAGGACCTGGACCGGGTCGCGGAGCAGGCCGCCCTCTCCGCGATCTGGAGGCGGCGCTCTGGGCGGCGGCCGAGGGGTTCGGGGACGTGGACACCACCTGTGCCATCACCGGCGGGGTGGTCGGGGCGGCGACCGGGACGGCCGGGGCGCCGGAGGAATGGCTGCGCAGGCGCGAGCCGTTGGGGTGAGTCGTTGGGATGAGCCGGGGTGCGGGGGAGCCGCCGGGCGTCCGGCCTGCGCGGGAGGATTGTCCCGGCCCGGTACCGATATCCGCCGCGTCGAAATTCCGTTCGCAAACGTGTCGTACCGTGAGCGCATGACCTCCCCGCCTCAGCCGCCGCAGGGCCCGTACGGCCCGCCGCCCCCGCACCCCCAGCAGAACCCGTACGGTCCGCCGGCCGCCGCCCCCGGAGTGCCGCAGCAGCCTTACGGCTATCCGCAGCAGCCTCCGGCCCCGCCTCAACAGGGTGGCGGCTGGGGGCAGCAGCAGCCCGGTGCGGCCGGCTGGGGCGGTCCGGGTGCGGGCGGGTGGCCGCCGCAGGGGCCGGGCGCGCAGCCGCCGCGGAAGAAGCGGACCGGGCTGATCGCCGGCATCGTGGTGGGCGCGGTCGTGCTGGCGGGCGGCATCGCCTTCGGCGTCTCCCAGCTGTTCGGGAAGACCGTCGACGCGGCGTTCCCGGACGCCGAGTACCAGCTCGTCCTGGAACAGAAGCTGCTGGACGGCGAGTTCACCCTGGCCCAGGACCTGTCCTCGACCGAGGGCAAGAAGATCGAGAAGATGTACGACCCCACCGTCCGGGACGCCAAGGCGGTGGTCGGCCAGTACAGCTCGGCCACGGGCGGGGCGCTGGTGATCTCCGGGATGTACGGGAGGTTCGCCGACCCGGACGTGATGACCGGCAAGATGATGGACGGCGGGGCCGAAGGGGAGGGCGCGACCGTCGTCGTCCCGCCGAAGAAGTTCACCCCCGCCGGGTACGACATCACACTGGAGTGCCAGGTGCTCCAGTCGGTCAAGGGCGGCGTCAAGGCCAACGTTCCGATGTGCGCCTGGGGCGACGACAACACCGGGGTCTCGGTGGGGATCATCCGCGCCGAGACGGCCCTGAAGGACGCCTCGGCGATCGACCTGGAGGCGGCGGCGGCCGAGACCGCCAAGATCCGCGAGGAGATCCGCCGGCCGATCGGCTGACCGGCCGCCCACGGCGGGGTGCGCGGTTCAGCGCGTCCCCGCCGGTGCCGGGAAGCGGTTGCGCAGAGTGAACGCCCTTTCCGTGGGGCCGTGTTCGCGGAGGTGCAGCAGGCGCTCCTCGGCGTCCGCGACCGTCGGGCGTTCACCTGCCGGTACCCACCACAGCGCGGTCATCGCCTCACTCACCTGCTCGAACCACTCGCGGCGCCGGCGCAGCAACTCCCGGTGCCGGCCCGCGTACATGAAGCCCGTCAGCGCCTCCGCGTCCTGCCACACCGACAGGTTCACGATCAGCCACTCGTCCCCGAACACCGGTACGTCGGTGGCGTTCCCGGAGTCCGAGCGCAGTCGCCACACGAACCCCTCGGCTTCGTCGGCGACCGCGTTCACCGGGTCCAGGCCGTCGACGAAGTCCTTCAACTGCGGTGAATCCAGCGGGAATCTGAGCCGGGCGGTGTTCACCTGGGCCAACTCGTGTTTTCCGCAGCCTGTTTGCGTCTCGATGAAGGTCATGGCCGCACCGTAGGCAGAGCGTTCTCCACCGCGCGGGCCATTCCGAGCAGCGAGACATCCGCCCCGCGTGCCGCCACCAGCTGGAGCCCGACCGGACAGCCGTCGGTCGTGAATCCGGCGGGCAGGCTCGCCGCCGGATGGCCGCTGAGGTTGAACGCCCAGGTCAGCGCGGTCGAGTAACGGTCGCCCGGCCCCTCGTGCCCGTGCGGCCGGTTCGGCGTGGCCGGGCTCAGCAGCAGGGGCGCGGCGGCGAAGAGCGCGTCCAGCCGTTCGTCGTTCGCCCGCCGGACCGCCACCGCCTCGGCGTCGTCCGGTGCCCCGCCCCGTACCGCCTGCCAGGCCGGACCCGGATCGAGCAGCCCGCACCCGGCCTCCACCAGGCGCACCGTCCCCGCCGCGACCAGCCGGTCCACCGCCGCCCGCACCACGGCCGCCACCTCCGGGTCCACCTCCGCGAACCCCAGGTCCTCGCTGTACACGGCCGCCGGCGGCAGGCGAGGCGCGGCGAACTCCTCGTACCCGGGCAGCACATGGCGTACGTACCGCTCCGCATCCGCCGCCGACCTGGCCAGCACGCCCGCCGCCGCCAGGCCCGAGGCGTCCGGCGACGGGAGCAGCCCGTTCGTCGTCTTCAGCCCGAACACCCCGCACCAGGCGGCCGGGATGCGCACCGACCCGGCCCCGTCGCTGCCCGTCGCCAGCTCCACCATTCCCGCCGCCACCGCGACCGCCGAGCCCGCCGACGAACCGCCGGGCGTACGGTCCGCCCGCCACGGGTTGACCGTACGGCCGTACGCGCCCCGGCCCCAGGTCTGCCAGTAGGTGCCGGGGCCGGGCGCCGAGGTCGCGCCGACCGGGACGCCGCCGGCCGCGATCAGCCGGCGGGCCGCGTACGAGCGGATGCCGGTCGGGCCCTTCACGGCGAACGGCAGTCCACGCAGCGGGAGTTGCCGGGCCTCCGGCTCACGGGCCAGCGCCTCCTCCGGCCAGACCTCGATGAACGCGTTGAGCGCCGGGTCCAGCCGGGCGATCCGCTCCAGGGCCCGCGCCACGGCGGACGGCGTCGACGTCATGGCCGTAAGTCTCCCCGCAAGACAAGTCTCCCCGTAAGGCAAGTCCCCCCGGTAGGCCAAGTCCCCCGTAGGACAAGCCTCCCCGTAAGGCAAGTCTCCCCGTAAGACGCGGCTCACTCCTCCAGCGCCGCCTCCATCACCGCCCGCGCGATCGGGGCCGCGCTGCCGCCGCCACTGATATCGGCCCGGTCCGCCGCCGCGTCCTCCACCACCACGGCGACCGCGACGGCCGGGCGGCCGGAGTCGGGAGCCTGCGCCCAGGAGATGAACCAGGCGTACGGGAGGCCCGAGTTGTCGACGCCGTGCTGAGCCGTGCCGGTCTTGCCGCCGACCGTCACGCCGTCGATCGCCGCGTTGGACCCGGTGCCGTTCTCCACCACGTCGACCATCATCCGCTGGAGCTGCACCGCCGTGGACGGGCTCATCGCCCGCTCGTAGGAGCGCGGGCCCTGCTGCTGGACCGTGTCCCCGTCGGCGGCGGTCACCCGGTCGACGAGGTACGGATACCGCAGGTCGCCGCCGTTCGCCACCGCCGCCGCCACCATCGCCATCTGGAGCGGCGTCGCGGTCGTGTTGAACTGGCCGATCGAGGAGAGCGCCAGCTGGTCCTGGCTCATGTCGGTGTCGAAGTTGCTCCGCGCCACCCCGGACGGGATGCGCAGCTCCTTCTCGTTGAAGCCGAAGTGCTCCGCCGTCTCCGCCATCCCCTCCAGCCCGACCCGCACGCCCAGATGGGCCATCACCGTGTTGCAGGAGACCCGGATCGCGTCGGCCAGCGACGCCTTCTCGCACCCGCGCGCCTCGTTCGGGAGAACGGTCCGCGTGTTCGGCAGGACGTACGGCGACGGAGTGTCGGTCGGCGCGTCCGCGTCCGTCACCACCCGGCCGTCCAGCGCCGCCGCCGCCGTCACGATCTTGAAGGTGGAGCCCGGCGGATAGGTCTGCCGGATGGCCCGGTTGAGCATCGGCAGGCTCCCGGCCGCGTTGAGCCGGGCCCACGCCTCGGTGACCGCCGAGCCGGTGCCGGACAGCCGCTCGGGGTCGTACGACGGGGTCGAGACCAGCGCCAGGATCCTGCCGGTCGACGGCTCCAGGGCGGCGACCGCGCCCCGCCGCCCGCTCAGTCCGGCGTACGCGGCGCGCTGCATCGACTCCTTGACCGTCGTGACGACGTTGCCGCCGGGCTGCCGGCCCCGGGTGAACTCGTTCCAGAAGGGGAGCGGGGCCAGCAGGGAGTCCGTACCCGACAGGACGCCGTCCTCGGTGTTCTCCAGGAGCGTGGTGCCGTACGTCTGCGAGGCGTATCCGGTCACCGGCGCGTACAGCGGGCCGTGCAGATAGGTGCGCTCGAAGCTGAGCTGCTCGCCGGTCTCCTTGTTGCCGGTCACGGCCCGGTCGCCGACCAGGATGTTGCCGCGCGGCTGGTCGTAACGGGCGATGGTGGTACGGCGGTTGGCCGGGTTGGCGTCCAGCTCGTCGGCCTCGAAGAGCTGGACGCGGGCCGCGTTGGCGAGCAGCGCCACGAGCAGGAGGAGACAGAGGGCGGCGGCCCGCCGGATGTAGCGGATCACCGGTCCTCATCGGCGGACGAGGCGGTGGCCGGGGCGATGACCCCGGTCTCCACCTGCTCCGGATGCGGTCTGCGCGCGACATCGCTCAGCCGGATCAGCAGCGCCACGATGATCCAGTTGGTGACGACGGACGAGCCGCCCTGCGCCAGGAACGGCATCGCCATCCCGGTCAGCGGGATCAGCCCCATCACCCCGCCCGCGATCACGAACACCTGGAGCGCCAGGATCGAGGAGAGGCCGATGGCCAGCAGCCGTCCGAACGGGTCGCGCAGCGCGAGCCCGGCCCGGTAGCCGCGCGCCACGAGGAGCGCGTACAGCAGGAAGACGGCCGTCAGGCCGCTCAGCCCCAGCTCCTCGCCGGCCGTCGCCAGGATGAAGTCGGACTTGGCGGCGAAGCCGATGAGGATGGAGTGGCCGGCCCCGAGCCCGGTCCCGAGCATGCCCCCGGCGGCGAAGGCGAAGAGCGACTGGGCGAGCTGGCCGGGGCCCCGGCCGGCGTCGATCGAGGCGAACGGGTCCAGCCAGTCCTGCACCCGGCTGTGCACATGCGGTTCGAACGAGCCGACGACGAACGCGCCGACGGCCGCCAGCAGCAGCCCGACCGCGATCCAGCCGGTCCGGCCGGTCGCCACGTACAGCATGATCACGAAGAGCCCGAAGAAGAGCAGCGAGGTGCCGAGGTCCCGCTCCAGCACCAGCACGCCGACGCTGAGCAGCCAGATCGCCACGATCGGGCCGAGCACCCGGCCGGTGGGCAGCTGCAGCTTCCAGAACGTGCGGCCGGTGTAGGCGAGCGCGTTGCGGTTGGCGGCGAGGTAGGCGGCGAAGAAGACCGCGAGCAGGATCTTGGCGAACTCGCCCGGCTGGAACGAGAGTCCGCCGATCCGGATCCAGATCTTCGCCCCGTTCACCGCCGGGAAGAAGATCGGCACGATCATCAGGACGAGCGCGGTGGCGACCGAGAGATAGGCGTACCGCGCGAGCACCCGGTGGTCGCGGAGCAGCACCACGACGACGGCGAAGAGCGCCACGCCGAGCGTGGACCAGATCAGCTGCGTGGGCGCGGCCTGGTCGCGCGGGGTCTCCAGGTCCAACCGGTAGATCAGCACCAGGCCGAGCCCGTTGAGCAGGACGGCGATCGGCAGCAGCAGCGGATCGGCGTACGGGGCCCGGAAGCGGACCGCCACATGGGCCAGCAGCGCCAGCGTGCCGAGCCCGGCGCCGTAACCGGCGACATCGGGCGGCACCGCCCCGTCGTGGGCGAGGCCGACGGCCGCGTAACCGTAGACGGAGATCAGGACGGCCCCGATGAGGAGCGAGAGCTCGACCCCGCGCCGTCTGGGCAGGCGGAGCTCGGGCGGGGGAGCGTCCGCCGTCGTTGCGGTCATGGACCGCAACGTAGCAAGAGGCGTGCCGTATTTCCCTTATGTCATAGATGTCATAGCGATGTCATGGAGGTCATGGCGCGTCCGCCTGGAAGCGGGTGGCTTCCAGGCGGACGGGGTGTGCCGTGCGGTGAGGTCAGCAGAAGCGCGGCGCCGCGCCGATGTTCTCGATGTAGCGGGCCGAACCCCACGCCCACGTGCCGTCGGTCAGCAGGTACCAGCGGTTGTTGCCGTCGACGTTGTCGCCCGTCGTCTTGCAGAAGATGTTGACGACGGTGCCGTACTTCACCGAGCCCACGACCTTGCTGCTGCGGGTCGGCTTGTCGCGCAGCAGGAGGTACGGCTTGGCGACGACCCGGCCCTTGTAGGTCTTCTTGGGGGCCTGGGGCTTGGCCTGGTTCTGCGTCTGCGCCTCCTGGCGGGCCTCGTGCTCGCGCTGGAGGGCCGAGGCGGAGAGCTCGTCGGACGCCGGGGCCGAGGTGTGGGCCTCGCCGCGGTGGTCGACGGGGTGGGGGTCCGCCGCCAGAGCGGGAGCGGCGGCCGTGACCGCCGCGAGGGCGCCGGTGGCGACGCAGAGACCGATCCGGCGGAACCGCGAGGGGCGGGACAGGGGGGACATGCTGCCTCCATGAGGAAGTAAAGGGGGCCGTGGGGGACGCGAGCCGGGCTCGCCTTCGTCACGCTAAGTTGGGCACGGAGCGTCCGCAACGCGCACTGTGCGTGATGTCAGGCCGGACCGGGCGTCCCCGCGCCCCCGTCGCCCGTGTTCCCGGCGGAATCGCCGTCTCCGAGGCGTACGTACTCCGGCAGCGTCAGCCGGGCCAGCGCCCCGCCGTCCGGGGGATTCAGGAACTCCAGCCGCGCCCCGATCACCGTGGCCTGGCCCAGGGCGATGGTCAGCCCGAGTCCGTGGCCCTTGCCTGCGCCGTCCGTGCGGAACCGCTGCGGACCGCCCTCCAGGAGGTACGCCGGAAAGCCCGCGCCATGGTCGCGTACGGAGACCACCGCACCCGCCACCTCCAGCACCACCGGACCGGCGCCGTGCCGGTGGGCGTTGGCCACCAGGTTGCCGAGCACCCGCTCCAGCCGCCGCCGGTCCGTCTCCACCGGCGCCGGGTCCGTGACCCGCACCTCGGTCTCCGTGCCGGAGGCCCGCACCACCCGCTCCACCACCGGGCCGAGGTCGTGCACGGCCAGGTCCACCTGCTCGGTCCGGGCGTCCAGGCGCGAGATCTCCAGCAGGTCCTCGGTCAGCGACCGCATCGCCCGCACCCGGTCCCGCACCAGCTCCGCCGGACGGCCCGGCGGCAGCAGCTCTGCGGCGGCCGAGAGACCCGTGAGCGGGGTCCGCAGCTCGTGCGCCACATCGGCGGTGAACCGCTGCTCCGTCTGGAGCCTGCGCTGCAGGCTGGAGGCCATGGTGTCCAGGGCGCCCGACACGACGGCCACCTCGTCCTGGCCGCGCACCGGACGTTTCGTACGGGGGTCGCCGACCCGGGCGTCGAGGTCGCCCGCGCTGATCCGGCGGGCCACCCGGGCCGTCTGGTGCAGCCTGCGGGTCACCCGGCCGACGGCGAAGAGGCCGACGACGAGGGTGGCGGCGATGGCCAGCAGCGAGGAGCCGATGATCGCCCGGTCCAGGCCGCCGATGGTGTCGGCGCTGTGGCTGTAGTCCGTCCAGGTGGCCAGCGCCCGCCCGTCCGCCGGGCCCGCCGCCCACATCGCCGGACCGCCGCGGCCGTCCGGGTCGTCCGGCCGGTGCGGGCCGTCCGCGACGATCGTGCCGCGCTCGCCGTTCGCGGCCAGGTCGCGCAGCGCGGCGGGCAGGCCCGGCGGGTCGATGCCGGAACCCCTCGGCAGCGGCTCCCCGGCCTCGTACGCGTCGGTGACGACCTCCAGCCGGGCGAGCGCCTTCTCGCGGGCGTGGGAGACGGTCTGCCGGGTCACCGCGGTGTGCACGAGGACGCCGAGGAGAGCGGCGAGGGTGCAGCACATGGCGGTGAGGAAGACCGCGGACTTCCAGGTGAGGGTCGCGGTCCAGGCGGGGGAGCGGAAGCGGCGCCGTCTCATCGGGCGGCCGACGCGGAGTCCGAGGGGCCCGGTGTCCGGCTGCGGTCCGTGTCCTCGGGGCTCGGGGCCCGGTCGCGGTCCGTGTCCTCGCGCCGCTCCGGCACCCGCAGGATCTCGTCCCGGGTGGCCAGCATCGCCTGCTGCCGCTCGTCCCAGGACCACGCGGTGCGGTACTCGTACCCGGAGATCACCGAAGGCGCCCGCAGGACCAGGTCCCTGCCCGCCAGCTCCACGCTGATCACCGCGTCCGAGGTGGACATGATCCGGGTCAGCCCGCTCCGGCCGGCGCCGTCGGCCCGGTACGCGCGCACGGCCAGCTGGCGTTCGGGCATCCGGATGCCGAGCACCAGTTCGTCCCTGCCGTCACCGGTCAGGTCGAAGTAGTACGGCGCCAGCACCGGGCAGGCGTCCGGCGCCGTCCGGCAGGCCCGGATCTGCCGGACCGTCGCGTCGGGCAGCTCGTCCAGGCCGCTGTCCCGGTTCGTCCTCGCCTTCAGCCCGGCCTGCGCGACCGCGACCGGGTCCAGCCGGTGCACATCGCCGCCCGGCACGGTGATCCCGGGGATCCTGGCCGTCTCGCCCTCCCCGTAGTCGTACGGAGCGGCCGAGGCGGGCGGCAGGCCGGGCCAGAGGCGGGCGGGCTCGACGGCCGACGGGGCCTCGCCGGCGCTCTCCAGTCCGCCGGCCGAACCGCAGCCGCCGAGCAGGGCGAGCCCGGCCACGGCGGCTGCGACGGTACGGACGGCGAGCGGGCGCACGGCCGGCCCTCCTCAAGGACGAAGGACAAAGGACGAAGGGCGACAAGGGCCTACACCCTAGGACGTCTCCGTACGCAATGCCCACTTCGTACCCGTACGGCAGGCTTCAGCGCTGGAACGGGCTCTGCCCCGGCTGCTGGAAGCCCGGCTGCTGCGGGCCCTGCCCCCGGCCGCCGTCCGGACCGGCGCCGTGCTGGGCGAGCAGCTGGTCGGCCTGCTCCTTGGATATCTGCTGCTCACCGCCGCAGAACGTGCACTGCGTCGCGTACTTCGTCGAGAACGGGAAGAGCGGGATGAAGAACAGCGTGAACTTCGTGACCCGCTTCCGCAGCGTGTGCGCCGCCGGATTGCCGCACCAGCCGCACACCATCGTCAGGATGGCCAGCTGGTGGAGATAGCCCTTGGTACCGAAAATGATCATTCCGTGCTCCCTCTGCCCGTCTTCCCCGTGCCCCGGAGTGCCTGCCGGCACAGCGCCAGGAGCTTTTCGTCCTCGTAGGTGTCATGGCTGCCGTACCCGCCGTCCAGCGCGTTGTGACGGCGTACGCAGGCGAGCTCGGCGCGCAGCACCTGTGCCGCCGTCGACGCCGGGCCGACCGGACCCATCCGTGCCAGGCATTCTGCCACCCGGACGCGGACGTGGCGGTTCCTCTCCCAGGCGGCCAGGAGCACCTCCGTACTCTCCTCCGGCCGTCCGGTCACCTCCCAGAGCGCGATCGCCGCGTCCACCCGCAGCCACAGCTCCTCGTGGGCCAGCAGTCCGCGCAGCCGGGGCGCGACCACCGCCGCCCGCGGCCCGAGCGCACCCAGCGCCGCCGCCGCTCCGCGCCGGTCGTGCACCTGGTCCGAGCCGAGCGCCTCGACCAGCACCGGCAGCACCGCGTCCCGGTCCCCGGCGACCGCCCAGAGCGCCTCGGCCGCCTCCGTCGCCGTTCCCGGCCGCCGCAGCATCGCCCGCAGCTCCGGCACGGCCTCCCGCGCGGCCGGCCCGAACGAGCCGAGCGCCCGCAGCGCCGCCGTACGCAGCCACTCGCCCCGGTACTCCGGCGCACCGCGCAGCACCCGCAGCACCTCCGGCGTCGCCTCGCCCGCCCGCAGCCCGGTCAGCCCGGCCAGCAGCGGGCTCGCCCGGTCGTACGCCCCCTCGTCCAGCGCCACCCCGGCCAGCCTGCGCCGCAGCGCACCGGCCAGCGGGCGGGCGGCCGGCCCGAGATGGGTGACCGCGAACCCCACGTCGTGCGGCACCTCCGGCAGCTCCAGGGCCGCCGCCAGAGCGGGCACGGCACGGGCGTCACCGAGCCGGGCCAGCGCCTTCACCGTGGAGCCGAGCCCCGGCGGACCGCTGGCCCACTCCTTCACCCAGCCGCCGGGATCGGCCGCCAGCCGGGCCGCCAGCGCGTCGGCGGTCGGGGCGGCCAGCGAGAACAGCTCCTCCAGTACGTGCGAGGCGGCGTCCGCCAGCCGGGGATCGGGGTCGGCCAGCTGGTCGCCGACGAGCGCCACCAGCTCCTCGTACGAGCCGCGCCAGGCCCGTATCAGCCCGCCGCTCATCCGTACGGCGTCGATGCGCTGCCAGCGGTCCGGGGAGCGGAGCTGGTCGACGAGGAGGGCCGTCCGGTCACCGACCCGGTCGTCGAGGCCGACGTGCAGGGTGCGCAGCAGATCGGCGGCCCAAGGGGTGCCGCGTCCGGCGTTGTCCTGGGCGGAGAGCGCGCGCAACTGGCCCACCAGGGTCGGCGCGGCGGCCTGTTCGGCCCGGGCCACGTCCGTACAGCCGACGGGTTCGGCCTCCGGCTCCGCCTCGGCGTCGGCGTCCGGCTCGCCGTCCTGGTCGAACTCCGGCGCGCCGCCCGGGGCCGTACGCAGCTCGCGCAGCAGCTCCGACACGACGGGCACCACATCGCGGGGCAGCGTGTCGGGGCAGCAGCGCGCCAGCTGGGCCAGGGCGGCGAGCCGCAGCCCCGGCGCGCGCTCCCGGTCCACCAGCAGGGTCAGCCACTCGGTCACCCGCCCCGCCAGCGGACGGTGGCGCAGGGCTATCCGCCCGGCCGCCTCCACGAGAGCGAGCCGCACCTCCTCGTCGGGCTCCGCCGGCAGCCGTTCCCGCAGCAGCGCGAGGACCCGGACGGGATGCCGGTGCAGGGTGGCGAGCGCCAGCGGGGCCGCGAGCCGTACGCCGGGGTCGTCGTCGGCGACCAGCTCGAAGAAGACCCCGGCTCCGGCGGTCACCGCGGCCGCCGCCATCGCGTAGTTCGCGGCGCCCTCGATCTCGTCCTCGTCGATCTCGTCGTCGTCCTCGTCCAGATCGAAGCCGCCGATGCTGGTGAGCAGCTCGACCACGCTGCCCCGGTCCTGCACCTCCGGGTCCACGGCGAGCTCGAAGAGGAACGGGATGCACGCGAGCGTGCAGGCGTACACGTCTCCCTGGTGGTGCACCGCTCCGTACATGCCGTCGAGCGCGCTCTCCCGCTCCGCCGGATCGGCGGAAGCGAGGCCCCTCAGGAGCACCGGCACGTCGTCGGCGGGCCCGTAGGCATGCTCCATCGACGCCCAGTCGACCTCATCGATCCCCGAGAACACGCCATCCCCTCCCCACGTCACGGCAGCGTCCGGAGGCTCCACCCGTCTCCGGCACACCTGTTCCCCATGCCCCTGCTGCATGCCCCTGCTGCGCGTCCCGAAGAAAGCGCCTGCGCAGAGTGTGCACCACGGCTCCGACAATCCACCCGCCACTTGTGGCCTTTCCTCAGGCCGTGACCAGGTCATGACCCTGCCATGACGGGACGGCCGAAAGGGAACCGCCGCACCGGCTGTGGGTCACGGCGGATCCGCCGGAAGCGGTCGCGCCTCTTCCGGGTCGAGGAGCGGGCCGAGCAGGTCCCCGTACCGCTCCAGCCGCCCGGCCATGTCCTCCGCCCGGAACACCAGCTCCTCCGGCGACCGACACCCTTCGATCTCCTCCCAGGTGACCGGCGCGGAGACGGCGGGCTCGGCCCTGGCGCGCAGGGTGTAGGGGGTGGCGGTGGTCTTCGACGCGGAGTTCTGGCTGAAGTCGACGAAGACCTTGCCGGGGCGCAGGGCGCGCTTCATCCGGTGCAGGGCCAGCGCCGGGAGCGCGCTCTCGGCCTCCACCGCGAGCCGCTTGGCGTACGAGGACACCGTGGCCGAAGGAACCGGCTCCAGCGGGACCAGCAGATGCAGGCCCTTGGAGCCGGACGTCTTCCCGTACGAGGAGAGCCCGTCGGCGGCGAGCCGCTCCCGCAGCCAGAGAGCCACCGCGCAGCACTCCACGACGGTCGCGGGGGAGCCGGGGTCCAGGTCGAGGACCATCCGGTCGGCGATCTCCGGAGCATCGGCCCGCCACTGCGGAGTGTGGAACTCCACCACCAGATTGGCCGCCCACATCAGCGCCGGAAGGTCCTGGACCATCACCTGGCGGGCGCCCGGGTCATCGCTGTGCGGGACGGGTGTGGTCTCCACCCAGTCGGGCGTACCGGGCGGCGGGTTCTTGGTGACGAAGAGCTGCCCGCCGGGCCCGTCCGGATAGCGCAGGAAGGAGACCGGCCGGTCGCGCAGATGCGGCAGGATCGCGGCCGCCGCCGTGGCCGCGTAGTAGTGCAGCACCTCGCCCTTGGTGGTCCCGGTGGCCGGATACAGCACCTTGTCGAGATTGCTGAGCGAGAGGCGCCGCCCCTCCACCTCCGTGATCGGCGTCATACGATAAGAGTCACACGAAACAGTCGAAACCTACTCAAACGTCCTGAGCGGTCATAAGGGGTGAACGGTGAGATCCATATGGAACGGCGCGATCTCCTTCGGGCTGGTCAGCATCCCGATCAAGCTCGTCAACGCCACCGAGAGCCACTCGATCCACTTCCGGCAGATCCACCTCGCCGACGGTGGCCGGATCCGCTACCGCAAGGTCTGTGAGCTGGACGAGGAGGAGGTGTCCGGCGGCGAGATCGGCAAGGCGTACGAGGACGCCGACGGCACGATGATCCCGATCACCGACGAGGATCTCGCCCAGCTCCCGCTGCCCACCGCCAAGACCATCGAGATCGTCGCCTTCGTGCCCGCCGACGAGATCGACCCGCTCCAGATGGACGCGGCGTACTACCTCTCCGCCAACGGGGTCCCGGCCGCCAAGCCGTACACCCTGCTGCGCGAGGCGCTGAAGCGCAGCAACAAGGTCGCCGTCGCCAAGTACGCGCTCCGCGGCCGCGAACGGCTCGGCATGCTCCGGGTCGTGGACGACGTGATCGCGATGCACGGCCTCCTCTGGCCCGACGAGATCCGCGCGCCCGAAGGAGTCGCCCCGGACGGCGACGTCACGGTCCGCGACGCCGAACTCGACCTGGCCGACGCGCTGATGGACACCCTCGGCGAGGTCGACATGGACAGCCTCCACGACGACTACCGGGAGGCGGTGGAGGAGCTGATCGCTGCGAAGGCGTCGGGCGAGGCGGTGCAGCCGTCGGAGTCGAAGGAGAGCGGCGGCGGCAAGGTCATCGACCTGATCGCGGCGCTGGAGAGCAGTGTCCGCGCGGCGAAGAAGTCCCGGGGGGAGGAGGACGAGGAGGGGGACGTGGCGGACGTCCACCCCATCAAGAAGACGGCGGCACCCCGGAAGTCCACACCTCAGAAGTCCACACCTCAGAAGTCCACGCCCAAGTCCACGGGCACGAAGAAGTCGACGGCCTCCACGGCCAAGAAGACGACACAGAAGAAGACGGCGTCCAAGTCGACCTCTTCCGGCTCGTCGTCCAAGGGCTCGTCGTCGGCGAAGAAGCAGACGTCGTCCGGCACTCGGGGCACCACCAAGAAGAAGACGGCCTCGCCCCGCAAACGAGCCTCCGCCTGACCGCCGCGCGGACCGGCGCCCGTACCGATCCGGGCACGGACTCCCGGCCCCGGCTCCCCCCTGTCGTACGTCCCCCGTACGCTACGGCGCATGAGCGCAGAGGCCCCCTCGGGACGGGTGATCGACGGCCGCTTCACCCTGGTGGAGCGGCTCGGCAGCGGTGGCATGGGCATGGTGTGGCGGGCCCACGACGAGGCGCTCCACCGTGACGTGGCCCTGAAAGAGGTACGGCCTCCGGACCCGGCGCTCGCGGAGTACGACCCGGAGGGCGCCCGCAGGCTGCGCGCCCGGGTCCTGCGCGAGGCCCGCGCCCTGGCCCGCCTGGACCACCCGAACGTGGTCACCGTCCACCACATCGTCGACCCCGGCGAGGACGGCTACCCCTGGATCGTGATGGAGCTGGTGGCCGGCTCCTCCCTCCAGGACCGGCTGGCCGAAGGACCGATGGACCCCGCCGAGGCCGCCGAACTGGGCCGCGGCATCCTCTCCGCCCTCAACGCCGCCCACGCCTCCGGCATCCAGCACCGCGACGTCAAGCCCGCCAACGTCCTGCTGCGCACCGACGGCCGCCCGGTCCTCACGGACTTCGGCATCGCCGCGATCCGCGAGTCGACGAGCCTCACGATGACCGGCGCCCTGATCGGCTCGCCCGACTACATAGCCCCCGAGCGCATCCGGGGCACCGAGGGCGACCCGTCCTCCGACCTCTGGTCGCTCGGCATGATGCTGTACGTCGCGGTCGAGGGCCACCACCCGCTGCGCAAGGCCACCACGCTCGCCACCCTGGCCGCCGTGCTCGACGAGGATGTGCCGCCGCCGGTACGGGCCGGAGCGCTCACCCCCGTACTGAAGGCGCTCCTCACCCGCGACATCCCGGCCCGCCCGGACGCCGGAACCCTGGACCGGATGCTGGCGGAGGCGGCGAAGCCTCAGCAGGCCCCGGACCCCAGAAGCGCGTACGGATCGCCGCCGCCCCCGCCACCGACCGGTTTCGGCCACCCGACGCCCTTCCCCACCCCGGTGGACGCACCCCACCACCCGTACGCGAACAACCCGTACGCCGCCCCGTCAACACCGCCCCCGACACCGCCCCCGACAATGCCTCCGACACCGGTCCCGGCCACGGCCCCGACGGTCTCGGGCGGCGACGAGGAGCGCAGACGCCGCTCCCTGCGCCGCACGCGGGTGATCAGCACGGCCGCGACCGTCGTCTCGGCGGCGGTGCTGGCAGGCGTCCTCTGGATGATCGACCCGTCGTTCTTCCGGGGAGGAGGCGGAGGCGACGACGGCGCGAAGGGGAGCAACCGCCCGGACACCACGGCGAGCGCCCCGGCGAACGACCGCAGTGCCGCGCCGCCCACCGCGGCCGGCCAACCGGTCGTGGACGACGAGGAGTCCGGCGCGGACGGCGACGGCGACGACGGCGACGGCGCGGAGGCGCCCACCGACCTCCTCACCCCGCAAGGAGCACGCCAGGCCATCGCGGCCCTCAAGCCGCTGATGGGCGGCACGAAGGTCACCGACTTCACGCTCTTCGGCGAGCACGCCTCGGCCCAGGCGCCGCTGAAGTCCAACTCCCTTCTCTACGACCGGTTCAGCTACCGGGACGGACAGGCGAAGAACGACGACATGGGCGGCACGCTCATGTCCGGGGACAAGGCGGTCGACCTGGACTCCGTCGACTGGGACGCCCTGCCCGCCCTGCTGCGGACCGCCAGGACGAGCCTCAACATCCCGGAACCGGAGAGCAGTTACGTGATCCTGGACCCGTCCTCGCCCTTCCACGACGATCGCCCGGTGCTGCGCCTCTACGTCTCCGACAAGTACGGCGGCGCTTACCTCACCGCCGACCTGGACGGCCGGGTCATCGAGAAGAACCCGCGCGAGAAGGGCTGAGCGGCGGAGCCGACGCCGGCTTGGCGTAGTCGGGCAGCAGGGGCAGATCGAGCCCCAGAGGACCGCGCTCGATGACATAGGTGCAACTGGTGTACGTGTACCCCGGCTGGACCTTCGACCCGGCCGCGTAACTGTCCACCCGGGACGAGGCGCCCGTACCGTGCTTGTAGAGGAAGTGGTATTCGCCCGCGGGCAGTTGGAGCCGGGCCTTCGGGTAGCTCCTGCCACTGGCCTTGCAGGCGAGCGCGGGACCGGCCGACGCGCTGTAGCGCTCGCAGTCGCCGCAGGGCTTGAGCGAGACGGTGCCGGTGACCGGCCCGGTGTAGAGCACCTCGACGGCGTTGGGCGCGTCATTGCTGATGACGAGCTCCATCCGGGGCCCGCCGGGCGGATCCGACGGCGGCAGCCGCTTGCCGGCCGCCGCCCGGTCGTCGGCTATCTCCGCGGCGATGGCGATCTTCCGCGCCTGCGCCACCCGCCCGTCACCCTTGTAGGACCGCGCGAAATCAACCAGCGTGGTCCGGGCCTCGCCGAACCTCTTCTCCTTGAACTGGTCCACCCCGCAGGCGTACACCCCGTCCTGGATCCCCTTTCCGGCCTTGGCGCTCAGCCCCGGAACGCTCTCGGCGGGCAGAGCGGCGACCGTGGACCTCAGCCCCCGCAACGCCTCGGTGGCCGCACACGGCTCGCCGCCCCTCACCTCCGTGACGCGCCCGTCGATCCGCCCGCCGATGGCCGGGGCCACCTGCCGCGCGGACGCGGACCCGGGGAACGTACGCAACAGCTCACCGAACTCCGCCGAGCCTCCGGCGGCCACCCCGCCCAGCCGCGAGACACCGCACCCGTACAGCGATTCGGCGAGCGGCGTGTCGGGCCATCCGGCAAGGTCTCCCAGCAACTCCTCGCCCACCGACCCCGGCAACGTCCGCAGATAGGTCAGCGGCTCCACGGCATCGCAGTGCTGCTTCCCGGTGTACGGGGAGGAGACGGCCTCGTAGAAGTCCTTCAGCCGGTCCGGCACGAGCTTCGCCGCCCGGGAGCCGGGATGGTCCCGGTCGAGCGCGCGATAGACCCCTAGCGCCGCCTCGTACTCACCCTTCACCGTCCCGAACGGCTGCGTGGCCGCGGCCGCGACCTTCCGGTCCCCGCGCTCCAGCCGGTCGAGCAGCATCTCCTCCCGCGCCTCGTCCCGAGCGCCCCCGTACGCCACGGTCCCGCCGACCGGCACGGCCAACAGCACGACCCCCAACCCGACGGCCACCACCGGCCGCCACGACCCACCGAGCGCCGAACGCAGCGCGATCCGCGCCCCGTCGGCTGCGGCGAGGACGAGCAGGAACAGATAGACGACGAGCACCCGCGCGGGCACCCCGTCCGGATCGGCGGGCAGCGCCACGAACAACAGCATCCCGGTGGCGACCCAGCACCCGACGGCCCGCCCCCACCGCCCCAACAACGCGTAACCGAGCCCGAGCCCGGTCAGATTGAGCAGCCCGGCCCCGACAGCCCGAAGCCCGGCCCCGGGAGGCGGCGGCCCGACGGCGGGCGGAGCGGAGGGCGGCGGCACGGATCCGCCGAACCCGCCTCCAGCCGCGCCCTGTCCCGCACTTCCGTACCGGTTACCCGAAGCCATCACGGTCCCCCCACCGCCGAGCCCTCCAAGTCGACGGAACTCTGCCCGAAGCCACCTCGGTTCACGCGCGGCCGCATCGGCATTTTGTGCGTGTTGTCGTATCGATCAGTGACCTTTGAGGGCAAAGAGGTCCGAAGTGAGCAGTGTTGACCATGTGGCCGCAACAGGATCACCCGAACGGATGGCCTTTGGTTTCCGTGCCCCTCCGCCTGTGCCGTGGTCGCTTAGCCGGACCTTCGCCCACTCGGATGCGGCTGATCGGTGAGAACGCCGCGTCATCGCAAGATGCGCGTCCTGTTCCAGGCTTGCACAGGGATTCGTAACGCCGCTGCGGGGCGGCCGTTCTGGCCCCGCCTCCGCGGATTCCTCCTGCCGACGAGTCCGCGTGCGGCACAATGGCGGGTCGGCGACACAGCAAGCGGGGAGGGGCGCGCGTGCACGCCCAGGAGACGACGTTCAGCAAACTGGTCCATGGCGAGACGCAGTTCCAGGTCCCGCTCTATCAACGCACTTACACATGGCAGCGCGACGAGCTGAGCCAGTTGTGGGACGACGTCCTGGAGCTCGTCGAGGACAAGCGGGCGGGCAAGGAGCCGGCGGCACACTTCCTCGGGTCGGTCGTGCTCGCGCCGGAGCGGGTCGCGGCAGGCGGGATGCAGCGCTGGCTCGTCGTGGACGGCCAGCAGCGGCTCACCACGCTGATGCTCGCCTTCACCGCGCTGCGGGACCGGCACCGGGCTCGTGGGCGTGAGAAGAAGGCCGCCCGCATTCACGACCTGATCCTGGTCAACGGTTACCAGGACGGGAACGACCACTACCGCCTGTTGCCCACGCAGGCCGACCGTGAAGCGTTCGTCGCCTGTGTGGACTCCCTCCCCACGGCCGGAGGAGCGGGGAACATCGGCGGCGCCTACCGGTATTTCCTCGCCGTCCTGACCGAGGGTGAGGAGACCGCCGAGCAGGACGGGTCCGGCGAGCAGTGGATCGGTGCCGTGGAGTCCGTCCTCCGGGACCTTCTCTCCATCGTGTCGATCACCGCAGCCGAGGGCGACAACGTCTACCGGATCTTCGAGTCCATCAACAACACCGGCGTCGGGCTGAGCCAGAGCGACCTGCTCCGCAACTACCTCTTCATGTGCCTGCCCAGACGCGGCGAGACCGTCTACCGCAACCTGTGGCTTCCGATGCAGGAACTGCTGGGACCGAGCAGACTGGAGCTCCTCGTCTGGCTCGACCTGGTCGTCGGAGGCGACAGCCGCGCCAAACAGAGCGAGATCTACCGGGACCAGAAGAAGCGTCTCGAACCACTGAGTTCCGACGAGGAGGCGCTGGAGGCGGAGGTCCTCCGGCTGCGGGTGAGGGCCGGCCGCCTCATGCGGATCGTCGAACCGTGGCGGGAGAGCGACCCGCGTCTGCGTGACGTTCTGGAGCGCCTTGCCCGTTGGAGCGGTCAGACGCACTACCCGCTGGCGCTCCTCCTGCTCGACCGGCTGGACGAGGGCGACTGCGCACCCGGCGAAGCGGCCACTGCCCTCTCCTACGCCGAGAGTTACCTGGTCCGGCGTCTGTTCGCCGGTAACTCCACCACGGGCAACAACCGCACCTTCATGCAACTGCCCAAGGAGGTCGAGCGGGAACTGGAGAACGGGCGCCCACTCGCCGACGCCGTACGCCACGCCCTGTCCGCCAGGACCGGGACCGGCGTCTGGCCCTCCGACGCCGTAGTGCGGGCGTCGATCCGCAGCCGTCCCTTCTACAAGTCGGGCCGGTCGAACCAGCGGTTCGAGGTGCTGCGCAGGTTCGAGGAGAGTTTCGGCGCCAGCGAACCGGTCGACTTCACCAGGGCGAAGCTCACCGTCGAGCACGTCCTGCCGCAGCAGCCCGCTCAGCAGTGGTTCGACCTCCTCGCCGAGGAGGCCGGGGAGAGCGAGAGCCCGGAGGAACTGCACGCTCAACTGGTTCACACCCTCGGCAACCTGACGCTTTCCGGGGACAACGCGAGACTCTCCAACCACCCCTTCCACCGCAAGCAGCAGATCCTGGACTCCAGCGCTCTGCGGATGAACCAGCGCATCGCGGGCGTGGAGCGCTGGGGCAGGGCGGAGATCCTTTCCCGCGCCGACGAACTGGCCGAGCTGGCGTTGGACCTGTGGCCGGGCCCCCTCGACGGCGTGGTCCACGCCGATGCCGAGTGGGCCGGCTGGGGCGAGCTGCGCCAGGCGCTGCTGACCATGCCGGCGGGCACGTGGACGACCTACGGCGACCTGGCGACCCTCATCGGCACCCACGCCGTCGCTGTCGGCAACCACATCAGCACCAGGCCCGCCCTGCACGGCGCCTACCGTGTGCTGATGGCGGACGGAAAGATCTCCCCCGGCTTCCGCTGGCCGGAAGGGCACACGGGCGCCTCCGACCCGCGCGCGGTGCTGGAGAGCGAAGGCGTACGGTTCGACGACCGGGGCCGCGCCCGCCGCTCCCACCGGCTGACGGCTTCCGACCTGGCGACGCTGGTGGGCAGGGACGACTTCGGGAACGAGGCACCCGCGCCCGAGTCCGATGGGGCGGGAGCCGAAGGGGAGTCCGCGGCCACCCGCTTCGAGAAGCTGCTGCACGACAACCAGACGCCGGACACGGTCGCGGGAGTCCTCTCGTGCCTGCGGTTCTGGACCGAACGGGGCGGCGTGCTCACGTACGGCAGGAGGAGCGAGACCAGCTGCTCGCCGACACTGCCCCTGGCCGGTTCCCGGGCGCGCTCGGTGTGGCCCCTCGCCCTGTATCCGGTGACGGGGACCGTCGAAGTGGTCTTCCAGCATCTCAAGCGCCGGCCGCCCTTCGACGACGAGCAGTTCCGGCGCGAGCTCATGGCCCGCCTGAACGGTGTGGAGGGCATCGACCTGGCGGCGGCCAAGCTGGACCTGCGTCCCGCGTTCCCGCTGGAGGTGTTCGCCGAACACGGTGAGCAGCTCCGCGGCATCCTGGAGTGGTTCGCGCACACGGTCGAGTCGGCCCAGGCCCGCGCGGGTGCCGAGGAGACTGCACGGGGCGACGGAGGAGCTGCATAGACTGCTGCCTGGTCCTGCCGGATCCCCCGCACCGAACGGCGGGGCAGCCGGCCGTGAGGGGGAGGCATGGCACCGTGGAACCGCTGAGGGACGACGACCCGACGGAGATCGGGGGGTTCACCCTCGTCTGCCGGATCGGCTCCGGCGGCATGGGCCAGGTGTTCCTGGGCGAGTCCGCGGCCGGCCACCAGGCCGCGGTCAAGGTCATCAAGTCCTCCGTGCTCGACGAGGACACCCGGGCGCGCTTCCTGTCCGAGGTGGAGAGCCTGCGCACGGTCTACGGGCCCTTCGTCGCGGCCTTCGTCGGAGCCGACGCCGATGCCGACCGGCCCTGGCTCGCCGTCGAGTACGTCCCCGGACCTGATCTGCGGACCCTCGTCGCCGGCCAGGGGACCCTGCCGCTCGCGGAGACCGCTAGCCTCGGCGCGCTGCTCGCGGAGGGGCTCGGCACGGTCCATGACGCGGGGCTGCTCCACCGCGACCTCAAGCCGCAGAACATCCTGCTCGCCCCCTACGGCCCCAAGGTGATCGACTTCGGACTCGCGGTGCTCGCGGAGCGCCGTACCGCCCTGACCGCCACCGGTTACGTCGTCGGCAGCGTCCTGTGCATGCCCCCGGAGCAGGCCAGGGGCGAGCAGCAGCTGGACCGGGCGGCCGACGTGTACGCGCTGGGGGCGGTGCTCCTCTACGCCGCGACCGGGCACTACCCGTACGAGGGACCGACCTGGCAGGCCGTCGCCCTCAAGATCGAGGACCCGGCGACCCCTCCCGACCTGGCGGGCGTACCGCCCGAACTGGCCCCCCTGGTCACGGACATGCTGGCGTCGGACCCGGACACGCGTCCCTCCCTGGCCGAGGTCATCGAGCGGCTGGTGCACGTCATCCGCGAGCAGGGTCTGACCGCCCTCCAGGCCAAGCGGCGCCTCACCGACCTCACGCCCGAGATCATCGTGCCGCAACTCCCTCCTCCGGCACCCGCTCCCTCGGCCGGCGCCGATGCCTACACGCCCGCGGTCCTCGACCAGGCGGCGGCCGAGGACGACGAGAGAGAAGGCGCACCGGCGTCCTCCGGAGCCGGGCAGTACGGGGCGGACGGGGCGGGCGAGGAGGGAGGCGACCCCGAAGAGACCGCCCCCGGGGCAGGTACCTCCGCCCACCGGGCCGCCGAGTCCACGCGTCCGGACACCCGCAGGCCACGGGGCGGGGTGACGGCCATCCGGCCCGCCGCGCCCCTGAGGATCGCCGAGGGGATGCGCGCCGCGTACGCCCGCGAGGCACGTTTCTGAGCCGTGGCCCTTCCCCGTCCAGGCGGGTGCGATGCACTGCCCGGGGAGCCCTCCGCCCCCCCGTTCCATCCCGTACGACGCCCTCTCCCGCCGTGACAGACTTGCATCGGCGAGCGTGCACGCAGCACGGGAAGAGGAAGGGACCGCGAGTGACCGACCAGGGGGCGACGGAGGAGGGGACCCGGTTCCCGCCGGGCGCGCAGATCCTCGTACGGGACGAGGAGTGGCTGGTCCGCAACACCACCACCACCGACCACGACGGGGAGCGCATCGAGGCGGTCGGCGTCTCCGAGTTCGTCCGGGACGAGGAGGCCGTCTTCTTCAGCGGCATCGACGCGGTGGAACTCCTGGACCCGGAGAAGACGCGCCTCGTGCCCGATACCTCCTCGTACTTCCGGCGCAGCCGCCTGTTCCTCGAAGCGGCCCTGCGCAAGACTCCGCTGCCCCAGTCGGAACGAGGCCTCGCGCTCGCCGACCGCTTCCTGCTCGACCCGCTCGTGTACCAGCAGCGCCCCGCCGAACTCGCCCTGTCCATGCGCAACCTCCGCCCCCGGGTCCTCATCGCCGACGTCGTGGGTCTCGGCAAGACCCTGGAGATCGGCCTCACCCTCGCGGAGCTCATCCGCCGGGGCAGGGGCGAACGCATTCTCGTCGTGACCCCGCAGAGCATCCTGGAGCAGTTCCAGCACGAGCTGTGGACCCGCTTCTCCATCCCGCTCGTACGGCTGGACTCCCTCGGCATCCAGCGTGTCCAGCGCGAGCTGCCCTCCGGCCGCAACCCGTTCACGCACTACAAGCGCGTGATCATCTCCGTGGACACCCTCAAGAACATCGGCCGTTACCGCCACCACCTGGAACGCATCCGCTGGGACGCGGTCGTGATCGACGAGTCCCACAACCTGATCAACCCTGGCAGCCAGCGCCGCGCCCTCGCGGAGATCCTCGCCCCGCGCACGGACGCCCTGCTGCTCGCCAGCGCCACCCCGCACAACGGCGACAAACGGTCCTTCGCCGACCTGATCTCCCTGCTGGACCCGGCCGCCATCGTCGATCGCGACCACTACGACCCGGCCGACGACCTGGGCCACCTCTACATCCGGCGCACCAAGATCAGCCCCGAGGTGCGGGACGAGATGGGCACCGAGTGGCCGGACCGTGGGCCCACGGTCTCCCTCCACTGCGCCGCCACGGAGGCGGAGGAACGCGTCTTCGCCGAACTGGCCGAGCACTGGATTCCCACCACGGCGGCGAGCACGGAGTTCGGCACGGCCGCCCAGGACCCCGTCTCGGTCGCCGTCGAACCGGTCTTCGCCTACAACCTGCTCAAGACCTTCCTGTCCTCGCACAAGGCCCTGGGCGAGACCGTCACGAACCGCGTGGCCTCCCTCCAGGACCGGGTCCGCAAGGCCGAGGAGAAGGGGCAACTGCCCGACCCGGCCATCACCACCGAGCAGGCCGCGCTCGCCCGCCTCCGGCAGATCGTCGACGGCATGGGCGACGGCACCGCTCCCGGCGACTCCGCCAAGCTCGACGCGCTCGTCGCCCAGCTGAAGGAGATCGGGGTCGGCCCCCGGTCCACCACACGGGCCGTCGTCTTCTCCGAACGCGTCCGTACGCTCACCTGGCTCGCCGACGTCGTTCCGGCCCGCCTGGGCCTCCCGGTGGGCGCCGACGGCACGTCCAAGGCCGTCGCCGTGATGCACGGCGGTCTCAGCGACGAGGAGCAGGCCAAGGTCCTGGAGTCGTTCGGCCTCGCCGACACCCCCGTACGGCTCCTGTTCACCGGCGACGTCGCCTCCGAGGGCGTCAACCTGCACCGCCAGTGCCACCACCTCGTCCACTACGACATCCCCTGGTCCCTGATCCGCATCGAGCAGCGCAACGGCCGTATCGACCGGTACGGGCAGAAGCACGAGCCCCGCTTCCACGCGCTGATCCTCACCTCGGCCACCCCCGGAGCCAAGGACGACCGCACGGTCGCCGAGAAGCTGCTGCGCCGCGAGGAGGAGGCCCACAAGCTCGACGGTACGGCCGAGGCGGTGTCCGGTCTCTACCGGGCCGAGGAGGAGGAGCGCCGCCTCATCAAGGAGCTGGTCCGGGGCGGCACGGTCGAGGAGTTCCTGGACTCCGGGCCCGCCGAGGATGACACGGCGCTGGCCGACCTCTTCGGCCAGGTGGACACCGTCACCGAACACGAGCTGCCCGCCCGCGCCGAACTGATCTCGCTCTTCGACGGTGACACGGCCGACTTCGTCGCCACCGCCCTCGACGAGGTGTACGAGGAGCGCGCCGCGGACCTGATCGGCCTGGCCTCCGGCACCGACGCCCAGGGCGGCGGCTACTTCTCCCTCTCCCCGTCCCTCGCTCCCGACCTGCTCCACCGTCTCAAGGCCCTGCCGCCCTCCTACCTCAGGGAACAGCGCGTCGCCGACCGGATGCTGGTCACCTCCGACCGGGCCCTCGCACAGCGCAAGCTCGACGAGGCGAGGAGCAGCAGCACCACGATGTGGCCCGACGTCTCCTTCCTCACCGACATCCACCCGGTGGTGGAGTGGCTGACGGACAAGGTCCTGGTCGAGTTCGGCCGGCAGGAGGCCCCGGTCATCACCACACCGCACGTCGACGGCCCCGTCTTCCTCGTCCAGGGCATCCACTCCAACGCCCTCGGCCGCCCGACCGTGGTCCGCTGGATGGCCGTGGGCGGCCTGCGCCCCGACGGAACCGGGACGCCCGAGGTGCGCCCCATGGCCGACGCGCTGCGCGACGCCAAGGTCGGCCCGAGGCTCGCCCGCACCGGCGGCCCGCAGGACCCCGACGGCCTCCAGGCCCTCGTCCCCGTCGCCGTCGCCGCCGCCCGCCACCACCTGGACGCGGGCCGGGCCCAGTGGGAGGAGCGGATCAGCGGGCCCCTCGCCGCCTACCGCGCCCATGTCGCCCGCTGGCGCACCGACTCCCTGCTGCCCGGCGTCACCGACCGGCGCGAGCGCCTCGTCGAGGAGACCGCCGACGAACTGGCCCGCCTCCTCGACCAGTTGCAGACCACCGGCCGCCCGCTGCTGCGGGTCCTCGCCGTCCTCGACCGCCCCGGCACCCCTGACGCCCCCGGAACCGACCCGGCTTCTTCGACCGGCTCACCGGGCTCGTCCGCCGCCCACCCGTCCGACGCCCAGGCGGAGAACTGACGTGACGTACGACTCCCTCGTCAACCACGGCGACTACCTCTCGCCGCACTACCTCGCCGAAGTCCTCCCCAAGGACCTGAAGGCGAAGGACGGCCTCCTCACCCGCTGGGCGGCCTTCGAGGAAACCGAACGCCGACGCCACGCCGACGCGGTGGCCGAGGCCGCCCGAGAGGGCCTCGACCGTGACGCCGTGCCGCCGCGCGCCCGCACCCCCCGGGAGGGGCTGCGGGCCCTGCACGGCCCCTACTTTGCGGGCCGCGCCGCGCTCGCCCAGGACGCCGCCGCGCTCGCCGAGCCCGCCGCGCTCGCGCCCGAGGGGTGGCGCAAGCGGTACACCGAGAGCCACCTGGAAACCCTCCGCGCCCTCGGGTACACGGACGCCCACGAGCAGACCGTCACCGTCCGCAGCGCCGACCGCGCCTACGACATCCAGGTCCTCCACGCCGAACCCGGCCTGTACGCGGTCGGCTGCGGCTGGACCACCGAATCCGACGCGGCCCTGGACCCGGACGGCGCCGGCCGCCTGCTCCACCCGGTGCGGACGGAGACCTCGGCCCCCGACCTCACGGACGCCAAGGCCCTCACCGACTTCCTCTTCACCTGCGACACGCCCCCGCGCCACATCCTCCTGCTCGTCGGCGGGGTGATCGTCCTCGCCGACCGCCTCGCCTGGCCCGAGGGCCGCTACCTCGCCGCCGATCTCGACGCCGCCCTGCACCGCCGCGACGACCGCCACGGCGGCGAACTCGACACCCTGGCCGCCCTGTTCGGCTCCGACTCGCTGCGCGCCCCCGCCGAAGGCGGCACCGCCCCGCTCGCCGCCTTCCTCGACCGCTCGGGCAAACACGCCGTCGGCGTCTCCACCGAACTGCGGGAGGGCCTGCGGCTGAGCGTGGAGTGGATCGCCAACGAGGTCCTGGACCGCCTGCGCGAACCGGAGAACGGCGTCGCCCCCGCCGACCTCGACGACCCGGCCCGGCTCGCCAAGGAACTCAGCCGCGAGTCGCTGCGCTACCTCTACCGCATCCTGTTCCTCCTGTACGCGGAGGCCAGCCCCGCCCTCGGTATCCTGCCCTCCGACTACCCGGAGTACGAGCAGGGGTACGGGCTCCAGCGCCTCGGGGACCTCGTCCTGCGCGACCTCGTCGGCGAGCGCTCCCGGCGCGGCTTCCACCTGTACGAATCGCTCGACCTGCTCTTCGATAAGGTCGAGAACGGCCACCGCCGCTACGGCACCGAGCCCGAGGACCTCGCGGCGGAGAAGGCGGCGCGCGACGCGACCAAGGCCGAGGGCGAGGCGGCGAAGCTGCTCGCCGCCGGCACGATCACCGAGGCCGAGTACACCGACCGCATCCGCGAGGCCGACCGCGCCCGTCGCGCCGCCGCGCGCTCCACCAGCGCGGGCCTGCGCTTCGAGGCACTGCGCTCCGAACTGTTCGCCAAGAAGGCCGTCCGCCTCATTTCGGACGACCAGATCGAGAACCCGGCGTACGAGGAGGGCGGAACGGACGGCCGCCGTCCCGTCCTGGACACCCGGCTGCGCAACGAGACCCTGCACAAGGTCCTGCGCCGCCTGATGCTCACCAAGGGCCGGGGCAGGGAGCGCGGCGGCTTCATCTCGTACGCCCAGCTCGGCATCAACCAGCTCGGCGCCGTGTACGAGGGCCTGATGTCCTACACAGGCTTCATCGCCGAGGAGGAGCTGTACGAGGTCGCCAAGGGCGGCGACCCCTCCAACGGCAGCTGGATGGTCCCCGCCTCCCGCGCCCAGGACTACGACGACGCCGTCTTCGTCAAGCGCACCGACGAGGAGACCGGCCGCCGGGAGCGGGTGGCCCATCCCCGGGGCTCCTTCGTGTACCGGCTGGCCGGCCGCGACCGCCAGACCTCCGCCTCCTACTACACCCCGAAGTCCCTCACCGAGGTCACCGTCGAACTGGCCCTCAGGCACCGCCTGGACCAGGACGGCACCACCACCCCGGCCAGGGAACTCCTGGAGTGGAAGATCTGCGAACCGGCCCTCGGCTCCGGAGCGTTCCTCAACGAGGCCATCGACCAGGTCGCCGCCGAGTACCTGCGCCGCCGCGAACGCGAGCTGGGCCGCAAGGTGGACCCCGAACTCCGGCAGATCGAGCTCCAGAAGACCAAGGCGTACGTCGCCCTCCACAACGCCTACGGCGTGGACCTCAACGCCACGGCCGTGGAGCTGGCCGAGGTCTCCCTCTGGCTCAACTCCATGCACCCCGGCATGCGGGCCCCCTGGTTCGGTCTCCACCTGCGGCGCGGCAACTCCCTCATCGGCGCGGGCCGCAAGGTCTACAAGGCCGACACCCTCACGGACGGCTCCTGGCTGGCCAGGAAGAACCCCCTGCCCCCCACGGACCTGCCGTTCCGCGACGGCCCCCTCCCCGAGGGAGCGGTGCACCAGTTCCTGCTGCCCGCCGTCGGCTGGGGCGCGGTCGCCGCCGAACCGGAGGCTAAGAAGCTCGCCGAGGACGAGGCCAAGGCGCTCGGCCGGTGGCGCAAAGGCGTCCAGAAGGCCCCCAAGGGTCCGAAGCCGTTCCAGGAGCGCGGCGACGAGACCGAAGAGGCCCGGCGCAAGCGGTACGAACGGTGGCGCAAGGCCGCTGACAAGACCGAGCTGGGCCGCCTCCAAGGCGTGGCCCGGCGGGCCGAGTTCCTGTGGTCCCTGGTCGCGACCCGGCTGGAACTCTCCGAACGGGCGGTCGCCCGCCGCGTCGACGTCTGGGGCGCCGACTGGCTGGACCAGTCCACCGAGGCCGAGGACAAGCAGAAGGTCCTGGACGACCTGACCCGCCACGGCACCCCGTACTGGCGGCTGAAGACGGTCATGGACGCCTGGTGCGCGCTGTGGTTCTGGCCGCTGGACCGGGTCGGCGAACTCGACGGCGGCGATCCCGTGTACGCCACGGGGGGCACCCTTGCGGGTGGGGCGGCGGTTCCCGGGGCGGCGGCGGAGGCCGCCGCCCCGGAGCGGGCGGAGCCGGTGGCTCCGGCCGAGCCCGCGTCCGGCTCCGCACCGGGGGACCAGCTGTGGCGGACGGCCGGGCTGTTCGACGACCCGGACGGGGAACAGGACGAGCTGGGCGAGGCGTTGGCCTCCTCGGACGGGGGCGTACGGAAGACTGCGGCGGCCAGAAGGCCGGCCCGATCCGCCCGCCCGCCGGAGCGCCAGGTGGTGCCGCTCCAGAGCTTCGGCGACTGGCTGGAGTTCCTGGAGGCCGTCCTCGGTACGTCCGACATGCCGGAGGAGTCTCTGCTCTCGGGCATCGAGAAGCTCAGCCCGGACGACGCGCTGGAGGTGCTCGGTGATGTGGAGGACCGCCTGGAGGGCTTCCTCGGCATGCGGTCGGCGGCACTGCTCCCGTTCCGCTACCCGTGGCTGAACACGGTCGAGGACATCGCGGGCACGACGGAGAAGGACATAAGGGCGGAGGACGGCCACGGCTTCTTTCACTGGGAGCTGCACTTCGCGCATGTCTTCCGGGGGGCGGCGGGCGGGTTCGACCTTCAGGTGGGGAACCCGCCTTGGGTGCGGCCGGACTGGGACGAGGCGGCGGTTCTGGCAGAAGTCGATCCTTGGTTCAAGCTGAGTGAGAAGCAGTCGGCCGGGGATCGGAAGGACCGCAAGAGCGAGATTCTGGCGAGTGCGAATCACCGCTGGGCTTATCTGCGCGACCTGACCTCGACGGCGGGGACGGCGGAAGTCCTCGGGAGCGCTGTGGTCTATCCGCTGATCTCGGGCACCCGGCCTGACCTGTACCGGGCATTCATGTGCCGAACCTGGGCGCACCTGGCTCGTGAGGGAACGGTGGGGTTGGTGCACCCGGACTCTCATTTCAGCGGCGACAAGGAAGGGCGCCTGAGAGAGGCCGCTTACATGCGGCTCCGCGTCCATGGTGACTTCGTGAACGCGGGTAACCGCTTCTTCCCGCCGCCTGTTGGCCGGTCCAGCCACTTCGGCGTGCATGTTTACGGTCGGGCGGGCGGGATCGGGTTCGATCACCTTTCGTGGCTCTTCTCGGTCGACGCGCTGCGCCTCTCGGCTGACGATGACGGCAAGGCTCCTGATCCCGGGGTCCGCTACGGCGACAGCTGGGATGAACGCCCGCACCGTAAGCGGGTCGTCCGTGTGAACGAAGCGATGCTCGCCCGGTGGCAGAGACTCACTGGCGATGAGACCCAGCCTGTACGCCAGGCGAGGCTGCTTTCGCCGGTAAGTACGGCGGAGGAGCAGGCGATCAGGGCGCTGGCGGACTACCCGCTACGCCTCAGCGCGTGCCAGCCTCAGATCACCAGCGGCTACAACGAGAAGACGGCCAAGGATGACAACCTCATCGGGTACAACGTGCCAGACGGTGCGGGTGTGGTGCGTCGGCCGGCTGGCTGGTCCGAGGTGATTCTCAAGGGGCCTCAGATCGGCTTGGCCAACCCCCTGTTCAAGCAGCCGAGCCAGGGCGCTGGCGAAGTCTTCGGGCTCAACCCGATGACCCTTGCAGACGATGCGGTGCCCGAGTCCGAGTATGTCTACGTTGCAAAGCCCGAGGCCTATGGGCCCGCGCGTGATGTGTGGAGCGACGGCAGGACCCCGGAGCAGCTCAAGGCGTCTAAGCGTGAGGTGGCACGGGCGAGGGAGACGGCGGCGGGGCGCTTCGGCGTGGGGCCTTCGGAGATCACTGAGGAGCAGACAGAGGCGGAACTGCTGCGGAGGCTGCGGAGGCCGTACACGGAGTTCTACCGGGTAGCGTGGCGGGAGATGATTGCGCCTGACACAGAGCGGAGCTTGTATGCCGCGATCGTTCCTCCGGGGCCTGCGCACATTCATGCTGTTCGAAGCACCTGGTTGAGCGGCCTCCGAGCCACTGTCCTCACCGCAGGCTTCTGGTCTGCCATCCCGGTTGACTATTTGCTGCGTACAACGCGTGTCGGTCACCTTGATGTTGCACAGGCTCGACGGCTTCCCGCCCCAGGCGGGGACCATTTCCTGGCGTCCGCGTTGCTTCTTCGAACCTTGAGGCTCAACTGCCTCACCAACGCCTACGCGGACCTCTGGGAAGAGCTCTACGACCCCACCTGGCCCGCCTACGAACCCTGGGCGTGTGAATGGCCAGAGCTGCAACCACTGCACGCAGTCGGCCCGACATGGAACCGGAACACCCCTCTGCGTACGGAGCGGGCGCGGCGAGCAGCCCTGGTGGAGATCGACGCACTCGTGGCCGTCTGGCTCGGCGTGAGCGCCGACGCGCTCGTCGCCATGTACAAGGCCCGCTTCCCGATCATGCAGGACTTCGACTCCGTCACCTGGTTCGACGCCAACGAACGGAAGATCGCGGGCAACCGCTACACTTACGGCTTCGGCCAGACCAAAGAGCACTACGAGCACTTCCTCGCCTACCAGAACAAGGAACGGCCCGAGCCCCCCGAGGGCTACACCGCCCCCTTCTACAAGGCCAACCGCGAGGAAGAGATGCGCGAGGCACACGCCTACTTCTCCGCGCGTCTCCAGGAGGCCATCGACCAGGGGAAGTGGACGCCGCCCGCCTCATGAACGGCTGTGCCCCGCACCGGACGACTCCGGTGCGGGGCACAGCGTGAGGCTCAGCTCTGCGCGGCGTACGTGACGAAGTCGTCCCAGGCGGTGGGGGAGACGGCGAGTTCGGGGCTCCGCAGGTCCTTGGAGTCCCGGACATGGACCGTCCGCGTGCCCTGCGCCACCTCGACGCAGTCGTCGCCCTGAGAGCCGCTGTAACTGCTCTTGAACCAGGCCAGTTCGGACGTGCTCATAGCGCTCCTCGCAATCGCTTCAGCAGGCTCAGCGATTCCTCGGGGGTCAGAGCCTGCGAGCGCAGTTTCGCATACCGCTGGTGCAGGAGGCTGATCTCCTTGGCGTGAGTGATCAGCCGCCCGTTCTGCTGGCCCTCGGAGTAGGCGAACCAGCGATGTTCCGGCGTCTCCGCGAGCCGCATGGGCCCATCCAACCCCGCATGGCTCACCCTCACCGTAGGCATCACCTGCAACTCCACGTTCCAGTTCCGCTCCACCAACTCCACTAGGTGGTCCAGCAGTTCCCGCGTCACGTCCTTCCCGCCCGTGCACCGCTCCAGCACCGCCTGCTCCACGATGAAGCTGAACGCCGTCGGCGGTTTCCGCGTGACCGCCAGGAGTTCCTGCCGGGCCAGCCGCGCCGCGATCCGCTGCTCCAGCTCCGCCGGGTCCGGCAGTGGCGGGACGTTCAGGGAGACGGCTCGCGCGTACGCCTCCGTCTGCAACAGGCCCGGCACCACCCGGCATTCGTACGTGTACAGGCTGATCGCCGACGCCTCCAGCCGGGCCCACTGCCGGAACCAGCTCGCCAGGCCCGGCTTCCGCGACAGATGGGGCGCCGCCGCGCGCAGTGCGCCCGTGTTGCCGAGGTGAGGTTCGGCCCCCTCGACGAAGTCGATGTCCGGCATCCGCCGGCCCTGTTCGACCGAGGCGACCGTGTGCTTCGAGAAGCCGACCAGCGTGCCGAACTCCTCCCGGCTCAGGCCCGCGTGTTCGCGTAAAGCCTGGACGAACGCGCCGAAGGTGCGCAGACTGTCCGACACCTCGGGTTCCCCGCCGCCCGACGCTCCCGTACCCCAGTCCGTGTGCTCACCGGCCATCGCAGGACACCTTCCGTACCACCCACCGCCGGACCGATTCCGACGCCCGTCATCGTCACGCGCCGTGACGCGTACTGTCCATCGAACAGCGCGTACGCTGCCGCCGCGTACGCACCTCGGACCTGGTGAACCCGCAGTACCAGGCGGGATCTTGGGCCTATGACAGCACCAGTCACCCCCACCGTGACGCACACGGATTCCGTTACCGTACGTGTGTTCACCCAGCGTTTCCGCTCCACCCCGCGCGGCGCCCGGCTCGCCCGCAGGCTCGCCCTCCAGCAGCTGGACGCCTGGGGGCTGCCGTACGGCGGCGACGCGTCCGACACCGCTGCGCTGCTCATCGCCGAACTCGCCGCGAACGCCGTCACGCACGGACGCATTCCCGGCCGCGACTTCGAGGTCTGCCTCAGGCTCCTCGGCGCGACCCTGCGCGTCGAGGTCTCCGACGCTCGGGGTGAGAGCCGTCCGCCCTCTCCGGGCGTGCCCCCGCCCGCGCCCGGGGCGCTCGCCGAGACCGGCCGGGGGATGCTGCTGGTCGAGGCGCTCGCGGACCGCTGGGAGGTCCTGGACCGGCTTCCCGTCGGCAAGACCGTCGTCGCCGAGCTGGACCTCGAAGGGGCGGTGGCCCGGACGGCCTGAAGGATCAGTCCGAGGGCCGACCGCCGACCGCTGCGGACGGGCGTCGGGCGGTCGCGCTGACACTCCCCGGCCCCCTCGCTAGGCTGGGCCGGGGACGGCACGGCACAGGGCGGTGGCGGCGGACAAGAGGGCTGCGGGTGCCATGGCGGTGGACGAGGACGGCGGGGACCGGGCCGGCGTCGAGAGCGGTCGGACTCTGGGAACCCGGG
The DNA here is from genome assembly GCF_050942385.1 of Streptomyces sp. CA-146814. NCBI lineage: Bacteria > Bacillati > Actinomycetota > Actinomycetes > Kitasatosporales > Streptomycetaceae > Streptomyces > Streptomyces sp. CA-146814. Next base: position 5,558,940 of record NZ_CP192068.1, read on the forward strand.
GCTACGCCGTGGCCGCGGACATCGACCAGCCGGACTCGCTGCTCCTGCCGCTCGGACCGCCGATCGAGATCGGATCGGACGGCCGTCCGACCGGCGTCGAGCTGGAGCTTCCCGCCGACGAGGAAGGGGAGGAGCACGGCGCCCACCGGGACGCCGATGACGCCTCCGCCCCGTTCCGGCCCGACAACATCCGGATCCACACCGAGACCACGACCGTGGACCTGCTGCTCTCCCGGCTGCGGGAGGGCATGATCGACCTCGCACCGGACTTCCAGCGCCGCTCCGGCATCTGGAGCGACCGTGCGCAGAGCCGCCTGATCGAATCCCTGCTGCTGCGCATCCCGATCTCCAACTTCCACATGGCCCAGGGCGACGAGGACAAGTGGGCCGTGGTGGACGGCGTCCAGCGGCTCACCGCCATCGCCCGGTTCATGGAGCCGGACATCACCGGCCTGGAACCCCTCACCCTGCGCGGCATGGACTACCTGTGGCAGCTCGCCGGCAGCACCTACCAGGACCTCACGGGACGGATGAGGATCCGGCTGCGTGAGACCCAGCTCACCGTCCACATCATGCAGCAGGGCACCCCGGAGAAGGTCAAGTACAACGTCTTCACCAGGATCAACACCGGCGGCATGCCGCTCACGCCGCAGGAGCTCCGGCATGCTCTGGTGGGGGGGAAGGTCCGGACGTTCCTCGCGGACCTGGCGGAGGAACCGTCGTTCGGGGAGGCCACCCGGTGGAGCGTCTCCGACGCCCGCATGGCCGACCGCGAGATGGTGCTGCGCTTCCTCGCCTTCCGCCTGACCAACCCGTCCCAGCACTCCGAGACCGACTTCAACAAGTTCCTCATCGACTCCATGTACCGGATCAACGCGCTGTCCGACGAGCGACGGGATCAGCTGGCGCGGGAGTTCCGGACCGCCATGCGGTGCGCCTGGGAGCTGTTCGGCGAGCACGCCTTCCGGAAGTGGCAGGGAGGCGAGCGCAGCTCGCCCGTCATCAACAAGGCCCTGTTCGAGACGATCTCCGTCCAGCTCGCCCTTCTCGATGATGACGAGCGGGCCCGGCTGGTAGCGTCCCGTCCGGCGGTGCACGACCAGTTCTTCCGGCTCCTGGGCGACTGGGACTTCGACCGGTCGATCTCGGTGGGAACCGGGAGCCCGGCGAGGATCCGCACCCGATTCCAAGAAGTGGCACGACTGTTCCGGGGGGTAGCCGCACCGTGATCGACCGTTTGACGCTGCCCAACTACAAGGCGTTCCAGCATGCGGAGCTTCCGCTCGGCCCGCTCACGCTCCTCACCGGTCTCAACTCCTCCGGCAAGAGCAGCGTGCTCCAGTCCATCGGGCTCCTGCGCCAGTCCTACGAGTCCGGCGACCTGGCGCTCTCCGCGCTCACGGCCGAGGAGAGGCGAGCCGGACGCCGTACGAACGTGGCGGGCCGGGGCTTCCTCCTCAATGGCGAACTCGTCGGGCTCGGCACCGGCGAGGACGTCCTCCACGAGGACTTCACGGAGGACGAGCCCCGGATCGGCCTCGCCGTCGACGAGGGTGCGTACCACTACGGGTGGACCGCCGCGTACGAGGCCGAGCAGAACCTTCTGCCGCTGGCCGACGCGGACCTCCCGGACACCTCAGAGGGCGAACGGGAGCGACCGGCCGGCCCCGAGGCGGTGACCCCGGCGTTCCTCACCGCGCCCTTCCAGTACCTCCACGCCGACCGCATCTCACCGGCCGAGTTCTACCCTCGCGACCACCAGGCGGCGATCGGCCGCGGCTTCCTCGGCGTACGCGGTGAGCACACCGTCAACTACCTCCGCCACCACCGTGAGGACCCGGTCCCCGAGGGGCCGCTGCGCCACCCCGAGGCCGCCTCCGATCTGCTGATCGACCAGACCGCCGCCTGGATGGGCGACCTCTGCCCCGGAGTCGATATCCAGGCCGACGCCATCAAGGGCACCGACGCCGTGAGCCTCTCGTACGGCTTCCGGGGCACGCTCGGCGCCACCAAGCGCCGTCGCCCCGGCAACGTCGGTTTCGGCCTCACCTACGTCCTGCCCATCGTCGTCGCCTGTCTGAGTGCCCGCCGCGGTGCCCTGATCCTCCTGGAGAACCCGGAGGCGCACCTGCACCCGCAGGGCCAGACCCAGATGGCCACGCTCGCCGCCTCGGCCGCCGCGCAGGGCGCGCAGGTGATCATGGAAAGTCACAGCGACCACGTGATCAACGGGGTACGCCTGGCCGTCAAGCAGGGACGGATCACTCCCGGGCAGGCGGTGTTCCACTACTTCCGGGGGGACGGCACGGGCGTGGACTTCGTCAGCCCGCGGGTGGACGCGGACGGCATGCTCGACCAGTGGCCCCCGGGCTTCTTCGACGAGCTGGAGAACACGCTCGACCAGCTCATCGGCTGACGCCCGCCGGGGAGGGCGGGGCGAGGCGTACCGACATCGTGGCGGAGGGGGAGACATGCCGCAGCTGTTCCTGAACGAGAAGTCCTGTGGGACGAAGGCCGACCCGGACCGGGTCAACCGGGCCATGACCGACATGGTCCGTGCGGTCCTGGCGGTGGCCAGGGAGGACCGGGCGGGAACCCTGCTCGTCTCCGGGGAGCCGGTGACCGCGTTGCAGCTCGCCCAGGGCCACGCGATCCAGAAGTGGATCGGGTCTCCGGGTACCAAGGACCTGTGGCAGCGGCTGGCCATCCTCCAGTCCAAGTGGCCGCTCCGGGAGGCGTTCCCGGAGGGGGAGACCCACGCGGACGTCGAGTACCGGCACGACGGCGACGCCGTGGAAGGTCTCGGGGCCGCGCACCTCACCGGGGGGCTCGGCATCTCGCTTCCGGTCGACTCCCGCTGGGACACCGACCGGCTCACGCTCGTACGGGAGGAACTGGTCGACGACGAGGGCGGCGGATCGGCCGTCACCGAGGTCGACGTGGTGCACGCCGCCCGACGCGAGCACGTCGCCACCCACCTTCCGTGGATCCGGCGCGGGGCGAACTCCGCACGGCAGAAGGCCGTCGAGAGCCTGCGGTCGGGTACCGAACTCTGGGCACGCTGTCCGGAACTCTTCCCGACCCTCCAGTTCACCCCCCTCGCCGAGCAGCACTTCGCCGAACTGGCCGAGGTGTGGGTGCGGCCCGTGGGGGAGCGGCTCGGGGAGCTCCAGGACGCCGTCAGCGACTGGGACCCTGCCCGGCAGCCCATCGCACCGCAGTGGCGGTCCTACGTACGCACCGAATTCGAGTCGCGCCGAAGGCTGTGCTGGTTCCCCGACGCCGACGGCGAGAACCACCTCTTCGACTGGCACTGCGACTTCCTCCCGAAGCCGGGCCGGATGCACTTCCGGCTGCTCCACGAGGAGCGCACCCTCCGCATCGCGTACGCGGGGCGCAAGCTCGACGTGTGAGGCGGGAGCAGGCTCGTGCCGCCGCCCGGTTACCGTAGGCCGATGGCCGGGCATCCTCGGCCGGTCTGCTTCCATCCGCACCAAGGAGGACCCGCGCGTGCGTCCCACCCTCGCCGCCGACCAGGTACGGGCCAGCCTGAGCCAGTACCTCGCGACGACGTACGCGCTGGCCGACGAGTCGACCCGCCGTGCCCTGGAGGGGTTCCTCGGGGACGCCGAGGACGGCATCTTCCGCGGCCCCTACCTCCGCGTCCGCACCCCCTTCCGGAGCGCCGAGAACGACGACTGGCAGCGACACCTGGGCTGGTGGCCCCGGAATTTCACCCCGCACCGGCACCAGGAGCGGGCCTGGGAGCGGCTCTCCACCCTGCACAGCCCGGCAGCGCCCACCCTCGTCACCACCGGCACCGGATCGGGCAAGACCGAGTCGTTCCTGATCCCGATCCTCGACCACTGCCGCCGCGAACGCGAGGCAGGCCGGGACGGCGTCAAGGCGATCCTGCTCTACCCCATGAACGCCCTCGCCACCGACCAGGCCCACCGCATCGGCGAACGCCTCGGCGATCCGAAGGACACCCGGCTGCGCGACGCGGGCGTGCGGGCCGGGCTCTACATCGGCGACCGGCCGTCCCAGGAGTTCAAGCAGGCCAATCCCCACATCGCCGTCGACCGGGACGAGATCCGCCGCACCCCGCCCGACATCCTGATCACCAACTACAAGATGCTCGACCTGCTCCTCCAGCGGCCCGAGGACCGGCGTCTGTGGCAGGAATCCCCGCTCGCCTACGTCGTGCTCGACGAGTTCCACACCTACGACGGAGCACAGGGCACCGACGTCGCCATGCTGCTCCGCCGCCTCGGCTCGGTCACCGGACTCGCGGAGCCGGGGCGGCCCCTGGGACCCGTCTGCCCGGTCGCCACCTCGGCCACCCTCGGCGAGGGCGGCCCCGGCGACAGCGGCGTACGCACCGGGCGGGGGGAGGCCGGGCGGCCCGGCATGCTGGAGGTCGCCGAGCAGGTCTTCGGCGTACCGTTCCCCGCCGACGCGGTCGTGGGCGAGGACCGGCGCTCGGCGCGGGACTTCACCGGTGAGAGCGACTTCACCCTGCCGTTCCCCCCGCCCGAGGAGGTCGACGGTCTGGGCGACCCCACCCGCGACCCGGGAGCCATGGACGACCTCGTCGCCGCGTTCACCGGCCTGGCCGGCCCCACCCCCGAGGAACTCGGGGGCGTCCTGCGCCGCCACCGGCTCACCTCCGCCGTCCTGGAGATCCTCGACGGCACCCCCAGGACCCTCGCCGAGATCACCGAGATCCTGCCCCGGTACGCCTACCACTGGGGCGTCGCGGTGCAGCGGCGGCCGGCCCTCGCTGCCAGGGCGCTCGCCCGCTACCTCGCCCTCCTCTCGTACGCCCGGGACCCCCAGAACCCCGGGCGGCCCCTGCTCTCCATCGAGATCCACCACTGGGTGCGCTCCGTCTCCCGGGTCCTGCGCGGCATCAGCGGGGCCCGCGCCGAGTTCCGCTGGGACGACGAACGGGTCACCTCCGGCGGTGCGCTGGCCCGCGCGGGACGGACCTCCGGCGCCGGTCCGTCCCCGTACGACGGGGAGAAGCCCGCCCTGCCGCGCGACGCCGTGGGGGAGGGAGCCGTACCGGCAGACGACAGCGCACCGCCGCCCGCCGAGGTGTTCCTGCCCGCCGTCTTCTGCCGCGAGTGCGGACGCTCCGGCTGGGCCGCCTACTCGCCCGAGGTCGACCCCGCCCACCTCGACCTGAACGCCACCAAGATCCGCCGGGCCTCCGTCGGCCGCGACAAGCGCCGGGTGCGCAACATGATCGCCGCGACCCCGCGCGAGGTGCACGAGGCGGCTTTCGGGGCCGGAGCGGACCGCAGGCGCGGCGGGCCCGCCGTCATGGTCCTGGAAGGCACCGGCGGCCGGCTGCGCCCTCTGTCACCCGAAGCCGACTTCACCGCGCCCGCCGACGGCGAGGCAGCCCGTCGGCCGGTACCCCTGCACAACGCCGCCTTCGTCCACACCGACCTCGACGGCGACCGGGCGGCCGAACGCGACCAGTGCCCCGCCTGCCGGACCTTCAACTCCATCCGCTACCTCGGAACCGGCCTCGCCGCGCTCGCCGCCGCCTCCGTCACCCAGCTCTTCACCGGCGGCGAACTGGACAAGAGCCTGGGAGAGGACAAGACGCTCCTCTTCAACGACTCCGTGCAGGACGCCGCCCACCGCGCCGGGTACGTCGCCAGCCGCTCCTACACCTTCTCGCTGCGGGCGCTGCTCGCCAGCCGTATCGGCGAGGACGAACCGGTCGCCCTGAACGACCTCGCCGCCGACCTGATCGCGGACGTCGTCGACAGCAAGGCCGTCCAGGCCGCCGTCATCCCACCGGACCTCCACCTCGTCCGCGGGGTGGACACGCTGCTCTCCGGACGCAGCCGCGGCTCCCGGGCCACCTGGGAGCTGATCGCCCAGCGCCTGGCGTTCGCCACCGTCATGGAGTTCGGCCTCCGCTCCCGGCAGGGCCGCACCCTGGAACTCACCCGCACCATCGCCGCCGACGTACCGCTGCCGGACCCCGACGCGGTGGCGGACATCGTACGGGAGACACTCCTGACCACCCCGGGTGACATCGCGCTGCCCGACGGCTCCGCGCCCGGACCCGAGAGGTACACCGGCTTCGTGCGGGGCCTGCTGGAACGGATGCGCATCCGCGGAGCGGTCCGGCACGCCTGGCTGGACCCCTGGCTGGCCCAGGCGGGGGTACGCAGATGGGCGATCTGGGGCGGGCGCGAGACCGGGATGCCGGCCTTCCCCCGTGGCGTCTCCGCCCCCGCCTTCCTGCTCGGCACCCCCAAGCAGGGCAGCGAGGACTTCGACGTCCTGACCGGCCGGCTCGGCTGGTACCAGGACTGGGCCGTGCGCTCCCTCGGGCTGCGCCCCGAAGCGGCCGGCCTCTTCCTGACCCGCCTCCTGCCCGCACTCGCCGACGCGGGCGTCGTCTCCGCGCGGACGGCCCTCGACGGCACCACCCGCGTCTACGGACTCCAGCCCGGCCACATCCAGGTCCGGGCCCTCGCCGACGACACGCTGCCCGACGCCACCGCGCACTGCCCCCGGTGCTTCTGGGAGCAGACCGTCCACCCCGACCTCGCCGACCAGTGGCACGGGCAGCCCTGCCCCCGCTACCGGTGCGGCGGAACCCTCGGCACCGGACGCGACCTGGACAGCGGACTGCGGCAGCGGGACTTCTCCGACGACTTCTACCGCCGCATGTACCGCGAGGCCGGGGTCTTCACCATCAACACCGCTGAGCACACCGGCACGCTCAGCCGCGCCAGGCGGGAAGCGGTGGAGAAGGCGTTCCGGGAGGGCACCCGCGTCCACTACGCCAACCCGCAGGTGCTGTCCTGCACCCCCACGCTCGAACTCGGCATCGACATCGGCGACCTGTCGGCCGTCGTCCTCGCCTCGCTGCCGAAGGGCCCGGCCAACTACATCCAGCGTGTGGGCCGCGCCGGACGGTCCACCGGCAACGCCTACCTGCTCACCATGGTCGACCGCGGCCCGCGTGACCGCTACTACCTGGAAGACCCCCGGCTCATGATCGCCGGAGAGGTGCTGCCGCCCGGCTGCTACCTCTCCGCCGCCGAGATCCTCCGCCGCCAGTACCTGGCCCACCTCCTCGACCTCGCGGGCGCCGGACGGCTGGTCTCGCCCGACGGGACGCCCCTGAGGCCCCTTCCCGGACGTGCCACCGACCTCTTCGGGACCTCCGCCTGGCAGGCCGAGTTCGCCGAAGCGGCACTCGCCGCCGGAAACCGGCTCGTCCAGGGCTTCCTGGACCTGTTCCCGCCCTACGACGAGAACCGCGGCACCGGTGTCAGCCCGCAGGCCCGCGCCGCCCTCGTCACCTACGCGACCGACGCCGGCGAGGACGGGCTGGGTGCCGCCCTGGACACGGCGCGCCGACGGTGGGAGGACCGGCGCGCCGAACTCCAGCGCCGTACCGAGGCCATCGACCGAGCCCACGGGCTGCTCGTCGCCGGCGACCCCGACCACGAGCGGCAGGGACGCGAACTACGGGCCGAGCGCCGGGACGTGGCACGCCTCTCCCGCGAGATCAGCCGCACCACCGCGCACGGGGCCCTGGTCGACCTCGGCCTGCTCCCGAACTACAGCCTGATCGACTCGCCCACCGAGCTGGAGGCCACGCTCACCTGGACGGAGAAGGGCCCCGACGGCACACGCACGCACCACAGCAAGACCCTGCGCCACAGCCGCCCCGCGCGCCTCGCCCTCTCCGAGTTCGCCCCCGGCAACCACTACTACGTGCAGGGGTACAAGCACCGCGTCACCGGACTCGACATCGGCAGCCCCGGACGTCCCGCCTGGCTCTGGTGGCGCGTCTGCCCCGACTGCGGTCACGTCCGCACCCACCGGGCCGAGCAGGACGCCGCGCCCTGCCCCCGCTGCCGGTCGGCCGCCATCGGGGACATCGGCTGCCTGCACAAGGTCCTCGTGCCCCGCCGCGTCACCTCCCGCGACGAGCGCGACGACGTCCGCGTCCGCGACGACACCGACGAACGGGAGCGACGGCACTACTCCGTCGTCCCGGCCGTCGACATCGACACACATGACATCGAAGAGGCGTGGAAGCACGAACACGCCACCTTCGGCTGGGAGTTCACCCGTCAGGCACGCATCCGCCACATCAACGTCGGAGCCACCCGCGTGGACGGCGGCGCGGACACGCACTTCGCCGGAAGGGAGGTGCGGCTCAACCCGTTCTGGGTCTGCGACGCGTGCGGGTTCGCCGACCCGGACGGCGGCCCCACCGCCCACGACCCCGGCGACACGTCGGCCCACGCCAAATACCACCGGCCCTGGTGCCCCCGGCGGCGAGCGGCCGACGACGCCGCACGGCGAGGCGAGCGGGTGCTGCTCGCCCACGAGCTGCGCACCGACGCGCTGCGCCTCCTCATTCCCGCCGTCACCGCCTACACCCAGGAGCGGCTGGCGTCCTTCAAAGCCCTCCTCCTGGCCGGGATCGCCCGCAGCTACGGCGGAGACCCCGACCATCTCGCGGTCGTCACCGACTCCATGCCCGAGGACGGGGGCGAGAGCCCGCTCCGCCGCCACTTCCTCGTCCTGTACGACACCCTGCCCGGCGGCACCGGATATCTGCACCGCCTGGCCGGGAGGGACGGGCTGAGGGGCGTCCTGGACCATGCGCGACAGGTGATCGAGACCTGCGTCTGCGTGGGGCAGGGCCGACCCGCCTGCCACCGGTGTCTGCTCCGGCACGTGACCGACGCCGAGTACGAGCTCGTGAGCCGCGAGCACGCCCTCGACATGCTCGGTGAGCTGTTCGGCCGTGGGGCCGACCGCTGGAGCACCGTGCAGGTGGCCACCACCCGCGACATCACCCTCGTGCACCAGGTGGAGAGCGAACTGGAGGCCCTTTTCCGGCGTGGTCTGCTCGAATGGGCCGACCGTGTGGACGAGGTCAGCGTCCGCAGCGCGCTCGCCGCCGACGGCACCCGGGACACCACCCTGCGCTTCACCGCACCCGACGGGACCGTCCGGGGCTGGCAGATGGAGACCCAGACTCCGCTCGGCTTCACCCGCCCCGACGTGGTCTTCCGCAGCACCGACGACGACCGCAGGGTCGCCGTCTACCTGGACGGCTACCGCTATCACGCCGGCCCCGGGCACCTCACCGCCGAGGCCGACGCGGTGAAGCGCACCCGGTTGCGAGCCGAGGGCTGGCAGGTCTTCCAGCTCACCTGGGACGACGTACAGGCGTGGACGGGGCGTACGGCCCCGGGGGCCGATCCCGTGTGGAAGCCGTACCCGAACACCGCCCAGAAGACCGCCATGGACGTCCACCGGCGCATGCACGAGGGGGACACCCGTGATCTGACGCGCCTGGTGTGGGTCAACCCCGTCGAGACACTCATCGGGTACCTCACCGACCCGGACCCGGATGCCTGGCGGCTGCGCGTACAGAGTGCCCTCGCCGGCTTCGCGGCCGTCTCCTCCACCAGCAGGGCCCTGGCCGACGGCGTCGAGACCGGACGCAGGATCCACGAGGCGCTGCACGGGCGGCGGTTGGCGGCGGGGAAGGGAGCCGTCCAGGTCATGGCGACCCGGGACAGCTCGGGATGTCCGCTCACCATCGCGCTCGATCTGCGCGGCGGGCAGAGAGGGGCGGCCTGGACCGCGCTGACCGTCCTCGACGACGCTCCCGGCACGGTCGACGCGGACGAGGCCGCCCACCGCAGACGCTGGCAAGCGTGGCTCTACTGGAGCAACCTGCTCCAGTTCCTCGACGGGGGGGAGGGCGAGGGGGTCCAGCTGACGACCGGGATGCTGTCCGGGTTCGACCCGGCCGAGCTGGCGGTCACCGGCGGAGCCGGATGGCTCACCTCCCAGCTGCGTGCGCACCAGCCCGCACCGGACGCACCCGAGCCGGCCGCGGACGGGCGCCGTGCATCGGCAGGCCCACAGGAGAAGGCGGGCGGCACGGACGGTGTCCCGCCCGTCCGCGACCCCGCCTGGGACGAGGTGATCGAGCTGCTGGTCGAGGACCCCGGACTGGACGCACTCGCCCACGCGCTCGCCGACGGGGGCGTACCCGTACCCGAGGCGGGCCACGAGCTGGGAACGGCGGCCTGGCCCGCCGAACTGGCCTGGCCCGACCGGAGGGTGGGCGTCGTCCTGGCCCACCGTCCGGACCCCGTCAGCGGACGGGACATCGATGCCGAACAGCGGGACGGGGCCTACCGCGCCGCGGGCTGGCAGGTCCGTACCGCGCCGGAATGGAACGCGGACGAACTCGCCGCACTCGTGCGCGGCGACGCTGACACGACCACGAACGACCAGGGGGAGAACCAGCCATGACGGTCCACAGCACGCCCAGGACGGGTGTGACCCTGCGCCTGCTGGACAAGGCGGACAAGGAGATCGTCAAACTGGACCGGGCGGTCCTGGGGGCGTTCTACAAGTTCCAGCACGACTTCCGCCGCAACCCGCACGCCGGCGGATTCGACCTCAAACAGCTGGAAGGCCATGACCGCCTCTGGTCGGCGCGCGTCAACCGGGAGTGGCGTGCTCTGATGATCCGCCTGAGCGGTGACGACTGGCTCCTCGTCGCCGTCAAACACCGGGGACACGTCCACAAGAACCTCGAACGCTTCAACTACGGCATCAACCACATCACCGGTGCGATCGAGTACGTCGATCTTCAGGTCGTCGAAGAGAGCGTGCTGCGCCGCGGCCTCACACCGCCCACCAACCCCGCAGCGTCCCCCTCGGCCCCTTCCGGTCCACCCGCGGAGACATGGCCGGACGAGGAGCCGCTTTTCGGCGCGTACACCGACCAGCAGCTCGTGGACCTCGGCGTCACCCAGCCCCTCCTTCCGATCGTCCGGAAACTCACGACCGACGACGAACTGCTGGGCCTCGCCGAGTACGCCCCCCGTCACACCGGGGAGGTCCTCCTCCGGTTGCGGGACGGCGTTCCGTACGAAGAGGTCATGGAACAGGTGACCGCGCCCGTCGCCGTGGCCGAGCCGGAGCAGAACCTCGACTCCGACGACTGGCAGACGGCCGTCGACCGCTCCCAGACCGTGGTGATCACCGACGACGAATCCCTCCAGAGCATCCTGGAGGAGGGCGACTTCGGCCGCTGGAAGGTCTTCCTCCACCCCACCCAGGAGAAGCTGGTCCGGCGGCGCTACTCCGGCCCCGCCCGGGTCGGCGGCGGCCCGGGTACGGGGAAGACGATCGTCGCTCTCCACCGCGTCCGTCATCTGGTGCGGCAACTTCCACCCGGCCACACGAAGCCCGTGCTCCTCACCACCTTCAACCGCAACCTCGCCGCGGAGCTGAGGGCCCGGCTGCTCTCCCTCGGCGGGCCGGACGTTCTGGCGCGAGTCGACATCGCCCATGTCGACCAGCTCGCCACGCGTATCGTCAGCGAGGCCGACCCGGGCAACACGAAGCGCCGGATCGACGACGCGGCGGCCCTTCGTGAGTGGCGGGAACTGCTCGTGGAGACGGGGCAGACGCGCTGGAACGCCGAATTCCTCAGCGACGAGTGGAACCAGGTCATCCTGGGGCAGGCGGTGTCCAACCGGAGCGATTACTTCACCGCGCGTCGTGCGGGCCGGGGCCGTAGCGTCACCCGCTCCGAACGCGCCGGGATCTGGCAGCTGGCCGAACGCTTCGCCCAGCGTCTGGAGACCAAGGGCCTGGAGACCCACCGCCAGATCGCGGAGCGGGCCGCCCGCCTGGAGATGGCCCGCAAGACCCGGATCGACCAGCGCGCGGAGGCACGCGAGGAGCGGGGCGGCCTGGACAACCTCCACGCCGAGGCCGGATCCGGCGCCTGGCTGCGCTATCGGTACCGGCACATCGTGGTCGACGAGGCACAGGACCTCAGTGCCGCCCACTGGAAGATGCTGCGTGCCATGGTGCCGTCCGACGCGGATGACATCTTCCTGGTCGGAGACACCCATCAGCGGATCTACGACAACCAGGTCACCCTCGGCAGTCTCGGCGTGCACATCCGGGGCCGGTCCTCCCGGTTGACCCTCAGCTACCGCACGACCCGGGAGATCCTGCGCGACGCCATCCGGGTTCTCGGCGGCGCCGACTACGACGACCTGGACGGTGACGCCGACACGCTCGCCGGATACCGCTCCGTCCTGCACGGCACGGAACCCTCGTTGCACGGGGCACCGAGCTGGGACAAGGAGATGGATCTCGTCGTGGAGCAGTTGCGCGCCTGGCACGACGTGCCCCGGGAGTCCACGGCGATCTGTGTCCCGACCAACGAGATGGTCACCCAGCTCGCCGACCGCCTGGCACGCGCCGGCATCACCCCGTCCGAGATCACCCAGGACGGCCCTCGCGGTGACCAGGGCGTCCACATCGGCACCATGTACCGCTTCAAGGGGCTGGAGTACCGCTGCCTGATCATCGCCGGTGCGTCGGAGGGGCTCGTGCCCCGGACCTCCGTCGACGCGTGGGAACAGACGGACCCCAGCCGTCACCAGCGCGAGCTGCACCGTGCCCGGTCGCTGCTCTTCGTGGCGGCCACCCGCGCCCGGGACGCGCTGGCCATCACCTGGCACGGCGAGCCGAGCAGGTTCCTCGATCCGCTTCTCTCCGCCAGACGCTGAGACGAGCACTTCACCACCCGCGCCCACCCGACGAGGCCCGGTCGCACTCCGCCGCGACAAGCCCGGAATAGATTTGCCCACCCGATCGGGTCCGTACCCCCCAGGAGTCTGCCGACATGATCCCACCCAAGCCCGCCGACGCCCCGACGTATCCTGCCGAGCCCGTCGCCGCGTCAGCCGGGATCCGGCCGCCCCGCCGGGCTGTCTTAGCGGCAGCTGTCTGGACGTTGGTGGTTGCTGGAACGTCGTCAGGCGTCACTCTCGCCATCGTGAGTGGTGACGGTCCACGTACGACTGCTGCACCCGCATCGAGTCCGTCGATCTGGCAGGACACGCGCACATATCCCGACAACGCCGCACAGGGGCCGGAGGGGCAGCAGACCCCCTCTCCCTCTGCTGATATCCACACCATGGGACAGAGGGCGAAGAGCGGCGGTGTCACTGTCGTCGTCAAGAAGGTCCGTGAGTCCCCGACCTTGACCATCGACGACTTCGATACGACCAAGATCCTCAAGGCCGGTGACGGCGCCAAGTACGTCATCGTCGAGTCCACCGTCTACAACGACGGCCGTAGGTCCTTCGACCCTGTCTGTGGTGGTGGGATCTCGCAGGGCCTTGTCGACACGGAGGGTCGGACGTTCGACATGATTCAGGATGCTTATCGAGTCAAGGAGAACAGCAGGGCCAGAGTGTGTTCCGAAGACGTGCAGCCCGGGTTCAAGCGCGATGTGGTCTTCGTCTACAAACTTCCCGCCGAAGCGCACCCCGCCCAATGGGCGTTCTCGGGCTCTCGGGGCGAAGCGGAGGGCGACTTGGCCGCTGTCAGGGTCGAGGGTCCCGCTTCAGGCTGATCTTCTTGCTCCTAGCTCCCATACCTGGGGTCCGCCATGCGATGACGCCCTCTGCCGGGCTGCGTCCCAGCTCTTCATGGGCCCGCTGGGCACCCGAGGAGACTCATTCGGGCACCTTCGCCGAGACCGATGTGGGAAGGCTTCCGGGCCCTGGGCTCACCGAACGCCGGCTGATCCGTTCCGCAGCAGACTCTTTGAGCCGCGTCGTCTCGCTGGGGGCGCGGAGGATTGGGCGGCGCCTGCTTCAGACTCTCGGCGGCATGGGAGCCGGATGAGACGACGCTCGTGGCCGCCGATTCCGCTCCTCGTGACCCTTCCCACGAGGAGCGGAGGGAAGCCCATCGCGTGGAGCCGCAGGCCGCTGCTGTTTTGGCACGAACAAAAAGGCGCTGACCTGCATTTCTGCTGGTCAGCGCCTTGATCCGGAGTGCCCCCGGCAGGATTCGAACCTGCGCACCCGGCTCCGGAGGCCGATGCTCTATCCCCTGAGCTACGGGGGCGTATCGCGGTGTTGCTCTGCGACGGGTGAAACACTACCAGCTTCCGACGGGTCTCCGTGAACAGGTATTCCGTCGCGTCAGCCCGTCCCCCGTCCGGGGCGGAAGTGGGCAAACGCCGGACGCGGTCACCGGGGCCGACCTACTCTCGAAGGGTGTCAGGGGCGTACGGCCGCGTGCTTGTTGTCGACGACAACAAGGTCATCCGGCAGCTGATCAGGGTCAATCTCGAGCTGGAGGGCTTCGAGGTCGTGACCGCGGCCGATGGTGTCGAGTGCCTGGACCTGGTCCACCGGGTTCGTCCTGATGTGATCACCCTCGATGTCGTGATGCCGCGCCTCGGCGGCCTGGAGACCGCGTCCGGCCTGCGCTCCGACCCCCGTACCCGCCATCTGCCCATCGCCGTCATCAGCGCCTGCACGCCGTACGAGGTGGACACGGGCGTCTCGGCCGGGGTCGACGCGTTCCTGGCGAAGCCGTTCGAGCCGAGCGAGCTGGTGCGGATGGTGCACCGGCTGGCCACGGGGGAGGAGCGGCCGCCGGTCGACGGGCGGAGCGGTGCCGGACGGGCAGGCAGCACCACCACCTGACCGCATGGCGAAACCGGGTCGCGGAGTGCCCCTCCTCCTCCCCTACGCTTGTCCCGTGACCCCCGCCGATCTCTCCCGGACCGTGCTGCACGCCGTGCGCCGCGCGGTCGACGAGAATGCGCTGCGCGCCTCCGTGCCCGCGCGCGTACGGGTGGAGAGGGCCCGGCCCGGCGGCAGCGGCGACTACGCCTGTGCGGTCGCGCTCCAGCTCGCCGGGGACGCCGGGCTGCCGGCCCTGGAGGTCGCGCGGATCCTGCGCGAGCGGGTCGCCGCCGAGCCCGGCATCGGGCGGGTCGAGATCACCGGGCCCGGGTTCCTGAGCTTCACCCTGGACGCCCCGGCCGCCGGCGACCGGGCCGTGCTCGACGCCGTACGGGAGCAGGGGAGTGCGTACGGACACGGGGACGCGCTCCGGGGGGAGGAGATCCGGCTCCACCACGCGCCCGAGGTGCGCGCGGCCGTCACCGCCGATGCCGTACGCCGGCTCCTCGCCGCGCAAGGCGCCCGGGTCGGGGTCGGCTGCGAAGGGGGCGGCGACCTGGAGTGGGGTCGCCTCGGCGTCACCGCCGACCCGCACGAAACGCCCCCGGGCCCCTTCGCCACGACGATCCGCCCCGTGCCCGCCCATGCCACCGCCGCCGAGCTGCTGGAACGGCTCGGCGCGGACGCCACCCGCTGGGGGCTGCTGCGGCCCGCCTCGCACGACCGCGCCCCGCTCGGCGACGAGCTGCTCGTCCAAGGTGAGGCCAACCCGCTCTTCCGGGTCCGGTACGCCCACGCCAGGACCCGCGCCCTCACCCGCGACGCCGCCGCCCTCGGGTTCACGGCAGAGTCCGATGCGGCTCCGGTTCCGTACGAAAGCCCCGCCCGCCCCCTCCTCGACCTCCTCGCCGACCACCCCGGCGTCCTCCTCGCCGCAGCCCGTCACCGCGCGCCCGACCGGGTCGCCCGGCAGCTGGAAGCCGTCGCGCACGCGTTCTTCGACTTCCACGACAGCGGCTCCCCGCTGCCCTCCGGCGACGAGAAACCCTCGGCCGCCCACCGCTCCCGGCTGGCCCTCGCCGAGGCCGCCGGGACGGTGCTGGCCGGCGGCCTGTCCCTGCTCGGTATCAGCGCGCCCGAACACCTCTGACGAGATCAGAAAAGAAACCCGAGAGAGCATCACGATGAGCCGCTCCGCACACCCCGCCGGTCCCCGTCACGCCGACGTCCTCACCGAGGGGCACTACTCCGCCCCCGCCGCCGACCTCAACGTCCTGGACGAGAAGGTCTGGTCCCGTACCGTCACCCGCGACGCGGACGGCGCCCTCACCGTCGGCGGGATCGCCGTCGCCCGGCTCGCCGAGGAGTTCGGGACCCCCGCCTACTTCCTCGACGAGAGCGACTTCCGCGCCCGCTGCCGCGCCTGGGCCGACGCCTTCGGGCCGGACGCCGACGTCTTCTACGCAGGCAAGGCCTTCCTCTCCCGCGCCGTCGTGCGCTGGCTCAAGGAGGAGGGGCTCAATCTCGACGTGTGCTCCGGCGGGGAGCTGACCACCGCTCTCGACGCCGGGCTGCCCGCCGAGCGCATCGCCTTCCACGGCAACAACAAGACCGTCGCCGAGATCGAGCGGGCCGTCGAGGCCGGCGTCGGGCGCATCGTGCTCGACTCCTTCCAGGAGATCGTCCGCGTCGCCCACATCGCCCAGCGCCACGGCGTCCGCCAGCGCGTCCAGATCCGGGTCACCGTCGGCGTCGAGGCGCACACCCACGAGTTCATCGCCACCGCGCACGAGGACCAGAAGTTCGGCATCGCGCTCGCCGACGGCCAGGCCGCCGAGGCCGTGCGCCGCGCCCTCTCGCTCGACGGGCTCGAACTCATCGGCGTCCACTCGCACATCGGCTCGCAGATCTTCGACATGGCCGGCTTCGAGGTCTCCGCCCGGCGCGTCGTGCAGCTGCTCGCCGAGGTACGCGACGAGCACGGTGTCGAGCTGCCCGAGATCGACCTCGGCGGCGGCCTCGGCATCGCGTACACCTCGGAGGACGACCCCCGCGAGCCGCACGAGATCGCCAAGGCGCTCAGCGACATCGTCACCCGCGAGTGCGAGGCCGCGAAGCTGCGTACGCCCCGCATCTCCGTCGAGCCCGGCCGGGCCATCGTCGGTCCCACCGCGTTCACGCTGTACGAGGTCGGCACGATCAAGCCCCTCGAAGGGCTGCGCACGTATGTCAGCGTCGACGGCGGAATGTCGGACAATATTCGTACCGCGCTGTACGACGCCGAGTACAGCGTGGCGCTCGTCTCGCGCACCTCGGACGCCGAGCCGATGCTCGTCCGGGTCGTCGGCAAGCACTGCGAGAGCGGGGACATCGTGGTCAAGGACGCGTTCCTCCCGGCCGACCTGGCGCCCGGGGACCTGATCGCGGTCCCCGCCACCGGCGCGTACTGCCGCTCGATGGCGAGCAACTACAACCACGCCCTGCGCCCCCCGGTCGTCGCCGTCCGGGACGGCGAGGCACGCGTCATCGTCCGGCGCGAGACGGAGGAAGATCTCCTGCGTCTCGATGTCGGCTGATGAAATAGTCATCTCAGGATCCGGACGGGGGTCAGAAACGCCCGTCCGGTGAGTGAGACTGGTCCCCACGTGAGCTTGATGAGAAAGAGGTCGGATGATGCGTACGCGTCCGCTGAAGGTGGCGCTGCTGGGCTGTGGAGTGGTCGGCTCAGAGGTGGCGCGCATCATGACGACGCACGCCGACGACCTCACGGCGCGCATCGGCGCACCCGTGGAGCTCGTCGGCGTCGCCGTCCGCCGCCCCGCGAAGGTGCGTGAGGGCATCGACCCCGCCCTGGTCACCACCGACGCCACCGCGCTCGTGCGGCGCGGCGACATCGACGTCGTGATCGAGGTCATCGGCGGCATCGAGCCGGCCCGTACGCTCATCACCACCGCCTTCGAGAACGGCGCGAGCGTCGTCTCCGCCAACAAGGCGCTGCTCGCCGAGGACGGCGCGGCCCTGCACGCCGCCGCCGAGAAGTACGGCCGCGATCTCTATTACGAGGCCGCCGTCGCCGGGGCCATCCCGCTGGTCCGGCCGCTGCGCGAGTCGCTCGCCGGTGACAAGGTCAACCGGGTGCTCGGCATCGTCAACGGCACGACCAACTTCATCCTCGACAAGATGGACACCAGCGGCGCCGGCTACTCCGAGGCGCTCGACGAGGCCACCGCCCTCGGGTACGCCGAGGCCGACCCGACCGCCGACGTCGAGGGCTTCGACGCCGCCGCCAAGGCCGCGATCCTCGCCGGGATCGCCTTCCACACCCGCGTGAAGATCGGTGACGTGCACCGCGAGGGCATCACCGAGGTCACCGCCGCCGACATCGCCTCCGCCCGCCGCATGGGCTGCACGGTCAAGCTCCTCGCCATCTGCGAGCGCGCCGCCGACGGGCAGTCCGTCACCGCCCGCGTCCACCCCGCGATGATCCCGCTCAGCCACCCGCTGGCCTCGGTCCGCGAGGCGTACAACGCGGTGTTCATCGAGGCCGAGGCCGCCGGACAGCTGATGTTCTACGGTCCCGGCGCCGGCGGCTCCCCGACCGCCTCCGCGGTCCTCGGCGACTTGGTCGCGGTCTGCCGCAACAAACTGGGCGAGGCCACCGGACCCGGTGAGTCCGCCTACACGCGCCTGCCGGTCAGCCCCATGGGCGAGGTCGTCACGCGCTACCACATCAGCCTCGACGTGGCCGACAAGCCGGGCGTGCTCGCCCAGGTGGCAACGGTCTTCGCCGAGCAGGGCGTATCGATCGATACCGTCCGCCAGCAGGGAAAGGACGGCGAGGCATCGCTCGTCGTCGTCACCCACCGCGCGCCCGACGCCGCCCTCTCCGGGACCGTCGAAGCGCTGCGCAAGCTCGACACCGTGCGCGGTGTCGCCAGCATCATGCGTGTTGAAGGGGAGTAAAGGACCCATGACCAGCAAGGGCACCCACCAGTGGCGCGGCATCATCGAGGAGTACCGGGACCGGCTTCCGGTCACGGCCACGACGCCCGTCGTCACGCTTCGTGAGGGCGGTACGCCGCTCGTTCCGGCGCAGGTCCTCTCCGAGCGCACGGGCTGCGAGGTGCACCTCAAGGTCGAGGGCGCCAACCCCACCGGTTCGTTCAAGGACCGCGGCATGACCATGGCCATCACCCGGGCCAAGGAGGAGGGCGCGAAGGCCGTCATCTGCGCCTCCACCGGCAACACCTCGGCCTCCGCCGCCGCGTACGCGGTGCGTGCCGGGATGGTCTGCGCCGTCCTCGTACCGCAGGGCAAGATCGCGCTCGGCAAGATGGGCCAGGCGCTCGTGCACGGCGCCAAGATCCTCCAGGTCGACGGCAACTTCGACGACTGCCTCACGCTGGCCCGCTCGCTCTCGGACAACTACCCGGTGGCGCTGGTCAATTCGGTCAACCCGGTCCGTATCGAGGGCCAGAAGACCGCCGCGTTCGAGATCGTCGACGCGCTCGGCGACGCCCCCGACATCCACGTCCTGCCGGTCGGCAACGCGGGTAACATCACCGCGTACTGGAAGGGGTACGGCGAGTACGCCGGCGACGGCGTCTCCACCCACACCCCGCGCATGTGGGGCTTCCAGGCCTCCGGTTCCGCGCCGCTCGTGCGCGGCGAGGTCGTCAAGGACCCGTCCACCATCGCCACCGCGATCCGCATCGGCAACCCGGCCTCCTGGGACTTCGCACTGGCCGCCCGGGACGAGTCGGGCGGTTTCATCGACGAGGTGACGGACCGCCAGATCCTGTCCGCCTACCGGCTGTTGGCCTCGCAGGAGGGCGTCTTCGTGGAGCCCGCGTCGGCCGCGTCGGTCGCCGGTCTGCTCAAGGCCGCCGAGGAGGGCAAGGTCGACCCCGGCCAGCGCATCGTCTGCACGGTCACCGGCAACGGCCTCAAGGACCCCGACTGGGCCGTCGCGGGCGCCCCGCAGCCGGTCACCGTCCCGGTCGACGCGGCCACCGCCGCACAGAAGCTCGGCCTCGTCTGACCTGACGCCCGAAAGCCGGGGTCAACACGAGACAACCCAGCTCAACCACCCTCTTTTCGGGGCGGAGAGCGCATAGGAGGCGGGCGACACGCATCGTGCGCCTCCTGTGCGCCCTATGTCGCGACAGAACCTTCCTTCGATAAGCTGTACCCATCCGCCCGACATCCGCCCGACGGCTCTGTCGCGGCGCGATCGCCGTCGTGTGCGGCGCGTACGGGCCGGACCGCCGGCCCCACCCCCGCAGTCCCACCCCGCAGACCCGCCCCCACCGCCGCAGATCCACCGCACCGCAATCCCCGCCGCCTTACAAGGAGTCGTCCAGCCGATGGCCGGTCCCGCGTTCCGAGCCGCCGCCGTCAGGGTGCGCGTCCCCGCAACCAGCGCCAATCTGGGTCCGGGTTTCGACGCCCTCGGCCTCTCTCTGGGGCTGTACGACGACGTCGTCGTCCGGGTCGCCGACTCCGGGCTCCACATCGACATCGCGGGTGAGGGCGGCGAGACGCTGCCCCGGGACGAGAGCCACCTGCTCGTACGCTCGATGCGCACCGCCTTCGACCTGCTCGGCGGCCAGCCCCGCGGCCTGGAGATCGTCTGCGCCAACCGGATCCCGCACGGCCGCGGCCTCGGCTCCTCCTCCGCCGCCATCTGCGCCGGAATCGTCGCCGCCCGCGCCGTGACGACCGGCGGTGACGCCCGGCTCGACGACGAGGCCCTGCTGGAGCTGGCCACCGAGATCGAGGGCCACCCCGACAACGTCGCCGCCTGTCTGCTCGGCGGCTTCACGCTCGCGTGGATGGACGGCGGAGCGGCCCGGGCGATCCGGATGGACCCGGCGGAGTCCGTCGTTCCGGTGGTCTTCGTGCCCGGCCGGCCCGTGCTCACCGAGACGGCGCGCGGCCTGCTCCCGCGCTCCGTCCCGCACGTCGACGCGGCTCTCAACGCGGGCCGCGCGGCCCTGCTCGTCGAGGCGCTGACCAGGCGTCCCGAGTTCCTGCTCGCCGCCACCGAGGACCGGATCCACCAGGAGTACCGGGGCCCCGCGATGCCCGAGAGCGTCGAGCTGGTGCACCGGCTGCGCGCCGACGGCGTGCCCGCGGTCATCTCCGGCGCGGGCCCCACGGTGCTCGCGCTGGCGGAGGAGGGTTCCGCCGACAAGGTCGCCCGGCTGGCGGGCGAGGGCTGGGCCGCGAACCGGCTGGCGCTCGACTCCGCGGGCGCCACCGTGCTGCCACTGGCCGCGTAACCGCATGTGATTACCGGTGGCCGAGAGGGGGAATGTTTGTTGGAGCCGGTAGTGTTAACCTCAAGTCTGCAACCGACGTCTTTGAGGCGCGTTGCTTCGTGTCCCCCTCCGGGACCACCATTCTTCCGGGAGCCTCCCCAACTGCCTGAGCAGCCTGCCTGAGCAGTTTCGAGCACGCTCCGGAACCGGCACGACACCCCTCGCTCGTCCAGGAGTGGGCCGAGCAGGGGGATCTCGCGCCGGACCCCGCACGTTCATCTCTCCGCCGTACCCGGCGGACCACCGCCCCGGCAAGGTCCGCGATCCAGCAAGATCGACAGACCGCAGTCGGACAGCACAACCGGTCGCCGAGCCAGAAGGCCGACGTCCGCTCCAGGGAAGGACCCTTCGTGAGCGACACCACCGATCTGATGGGCGTGACTGCCGACAAGAACGTCGACAGTGCCGCGCCCGCCGAAGGTGCTGCCTCTGGCACCACCGCACGGCGCCGCCGCTCCGGCACCGGCCTCGACGGCATGGTCCTGGCCGAGCTGCAGCAGGTCGCGTCCGGCCTCGGCATCAGGGGTACCGCGCGGATGCGCAAGAGCCAGCTGATCGAGGTCATCAAGGAGGCGCAGGCCGGCGGCGGATCCGCCGCCCCCAAGGCCTCCGCCAAGGCCGCCGACGCCCCCGCCGCCGAGGCGGAGAGCAAGCCCAAGCGGCGCGCCACCTCCAAGGCGCGCACCGGGGACGAGGCCGCCGCCGAGAAGGCGGCCCAGCAGCAGATCGACATCCCCGGCCAGCCGGCCAGCGACGAGCAGCCCACGGGCGAGCGCCGTCGCCGCCGCGCCACCGCGCAGGCGGGCAGCCCCGACACCAAGACCGAGGCGAAGACCGAGGTCAAGGCGGAGCCGCAGGCCGAGCAGAAGACCGAGGAGCGCGCCGAGCCCAAGGGCGACGCCAAGGCCGAGGCCGCCGCCGACACCGCCGAGGGCCGCCGCGGCGACCGCCAGGGCCGTGGTGACCGTGAGCGCGGTGACCGGGGCGAGCGCCGTGAGCGCCAGCGCGACCGCCGGGGCAAGGGTGACGACCAGGGCCAGCAGGGCGGCGGCGGACAGCGTCCGCAGCGCCAGGGCCAGGGGCAGAGCCAGGGCCAGGGCGGTCAGGGCCAGCAGAACCGCGACAACCGTGACAACGGTCCGCAGGACGACTTCGACGACGAGGCGGGCGGCCGCCGCGGCCGCCGCGGCCGCTACCGCGACCGCCGTGGCCGTCGTGGCCGCGACGACTTCGCCGGCGATGTGCAGGTGGCCGACGACGACGTCCTGATCCCCGTCGCGGGCATCCTGGACATCCTCGACAACTACGCGTTCATCCGGACCTCCGGCTACCTGCCGGGCCCGAACGACGTGTACGTCTCGCTCGCCCAGGTCCGTAAGAACGGCCTGCGCAAGGGTGACCACGTCACCGGTGCGGTGCGGCAGCCCAAGGACGGCGAGCGGCGCGAGAAGTTCAACGCGCTGGTCCGCCTCGACTCGGTCAACGGCATGGCCCCCGAGTCCGGCCGGGGCCGCCCCGAGTTCCAGAAGCTGACCCCGCTCTACCCGCAGGACCGGCTCCGTCTGGAGACCGACTCCAACATCCTGACGACGCGGATCATCGACCTGGTGGCCCCGATCGGCAAGGGCCAGCGTGGCCTCATCGTGGCCCCGCCGAAGACCGGTAAGACCATGATCCTGCAGGCCATCGCCAACGCGATCACGGTCAACAGCCCCGAGTGCCACCTGATGGTCGTCCTGGTCGACGAGCGTCCGGAAGAGGTCACCGACATGCAGCGGTCGGTGAAGGGCGAGGTCATCTCCTCGACCTTCGACCGTCCCGCCGAGGACCACACCACCGTCGCCGAGCTGGCCATCGAGCGTGCCAAGCGCCTCGTGGAGCTGGGTCACGACGTGGTCGTCCTGCTCGACTCGATCACCCGTCTGGGCCGCGCGTACAACCTCGCGGCGCCCGCCTCCGGCCGCATCCTCTCCGGTGGTGTCGACTCGACCGCGCTGTACCCGCCGAAGCGCTTCTTCGGTGCCGCGCGGAACATCGAGGACGGCGGCTCGCTGACCATCCTGGCCACCGCGCTCGTCGAGACCGGCTCGCGCATGGACGAGGTGATCTTCGAGGAGTTCAAGGGCACCGGCAACATGGAGCTCAAGCTCGACCGGAAGCTCTCGGACAAGCGCATCTTCCCGGCGGTCGACGTGGACGCGTCCTCCACCCGTAAGGAAGAGATCCTGCTCGGCACCGACGAGCTGGCGGTCGTCTGGAAGCTGCGCCGGGTGCTGCACGCGCTCGACCAGCAGCAGGCGATCGAGCTCCTCCTGGACCGGATGAAGAAGACCCAGTCCAACGCGGAGTTCCTGCTCCAGATCCAGAAGACGACGCCGGGCAGCGGAAACGGCAACGACTGACGCAGCCACGGCAGTTGACGCCGAGGGCCCCCGACACCACGGTGCCGGGGGCCCTCGGCGTTCCCGGCCTCCGCCCCGAGACCTTGGCCACACGCCGTCCCGCCGCACGGCACCTCCGCCGATATGTGTCAGGACCACGAAACCGCAGGTGAACGCGGAATCGCGGCCCGTACGCCGACCCACTCGCGCCCTTCGCCGCTCACGCGGGACGCACAGGGCCCTGTGCAACCCTTCTTGCTGCTTCGCCGTCTGATCAAGAGATGACAAACCCTCCCGGAACCGTCACACGGGGCCGGGGGCGAGGAGCAGCGGAACGCCGTGACGAGGGAGACGCGTGAGCGAGCAGAAGAAGACCCCGGGGCGGATACGCGGCACCGGCACCCGCCGGAAGAAGCCCTCCCGCCGGCACCGGACGAAGGCCGTCGCGGCCTGGACGGTGGCGGGCGTGGTGGTCGTCGGCGGGGCCGGGCTCGGATACGCGTACGTCACGCTCGACGGCAACCTCTCCAGCATCGACATCGACGCCAAGCTCGGCGACGACCGCCCCGACGACGTGGACGACGGCTCGCAGGACATCCTGGTGCTGGGCTCGGACTCGCGCTCCGGCGACAACGGCAAGTACGGCGCCGACGAGGGCGCCGCCCGCTCGGACACGGCGATGGTCCTGCACGTCGACAAGGGCCACAAGTCGGCGAGCGTCGTCTCGATACCGCGCGACACCCTGATCGAACGCCCCTCCTGCGCCAGTGACACCACGGACGAGACGGTCCCCGCCGCCCACCGGGCCATGTTCAACACCGCGTACGAGGTCGGCGGACCGGCCTGCGCGGTGAAGACCGTCGAATCGATGTCCGGTATCCGCATGGACCACTACGTCGAGGTCGACTTCACCGGCTTCGAGAAGCTCATCGACGAGCTCGGCGGCGTCGAGATCACCACCAAGACCGCCATCAACGACTCCAAGAGCCACCTCGACCTGGAGCCCGGCACCCACACGCTGGACGGCGAGGAGTCCCTCGGCCTCGTCCGCACCCGCAAGAGCGTCGGCGACGGCAGCGACCTCGGCCGCATCCAGCTCCAGCAGGCGTTCATCAAGGCGCTGATGGAGCAGGCGAAGAGCGTCGGCGTGTTCTCCAGCCCGCAGAAGCTGTTCGGCCTGGCGAACGCCGCCACCAAGGCGCTCACCACCGACTCCGGCCTCGGCTCGGTCAAGAAGCTCACCGGCTTCGCGAACGGCCTCAAGGGGCTCGGCGCGGAGAACGTGCACATGGTGACCCTGCCGGTGGAGTACGACCCCGCCGACCCGAACCGGGTCCTCCCGCAGGAGGAGGCCGGCAAGCGGGTGTGGGCGGCCCTGAAGCAGGACCGGCCGATCCCGGCCTCCGCCACCGAGAAGTCCGCCGGGGACCAGGGCGACGCCGGACAGGTGGTGCGCTGACGCCGGACGGACGGTGCGCTGACGCCGGGCGGACGGTGCGCTGAGGCCTGCGGGGAATACCTGCGGTCCGCCCCCGGTTTTGGGAGATACGGCCGGTCCTGGCAGACTGGTACGTCGGCCCCGGTTCACGGCCGCGCAATCCGCGCGGACGACCCGGCGCCCTCCCGAAACTAGGAGACACCTTGAAGCGCGACATCCACCCCGAGTACGTCGAGACGCAGGTCAGCTGCACCTGCGGTGCGTCGTTCACCACCCGGAGCACCATCGACAACGGCACCATCCGTGCCGACGTCTGCTCCGAGTGCCACCCGTTCTACACGGGCAAGCAGAAGATCCTCGACACCGGCGGCCGCGTGGCCCGCTTCGAGGCCCGCTTCGGCAAGGCTGCCGGCTCCGCCAGCAAGTAGCGAGCCACTGCGCCGGTTCCTGGCGCCCTCTTCCCGGGGGCGTCGGAACCGGCGTTTTTTCCGGTCGGGTGTCCGGGGGAGCGCTCCGTAACGCGGTGGGAGCCCCTCCGTACACCCCACCGGGCAGTCACGCCCTCCAGCAGGCCCGCAGATTTCAGACCAACCAGGAGCCCCCGAATGTTCGAGGCGGTCGAGGAACTGATCGGCGAACACGCCGGTCTTGAGAAGAAGCTCGCCGACCCGTCGGTCCACGCCGACCAGGCCAACGCGCGCAAGCTGAACAAGCGCTACGCGGAGCTGACCCCGATCGTCTCCACGTACCGGGCCTGGAAGCAGACCGGCGAGGACATCGAGACCGCCCGCGAGTTCGCCGCGGACGACCCCGACTTCGCGGCCGAGGTCAAGGAGCTGGAGAAGCAGCGCGAGGAGATCACGGAGAAGCTCCGTCTCCTCCTCGTCCCGCGCGACCCCAGCGACGACAAGGACGTGCTCCTGGAGATCAAGGCGGGCGCGGGCGGCGACGAGTCGGCCCTGTTCGCCGGCGACCTGCTGCGCATGTACCTGCGGTACGCCGAGCGCATCGGCTGGAAGACCGAGATCATCGACTCCACCGAGTCCGAGCTCGGCGGCTACAAGGACGTCCAGGTCGCCGTGAAGACCAAGGGCGGCAACGGCGCCACCGAGCCCGGCCAGGGCGTCTGGGCCCGGATGAAGTACGAGGGCGGGGTGCACCGGGTGCAGCGTGTGCCCTCCACCGAGTCCCAGGGCCGTATCCACACCTCCGCCGCGGGTGTGCTCGTCACCCCCGAGGCCGAGGAGGTCGACGTCGAGATCCACGCCAACGATCTCCGTATCGACGTCTACCGCTCCTCCGGCCCCGGCGGCCAGTCCGTCAACACGACCGACTCCGCCGTCCGCATCACGCACCTGCCGACCGGCGTCGTCGCCTCCTGCCAGAACGAGAAGAGCCAGCTCCAGAACAAGGAGCAGGCCATGCGCATCCTGCGCTCCCGGCTGCTCGCCGCCGCCCAGGAGGCCGCCGAGCAGGAGGCCTCCGACGTGCGCCGCAGCCAGGTCCGTACGGTCGACCGCTCCGAGAAGATCCGTACGTACAACTTCCCGGAAAACCGCATCTCGGACCACCGCGTCGGCTTCAAGGCGTACAACTTGGACCAGGTGCTCGACGGAGAGCTGGACGCCGTCATCCAGGCGTGCGTCGACGCCGACTCCGCCGCCAAGCTCGCCAACGCGTGAGCCGCTGACCGCACCGCCCGCCCCGCACACCCGTAAACCGTACGGAGAACCGCGATGAACCTGCTGCTCGCCGAGGTGGCCCAGGCCACCCAGCGGCTGGCCGACGCCGGTGTCCCCTCACCGCGATTCGACGCCGAGGAACTCGCGGCCTTCGTCCACGGCGTGAAGCGGGGCGAGCTGCACGCCGTGCCCGACACCGACTTCGACGCCCGGTACTGGGAGACCATCGCCCGCCGCGAGGCCCGCGAACCGCTCCAGCACATCACCGGACGCGCCTTCTTCCGCTATCTGGAGCTCCAGGTCGGACCCGGTGTCTTCGTGCCCCGTCCGGAGACCGAGTCGGTCGTCGGCTGGGCCATAGACGCCGTCCGCGCGATGGACGTCGTCGAGCCCGTCGTCGTCGACCTGTGCACCGGCTCCGGCGCCATCGCGCTCGCCATGGCGCAGGAGGTCCCGCGCTCGCGCGTGCACGCCGTGGAGCTCTCCGAGGACGCCCTCAGGTGGACCCGGAAGAACGCCGAGGGGTCCAGGGTCACCGTCCACAAGGGAGACGCTCTGAGCGCCCTTCCCGAGCTCGACGGCCAGGTCGACCTGGTGATCTCCAACCCGCCGTACATCCCGCTCACCGAATGGGAGTACGTCGCCCCCGAGGCCCGCGACCACGACCCGGAGATGGCCCTCTTCTCCGGCGAGGACGGCCTCGACACCATCCGCGGCATCGAACGCACCGCCCACCGCCTGCTCCGCCCCGGCGGCCTCGTCGTCATCGAGCACGCCGACACCCAGGGCGGCCAGGTGCCGTGGATCTTCACCGAGGAGCGGGGCTGGGCCGACGCGGCCGACCACCCCGACCTGAACAAGCGCCCCCGGTTCGCCACCGCCCGTAAGGCCATGCCGTGACCGGCCCCCGGCTCCACACCCCGTACCCGTACACGCTCCAGGAGGCCGGCTGATGGCACGGCGATACGACTGCAACGACGCCACCGACCGGACCACGGGGCTCCGCGAGGCCGCCTCCGCGATCCGCCGCGGCGAACTGGTCGTGCTGCCCACCGACACCGTGTACGGGATCGGTGCGGACGCCTTCAGCTCCGAGGGCGTCGCCGACCTCCTGGACGCCAAGGGGCGCGGCCGCAACATGCCCACCCCGGTCCTCATCGGCTCCCCGAACACCCTGCACGGCCTGGTCACCGACTTCTCCGAGCAGGCCTGGGAGCTGGTCGACGCCTTCTGGCCCGGCGCGCTCACCTTGGTCGCCAAGCACCAGCCCTCGCTCCAGTGGGACCTCGGTGACACCCGGGGCACGGTCGCCATCCGGATGCCGCTGCACCCGGTCGCCATCGAGCTGCTGACCGAGGTCGGCCCGATGGCCGTCTCCAGCGCCAACCTCACCGGACACCCCTCGCCGGAGGACTGCGACGCGGCCCAGGGCATGCTCGGCGACTCCGTCTCCGTCTACCTGGACGGCGGCCCGACGCCCGGCATCGTGCCGTCCTCCATCGTCGACGTCACCGGCACGACCCCGGTCCTCCTGCGGGCCGGCGCGCTCTCCGTAGAGGAGCTGCGCAAGGTGGTCCCCGACCTCGAGGTGGCCAATTGACCGCCCCCGAGGGGCGTGGCATAGCGGGGCGGACCGACACCTTCCGCATCCTCCACGTCAGCACCGGCAACGTCTGCCGCTCGCCGATCACCGAGCGGCTGACCCGCCATGCCCTGGTGGGCCGCCTCGGCGACCCGCTCAGCGGCGGCCTGATCGTGGAGAGCGCGGGCACCTGGGGCCATGAGGGTGCCCCGATGGAGGCCAACGCCGAGGTGGTCCTCGCCGACTTCGGCGCGGACGCCACCGGCTTCGTCGGCCGCGAACTGCTCGACGAGCACGTGATCCGCGCCGACCTGGTCCTCACCGCCACCCGCGACCACCGCGCCCAGGTCATCTCCATGGGCCACTCCGCGGGCCTGCGGACCTTCACGCTCAAGGAGTTCACCCGGCTGGTCCGGGCGATAGACCCGGCCACCCTGCCCGACCCGCTCGACGAGGGCGTCGTCGAGCGCGCCCGCGCCCTGGTCCGCGCCGCCGCAGCACTGCGCGGCTGGCTGCTGGCCCCGACCGCCGAGGCGGACGAGGTCTACGACCCGTACGGCGCCCCCATCACCTTCTTCCGCTCCATCGGCGACGAGATCAACCAGGCGCTCGACCCGGTGGTCACGGCACTCACGGGCGTACGCGCCCCGCACTGACGGACGTACACGCACTGACGCACGTACACGCGCTGTACGGAGCGCCGGTGCGCCGACCGGCGTACGGGACCTCGCGACAGCGGGCACACCGCCCCGCCCCGGCCTACATTGGAGCTGACACCGGCCCCTCGCCGGCGCACCCACCTCCAGGCCCGGAGCCGTCCCATGCCGGTCACCTCTCCCGCCGCACCCGCACCCGTCCCGGGGCCGACCGCGCCCGACGACCTGCCCCAGGACTTCGGCTCGCTGCTCCGCCAGGACCCGGAGATCGCCGGGGTCCTGCTCGCCGAGCGGAACCGGCAGGCCGGCGGCCTCCAGCTGATCGCCGCCGAGAACTTCACCTCGCCCGCCGTCCTTGCCGCCCTCGGCTCGCCGCTCGCCAACAAGTACGCCGAGGGGTACCCGGGCGCCCGCCACCACGGCGGCTGCGAGCACGCGGACGCCGCCGAACGCATCGCCGTACGCCGGGCCACCGCGCTCTTCGGCGCCGAACACGCCAACGTCCAGCCGCACTCCGGCTCCTCCGCCGTCCTCGCCGCCTACGCCGCGCTGCTGCGGCCGGGCGACACGGTGCTCGCGATGGGACTCCCGTACGGCGGACACCTCACCCACGGGGCGCCCGGCAACTTCTCCGGCCGCTGGTTCGACTTCGTCGGGTACGGGGTGGACCCGGACAGCGGGCTCATCGACTACTCCCGGCTCCGCGCCCTGGCCCGCGCCCGCCGGCCCAAGGCGATCGTCTGCGGCTCGATCTCCTACCCCCGCCACCCGGACTACGAGCTGTTCCGGGAGATCGCCGACGAGGTCGGCGCGTACCTGATCGTCGACGCCGCCCACCCGATGGGGCTGATCGCCGGGGGAGCGGCGCCGAGCCCAGTCCCGTACGCCGACGTCGTCTGCGCCACCACGCACAAGGTGCTGCGCGGACCGCGCGGCGGCATGATCCTGTGCGGCGCGGAGCTGGCCGAGCGGATCGACCGGGCGGTGTTCCCGTTCACGCAGGGCGGTGCGCAGATGCACACGGTGGCGGCGAAGGCGGTCGCGTTCGGGGAGGCGGAGACACCGGCGTACACGCTGTACGCGCACCAGGTCGTCGCGCACGCCCGGGTGCTGGCCGCAGGTCTAGAGGCCGAGGGCTTCGAGGTCACCACCGGCGGCACGGACACCCACATCGTCGTCGCGGACCCGGCCCCGCTCGGCGTCGACGGCCGCACCGCCCGCGAGCGGCTGTCGGCGGCCGGCATGGTCCTGGACACGTGTGCGCTGCCGTACGGAGAGGCCCGGGGCATCCGCCTGGGGACCGCCGCCGTCACCACGCAGGGGATGGACGAGGGGGACATGGCGAGGATCGCGGCGCTGTTCGGGGCGGCGGTGCGGAAGCCGGGCGATGTGGGCCCGATCGCGGCGGAGGTCCGGGAGCTGGCGGAACGGAATCCTCCCTATCCGGGGTAGGCGAGGCGCATGGAACCATCACCCGTACCGTTGAGTCCTTGTATCAGAGACTAGGGTGTGGGGCTGAGATGGCCGGCGAAACCTGTGGGGCAGCCCGTGCGTGATTACCTGCTGACGCTCTGTGTCACAGCAGCGGTGACCTATCTGCTGACCGGACCGGTGCGTAAGTTCGCCATCGCGATCGGGGCGATGCCCGCGATCCGTGCGCGCGACGTCCACCGGGAACCGACACCCCGGCTCGGTGGCATCGCCATGTTCGGCGGGCTGTGTGCGGGGCTGATCGTCGCCGACCACCTCCACAACCTCAAGAGCGTCTTCGAACTCTCCAACGAACCACGGGCGTTGCTCTCCGGCGCCGCCCTGATCTGGCTGATCGGCGTCCTCGACGACAAGTTCGAGCTGGACGCCCTGCTCAAGCTGGGCGCCCAGATGATCGCCGCCGCCGTCATGGTCATCCAGGGACTCACGATCCTGTGGCTGCCGATCCCCGGCGTCGGCACGGTCGCTCTCACCCAGTGGCAGGGCACGCTGCTCACGGTGGCGCTGGTCGTCATCACGATCAACGCGGTCAACTTCGTCGACGGCCTGGACGGGCTCGCGGCGGGCGTGGTGTGCATCGCCTCGGCGGCGTTCTTCCTGTATGCCTACCGGCTCTGGATCGGGTACGGGATCGAGGCGGCGGCCCCCGCGACGCTTTTCGCGGCGATCCTGATGGGCATGTGCCTCGGCTTCCTGCCGCACAACATGCACCCGGCGCGGATCTTCATGGGCGACTCGGGATCGATGCTGATCGGCCTGGTGCTGGCGGCGGGCGCGATCTCGATCACGGGCCAGGTCGACCCGGACAGCATGCGGATCTTCTTCGAGGGCAGTGAGCGCGGGGCGACCCACGCGATGTTCCCGGTCTTCATCCCGCTGCTGCTGCCGCTGACGATCATCGCGATCCCGGCCGCCGACCTGATCCTCGCCATCGTCCGCCGCACCTGGAACGGCCAGTCGCCGTTCGCCGCCGACCGCGGCCACCTGCACCACCGCCTGCTGGAGATCGGCCACTCGCACAGCCGGGCCGTGCTGATCATGTACTTCTGGTCGGCCCTGATCGCCTTCGGCACCGTCGGCTACTCGGTCCACTCGGCGTCGTCGTGGATCGTGTTCGTCATCATGGCGGCGAGCGCGGCCGGTCTGGTCCTGCTCCTGATGCCGCGCTTCACCCCCCGTACCCCGCAGTGGGCCAACCGCTTCGTCCCGCCGCGCTACCGCCGCCCCGCCCCGGAGCCGGCTTCCTCCGCCGCGTACGACGAGAAGCCCGCCCCCACGGCCTCCGGCGCCCAACAGGCCCTGGAAGACGCTCAGATGGGCGAGGAGAGCGCCGAACGGGCCCCGGTGGCGGTCGGGGTGTCCGGCGTCAACGGAGCGACCGCGATCGGCGCTCGTTCGCGTTTCCCTGAACGCCGGTCCATCGACTCGTCGCGCTGACGATTCGGATTCCTTGGTGCATTAACAGACATTGCGCCGCCTTGTCGTGCACACACGCGCGGGTTAACTCTCATGTGTGACAGTTGGCACACTTTCTAGGTAAAGACCTCATCAAATAGTTTGTGATACCGTTCACGAAACCCGGTGACGGAGCCGAGGGACCCTAGTGAGACGGTCCTCGGACCCGGAAATCCGCCTCGCGGACCGGGCCTACGCTCGTCCATGACGACGCCCCATTCCTCCCCAAGACCAGTGGAGCTGCCGCCATGCAGTCCGACATGCGCGAAGTACTGCGCATCGCCACCCCCACCGCCGCGGTGGGAGCCATCGCCACCCTCGTCGGCGGGCTCGTCGCCGGCGGCGAGGGAGCGATCGGCGCTGCGGTCGGCTGCGTGGTCGTGATCGTCTTCATGGCGCTCGGACTGCTGGCGCTCAACTGGGTCGGCAAGACCATGCCTCACCTGTTCCAGGGCATGGGGCTGATGATTTACTCGGCCCAGCTCGTGCTTCTGCTCATCTTCATCCTGAGCATCCGGAACACCTCTCTCTTCGATCTTCAGGTCTTCGCCCTCTCGCTGGTCGCTGCCGTGATCACCTGGATCACCACGCAGGCCGTGCTGCACGCGCGGAGCAAGACGCTCTACGTCGATCCCGACGCGGACACCCGGAACCGACCGGGTGGAGCGGGGGGAGATCGTGGCGAGTAGGGCCGGGATAAAGCCGTGTTCGACGTGCTGCTATCGTCCGGTCTCGGTTGCGGTAGTGCGAGCGCGGGCAACAGGGCGGTCGCTTGATTCATCGCGAGGCTTCGGGCCCGGCCGCCGCCTCCTCACCGTAAGAACCAGTCCGGTGCCGACCTGCGGCCACCCGCCGCTCCGACACAACGAGGTAGCCGCATCCATGCGCCATGCAGAAGGAGCTCTTGGTGACTGACGCCCAGACGCTCGCCTTCGAGACGAACTGCCACCTGTTCAAGGACTGCGGGTTCCAAGCCCCCAGCGTGTGGTCGTTCCTCTTCGAGCCGCTCTTCACCATTGGGCCTGTCGAGTTCAACAAGCCCATGCTGCTCGCGATCATCGGAACCTTCGCGATCCTGGCCTTCTTCTGGGCCGGTTTCTCGAAGCCGAAGGTCGTCCCCGGCAAGCTGCAGATGGTCGCTGAGGCGCTGTACGACTTCGTCCACCGCGGCATCGCGAAGGAGGTCATCGGCAAGAAGGGCGAGCCCTTCGTCCCGCTGCTGGTCTCGCTGTTCTTCTTCGTCTGGATCCTGAACCTCTGGGCCATCATCCCGATCGCCCAGTTCCCGGTCAGCTCCGTCATCGCCTACCCCATCGGCCTCGCCCTGGTGGTCTGGGTGACGTACATGACGGTGACGTTCCGGTCGAATGGATTCGTCGGAGGCATCCGCAACCTCTGCGTGCCGAGCGGTCTGCCCAAGCCGATCTACGTGCTGCTGACGCCGCTGGAGTTCATCTCCAACGTCTTCGTCCGGCCGTTCACGCTGGCGGTGCGACTCTTCGCGAACATGTTCGCGGGCCACATCCTGATCCTGATCTTCACGATCGCCACCTGGTACATGCTCGGCACCGTCCTGGGCACGGTCTACGCCTCCGCGTCGTTCGTCATGACGCTGGTCCTCACCGTGTTCGAGATGTTCATCCAGGCCCTCCAGGCCTACGTGTTCACCGTGCTGACCGCCACGTACCTGTCCCAGGCGCTCGAAGAAGCTCACTGAGGACCAGCCAAGCCCCCCGGCTTGAGCCCTCACCCACCCCAGACGCCCGGTGCGAAGACACTTTCCACCGGTCCCACCAAGAGAAGGAACCACGGACATGTCTGCTGCTTTCGAGACCCTCGCGGCCGTGAACGGCAACGTCGGCACCATCGGCTACGGCCTCGCCGCGATCGGCCCCGGTATCGGCATCGGCATCATCTTCGGTAACGGTGTGCAGGCCATCGCCCGCCAGCCCGAGGCTGCCGGCCTCATCCGCCAGAACATGCTGCTCGGCTTCGCCGTCGTCGAGGCCCTGGCCCTGATCGGCTTCGTCGTCCCGTTCATCGTCAAGTGACGTTGTGCCTGTAGCTCCATTCGACGAAAGGTCCACCATGATGTACCTGGCAGCCGAGGAAGCGCAGAGCCCTCTGCTCCCGGTGTGGCCCGAGATCGTCATCGGCTTGATCTGCTTCGGCATCGTCTTCTTCGTCTTCTCGAAGAAGCTGCTTCCGGTGATCAACAAGACCCTGGAAGAGCGTCGCGAGGCGATCGAGGGTGGCATCGAGAAGGCCGAAGCGGCTCAGACCGAGGCGCAGAGCGTTCTTGAGCAGTACAAGGCTCAGCTCGCCGAGGCCCGCCACGAGGCCGCTCGTCTGCGCCAGGAGGCGCAGGAGCAGGGTGCCGTCATCATCCAGGAGATGAAGGCGGAAGGTCAGCGGCAGCGCGAAGAGATCATCGCCGCCGGCCACGCCCAGATCGAGGCCGACCGCAAGGCCGCTGCCTCCGCGCTGCGTCAGGACGTGGGCAAGCTCGCCACCGACCTGGCCGGCAAGCTCGTCGGCGAGTCCCTCCAGGACCACGCCCGGCAGAGCGGCACCGTCGACCGTTTCCTCGACGAGCTCGAGGCGAAGGCCGAGGCTGCCCGATGAACGGTGCGAGCCGCGAGGCACTGGCCGCCGCACGCGAGCGGCTCGACGCGCTGACCGACAACACGTCGGTCGACGCGGCGGCCCTCGCCGACGACCTGGCCTCGGTCACCGCGCTGCTCGACCGCGAAGTTTCCCTGCGCCGGGTCCTCACGGACCCGGCCCAGAGCGGCGAGAGCAAGGCCGAGCTGGCCGCGCGCCTGCTCAGCGGTCAGGTCAGCGGCGAAGCCGTCGACCTGGTCTCCGGGCTGGTCCGCTCCCGCTGGTCGCAGTCGCGTGACCTGGTGGACTCGGTCGAGGAGCTGGCGAACACCGCGGACCTCACCGCCGCCCAGCGCGGCGGCGCCCTCGACGACGTCGAGGACGAGCTGTTCCGGTTCGGCCGGATCGTCGGCTCCGACACGGAGCTGCGTTCCGCGCTCACCAGCCGTACGGCCACCGCCTCCGCCAAGGGCGAGCTGCTCCGCAGCCTGCTCGGCGGCAAGGCGCAGCCGGTCACCGCGCGGATCATCGTCCGTCTGGTGACGCAGCCGCGGGGACGTAGCCTGGAGGCAGGGATCGAATCCCTGTCCAAGCTCGCCGCGGAGCGCCGCGACCGCGCGGTCGCCGTCGTCACCTCGGCGGTGCCGCTCAGCGACCGGCAGAAGCAGCGCCTCGGCGCCGCTCTGGCCAAGCTGTACGGCCGCGAGATGCACCTGAACCTGGACGTGGACCCCTCGGTCCTCGGCGGGATCTCGGTGCGCGTCGGTGACGAGATCATCAACGGCACCGTCGCGGACCGCCTCGACGAGGCGACCCGGCGCATGGCCGGCTGACACAGCTCAGCGCAGAAGAACAAGCAAGACCAGCGGCCCGGTTGGGCCGTGCAGAAATTGCAGAAGATTCCTGGGGGTCGGCCCCCAGACCCCCTTAAGAAACTTCGGGCCCAACAAGGAGAGCAGGGAACCCAGATGGCGGAGCTCACGATCCGGCCGGAGGAGATCCGGGACGCACTGGAGAACTTTGTCCAGTCGTACCAGCCGGACGCGGCCTCGCGCGAGGAGGTCGGTACGGTCAGCGTTGCCGGCGACGGCATCGCGAAGGTGGAGGGCCTGCCCTCCGCCATGGCGAACGAGCTGCTGAAGTTCGAGGACGGCACCCTCGGTCTCGCCCTCAACCTTGAGGAGCGCGAGATCGGTGCGATCGTCCTCGGCGAGTTCAGCGGAATCGAGGAGGGCCAGCCGGTGCAGCGCACCGGTGAGGTGCTCTCCGTCGGCGTCGGCGAGGGTTACCTCGGCCGCGTCGTCGACCCGCTCGGCAACCCGATCGACGGCCTCGGCGAGATCGAGACCGACAGCCGCCGCGCCCTCGAGCTGCAGGCCCCTGGCGTCATGGTCCGCAAGTCGGTGCACGAGCCGATGCAGACCGGCTACAAGGCCGTCGACGCCATGGTGCCGATCGGCCGCGGCCAGCGTCAGCTGATCATCGGCGACCGTCAGACGGGTAAGACCGCTCTGGCCGTCGACACGATCATCAACCAGCGCGACAACTGGCGCTCCGGCGACGTGAACAAGCAGGTGCGCTGCATCTACGTCGCCATCGGTCAGAAGGGCTCCACCATCGCCTCCGTGCGTGGTGCGCTCGAAGAGGCCGGCGCGCTGGAGTACACGACCATCGTCGCCGCCCCGGCGTCCGACCCGGCCGGCTTCAAGTACCTGGCGCCGTACACCGGTTCGGCCATCGGCCAGCACTGGATGTACCAGGGCAAGCACGTCCTGATCATCTTCGACGACCTCTCGAAGCAGGCCGACGCCTACCGCGCCGTGTCCCTGCTGCTGCGCCGCCCGCCGGGCCGTGAGGCCTACCCGGGTGACGTCTTCTACCTGCACTCGCGTCTGCTGGAGCGCTGCGCCAAGCTCTCCGACGAGATGGGTGCCGGTTCGATGACGGGCCTCCCGATCGTCGAGACCAAGGCGAACGACGTGTCGGCGTTCATCCCGACCAACGTCATCTCCATCACCGACGGCCAGTGCTTCCTGGAGTCCGACCTGTTCAACGCGGGTCAGCGTCCGGCGCTCAACGTCGGTATCTCGGTCTCCCGAGTCGGTGGCTCCGCCCAGCACAAGGCCATGAAGCAGGTCTCCGGCCGGCTCCGCGTGGACCTCGCCCAGTACCGCGAGCTGGAGGCGTTCGCCGCCTTCGGTTCCGACCTGGACGCGGCCTCGAAGGCCTCGCTGGAGCGCGGTAAGCGCATGGTCGAGCTGCTGAAGCAGCCGCAGTACGCCCCGTTCCCGATGGAGGAGCAGGTCGTCTCCGTCTGGGCCGGCACCACCGGCAAGATGGACGACGTCCCGGTCGAGGACATCCGCCGCTTCGAGGCCGAGCTGCTGGAGTACCTGCGCCGCGAGCGCAAGGACCTCCTCACCAGCATCGCCGAGGGCGGCAAGATGTCCGACGACACGCTGCAGTCGGTCGCCGACGCGATCGCCGTCTTCAAGCAGCAGTTCGAGACCTCGGACGGCAAGCTCCTGGGCGAGGGCTGATCGATGGGCGCTCAGCTTCGCGTTTACAAGCGCCGCATCCAAGCCGTCACCGCGACCAAGAAGATCACCAAGGCGATGGAGATGATCGCCGCCTCGCGCATCGTCAAGGCGCAGCGCAAGGTGGCGGCGTCGATGCCGTACGCGACCGAGCTCACCCGTGCGGTGACCGCGGTGGCGACCGGCTCCAACGCCAAGCACCCGCTCACCACCGAAGCCGAAGCGCCGACCCGCGCCGCGGTCCTGCTCGTCACGAGCGACCGCGGCCTGGCCGGCGGCTACTCCTCCAACGCCATCAAGGCGGCGGAGCGGCTGCGGGAGCGCCTTGCCGGCGAGGGCAAGGAGGTCGACACGTACATCGTCGGCCGTAAGGGTGTCGCGTACTACGGCTTCCGCGAGCGCAAGGTCGAGGAATCCTGGACCGGCTTCACCGACAACCCGGCGTACTCCGATGCCAAGCGCATCGCCGCCCCGTTGATCGCGGCCATCCAGCAGGAGACGGCCGAGGGCGGCGTCGACGAGCTGCACATCGTCTTCACGGAATTCGTGTCGATGATGACGCAGAACGCGGTCGACGACCGGATGCTGCCGCTTTCGCTCGACGAGGTGGCTCAGGAGAGCACCCGCAAGGGCGAGATCCTTCCGCTGTTCGAGTTCGAGCCGTCGGCCGAGGACGTCCTCGACGCCCTTCTGCCGCGCTACGTCGAGAGCCGTATCTACAACGCACTGCTGCAGGCGGCCGCTTCCGAGCACGCCGCCCGCCGCCGCGCGATGAAGTCGGCCACCGACAACGCCGGGGACCTCATCAAGAGCCTCTCCCGGCTTGCCAACGCGGCCCGCCAGGCCGAAATCACCCAGGAAATCAGCGAGATCGTCGGCGGTGCCAGTGCTCTGGCCGACGCGACCGCGGGGAGTGACAAGTAATGACGACGACAGTTGAGACGGCCGCTGCCACGGGCCGCGTCGCCCGGGTCATCGGCCCGGTCGTCGACGTGGAGTTCCCCGTCGACGCGATGCCGGACATCTACAACGCCCTGCACGTCGACGTGGACGACCCGGCCGAGGCCGGCGCCCGCAAGACGCTGACCCTCGAGGTCGCCCAGCACCTGGGTGACGGCGTGGTCCGCGCGATCTCGATGCAGCCCACCGACGGCCTGGTCCGCCAGGCCCCGGTGACCGACACGGGCACGGGCATCACCGTCCCCGTCGGTGACATCACCAAGGGCAAGGTGTTCAACACCCTCGGCCAGATCCTGAACGAGCCGGAGGCCGAGGCGCAGATCACCGAGCGCTGGCCGATCCACCGCAAGGCCCCGGCCTTCGACCAGCTCGAGTCCAAGACCGAGATGTTCGAGACCGGCCTGAAGGTCGTCGACCTGCTGACCCCGTACGTCAAGGGCGGCAAGATCGGTCTGTTCGGTGGTGCGGGCGTCGGCAAGACGGTCCTCATCCAGGAAATGATCATGCGTGTGGCGAAGCTGCACGACGGTGTGTCGGTGTTCGCCGGTGTCGGTGAGCGCACCCGTGAGGGCAACGACCTCATCGACGAGATGACCGAGTCGGGCGTTCTGGAGAAGACCGCGCTCGTCTTCGGCCAGATGGACGAGCCGCCGGGGACGCGTCTGCGCGTGGCCCTGTCCGCCCTGACCATGGCGGAGTACTTCCGCGATGTGCAGAAGCAGGACGTGCTGCTCTTCATCGACAACATCTTCCGCTTCACGCAGGCCGGTTCCGAGGTCTCCACGCTGCTCGGCCGCATGCCGTCCGCGGTGGGTTACCAGCCGACCCTGGCCGACGAGATGGGTGTGCTCCAGGAGCGCATCACCTCGACGCGTGGTCACTCGATCACCTCGATGCAGGCGATCTACGTCCCTGCGGACGACCTGACCGACCCGGCCCCGGCCACCACGTTCGCCCACCTCGACGCGACGACGGTTCTCTCCCGTCCGATCTCCGAGAAGGGCATCTACCCGGCCGTGGACCCGCTGGACTCCACGTCCCGCATCCTGGACCCGCGTTACATCTCGCAGGACCACTACGCCGCGGCCAGCCGCGTCAAGGGGATCCTGCAGAAGTACAAGGACCTCCAGGACATCATCGCGATCCTCGGTATCGACGAGCTGGGCGAGGAGGACAAGCTCGTCGTCCACCGTGCCCGTCGCGTCGAGCGCTTCCTGTCGCAGAACACCCACGCCGCCAAGCAGTTCACCGGCCTGGACGGTTCGGACGTTCCGCTCGACGAGTCGATCGCCGCGTTCAACGCGATCTGCGACGGGGACTACGACCACTTCCCCGAGCAGGCGTTCTTCATGTGCGGTGGCCTGGACGACCTCAAGGCGAAGGCCAAGGAGCTCGGCGTCTCCTGAGCCGCCGGCTCACCGAGGGGGGTGGGGCTGGTCCCGCCCCCCTCACCACGCCCCGTAGAATTGAACCGACACCCGGCCGGGCGGCCGGGTGGTGACCCGAGGAGTCTCCTTGGCTGCTGAGCTGCATGTGGAGCTGGTCGCCGCGGACCGCAGTGTCTGGTCCGGCGAGGCCACCCTGGTCGTCGCACGTACCACGTCCGGCGACATCGGCATCATGCCCGGTCACCAGCCGCTTCTCGGTGTGCTGGAATCGGGCCCGGTGACGATCCGCACGAGCGAGGGCGGTACCGTCATCGCCGCTGTGCACGGTGGTTTCATCTCGTTCGCGGACAACAAGCTGTCGCTGCTGGCCGAGATCGTCGAGCTGGCGGACGAGATCGATGTCCAGCGCGCCGAGCGTGCGCTGGAGCGCGCGAAGTCGGACGCGGACGCCGCCGCTGAGCGGCGCGCCGAGATCCGTCTGCGCGCGGTGGCGGTGCACTAGCACCCCCACGGAGCGATGTTTTTACTCAGCCGCGGCCCGCGCTGGAGAAATCCAGCCGTGTCGCGGCTGAGGCGATGCAGGTGCAGTTCAGTTCGAATCGGTTCGTTATCCGTTACGCGCTACGCGTTACCCGTTACTCGACGATGCGAGGAGGTCGGTGGAGATGGTCCTCGCGTTGTGGGTGGGCGTATCCGTCATCGTGCTGGTCCTGGTGGGACTGTTCGTCTTCGGTCTGCGCCGGCGGCTGATCCAGCGGTCCGGAGGCACCTTCGACTGTTCCCTCCGCTGGGACGTCTCCGAGGAGGCGGACCCCTCCGGCAAAGGCTGGGTCTACGGTGTCGCCCGCTACAGCGGCGACCGCGTCGACTGGTTCCGTGTCTTCTCCTACGCTCCTCGCCCCCGCCGGGGCCTGGAGCGTTCTGCGATCGAGGTGATCGCCCGCCGGCTGCCGGAGGGCGAGGAGGAGCTGGCGCTGCTCTCCGACTCCGTCGTGCTCGGCTGTCTCCACCGGGGGACCCGCCTGGAGCTGGCGATGAGCGAGGACGCGCTGACCGGCTTCCTCGCCTGGCTGGAGGCGGCGCCGCCCGGCCAGCGGGTCAACGTGGCCTAGAAGCCGCGTACGTACACAGCGAAAAGCCGGGGAGACGGGGGGCGGACCCGTCTCCCCGGCGCTTTTCGGGGGGTGGCTCTGGTGCGGTTACGGCGTGGTGGCTACTTGAGACCGTTGCTCATGGCGCTCACCAGTTCACCGTTGGTGGTGTCACCGGAGAACTCCCAGGAGAACGCGCCTCCCAGGCCCTGGCTCTTCGCCCAGGCCATCTTGGAGCCGACGGTGGCCGGGGTGTCGTAGCTCCACCAGTTGGTGCCGCAGTGCGCGTAGGCCGTGCCGGCGATGGTGCCGGTGGCCGGGCAGGTGCTCTTGAGGACCTTGTAGTCCTCGATGCCCGCCTCGTACGTGCCCGGGGCCGCGCCGGTCGCCGTGCCGCCGGGGGCGGCCTGGGTGACGCCGGTCCAGCCGCGGCCGTAGAAGCCGATGCCGAGGAGCAGCTTCTTGGCCGGAACGCCCTTGGCCTTCAGCTTGGCGATGGCGTCGGCGGAGGTGAAGCCCTGCTGGGGGATGCCGGTGTACGAGGTCAGCGGCGAGTGCGGGGCCGTCGGGCCCTTGTTCGCCCAGGCGCCGAAGAAGTCGTACGTCATCACGTTGTACCAGTCGAAGGACTGCGCGGCGCCCGCGTAGTCGGCGGCGTCGATCTTGCCGCCGCTGGAGCCGTCCGCGGTGATGGCGGCGGTGACCAGGTTGTTCGGGCCGAACTTGGCGCGCATGGCGTCGGCCATGGTCTTGATCGCGGCCGGGCCGCTGGTGTCACAGGTCAGACCACAGGCGTTCGGGTACTCCCAGTCCAGGTCGATGCCGTCGAAGACATCGGCCCAGCGCGGGTCCTCGACCAGGTCGTAGCAGGACTGGGCGAAGGCGGCGGGGTTCTGGACGGCCTGGCCGAAGCCGCCGGACCAGGTCCAGCCGCCGAACGACCAGAGGACCTTGATGTGCGGGTACTGGGCCTTCAGCTTGCGGAGCTGGTTGAAGTTGCCGCGCAGCGGCTGGTCCCAGGTGTCGGCCTTGCCGTCGACGGACTGGTCGGCGGTGTACGCCTTGTCGTAGTCGGCGTAGGAGTCACCGATGGTGCACTTGCCGCCCTGCACGTTGCCGAAGGCGTAGTTGATGTGCGTGATCTTCGCGGCCGTGCCGGACGTCACCAGGTTCTTGACGTGGTAGTTGCGCCCGTAGACGCCCCAGTTGGTGAAGTAGCCCAGGTTGATCTTGTCACCGGGCGGGGGCTCCTCGCCGCCGCCACCGCCGGTGGTGCGCACCGAGACGGAGGCGGAGACCGGGCCGAGCTGGTCGATGGTGTCACGGGCCTGGACGGCGTACGTGTAGTCGGTGCCGGCGGTCAGTCCGGTGTTGGTGTACGTGGTGCCGGTGACCGTGGCGATCTTGGCGCCGTTGCGCAGGACGTCGTAGTTCTTGACGCCCTTGTCGTCGGTGGCCGCGCTCCAGCTGAGCTTCACCGAGGTGTTGGTGACGTCGCTGGTGGTGGGCGTGCCGGGGGCGGTGGGCGGGTTGTCGCCGGGGACGGTGGAGCCGTCACAGGAGGCGCCGTTCAGCTTGCAGCCGGAGGGCGCGCCGGGGCCGGAGCCGTTGAAGCCGAAGCTGAGGCTGGCGCCGGGGGCGATGCTGCCGTTCCAGCCGAGGTTCTTGGCGGTCCAGCGGTTGCCCGAGTTGGTGACGGTTGCGTCCCAGGCGGAGTTGACCCGGGTCCCGGCGGGGTAGTCCCACTCGATGGTCCAGGAGGAGAGCGCCGTGGTGCCGGTGTTCTTCACCGTCCACTGGCCCTCGAAGCCGCTGCCCCAGTCGGACTTCTTCGTGTACGTGGCGGTCGCCGAGGTGGCCGCGACGGCCGGAGTGGCGAGACCCACCATGGCGGCGAACGGCACGGCCAGCGCGGTGAGACCGGCGATGACCTTGGACCTTCCGCTCCGCAGGGGAATCCATCTGAACCGGGAACGGCGTGGGGGAGTATCAGTGCTCAACGGTGCTCCTCGGGTGAGGTCCAGCAAACGGGGATGATTCGTGGACTGCAAACCCTGCGCCGCCCTGAGTACGGGTGCTCTCGTACTCACCGCAGTGTGTGATGGGTGACATTAGGAAGGTCTGGACCAATCGTCAAGAGGTCTGGACCAAAGATCGAGGGCCGGAACCGGCCCGAAATAGACCCGGAATCCGGCCTTTCGCGGCCCCGGGCCGCGCCCGGGACCCGGCAGGCGAGGGCCCCGGCCCGCATCCGAGCCCCGTCCGGGTCCCGGCCGCCGTCAGACCCCCAACTCCTGGGCCAGGACAGCCGCCTGGACCCGGCTCCGCAGTCCCAGCTTGGCCAGCAACCGGCTGACGTGCGTCTTCACCGTCGCCTCCGCCATCGCCAGCCGCAGCGCGATCTCCGCGTTCGACAGCCCCTCACCGAGACACCCGAGGACCTCCCGCTCGCGCCGCGTCAGCGCCTCCAGCACCGCCGGATCGGCCGAACTCCCGGACCGTACGGGCGTGGTGCCGGCGAACTCCGCGATCAGCCGCCGCGTCACGGCCGGCGCGATCAAACCCTCGCCGCGCGCCACCGTCCGTACCGCCTCCAGCAGATCGCGGGCGTCGGTGTTCTTCAGCAGAAAGCCCGACGCCCCCGCCCGCAGAGCCCCGAAGACGTACTCGTCCAGGTCGAACGTGGTCAGCACCAGGACGTCCGCCAGCTCCTCCACCACCACCTGCCGGGTCGCCGACACGCCGTCCAGACGCGGCATCTGCACATCCATCAGGACGAGATCCGGCCGGAGTTCCCGCGCGAGGCGCACCGCCTCCTCGCCGTCGCCCGCCTCGCCGACGACCTCGATGTCCGGCGCGCTGGAGAGGATCAGCACCAGCCCCGCCCGCACCGCCGCCTGGTCCTCCGCGACCAGTACCCGGACCGTCATTCCCGCATCTCCCTCTCCTGTACCGGCAGTTCGGCCCGCACCCGCCACAACTCCGCGCCTGCGCCACCTGCTTCGAACGTCCCACCGAGCAGTGCCACCCGCTCCGCCATCCCCACCAGACCAGCCCCCGAACCCGGCGCCGTCGGCCCCGGACGGCTGCCGAACACGCTGGTCACCTCGACCGTCAGCACCTCGCCGGCCAGACCGAGCCGCACGGTGACCGGGCCCGGCGCCGCGTGCTTGAGCGCGTTGGTGAGGGACTCCTGCACGATCCGGTACGCGGCCAGCTCGACCGGCGTCGGCAGCGCACCGGAATCCGCCGCCCGGGCGTCCTGAAGCGTGCAGACCAGCCCGGCCGACGCCCCGTTGACGTTCGCCTGCTCGATGAGCGCGTCCAGCGACGCCAGCGTCGGCGCCGCCGCCGGAGCACCCTCCTCGCCGCCCTGGCGCAACAGCCCGATCAGCCGCCGCATCTCCGCCAGCCCCTCCACGCTGTTCTCCCGGACCACCTTCAGCGCGTTCCGCGAGGTGTCCGGGTCGTCGATGGAGAGGGCCGCCGTGGAGTGGATCGCCACGGCCGACAGGCGGCCCGCCACCAGGTCGTGCAGCT
This sequence comes from Streptomyces sp. CA-146814, assembly GCF_050942385.1. Classification (NCBI taxonomy): domain Bacteria; kingdom Bacillati; phylum Actinomycetota; class Actinomycetes; order Kitasatosporales; family Streptomycetaceae; genus Streptomyces; species Streptomyces sp. CA-146814. The sequence goes on from NZ_CP192068.1 coordinate 5,602,605, forward strand.
CGCGCGCCATCCGGGCCCGCTCCGCGACCACCGCCTGGACCCGGTCCATCTCGGCCAGCCGCGCGGTCTGGACGGCGGCCAGCCGGGCGGTCTCGGCGGCGATGCGGTGGCTGCGCACGCTGACCCCGGTGATCGCGGGGATGAAGGAGACCAGCCCGACGACCACACCGATCAGCAGCGCCTCCGGCCGACGGAACCAGGCCAGGAAGCCGATCGTGGACGCGACGGTGACCAGGAGCGTGGCCACCGGGATCCGGCGGGCGGCGGCCGGGGTCCCGTACAGCACGGCCGCGTACATGATGTCCGTGAACATCAGGATGGTGGCCAGGCTGCCCCGGGTGAACTGGTCCGCGACCAGCGCGAGCGTTGCGACGGTCAGCGCGGTGCGCGGGGCGCTGCGCCGCAGCAGCTCCACCGAGGCCATAGCGGTCAGCGGTACGAGGGTGATCCAGGGCGCGGAGAAGGGGCGGCCGCCCTGGGTGTGCAGGCCGAGCCCCCACAGGAGCAGCCCGCCGAGCAGCCCGGAGACGGCGAGGGCGACGTCGTCGCGGTGGGGGCGGATGGCTGGGAACACTCCTCCATCCAACACGCACCGACGCCGCCGGGCCTCCCTTCACCGGCCGATGCGCCACTACATCGAAGGATGCAGTCCCGTTTCCTCACCGCCGACGACGTCTGCGGCCCCGGCGGGCGGGAGGCTGGAGGAAACGGGAGGAGAGACGCTGTGATCGCCCTGCTGGTCGTGGCCTGCGAGGTCGCGTTCTGGGTTCTGCTGGCCGCCGGACTCGCGCTGCGGTACGTCGCGCGGAAGCCGAGGCTCGGCGCCGCCGTACTGCTCTGCGAGCCGCTGCTGGAGGTCGTGCTGCTGGTGGTGACCGTCATCGACCTCAGGAACGGCGCCGAGCCGGACTGGAAGCACGGACTGGCCGCCGTCTACATCGGCTTCACCGTGGGCCTCGGCCACCACACCATCAAGAAGGTCGACGCCTGGGTCGCACACCGCTGGTTCGGCGGCCCGCCGCCGGTGAAGCCGCCGAAGTACGGCACGGCCCGCGCCGTCCACGAGTGGCGCACCGCCGCCCGCTGGATCCTCGCCGCGACGGTCGCGCTCGGCCTGCTCCAGGCGGCGGTCTGGTACGTCGGCCCCGACGGCGCCGTCAGCTCGCTCCAGAGCTGGCAGCAGAAGATGCTCCTGGTGATCGGCATCAACGTGATCATCGCCGGCGGCTACACGCTCTTCCCGAAGCAGGCCCCGAAGAACCCGGACGCGGTGGAACGCGAGCCGGCCGACCGGCTCTAGGCCGACATGCCTCAGCGCTCACCGCCCGGCACCCACAACACGTCCCCGACCTCCTTGTTCGCGCTCCGCGCCAGGATGAACAGGAGGTCGGAGAGACGGTTGAGGTAGGTGGCGGTCAGCGCGTTCATCGAGTCGCCGTGCACCTCCAGCGCCGCCCAGGTCGACCGCTCCGCGCGCCGGACCACCGTGCACGCCTGGTGGAGCAGCGCGGCCCCCGGCGTACCGCCGGGAAGGATGAAGCTGCGGAGCTTCTCCAGCTCCTCCAGGAAGCGGTCGCAGTCCGCCTCCAGCTTGTCCACGTAACTCTGCTCCACCCGCAGCGGCGGGTACTTCGGGTCCTCCACCACCGGCGTCGACAGGTCGGCGCCCACGTCGAAGAGGTCGTTCTGGACCCGTACGAGGACCTTCACCACGTCCTCGCCCAGCTGCCCCAGCGCCACGGCGGTCCCGATCACCGCGTTGGCCTCGTTGGCGTCCGCGTACGCCGCGATCCGCAGATCGGTCTTGGCGGTGCGGCTCATGTCGCCGAGGGCCGTGGTGCCCTGGTCGCCGGTCCGGGTGTAGATGCGCGTCAGATTGACCATGAGCCCAGCGTAGTGAGGCTCAGGCCCCAACTGGGCGCGGCGTGGCGCCGAATGACGCGTCTCGGTGTGATGTCCGTCATTCGAGACGTGACGCGCATCTCTTCACGGCCACAGCGCCCCCGGCGGGTACTAATCTCCGCCGGAGAGCAGTGTGAACCGCCGTGAACAGACGCCGCAGAGGCGGACAGAGAACAAGGGGTGCGAACGTGGCCAGGAAGCTCGCCGTCATCGGTGCCGGACTCATGGGATCCGGGATCGCGCAGGTCTCCGCCCAGGCGGGCTGGGACGTCGTGCTGCGGGATGTCACCGACGCGGCGCTGACCCGCGGTCTGGACGGCATCAAGGCCTCGTACGACAAGTTCGTCGCCAAGGGGAAGCTGGAGGCGGCCGACGCCGAGGCCGCACTCGCCCGCATCACCACGACCACCGACCTCGACGCCGTCGCGGACGTGGACGTCGTGGTGGAGGCGGTCTTCGAGAAGCTGGAGGTCAAGCACGAGATCTTCCGCGCCCTGGACAAGGTCGTCGGCGAGAACACCGTGCTGGCCTCGAACACCTCCGCCATCCCGATCACCAAGATCGCGGCCGTGACGGAGCGTCCGGAGCGCGTGGTCGGCGTGCACTTCTTCTCGCCGGTCCCGATGATGCAGCTCTGCGAACTCGTCCGCGGCTACAAGACCAGCGACGAAACCCTCGCCACCGCGCGGGAGTTCGCCGAGTCGGTCGGCAAGACCTGCATCGTCGTCAACCGCGATGTGGCGGGCTTCGTCACCACCCGGCTCATCTCGGCGCTCGTCGTCGAGGCCGCGAAGCTGTACGAGTCGGGCGTCGCCACGGCCGAGGACATCGACACCGCCTGCAAGCTCGGCTTCGGCCACGCCATGGGCCCGCTCGCCACCGCCGACCTGACCGGCGTCGACATCCTGCTCCACGCCACGGGCAACATCTACACCGAGTCGCAGGACGAGAAGTTCGCGGCCCCCGAGCTGATGCGCCGGATGGTCGACGCAGGTGACATCGGGCGCAAGAGCGGGCAGGGCTTCTACACGTACTGACGCCGACCGCGTCCCCGCCCCTCCGGCCCGCCGTTGTCGGGGCGGGCCGGAGGGGCGGGGAGTGTACCCGGCCGCATCCGGTCTCCGGCGAACCGGCGTCACTCCACCGAGTGAATTCGGTATCGGTTCGCTTACAGACGGCAACTTCCCTGACGCTGCGGCAGTCAGTTGTGGAAGAGAAGAACAGACAGACGGACCTCGCTACGGAGCAACAGCAGGGGAGCGCATATGCATATCAGGGGCGACCACGCCGAGCTGGTCGTCGGGGGCCGCCTCGACGTCCGAAGCGCGGCGGACGCCCGTACGGTCCTGCACTCGGCCGTCGACGACGGAGCCGGCGATCTGGTGCTGGACCTGACCGAGCTGAATTCCTGGGACGCCACCGGACTCGGCGTCATCATGGGGGCCCACCGCAGAGCCGGCCGGGCCGGGCGCCGTCTCGTGCTGCGCGGTGTACCGCCGCAGATGCAGCGCCTCCTGGTGGCGACCCGGCTGCACCGCATCCTGGCGATCGAGGGCGGGATCGCCGCCGACTCGCTGCCGCGCGTCTGAGTACGTACGGACCTGTGGGGCGCAAGACGCGCAATCCTCACCGGAATGTGACGTCCCGGACGGCATGGCACCCCGCCGGTGCGTGGATACTGTGCGAAGGTCTAGGGTTCGGCCGTCTGTCCCATGACACCCACCCGAGACAGACACCGGGCCGGAAGCGACAGCGGGGCGTGCGAGGCCGGAGGGACTGACCGAGCGCGACGCGTCTGGGGGACTTGTTGATGGACCCGACACACCAGGGGCCGGGAGAGTACGGGCGGACCCCCGGCGCCTCCGACGGCACCGACGGCTCCGACCCGTCCGACGGCCGCCGCCGGCCGTCCCGGGAGTCCAACGCCGCCGACTTCGGCCAGCCGACACCGCAGCAGGCCCGCGTCGTCCAGCTCACGGTCGGCGACCTCCTGCTCACGGTCAACCCGGTCGACGGCAGCGAGGTCGAGGCCTGCCCGCCCGGCGCCGAGCCCGAACCGCCCGTCCGCCGCACCCCCGCCGAACGCGCCGACCACGAGCGCGCCGGCGCACCACCCGTCCCGGCGGGCCCGCCCGCCCCGCAGCTGCCGCTGCTGGAGCGTCAGGAGGAGCGCGAGCGGCTGGTGGCGCTGCTGGCCCGCGGCCGCAGCGTCCGCCTCACCGGCCAGGCCGGCTCCGGCCGCACCGCGCTGCTCGACGCCGTCGCGGCCGACTGCACGGACCTGGCCCCCGACGGCGTCGTCCGCCTCAGCGGCCACCGGCGCACCGCCGCCGACCTGCTGTACGGCCTCTTCGACGCCATCCACCACGCCCCGCTGCACCGCCCCGGCCCCGAGGAGCTGCTCGCCCTCGTCCGCTCCGTCGGCGCGGTCGTGATCGTCGACGACCTGGAGATCGGCGGCGCGGCCCTCGACGGACTCCTGGAAGCCACCCCCGAGTGCGCCTTCCTCTTCGGCACCACGCCCGACCTCACCCCGCCCGGCGTCGACGCGCACCTGGAGGAGGTCCTTCTCGCCGGCCTCGGCCGCGCCGCCTCGCTGGAGCTGCTGGCCAAGGTCGTCGAGCGCCCGCTGACCGAGGACGAGCGGAACTGGGCGGGCGACCTCTGGTTCGAGTCCGAGGGGCTGCCGCTCCGCTTCGTCCAGGCCGGATCGCTGCTGCGCCAGCGCGACCGGCTCAACACGGACCCCGCGGCCTTCGACGAGTACGACTACTTCGAGCCACGCCCGGGTGACGCGCCCCCGGTCCCCGAAGCGCCCACCGCCGAGACCCTGGACGTGCCGCTGCCCTCCCTCGGCGAAGGGGCCGCGCCCGCCGTCCTGCTCGCCTCCCGGCTCAGCGAGGCGGCCCGCGAGACCCTGCGCTTCACCGTCGCGCTCGGCGGCGAGGTGCCCCACCAGGCCCATCTGCCGGCCCTCGTGGGCGACACCCACGCGGACGCGGCCCTCGGTGAACTCGCCGGCTGCGGACTGCTCTCCCCGGCGGGCCCGCGCTACCGGCTCGCCGCCGGTGTCCTCGCCCAGCTGGAGGCCGGCGGGTACGCGGAGGAGGCCGCCGCCCACGCCCGTACCGCCGCCCAGCACTACGCCTGGTGGGTCTCGCACCCCTCGGTCACCCCGCAGCGGGCCGTCGCCGAGTCCGACGCGATCGTCGCCGCGATGGGCCGCCTGGTGCCCGACGGCGAGGCGGGCCAGGCCAGCGCGGCCGTCCTGCTGGCCCGCAGCGCCGCTCCCGCGCTGGCGGCGGGGATGAGCTGGGGCGCCTGGGAGAAGGCGCTCAGGGCGGGCCAGGAGGCCGCCAGGATCGCCGGCGAGGTCGCCGAAGAGGCCTACTTCCACCACGAGTTGGGCGTCCTCGCGCTCTGCTCCGGCAACCTCGACCGGGCCCGTACGGAGCTGGAGACCTCCATCTCCATGCGCGGCGCGCTCGCCGACAAGTCCGGCGCGGTGGCCGGCCGCCGCGCCCTCGCCCTGGTCGCGGACCGCTCCGGCGGCTTCGCACCTCCGGCCCGGCCCCAGGCGGCCGCCGAGGTGCCCGCCGTACGCCATGACCTCCTCGCCGGTACGCCGCCGTTCGGCCTCCCGGCCGCGCCGCTCTTCACCCGGCAGACGGCCGAGGAGGAGCCGACCGTGGTGGCCCCGTTCCCGGCCGCCGCACCGAAGGCGGGCGGCGGGCGCGCGGTCCTCGGCGGCGCCCGGCGCAACCTGGCCGCGGCGGGCGCGGGCGCGCTGCTCATCGCCGTGCTCGGCACCGTCGTCACCCTCGGCCTCACCGCGGGCGACACCGAGGAGCCGGGCGGCAGCCGTAACGTCACCACCGAGCAGTCGTCCCCCGAGTCCACCGAGGACGACGAGACCCCCGCCGACGAGCCGGCCGACGTCCCCGCACCGGACGGCGGGGCCCCCGGCGACGAGGTCTCCGCCACTCCGGGCGCCTCCAGCTCCGCCGCGCCCACCACCTCCGGCTCGCCGTCCCCGGCCCCCTCGTCGCCGGACGGGAGTTCACCGGGTACGGGGGAGCCGTCGAGCGGGCCGAGCAGCAGCACCCCGGGGGAGCCCACCCCGACCAAGAGCTCGCCCAGGCCCTCGCAGTCCACGAGCACCGGCCCGACCGTGACGCCGTCCGAGTCGGAGCCGGACCCGGATCCGACCCCGTCCGAGACGTCCCCCACGGAGACCCCGGACCCGGGCCCGCCTCCGCCGGACACCTCCGCCTCCGCCAGCGGCCCCGCCGAGTCGGCGACTGCCACGGCGACCGCCACGGCGACCACCGAGGCCCCGGCCGAGAGCGACGACCCCACCGAGGCCGCGGCCTGACACACGGAAGCCGGGTGCCCCGCGACGGGACACCCGGCCGTGGACGGACGGTGGGTCAGAACAGGCGCAGTTTGTCGTCCTCGATGCCGCGCATCGCGTCGTAGTCGAGGACCAGGCAGCCGATGCCCCGGTCGGTCGCCAGCACCCGCGCCTGCGGCTTGATCTCCTGGGCCGCGAAGACGCCCTTGACCGGCGCGAGATGCGGGTCGCGGTTGAGCAGCTCCAGATAGCGGGTCAGCTGCTCCACGCCGTCGATGTCTCCGCGCCGCTTCAGCTCCACCGCGACCGTCCCGCCGTTCGCGTCGCGGCAGAGGATGTCCACCGGGCCGATGGCGGTGGGGTACTCACGGCGGATCAGGGTGTGGCCCTCGCCGAGGATCTCGATGCGGTCGGCGAGCAGCTCCTGGAGGTGCGCCTCGACACCGTCCTTGATCAGCCCCGGGTCGACACCCAGCTCGTACGAGGAGTCGTGGAGGATTTCCTCCATCGTGATGATCAGTTTTTCGCCCGCCTTGTTCACCACGGTCCAGACGCCCGCCTCCTCGCCGACGCCCTCCTTCAGGGTGCACGGCGGCGACATCCAGTTGAGCGGTTTGTACGCCCGGTCGTCGGCGTGGATCGAGACGCTGCCGTCCGCCTTCACCAGGATCAGACGGGGGGCGGAGGGCAGGTGGGCTGTGAGCCGGCCCGCGTAGTCGACGGAGCAACGGGCGATGACGAGACGCATGGTCGGCAACGCTACTCGACGACGGGGGCCCGGCGCGATTTCCCCATCCGTCCACCCCTGTCACTCGCTCCCCAGTGCGGAGACGCGCAGGGGGCTTGCCCCTCTTTGCGCCTCTTGCTCGGTGGCCGGTTGTGTTCCCAATCTCCTGGTGCGGCCTGCACTGCGCGCTTAACGTGGATGCAGGAGGTCGCCGCCCGTGCACGCTGCGTCGTCGCCCTTCTTCCCTGCCCGTAAGGCCCCGGTCACCGTCCGGGGTCGCGAGAGGAGAACCCATGTCGCTCGACGTCTCACCGGCGCTGTTGGAACAGGCCGAGCGAGGCGAGGTCGACGAAGCCGACTTCGTCGACTGCGTCCGGACCTCCCTGCCTTTCGCGTGGGAGATGATCAGCTCGCTGGTGGCTCAGCTGAAGGTGGACGGCGGTCAGTTCGCCGACAACCAGACGCCGCCGCCGGACGAGCAGGCACGTGGTCAGCTGCTGCGTGCGCTCGCCAGTGATGCGATACGCGGCGCGCTCCAGCGGCACTTCGGAGTGCGTATCGCCTTCCAGAACTGCCACCGCGTCGCGGTGTTCCCGCTGGACGCCTCGGTCGACGACCGGCTGGCCAAGTTCACCTCGGTGAGGGGCCAGTTGCTCAACCAGTCGCCCGAACTACGGGACTGCTGAACGCTTCTGCTGCCGCTTCGGGCCGCGGGAGGTGCAACTGGCTCCGGGGCGGCAGCTCCCGTACCACCGCACCACGTACCACCGCATCACGCTCCACGCTCCACGCGAGGTCATCTCCTCCATGTACAGGCGCAGGTCAGATGAGCAGCGGCAGCACGTCCGCGCCCAGCCGCCGTACGTTCTCCTCGGTCGCCGCCAGATCGCCCGACCCCTCCACCAGGAGCGCGAAGCGGGTGATGCCGGTCCGCTCGGCCGTGGCCGCGAGCCGGTCGGCGGCCAGCTTCGGCGGGCCCACCGGATGCAGCCCGCAGAGCAGCTCCGCGTACGCCACCGGGTCCCGCATCACGCGGTGCCGGTCGTCGACCGTGACATGCGCGTCCAGCCCCTGGCGCAGCCAGCCGGGCATCGTCTTCACCAGCGTCTCCGCCGCCTCGCCGGGCCCGTCCGCGATCTGGGCCACCCCGGCGGACACATGTGCGGCCCGCTCGACCACGTCCGGCGGATGTCCGGCCTCCCGCGCCGCCGTACGCCACAGGGCGACCATCTCCGCCTTCTCCTCGTCCCCGCAGTGCATGCCGAGCAGCATCGGCAGCGCCCGGGCCGCCGCGAGCCGCACGGTCTTCGGCGAGGTGCACGCCACGATCACCTCGGGACCCTCCGCCGAGCCGTCGGCCAACAGCTCGTCCGCGCGCGGCACCACCGCCACCTCGCGGAAGCCGAACCGCTCCCCGCGCCCGGCGACCCGCGGCTCCCGCAGCCAGTCGAGCAGCAGCTCCAGCGCCTCCGGGAAGCCGTTCTCGTACGCGTCGAGTCCGCCGCCGAAGACCTCCAGGTCCACCCACGGCCCGCCCCGGCCCACCCCGAGCGAGAACCGTCCGCCGCTGGTCAGATGGAGCAGCGCGGCCTGCTCGCCGAGCGCGACCGGGTGGTGGTTGGGCAGCACGCTGACGGCGGTGCCGACCCGGATCCGCCGGGTCCGGCCGAGCAGCAGCGCGGCCAGCGTGGTGGCGGACGGGCAGGCTCCGTACGGCACGAAGTGGTGCTCGGCGAGCCAGACCGAGTCGAGCCCGGACTCCTCCGCCGCCTCGGCGGACCGGACGGCCCGGTGCAGGGCCTCGCCCGGTCCCTGGCCCGGGAACTGAGCTGCCAGAACGAACGTTCCGATGCGCATCGCGTGTTGCCTCCTCGCGGCCGACGCGTGTCTCCCCCACTGGCACCAACGTCTGACACGTGCCAAAGGCACGGTCCGGCGCGAAGTTGTTGCGATTTTCCGCTAACTCACTCCTGTGCCCGACGGTGCCCGATCGCACCGGACCGCGCCGGACCGCCCCGCCCCTCCCGACCCGGCACCTGCCCCCGGCGCCAGCCTCTAGGCTGGGAGCACAACGTGCCCGTGCCGCCCCCGTGAGGTGTCCTGTGTCCCCGCGCCGTAACCGCCCCCGTGGCGGCGAGAGTCCCGACGACCATCCCGGTACGGCGCTGGGGCGGTACGGCGGGGGAGGGGCCACCGAGAGCTGGCAGGGCGAGGAGTGGTCGGTCCGCCCGGTGAGCGGCGCGAGCGCGCAGGGCAAGCGGTACCGCTGCCCGGGCTGCGACCAGGAGATCCCCTCCGGCGTCCCGCACCTCGTCGCCTGGCCCGAGTTCGGCGGCATCGACGACCGCAGGCACTGGCACAAGGCCTGCTGGAACGCGAAGGACCGCCGCACCACACGGGTGCAGCGGTCCAGGAACGCGCCGCGTCACTGAGGCCCGTACGCGGCCTCGCCTCGGACGCCGCTTCCGTACACCGTCTCGGAACGCCGGCTCAGTTACGCCGTCTCAGACGTCGCGCCGGTCCAGCGCCAGGTAGGCGCCGCCCATCGCCACGGCCGCGACGCCCAGCATCAGCAGCAGCGGCTCCCAGCCGGACGGGCCGGAGTCGGTGACCGCCGTGCCGTACAGCGCGCCGAGCTGGTTCGGGATCGAGTACTCGAAGAGGAAGCGCTGCAGTTCGCGCAGGCTGTCGGAGAACATGAACATCGCGAGGACCAGCGGCAGCAGCACCACGGCGATCATGACCGTGATGGCGCCCGCCGAGTGCCGGATGATCGCGCCGATGGCCAGCGACACCAGCCCGAGCGCCGCGATGTAGAGCCCGACGCCGACGGTGGCGCGCAGCCAGACCGAGCCGGAGTCGACCCCCGCGCCGAGGATCGCCGTCTGCGCCACCGCGACGACCGTGGCGGTCACGGTGGTGATGGTGAAGGCGAGCAGGAAGAAGACGACGGCCTTCGCCGTGAGCACCCGGGCCCGGCTGGGACAGGCCGTCAGCGTCGTACGGATCATGCCGGTGCTGTACTCGGAGCCGATGGTCAGCACACCGAGGGTGATCACACAGATCGAGCCCAGCAGCACCCCGAAGAAGCCGAGCGCCACGACCGGCTCGCCGGCCAGGTCGGTGCCGGCGGCGGAGACCAGCAGCGCGGACATCAGCCCGATCGCCACCATCAGCACGATCATCACGCCGAGCGTCCAGAGCGTGGAGCGGACGGAACGGATCTTCGTCCACTCCGAGGCGATCGCGTCGCCGAGCGTGGCCTGCCGGATCGGGATGGGCGACTCGTAGTACCCCAGCGGGCCGCCCGGCTGCCCGGGCTGCTGGTGGGCCTGCTCGGCGGCCGGCGTCGTCATCGGGGGTCCTCGCTGGTCTGGTCCCCGGCGGCGGGGGAGGGGACGGGTGCGGGTGCGGGTGCGGCGGCCGGGGCCGGGGTCGCGTACGGGTTCTGTCCGGGCGGCGGCGGGGCGTACCAGCTCTGCTGCGGGGCGTGCGCCGGCTCGGGCTGCCCGTAGCCGGGCCCGGCCCCGTAACCGCCCTGAGCGTCCCCGTACGGCCCCTGCGCAGGCTCCAGGAGCCCCGCCTTGGCGTCGTCCGTCGAGCGGTAGTCCACGACGCCTTGCGTCATCCGCATGTACGCCTCCTCCAGCGAGGCCCGGTGCGGCGACAGCTCCCAGAGCCGTACGTCGGCGCCGTGGGCCAGGTCGCTGATCCTCGGCAGCGGGAGGCCGGTGACGCGCAGGGCGCCGTCCGGCTCGGACATCACGCTGCCGCCCGCCTCGATGAGCGAGGACGTGAGCTTCTCCCGCTCCTCCGGGGCGTTGTCGGGGACCCGGACCCGGGCGAAGTCGGCGGAGTTCGCCGAGATGAAGTCGGTGACGCTCATGTCGGAGAGCAGCCGGCCGCGCCCGATCACGATCAGGTGGTCGGCGGTGAGAGCCATCTCGCTCATCAGGTGCGACGAGACGAAGACCGTGCGTCCCTCGGCCGCCAGCGTCTTCATCAGGTTGCGGACCCAGTGGATGCCCTCCGGGTCGAGACCGTTGACCGGCTCGTCGAAGAGCAGCACCTGCGGGTCGCCGAGCAGCGCCGCGGCGATGCCGAGGCGCTGCCCCATGCCGAGCGAGAAGCCGCTGGAGCGGCGCTTGGCGACGTCCTGGAGCCCGACGACGCCCAGCACCTCGTCCACCCGCCGGGCCGGGATCCCGGCGAGCTGGGCCAGCGACAGCAGATGCGTGCGGGCGGTCCGGCCGCCGTGCACCGCCTTGGCGTCCAGCAGCGCACCGACCTGGCGCGGCGCGTTCGGCAGGCTCCGGTACGGGTGCCCGCCGATCGTCACATGGCCCGCCGTCGGCCGGTCCAGGCCGAGAATCATCCGCATGGTCGTGGATTTGCCCGACCCGTTGGGACCGAGGAAGCCGGTGACGGCCCCCGGCCGCACCTGGAAGGAAAGGTCGTCCACGGCCGTCTTCGCGCCGTAGCGCTTGGTCAGGCCGACTGCCTCGATCATTCTCCAGCCCCATCGACTCACTCTGTCGTTCGGGGCTCGGGCCGCCAGGCCGCACACCCCCGTAAGAGTTAGGAGGATAACCAGGGCCTGACGGTTCCGGCCAAGTTCCGCACAGCCTGCGAGCGGTCCGTTACGGGGGCTACGCGTCCCGGTTCTTCAGCACCAGGTAGCCGCCGAGCACCGCCGCCGCCACCCAGCCGACCATGATCGCCATACCGGCCCACGGCCCGTACGGCGACGGATCGCTGCCCATCGCCTCCGGGACGACCTGCATGATCCTCGCCCCGGCCTGGTCGGGGAAGTAGCGGATGACGTCCTTGGCGTACGGCACCGCGGTCAGGATGTTGGAGATCAGCAGGAAGAACGGGATCAGGATGCCCATCGACAGCATGGGACTGCGCAGCATCGCCGTGACGCCCATGGAGAAGATGGCGATCAGCCCCATGTAGAGCCCGGCGCCGATGACCGCCCGCAGCACGTTCTCCTCACCGAGGTCGGTGCCCCGGTCGCCCAGCACGGCCTGGCTGAGGAGGAACGAGACGAAGCTGGTGAGCAGGCCGACGGCGAGGGCCAGCACGCCGGCCACCGTGATCTTGCTGAAGAGGAGGGTGCCGCGCTGCGGCACGGCCGCCAGCGAGGTGCGGATCATGCCGGAGCTGTACTCCGTACCGACCACGAGCACGCCGAACACGATCATCGCGAGCTGGCCCAGGACCGTCCCGGAGAAGCTGATGAGCGTCGGGTCGAAGGTGAGCCGCTCCGCCTCGGAGAAGTCGTCGAACGTGGTGTTCACCAAGGCGCTCACGCCCGCGCCCATGGCGACCGTGACGACGAACGCGATGATGAGCGTCCAGGTGGTGGAGGAGACCGTACGGATCTTGGTCCACTCGGAGTTGAGGACCGCGGGTACCGAAGCCATCGTCGTCAGGCCCCCTTGTTCTCGGTGCCGTCGATGGATCCGGGAGCGGTGGTCCCGCCCGGCTTCTGCCAGCCCTCGCCCCAGCCCGCGCCCGCGTCCACGGCCGGCGGAGGTTGGGCCCCGCCCGGTCCGGAGTGCGCGTGGTACTCCACGGAGCCGGCGGTCATCTGCATGAACGCCTCCTCCAACGAGGCCCGCTGCGCGCTCAGTTCGTGCAGCACCACCTGGTGACGGGCGGCCAGTTCACCGAGCTCCTCGGTGGTCGCGCCGTCGATCTCCAGCGTGCCGCCGTCCGCCTCCACGGCGGTGAACCCCTCCTGGTGCAGCACGTCCCGCAGCCGCTCCTGCTGCGGCGAGCGCAGCCGTACGTAACTGCGGGAGTTCTCCTGGATGAAGTCCGCCATCGAGGTGTCGGCGAGCAGCTTGCCCTGGCCGATCACGATCAAATGGTCAGCCGTCAGCGCCATTTCGCTCATCAGGTGCGAGGAGACGAAGATGGTCCGGCCATCGGCGGCCAGCGTCTTCATCAGGTTGCGGATCCAGTGGATGCCCTCGGGGTCAAGGCCGTTGACCGGCTCGTCGAACATCAGGATCCGCGGATCGCCCAGCAGCGCCGAGGCGATACCGAGGCGCTGGCCCATGCCGAGCGAGAAGCCCTTGGACTTCTTCTTCGCGACCGCGCTCAGGCCGACGGTGTCGAGCACCTCGGCGACCCGGCTGCTCGGGATGCGGTTGCTCTGCGCCAGGCAGAGCAGGTTGTTGTACGCGCTGCGGCCGCCGTTCATCGACTTGGCGTCGAGCAGCGCCCCGATGTACTTCAGCGGTTCCTGCAACTCGTGGTACGGCTTGCCGTCGATGCGCACCGTACCGCTGGTCGGGTTGTCCAGATCGAGCATCATCCGCATCGTGGTGGATTTGCCTGCCCCGTTGGGGCCCAGAAAGCCGGTCACCATGCCCGGTCTGATCTGGCACGTCAGGTGGTCGACGGCAACCTTGCTGCCGAAGCGTTTGGTCAGTCCCTCGAGCTCGATCATGCGCCCACGCTAGAACGGCCGCGCGCCCGGCGCCACCACAAAGGCGGAACCGGGCGCGCGGAAGGAACCGCTCCGGGAATCAGCGGGTCTGCTGGGCCGGAACACCGCGCTGGGCGGGCTCGTCGTCCACCGGGGAGCCGGCGGCGGCCACCGCGGCACCGGTCAGCGTCGCCAGCATCTCGCGGACGTTGGTCAGCTGCGCGTTGATGGAGTCGCGGCGGTTGGTGAGCGCCGCCAGCTCGCGCTCGGACTCGCTGCGGATCCGGTCGGCCTTGGCGTTGGCGTCGGCCACGATGTCCTCGGCCTGGCGCTGCGCGGTCTCCACCGTCTGACGGGCCCGGCGCTCGGCGTCCGTACGGAGCTTCTCGGCCTCCAGGCGGAGCTGCTCGGCGCGGTGCTCGATCTCGGCGAGGCGCTTCTCGGCCTTGGCCTGACGGGACGCGAGGTCGCGCTCCGACTGCTCGCGCCGCTTGGCGAGGTTCGTCTCGAAGTCGGCGGCGGCCTGCGCGGCCTTGGCGCGGGTCTCCTCGAAGAGGGCGTCGGCCTCCTCGCGCTTCTGCTGGGCGTCCTTCTGGGCGTCGGAGCGGAGCGTGTTCGCCTCGCCCTGGGCCTTCTCGACGATGCGGACGCCCTCGTCCTCGGCCTTCGACTTGCGCTCGGCCGCGAAGGACTCGGCGTCGTTGCGCACCTGCTGGGCGGCCGACTCGGCCAGCTCGCGGTGCTGCTCGGCGGCCCGACGGGCCTCCTCACGCAGGTCCTTGGCCTCCTCCTCGGCGAGGCGGAGAATCTTCTCGACGCGCGCACCGAGCCCGGCGTACGACGGCTCGGCGTCGTTCACCTGGGCCTGGGCGTTCTGCGTTTCGAGGTGGAGCTCCTCGATGCGCTTTTCCAGAGATGTGATGCGGGCCAGGGCACTATCACGGTCGGCGACGAGCTTGGTAATGCGGTCGTCCACCTGACCGCGGTCGTAACCACGTCGCACGAGCTCGAAGCCGAAGGGGGAGGAAGGGTCACTCATGGGGTTCCTGTCGAATGAGACCGGTGAGGTGATAGGGGAATCCTAGGGGCCATAGCGGCGTGTCAGCGTGCAGATACTGGTTTGATCTGGAGAATGACACCCCTTTTGAGTGGCTGACCCCCGGAGTGCTTGCCACTCGAAGGGTTGAATGTCCATGACGAGCATGCGCCCCCGAACGCCTGCTGTCCCCGGACATCCCGTTCTGTTCTCCCCCGTACGTCTGCTGTCCCCCGTACGTTCCCGCGTCGCCTCCCGTACGACCGCTACCGCTCCGAGGACTTGCCCCCCGAGCGCGTGCCCGCCGCGGCGGGGGCCTTGCCGCCGCCCGACGGACCGGGCACCGGTTTCGCGCCGCCGCCCGGAGTCTCGAAAGACTCCAACGCCTCCAGCACGTCCTGGACACGGGAGATCTCCGTATTGATGTCCTCGCGCCTGCGCACCAGGACGTCCAGCTCGCGTTTGCCCTCGGCGACCGTCTTCTCCGCCTCGGCCGCCGCGTCCGCCCGCAGCTTCTCCGCCTCGCGGACCAGCCCGGCCTTCTTCGTCTCGGCCTCCTTCAGCAGCGACTCGGCCCGCTTCACCGCGGCGATCCGGACCTTGCTCGCCTCCGAGTTGGCCTCCGCGATCAGCTCCTTGGCCTTCGCCTCGGCCTCGTCGCGCTGCTCGGTCGCCGCCTTCATCAGGTTGTCGACGCGCTCGCCGGCGGTCTTCATCTGCTCGGACGTCTCGCGGCGGGCCCGCTCGTGGAGCTCCTCGATCTCGCTCTCCAGCCGGGCCCGCAGCTCCTCGGCCCGCTCCCGGATCTGGGTCGCGTCGCGCCGGGCGCCGACCAGCAGCTCGTCGGCGTCCGTACGGGAGCGTTCCACCAGGGTGTTGCCCTCGACCGTCGCCTCGGAGGTGATGCGCTCGGCCTCCTTGCGGGCCGCTCCGACCATCGTGTCGGCCTGGGTCTCGGCCTCGGTGGCCGTACGCAGCGCCTCCTCGCGGGCCTTGTTGATGAGCTGGTCCGCCTGCTCCGCCGCGTCCGCCCGGCGCTTGGCCGCCGCCTCGCGCGCCTCGTCCAGCAGCCGGTCCGCCTCGCCGCGCGCCTCGGAGCGCAGGGTTTCGGCCGCCGACTCCGCGTCCGCACGCAGCCGTTCGGCCTCCTCGCGGGTGCGGGCGGCGTGCTCCTGCGCGGAGCCGAGGTGCTCGGCCGCCTCCGTACGGAGCCGCTCGGCCTCCTCGGTGGCCTCGGCCAGCAGCCGGTCGGCCTGCTCGTTCGCGTCCTTGCGGCGCCGGTTGGCCTCGGTGGTGGCCTCCACGACGAGCTGCTCGGACGACTGGGCCGCCTCGTTGCGGATCCGCTCGCTCTCGGTCGTCGACTCACCGATGAGCCGGTCCGCCTGGGCCGCCGCCTCCGAACGGATCCGGTTGGCGTCCTGCCGGGCCTCGGCCCGGGCCTTCGACGCGTCCTGCTCCGCCGACGCGAGGGCGTCGGACGCCTCCGTACGCACCCGCTGGCTGTACTCCGAGGTGTCCGCGCGCAGCCGCTCGGACTCGGTGATCGCCTCGGAGACCGTCCGCTCGGCCAGCGTCTTGGCGGCCTCGGTCTCCTCGTGGGCCTCCTGGCGGAGCCGGGTCGCGTCCTCGTTCGCCTCCTGGCGCAGCCGGCTCGCGTCCTCGGAGGCGCGGTCCCGCTCGGCGTGCGCGTCGGCGCGGACCCGGTCCGCCTCCTCCTGCGCCTCGTTGCGGGTGCGCTCCGCGGCATGCTCCGCCGTCGAGCGCAGCCCGGCGATCTCCTCCTCGGCCTGCTCCTGCAGCCCGGAGACGGAGTCGCGTACCTGCTGGGCGGTCTGCTCGGCCGCCGAGACCAGCTCGGTCGCGCGGGCGTCCGCCTCCGCGACCAGCCGCTGCGCCTCGGCCTGCGCCTCCTCCACCCGCTTGCGGGCGGAGGCCAGCAGCTCCTCGCTCTGCTCGCGGGCCCGCTCGCGCTCCTGGCCGGCCTCGCCCCGGGCCGCACCGAGGATCTCCTCGGCCTCCCGGCGACGGCGCGTGGCCTCCTCCTGCGCGGCCTCCAGCGCCTCGGCCGCCTCGGCGCCGACCCGCTCGGCGGCAGCAGCCGCCTCCGCGCGGACCCGGTCGGCGGTCTCCTGCGCCTCGGTCTTCAGCCGCTCGGCCTCGGCTGCCGCCTCGCTCCGCAGCCGTACGGCGATGTTCTCGCCCTCGGCACGCGACTGCGAGGCGTCCGCCGCGGCCTCGTCACGGAGCCGCTCGGCCTCCGCCTCGGCCTGCTCGGTCAGCGTACGGACGCGCTCGGCGGCCTCGGCGCGCTGCCGCTCGGCCTCTTCGGCCGTCTCGCGGCGGAGCCGCTCCGCCTCCGTACGCGCCTCACCGAGCGCCTCCTCGGCACCGGCGAGCCGGGCCTCGGCCTCGGTGTGCAGCCGGTTCAGCTCGTCGGCGGCCTCGGCCTGCCGGGCGGCGACCGCGCGCTCGGTCTCCTCGCGCAGCTCGGCGGCTCCCCGCTCGGCCTCGGCGGTGGTGGCCGCCGCCTGCTCCTCGGCCTCGGCCCGCAGCTTGTCCGCCTCGGCGCGGGTGCGCTCCAGCGTCTCCTCGGCCTGCTTGCGCAGGGTCGCCGCGCGCTCGGCGGCCTCGGCGCGGATGCGCTCGCTCTCGCCGTTCGCCTTGGTGCGCAGCTCGTCCGCGTCGGAGCGCGCCTCGGTCAGCAGCTCCTCCGCCTTGCGGGCGCCCTCCTCCAGCTGCTGGACCGCCTCGCGGCGGGCCTCACCCCGGATCCGCTCGCCCTCGGCGACCGCCTCGGAGCGCAGCTGCTCGGCCTCGCCGCGCAGCCGGCGGGCCTCCTCCTGGAGCTCGACCGTCTTGGCCCGGTACTCCTTGGTGTCGTCCTTGGCCGCGCCCTTGAGCTCGTCGGCCTGCTCGGCGGCCTCGCCGCGCAGCCGGTCCGCCTCGGCCTCCGCCTCGCGGCGGATCCGCTCGGCCTCCTCGCTCGCCGCCTTCGTCGTGGACCGCGCGTCCTCGGAGGCCTTGGTGAGGACCTCCTCGGCGGAGCGGGCGGCCTTGGCGAGCTGGGCGGCGGCGTCCTCGGCGGCTGCCGTACGGGCCTTCTCGGCCGCCTCCGCGACCAGCCGGTCGGCCTCGGCCCGGGCGTCGGCGAGGGCCTGCTCGGCCTCCTCCTTGAGCGTCTCGGCGCTCTTGGTGGCCTCGCCGACCAGCCGGGCGATCTCCGACTTGGCCGTACGGGTGCGCTGCTCGTTCTGCGACTCGGCGGCGGCCAGCTTCTTGGCGGCCGCGTCCTTCGCCTCGGCGAGGACCTTCTCGGCCTCGAGCCGGGATTCCCGCAGCCGGGTCTCGGCCTCCTGCACCCGCTGCTCGGCGGCCCGGTTCAGCTCGGCCGTCTGCTGGCGGGTCTGCGAGGTCTCCGCCGTGGTGCTGGAGCGCAGCTGCTCCGCGTGGCTGGTGGCCTCCTGGGCCTGCGCGGAGGCGGCACCGAGCATGCGCTCGGCGTCCTTGCGGGCGCGCAGCAGGATCGCCTCGGCCTCGGCCCGGGCGCTCTCGGCCTCCGAGCCGACGCGCTGCCGGGTCTCCTGCGCCAGCCGCTCGGTCTCGGCCCGGGCGGCGGCCAGCGCCTGCTCGGCCTCGGCGCGGGACTCGTCCAGCAGCCGGCGGGCCTGCGACTCGGTGCGGGCCCGCAGCTGCTCGGCCCAGGCGACGTTCTCGTTGACGTGCGACTCGACGGTCTGCCGGCGCTCGGCCAGCTCCTGGTCGAGCTGCTGCCTGCGCTGGACGGCTTCGTTGTGCAACTCCGCCTGGAGGCGCGCCTGATGCTCGGCGTGCTCCTGGAGGATGCGCTGCGTCTGGGCCCGCGCCTCGCGCAGCTCGCGCTCGGCGTCGCTGCGCAGCTGCTCGGCCTGGATCTGCGCGTTCCGCAGCATCTGCTCGGCCTGGTAGCCCATGTCCGCGCTGTCGTAGGCGGGACGGGTCGCCAGACTGCGCCGCGCCTCGTGCAGCTTGGCGCGCAAGACCTCGACCTGGTAACCGAGGTCCTCGGCGTGCTGGACGGCCTTCTCCCGGTCGGTCCTCAGCCGGTCCATCTCGGCTTCGAACCGCGAGAGATGGTCGTCTTCAGCTCGGTGGCTCTCCTGGCTTTCGTAGCCCCGCACTGCGCGGTCCCATCCTTCCCCGAGCTCTCAACTCTGTTCGAGCGGGGAAACCCCAACCCTGGTCGCAACTCTGCACACGAGGACCGCTCGCGGAGAGCTGTCCTCGGGGAATGGTGACAGACAAACGACGAGGACGCGGTACGGCCCCGACCCGGCCCCGGCCCGGAACCGCCCACTCTACCGGGCCGGGTATGCGCCGGGTCAGTGCTCCGGGTTGCTCGTGACCAGTTCGGTGAGGACGCCGTGGCAGTCCTTGGGGTGCAGGAACGTGATCCTGGACCCCATCGAACCCGTCCTGGGCTCGTCGTACAGCACGCGGACGCCCTTCTCGCGGATGTCCGCGGCGTCGCCGTCCACGTCCGCCGTACCGAAGGCGATGTGGTGGACGCCCTCCCCGTTCTTCGCCAGCCACTTGCCCACGGCCGAGTCCTCCCGGGTCGGCTCCAGGAGCTGGAGGTACGAAGCCCCGCCGTCCGAGGTCTCGTTGATCTTGAGCATGGCCTCCCGGACGCCCTGCTCCTCGTTGATCTCGCTGTGGAACACCTCGAATCCGTACGTGGCACGGTAGAACTCCACCGTCTTGTCCAGGTCGAAACAGGCGATCCCGATGTGGTCGATACGCGTCAGCATGGATTCAGCATGGCTCCGCGCCACCGCTCCCGCCACGGTTACACAACGTGCGCGCCGTCACACCGGCTGCCGGATGACTGGCGCGTGAGTGCTCAGTACATTCAGGTAAACCCTCGTTCACATCCGATCCCAAGGGGCCGTGCCCATGCCAGCAACGACCGGTACCACCACCTCAGTGATCGTCGCGGGCGCCCGGACGCCCATGGGCCGTCTCCTCGGCTCCCTCAAGAGCTTCTCCGCGGCCGACCTCGGCGGCGTCGCGATCAAGGCGGCCATGGAGCGGGCCGGGATCGGCGGCGACCAGGTCCAGTACGTGATCATGGGCCAGGTGCTCCAGGCCGGCGCGGGCCAGATCCCGGCCCGCCAGGCCGCCGTCAAGGCCGGCATCCCGCTGAACGTCCCCGCGCTCACCGTCAACAAGGTGTGCCTCTCCGGGCTCGACGCCATCGCGCTCGCCGACCAGCTCATCCGCGCCGGTGAGTTCGACGTCGTGGTCGCGGGCGGCCAGGAGTCCATGACCAGCGCCCCGCACCTGCTCCCGAAGTCCCGCGAGGGCTACAAGTACGGCGCGATCGAGATGCTGGACTCGATGGCGTACGACGGTCTCACCGACGCGTACGAGAACATCCCCATGGGCGAGTCCACCGAGAAGCACAACAGCCGCCTCGGCCTCGACCGCACCGCCCAGGACGAGATCGGCGCCCTCTCCCACCAGCGGGCCGCCGCCGCGCAGAAGAACGGCGTCTTCGAGGCCGAGATCACCCCGGTCGAGATCCCGCAGCGCAAGGGCGAGCCCGTCGTCTTCGCCCAGGACGAGGGCATCCGCCCCGAGACGACCGTCGAGTCCCTCGGCAAGCTGCGTCCGGCCTTCGCCAAGGACGGCACGATCACCGCGGGCACCTCCTCGCAGATCTCCGACGGCGCCGCCGCGGTCGTCGTCATGAGCAAGGCGAAGGCCGAGGAGCTGGGCCTGGAGTGGATCGCCGAGATCGGCGCCCACGGCAACGTCGCGGGCCCGGACAACTCCCTCCAGTCGCAGCCCTCCAACGCGATCCGGCACGCCCTGAAGAAGGACGGCCTGAGCGTGGACGATCTCGACCTGATCGAGATCAACGAGGCGTTCGCCGCCGTCGCCGTCCAGTCCATGAAGGACCTCGGCGTCAGCTCGGACAAGGTCAACGTCAACGGCGGCGCCATCGCGCTCGGCCACCCGATCGGCATGTCCGGCGCCCGGGTCGTCCTGCACCTGGCGCTGGAGCTGCAGCGGCGCGGCGGCGGCACGGGCGCTGCCGCGCTCTGCGGCGGCGGCGGCCAGGGCGACGCGTTGATCATCCGCGTGCCGGGCAAGTAACACCGTACGCAGACAAGGCAAGGCGAGAACGGAGCGGTGAACGTGGACCTGGACGTCCCCACGCTGGTCGAGCAGGCGCGAGCAGGCAGGCCGCGTGCGGTGGCCCGGCTGATCTCGCTGGTGGAGGGGGCGTCGCCGCAGCTCCGCGAGGTGATGGCGGCACTGGCCCCGCTGGCGGGCCATGCGTACGTCGTCGGGCTGACGGGCTCGCCGGGCGTCGGCAAGTCCACCTCCACCTCCGCGCTCGTCTCCGCCTACCGCCGGGCGGGCAAGCGGGTCGGCGTCCTCGCCGTCGACCCGTCCTCGCCGTTCTCCGGCGGCGCGCTGCTCGGCGACCGGGTCCGGATGTCGGACCACGCCTCCGACCCCGGCGTCTACATCCGCTCCATGGCCACGCGCGGCCACCTCGGCGGCCTCGCCTGGTCGGCCCCGCAGGCGATCCGGGTGCTGGACGCGGCGGGCTGCGACGTGGTCCTGGTCGAGACGGTCGGCGTCGGCCAGTCCGAGGTGGAGATCGCCTCCCAGGCCGACACCTCCGTCGTCCTGCTCGCGCCGGGCATGGGCGACGGCATCCAGGCGGCCAAGGCCGGAATCCTGGAGATCGGCGACGTCTACGTGGTCAACAAGGCCGACCGCGACGGCGCCGACGCCACGGCCCGCGAACTGAACCACATGCTGGGCCTCGGCGAATCCCGCGCCCCCGGCGCCTGGCGCCCGCCGATCGTCAAGACGGTCGCGGCCCGGAACGAGGGCATCGACGAGGTGGTCGAGGCGCTGGAGAAGCACCGCGCCTGGATGGAGGAGCACGGCGTCCTGGCCGAACGCCGCACGGCCCGCGCCTCCCACGAGGTCGAGACGATCGCGGTCACGGCGCTGCGCGAGCGCATCGCGGACCTGCGCGGCGACCGCCGCCTGCACGCCCTGGCGGAGCGGATCGTGGCGGGGGACCTGGACCCGTACGCGGCGGCGGACGAGCTGGTGGCGGGGCTGACCGAGGGCGCCTGAGCCCCTGAGCATGCGCTGAAGGCCCCCTGAGCGCTCAGGGGGCCTTCTCGTGTACGGGGCCGGGTACGGGCTCCCGTCAGTCGTCGTCGCCGTCGCGGTCGTCGTCCCGGTCGTCACCGTCGTCGTCCCGGTCCACCGTGACCTTGGCGGTCTTCGCGTCGACGCGCAGCTCGTGCTGCTTGCCGTCCTTGCCGGCGATGTCGACGTCCCAGCGCAGGACGTTGCCCTTGCTGCCCTTGTCGTCGTCATCGTCATCGTCGTCCAGGTCGATCGACGTGATGGTGCCCGGCGCGGTCTTGAGGGCCGCTGCCGCCGCCTCGTTCAGGGTGACGGCCGAGGAGCGGGGCGCGTGGTCGTCGTTGTCGTCGTCCTCGCGGCTCTTCAGGACCTTGCCGTTGTCGGCGTCCACCGTGACGTCGTGCCACTTCTTGTCGGAGCCCCGGACGTCCAGCTCCCACACCGTACGGCCGTTGTGGTCGTCGTCGTCCCGGTCCAGCTCGGCCTGGGTGACCGTGCCCGGGACGCTCTTCAGCGCGGCGGCGACGGCCTGGTCCAGGGAGATCGCGGCGCTCTTGGCGGCGGACGGGGAGCGGTCGTCCGACCGGTCGTCGGAAGCGTCGTCCGTACGGTCGTCCCGCTCGTCCCGCTCGTCGGCGAGGCTCACGGTGCCCGCGGAGCTGGTGGACGTACGGTCGCGGTCCCCGTCGCTGTCCGCGAAGGCGACGGTGGCGGCGGCCGTGCCGCCGATGAGAACGGCGGCGGTGACGGCGGCGATGGTGACGTTGCGCTTCATGAGGTTCCTCCCCGGGAGCTGCTGTGCTGGGCTGGTTTGACGGGGTCCACACTGCCGACCCGTTGCTGAACGCAGCCTGAAGCCACCTGAAGGCGTCTTCAGGTGGAGTTTGCGAGGCTGTGCGCATGCGCCTGTTGATCGTGGAGGACGAGAAGCGTCTCGCGGTGTCCCTCGCCCGGGGACTCACCGCCGAGGGCTTCGCCGTGGACGTCGTGCACGACGGGCTCGAAGGGCTCCACCGGGCGAGCGAAGGCGGCTACGACCTCGTCATCCTCGACATCATGCTGCCCGGCATGAACGGCTACCGGGTCTGCGGTGCCCTGCGCGCCGCCGGGCACGAGGTGCCGATCCTCATGCTGACCGCCAAGGACGGCGAGTACGACGAGGCCGAGGGGCTCGACACCGGCGCCGACGACTACCTGACCAAGCCCTTCAGCTACGTCGTCCTCGTCGCCCGGGTGCGGGCTCTCCTCCGCCGCCGAGGCGCCGGAACCGCCGCGCCCGTCCTGACCGTCGGCACCCTCCGTATCGACACCGCCGCCCGCCGTGTCCACCGTGGCGAGGACGAACACGCCCTCACCGCCAAGGAGTTCGCGGTGCTGGAGCAACTCGCCCTGCGCGCCGGGCAGGTGGTCAGCAAGGCGGAGATCCTGGAACACGTCTGGGACTTCGCCTACGACGGCGACCCGAACATCGTCGAGGTCTACATCTCCACCCTGCGCCGCAAGTTGGGCGCTGACTCCATTCGTACGGTGCGTGGCGCCGGCTACCGGCTGGAGGCGGGATGAGGTCCGTACGGGCCAGGGCCGCCATCGGCGCCACCCTGGTCGTCGCCGTCGCCCTGGTCGCGGCCGGGCTCGCCGTGCTCGCCGTGCTGCGGACCAACCTGATCGACCAGGCGGACCTCCAGGCGGAGGTGGCGGCCCGCGAGGTGGCCGGGCAGCTGGCCCTGGACACCCGGTTCGAGGATCTGGACCTGGACGACGAGGAGGACCACCCGGTCCAGGTCACCGACGAGGAGGGGCGGGTGGTGTTCGTCTCGAAGGGGCTCCAGGCCGTCTCCGGGACCCGCTCGCCGGGCGTCAGCCCCGCACCCTCGGCTCCGGCCGCCACCCCCTCGCCCGGTGACGACGACGATGACGACGACGGGGGCGACAGCGCGCGGCCCGCACGCGGCGAGGTCTCCTCCGACGATCCGGACTTCTCCGACGGCACCGCCACCGTGGGCGGCAAGCGGGCCGACTACCGGTTCGCGGCCGTCGAGGCCACCACGCCCGCCGGACTGACCTTGACCGTCCACGCGGGCGCCCCGCTCGCCGCCGAGCAGGAGGCGGTGAACACCGTGCGCGGGGCCATGCTGACCGGGCTGCCGCTCCTGCTGGCCGTCGTCGCCGCAGTGACCTGGCTGGTGACCCGGCGCGCGCTCCGGCCGGTCGAGGGCATCCGCCGCGAGCTGGCCGCGATCACCGCGTCCGAGGACCTGGCCCGCCGCGTCCCGGAACCCGGCTCGCGCGACGAGATCGCCGCGCTGGCCCGGACCACCAACGAGACGCTCACCGTCCTGGAGGCGTCGGTGGAGCGGCAGCGGCGGTTCGTCGCGGACGCCTCGCACGAGCTCCGCTCACCGATCGCCTCGCTCCGCACCCAGCTGGAGGTGGCCGACGCCCACCCGGAGCTGCTGGACCTGCCGGGCGCGGTGGCCGACACCGTACGCCTCCAGGTGCTGGCGGCCGACCTGCTGCTGCTGGCCCGGCTGGACGCGGGGGAGAAGCCCGGGGCCGCGCGGCTTGAGGCCGGGGCGCTGGTGCGCGAGGAGGTGTCCCAGCGGACCGGTGACCGGATCCCGGTGGCGGTGGAGGCGGCCGAGGACGCTTCGTACGAGGTGAACGGGTCGCGCGGGCAGCTGGCCCGGGTCGTGGGCAACCTGCTGGACAACGCCCAGCGGCACGCGGAGAGCCTGGTCGCCGTCCGGGTGGCGGCCGACGGGTCCGGGGTGCGCGTGGAGGTCCGGGACGACGGGGCCGGCGTACCGGAGGAGGAGCGGGAGCGGATCTTCGAACGGTTCGTCCGGCTGGACGACGCCCGCAGCCGGGACGACGGCGGTGCGGGTCTCGGCCTCGCCATCGCCCGGGACGTGGCCGCCCGCCACGGCGGCACGCTCACGGTCCACCGGGCCCCGGAGGGCGGCGCGGCGTTCCGGCTGTGGCTGCCGGGCGCGGTGTGAACACGGCCTGACCGAAGCCGTACGACGACGCCGCCGTGGCCTGACCGAAGCCGTACGACGCCACTGCGGCCCGACCGGCCCGCGAAGGCGCGCCGGTCAGGCCGTACGGGTCACGGCTTCCCGCGCCGCCCCCGCAGGTGCTCCGCGATCGGCGTCAGCGCCGCGTGCAGCTCCGCCAGGGCCTCCGGCGAGAGCAGGTCCATGAAGTGGTTGCGCACCGACTCGACGTGGTGCGGGGCGACCGTGCGCATGGTCTCGGCGCCCTGGTCGGTGAGGACCGCGTACAGCCCTCGCCGGTCCGACTCGCAGTGGGTGCGGCGGACCAGGCCCGCCGTCTCCATCCGGGTGATCTGGTGCGAGAGCCGGCTCTTGGACTGCAGGGTCGCGGCGGCGAGGTCGCTCATCCGCATCCGCTGGTCCTCGGACTCGGAGAGGTTGACCAGGATCTCGTAGTCGTTCATGGTCAGGCCGAACGGCTGGAGGTCCTTCTCCAGCTGGTGCGTCAGCAGCCTGCTGACGTCCAGGTGGGTGCGCCAGGCGCACTGCTCCGTGTCGCTCAGCCAGCGGGTGGCCGTCTCGGTCTCCATATATCGATTCTACCTAAGATGTTGAAAGCCGGACGAAACTAAGAGGTGTGACGGCGGGCACCCCGGAGCCGCCGGAGTGGTGACCGGCCGGTTGGCAAGGACCGGCGGCTGGGAGCAGACGTTCGACGTCACACTCCGCAGCCTACCGCTCACAAGCCGAAGCGACGCTGGAGGTCCCCCAGCTGGCCGGGGGCGCGCGGTGCGAAACCGCCACCCGGAACGCCCGGCTGACCCGGCACCGCGCCCGTCGCCTGCTCCGCCATCAGCGCCTCGCTGGACTGCAGCAGCACCGTGCCCGCCCCGACGAACTCGAACTGGTGCTCCTCGCCCGAGGTGCCGCCGATGCCCGTCAGTGACCGGATTCCGCCCATCACGCCCGTCATGTACCCGTGGTCGTAGTGGTGACACGGCGACGGGCAGTCGGCCCAGCCCACCAGCGCCTGCGGGTCGACCCGCAGCGGCGGCTCCATGAAGACCACCGGCCCGTTCGACGCGGCCACGAACTTCCCGGTGCCGATCAGCGTCACGAAGCCGGGCACGATCGACTGCTTCAGCGCGAGCGACGGGTCGAACGCCAGCAGGTTCCCGGACCGGATCGTCAGGTTGCCCTCGTCCAGGTCGAAGGAGTTGACGTCGAAGGCCCGGTCGGCCAGCAGCATCTTCCCGCTGCCCTCCGCCACCACCCAGTCGCTCGCGTGCAGCGGCGAGTGGAAGCTGGAGCGCACCAGCCGGTCGAACCGGCCGTGCCCGATGCCGTCGAAGTTGATCTGCCCGTAGTAGGCGATCATCTTCCCCTTCTGCAGGAACCACCGGCTCCCCTTGAGCTCCACGCAGAAGGTGTAGGAGTTGACGTTGTCGTCCGCCGGCAGCGTCATCGGATCGAAGATCACAGGCGTGCTCACCTGCCTTTCATGAGGTCCCGGCGCTCACGTCGGGGGGAACAATCTGCTCGTGTTGCCATGCGAACGGGCGTGCTCGTCATCGCTGGTCGGGGTGGTGCTCGCGGGAGCGGGGCACCTTTGTGCTGCTGTTGCACATATGGTCCTGCCGGAGGTTCGGGACAGTGCCGTACTCCGGTGCGACCATGAGGGGGCGAGGCGGCGATGGGTGTCGAGGTCGGGCATGCCCGCTTCACGTACCGGCTGCGTGTGTCGTCCACTGCCCGCACCGCTCTCGTGGCGGAGCGGGACCGATGCCGGTGGGTGTGGAACGAGTGCGTCGCGAAGTCGAGGGCCGTACAACTGCGCAACAGGTTCACCGGCGAGAAGACCACGTGCGGTCCGGCGCAACTCGACAAGATGCTGACCGAGACCCGTGCCCGTACGCCCTGGCTGCGTGAGGGCTCGTCGGTTGCCCAGCAGCAGGTCATCCGTGATTTCGGCCGCTCCCGTGCCAAGGCTTGCAAGGACATCGCGGAGCGTCTGCCGGTGGCACGTCGGGCCGGGATGCCGGGATGGAAGTCGAAGCGCGGGGCACTGACGACCCTGAACTACACCAGGCGCGGGTTCCGCTTGAAGGACGGTGTGCTGCACCTGGCGGGCGGCATCTCCGTGACGGTCGTGTGGTCGCGAGAACTGCCGCATGAGCCGTCCTCGGTGCGCGTGTACCAGGACAGTCTCGGGCATTGGTACTGCTCGTTCGTCGTTCCCGCACAGGCGGAGCCGCTGGCAGAGACGGGCCGTGTCCTCGGTGTCGGCTGGGGTGTGAGGGAGACCGCGACCACGACGTCCGACGTGTACGACCTGCCGCATGCCGAGCATGGCGGGAAGGCCCGGGCGAAAGTGGCCCGGTACGACCGGATGATGGCCCGCCGCAGGCCGAAGGAGGGCCGCCCCAAGTCCAAGGGTTACCGCGAGGCGAAGAGACTGCGGGCGAAGGCGCACAAGAAGGTCGCGCGGCAGCGTGAGGACACCGGCCGCAAGTGGGCCAAGAAGGCCATCCGCGACCACGACGCCATCGCTGTCGAAGACTTCTGCCCGAAGTTCCTCGCTCGAACGACCATGGCCCGCAAGGCCGCCGACGCCGCCATCGGCGCCACCAAGGCCGCTTTGATCGAGATGGGCCGTAAGCACGGGCGGGACATCCGCCTGGTGCATCCGGCGTTTACCACGATGGACTGCGGTCGCTGCGATGCGAGAGCCAAGCACGCACTGCCGCTGGGTGAACGCACCTACAAGTGCACCGCCTGCGGAGCTGTGTCCCCACGGGACAAGAACTCCGCACGCGTCATGCTCGTCCGGGCTGGTCTCACCCCGGCTGGTGCCGATGGCGGAAGACCTCTTGGAGCGCTGCTCCAAGAGGCGGCCTGAGCCAGGAATCCCCTGCCCTTCGGGGAGGGGAGGGTTCAAAGCTTCTCCTCCGATGCCTGGACGTACACCGCGCCGCTCCCGCTCAGCTCCAGCTGGAACGCCTCGCCGGAACCGCGCCCCACCATGTCCCGCCAGCCGACGGCGGTGGAGAGCTTGTTGCGTACGTCGCCGTGGTGGGCCACGTACGCCTGCGGGTCCACGTGGATGTCCCGGCCCGGCGCGATCGGCAGCTCGATCACTCCGCCGTGCGCCATCACCGCGACCGCGCCGTGCCCCTGGAGCGTGGTGGTGAACAGGCCCTGGCCGGTCACCTGGCCGCGCACCATGCCCATCACGCCGCCCTGCGAGCCCATGAACATCGTGCCCTGCTGGAGCGAGCCGTCGAAGGCGAGGAGGCGGTCCGCCTCCACGTACAGGGTGTCGCCGGCCAGGTTGATCACCTGGATGTGGTGGCCGCCGTGGCCGAACATCACCGTGCCCGAGCCCTCCACCGTCATCAGCGGTGTCGCCTCGCCCGTCACCCGGCGGCCGATCATCGACGCGAAGCCGCCCTGGCCGCCCTGGATGTTCGGCGTGAACGACACATCGCCCCGGTAGGCCAGCATCGCGCCGCGCTGGCTGAACAGCCTCTGGCCCGGAACCACCGTGGCCTCGATCATCTTGGAGTTGATCTCGCGGAACGGCATCAGACATCGCCTCCGACGGTGTTGCGCTCGCTCGGCTGTACGTAGACCAGGCCGTCGCCCTCGAAGCGCATCTGGAACGCCTCGCCGGAGCCCTCGCCCATCAGCGTCCGGAAGTTCACACCGCTCTGGAGCTGCTGCTGCAGGTGGCCCTGGTGCGCGATGTAGGCGCCCGGGTCGACCATCAGCGGATACTGCGGGGACACCCGCAGTATCACCGCCTCGCCGTCCGACATGATCGCCGCCTGGCCGGTGCCCGCCACCGTGGTGGTGAACAGGCCGTTGCCGCTCGCACCGCCGCGCAGGCCGGTGAACGTCGTCCCCGTGCGCAGGCCGGAGTCGGTGGCCAGCAGGTTGCTCGCCTCCACGTACAGCTTGTCGCCGTGCAGGGAGACCAGACTGATCTCGCTCGCCCGGTCGGCGAAGTAGCAGGTGCCCTGTCCGGACACCTCCATCACCGTCATCTGTTCGCCGGTCAGCCGGCGGGTCACCATCCCGCGGAGGCCCTCACCGCCGCCGGTCATCTTCTTGAACGTCATCCGGCCGTCGTACGCGACCATCGAGCCGTTCTTCGCCTTGACGGCATCGCCCGTCAGATCGACGGCGAGCGTCTTGCTGCCTTGGAGTCGGAACATCGCCACGCGGACGAAGGTAGCCGCCCGCCCCGCGCTCCGGCCAGGCCCTACGGAACCGTTACGCCCCTGATGCTCCCCTGATGCGCATCTGGACCGGTCCTGATGATGCGCGCCCCGACCGGCCCTGATATGCGGCGATACGCGCGCCCGGGAAGGGATTGGCCCCCGGCGGCCGGAGCGGACCGGCGCGATGCCACAATGGGGGCGGCTTGTGCCCGCGTTCACAAGCCCGTACGACTCACCAGCCCGTACGACACCGCCCACACACGACCCCTCCCACCGAAGGTGCCCCTGTGGACATCAAGACCGCCTCCGCCCTGCACCGGCTGCGCCTCATCTCGCTTCCCGAGGCGCTCTCCTTCCCCGCGCTCCTCATCTTCGGCTCGCTGCTCATGCGGGTCTCGGACATCGACTTCCTGATGCCGCCCCTCGGCATGATCCACGGCATCCTCTTCACGATCTACGTCGTGTTCCTGCTGGACGTCTGGATCAAGGCCAAGTGGCCGCTCAAGCGCGTCGCGCTCTTCTTCCTGCTCGCCGTCATCCCCTTCGGCGGCCTGTACGGCGACAAGCTGCTCAAGAAGTACGAGGCCGACGGCGTCATCGCCGCCCGCGCCCGCCGCGAAGGCACGGTCAGCGCATGATCGCCGCGTTCTCGGTCTCCCCGCTCGGTGTCGGTGAGGACGTGGGCGAGTACGTGGCCGACGCCGTGCGGGTCGTACGGGAGTCGGGTCTGCCCAACCGGACCGACGCCATGTTCACCTCTATCGAGGGGGAGTGGGACGAGGTCATGGACGTCGTCAAGCGCGCCGTGGCCGCCGTCGAGGCCCGCGCCGGACGCGTCTCCCTGGTACTGAAGGCCGACATCCGGCCCGGTGTCACCGACGGCCTGACCTCGAAGGTCGAGACGGTGGAGCGGTATCTCGCCCCCTGACGGACCGTCCGGCGTCCACCGCCCCGCGTTCACCCGATAAGCCCCCCGCCGCCACACGGCCGGGGGCTTTTCCGGTCCCGGATCAAAAACCCCTCACTCGGACCTGCCAAGTCGACACGCCGTTGCCTGTCCCCTTCTGTTGGGATATCAACCCGTTCGACAGTGGGAGGCACGGTGCGGTCGGAGGGCTACGACTACGACACCTACAGCCGGCTCGCGGGTCCGCTCACCGAGCCGGAGCCCGAGGGATACCGAGTCCGGTACCGATCCCTGCTCTCGACGGAGAAGCACCGAATAAGGGCCGTCCTGCTGATGACGCTCGCCCCGGTGCTCACCGCCACCCTGATGCTCTACCTGGTCTGGCCCTCGCACTGGACCGAGCGGGAGAACGGGGAGCGGTGGCTCGTCGTCGCCGACACCGCGATGCTGGTCTCGATCGGCCTGATCGGGCTCTTCATGCTGGTCAACGTGGTCTCCATCGCGCACGCGACGATGGTCGCCCGCGACCCCGTACCCGTGACGCCCGAGCCGGGCACCCGGGTCGCCTTCCTCACCACGTACGTCCCCGGCAAGGAACCGCTCTCCATGGTGCGCGCCACCCTGAAGGGCGCGGTGCGCCTCACGCACGACGGGCCGCTGGACATCTGGCTCCTCGACGAGGGCGACGACCCGGCCGCCCGGATGCTCTGCGCGGAGCTGGGCGTGCACCACTTCACCCGGCGCGGGGTGCCCGAGTGGAACCGTAAGAAGGGTGTCCACAAGGCGAAGACGAAGCACGGCAACTACAACGCCTGGATCGCCCTGCACGGCGACGCCTACGACTTCTTCGCCTCCGTCGACACCGACCATGTGCCGATGCCCAACTTCCTGGAGCGGATGCTGGGCTACTTCCGGGACCCGGACGTCGCCTTCGTCGTCGGACCCCAGGTGTACGGGAACTACGACTCGGCCGTCACCAAGGCCGCCGAGTCGCAGCAGTTCCTCTTCCACGCGCTGATCCAGCGCGCGGGCAACCGCTACGGCGCCCCGATGTTCGTCGGCACCAACAACGTCGTCCGCGTCGCCGCCGTACGCCAGGTCGGCGGGCTCTACGACTCGATCACCGAGGACATGGCGACCGGCTTCGAGATCCACCGCCGCCGCAACCCGCTCACCGGCCGCTTCTGGCGCTCGGTCTACACCCCCGACGTGCTGGCCGTCGGTGAGGGGCCCGCCTCCTGGACGGACTTCTTCACCCAGCAGCTGCGCTGGTCCAGGGGCACGTACGAGACGCTGTTCAAGCAGTACGTCAAGATGCTCTTCCGGGTCCCGCCGGGCCGGCTCCTCAGCTACACGCTGATGCTCGTCTACTACCCGATGACGGCCGTCAACTGGCTGCTCGGCGTGGGCAGCTGTGTGCTCTTCCTCTGGTTCGGCGCGTCCGGCACCCAGGTCGCCGCCTCGATCTGGCTGATGCTCTACAGCGACGCGGCGGCCCTCCAGATCGGGCTCTACCTCTGGAACCGGCGGCACAACGTCTCGCCGCACGAGCCCGAGGGCTCCGGCGGCCTCGCCGGGATGGCCATGTCCGCGCTCTCCGCGCCGATCTACCTCAGGTCGCTCGGCTCGGCGGTGCTGCGTACGGAGGGCCGGTTCGTCGTCACGCCCAAGGGCGGCCAGGTCTCCCCGGACCGGCTGCTCACCTTCCGTATCCACCTCTTCTGGGCCGCGGTCCTGTTCTCCTCGCTCGTCGCCTCGGTCCACCTGGACCACACGCATGTCGCGATGCGGACGTGGGCGACGCTCGGGCTCGCGATCGCCCTGTCGCCGGTCGCGGTGTGGGCCTGGACCGAATGGCGCGACCGGCGTACGCGGGCGGGCAACGCCGTCCCCGCGCCGTCGCCTGCCCCCGCGCCCGCCCCCGTACAGCAGGCGTTGCCCGAGCCGACGTACCTGACCACGACGACCACCACCAGCAGCAGCGCGAGTGCCGGCACCACCGCCACCACCACCGCAGGAGGGAACTGACCCATGGCCTACCGGCCTTCGAAGAAGATGCGGAAGACGCTCCTGGGCGGCGGCGCCGTGGTCGTGCTCGCGGGGCTCAACGCGCCGGCGGCGCTCTCCTTCGCGGAGGACCAGTACCACGCGTACAAGATCGCCCAGCCGAAGTACCAGGCGGAGTACGGTTCCTGGAAGCGCGTCGACATCCCTAAGGACTACCGCACCAACGCCATCCACGCGGCGCTCCTGCACACCGGGAAGGTGCTGATCGTCGCGGGCTCCGGCAACGACGAGAAGAACTTCGACGCGGGCACCTTCGACACCGTGCTGTGGGACCCGGCCGAGAACGTCTTCCAGAAGATCCCCACCCCCGAGGACTTCTTCTGCGGCGGCCACGCCCAGCTCCCGGACGGACGGCTGCTGATCGCCGGCGGCACCGCCCGCTACGAGGTGCTGGACGACAAGGTGAAGCGGGCCGGCGGCGGGATGCGGGTCAAGAACGAGAACCCGGACAAGGCGCTGAAGCTGAAGAAGGGCACGGTCTTCCGCTCGCCGTCCGGTGTCGAGTACGTCGCCAAGTTCGACGTCACCGTGCCGAAGGCGAAGCGCGAGTTCGAGGTCACGTACTTCGAGAGCGGCCAGATGAAGCCGTGGAAGACCAAGGTGACGGCGGCCGAGCAGCGGGTCTTCGTGGAGGCGGTGAACGACGGCGTCGAGGCGGTGGCGCCCGAGGCCGCCCAGTACGAGATCGTCGGTCTGAAGGGCAAGGAGGCCGACAACTCCTACGGGATCGCCGAGAAGATCACCATGGACAAGCAGGACTTCCAGGGGATCAGGGCGGCGTACGAGTTCGACCCGACGGCGGAGAAGTACATCAAGGTCGACCCGATGAAGGAGGCCCGCTGGTACCCGACGCTCGTCGGCCTGGAGGACGGCCGGGTGCTGTCCGTCTCCGGTCTCGACGACGTCGGCGCGATCCTGCCGGGCGACAACGAGATCTACGACCCGAAGACCAAGAAGTGGGCCAAGGGCCCCTTCCACTACTTCCCGACCTACCCGGCGCTCTTCCTCACCAAGGGCGGCAAGCTCTTCTACCCGGGCGCCAACGCCGGTTACGGCCCGGCGGACAAGGGCCGCGACCCCGGGATCTGGGACATCAGGAAGAACACCTTCACCAAGGTGCCGGGCCTGACCGACACCGACCAGCTGGAGACGGCCGCCTCGCTGCTGCTGCCGCCCGTCCAGGACCAGAAGGTGATGGTGCTCGGCGGCGGCGGGGTCGGCGAGTCCAAGAAGTCCACGGCCCGCACGGCGGTCATCGACCTCAAGGAGGCCAGTCCGGCCTTCAAGCCGGGCCCCGACCTGCCGCAGGGCACGCGCTACCTGAACAGCGTGATCATGCCGGACGACACCGTCTTCACCAGCGGCGGCTCGAAGGACTACCGGGGCCGGGGCGACAGCAACATCCTCAAGGCGCAGTCGTACGACCCGAAGACCAACACCTTCAAGGAGGCGGCCGAGCCGACGGTCGGCCGCAACTACCACTCCGAGGCGCTGCTGCTGCCCGACGGCCGGGTCGTCACCTTCGGTTCCGACTCGCTCTACGGCGACAAGGACAACACCAAGCTCGGCAAGTTCGAACAGCGCATGGAGGTCTACACCCCGCCCGCCCTGCACCGGGGCAAGGACAACCGCCCGGTGATCGGCGACGGCCCGGAGGCGGTCGAGCGCGGGAAGACGGTGACCTTCAAGACCGCCGACGCGGACCGGATCGCGACGGCCCGCCTGATGCGGCCGAGCGCGGTCACCCACACCACGGACGTGGAGCAGCGCTCCATCGAACTGGGCCTGAAGAAGGGCAAGGGCGAGGTCAGCGTGAGCGTGCCGGACGACCCCACACTGGTGCCGCCCGGCTGGTACATGCTCTTCGTCACCGACACCGACGGCGTCCCGTCGGAGGCGAAGTGGGTGAAGGCGCCCTGAGAACCGGGGGTTTCGCACGCGGCAGGGCCGCCGGCGTTGTCACACCCTCCTGCCACCATGGTCGGCATGAGTGAGACAACGGAACCTGAGGCGCGTACGGCCGGTGCGGCTCCGGCCACGCCGCATGACTGGCGCGCGTTTCTGGAGAAGTACGGACAGCGGTACCTGGTGAACCATGACGGCGCGGACGAACTGCTGGACGAGGACCAGGCGGACGCGCTGGACCGAGGCGAGCGGATCACCGTCTGGCTGGGTGCGGAACCGGCCCGGGAAGACGCCTTGGCGGCTACCGAGGAGCGGATCGGGCTGCGGCTGCCGCCGAGCCTGAGGAGCTTCTTCCTGACGAGCGACGGATGGGAGCACCTGGACGGCTGGGTGGACGGTGTCCATCCGAGCGGTCGTGTCGGGTGGATGCGGGACAGCGAGGATGGCGGCCGAGTGATCGAGGTATACGCCTCGATAGCCGGCAATGAGGACGATGTGAGCCTGTTCCGCCGGTCCGTCGAGATCGCGAAGGGAGAGGACTACTGGCTGCTCGACCCGACCGACGTCGGAGCGGACGGCGAGTGGGCCGCTTACGAGTTCACGCCGAAGTACGGCGATACGACGAGGTTCCCCAGCTTCGCGGCGCTGTTCCACGCCTCGTTCGAGGACATGGATGAGGACGGGGACGAGGACGACGACGAGGACTGAGCCCGGGCGACGGCGCGTGCGCCGAGGCCACCGTCCTGCCCCGTGACCGCCGGCCGGCTCCGGCGGTACCGGGTCAGGGGCTGGCCGGGTCGACTCCGTAGCGCAGGGGCGCGTGTTCCACCTGGAGGTCGCGGCGGTAGACGTGGAGCGCTTCCGCCCGGGCGCCGTCCGACGGTCCTTCCAGCTCGCAGGGGTAGGTGACCTGGACCACGGCGGGCCGGCCGGTGACCCGTATCCGGGTGCCGTCCGCCGGGCCGCCGACCAGGACGGCGGCCTCGCCGACGGTCTCTGGCGCCGCGTCAGGCGGCCTTGGCATCCGCGGCCGGTCCTGATGCGTCGTGTCTGTCCTGGATTCGAATCCCATGACAACACTTTAAAGGTTGCGCAATCTTTGAAGTGCGGTGCCGGGGTTCCGGAAGCGCGACGCTCCTGGAGCCCCGGCACCGCGCTTCAGGACTTCGCGCGCTCGGCCAGTCCCAGGGCGTACTCCGGCCACCAGGTGCCCGCCTCCGGTCCGCCGCGGCAGGTGCCGTCCGATTCGCCGGGGCGCTTGATCCACAGGTAGGCGTCGAGGCGGTCGGAGCGGGTGTCGGTGGTGGGCGGGGTGCCGAGCGCGCGGCCCGGTGGGTTGCACCAGGCCTCGGCGCGGTCCCCGGTGAGCGGGCCGCCGCCGTTGCGGCTGGTGTCGATCACGTAGTGCGCGCCGCCGACGGCGTCGGAGAGGAGGTCTCCGTACTCCTTCACGCTCGCGTTCGACTGGAAGTTGGACACGTTCAGCGAGAAGCCGTCGGCCCGGTCGATCCCGGCCTGGCGCAGCGTTCCGGCGATCTTGTCCGGTTCGACGATCCAGTCCGGGTTGCCCGCGTCCAGGTAGACCTTGGTCCGGGCGTTGGCCTTGAGCGTGTCCACGGCCTCGGAGAGCAGCTGGTAGCGCTCGGCGTGGTGCTCGGGCGGGGTGCAGCCGTCCGCGATGTGGGGGAGGGCGTCGGGCTCCAGGATCACGGTGGCCGGGGCGTCGCCGATGGCCTCGGTGAACTCACCGAGCCAGGACCGGTAGGCGTCCGCGTCCTTGGCGCCGCCCGCGGAGTAGAGCCCGCAGTCGCGGTGCGGGATGTTGTACGCGACGAGCAGGACGGTCTTCTTCGTCTCGGCCGCCGCCTTCGTGGCGGCCACGATCTCGGGTCCGGGCGCGTCCCAGGCGGGCCAGAGCGCCACCGGCCGGTCGGCGATCCGCCGCAGCGCCTTCGCGTCGTCCTCCCGGCCCGCCCGGTCCCAGGCACGCACCTGACGGGCGGCGTCGCTGTCCGGGTCGACCCAGTAGGGCGAGGCCGCGCTCGGCGCCGGTTCGCCGCGTACGGGGTCGGCCCCGGCGGCCGTCGGGCCCGCGCCGTCCGGTGCGGAGCAGCCCGCCGTGAGGACGGCCGCGAGAGCGGCGGCGGCAAGGGCGCAGAGAACGCGTACGTCTCTGGAAACGGTTCTACGGCCGGACATCCAGCCCCCTCGGACGGCGGTGGCTCACGGATACGGGACGGCGTGGTGCCCGGACGGCGCAGCGGAGGGCTGAGCACGGGCAGACGTCGGCAATCGTGACATACCGGTCACTCGGAGTGGCGCCGCGACACCATCCGTCACCGGACTCCGCCGAGGCAGCGGCCCGCGTGAGTCTGGGGGCCTCCGCTGAGGTGGCGCCCGCGTAGGCCTGAGCGCGTCCGCTCAGGTGCCGGCCGCCAGGGTGATCCCCAGGGGCGTCCGCTCGTACAGCACCTGGTGTCCGTACCGCCGCGACGTCAGCAGCCCCGCCTCCCGCAGCACCGACAGATGCGCCGACACGGAGGACGGCGCGAGGCCGAGCCGGTGGGCCAAGGTGCTCGTCCCGGCCGGTTCGTCCAGCGCGCACAGCACGTCCGCCCGGACCCGGCCCAGCAGCCGGGCCAGGGCCTGCGGTGTCCGCTCGCCCGCCGCGCTCCACAGCCCGCCGATCCCACGCGCCGGGTAGATCAGCCCCGGCTGCCACGGCTCCAGGTGGCCGCCCACCACCTCGGGCCAGACGAAGACGCTCGGCATCAGCACCAGGCCCTGGCCGCCCAGCACCTGTTCGTGGTCGCCGCGCGTGCCCTTCACGGTGAGCGTCGAACCGTTCCAGCTCAGCTGCGTACTCACCTCGCCCAGCAGCCCCGCGAGCCCGCTGTCCGCGAGCTTGCGCGAGTGGTACGCGATGTCCGCCTCCAGCAGCGCCCGCAGCCGCGGCCAGTACGGCTCGATCAGCGCCTGCCAGGCCCGCTCCAGCAGATCGGCCAGCTCCCGCACGGCCCGCGCCGGATCGGCCAGCAGCCGGCGGCCCGTCACCGACTCCCGGGCGCCGGGCCGCTCCAGGAGCGCCAGCTCCATGTCCGCCCGCGCCACCTCCGGATCGACCGCCCGCACATCCGCGATCTCCTCCGCGAACGTGGCGAGCGGCCCGATCGGCGGCGGGCAGATGAAGTCCGGGTTGTGGCCCCCGTCCGGCATCAGCAGCCACAGCGGTTCGAGGTCGAGAGCCGCCGCCGCGTCCCGGGTCCGCCGGAGCCACGGCAGGTGGTAGCCGTGGCGGTGGTGCCGGGCCAGCGTCCGCACCGCCTCCTGGGTCTCCACCAGCGGCGAGAGCGCGAACCGGCAGCGCAGCAGGTCGCTCTCGTCGAAGTGCAGCTGGAACGGCATGCCACCCCTCACCCGGGCATCGGAGATTCGTCCCCAGCCGAAAGTCTAGGGCGAGGCGTACCCCTGGCTCCAGGCTGCGGTTCATGTCCCAGGCGTCCTCCTCCACCCCGCCCACCGGCTACCGTGCCGTCTTCCGCGTCCGCGAGTTCCGGGCCGTCTTCGCCGCGCACCTGCTCTCGCTCCTCGGCGTCGTCGTCAGCGAACTCGCGCTCACCGTGCTCGTCTACGACCTCACCGGCTCCCCGCTGCTCAGCGCCCTGACGTTCGCGCTCGGGCTGCTCCCGTACGTCATCGGCGGAACGCTCTTCGCGGGCGTCGCCGACCGCTATCCGGCCCGCCGCGTCCTGGTCGTCTGCGACCTCCTCTGCGCGGCCTGCGTCGCCGTGATGCTGGTGCCCGCCACCCCGGTCGCCGGACTCCTCGCGCTGCGCTGCCTGGTCGCCGCGATCGCGCCGGTCTTCACGGGGACGCGGATGGCCGCGCTCACCGACATCCTGGGCGACGGCGACCTCTACGTCCTCGGCCGCTCCCTCCTGCGGATCGTCTCGCAGAGCGCGATGCTCATCGGCTTCGGCGCGGGCGGCGCGCTGCTCACCGTGCTCTCCCCGCGCGGCGCGATCACCGTCACCGTGGTCACCTTCCTCTGCTCGGCCGCCCTCCTCCGCCTCGGCACCCGCGACCGCCCGGCCCGCACCGGGAGCGCCTCCGCCACGCTGCTGAAGGAGTCGCTCTCCGGAGCCCGGCTGATCCTGGGCGACCGCCGTGTCCGGGCGCTGCTGTTCCTGTTCTGGCTGCCCGCGATGTTCGTCGTCGCTCCGGAGGCGCTCGCCGCTCCGTACGTGGCCGAGATCGGCGCCGGTCCGGCCGCGCTCGGCCTGCTGCTCTGCGCGATGGCCGTCGGACACGTGGGCGCCGAGCTCTTCGTCGGGTCCGCGCTCCGGCCCCGTACGCGATCGAGGATCGTGCTGCCGGTCGCGGCCGTGGGCCTGCTGCCGCTGGTGGTGTACGCGGTCCGGCCGGGGCTGCCGCTGGCGCTGGCCGCCCTCGCGCTGGCCGGGATGGGGGCGGCGTACGTCATCGGGCTCGACCAGTGGTTCGTGGACGCCGTACCGCCGGAGCTGCGCGGGCGGGCCATGACGCTGCTCACCGCCGGGCTGATGACGATCCAGGGCGCGGGCATGGCGCTGGCGGGGCTTGCGGCCGAGTTCTTCCCGGTGCACCACGTGGTCGCCGGATCCGGAATCATCGGTACCGTCGTCTCGCTCCTCGTGGTCGCCGAGGTCCGCCGAACGGCCCCTGGACGCATGTCCGATACCGAAAGGCGAGACGGGGCTGACCGGCATGTGACCAGTCGGTAAGGTCGGTGCCGTGCCGAAGCCGCTCAGCCTTCCTTTCGATCCCATCGCCCGTGCCGAGGAACTCTGGCATCAGCGCTGGGGGCCCGTGCCCTCCATGGGGGCGATCACCTCGATCATGCGGGCGCAGCAGATCCTGCTCGCGGAGGTGGACGCGGTGGTCAAGCCGTACGGTCTGACCTTCGCCCGGTACGAGGCCTTGGTGCTGCTCACCTTCTCCAAGGCGGGCGAGCTGCCGATGTCGAAGATCGGCGAGCGGCTGATGGTGCACCCCACCTCGGTCACCAACACCGTGGACCGGCTGGTGAAGTCCGGCCTGGTCAGCAAGCGCCCGAACCCCAACGACGGCCGTGGCACGCTCGCCTCCATCACCGACAAGGGCCGTGAGGTCGTCGAGTCGGCCACCGAGGACCTGGTCGCGATGGACTTCGGGCTCGGGGTGTACGACGCCGAGGAGTGCGGGGAGATCTTCGCCATGCTCCGGCCGCTGCGGGTGGCGGCGCAGGACTTCGACGAGGGGTGAACGAGGCTGTCCTTTCGACGGAGGGCCCGCGCGAAGATCGCTCCGGCCGTCCCGTTACGCTCGTGTCCATGAAACAGAACGTGCTCACCCGCTACCGGGTGATGGCTTACGTCACCGCCATCTGGCTGCTCGTCTTCACGGTGGCGATCATCGCGAAGTACGCCTTCGACACCGGCGACACCATGGTGATCTCCCAGATCCACGGCGTGCTGTTCATCGTCTACGTCGTCTTCGCCTTCGACCTCGGCTCCAAGGCGAAGTGGCCGTTCGGCAAGCTCCTGTGGGTGCTGGCGGCCGGCTGCATCCCGTTCGCCTCCTTCTTCGTCGAGCCGAAGGTGAGCCGCGAGGCCCAGGATCTGATCGACGCGACCGCTCCGGCGCCCGCGAAAGCCTGACCGGCACGGCACTCCCACCGCCCCGCGTGAAGCGCCGGGCGGTTTGCCATCGACATTTACTAGGACGTCCTAGTAAATTCGAAGCATGGACGCTGACGCGATCGAGGAAGGCCGCCTCCGCTGGCAGGCCCGTTACGACAAGGCCCGCAAGCGGGACGCGGACTTCACCACGCTCTCCGGTGACCCGGTGGAGCCGGTCTACGGGCCGCGCCCCGGCGACACGTACGAGGGGTTCGAGCGGATCGGCTGGCCGGGGGAGTACCCCTTCACCCGGGGCCTGCACCCGACCGGCTACCGGGGCCGCACCTGGACCATCCGCCAGTTCGCCGGCTTCGGCAACGCCGAGCAGACCAACGAGCGGTACAAGATGATCCTCGCGGCGGGCGGCGGCGGCCTCAGTGTCGCCTTCGACATGCCGACCCTGATGGGCCGCGACTCCGACGAATCGCGTTCGCTCGGCGAGGTCGGCCACTGCGGGGTCGCCATCGACTCCGCCGCCGACATGGAGATCCTGTTCAAGGACATCCCGCTCGGTGACGTCACCACCTCCATGACGATCAGCGGCCCGGCCGTCCCGGTCTTCTGCATGTACCTGGTCGCCGCCGAGCGCCAGGGCGTCGACCCGGGCGTGCTCAACGGCACGCTCCAGACCGACATCTTCAAGGAGTACATCGCCCAGAAGGAGTGGCTCTTCCAGCCCGAGCCGCACCTGCGCCTCATCGGCGACCTGATGGAGCACTGCGCCTCCTCCATCCCCGCCTACAAGCCGCTCTCCGTCTCCGGCTACCACATCCGCGAGGCCGGGGCGACGGCCGCGCAGGAGCTGACGTACACGCTGGCCGACGGCTTCGGCTACGTCGAGCTCGGCCTCTCCCGCGGCCTGGACATCGACACCTTCGCCCCCGGCCTCTCCTTCTTCTTCGACGCGCACCTCGACTTCTTCGAGGAGATCGCCAAGTTCCGCGCCGCCCGCCGCATCTGGGCCCGCTGGATGAAGGAGACGTACGGCGCCAAGACCGACAAGGCGCAGTGGCTCCGCTTCCACACCCAGACCGCCGGGGTCTCGCTCACCGCGCAGCAGCCGTACAACAACGTCGTACGGACGGCCGTCGAAGCCCTCTCCGCCGTCCTCGGCGGCACCAACTCGCTCCACACCAACGCCCTGGACGAGACCCTCGCGCTCCCCTCCGAGCAGGCCGCCGAGATCGCCCTGCGCACGCAGCAGGTGCTGATGGAGGAGACCGGCGTCGCCAACGTGGCCGACCCGCTGGGCGGCTCCTGGTACGTGGAGCAGCTCACCGACCGGATCGAGGCCGAGGCCGAGAAGATCTTCGACCAGATCAAGGAGCGCGGCACCCGGGCCCACCCGGACGGGCAGCACCCGATCGGCCCGATCACCTCCGGCATCCTGCGCGGCATCGAGGACGGCTGGTTCACCGGCGAGATCGCCGAGTCCGCCTTCCAGTACCAGCGGGCCCTGGAGAAGGGCGACAAGCGGGTCGTCGGCGTCAACGTCCACCACGGCTCGGTCACCGGCGACCTGGAGATCCTCCGCGTCAGCCACGAGGTGGAGCGCGACCAGGTCAGCCAGCTCACCGCCCGCAAGGCGGCCCGCGACGACGCGAAGGTGAGCGCCGCGCTGGACGCGATGCTGGCCGCCGCCCGCGACGGCTCGAACATGATCGCGCCGATGCTGGACGCGGTACGGGCCGAGGCCACGCTCGGCGAGATCTGCGAGGCGCTGCGCGAGGAGTGGGGCACGTACACGGAGCCGCCGGGCTTCTGAGCCGTACGGGGACGTTGCGGGGAGGGCCCGGACGCGCAGGTTCCACCGGGGGAGGGCCCTTCAGCTCCTACGGGCCCTCCCCGCCGAACGCCACCGTGAACAGCGCCCCGCCGCCCGGCGCCGCCCGTACCGTCAGCTCCGCCCCGTGCGCGCGGGCGATCTGCCGGGCCATCGCGAGCCCCAGCCCCGAGCCGGGGAGAGCGCGGGCGGCCTCGGCGCGGTAGAAGCGGTC
Source organism: Streptomyces sp. CA-146814 (assembly GCF_050942385.1). Taxonomy (NCBI): domain Bacteria; kingdom Bacillati; phylum Actinomycetota; class Actinomycetes; order Kitasatosporales; family Streptomycetaceae; genus Streptomyces; species Streptomyces sp. CA-146814. The sequence continues at coordinate 5,644,024 of NZ_CP192068.1, forward strand.
GAAGACGTACGGGAGATCCTCGGCCGCGATCCCGGGCCCGTGGTCCCGTACCGTCAGCTCAAGCCCACCCCCGTACGCGGTCAGCCCCACCTCCACCGGCGCGTCCGGTGGGCTGAACTTGGCCGCGTTGTCCAGCAGGTTGGTCAGCAGCCGGGCCAGCCGCGCCGGTACGCCGGGCCGGACCGCCTCCGCCGCGCCGGGACCGGTGGACAGCGCGAACCGGACGCGCGGCCAGTGCGTCCGGGCCATGGCCACCGTCCGCTCCACCAGCTCCGCGATCCGCACCTCCTCCAGCAGCGGTTGCGGCTCCTCGTCCCGGGCCAGCTCGATCAGGTCGTTCACCAGCCCGGTCACCTCCCGGATCTGCCGCCCCAGCGCCCCCGAGGCCCGCTCGCGCTGCGCGGGCGTCAGCCGGTCCGCGCGGGCCAGCAGCTCCGCGTTGGTGCGCAGAGCCGTCAACGGGGTCCGCAGCTCGTGCGAGGCGTCCGCGACCAGCCGCCGCTGCGCGCTCACCGACTGCTCCAGCTCCCCGAGCATCGTGTTGAAGCTGGCCGCGAGCCGGGTCACCTCGTCCTGCCGCCCCGGCGGCCCCGGCGGCAGCTCGATGCGGTGGCGCGGGTCCCGGGTCGCCGCGATCCGCTCGGCGGTCGAGGTCAGCCGGGCCACCGGCGCGAGCCCGGTACGCGAGACGGCGTACCCGAGCACCCCCGCCAGCAGCACCCCCGCCCCGCCGACCGCCGCCAGCAGCACCGCCGCCTGCCGCACGCCCCGCTCCACCGGATCCGCGCGCAGCGCCACCTGGAGCGCCCGCCCGTCCCCGAACGGCGTGGTCAGCATCCGCAGCGGCTGCCCGAACCGGGTGACGTTGCTGAAGTACGGGGCCCGCGTCCCCGCCGCCACTTCGCGTACGGGGTCGGAGACGGGCAGCAGATACGCGGCCTCCGGGTCCGCCGCCGGGTCGGCCGGGACGACCTGGGCGCAGGCGGGCGCGGAGAGGTAGCGGCACTCCCCGGCGATGATCTGCGGGCCCTCGCCCCGGTTCTCCTGGACCACCCGGGTCGCGGACTGGGTCAGGGACAGGTCCAGTTGGTGCAGCAGCTCGTACCGGATGACGAAGAACGCCGCCGCGCACACCCCGACCGCGACCAGCGCCACGGCCGCCGATGCCGCCAGCGCGAGGCGCGTACGGAGCGGCCGCCTCCGTCGCCACCGGGCGCCCAGCCTCCGCACCCCGCTCACGCCACGTCCAGCCGGTAGCCGAGCCCGTGCACGGTGTGGACGAGCCGCGGTTCGCCGCCCGCCTCCAGCTTCCGCCGCAGATAACCCACGTACACCGCGAGCGAGTTGGAGTCGGGCCCGAAGTCCTGGCCCCAGACCCGCTCCAGGATCACCTCGCGCGGCAGCACCTGGCCCGGGTGGCGCAGGAGCAGCTCCAGCAGCGCGGCCTCCGTGCGGGAGAACTCCACGGGCCGCCCCGCCCGCCGCCCGGTCCGCGTCACCGGATCCAGGGTCAGGTCCGCGAAGGCCAGGTCCCCGTCCGGGGCGGGCGGCGCGGCCCGCCGCAGCAACGCCCGTACGCGCGCCACCAGTTCGTCCAGCGCGAACGGCTTCACCAGATAGTCGTCGGCCCCCGCCTCCAGGCCGTCCACCCGCTCGGCCACCGACGACAGCGCGGTCAGCACCAGCACCGGCGTCCGGTCCTCCACCGCCCGCAGCCTCCGGCAGACCGCCAGCCCGTCCAGCACCGGCATCATCACGTCCAGGACCACCGCGTCCGGCTCCCAGGCGGCCACCGCCGACAGCGCGGCCAGCCCGTCGCCGACGCCCCGCACCTCGTACCCCTCGATCCGCAGCCCGTCCTCGACGGCGGCCCGCACTTCCGGCTCGTCCTCGGCCACCAGAATCCTGTTCATGGTCCGAAGCCTGCCAAACCGGACTCTTAGAACCTTCTTAGGCCGCCTCCCGAGAGTGGCGGCCATGCGCACACCACTCTCCGTCGTGATCGGTGCGGGCGGCACCGGCGGTCACATCTATCCCGGTCTCGCCCTCGCCGAGGCCCTGCGCCGCGCCGACCCGGACGCGGTCATCTCCTTCATCGGCACCGAACGCGGTCTGGAGACGACCCTGATCCCGGCCGCCGGCTACCGGCTGCACACCGTCGACATGATCCCCTTCGACCCCGCGCTCGGCGCGAAGCGTTTCCTCCTCCCGGCCGCGCTGCTGCGCTCCGGCGCCCAGGCCCGCGCCGTCCTGCGCAGGCAGCGGGCGCAGGTGGTCGTCGGTATGGGCGGCTACCCGAGCGCCCCGGCGATCGTCGGCGCGAGGATGGCCGGGCTGCCCAGCGTGATCCATGAGTCCAACGCGGTCCCGGGCCGGGCCAACCAGTTCGCCGCCCGGCTCACCGAGCACCTCACGGTCGCCTTCGACGGCAGCCGCGCCCATCTGTCGGGCGGCGAGCGGGCCCTGACGGTCGGCATGCCGATCGCCGCGTCGCTGGCCGCGCTGGACCGGCCCGCGCTGCGCGCGGAGGCCCGGCGCGCGTTCGGGATACCGGAGGGCGCGCGGGTGGTCCTCTTCAACGGCGGGAGCCTCGGCGCGGCCCGGCTCACGGCGGCCGCCGTGGGGCTCGCCGCCCGGTGGAAGGGGCGTGGGGACGTCCACCTGCTCATCAAGACGGGCCCGCCCGCGCTGGCGGAGACCCGGCGGAAGCTGGCCGAGGCGGGCGTGGGGGCCGTCGCCCAGGGGGAGGCCCGTCAGCAGCCGGCCGGCGCCGCTTCCGGCCCCGTCGCCCAGGCCGTGCCCTACCTGGACCGGATGGACCTCGCCTACGCGGTGGCCGACCTGGTGGTCTGCCGGGCCGGCTCGGCCACGATCGCGGAACTGGCGACGACCGGGGTGCCCGCCGTCCTCGTGCCGTACCCGCACGCCCCCGGCGACCACCAGACCCACAACGCCCGGGTCCTCTCCGACGCCGGTGCCGCCCACCTCGTCCCCGACGCCGAGACCACCGCCGACCGGCTGGCCGAACTGATCGACCCGCTGCTCGCGGACCCGGCGCGGCTCGCCGTGATGGGGCGCGCGGCCGACCCGGGCAACCACGCGCGAGCGGCCGACCTGCTGGCGGAGACCGTCATCCGCCTCGCCCTACGACCCACCACCACAAGGGAGTTCACCTCATGACCGATGTCACCGATGTCACCGATGTCACCGATGTCATCGACTGGACCGGCCGCACCGTCCTCGTCACCGGAGCCGAAGGCTTCATCGGCTCCACCCTCGTGGACCTCCTCGTCCAACGAGGCGCGCACGTCCGGGCGTTCGTCCACTACAAGCCGTACGCCGACAAAGGCCACCTGGCCCGCTACCTCCAGGACCCGCACGGCCCGGTCGAGTTCATCGCCGGGGACGTCGGCGACGCGGGCCGCGTGATGGACGCCGTCGAAGGCTGCGACACGGTCTTCCACCTCGCCGCGCTGATCGGCATCCCGTACAGCTACGACGCGCCGGGCGCGTACGTCCGTACCAACGTCGTCGGCACCGAGAACATCGCCGAGGCCTGCCGCCGCCACTCCGTACGCCGCCTCCTGCACACCTCCACCAGCGAGGTCTACGGGTCCGCCCTGACGGCCCCGATCAGCGAGGACCACCCGCTCCAGCCGCAGTCGCCGTACTCCGCCTCGAAGATCGGCGCGGACATGATGGCGCTGTCGCACTGGCACGCCTTCGAGCTGCCGGTGACGGTGGTGCGGCCGTTCAACACCTACGGGCCCCGCCAGTCGGCCCGTGCCGTCATCCCGACGATCCTCGCCCAACTGCACTCCGGCGCACGGGAGATCCGGCTCGGCTCGCTGACCCCGACCCGCGACTTCACGTACGTCACCGACACCGCCGCCGGATTCCTGGCGCTGGCCGACTGCGACCGGGCCCTGGGGGAGAGCGTCAACCTCGGTACCGGGCAGGAGATTTCGATCGGGGATCTCGCCAAGGCCCTCATCACCGCCTCCGGCCGGGACGCCGAGATCGTCGTGGACCCGGCGCGGCTGCGGCCCTCCGGCAGCGAGGTGCACCGGCTGCTCTCCGACAACACCCGGGCCCGCGAGTGGGCAGGATGGGAACCCGAAGTCACCCTGGAGGAGGGGCTGGAACGCACGTCGGCCTGGGTGGCGGGCCACCTCCACCTCTTCGCACCGGGCCGCTACCAGGTCTGAGTTCCACCAGGAGGCGTCTGCGCGCCGGACAGTCCCCGTAGCAGCAGCGTGGTGAACCCGCTCGCCCACGCGGCGTCCACCGGCTCGGCGCTCACCAGCATCCGGTGCACCACCGCGCCCGCGATCACGTCGAAGATCAGGTCGGCGGTGCGGTCCGCCACCACCGTGTCCGTCTCGACGGGCAGTTCGCCCCTCTGCTGCGCCCGCTGCCGGCCCTCCAGCACCAGCCGCTTCTGCCGCTCCACGATCGAGTCCCGGATCCGCACCCGCAGCGAGTCGTCCCGGGTCGACTCGGCGACCACCGCCATCAGCGCCGTCCGGGTCTCCGGCCGCTCCAGCAGGGCGGCGAACTGGAGCACCACACCCTGCACATCGGCGGCCAGGCTGCCCCGGTCGGGGAGCTCCAGCTCGTCGAAGAGGACGGCCACCGCGTCCACCACCAGCTCGTTCTTGCCCGCCCAGCGCCGGTAGAGGGTCGTCTTGGCGACTCCGGCCCGGGTCGCCACATCGCCCATGGTCAGCTTCGACCAGCCGAGGTCGACCAGGGAGGCGCGGGTCGCCTCCAGGATCGCGGCATCGGCGGCAGGAGAGCGGGGACGTCCTGTCCGGGCGTTCTGGGGGTCGGTGCGGCTCATGATGCGGCGACCATACCGGCCGGTAGGGAGGTTCGTTCCGCCCCGGGTTCCGTGAGACAGATCACCGGGAGGGCCTGTTCCGGCGGGCCGATCGGCAGTTACGCTACGGGTCGTAGCGTAAGGAAGGCGGCAGGCCCGCCCCCGTACGCCACGGAACGAACGAGCGACAGCCACCAGGGCCTTCACCGAGGCCCCAGGCGCCGGGTGGGGACCCGGAGCCGCACGGACCGGCCGGATGGGGATCCGGAAGGTCCACCGGGTCTCATCGAGGCCCGTCTCTGTTCCACCGGGGTTTGTTCGGAGCCCCGCCGGGGTTCTTCAGGGCCCCCGGGAACCGCCTTCGTCCGCCCGCCCGGCACACCGGCCGGCGCTGCGGACCGGCCCGGTTCCCGTATCGCTTTCCGGAACGGCGTGCTCAGGGGGGAGGATGTACGTATGCAGCCTAGGAACATGTCCATGAGCGGCGTCGTCGACCTCGCCGCTGTCAAGGCGGCCGGCGAGGCCAAGGTCAAGGCGGAGCAGGCCCGTGCGCAGGCCGCCCGTAGCGGAGGCACCGGTGCCGTGGCGCCCGCCGCCCTGGTGATCGACGTCGATGAAGCAGGCTTCGAGCGCGATGTCCTGCAGCGCTCCGCCGAGGTCCCGGTCGTCATCGACTTCTGGGCCGAGTGGTGCGAGCCGTGCAAGCAGCTCGGCCCGCTGCTGGAGCGCCTGGCCGTCGAGTACAACGGCCGCTTCCTGCTGGCCAAGGTCGATGTCGACGCCAACCAGATGCTGATGCAGCAGTTCGGTATCCAGGGCATCCCGGCGGTCTTCGCCGTCGTCGCCGGGCAGGCCCTCCCGCTCTTCCAGGGCGCGGCCCCCGAGGCCCAGATCCGCGAGACGCTGGACCAGCTGATCCAGGTCGGCGAGGAGCGGTTCGGTCTCACCGGGATCGCCGTCGACCCGGACGCCTCGCCGGACGCCGTCCCGGCCGAGGTGCCGGCCGGCCCGTACGACCACCTGCTGGAGGCCGCCGCCTCCGCTCTCGACGCCAACGACTTCGGCGGCGCCGTACAGGCGTACAAGAACGTGCTCACCGACGACCCGGCCAACCCGGAGGCCAAGCTCGGCCTGGCCCAGGCGGAGCTGCTCGCGCGCGTCCAGACGATGGACCCGAACGCGGTCCGCAAGGAAGCGGCGGAGAACCCGGGCGATGTGGCCGCGCAGGTCGCCGCCGCCGACCTGGACCTGGTCGGCGGCCATGTCGAGGACGCCTTCGGCCGGCTCGTCGAGGCGGTCCGCCGCACCACCGGCGACGACCGGAACACCGCCCGGCTGCGGCTGCTGGAGCTCTTCGAGGTGATCGGCCCGGACGACCCCCGGGTCACCGCCGCCCGCACCGCGCTGGCGCGCGTGCTGTTCTGACGGCGAGCTGATTTCTCCGGCCGCGAGCCGATTGTGCCGATGTGACAAGACGGCCGTGATGCCCTCCGGGTGTCGCGGCCGTTTTGCCGTCCGAACGCTAAGAGTCACCGCCCCTTTACCAAAACTTGACAATGGAACCAAGTGTTACTGGCAGTAAGTCGCAGGGGTCGCTCTGTCCTGTTTCCGTCAAGTTTCCCGCCATTCACCTGTCCCTTTCGTGCCACCCTGTGTGGCCGCATGATGTCGCCCCGTCGCGCCACGGTTATCAGGTCGTTACTGGCAAGTAACGACCCCCCTTGTGTCACGGCGCCGAATGGACCACGATCGGCCACGCTCGGTCCCATACCTTCGGCCCAATCTCCAGTCGGCGCCGGAGGGCCTGTTGGGTCCCCACCGAGTGGGTCGGCGGCAGTGGCCGCCGGCTGTGGACAGGGGGGTTCCCGCCGACAGGCGGGGCCTGTCCGACCGGCTGTACACACCGTGCAGCCAGTGGTTGTCGCTCGGGGGTGAACGCCGGTGCAGCGGATGCGGTCCATGCCTCCGCCCGCGGGCGCTCTCCTTCCCGAGGACGTAGCACTTCTCCCATCCCAGGACGGGTTTCCCACCCGCCCGGAGATGTACGTCCGAGAAGAAGGAGCAAGTTATGAGTTCCCAGGTTCGCGGTGGGACGAGATGGAAGCGTTTCGCTCTGGTGATGGTGCCCAGTGTCGTCGCCACGGCGGCAGTGGGTGTCGGTCTCGCGCAGGGCGCCCTGGCCGCGTCCTTCGCCGTGTCCGGCCAGAGCTTCAAGGTCCGCACCGACAAGCTGGTGGGCGAGGACTTCGTCCAGTACGGCAGCGTCGCCGTCGGCACCGACCTTGAGGGCCAGAAAGCCGCGCACCCGGTCGCGGTCTCGGGCTTCAGCAAGGCCACGATCAACAACATGTGCCAGTCGGTGGTCACGCCGAAGGTGCCCTTCGGCATCGGCAACGTCAGCCTGGAGCTGAGGGCCGGCACGAACCCGGAGAACCCGGTCGTGGCGACCAACCTCTACCTGGACGTCGCACAGCTCGACACCGACGCGTACTTCGAGAACATCGACATCGGTGTCGCGGCCGGTTCCGTCGGTGCGCCCGGCATCCAGCCCGGGACCGAGGACGGGGTCAACCGCAACGCCTTCGCGCAGCGGGCCAAGAAGGCCACCCTGACCGACGTGAAGCAGACGGCGTGGGCGACCACCGCCGGCACCTTCAAGCTCAGCAACCTGAGCCTGAAGCTGCACAAGGGCGTCAAGGAGTGCTTCTAAGCGCTCGCCCGGGTGGCCGGGGCGCCCCGCGCGGGCCTTCCGGCCGCCCACCCTTTCTCCTCTCACAGCAGTACCGGTTCCAGGGAGCTGTTTTCCATGAGCCCCGAGTCCACAGGGCAGAACGAGCACAACCTCACCGTCTACCGGCGGGGATTCCGTACCTGGCGGGGTAACCGGCCGTTCTGGGCGGGTCTGTTCACCATGCTGGGCGGTGCGCCCATCGCCTACTTCCCGTACGCCGATCTCCACCTCGGCAACATGACGCTGGCGATGTCCACCACCGCCGGCGCCGGGTCCCTCATCATCGGGATCCTGCTGATCACGCTGGGCCTGACGATGTGGTTCCACTCCATCGTCCGGGTCTTCGCCGGGGTCGCGGCCATTCTTCTCGCGCTGATCTCCATACCCGTCGCCAACATCGGCGGCTTCGTGGTCGGGTTCCTGCTCGCGCTCATCGGCGGAGCCCTGTCCATCTCCTGGGCGCCGGGCGAGCCGCAGCCGGACGAGGCGGCCCCGCAGGGCGCCCCGATACCGCTGGACAAGCAGCAGCCGGAGAGCGGGTACGCCCCCGAGGGCGCCCTGCACGGCGCGGCCGTCCCGCAGCAGCCGGCGGGTGACCACGACACGACCTCCGGCTACGACGGGGGGACACACCGTGCGGGGTGACGAGCAACAGCAGCCTCATGGGTACGCGGACGAGGTTCTCCCGGAACGCAAGGGCCCCCGCCACGCGGCCCCCAGGAAGTCGCTGCTGACGAAGCTGCACATGCCGAGCGGCAAAAAGGCTTTCGCGCTCGCCGCGATGCCGACCGCCGTCTTCGTCGGCATGGGCCTCACGCCCAAGCTCGCCCTGGCCGACGGCAACCCCGACATTCCCTTCGCGCCGGGCCCCTGCGTCACCCGGTCCGACGAGCCGAGCGAATCCGGGTCCGAGTCCCCGAAGGCCACCCCGACCCCGTCGGCGACGCCCACGGACAAGCCGGACCAGGACAAGGGCGAGGAGCCGGGCCAGGACGGCGGCGCGACCCCGAAGCCGACGGAGAGCGGTACGGCCACCGAGGACCCGGCGGCCGACGAGAAGCCGGACACGGCCGACGAGAAGCCCGCCGACGAGCCGAGCCCCACCCCGACGCCCACGAAGTCGAAGAACCCGCTCGACCCGCTGGGCCTGGGCGACGCGCTCAAGGACCTCTTCGACCCGAACAAGGGCAAGGACAAGGACAAGTCCGAGGAGACGGCAAGTCCCTCCCCGAGCCCCACGGCCGACACCCCGAAGCCGGCCGACAAGCCGAAGGCTCCGGACAAGGACGCGGAGAAGGACGCGGAGAAGGACCCCGCGAAGGAGAAGACGGACAAGACGGCCGACGCGATCCGCGAGGCCGCCGAGAAGGCAGGCAAGGACGTCAAGGAGCTCGACGACGACGTCAAGGGACTCGACCCCAAGAAGGACGAGGACATCCCCGACGGCGCCAAGCCGCGCTTCCCCTGCCCCGAACCCGACCCGGAGGCACTCGCCGCGGCGTCCCTGGAGCCCGGCATCCCGCTGCTCCCGGCCGACCCGTGGGTCCTGGAGTCCACGCTGCTCACGCTCAACGGCCTGGACTACAAAGGCATCGTCGAGGTGAAGAGGGCGGACGGCTCCGTCAAGAAGGTGCTCAAGTTCACCGCGAGCTCCATCGACATCAAGGACCTCCACCAGCTGACCGTGGGCCCGGCGGGCACGACGGGCCATGTGAAGTCGCGTCCGGGCTCCACGTCGACCATCCGCAACGGCACGGTGACGATGTACACGGAGGAGCTGAAGGGCAATCTCTTCGGCCTCATCCCGATCACCTTCAACCCGCAGACCCCGCCGCCGCTGAACGTGCCCTTCGCCTTCTTCACCAAGGTGAAGGTCGTCCAGGCAGGCCAGTTCGGCGGCTCACTCAGGGTCCCGGGCCTGCAGAACTACCTGGAGGGCGGCAGAGGCTAGCCGCCGCCACCTGATCCCGTCCGGGAGCCGCACAGAGCCGTGGGCCGTACCCCTGCGACACAGGGGTACGGCCCACGGTCGTACGACGGGGGAGCGGCGGACTAGCCCTCCCCGCCACCCAGGTGGTGCACCCGGACCATGTTCGTGGTGCCCGGGATGCCGGGAGGCGAGCCGGCCGTGATGACCATCGTGTCGCCGTTGGTGTAGCGGTTCAGCTTCAGCAGCTCCGCGTCGACCAGGTCGACCATCGCGTCGGTGTTGTCCGCGTGCGGGACGACGTGCGACTCGACGCCCCAGCTCAGGGCGAGCTGGTTGCGGGTGGACTCGTCCGTGGTGAAGGCCAGGATCGGCTGGGCCACGCGGTAGCGGGAGAGGCGGCGGGCGGTGTCGCCGGACTGGGTGAAGGCGACCAGCGCCTTGCCGTCCAGGAAGTCCGCGATCTCGCAGGCCGCGCGGGCCACCGAGCCACCCTGCGTACGGGGCTTCTTGCCGGGGACCAGCGGCTGGAGGCCCTTGGAGAGCAGCTCCTCCTCGGCGGCGCAGACGATCTTCGACATCGTCTTGACCGTCTCGATCGGGTACGCACCCACCGACGACTCGGCGGACAGCATGACCGCGTCCGCGCCGTCCAGGATCGCGTTGGCGACGTCGGACGCCTCGGCGCGGGTCGGGCGGGAGTTGGTGATCATCGACTCCATCATCTGGGTCGCCACGATCACCGGCTTGGCGTTGCGGCGGCACAGCTCGATGAGGCGCTTCTGCACCATCGGGACCTTCTCCAGCGGGTACTCCACCGCCAGGTCGCCACGGGCCACCATCACGCCGTCGAACGCCATGACGACGCCCTCCATGTGCTCGACCGCCTGCGGCTTCTCCACCTTGGCGATGACGGGGACCCGGCGGCCCTCCTCGTCCATCACCTTGTGCACGTCCTTGACGTCGTCGGCGTCCCGCACGAAGGAGAGGGCGACCAGGTCGCAGCCCATCCGCAGCGCGAAGCGCAGGTCCTCGACGTCCTTCTCGGACAGGGCCGGGACGTTCACCGCCGCGCCGGGCAGGTTGATGCCCTTGTGGTCGGAGATGACACCGCCCTCGATGACGATGGTCTTGACCCGCGGGCCGACGACCTCGACGACCTTCAGCTCGACGTTGCCGTCGTTGATCAGGATCGGGTCGCCCTTGGCGACGTCGCCGGGCAGACCCTTGTAGGTCGTGCCGCAGATCGACTTGTCGCCCGGGACGTCCTCGGAGGTGATGGTGAACTCGTCCCCGCGGACCAGCTCGACCGGGCCCTCGGCGAACTTCGCCAGGCGGATCTTCGGGCCCTGGAGGTCGGCGAGCACGCCGACCGCGCGGCCGGTCTCGGCGGCCGCCTTGCGGACACGGTCGTAACGGCCCTGGTGTTCCTCGTGGGAGCCGTGACTGAAGTTGAAACGGGCCACGCTCATGCCGGCCTCGATCAGAGCGACGAGCTGCTCATGGGAGTCGACGGCGGGACCGAGGGTGCAGACGATTTTGGAACGGCGCATGAGGCGGATCCTATCGGTTTGTTTCGATGCGGAATATTCCGTCTGGTGGAAGATACAAAAGGGCGCGGAGGCGCTCAGTTGTCGACCTCCCCAAGGCCCCCGGATCGGGACGAACCGGGCCCCTCGACGAGCGCGAACGTCTGGTCGGCGATCTCCAGCTCCTCGTCCGTCGGCACCACGGCGACCGCGACCCGTGCGTACTCCGGCGAGATCAGCCGCGGCTCCCCGGACCGTACGGCGTTGAGCCCGGCGTCCACCGCGAGGCCGAACTCCTCCAGACCCGCGATGGCAGCCTCCCGCACCGGGGCCGCGTTCTCCCCGACCCCCGCCGTGAACGCCACCGCGTCCACCCGGCCGAGCACCGCCGCGTACGCGCCGATGTACTTCTTCAGCCGGTGGATGTAGATGTCGAAGGCGAGCGCGGCCCGCTCGTCGCCCTCCTCGACCCGGCGCCGGATCTCCCGCATGTCGTTGTCGCCGCAGAGCCCGACCAGCCCGCTCCTCTTGTTCAGCAGGACGTCGACCTCGTCCGTCGACATGCCCGCCACCCGCTTGAGGTGGAAGACGACCGCCGGATCGATGTCCCCGGAGCGCGTACCCATCACGAGCCCTTCCAAGGGGGTCAGCCCCATGGACGTCTCCACGCACCGCCCGCCCGCGACCGCCGAGGCGGAAGCGCCGTTGCCCAGGTGCAGCACGATGACGTTGATGTCCTCCGGTGCCTTGCCCAGCAGCTCGGCCGTCCTGCGCGAGACGTACGCGTGCGAGGTGCCGTGGAAGCCGTAGCGGCGGATGCGGTGCGCGTCGGCGGTCTCCACGTCGATCGCGTACCGCGCGGCCGCCTCCGGCATCGTCGTGTGGAACGCCGTGTCGAAGACCGCCACCTGCGGCAGGTCCGGCCGCAGCGCCTGCGCCGTACGGATACCGGTGATGTTGGCCGGGTTGTGCAGCGGCGCCACCGGGACCAGCCGCTCGATCTCCTTCAGCACCTCGTCGGTGACCACCGTCGGCGCGGTGAACCGCAGCCCGCCGTGCACCACCCGGTGCCCGATCGCCGCGAGTTCGGGGGAGTCCAGGCCGAGCCCGTCCGCCGTCAGCTCCTCGGCCGCCGCCTTGAGCGCCGCGTCGTGGTCGGCGATCGGGCCCGTACGCTCCCGGGGCTCGGCCCCGCCGCCGGCCAGCGGGGTGTGCACCAGGCGGGAGGTCTCCTCGCCGATCCGCTCGACCAGGCCGGAGGCGAGCCGCGAGCGATCGCGCATGTCGAGCAGCTGGTACTTCACCGAGGACGAGCCGGAGTTGAGGACGAGGACGCGATGCGGTTCCACAGGGGCTGCCGTGCTTTCGTGATCGGGGGCGGAGTTCGTCATGCGGGGCGCTCCTCGCCCTGCGCCTGGATCGCCGTGATGGCCACCGTGTTGACGATGTCCTGGACGAGCGCGCCCCGGGACAGGTCGTTGACGGGCTTGCGCAGACCCTGGAGCACCGGGCCGACCGCCACCGCGCCCGCCGAGCGCTGTACGGCCTTGTAGGTGTTGTTGCCGGTGTTCAGGTCCGGGAAGATCAGGACGGTCGCCTGGCCCGCCACCTCCGAATCCGGGAGCTTGGTCGCCGCGACGGACGGCTCGACGGCCGCGTCGTACTGGATCGGTCCCTCCACCCGCAGCTCCGGCCGCTCGGCCCGTACCCGCTCGGTCGCCTCGCGCACCTTGTCGACGTCCGCGCCGGAGCCGGAGGTGCCGGTGGAGTACGAGAGCATCGCGATCCGCGGCTCGACGCCGAAGCGGGCCGCCGTCACCGCCGACTGCACCGCGATGTCCGCGAGCTGCTCGGCGTTCGGGTCCGGGTTGACCGCGCAGTCGCCGTAGACGAGCACCTTGTCGGCCAGGCACATGAAGAAGACGGACGAGACGATCGAGGCGTCCGGCTTCGTCTTGATGATCTCGAAGGCCGGGCGGATGGTGGCGGCGGTGGAGTGCACCGAGCCGGACACCATCCCGTCGGCCAGGCCCTCCTGCACCATCAGCGTGCCGAAGTAGTTGACGTCGGACACCACGTCGTACGCCAGTTCCACCGTCACCCCGCGGTGCGCGCGCAGTTCGGCGTACCGCTCGGCGAAGGCCTGGCGCAGCTCCGAGGTGTGCGGGTCGATGATCTGGGTCTCGGCGAGGTCGATGCCGAGGTCGGCGGCCTTCTTGCGGATCGTGTCCACGTTGCCGAGGAGGGTCAGGTCGCAGACGTCCCGGCGCAGCAGCACGTCCGCCGCGCGCAGCACGCGCTCCTCGGTGCCCTCGGGCAGGACCACGCGCTTGCGGTCGGAGCGGGCCTGCTCCAGCAGCTCGTGCTCGAACATCATCGGCGTGACCCGGCCGCTGCGGGCCACCGAGATCCGCTCCAGGAGCGCGCCGGTGTCCACGTGCCGCTCGAAGAGGCCGAGCGCGGTCTCCGCCTTACGGGGCGTCGCCGCGTTCAACTTCCCTTCGAGGGTGAAGAGTTCGGCCGCCGTGGGGAACGAGCCGCCGGCCACCGAGACGACCGGGGTCCCGGGAGCGAGCCGGGCGGCCAGCGTGAGTATCTCCTCGCCCGGCCGCTCGTTCAGGGTCAGCAGGATGCCCGCGATGGGCGGCGTCCCGGCGCTGTGCGCGGCCAGCGACCCCACCACCAGGTCCGAGCGGTCCCCGGGCGTCACCACCATGCACCCCGGCGTCAGCGCGTTCAGCAGGTTCGGCAGCATCGCCCCGCCGAAGACGAAGTCCAGCGCGTCGCGCGCGAGCCCCGAGTCGTCGCCGAGCAGCACCGTGCCGTCCAGCGCGGCGGTGATCTGCGCGACCGTCGGGGCGGAGAGCGCCGGGTCGTCCGGCAGCACGGAGACGGGCACCGGCAGCCGGGCCGCCAGCCGCTCCGCTATCACCGACCGGTCCTCCGGTGCGACCCGGTTGACCACCATCGCCAGCACGTCGCAGCCGAGGCCGGCGTAGGCGCGGTACGCGTTACGGGTCTCGGCGCGCACGGACTCCGCCGTCTGGCCCTTGCCGCCGACGACCGCGATCACCGACGCGCCGAACTCGTTGGCCAGCCGCGCGTTCAGCGCCAGCTCGTCCGGCAGCTGGGTCGCGGCGAAGTCGCTGCCGAGGACGAGGACCACCTCGTACTCCCGGGCCACCTGGTGGAAGCGGTCCACCAGCAGCGAGACCAGCTCGTCGGTCCCCTTCTCCGCCTGCACAGCGGAGGCCTCGTGGTAGTCCAGGCCGTAGACGGAGGCGGGGCTCTGCGAGAGCCGGTAGCGGGCCCGCAGCAGTTCGTAGAGGCGGTCGGGCCCGTCGTGGACCAGCGGGCGGAAGACCCCGACCCGGTCCACCTGGCGCGTCAGTAGCTCCATGACTCCGAGCTCGACGACCTGCCGGCCGTCCCCCCGTTCGATCCCGGTCACGTACACGCTGCGCGCCACGCGTGCTCTCCCGTCGTTGTGCGGTGCCGCGACCCGCGGTCCGTCCGGGACGTGGGGGATCCTCCCCGCGCTGTCCCCGGCGCTCCGAGGGGTGCGGCCATTGGCCTGCATTGCCTCTTGACGATACCTGCGCGGGCCGCTATGCCGCCCGCCGGAGGATTTCGGCCCCCGAGCGCCTTCTACCCGCTCCCGGATCCTTGCCCCGGCCCGGCCGAAAGCGCGGGGTCCGTGCCGGGCGTGGGACAATCGAGCTGGTTCAGGGCAGGGGGGCCGCCTCGGTCGGTCTCCTGGAACAGCGCGACTAACGAGCAGGAGACACACCTCGATGCGCATCGGCATTCTCACCGCGGGCGGCGACTGCCCCGGCCTGAACGCAGTGATCCGGTCGGTCGTCCACCGGGCCGTCGTGGGCCACGGCGACGAGGTCATCGGCTTCGAGGACGGCTTCAAAGGGCTGCTCGACGGCTACTTCCGCCCCCTCGACCTCAACGCGGTCAGCGGCATCCTCGCCCGCGGCGGCACGATCCTCGGCTCGGCCCGCCTGGAGCGCGACCGGCTGCGCGAGGCCGCGGAGAACTGCGAGGAGCTGGCCCGGCGTTACGGCATCGACGCGCTGATCCCGATCGGCGGCGAGGGCACGCTGACGGCGGCCCGGATGCTCTCCGACGCGGGCATGCCGGTGGTCGGCGTCCCGAAGACCATCGACAACGACATCTCCGCCACCGACCGGACCTTCGGCTTCGACACCGCCGTCGGCGTCGCGACCGAGGCCATAGACCGTCTCAAGACGACCGCCGAGTCCCACCAGCGGGTGATGGTCGTCGAGGTCATGGGCCGCCACGCGGGCTGGATCGCGCTGGAGTCCGGGATGGCCGGCGGCGCCCACGGCATCTGCCTGCCCGAGCGCCCCTTCGCGGTCGACGACCTGGTCAAGATGGTCGAGGAGCGGTTCGCGCGCGGCAAGAAGTTCGCCGTCATCTGCGTCGCCGAGGGCGCGCACCCGGCCGAGGGCTCGATGCCGTACGCCAAGGGCGCGATCGACCAGTTCGGCCACGAGCGCTTCCAGGGCATCGGCAACCGCCTCGCCGTCGAGCTGGAGACCCGGCTCGGCAAGGAGGCCCGACCGGTCATTCTCGGCCACGTCCAGCGCGGCGGCACGCCCACCGCGTACGACCGGGTCCTCGCCACCCGCTTCGGCTGGCACGCCGTGGAGGCCGTCCACCGCGGCGACTTCGGCCGGATGACCGCCCTGCGCGGCACCGAGATCGCCATGGTCCCGCTCGCGGACGCGGTCACCCGGCTGAAGACGGTCCCGGTGGACCGGATGTACGAGGCGGAGTCGGTGTTCTAGAGCCGTACGGCGAGTCCCGTACGGGACTCACACCCCCGCCGTCCGCCAGAACTGGTCCACCACCCGGGCCAGGAACGCCCGCCCCGCGTCGCCCGTCGACCCGGACCGTTCCTGGCCCGTGCTGCTCCAGCTCAGCGTGGAGACCATCAGCGCCTGGTAGTCGGCGTGCAGCTGCTCCAGCACGTCCTGGATCTTCGCCCGGTCCAGCGGGACCACCTTCGCCACCGGGCGGACGTACGCCTGCCAGCGCGTGGTGACCGCACTCGTCAGCAGCTCGGCCAGCTCCTCGTCGCGGCCGGTCGCCGTGAGGAACTGGGCCGGTGACAGGCCGAGCGCCCGGCACAGCGCGGCGGACTGGCGCTCGTTGCCCTTCCAGCGCCCGGCCTCCTCCATCCGCAGGTACGACGCCCCGGTCATCCCGAGCTGCCGCGCCAGGTCGTCCACCGAGAGCTCCCGGCTCATCCGGTGCTCGCGCAGGGTGGAGGCGGCGGCCAGCAGCTCGCCCGGGGCGCACCACAGGACCCCGGCCAGGGCGGTCAGTTCGCGTTCGCCGGGGGTCGCGAGGCCGCGCTCCCAGGCGATGACGGTCTCGGCGGGTACCCGGAGCCCGTACTGGGCGGCGAGGCCGTAGGCGACATGTCCGGGAGCCATCCCCAGTGCCTCGCGGAGGCGGCGCGCGGCGGGGGCGTTGAAGGGCGGGGTGGGGTGCACGGCCCCACCGTAGAAGTCCATTTCCGTCCTGGCTACGGTCTGTTCTGTACAGAACACGCTTCGTAGGAACCTCCTAGCGCGAACCGGGCGGGCGGTACGCAATCAAGGGCCCCACCAGCGCTTTCCTTACCGCCGGTATTCCACCCCCGCTGCCTCTGCGTGCCCTTGCGGCAAGCGCTTGCGGTATGTTTCCGGCGGTCGGCCTCAGCGGCCGCCGGCCAGCCAGCGGTAGTGGAGCTCAGGTCGGCCGACCTGCCCATAATGTGGACGGCGCGCCGCGCTCCCGACGGTCACCAGGTGCTCCAGATAGCGGCGCGCGGTGATCCGCGAGATCCCGAGCCGCTCCCCGGCGGCGGCCGCCGTCACGCCTTCCGCCGACTCCCGCAGGACCCGGGTCACCGCCTCCAGGGTCGGCCCGCTGAGCCCCTTCGGCAGGGCGGCCGGCTCGGTGACCCGCAGCGCGCCCAGCGCCCGGTCCACCTCCTCCTGCCCGCTCGCCTCACCCGCGGCGCCCCGGAACTCCGCGTACCGCACCAGCCGGTCCCGCAGCGTCGGGTAGGTGAACGGTTTCAGGACGTACTGGACGACCCCCAGCGACACCCCCTCCCGCACCACCGCGAGGTCCCGCGCCGAGGTCACCGCGATCACGTCCGCCCCGTGCCCGGCGGCCCGCAGCGAGCGCAGCAGCCCGAGCCCGTGGCCGTCGGGCAGGTACAGGTCGAGCAGGAGCAGGTCGACCGGGGTGCGCTCCAGTACCCGTACGGCCTCCGCCCGGGTGTGGGCCACGGCGGCCACGGTGAAGCCCGCCACCCGCTCCACGTACATCTGGTGCGCGTCGGCGGCCACCGGATCGTCCTCCACCACCAGCACCCGGATCACGTGGTCACCTCCGTGGCGGTACGGTCCCCGAGCGGCAACCGCACCGTGAACCGCGCCCCGCCCTCCGGCGCCCGGTCCAGCTCCACCGACCCGCCGTTGCGGTGGGCCGCCTGCCGCACCAGCGCGAGGCCGAGCCCGCGCCCGGCCCCGTGCGTCGACCAGCCACGCCGGAACACCTCGTCCGCCTCCTCCGGCCCGACGCCCGCACCGCTGTCCGAGACCCGCAGCAGCAGCTCCCGGCCGTCGGCGAGCGCGGTCACGGTGACCCGGGCCCGCCCGGCCCCACCCGGCGACGCCGTACGAGGCGCCGGAACGGCCACCGCGTCCCCGTCCGACGCCGCCTCCACCGCGTTGTCGATCAGGTTGCCGAGGATCGTCACCAGGTCCCGCTGGGCCAGCGAGTCGGGCAGCGCGCCGTCGTCGATCAGGCTGTCCTCCGCCAGCTCCAGCTCCACCCCGCGCTCGTTCGCCTGGGCCGCCTTGCCGAGCAGCAGCGCGGCCAGCACCGGCTCCTCGACCGCGCCCACCACCCGGTCGGTCAGCACCTGCGCCAGCTCCAGCTCCGCCGTCGCGAACTCCACCGCCTCCTCCACCCGGCCCAGCTCGATCAGCGACACCACCGTGTGCAGCCGGTTCGCCGCCTCGTGGGCCTGCGACCGCAACGCCTGCGTGAAACCGCGCTCGGAGTCCAGCTCACCGGTGAGCGCCTGGAGCTCCGTGTGGTCCCGCAGGGTCACCACCGTGCCGCGCCGCTCCCCGCCCACCACCGGACGGGTGTTGACCACCACCACGCGCTCCGCCGTCAGGTGCAGCTCGTCCACCCGCGCCTCCGACGCCAGCAGCGCCCCGGTCAGCGGCGCGGGCAGCGCCAGCTCGTCCACGGTCCGGCCGAGCGCCTCCGCCTCCGGGGGGATCCCGAGCAGTTCGCGCCCGGCGTCGTTGATCAGCGCGATCCGCCGCTGCCCGTCCAGCATCAGCAGCCCCTCGCGCACCGCGTGCAACGTGGCCTGGTGGTAGTCGTGCAGCCGGCTCAGCTCGGCCGCGTTCATCCCGTGGGTGTGGCGCCGCAGCCGCGCGTTGATCACGTACGTACCGACCCCGCCGAGCGCCAGCGCCCCGCCCGCCGCCAGCGCGAGGGCGCCGAGCTGCTCGCGTACCTGCGAGGAGACCCGGTCCACGGTGATGCCCGCGCTGACGAGCCCGACGATCCGCTCTCCGTCCCGGACCGGGGTGACCACGCGTATCGACGGGCCGAGCGTGCCGGTGTACGTCTCGGTGAAGGTCTCCCCGGCGAGCGCCTCCTCGGTGTGGCCGAGGAAGGTCTCGCCGATCAGCGAGGCGTCCGGGTGCGTCCACCGCTTCCGCTCGGTGTCCATGATCGTGACGAAGGCGATCTGGGTGTCCCGGCGCACCTGCTCCGCGTACGGCTGGAGCACGGCGGAGGGGTCCGGGGTGCGGATGGCCTCCCGTACGGAAGGGGAATCGGCCACCGCCAGCGCCGCCGCCCGCACCTGCCGGGCCGCGGTCTGCTCGGCCTGCGCGGAGCCGGAGACGTACGCGAAGACCGCGCACCCGGCCACCACCGCGGCGATCAGCACGACCTGCATGGCGAAGAGCTGCCCGGCCAGGCTGCGGGGACGGGTACGGGGGAGGCGCATGCCCCACAGTCTGCCTCGCCGGAACACCTGGCCCCCAGTGGCTCGAAAGCGCCCGTGAACGATATGAACGCAAGGGTGACCGGGGTCACAGGGCGGTGGATAGTCACCGGAGCCCCCAGGGACGGGGGCGCACCCCCCTGACCGAGCCGAGGAGCCCCACGATGGCCGTGGCAGCCAAAAAACGGGACCGTACCCACTACCTGTACATCGCCGTGATCGCCGCCGTGGCGCTCGGCATCCTGGTGGGCTTCGCGGCCCCCGGGGTGGCCGTCGAGCTCAAGCCCATCGGCGCCGGCTTCGTGAACCTGATCAAGATGATGATCTCGCCGATCATCTTCTGCACGATCGTGCTGGGCGTCGGCTCGGTCCGCAAGGCGGCCAAGGTCGGCGCGGTCGGCGGCCTGGCGCTCGGCTACTTCCTCGTGATGTCGACCGTCGCGCTCGCCATCGGCCTGCTGGTCGGCAACTTCCTGGAGCCCGGCTCGACCCTCCACATCACCGAGGCGGCCCGCGCCGCCGGTGAGAAGCAGGCGTCCGGTGCCAGCGAGTCCACCGTCGACTTCCTGCTCGGCATCATCCCGACCACCATCGTCTCCGCCTTCACCGCGGGCGAGGTGCTCCAGACGCTGCTGGTCGCGCTGCTCGCGGGCTTCGCGCTCCAGGCGATGGGCTCGGCGGGCGAGCCGATCATCCGCGGCATCACGCACATCCAGCGGCTCGTCTTCCGCATCCTCGCCATGATCATGTGGGCGGCGCCGGTCGGCGCGTTCGGCGCGATCGCGGCGGTGGTCGGCGAGACCGGTCTCGACGCGCTGAAGTCCCTGGCGATCATCATGATCGGCTTCTACGTCACCTGCGGTCTCTTCGTCTTCGTGGTGCTCGGCGCGATCCTGCGCCTGGTCGCCGGGGTCAACCTGCTCTCGCTGCTGAAGTACCTGGGCCGCGAGTTCCTGCTGATCCTCTCCACCTCCTCCTCCGAGTCCGCACTGCCGCGGCTGATCGCGAAGATGGAGCACCTGGGCGTCAGCAAGCCGGTCGTCGGCATCACCGTGCCGACCGGCTACTCCTTCAACCTCGACGGCACGGCGATCTACCTCACGATGTCCTCGCTCTTCATCGCCAACGCGATGGGCGACCCGCTGAGCGCGAGCGAGCAGATCTCGCTCCTCGTCTTCATGGTCATCGCCTCGAAGGGCGCGGCGGGCGTGACCGGCGCCGGCCTCGCCACCCTGGCGGGCGGCCTCCAGTCGCACCGCCCGGAACTCGTCGACGGCGTCGGCCTGATCGTCGGCATCGACCGCTTCATGAGCGAGGCCCGCGCGCTGACCAACTTCGCGGGCAACGCGGTCGCCACGGTCCTGGTCGGCCACTGGACCAAGGAGATCGACAAGGAGCGGGTGGGCCAGGTCCTCGCCGGACAGATCCCGTTCGACGAGCGGACGTTGGTCGACGACGACCACGGCGGCCCGGCCGACTCCGGCGACGTACCCGAGCCGCGCGAGAAGGCGGCCGAGCCCGCCAAGGTCTGACGGACGCATTCAAGCCACTGCGACACCCCCCACCCAAGGACACCCGTATCCCCCGGTACGGGTGTCCTTGCTCGGTCCCGGCGGGGGCTACACCTACTCCTCCGGCGTCGCCCCGGCCGAGACCTACTCCAACTGCGTGCACTGCACCGTCTCTCCGGGCGGCGAGAGAGATACCCCTTCGACGCGGTCAACGTCTTTGGCCATGCGGTGTCCCAGAGTGATGTGGACCGGATCGGAAGGAAACTCTCTAACCGAACGTCGCATCGGTGAGGTCCGGCCCCCGCCCGTCGACGATGTCGGGCGCCGCAAGCCCGTACCCCTCCGCTCGCCCGTAGTACGTCGGCTCGCCGCGCTCCGCCTCGACTCCGAGCACCTGAACGAGCTCCTCCAGGGCCGAGGCGAGCCGCGGCGCGTTGCTGGTGTGGATGGCCGACTGTGGCTCGCCCCGGAAATCGCACTGGCCCCAGACATCGTGATGCACGGAAAGTTCGACCCAGAGGTCCGTCTCGTCCGGTGCCACCATGAGTTCCACCAGGCGGTGTTCCCTGTGCTGTGCACCGTCCGCGTCGAACCAGGTGCCTGAGCCCAGCACGAGGATTCCGCCGATCTCCGCCTGTGGATGACCGGTCGGCCGACAGGCGCGAAGCGCATCGGGCAGCGCCGGATCGTCGAGTGCACGCGTGACGAGGTTCAGCCGGCTGTGGACACCGAGGCCACCCCTGCCGGTCTGGAACCAGGCCCACTCAAGTGAGGAGGGCACCAGCAGGGCGTACTTCTCCAGCACCGCACTCATGCGCGCCGCGATCATGAGCGCGAACTCCGGACCGGGCTCCTCGACGTCCTCCAGACTCCAGGACCACGAGCCGCATGCCTTCGGCGAGCGCATCAGCACAACTACTCAACCACCTCACCCCTGACGCAGAACATGAGTAACCCGGCGGCATCGGCTGTGCCGGCGCACCGTTGCTGGCCTCAGCTCGCCCGGGTCCTCATGGCCTCGCTCAAGGTACGGGTGCACCCTAAAGAATAATTCCTTCAGGCGGGTGGTGCCCCGCGCAGATGACGCATGAGCTGTTCGAGGGCAGTCCAGCTCTCGGCGGGATCGCCGTCGCCGAGCCGGTAGTAGAAGCCCGGCCGGGTGCTCGGCCCCAGCTGGACCGGGCGTTCCTTCAGCGGGGTCATGCTCGCGGTGTCGCGCCCTGCCTCCCGGACCTCTGCGGGGCCGAGGACGAAGGCGTAGGGAAGCGGCGGGTGTTCGAAGCGCGGCGGGGCGCTCAGATCCCGGCGGGCCTCGCGCAGCCGGCACATCATGGTCCGCAGCCCGTGCCGGGCCACCAGTTCGTCGGCCAGAGCGGGCAGGGGCTCCAGGGCCGGCTTCTCGCCGGGGCCGTAGCCCACGGTGAGGGTGATGTCCTCCTCCACACCCTCCGGGGTGCGGATCACGCGCAGGGTGGCGATGGCGGGGCGTTCCGGGGTGCCGACCGCCACCGTCCAGGTGGGGCGCGGGGAGCGCTCGTACGCCAGCTCGGTCAGCTGCCGCCGCGACCAGGTCAGACCCGCCGGCTCCGATGTCCCCCAGCTGACCGGCGGGCCTCCGGTCAGCATCTGCCAGGCGGCTTCGAGCGCGCCGCCGAGAACGAGGTCCGCTGTGGGGCGGTGCAGGGTGCGGAAGGAGACGATGAGCTGGCGTTCCCCGGCGGGCGGGTCTTGCGTGAAGGCGTCCGCCACCGGGGTCTGGCCGTTCGCGTCCCGGGCCGGGGAGAAGGCGTCGTCCTGCCAGCGCAGTACCGCGCCGGTCAGCCCGTCGTAGTAGCCGCACCGTTCGTCCTGCACCACCCAGCGCGAGGGTGTGGACTCCAGCAGCGTACGAGTGGGCAGGGAGAGGCGGCAGTGCGCAGGGGTGACGATCTGCAGGGACCGGTCGCTCTCCACGGCGGCTCGCAGTGCCTCGGTGAGCCAGCTCGTCATGGGGATGACCGGCCGGTCCTGGAGGACGACGGCGGCCTTGTCGGTGAGCATGTCGACGGCCGGCTGGGCGGCGGCGGGGGCAGGTACAGCCGTGATGCCCGAGACATCGACCGGACGGGCCGCACCGGCCATGCCCGGGGCGTCCGGTGGCCAGACCCGGCCGCCCAGAAGCATCGTCAGGCGCGCCGCGAAGGCGCCCGCGAGCTGCTCGGCCTGCGCAACGCCCGCCGCGGCACGGGCTTCGACCCACCACACCGGTCCGTCACCTGAAAACTCAGCACCGGGCCCGAGCAGCCGGGCCGCCTCGCCCGGTATCTGGAGGAGCAGCGGCACCTCGATCGAGACGAGAGGCCGCCCGTCGGCGTCGCACAGCTGGACCACGGCCCCCTCACCGGCGGTCTCGACCCGAAGGTCCGGGCCGCCCGCGAGGAGCCCCGCCAGGATGCTCAGTGCGTCCGGCATACGCTCGGTGAGCGCGATCACGTCCTTGGTCATGCGGAGCTTCCTCAGATCGTGCGTGTTCGGCTTTCATCCCGGTGAGGGCGATGGACGCCGCGAACCAGGCATCGGCCGCAAGGAGGTCCTGAGCGGCGTCCTCGTCCTGGCCCTACTGCTGTGCGCGAGGAATCACCTGTACCTGTCCACCTCGCTCAGCGACCCATTCCTCGAGTTCCGCGTCGGCCAGATCACGGGACGATGCGCCGCAGAAGACGGTGATCGGGCCGAAAACGGTTCCCGTCAGACCGTGCATCACTGTTCTGTCATCGACGGTGACCTTGAAGGTGTTCTGGAACAGCACCGCGTCGGTCAGGTCGGCCCCCCGCAGATCGACCCCCAAGAGCGAGGCCCCCATGATCCGCGTTCCTCTGAAGCTGGCCTCCGACGCATCGACCTCTTGCAGCGAAGCTCTGGCCATGTCGGCACCGTCGAGCCGTGCGGACCGGAGTACGGCCCCGTCGAGATTGGCCTTGACGAGGTCCGCGCCGGTGAGGTCCGCGCCGGTGAGGTCCGCACCGGTGAGATCCGCTGACTGCAGGTCGGCGCGGTAGAAAATTGCCCCCGTAAGCCGCACGTCCGCCAGGACTGCCTGAGTGAACCACGCCTTTGTGAAGTCGCCGCCTGAGAGGTCGGCGCCCCGGAAGTCGTGCTCGATGCCGAAGAGACTGTAACCCTCTTCGGTCATCCATTCCTGCAACAGATGTGTTGCTTCAGGGGCGGCCGGGAACGCCGCCGGATTCCAGTTCTTACGGATACCAGATGACAATGTCTCCCCAACCGTGGCTTTCAACGACGCCCTTGACGCTGTCGATTGCCGCCTGCTTCGCGTTTCGGGTGTCGACAACGACTTTGCGCGCCGGATCGTCGAGCGAACGCGTGACAAAGTTCAGGCAGCTGTGGATACCGAGGCCACCCCTGTCGGTCTGGAACCCTGACGCAGACTATTAGTAGCCCGGCGGCATCGGCTGCTCCGGTGCATTGTTGAAAAGGTAATCGTACATATTCCGAAGGTAGGTGTCCAGGGTCTCCTTGTCGGGGAATTCGATATCAGTCAGCCGCTCGTACTCGTCCGGCCCGAAGGAATCGTCCGCCATGATCTGCTCGAATCCCTCGCGGATCAATTTCACGTAGGAGTCGCTGAAGCTCAACAAGGTGGGCCTCAGGTCGCCCGTGTTCTCATACCCTCGTTCGAGGTCCAGGTTCACCCTGAAGAAATTCCTGAATTGCGGATCCATTGAATAATTCCTTACGGATGGCGGCCAGGCGCCGGGTTCGCGAACATGGTGTGCAGACGGTATGTTCCGTCGGGCAGTTGTCGGTATACAGGCAGGATGGTTCCGCCTTCGAAATCCACCTGCTTAAATTCGTTCAGGTTGGCCGGGTCACGATAGTAGCCCGTAAATCTGCCCTCAGCTCCGGGCCCGAGCACGTCCTTGATCGACGTCTCCTGTGCCTCACTCCCGGTACGTGCCATCTCGTCGCGGAAATAGGCGTCGGCGCGTGCCATGTCTTCCGCGTTGTCGAAACGCGTCGCGAATGCGCCGACGCGGTGTGCACGGCCGGTCACACCGTCCACCGCACTACCGGTCAACGGGTCGATGTTGTTCTCGGACTTGACCAGTCCCGGATAGTTCGAGTTCGGCCCGTACAGCTTCGGCGCCCCGTTGCTGTCGCGGAGTACCGTGCCCAGCCGGTCGGTCAGGGCCTGGTCGTCCGGGTGCAGGTGGCGGCCGGGTGCATGTCCCTGGCCGCCCTGCCGGTCGTCCAACTCCTTGATGCGTTCCTCGACCACCTTGGGGTCCATCGGCTGGTCTCCCGCACCGCCTGGCGAAGGATCTGGTGCGTCGCCATGGCTGCCTGAGTCGGAGCCGCCCGGAGCGTCGTGGCCCCCGCTGCCACCCTGGTGGGGGAGGCCCGAACCGCTGTCGCCACCCGTCGCGTTGGCGTCGGTATGGGTGGCGGTCCCTGCGCCCGGCGCGCCGGCGCCGGTGCCCCCGTGAGGCCCGGAGCTATGGCCGCCCGATGTGGTGTGGCTGTTGTGAACCGTGTTGTCGGCCGTGCTGCCCGGGGTGTGGGCGGCCACTCCTCCCGGGGTGTGGGTGGTGCCGACCGCCGACGGGATCGCCTGAGTGCCGTCGCCGCCCGCCGGGTGGCTCGCCGAGGCTTCCACGCGCCCGGGCCCGCCCGCGCCTTCGAGGATCCTCTTCTTGGCCGGTGTGGACTCGCGCTCCTTGAGGTCGGGCAGATCGTTCTTGTGCGGCTCCACAACCGGTTCGGTGTCGGGCACGACGTTGCCGTGCTCGTCCCGGATGTACCCGTCGTTGCCGACCACCCGCTTGTTACCCGCGGGGTCGGCGTACTCGAAGCCGGGGGGCGTGTTCGCCTCACCCGTGTGCGGCGAGGCCGTGGTGGGGGCGTTGTGAGCCATGTCGTCGACGCCGGCCTGGCCGGCCTTCAGGCTCTCCATGAAGTCGCCGACCTTCAGCTTGGTGACCCCCACCGCCTTGCCCAGGTAGCTCATCGGATCGACGAGCGCGCCCGCCTTGCCCACCACGGTCGCGGCCTCCGCGCCCGCACCCAGCTTGCCGGACCTGCCGAGCTTGAGCAGTGATCCCGCACCGAGGGTCAGTCCGTTGAACACCACCACTCCGAACGCCCGCGAGGGCTCCTTGCCCCACTCGTCCCAGGCGACCAGGGACTTGCCGAAGTCGCGCAGGGCCGCCTTCCGCTTGTCGCGGTCGGTGTGGTCGGCCGGGCCGAACATCTTGTCCATCGCCCAGTCGTACGGTGTGATGATGTAGGCGCTGATGCCGCCGAAGATGTCACCGATGCCTGACCAGGTCTCCTTGAACGTGTCCCAGTCGAAGACGTTGACCATGTTGGCCAGGCCCTTGACCGTGCCCCAGACCCCGTCGACGAAGAACCCCTTCAGTCCACCGCCGACGTTGTCCTTGGTCCATTCCCATGCCGCCCGCAGACCCGTGTACTCACGCTCGTCCGCCGTCCCCCAGGGTGTTTCCTTCGCGTCCTTGACGTCGCTTTCCTTGAAGCCGTACATACCGGCCTTGTGCGAACCGTCATCGACGACGAAACGCGTGCCGCCCACCAGCGAAGTGATCTTGTTGGCCGCGTCGCGCTCGACGCCCTGGAACGCCACCCATGTCGTACCGACCTCACGGACAAGACGCGCGTTCTCGTCGATCTTGCCCTGGTCCTCCTGCCAGTCGTCGTCGTCCTTGTTGTCCGCGACGAACTTCTCCGCATCCTCGCGGAGCTGGTTCATCTTGGTCACCAGCGGACGCGCGGTCGACGCGAAACCGGTCAACGCGCCACTGACGGACTCCAGCTTCTTCGCGAACTCGTCCGCCTTCGCCCGCACCGGAAGGGTCGAATCGAGCAACTCCTCCTGTTCGGGAGCGTCATAGACCGGATCCAATGCCTGAAAGGCGGTGTGAACGTCTCTGCCTGTACCGCGAATACCGGAAGCGGTCGTCTTCAGCGAAGCCGCATGGGTCTCCAGCGTCTCCAGATTCCCCGTGAAGGTCGGTATCTTCTCCGGATCGATCACTTCTCGGAGCCCTTCAGCTCCTCCGGGGTCGGAGCCTTCGCGTACTGCTCCTGCTTGTTCTTCGCCATCTCCAGATCGCCCGCGAGGTAGGCCTCAGTGGCCAGGCGCGCCCCGGTGATCGACTTCGCCGTCCGGACGGGAAGGAACCTCAGGTCATTCTTCGTCCGATCCTGAAACTCCTTCAGCGCCTGGGCCACCGGACCGAAAGCACCCCCCTTGGGGAGCTCGGTCCCACCCAGGACCATCGTGCCCGCCCACTTCGCGGCACCCGCCAAGCCCTCGCCGTACGATACGAACTCGTCCTCGAACTTGCCGCCGACCTCGGCTGTCCTGCTCAGGACTCCACGAACGCCACCCGGTCTGATATCCCACTTCGACACAATGCCCCCGTTGCAAGAAAACTACGTCCCCCGGTGTCACCGGAGTCATCCGATGACATGGACGGCGGCCTCAGGCCCTGGCCGGCCTCGGGGCTGCCGTCCCTCCTCCCCATCATCAAGTGCGGCCGCTCAATGATCAAACCGGCGCGGTGGGCCTGCTCGATGGAGTCGAAGCCGGCCGACCCCGCCCGAAAGAAGGTGGCGCCACCGGTTCGTCCGGTGGCGCCACCTTCATCGGGCCGCCCGCCGGCAGCGGGAGCGGCAGCCTTCGGGCTCGGGTCTCACGCCGGCCGGAACCACACCGTCGCCAGCGGCGGCAGCGTCAGCGAGATGCTGGACGGGCGGCCGTGTGCGGGGACCGCCTCCGCCTTCAGCGGCTCCTCGTTGCGTACGTCGCTGCCGCCGTACCGGTCCGCGTCCGTGTTGAGGACCTCCACCCAACCCTCCGTCCCGGTCTCCGGCACGCCGAGGCGGTAGTCGTTGCGGACCACCGGGGAGAAGTGCGAGACCGCGAGCAGCGGCGAGCCGTCCGCGTCGTACCGCAGGAACGCGAAGACGTTGTCCTCGGCCGCGCCGCCGTCCACCCAGCTGAACCCCTCCGGCACGGTGTCGCGCTGCCAGAGCGCGGGCACCGCCCCGTACACCGCGTTCAGGTCGCCCACCAGGTTCCGTACGCCGCGGTGGTCGCCGGAGGCCTCGTACGCCGGGTCCAGCAGCCACCAGTCCGGGCCGTGGCCCTCCGACCACTCGGCGCCCTGGGCGAACTCCTGGCCCATGAAGAGGAGTTGCTTGCCGGGGTGGGCCCACATGAAGCCCAGGTAGGCGCGGTGGTTGGCGCGCTGCTGCCACCAGTCGCCCGGCATCTTCGCCACCAGCGCCCGCTTGCCGTGCACCACCTCGTCGTGCGAGATCGGCAGCACGTAGTTCTCGCTGTACGCGTACACCATCGAGAACGTCATCTCGTTGTGGTGGTACTTGCGGTGCACCGGCTCCTTCGCCACGTACAGCAGCGAGTCGTGCATCCAGCCCATGTTCCACTTCAGCCCGAAGCCCAGGCCGCCGCTGTCGGTGGGCCGGGTGACGCCCTCCCAGGCGGTGGACTCCTCGGCGATCGTCACGACGCCCGGATTGCGCCGGTAGACCGTGGCGTTCATCTCCTGGAGGAAGGCGACCGCGTCCCAGTTCTCGCGCCCGCCCTGCTCGTTGGGCGACCACTGGCCGTCCTCGCGGGAGTAGTCGAGGTAGAGCATCGAGGCGACGGCGTCGACCCGCAGCCCGTCGATGTGGAACTCCTCGCACCAGTACGTGGCGTTGGCGACCAGGAAGTTACGCACCTCGGTGCGGCCGTAGTCGAACTCCAGCGTCCCCCAGTCCGGGTGCGCCGCGCGCTGCGGGTCGGCGTGCTCGTACAGCGGGCGCCCGTCGAACTCGGCCAACGCCCAGTCGTCGCGCGGGAAGTGGGCCGGGACCCAGTCCATGATGACGCCGATACCCGCCCGGTGCAGGGCGTCCACCAGGAACCGGAAGTCGTCCGGCGTGCCCATCCGGGAGGTCGGGGCGTAGAAGCCGGTGACCTGGTAGCCCCAGGAACCGCCGAAGGGGTGCTCGGAGACCGGCATCAGCTCGACGTGCGTGAAGCCGAGGTCCTTGACGTACGAGGGGAGTTGCTCGGCGAGTTGACGATACGTCAGGCCAGGTCGCCAGGAGGCGAGATGGACCTCGTAGACCGAGAACGGGGCCTCGTGGACCGGGCGGTCGCCCCGGTGCGCCATCCAGTCCTGGTCCCGCCACTCGTGGTGCGCGGCGGTGACGATGGAGGCGGTCGCGGGCGGGACCTCGGTGCGGCGGGCCATCGGGTCGGCCCGGACCGTGTGCGAGCCGTCCGGGCGGCAGATGTCGTACTTGTACAGCGCGCCCTCGCCGACGCCGGGCAGGAACAGCTCCCACACCCCGGTCGAGCCGAGCGAACGCATCGGCGTACCCGTGCCGTCCCAGTAGGTGAAGTCACCGCTCACCCGCACCCCGCGCGCGTTCGGCGCCCACACGGTGAACCGGGTACCGGCCACGCCCTGGTGGACCATCGGCTCCGCGCCGAGCGCCCGCCACAGCTCCTCGTGGCGGCCCTCCGCGATCAGATGCAGGTCCAGGTCGCCGAGCGAGGGCCAGAAGCGGTACGGGTCGTCCACCTCGATGGTGTTGTCGTCGTACGCGACCTGGAACCGGTAGGCCGGGACCTCCTTCACCGGCAGCACCCCGGAGAAGAACCCGTCCCCGTCGTCGTGCAGTTCGGCCCGCACGTCCTCGGCCAGCACCGTCACCGACCGGGCGAACGGGCGCAGCGCCCGGACCAGCACGCCGCCCGGGATCGGACGGGCGCCGAGCACGGAGTGCGGGTCGTGGTGGTCACCGGCCAGCAGCCGGCCGCGGTCGGCGAGGTCCAGAGCCGGTGCGGGACGGGCGCTCGCGTCGCCGGCCTGCCGGGGCAGCGGCGGGACGGCGGCCGCACGCTTGGGACGGGCGCGCTTGGCGGGCGCGGGTGCGGGCTCGGTCGTCGCCGCGGCGGCCTCGACTGCTTCCGCCGCCTCCGCGGGGACGGGCGCGGGCGCGGTCTCCACGCCCACAGCTTCGGGTACGGCTTCGGCGGTCTTACGGGATCCCTTGCGGGACGGCTTGCGGGCGGTCACGGGGACTGCCTCCTCGGGGAGTTCGGAGGGCGGAGGGGAGATACGGGGGAGTGGGGGCTCAGGCCGCGGCGGACTGGGCCAGGCGCTGGATGGCGGCCATCGGGACCGGCAGCCAGTCGGGGCGGTGCCGGGCCTCGTACACCACCTCGTACACCGCCTTGTCGGTCTCGTGGGCGCGCAGCAGCTCCGGCTCGCCGCGCGGATCGGTGCCCGAGGCGAGCGCGTACCCCTCGCAGTAGGCGGCCCGGCAGCGCGCCGCCCACTCGGGGTTCCACGGGCGGTGCGAGCGGGCCGCGTAGTCGAAGGAGCGCAGCATGCCCGCCACATCGCGGACCGGCGGTGACGGGCGGCGGCGCTCATCCAGCGGGCGGGCCGGTTCGCCCTCGAAGTCGATCAGCGACCAGAACCCGTCCGGGGAGCGGAGCGCCTGGCCGAGGTGGAGATCGCCGTGCACCCGCTGCTGCGCCCAGCCGCCGCCCCGGTGCCCGAGCGCCGTGACGGCGTCGAACGCGGTGCGCAGGGCCGGGACGTACGGAGCGAGAGCGGGCACCGCCTGGGCGGCGGCCTCCAGGCGCTGGGTCATCTGCGCGATCAGCTGCCGGGTCTGCGTCCCGTGCAGCGGCGGGGTGGGCAGGGCCGCGGCGAGCGCGGTGTGCACCTCGGCGGTGGCCCGGCCGAGCGCCCGCGCCTCCGGGATGAAGTCGCGGCCCGCCGTGAGCGCGGTGAGGGCGAGCTGCCAGCCGTCCCGTGCGCCGTGCAGGAACGGCTGGAGGACACCGAGGGTGAGCGGTTCGGGGCCGGGGGCCTCGAACCAGGCGACCGGCGCCGGGACGCGGTCGCACCCTTCGCGGGCCAGGGCGAGCGGCAGCTCCAGATCCGGGTTGGTGCCCGGGAAGACTCGGCGGAAGATCTTGAGGATGTACGCATCGCCGTAGACCAGCGAGGAGTTGGACTGTTCGGCGTCCAGCACCCGGGGCGGCAGCCCGGCCGGGATCGCGGCGGTCCGCTCGAAGCGGAGCGAGCCGAGCGTGCCGGGACGGCGGAACCGTTCCAGCAGAAGGTCCGCCAGCCGTGGATCGTGCAGCGCGTCGTAGACGGTCCGCCCGGCCAGCGGTCCGCGCTCCACCCGGCCGATCAGCGCTCCGGCGAGCGTGGTCGGCAGCGTACTCCGTACGCCGATCAGGATCTGGTAGCAGTCGTCCGCCGGGTGGTCCGACGGCGACGGCTGCTGGGCCCGGACCAGCAGATGGAGCAGGCCGGGTCCGGCGCTGCCGTCCAGCGGCAGCATCTCGGTGGCCGCGACCAGGGCGAAGCCGGTGACCGGCCGGCCCTTTCCGGCGAACCACCGCTGCCGGGGCAGCCATTCATGGAGCAGGGGGGCGAGGGACGGCAGCAGAGCGCCGTCCACCGTACTGCTTGGGGTTGCGCTGTTCCTCGTGCTCTTCGCCAGGGCGACGTGAGTGGATGCACGCTCCGACATGGCATCGCGTCCTTTCCCCGGGCACACAGGATGCGAAGAGTGTCCCGGATTGCGGCAATGGCTGTCCGGCTGTGCGGGACGTGTCGGGAGAGGAAGGTGCTTACGGACTCGAACGGCCGAACCGTGAAGGCCCGGGCCCTGCGTCCAGAGTGCCCCGTGCGGGACGGCGGAAACCGTCCCGCACGCGGCGGTCGGCGGATCAGGCCGGCGGCGCGTCCTTGCGCAGCCGGAACCAGTAGAAGCCGTGTCCGGCCAGGGTCAGCAGGTAGGGCCACTGGCCGATGGCCGGGAAGCGTACCCCGCCGATCAATTCCACCGGATGACGTCCGGCGAACGATCGGAGGTCCAGTTCCGTCGGCTGCGCGAACCGCGAGAAGTTGTGCACGCACAGGACGAGGTCGTCCTTGTACTCGCGGGTGAACGCCAGCACCGCCGGGTTGGAGGACGGCAGCTCGGTGTACTCGCCGAGCCCGAAGGCCGGATTCTGCTTGCGGATCTCGATCATCCGCCGCGTCCAGTGCAGCAGCGAGGACGGCGAGGCCATCGACGCTTCCACGTTGGTGACCTGGTAGCCGTAGACCGGGTCCATGATCGTGGGCAGGTAGAGCCGCCCCGGATCGCTGGAGGAGAACCCGGCGTTGCGGTCGGGCGTCCACTGCATCGGGGTGCGGACCGCGTCCCGGTCGCCCAGCCAGATGTTGTCGCCCATCCCGATCTCGTCCCCGTAGTAGAGGATCGGGGAGCCGGGCAGCGACAGCAGCAGCGCGGTGAACAGCTCGATCTGGTTGCGGTCGTTGTCCAGCAGCGGGGCCAGCCGGCGGCGGATGCCGATGTTGGCGCGCATCCGCGGGTCCTTGGCGTACTCCGCGTACATGTAGTCGCGCTCTTCGTCCGTGACCATTTCGAGGGTCAGCTCGTCATGGTTGCGCAGGAAGATGCCCCACTGGCAGTTCTTCGGGATCTCCGGGGTCTTCGCCAGGATTTCGGAGACCGGGTAGCGGCTCTCCCGGCGCACCGCCATGAAGATGCGCGGCATGACCGGGAAGTGGAACGCCATGTGGCACTCGTCGCCGCCCGCCTCGTAGTCGCCGAAGTAGTCGACGACGTCCTCCGGCCACTGGTTGGCCTCGGCGAGGAGCACGGTGTCCGGGTAGTTGGCGTCGATCTCCTTGCGGACCCGCTTGAGGAAGTGGTGGGTCTCGGGGAGGTTCTCGCAGTTGGTGCCCTCGCGCTGGTAGAGGTATGGCACCGCGTCGACCCGGAAGCCGTCGATGCCGAGGTCCAGCCAGAACCGCAGGGCGGCCATGATCTCTTCCTGCACGGCCGGGTTCTCGTAGTTGAGGTCCGGCTGGTGCGAGAAGAAGCGGTGCCAGTAGTACTGCTTGCGGACCGGGTCGAAGGTCCAGTTGGACGTCTCGGTGTCGACGAAGATGATCCGGGCGTCCTGGAACTGCTTGTCGTCGTCGGCCCAGACGTAGTAGTCGCCGTACGGCCCGTCCGGGTCGGTACGGGACTGCTGGAACCACTCGTGCTGGTCGCTCGTGTGGTTCATGACGAAGTCGATGATGACGCGCATGCCGCGCTGGTGCGAGGCGTCCACGAACTCGACGAAGTCGGCGAGGTCGCCGAACTCCGGCAGGACCGCGGTGTAGTCGGAGACGTCGTAACCGCCGTCGCGCAGCGGCGACTTGAAGAACGGCGGCAGCCAGAGGCAGTCGACGCCGAGCCACTGGAGGTAGTCCAGCTTGGCGGTGATGCCCTTGAGGTCGCCGATTCCGTCGCCGTTGGAGTCCTGGAAGGACCGGACGAGCACCTCGTAGAAGACGGCGCGCTTGAACCAGTCGGGATCGCGGTCCTTGGCGGGAGTGTCCTCGAACGTGTCGTGGACAGGCTCATTGACGATCATGGTGTGGGTGACCCTCCGGTCGGCGGGGACGGTCGCAGGACGGCGATGTGCGCGGGCGTGATGCCCGGCTCCAGGCGCACATAGAAGGCCCTGCCCCAGTGATAGGTGTCGCCGGTGAGCTCGTCGCGCACCGGTACGCGCTCGTGGCCCTGGAGGCCGAGCCGCTCCATGTCCAACGAGACCGTGGCCTCCTGGGTGTGGTGCGGGTCGAGGTTCACGACCACCAGAACGGTGTTCGAACCCGAACGCTTGCTGTAGACGATCACCGACTCGTTGTCGGCGTGGTGGAAGTGGACCTCGCGCAGCTGCTGGAGCGCGGGGTTACGCCGTCGGATCCGGTTCAGCGAGGTGATCAGGGGCGTCAGCGTGCGGCCCTCGCGCTCCGCCGACTCCCAGTCCCTCGGACGCAGTTCGTACTTCTCCGAGTGCAGGTACTCCTCGCTCCCCGGCTTGGCCGGGGTGTTCTCGCACAGCTCGAATCCCGCGTAGACGCCCCAGGACGGGGCGAGGGTGGCGGCGAGCACGGCCCGGGCCTCGAAGGCCGGGCGGCCGCCGTGCTGGAGGTAGCCCGGCAGGATGTCCGGGGTGTTCACGAAGAAGTTGGGCCGCATGTACGAGGCGGCGTCCCCCGACAGCTCCGTGACGTACTCGGTCAGCTCCTGCTTGGTGTTCCGCCAGGTGAAGTACGTGTACGACTGCTGGAACCCGACCGCGCCCAGGGTGTGCATCATCGCCGGGCGGGTGAACGCCTCCGCCAGGAAGACGACATCGGGGTCGGTGCCGTTGATCTCGGCGATCACCTTCTCCCAGAAGACCACCGGCTTGGTGTGCGGGTTGTCGACGCGGAAGATCCGTACGCCGTGGTCCATCCAGAAGCGCAGGATCCGTACTGTCTCCGCCACCAGACCGCGCATGTCCTTGTCGAAGGCGATCGGATAGATGTCCTGGTACTTCTTCGGCGGGTTCTCGGCGTACGCGATCGAGCCGTCGGGCCGGTGGTGGAACCAGTCCGGGTGGTCCTTGACCCACGGGTGGTCCGGGGAGCACTGGAGCGCGAAGTCCAGCGCGATCTCCATCCGCAGATTGCGGGCCACCTCCACGAAGTGGTCGAAGTCCTCCAGCGTGCCCAGCTCCGGGTGGATCGCGTCGTGGCCGCCGTCCGGCGAACCGATCGCCCACGGCACCCCCGGATCGTGCTCACCGGGCGTCAGGGTGTTGTTCGGGCCCTTGCGGTGGGTGGTCCCGATCGGGTGAATCGGAGGCAGGTACACGACATCGAACCCCATGGCGGCGACCGCCGGCAGCCGCTCGGCCGCCGTCCGGAACGTGCCGCTGACCAGCCGCGTCTCCGCGTCCGGCGAGGTGTCGGCCGGGTCCACCGGCACCCGCCTCGCGCCCTCCGAGCGCGGGAACAGCTCGTACCAGGAGCCGTACAGCGCCCGCTCGCGCTCCACGCGCACCGCCAACGGCTTGGACCGGGTGACCAGTTCGCGCAGCGGGTGGCGGCCGAGGACCGCCTCGGCGGCCGGGGTCAGGGACGCGGCCAGCCGGGCGGCGGGGGAGTGCGCCGTGTCGCGCAGCGCGTCCACCGCGGCGAGCACCGCCTCCCGCCCGTTCTTCTTCGGTACGCCGGCGGCGGCCCGCTCCAGCAGGGCCGCGCCTTCCGCCAGCACCAGATCGGTGTCGATGCCCGCCGGGATCTTGATCGCCGCGTGGTGGCGCCAGGTGGCGACCGGGTCGCTCCACGCCTCCACCGTGTACGTCCAGCGGCCCTCGGCGTCCGGGGTGATCTCCGCACCCCACCGGTCGGTGCCCGGGGCCAGCTCGCGCATCGGGGTCCACGGTCCCACCCGTCCGCTCGGATCGCGCAGGACGACGTTGGCCGCCACCGCGTCATGGCCTTCGCGGAAGACGGTGGCGGTGACCTGGAAGGTCTCACCGACGACCGCCTTCGCCGGCCGTCTGCCGCAGTCGACGAGGGGACGGACGTCCAGGACGGGAATACGACCGATCATGGAATCACCTGGGGGCTGGAGGAGCTCGGTGTGCGGGGATGACGGCATGGACGCGGAGGACCGACCGCGCGTACCGCGATGATGGGGATCTGTCCTTTGTAGCTGCTCAGCTGTCGGCTGACGGGCTGTGGGCATGGCCGCTCCTGTCCGCGTTCACCCGAATGGCAGTCGAATGGGTGGGTCGCGGGGGTTTCGCGCATGTTTCGGATGCACTGGGGAGGGTGTGCGGGCCGGGTCGTGCTGCGTACAGGGAAGTGCCGGAAGGAACCGGGAAGCACCGGGAAAGCCTTCCCCAGGTTCACTCCCGGGAAATCCGGCGCTGTGTTAACTACTCGGTCGTAACCGCTCGGTCGGGTCCGGGGCAGGGCCCGGTGGC
Source organism: Streptomyces sp. CA-146814 (assembly GCF_050942385.1). NCBI lineage: Bacteria > Bacillati > Actinomycetota > Actinomycetes > Kitasatosporales > Streptomycetaceae > Streptomyces > Streptomyces sp. CA-146814. The sequence goes on from NZ_CP192068.1 coordinate 5,679,505, forward strand.
GCCCGGCGTACGCCCCACGGCGTACGGGAGACCGAAGCGCCCTCACAGGTTCCGGATACCCGCTCTGCGGCGCCACACGGCAGCCTTCCCTGTGTCAGGAAGGTCCACAAGGCTGCGTACGGGAAGGAAATCGGCCAAACCCGCAGACGAAGGGTGGGGTGGGAGAGGGTGCGCGGTGCGTGTGGGGCGCGTGTGGGCGGCGTGCGCGGGCCGGCCCCGGCTCCGGTGAGCCGTCCGCGCGCCGTGGCAGGCCGCCACGGACGGCCGCTACCGTCAGGGGTGACGGAAAGGACGCACACCGTGGTGCGTCCCCTCGGATGCGCAAGTCCCCTGTAAAGGTGGAGTACGTGAAGGCCATTCGTCGATTCACCGTGCGTCCTGTCCTCCCCGAACCCCTCCGACCCCTCCACGACCTCGCGCGCAACCTGCGCTGGTCGTGGCACACCGAGACCCGCGAGCTGTTCCGGTCCGCCGACCCCGAGGGGTGGCGGCCCGCGGACGCCGACCCCGTACGGCTGCTCGGCTCCCTGACCGCGGGACGCCTGGCCGAACTGGGCCGGGACGAGGAGTACCTGGGCCGCCTGGCCGAGGCCTCCGCCGATCTCCAGGAGTATCTGGACGGCCCCCGCTGGTACCAGGAACAGCAGGCCTCCGGAGCCGAACTCCCCTCCGCCATCGCCTACTTCTCTCCCGAGTTCGGCGTCACCGCCGCACTGCCGCAGTACAGCGGCGGCCTCGGCATCCTGGCCGGGGACCACCTCAAGGCCGCCAGCGACCTGGGCGTCCCGCTCATCGGCGTCGGCCTGCTCTACCGCCACGGCTACTTCCGCCAGAGCCTCTCCCGCGAGGGCTGGCAGCAGGAGCACTACCCGGTCCTGGACCCCAACGAGCTCCCGCTCGACCTGGTCCGCGAGGCCGACGGCACCCCCGCCCGGGTGGTGCTCGCCCTGCCCGGCGGCCGCTCGCTGCACGCCTGCATCTGGCTGGCCCGGGTCGGCCGCGTCCCGCTCCTCCTGCTCGACTCCGACGTCGAGGAGAACGCGCCGGGCGAACGCGACGTCACCGACCGGCTCTACGGCGGCGGCAGCGACCACCGCCTCCTCCAGGAGATGCTGCTCGGCATCGGCGGGGTGCGCGCCGTGCGCACCTGGTGCCGGCTCACCCGGACCCCGGAACCGGAGGTGTTCCACACCAACGAGGGCCACGCCGGCTTCCTCGGGCTGGAGCGCATCCGCGAACTGGCCGCCGACGGGCTCGACTTCGAGGCAGCCATCGAAGTGGTCCGCGCCGGGACCGTGTTCACCACCCACACCCCGGTGCCCGCCGGGATAGACCGTTTCGACCGGCAGCTGATCGCCCGCCACTTCGGCGACGACGGCGAGCTGAGCGGCGTACCGGTGGAGAAGATCCTGCCGCTCGGCCGGGAGACCTACCCGGGCGGCGAGCCCGAGCTGTTCAACATGGCGGTGATGGGCCTCCGGCTCGCCCAGCGCGCCAACGGCGTCTCCACGCTCCACGGGGCCGTCAGCCGGGAGATGTTCTCCGGGCTCTGGCCGGGCTTCGACCCGGCCGACGTGCCGATCACCTCGGTCACCAACGGCGTCCACGCACCGACCTGGGTCGCTCCGGAGGTGTTCCGGCTCGGTGCCGGACAGGTCGGCACCGGCCGCGCCCACCAGGTGCTGGCCGGCGGACCGGTGGACGGCGAGGCCTCCTCCTCGCCGCAGGCCGGCACCCCGCGCCGCTGGGACGCGGTCAGCGGGATCGGCGACCAGGAGATCTGGGAGCTGCGCCGTGAGCTGCGCGGCCAGCTGGTCACCGAGGTCCGCCGCCGCCTCTACGCCTCCTGGCGCAGGCGCGGCGCGGGCACCGCCGAGCTGGGCTGGATCGACGGCGTCCTCGACCCGGACGTCCTCACCATCGGCTTCGCCCGCCGTGTCCCCTCGTACAAGCGTCTGACGCTGATGCTGCGCGACCGCGACCGGCTGCGGGAGCTGCTCCTGCACCCGACGCACCCGATCCAGATCGTCGTCGCCGGCAAGGCCCACCCGGCCGACGACGGCGGCAAGCGGCTGGTCCAGGAGCTGGTGCGGTTCGCGGACGACCCGCGGGTGCGCCACCGCATCGTCTTCCTGCCGGACTACGGCATGGGCATGGCGCAGAAGCTCTACCCGGGCTGCGACGTCTGGCTCAACAACCCGCTGCGCCCGCTGGAGGCGTGCGGCACGAGCGGGATGAAGGCGGCGCTCAACGGCTGCCTCAACCTGTCGGTGCGCGACGGCTGGTGGGACGAGTGGTTCGAGCCGGACTTCGGCTGGGAGATCCCCACCGCCGACGGCTCGGCGGTCGACGAGGACCGGCGCGACGAGCTGGAGTCCAACGCGCTGTACGCCCTGATCGAGGACCGGGTCGCGCCGCGCTTCTACGACCGGGGCACCACGGATCTGCCGGACCGGTGGATCGAGATGGTCCGCTCGACCCTGGTCAACCTGGGGCCGAAGGTGCTGGCGGGGCGGATGGTGCGGGAGTACGTGGAGCGGCTCTACGCCCCCGCCGCGCAGTCCCGGCGGGCGCTCGGCCCGGCGGTGGCACGGGACCTGGCCCAGTGGAAGGCGAAGGTCCGGGCGGCCTGGCCGGAAGTCTCCGTCGACCATGTGGAGTCGGTCAGCGGCACCGTGGCGGGCGGCGCGGCGGAGCTCGGGGCGACCCTGTCGCTGCGGGTGCGGATCGCGCTCGGCGGCCTGGACCCGGACGACGTCGAGGTGCAGGTGGTGGCGGGAAGGGTCGACTCGGCCGACGCCATCGCGGACGCCCAGGTCTTCCCGCTGAAGCCGGCGGGCGGCCATGACCTGGAGGACCGCTGGCTGTACGAGGGCCCGCTCGCCCTGGACCGGACGGGACCGTACGGCTACACCGTGCGCGTCCTGCCCTCGCACGAACTGCTGGCCTCCGGCGCCGAACTGGGCCTGGTCGCGGTGCCGAACGAGGCTACGGGTGAGGGCGCGGGCGTGCTGATGCGCTGAGCGCGCGCCGTACGGCGACGTGACGAACGGCCCGGCAGGGGAGCAGAACCCCTGCCGGGCCGTTCGGTCATGTGGTGGTGCGGTGATCCCGTGGGGTCAGAAGGTGAGCTTGAAGCTGTTGATCCGGCCGGTGTCCGAGCGGTACACGTCCTGGACCCTCAGCTTCCACTCTCCGTTGGCCACCTTGGACGAGGCGTTGACCGTGTAGGTCGCCACCACGTTGTCCGCGGAGTCGCTGGAGGAGGAGTTCTTCAGGCGGAAGGTGCCGCCGTCCGGGGCCACCAGGTCGATGACCAGGTCACCGCGGTAGGTGTGGCTGATGTTGACGTCGACCTTGAGCGCGCTCGGCGCGTTGCCCGCGATGCCGGTGACGTTGACCGCGCTGGTGACGGCCGCGCCCGCGTCCGGGATGTTCACGACGGTCTTGTTCTCGAAGACCTTGCCGCCCGGGTCGGGGTCGCCGCCGCCGGGACGGGCGCCCACGTTGACGCCGGCCCAGGCGTGGGCCACGGCCGCGTACTCGGGGCTGGTGGCGCCGTACAGCTCACTGGCGACCGCGAGCGTGCCGGTGCGCGCGGCGGCGTAGTTGGTCGTCGAGGTGAACTTGGTGGTGAGCGCCTTGAACCAGATCAGCGAGGCCTTGTCCCGGCCGATGCCGGTGACCGGCAGCCCGTCGGAGGTCGGCGAGTCGTAGCTGACGCCGTTGACCGTCTTGGTGCCGCTGCCTTCGGAGAGCAGGTAGTACCAGTGGTTGGCCGGGCCCGAGGAGTAGTGGACGTCGACGTTGCCGATGCCGGAGTACCAGTAGTCCTTGGAGCTGCCGTCGCGGCTGGGCTTGTCCATGTAGCGCAGCGGGGTGCCGTTGCCGCGGATGTCGATCTTCTCGCCGACCAGGTAGTCGCCCGGGTCCTGGGCGTTGTTGGCGTGGAACTCGACGGCGGCGGCGAAGATGTCGGACGTCGCCTCGTTGAGGCCGCCGGACTCACCGCTGTAGACGAGGCGGGCGGTGACCGAGGTCAGGCCGTGGGTCATCTCGTGGGCGGCCACGTCGATGGAGGTCAGCGGCTTGGCGTTGCCGGCCCCGTCGCCGTACGTCATGCAGAAGCAGCTGTCCTGCCAGAACGCGTTGACGTAGTTGTTGCCGTAGTGCACGCGGGAGTACGCGCCGACGCCGTCACCGCGGATGCCGTTGCGGCCGTGCACGTTCTTGTAGTAGTCCCAGGTGAGCGCGGCGCCGTAGTGCGCGTCGGCGCCGGCCGTCTCCAGGTTCTGCGGAGTGCCGTTGCCCCACACGTCCGTGGAGTTGGTGAAGAGCGTGCCGGTGCCGGAGGTGCCCCGGTTCAGGTTGTACGTCTTGTGGCTGCCGCGCGCGGTGTCGGTCAGCGTGTACGAGGGCGCGGTGCCCAGCGTCACCTGGCCGCTGTACTGGGTGTTGCCGGTCCCGTTGTGGACGGCCTGCCATTCGTACAGCTTCTCGCCGGTGGCCGCGTCGGTGATGACGTGCAGCTCGTTCGGGGTGCCGTCGTGCTGGAGTCCGCCGACGACCGTCTCGTAGGCGAGCTGCGGGGAGCCGCTGCCCAGCCAGACGACCTTGCGCGGCGCCTTCTCCGCCTTCGTCGCCTTCGAGCCCTCGGTCCTCGCCGCGCCGAGCGCCTGCTTCTCGGCGGCGGCCGGGGCCACGTCGGCGGTGAGGCCGACGGCCTTCAGCTGCGCGGTGGTCGCCTTCGACGCCTTGGTGACGCTGAGCGTCCGGCCGGCCGTGGTCTCCTGGACCACCAGGTCGCCGCCGAGGACGGGGAGCCCGTCGAGGGTGCGCTCGTAGCGGGTGTGCGTGGTGCCGTTCCGGTCCTGGACGACATCGCGGACGACGAGCTTCTCCGTGGCGCCGAGTCCGAGCGCCTTGGCGGTGGCCGCCTTGGTGGCGTCGGCCTCGCTGAGGAGCGCGGCGCGCTGGGCCGGGGAGAGCTTGGCGGGGAGCGATCCCGGGTCGGCCTTCGTGCCGGCGGTGATCCCGCCGGCCGGAGCGGCCGAGGCCGGGGTGGCGGTGGCGGCGCCGGACTGCAGTCCGACGGCGATCATGGCTGCTGCGGCTATCAGAGCGCCGGTCGCGGTGGCGCGACGGCTGGGCGTGGATCTCACGCGGACTCCTTCTGCGAGGGGGGTTACCCGGCGGCGCTGGATGGGCCGTCCGGGACAGTGCAGGCGGTGCGCAGAACGGGGTGAAGAGTGTCAGCAGACCCGTAGGCCTGTCAGGAGCGCGTCAACAACTTGGCCGGAATTCGTTCGTTGTCGAAAAGGTCATGTTCGTTAAGCGGACGTTTCGCCGATCATTACCGCAGTGTTGCCGGAGTGTGGGAAGGCCTGTATTCACAGGGTGGGCACAGGTTCGGTGCGCGACGGGCACATGCGAGCGGCACGCCCGGAAGCGGTTACAGCCCACCTGGTGAGACGGGGTCGGGTTCTGGCCAGATCCCGCCAGCGGAACGGGGTGGTCCGGTGCGATGGTCCTGGCGGGGTTCTCCGGTGGGGTTCTCCGGTGGGGGTGGCGTGCGTCGGGTCGGTGTGCTCAGGCCGGGGGCGCGTCCGCCGGGTAGACCGCGTCGAGGAGTCCTCGTACGAACCGGTCCAGGTCGTCCAGTCCCGCCGCCGCCAGCGTGTCCGGCCCGCCGCCCAGCAGGTGGGGGATCGCCGCGTGCAGCGCGAGCGTGACGGTGGCCGCCCGATGCGGGGTGACGGGCAGTCCGGCGGAGCGCTGGGCCGCCGCGAAACCCGCGAAATCGCCGCTCGCCATCGGGTCGAGGAGTGCGGAGAGCCAGGGGCGCCGGGCCGCCTCCGCCTGGAGCTCCAGGTAGGCGAGGAGGCGCGGGCGGCCGGGTCCGGCGACGTTCTCCAGCAGGGTGCGGAACAGGGCGGTCAGCGCCTCGCGGTCGGCGGGACCCGGCCCGGCGGCGAGACGGGCGGTGAGCGCGAGGTACTGCTCCAGGCAGCGCTCGGCCACCGCCCGCAGCACCGCGTCCCGGGTCGGGAAGTAGTTCTTGGTGGTCCCGTCCGGCACCTCGGCCACCCGGTCCACAGCCCGGTGGGTGAGGCCGCGCCCGCCCTCCTCGGCCAGGACGGCGATGGCCGCGTCGCGCAGCCTGTCACGCCGCTCCGGATTCATGGCGCGCTCCCTCGGTCCCGTACCGCTGCGGTGTTCTTGACGCTTGCCGATGCTACCCCAGACGTGGTACCACGGGAGTGGTGGTTGGTTCGCACCGGCCGGACGAGCTTCGGGAGTACGGCATGACACGGCGTACGGGAACAGGGGCAGGGGGCGCCCGGACGGCGACCGTCGTCGGGGCGGGCGTCGGCGGCCTGGCCGCCGCGATCGGGCTGCGGCGGGCGGGCTGGTCGGTGACCGTGCTGGAGCGCCGCACCCAACTGGAGCGGTACGGCGCCGCGTTCGGCATCCACCCCACCGCGCAGGCGGCGCTCGACCGGCTCGGCGTCGGGGAGGCTCTGCGCCGCCACGCGGTCCCTTACCGCGACGCGTACATCCGCACCCCCGACGGCCGCACGCTCGCCCGCCTGCCGCTGGAGCGCATCGAGAAGAAGGCGTGCCGCCCCGAACTCCTCATCTCCCGGCCCTACTTGGTCGACGCGCTGCTCGCGGGCCTGGACGCCTTCGGGGACGTACCGGTGAAGCTCGGGGAGACCGTCACCGAAGTGAGCGCCCTGGCCGCCGGGTCGGACCTGGTGGTCGGCGCCGACGGTATCCGCAGTGCCGTACGTACCGCCCGCTTCGGCGACCGCAGCGGCCCGCGCCCGGTCTCCACGGTCGCCTGGATCGGCATCGCCGGCTTCGAGAGCCCCGTCCACGGCGAAACCTGGGGCAGCGGCCGCTTCTTCGGGCTGACCCCGGTGGAGCCGGGCCGCACCAACTGGTACGCCACCGTCCCCGAGGCCACCACCGCCGACGAGCTGCGCGCCTCCTTCGCCGGCTGGCACGACCCGATCCCGCGCATCCTGGACGCCACCGACCCGGAGACCTGGATCCGGTACGAGATGCGCCATCTGTACCCGGCGCTGCCGTCGTTCGTCTCGGCCGACGCCTCGGCGGGCCACGTTGCGCTGGTCGGCGACGCGGCGCACGCCATGACGCCCAACCTGGGGCAGGGCGCCTGCACCGCGATCCTGGACGCGGACGCGCTGACCCGGGCGGTCACCGCCGCGCCCCCGGGCCCCGCCGGGCTCGCCGCCGCTCTGCGCGCCTACGACCGCGAACGCCGCCGCAGCGCCCAGCGGACCGCCTTCGCCTCCCGGACCCTGCACCGCTTCATGTCCACGGAGCGGACCCGGCTGCGGAATGGAGCGGTGCGGCTGCTGCCGGGGTGAGGGGGCGGCCGGTAGGCGTGAAATGTGGTGTTCCTGTGCGCGTGCTGTGTGCCGCCTCACGCGATTCGGCCGTCGGCCGGGTACAACCCTTCACCATCCGAGGCAGTCACACCCCTTGGCCTCACCCGTGTCTCCTCTTCACCTTCGAAACCGGACGGCCCTCCCAGCCTTCGGGCCGTTGCAGCGGCCCCCGGACTCCCCAGAGGACCTCGCCCCATGAAGATCCGCCGCGCTCTGGCCGTCGCAGCAGCGACCGCTGTTCTCGCCCCGGTCACCCTGCTCTCGTCCCCGGCCGCCTTCGCGACCCCGAGCCCCACCCCGGAGGCGACCGAGAGCGCCACCGCGTCGGAGGAGTCCGAGACGCCCGCCGCCGAGGAGGAGACGGAGACCGCTCCCACGCCCGAGGGGGAGCAGTCCACTTCCGAGGAGGAGCCCGCGGGCGAGGAGGAGCAGGAGAGGGAGAAGCAGCAGGAGGAAAAGCCTGAAGAGAAGGCTCCGGCCCCCGCCACCACGCCGCCCGCCTCGTCGCCGTCGGTCACCGAGCCCGACGGCAGCTGCAAGGACACGGAGGAGAGGAAGTTCGACAAGAACCTGCACTCCTCGTTCTCCGGCCTGCCCTCCAGGATCGTCGCCGGCAGCGGCTTCCACGGCTTCGAGCTGAACGTGGAGAACAAGGGCGACAAGGCCTACCAGCGGGTCGACCTCGGCCTCGTCGCCGGGCTGATCGACGTCGATAGCGGGCTGGAGGCCGCCGGCCACCTCACGGTCCAGTTCAAGGACCCCGAGACCGGTGGCTGGACGGACATCCCCCCCGCCCAGAGCGACGAGGGCGTCGGCTACATCGGCTACACCGACATCCGGGCCAAGGAGTCCTTCTCGATCGACCTGCGCCTCAGCGTCGACAAGAAGGCGCCCAAGGGCATCGGCTACACCCTCTCCATCGGCTTCTACGCCGACGAGGAGGGCAACTGCGTCTACTCCGAGGGTGAGCGGTTCTACGATTTCGACGTCCTCGCCCCCGGTGCCGACCCGGGCGAGCCCGACGAGGCCGAGCCCCAGACGGGCGGCAAGAGGCCGGTCCCGGTCAAGCCCGTCGGCAACACCGAGATCAAGCCCGAGGGCACCCTCGCCCAGACCGGCTCGGACTCCGGCCTGCCGGTCATAGCGACCATCGGCGGCGTGGCGATCCTCGCCGGCGCCGGCGTCGTCTTCGCGCTGGGCCGCCGCCGCAAGGCCGGCGCCACCGCCTGACGTACGAACGCGAGGGGGTGCCGCTGCCCGGCCGGGCAGCGGCACCCCCTCGCCGTCTCCTTCAGGTCGGGCTCAGACCAGGCTGTCCTTCCACGTCCGGTGCAGCCCCGCGAACCGCCCTGTCCCGCCGATCAGTTCGGCCGGCGCGCCGTCCTCCACGATCCGGCCGCCCTCCATCACCAGCACCCGGTCCGCGATCTCCACGGTGGAGAGGCGGTGGGCGATGACCACCGCCGTGCGGCCGTGCAGCACCGTGTCCATGGCGCGCTGCACCGCCCGCTCGCCCGGGATGTCCAGGGAGCTGGTCGCCTCGTCCAGGATCAGCACCGCCGGGTCCGCCAGCAGGGCGCGGGCGAAGGCCACCAACTGGCGCTGGCCCGCCGAGATCCGGCCGCCGCGCTTGCGTACGTCCGTGTCGTACCCCTCGGGCAGCGCGGCGATGAAGTCGTGCGCGCCGATCGCCTTCGCCGCCCGCTCGATCTCGTCCGGGGTGGCGTCCGGGCGGCCGATCGCGATGTTCTCCGCCACCGTCCCGGAGAACAGGAACGCCTCCTGCGTCACCATCACCACGCCCTTGCGCAGCTCGGCCGTGGACAGGTCCCGCAGGTCCACGCCGTCCAGCAGGACCCGGCCGTCGGTCGGGTCGTAGAACCGGGCCAGCAGCTTGGCCAGCGTCGACTTGCCCGCGCCCGTGGAGCCGACGACCGCCACCGTACGGCCCGCCGGGATGCGCAGGTCGAAGGCGGGCAGCACCTCGCCGCCCGTACGGTAGGCGAACCGCACCCCGTCGAAGACGACCTCGCGGCCCGGCAGGTCGCCGGAGCGGGCGGGCAGCTCCTTCGGGTCCGCCGGCACCGGGACCGTCGGGGTCTGGGCCAGCAGGCCGGCGATCTTCTCCAGCGAGGCCGCCGCCGACTGGTAGGAGTTGAGGAACATCCCGAGCCGGTCGATCGGGTCGTACAGCCGGCGCAGATACAGCACCGCCGCCGCCAGCACGCCGAGCGCCAGCGTCCCGTCCGCCACCCGGTAGGCGCCCCACAGGACCATCCCGGCGACCGCCGTGTTCGCCACCAGCCGCGAGCCGACCACATAGCGGGCCATCTCCAGCAGCGCGTCACCGTTGCGCCGCTCGTGGACGTGGTTGAGCGCGGCGAACGCGGCGTCGTTGGACCGCTCCCGGCGGAACGCCTGGACCGGCCGGATGCCGTTCATGGTCTCCGCGAACTTGACGATCACCGACGCGATCGCCGTGGACCTGGCCCCGTACACGATGCCCGCGCGCCGCCGGTAGAGCCGTACCAGCAGATACAGCGGTACGAAGGAGAGCACGGCGATTCCGCCGATGCCGAGGTCCAGCCAGAGCAGCACCAGCCCGATCGACACGAAGGAGAGGACGACCGTGATCAGCTCCTGGAGCCCCTCGCTCAGCAGCTCCTGGATCGATTCGACGTCCGTGGTGGACCGCGAGATCAGCCGTCCCGAGGTGTAGCGCTCGTGGAAGTCCACGCTCAGCGCCTGGGCGTGGCGGAAGATCCGGCCGCGCAGGTCGAGCAGCGCGTTCTGGTTGATGCGGGCCGAGCCGCGGATGAACGCGTACTGGAGCACGCCCGCGCCGGCCGAACAGAGCAGGTAGCCCACCGCCACCGCGATCAGCGGCCCGTAGTCGTGGTCCCGGAACGCCGGGACCCCGCTGTCGATCGCGTACGCCACCAGCAGCGGCCCGGCCTGCACCGCCGCCTGCTGGAGCACCAGCAGCAGCGCGGCGACGGCGACCCGGCCGCGCATCGGCCGCAGCAGCGAGAACAGGAGCGCCCGGGTCGCGCCGCGCGGCGCGGGCAGGTCGTCCTGGTCGAAGGGGTCGGCGGACGGCCGGGCCGTGGTGGTCGCGGGCCTGCCGGGCTCCGGCCGGCCGTCGCCGCGGTCACCGTCGCCGCGGTCACCGTCACCGTCACCGGAAGCGGTGAGCGCGGAGTCGTCGGTGGTCGTGGTCATCGGGTGCCCTCCTCGGCGGTGACCTGCTGGGCGGTGGCGGTGGCCTTGGTGGGTACGGGGCCGGGGGCCGTGGTGACGGGGTCCCCGGCGGATGACGCCGTCCCCGGCCCACCCGCGCCCGGCTCCGCCCCCGACATCAGCCACGCGTACTCCGCGTTCGACCGCAGCAGCTCCTGATGCGTGCCCACCGCCGTGATCCGGCCACCGGACAGCAGCGCCACCCGGTCCGCCAGCATCACCGTCGAGGGCCGGTGCGCCACCACCACCGCCGTGGTCTCCTCCAGCACCTGGCGCAGCGCCGCCTCCACCAGCGTCTCCGTGTGCACGTCGAGCGCCGAGAGCGGGTCGTCCAGCACCAGGAAGCGCGGCTCGCCCACCACCGCCCGGGCCAGGGCAAGGCGTTGGCGCTGGCCGCCGGAGAGGCTCAGGCCCTGCTCGCCGACCTCCGTGTCCAGGCCCCTGGGCAGCGCGTGGACGAAGTCGGCCTGCGCCACCGCGAGCGCCCGCCGGACCTGCTCCTCGTCCGCGTCCTCGGCGCCCATCCGCACGTTCTCGCCGACCGTGGCGGAGAACAGCGTCGGCTCCTCGAACGCCACCGACACCAGCTCCCGCAGCCGCGCCCGCTCCATGGTGGCGATGTCCTCACCGTCCAGCGTGATCCGCCCGCCGGTCACCTCATGCAGCCGGGGGACCAGCGCGGTGAGTGTCGTCTTTCCGGAGCCCGTACCGCCCACCAGGGCCATCGTCTCGCCGGGCCGCACCCGCAGGTCGAGCCGGGCCAGGACCGGCGGCGAGCCCGGCTCCGCGTCCGGGTAGCGGAACTCCACGCCTTCGAACACCAGCCCGGCGGGCGCGTCCGGCGCACCCGCACCGGCGGCTGCCGCGTCCTTCTCCTCCGCCGCGTCCATCACCTCGAAGTACCGGTCGGTCGCGGTCGCCGCCTCCTGGCTCATCGCCAGCAGGAACCCGATCGACTCCACCGGCCACCGCAGCGCCAGCGCCGTCGACAGGAACGCGACCAGCGTGCCCGCCGACAGCGAACCGTCCGCCACCTGGACCGTGCCGAGCACCAGCGCCGTCCCGATCGCCAGCTCCGGGATGGTCGTGATGAGCGCCCAGATACCGGCGAGCAGCCGCGCCTTGCCCAGCTCCGTGGAGCGCAGCCGCTGCGACAGCGCCTTGAAGGCCTTCGCCTGGCTCCGGTGGCGGCCGAAGCCCTTGACGATCCGGATGCCGAGCACGCTCTCCTCGACGACCGTGGTCAGATCGCCGACCTGGTCCTGCGCCTTCCGCGCCACCAGCGAGTACTTCGTCTCGAACACCGAGCACAGGATGATCAGCGGCACCGCCGGCGCCAGCAGCACCAGCCCGAGCGACCAGTCCTGCGCGAAGAGGATGACGAAACCGACCAGGATCGTCGCCGCGTTGACGACCAGGAAGGTCAGCGGGAACGCCAGGAACATCCGCAGCAGCATCAGGTCCGTCGTCCCGCGCGACAGCAGCTGGCCCGAGGGCCACCGGTCGTGGAAGGCCACCGGCAGCCGCTGGAGGTGGCGGTAGAGGTCGGCCCGCATCGACGCCTCGACCCCGGCCAGCGGCCGCGCCACCAGCCACCGCCGGAACCCGAACAGCACGGCCTCCGCGATGCCGAGCAGCAGCAGGTAGAGCGCGCCCAGCCAGACGCCGCCCGGGTCCCGGTCCGCGACCGGGCCGTCCACCATCCACTTCAGGATCAGCGGGATCACCAGCGACAGACAGGACGCCACGATCGCCACGAAGGCGGCGGTGAACAGGCGGACCCGTACCGGGCGGACATAGGGCCACAGACGCAGGAGGGAGCGCACGGCGGACCGGTCCGTGTGCTCTGCAGGCTTTTCGGGCATCAGAACCGACTGTACGTTTCACCACTGACATCAGGCCTCCGATTTTCGGCCGGAGACCGCCGCGTCCCGGAGTCGTACGCCCGGGTCAACCGATCGGTTGACGGGGCGTCGAGCGTGATGACGGATACCGCCCGCCGCCACCCGCCGGAACCCTGATGGCATGGCAATCATCGAAGTCACCGGGCTGGGCAAGACCTACGCGGGCCGCCCTGTGGTGGACGGCGTCTCCTTCTCCGTCGAGGAGGGCGAGATCTTCGGCATCCTCGGCCCCAACGGCGCCGGCAAGACCACCACCGTCGAATGCGTGGAAGGCCTGCGCATCCCGGACGCGGGCACGGTCAAGGTCGCCGGACTCGACCCCGTCGCCGACCACGACCGGGTGACGCAGCTGCTCGGCGCGCAGCTCCAGGAGAGCGAGCTCCAGGCCAAACTGACCGTACGGGAGGCGCTGGAGCTCTACGCCGCCTTCTACCCGGCCCCCGTCGACTGGCGGCCGCTCGCCGACCGGCTCGGCCTGACCGACCGGCTCACCACCCGCTTCGCGAAGCTCTCCGGCGGCCAGAAACAGCGGCTCTTCATCGCCCTCGCCCTGATCGGCGACCCGAAGGTCGTCGTCCTCGACGAGCTGACCACCGGACTCGACCCGCGCGCCCGCCGCGACACCTGGAAGCTCATCGAGGAGATCCGCGACGGCGGGGTGACCGTCCTGCTCGTCACCCACTTCATGGAGGAGGCCCAGCGCCTCTGCGACCGGATCGCCGTCATCGACCGGGGCAAGGTCGTCGCCCTGGACACCCCGGCCGGGCTGATCCGGCGGGCCACCGGCTCCACGGTCATCTCCTTCGCGCCCTCCCGGGCGCTCACCGGCCCCGACCTCACCCGGCTCACCGCGCTTCCCGGCGTCGCGTCCGTGACCCCGCCCGACCGCGAGGGGGAGCTCGCGCTGCACGGCACCGACGAGACGTTCACCCCGTTCGTCGCCCTGCTCGCCGAACTCGGCGTCACCGCCCTGCGGCTGCGCATCACCGAGACCAGCCTCGACGAAGCCTTCCTCGACCTCACCGGACAGGACGCCTGACATGCAGACCGAGACCACCACCTCACCAGCCACCGTCCCGGAACCCCGCGCCGCCCGGCGACGCGGCCCCGCGGCCGCCGTCCTGATCGCCGAGACCCGGCTCTTCCTCCGCGAACCGGGCAGCCTGTTCTGGATCCTCGCCTTCCCCTCCGTCCTCCTGGTGATCCTCGGATTCATCCCCGCCTTCGACGAGGCGCGGGACGACCTCGGCGGACGGCGCGTCATCGACCTGTACGTCCCCATCTCGATCCTGCTCGCCATGATCACGGCAGGGATCCAGGCGATGCCGCCGGTCCTCACCGCCTACCGCGAGCGCGGCATCCTGCGCCGGATGTCCACCACTCCGGTGCGGCCCTCCGCCCTGCTCTCCGCCCAGATCCTGCTGCACGGCGCGGCCTGCCTCGGCTCCGCGCTGCTCGTCACCGCCGTCGGCCGGATCGGCTACTCGGTGCCGCTGCCCGAACAGCTCCCCGGCTATCTGCTGGCGCTGCTGCTCGCCGTCGCCGCCGCGCTGACCCTGGGCGCCACCCTCTGCGCCCTGTCCCGCACGACGAAGGCGGTCACCGCGGTCGGCTCGGGCGCCTACCTCGTGATGATGTTCACCGCCGGGGTCTATCTGCCGGTCCAGGCGCTGCCCGACGCCCTGCGCCGCATCGTGGAGATCACCCCGTTCGGGGCCGCCTCCCAGGCGCTGGAGCAGGCCGCGTCCGGGAGCTGGCCGGGCTGGATCCACCTGGGGATCCTCGCCCTGTGGACCGTTGTCCTGGGCTTCGCGGCCGCTCGACTCTTCCGGTGGCAGTGACGGAGACTTCGGGCATGACGTTGCCGCCGCGCTCCTCGTACCCGTCGGGTGCGACGGGGCCCCGCACGATCGAGGACCGCTGGGAGCAGTTCCACCGGTACGGTCCCTACGCCGTCCTCACCCTGTCCGTCCTCGTCGGGGGCGTCGCCGCCGACCTCATCATGACCCGCACCGAGATGTACGCGGCCGGGGCCCTGTCGGTGGCGGCGTACGGGCTCCAGATCTGGTGGGGCAGTGCCCGCCCGCGTACTGTTCCGGGCGCCCCGGCCGGGGTGGCCTACTACACCGCGAGGACCGTCCTCGCCTTCGCGCTGTCCTGGCTCAACCCGTTCTTCGCGATCTACGCGGCGCTCAGCTACTTCGACGTCGAACCCCTGCTGCCCAAGCGCTTCATCCGCGTCGGCCTGCTCACCACCGCCGTCACCCTGGCCGGTTCGCAGAGCGGAGGGCTGCCGCCCGCCTCCCTGATGAACTGGGTCGCCTTCTGCGTGCTCTACGTCGTCAACGCCACCCTCGCCCTCTTCTTCTGGCACGTCGGGATGCGCGAGGACGAGAAGGCCCGGATCCAGACCGAGACCATCGCCGAGCTGGAGCGCACCAACCTCCGGCTGGAGCAGGCCATGGCCGAGAACGCGGCCCTGCACACCCAACTTCTCTTTCAGGCACGGGAGGCCGGGGTCGACGACGAGCGGCGTCGGCTCGCCGCCGAGATCCACGACACCCTCGCCCAGGGCCTCACCGGGATCATCGCCCAGCTCCAGGTCGTCACCTCCCTCACCGACCGCGACCCGGAGACCGCCCTCGTCCACCTCGACCGCGCCGCCGCGCTCGCCCGCCACAGCCTCGGCGAGGCCCGCCGCTCCGTACACAACCTGGCCCCGGTCGCCCTGGAACACGACGAACTGGCCGGGGCGCTGAAGAAGACGGTCACCGCATGGGCCGAACAGCACCGCGTACGGGCCGACTTCACCGTCACCGGCACGGTCGAACCGGTCCACGACGAGATCGCCGCCACCCTCCTGCGCATCGCGGGCGAGGCGCTGGCCAACGCCGGGCGGCACGCCGGGGCATCCCGGGTCGGAGTGACGCTGTCGTTCATGGACGACGAACTGACCCTGGACGTACGGGACGACGGCCGCGGCTTCGACCCCGCGGCCGCCGCACCGGCCGGCCGCACCGGCGGCTTCGGCCTCGGCGGCATGCGGGCCCGCGCGGAGCGCATCGCGGGCGCGGTGGAGGTGGAGTCGGAACCGGGCGGCGGCACGGCGGTGTCGGCCAGGGTCCCACTGGTCAGACACCCGTGAACGACCCTGCGACGCGACCCGGCCGGGCACCCGTCGACGGCCCCACCGCGGGCCCTGGCCAGACACCCGTGAGCCCCCGTACGGTGCGATCATGACCGAGCCCCCCGCCCGTACTGTCACCCTCGTCGTCGTCGACGACCACCCGGTCGTCCGGGACGGGCTGCGCGGCATGTTCACCGCCGAACCCGGCTTCGAGGTGCTCGGCGAGGCGGCCGACGGGGTGGACGCGCTCGCCGTCGTCGGTGAACTGGACCCCGACGTCGTCCTGATGGACCTGCGGATGCCCGGCGGCGGGGGAGTGGCGGCCATCGCCGAGCTGACCCGGCGCGGCGCCCGTGCGAAGGTCCTGGTGCTGACCACGTACGACACCGACTCCGACACGCTCCCCGCCATCGAGGCGGGCGCCACCGGCTACCTCCTCAAGGACGCCCCGCGCGAGGAGCTGTTCGCCGCCGTCCGGGCCGCCGCCGACGGCCGCAGCGTCCTCTCACCCGCCGTCGCCTCCCGGCTGATGACCCGCGTCCGTACGCCCACGGCCCCGGCTGACGCGGTCCTCTCCGCCCGTGAGCGCGAGGTGCTGGTGCTGGTGGCGAAGGGCACCACGAACCGGGAGATCGCCGCCGAACTCTTCATCAGCGAGGCGACCGTGAAGACCCACCTCACCCACATCTTCGCCAAGCTCGGCACCAAGGACCGGGCCGCGGCCGTCGCCGTCGGCTACGACCGGGGCATCCTCGGCTGACTTCCGGGGGCCCTTACGCTGTCACCCGCAGCAGCAGCACCGAGCGGCCCGGGACGCTCAGCTCCGTACCGCCGTCCAGGACCGTGCCGGGCGGTTCGGCCTGGTCCTCGCGGGAGGTGTCCAGGACCAGTTCGTACCGCGCCGCCCACGGCGCTCCCGGCAGCTCGAAGGCGACCGGCTCCGCGCCCGCGTGCAGAACCGCCAGGAAGCTGTCGTCGGTGACCGGCTCACCGCGCGCGTCCCGGCCCGGGATGTCGCGGCCCGAGAGGTAGAGACCGAGCGTGGCGGCGGGCGCGTACCAGTCGCCCTCCGTCATCTCCCGGCCGTCCCGGGTGAACCACGCCAGGTCCCGCAGCCCGTCCGGCGCCTGCGCACGGCCGGAGAAGAACGCGCGGCGGCGCAGCACCGGATGGCTCTGGCGCAGCCTCAGCACCCGGGCCGTCAGCTCGGTCAGCTCCCGCCACTCGGGCCGGTCGAGCAGCGACCAGTCCAGCCAGCCGATCTCGTTGTCCTGGCAGTAGGCGTTGTTGTTGCCGCCCTGCGTACGGCCCATCTCGTCGCCCGCCACCAGCATCGGCACCCCGGTGGAGAGCAGCAGCGTGGTGAGCAGGTTGCGGAGCTGGCGGCGGCGCAGCGCGTTGATCTCCGGGTCGTCGCTCTCGCCCTCGGCCCCGCAGTTCCACGCCCGGTTGTCGCTCGTCCCGTCCCGGTTGCCCTCGCCGTTGGCCTCGTTGTGCTTGTGCTCGTAGGAGACCAGGTCGCGCAGGGTGAACCCGTCGTGCGCGGTGACGAAGTTGACCGAGGCGTACGGGCGGCGGCCGCCCCAGGCGTACAGGTCGCTGGAGCCGGTCAGCCGGTAGCCGAGATCCCGTACGTCGGGGAGCGCGCCGCGCCAGAAGTCCCGTACGGCGTCCCGGTAGCGGTCGTTCCACTCGGTCCAGAGCGGCGGGAAGGCGCCGACCTGGTAGCCGCCGTTGCCGACGTCCCACGGCTCCGCGATCAGCTTGACCCGGCGCAGTACCGGGTCCTGGGCGATGACGGCGAGGAACGGGGAGAGCATGTCCACGTCGTGCATCGAGCGGGCCAGCGCGGCTGCCAGGTCGAAGCGGAAGCCGTCGACGCCCATCTCGGTGACCCAGTAGCGCAGCGAGTCGGTGATGAGCCGCAGCACCTGGGGCTGGACGACGTGCAGGGTGTTGCCGCAGCCGGTGTAGTCGGCGTAGCGGCGCGGGTCGTGCTGGAGGCGGTAGTAGCCGCGGTTGTCGATGCCGCGCAGCGAGAGCATCGGGCCCAGCTCACCGGCCTCGGCGGTGTGGTTGTAGACGACGTCGAGGATCACCTCGATCCCGGCGCTGTGCAGCGCGTGCACCATCCGCTTGAACTCGCCGACCTGCTGGCCGGCGGTGCCGGAGGCGGAGTAGCCGGCGTGCGGGGCGAAGTAGCCGATGGAGTTGTAGCCCCAGTAGTTGTGCAGCCCGCGCCGCAGCAGATGGTCCTCGTGCGCGAACTGGTGGACCGGCAGCAGTTCCACCGCCGTCACGCCGAGCCGGGTCAGATGGTCGATCGCGGCCGGGTGCGCGAGACCGGCGTAGGTACCGCGCAGCTCGGGCGGGATGTCCGGGTGGAGCTTGGTGAAGCCGCGTACGTGGAGTTCGTAGATGACCGAGTCGGCCCACGGGGTCTTCGGGCGCCGGTCCTCCACCCAGTCGTCGTCATCGTGGACGACGACACCCTTGGGCACGTACGGAGCCGAGTCCCGCTCGTCGCGCACGGTGTCGGCCACATGCTGGTCCGGCCAGTCCCTCATATGGCCGTACACCTCGGGCGGCAGGGTGAAGTCGCCGTCGACCGCACGGGCGTACGGGTCCAGGAGCAGCTTGGCCGCGTTCCAGCGGGCGCCGGTCCACGGGTCCCAGCGGCCGTGCACCCGGTAGCCGTACCGCTGACCGGGCCGGACGCCCGGCAGGAAGCCGTGCCAGATCTCGTGCGTCAGCTCGGTGAGCGGGCAGCGGGTCTCGGCGCCGTCCTCTGCGAAGAGGCACACCTCGACCGCCTCGGCCCCGCCCGCCCAGAGCGCGAAGTTGGTGCCCGCCACCCCGTCCGGACCGACCCGGAAGCGGGCCCCGAGCGGCATCGGCGCCCCGGGCCAGACGACCGGGGCGCGGGGCTCGGCGCGGAGCGCCCCGGTGATCTCCTCGACCTCCGTACGTACGGTGACGGGTGTGGCCCGTCCGGGTGGTCCGGCGGGCTCCACCGCCGTCCCGGCCGGTTCCTGTACTGCCTCCTGCTCGGCTGCGCTCGACACCGTGTCGCCTCCCGCGGCTCATGAGGACGGGCACCGGAAAGGGGGCGCGCGACGTCCCGGCCGCGGCCCTCTCCTGGTAGTCCTTCCCTCTGTTCTGCCCACCGCGGGCCCCGCACTCACGTTTCCCCCGACCGGCCCTGGTCGTTGGGGGAGCGTGAACCACGTAGCGAAGAGCGCACGGGCGGGCTCGGCCGCCGTGCTGACATGGACGGGACTGCTCGCCGTGCTGGTCCTGCTGACCGGATGCACCGATACGAGGGAGGCCCTGCTCAACGGCAAAACCGGCTCCTCCAAGGACGTGATCAGCATCTTTCCGGAGGACGGGGCCAAGGAGGTCGACGCGGAGACCCCCATCCGGGTCACGATCCCCGACGGCCGGCTGGAGAGCGTCAAGGTGATGCGGATCGAGGACGCCCAGCAGCAGACCGTGGCCGGACGCGTCGCCGCCGACGGCCTCTCCTGGAACCCGGAGCCCGGCGCGGCCCGGCTCGCCCTGGCCGCGAAGTACAGCGTCGACGCGGTGGCGGTGGACGCCTCCGGACAGCGCTCGGCGCGCCACGCCACGTTCACCACGCTCGTCCCCGAACACCGCTTCATCGGCTACTTCAAACCGGAGAACCGGTCGACCGTCGGGACCGGCATGATCGTCTCCTTCTCCTTCAACCGGGCCATCACCGACCGCGCGGCCGTGCAGAAGGCCATCCGGGTGACCGCGAAACCGGCGGTGGAGGTCGTCGGCCACTGGTTCGGCAAGGACCGGCTCGACTTCCGGCCCCGTACGTACTGGAAGCCCGGCACCGAGGTCACTGTGGACATCGGGCTGCGGGACGTGGAAGGCGCGCCGAAGGTCTACGGCAGCCAGGACAAGACGGTCACCTTCACCGTCGGCCGCTCCCAGGTCTCCCTCGTCGACGCGGAGGCCAAGACCATGGAGGTACGCCGGGACGGTGAGCTGGTCAGCACGGTCCCGATCACGGCGGGGGCCCCGAAGACGACCACGTACAACGGGAAGATGGTCGTCTCCGAGATGCACGAGGTGACCCGGATGAACGGCGCCACCGTCGGCTTCACGGACGAGAAGGGCAAGGGCGAGTACGACATCAAGGACGTGCCGCACGCCATCCGGCTCACCACCTCCGGCACCTTCCTGCACGGCAACTACTGGGCCGACGAGGAGGTCTTCGGCGAGGAGAACGTCAGCCACGGCTGCATCGGGCTCCGCGACGCGAAGGGCGGCAGCGCGACGACGCCGGGCGGCTGGTTCTTCGACCGGACGCTGATCGGGGACGTGGTGGAGGTCGTCAACTCCAAGGACAGGAAGGTCGCGCCGGACAACGGGCTCAGCGGCTGGAACATGGGCTGGAAGAAGTGGACGGCGGGCTCCGCCGTCCGCTGACCCCCGGGGCGGGGCCTCCGGGAGCCCGGCGCCCCTGCCCTCCCGGGGGTGCCCCGCACCCCGTCCCACCTGCACGGCTCTCCCTGCCACTTGGGACGGAACGGTGACATTCCGGAGGGGATCCACCGCACTCACGGTGTGATTATCTTGCGGTGGAGCGCGTACGTGCAGCGCGCGGGGGATGCGGGCCACGGCTTGGGAGCCGGGCCCGGCGAGGGGAGACACCACAGTGGACGTGCAGCCGATATCGGGGGCATCGGCCGGGGCGGGCAGGAAGCGGCGCGGCGGATCGGGGCCTCTGGCCCTGGCCCTGGGCGCCATGCTGTTGCTGGTGACGGCGTGCGGCGGGGACGCGGAAGCGGGAAGCAAGGGCGGCGGCAAGGCCGGCGCGAAGGCGGAGGACACCACGGCCTCGCAGGCGGTGGTGACGATCGCGCCGGAGGACGGCGCGGAGTCGGTGGCGACCAGCGGCGCGCTGAAGATCACCGCCGCGCAGGGCAAGCTGACCACGGTCAAGGTCGCGGACCCCAAGGGCAACGAGGTCGCGGGCGAGATCGCGGCCGACGGCGCGAGCTGGGTGCCGGAGCGGCACCTCGCCGCCGCCACCAAGTACGCGGTCCACGCGGTCGCCAAGGACGCGAAGGGCCGCGAGTCGGCGAAGGACACCACCTTCACCACACTGGTCCCGGAGAACACCTTCATCGGGCACTACACGCCGAAGGACGGCTCCACCGTCGGGGTCGGCATGCCGGTCTCGATCAACTTCACCCGCGGCATCACCGAGCCGGCCGCGGTGGAGAAGGCCATCAAGGTCACCGCCGAGCCGGCCGTCGAGATCGAAGGCCACTGGTTCGGCAACGACCGTCTCGACTTCCGCCCGGAGAAGTACTGGAAGCCCGGTACGAAGGTGACGGTGGAGCTCCACCTGGACGGCGTGGAGGGACGGCCCGGGGTCTACGGCAAGCAGGCCAAGACGGTGTCGTTCACCATCGGCCGCAGCCAGGTCTCCACCGTCGACGCGAGCACCAAGCGGATGAAGGTCGTCCGTGACGGCAAGCTGCTCAAGGACATCCCGATCTCGGCGGGCGCCCCGGCGACGACCACGTACAACGGTCAGATGGTCGTCAGCGAGAAGCTCAAGGTGACCCGGATGAACGGCGACACCGTCGGCTTCGGCGGCGAGTACGACATCAAGGACGTGCCGCACGCCATGCGGCTCTCCACCTCGGGGACCTTCCTGCACGGCAACTACTGGGGCGCGTCCTCCATCTTCGGCACCACCAACACCAGCCACGGCTGTGTCGGTCTGCGCGATGTGCGCGGCGGCTACGACAACCAGACCCCGGCGGCCTGGTTCTACAACCGGTCGATGATCGGTGACGTGGTCATCGTGAAGAACTCCAAGGACAAGCAGATCCAGCCGGACAACGGCCTCAACGGCTGGAACATGGACTGGGAGGAGTGGAAGAAGTAGGCCCCGGCCACCGCTCCTCCGTCACTTCCTCCGTCGCTTCTTCTGTCGCTTCTTCCGTACGATCCCGGCGGGCCCGGTGCTGTGACCTACGGCACCGGGTCCGTCCGCGTTAGCAGTGGTTAACCTGCCTGCATGACTGTGACCCTCGAAGTAAGCGACAACGTCGGGACGATCCGCCTGGACCGGCCGCCGATGAACGCCCTGGACGTGGCCGTCCAGGACCGGCTGCGGGAGCTCGCCGAGGAGGCCACCCGGCGCGAGGACGTGCGCGCGGTGATCCTCTACGGCGGCGAGAAGGTGTTCGCGGCCGGTGCGGACATCAAGGAGATGCAGGCGATGGACCACACGGCGATGGTCGTGCGTTCCAAGGCGCTCCAGGACTCCTTCACCGCCGTCGCCCGCATCCCCAAGCCCGTCGTCGCGGCCGTCACCGGCTACGCGCTCGGCGGCGGCTGCGAACTGGCCCTCTGCGCCGACTTCCGCATCGCCGCGGACAACGCCAAGCTCGGCCAGCCGGAGATCCTGCTCGGGCTGATCCCGGGCGCCGGCGGCACCCAGCGCCTGGCCCGGCTGATCGGCCCGTCCCGGGCCAAGGACCTCATCTTCACCGGCCGCATGGTCAAGGCCGAGGAGGCCCTGACGCTGGGCCTGGTGGACCGGGTGGTCCCGGCGGCCGAGGTCTACGAGCAGGCGCACGCCTGGGCCGCGCAGCTGGCGAAGGGGCCGGCGCTGGCGCTGCGCGCGGCCAAGGAGGCGGTGGACGCCGGTCTGGAGACGGACATCGACACCGGGCTGACGGTGGAGCGGAACTGGTTCGCCGGCCTGTTCGCCACGGAGGACCGCGAGCGCGGGATGCGGAGCTTCGTGGAGGAGGGGCCGGGGAAGGCGAAGTTCCTCTGAGCCCTGAGCCCTGAGCCCTGAGCCCTGAGCCCTGAGCCTTGAGCCTTTTGAGGGCCTTGCGTTCTCTG
This sequence comes from Streptomyces sp. CA-146814, assembly GCF_050942385.1. Lineage (NCBI taxonomy): Bacteria > Bacillati > Actinomycetota > Actinomycetes > Kitasatosporales > Streptomycetaceae > Streptomyces > Streptomyces sp. CA-146814. Next base: position 5,702,097 of record NZ_CP192068.1, read on the forward strand.
AGTCCTCTGGGTTTCTCCGAGCGCTCCTTCTGGATGCACTCCTGACGCGAGTTCATCCCTCCGAGCGGATTATCCGGGCCTTAAGGCAACCTTAAGGCCCGGGGCCGTACTCCTCCGGGCCACCTCACCCGGCCGGTACATCGCCGCAGCTCACCAGGGCCCTGGAAGGTCTCTTTCTGCCGGAGGCATATGCCAACTGCCCTGTGCGGAATGGGTTGTTCCGGGAGGTGGATTCCCTCGGAACGGCCCCGGGCGGCGATATGTGCGTCCATGATGGTGGGCATGGCGGGCCTGGAGGGTGTGGATCAGCCGCGACCGCGCAGCAGCGCGACCGCGGCACGCTGGACATCGGGTATGGATGACGAACAGGCGTTCAAGGCGCTGGAGTTGTTCGGAAATCCGACCGAGGCGGAGGTGCGGTTGCCGTCGCGGCCCGAGTCCGCGGCGACCGCCCGTCGGCTCACCTCCTGCGTGGTGCTCCGGCAGTGGGCCCTCTCGCCGCAGACCGCCGAGTACGCGGTGCTCCTCGTCTCCGAGCTCGTCGGCAACGCGGTGCGCCACACCGGCGCCCGCGTCTTCGGGTTACGGATGGTGCGCCGCCGGGGCTGGATCCGGATCGAGGTACGTGATCCCTCGCGCGGGCTGCCGTGTCTGATGCCGGTGCGCGAGATGGACGTCAGTGGGCGCGGACTCTTCCTCGTCGACAAGCTCTCCGACCGGTGGGGCGTGGATCTGCTGCCGCGCGGCAAGACCACCTGGTTCGAGATGCGGATCTCCGACCGCTGACACGTGAGGCCGCGGGTTGCGCCGAGGCCGCTCGGGATGCACAGAAGCCCCCGGTCGGCCGTGGTGCGGCGCTGCGGGGGCTTCTCTGGGGGGCCGTGAAAGGCGGGGTGTGTTCACGGCCGCTGATGGCGACCTCGCCCGGGTCAATGGGGGTCGTGGCTCCGACTATGGCAGACGGGCGACCTCGGTGCCAAAGAGATATTTCGGGTTATACCCGGGTCAATCGGTCATTCCGTGGCTGAATCGCAGGTGGGATCGGTCACTCGCCTGGCTTTCCGTGCATCTTTATGGCATGCCGTGAATGATTCATAGATCATTTCGGTAATCGGTCAATCGGGGTAATTCGCCCGCCGCGCCTCTACTCTGTCCCGGGACCCAGTCGGACTCCGTGGAAGGCGAGGTGGTCGGGATGGACGGGCACAGGGCGCCGATGCGCCGCCGCGAGGTGCTGGGCAGCGGGGCCGGTCTCCTCGCGGCCGCCGCCTTCGCGGCGGGCTGCGCGCGGAGTCCTGAGGGTGCGGCGGGCGCCCCCGCGCCCTCACCCGCGTACGCCTCCCGTCCCGCCTCCACCACCGCCCACGCTCCGCGCCGCTTCCCCGGCCGGCCCGTCAGGATCGCCCACGGCCCCCGCGACCGGCCCCGCGTCGCGCTCACCTTCGAGGGCCGGGGCGATCCGGAGTTGGCCCGCGCCGCGCTCGCCCGGATCGAACGCGCCGGCGCCCGGGTCACCGTCCTCGCCGTCGGCAGCTGGCTCGACGCGCACCCGTCCATGGCCCGCCGGATCCTCGACGGCGGCCACGAGATCGGCAACCACACCCAGAACCACCGCGACCTCGCCGCCCTCGGCGAGCGCGACGCGTACGAGGAGATCACCGCCTGCGCCCGGCGGCTGCGCCGGCTCACCGGCTCCATCGGCACCTGGTTCCGCCCCTCGCCCGGCCCCGACGCCACCCCGCTGGTCCAGCACCTCGCCCGGCGGGCCGGATACCCGCACCTCCTCTCGTACGACGTCGAGTCCCTGGATCACGCCGCGACCGGCGTACCGGCCGTCCTGCGCAAGGTGACGGGCGAGCTCCGGCCCGGTTCGGTGGTGGGGCTGAGCCTCGCCCGGCCGGTCACCGTGGCCGCGCTGCCGCTGCTCCTCACCGAGATGGACCGGCGCGGCCTGCGCGCGGTGACGGCCACGGAGCTGCTGAGCTGACGTCAGGGGCCCGGCGCCCAGGTCGCCGGAGCCGTCACCCGTACGGACCGATAATCTGACCCCGACATTCGGCACCACGAAGGGCGGGAACAGTGGCGGACATCGAGTCGGCGCGGACGGTATTCGAGAAGTTCGACGCGAACGGCGACGGTCTCATCACCGCGAACGAGTACAAGAGCGCGATGGCGCAGCTGGGCGACCCGTTCGTCACCGAGACGGTGGCGCAGGCGATCATCAACGCCCACGACGGCAACGGTGACGGCCTGCTCACCTTCGACGAGTTCTGGGCCGCGCAGAACAAGGCCTGAGCCCGCGACGGACCCCCGGCCGCGCTGGTCCGGCCGGGGGATCTGTGCATTTTGCCGGGTGTCCCCGACCCGCACGGGATCTCGCTGCGCCCCTAACCCCGTCCCCAGCTCCGCAACTCGTCGTCGCGCGGGGCCAGGACGAGGGCCGGGGCGCCGGGCCCGAAGAACCGCACGGGCCGGGACGCGTCCCAGGACGGCCAGCCCGGGGCACCCGTCGTCGCGAAATCCACCCACGCCCGGTGCATCGCGTCCGCCAGCTCCTGCGGCGCGTCCGGGCCGGTCAGGGCCATCGTGTCGGGGTGGGCCAGCGTGTCGAAGACGAACCCCAGTTCCAGCGCGTGACAGGCACCGAGCCGCTGTACGGGGGAGGGCCAGCCGAACTCGTAGACGTACGTGGAACCTTCGGCGCCCGCCCGTGCGTCGGCCAGGCGGTTGAGCGGGACCCGGAGCAGCAGGTCCGTGGCGAGGGCGCCGAGGAGTTCGCCGGGGGTGGCGTCGGGGCGGTTGGCCCGGTAGGTGCGGGCGGTGGCGTTCGGGACCCTGAACTTCAGCAGGGCCAGGCGGAGCTTGAGGCGGCCGATCCGTTCGGTCAGACCGCTGGGGACGAACCAGAGGCGGTACTCCTCGGTGTTCGTCCCCAGCAGCAGGTCGACCCCGGCGGCCGCCGAGCCCGGACGCGGCGCCTCGGCCGGGTCCCGGTCCAGCAGCTCGCCGTCCACCACGAGCTGGAACGAGTTGCGGCCGGTCAGCGGGTTGCCGCCGCTCGTCACCTCGGTCTGCGCGGTCAGCAGCGCCTCCGGGTCCACGGCGGCGAAGGCGGCGGCGGTGGCGGGCACGCCGAGCCGCTTGGCGATCAGCTCGGTCGTCCCGCGCGCGGCGTCCGGCGTCAGGGCGGCGGGCGCCCCGCTCTGGAGCACCGCCCGCCGGAACAGCCCGGCCGCCCGGTCCGTGGCCAGCAGCGCGCCGATGCTCACCGCCCCCGCCGACTCCCCGGCCACCGTCACCCGGTCCGGGTCGCCGCCGAACCCCGCGATGTTGTCCCGCACCCACTCCAGGGCCGCCAGCTGGTCCAGCAGCCCGCGGTTGGCGGGCGCGTCCGGGAAGAGGCCGAAGCCCTCGACGCCCAGGCGGTAGTTGACGGAGACCAGCACCACCCCGTCCCGGGCGAACGCGGACCCGTCGTACACCGGCACCGCCGAGGAGCCGTGCAGCAGCGAACCGCCGTGGATCCAGACGAGTACGGGAAGCCCCACCGCCTCCGGTGGAAGCGACGGCGTCCACACATTGAGGTTGAGCCACTCCTCGCCCGCCACCGCCGGATCCGGCAGCAGCCGGTCCAGCGGCGGGGCGTAGGGGCGCTTGGGGGCGGTCGGCCCGAACGCCACCGCCTCGCGCACGCCCTCCCAGGGCTCCGGCGGCTCCGGCGCGCGGAATCTCCGCGCGCCCACCGGCGCGGCCGCGTACGGAATGCCGCGGAAGACCGCGACCCCCTGCTCCACCGCACCGCGGACGGTGCCCTGCACGGTCCTGGCCGTGGCCTCCACGATGTCGGACATGGTGCGTGCCAACCCCTCTCGCGGTGCGGTGGCTCAGCGGGTCACCTCAGGTAGACCAGCCCGTCCGTGGTGAGGGCCGGGCGGCCCTTCGTACCGACCACCACGATCTTGACCGTGTGCTTGGCACTGGTGGACCAGGACCGGGTCCAGATCGCGTCCCGGTACTTGGTGGTGGCGGACTTCAGGTCCACCGTGGCGACCTTCTTGCCGTCGACATAGACGTATGCCTGCCCCGAAGTGGCGGCCCGCGACACCACCCAGGCGGCTGACCGGCCGGTGAAGGTCCAGGTCAGGCTCGCGTTCCTGGCGCTGCTGGTCAGGGACTTGCCGCCGAGGTAGCTGGAGGAGGACTTCACCGTCCAGGTCCCGGTCCTCTTGGCGGCGGTCTCCTGGAGGATCACCGGCGTGCCGGAGACCGAGGCGGCGGCCGTGTTGCCCGCGCGGTCGTACGCCGTCATCTTCCAGGCCGTCGCCGCGCCGGACTTGGCGGTGTGCGAGGCGCTGCCCGCCGTCGGGCCGTACGTCTTGGCGACGGGCGCGGTGAGCCGGACCTCCTTGAGGGCGGTGGTGTCGGCGGCCTTCCACGTCAGGGTGAGCGGGACGGCCGCCGTGTTCACCGTGCCGGTGCGCAGGGTGAGCGCCGGCTTGGTGGTGAAGGCCGGGGCCGTGCGATCGGCGACGATCGTGGCGGCGGCCGAGGTGGTGACCTTGCCCGACTGGTGGGTGGCCCGCACCTGCACGGAGTGCTTGCCGGGCGCGAGGGTGGCCGAGGCCTTGGTGACGTTGCCGGTGGTGGTGGCCACCGGCTTGCCGGCGACGAGGAGTTCGTACCCCTTGACGAAGGCGGCGGGCGTGGTCGCCTTCCAGCCGACGGTGACGGCCGCCTTGGCGTAGTACGTGGAGCCGGAGGCGTTCGCTCCGGTCACCGAGGTGATGGCGAGGCCGGCGACCTTGTCGGTGACCAGGGCGCCGGCCGTCGAGCGGATCGCGGGGAGCTGGTTGTAGAGGCTGAGGCCGGGGCACTCGGTGTTGAACCCGTCCCGGTGGCCGGAGATCTGCTGGAAGGGGTACGCGGAGCCGACGGTGAACTTCTTCCCGGCGTGGTTGTTGCCCGTGGCACCGGCGATGAGCTGGACCGTGCCCGTCGGGTTGCCCTGGTACTGGCCGAGCTTCCAGGCGGCCACCCGGGCGACCGCGTCGGTCGCGGCGCTGCTGGCCGCCGTACTCGTGTGCAGGCCCATCACGGCGATCCCGGTGGTGTCCCGGTTGAAGCCGTAGGTGTGCGCGCCCATCACGGCCCGGTCCACACCGCCCTTGCGGCCCTCGAAGATCGTGCCGCACTTGTCGACCACGAAGTTGTAGCCGAGGTCCTTCCAGCCGTTCGACTTCACGTGGTACGTGTGCAGCGCGCGCACCATCGCCGGGGAGTCGGCGCAGGAGTAGGTGTTGGTCTGCGTGGTGTGGTGGACGAACACCGCCTTGACCGTGGGCAGGTAGTCCGGCGCCTCGTTGTTCAGCGACTCGTCGGCCTTCCAGGCGACCCGCGAGACGATCGTCGGCTGCGGGGCCGTGGACGGCGGGGCGGGCGGCAGCGTCGGGGTCGTGGTGGGAGTGGGCGTCGGCTTCGGCGTGACGCTCGGCGTGGGCGAGGCGGTGGTGGGGGTCGGAGTCGGGGTCGCGCTCCGGGTCGGGGTGGGGCTCGGGGCCGGCGGCGTCGGGGACGCGGTGGTCGGGGTCGGAACCGGCGGCGTCGGGGAGGGCTCCTCCGTCGGCACCTCGGTGGAGGGCTCGGCGGACGGCGTCGGCTCCTCGGTCGGCGTCTCCTCGGCGGCGAACGCGACGGGCTCGGCGGCGAAAGCGGCCGGTTCGGCGGCGAGCGGGGTGGTCTTGCCGCCCGGGTCGACGGTGTCCAGGCGCAGCCCTTCGGGGAGCCCGGCCTTGACGCCGTCGGCGGCGCTGATCCGGACCTCGACGCCGTCGGACGGGCCGACCCAGCGCGGTTCGGTGGTGCCCCGGACGCCGGCCCGGCCGGCCTCGGTGCGCCCGTCGATCTCGGTGTCCAGCGGCAGCCAGCCGGTCCACTCGCCGGTGGCGGCGGAGCGCGTACGGGCCTCGACCTGGCCGGCCACCTTGGCGGCGGGGTCGGTCCACGTCACGCCGAGCAGGCTGAACCGCTCGGTGGAGCGGCGGGGAAGAGAGGCGGTGGCACCGTCCTCGGAGGTCTTGAGCGGGGTCTGGTAGACGTCCGCCTCTGCGGGAGCGGACTTGGCGTCCGCCGCACCGTCGGGCGTGGAGCTGCCGGTGACGCCCTGGAACACCAGGACACCCGTCACCGCCACGGTGGCGACGGCAGCCGTGGTCCAAATTCTTCGCTGTGATCTCACGTGTGATTTCCCCGGGGACGCTGGTGGAAGACATGGCATTCCGACCGGTCAGCCGCTGACCGGGGGCACGACGAAGTGGTCGGCCCGGCCGGTGGGGCGGCCCGGGACATGCTTGCGCGGCACAGTCTTCCATGCGATCGCTTCTGATCGAGCTTGTTCTCTGATGAACCGTCGCGATGTGATCCGATCGAGCCTTTTCCGGGGTGAGGGAAGTGGACCCCAGGGCCTGGAAGGCTTACACCCTTCCAGGCCCTGGGGTCCGCAGGCTTCCAAGCCTCCCGCAGGCGGCGCTCTCAGGCGGCGAAATACTGGGACATCGAGTTCCGTGCGTCCAGCTCCACCAGGTCCGGGCGGGTGTAGCGCTCGGCGCGCGCGTGATAGTCGAAGTCGCCGCGTACGAGACTCCGGTAGTCCTGTACGCACCGTTCCAGGGCGGCCCGGGTCGTGGAACCGATTCTCGCCGCGTCGATTTCCTCGATCAGTTCTTTTTCGGCCCGCACCACGCGCTCCGCAATACGTGCCAGTTGAATTCCGGCCTCGTCGACGGCTTCCTGGAGCGTGCATCCACGGTCGCGCTGGATGAGCCGTACCACATTGTGCTCGTAACCGAGCGCGGCCTCTTTCTCGAACGAGCAGATGTCGTTGCAGAGCCCGGAATGATCGGTCACCGCGTTCCGCAGGGCGATGTACGCGGGCAGGCTCCTGGCGGAATCCGGCAGATCGATTCCGGCGGTGATCTCATGGAGATCCAGGAACGGCTGCATGGCCACCGAGTCCCGGCGGTGCTTGACGAAGTCCGCCCGGCTCGGCGCCTGCCCGGCCGCCCGCTCGACGGCCTCGGCGTAGTACGTCCAGAGCCAGGCCGCCGTGTCCCGCCGGAACTGCCGGTTCCACTGCGGCGAACGATCGCGGCAGGTCCGCTCGCGCAGTCCGGCGAGCGCCCGCTCCATCGGCCCGCGCGGCTCCGCCCCGTCGAACACGTCCACCAGCCGGGTGATCGCCACCTCACACATCAACGGGTCACGCCCGGCCGGGCCGTCGTCGAACTCGTCGTCCACCAGGAAGGCCCAGAACAGCCATTGGCAGAACAGGTCCAGATGATGCTGCGACGCTTTCGGGAAGATGAGGGAAATCCAGAGTTCGGGCCGGGTGCGGATCATCTTCCTGCGGGCCGGAACAGAGAGAATCAGCCCCTCCGCTTCCGCCCATTCCCAGGCGGCCTCCCTGGTTTTCTCCAGACCCGGATTGCACCCTGCGCTGGCGAACGGCATGTGAAACGCCGGTAACGTTATCTGGCTCATTGCTGCCCCTCGTCGAATGAGTACGGACGGGCGATGCGCACCGCGCATTCCCGGTGGCCGTGCATGGGCGCGCTCCCGCCGGAGGCCGACCGCCGGGTGTCCGTATGTCCTGGCCAAGGGGTGACCGTACGAGGTGAGCCGGTCATCGCTGTCCTCTCTCCTCCGCCGGGGTGGGGCACCGGAGCTGGGTCGACGAGCCGACGAGGCCGACCGCGTCACCATGCGTGAGGCTTAGTCAACCCCCTGTGGCGGGGTGGTGGGAAGCCATATGTGACCGAAATTGCTTCATCGGTCAGAACTGCTGCGCAGCTATGAGCAGTTGGGGGGTCTCTGGGACTGAATGCCACCGGCGGGGCCTGGCGTGCCGCGCCGGTGGCTCCGCCGGTCAGGTGCGCTTGAAGAACTCGATCTCGCCGAGCGCGATCGGGCGGCCCTCGCTCCGGCCCGCCGCGTCGCGGAGGACCAGCCGGACGGAGACGACATCGCTGATGCCGGTCCGTACCGTCTGCTCACCCGGTTTGTCGTTGAGCGTCAGCTGCTTCTCGTGGACCGTGCCGTCCGCCGTCTCGACGACCAGGTCCGCCCGGACCGGCCGCGGCTCCCGCCGGAACTCCTCCGGCTCCGTCGACGCCCCGGTGTGCAGGACCACCCCGACCAGCCGGAACGGCGTGTCGAAGGTGCACGTCAGCGACGCGCCCAGGGCGGGTGCGCCCCAGTACTTGTTGGTCAGTCCGTCGGTGGCCGCGCCCGCCGGATGGCCGGCGGCCTCGGCGCTCGCGGTCACGCCGGCCGGGCTGATCTCCGCCGTGCCGCCGAGCTTGTCCCGTACGTCCTCGAAGAGCACGCGTCCGGCCGGCAGGAACAGGAAGCCCACGAAGAGCAGTCCGACGACCGCCAGGATCAGCAGGATGCGGCGCAGCGCCCGGCCCGACCTGACCCGTACGCGGCGGTGGAACGGCCACACCGTGCGCCACCACGGCAGCGGCGCGGTCGCCTCCTTGGGGCGGAGCGGGGCCGCGCAGCGCCGGCAGAACCTCCGGCCGGGCAGGTTCGGCGTACCGCAGGCCGGACACGGCGGTCCGTCCGGCACCTCGTCCGCCTCCACCGGCCGGACGACGGGCCGCCGGGCTACGGGCTTGGCGGGTTGGACGGCGCCTATGGGGGGTTCGGGTTCGGGCTCGGATGTGGGGGTGGGCGCGGGTGCGGGAGGCGCCGGGCGTACGGGGGCGGGGCGCGGCGGTTCGGTGGGGGGAGCGGGTTCACGCGCAGGCGTTGGCGCGGGTTCCGGACGCGGCTCAGGCTCCGGCCGAGGTGCCGATGCCGGAATCGGTGGTGCCGGTGGCGGTGGCGGTGGTGTCGGTTGAGGCTGTGGTTCCGGTTTCGGTTCCGGCCGTGGCTCCGGGACGGCCTCCGGCTCCGGAACGGTTTGCGGCTCCGGCTCCGGGGTCGGCGGCGTGCGCCGAGGCTCCGTCGACCACCCCAGATACGACCCGCAGTTGCCGCAGAAGTCGTCGTCCTCGCGGTTGGCCGTACCGCATGCCGGGCACGAGCGCATCGCGTCAGTCTCCTGTCTCTACGGGTGTCACGTCAGGTGCTGTCTCCGGCGGGCCCGGCAGGATCTCCACCCGGCAGGTGAGATGGACCGGGCACGAGGCCGTCACCACGTCCAGGAGCCGGTTCTCGTCCACCGTGGCTCCGGGGGCCACCGGCCAGACGCGGACCAGCAGTTCGCCGGTCGGGGGCGGAGGGAGCTCCGTACCCGGGCGGTCCGACCACGCCACGCCCCCGCCGTCCCGCACCTCCGCGTGGACGCCGAAGCAGAGGCGGAGGTGGTCGACCAGGCCGCGCCGGGTGGAGCGCCACCGGTGCAGCTCCACCGCGCGGGCCACCACCGCCCGTTGCAGCTCCGGCGGCCAGTCGGGGTCGATGCCCGCGCCCACCCAGGTCGCCAGCCACGGCAGGAAGTCGGCGGGGGCGAGAGCCGGGTCGAAGTAGGCCGGGAGGTTGTCCAGGGTGGACAGGACCGGGGCCAGGACCGTGTCCAGGCCCGCCGTGAAGCGCTGGGCCAGGTCGTCGTCGGCGTACAGCGCGGGCAGCAGTTCGCCGATCGGGTAGCGGCTCGGCAGCCCGGGTACGGCGGCCCGGCTCATACGCCCTCACCCGGTCCGCTCGCCGTGACGATCACCTGGTGCTGGTGCGAGAAGACCAGCGCGCCCGGCGCCACGTCGATCCGGTCCACCGCGCCGCCGCGCCGCCCGCTGATCGGGTCCGCCGGGAACAGCCGGACCTCCTCCACCAGACCGGCGCCCCGCACCCCTTGGAGCACCGCGAACACCTCCCCGTACTGCACGGGCCGCCCGAACGGCCACCCCGTACCGTCCGCACCGCCCCGCAGCGGGTCGATCAGCCGGAACAGGGCCTCCAGCGCCTCCGCGCGCACCCGGTCCACATCCCCCGGGGCCGCGACCAGCCGGGCCACCACCGTGACGCCCTGGTAGGCGGGCGGTTCCACGACCAGCCGGGTGCCCACCAGGCGGCGCTCGTCCAGCCGTTCCGCGACCGCCGCCAGCACCTGGTCCGACGGGATCAGCTGCTCGAACCGCAGCTGGCCGCCCTCGTCCGGCACCGCGTCCGGCACCACCAGCACCCGTACCGCACCGGCCTCACCCGCCACCGCCGGCAGACACCGCACCCGGCGCAGCGACGGCGCCGCCTCGCGGGCGATGACCTCGTGGTCCCGGGCCGTGACGGCCCGCTCCTGCACGCGCAGGATGTTGGGCGCGCGCACCTTGGCGTTCTCGACGGTCTCGCCGTCCACGCCTCCGGTCGCCGCCTCACGGTTGTCGACGCCCGCGACGTACGGGACCGAGCTGCGCAGCACCGAGATCGCACCGCGGGCCACGTTCCCGGCCGACCCGCCGCCCGTGCGGTAGCGCGGTACGCGGAGCTGGGCGCCCTTCGCCGGGACCGCGCCGTACGCGCGCATCGTGCCGTCCTCGGCCCGTACCTCCGGCGGGAACGCGAACTCACCGGAGACCGCGTCGATCCGCACGTGCCGGTCACCGGGCGCGGAGGCGCCGAAGTGCTCCACCGGCGTCCAGACCTGCCAGCCCTCGGCGGTCGACACCTGGACCACCGGCGGGTCGCCGTCCATCAGCAGCGGCACCCGGCTCACCGAGAACCGCTGCCCGGCCACCCCCTCCGAGGTGCCGAGCGGTACGTCGTACACCGTCTCCGCGTGCTCGACCGCCGCCGTACCGCCGACCGTGAACACCTCGGCCTCGCGGATCGTCGGCGACTCGGAGTAGAACGGCTGGCCCGGCTCGGCCGGTGTCACCCGGCAGCGCAGCCACCCCGCCCGCGTACCGGCGACCACGGACGCGGTGTGCCCGGCCGGGACGAACACGATGACCTCGCCGGGCCGGTTGAGCCCGCCGGTGGTGTCGTCACCGGTCGCGCACTCCACCCACCGCGCCCCGTCCCACGCCTCCCACACCAGCGGAGGCTGCCGCGGGTCGACGCCGACGCCCTCCACCCGGCTGTCCAGGCGTACGGCGACGATGCAGCGCGGTACGGCGGCGGGCAGCCCGAACAGCAGCGCGTCACCCGGCTCCGGGCGCGGCGAGAAGCACGGGATGTCCTTGCCCGCGCCGAGCGGCCCGGTCCGGTCGGTCTGGTCGCCGGTCTTCGGCGCGGTCACCAGCCGGACCAGCTCGCTCGGCACGATCGGCAGCTCCTCGGAGGTGGTGAACACCACCGGCTCCTCCGCCTCGCCGCGCGCGGTCGCCACCTCCGTACCGGCGACCAGGTGCACGGTCTCCGGCTGCGGCGCGGAGAGCCAGAAATCCACCTCGGCGCGGGCCACGGTCGGCGGGAACAGGGTCACGCCGAGCAGGTCCAGGAAGGCCGCGTAGTTCTTGTCGGGCACCCGGTTCAGCCGGTACAGCAGCTGGTCGACCATGTACGCGAACGTCTCGATCAACGTCACCCCGGGGTCCGACACGTTGTGGTCGGTCCACTCGGGCGAACGCTGCTGGACGTACCGCTTGGCCTCGTCGACGAGCTGCTGGAAGCGGCGGTCGTCCAGGTTGGGGGAGGGGAGGGCCATCAGCGCACACCCGCTTCGGACGAGCCCTCTTCCGAGGGGATCGTGTAGAAGGGGAAGACCAGGTTGCGCAGGTCGTTGGTGGCCCGCACGGTGTAGCGCACGTCGATGTAGAGCGTGCCCTCCTCGATCGCGTCGAACGCGATCACCACGTCCGTCACCTCGATCCGCGGCTCCCACCGCTCCAACGACGTACGGACCTCCTGGGCGATCCGCCCGGCGGTCGCGCCGTCACCGGGCGCGAAGACGTAGTCGTGGATGCCGCAGCCGAACTCCGGGCGCATCGGCCGCTCACCCGGTGCCGTACCGAGGATCAGGCCGATGGCCTCCTCGATCTCCTTGTCCCGCTCGACCAGGGCGATCCCGCCGGTCGGGCCGGTGCGCAGCGGGAAGCCCCAGCCGCGTCCGATGAAGCCGCTGCCGGATCCCCTGAGGGTGCCGGTGTATCCGTCGCCGTTCACATCGGGCCTCCGATCAGGACGTTGAACGCGCCGCTGATGACGGGGGCGCCGCAGGTGGACTTGTCGCCCATCCGGGCGGCGGGCAACCCGCCGATGAGCACCGGGCCGGAGACGGCCGCCGCCGGATTGGGCAGGAGCACGTTGCCCGGCCCGAGCGCCGCGTGCGGCGGGACCACGCACACGTGCAGGCTCCCGGTGACGGCGGCGGGCCGGCCGCCGATCAGCACGGTGGCGACGGTCACCGCGCCCGGGGGCGGGGTGCCGATGACGCCGCCGTGGGCGGTGCTGTCGCCCGAGCGGGCTGCGGGGGGCATGGCCGGGGTTCTCCTTGCTGTGAAAGGGACTTGGGATGAGCGGGTCGGGCGTCAGTTGATGCGGATGAGCTTGGCCTTCAGGACCGCCAGCAGTCCGCCGTCCACGGTGACCCCGGTCTTGCCGTTGATGGTCACCGAGCGCCCCTTGACCTCCACGGTGCCGGTGCCCGCGTCGAGCGTGATGCCCGAGGAGGAGAGCGTCACGGCGCTCTGCGGCCGCTTGGAGCCGGGCGCGAACACGGTCAGCGCGATCTCGTTCTTCCGCTCGTCCAGGGTCACTTCGAGCCGCTTGTTGCCGCTGGCCAGCCGGACGCCGGAGGGGCCGCGCGGCGTGTCCAGCAGCTCCAGCCGGTTGCCCGAACGGGACACCAGAGAACGGCGGTTGACCTTGCCGCTGGTCTTGTCGACGAGCGGTACGTCGTGCTCGGAGGGGCGGTCGATGCCGTTGTACAGGCCGCCGAGCACGTACGGGCTGTCCAGCAGCCCCTGCTCGAAGCCGACGAGCACCTCGTCGTTGACCTCGGGGCTGAACACCCCGCCGCCTCCGTTGCCGCCCCACTGCACCGTACGGACCCAGTCGGTGACGTACGTGTCGTCGAGCCACGGGAACTTCAGCCGCACCCAGCCCCGTTGGCCCTTGCCCTCGCGGATGTCGGTGACCACGCCGATCGCCAGCCCCGGCATGCGCGGACCACGCGAGGGGGCCCCGCCGCCGGTCAGCCCGGCCAGCGAGCGGTCGGGCGAGGCGCTGACGATCACGGTGGTGCGGTAGCCGCCGTCCGGTTCCAGGACGTGGTGGGCGGCGGTGGCGGTGTAGCGGCCGGAGAAGGTCGGGCCGACGTTGCCGAGCGCCACGGGTGCGCCCGCGCGCAGTTGCGGATTGCCGAAGGCGACCGCCTCGATCTCCCCGAAGCCCGAGCTGACTTGGGCCGCCACCGCGCCGGCCACGGCCGTGGTCTCCGCCTGGGTGCGGTACGGGGTGTCGGCGACGGTCACGCGGGCCTTCGCACCGAACGCCCCGGCCGCCACCGACGGGCTCATCCCGGGCGTCACGGTCTTGCTGCGCACCGACTGCTCCCGCGCCACGAGCCGCGTCTTGGTGTCGACGTTCCAGCCGCGCACCTCCACGTCCCCGGCCCCGTCCGCGCCGGTCACCACCGCCCGCAGCGCGAGCAGGTTGTCCCCGTACTCCAGGACCATCGGGTTCTTCGCGGCCCGGGTGTCGGGCGACGGTGCCGAGGAGGCGGGCTTCGGCTTGGTGAACTGGAGCACGCCCTGGTCGTCCACCCGCACCTGCGCCCCGCTCTCGGCCGCCAGGTGCTGGAGGAACTCCCAGTCGGAGACGTTGGGCTGGGTCAGCTGCTTGTACGTGATCGGCGCCGCCTCGACCTTGCCGCACGCCAGCCCGGCACCCGCCGCGACCTTGCGGACGATGTCCGCCGTCTTCATGTTCCGGTACGCCACCACCTTCCGGCCGCGCTGGAGCCGGTGCGCCTTGGAGAGCGCGCGGATCACGGTGAACGTGCCGGTGGTGTCGTGGTCCAGCTCGATCGCCGTGACCTCACCGGTGAACAGCCGCTCACGGACCCGGTCCTGGACGGTGACGACGGAGATCTTCAGCGGAGTGCCGAGCGTGATCCCGCTCTCGCTGAGCAGATCGTGGTCCGGGTCCCGGTACATCAGCACGGCCGTGTCCGGCAGCCCGACGTTCTCGTCGACCACACAGCTCACCAGCTGCGCGGCCCAGCCCAGCGGCAGTTCGGCGGGGATCTCCACGATCGGATCGGCGGCGAACGAACGCCCCGGAGCGGAGGCGGTCATCGGCCGCCCTCCGCGAGGTGGTCTTCCAGTCCCGGCACGAGGAGTTCGCTGCCCGGGATCAACTGCAACGGGTTGTCGATGTCGTTGGCGTCCGCGATCGTCCGCCAGGCCGTGGCGTCGCCGTACTCGCGCCAGGCCAGCAGCGGCAGGCTGTCCCCGGCGACGACCCGGTGCGTCCGCCGCGCCTCCTTCGAACCCGAGGTGGGGTTCTGGCCGGCGGGGTCGACGCTCGCCTCCTCGATGGAGAGGGAGCAGGTGGCGCGCAGCGGCTTCCCGTCCACGTCGAAGAGCGTGTACGAGACGGAGAGGTTGGAGAGCACGCCGTCGAACGAGGTCGTCCGCGACGTCCCCCAGTCGAACCGCACCCACGGGCTCGCGGGCGTCTTGCGCGCGAGGCTGGTCGGCGTGGGCACACAGGCGATCATCAGCTGCTCCACCGCCTTCTCCACGGAGTTGTCGTGGGTGGCGGTCGCGTCGAGGAACACCTCCAGCGAGAGCGAGCGCGGCCCGCTCCCGACGAACTCGGGCAGCGCGGACTGCCCGGCCATCCGGGACGGAGTGCGCCGCCACTCGGTGCTCTTGCTCAGCGACAGCTTGTTCGGGTTGAACTGGAGGGTGAGCTGGGCGAGTTTGCCGCCCGGCTTGGCGCCGACGGTCGACGGCGGTTCCATGATGGTCAGTTGGGCGCGCGCACGGCTCGCACGGAGAGCGGGTGACATGGCGTTCCTCCTTCCGGGTGTTCCGGGCGTTCCTGGCGTGTGACGTGACGGGTCATCAGGAGGGCTCCAGGCCCTCGTGCGCGATCTCCAACGTCTCCATCGCCGCCTGGGAGTTGGCGGGATCGAAGGACGGGCCCTGCCAGCGCACCGGGACGATGCCCTGCACCTGCCAGCTGATGATCCGGCTGAGGTCCGGCCGCAGCGCCACGATCTCGCCGTCCTTGGGCTCGACGCGCTGGATCGTCTCGTTGAGCCAACGCGCGATCTTCATCGTGTCGGCGGTGACCGGGCGGGTCAGCGTGATGTTGGTCCAGGTGATGCGTCCGGGCAGGTGCCAGGTGAAGCCGTTGTTGCCGCCCTCGGCGTACGTCTCCATCTCGACCTCCGCGCCCAGGCCCGAGCAGGTGTGGAAGGCCCCGAGGTCGCTGCCGCCGATCACGAGCTTGAAGAACACGCTCGTGGCGAAGATGTTGTCCGTCATGCCGATTCTCTTCTTCTGACTGCTGGGGTGGTGAGGGTCGGGGTGTGCTGTCAGCGGCGGCCGTCGTGGAGCCGTCCCGCACGCTCCCGGCCGCGGCGCATGTCGGCGCGGATGAGCCGGCTCACGGGGTCGAGGAGGCGGCGGGCCAGCTCCTCGATCTCGGCTCCGGAGATCCGGGCGGTCGTGTTCGCCGTGTGTGCCTCGTTCGCCGTGTTCACCGTGGCCGCCGTGGTGCCGGTCGGCGTCTCGGTGCTGGGGGCGAAGCCGGACGGGCCGTCTTCGGCCGCGCGCTGGACGGGCCTCGGTCCGCCTGGCTGTGCGCCGCGCTGGGCGCCCTTGTGCGTGCTCCTGTGCGTGTCTTTGTGCGTGCTCTTCGGCGGGACCGCCTTGACCGGGACGCCGGTGATGCCGGCTTGGGCGGCCGCGCGTTGGAGCGCTTGGGCCGGTGAGGCGGGTTGCCCGGTGGTGCCGGATGCCGCTGCGTGGGGGCGCGGTGGGACCCGTACGGAGAGGGGCTGCGGACCTGCCAGGGGGGCGTCGCCGCCGCCGGGCGCCGGGCCTGCGGGCGGGGGGCCTGCGGGGTCCGGGACGACCGGCAGGGGCATCCGCTGGACGGGTACGACGGTGGCTCCGGGTGGGGCGGCCACGGGGGGATGCGGGCGGACGACCGGGACCCGGGCCGGGGTAGGGGCCGTGGAGGCGGCGGAGGGCCTGGGCGGCGTTGAAGCCGTTGAAGGGGTGGCCTGCGGGGGAGACGACGCCGGTTGGACGGTCGGTTGCCGGCTGCCGTGGTGGGGGGAGGGGCGGGTGGGGCGGGGCGACGACGGGGCCGTTGCCGGAGCTTGAACCGAACGGCGTTGCACGAGCCGTTGGAGCGCGCCGCCGATCGTGGACCCTTTCCCGGCCGGGGCGGTGGTGGCCTTCGCGGTGCGGGCGGAGATGGCTTGCGGGCCGGTGGTCTCGCCGGTGGTGCCTTCGCCGGTGGTGCGCCGGGGCGCGAGGGCTGTGGGGACGGCACGCTGGACGGTGGTGCCGGGGATCTGGCCGCCGTCGACCGCTGTTGCCGCCGCCGCCGCTGTCGTCGTCGGGGCCGGGCCGGGGGTACGGGTTCGGTGCGGCGCAGCCGGTGCGGTGGCGGGTTCGGCAGGGCGGGCGCGGGGTGTGTTGCGCCGGGGCGTCGCACCCGCTGACGTCCGGCGCTCCCCGGACGGCGTGCCGCCGGTCTGTGTGTCGCCGGTCCGCGCATTGCCGGCCGTCCGCACGTTGCCGGGCTGCCCGTCGCCGGTCGTCCGCACGTTGCTGGTCCGCGCGTTCGCCGTTCGTGTGTGGCTGGTCCCCGGCGCACCGGGCGCCGTCGCTCCGGATGCCGACCGCTGTACGTCGCGGCTCCAGGTGGCTGCCACGACCGGGCGGGCCGTGGTGCCGGCCGCTGTCGTCGTCGGCGGCGCCGAGAACCCTTCGGCCGCACCGGTGCTCACCTTCAGCTCCCGGCCCGAGAGCAGGGTGCGCGAACGCTGGACGGTGGGCGTGGCCGCGGCCCGTCCGGCCTCCCGCTTCGGGCCGATGTTCCGGACGCGGGCCGGGGCCGGGGGAGCGGTGTTGCCGGGGGCGGGCGTGCCCGTATCCGTACCGGCGCAGGTACGGGGGCGGTCGCCGTCCACCGCGCGTTGTACGGGCGAGGTCTGGGCGGGTGCCGGGGCCGAGCGGACCGGCATCTCCGACGGGGTACTCGGGGTACTCGGGGTGCTCGGGTTGGTCAGGGTGTTCGGGGCGGTCGGTGGTGTGGTGGCCTGCGGCGCTGTGGTCTGCGGGGACGGTGTGCCCGTCGGGCCCGGTCGCGTACGCCTGCGGTCACCGAGGAGCGGCGCGTCGCGCTGGACCCGGGCGGTCGACGGGAGCGAGGTGAGGGGCGTGCCGATGCCGCCGCGTATACGGGCACGGGGGCCGGCGGGTGCGTCGGCGGGCTGCGTGCGCCCCGGGGAGCCGTCGCGTGGAGCCTGACCCGGCGAAGGCGCCACGGCCGGTGAGGCCGCCTCCGCTGCCTCCGAGGTCTGCCGCTGGAGTACCGGCATGGCCGCCGCCTCCTGCCCTCCCGGGGCGGAGGGCACGGGTCGTCCTAGCCCTGCCGGGCCGGGCGTGATGGCCTCGGAGGGCAGTTCCCGTAGGGGCTTGCCCAGAGCCGGGCGTACGGCCTCGGGAGCAGGAGCAGGAGCCGGTGTGCGGCCGGGGCTCTCCTGCTGCGTGCTCCGCCGCACGGGCTCCGGAGCGGTGGCCGGTGCGGAGGGTGCGGTGGGCGCGGCGGGGGTGGCAGCGGCGGCGGCCGGCGGTAGCCCGGTGATCTGCCGCAGCCGCATGGCCGGACGGCGGGCGACGGTCAGCGGTGGCGCGGTACGCCGAGGACGTACGGCGGCAGGCCGCGCACGCTCAACAGCCGAAGCCGAAGCCGAAGCCGAAGCCGAAGCCGAAGCCGAAGCCGAAGCCGAAGCTGGAACTGAAGTCGGAGCCGGAGCTGTAGCCGAAACGGCGGCAGCCTCTGGGGGCGTTGGAGCCGAAGAGGTCGGCGCCGCACCGGCCTTCGCAGCCCGCTGCACCGTCGGCATGGCAGCCGAGCCCGACGCCGACCCCGAGCCTGCGCCCGGACCGACGACAGGGCTCACGGCCGCGCCCGCACCAGGACCCGAGCCAGCCGGGACGGACCCCGCCCCCACCTCCCGTACCGACGTCCGCGTCGTACCGCCAGACCGCTGGACCGACGCACTCCGCCCCGGCGTCCCCGGCTTTCCGCCGCCCGCGCGCCCCGCCACCGCGGCCGTCCCGGTCTCCGCCTCCGCCTCGGCGCCCTCCGGCCGGGCCGCCCGCAGCAGCAGCGGGCCTCCGGGTGAGGCGGAGCGTGCGGAGCCCGGGCGGGTCACGCCGTGGATGAGGCCCACCGGGGCGGACGGCAGGACGGCGTGGCCGAGTTCGCCGCCGAGGGTCGGGTTCTGCCAGGAGGCGAGCTGGGACCGGAACCGCAGTCCGTCGCTCACCCCGATCGAGGACCGGGCAACGGTCACCGCGGGCGGAGCGACCTGACGCCAGCCACCGTCCCAGCCGGCATCGGAGGCACCGGACGCACCGAAGGCGCCCGAGGCACCGGAGCCGGAGGACTCGGGAGCCGGCCCCGTGGAGCCTGCCTCCTCCGCGCCAGGCCCAGGCCCAGGCACCGGCCCCGGCACCGCCCGGTCCGTCCGGCGCAGCCAGTTCCCGAACCCCACACGATCACCCGCCTTCGTTGACGCGGGTGTTGATCCGCGCTATCTCCCGCACCCACTGCTGACGTTCCGCGTGGGTGAGGTCGAGAATGTCCTCACGCTGCCAATGGAAGTGGTAGGCGACGTACGCGATCTCCTCCCGCAGCCGGGGAAGCGCGTACGTCACGATTCCCCCAGGCGCCCACCCGAGAGGTCCACCTCGAACGAGCCGTGGCAGAGCGGGCAGGTCACCGCGGCGTGGGTGTGGCCCTCGCTGTTGATCCGGCGGTAGAAGTCCTGGAGGAACGCCACGTCCGTGGCGTACATCCGCTCCACGATCCCGGCGTGTACGTCGGTGACCGTGCCGAGCTGGGTGATGACCTGGCTCAGCAGCACCACCGACAGGTACGCCGGGTTCTCCTTCACCCGCAGGTCGATCTGCGGGCGCAGCTCGTCCCGGGCCGTCGCGAGGCGCATGGTGCCGTGGCGGTGCACCTGGCCCTCGTCGTCGACGTATCCGCGCGGCAGCTCGAACGCGAACTCCGTCTGCAGGGAGTCGCGTTCACGCTGCGGGGTGCGGGCCGGCGGTGCCTCCTCGCGTGCGGCGGGCGCCGCGGCGAGGTTGTCCAGGACCTCTTCGAGGCCGCTGCCCGGCGAAACGGTCCGGCGCCTCATTCGACCACGATCTCCTCGAAGGTGATGGTCACCGTCTCGGTCGCCGCGCTGGACTCGCCGGCCTTGAGCGACGGGCCCTCCCACTTGGAGGCCCAGCCCTGCATGAGCTGGATGCGGCGGACGGTCTCACCGGTCGAGTCCTTGATCTCGATCGTGAGGTTCTGACGCGCGGTGTCGACGGCCCCGTTGTTGAGCGTCTCCTTGATCCAGGTGGTGAACTCGCTGCTCTTGTCGAGCCCGCGGGTGATCGTCACCTCGCCCGCCTGGCGCGCGCCCGGCTGCTTGCGGATGATCTGCTTGCCCTCGGCGGTCACCTGACGGACCTCGACGACTTCTTCCTCGACGGTCATGCCGCTGATCTCCTGGATGGACTCCACGAGGTAGCCGCCGAGCTGCACGCCGAATACGTGGGTGGAAAGAGCGTCGCCCTCTGCCATGACTGTGTGTCACCTGTTCCGATTGATGTGGCGAAGTGGGGAGATGAGGACCGCGGAGGTCACTCGTCGATGAGGCTGGTGCTGTCCGAGAACTGCGCGAGGCGGAAGACCACGAACTCCGCCGGCTTCACCGGGGCGACGCCGATCTCGCAGACGACCTGGCCGAGGTCGATCGACTCCTGCGGGTTGTTGCTCCGGTCGCACCGGACGTAGAACGCCTCCTCGGCCGTGCGGCCGAACAGCGCGCCGCGGCGCCACTCCTCGGTGAGGAAGGCGGTGACGTTGCGCCGGATGCTCGACCAGAGGCGGTCGTCGTTCGGCTCGAAGACCACCCACTGGGTGCCGATCAGGATCGACTCCTCCAGGTAGTTGAAGAGGCGGCGCACGTTCAGGTAGCGCCAGGCCGGGTCGGAGGAGAGGGTGCGGGCGCCCCAGATGCGGATGCCGCGGCCCGGGAAGGCGCGGACGCAGTTGACGCCGATCGGGTTCAGGAGGTCCTGCTCGCCCTTGCTGAGCCGGATCTCCAGGTCCACCGCACCGCGGATGACCTCGTTGGCGGGCGCCTTGTGGACTCCGCGCTCACCGTCGCTGCGCGCCCAGACACCGGCCACGTGACCGCTCGGCGGGACCAGGGAATTGCGGCCGGCCGCCGGGTCGAAGACCTTCACCCACGGGTAGTACAGGGTGGCGTAGCGGGAGTCGTAACCGGCTTCGTCGTTGCGCCAGTTACGTACCTGCTGGGCGTTCATGCCGGGCGGGGTGTCCAGGACGGCGACCCGGTCGCCCATCTGCTCGCAGTGCGAGATGACCGCGAGCTGCACGGTCTTGACGCCCTCGGCGTCGATCTCGCCGCGCTGGTAGGCGCTCATCAGGTCCGGGACGGCGACCATGGTGATCTCGTCGATCGACTCCAGGCCGCCGAAACCCGTGCGGGCGGCGGCGTCGCCGACGTACTCGGACGCGTCGAGCCGCGCCACACCGGAGCCGGTGGCGGGAGCGGGCGTGGCCGGTGCGAGGGCGACGGTCTGCTTCTCCGGGCGGCTCTGGGCGGTGCCGGGCTGCTCGGTGACCTGGATGAGCTGGGAGTCGCGGGTCTGGGTGACCAGGTAGCCCTTGACGTTCTTGCGGGTGGAGACGTCGTACGTCTCCACCACCTTGCCGGCCTGGCGGACCAGCAGCTTGAAGCGGTCCTCCGGAGGGTTCTCGCCCTCGGGGTCGGCGATCTCGACGGAGAGGCCGTCGCCCGTGCCGGACTTGGCGGCGACCAGGAAGCCGCCGAGGGCGACGGGCGCCGGGGCCTGGCTCACCGCGCCGGGACCGCTCGACGCGGAGGCGCCCTGCGCGGGGCCGCCGATGCGCACGATGTAGGCCGCGCCGCCGCCGTTGGCGAAGAAGCCGTAGACGGCGTGCGTGAGGTAGGTGTCGGCGGTGAAGGTGCCGAACGTCTGGACGTACTGGTCCCAGTTGGTCACCAGCGTCGGCTGGTGGAAGGGGCCCGTCTCGGCGAAGCCGACGAAGGCTGCGACCGCGGTGCCGACTCCCTCGATGGGCCGTGCTCCGGACTGCACCTCCTCCACGTATACACCGGGGGTGAGGTACGTCGGCATGCTCGCTCCTTCGGGGGTGGTCACTCGTTCACCGGTCAGTCTTGCCCGGCGCCGGCGGCCGGGACCAGGTCTCAAAGTCCTGGGCGCGGGGCAATGACGCTGCCTTCCCGGGCACCTTGGCGGCGGTGAATGCTGCCCCGGCGGACCGGCCGCGTCACTTGCGCATTTCGCGGAAGGCCGGACGCATTCCACGGCTCCTGGATGAGGGCTCCTGGATGACGCGGAGGAGAACAACGGGTCACAGAAGTGTTTCCGCTCCGGCCGCCGTTCTGCCCGCTGTTCCGGACGTCGTTCCGGACGTCGTTCCGGATGTCTTCCGGGGATTCGCCGGAAGGACTGATTCCGTTTCCTGGAGGTGGTGTGTTCGGTATCTCTTTTTCTCGATGAACGCCACACGGCGAAAAGCCGTACGGGGCTGCCCGGGAATCGTGGCGGAGTGACGGGATTCGGCCAGAATGCGCCCAGAAGGTGTGATCTTCCGGCCGGTTCGCGCCGACGGAAACGGGCACCCGACCGTTCCGATCGGGCACCCGGGGTCTCCTCCCGAACCGTCAGGAACGGCTCTGATCAGCCCCGTTCGTGCTCCGGTCCACCGGAACCGGATATTCTTCCCTGGTCGTCGGTGCCGGGGGTGACCGAATTGGTATAGACCTTTGGTGTATTCGGGAGGATGAATCCGCCATCGCCCGGCACGCCGGGTTTCCCCCGGGGGCGGGTTTCTGCTCTTGTCGTCATCGAAAGGTGTCGTCGTCACCGAACAGGTGCCGTCGTCGAAAGGGGAACGCGGCGCCCGGCGCCGCCGTTTCCGCTGTAGTTCTACCGTGCGAGATCGCTGAGTACGCCGCTGACGTTAATCACCTGATGGCAGCCCGAAGCCTGTGTTCCGGTCGCCGGAGTGCCGGGCTTGGCGCAGGTGACGGCAGCGGTGACCGTGGCGTTCTCCGGAACCTGAATGGGGGTGACCCAGTGATAGTCCTGGTTGCGGAAGGTTTCCAGCGCGATGGTGGTGATCTTCCGCTCTCCGAAGGAGATCGTCAGCACCCCCTCGTCGCCCTGGAAGTTCGCCACCACGATGTCCGTGATGCCGAAGACCCTGCCCGCCGGAACCTGGTACGTCCCCGTCTCCTCGCCCCCGGCCCGGGACTCCACGTCGATCGTCGCGGAGCTCTGCTCGGTGCCCCCGGCGCCCGTGCCGCCCGGCCCGGAGCCTGTGCCCGGTCCCGTACCGGAGCCGCCGGTACCTCCGGGCGTGCCCGGCGCGTTCGGGCCGGTGCCCTGCCCCTGGCCTCCCGTCGGGTCGTTCGGGCCGCCCGGCGTGGGCGCGCCCTGCTGCTGTTCGCCGCGGGCGGCCTCCTCCTGCGCGGCCTCGGTCGCCGCCTGCTTCGCGGTGCTCTTCACCGCCGGCCGGACCAGCGCGAACCAGGCCAGCAGCAGCGCCAGCAGCGCGGCCAGCACGATGAGCAGCCACTTGGGCAGCACGGGCAGCTGGAGGAACTCACCGGGGACCGGCTCCGGACGTACGGCCTCCATGCCGCCGGTCTCCGGCCGGACGGGCTCCTGCCGGACGGTCTCCCCGCTCCCGGCGGCCACCGCGACCGGTGCCTCCACCGGCGCGACGACCTCCGCGGCCTCCACCTCGAACGGCCAGGTGACCGGCTCGCCGAACCAGATCAGCTTGGCCGCACGGACCTTCAGCCGGATCTCGGCCGACTCGCCGGGCTCCAGCCGCTTCTGACCCGGCGTGAAGCCCAGCCGCAGCTCCTCGCCGGCCTGCTTGCCGGTGAAGGCCACGTCGACCGGGGTGTTCCCCTGGTTCTGCACGGCGGTACGGAAGCGGGCGCCCAGCCAGCCCCGGCGGCGGCGCGGCTCCAGCTCGGTGCGCAGCTCGTGGAACGGCTCGACGGTGACCGTGCCCTCCGGCACCACCACCGACTCCGGGTGCTCGGCGGGCAGGACACGGACGGCCAGCGGGGTCTCGCCCGCCTTGACCTCGTGGGAGCGGGGAGGCGCGAAGGTGAGGGTCACCGTTTCGGAGGTGCCCGGATAGAGCGAGACGCGGGCCGGCTCGACGGTGCTCCACGCGGCGCAGTCGCCGACGACTTCGAGGGTGTAGGCCTCGACGATGTCACCGTCGTTGCGCACGGTCAGGGTCGTCGTCGCGGTACCGCCGGGCGACACCGTCACCGTGGGCATTTCGAGTTCGGCAGATGTGGTCACCCTGCGACCGTAGGCCGCCCCGGTGGCTGCGCAGCAGGGTCGCGAGGGCAACGAGCGGGCAGGGCCGGTGCCCCGGACGCACACCGCACCGGTGGCTCCACGCCCCCGCCCCGGGCCCGCGCCCCCTGCCGAAGACCGGTGCGGTGGGGAGCGGTGACAGGCATATCGGGCGGAAGTACCTGAGGAAGACGGCGCGGAACGATGACGATGACCACGGCAGACACGATGACGATGACCACGGCCGACACGATGACGACGGCGGACGGCACGAGCAGGCCCCCGGCGGACGCGGTGACCACGCCAGGCGCGAGGAGCGGGACGGCGGAGCGCGCGCAGTACCGCAGGCCCGACGCGGACCGGCGGACCGCCCGGTCCGCCCGCACCGTCCCCGGCGCCGGGAGCGGCGGCCGGGTCACCGTGGCGGTCTACGCGGAGGACCTGATCCTCCAGACCGGCATGGTCCACCAGCTGCGGATGCGGCCCGAGATAGAGCTGATACCGGAGGCCGAGGCGGACCAGGCCCAGGTCTCCCTGGTGGTGGTGGACACGGTGGACGAGCCCACCGTCCAGCTCCTGCACCGCCTTCAGCGCAACACCTCCACCCGCACCGGTCTGGTCGTCGGCTTCTTCGAGTCGGGCGCGCTCCAGACCATGATCGAGTGCGGGGTCGCCGCCGTGCTGCGGCGCGGCGAGGCCGACCAGGACCGGCTGATCCACCTGGTCAAGGCGATGGCCAACGGCGAGGGCGTGCTCCCGGGCGATCTGCTCGGCAAGCTCCTGGACCATGTCAGCAGCCTCCAGCGGACGGTCCTGGACCCGCGCGGACTCACCCTCTCCACGCTCACGGCCCGGGAGGCGGAGATGATCCGGCTGGTGTCGGAGGGCTTCGACACGTCGGAGATCGCGCAGAAGACCTCGTACTCCGAACGCACCGTCAAGAACGTGCTGCACGAGGTGGCGACCCGGCTCGAACTGCGCAACCGCGCCCATGCGGTGGGGTACGCGATGCGGCACGGCCTGATCTGACCGTGCGCCCGGCCCCGGGGCGGGGAGGGACAGCCGCGCGCCGGGTCTCCCGGTGGGGCCGAGAGCCTCCCGGCGGGGAGGAGCAGCCGCAAAGGGCAGCCGCTCCTTCCCCCGGTCCGGGTACTTGAGGCCTGTCCTCCTGCCCCGCGCGGGCGCGATGCTCGACGGTGGAGCGTCATCAACAGACTGTGAGGTGGGCCGTGACCGGCACTGCTGGCCCGGCGAAGCATGCCCGGTGGAGCCGACTGGCGGGCGCGGTGGTGCTGTTGGCGCCGCTGCTGGTGGTCGGATCGGCCGCCGCCCCGCAGGGTTCGGGCGAGGCGGTGGCCGCCGAGGCCGACGCCGACCCGGCGCAGGCCGGGCGGATCGCCTTCGCCGGCACGGAACACCGCAGCCTGGGCCGGGCCAACGCCGAGAAGACCACCGACCCGCTCTTCGGCGACACCGGCCCCACCCACTACGACCAGGACCCCTCCGCGCGCGACGGCGTCCTCGTCTTCACCAGCCTCCGCGACAGCGTGCGGCCGCAGGTGTACGTGCGCGATGCCGACGGGACCGTACGCCGGCTCACCACCGACCGGGACGCGGGCAACCCCGAACTCTCGCCGGACCGCCGTACGGTTGTCTTCGACTCCGCCGAGCCGGGCCCCGGCGGCACCGTGCAGCGCGACCTCTGGGCGGTCGGCGTCGACGGCTCGAACCTGCGGCGGCTCACCGACACCCCGGACAACGAGGAGTCCCCGACCTTCTCGCCGGACGGAACACGCATCGCGTACGCCTGCGACGGCGACGCCACCCGCGGCTGGCAGATCTACGAGCGGGCCTTCGCCGGCGGCGACCAGCGCCGGATCAGCGACGGCCCGCCCGGCGACGCCAAGGACCCGTCCTGGAACCCGGTGGACGACGACACGCACCGGAGCCGGGTCGCGTACACCCACATCACCGACCCCGACCCGCAGAAGGGCTACCGGCTGCGGGTCACCGAGGGCCTCGGCACCGACCGGCCGCTGCTGGCGGGCGGGCACGCGGAGTGGGGCAGTCACTCGGTCTCCTGGCTGCCGAACGGCGACGACGTCCTCTTCCTCAGCCCGTTCCACGTCTGCGGCTGCGACAACTTCGACCACGTCTACCGGGGCCCGGTCTTCTCCGAGCAGACGCCGGACCAGCTGGTCTCCGAGGACCGTGACGTCGCGTCTCCGACCTGGACCGGCAGCGACAGCGGTACGGGCGAGGTCATCGTCTCCCGGATCACCGCCGCCACGGCCAACACCGTCACGCTCCAGGACGTACGCCAGGACGGCTCCGACCCGCGCGACCTCGGCTTCACCATCCTGAACGAGGACCCGGCGGCCCGCACCAACACCGACCCGGCGGCCGACCCGCTCTTCAACCCGGCGGCCGGATTCGACCCGTGGACCGAGCGGCAGAACTACACGCCCGACGGCCGCCGCATCGTCGTGACCCGCTTCGAAGGCCCGGCCGAGGCACGCATCCAGCGCATCTGGATGGTCGACGCCGACGGCACCAACGGCGCCGCCCTGCCGCTCGCCGGTCGCGGCGACCGCGACTGGGACACCGACCCGACCTTCTCGCCCGACGGTACGAAACTGGCGTTCACCCGCACCTCGCCCGGCGGCACCGGCGGGGCGGCCGGTCCGGGCCGCATCCTCATCGCCGACGTGGCCACCGGCGCGATCCTCGACGAGATCCGCCCGCCCGAAGGCCAGCAGCAGGGCGGCGACGCCCAGCCGACCTGGTCCTCCGACGGCGTCAACCTCGCCTTCACCCGTACGCAGGTGATCAACGGCAACGGCGGCAACAAGCACATCTGGACCGTGCCGGTGAACCGGCTCGACCAGCAGCGGGACCTCAGCGCCACCATCTGCCCCGGCGCCTGCGAAGTGATCGACGACAGCCCGGCGTTCTCCCCGGACGGTACGACGGTGGCCTTCAACCGCAAGGACGGCGGCGGCCGGATCAACGAACGCAACGGCGTCATCGTCAAGCCGCTGAGCGGCGGCGGCTGCCGGGTCGTGCTGCCCTCCTCCCAGCGGAACAACCCGCTCGGCTGCGAACTGCCGGTCCCCGACACCACCGGGACCGGCCCGTTCCAGCCGCGCGATGTGGCCTGGTCGCCGGACGGCAGCCGGCTCGTGCTCTCCTCCCGCCGGGAACAGCCGGTCAACTCGATGGAGCAGCTCTCCGTCCTGGACCTCGCCTCGGGTGAGCTGACGCCGCTGGACAACGACCACGCCGGACGCCAGAAGGAACCGAGCTACCAGCAGTCGGTCGACCTCGCCGTGACGGCCCCGCCGACCGGGCCCACCGTGGAGGTCGGCTCCTCCGTCGAGGTGAAGGTCACCGTGGTCAACCACGGCCCGTCGCCGTCCCCCGGCACCGTCTTCACCGCCGATCCTCCGCCCGGCGTACGGCTGGAGGAGCTGACCACCGACGCCGGTACGTGCGGGGCCGCATCGCCGCAGTGCGGCCTCGGTGTCGTGCCGCCCGGCGCGAGCGTCGAGATCACCGCCAAGCTGACCGGCGTCACGCGCGGCGACCAGCCGATCGGCTGGTCCGTCACCGGCACCGTGCTCGACCCGAACCCGACGGACAACGCCACCGGCACCCTCGTCCCCGTCCAGGACGTGCCCCCGCCCACCCCGACCCCCACCCCTCCGACCCCGACGCCTCCCACGCCGACCCCGCCCACCCCCACACCTCCGACCCCCACCCCGGCGCCCCCGACCACCGCGCCCGCACCGCCTCCGCCGCCCGCCCCGCGCCCGCCCGCACCACGCCCCCCGGCCCCGCTGCCGCCCGCGCCCCCGGCCGGTCCCGGCGTCGTCGTCCGGGCCCAGCCCAGCCCCGGCTACGTCGGCGGCAAGGTCGTCGTCACCTACACCGTGCGCAACGGCCGCAACGCCACCGCCACCGGCCTCCGGCTCCAGCTCGGCCTGCCGGGGAACATTCCGTCCGGCCCGCTCCCGGCAGGCTGCACGGGAGGACAGTGCGGGCTGCCCGACCTGGCGCCCGGCGCCTCCACCGTCGTCCGCGTCGTCCTCTCACCGGACCGCGCCCTGCGCACGAGGATCACGGCGACGCTCACCACCACCGGCACGGACGCGGACCGGAACGACAACGTCTCCCGCATCCCGCTGCGCATCCTCCAGCCCCGGATCATCGCGGTCCCGGCCGTCGGCAAGCCCGGCTTCGTCACCTCGGTGCGCGGCAAGGACTTCCCGCCCGGCGCGCCCGTGAAGCTCGACTGGGACCCGGGGATCACGGCGGCCGCGGCGCCGACCCTGCCGAACCCGGACGGCACGTTCATCGCGCAGCTGCTCATCCTGGCGAAGGACCAGACCGGACCGCGCATCATCACGGCCCGGGGCCCCGGCTTCTCCCCGGTCACCACGGACTTCCTCGTGGTGCTCGGCACCATCACGCCGCCGGACGAGGTGATCCGCCGATGATCCACGAAGTCGACGAAGGACTGCGGCTGTTGCTGGTGGACGCCGGGCTCCAGGAGAGCGGCGTCGACCTGGTCTTCGACGCGCCGACGAAGGACTGGTCGGCCCGGCGCAACGCCCCCACCATCAGTGTCTTCCTGCACGGCATCCGCGAGGACGCGGGCAGGCGGCGAACCGGTACGGCCGAGGAGCACGACGAGCACGGCATGGTCACCGGCCGGCGGACCCCGCCGCGCTGGTTCGAGCTGACCTACCTGGTCACCGCCTGGACCAACCGCCCGCAGGACGAACACCGCCTGCTCTCCGAGGTGTTGCGCTGTCTGATGCGCCACGACACGCTGCCCGCATCGATGTTGACCGGCAGCCTCGCCGAACTCGGCCTCACCGTCGAGCTGGAGGCGGCGGGGCCGCGCACCGACGGGCCGTCCGCCTCCGACGTGTGGTCCGCGCTCGGCGGCGAGCTGAAGGCCGCCATCGACCTCCGCGCCCTGGCCCCGCTCGCCGGTGAACGGGCCCCGACCGGACCGCCGGTCACCGAGGGCCTGGTGATGAAGGCCGCACCGGCCGTGGACGGCACGGCGGTCGACGACCCGGGCCGCCGCCTGCGGTACGAGAACGCGGGCGCGGACCTGGCGGCGGAGGGCTTCGCCGCCGAACGGGAGAGACAACTGCCGCCCGGGCGGCGCAGGCGGGGGAGTGCGGCGCGATGACGGCGAGTCTGACGGAGAGCGCGCCGCCGATGGCGGACGTCGAGGTGCTGTGGGAGCGGCTGGCCCGCGTCGAGCAGCGGGTCCGGCACGCGGTGGCGGCCCGCCGCGCCACCGACCCGGAGCCGGACGATCCGTACCGGGGCCAGTACCTCACGCCGGACGCGGTGGACCGGATCCTGGAGTCGCGGGACGCGTTCGCGGCCGTACCTTCGTACGGTGATGTGCCGTACGGTGATGAGCCGTCGTCGTACGTCACCGAGAGCGGCTCCCGGCTCGGCCGACTGGCCCGGAGCTTCGGGCTGGTGGAGCTGGACATCGAGCTGCTGCTGGTCGCCATGGCGCCCGACATCGACGCCCGGTTCGAGCGCCTCTACGGCTACCTCAACGACGACCTGACCCGCCGCCGCCCCGCCATCGGCCTGGCGCTGGAGCTCTGCGGCCTGCCCGCGGCAGGCTCCGGCCGCTTCCGCTTCCAGCCCTCCGCCCCGCTCGTCGCAGGCGGCCTGCTGGAGGTGACGGACCCCGAACGCCCGCTGCTCTCCCGCACGTTGCGCGTACCCGACCGCATCACCGCCCACCTCCTCGGCGACGACGAGCCCGACGGGCGGCTGCGCGGCCTGGCCCACGTGCCCGTACCGGCTGCCGAGCCCGACGACCGTCCCGAGGCCCACCGCATCGCCGCCGCGCTCGCCACCGGCAGCGGCCTGGTGCACCTGCTCGACCGCGGCGGCGACGCCTCCGGCCTGGCCGTCGAGGCGCTCACCGCCGCAGGCCGCCGCCCGCTCGTGGTCGACATCGCGGCCCTCGCGGCGGCCGGAGACCGGACGGCCGAGCTGGTACGGACCCTGGCCGCCGAGGCCCGCCTCACCCACGGCGGCATCGTCCTCGGCCCGCTGGAGGCGCTCGCACCCGAACGCCCGGAAGGCGCCCGCCTGTTGGCCTCGCTCTGTACGGCGGTGAGCGGCACGCCCCTGATCGCGTACGGGAAGAAGAACTGGGACCCGCTCTGGACCCGGGACAGCCCGGTCCCGGTCGCCGTCCTGCCGCCGGGCCCGGCGGGCGCGGCACGCCAGTGGCGCCAGGCGCTCACCGAGGCCGCCAGGTCCGTCGGGCTGCCGGACGCACAGGCGAGCGCCGACGACCACCTCATCGAGGCCACCGCCTCCTACCGGCTCGACTCCGACCAGCTGCGCAAGGCCGCCACCGTCGCCTCCCGGCTGGCGCTCCTGGAACAGCGCCCGGTCCACCCGGACGACCTGCGCGCGGCGGTCCGCGCCCAGAACGGCGCCGGGCTCGAACGGCTCGCCCGCCGCATCGAACCCGCCGTCGGCTGGGACGACCTGGTCCTGCCCCCGGCCACCCGCACCCAGCTCACCGAACTCGCCCTCCGCGCCCGCCACCGCGAACAGGTGCTCGGCCAGTGGGGGATGCGGCCGGGCGGCGGCCGGGGGCGCGGGGTCATCGCGCTGTTCGCGGGCGAGTCCGGCACCGGCAAGACCATGTCGGCCGAGGTGATCGCCCGCGAACTGGGCATGGAGCTCTACGTGGTGGACCTCTCCACCGTGGTGGACAAGTACATCGGCGAGACCGAGAAGAACCTGGAACGGATCTTCGTCGAGGCCTCCGACGTCAACGGCATCCTGCTCTTCGACGAGGCCGACGCGATCTTCGGCAAGCGGTCGCAGGTCAAGGACGCCCATGACAAGCACGCCAACGTGGAGTCGGCGTACCTCCTCCAGCGCATGGAGTCCTTCGACGGGATCGCCGTGCTCACCACCAACCTCCGGGCCAACCTGGACGAGGCGTTCACCCGCCGCCTGGACGTGATCGCGGAGTTCCCGATCCCGGACGCCGAACAGCGCCTCGCCCTCTGGGACCGCTGCCTGGGCACCGCGATCCCGCGCGATCCGGCGCTGGACCTGGAGTTCTGCGCGAACCGCTTCGAGCTGGCGGGCGGCTCGATCCGGGCCTGCGCGGTGACCGCCGCCTACCTCGCCGCCGAGTCGCGGGCTCCGCTGACCATGGACCAGCTCGTCACGGCGGTGCTCCAGGAGTACCGCAAGCTGGGCCGGCTGGTGCTGGAGAGCGAGTTCGGGCCATGGCTGGCGAAGGAGCGGCACGGGCGGTAGGGCCTCGCGTGGTCCGTCACCACCTGGGCCGGTGGCGAAGTGTGGGCGGACGCCATCGCCGTACGCCGTCCTCCGTTCCTAGTCTCGTCGCAGTCGATGCGGCGGGGAGAGGACGGACGGATGAGTGTGGACAAGGTGGTCGCCGACCCGGCGGACGCGGTCGCGGACGTGGCGGCCGGAGCGTCGCTGGCGGTCGGCGGATTCGGTCTCTGCGGTATCCCCGGAGTGCTGATCCACGCCCTGCTGGAGCGGGGCGCGGGCGGACTGCGGGTGGTGTCCAACAACTGCGGGGTGGACGACTGGGGCCTCGGCCTGCTGCTGCGGGCCGGGCTGATCGCCCGGATGACCAGCTCGTACGTCGGGGAGAACAAGGAGTTCGCCCGGCAGTACCTCCAAGGCGAACTGGAGGTGGAGCTGGTCCCGCAAGGCACGTTGGCGGAACGGCTGCGGGCCGGCGGCTCCGGCATCCCGGCCTTCTACACCCCGGCCGGCGCGGGCACCTGGATCGAGGAGGGCGGACTGCCCTGGCGGTACGGAGCCGACGGCTCGGTCGCCGTCGCCTCACCGCCCAAGGAGACGCGGGTCTTCGACGGCCGGGACCACCTCCTGGAGCAAGGCATCACCACCGACTTCGCGCTGGTCAGAGCCGCCGTCGGCGACCGGCACGGCAACCTCCGCTTCCACTCCTCCGCCCGCAACTTCAACCCGCTCGCCGCGATGGCCGGACGTATCACGGTCGCGGAGGTGGAGGAGCTGGTGGAGCCCGGCGAACTCGGCCCCGACGACATCCATCTGCCCGGAATCTTCGTCCAGCGGGTCGTTCCCGTCGCCCCTGGTGACCCGCGCGCCGAGAAGCGCGTCGAGCGCCGGACCGTACGCGTGGAGGCCTGACATGGCACTGACCCGTGAACAGCTGGCGGCCCGCGCCGCACGGGAGCTGACCGACGGCAGTTACGTCAACCTGGGCATCGGCCTGCCGACGCTGATCCCGAACTACCTGCCCGAGGACGTGGAGGTGGTGATCCAGTCGGAGAACGGCCTGCTCGGCGTCGGCCCGTACCCAGGGGAGTCCGAGGTCGAGCCCGATCTGATCAACGCGGGCAAGGAGACCGTGACGTTGCGGCCCGGCGCCTCGTGTGTCGACTCCGCGCTCTCCTTCGGGATGATCCGGGGCGGCCACATCGACGTGGCGGTGCTCGGAGCCATGCAGGTCTCGGCCACCGGGGACCTGGCGAACTGGATGATCCCGGGCAAGATGGTCAAGGGGATGGGCGGGGCCATGGATCTCGTCCACGGCGCCCGGCACGTGATCGTGGTGACGGAACACACCGCGCGCGACGGTTCGCCGAAGCTGCTGGCGGAGTGCGCGCTGCCGCTGACCGGCCGGGGCGTGGTGCACCAAGTCATCACGGATCTCGCGGTGTTGGACATCACCGCCGAGGGATTCGTGCTGCGGGAGGTGGCGGCCGGGGTCACGGTGGACGAGGTCCGGGCGGCCACGGGCGCGGAGGTGACCGTACGGCCGGACGTACGCGTGCAGCAGCGGGACGTACGCGTGCAGCAGCAGGGCGTACGCGTGTAGCAGCGGGACGCGCGCTCCCGCAACGGGTGGCGGCGCCTCGTTCCGGGCCGGGTTGTGGCGCGCACCGCCATTACCCGGCCCGCCGCGCGCTTCCTACGGTGACGGACCTCGGAGGCTCTGCGGGAGCGGGCCGCCGGGGCCACGGGATCACGGGCGATTCCGTGCCACCGCCCCACGGGAGGTCACGTTGCCGTACGTCACGCCATCGCATCCGGCACCACCACGCAGGCCGCAAGGCCGCCGGAGTCGCCTCTTCGCCGCGCTCGCCGCTGCCGTCACGCTCGCCACCGGAGCCGCGCTGCTCAGCCCCGCCACGGAGGCCCGCGCCGCCGTCGCGCCGGCCGCCGAGGCACAGGCGGCGGCCGCCCCGAGCGCCGCCGCCGCGCTCGAACGCGTCGCGAACTTCGGCGCCAACCCCGGCGCCCTCACCATGTACGTCCACCGCCCCGCCGCTCTCCCCGTCAAGGCCCCCGTCGTCGTCGCCCTGCACGGCTGCACCCAGAGCGCCCAGCTCTACGCCGACAACTCCGGGCTCAACACCTTCGCCGACCGGCACGGCTTCCTGGTCGTCTACGCGGAGACCACGACGGCCAACAACGCCAACAAGTGCTTCAACTGGTTCCAGCCGGGCGACACCAGGCGGGGCCAGGGCGAGGCCGCCTCGATCCGGCAGATGGTCGCCCACGCCACCACCGCGTACGGCACCGACCCGGCCAAGGCCCACGTCACCGGTCTCTCGGCGGGTGGGGCGATGACGGCGGTGCTGCTCGCCGCCTACCCGGAGGTGTTCGCCGCCGGTGCGGTGGTCGCCGGAATCCCGTACGGCTGCGGGGTCGACGTCGTCTCCGCGTTCAGCTGCATGAGCCCCGGGGCCGACCGCACCCCGGCCGCCTGGTCACAGGCCGTACGCGACGCGCACCCCGGCTACGCCGGACCGTGGCCCAGGGTCGCGATCTGGCACGGCGACAACGACGCGACCGTCGCCCCGAGGAACGCCGACGAGCTGCGCGACCAATGGACGGCGGTCCACGGCCTCGGCCAGACCCCGTCCCGTACCTCCACGCTCGGCCCGAACAACACGCGCAGGAGCGAGTACGTCACGGCAGGCGGCCGGACCGCCGTCGAGGTCAACAAGGTGCCCGGCATCGGCCACGGCACCCCGGTCGCGCCGGGCACCGGCCCGCAGCAGTGCGGCGCCACCGGCACCCAGCACTTCATCGCGTCGATCTGCTCCAGCTACTGGATCACCACGTTCTTCGGCCTGGACGGCACGACGACCGAGCCGCCCACCGAGCCGCCGGTCGACCCGCCCACGGACCCGCCTACCGAGCCCGCCGCCTGCTGGACCGCCAGCAATTACGAGCACGTCCGCGCGGGCCGCGCCACCACCACCGGCGGCTACGCCTACGCGAAGGGCTCCGGCCAGAACCTCGGCCTCTACAACACGTTCGTGACCCGCAC
The DNA here is from genome assembly GCF_050942385.1 of Streptomyces sp. CA-146814. Lineage (NCBI taxonomy): Bacteria > Bacillati > Actinomycetota > Actinomycetes > Kitasatosporales > Streptomycetaceae > Streptomyces > Streptomyces sp. CA-146814. Next base: position 5,736,075 of record NZ_CP192068.1, read on the forward strand.
GCTCAAGGAGTCCCCGCCGGGCCACTACACCATCGCCACCGGCTCCTGCCCCTGATCCGCCACCCCGACGGAGGCCCAAAACATGCCAGTTGACCCACCATCCAACCGCCGTCGGTGGCTCCGCCCCGCCGCCCTCGCCGCAGCCGCCCTGACCGCCTGGACCGCCGCCCCGGCCACCGCCGCACCCTTGCCGCCGGACACCGCCCGACCTGCCCTCTGCTCCCGTACCGACACGCTCAAGGTCCCGGGTGCGGAACACCAACAGCTCTCCTGCCTCACCGAGTTGACCACCGCCGGCACCGTCGCCTCCGGCCACACCGACCCCGCCGACTGGGCGGGCCTCACCCCGGCAGGGCTGGCCACCCCCACCGGCGTCCCCGGCATCCAGATCGACGGATACTTCCCGGACTCCTCCACCACCAACACCAACCACGGCTGGAACCACGACTCCCAGTTCGTCATCCGCCTCCCCGACCGCTGGAACGGCGGCCTGGTCGTCTCCGGCGCGCCCGGCGTGCGCGAGCAGTACGCCAACGACCGGGCCTTCGGCGACTGGGCGGTGGCCAACGGCTACGCGTTCGCCGCCACCGACAAGGGCGCGACCTCCGCCGCCTTCCACCGCGACGGCAGGACCCCCGGCGACGCGCTGGCCGAAGGCAACCACCGCGTCACCCAGCTCACCCGCGCGGCCCGCCAGGTCGTCGCCCGCCGCTACGACCGCCCGCCCGCGCGCACCCTGGCGATGGGCATGTCCAACGGCGGCTACCTGGTGCGCTGGCAGCTGGAGAACCACCCCGAGCTGTACGACGGCGGGGTGGACTGGGAAGGCACGCTCTGGCGCACCGAGGGACCGAACCTCCTCACCTTCCTGCCGCCCGCGCTCCGGCACTATCCGGCGTACGCGGCCGGAGGCGCGGGCGCAGAGCAGGCGCACCGGGCGCTGACGGACGCGGGCTTCCCGGCCGGTTCGGAGTTCCTCTGGCCCTTCCACCACCAGTACTACTGGGACCTCACCCAGCGCATCTACCGCGAGGAGCTGGACCCGGGGTTCGACGGGGCGACGGAGGCCGGGACACCGTTCTGCGCGCCCGGGACCCCGGCCTGCGACGCCGACTACGTCTACGTTGACCGGCCGAAGGAGGTCCGGAAAGCCGTCGCGAAGATCGCGCTGACCGGCCGGATCGGCAAACCGCTGATCACCTTCCACGGCACCTACGACGTGCTTCTGCCGATCTCCCGCAGCTCGGACGTCTACGCGCAGCTGGTGAAGCGCGAGGGGCGCGGCCACCTCCACCGGTACTACCGCGTCGAGGCCGGCACGCACGTGGACTCGCTCGCCGACGCCTTCCCCGGCCAGGTGCGGCCCCTGGTGCCGTGCCACCGGTCGGCGGCGACCGCGCTGGAACGCTGGCTGGACCACGGCGTACGGCCGCCGTCCAGCCGCACGCTGAAGCTGCCGTCCGACGCGAGCCCCGAGAAGCTGCTCACGTACTGCCCGCTGAACGGCTAGACAGTGGTGGCGGCCGCCACACCGGCCGCCTCCACTGTGGGGGTCCGTGCCATGGGATGTCCGGCCGGGTGTCTCTAGCGTTTCCGGCCATGACGAGCCAATTTCACGCAGCGCCCGGTCCCTCGGCCCAGGCGGCCGGAGCCGTGGACCTCAGCGGGCGCACCGCCCTGGTCACCGGTGGCGCCAGCGGCATCGGACGGGCCACCGCCGAGGCGCTCGCCGCGGCCGGGGCCCTCGTGCACGTGGCCGACCGCGACGCCGACGCCGCCAAGGCCGTCGCCGCCGCGACCGGCGGAGTGGCCCATGTCGTGGACCTCGCCGACGCGGAGGCGGTCGGCGCGCTGCCGAGGGCCGTGGACATCCTGGTCAACAACGCCGGGCTCCAGCACGTGGCGCCGATCGAGGACTTCCCGCCGGACCGGTTCGAGCTGATCCAGAAGGTGATGCTGACCGCGCCGTTCCTCCTGATGCGCCACTGCCTGCCGCACATGTACGCGGGCGGGTGGGGCCGGCTGGTCAACGTCTCCAGCATGCACGGCCTGCGGGCCAGCCCCTTCAAGTCCGCGTACGTCGCCGCCAAGCACGGCCTGGAGGGGCTGAGCAAGGTGGCCGCGCTGGAAGGCGCACCGCACGGGGTCACCAGCAACTGCGTCGACCCCGGTTACGTACGGACTCCGCTGGTCGAGGGCCAGATCGCCGCCCAGGCCGCCGCGCACGGCATCCCGTCGGACGAGGTCGTCGCCGACGTCCTGCTGGACCGGTCCGCGATCAAGCGGCTGATCGAGCCCGAGGAGGTGGCCGCCGTCTGCGTCTGGCTCTGCGGCCCGCACACCTCGTACATCACCGGCGCCTCCCTCCCCGTCGACGGAGGCTGGGGCGCCCGCTGAACCCCACACCCGGCACCCATCGAGGCCGGGTGCACCACCTGCTCCACCCCGCCCCACCCGCACCCCCGTCCCTGCCCCACCTGTCAACGAAACGCGGTGACTCACCATGGGCTCCCCAGCCTCCGCCCAGCCCTCCGCTCCGCCCGCCACCAGCCGCATCGGCCGGATCGTCGCGGCCAGCCTCGTCGGCACCACCATCGAGTGGTACGACTTCTTCCTCTACGGCTCGGCCGCCGCGCTCGTCTTCAACACGCTGTTCTTCCCCAGCAGCGACCCGCTCGTCGGCACGCTCCTGGCCTTCCTGACGTACGCGGTCGGCTTCGCCGCCCGGCCGCTCGGCGGTGTCGTCTTCGGCCACTACGGCGACAAGATCGGCCGCAAGAAGCTCCTGGTGATCAGCCTGCTCATGATGGGCGGCGCCACCTTCCTCATGGGCCTGCTGCCCACCCACGCCAGCATCGGCGTCTGGGCGCCGATCCTGCTCACCGTGCTGCGCCTGGTCCAGGGCTTCGCGCTCGGCGGCGAGTGGGGCGGGGCCGTCCTCCTCGTCTCCGAACACGGCGGCGACCAGCGGCGCGGCTTCTGGGCCTCCTGGCCGCAGGCCGGAGCGCCCGGCGGCAACCTGCTCGCCACCGGTGTCCTCGCGCTGCTCGCCGCCGTCCAGTCCGACGAGGCCTTCCTCGCCTGGGGCTGGCGCATCCCGTTCCTGCTCTCCGGTGTCCTCGTGATGCTCGGCCTCTGGATCCGGATCTCCGTCGAGGAGTCCCCGGTCTTCCTGGAGGCGCAGAAGAAGGCGCAGGAGCAGGCGGCGGCGGGCGTCAAGGAGCAGCCGCCGGTCGTCGAGGTGTTCCGCAGGAGCTGGCGTGAGGTGCTCCTCGCCATCGGCACCCGGTTCGGCGAGAACATCTCGTACTACATCCTCACCGCGTTCCTCCTCGTCTACGTGACCGTGCACCTGGAGCTGTCCAAGAGCGACGCGCTGAACGCCGTACTGATCGGCTCGGCGGTCCACTTCGTCACCATCCCGCTGTGGGGCGCGCTCTCCGACCGGCTCGGCCGCCGGCCCGTCACGCTGATCGGCGCTCTCGGCATGGCGGTCTGGGCCTTCGGCTTCTTCGCGCTGCTGGACACCAAGTCCTTCCCGGTGATCGTCCTCTCGGTCACCGTCGGCCTGCTGCTGCACGGCGCGATGTACGGGCCGCAGGCGGCCTTCATCTCCGAGATGTTCGACACGAAGGTCCGCTACTCCGGCGCCTCCATGGGCTCCCAGCTCGCCTCGATCATCGGCGGCGCGCTCGCCCCGCTCATCGCGGTCGAGCTGCTCAAGGACTACCGCTCGTCCGTCCCGATCTCGGTCTACCTCTGCTTCGCCGCGCTGGTCACGGCGGTGACGGTGTGGATCGCGAAGGAGACCCGGGGCCGCGACCTGGCTAAGGACGGCCTGGAGGACTCGGTTCCGGCGGCGCCGGCCGCCACCGTCAAGGACTCGGTCCCGCTCGGCCGCTGACCTCATCCTCCTCCCGCGCGCCCGGCTGCCCGGAGCGCGCGGGAGAGGCCGTCCCTCCCGGAGGTGATCACCGTATGCTCACCGGCGTGACAGCCCCCGGACCCCAGCACTCCGCGGCCGCCCTGCGCCGGCTGCTCGACCTGCTGGCGCAGGGCGCGGCGGCCGAGGAGTTCGACCGGCCCGCCGCCACCGCCCGGGAGGCGGGCGCGCCCGCCTCCGAACTGGCCGAGATCACCGAGGCCACCACCGTGGCGCTGCGCATCCGGCGCACCCTCAGCCAGCACCGGGTCCGCGAGGCTCAGCTCACCGCCCTCTTCGACACGGCCAGCGACCTCGCGGCCCTGCGCGATCTGGACGCCGTCCTGCGGGCCATCGTCCACCGGGCCAAACTCCTGCTCGGCACCGACGTCACCTACCTCTCCCTCAACGACGACGCGGCGGGCGACACCTATATGCGGGTCACCGACGGCTCGGTCGCCGAGGCGTTCCAGAAGGTGCGGCTCGGCATGGGGGAGGGGCTCGGCGGCCTCGTGGCCCAGACGGCCCGGCCTTACGCGACCGGCGACTACGGCGCCGACACCCGCTTCCACCACACCGGCACCATCGACAGCGCCGTCGCGGACGAGGGGCTGCGCGCGATCCTCGGCGTACCGCTGCGGCTCGGCAGCCGCATCATCGGCGTCCTGTACGCGGCCGACCGCGCACCCCGCGAGTTCACGGCCGGTGAGGTGGCGCTGCTCTCCTCGCTGGCCGACCACGCCGCCATCGCCATCGACGGGGCCCGGCTGCTGGAGGAGACCCGGGCCGCGCTCGTCGACCTCAACGCCGCCTCGGAGACCATCCGCACCCACAGCGAGGCGATGCGCCGGGCCGAGGAGGCCCACGACCAGCTCACCGACCTGGTGCTGCGCGGCGGCGGCGCCGACGACGTGGCCGCCGCCCTCGCCGACATCCTGGACGGCGGCATCCTCATCCACGACGCGGACGGCGCCGAACTCGCCCGCGCCCGCACCGAACCGCAGCCCCCGCCCACCCCGGCGGTCGCCACCTCCCGGGCGCGGGGCCGGGCCGTCCCGCTCAACGGCACCTGGGTCTGCGCGGTCCTCGCCGGACCCGAACTCCTCGGCTCCATCGCCCTGACCGGCCGGGCGGGCCTGGCGGACGCGGACCGGCTGCTGTTCGAGCGGGCCAGCGTGGTGACCGCACTCCTGATGCTGCTGCGCCGCTCGGTCGCCGAGACGGAGGACCGGGTACGCGGTGAGCTGCTCGGCGACCTGCTCTCGCGCACCGGCGACCCGGGCACGCTGACCGCTCGGGCGCGCCGCCTCGGCGTCGACCTGGGCCGCCTGCACAGCGTGTTCGTGGCCCACAGCGAGGTGGCGCCGCGCCACCGCCTGCTGGCCGCCGCCGCGCGCAGCGCCCAGACCCGCAACGGCCTCGCCGGCCTCCACCACGACCACGTCGTCCTGGTGGCCCCCTCCGACACTCCGGGCCCCGACGCCCAGACGCTCGCCGCCGAACTGACCCAGGCGGCCGGCTGCCCGGTCACCGTCGGCGCGGCCGGCCCCGCCACCGGCCCGGCCGAACTCCCCGGCGCCCACGACGAGGCGGCCCGCTGCCTCTCCGCGCTGCGCGCCCTCGGCCACACCGGGAGCGGCGGGGCGACGGCGGATCTGGGGTTCATCGGCGTACTCCTCGGTGACCAGGCCGACTTGACCGGGTACGTACGCCGGACGCTCGGCCCCGTGCTCGACTACGACGAGGTGCGCTCCACCGACCTGGTCGCCACCTTGGACGCGTACTTCGGGCAAGGCGCGAGCCTCACCCGCACCAAGACCCTGCTCCACGTCCACGTGAACACGGTGGTCCAGCGGCTGGAACGCATCGGCCGCCTGCTCGGCCCGGACTGGAACGAGCCGCCGCGCACGCTGGAGATCCAACTGGCGCTGCGGCTGCACCGCTTGGCCCAGGGCCTGTGAGCCGGTCCCGTCACCCCCGCCCGACCACCTCCACCCGGCCCGTACCCCCGTCCACCTCGACCATCGCTCCGTCGGTCAGGGTCTCCGTCGCGTCCGCCACCGCCAGGACGGCCGGCAGCCCCAGCTCCCGGGCCACGATCGCGGCATGGGAGAGCAGGCCGCCGGTCTCGGTGACGACCGCGGCGACGATCCCGAACAGCGGGGTCCACGCCGGGTCCGTGGTCCGGCACACCAGGACGTCCCCGGCCCGCACCCGGCCGAAATCACCGGGGCCGCGCACCACACGGGCCGGACCGGTGGCGACCCCGGCACTCCCGGGTGTACCCGTACGGAAGCCACGCTCCCCGGTGCTGTCAGCAGCCCCCACCACCCCGCCGGGAAGAGCACCGGTCACCGGCCGGGCCTGGAGGAGCCAGATCCGGGAGCCGGCGATCGCCCACTCGATGTCCTGCTCCCCGCCCAGCAGCCCGGCCGTCCGGCGCCCCAGCTCCGCGAGCCGGAACACCTCCTCGTCGGTCAGGCAGAACCGCTCCCGGTCGGCCGGTTCCACCTCGCGGGTGACCACCCCGGTACCGCCCCGGTCGACCCGCGTGCACTTCGTGCCGAGCGCCCGCCGGGTGACCGTCGGACCGGAGACCGTCCAGGAGTCCGGCGTGACCCGGCCCCCGACGACGCTCTCGCCCAGCCCCCAGGACCCCTCCAGCCGGACCTCGGCACCACCACCGGCACCGGCGAACATCACCCCCGCCGCATCCGCCGCCACCAGCCGCTGCACCAGGACCGCGATGCCGGGCGGCACCGCGTCCGGCTGCCTGCGCCGGTACGCCACCGCCCGCTCGGACCACAGCGAGGCCCAGCACCCGCGCACCGCGTCGGCCACCTCGCGCGCGCCGCTGACGCCCAGGAACGTGTCGTGCTGCCCGGCGGCGCTGGCGGTGGCGGTGTCCTCGCCGGTCCCCGACGAACGTACGGCGACGGGCCCGCCCCCGGCGGCGCGCACCAGCGCCCCGGCGATCTCACCGGTCAGCGCGGCGGAGGGCCCGGGCAGATCCCGTACGGCTGCGGGGTCCGAGAAGTCCAGGCCGCCGGCCGCCTCCTCGTACGCGGCGACCGGCACCACGAACCCGGGCGGCACCGGCAGACCCGCCGCGAGCAGCCGGGCCAGTACCGCGGCCTTTCCTTCCGACGTCCCGTACTCCGCGTCGGCCAGATCGATCAGCAACGTGTCCCCTTCCTCCCGCACACGCCGCGTTGACGCGGACGTGCCGGATCCTGAATGCTCCTCGCCATGGCGCACACCTCTTCCCCGAACCTGCTGGTCCTGCACGCCGTACGGGTCACCGGTTTCGCCGATGACGCGGCGGTGTCCCGGCGTACCGGCATCGACCAGGACACGGTCGGCGAACTGCTACCGGACTTCGAAGCGTACGGCTGGGTGACGCACACCGCGTTCGCCGGAACCGGCGGCTGGTCCCTCACCGAGCGCGGCCGCGCCGAGGACACCCGTCAACTGGCGCGCGAACTGGAGGAGACCGGCGCGCGCCCCGCCGTCGAGCAGGCGCACCAGGCGTTCGAGATCCTGAACGGACGGCTCGTACGGGCCTGCACCGACTGGCAGTTGCGGCCCACCGAGGACGACCGGCTGGCGACCAACGACCACGGCGACCCGGCGTGGGACGCCCGTGTGCTCGGCGAACTCACCTCCCTCAGCGAAGAGTTGGCTGTTCTCGTCCGCGGTCTGGCCGACCCGCTGACCCGGTTCGGCGGCTACGACGAGCGGTTCGCCACCGCGCTGGCCCGCGCCCGGGCGGGGGAGGACCGGTGGGTGGCGGGCGTCGGCGTGCCGTCGTGTCACGCGGTCTGGATGGAGCTCCACGAGGACCTGCTGTCGACGCTCGGCATCCCCCGGGGCACCACCCAGGAAAGCCCGTAGGCCCGGCCGGGTGAGGGCTCGCATCTGCCAGCCAAATGGGCTTACCGGCTCACGAAAGCGAACCTCGCCCACCATCCGCACCTCCCTCCGGCCAATCCGAACCTCCCGCCGCGACGAATAGCAGGTGGAGGAGGAGCGGGCCATCCGCACTCCGGACGGAAGGTGACCGGCATGCTCACGTTGGCCTTGATCGGGTTGCTGGGAGGGCTGATCACCGCGGTGTCGCCCTGCATCCTGCCGGTCCTCCCCGTGGTGTTCCTGGCGGGCGGAACCGGCGGCAAGGAGGATGACCGGACGAAGCCCGGAGCCGCGACCGAAGGGCCGGACGCGCCCTCGCCGCACGGCGGCACCGCGGTACTCACCGCACCCGCCCCGGCCGCACCCGCCCCGGACGCGGCCGGACGCCCGCCGCGCACGCGAAACCGCCGCCCGTACGCCGTCGTCGCCGGACTGGTCGTCAGCTTCGCCTTCTTCACGCTGCTCGGCGTCACGATCATCTCCGCCCTCGGCCTGCCGCAGGACATCCTGCGCTACATCGGCCTGGGCCTGCTCGTGCTCATCGGGCTCGGCCTGATCCTCCCGCCCGTCGAACGGATCCTGGAGAAGCCCTTCGCCCGCATCCCGCAGCGCCAGGTCAACAAGGAGGGCGGCGCCTTCGCCCTGGGCCTGGGCCTCGGCCTGCTGTACGTGCCCTGCGCCGGTCCTGTCCTCGCCGCGATCACCGTCGCCGGGGCGCGGGGCGAGATCAGCGCCGACATCGTGGTGCTGACCCTCTCCTTCGCCGTCGGCACCGCCGTACCCCTCCTGGCGTTCGCGCTGGCCGGACGCAGGGTCGCCGAACGGGTCGCCGCGTTCCGCAAGCGCGCCCGGGTGCTCCGCGTCATCGCCGGGTCGCTGATGATCGTCCTCGCCCTCGGCCTCGCCTTCGACGTCACCGCCGCCATCCAGCGGGCCCTGCCGGACTACACCTCCGGCGTGCAGAAGAAGATCGAGGACAGCGACGCCGCCCGGCAGCAGCTCTCCGGCCTCTACGACGACTCCAACAAGGAGCTGTCCCGCTGCGAGGACGGCGCCGACGAGCTCCGCTCCTGCGGGCAGGCCCCGCCGCTCGAAGGCATCGACGGCTGGCTCAACACGCCCGGCAACCGGCCCGTCGACCTCAAGAGCCTGCGTGGCAAGGTGACCCTGATCGACTTCTGGACGTACTCCTGCATCAACTGCCAGCGCGCGGTGCCCCATCTGCAGGACTGGGAGCGCGCCTACGAGGACGCCGGACTGCGCATCATCGGCGTCCACTCCCCGGAGTTCGCCTTCGAGAAGAAGCGTGGCAACGTCGTCTCCGGCGCCGAGAAGCTCGGCGTGACCTGGCCCGTCGCGCTCGACAACGACCTCGCCACCTGGGACAACTACCGCAACCGCTTCTGGCCCGCCAAGTACCTCATCGACGCCGAAGGCACCGTCCGCTACTTCAAGTTCGGCGAAGGCGAGTACGACAAGACCGAGAAGATGATCCGCGAGCTGCTCCGCCAGGCCGACCCCACCGTCACCCTCCCCGAGCCGACCGGCCGCGCCATGGACGACCTGACCACCGGCCGGACCCCCGAGACCTACCTCAGCAACCTGCGCATCCGCGGCTACACCGGCACCCCGCTGGTCGACGACAAGCCCGCCGTCTACCGCTTCCCCCGAGAGCCCCTGGCCCTCGACAAGCTCTCACTGGACGGCACCTGGACTGCCGGTTACGAGCACTTCACCGCCGGACCCGACGCCCGCCTCGCCATCACCTACCGCGCGAAGAACGCCAACCTCGTCCTGGCCGGCACCGGAAAGGTCACCGTCGTCGTGGACGGCAAGGCCACCAGGACGATCGACGTCTCCGGATCCCCGACGCTGTACCGCCTGACCGATGACAAGGACCCGCGCACCGCCCGGCTCGAACTCCGCCTCGACGAGGGCCTGCAGGCGTACGCCTTCACCTTCGGGTAGAGCCGGTGGGCCGCCGGGAGATCCGACGGCCCACCGCACAGCGGGCTGTGGCTCAGTGCTGGTCGAGAGGCAGGGCGAGGTCGGTGACCTGGTGGGCCCGGGGGAAGGCGCCGAGGTCGCGGGCGGCGCCGGTGAGCACGTCGACCCCGTACAGCCGGGCGGCACCGGCGGTGTTGAGGGTGGCGAAGCCGTGGTTGGTGCCGTGCTTCGGGGAGAAGTAGATGTCGAATCCGGCGTCCGGCCCCGCGTCCACACCGAGGTTCCCGGTCGGGGCGAGGGTGCCGGCGTTGGCGGGCGACTGGAGGGAGACCCGGTCGGCGAGGGTGTCGATGTCGAACAGGGTGGTCGCGGTGGCGGCGTTCAGGTCGTTGTTGGTGTAGGCGGCCCCGGTGACGCCCAGGGCGGTGGAGGGCGGCATGGTGGGGTTGGTGAGAGTGCCGTCGGCGATGGTGCCGAGAGGGGCGGCGCCGTCGTCGATGTTGTGCCGCAGGTTCTGCCCGGTGTCGCTGATGACGCGGAGCCGGTTGGCGGCCGGGTTGAAGTCGACGCCGAACCGCTTGCCGGAGAGGGCGACGGTGAGCTGGGAGACCTTCCGGGCCCGGGCGTCGGAGGTGCCGAGGGTGTAGACGCCGCCCTTGTCGCCGACGCCGTACAGCTTCCCGTTCTGGACGCGGAAGTCGATCCCGACGACCTTGGTGTCCCCGCGCAGCCCGGACACCTTCCCGATGGCCGAGGTCCCGGCGGGCCGGTCGACCCCGAACGCGACCAGCCGCTGGTCGGAGGTCAGCCCGACAGCGGTGAGCGCCTTGTGCCCGCGGTGGTCCATGGCGGGCCCGCCATGGCCGTCGGCGGACGCCAGCGCCGGAACGGACAGGGCGGCGGCCACGGCGACCGAGACGGCGACGACGGTTCTACGCGTACGCATGATGCTCCTGGAGAAGTGCGGTGTACCGCCCACGGCCGCGGGCGGCTTCGCGACGGGTTCGGAGCACAGGGGCGCACGGATGGGTGGAAACCGGGAAACTCACCTCATTGGAGTCATCGGCCGGGAAGGAGCCGGGCTCGCGCCGGGCGGTCCGGCCACCGCGCCGGTGCGGTGGCCGGACCGGGAGGGTGCGCGCACCGGTTCCTCGGTCACGGAGCGATCAGATGCGCCAGGTCGTCCGCGTACTTCCTGATGAAGGCCGGGGAGAGCTGCGGAATGGCGCCTGTCCGGGCCAGGCGTGCCTCCTTGGCGGCGGCCTGGAAGCGGGCGGAGGGAATGGCCGATCCGTTCACGACGCTCTCCGGAGTCCGGTGCGCGTCGAGCAGCGGGAGGATGGAGTGGGTCCGCTGCGTCTCGGGCGCCGCGCGCAGCGCCGTCGCGAACCGCGCGAGCCAGTCGTCGTAGTCCTCGACGCGGTCGATGCGGTGGCCGGCCTCGTTCAGCCAGTCGACGAACGTGTCGAGCGAGATGCCGTCGTCATGGGGGTTGACCAGACTGTACGTCCGGTACCCCGCCCGTGCCTCCCCTCCCAGCGTCACCACGGCCTCGGCGGTGAAGTCGACCGGAAGGCCGTCGTAGTGGGCGCGCGGAGGGCGGCCCGTGCCGTCGGTCGCGTAGAAGGAGCGCGGGGCGATGCCCGTGACGACGAGGCTGAGCAGCAGCCGCGTGAACATGTCGGTGATGTTCAGCTGTCCCGCGTACTCGCTGTGCGCCAGGATCATGTTCGACCGGAACGTCGTGACCGGGAGGCCGTGCAGGTCGTGCGCCTCCCGCAGCAGCACCTCACCGGCCCACTTGCTGGTCGCGTAGCCACTGGCGTAGCCGTCGTCGACCGGCTGGTCGGGGAGGGCGACACGGACGTCGCGGTCCTCGTCGAGGGCCCGGCCGCCGGGCAGGGACGCGGCGACCGCCACGCTGGAGATGTACGTGAACGGCTTCAGCCGGCCCGTGAGCCCCAGGCGGATCAGCTCGGCGGTGCCCACCACGTTGGCGTCGAACAGGTGGTTGTAGGGCAGCACGTGGTTCACCAGCGCACCGGCGTGCACGATCCGGTCCACCTCGCCGGACAGCCGCTCCCACACCTGCTCGCCCAGGCCCAGCCGGGGCTCCGCCATGTCGCCCGCCAGGACCTCCAGGTGGTCGCGGGCCAGCTCCTGGAAGGTGCGGGCGGCCTCGCCGTCCCCGTCGCCGAACGCTTCCACGAGCCGTGCCAGGGCCGCGGCGTCGTCCGTCCCGCGCACCACGCAGATCAGCTTGCCGCCCACCGGGGCGAGCCGCCGCAGCCACTCCAGGCAGAGGAACCGGCCGAGATAGCCGCTGGCCCCCGTGAGCAGCACGGTGTGCGGATCCCCGAAGGTCCGGGGCAGGGACAGGGCCTGGTCGAGCGTCTCCTCGTCGATGAACTTGCCGAGGGTGAGGTCCTTGGCGTGGACGCGGGAGCTGCCCGCCGTGTGGACCGACTCGAAGCTGACCCGCCGGGGCCCCGCCGCGAGCTTCTCCTCGACATGGGCGGCGATCCGCCCCAGGTCGGTGCCGCGGCTGATGATCAGGTCCACGGGGACACGGATGCCGAAGATGTCCAGGAGGAGGTCGGAGAAGGTGACCGCGGACATGGAGTCCCCGCCGATCTCCCGGAAGCGTGTGCCGGGGCCGATCGCGGAGGTCGCGGTGGACATCAGCGCCCGGGCCGCCCGCTGCACCGTCTCGACGGCCGGCCGGTCCTTGCCGCCGCGGCGCACCTCGCGCAGCTCCTCCTTCTCCCGGGAGGCGATGGCGGAGTACGTCTCCTCCAGAGCCGGGCGGTACTTCTCCAGGAGCTGGGGGCGCAGGAGCTTGCGGTGGTCGGAGAGCAGGCCGTTGCCCTGGCTGAACGGCTCGGTCTCGATCAGGACGTCACGCGGTATCTCGTAGGAGTTCAGCCCGGCCTCCTTCGCGATCTCCTGGAACGACTCCCCGAGGAGCTTCTTGAGCGTCGACTCGTCGTCTCCGCACTGCTCAAGGGCGTCCGCGGTGGGGACGACCACCGAGAGCAGATAGGACCGCTCGCTGTTCCCGTACACGAATATCTGCCGGACCAGCGGGCTGACCGCGAAGACCGCCTCCAGGCGGGAGGTGGCGACGAACTCGCCCTGGGACAGCTTGAGTACGTTCTTGCGCCGGTCGACGACGACGTGCCGGCCCGGCTCGGTCTCCGCGACGATGTCGCCCGTCCGGTAGTACCCCTCCTCGTCGAAGATCTCGGCGTCGAGGTCGGGCCTGCGGAAATAGCCGGGGACCATCGCCTCGGTCTTGAGCAGGAGTTCGCCCCGGGGGTGCGGTGAATCGGTCCGGTAATAGCCGAGTTCCGGTACGTCGACGAGTTTGTGGTCGATGACCGGGGGCTTCAAAAGCTTTCCGTCCACCGAAACCGCGGCGGCCTCCGTGGAACCGTAGATGATGTGCACATCGATCCCCAGCAGGGATTCGGTGAATTCCTTCAGTTCGGCGGAGAGCGGAGCCGATCCGCAACTGGCCCATCCCACACGGCCGCCGAGGACGTTCTCGCGGATATCCTTCCTGACCTCGGCTTCGATCCGTTCCTGATCTCCGTCGCCGTCCCGGGCCGACCGGCGGTCGAGTTCGCTCTGGTACTTCTGGAAGAGCATTTCGCAGACGCGGGGGACCAGGGACATTTCCGTGGGACGCGCCAGCGCCATGTCCTCCAGGAAGGACGACAGATCGCTGTTCGCCGTGAAGTACGTGGTGCCGCCGCGGGCCAGGGTGTTCTTCAGCGAGGAATGCCCGGCGACGTGGCTCATCGGCATGTAGTGGAGGTTCGCCGCGTGCTCGTCCGAGAACAGCTGCGACCAGGCGCCGCCCCACATGGCGCGGGCCAGCCGCTCGGTGTACATGGCCCCCTTGGGGGTTCCCGTGCTGCCCGAGGTGTAGATGAGCATGGCGAGCGGGTCCTCGTCACCCGCGATGTCGAACAGCGGCGCCTCGGGGAGTGCGGCCCCTCGTGCGCGTACGTCCTCCAGCACGTCGATGCCCAGCTCGCGCCCGTGCTCCGCCAGACGGGCCCGGGCGGCGGTGAGCCGGTCGGACTGGTCGTCCACCGCCGGTTCGAAGTCGAACAGCACCAGGCGCCGCACCGACGGGTTCGCCAGGGCCAGTTCGACCGCGGTGTCCAGGCGCTCGATGCTGGTCGCGACGGTGACGGGCTCGGTCTCCTCGACGATGGCGTTCACCTGTGACACCGCGGAGCTGGTCTGCAGCGGGACGCTGATCGCGCCGAGATGCGCACAGGCGAGATCGACCGTCGTGTAGTCGACGCTGGCGAAACCGAGGATCGCCACCCGGTCCCCGGCCCGCACCGCGTCGTCGCCGCCGTGGTGCCAGGCACTCGCCACCGAGCGGACCCGCTGCCAGAGTTCGCCGTAGGTGGTCATCTCGTACCGCGGCAGCAGGCCGATACGGGTGCGGCCCGTGCCGGGTTCCTCGACGAGTTCTCTCACGCGCTCCCCGAGAGCGGGGCGCTCGGCATACTGCTCCATGATGTCGGCCATCACTCGCGCAAGTCGCATGATGAATCTCCGTATCGCATAACTGGATTACGCCAACTCTTGACGTCGGACGCTCGATTCCGGGACGGACGGGAAAACTCCTGCGCGGGGCGAGGCCGGCGCAATCCCCTTCCCGTCACCCAGGGCGCGCCGTGATGCTAGGCGCGGCCGAACCGAACATTCGAGCCCCTGAGCCGGAGTCCGTCAGGTCCGCCCTCCGCGCCCCTGACGACGGCAGCGGCGACGCCCTCGCCGGAGCCCACCTGACGGATTACGTTCCGCCGAGTTGTCCACCGGCCGCCGTCGGCCGAGAGTGGTGTCCGTCCGAGAGGTGGTCCCGGTCGGCCGACGGTGTGAAAAGCGTCGGAATTCACCGTACGAGCGGTGGATGCACGGCTCAACACCCGGGATCTCCACGGGCTTTCATCCGGGGCGGGAATTCCCCCGGCGAAAGCCGCCGAAAGCCGCCGAAGGTGCGCGACATCGCCCCGTGCACGGGTACGGGGCGCATGGCATCGCCAGCCGTATCCGCTCCTGCATCTGCCTCTGCGCCCGCTCTTCCGTCGTACTTCCGTGCGGCTGGGCGCATCACCAGGTCTGTCGACAGCCGGCCCACCGGGTCCGGCCAATTCGAGGGAACTCAATGATCGACATAGTCACTCACCTCCGTTCCATGCCCGCACGTCAGCAGCCCGACTGGGAGGGCCATCCGGATCTCGAAGCGGTCCGCACGGACCTGGGCCGGATGCCCGCCCTGGTGGACGCCGAGGCCGCACAGCGGCTGCGCTCCCTGCTCAGGGAAGCCGCGGCGGGCCGGGTCCAGATCGTTCAGGCCGGCGACTGCGCGGAGGACCCCGCGGAGGCGACTCACGCGGACGTCCGGCGCAAAAGCGCGCTGCTCGACGTCCTCGCCGGGACGATGCGTCTGGCCTCCGGCCTGCCGGTGCTGCGGGTCGGCCGGATCGCCGGGCAGTACGCCAAGCCCCGCTCGGCGTCCGTCGAGATGGTCGACGGGCGCGAACTCCCCGTCTACCGGGGCCACATGGTGAACCGCCCGGAGCCCGACGCCGAGCTGCGCCGCCCCGACCCCCGGAACCTGCTGACCGGGTACCGCGCCGCCAGCGACATCATGCACTTCCTGGGCTGGCGGGGCACCGAGTGCAGGACGGACCTCGACGCACCGGTGTTCACGAGCCACGAGACGCTGCTGCTCGACTACGAAGTGCCCCAGCTGCGAAGGGAGCTGGACGGCTCGCTGCTCCTCACCTCGACGCACTGGCCGTGGGTGGGGGAGCGCACCCGGCAGCTCGACGGCCCGCACATCGCGCTGCTCGCCGCCGTTTCCAACCCGGTCGCGGTCAAGGTGGGGCCCACGATGACGCCGGACGAGCTGCTGGCCCTGTGCGACCGCCTCGACGCGGAGCGGCAGCCGGGCCGGCTCACCCTCATCTCGCGGATGGGCGCGGACCACGCGGCCCGTACCCTTCCCGCCCTGGTCAAGGCGGTCCACGAAGCGGGCCACCCGGTGCTGTGGCTGTCGGACCCCATGCACGGCAACACGGTCAGCGGCCCGGACGGGACCAAGACCCGCCTGGTGCGGACCGTGGTCCAGGAGGTCGTGAACTTCCAGGAGGCGGTGACGGGGAACGGCGGGGTGGCCGCCGGGCTGCACCTGGAGACCACTCCGGAGGCCGTCGTCGAGTGCGTGCGCGACGAGGCCGAGCTGGGGCGGCTGGGTGAGAAGTACCTGAGCTTCTGCGACCCGCGGCTCAACCCGCAGCAGGCGGTCGAGGTCGTCTCCGCCTGGCGCGGATAGCCCTGCCCTCCCCGGCCACTTCGTCACCATTCATCACGCAGAAGGACGCGACCGACCATGCCTCACATACCGCCCGTCGAGCCCTACCCCATGCCCGCGGAAGGGGACCTCCCCGACAACACCGTGAGCTGGGTGCCCGACCCGGACCGGGCCGTGCTGCTCCTGCACGACATGCAGGAGTTCTTCCTCAGGCCCTTCCCCCGCACCGGCGAACCCGGCGGTGCCCTCGTCGCCAACGCCACCCTTCTCAGGGACCGCTGCGCCGAGCTGGGCATCCCCGTCGCCTACACCGCCCAGCCCGGCGGCATGACCCCGCGGCAGCGCGGTCTGCTTCTCGACTTCTGGGGGCCGGGGATGGACCCCGCCCCGGAGGACCGCAGTGTCGTCCACGGCCTCGAACCCCGTCCGGGCGACTGGGAGTTCACCAAGTGGCGGTACAGCGCCTTCCACAAGTCCGACCTGCTGGAGCGCATGCGCCACCACCGGCGGGACCAGCTGATCATCTGTGGTGTGTACGCCCACATCGGCGTCCTGATGACCGCCGTGGACGCCTACACCCACGACATCCAGCCCTTCCTGGTCGCCGACGCCGTGGCCGACTTCTCGGCCGAGGACCACCGCCTCGCCCTGAACTACGTCGCACGGCGCGCCGGCCGGGTGCTCACCACCAAGACCGCACTCGGCGCACTCGGCGAACCCGGCCGAGCCGGTGACCTCGGCGCGCCCGGAGCCGGCCGGTGAAACCGCAGTCCGCACCATCTCACCCCACGGGGAACACCATGGCATCAGTGAACGGAACTCCCGACCTCCTCGCGCGCGTCCTCGACGGAGGTGCCGCCGACTTCGCCCTGCTGCACCGGCCGGAGCAGGCCGGCGCCGACACCCTGGAGATCCTCCTCGGCGAGGTGACCGAGGTCGCCGCCCTCAAGGACCTGCCGGTCGCGGCGGAACCGGCGCCCGGTGCGGGACACGACCTGCTGGTCATGATCCCGTACGGGCAGATCACCGAGCGCGGCTACCAGGCCCGCGACGACGGTGAGTCGCTGCTCGCCATGGCCGTACGGGAACAGGCCACGGCGCCCCTCGGCGCGACGCTGTCCCGGCTGCCGGGCGGACCGGTCACGTTCGTCGACGGCCGGTTCGACGTGCCCGACGAGGAGTACGCGGACATCGTGCGCCGGGTCATCGACGACGAGATCGGCACCGGGGAGGGGGCCAACTTCGTCATCAAGCGCTCCTTCGTCGCCCAACTGCCCGACTTCTCACGGCAGGTGGCCCTGTCCGTCTTCCGGCGGCTGCTGGAGCGCGAGTCCGGTGCGTACTGGACGTTCCTCGTGCACACGGGCGGGCGGACGTTCGTCGGCGCCTCGCCCGAGCGGCACATCAGCGTGCACGGCGGCGTGGCGGTCATGAACCCCATCAGCGGCACCTACCGCTACCCCGCCGACGGCCCCTCCCTGGACGGCGTCCTGCAGTTCCTCGGCGACCGGAAGGAGACCGACGAGCTCTACATGGTCGTCGACGAGGAGCTGAAGATGATGGGGCGGGTCTGCCCGTCGGGCGCCCGGCTGGTGGGGCCCTACCTCAAGGAGATGGCGCGCCTGGCCCACACTGAGTACTTCATCGAGGGCGCGACCGACCGGGACGTCCGGGACATCCTCCGCGAGACGCTGTTCGCCCCGACCGTGACCGGCTCCCCGCTGGAGAGCGCGGCCAAGGTGATCCGCCGCTACGAGCCCGTCGGACGCGGCTACTACAGCGGGGTCGCCGCGCTCATCGGCCGCGACGCCGCCGGGGGCCGCACCCTCGACTCCGCGATCCTCATCCGTACCGCCGACATCGACGCCACGGGGCGGATGAGCATCGGGACGGGCGCGACCCTGGTGCGTCACTCGGACCCCTGGTCGGAGGTGCAGGAGACCCGGGTCAAGGCCGCGGGACTGCTCGCGGCGCTCGGTGAACCCGAGCCCGTCCGCTTCGGCGCCCATCCCGCCGTCCGTACGGCGCTCGACCGGCGGAACGAGGGGATCGCCGACTTCTGGCTGTGCGAACCGGGCGGCCACTACGGGCAGGAGCAGCCCTTGGCGGGGCAGAAGGTCCTGGTGGTGGACGCGGAGGACACCTTCACCCAGATGATCGCCCACCAGGTGCGCTCCCTGGGCTGCGAGGTGACGGTGCGGCGCTTCGACGAGCCGTACGACGTGACCGCCCATGACCTGGTGATCCTGGGCCCCGGGCCGGGCGATCCGCGCGAGACGGAGCACGCCAAGATCGCCCATCTGCGGGGCACCGTCACCGGACTGCTCGCGGAGCGCCGGCCCTTCCTGGCCGTCTGCCTGAGCCACCAGGTGCTCAGCACCGTCCTGGGCCTGCCGCTGCACCGCAGGCCGGTCCCCAATCAGGGCGTGCAGCATGAGATCGACTGGTTCGGCGGGCGCGCGCGGGTGGGCTTCTACAACACCTTCGCCGCCCACGCCGAGGAGGACGGGTTCGACCATCCCGCGTACGGGCCCGTACGGATCAGCCGCGATCCGGAGACGGGCGAGGTGCACGGTCTGCACGCCGACGGCTTCGCCTCCATGCAGTTCCACGCCGAATCCGTGCTGACCCAGAACGGCCCCGGGGTCATCGCCGCCCTCCTGGAGGGCCTGACCGCCGCACGCGTCGGCTGACCGGCCGCGCTCCCGGGCCCGGCGGCACGGCCGGGCCCGGGAGCCGCCGACGTACCCCGCACGGACACTTTGGAGCCCTCGTATGTCCCCTGAACACCAGACCCTCGCCGCGGCGTCCGGCGCGGCACCGGCCACGGTGGTGGCCGAGCTCCTGGCCCTGCTCGCCGGCGTGCTGAAGGTGCGGCCCGAGCAGCTGGACCCCGGACTGACGTTCCGCTCGGCGGGCGTCGGATCGGTGGCGGCCACGCAGTTCGTCTCCGCGGTCAACGCCCGTTACGGGACCGGCCTCGATCCCACCTCCCTGTTCGTCCACCCGACGCTGCCGGCCTTCGCCGGACACGTGGCCCGCGCAACCGGGGCCCCTGTCACCCCCGCCACGCCACCCGTACAGGAGATCCTCGGGTTCCTACGGGAGTGCCTGGCCGGGATCCTGGGCTGTGAGCCGACGGCCCTGGACCCCGCGGCCCCCTTCAACCTGCTGGGCGTCGACTCCATCCGCGGGGCGAAGTTCGTCGCCGCCGTCAACGACGCGTACGGCATGAACGAGCCCGCCGTCACCCTGCTCGACCGCCCCGGCCTCGCCGCGATGGCCGCTCATGTCGCGCGGGTCGCCACGGCGGACACACCGCCCGCCACCGACGACCGGGCGGCCGACGAAGCACTGGGCGCGCTCCTCGACGCGGTGCGCGCGGACCGCCTTTCCGTGGACGAGGCGCTCACGCGGCTGCCTCACCGGGCGTGAACGGACGACCACCATGGACGAACGCGAGATACTCACCCGATTCAAGGCCGGGCTGCTGGAGCGCGAGCAGGCCGTGTGGCTCCTCGCGGAACGGCGCGAGGCACCCGGTCCCGGAGCCGGCCCCTCGGCGCCAGGCCCCCCGGCGTCCGGCCCCGCCGCCCCGGTGCTGCTGCCGCTGCCCGGCGGCGCCCATGAACCCATCAAGCTCTGGTACTGCTCCAACGACGAGCTCGACCACGCACTGGCCGCCACCCTGGCCCGGCACTGGCTCGACGACGAGGAGCAGGAGACCGCGAGCCGCTTCCTGTTCGAACAGGACCGGCGGCAGTACCTGGTCGCCCATGCCCTCGTCCGGCGGGTCCTCGCACTGGAGAGCGGTCTGCCCGAGGCGGAAGCCGTGATCTGGCGCTCCGAGCGGGGGCGGCCGTTCCTCCAGCGGCCCTCCGTCGGACTGCCGCGCGGCGGACAGGAGCTGGACTTCAACCTGTCCCACGCCGAGGGCCACAACCTGCTCGGCGTGGTGCGCAGTCACCGGATCGGGGTGGACGTGGAGCGGGTCGACCGCGGTGAGCAGGGCCTCGACGCGATCATCGAGACCTTCGCGCGGGACGAGCGCGACTGGGTGGCGCGCGCCGCGCCGGGCCGCCCCCGGGACTGCCGGACCCTGCGGCTGTGGACGCTCAAGGAGGCGTACGCGAAGGCCCGGGGGCTGGGCCTCGGGCTCCCCTTCGACAGCTTCTCCTTCACCCTGCACGAGGAGCGAGGGGTCCTGGCGTTCCGGCCGCCCGAGTCCGAAGGGGAGCTGCCCTGGCGGTTCGTGGAGCTCGAACCCGAGCGCGGAGTGCTGGCGGCCGTGGCCCTCCTCGCGGACACCGGCGTACCGTCCGCCCTCCAGCTGCACCGTGGCTTCCCCTGGAGCCGGGAGGCACCGGAGCTGCTGGAGCTGCCGGAGCCGGTCGCCGGGCGTTGACGCGACAGGTCCTGAGCCGGCGGGCCGTACGCGAGCCGGCCGGCTCAGGACCTGTCGCGGTGCGGGCTGAGATCGATACGGGGCAGGGTCCCCGGTGTGGCGATCCCCGGGAGCAGCAGCCGCCACATCTCCACCGTGCGCTCCGGCAGGTCCTCCCGGCCGTTCACCAGCTGCGCGTACAGCTGGACGCCGGTGCACGCGCTGACGACGAACTCCGCCACCCGCCCCGGGTCGATCCCCGGCAGCAGTTCCCCGCTGTCCCGGGCGTCGCACAGGCACTGCTCCATGACGTCCCGCCACTGGAGGTAGGGCGTGATGTCGTGGACGCCGAAGCTCCCCTGCTCCACCGAGAGCCGCACACCGGCGCGCAGCAGCGGGTCCTGCAGGAGCTGGTGCGACCAGACCCGGGTGATGTCCACGATGCGCTGCAGCCCCTGGGTGTCGAGGTGCGGCTCGATGCTCTCGGGCTGGGCCATCATGACCGCCCGGGCGATGCCCTCCTTCGACTCGAAGTGGAAGTAGAGAGCGCCCACCGTCAGCCCGGCCCGCTTGGCGATCTTGTTGAGGCCCGTTCCCGCGTACCCGGACGCGTCGAACTCCTCCGCCGCCGCGCGCAGCAGCATCTCCCGCGTGCGCACCGCACGGTCCTGCATCTGACGTTCCATGTTCCGGCTCCTTTCATCAGCAAAGTCTGGACAAAAAAAAGAATCATCCTTATTTTATCTCTCAGGGCCCCAGCCGTCCAGGCTGGTGCGCCCCACCAGTGTCCCGTGCGCTCTGTGTCCATACCTCTCGCACCTCTCTACCGGGGGAGTATCCGTATGCTCAGCACCGCCACCGCCACCCTTGCCCCGCCCGTCGCGTTCGTCGCGGGGGAGCTCGTCCACAAGGCCCGCCCCGGCTCGGTGCTCCTGACCGGTCTGCGGCCCGACGGGGGCGACGGGTTCGTCGTCTCGGCCCACTGGCCCGAGGTGCACGAGTTCTACGCGACCGGGCGCACGGCGCTCGACCCGCTGCTCCTCACCGAGACGGTGCGGCAGGCCTTCCCCCTGCTGTGCCACAGCGCCTACGACGTCCCCCTCGGCCACCACCTGCTCTGGGACACCTTCGGCTACGAGCTGACCCCCGCGGCCCTGGCCCCCAGAGACCACGGCAGAGCGGTCGAACTCCACGTCTCCTGCCGGGAGTCGACCCGCCGGGGCGGCCGGGCGGCGGCGCTGACCCTGTCCATATCGGTGGTCCGGGAAGGGGTGTTGCTCGCCGAGTGCGACACGCGCCTGACCGTACAGTCCCCGGCCGTCTACCAGCGCCTGCGGGCGGGGCGGGGCACCCCGGAATCCGTCACCGCCCTGCCCGCCGCCCCCATCGCGCCGATCGCGTCGTCCGCCCTGGCGCGCACCCGGCTCCGCGACGTCGTCCTCAGTCCCGCGGCCGGCCTCGGCCGGTGGTGGCTGCGGGTGGACACCGCGCACCCCCTCTTCTTCGACCACCCCCTCGACCACGCCCCGGGCCTGCTCCTCCTGGAGGCCGCGCGCCAGGCCGCCCTGATGCTTCCCGCCGGCCACCCGCAGTCCGTGCTGGGCATGGAGACCTCCTTCGTCCGCTACGTCGAGCTCGACGCTCCGTGCCGGATCGAGGCGCGACCGGTGGACCCGGACCCGCGGGGCCACCACCGTACGGTCGTCTCGCTGTGGCAGAACGGCGTCGAGTGCTTCACCGCCACGGTGCGGCTCACCCGGAAGGCGGGTTCCGGGGCCGGCGCTCTCGCGGCCGGTGGTGAGGTCATCCCGTTCCCGCGGTAGGCCTCCGTGTCCCGCCTCACCGGCACGCGCTGATACGGCGACGGCGGCCCGCCCCGCAAAGGGGCGGGCCGCCGTCGCCGTGGGCGGGCCACCTGGTGTCAGCCGGCGGTCCAGCCGCCGTCCACCGGCATCGCGACCCCCGTGACGAAGGAGGCCTGATCGCTGCAGAGCCAGGCGGCGTTGCGCGCGATCTCCTCCGGTTCGGCCATCCGGCGCTGCATGGAGCGCCCGACGAACTGCTCCTCCAGCGCGGGGGTCTCCTTCAGTACCTGGTCCATCATCTCGGTGCGCGTGCTGCCCACCACCAGGGCGTTCACGCGGATCCCGCGCCCTCCGTACTCGGCCGCGGCCGCCCGTGTCAGCCCCAGGACCGCGTGTTTGGCCGCCACATAGGCGGCGGAGGTGCCGGTGGCCAGCACCCCGGCCACGCTGGAGGTGTTCACGATCGCGGCGGGGCGGTCGGAGCGGAGCATGGCGGGGATCTGGTGGCGCATGCAGTTCCACACGCCCCGGACGTTCACGGCCATGATCTGTTCGAAGGCCGCGCCGTCCGTCTCGTGCAGCAGGCTGCCGGACGCCGCGTATCCGGCATTGTTGAACGCCCCGTCCAGCCGGCCGAAGCGTGACACCGCCTCGGTGACGACCCGCTCGACCTCGCCCTCCTGGGTCACGTCCCCCACGGTCGCCATCGCGCGGCCCCCGCTCGCGACGATCCGGTCGGCCAGTTCGCGCAGCCGCTCCCCGCGCCGCGCCATGAGCACCACGGTCGCGCCCTCGGTGGCGAACACGTGCCCGGCCGCCGCCCCGATCCCGCTGGACGCCCCCGTGATCATGATGACCTTGTCGCGCAGCAAGCCTGTGTCCCTCGTCATGCGAGCTCCCACTCCCCATGGATTGCTTCTGACCCCCCAGGGGCCGCCCTCGCGGATGGCCCCCCGTACAAGAAAAGAATAATGGTCCTTATGTATTTTTGCTAGCGGGTGTCAGGGGTCTGGCGGGCGTCAGGGCCGGGGGAGTCCGGGGCCCTACCGGGGGGTGTGGTCCGGCTCCGGTGGGCGGTGGGCCGAGATGCCGTACAGGAGCAGATCGCAGAACTGGGCGACGTACTCTCCGCCGGCCTCGGCGGCGCCGGGCTCCGGATCGCGGCCCCGGGCGCGCACCTCCGTCCCGGCGGCCAGGCGCAGGGCCATCTCCGTCACCGCCTCCGGGGTGACGCCCGCCCGCAGCTTCCCTTCCTCGTCCGCGCTCCGGAGCATCTGCCGCACCGGCCGGAGCCAGGAATCCGGCCAGCCCCCGCCCTCCGGGAGCTCTCCGGAGAGCCGTACGGCCGCGCGCACCGCGACGTCGCGGTGCAGCAGTTCGAGCAGGGCGAGCAGCAGGAGGTGGGCCCGGCGCAGGGGGGCCGCGGGGAGCTCGACCGCCTCGTTCACCCGCTCCTCGATCCGGGCGAGGCCGAGCTCCCTGAGCTCGGTGAGGAGCTGTCCCTTCGTGGGGAAGTGGAAGGTCAGCGCCCCGGTCGTGACGCCGGCCTCGCGGGCGATGCGGTGCATGGCGATGCTGCCGTGGCCGTGCCGGTCGATCTCCCGTGCGGTGGCGTCCAGCAGGGTGCCGCGCGTCAGCAGGGATCTCTCCTGCTGTTTCGCCGGCCTCCTTCCCGCTCCGTCCGATGTCACCGTGGCCTCCCGCTTCTCGTTCACTGATCAACTCCCTACGCTCCCCGCGTCATCCGCCGTTCACAACGCCGAGTTGACGAACTTGCACCCGGAAGGCATCCTCACTCTTCAAAAGAATGAGAATGATGGTTATGTTTTTGGTGTCGCCGGCAGCCAGCGCCGGCCGGGAGCCTTCAAGGAGCCAGCCATGTCTGCAGGGGCCACAGCGATCCTCGACGCACCGGAGAGCGCGCGGCGCGAGGGGCCGGAGGGCCTGACCGCCTACGGGGAGCGGGTCTTCGGGTATCTGCCCCGCAGCGATCAGCGCCGCTGGGCGGACGCCTATCTCAGGGGACTGCTCGCCACGCCCGGTCGCAAGACCGTACGGCGGATGGCCCGGAGGCTGGACCTGCCCGACAGTGCGCCGCAGGCCCTTCAGCAGTTCATCAGCGCCAGCCCCTGGCAGTGGACGCCCGCGCGGGTGGAGCTGGCCAAGATCGCCGCCGAACTGCTGCCCGACGCCGTCTGGACGGCCAAGCCGGTGCTGCTGCGCAAGCGCGGAAACCACTCCGTGGGGGTGCGCGAGGGCATCGTCCCGGGTACCGGCCGGCGGGTGAACTGCCAGGTCGGCATCGGACTGTTCCTCACCGGAGCCGGACACAGCGTCCCGGTCGGCTGGCGTCTCCTCCTCGACGACGCCTGGTGCGAGGACCCCGAGCGCCGCCGCCGGGTCCGGATCCCGGACACGGTGACGCCCCGCCCCGCCTGGGCCCTCGTACTGGAGATGGTGGAGCAGTTCGCCGCCGCGGGGGTGGCCGGGTCCGCGCCCGTGGTGCTCGGCCGTGACTTCGCCCCGGGCGTCCGCCAGGTGGTCTCACAACTCACCCGCCGGCGGCGCGACTTCGTCCTGGAGGTGGAGCCCGGGCAGCCGCTCGTCCCGGTGTCCCCCCGCGGGACCGTCCCCTCCTCATCCACCGCGCCCCGCGGCGACGCGGCGGCCCTGGTCGCGGCGCACTGCCGGCGGACGGCCTCCGCGCTGCCGGGGCGGGCGCAGATGTTCTCGGCCGCGGTACGCCTCCTCCCGCCCGGCCCCCCGGCACCGGCCGGGCACCAGCCCCACCGGCTCGTGGCGGAGGTCGCCGCCGCGCCGAAACGGCCCTCCCGGTTCTGGATCACCTCGCTGCGCGACGCCCCGCCCACCACCGTGCGCGGGCTCGCCCACCGCACCGTCCTGACCGACGTCGTGGTCCGGGACGTGCAGACCGAGCTGGGTCTCCTGGACTTCGAGGGCCGTTCCTTCCCGGGCTGGCACCACCACATGACGCTGGCCTCCGCCGCCTACCTCTACCGCCGGCTGCGGGGCCCGAACACCCCGTAGAGGGGCCCGAACACCCCGTACGAGGTGGCCCGTCGCCGAGCGGGACCTCGCGCAGCCGAGGTGCCGCTCAGCCGGACACCGTGCCGTCTTGTCGTCGATCCCTCCGGGGCCACGCCCCCGGGCAACAGTGAGGAAGCCCCATGATTGACCACTACCCGGCCGCTGTCCGTACCGGCCACGCTCTGCCGGCCCAGGCCCAGGCTCCTTCCGCTTCCCGTGACCTCACCCTCGCCGAGCTGTCCTCCAGGGTCCTGGCCTCGCTGCCCCGCAGCGACCAGCGCCGCAAGGGCCTCCAGTACCTGGACGGTCTGCTGACCGTCCAGGGGCGCAAGTCGATCCGCAACATCGCCAAACTGCTCGGAACCCAGGCTTCCGAGCAGAACCTGCACCACTTCATCTGCGACTCCACCTGGGACTGGGTCCCCATACGCCGGGCCTTGGCCGAAGCCGTGGACGACGCCCTGCCGACCCGGGCCTGGGTGGTGAGACCCATGACCATCCCCAAGGCCGGCCAGAACTCCGTGGGGGTGGGCCAGCACTTCTCCCCGGCGCTCGGCCAGACCCTGAACGCACAGCGGGCCGTCGGCGTCTGGGCCGCGTCGGAGTCCGCGAGCGTACCGGTCAACTGGCGCCTGTACCTCCCCTCCTCGTGGCACACCGACGACGCCCGGCGCAGTCAGGCGGCGGTCCCGGAGGGGGCGAGCGCGGAGAGCCTGCACGGCTGCGCGGTCGAGGCGTCCCGGGAGACCCAGCTGGGCTGGGGGCTGCCGGTGCGGCCCGTCGTCTTCGACCTGGACGAGGCGCCCGAACCGCTCCTGGAGACGCTCGCCACCAGCCACGCGCCGCTCATGGCGAGGGTGGGCGAGGACACCCTGCTCACCGTGGTCGACCGGGTCATGGGCGGGCGGGAGCAGAGCCCGCTCCCCGCGCACCGGATCATGGCCATGGCCGGCAACATGCGGCGTCCGGTCCCGCACGGGCGCCCGCTGCCGGGCAGGGTGCAGGGCATGCCCCTCGCCGCCGCCGTCCGCGTCGAACTCCCTGCATACCCACGGGGTTCCGAGCACCGGCAGCTGGTGCTCCTGGGCACGGGCGACTACGGCAGCCGCTGGCCGGCCGAACTGTGGCTGTCCAACCTCACCACCGTCCCCATGGAATACCTGGCCAGGCTGCGACAGCTCACGGCCCGCGCGGCCCGGGACGCCGCGGTGGTGGCCGACCGGGTGGGCATCCGGGACTTCACCGGGCGTTCCTTCACCGGCTGGCACCGGCACGTCACGCTCGCCTCGGCGGCCCACGCCGTCACCATGCTCGGCGACCCCGCACGGCAACTTCCGCACAGGGTGCGCTAGTTATCGACCTCCGGCTTGGGCGCCCACCCGCTGCCCCATAAGTTGGAACGGTAGCCGAGCCACGGCCCGGCCCCGCCGCGGGCCGCCCCGCCGCCGGTCCCGTCCGGCGCACGGCACGCCGGACCCCACCACGAGGACCGGCCCCGGACAGGGGCCCACCCCGAACCCGCCGCCCCCCCACGCGCCTGCTCATGTGCGCCCGCCCGCACACCCGCACGCCCGCACGTCTCGACCGCGCTGCCCCGGGCAGCACCTCCCGACCAGCCCCGCGGTTCTCCCGGACCGCCGAACTCCGTAGGGACGACCTCATGCAGTCACCACCGCAGACCGCACCGGATCAGCCGGCACAGCGCACCAAGGACCGGAGCGCTCAGGACCGGAGCGCGCAGGAATGGAGCGCGCAGGACCGGAGCGCACAGGAATGGAGCGCACAGGAATGGAGCGCGCTCGACGAGCTGGCCGTCGACACCGCTCGCACCCTGGCCATGGACGCCGTGCAGCACGCCGGGCACGGACACCCCGGAACCGCGATGAGCCTCGCCCCGGCCGCGTACGTCCTCTTCCAGAAGGTCATGCGCCACGACCCCGCCGACCCCGGCTGGGAGGGGCGGGACCGCTTCGTCCTCTCGGCCGGGCACGCCAGCCTGCTGCTGTACGTGCAGCTGATGCTGGCGGGCTACCCGCTGACCCTGGACGACCTCAAGGCCTTCCGCCGGCACGGCAGCCTCACCCCCGGCCACCCCGAGCGCGGGCACACCCCCGGGGTGGAGACCACCACCGGGCCGCTGGGACAGGGCATCGCCAACGCGGTGGGCATGGCCATGGCCGCCCGCTACGAGCGGGGGCTCTACGACCCCGAGGCCGCCACCGGCACCTCCCCCTTCGACCACACGGTCTGGGTCATCGCGGGCGACGGCGACCTCCAGGAGGGCGTGTGCGCCGAAGCCTCCTCGCTGGCCGGGCACCAGAAGCTGGGCAACCTCGTCGTGCTCTACGACGACAACCACATCTCGATCGAGGGGGACACCAGCACCGCGTTCTCCGAGGACGTCCTGCAGCGGTACGCCTCGTACGGCTGGCATGTGCAGCGGGTGGAGCCGAAGCCCGACGGCGACCTCGACCCCCGCGCCCTGCGCGAGGCGTTCCTCGCCGCCAAGGAGGTACGCGACCGGCCCACCCTGATCGCCGCGCGCTCGGTCATCGCCTGGCCCGCGCCCCAGGCCAAGGGCACCGCCGCCGCGCACGGAGCCGCCCTCGGCGCGGACGAGGTCGCGGCCACCAAGGAGATCCTCGGCCTCGACCCGGCCCGCTCCTTCCACGTACCGGACGAGGTGCTCGCGCACACCCGGACCGCCCTGGTCCGTGGCCGCGCCGCCCACACCGCCTGGGCCGGGAGACTGGCCGGGTGGCGTGACGCCCACCCCCGCCGGGCCGCCGAGCACGACCGGATCACCCAGGGGCAGCCGCCGACCGGGTGGGAGAACAAGCTCCCCACCTTCGAACCCGGCACCTCGGTGGCCACCCGCAAGGCCTCGGGCACCGTACTCGCCGCGCTGGGGCCGCTGCTGCCCGAGCTGTGGGGCGGCTCCGCCGACCTGGCCGGCTCCAACAACACCACCATCGACAGCTCCTCCTCCTTCCTGCCGCTGGGCAACGCCCTCCCGCAGGCCGACCCGTACGGGCGCACCGTGCACTTCGGCATCCGGGAACACGCCATGGCTTCCGTGATGAACGGGGTGGCGCTGCACGGCGCGACCCGTATCTACGGCGGCACCTTCCTGGTCTTCTCCGACTACATGCGCCCCGCCGTACGGCTCGCCGCGCTGATGCGGCTCCCGGTCACCTATGTGTGGACCCACGACTCGATCGGCCTCGGCGAGGACGGCCCCACCCACCAGCCGGTCGAACAGCTGGCCTCCCTGCGGGCCATCCCCGGACTGAACGTCGTACGCCCCGCCGATGCCAACGAGACGGCGGCGGCCTGGGCGGAGATCGTCCGCCGGCACAGCACCGACCCCGCCCCGCACGGGATCGTGCTGTCCCGGCAGAACCTGCCCGTCTACCCGCCCAACGACCTCGTCCCGCGCGGTGGTTACGTCTTCCGCGAGGCCGAGGGCGGGGTTCCGCAGGCGCTGCTCGTGGCCACCGGTTCGGAGGTGTCCCTGGCGGTCGCCGCCCAGGAGCTGCTGGAGCGGCGCGGCGTCGCGGCCCGGGTGGTGTCGATGCCCTGCCTGGAGTGGTTCATGGAGCAGGACCGCTCCTACCGGGACCTGGTGCTGCCTCCCGGCATCCGCGTACGGGTGACGGTCGAGGCCGGCGTCGGCCTCGGCTGGGACCGCATCGCGGGCGAGGCGGGACGCGTGATGTCCCTGGAGCGGTTCGGGGCCTCGGCCGACGGCGCACTGCTCTTCCGCGAGTTCGGCTTCACCCCCGAGGCGATCGCCGCCGAGGTGGAGACCGCCATGGAGAAGGCGGCCGGCCGATGACGACGCAGGCATCCCGGCTGCGCCCGCTGACCGCGCGCATCCCCGGCTCCAAGAGCATCACCACCAGAGCCCTGCTGCTGGCCGCCGCCGCGAAGGGCACCAGCACCCTGTGGGCCCCGCTGGTCAGCCACGACACCCTCGCCTTCCGGGCGGCCCTGGGGAACCTCGGCGTACACGTCGAGAACAGCCCCGGCGACCAGTTCTGGGACGTCACCGGCCACGGCCGCGGCCCCGTCGGGACGGGCGAGGTGTGGTGCGCGGACGCCGGTACGGCGGCCCGCTTCCTGCCCCCGTTCAGCGCGGCGGGCGAGGGCACCTTCACCTTCGACGGCTCAGAACAGCTCCGGGCCCGCCCGTTGAGTCCGCTGATGAAGGCCATGACCGCGCTCGGCGCCGAGCTGGAGACCCCGGCCCCGGGACGCCTCCCGCTGACCGTACGGGCCACCGGACTGGAGGGCGGCGAGCTGCGGGTGGACTCCTCCATGAGCAGCCAGTTCCTCAGCGGCCTGCTGATGAGCGCCCCCCTGATGCGGCGCCCGGTCCGGGCCGACCTGAGCGGTTCCGTCAGCCGCCCCTACCTGGACATGACGCTGTCCCTGATGCGGCGCTTCGGCGCCGACGTCCAGGAGTCCGGCACCGGGGTGGTCGAGGTGCGGCCGGGCGGATACCGGCCCGCCGCCCTCGTCATCGAACCCGACGCCTCCACCGCCAGTTACGTCTTCGCCGCCGCCGCGGCGACCGGGCACCGGGTCACCGTCCCCGGCCTGTGCCGGCGCAGCCTCCAGGGCGACCTGCGGTTCGTGGACACCCTGCGGCAGCTGGGCGCCCAGGTGGAGGTGTCGGACCGGGACGTCACCGTGACCGGCACCGGACGGCTGCGCGGCGGTCTCACCCTCGGCATGGGGGACATCTCCGACACCTTCATGACCCTCGCCGCCATCGCCCCGCTCGCCGACGGGCCCCTGACCATCGGCGGTGTACGGCACGCCCGCTACAAGGAGTCGGACCGCATAGCGGCGGTGACGCAGAACCTGCGCGCCTGCGGCGTCCGGGTGGACGAGACGGAGGACTCGGTCACCGTCCACCCCGGCCTGCTGCGCCCGGCCCGCATCGCCTGCCACCGCGACCACCGGATCGCCATGGCGTTCTCGGTCCTGGGGATGGCCGCACGGATACCGCTGGCCCTCGACGACCCGTCCTGTGTGAAGAAGACCTTCCCCGGGTTCCACCGGGAGATGGCCCGGCTCTTCCCGTCCTACGAAGTGCCGGATCACCGCTGATGACCACGTACGCGCGCAAGAGGAAAGCAGGGAGAGGATGAGCAGGTTGCGCTGGCTGACCGCGGGGGAGTCGCACGGCCCCGCACTGGTGGCGACGCTGGAGGGACTTCCCGCCGGTGTCCCGGTCACCACGGAGATGGTGGCGGAGGCGCTCGCCCGGCGGCGGCTCGGGTACGGGCGCGGTGCCCGGATGAAGTTCGAGCAGGACGAGGTCACCTTCCTCGGCGGCGTACGGCACGGGCTCACCATGGGCTCCCCGGTCGCCGTCATGGTCGGCAACACCGAGTGGCCCAAGTGGGAGCAGGTCATGTCGGCCGACCCGGTCGACCCCGCCGAGCTCGCCGGCCTGGCCCGCAACGCCCCGCTGACCCGGCCGCGCCCGGGCCACGCCGATCTGGCGGGGATGCAGAAGTACGGCTTCGACGAGGCGCGCCCCGTACTGGAGCGCGCCAGCGCCCGGGAGACCGCCGCCCGGGTGGCCCTCGGCGCGGTGGCCCGCTCGTACCTGAAGGAGACGGCCGGGATCGAGATCGTCAGCCATGTCGTGGAGCTGGGCGCCGCGCGGGCCCCGTACGGGGACGTGCCCCGGCCCGGCGACGTGGAGCGGCTCGACGCGGATCCGGTGCGCTGCCTGGACGCGGACGCGTCCAAGGCGATGGTCGCGGAGATCGACCAGGCCCACCGGGACGGCGACACCCTGGGCGGCGTCGTCGAGGTCGTCGCCCACGGGGTGCCGGTCGGCCTCGGCTCGCACGTGCACTGGGACCGCCGGCTGGACGCGCGGCTGGCCGCCGCGCTGATGGGCATCCAGGCGATCAAGGGCGTCGAGGTGGGCGACGGCTTCGACCTGGCCCGGGTTCCCGGCTCGAAGGCGCACGACGAGATCGTCGCCACCGCCGACGGCATCCGGCGCGCCTCCGGCCGCTCCGGCGGCACCGAGGGCGGCCTGACCACCGGTGAACTCCTGCGCGTAAGGGCCGCGATGAAGCCGATCGCGACGGTGCCGCACGCCCTGGCCACCGTGGACGTCAGCACCGGCGAGGCGGCCGTCGCGCACCACCAGCGCTCGGACGTGTGCGCGGTGCCGGCCGCCGGGATCGTGGCGGAGGCGATGGTGGCCCTGGTCCTGGCCGACGCGGTGGCGGAGAAGTTCGGTGGCGACAGCGTGGCCGAGACCCGCCGTAACGTCTCCGGCTTCCTCGCCCACCTGGAGATCGCATGACCTCCCCCCTGGCCGTACTTGTCGGCCCGCCCGGCGTGGGCAAGTCCTCGGTCGCACGGATCCTCGCGGCGCGTACGGGCACCGAGGCCCGTGACACCGACCGGGACATCGAGCGGCTGACCGGCCGGACCATCGGGCAGATCTTCGCCGAACGGGGCGAGCCGCACTTCCGCGCCATCGAGCACGAGGCCGTCCGCGCGGCGCTGCACCAGCACTCCGGGGTGCTCGCCCTGGGCGGCGGGGCCGTCGTGCACGCGGGGACGCGTGCGGCGCTGCGCGGGCTGCCGGTGGTCTTCCTGGACGCCACGCTCGCGGACGTCCGGGATCGCCTGGGCGCGGACGACTCCCGTCCGCTGCTGCGGGACGACTTCGCCGGCCGGTGGCTCGGCCTGATGTCCCGGCGGCGCCCGCTGTACCTGTCCGTGGCCCGGGTCGTGGTGTCCACCCACGGGCGCACCGCGGCGCAGGTCGCCTCGGTGGTGCGGTCCGAGCTGGCCGCCGCGTCGGTGGGGGTCCCGTCATGACCGCCGTCCGCATCCCCGTCGCCGGGAGCGCCGGGAGCGAACCGTACGAGGTCGTCGTCGGGCGGCGGCTTACCGGCGAGCTGGTCCGGCTGGCCGGGGCCGCGCACCGGGTCGCCGTGATCCACCCGGCGGCGCTGGCCCCGAGGGGCGAGGCCGTCGCCGCGGCTCTCGCGGCCGAGGGGTTCGAGGTGCTCGCCGTCGCGGTGCCGAACGCGGAGGAGGCCAAGACCGCCGAGGCCGCCGCCCACTGCTGGCGGGCCCTCGGGCGGGCCGGGTTCACCCGCAGTGACGTGATCGTCGGCGTCGGCGGCGGTGCCACCACCGACCTGGCCGGCTTCGTCGCGGCCTGCTGGCTGCGCGGGGTGCGCTGGATCGCGGTGCCCACCACCGTCCTCGGCATGGTGGACGCGGCGGTCGGCGGCAAGACGGGTGTCAACACCGCCGAGGGCAAGAACCTCGTCGGCGCCTTCCACCCGCCCGCCGGGGTGCTGTGCGACCTAGCCGCACTGGACACCCTGGACACGCGCGACCACGTCGCCGGCCTCGCCGAGATCATCAAGGCGGGCTTCATCGCCGACCCGGACATCCTCGGCCTGATCGAGGCGGACCCGGAGGCCGCCCGCACCCCCACGGGGAAGCACACCGAGGAGCTGATCGAGCGGGCGATCCGGGTCAAGGCGGACGTCGTGTCGGAGGACCTCAAGGAGTCCGGCCGGCGCGAGATCCTCAACTACGGGCACACCCTGGCCCACGCCATCGAACGGAACGAGGGCTACCGCGTCCGGCACGGCGAAGCCGTCTCCGTCGGCCTGGTCTTCGCCGCCGGACTCGGCCGCGCGACGGGACGCCTGGACGAGGCCACCGCCCGGCGGCACCGCACGATCCTGCGGTCGGTGGGCCTGCCGGTGACCTACCGCGCCGACCAGTGGCCCCGGCTCCTGGCCACCATGCGGCTCGACAAGAAGGCGCGCGGCGACCTCCTGCGGTTCGTCGTCCTCGACGGGCCGACCGCACCGGGCGTACTGGAGGGCCCCGACCCGGTCCTCCTGCACACCGTCTACGCCGAGGTCTGCGCCTCCACGGGCACCGCCGGGGGCTTCTCCGCCGCCTTCTCCACGGCATTCCCCACCGCCTCCGCCTCCTCCGTACGGAAGGCGGCGCCATGACGCCGGGCCCACGCCCGGAACGTACCGGGCTCCCGGCCGATCGCTTCCCGTACCCCGTGGTCCACGGCGCTCTTGGCTCCCCGGGCCTGCCGGTCCGCGCTTTCGAGGAGCGCCGCCGCAAGGGCGTCGGGGTAGCGGGCGCGCCACCTTGCCAGGGCCTCCGCCTCGGTCAGCTCCTCGTGGCGTACCGGCCGGCCCAGCACCTCCGCGAGCTGCGCGGCCTGCTGCCGGGCCGACAGGGGGGCCGGGCCCGTCAGCGCGTAAGCCCGTCCCGCGCACGCGGGGGAGGTCAGGGCGCGGGCCGCCGCCGCGGCCACGTCCCGGGGGTCGACGCAGGAGTTGGCGGAGGAGCCGTGCAGCGTACGTACGACGCCCTCCTCGCGCACGGACCGCGTCCAGTCCAGGCAGTTGGACATGAAGGCGCGGGGGCGCAGCAGCGTCCAGGACAGCCCGGACGCCCGGACGCGCTCCTCGCACGCCCGCTGCCACCGGGTGATCGCGTCCTGCGCCCCGGGGTCGGCGACCGCGAGGGCCGAGACCTTCACGACGTGCCGGACCCCGGCCCGGCGTGCGGCGGTGAGGAGGTGCTCGTCGTGGGTGTCCCGCAGGGGGTCGAACGTCACCGCCAGGAGCGCGTCCGCCCCGGCCAGCGCCCGCGTCAGGGAGGAGATGTCGTCCAGGTCCGTCTCGACGGTCAGGCCGGGCCCCGGCAGGCGGGCCGCCGCCCGTTCCGGGGAGCGGGTCAGGCAGCTCAGGTCGTACCGCGGGGCGAGGAGGCGCGCCACCTGGCCCCCCACCGTTCCCGTCGCCCCCGTCAGCGCTATCCGCAAGGCCTTCTCCTCTCCACGGCTCCATGACTATCACCGGATCTGGCGAAGGAGCGGCTACTATGCCAACATAATAATGAGCACTATGTTTCTTGGCGGGCGGTCATCCCCCTCGTCGCTCCGCGGCCCGGCCGCACTCACTCTGGAGGAAGTACGTTGACCACACACAGCACAACACCCCGCCGGGCCTGGTTCGGCTTCACCCTGGTCCTCAGCCTCGTCGGGCTGGTGGCGATGGACAACTCGGTGCTCTACCTCGCGATGCCGAGCATCAACGACGCCATCTCGCCCAGCGCGAGCCAGGCCCTCTGGATCGTCGACATCTACGGATTCGTGGTGGCCTCGCTGCTCATCGCGTTCGGCAACCTCGGCGACCGGCACGGCCGGCTCAAGTTCCTGCTCGGCGGCGCGATGCTCTTCGGCATCGGATCGGCAGGCGCCACGTTCGCCACCAGCCCGGAACTCCTCATCGCCTCGCGCGGACTGATGGGACTCGGCGGCGCGACACTGCTGCCCTCCGGCCTGGCGATCGTCAGCCACCTCTTTCCCGACGTCAGGCAGCGGGCCCGGGCGATCGGCATCTTCGCGGCCACCTTCGCGGCGGGCTTCGCCGTCGGCCCGGTCGCCGGCGGTCTGCTCCTCGACCGCTTCTGGTGGGGCTCGGTGTTCCTGATCAACCTCCCGGTCGTCGTGGTCTTCCTGGCCTTCGCCCCGAAGCTCCTGAAGGAGGTCCGCGAGGCCCGGCCCGGCCGGGTGGACGCGCTGAGCGTGGCGCAGTCGGCGGTCGGCATCCTGCTCGCCGTCTACTCCGTCAAGGCCGCGGCGGCGGAGGGGTTCTCGGTCGAGCAGCTGGCCATCGGCGCGCTGGGCATCGCCATCCTGGTGTGGTTCGTACGCCGGCAGTTCACGCTGGAGGAGCCGCTGCTCGACCTCGGCCTCTTCCGTGACCGGGTCTTCACCGTCGCCGTACTGACCGGGCTCCTCTCCCTGGTGGCCTGGGCAGCGGCCGGCTACCTCAGCGGTGTCTACCTCCAGTCGGTGCTCGGCTTCACCGTGCTCACCGCGGCGTTCCTCGCCCTGCCGGGCGCGGCGGTGCTCACCGTGGCCTGCATCGGCACGGCGGGCGTGGTCGACCGGATCGGCAAGCGGTCCGCGCTGATCGCCTCGCACTTCTTCATCGGCACCGGACTCCTGCTGCTGATGTTCACCGGCACCACCGCCGGTGCGGCGCTGTACATCGCCTCCACCGTCATCGCGGGCGTCGGCTACGGGCTCTCCTTCAGCCTGGTCGCGGAGACCGCCGTCGCGGCGGTGCCCGCGGAGCGGGCCGGTTCGGCCGGGGCCATCGCGGAGATGAGCAACGAGCTGGGCGGCGCGCTCGGCATCTCCCTGCTCGGCTCGCTCGCCGCGTTCTTCTTCCGGTTCTTCGGCCCCGGCACGGCGGGCACGCTCGACACCACCCTGTCCACACCCGGCCTGTCCGACGAGAGCGCCGCGCAGGCCAAGGACGCCTTCGTCACCGGACTGCACGCGGCGATCGGCGTCGCGGCCGCCCTCACGCTCGCGCTCGGCATCCTCGCGATCCGCTGGCTGCCGCGCGAGGAGCGGAACACGAAGCCCGAGACCCCGGACCGGCAGGAGCAGACCGTGTCCTGAGCACCCGGACCCCGCGTGTCACGAGCACGCGAAACCGCCCGCTCCCAGCACGCGAAACCGCCCCGCTCCTTTCCGTACGGACGCCCCCGGCCCCACCGCGGGCGTCCCCCGGAAGGAGCGGGGCGGTTTCAGCGCCTCAGCGCCGCT
This sequence comes from Streptomyces sp. CA-146814, assembly GCF_050942385.1. NCBI lineage: Bacteria > Bacillati > Actinomycetota > Actinomycetes > Kitasatosporales > Streptomycetaceae > Streptomyces > Streptomyces sp. CA-146814. The sequence goes on from NZ_CP192068.1 coordinate 5,772,096, forward strand.
CGGCCCGTACGAGGGTGGACTCCGGCTCGTGACCCCGGCCGCTCTGCTGGTTCAGCACGCGCAACGCGTCCGCGGAGGTCGCGTCGTTGGGCGTGTAGATCTCGACCCGGTGGTCGGGGCTGTCGGGCTGGAGCCACACCTGGTAGTCGACGCTCACCGCCCCGACGGTGGGATGCTGCAGATGCATGGCCCCCGTCGTGCAGTCGGAGACGTCACCCGTCGCCCACATCGCGCCGAAGTCCGGGCTGCTCATGGTGAGTTCGCCGATCAGCCCGGCGAGCCGGGCATCCGTCGGATAGCGTCCCGCGGTGAGACGCAGATAGGCGACGTGGACCTTGGCGAGGTCCGGCCAGTTGCGGTACATGTCGCGGGTGTGGGGGTCGAGGAAGAACATCCTGGGGATCGACGGACGCCCCTGCGCGTTCCGCGGCGCCTCGAAGGGGATGTGCTCGGCCACCAGCGCGTGCCCGGTGCGGTTCCACGCGAGGACGTCGCCGCGCCGGCCGAGCACCACCGCAGGCGTGGCATCGCCCAGCGACTCCAGGAGGGTCAGGACCCGCGGGTGGGGCTCTTCGGCGGGCGGATCGCCCAGCCCGGGCTTCACCGACTGCCGGGCGAGGTTGTGCAGATGGACGGTCTCCACCTGGTCGAGCCGGAGCACCCGGGCGAGCGCGTCGAGTACCTGCTCGGAGGCGGTCTCCGCCTGCCCCTGCTCCAGACGCGTGTAGTACCCCGCGCTCACCCCCGCGAGCTGTGCGAGCTCTTCCCGCCTGAGGCCGGGAACCCGGCGGGAGGTGCCGTAGGTCAGCAGACCGATCTCCGCCGGCGTGACCCGGTCACGGCGGCTCTTCAGGAACGTACCGAGGCTCTCCATGCATACGAGCGTAGGGCGCCCGCCCGCTCCGTGGGTGTACCTGTCGGGTGTACCCACACCATGGGGATGGCTGCCGGCTCCGCCGTGCCCGAGTGTCGGCACCATGACTCGACAGCAAGCGAACGACGCACCCGGACTGCGGTCCTGGCTGGGGCTCGCGGTGATCCTCGGACCGGTTCTCCTCGTCTCCATGGACGGCTCGATCCTGTTCCTGGCGATGCCCCGGATCAGCCAGGCCCTCTCGCCCACTGCCGACCAGGCGCTGTGGATCCTGGACATCTACGGCTTCGCCGTCGGCTCCCTGCTCGTCGCCTTCGGCAGCATCGGCGACCGCTACGGCCGGCTGAAGCTCCTGATGATCGGCGCGACCGTGTTCGGACTCGGCTCCGCCGGGGCCGCGTTCGCACCGACCCCCGAACTCCTCATCGCCTGCCGGGCGCTCATGGGCGTGGCTGGTGCGACCCTGCTGCCCTCGGCGCTGGCCGTGCTGAGCGAGCTGTTCCCCGACCCCCGGCGCAGGGCCCAGGCCATCGGCATCTTCGCCGCGGCCTTCGCGGCCGGCTTCGCCATCGGCCCGGTCGTCGGCGGCGCCCTGCTCGGCCCGTTCTGGTGGGGCTCGGTCTTCCTCGTCAACCTCCCCGTCATCGTCGTGTTCCTGGTCTTCGCGCCGGTCCTCCTCCGCGAGGTCCGGTCGGGCGGGACGGGCCGCGTCGACCCCCTCAGCGTCGTGACCTCAGCCGGAGGCCTGCTGCTCACGATCTACGGGATCAAGCACCTGGCCGCCGACGGGATCTCGGCCCTCCCGGTCATCACGGTGATCGCCGGCATCGCCGTACTGACCTTCTTCGGCCTGCGCCAACGGCACCTCGACAACCCGCTGATCGACTTCTCCCTCTTCCGCGACCGCGTCTTCACCATCGCCATCATCACCGGCCTGCTACCTCTGGCCGCATGGTCGGCAGCGGCGTATCTGTCCGGCATCTACCTCCAGTCCGTACTGAACCTGAGCGTCCTGCACGCGGCGCTCCTGGCGCTCCCCGGCGCGGCGGCCCTCACCCTCTCCTGCATCGTCACCCCGGCCGTCGTCGAGCGCATCGGCAAGCGGGCCGCGCTCCTCATCTGCCACTTCTCCATCGCGAGCGGCCTGCTGATGCTGCTCCCCACCACGATCACCGGCGGGATCGGCTGGTACATCGCCTCGACCGTGATCGCGGGACTGGGATACGGCATCTCCTTCGCCGTCGTCGCGGACACCGCGGTCGGCGCGGTCCCCGCGGAGCGGGCGGGTTCGGCCGGCGCGATCGCCGAGACCAGCAACGAGATCGGCAACGCCCTGGGCATCGCGATCCTCGGCTCCCTCGCCGCGCTGCTCTTCCGCCTCCAGGGCCCGGACCTCGCCCCCACCCTCGACGAGACCCTCCAGCTGCCCTCCCTGCTCCCGTCCGCCGTCCAGGACGCGAAGTCCGCGTTCGTCACCGGCCTGCACGTCGTCGTGGTCGTGGCGAGCCTCCTGCACGCCGCCCTCGGCACGGCCGCACTGCGCTGGCTCCCCAGGTCGGCCCCGAAGGAGCAGACCGCCGAGGTGCCCGAGCAGCCCGCGGAGGAGCGCATCGCGAGCAAGCAGTAGCTCCGGAGACTCTCCGCCGTACGGACGGGAAAGGCCCTGACAGCGCCGAAAGGCAGGGACGCGCTGTTCAGGGCCTAGAACGTCAGCACTCGATGATGTTCACCGCGAGCCCGCCCCGGGCGGTCTCCTTGTACTTGACGGACATGTCCGCCCCCTGCCGTGCTATGCCCTTGACCTGCATGTTCGAGAGTATCCGAGGGGTGTTCGGCACCGGCAGGGACTTCTCAGGGACTTTCGGACGGGAGGGGTCCCGCAGCCAGGCGTCCATCGCGGCGATCCCTCGCTGCCCCGCACCGGGCATGAAGTGAGCGTAGTGGTCGAGGGTGACCTTCGGTGTCGAGTGCCCGAGCCACTTGGACAGGCTGACGACCGACTCGCCGGCCTCCAGCTGCACGCTCGCGTAGGTGTGGCGGAGGACGTGGAACATGTCCTCGCGTGGGGCGGCGTAGAGCAGGACCCGGCGAACCCGGTTGCCGTCGCGCCGTACCTTCTCGCCCACGGGCTTGATCAGCCCGGCGGCGGCGAGCGCACGCTTCCAGCTGCGGTCGTTCCAGGTGCGGTAGTAGATGCGGTTGCCGTGCGACGAGGTGAGGATCAGTTCGACCGTGATCGGCTTCCGCTGGCGCTCCTCGAGCGCGGTGGTCGGGGCCTCCGGGTTCCGCCAGGGCAACGTGCAGGAAGTCGACGGGAACCGGCGGAAGTGAGCTCGGGCCCGGAGGGTGAGGTTGGCCGGCAGGGGGACCTCGCGGGTCTTGCGCCCCTTGGGGAGCGAGAAGTAGGGGCGGCCTTTGATGTCCCACCTGAGCTGGCGGCGGATGTGGACGACTCCAGCCGCGAAGTCGAAGTCCTCTTCGGCGAGACCGAACGCTTCTCCTTGGCGCAGCCCGAGGCCGATGCCGAGATCGACCGCGATCTGGTAGCGGTCCTGCAACTCCGCGCGGACGGCGTCGACGACCTCACGTGACCACGCCTTGGCCTTGCTGTCGATTGCTCGTGGGGGCTTGACGCTGTTCTTCGCCTTCATCGGGTTGCGCAGCAGACGCTGGTCGTCGACGGCGCTGCCGAGGATCGAGGACAGGTGTCCCCAGATCACCTCTGCTGTCGACTCTTCGACCCTCGTGAGTAGCGCTGCCTTGAAGGTCCGTAGAGCGGACGCGTCGATCTCACGCAGGGCGTAGTCGCCCACCAACGGGATGATGTGGTTCCAGATGCGGCTGCGCATCGGGTCCGCCGTCGAGGGTTCGTCGGAGCGGCCCGCCCACCAGTACTCGGCGATGTAGTCGGCGACAAGTATCTCGCCCTTGCGGGGATCGACGAACTCACCACGGCTGGAGTCCGTCTTGGCGCTGGCGAGCCACTGCTTCGCGTCCTCGCTGGTGTGGAACGACCGGTCCTGGATGCCGGGAATCCCCTTCACTCGGTAGCGCTTCCCGGTGCCGTAGATCGCGGTCCGCTCCCGCTTCCCGGTCAGCTTGTCGGGGCGCTTCTTCAGCCATCGGTCTTCTATGTAACCCGCCATGACGGGGCCCTCCAGTGGTGCGTGATCATGAGCTGGTCGGTGTTAACGCGATCTGCGGCACGATCCAATCCCCGTGCGGAGAACTTCTTCTCGGGGAGGCCGGACGCGTAAGCCACTGTGCTACTGCATGGCCTTAGAGCGCCGTTGCGGCTTCCGGCTCAGCGGGTCGAGGACGCGGTTGGAGCGGGAGTCCGCTCGCTCCTGATCGCGGACCCACTCGTCGAGCGCCGTGATCCGGTACATCACGCGCCGTCCCATGCGGAAGCTGGGAGGCCCCTGTCGGCGGTGTCGCCAGACGTACAACGTGTTGGGTGAGATGCCGAGGTACTCGGCAGCACTGGGGAGGGTCAAGAAAGCGGTCTGGGATGCTCCGCGCGGCTCCGGCATGGGTCGACTCCTGTCGTGTGGGGCGATGACAGGACGAGATTCCAGGGAAAGGCCGAGTTGGACGAACCGGGTTCTTGCGATAAAGAGGGCGTTGCTGAAATGGATCTTGTGATGCCGAAGCAGCTAACGGTGGTTGTCCGCTGCGCTAAGGCCGAGGCATGGGTCTGCAAACGAGAGCGGGACTGGCCACCCGTCGGACAGCCCGGTTCATGAAGCGCGAGGTTAGCGGTCAAACTGTGGGTCGGCGCATAACTGACCTGGAACGGAGACGCCGTGACGGAACTCCCCACAGACGCCCAGCCCATCGAAGCCGTACCGACGGAGTACAGCGGCACCACTTTCCGTTCTCGGCTCGAAGCCGACTGGGCCTGCACCCTCGACACCAACAGCATCCTCTGGCAGTACGAGCGTGAGCGAATCACCCTGCCGTCAGGGGCGCATTACCTGCCGGACTTCTGGCTGCCCGAGATCGGGACATGGCTTGAGATCAAGGGACCATCCACGCCCCGTAAGGAAAAGGCCGTCGAGCTGGGCAAGGCGCGCGCCTGCCCCTGCGACGGCCCCTGCGCCTGTGCGTGGCCCGGTGGCGAGATGGTTCTTCTTGGCTGGGTCGCGGAACGCACCCATGGCGACATCAACGTGGCTCGCAGCCGTTCGGGCTATGCCAGTTGGGCCGCCGCTTACGGGCCCAGCGCGTACTTCGTGTTGTGCCCCTGGTGCGGGCTCAGACAGTGGATCACTCTGCGCCGTCCGTGGAAGTGCCGTGCCTGTTGCCGCAGTCTGGAAAGCGAGGAGCTCTACCAGCCCCACGACCGTGTGCTGCCCTTCGGGAGCGGCTCGGTGTGGTCGCCTGCGGACACGGCGGCCATCCGCAGGGAGATCGCCGCACAGATAGCCGAGGCAGAGGCCGCCGACTTGGAGGACTCTCGCTCGGAGGCCCCGTACCAAGAGTGAGGGCGCGGGCGCGTAATGCTCGCCCACTCGCGAGTGAAGGTCCACCCTCGGCCGGGCACCGAATGGGCGCCGTGCGGTCGCCACAAGGCGGCGGTACTTCGACGGCTCTCCGGGGGCGGTCGGCCGAGGGCGCTGAACCCCACAGGTCTGGAACAGATCCGCGCGCCCGGCGTTTTCACAACATGGCGGCCCGAACACTGCGGGCCGCCTCCGCCGAAGGAGGCTCATCATCCGCGTCTACCGCCGACATCCCTACGCCGTCTTGGTCGACGCCGTCACCCTTCTCAATCAGGACCTGAGCCCCACCGCCCGCCTTACATACGCCGTCCTCACCGCAGACCAGCAGGTCGACGAGGGCAGCGACACCTTCGACCTGGACCACATTGCCCGCGTTGTGGGCCTGGCCGACTCGGACGCGCTGCTACCAGTCCTTGCTGAACTCACCGCGGTCGGTGTAGTCGACAAGCGTGAGCACCACGGCCTGGGTCTTGTCCTCTCCGTGAACCTCGAGGCGATACCTCCAGCCGACCAGCAACCGTGCGTGCCCTGCGACGACTGCGGCCAGTGCTCGTGCGGTGGCCTGAGAGGGGTTTGCCAGCCCTGCTCAGAGGTCCGGGCATCACGTGTCCCCGAGGCGGAGAGCACCAAAGAGATGGACTTCCGGTGGGTCTATGCCGTATCCACCGAAGCCGACCCGAAGTCCATAAAGATCGGTGTTGCCGGGAACATCCAGAAGCGCCTTAAGCAGCTTCAGATTGGGTCGGCGTCTCCCATAGTGCTGCGCTGGCAGTCGCCGGGCGGATTTCCGTTGGAGAGCCACCTCCACGAGAAGTTCACCCGGCTGCGGATCGTAGGGGAGTGGTTCAACTTCCAGCGCACCGCAGACCCAGTGAAGGCCATCAACAAGGCGGCGCGGACCTTCCTTCAGCAGTACGACGCCACCTATTGAGGCTGAGCCCGTGGGATCGTTGCCGGTCAGGCAGTTCTGATGTCCAGACCGATCTCGGCGAGGCTGCGCCCCGGCAACGCATCACCTGGGTCGCTGTCGACCAGCTGCGCCTTCACAGTGGCGTCGAAGAAGCGCTCCTTTCGCGGGATCACAGGTGCTTCAGAAGCAATCAGTGCGTTTGCGCGGTCTCCCGCCGGCTAGCACTCGCTGGCCTACGTCGAACACATGGATAGGGTCGCGGTACCCGAGCTGGAGAGGTAGCCGCATGGACCACGAGATCGTGATCGCGCAGACGACCAGTGACGACGAGGAGCAGGCGAAGACCCTCGCCAGAGGCGCTGTTGAGAGCAAGCTGGCGGCGGGCGTTCACATCGATGCGCCCATCACCGCCTTCTACTGGTGGCAGGGGAAGGTCGAAACGGCTCAGGAGTGGCGGATCTCCTACATGACGTCGTCGGATCGCCTCCCCGCGCTGGAGGCATGGCTGCACGAGAAGCACCCGTACGACGTCCCCCAGTGGGTCACGCTGCCCGTGACTGGAGGGTCGGAGGCGTACTTGTCCTGGGTCGTCGACGAGACGCGCCCGCAGTAGAGGTCACCACTGCGGCGCCTCGCTCTCACCGAGCCTGTGCGTTTGGACGCTTCACAGCGTCGCTAACGTCAGTAGGTGGCTGGCCAGATCATGCTCGGTGTCGGGGAGGCCGGCAGCGATGGCCTGCGCCCGCTGACGGCCCATGGTGTTGGGCTTCGACTCCGCCGCTGCTGCGAACTGGTGCGCGACGTACGCCCCGCGGTCTACGTCGCCGCCGCGCAGAAGTGCGGACGCCAGGTCCCCCAGGACGACCACACCGGATTCGGGTAGTCCGCCGCCGAGGCGCTCGACTGCGGAGTCGACCGTGGCCGTCAGCTCCTGACGCTTGAGTTCGCCGTAGACCGAGAGGGTTAAGGAGTCCATCCGGTACGGCGTCACGAAGCGGACCCACGCCTGCTCGCTCGTATGGTCGGCGAAGTCATAGGCGAACCTGGCCTGGTCCAGCGCGCGAAGGGCGGCGGCGTCATCGCCCGACTGGGCGGCCTCCTCCGCGTACCGGCCCAGGGCCCATGCTGCGGCGGTTGCATTGCCACGTCCGCGTACGTCCTGAGCTGCCTGCGAGAGCATCTCCAGCGCCTTAGCAGGGCTGGGCGCACCGTAGCTCGCGTAGCCCAGAGCCAGGGCGCGCAGAGGGGGGTGCCCAGCCTTCTTCGCGCACTCCGAGGTCACTCCGTAATAGGAAGTGGCCTTGTCGTGCTCGCCTAGGTCCCAGGCAACCCATCCGGCAAGAGCAGCGGTCTCTCCCGCCGCGATGGTCAGCGCTCGCTCGTGGGTTCCGGCGCGGGGGAGGGCTGCGCTGATCGCGTCCAAGTGCGCCTCGACCCGAGACTGCAGGCTGAGCGCGCTCTCGTTCAGCTCGTCCACGTGCAACCGGGCCGCATGATCGATAAGCACCCGCGCGGACTCAGGGTCGATCTTGGAACCCTTGCTGAGTGCGTAGGCCAGCCGGCCCCACGGCTCGGCAGCCGCAGCCGCACCGATGACTGCGCCTCCCAGCAGCGTTCGGCGTTTCACGTCGTCCAGGTCCTCCGCTTCGGCCTTGTTCTTCTCTCGCCGCCTTGCGCGGGCGGCTTTCGCCTCGCGCAGCAGCGGCTCCAGCGGGACGCCACAGGCCAAAGCGATGTTCCCCAGGGTGTGGTCCGTCGGAACGTTGGCACCGTTCTCGTACCGGTTCACCTCTCGGCGGGTCATCGTTGCCCGGCCGGAAGCGGCGTTGATCGCACCGGCCTGCTCGTCCTGCGTCCGATTCGCGTTACGCCGCAGGTGACGGAGCAGCTCGGCAAATGGATCCACTGCCATGAGTCTGGCCCCTATCCGTGGGAGAAAGCCAATACTCCCCCCAACTTCCCAGTGATTTTTCCCCCTTGACGAAGATTTCCCCCCTCCGGTTTCCCCTGTTCCGGATCGCGCAGCCACGGTGCGATGTGCGCATGACCACACACCGGACAGCAACGCCACCCCGACCTGGGGGTGAGGACGGTGGCGCCCACGTCGTCGGCGCCGCGACCGCTCGGTGTCCTCTGACCTCTCACGTCTTCGAGATGGCCATGGAGCCGATGGATGTGCACGTCGCTCAAGCACGACGAACCACGGCCACCGTCCTGAAGCAGTGGTCGTTGCCGGAGGCGCCGGCAGAAGACGCCCAACTCGTCGTCTCGGAGTTGGTGTCCAACGCGATCATCCACGGTTCCGGGGATGTCCGACTGCGACTGCGACACGACGACCACGAGCTTCGAATCCGAGTCACCGACGACAGCACCGCACCGGCGAGGCGACGACGTGCAAGTGCCGCCAGCCTCGGTGGTCGAGGGCTGCACCTCGTCGCCTGCCTGTCGCTTCGGTGGGGCGTCGCGGACGGCGGCCGAACTACGTACGCGGTCATCCCCACTCTCACGGAGGCACCCCCATGTCGCCGCACGGCGCAGTCAAGCACGGACCCGACGTGTTGAGCCTCGTTGCCTTCTACCGGGGGCGTGAGAAGCACACGGGCGGTGGGTCGCCGATTGCTGGCAATGACACCCGAGAGGGCCCAACACCTCTCCCGGTGAAGCGCCAGTCCCGAGCTGGCCAACTCCGAGGCATCCGACAGCACTTCTACCGACAGGTCGTCGACACGCAGGACGATCAGCCGCTGCGCGTGCTGGCGTACAGCTTGGTACCGAGTCCGAGAGCCCGACCTGACGAGGACTGGGGGACGCTACAGGCTGAGGCCGACCAGCTCGGTTACGCGATCGCCGCCCGGCTCCACGATGTGGCCGTCCCGGTGGCCACGACGTACTTCCCGGCATCCAGTGCGAGCCAGGGCGTCTACACGCCGCCTTGGGATCGACCTGGTTGGCGGGAAGCCGAGCGGCAGCTCCGAGAGGGCTTGGCCGACGGCGTGATCGTCCTCGACCGGCACAACATCAGCTCCGACGACGACGAGTACCACGCCGTGATCAGACACCTGGGCGAGCACTGCAGGGCGTTTCTCCGCCTCGTGATCTCCGAGGAGCCCGTCGCGCCGACTTGAAGGCGTCCACTGCGCTGGATGGACAGGAAGGGCTGGGGCTGGCGGCAGATCGGCGCCCAGGTCGTCCTGATCGTCACCGTGAGCGTCGCACTCGCCTTCACCTTCAAATACACCTGACCGAGGGCTGACCATGAATTTCGAGGGACACACCGATCGTGCGCCGCGCCTCCTGCCGCACCGCGAGCAGGGCGAAGCGCTCCTCGCCATCCGGGAAGCCGCCCCGACGGCGCCCAGCGAAGAGGGCATCGATCTCTTCGCCGTGCCCGCCGGCGAGGTTCAGGGGCGCGGCTTCGACCTCTCGCGCTTTCACCGGCTCTCGCGCCTGCCGGCCGCGCCGAATGGATCGGTCTCGCCCTCGACTGACGGTCCGCCGGAAGCGGCCTGACTGGCCCTGGCCCAGTACCCCGAGTTGGAACTCGAACCGGGCTTGGCCCTCTGAGGCGCGACGACCCCTGACGAAAGGATGATCATGACCATTCCCGCTCACGAATCGCCACCGGCTCCGGCCGCACCCAACGACCACAGGTCGCGCGCTCTTCTTCTCGATCTCGACGGCGTCCTGCTCGACACGCGTCCGGTGATGCGGAAGGCGTGGCAGAGGGTCCAAGAGATCCATGGCGTCGCGCTCCCCTTCCGCGACTACGAGCGCCATCTGGGCCGCGAGTTCGGCGACATCATGCAGCGGCTGGGCGTGACCGACACCGAAGCGATCCGCCGGACGTACGAGGCGGAGTCCGTGGCCACCGCGCACCTCGCGGAGGAGTTCGCCGGCATCGTCGAGACGCTCCACGCCTTCGTGGCCGCCGACTGGCGGCTGGGCGTCGTGACGTCCAAGCACGTCGACCGGGCGGCCCCGCTCCTCGCGCGCCTCGGTTGTCCCTTCGCGACCATCCGCACGCCCGCCGGAGCGGGCCGGACGAAGCCGGCCCCGGACCCGCTCCTCCTGGCGCTGGTCGACCTGGGAGTCGACCCCGCCTCCGCCGTCTACGTGGGTGACATGGCGGTCGACCAGGAGTCGGCCGCACGCGCCGGCGTCCCCTATGTACACGCTGCATGGGGCTACGGGCAGCCGACGACTCCCGACCCTGAGACGGCCGCGTCGCCCAAGGAACTGCTGAGTCTCCTCCCCGCCAAGCAGCTCGTCGAGGGGAGCGCGGCGTGAGTCCCCGCACGACTGGCGGCCTCGGCCTGGTCCGCTCCTCCAACACCGGGAAGCCGACGTGGGCTCTCGTCGGAACCGGTGCCCTGGCGCGCGCGCGAACGGACCACGTCCACACCACGGACCTGGAAGCGACGACCGTCGACAAGCAGTTACTGCGCTCCGGCGTCGAAGACGTCATGGCCGCCCTCGACCACTACAGCACCACACTGGCCTCCACCCCGGGCGGAGCCGGCTGGCTCCACGTCCAGCACGTCCCCGTGCGACGCTTCGTCGCCGAGATCGTGCGCAAGCTCCTGGCCCTGAACGCCTGGGCACCGTTCGCCTCGACCCCAGGGCCCCTGACCCTGGCCCCGTACGAAGGACTCGTGGGACTGCGGTCGAGCAGCTCGCGTGAGTACCTGGCCTACACCGTGACGTGGTCCGGCGTCGCGTACGTGCTCGGTGCTGCGGCACCGCACAACCCGACCCGCTCCGCCCAGCTCCGCAACCGCGCCCGGACGAGTACGGCGAACACGGAGCCGAGCCCGCTCCCCTCGGATCTCGGACGGCAGGACGTTCTGGCGCTGTCGTGGACCTCCCGCCACGCGGCCACGCTGACCCCGGTTCTCGCCGAACTGGCGCGCGGCGGGCAGAGGAGTCTCCTGCTCGATCTCGCCACTGACGCCGCCGAGCGGTGCAGCGCGGGATCGGTCACGGGTATCGAGCTGCGCTCGGCCCCGAGCGACCTCTTCACCCTCTCCGGCACCGCCGAGGGCCTCCACCGTCCCGACGACGAGCACGTCGTCCAGGTGGAAGGCCACGGTGTCCAACTTGCCCGGCTCATGAGGCTTTTGTCGGTGCTCATGGAGACCAGCGGGGGCTGCACCCAGCCGTCGTGGCGGACGGTGGTGCGGGCGGAGAGCTGGCTCGACGACATGTTGTCGAGCACCCGGCCGCACACCGTCCTGCTGAGCAACGACACCAGCCCCCTGGGCGTGCTGGCCGCGCACGCCGCCGAGCGGCACGGGGCGAACTCGGTTCACGTCCAGCACGGGGCGTGGACGGCAGGGTCGGTCGCCTGGCCGGCCCTGCACAGCCGCGACATCGTCGTCATGGGCGAGCGGGACCTCGCTCTGGGCCAGAGGTGGGCACGCCACCCCGAGGTCGAGGTGCACGTCCTCGGGCAGCCCCGCTTCGACGTCCTCGCCGGCCTAAGCCGCCAGGCACAGCGCCGATACCTGGAGAAGCTGCTCGCTTCGGGGGGCCGCCGCGCGCCCGCCCGGATCGCGGTGTGGGCCTGCCAGCCCTTCAACCCCGATCACCTCAACTCCCACGCGGACCTCCTCCTGGACGGGCTCGCCGAGGCGGACGGCGACTGGGGGCTCGTCATCGCTCCACACCCGGCGCAGGGAGCCGACGCCTTCAACGCTCTGGTGAAGCGGGCCGACGGGACGCCCGTCGCGGTGGCCGATCCCCGGGTCGGAGCACGAGGCTGCCTCGCCGGCGCTGACGCAGTAGCGAGCGCGTATTCGACGTGCGGGATCGAAGCCGCACTGCTCGGCATCCCGGTCCTCGAAATCGGCCCGACGGGCGAACGCACCCTGGGCCTGACCAGCCACGGACTGGCGACCCGGTGCGAGGCCACCGGTGACGTCGCCGAAGCGCTCTCCGGCGTGCGCGGGGACCCTACACCGATCCCGCGGGCGGCCCTGGACGAGGTCTGCCGGTGGCGCGGCGACAGCGCCGCTCGGATCGCCCGGCTCATCACCGACCGCGCCACCTCCGGCCCGAGGGCCGACGACCCCACCCACCACCACCCGGGCGCCGCTGCGTCGCCCCAGGACGAAGGAGCATCCGTCCGATGACATCCCTCACGGCCGACAGCATCGCCGAGCTGTTCTCCGGCGCCGTCACGCTGGCCAAATCCGGCGAGAGGATCAGCCCCCGGGGCATGGCCACGCACGAAGTCCGCGACGTGCACCTGCTGCTCACCCAGCCGCGCGCCCGCCTGCTCTACGCCCCGCCCGCCCGGATCGTGAATCCGGCCTTCGCCGTCGCCGAGACGGTCTGGCACCTGTCCGGCTCCAACGCCCCGTGGATCTTCGACTACAACAACCGGCTGCGGCAGTTCGCCGACGACGGCGTCCTCCTGGGGGCGTACGGCCCCAGGATGCGGAAGTGGGGCGGCAAGGTCGACCAACTCGCCCGCGTCGTGGAGATCCTCCAGGCCGACCCCGACTCCCGGCGAGCCCTGATCCAGCTCTACGACCCGGCCCAGGACGCCGCAGGGCACAAGGACGTGCCCTGCACCCTCGGGTTCCGGTTCCACCTGCGCGCCGGCCGCCTGCACATGGCGACCATGATGCGCGGCCAGGACGTATGGATCGGCATGCCGTACGACGTGTTCTTTTACAGCGTGCTGCACGAGCTGGTCGCCGGGTGGCTCGACGCGGAACTCGGCGAGTTCCACCTGCACATCGGCTCGCTGCACATCTACGACGAGCACATCGAGCAGGCCGACGCGCTGACCTCGCTCTCGGCGAGCGAGGTCATGCCCGACCTGCGAACGTCCTGGACGGGATTCTCCGGCCTGCTCGACCAGGTCGAGGCCCGCGACGTGACCGGCCATCCCGGCTGGGACGCGATGTCCGAGACGCTGCGCAGTTACCGGCTGTGGAAGGACGGCAAGCGCGAGCAGGCGTGGCGGGCGGCCGACACGATCGACGGACCCCTCGGCCGGGCCCTCACCAGCTGGTACGGAGAGCTGGAGCGGCGCTCGACCAAGCGCGCCGCGACGGCCGGGGCAAGGTGACCGCCGCCATGAAGCACACCCCCTCCGTGATCCTCGGCCTGTGCTCGTACACCCACGACTCCTCGGCCGCCCTTCTCGTGGACGGTGAACTCGTCGGCTTCGTCGAGGAGGAACGCCTCTCCGAGCAGAAGCACACCAAGCTCTACCCGGCCCGCGCCGTGGGATGGCTCCTCGACCAGGCCAAACTGAGCGCCAGCGACGTGGACGCCGCCGCCTACAACTTCCAGCCCGCCCGTTACCTCGCCGAGTTGCCCGTCGCGCTGCGCATGGCGCTCTCGCCGATCACGCGCGAACGCAGCCTGGCCCGCGCCCACGGGTTCGCCAAGGTCGCCCTGCGCACCCGGCGGCGGCTGCGCGTCCTCGGCAGCCAGTTCCCCTCGGCCCGCGTCACATCGGTCCTGCACCACCGAGCCCACCAGCTCACGGCCTACGCCGCCTCCGGCTGGGACGAAGCGGCCGTACTCGTCGTCGACAGCCTCGGCGAGCGGCAGACCACCACGATCGCCCACGGCCACGGCGTTCAGCACCCCCGCGTCCACACCCTGGAAGCGATCAACGACCCGGCCTCCCTCGGCTACGTGTACGGCGCCGTCACCGAGCACCTGGGCTGGCGGCGGGGCGACGAGGAAGGCACCGTCATGGCGCTGGCCGCCCTCGGTGACCCAGCCCGCTTCCGGCACCTGTTCACCACGGCCGTCCGCACGACGGCCACGGGCTTTCGCATCCACCCCGGCTACTTCCCGACGCGCACCCTCACCTCGGGATACCCGAGAACATCTCGGCGGTTCGTCGCCGAGACCTGCCCCGAGCGGCACCCGAGCGAGCCGCTCACCGACGTCCACCGAGACCTGGCGGCTGCCCTCCAGGAGCGGACCGAGCAGGTGATGGTTCACCTTGCCCGCCGCGCCCGTGTGCTTACCGGCTCCCGGCGTCTGTGCGTAGGCGGCGGCGTCGCCACGAACTGCGTCAGCATCGGGAAGATCATCGAGGCTGACATCTTCGACGAGGTGTTTGTCCCGCCGGCGCCCGGAGACGCCGGAACCGCCATCGGGGCCGCCCTCGCCGTGCATGTCGATGGGCGCAGCCCTCGCCCGGTCGCCGGCATCGCCCGCCACTGTTACCTCGGCCCCTCCTACGAGGACCAGCCCCTCGACCTGGCCCCCTGGCCCGGCCTCCGCCAGAAGACCCCCTGCATCGAGACCGCCGAGTTCCTCGCCGACCAGCTCGCCCACGGCGTGATCGCCGGACTGTTCCAGGGAGGGGTTGAGGCCGGGCCGCGTGCCCTGGGCAACCGCTCGATCCTCGCCTCCCCGCTGGAGCCCGGCGTCGTCGAGCGGCTCAACGCCACCGTGAAGTTCCGCGAACCGTTCCGGCCCTTCGCCCCTATGGTCCCGGCCGAGCGCGCCGCCGAGTTCTTCACCCTCGGCCAGTCGGCCCCGTACATGTCCATGGCCTCCGGGGTGACGGACCTGACGCACGAGCGGGTGCCGGCCATCGTGCACGGCAACGGCACCTCCCGCCTGCAGACCGTCACCCGGTCGCAGAACCCCTTCATGCACGCGGTGCTGACCGCCTTCGGCCGCCGAACCGGCATCCCCGTGCTGATCAACACCTCCCTCAACGTCAAGGGCAAGCCGATCTGCGGGACACCCGAGATGGCCCTGGACTGCCTGGCCAACTCCGGCCTCGACGCCCTGCTCCTCGAAGGGCGGTGGATCACCAAATGAAGATCGGATACAGCTTCTGGGGCTTCCTCGGCAACGGCGTCACCGACACCCCCGACGGAGGCCGCAGCCACCGCCGCCCCTTCATCGACGCCCTCCTTGCCCGCGGTCACGAGATCGTCTTCCTCCAGCCCGACCGTGACCGCCTCGAAGCCGATGACGACCTCGGCGGCGCGTACACCTTCGACGACGGCCTGCCCGGCATCGACGCTCTGTTCCTGGAGTGGCGCTGGGCGATCTCCGGCCGCAACACCACCGTGTGCGGCAGCGAGGGGCACACCTGCGACCTCCACCGGCAGGCCCAGCTCATCAACCACTACACGGCCCGGCACCGGACGCCCACCGTCATCTGGGACAAGGACCGCACCCTGCGCGCCGAGAGCGTGTGGCGCCGTACAGCCCACACCCGCGTCTGCGAGGCCGCGCTCGCGCCAACCCCCGGAGCGCACTCGCTGCTCTTCCCCGTCGCCGAGGACCTCCTCGCCCAGGCCGATGCCCTCACCCTGGCGGCGCGGCCCCGGGATCTCGCGCTCGGCTACGTGGGCAACCAGTACGACCGCGACGAGTCCTTCGACCGCTTCTTCGCCCCGGCAGCCGCTCGCGTCGAGCACCTGATCGCCGGGAAGTGGACCAAGACCGGCCGCTGGCCGCACGTCCGGTTCGCGGGCCGGATCCCGTTCGAGGACGCCGCTGGCGTCTACGGCCGGTCCCTGGCCACGGTGCTCATGCTGCCCGAGCGGTACGCCGCCGTCGGGCAGATGACTCAGCGCATCTTCGAGGCCGTGCTCGCCGGCTGCCTGCCGCTGGCCCCGGCGGACATCCGCTTCGCCGACCGGTTCGTCCCGAAGGAACTGGTCGTGCGCTCCGGCGACGACGTCCTCGAACGCCTCTCGTACCTGAGCGAGATCGCCGGCACCGAGCGGCACGCCGCCCTGATCGCCGCATGTGTGGACCGCCTGCGCCTGTTCGGCCTGTGCAGGCAGGTCAACACCCTGGAGTCCGTCCTGCACGGCCTCCTCCAGACCACGGCGACCGAGCGGGGAGCTGCCTGATGCAGACCGCTCGATCGACCACGGCGCGCGGGTCCTCAGGGCGCGTCCCGGAGGATGGGTCCGCCGGACACCCGAACCTCTCTACGCTGGAGCACCATGAAGAAGGTCGCCATCGTCGGCTGCGGAGGCAGCGGCAAATCCCACGTGGCCCGCGAACTGGGCAGGATCCTCGATGCCCCGGTGACGCACCTCGACGCCGCGTTCTACGACGGCGAGTGGAACGCGCTGCCCATGGACAAGTTCACCGACGTCCAGCGCGAGCTGGTCGCGCAGCCGCGGTGGGTGATCGACGGCAACTACAACTCGACGCTGCAGGTACGGCTCGAAGCCTGCGACACGGTGGTCCTGATGGACGTGTCGACCGTGGCGGCGCTGTACGGGATCTTCTCCCGGCAGATCCGGCACGGGGCCGGGCACAAGGGCAACGGGGTGCACAACCGCATCCACTGGGGCGTGATCAAGTACGTCGCCACGTACCGGCGCAAGATGCGGCCCCGCGTGATGGCGAAGATCGAGGAGTTCGGCGCCGGTGCCGATGTGGTGCTGCTGGCCAATCGGCGTCAGACGCGCCGCTGGCTGCGGAAGGTAGCCGCCGAGCAGTCCTGACCGGTCCGCGCCCCCGGTCAGGGGGTGCGGCATGAACGAGCCCAACCCGTTCCTGGACCCGGCCCGGCAGCGGGAGCTGTACGGGCACGCCTCGCGGCTGGCCGGGCGGACCAACGCCCTGATGCGCGCCAAGACCGCTGGCCACCCGGTGCCCGAGACGATCGTCAGCCTGGTGCAGACCCATCACGCCCGGCCCAACCGGCTCGGCGTGGTGCTCGACATCGGCTGCGGTCGTGGCACGAGCAGCCGCGTCATCGCCGAGCAGCTCCGGCCCGAACGCCTCGTGGGTCTGGACGCCGCCCCCTCCCTGCTCGCCAAGGCCCGCGAGCGCACCAAGGACCTGCCCGACAGCACGGTGGACTTCGTCGAAGGCGACTACCACGACCTCCCTCTGCCCGACGGGTCGAGCGACATCGTCGTCGCGGCATTCTGCCTCTATCACTCGCCGCGCCCCCAGGACGTCATCGGACAGATCGCCAGGGTCCTCGCCCCCGGTGGTGTGGCCGTGCTTGTCACCAAGGGCCTCGACAGCTACCGGGAAATGGATCAGATGGTCGCCGCCGCCGGCCTCGATCCGCGCGCCGCCCAGCACGAGAGCCTCTACACCGCAGCCCACAGCGGCAACCTCGCCGACGTGGCCGCCTCCTCGCTCGACGTGATCGCCGTCCTGGACGAGGAGCACGTCTTCACCTTCGACGGCCACGACCACACGGCGCAGTACCTGGCCACCAACCCCAAGTACGACCTGGCGCCCGGCCTGTACGGCAACCCCGGTGCCCTGGCGGCGACCCTGCACGAGTTCCTTCCTGACCAGCCGCTGACCACCCGGTCCCGGATCACATTCGTCGTCGCCCAGCCGAAGGAAGAAGGAGAGCCGGCATGAGCCCCGCCCCGTTCACCAAGCATTACGCGGAACCCGAGCGCGCGGCGGGGGCGGCGCGCCACTACCGGTGGCTCACCGCGCACGCCAAGCCGCTGCGGCAGCCGGCTCTCCACACTGCCGGACCGCGGTTCCTGATGTTCGAACGGATCGAGGGCCGCCCCGTACGTCCCGAGGACCTCCCGCGCGTGGCGGAACTGCTCGGCCACGCCCACGGTGCCGCCTGGGCCAGCGACCTGCACTCCGCGTCGCTGGGCACCCCGCACCACTTCGAGGACGGCACGCAGTTCGACGACTACCTCGGGCCCCGGAAGGTCGCTCTACGGCGACGCCACGAGCAGGGCTACCTGCCCAACAAGACGGCCCTGCACGCGATGCTCGGTCTGCTGCAGGCGACCGCCGAGGGCCCGTGCGCCTTCTATAAGGACAGCAACCCGCGGAACTTCATCATCACCGCGCAAGACATCGTCGCCGTCGACACCGACGACCTGTCCCTCGCCCCGCTGGGCTACGACCTCGCCAAGCTCGTCGCGACGCTCCACCTGACCTACGGGCCGCTCACGGACCAAGCCGTCACTACCGCCCTGCTCGCGTACAACGCGGCAGCCCGACGCTACGACGCCCGGCTGGGCACGACGGACCGGGGCCAGCTCGACAGCTTCCTGGGCCTGCACGCCGTGCTCACCGCACCGTACGTCGGCCGCAACGGCTACCACTACAGACTGCCCCTCCGCTTCACGCACAGAGGAGCCTCATGATCACCACCGAACTCGTCTTCGTCCGGCACGGCCAGGCCCAGTGCAACGCCGACGGCCTCGTCGGGGGCCCGCGCACCTGCACCGGCCTTACCAACCTCGGGTACGCCCAAGCCGAACAGGCCGCACGCCGCCTGGCCACCGAGCACCTGAAGAAGCCCTTCGACGTCATCTACACCGGCCCGCGGATCCGCCTCGTCCAGACCGGCGAGATCATCGCCCAGACGCTCCAGACCCCTGTGCACCACGACGACCGACTCGACGGACCGGTCCACGGCGACGCCGACGGCAGGCCCTGGGACGCGGTGAAGACGGCCGCCGACGGCGGGCCGCACGCCCACCCCGACACACCCTGGGCCAACGGCTCCGACACCTGGAACGGGTACCTGGAGCGCGCCGGCAGGAACCTGAGCCAGCTCATCAAGGAGAACCACGGCAAGCGCGTCGTCTTCGCCGCCCACGGGGAGACGGTGATCACCGCCCACACCCTGCTGCTCGGAATCCCGATCGGCTCGCCGTCCGGGTTCACCCACAACCACGCCTCCATCACCCGCTGGCAGCACCACCGCAACCGCCTGGGCCAGACCCGCTGGATGCTCGACCGGCACAACGACACCGAGCACCTCAGTCTCCTCACGCCGGAGCCGACTCCGTGATCGCGACCGCGGACGACCCCCGGATACGACTGGCGCACCACCTCCTCGGCGCAGTCGACATCGCAGCGGACCCCGCGCTCCCGCCCCGCGTGGTGCGCCTGGTGGCCGGGGACGGGCGTCAGTTCATCGCGAAGCAGCACGCGGAGCGAGACCGGTACGCCGGAGAACTCAACGCCTATGAGGCGTGGGTCCGCCATCTGACCGGTCACGCGCCGGAGTTGGTCGGCCGGGATGACGCCACCCGCACCCTGCTGCTCACCGCACTCGCAGGCGACCGCGCGGACACCGTCGCTCCCGGCTCGCCCGAGGAGGAACTGGCCCACCACGAGGCCGGGCACGTGCTGGGCAAGCTGCACCGGGCCACCGCCATGCCCCAGGGCGGAGCAGTCGGCGCCTCGCTCGCCGAGCGGTTCCAGCGGTGGATCGACCGGGCCGTCCGAGCCGACCTGCTCGACGCGGCCGAGGAGAACCTGCTGAAGCACCACGCGGCGATCTTGGGCGCCAGCTACATGGACAGCGCGATCTGCCACCTCGACTACCAGCCGCGCAACTGGCTGCTCGGCGACACCTTCGGCATCTACGACTTCGAGCACATGCGACGCGACGCCCGGGTCCGCGACTTCGCCCGGCTCGAATTCCGACGCTGGCAGGCCGCACCCCACCTCCGCACCGCCTTCTTCCACGGCTACGGGCGCCCGCCGAACGACACCGAGCGACGCCTCCTGGAGTCCTTCGGCGCTATCGAGGCGGCCACAGCCCTGGTCAAGGGCCACAAAGAGAACGACGCCGCCCTCAGCGCGCACGGCAGAACCGTCCTGTCCCGGCTCACATGACCTACCCCTTCGACGACACCTCTCTGGAGATCCCCGTGCCACAGCACGAGCAGCCCCCGACCAACGCTGCCCCCCGACGGGCCGTGGTGACCGGCTCCGCCGGATTCATCGGCTCCCACCTCGCCCACGCCCTCGTCCAGGCCGGCACCACCGTGATCGGCGTGGACCGCCGAGATCCGTCCACCGACCCGACGGCCGCCGCCAACCTCGCCGCGCTGCGAGGACGCCAGGGATACCACCACGTCACGGCCGACCTCCTTCACTGCGCCATCGACCCCCTTCTGATCGACGCCGACGCGGTCTTCCACCTCGCCGGCATCCCCGGCGTGCGGCCCTCCTGGGGACCGCAGTTCGGCGACTACCTCGCCTCCAACGTGCTGGCCACCCACCGCGTCCTCGAAGCCTCCATCCGGATCGGCCTCCCCCGTCTGGTCGTCGCCTCCTCCTCCAGCGTCTACGGTCCGACCGACGGCGACGCGAGCCGCGAGACCGACCGCCCCAACCCCGCCTCCCCGTACGCCGTGACCAAGCTGGCCGAGGAGCAGCTCTGCCTCGCCTATGCCGAGCGCCCCGGTGGCCCCACCGTCGTCGCCCTGCGGTACTTCACCGTCTACGGCCCCCGGCAGCGCGCCGACATGTTCACCCATCGCGCCCTGTACGCCGCCCTGACCGGACAGCCCCTACGCCTGTACGGAGACGGTCACCAGCGCCGCGACTTCACCTACATCGACGACGCGGTCGCCGCCACGATCGCCGCCGGCGTCGTCCCGAACGCTCACGGCCCCATCAACGTCGGCGGCGGCTCGAACGCATCGCTGCTGGACGTGATCGACATCGCCAACAGCCTCACCGGCCGCGAGATCCAGCTCCACCAGGACCACGTGCGCAACGGGGACGTCCTGCTCACGCGCGCAGACGCCGGCCGCGCGGGAGAGGTCCTCGGCTGGCAGCCGCGCGTCGACCTCCACAGCGGACTGCGCGCCCACATGCAGGCTCTGGCCGCCCCGGTTCCGGACTACAGCCGGGCCGCGTAGCCCTACGCCTCGGAACCCGAGAGGAGTGCCCATGGAAACCCCCGAGCGAGCACGGCTGGACGCCTTCTTCCGGAGGATCACCGCGCAGTTCCCCGCCGGGCAGGCGATCACGACGCTGGTCATCACCCACCTGCTCCCGGAACGCCCCGCGTTCTTGCGCGCCATGGCCGCGGTGTCCACGATCGGCGCCGTCCTCCCCAAGCCCCGGTCGATCCACCAGCCGACCCTCGACACCGTCCGCCGCACCCTGCCCGTCCACGACCTGAGCCGGAAGCGGTTCACCGACGAGACCCAGGCCCTGCACTACCTGGAGGACACGGCCGGCGGCCAGGACGTCGTCCTGGTCGACATCGGCGGCTACTTCGCGGCCAGCCTCGACACCCTCGTGAACAAGTTCTCCGGCCGCATACTCGGCATCGTCGAGGACACCGAGAACGGACACCAGCGGTACGCCGCTCTCGGCTCGCTGCCGTGCCCGGTCGTGTCCGTGGCCCGCTCACCGCTCAAGGACTGCGAGGACCACCTCGTCGGCCGGTCCATCGTGTTCTCCACCGACGCCCTCGTCCGCGCCCGCGGTGACATCCTCACGAGCCGCAGCGCCTGTGTCATCGGCTTCGGCAAGATCGGTCGCTCCATTGCGCAGACCCTGCGCGCCCAGGACCTGCGCGTCACCGTGTACGACAACGACGCCGTCAAGCGGGTACAGGCGCACGCCCTCGGCTTCCGCACCAGCGCGTCCACCACCGAGGCCGTCCACGACGCGGAACTCGTGCTGTGCGCAACCGGCAACCTCGCCCTCCGGCACGAGGATTTCGCCGCCCTGCGCAACGGCGCGTACCTCGGATCGGTGACCTCCTCCGAGGACGAACTCGAACTCGGCAGCCTCGATGACCTCTATGAACGCCAGCCTGTCGGACCCCAGTTGACCCGGTACGAGGTCACCGGCCACTACTTCTACGTTCTCGCCGACGGCGGTGCCGTCAATTTCGTGCACGGAGCCGCCGTCGGCACCTACATCCACCTCGTCCAGGCCGAGATACTCGCCGCCACCGCCGCACTCAGCCACGCGCGATTCCAGCCCGGACTGCACGAGATGCCGGCGGCCGACCGCGACACCATCGCCAGAACCTGGCTCCGCCACTTCGAAAGGTGACCTCGTTGCCACCCTCCACCGAACACGTCCGCGCCGTCACGGAGGCGTACCTCGCCCGCCACCCGGACGAGCGCGCCTCCCTGACGATGCTGTTCGCCGTGCTCGCCGGCGCGGACGATCCCACCAGCCGCAAGACCTTACCCGCCCACGTGACCTGCAGCGCCATCCTCATCAACGGTGAACGGCATGTGCTCCACATCCTGCACAAGGCGTCGGGGAAACTGCTGACGCCCGGCGGGCACAACGAACCGTCCGACCAGCTCCTGCGCGACGCGGCCCTGCGCGAACTGCACGAGGAGGCCGGCATCCCGCCCAGCGCCGTCGTCCCCCTCGCCGTCCACGAGGACATCCCCCTCGACATCGACGTGCACGCGATCGACGCGAACCCGTCGAAGAACGAGCCGGCCCACCACCATGTGGACTTCCGCTGGGCCTTCCACCTCGGGGCCGATCACGCGGTGACGCTGCAGGAGGAGGAGGTCGACGGCTACCAGTGGCGGCCGTTCGCGACCACCGCCTCACCCACCGTCCGCGCCAAGCTCGCCCAGCTCACCTGAAGCCCCCCGACCCCGACAACCAGGAGGACGCCGTGGCCGCCACCACAGCCCGACCGACCGACGCCGAGCGGCGTCGGCACATCGCCGTCATACCCTGCCGCTGGGGTGCCTCCCGCTTCCCCGGCAAACCACTGGCCCTCCTCGGCGGCATGCCGCTGCTCTGGCACGTCCACCAGCGCTGCCTGGAGGCCAAACGCCTCGACGGGGCCATCGTCGCGACGGACGACGAACGCATCGAAGCAGCGTGCCGCGATCTCGGCATCGACAGCATCCGTACCGGGGAGCACCTCACCGGCACCGACCGCGTCGCGGAGGTCGCCGAACGCCTGCCAGCCGACGGATACATCAACGTCCAGGGCGACGAGCCGTTCATCTCGCCGACCGCCATCAACGACGTCTCCGAGGCACTGGAATTCACTCCGCCCGGCACCTGCGCCGTGAACGCCTACACCGAGCTGGTAGACGTCGGCGCCGTCCTGGACCACAACGTCGTCAAGGTCGTCGTCACGGCCCGCAGCGAGGCCCTCATGTTCTCGCGCCAGCCCATCCCGTACCCCAGGGGCGACCGGCCGAAGTACCTGCGTCAACTGGGCCTCTACGGATTCACCGGCGAGGCTCTCCAGCACTTCCGGCAGCTTCAGCAGGGGCCCCTGGAGCGTGCTGAGGGAGTGGAGATGCTGCGCTTCGTCGAACACGGCCACGCCGTGCGGATGGTGCCCGTCCTGGACAACGGGGTGGCAGTAGATACCCCCGAGGATCTGGCGCGCGCCGAGGGACTTCTCGACCAGAGCAACTGAGGCGTCGACACGAACTCAACCTTTCCTCACGCACCCGCCCCGCTCATTCAGGTTCTTCTGGGCACAAGGGTGCCTCTGATTTCTGAGCACTCCAGTTGACGATTGAGTGCGATAGGTAGCGGGGGAGTCGGCCAGCATGTGCCCGGCGGTTCGACGCCCCCTCCGCCAGCGAATGCTCGGCCGAGGCGATGGTGCACGCTCAACAGCGGCTGACCGCGGCCGCCTGTTCCGTGGCCAGGCAGGAGGCCGAAGGTCTGTGCCGGCCCACCTCACCCCAACGGTTCCTCATCGACGTCCGTGCCGCCACGCTCGCCATGTTCAGTACCTGGCCCGGCGCGGCGGAGCCATTCGTGGCGCCGAAGTGTATGGACGCGGTCGCCGTTCACGCCGAGACCGAACCGAGCGCCCGCCGAGCGAGCCGGACCTCCAGGAGACGGCTGGCTGGCTCGCTCCGTCGACCACTCGCCTGGCGATCCGTTGCGGTCAGCCGCCTTGCTGGCCCTTGTCATCGGGATCTTCGACGACCCGGGCGGCCAGACGGTCCTGGCCCAGCGCACGGTGCGTGCCGCCGACCTGCTCGGATTGGTGCCTTGTTGGTCTATGTGGTGCGTTCCAGGAGCATGGCCATGCCCTGGCCGCCCGCGGCGACGACCGTGATGAGGGCGGTGGTGAGGTCGTCTTGGCGCAGGGTGGTGAGCGCGGTGGTGGTCAGCCGTGCTCCGGCTGCGCCGTAGGGCTCGCCGAGGGCGATGGAGCCGCCGTGCGGGTTCATCCGCTCAGGGTCCAGGCCCAGTTCGGCGCAGTAGGACAGGATCTGTGCTGCGAAGGGCTCGTT
This sequence comes from Streptomyces sp. CA-146814, assembly GCF_050942385.1. Lineage (NCBI taxonomy): Bacteria > Bacillati > Actinomycetota > Actinomycetes > Kitasatosporales > Streptomycetaceae > Streptomyces > Streptomyces sp. CA-146814. Next base: position 5,796,345 of record NZ_CP192068.1, read on the forward strand.
GCCCGCGAGGGTCCCGACATCGGCGAGGGACAGACCGGCCCGGGTGAGGACGGTGCGGGTCGCGGTGACGGGGACGGGGCCTTCCGTCTCCGGGGTGCCGGCCGAGACCGCGGTGGCGAGGATCCGGGCCAGCGGTGTGTGGCCGTGGGCGCGCGCGTACTCCTCGGACATGACGACCACCGCGGCTGCCCCGTCGGACAGGGGCGCGCTGTTTCCGGCGGTGACCCGCCCGTCGGGGCGGAAGCGGGGCGGCAGCGCGGCGAGGCTCTCTTCGGTCACTCCGGTGCGGGGGCAGTCGTCGGTGGTGACGGTCGTGCCGTCGGGAGACTTGACCGGGACGATGTCGCCGAAGTGGAAGCCTTCGGCGAGCGCCCGTTGGGTGAGGTGGTGCGAGCGGGCCGCGTAGGCGTCCATGTCGGTGCGGGTGATGCCGTAGAGGTCGGCGGTGTTCTCGGCGGCCAGGCCGACCGGGATGTACGGGTCGGGGAACTCGCCCCGCTCGCGCGGATCGCTCCAAGGGCCGGTCCCGGCGCCCGAGCGCCGGACCGTGCGCAGGCCCGCCTGCCGGAAGGCCGGGTTCTCGGTGTCGGGCCAGGTGTCGGAGCTGCCGTGGGCGAGCCGGGACTGGGACTCGACGCCGGCCGCGACGACCACGTCTGCGTCGCCGCAGCGCACTGCTTGCGCGGCCGTGCGGATCGCCTGGAGCGAGGAGGTGCAGAAGCGGTTGACGGTGACGCCCGGTACGTGGTCCCAGCCGAGCAGGACGGCGGCGATCCGGGCGATGTTGAAGCCCTGTTCGCCCCCGGGCAGGGCGCAGCCGGCCACGAGGTCGTCCACGTCGGCTGGTTCCAGCCCGGGTGTCCGGGCCAGCGCCTCGGCGACCGTGCGGGCGAGGAGGTCGTCGGGGCGAATCGCGGCCAGGGCACCTTTGTGGGCGCGGCCGATGGGGGTGCGTACGGCGGAGGTGATCACGGCGTGCTGCATGAGGAAGCTGTCCTGTCGGGTGGGGCGGGTGTGTGGTGCGGTGTGTGGTGTCCAGCGGTGCAGGGCGGGGGGTCAGAGGTGCAGGGTGGGGCGGTGGGTGCGTAGCCACTGGTCCAGGTCCAGGACGAGTTCGAGTCCTTCGCGGGGGAAGCGGTCTTCGCCGGAGGAGCCCAGCAGCAGGCGGCGTACGGCACTGGTGTCGAGCAGGTCGGTCGCGGGTCCGCCGTCGTCCAAGAGGCGGCCGACCTGGTGGGTGAGGGCTGTGCGGTAGGCGGGGTCGCGGACCATGGGGTAGGGGCTCTTGCGGCGGGCCAGCACCGGCTGGGGGAGGACGTCGGCGACTGCGGCGCGCAGGAGGCTTTTCTCGCGGCCGTCGAACGTCTTGAAGGCCCAGGGGGTGTTGAAGACGTACTCGACCAGGTGGTGGTCGAGGAAGGGGACCCGGACTTCGAGGCCCACGCCCATGCTGAGGCGGTCGGCGCGGTCCAGCAGGCAGGGGAGGAAGCGGGTCAGGTTGAGGTAGCAGGCGCGTCGCAGCGCCATCTCGGCCGGGGCGGTTCCCGGGAGGTGGTCGAGTTCGGCGACCGCGGAGGCGTGGAGGTCCGCGCGGTGTGCGGGCAGGTCCAGGGACGCGGCCAGGGCCGGGTCGAGCAGCTGGGTGAGGTCGGTGCGGTCCAGCACGCTGTCCCAGGGAAAGGATTCTGCTGTGGTGGCCTGGGGGGTGAACCAGCGGTAGCCGCCGAAGAGTTCGTCCGCTCCGTCTCCGGCCAGGGTGACGGGGAAGTGCTCGCGCACCGCGGTGAAGAGCCGCAGCAGAGAGGTGTCGAAGTCTCCCAGGGTCAGCCCGTCGCGCAGGTGGCCCACCCTGGCGCGCCGGGCGGGGTCGGCCAGATCTCGGGCGTTCAGCGACACCTGGCGGTGTGCGCTGCCCAGGTGGCGCACCATCAGGTCGGCGTACGGGCCGTCCGGGTCGCGCCCCATCGCGTCCTGGCGAGATGCACGGGAGCCCAGGTCGACCGAGAGGGTGTGCAGGGTGATGGGCTCGGGCCGGGCGAGGGCGGCGATGGCGCTGGAGTCGAGCCCCCCGGACAGCAGCACGCTCACAGGTACGTCGGCCTGCAACTGCCGGGTGACAGATCCTTCCAGCAGCGAGCGCACCCGGGTGATCGTCGTAGGCAGATCGTCGTGGTGCTCGGCCGGGGTCAGCGACCAGTAACGACGCGTTCGCACCCCCTGGGGCGTGAACACGGACACGGTCCCGGGCGTGATCTCGTCCAGGCCGGCGAAAACGCTGTGTCCGGGGGTGCTGATCATCGGGTGGGCGGACAGCAGCAGTTCACGCATGCCGTCCAGGTCGAGCCGGGCGGGAACGGCGGGGTGTGCCAGTACCGCCTTGGGCTCGGAGCCGAACACCACTCCATCGCCCGTGCGCGCGCAGTACAGCGGTTTGATGCCGAGGCGGTCGCGCACCAGCGTCAGCTGCCGGGGCTCCGGCTCCCAGGCCGCGTAGGCGAACATGCCCTCCAGCCGCTCAGCTGCTGCTGGCCCCCACTCGTCGAAGGCCCGGAGCACCACCTCACTGTCGCCGCGGGTGGCGAACCGGTGCCCGCGCGCGGTCATCTCCGCACGCAGCCGTCCATGGTTGTAGATCTCGCCGGTGAACGCCATCACCAGCACCACGCGCCCGTCGCGCTCCAGCACCAGCGGCTGCCGGCCACCAACAAGGTCGACCGTCGCCAGGCGGGTGTGCCCCAGGCCCGCCGCCCCCTCGGCCCAGGCCGCCGAAGCGTCCGGGCCGCGGCAGGCCAGGGTCTCGGTCATCTCCTTCAGCGAGGTGTCCTCGGTCCCCCCGGGCACATGCCCGGTGAATCCGGTAAAGCCGGCCAGCCCACACATCGTCGCAACTCCCCGCGCACGCCGGCCCCAGGGCTCGCCGCACGGTCCATGACCAGGACTTCTCATCGCCCTGATCGTGCGAGAGGTAGGTCCGCGGCCGGTTCACCGGCCACCGTGACTGCAACGACCAGACACCAGCGAGGTCACCGCCTCACCGGAGGTTGCGCTCGCGGGGCTCTCGGTCCACAACATGTCCGCCCGCATGCGCGAGGTGTGCGAGCGGGCCTGAACAGGGTGTTTCCTAACTGAAAGAGTGATCCGAGCCGATTCGAGTGAAAGGCAGGCGTGGGCATCGTCACGATGGCGGCGATCGACATGATCATCCGCGCTACCAAGGAGACGCCGAAACATGTCCAAGCCTGTCGTCAACATCTGGGGCACCTCAGCAGAGACCGCGCCCGCAGCCGCACCGGCCGCCCCGTGGGACACGAAGTGGGACCTCGGTAGCCGGCACACCGCCAGCGGGACCGCGTGGATCTTCTACAGCTCACCCGGTGAGAAGACCCTCAAGCGTCCGGTGATCCTCGCCGACGGCTTCGCCCCCGGCGGGACCAACGTCGACGATCTGTACGACGGCCTGCAGAACGGCCAGTACCCTTTCGTCTCCACGCTGCGCGAGGCCGGCTTCGACGTCGTGCTTCTGGGCTTCGCCGACCGCACCGCCTCCATCCCTGACAACGCCGAAGTCGCGATCGAGTGCATCATGCGGGCGATCGCCGACCGCGAGGGCGAGCACCCACTGACCGTCGGCGGCTTCAGCATGGGAGGGCTCATCACCCGCTACGCCCTGGCCAAGCTGGAACGCCAGCGGATGCGACACGAGACCGCCACCTACCTCTCCTACGACACCCCGCACCGCGGAGCGTGGCTGCCCCTGGGCGTCCAGGCATACGCCCACTACGTGAAGGACAACTGGGGCGGCCCCCTCAAGCCGGTCCTCAACTCCTTCTCCAACCTGGTCAACAGCCCCGCCGCGCGCCAGATGCTGCGCTGGCACCTGGAGACCGCCAACGGCACGACCCTCGACGTCGCCGACGGCCAACACCAGGACCGGACCGACTTCCTGGAGGCCCTCGCGCGGATGGGCGACTGGCCCCAGATCCCCCGCCTCCTCGGCGTCGCCAACGGAACCGACACTGGCGCCGGGAACAACATCCCTGCCGGCCATTCCGCGATGGAAGCCAACGGACCGCACCTGATCGCCCGGCTCGACGCCCAGGGCACGGGCGCGCAGACCGTCGCCCGGATGGACAAGCCCGGCCAGGAACCGACGGAGATCCGCACCACCGGCTTCCCCGAACTCGACGGCGCCCCCGGCGGCCTCTTCCCCCAGGCCCCCGCCTTCAACGACGCCGCCAACTTCGGCATCGCCGCCATGCTCGCCGGCCTCGTCAACAAGACCGAGGCAGAACTCACCCACAACGCCTCCACCTTCGTCCCCACCATCAGCGCCGTGTCCTCAGCCCGCATCGACGACCACGACGCCCTGTACAGCAAGATCGACCCCGAGCGCAGCGACCTCCACGAATACCGCTGTGCCACCAGCAACGAAGGCCACACCACCATGACCCGCGAACTCGGCGAGTGGATCGTGAACAAGCTCAAGGAAGTGTGACCGCTGGCAAACCGCCGATAGCAGTGATCCGCGTGGGGCCCATGTCCGTTCGGTCCTGGGCCCCACGCGGGCGAATGCGCCCCATGCCGGTTCGCCCAGATCGCCCCGTGCCCACTGTCGATTGCAAGGCGCCCCACGGCTGAGCTGAGCACCAGCCCACGAACAGCTGCCCTACACGTGCGGCCAACGCGATGGAGCACCGAACTGAGCACGACAGTTGGGGAGCGCCGCCAAGTGTGATGCTCAGTCACACCTGGTACTCCTCCAAGCGGACTGGGCGCGAACGTACGCCGAGCTGATCGACGTGCAACGGGCTCCCTTGGGGTGGGCGGCCAGGTCGAGGTTGCGGCACCTCTCGACCCGCCTGGCGGCGCATCCCTACTGGGTGGCGCGGTCCGGGCGGATGGCCGGCTGGGCTGACCTGCGTCGACAGGCGCGAAAGGCCATGGAGGCAGAAGAAGCATGAGCCTCCGTAAACCCTCCGCAGTCGAAACCGTGAGGGGCGCCGTGCGCCTTCGCGCTCATGAGTCTCCGCCCGGTGAAGTTTGCGACTGATAACAGGTCGAGCGAGGGGCGCTTACCGCGACGAGGGAGGGCGACGAGCCGGATGGGCTGCCGCGTCCACCCGGGCCCTCCGGCGGGGTCAAGGAGCTGGCTGGATTGCGTCACTCCGAGCACTCGGTGTCATTCGCCCTCCATGTCTGATAGCGGAGCTGTCCGCGCGTGATCACATGGGGTATTTGCGTATTTTGTAACAAACTGAATGTCGGGTTTTGGTGTGACGTATCTCGGATTGACAGCGGGGTAGCCGCTCGGCCCTCCGGGGCGTGGCGGTGCCAGCGATTGGCGAAACCGCATGTCAGGGCGCTGGTCAACGCTCCCTAATGGTCCTTTTGTGCAGTCAATTCCGAAGTGTCAACGCTCCCGCTGAACCGACCGCTGCTGAGTTTTCGGTCAATCTCTGCCGAACCTTTCGCGTACTGTCCAAGAAGTTCCCGAAGCCTCGGCGAGGCGAGTGGCGAGCGCGTTGCTCATTCGCTACAGCGACACATAGGCGTCGATGTCGCGTAGGCCCTGATGGGCTGCAGCGGTGTCGCCCTGGAGGCAGCCGAAGGGCGAATCCGGGCACCGGGCCAACGCGGAGGGAACCGAGAGTCAACGGCGCGGTCGCGCCTAGCTCGGGGGGAGCTAACCGATAGAAGGGATTTGTCATGTGGTCTGGGAAGATCCTTCGCACTGAGCCCACGGGGCCGACCCGGGGCGCAGAGCCCCGAAGGGGACTGGGCCGCCGTCGGGCGGTGGAAAAGGACCTGCATCGCTTCCTCCGTCGGGAGCTTCAAGACCTCGGCATTCATCCGCCGCTGGACGTGGAGGAGCTGTGCTCGGCGCTCAGCCGTCGGCGTGGGCGGCCCCTTTACCTGCGGGAAGCACCGCTGCCGAAGCCCGGCCCGACGGGGATGTGGGTCGAGTACGAGGACTATGACGTGATCTTGTACCAGCAGGAGACGACCCGTCTGCATCAAGATCACATCAAGCTCCATGAGATAGGGCACATCCTCGTGGCGGAGGCTGAGGCCGCCGAGCAGGCGCTGGCCGAAGGGACGGAGCAGGCGCCCGCGCTCGACCCCGACGAGGAGTCGGCCGTCTTCGTCGAGGGCTGGGCTGCCATGCTTCCAGTCTTCGACCCCGAGACGATCGAGCGCGTCGCGCGCCGGTGTACGTACGACGACGGCGAGGAGTGTTCCGTCGAACTGGCAGCGACGATCATCCTTGAGTGGGCGTCGGTGCTGGACGACTCCACTCCTCTCTCGGAGGACCCGTCGCTTCGGCGTGTGCAGTCGGCCCTCGGCGATCGGCGAGGATGGCTGTAACCCGTGGAACTGCTACTCCTGGGGCTCGTGGGCGCCCTTGCCTGGAAGCTTTACAAGCTGTGGCGAACCCCCCACGACGCGCCTTTGCGGTCGGTGACTCTCTGCCTCCTCTGCGCCACGCTTTCCTACCCCATCGCTATGCCGGGAGGCGCGACCGGCGTCGACACGGTGGCGGGGCACGGGGCGGCGAAGTTGGTCCAGAACGTGCTGCTGATCGTCTCGATGTACTTCCTGATGTGCTTCTACCTCTACTCTGCGGCTGACGAGGAGGCGAGCCGTCGCAGGGCGAACAAGGAGGCGGTCGCCGTCGTGGCCGTCGTGGTGGTCATCACCCTGGCTGCCGTATCGGTGCCGCACGAGGTCTTCGCTGGCAGTTTCAGCACCGCGGACATGACGGTTCCGCAGATCGCTGTCTTCTATGGCGGAGCCGGGTGTTACCTGACGTACGTCCTGGGCCTCGCCGCCAGGTGGACCCGCACCTACGCCCGAATGTCCTGGCGCCCCCACGCAACAGGACTGTGGATGGCGGCTGTTGGTCTGGGCGCGATGGCCGTGGCCTGCGCGATCAGGGCTGTCATCGTGGCCGTCCGCTGGGCGGACATCGAGGTGCCCCAGCGTCTGATGGCTGCGGTCGCGTTCCTGTTGGTCGCATCCATCCTTCTGTTCACGGCCGGGATCACCTACTCGGGGGTCCGCGCCCGAATATCTTCTTCGAAACTCTGGCTTCAGCACCGACGTGATTACCGCCGCCTCGCAGCCCTCTGGGAGTTGTTGGCCGAGGCGTTCCCCGACAACGTTCTGCCGCCGGCATCCTCGTCCGCCCACGACCGACGACGCGCTCGGGGAGTCCACCGCCGCTACCACCGCCGCATCGTGGAGATCCGAGACGGCCTAGTCGCCCTCAGCCCGTACCTCCTGATAGACGACACCGGCATCACAGCGCCCGATGTCGACTCGGATGAGCTGGCAGCTCGGCTACGGCGCGCTTCTGCCCGGATCAAGGAAGGGGCCCCCGCGCCCCGCCGGGCGGTCCCCCTCGCCATGACGCTGGGGAGCGATCGATCGGCAGATGTGAAACAACTGATTGCGGTGTCCGACGCGCTGGTGACAGACCGCGCGACGCCCCTCACGATCAAGGAGGCACCATGCTGATTAGTGGACGACGTGTGCTCGTCGACACGGGCACGTATCTGGACGACGGCGCCGTCCTGATCGAGGGCGACTCGATCGTGGCTGTGGGGCCGCGTAAGGAGATCGAGGAGCAGACCGCCGCCGACGTGCCGCGGTCGGTGTTCGACGGCACGCTTCTGCCCGGCTTGATCGACGCCCACGTACACCTCGTCTTCGACGGGGGCCCCGACCCGGTATCCGCTCTCCAGACCTCGACGGATGAGGCCCTGCTCGCGGACATGCGGCGCCGCGCGGAGGAACTGCTGCTCAGCGGCGTCACCACGGCCCGTGATCTCGGAGACCGGAACGGGCTGGCTCTCCGCCTGGATTCGGAGATCGCCGACCGGCGCACGCCGGGCCCGAGGATCGTCTCCGCAGGTACGCCCCTGACTACCCCCGGCGGGCACTGCCACTTCCTCGGGGGTGAGGTCTCGGGCGAAGCCGAGATCCGCTCCGTCGTCCGCCTCAACCTCGAACGAGGCGCTGGGGTCATCAAATGCATGGTCACTGGCGGCGGGCTCACCCGGGGCGGGCCGGCAAGCCACGAATCCCAGTTCTCCGCAGCGGAACTGCGACTTCTCGTGGATGAGGCTCACGGCGCAGGCGTCCCCGTGGCGGCCCACGCGCACGGAGCCGACGGTATCGCCGCCGCCGTGGAGGCCGGGGTGGACACCATCGAGCACTGCACGTGGATGACCGGCGACGGCCTCGACTTTCGCCGGGACGTGGTGCAGCAGATCATCGACCGTGGCATCACCGTCTGCCCTGCGGTAAGCCCCCACTGGCGGATGCTCCCTGCGATCTTCGGCGAGGAGCGCGCCGCCGGGATGTTCGACCTGGTACGCCAGATGGCAGACGCGGGTGTGAAGCTGGTCGCCGGCACGGACGCCGGAGTGCAGCGTGCCGACTTCAGCGGCCTGGTACCTGCCCTCTCGTTCTACGCCCACCTCGGCCTGGCGAACGCCGAGATCATCAACATGGCGACGACCGCAGCAGCCACAGCCCTGGGGCTCGGCTCCACAACGGGCCGCATTGCTCCGGGCTACCGAGCGGATCTCATCGTTGTCGACGGGGACCCGCTCTCGGATCTCGACGCGCTCAAGAACATCAAGGCCGTATTCGCCTCCGGTCGGCGACACGAACCGAACGCACCAGCCGAGTAATCGGGGCTGACCGAGCCCTGCCCTCTTGGGCCTCCGGAGGCCCGGAGGGCAGGGCCCTACTCGTCGTCCGTGGAGCCGACCTGTTTCTCGAACTCGGCCTGCAGGTCCGTCAGGAGCGAGAGAACCTCGGGCGACAGACCTTCCGGGCCGAGGCCACGAGCCCGAACCCGTCCGATCGTCCCGTTCCGGGATGCGAGCAACACACGAATCCCCTGGTACACCTGACGGGCGACGGCCTCGTCCGGCTCGAAGTACATGCGCTCGACGCCGAAGAACTCGGCAAGGCCCTCCAAGACAACGGGGTCCGGGCCGTCGGAGTCACCGGCACCTGTTCGGAGGGCCTCGACCTCCTTGGCCGTGACGACCTCCGCCCCTGCATGCCGGTTCACCGCCTCTGCGATTTCTCCATCCCCCGGAACTGCGCCCGCCGGGTAGGAGTGATCCAGTAGGAAGCTGATCTTCTCCCCGAGAGCACGGGGATGCTCGTCGGCCTCGGCCGCAGCGACGCTCTCGTCCCCGTCCTCTTCGACGACGTTTCCGAACGAGCGCTCCTGAGCTTGCTCCAGCGCCTTCTCCGATACGCCGTACGCCGCTGCCAGCTTCGGCACGTACTTCTCCTTGAGCCGCCGTACGCCGTTCTCGGCCGCAGCCACCGGGCCGTCGCTCTTCGTGCCGATGAACCTCGCCACCTCGTACCGGTAGAGGCCCGCGTCGCACCGCAGGTCGATCAGGTCGGGCGTGCCTTTACGGGGGAACAGCTCATCCAACGGTTTCCGGAGTACACGCGCGATGCCCGGCAGCTTCTCCTGGTCCGGGACGCTTGAGCCCAACTCCCACCCCGCCACGGTTGAGTCCGCAGCGTCGACGGCAGCCCCCACCTCGGCCTGCGGGATCTCTGCAGCCCGCCGTACGGCGCGCACCACGGCTCTGTCGAAGTGGCGAGCTGACATCGAGACCTCTTTTTCGTGCGAATCGAAGAACTATCGGCTCGTTGACCTTTCGTGCGAACCGGGATAGCTTCAGACTACCGAAAAACGGGGTGCCGTGCATTTCTCCCGGCCAGGCTGCGTGCCTGCCGAGGGCGTGAGGCTGAGGAGGAGAACACCTCCTTCGGCGTGCCCGGCAAGAGGGGGTGCCGACCGAACGCAGGTCAGGGAGGGGCAGGGGATGCACGCCAAGGGCCCGTAACTCGACGAAGCAACGAAGAACCGGCGCCCGGGAGTTACCAGCTCCCAAGCGCCGGGCCGGCACCCCGAAGGGCGCCGATGCACATCTCGCGGGCGGCGGGGCTTTTGCACGAGAACCACCGCACCGCGCTCCTACGAACCACGGAGTATTGCATGCCTGCCATGCCGAGCGGAATCCCGGCCTGCCCGGACACCAGCCGTCGACACCGCCTTGCCGCCCAGCTCGCCGACATGATCCCGGGCGCAGCCACCATCCGGGTCAGCCTCACCGACCCGGCGCAGGTGTGGCCGCACCCGCACACGGTCGTGCAGGACGAGGCCGGTCGGTCGGTGGAGCTGGGCCGGACGACGTCCAGGGTCGCCGCCCGCTGGATCCTGAGGGTCTGGCCGGACAAAGACTGGACCCGCCCGCACACCTTCCGCCTCGCCAACGCTACCCTCACCCGCAGCGACTCGGTCGCCGCCGAGCGGGGCCGCTGACATGGCCCGGATCCGAACCATCAAGCCGGAGGCGTTCACCTCCGAGTCACTCGCCGAAGTGACCGTGACGGCCGAGCGGACCTTCTTCGGCATGCTCACCCAGGCCGACGACCATGGTCGTCACCGGGACAACGCTGCGATCGTCGCGGGGCTCCTCTGGCCTTTGCGTGCCGAGCACACCTCGGTCCATGTCGAGGACGACCTCCACCAGCTCGCGAACGCCGGTCTGATCTGCCGGTACACCGGATGCGACGGCCGCCGCTACCTCCACATCGTGACCTGGTCCGAGCACCAGAAGATCGACAAGCCGAGCCAGTCGCGCCTGCCTTCGTGCCCGCAGCACCAGGCTGCCGACCGGTGCGCACCGTGCAAGGGCTCGTGCTCCCGGCGGACCGAGGGGTTGTCCACGGCTCCCCGAGGGCTCGCCGAGACCTCCGGGAGGGCTCCCCGAGCCCTCGATCTGCCTGCCGTATCCGCCTCGACGACGCCGGACCACGCAGACGAGTTCGTCGCCGACCGGCAGAAGGCTGCCGACGGCGCGATCGGCACAGCGGGGCGATCTGGTGCTAAAGGTGCAGGTCAGGCCGCATTCTCCGAGGACTCCCCGAACCTTCCCCGAAGCCTCTCCGGAGGCTCGGCGCCTGGATCTAGGATCTTGGATCCTGGATCTCTTGTCCCTACGGGGCGCACAGCGCCCGCACCCAGCGTCTCCGCCAAGGACCTCGTCGGCGAGTACGTCGCCGGGTGCGACCAGCGCCCCCCGAACGACGTGATCGGACACCTCGGGCGGATCACCAAGAAGCTCCTTGACGAAGGCATCGCACCGGAGCACATCCGGGCCGGGCTGGCGAACTTCGCGGCCAACCCGAGGCACCCGAGCGTGCTGACCAGCATGGTCAACGAGGCAATGAACGCTCGCCCCGGCGGCTTGGCGCGGCCGGGAATCCGGCCTAACGTGCCCGCTCACCAGGCGTGGACCAACCCGGCCAACGCTTCCGCCGCCTACGCCGAGGAGCTGTGATGCACACCCATCACCGCGAACCCCAGCTCCTCGGCCACGAAGGCACCCTGGAGCGCATGGCCCGGATCCTGGCCGCCCGCAACATCGACCCGGCCGACGCCGCCGCGCTCCCCGACGACCCCGAGCCGCACTCCCCGCTCGACGCCCCCCTGGCCGGGATGCCCCCGCGCTACCAGGCGGCTGCCGCCGACCACCCGATGGTCCTGGAGTGGGTCGGGAAGGTCACCGAGGCGGCCGTCGCCCCCAGCCGGGGAGCCCGGCGGCAGGTCACCACCGGGCCCAGTCTCCTGATGGCCGGAGTCGTCGGCGCGGGCAAGACGCACCAGGCGTACGGCGCGGTCCGAGCGCTCGTGGAGAGCGGGGTCGGCGTGCGCTGGCGCGCGAGCACCGCTGCCGACCTGTACGCCGATCTCCGCCCCCGGCCCGGGGTCGACAGCGAGCGGGAGCTGGCGGCCGTCAGCCGGTGCCCGCTGCTGATCATCGACGACCTCGGCGCGGCCAAGGCGAGCGAGTGGGTCGAGGAGATCACGTACCGGCTGATCAACCGCCGGTACAACCTCATGCTCCCGACCTTGATCACCACCAACCTGGCGATCAAGGACCTCCGCTCCTACCTCGGTGACCGCGTTGCCTCCCGACTCGCGGAGATGACCACCCGGGTCGAGTTCGAGCCGCTCGACCGCAGACGCTACCGCGCAGCAGCCTGACCTGCCGCAGGTCACCACGTCCGGGCCGCGCCCTCTGCGCGCCGCCACGAGCAACTTCACGACCAGCGCACCTCTCCGCCGACGCCCCTGCGCGCGGAGAGCGATCGGAGCAACCCGCATGACCAGCACGACGAACAGCCCTGTCCACCACCGCCAGCTCGGCGACCAGACCTGGCAGGCCGACGCCGTCTGCCAGAGCACCGAGTACAACCCGGTGGACCCCGAAGTCTTCTTCCCCGAGCCCGACGAGACTGCCAAGATCGCCACGGCCAAGGCCCTGTGCGGCCAGTGCCCGGTCCGCCGCACCTGCCTGGATGTCGCTCTCGAAGGGGGTGACACCGACGGGATCCGAGGCGGCCTGACGGAGGAGGAGCGCGGGCCGCTGCACGAGAAGCTCCCCAGCCGCCTCGACTACAGCCGCGTCAACGCCACCATCGCCGGGCGCGACGTGCACCTCACCCATACAGAGCGCCGCGCGGTCGAGCACGCTGCCTACCGCCACGGGGTGAGCGAGCAGCGCCTGGCCTGGCTTCTGAAGGTCACCGAGGAGCACGCCAAGAAGCGATACCGCGAGATCCGCCGGGCCGAGCGCAACCGAACCCTGAACCAGCCCAAGGAGACCGCCCTGTCACCTGAGGTCGACGGTGAGCACCCGGTCCGCGACGACTTCGGGACGGCGGCATGACCACTACGAGCACAACGAAGGCGGCGCACATATCCGCCTGGGACCGCGCGGTGGTCATCGCCTTGGGCGGCGCGGGGTGCGCGCTGTCGTACGACGCCCTCCAGCAGATGGCCGTCGCCATCCACGTCCGGGGCCTGTTGACCTTCGTCTTCCCGTTGGTGATCGACGGGTTCATCGCCTACGGCGTCCGCGCGCTCCTGGTCCTGCGCGATGCCCCGCTGCGCGCCCGGCTTTACGTCTGGACGCTCGTCGGCACGGCCACCGCCGCCAGCATCTGGGCCAACGCGCTCCACGCGGTGCGGATCAACCAGGACGCGGTCGCCGGCACCGGTCTCCGGCTCGGGGACACGGTGGTCGCGGTGCTGTCCACCATCGCACCGCTGGCCCTGGCGGGAGCTGTCCACCTCTACATCCTCATCGCCCGGGGGCCGGTCAAGGACAGTGACCGCGAGGACCTAGGTCAGGCCGGTCACCTCGGTCAGGTCAACCGGAGCGACGGCGCAGAGGTCACCCGGACCGACCGGGTCGGTCAGCAGCCGGAGGCCGGTCAGCCGGTCACCGCCCGGACCGACCGGCAGCCGCTCTCCCTGGACAAGCCGACTCCCGCCACTCGGTCGCTCAGCGGGGACAGGGCTCCGGCGGACAGCAGCGCCCCTGTCACCAGTGACCGGAGCCAGCCGCACGAGGCCGCTGACCTGCCCGGACAGTCGGACACCGCGCGGCCGGTCACTGACCGCCCCGGTGACACCGTCTCGGTGACCGGCGACGAGGACAGCCGGGGGGCGGCCACCGCCCTGCAGGTCACTCCGTCGGTCACCGCCCCGTCGGTCACTGACCGGCGGACCCGGACAGCTGGTGACCGGCGATCTGACTCGGACACCGAGGAGCTACTGAAGATCGCTCGGTCAGCGGTCAGGGCCGAGGGCAAGCTGACCCGCAAGGTGGTCGGACAGGCGATCCGAGACCAGCAGATGACGCTCTCCAGCGACACCCTGACCACCTTGATGGCCCAGCTCCGCGAGCAGCACGGACAGCCGGTCAGCTCCGCCCGGACCTGATCGGACACTACGGAGCGGGTGACCGAGCAGGTCACCCCGGCCGGTCACCCGCTCCGCACACCCGCCCTACCTTCCTCCAGAGCAGAAGCGGAGTACATCTGATGCACACTCACCCGGCTACCCCCGCCGAAGTCGACTCCTGGCTGACCGTCCTGCACCAGCGCGGCCACCTCCACCGCGCTCAGTCCGGCCCCGACACCACCTGGATCGTGCAACGCGAGCAGCACGACCGCCCGTGGACCCTGCACCACCCGGTCCTGGCCATGGACTGGATCGCGGACCTCGTCCACGAAATCCAGCAGCAGGACCCGGAGACGAGCCGGTGACCCCCGACGACCCGGCGGTGGTCACGGCTGGGCAGCAGCGTGACCCCACCACGGCTCCTGGCGGAGCAAGCTATCGCGTACGACGGTCCTACGGCCCGTCGTACGCACTTGCCCCCGCCCAGGAGGGCGGGGGAAGCCCGGCTGGTCCCCGAGCGAGGGCGCACGGGGACCAGCCGGGCAACCGGCACCAGGGGGCGCCGGTCACCGCAGGAGAAGCCAACTGCGAGCCGCAGAGCGCGAGCACGCCCCCCTTCCCCGACCGTAAACCGCGCCGCCGCACCCGCAACGCCAGCGAGCGCACTCGTAAGACGACGACCCGCCTCTCCGACACCGAGAAGGCCGAGATCGCCGCCGCTGCCGCGCAGCGCGGCATCACCGTCGCCCGCTTCCTCGCTGGTGCCGGCCTCGCAGCCGCCCGCGGTTCGACCGCCCTGCACAGCAACGAACGCTGGGACACGGCCATAGACGAACTCGCTTCCCTACGAGCGGCCTTGGCTCGAATCGGCAACAACATCAACCAGATCGCCTACGTCCTCAATGCTGGCGGGCAGCCCCGCCCCGGCGAACTCGACCACGCGCTGAGCACGCTGCTCCGGCTCCTCGCCCGCGTCGACGACGCGGCGAACAACCTGGTGAACAGGCGGCTGTGATGGTTCCCGACATCGGACGCGGCTCCCGGACCCACGGCCTGCTCGTCTACCTGTATGGCCCCGGGCGACGGGAGGAGCACACCGACGCCCACCTCGTCGGCTCCTGGGACGGCTTCGCCCCCGACCCCGGCCGCGACACCAGCCCCGATCCCGATCCGAAGGTCACCCTCGCCCGGCTCACCGCCGCCTTGGACCTGCGGGTCAAGCAGGCCGGAGACCGAGCGCCCGCCAAGCACGTCTGGCACTGCTCGGTCCGCACCGCCCCCGGGGACCGGCGGCTGAACGACGAGGAGTGGAACGCCGTCGCCCAGCGCATCGTCCACGCCACCGGCACCGCACCGGACGGGGATCCCGACGGCTGCCGGTGGATCGCCGTCCGCCACGCGGCAGACCACATCCACATCGTCGCCACCCTCGTACGCGGCGACCTGCGCAACCCACGCCTGAACTACGACTTCAACAAGGCCCAGGCCGAATGCCGCCGCATCGAAAAGGAGATGGGCCTGCGCCGCCTCAACGCCGGAGACGGCACGGCAGCGAAGAACCCCACCAGCGCCGAGAAGTTCAAAGCCGAACGCACCGGCCGCCCCGAAACCCCCCGGGAGACGCTCCGCGAAGCCGTACGCCGGGCCCTCGCCGGAGCTGAAGACGAGAAGGAGTTCTTCACCCGTCTCCACGAGGCCGGCCTACGGGTGAAAGTGCGCCACGCCCCGTCCGGTGACGCGCTCGGCTACAACGTCGCCCTGCCCGGCGACCGCAACCGCGACGCCGAACCGGTCTGGTACCCCGGCTCCAAACTTTCCCCCGACCTGTCCCTCCCCAAGATCCGCCGCAGGCTGGCCGACGGCACCGTCGAACACACGGCGACCCCGGCCTCGGGCGGACGAGCGGACTCGTCCCTACCTGCCCGAGAACGACGCAGCGCCACCGCCATCGCCGAACGTGCCACCGTCCTCCTCGACCAGGGTGACGACGGAGAAGCCGCCGCCCAGCTCGTCGGCGTCGGAGAACTCCTCGACGCCGTCGCACAGACCTCGCCGGCCGCGACCCGCACCGAGCTGGCCGCCGCCGCCCGAACCTTCGAACGGGCGACCCGCAGCCACGTCCAGGCGGAACACGCCGACACCCGAGCACTCCGCTCCGCCGCACGAGGAATCATCCGGGCCGGCGGCGCGCTCGGCCGGGGCGAGGACGGCGGCACCACCGCCATGCTCCTCTCCACCCTCGTCCTGGTCACCCTCGCCGCCGCCCACTGGCACTCCGCCCGGGGACGCGCCCAGCAGGCCCACGCCTCCCGGCAGACCGCCGAGCACCTGCGCACCGCCTACCGACAGGCCGCCACCACCCCGATGCGAACCCTGCACGAGCAAGGCCGCGCCCTCCCCGACGCCCAACGCCGGACGTACGAGACCACCATTCGCGTCGCCCTACCGAACCATGGCGTACGAGAGGACGGTGTACCGGCGAAAACCGACGCCCTGGCCGCCACCCTCGCCCATGCCGAGCAGGCAGGCCACGACCCCGAAGCTCTCCTGCGACAGGCCATCGACATGCGCGAACTCGACACCGCCACAGACGTCAATGACGTCCTGGTCTGGCGCCTGCGCCGCATCGCCCAGCTCCCCGCCCACCCGGGCGCAACTCCCCGCCACCCGAAGGACGGCACCAGCAACCCGAAAGCCTCGGCCAACCGCACCAGCAACCGAACGACACCCAGGACCGGAGTTCGCCCCGTCGCCCCCACTCGACGAAACCGCCCACCACGCCGCTGACGAAGGTCCGGCGGGCTGGCCATCGGCCCGCCGGACTCCGAGAAGTCCCTGGACAACCGGTTCCACCGGCTGTTACGGATGGAAACAGAAGGACCTCGACCGGGAGATGACGCTCGTGCTCAGAACCACCGACCGCCCCGCGGAGTCGACACCCGCGCAGCTGGCCCTCCCCGCCGGCCCCGATCCCCTACTGCAACTCGCATACGAGACGCAGCCGCCCAGCGGCCCCGGCGCGACGCGCTGCCTCAGCCACCCTCGCGAACTCGCCCTTCGCGGGATCCCGGTGACGTGCACTGCCTGCCGCGCCCGGCGCGACTGGCTGCTCATCAACCACGGGCGCAACGTCTGGGTCTGCTGCCGCTGCAGCAACCAGTGGCTCGAACCCGAGATCACCCGCGCCGACTTCGACGCCCTGATCGCGATCCCCGACGGAACGATCTACCCCAGCGTCGAGCAGGGCCTGGCCGCCTTGGGGTTCGACGGGGCCTTTGCCGGCACGTACCTCGACTAGGTGAGCGCGAGAGCAGAACGAGAAGGGGCGACACCGACGGGTGTCGCCCCTTCTCGTCATAACTGGTCAGCTGTCGATTCCGTCTCTCGGTAGCTGACCCCGGAAGCTGCAGCCAGGGCACTCGTCCTCGCCCTCAATATGGCCCTCGTACCATCCGTGGACAGCGGTGTGCAGGATCGCCTCCTCCACCGAGGCTTCACCGCTTCTGACCGACGCGATGGCGTTGCCGACGACCAGTCGGAGCATGGCGCTGTCCAGTGAGGGGAAGGGGGGGCGATGGCATGGGTGAGGCGGTCATGCCCTGACTCTAGAGGCCCAACCTGCCCTATTCAGAGGAACCGGCGTTCGAGCGAAGCTCGCCGGAACTGGTCAAGCGGTAGATGCTGAGCCGAACCGCCGCAGGGCGAAGCCCCAGTTCGCTCGCGAGAACGTCAACGGGCTGGTGGGGAGACACTCGTAGTCGGTGGAGGACGGCGCGGTCGTTCGCGGCATCCTGGTACCGGCTGACGACGTAGGCACCGATGCCACCGGACGCCACGGCGAACAGAGCGACGCTGCAGACGGCGTAGTCGTCCTGGACAGCGGCGACGATGGCGGTGACCGCCCCGGCAGCGCTGAGCAGTGCCGAGCCTATGAACAGCCTAGTCATGAGATTCCTCGTGCGGGAGGCGGTGTTGAGGCAGAGGGAGGCAGGCTGCCCAGGCTGGTCCGGTTCCGGGCGGTGCGGACGCTGGTGCCCCGGTGGGCAGCGCCTCCTCGATATCCCCAGAGCCGCTTTTCGTCGGACATCGGATCCTCCATGTCGGTCAGGACGAGAGTACGCATCAGGTGGCTGGGCGTACGGCAAGGCCGCCCCTGCGTGATCGGCGTGGGGCGGCCTTCTGCGGTTCGGTCAGACGTGGGCGAGGCGGTGCGAGAGGTCGAGGGCGGCGGTCGCGACCGAGAGGGCGGCGCAGAGGCCGAGCACCTCGTGGAGGGTGGGGCGGACCAGGTGCGGCCAGTCGTCCGGGGCGGCGGGCCAGGAAGCGAGGTGCACCTCGGTGGTGGCCAGGCCCAGGTGGGCGGTGACGTCCCAACCTGTGTGGGAGGCGGGCTTCCAGTGCAGGCGCACGCGGCCCTGAGAGAGTCTCGCGGTACCGGCGGCGAGCCAGGAGATGTCGAGCGGCCCGTCGGGCAGGCCGGAGACACGTTGGACGAGCGCACCGCGCACGTCGTCTGGCATCGGGCGTACGGCAACGCGGTGCAGGGGAAGGGTCTGCGGTGAGAGGGATCGCGACGGGATATGAGCCTCCGAGGTGGTTCGTGTGACGGTCAGGCCCAGGCCAGGGCATCGCTGACGGAGGGCGGGAGGTAGCCCTCCTGGCCGTCGTCGGCGATGAACGCTTTGCCGTCCCGGACGACGATCTCGGCTCCCAGGTAGTGGGTGAAAGGAAAGTCGGGGTTGATGGCGAGGCGGATCGGCAGGCCGGGGTCCAGGTCTTGGAGCTGGCGAAGCAGGTGTCCGACGGTCAGGTATTGGGGCAAGAGGACCTCCGAGAGCGGTACGGGATGAGGGGTCAGGATGCCGAGGAGGCGTTCTGCCCCCTCGGCGTGGCTGGCGAGGTGCCGCTTGCGGCACTCGTTGACGTAGCCCTTGCCGGATTCCTCCTTCTTCCAGCCGCAGGAGCAGACGGCGCGGGTGTACGCGCGGCCGGGGCAGTCGGTGTGGAGCGGCTTGCCGGAGCTGGTGTGCTTGTGGCCCGCCGGGCAGAGACTCCCGTCGGCGTGATGGTTGGTGAGCGGGGCGCGGAAGGTCATGGTGAGGCGGCTCCTCGTGGGAGGTGTAGACGGGCATCTGGAGCGACAGGTGTGGGGAGCGCGCCGTCAGGCGAAGGCGTCGCGCCGCCGCTGGCGTGCCACGGCGCGACGGGCGGCCCGGTGACGGAGGAGTCAGTGGGCCAGCCGGTAGAGCCGGGCCGGAGCGGAGGGTCCGGTCTCCGCTATGACCAGGCCGTCGGTGATCAGGCGCTGAAGCGAGCTGGCGACGCGATCGTGGTTCAGCCCAGTAGCGGAGCTGATTTTGGAGAGGGGTGCGTTGGGGTTCGCGGACAGGCAGGCGACGACACGGGTGTCGCGGCGGCGGAGGTAGTCCTGGAAGATCCCGGCGGTGTACAGCAGCAACATCCCGCAGCAGACCTGAGGGATACCGCGCGAGGCCGTGCCGGAGCCCGCGATGGCGTCGTACGCCGCGAGGACGGTGGTGCCGGAGCCGACGATGTGGTTCGCGACTCTCACGAGGTCATCGGAGTAGAACGTCATTTCAACGCCTTTCGGTCAGGAACAAGAGGTTCGGCGGGTCTGCCGGGGTGGGCGGTGCGGGTGCCGGTGGGCGGGGCGTTGTCGGCTCGCTCTGGTCGTTCGGCGGTCAGTGCGAGGAGTGGGCGACGAGGGCGGCGAGGAATCCGGCGACGGCTTCGGAGGGGGTGTGGATGCCGAACTCCTGAACCCAAGGAGCGCCGTCGGCGGGCAGCACCTGGACGCGCCAGACGATGTCGCGCTTCCAGGCGGCGGGGTCTTCGGGGAGCCAGCCGACGTAGACGCGACCGTCCGGGCTGGTTGCGTGGACGTTGGCCTCCGGGGTGTCGACGACAGCCCAGCCGAGGCTGTCGAGGAGGCCGAGAACAGGACCGGCGCAGTGGTCGGAGGAGAGCCAGCAGCGGTCTTCCGGGGCCGGGCGGACGACGGCGGGCAGGAGGGTGGCGGAGGTGGTCACGGTTGAACGATCCCTTCGTTGACCTGCGGTTTTCCCAACACCCGTACGTTGACATGGGGTGTGGCGGAGTACGTAGTCGATTCCCAGGAAGCGGCGTCTGCCGTGGGCGAACTGGCTGACGCCATCAGGGCCGTGCGCCGGGAATGGAACGGCGAAGGGAGTTGTCGTACTGGGGTTGCGGCAAAGGGCCGCACGGGGTCGAAGGGGGAGCAGGGATGGCGAAGCCGAGCAGACACGAGGTCGGGACCGGACTGGAGCACAAGGTCCGTGCCGCCGGGCGGCCGTGGATGGTGGGCGACATGATGATGGTCGCCGACGGCCAGTGGGCTGTCGGCGTCCAGCCCGAGGCGCGGCGGGACGACGGCGAGGTGGTCCTGGACCGCAGCGCTGACGGACATCGCGTCGAGTTGACGGTGGAGGAACTGGCCCGCGCGGTGGGCTCCGGCATCTGGATGCGCACGTTGGACCAGAGCGATCCCGCCCACCGCGACGAGGACCACGACTGATCGATCAGCGACCTGGCCCCGGGCCAGGCGTCGGCGGCCCGACGACGGCCGAAGGAGCGGCCCGGTCCGGTACCTGGCCGAGGACGTGTTGATCGCGCCCGGAGCAATCAACAGCGGCCTGCGCCAACCGGGTTACTGGGGCCCGGTCCGCCGTCGCGGCGGCTTCACGCGCCTGGACCACATGGCTGATCGCCTGAAGGGCCGTACGGCTTTCGGCTTGGGTGACGCGAAGGTCGGCTGCGGAGCTGGTGATGCGTTGCAGGTCGTAGAAGGCCGGTGCGCGGCCGGGACGGGTGAGAGCGTGCAGGCGCTCCTGGTGCACGGCCACAGAGCTGTCGGCGGTGACCAGGAGGGCCGAGCGGATGTGCATGACCGAGCGTAGGAAAGGGGCGTCGGTCGGGCGTCGGACCGCGATCGACTCCAGAGCTTCGATCGGACGGCCCCAGGCTTCCTCGATCATGGTTGTGGCCTGGTCGAGTGCGGTGGCGTCGGGCATGGGGAACTCCCGGCATTCAAGGGGGGTGGAGGCGGTGCTCCGGAAGAGAAGCAGGGGTCAGCGGCTGCGGCGCGGGGTCGACGCGCTGGCCGCCGGCCTGGCCGTGAGAGCAGGCGCGGGACTCCCGGACGAGTTCATGGCCGAAGCCGACGTGCGGCTTCGGGCGGCCATGACCCGGAGGTCGGCGGCCGTCCGGGGGAATCGCGCGGCGCGTTGGACGGCCTGCGTGACAGCAGTGCGGCGTACGTCGAGGGGAGTGGGAGCCCGGGGGACTTGGGGTGTGCTCGGGGTGACGGGGGTGAGCGAGACAAGGTGTGCCACCTCTCGGTGGATGTGGTGGCGCTCGCGTACCACCGGGGCTGGATCGACCATGGTGGCTGCCGTCGCGGCAATCAGGTGGGAGGGCGTACGAGCCGAGAAGACCGCCTCCGCTCGGGTGCCCCAGCCGCGTGGACCCGCCCAGAGCGTGACGGCTTCGTCGTCATGACGGTAGAGGCGGCTGTCGATGAGGACGCCTGCTTGTCCGTCCGGAGCGACGATCTCCACGGTGCCGGATGCGGCTCCGCCGTTGCGAGTCCAGCCGGCATCGGTCAGTGGCCGTACGGCGTCGGCCCAGTAGATCGACGGGTTCGCAAGGAAGCGTCCGTTGCCGTCGTAGACATCGGCTTCGGCGTAGTCGCGGGCCAACGCGGTGGTAAGGCCGACGACGATCTCGGGGGGCGTGTTGTGGTTGAAGGTGGCCGTCCAGCGGGTCGAGGAGGTGGCCTCTTCGGCTGCGGTGATCTTCCACAGCTCGAAGTCGTCGCCGTACCAGCCGATGCGAATTCGGTCATCCGGCGAGGTGATGACAAGTTGGCAGGGGCCGTCGTCGAGGTAGCGGTGAGGCCAGTGGGCGACCGGTTCGAAGCTGGGGTCGCCGGTCCCGCCGGTCCCGGCCAGGTACATCGGGCTGACCAGTACCTCCTGGTACAGATAGTTGTCGTTGGGCTGCTGGACGCTCATGGTCGAGACTCCGGGCACGTAGGAGGGGAACGCGCCCGCGTGCGCGGCAGGGTGAAGTGCGGCGGCGCACGCGGACGCGGAGGCAGCGGCGAGACGGCACTGGCTCTCAGCACCACCACCCGGCTCACCGCCCCCGGCCCGGGGCCAACCGGGCGGTGACAGCCGCCGACACCCGCGGCTGGGGCTGCGTCGCATGGCTGAACAGGTCGTTCGGCGCGGCGGCACTCCGACGCAGGGCTGCTGCGGTCCGGGCACCGTCCCCCGTAAGCGGGACATTCGTATGGGTCCGCGTGGCCGCCGCGACGCGAGCGGGGCTCGACGAGGTCTTGAACGTGGTGAAGGGTTCGCTCCAGTGCTCGATGGTTGCGTAGACGGCCCTCAGCGACTGGCCGGCATCGGTCAGGACGTAGGGGGCGCCGTGGTCCGAACCGGTGCGTCCGACCAGGCCGTCGGCCTGCATCCGCAGAAGCCGTTGCCGGGCGGAGGGTCGGTCCACGCCGATCTCCTCGGCGATGTGACTGAACCGCAGAGGACCGTTAGTGCCGAGGGCCTGGATAACGCCGGTCGTGTGCCGAAGGTTTAGACGTCCCAGAGCGTCCTCGACGCGTTCGGCTTCGGCCATCGTCTGGAGCGGCAAGTGGGCCCGGGACCAGTCCGACAAGGTGCGGTGCACGGGGGCGAGCGACTCGCCGAGCGCGCTGAGCTGGTAGGTGCCCCGACGACGGACATCGGAACGGGTGACCAAGCCGTCGGCCTGCATGTACAGCAGCCGCTGGCTTACTGACTGCTCGGTGACGAAGGGGAGCTGGGCGGAGATCTCGCGCACCCGCATGGGGCGGTTTTCCTGGGCGAGGATCATCGTCGACCAGGTGGTCCACTTCGGCCCGATCCGGGCAATCGCGTGGTCGATGCGCTGAGGGTCGACCGAGTCGAAGGAGAAGGCGGGGGGCTGCGTGGGGCTGGGCATGAGTGCGTTCTCTCCGGTAGGGGTCATCGGGAGCGGGGGTGGGAAGCCGTGCTGGAGATCGCGGCGGAGGAGGCTGCAGCTGGGTGGGCAGGGCGGCCAAGGTTCGCCGGGGCACCGCTGCGGCCGAGGGCAGCGGCCACACGCGACGTCGCCGTACGAGCCGCACCAAGGGCGGCCTCGCCGCAGGACGTGAGCGAGAGGAGTTGCCCCAGCCGGTACGGGCTCTCGCTGGTGTCCTGGTGCAGTAGCCCGTCGGCGGTCATCCGCCGGACGGTCGAGGGCAGCACCTGGGGAAGTCGGCCCGTCCCGTCAGAGAGGAAGGGCTCCTCGCCGAGCGCGGTCCGGCAAAGGCGTAGTTCGCCAAGTTCGACCACTTCGAGCGCCTTGAGCTGGCGCTACACCTCTATCGCCCAGTCGTCGTCCCGGCCGGCACGCTGTTCCCGGTTCTCCTCGTGGGCCTTCGTCGCCGAGTGCTCGGTATCCGGATCGGGGAGAAGGCGCTGGTACGCGGAGACGGCCTCGATGAGCTGGGCGTAGGCCCGATCCTGCCTGGTGAGGAGTTCTCCGAGCTTCGGGATCGATGTCCGCAGGAACGCGTACGAAGTGCGGGCCCTGCCGAGTTCGCCGCGCCCGATGGATTCGAGGAGCGGGAAGGCACCCCTCTCCGCAACCGTCACCCGGTCGTGCTGCTCGTTCAGCTCGTACGCGGACGTGATCACCCGAGTCGAGGCTCGGTACAGCAGATCGGCAGGACGATACGTGGTGTTGAGCATGTTGACGTTCGAGATACCGAGCGCGTCGGCGACGAAGTGCGTACCGGGCTCGGTGTTCGGGTCGTAGGGATTCACTTGGCCGTCTCCATCCGGGCGAGTAGGGAGCGGACCAGGGTGGGAAGGCTGTCGGGACCGTCACCGAGCCGGACGTGGTCAGTCACCTCGTCGAGGACGTACGTGGCGTCTTCGAGAAGGCCGCCGGAGATTTCCATGCAGGCGTCGGTGATCCTGGAGGCAGCGAGCAAGGATTCGGAGAGCACCTCGACGTAGTCGTCCGGTGCGAGACCGGCGGCGTCGGCCGCAGTACGGATGGCCTCCAACTCCAGCGCGCTGAAACTGAAGTCGAAGTCATGGCCCTGCTTCATGCTGGCAGGGGCGGAGAAGGCGGAGCCCGGTGGTTCCGCGGGGATGCCGACGTGTGTGCAGATCCGGTCGACCGAAGCGGTCAGTTCGGCCAGGGACTCGGTGAGCCACCCCAGGGCGGAGGCGTAGGAGGCCAGGGTGAAGAGACCTGCCGGTGTCGTGGGGAGTGGATCGTCGGCCACGAACTCTTCGAGCCGGTCGTTCAGCTCGCAGATCACCTGGGGCCCGGCGGACAGAGCACCGAGTACGGGATGCAGGTAGGAGTGGCTGGCGGCCGTCGGATAGTCGGCGGTGAGGATCCCGGAGACGCGGTGCGCAGCATCGGTGAGCAGGCTCGCCAGTTCGGCACGCGTGAGCGGGGCGTGATCGGAGGTCATCGCTGGGGAGCCTTTCGAGAGGCAGCGGCCGGAGACTGGGCTGCTGCTGGATAGGTCGACGGAGCAGCCGTCGACTGGTTCGCAAGGGGCGAGCGGGCGCGGGCGGCTTGCACCCGGGCCGCCGTACGGGAGTCCGCCTCGGTACCTCGCTCAGGGCCGGTACGGAGGTGAGCGGAGTGGTAGACCGCGTAGTTCTTCCGGCTTCCGGCGGCAACGAGGTAGACCTCGCGCCGGTGGTTCGAGCTGGGCGGGGCCGGGCGGAACTGGATGACCATCCGGTAGGAGACGGACGGATCCACGTACACCTTGTGATAACCGGCGAGACGCCCCTTCAGGGGTAGGCAGTCGTCGCTTCCGTGGATCAGGTTCTGCAGCTCCAGCAGCGCCAGATCACGGATGCGATCGGGGAGGTTCCGCAGATCCTCAATGGCGTCGGGATGCGCCGCGAAGGCGAAGCGGGCGCTCACAGCAGCCTCCCCTGTACCGAACGCTGTACCGGCACGGCTGCCGCGGACTGGTGGGCTCCAGAGGCGGTCTTCGGTATCCCGGAGCTGCCGGCCGAGCGGGCGAGGGCGGCACGGGTCCGGAGAGCGGCAGCTTCACCGAGGTGGTCCGGTGGCTGCGGCAGCGGGGTGCTGCGGTCGTCCAGCCAGCGGAGAGCGGCCTCCTCATCGGGGAAGGCGCCCTCGCGCAGCGTGTACGTGTGGGCGTTGGAGTTCCCCTCTTCGAGGAAGAGGCGAACGGGTGCCTGAACGGCCTCACCGTCACGGGCCAACGTCCATGCCTCGCACGGGTCGTAGTCCGAGGTCTGGCTCTCGATGACCTCGTACCGCGCGCCCGACTCCCGGATCTGTGCCTCGATACGAACGGTGAGATCGTCGGCGGGAGTGGAGAATCCGGCGCCTACTTCGGTTATCTGCTCGGGTGGGCAGCCGTGCTCGATCAACCAGTCCTGGGCGAAGGGGACCGTGGCGTGGTAGGCCGTCTCCATGGTGAACGTGTTGAGGCTGAGATCCCGCGCGACCTTGATCGCGGCTACCTGCGGCTCGCCGGGGACATCCCACGTGACCGACCCGTCGTGAGCGACGACGTAGGAGTGTGAGCCGTGAGGAGCGGTGTGGTGCTCGGTCAGGACCGACAGGTCGCCTGACCAGAACTGCTGCTCCGCGTACTCGGAGTCAGCGTCGGCGGGTGCAAGGTCGTCGAGGCGGAAGTCGAGTTCGGTGTTCATGCTGCCGCCTCCGACTGTTCGGGCGCCGGGGTGACCAGCACCCGGTGGTTCGGCCGGGTCGGGCTCGTTGTACACGCGGCGAATGGGCCGTCGGGGGCCCGGAGGTGGACGAGCGCCTGGTCCAGGTGGTCACGGTGCCAGGTCGAAGGACCTGACAGGCCGGCCTCGGTATCAGTGAGCTGCTGCCACGCGAGCCAGAGCGCGTGCAGCCGGGCGACGGCCTCCGGGTGTTCGTCCCACCGCGCGCACCACGGGCGGGACGAGCTGACTTCTCGTCCGTAGACGGGGAGGAAGAGGTAGTTCACCCAGTCGCTGAGTGCGGTGAGTTCGGCGGCGTACGCTTCCCCGCCCAAGGCGAGGATGAACACCGAGGCGGGGCCCTCCCCCTGCGCGGCGTCGGCCGCCTCGGCTTCCGGAACGTCATCCGTGTGCTGGCTGGCACCGGGTACGGGATCGGAGCCGAGGCGGTCGAGGAGGGCGCCGTGCTGCCTGACCTCGGCCATGGTCTTGGCGAGGGTGCTGGCGAGGTCGTCGAGATCCCCGTCGGGGATGCGGAACGGCTCGGGGCCGGGGGTGGTCGGGCTGGTGTCGGACATCGGGGCGTGCTCCATCTGTGAGACGGCGACATGCCCGAGAGGATCCGGAGAATCCGCGGTTTGGCGCGGCCGGAAAGATCCGGTAGTGGGACGCTACCCGCCCGCGCAGCGAGGACAGCGAGGGAAGGGCGGTGCCAGCAACTGCATTGCCTTTGCCGCTTGTTGAGGGACGACACCGTTGCCGAGCGCGGTGAGCTGTGCCGGTCGTCCGAGTCCCGGCGTGGCGGTGACCCAGCCGTCGTCGAGGCCCTGCATCCATTCCACGAAGTCGGCGCGGAGCCGACCGGCCGCGTCGGTGGGCTCGGGGACGGGACGGGTGAGCATCTCCCATCGGGTGATCGCTGCTGCGTACGGCCCCCATCGCCGGTCCGCCCCGCGGACTCCGTCGACTCCTCCGTCCAGAGCGGCAGGACCACCGCCGACAAGGGAGGACGCCACCCCTTCCCCGGGCGGCGGCCCGGAGTCCCCGTGTCGCTGGCCCTCGGCGTGGGCAGCAGCGACGCCGCCGCACTGGGCAGGGTCATGTCCCCGTTGCCGTGCCGCTGGTTCGGCGAGCCCTTGATCCCGTCCGACGCCTTCGGGGTCGGCAGCAGCAGCCACTCGACCTCGTCGGCCAAGTTCGGACCGTGCCCCCCGCTCTTCCTCTTCGACGGATGCTGCGAGCCGCCGTTCTTGCCGATGTTGCTGGTCGGCGTCTTCAGCAGGGTCTCCGGTGGGCCAGGCGGCGAGGAAGGTCCGTTCGCGGCGGTGCGGGGCCCCGACGTCGGAGGCACGAAGCACGAGCCACTTTGCGTCGTACCGGAGGTCGGCCAGGGATCCGAGTACGGCACCGAGTGCCCGCAGAGGAGGCTGACCTGCGGTGTCTCCCAGACACCACGGGCAGAATTCCACGTCGCCAGGGGAACCGGCGGGGGAGGTGAGGAGGCCGCGCACATTCTCGATCACAACCAGGCAGGGTCGGAGGGCCTCGACCGCACGGGTGACGTGCAGCCAGAGCCCGGAGCGGGTCTGGGCGTTGAGTCCGGCCCGGCGGCCAGCAACGGAGACGTCTTTGACAGGGGAAGCCGGCCGTCAGGACACACACCCGGGGAACGAGGGACCAGTCGACGGCTGTGATGTCGCCCAGGTTCGGGACGCCGGGCCAGTGGCGGGCCAGGATGCGCGAGGCGTTCGGATCGACCTCGGCGTGCCAGGCCAGCGTCCCGCCGAGGGCGGACTGCACGCCTAGGTCCAGCCCTCCGTACCCCGAGCAGAGCGAGCCGATGAGCGGAGGGCGCACGATGGTGTTCCGCATGTCACCGCCCCCGTGTGGTCCGGCTCGGGGCAGCAGCCGGTGGAACGGTGGAGGGCGCTGCGGCGGGAAGCGGGGCCGCGGTTGTGGACCGGCTGCGGGCGGCCCGGAGCTGCCTGGGCGGAGGTGAAGCCGCTGCTGCCGCAGCGTAAAGGGAGTAGGAGGCGTCCCGGAGGGATGCGTCCGCCAGACCGAGCGCGTCACCTATCACCAGCGTGGCCGCTTCGCGCGCATCCATCGCATCGGGCTGGTCGCGCATGTGCTCGGTTCGCTCCAGAAAGGAGAGCTGGTGCGCCACCGAGCCGAGCGCGGAAGCCACCTCCCCGGCGGGTTCCACAGCGACGGCGAAGCCCATGGCGACCCTGGCCGTGTGATCGTCCAGGTCCGGAGACGCAGTGCGGAAGAGGATCTCGTCGCCCAGGGCGGTGATCCTCTTGCCGAGTTCCGAGATCTGCTTGGCGACCGTCACGCTGTCCGGTCCGCGGTGAGGATCTCCGGGGATCGGGAGCTTGCCGCGTAGGGCGTCGAAGTTCTCGGCTGCGGACCGCAGGGCTCGGGCGTCGGATATGGGGGTGGTGTTCACGGTGAGTTCCAGTGGAGAGGAGTGACGTACGGGGGAGGCTTCAGCTGGGGCCGAGGGACCGTGGTCGTACGGCGGCTGACCTGGGCGCACCTCGGGATAGCGCCGAGGGTGGCGAGGGGAGGCTCGGTGAGCTGCGGGCGAGGGCGGCCTGCACCTGGGCGGGGCGAGGCACGTTGTCCGAAGAAGCTGGGGCCTTCGGCGCCGGAGGCGGGTCGCCGGTCGCCAACTGCCAGCGGGTGCGCACCTCGTCGAGCGGACCGAGTACGTAGAGCGCGTGGTTGATCAGTGGCCCGGGGCCCAGGGCCTCGACCTGGGCCAAGGCTCGGACGGCGCGCGCGGAAGCGGCTGCGGTGCGGGTCACGGAGGACCGCATGACCCGTTCACCCAGCCATTCCGCGCTGCCGGGGCCTACGCCGTCGCAGATCGCGGTGAGCTGCTCGCCCGACAGCGTGCCGTCCGCCAGGAGGCCCCGCCGCTGGGCTTCCCAGAGCAGGGTGATCCGGTCGATGGGCTCGCCCCGGTGGTGCAGGGCACCGAGACACCGGTAGAGCCGCCCGTGACCCGGGTCGGCGAAGTCCCCCGGCCGCAACCAGCCCACCACCTCCCCCATGCCCTTCGGCTGCTCGGCGAGGACCGCGAGGAGGAAACGCTCGTCCTCGGCAACCTGGTCGGCCTGAACCGTCGGCGTGGTCGGAACCGTGGCCGGCCGGGCGGGCGGCGCGACCGGACGCGGTTCGGTACCCCAGCGCCGCGCGAGATCGGTGAGCACCCCGGTCAGGACATCCGCCGACCGCAGCGCACCCTCGACCTCTCCTCGCAGGACGTCGGCCCGAGCCGCCTGGTGGAGACGGATCGCGTGCTCGGCAACGGTCCGGTGGATCGCCCCCTCCAGCACCATGCGGCCGTACACCGGAGCGTGCTCGGGACGCGGGCAGGCAGAGACCAGGGTGTGGGCGTACACCGCGGTGAGCCCCCGGACGTGACGGCCGGCCTCGACGACGGAGTCGGTCACCCACGACAGCGGCACCGGACCATCAGCCGCTGCCGCCGGGTGACCGTCGTTTCGGAGCTTCCGCAGCGCGGTGAACAGCGCCCGGTGCACCGGACGGTCGAAGTGATCGGGCGCGAGCCAGTTCAGGTGCGTGAGCTGGTTCGGGTCGAGCAGTACCGAGCCAAGAACTGCCTGCTCCGCCCGCAACAGCGGGTTCATCGTCGCCCTCGGCGACGAGAAGCCGGCGGACCGCCCCGCGCGGTGTGGAGAGCGGCGACCGACTGGTCGGCGGCGGTCATCAACGCGGCGAAGCGGTCCAGCTCGCCGGTGAAGGCCGGATCGGTAGCGCTGACCGAACCCGAACCGACTACTAGGCACCACTTGCCGTCACGCCGTACGGCCGGCGACCCGGCGAGCCGCCCGGAGCGAGGCACGGAGAAGGGCACGGAGGAGGAGCTACTGCGCGGGGACACGATGGGACTCCAGAACGCGGAGAGGTGGGGGGCGCCCGACTGCCTGGACGAGGCCGCCGGATCGGCAGGGAACAGCGGTCCGGCTTGCCGTTCTTCGGGGTGGCGTCCGCGACGGCGTCGAAGACGTCGACCGTCGCCCCGACCGCTCGTGGACAGTGCCCCGGTCGATCGGTGCCTGATCCAGAGGCCGCCGGCTGCGATGCAGAAGCGCCTCGGGGGCGGGGGCGATCATGCCGACAACTCGAAGTCGTCGTGGCCGATGGTCTTTGCGAGGGCTCGCTCGGTGATCGCCTTCGTGGCACGGGCGGAGGCCGGCCCGACGACCTTGGCGGAGGGCTCCTTGTACCAGGGCCTGAGGTTGAGCATGGCGACCCGGATCCCGGTGGCCAGCAGCAGCACCTTGCCCTTGGGGAGGGCGCGGATCGCGTCGGGCGGCAGGATCCGCTCGGTACGCATGCTCACCGAGGTGGACTTGCCACCCTCGCTGGTCGACACCGAGGTGGTCTGGACGTCGTGGTCACCGACCTGCCGACTGAGACGGTCGGCGAAGTCGGCGTCATCAATGCCCGAACCGATGATCTTGACGGTGGCGGCGGAGTACAAGGCGTCCATCCCGGCCTCGCCCCAACACCGCTGGCCCTGCCGATAACTCTGCAAGATCGTCATCGGGATCACGCCCCGGCTGCCCAAGTGGCTGTAGAGATCGGGGAGATCGGAAATGCGGCAGACGTTCGCGGCCTCGTCGAGCACGCACAGAGCAGGCGGGTCGAGTCGCCCGCCGGAGCGCTCGGCGACGATGACCGCCGCGCGCATGACAGCGTCGGCCGCCGCCGCGATGATCGCGCTCGCGCTGCCGCCGCCGTCCTTGCTGAGGAGGTACAGCGTGTCGCGAGACGTGGCGAAGGCGAAGGGCTTGAACTCGGGGAGGTCCTCGTTCGGCGTGACCCAGGCGGCGACATCCGGGTCGAGCAGGCAGCTCGCGTACTGCCTCGCGGTCTCAAAGATGCCATCGCGGGTTTCGGTTGCGCCGGAGACGGTGCCCTGGAGCTGGGCGGCGACCGCGTCGTGGCCGGCGTCGGTGAGCAGGTCCACCGGGGTGCGGTCGGCCGGGGTGGCGAGCCAGGCCAGGACGTCGGTGATCGGCCGCCGCTGGCTGGCGGCGGCCAGGAACAGTGCACCGAGGGTGTTGCTCGCGGCGGTGGACCAGAAGTCGGAGCCCGACGACTCGTCCACGCTCGCGGAGACGAAGTGCCCGGCCAAGCGTTTCGCCCCGGCCAGGTCGCGGGCGTCGGCCAGGATGTCCCACCACATCTCGCGCGGGTGGTGCGCGATCTGCTGCGGATCGAGGGTCCAGACCGTGCCGACCTCGGCGCGGGCGTCCACCGTCGCGGTGAAGGCGTCGTTCGCGGCCTTGTTACTGGTGAGCAGGACCGGGCCGGGAGCCGAGAGAATCGCGGGAATCGCCAGTCCAGACGTCTTCCCGCTGCGCGGAGCCATGATCGCGACGACCACGTCCTCCCAGGAAGCCCGGACCTCGGCACGACCGGGGTCGAGGGTGCCGAGCAGGATGCCGCGGTCGGCGGGCGCGACCTCTTTTACGCTCCCGGTCGCTGAGGGAGGGCCGGAGGCTCTTCGCCTTCGCGGTGCTCTCCTTGTCCAGCAGCGGTGCCAGCTCGCCCTTCCGGGCGAGGCCGGTCCTGGAGCCGGAGCGCCAGCGCATCCACAGCACGAGGCCGGTGGTGGCCAGGGCCAGAGTGATCAGGCCGGGGACGAGGCGCACGCCGACCAGCAGCGCTGTGGTGCCCAGGGTCGGCCACAGCATCTCGGGGTGCAGCAGGGCGTCCGTCGCGCGGAACGGGGTCCACGGTCCGCTGCCGACAAGGGAGTTGGTGACGTTGCCGGTCAGCCAGGCGAAGGAGCCGAAGGATATGGCGGCGCCGAGGACGCCGAAGAGGAGGTAGAGGAGCGCGTCCGACCCCGTGGTGGTCGAGGGCGCACTGGTACGTGGGGGCACGGCGGTTCCTTGAGGGTGCGAGCGGGCGATGGCGGGGCGCGCTCGGCTCTCGTGTCGTTCACGGGTCTGCTCCTTGACGGCCGGAGGGGAACGTTTCAGCGCTGGTGACTGGCAGGCCGTGCCGTGGGCGGGGGCGGCGTGGCGGGCGCCGGGGCACTGGTCTCGACGCCGGCCTTGGCCGCGACGGGCGAGACCTGGAGGGCGACTGCCTGCCGCCGGACCTCGGGATCGAGATTCCCCTCGGTGGTGCGAGCGACCAGGTCCGGGGAGACCGAGCCGGCAACGAAGACGTCGTCGAGCAGTTCCCGGCTTCGCAGGGTGCGGACGTTCTCGTGATGCCGGAGGTCTGCCCGCTGGGGCGGGCACGCGGCGACCCCGTCCGCAGCGACCGCCAACTCCTCGTGGACGTCGCGGAGCATCTCGTGTGCGGCGGCCAGTACCTTCCAGGTCTCCCAGGTGGGGTAATAGACCTCGGGGTCGGTGGGGAACTCCAGGCGGCCACAGGTCCAGTCGGCGGCAGCGGCGACGAGTTCGGTCAGTTCGGGCAGAGCCCCGACCAGCGCGCCATTGATCTCCTCGATGATCCCGGCCACTTCGTCGGGCGTGGCGTCCTCGTGAAGGCGAGCGATCATTCCGCGGACGGAGTACGGATCGGCGGAAGCGCTGGGTAGGTGCCGGGCCTGCAATGGGCTGTCGGAGCCGGGCGCCTCGCTGCGCTGGGCGAGACGGATGTTGTGCTGCATGGCAGCGCCGACGGCCTCGCCGATGCTGGAGTAGTGCTCGGGCATGTTGCCCTCCTGGGTAGTCGTCGTGGACGGCCGAGTCGACTGCGGGCGCGCGACGGGGCGGCGGCTGGCGGCGGCCAGGACGACCTGTGTCACAGTCCGGAGCCTGGCGCGCGGGGTGGGAGGCCGGCCGCGCTGGGCTGCGTCGATCGAGAGTCGGGAGACGCGGAGACCTGAGCCTTGGCCGCTGCAGGCGAAGCAGCGACGGCGGCGCCTCGGAATTGGGGGAGCCATCGAGAGCGCGTCTGCGCCTGGTCCGAGGGCTGTTGCGCACGGCCGACACCGAGCAACTCGTCATCCGAATCAACGAGTTCCGACATGGCCGAGTGGACGAAGTCCTCGGCGAAGCCGAACCGGTCGGCGAGCTGGAACGCCTCATCGTCGAGATCGGTGATCTGCTCGCCTGCCGCCTCCAGCGCCTCCCGGATGCGCTCCAGCGCGCCGTGCTCGGGATCAAGGAGGTGGTCGAGAGCCTGCTTCAGGTCGGCGCCGGTCTCGGCAGACCTGATCTGTTCGGTGAGCCGGAGGAGTTCCGCTCCGGCGGCGTAGGGCCCGAGCGGATTCGCCGAGGTGAACGCCTTGGTGGTGTCCAGGGCGGGGTCGAGGTGGACACCGTAGCGAGCGGCGCGGAGCATCTCGGCAGCGTGGGTGGCGATGGCCGCCCGGTCATCGGTCGGGGTAGTGGTGGGGAGGCGGTGACGTCGGCCGTACCAGTCGTCGATCTGCTGGAAGCCGGCGTGCTTGAGGAGCGTGGCGGACAGGTCGTCGCTGGCGCCCTTGGCCGAGACGCTGCCGCTGGGCTCGGCGGTGATGGTGATGGAGGGAGAAGGCATGCGGGGCTCCTGGGTGCGGGGCGTCGATTGCGGAGCGATGGGCAGGTGGCCCAGCTCGGCGCCGAGAAGATGGCATTCGGATTGCAGACGGAAGGCGTCGCGATAGCCGTTGTGGAGGCTTCCGTCCTCGCGAGCGATGGTGGCCACGACGTGCACCTGCCGTGGCCGGTTACGTACGGCGATCCACCGACAGGCATCCGGATCACCTTCCGGAGCGATCCCGGTGACGTCCACCAGTCGCCGGGCGACAGCGGCCCACTGCGAGTCGGTGAGGTCCGGCTGCCGAGGATCGGAGCGAACCGAGCAGACCCACGTGGGCTGCGCGGGTACACGAGTACCGAGCCGTTCGACGGGTGCGTCGAGGGCGTGTGCCAAGTAGGGCAGCGAGCCGGGCTCGGCCAGCAGTTCGATCGGGTCTCCGTGACCTTCGCCCGCGATCAGCCGAGGGCTGACGTGGTCGCCACGTTCGCCGGGACCGTACAGGTACGAGAGCAGCCCCACGGTGTTGCTGGCACGCTGCAGGTGAGCGATCACGGCGTCTACCTCGAAGGAGTAGTGGACACGAGCCGGGCGTTCGGGCCGTCAGACGAAGAGGATCCGCAGAATCCGAGATTTGGACCGGCCGGAGTTCGCTGGTAGACGCCGCCTATCCCGAGGCATCGGGGCCACGTGAGGCCACACGTTCGAGTGCGCCCGGCTGCCGCTGGTACGTGGCGAGGAGCGGTGGCGGGGCCGTCAGAAGTGAGGGTTCTCCGTCGGCCGGTCGGCCTCGGTGGCGGCCTGGAGCAGCTCGGCGAGGTCTCCGGGCTCGGAGGAGCGCTGGTCGATCCACCAACCGGCGCGAGTGACGAAGCGCGCGGCCTCCTCGATCGCCTCCCACTCCCTCTCATCGGTTTCCCCTTCGAGTACCAGGGCGGTGTAGGCAGCGGCGAGGACTTGGTGACGACAGCGCACGCCCCAGGCGACGGCCCGCTCGGTCCCCTCCAGCGGAGGCATCCGGTACTGCTCCGACCAGGCTTCCGACTCGGCCTGCTCTTCGGGCGCTGGCCTCGCAGGCTGGGGGTAGGCCGAGCTTGAGCTCTGCCAGCGGATGAGGGCTCGGGCCGAGAGCCGCGTCCGGGCCGCGCGGCGCGCCCTCCGCCCGGCACCACATGGCCCAGAACCGGATCCGGCTGAAGATCATGCAGATTGCTTTCGGCCGGGGGATGGCCGCTCAACGAGCACTTGAGCGGCGACTTTGAGACATAGCACTTCGACCAGCAACCCTCGCCGTTGTGCTGGCGGCGGCCCCTTGAGCCCCACCCCGGAGAAGCCCCGTCGTGCTGGGAGTATCGCTGTCGCGAGGGGTTGAGCTCGTTCGGAAGTGACAGCTCGATCGGTCCGTCATCACGGAACAGCGGTGGCGCCGGGTGCGCTTGCCGCACCGGCACCAGCCCGCGGGAACCAGCACGGTGAGGCAGTCGGCGTCTTCGCTGGTTGACCGCCTGTAAATACCAGCAAGACGCCGGACGGGCCTTGCAGACACGGCCAACAAGAAGGCCATGACCGGGCAGGGTCGTCCGGTGGGCATGTGGCGAGAAGACGCATCACTCTTCGAAGTCGATTGGATGCATTCGGTGATGATCGGTAGCGTGACCAGGGCTGACGCGCCAATCCACCAGATCAACTGCTGGAACAGGAGCGCTCGGCGTCACAGGCGCAGTCTGTGATTTTCCGGTCGCCCGCAGACAGCCTCGCGCGGGCACGGCAGGAGGGAAATATCGTGGCATTCACGCCTGGTAAGACGTACCGAATCCGCAACGCGGCAAGTGATGGCCTGGTTGTGACGCCCAAGGAGTGGGCTTCCGGGGAGACCCAGCTCCAGATCTATCCGCTGCAGAGCGACGGCAACCGCATCCGGCAGGTCTGGCATGTGATGCCCCTGGATAACGACGATGTCATGATCGTCAACGCGAAGACCGGCCTCTGCTTCAACGTTCACGCGAACAGCAAGGACCCGTCAAGGGGCGTCCAGCAGTACCCCATCCAGCCGTCCAATGTCGCCTCCGGCCAGACGTGGATGCTCCGGCCGGCGGCAGACGGCTGCTACACGATCTTCAACAAGAACAGCAGCCTGGACCTGACCCCCAAGAACTGGGGCACGTCACCGTCAACGGTCCTGCAGCAGTTCCACCCCGGCGACCCGAGCAAGCGGAAGCAACAGTACTGGGCGCTGGACTTGGAAGAAGGGGACCCGCGGGTCACGGACCTCAAGTCGGTTGGCGGGGATGCCGACGACATCGGCGACGTCATCCGGCTCACCGGCTTCAAGGATCCCGGAGTGAGCGCCACGCCGGAGGTCCTGGTCGGCCAGATGGCGGTGCCCTTCTTCACGATCGCGGATGCCACGCGCCAGTGGCAGATCGACAACAGCCCGTACTACATCATCAAGCGTTACGGCTACTACCAGAAGGTGTTCTTCTACGAGCACTCCGGCACCAGTGACGTCACCAAGACGAAGAAGGTCACGTTCGGCCTGACGACGAGCAGCGGTAAGGAGGTAGTGGAGAAGACCGGCATCTCGGTGACAGCGGAGGCGAAGTTCGCCTACGAGGGCTTCTCCGCCTCCCTGAGCACCACCTACAGCCGAGAGCTGCAAGTCACCACTCACGTCGGCAAGGTGGAGCAGTACTCCACCGAGCAGGAGATCACGAGGACGTATAAGGGCGACGGTAAAAAGGTCGCTGAGTGTCTCTGGTACCGGGGGGACCGCTATAGCCTGCAGCGTCTGGACGGCACGCAGGTCCTGGAGTGGAAGACCCTCAACCCGGCAATCGAGGTGCTGGACGGCTACACAGGCTGACGCCTTGCCGATGCGGCTTCCCGTTCCGCAACAACGGCGCGAACGCTCCCGCTGGGCCATGGCAGTCGCGTCGTCCTACCTCGATGGTGCGGGATGACTGGCGACGGTGATCTGACGGTCGGGGAGTGGGGCCGCTTCCGCTGGCGGGCAGCGGGCGCTGTGACAGACGACGGAATCATCGGCAGGTGATCAACAAAGCTGCACCGGGCACTGCCTGGGGTGCGGGCGCGTGATCCGCCCAACGACTTCGGGCTGTGGAAGATCGTGCATCTGCGGCGGCGAGGCCGGCGACACCTGGTCGACTTGCCCTCCACGCCGTTCGAGGGCGAGTCACCCAAGCACCAGGCGCACCAAGCCGAGCTCCTTCCCCGCACTCCTCGGCAAAGTCTCGCAGCAGCGTTCCGGCGGTTCGCCCGTCGTCGACCCTGTACCCGCCGGAAACGAAAGCTCGGCGGCCCTCCCACGCCCCGTGGCACCCAGTGGCCCGCTCACGGTGCAAGGCCGAATCGGTGCAGTCGAAACAGCGCATGTGCGCCCCACTGATGGCGTCCGTCGCGGTGTCCGACCCCGGAATCGAACCGGCAAGGCCCTCTGAGGGTCGTCCCTTCCGGGGCTCCCCGAGGGGCCGGCGCCGCGCGCCTCTAGCCGTCGGGTCAGCGGGCCTGGGCGATACTCGCCCTGGCGCTCGTAGACGCGACGGGGCGATGTGGGGGCAGGCCCGTGCGGGATTACAACCCTGGTCAGCGCCGTGTGAGGGCAGCGAGTAGTGGGTGGCCCTGTGCCCGGGTGGATTGCCTCACGATCCTTACGGCCGCCCTCGCTCGCGGCGAGAGAGCGCGGGCGCTCGGACCGGCGTTTTCGCCTCGGGGCGGGTGCGCGGTAGTTCCGCTCTCTGGCCCCAGCAGTAGGGGCCGAGGGCCCCCGCCTTGCCCGCATCGGGCGGTGGTAGGTCGACATCAGTGCGTACCATCACGCTGCGCTACTGATCATTTACTTCTAGTTGCCACGAGGGGGTCGAGCATGTCCGCAACTCCCATCACGAGCGTCGAACAGTTCCACGAGGTCATCAGCGGTTCCCAGCCCGCCCTCGTCGCCTTCTGGATGGTGTGGAACGAGCCCTGGAGGAAGATGAACCCGTCGTTCGAGACCATGTCGAAGGATGCGGAGAACTCCGCAGTCGCCTTCCACACTGTGGAGATCGGCGACCACCAGGACATCACAGAGGAGGCGGGCATCACGGTCATTCCGACCTTCATGCTCTACAAGGACGGGGTCCAGATCGACGGCTTCCAGGGAGCCATGCCGGACAACGTGAAGAAGCTCATCCAGCAGGGCAAGGAACTCTGAGACCCGCTTGCGTTCGGCTTGGAATCGGTCTCGTCCGGCCGTCGGCGGAAAATGTGCCGTCCTCGGCGAGAGGCTTGCTGCTTCTCCCTGTGTCAGCGCATCGTCGACTGACCCTCACCCTGCTGGCCGTGGAAAAGCGTTCGCGGCCACGAAGTGCAAAAGTGTTGCGGCTTCCGCCGCTGGAAGGAGACAGTTATGATCACGATCACCGGCAAGGAGCAGTTCAATAAGCTGCTTGGGGAAAATCCGCAGGTCGTCGCGTATTTCACTGCAGTCTGGTGTGGCCCCTGCAAGGTAATCACCCCCGTGCTCACGGAAATGTCGAAGGAGTACGGGAACGTCACATTCCTGAAAGTCGATGTCGATGACCATGAAGATCTCGCCGCAGAATACAAAATCGAGGCCATGCCGACATTCGTCTTCTTGCAGGAGCGCGTAGTGAAGGAAAAGTTTTCGGGTGCCAGCGAAGTGAAACTTCGCGACAATGTGCAGAAACTGTTTGGCTCCTAAGGGTTGTCCCGTGATGATCTCGGGGGGGTGCCCCTATGAGTTTGGTCAAGCTGATCGGGCGGGTTGGGGCTCGTAGAAGGTGCCGTCGCGGAGCATGGCGAAGAGGACGTCGACTCGTCGTCTTGCGAGGCAGAGGAGGGCCTGGGTGTGGTGTTTGCCCTGGGCGATCTTCTTGTCGTAGTAGGCCCGGGACGCCGGGTCTCCCAGAGCTGCGAACGCGGAGAGGAAGAAGGCCCGTTTGAGTTGTTTGTTCCCTCTTCGGGATGGCTGTTCGCCTCGGATCGAGGAGCCCGAATTGCGGGTTGCCGGGGCGAGTCCTGCGTAGGCGGCGAGGTGGGCGGCGGAGGGGAAGCTGCTGCCGTCGCCGACCTCGACGAGGATCCTGGCTCCGGTCCTGATCCCGACTCCCGGCATCGAGGTCAGGACCTGGGAAAGAGGGTGGGCCTCCAGCAGCTCTTCGATCCGCCCGGCCAGGAGCTTGCGCTGGTCAAGGACGGCGGCGAGCGAGCCGGCCAGACTCGGGACGATCAGGGCGGCCGCTTCG
Organism: Streptomyces sp. CA-146814; assembly: GCF_050942385.1. Classification (NCBI taxonomy): domain Bacteria; kingdom Bacillati; phylum Actinomycetota; class Actinomycetes; order Kitasatosporales; family Streptomycetaceae; genus Streptomyces; species Streptomyces sp. CA-146814. Next base: position 5,834,717 of record NZ_CP192068.1, read on the forward strand.
GTGCCGGGAACCACCACGGTCTGCTCGTCCAGCGCGGTGAATATGTCCTCGACCAGGCGCTCGGCCATCCGCGGCGCCTTCGGCCGCAGCAGCGTGATCGGCCGACGGCGGCCTGCCTTGCGGATCTGAGCCGGTGACCCGAACCGCTCCAGCAGGGCCAGGACAGCCGGGTGTTGCAACCGCGGGCCCAGCACCCGCTCCAGGGACGGGTGGATCTGGGTCAGCAGGCCGTGGAGCCGGTTCGCGACCCGGGTGGCCTCACCGGTCAGGTCGTCGTCGAAGCCGACGATCATCTCCAGCTCGGCGATCGTCTCGTCTTCGAGGTCGACCGAACGCAGCGTGTGAGGCATCGCGCGGGCGGCGTCGGCGATGATGAACGCGTCCCTCGCGTCGGTCTTGGCCTCGCCGGGATAGAGGTCGGCGATCCGCCGCATCGTCAGGCCGGGCAGGTAGGCGACCGGGCAGCCCATGTCCCTCGCAACCGCCAGCGGCAGAGCTCCGATCGAGGCCGGCTGGTCGACCACGACCAGCACCGTTCCGTGCTTGGCCTGGAGTTTCGCGAACAGCTCGCGGAGCTTGGGCTCGGTGTTGGGCAGGCGTTTGTCGAACGCCTTCTTCCCGGCCGGGGTGACGGCGGTGGCGTGGTGTTCGCCCTTGCCGACGTCCAGGCCGAGATAGACGTCGATGTCGCCGGTCTCGATCACGTGCATCCTCCGGTCGTGCTTCTGCCCGGCCTCGTCCACGGCACCGATCGCCACATCCACATTACGAAGAGCCTGCCGACCTGCGAAGAGTCGGTGGTCATGCCCCTAATCAGCGGTCAGTCAGTGCCTCCGAGCCCGGTGACACCACCCCCCGGATCATGGTTAACAAGGGGGGAAGTCATGCCAGGCCCGGAGGCCGGAAGCCCCGTTGCGGGGCCACCAAAAAGGTAATGGGGGGGGGGAGACTCGTTCTCGGCCGCCGAGGGACCGTGCTGTGGTCCGTCGTACGGTGCTGAGCCACCTACGGGAGGCGGTGGCCAGGGGGCCGGGATTCGTGCAGGACGGTGTGAAACCAACCTGCCTGTTCCCTGCCGGTGGGGTCCGTGCCCAGCGTGCGTGCGGCTTCGATGGCGTGCTGTTGTTCTCGGGGGCCGGTGAAGCGCCGTTGGGGCCAAGTGCGGTGGGGGTCTGTGGCGGTGTGCAGACCGTGGGCGGCGAGGGTAGCGGTGAGGGGGGTGTAGGAGACGGTGCGCAGGAAGAACGCGCTGACCCAGACGGGCCGCCGGGCCGCGCGCAGGAGGGCGTCGAAGGTGCGGTGAGTTATGTAACTGCCGCCGCCGGTCAGGGTGATCAAGCCGACGTTCTCCATCGACTGAGGGAAGTCGGGTCCGGGCGGGTGGTGTTCGAGGTTGTCGGTGAGGGCTGCGTCGAGTAGGCCGACGCTCTGGGCGTAGCGGACGGCGCGGGTGGCGATGTCGAGGCCGAGGACGGGGAAGGCGTCCGGGCGGCGGTGGGCGGCGTAGAACTCCTTGTCCCACAGGATCAGTTCGTCGGTGGTGAGCCGCTGGGCCTGCGGGCCGGTGTAGTGGTCGTAGAGGTCGGCGAGGGTGAGGTCGTGATTGAGGAGGGCCGCGTTGATGCCGTACGAGCAGCAGGCGTCCAGGACCCAGGGCGGCCCGGTGCCGTTGTCCGGCAGGGCGGTGCGGGCGGCGGCGGTGCGGCGGAAGACGTCCTGGGCGTGGTGGGGTATCTCGTATTGGAGCGGTTTCAGGCGGGTGAAGTAGGGGCGCGGGTCGGGCTGGTCGTAGATGTCCTCGAACCGGGATTTGCCGCCGGTGGATCGTGCGGAGGGAGGTGGGGTGGTCATGGATCACTCTCCTGGAAGCCGTGGGCTTGAGGGCTGTGCCGGTGGCACCCGTTCGTCGAGGGCCAAGGTCCGCGAGGCCGTGCGAGGTCCGGTGCGGGCGACCTGGAGTCGGTGGCGCGCGAAGAGGGCCGTGGCCGGCCGGCGCCGCAGGGACGCGGACGGGCGGCAAGAACACCTGAAACGAGTGGGGTACAGGCCGGTCGGTCTGTGCCCCACTCGTTTCAGGTGTCACGGGTGCCGACGGACTACACCGGCACCCGCGGGAAGCGGACCCGCCTCGGCGGCGTCGGCAGGGGCGGGGAATGTGCGGTGGGCTCAGATGGGCACGACGTTGTCTGCGGCGGGGCCCTTCTGGCCGTTCTGGACGTCGAACTCGACGCGCTCTCCCTCGGCCAGAGTGATGAAGCCGTCCCTCTTGATCGCGGCGAAGTGGACGAAGAGGTCCTTGCTGCCGTCGTCGGGCGTGATGAACCCGTAGCCTTTCTCCTCGCTGAACCACTTGACGCTGCCTGTCTGCCTGGCCATGACCGTCCATCCCTTCATGCACCATGTGGTGCTGTCTGTGGCCCGTGCAGCTGCCCAGGAACTACGGCGGGACACCCGGCAGGGATGATCTTGACTGGAAGTGACGCCTGGATGGCCGGAGCGCAGCGGCAGGTGCTCTTACGCTGCATGGCAGCGAGGCTGGCGGCGTCTGCCCGCCGGTCCGCGTCTCGCCACGCGACTTCCAACCGGATGTTGTTCCTGTGTGTGTTGGAGTTTCTACGGAAAGTGATTACTGGTGGGGAATGGGGGGAGCTGTGATCCAACAGCTACCCAGGAGGTTCGATGGCAAGGAAGCATCACGTGGTGCGGTCGGCAGTCTCGGCGCTGGCCATGGCCGCGACAGCCCTGCTCGGGTTGCCGCAGGCCGCGCACGCCGACACCGTGCTCACCCGCAGCGAGCAGACCACGATCGAGATGTCCACCACCGCGGCCCGGCCCGGTGACACCGTCACGTTCACCGTGACGGTCACCAACGACACCGACACCGAGAAGGGCGCTCTGTTGTCGCTTCAGCCGTCCGCCCCGGTCTTCTCCCCGGTGGTCGACGGCAACTGCGTCATCGAGTCGGGCCCCCAGCCCGACCAGTGCCGAATCGCTCCACCCGACGGTGGCGGCTCGCTCGAGCTGGACCACGGCTACGTCAGCAAGCCTCCGATCGACCCGCACTCCTCGGCGAAGGTCTCCCTGACCACGACCGTCGCCAAGGACGCCGCTCCCGGCGCCTACACCCTCACGGCCTCCGGCGAGTTCGACTTTGAACCCGTCGACTTCAGCCCGGAGAGCCCGACCTTCACCGTCCTGGGCGCTGACGCCGACCTTGAGGTCGGGCTGAACGCGGACCCGGCCCCGTTGTCCCCGCAGGTCACCTACACCCAGACCGTGACCAACAACGGCCCCGCCACGGTCACGAGCGGCACCGTCACCACCAAGCTGCCCGCCCAGACCGCGAGCGTGTCCGGTCTGCCGGCCAACTGCGCTTTCACTCCCGGCGCCAAGTCCGTGACCTGCACCCTCAACGACCTGGCCAACGGCAGCACCGCCACCCACACCTTCACCGCGAAAATGAACCTGACCTCCCTCGGGTCCCTGCCCGCCACCGCCACCCGCACCACCAGCACACCCACCGACCCCAACCCCGCCAACGACACCGCCACCGCCACCTGCACCGCCGTCACTAGCCTGATCATCAACTGCTGACCCCACCCACCGGCGCCGGTGGGGCGTGACCGAGTCGTCCCGCCCCACCGGCACCTGGGCGAGCAGAACAACAAAGACCATCGCCGGCCCACCCACCATTCGCCCGGGAGTTCTCGGCTTCCCTCCCGCCGCCCGGTGGGACTGCTGGGCGGGGCCTGTGGCTGAGTGTCTGGGGTGATCGTGGCGTGGCTGGAGTGATCACGGCGTCAGAGCGGAGCTGGACAGCGCTGTTCACCGGGCTCAGCCCACATTGTTTCGGCAAGCTGGTGACCTTCGCGCGCCGTCAAGGGGCAGACGGTACGCGGCGAGGGCGCCCATGGAGTCTCCCCCTGGAAGACCGCGTGCTGCTGGTGACCGCCTACTGGCGCACGAATCTGACCATGCGCCAGCTCGCCCCGCTTTTCGGGATCTCGAAATCGGCTGCCGGTCGGATCATTAACCATCTGGGCCCGCTGCTTGCGCTCCAGCCGCGACTGCACTTCCGCAAGGATGCTGTGCTGATCGTGGACGGAACTCTGGTGCCCACCCGGGACCACGGCGTCGCCGAACAGTCCAAGAATTACCGATACTCCACCAACCACCAGGTCGTCATCGATGCCGACACACGCCTGGTAGTGGCCGTCGGCCGACCGCTGCCGGGCAACCGCAACGACTGCCGGGCCTGGGCGGAATCCGGTGCCAAGGACGCCGTGGGCAACACAATGACGATCGCTGACGGCGGCTACCGCGGCACAGGCCTGGTCATCCCGCACCGCCGCCTGCCGGGACAGAGCGAACTTTCAGGCTGGAAAGCCGAGCACAACCGTGCTCACAAACGAATACGGGCCCGAGTCGAGCACACCTTCGCCCGCATGAAGAGCTGGAAAATCCTCCGAGACTGCCGCCTCAAAGGCAACGGAGTCCACTACGCCATGCTCGGCATCGCCCACCTGCACAACCTCGCCACCAGACAATGACCCCGCTATCCCGCAAGAACAACCAATACACGCCCTCAAGATCATTTACGGGACAACCCTTAGGTCTGTAGCCCAGGGCCATTGTGCAATCGCGACCTGCACGGGTTGATCACGTGAGGCCGAGAGCTGTCAGAGGCCGCCGGTGGTTGCGGCCAGTGTGACGAAGGACGGTGGCGATGCCGGTGTCGCCGTTCCGCCGAGAAGATGCTGATGGCGAGGGTGCGTAGGCCGGCCATGATGCGGGGCAGGTGTCCGGTGCGAACCTTGGAGTCGTCCTCCCGGAAGGTCCGGTCACAGACGTGGCAGAAGGTTCTCGATGCCCCGGTGACCTCTGATCCAGGAGGCGAGCTCGGCCAGGGGGCGTCGAAGACGTCCAGGCTCGTGATCATGTAGACCCGCTCGATCGTCAGTTTCCCCGTGCTCAACTCCCGTCGCCAGCGGGCGATCTGGACGGCCTGGCAGGCGCCGGGATAGTCGAGACGCCGGAAGGCGGGCGACCTTGAGGCGACGGATCTGATCACGGTGGTGGGTACGGTCGCGGGTGCGGTGGTCCAGCGGGATGTCCGCCCAGGGCAGCCCGGGTGCCCCTGCGGCTGGGCCGCGTTCTCGCGGACCTGCCGGCCCGCTGGACGACCTGGTCCGCGCCCTCGTCCGCTGGCGCGCGGCGAGCCCCGCCGAGACGTCGGCATGGCTGTTTCACGGCGGGTCCCCCGGCCGCCCGCCACCTCAACCACCGGCTGAAGGCGATTGGAATTCGCCCGCGCGCCGGACGCCAGGCCGCCCTGCTCGACCTGGTCGCCGAACTTTCCGCCATGGTCGTCAGCCGACTCCTCGGCTTCAACCAGAGCACCGCCGACCACTGGCGCCAGGAAGCGGGGCCCCTCAGCGCTGCGTACGCCGCCGCCCTCAGCCACCGCTGACCGCCACGTCCGCACCGCTGTCTAAGACAAGCCCTCATACGTCACCCCCGACGCGGGCGCCACCTCACAAATATCACTCACCGTTACCCCTTTAATGCTGTCAGTGGCCATTCGTGATGTGCGCGACGACCGTTGATCAAGGAGAGATCTCTCATGCGACCCGTGTTCACCAAGCTGGCGACCCTCGCCGCCGTCGGCATGATGGCCTTCGCCGGCGCCCAGCCCTCCCAGGCCAACACCCCCGCCCAGCCGGTCCGCGCCGCGGCCGCCGACGGCCCTGCGTACTTCGTGATGACCGACATCACCCAGGAGCAGTTCGTCATCAAGCTGACGAAGAGCGAGGACATCGATCACGCCCGCGAACTCGTCGCCGGCGAGACCACCGACCGGCCACACGTGCTCGCGCGGATCGTGAAGAGGCCGGCCCCCTACAACCCGGGCTGGAGCTACCACGCCAAACCGGAGACCACCCAATTCTTCAACGAGGCCATCGAGGTCTGCGACTCGACGATCCCGTACGCCGAGGACCACCTCGACGAGGCTGGCGGTGCCTTCCTGCCCGGCCTGGTCTGGTGCGACTGGACCTCCCGGCTCGTCCGGGAGGTCCCGGCTTCGTAGGTGAGCCCCCGGGCTGGTCGGCCGCATGCCCCTCACGCTGGCCAGCCCAGGCCCAGCAGCGCTCGGGCCGGGCGCGCATTCCGCACGTTCTGATATCCGGGTTCACCAATAACAGCCATGAGAACTGCTCCTTACGGAAGGTGAGTTAGCGATTTCGGGAGAACGCGATGCGCGGGTCGACGGGGCGACCCGAAGCTCCGGAGGCAGCGGCGGCGGGAGTCGGTGCCTTGTCCCGGAGGCCCGAGCGCGCTGGGCTCGCTGCGAGCGCGGCGGCGTTGCGAGATTTGTTGGGCGTGGCGCCCTGACCGGGGAGGAGGCGCTCGGCGCTCGTGGGCGCGGGAGCGCGGCGCGGCGCCGCGTCGTGGGCGAGGCGGGGATGAACAGCGACCTGGAGACCGGACCGCTGCATCGCCACCGTGGCGCTGGCGACCTTCTGCACGGACTCGGTGCGGTCGGCGGTGACGGGCAGCGTGTAGATGTCCAGATTCGGGTCCAGCCGCCAGCCGTGCTCCTCCAGGATGAGCTGGCCGCCGAGCGCCGAGGAGTGGTCGCTGGTGGCTGCAACGATGCCGAGCTGCGGATGCTCGGCGAACGCCACCTCGGGATCTGCGCGCGGGGCCCGGTCACGGGTGGAATTCGCACGGGAGGCCAGCGAGGGGTCGTACGCGGCGTCCACGTCGACCTGGTAGCCGGCCTCGCGCAGCAGCGCGACTGCCCGGGAGGTACGCCCCGGTCCGTCACGCTGCTGATCAGCCAGTGCGTACAGCGTCGGCTGGTCCGGTACGGGGTGGAAGTCGAACCGAGCCAACATCCACGCGGTGGAGACGAGTTGCTTCGGGTTCGCGGCGACGATGCCGTGGTCAGGGTGGTGACCGAAGGCGGCATCGGGAAGTGATTGGTAATGGGTGGGCATGGCTGATCCATCCGGTGTGGGCGTGCAGGGCAGGGGCCAGGTCCGGGATGGTTCTGGTGGTACGAGGCACGGAGGACTCCGAGAGGGGAGGCGATCAGCGACCGGGGGCGGACGAGGGGCGGGCCGGAGGTACGGGACGGACGGCCGCCGCCGTGGCAGGGAGCGCCGAGGAAGCACGGCGCTGCGCAGCCGTCGGCGAGGGCGCGAGAGCAGCACGTACCCGTGGTGGCGCAGGCGTCGACGCAGCGACCTGGTTCTCGCGGACCCGGTCCTTCCCGGGGCGCACGGCATGGCGGTCGGCCAGATCGCCGCGTATCGCGCGCAGCTCGATCGCGTAGGAGTCGAGGCTCTCAGCGATGGTGCGCAGACGCTGCGCGTAGCGGTGATCGGCCGGTTCGCCGAACCCTTCCCACCACTCGGCCGTCGTGTCGAGGATCTCCACGACCCGCTGAAGAACGCCGTCGCCCGGGGCGGTCACTTCGCTCAGGTTGGCGACCATGTCGCGCGTATGCGTCGACGCCTGGATGTGTTTGGCCAGAAACCCGAGGCGGTCGCCGAGGCTCGTCTCCGGGATCCAGGGGGGAGGCATGTCGTGTTCCAGCAGGTCAGGGTCGCACGAGACATCGAATCCGTCGGCCTGCAGCATGTCGAAGGCCCGGGTCACCACCAGCCGCTGCTCCTCAGGGTCGGTCATGGCCGAGGGCAGCCGGTGGTAGTGCTCACCGCCGAACTCGACGGCCGGGACGAAGCCCGCGCGGTGGAGAACCGCGTCGGCGGCGGCGTCGTGAGCGAACCGTTTCGGCTCCGGTCGTGGAGGTACGCCGAGCTGATCCAGACGGGTGTCGACGGCGGCCAGCAACCTTGCGACGTCGCCGCGGTGCCGGGCGTGCGGGCCGTCCGGCTCCGAGTCGTAGATCACTTCGTAGGCTGCTGGCTCATCGCTGCGGTGGCGGGTGACGAGCCAGCTCTCGGGATACCCGGGTGGGTGCTCGCTGGACGGTTCCTGCGGCGGCGAGATGATCACGTCGCTGCCGTCTGGAAGCGAGGCATGGACGAAGTAGTCGCTGAGGCCGTACTCGACGGTGCAGACCAGGCCGCGTTGCCGAAGGGGGGAGGTGAGGTGCCCGTACCCGCGTTCCTGCTCCGGATCGCTGTCCGGCGCCCGTGAGGCAGCGGGCCCGCTTGTACGCGCGGTGACACGCGCGCCCTCCTGTTGGAGGGTAACCAGGGGCTGATCGGGGGGCATCGATGGTCTCCGTGGCCGAGCGCCCCAGAGTCGACGACACGGGTCAACGTGAGGGGCACGTGTATGGGTACCGGTGTTATGAGGATCCGGAGATCGGCAGGTTTGGCCGAGCCGGAATGCGGTGGTAGTGGCGTCAGCGGGACCGATGGGGAGGCGTCGGCGACGCCGGAGGCACAGGGGGCGGGGTTGGTGGAGCTGTGCTGGTGCCGGAGGCCGATCGCTTGAGAGCCGCCCGCGCCCGCTCGGTCTGCGAGGGCTGCTCGGGTTTCGGCCGAGCGGTCACGTATTCAGCGGCCCGCACCAGCGCCGGACCGTGGAGCGACAGCTCGTGCGCGTCGTGCCAGCCCTCGGCGTTCCGGATTTCCTGGGCCCGGCCCTCGTAGAGCGCCCGGGTGCCGGGGAGGGAGCCGTCCATGATCGTCATGACGTCGTCCCACTCGCGCTGGATCTGTCCGGCTCGTTTCAGGGCGGCGTCGATGCTGCTCAGGCGCCGGAGGTCCTCGCTGATCGGCCCCCCGAGGTAGTCGGCACCGGTAGCGGTAGCGCGGACCCCGGCCAATACCTCGGGACCGTGAGCGAGGAAGACCTCGACGTGTTTCCACGCCTGGGCGTCGCGTACGACCTTGCCGTCCGCGTAGCCCTTCTCGTCCACCGGCCAACCGTCGTGGTCGCAGAAGTAGTCCGAGACGGCGTCCCAGGCGTCTTCTGCCTGCTTGATGCCGGCAGAAGCGGAGGCCAGTGCCGGGACGTGTTGCCGCCACGCCATGTGGTCGGTGCTTGCCGGTGGCCGGTCTTCGTTGGGTGAGGGAGAGCTGGGCGAAGTGGGCACGTTAAGTCCTTGGTTCCTGTGGCGGCGCTACCGCGAGTACGGCAGCGAAGGGGGTTGGCGGCGGGAGGGTGCAGATGTGTTCCTCTGCGGGCCGGCGGAACCGCGTCCGAACGCGGGCTTCGGCAACCCGGCGGCCCGGTGGTGAGCTGGGATGGGGCGGCCACTCCAGTCGTCCGGCGGTTCGCCGACACTGAGAATCACCGCAGGGGTGTAGCCCGTCTCGGGAAGCAGGCGATCCGTGGAGGTAAGCAACTCGACTGCGGCTAGCAGTGGTTGAGCTATCCCGACATGCGTGCGTCAGTGTCGAAGAGTTCGCGTTCGGAAGGGTGGAGGAGGTGTTGGGTGACGAAGCTCTGACCGGCGACCTTCCAGAGGCCCCTGCCCTTGGTGAGGGAGGAGACGGCCTGGGTTTCTACTCCGGTGAGCCCCAATAGCGCTGCCGCAGCGGCGAGTTGGTCGCTCTCCTGCCGGTAGATGATGCGTGTGCTGCAGTCCGCGAGGAGCCCCTCGGCCAGTACCCGGCCACGTGATCCGGCGTCGCCCGCGCTGAGCAGGTCGGAAAGCCGGTGGATGACCAGCAAGTTCGCGATGCCGAGCCCTCGGCTGAGCTTCCACTGGCTCTGCATCCGTTCCAGCAGCGCGATGTGCTTCAGGACGCGCCATCCTTCGTCGTAGATCACCCAGCGTCGTCCGGCGTGGGGGTCTGCGAGAGCGGACTCCATCCATGCGCTGGCGCAGGTCATCGCCAGCACCAGGCCGGTGTCGTCGCCTGAGTTACCGAGCCGGGAGAGGTCGATCGAGAGCATCGGCGTCGTCGGGTCGAAGGCGACGGCGGAAGGGGCGTCGAACATCCCGCTGAGGTCTCCGTGCACGAGCCGGCGCAGGGCGTGGGCAAGGTCCTGAGCTGCGTGGCCCATCCCGCCGGCGGGGCTGCCGAAGCCGCGGTCGAGGCGGTCCGGCGAGCCCATGACGTCGGCGATGTCGCCGAGGAGCGGCACCGTGCCGCGAACCTTGGCTTCGGCGACGACCAGGTCCAGGCCGAGGTCGAGGGCCGTGTGCTCCATCGGCAGCAGATCGCGGTTCAGTACGGTGCGGGCAAGGCTGGCCAGCAGCGCGAGGCGCCGTTTGCGTACTTCGGCGGACCAGTCCTCTTCGGTCACCGACGCGGGTCGCGCCGGGGCATCCAGAGGATTAAGACGTCCGGGGAGCCCCGGACCCAGGGCGATGGTGTGGCCGCCGAGAGCCTGCGCCACGTTCGACCATTCACCCTTCGGATCGCTGGGCACATAGATCTTGTACCCGTGGGCGACGGCCCGCGTCGCGATTGACTTCGCTAGCGCCGACTTCCCCATGCCGATGATTCCCGCCAACACCGCGTTGGGGTTGGTGAAGCCCTCGATCCGCCCGCTGGTGTACAGGGCGAAAGGGTCGTAGCAGAAGGCGGCCTCCGCGTGCACGTCCCTGCCGATGAAGATCCCGGACGAGCCGAGACCGCCCTCGGCCAAGAACGGGTAAGCGCCGCTGACCGTGGCGGTCGTCATCCGGTGAGTGGGTAGCCGCAGCTTGCTGCCGCGCGCCGAGGCAGGTCCGGGGCGTCCGGACGCCGGGTAGACCGGTCGCAGCTCCGGGTCGAGGGCGGCCTCCTTGCGGTGCTTGGGCGGTGCCCCGGCCAGTTGTGCCTGGCGGCGGGCGGCGGCGAACCCGGCCCGGGCTGCGCGCTGTTGGGCGCGGGATGCCTTGCGGGGGACGAACAGGTGGGAGGCGCTGGCGCGGGTCCTGGGCATGAACGTTTCTCCGGGGGGTGAGTGGTCAGTGGCGGATCAGGCCGGTGAACGGCGCGCGCAGGTCGGCGGGTGTGGAGTGGCGTCGTACGAGGCGGGCGGTTCGCTGGTGGCGCTGGCAGATGGTGAGTTCCGGAGCGCCTTCGGGCAGTCCGGGGCGGCATGCTTCCGGGGTGGGAAAGTCGTCGGAGCCGGGCCGGGGGGAAGCGTGGTAGGCGCGGTGGATGTGGTCGGCGGCCTGCCAGATGCGGGTGCGCGCACCGTGGAGGTGGTCGCCTTCGACCGGTACGAGGGGACCGGTGCGTGAGGTGTGCGCGTCGAGCAGCCCGTGCAGGGAGACGAGGTGGGCGTGCAGGGCGTCCAGCTCGTCCCGGGACGCGACGAGCGGGCCGGCGGGGAGGTTGAGCGCTCGGTGGAAGTCGAGCGCGGCGGTCGCGAAGGGTACGAAGTCCTGCGCGGACGGGGAAGTGGTGCGGGACATGAGGGTGCTCTTTCCGGACGCGGTGAAGGTGCGGGCGTCAGGCCGCGAGCGCGAGCGGCATCGCAGCAGCGGTGAAGGCGCTGGCCTGCTGCCAGGTGAGCGGACGCAGGTCGAGTCCGGCACCGACGGCCGCGGTTTCCACCACCGCGCAGTCGGTACGCAGCTCCTCTTCGGAGTCGGCGGAGACGGTCAGCAGACCCGTCAGGGCCACATCCGCATGACCGGCGATGAGCTGACGCTCACGCGCCTGGATGTCCTGGTACTCGATCGCGTCCGCCTCGGATTCCACCTGGCCACGCCGCGCGCGCTCGGCGGCGTCCGCGACCACGCTCGCCTTCTTGCGCTGGATATCGCGCAGGGCGGCGTCCACGCTCACCGGCTCGTAGGCGAGCGAGAGAGTGCGGCGAACGCCTGCCGTGAACAGGAGCTGGTGCAGGAACCCGGCTCCGACGGTGGTGCGTGGCCAGTTCTCCACCCAGTAGGTGGAGTGGAACGCGGAGTCGGAGACGATGTGGTCGCCCTTCTCCACGACCACGACGGGGCCTGCGGCAGCGGGTTCGGCCTCTGGCCGGCCGGAGGCGGACCAGCGGTCCAGCGCGGGCAGGGCCTTGGGGTCGTACGCCGTGCGCACGACGGCTGCTATTTCGCGGGCTGTGAGCCAGCCGGTGGGGTTGAGTCCGGCGGTCCGCGCGGCCTGTTCGAAGGTCGACGTCAGCTGGGCCAGGACGCTGAAGCTGCCGGTGAGGCCGCCGCCAGCCCGGTTGATCAGCCGCTGGGCGGCCTTGGCGTCCAGGCTGATGGCGACGTACGCCTCGTGCGGCGCGGCGGCGGGCCCCGCGCTCTGGATCAGCTCCGTGTAGATCGCGCCCGCGAGCGGGGTGTCGGGCCGGCCGTGTTCCTCCCAGTACCGGCGAAGGGCGTCCCCGCTGTCGGGGACCGTACGCTCTACGACCTGGATGCGGGCAACGTGCCCGGTACGGGCGAGCGCGGCGAGCGCCCGGCCCCACCCGGCGACGTTCGCGTTCTGCGTGCCCGGGTCCAGGAGCGCGTAGGCGCGGGAGGAGACCTTGACGACGGCGGTCAGCGAACCGGTGTGGGGGTCGTGCACGGCGCCGTACCGCCGGTCGGGCGCGGTGACGACACGCAGGCTGGCGGAGGTGCCCGGCAGATTGAGGTGCCCCTCGCGTACGGGACGTCGGGACGGGCGGGCGAGCCAGATCAGCTGGCCCCGCATCCGGCGCAGCGCGTAGCGGAGGACGATCGGCGTCCAGTCGGCCAGGGACCGACCGCGCTTGCGGACGAACACGAGTAGGGCGATGGCGCTCCACAGCGGGACGAGCTGGAGCGCGCCGACGACCCCACGGGTCATGATCACGGCGAGTAGCAGCAGCCCGGTGAGCCCGGCGACGATGAGCTGGGGGACGGTCAGGCCGAGCAGTACGCCTCGGCGACTGCGGTGCGGGAACTTGACGGTGGCCGTGGCGGTTTCGGCCTGGGAGCGGGCAGACATGGCGGGTCCAGACAGTGGGTGCGAGTGCGGCAGGGCAGAGGGCTCGGCGCTCTTCTGGAGGACATGGCAGGGCTCCTTCGGTGGTGATTGGGGGAGGCGGGGGCGGACTGCTGGGTGGCAGCCCGCCCCCGTACTCGTGACGGGTCAGGATCCGGACGGTGGACGGGTCGGGAAGACCCAGTTCGTCTCGGACCCGGTGGGCGATGGACCGGCGCCGGTCGGGGGCGGAGACCCGGGGCCGCCCGGGGACGCCGAGCCGACGCGTGGCATGCTCCCGCCCGGAATTGACACCGCAGCGGGCTGGGCTGCGGAGCCGTCCTCGCCTTCGGCGGCTTCGGTGCCGCCGGGCCGGTTGATCAGCGGTGGGATGCCGGGCCGCTGGATGAGGGCTCGTCCCTTGTCACCGGTGGCGTCCGGGTCTTCGCCGTACCGGAAGTTCGTCCGGGCCTTCGGCGGTCCGGAGTCGATGCCCTCCTTGCTCAGATTCCCGCCGGTGGGGTTGATGCCGGAGGTGACACCGTCGCTCCCCGCGCCGGGAACCTCGCTGGGCCCCTGCGGGGCGGGGGCGCCGGTGCCGGCTTGCATCGCGAGGGTGCCGGCCGTCTTCGCGGCGCCTGCGGCAACCGCCACTCCGGCGACGCCGGTGCGGTGCAGATCGTCGTTGCCGCCGCCGTCGCTGGCCCAGTGAATGAACTTGTACGTCGCGTAGGGGCAGAGCAACACCAAGATCATGACAACGAGTCCGGCCAGTGCGTCGGAGAGCGCGGCCATGCCGTCCTGGGAGTCAGCCTTGCCCATCGCCGAGACGCCGATGAGGAAGACCACGGTCATCAGGAGCTTGGAGACGACGAGCGTTGCGGTGGCCTCGATCCAGCCGCGACGCCAGCGCTTCGCCACCTCCCAGCCGCCGCCCGCCCCGGCGAAGACCGCCAGGGAGACGAGGATCAGCACGCCGACCTTCCGCGCGACCATCACGCACCAGTACATGAATGCGCCGATGGCACAGCCGAAGGCCACCAGGGACGGGACGCCCCAGCCCAGGCCGTACATCGCTCCGAGTTGCTGCACGTTGATGATGCGGCGGATGGCGTCGTCCACCGAGGTGTTCGCGGCTTGGAACAGGCCGTCGGACAGCACGTCGACGACCGTGATCGCGACGGACGTGAAGGCGACGGCGCAGAAGCTGAACAGGACACCGGTCATCGTGCCGACCGCAGCCTGCGCCAGGGCGCGCTCGTCCCGCCTCCAGGCGGCGGACACCAAGGCGATGCAGAAGAAGCCGACGGTGAGCGCGAGGCCGATCGGAAGCAATAGCTCGTAGTTGGTCCGGAACCACTGAGCGTTGAGGTCGATCGCGGTGGTCGAGTTCACGGCGTCGGCGGCGAGATCCGCCGCGCTCGCCGCGAGTTCACCCGCGGACTTCGCGATCCACGCCCCGATGCCGTCGGTGACGGCCCCGGCGGGGTTGCTGGCGAAATCGACCGCGCCGCAGACCTTGTCCATCAGCGGAAAGTCGCAGACTCCCATGGCGATACCTCCTTTCTGAGGGTGGGGTCAGGGCGCGACGGCCGGCAGAACACCGGCCAGCGTGCAGGGAGAGGAGGGGCGGCACTGGACCGCGAGGGTGGTGACGCGGCTCTCCGCGCCTCCGGCCGGGGAGCCCTTCCACGCGATCGACTGCTTGCCGGAGACCGTCACGGCGTACAGGTAGGTCTGCGTGATCGCTCCGGGATCGTCCTGGAGAGCCCGGGTGAACGAGTCGGGGAAGTGCCCTTCGTTCACAACCCCCTTGGCGCGCTGACCGTTGTCCGCCATCTGTTTCCAGAGCACGGGCGACGGGACGAGCTTGGCGACCGAGGCGGTGTCGACGTACTTCTTCTCTCCGGTCATCCACCCGCGCAGCGCGGACAGCAGCGCCTGCTGGGAGTAGGCCCGGGTGTCGTACGACCACAGCGCCGCTGCCGCCGCCTTCCCGTAGGCGATCGGGTCGTGCGTCTTCGGCGGTCGAGGCAGAGCCCGGTGATTCGCGTGCGGAGGCGGCGATGCCGACGGCGCCGCGCCGGAAGGACGCGGTGTCGCCGAACTGCTGTGTGGTGCGGGCGCGGAGGGGCCCCTGGCGTCGCGCGTGAGGAAGGCGAGCAGGCCGGCGAGGGCGACGAGCACCACCAGGACGGCGGTGCCGAGCAGCGCCCGGCGGCGCACGCGAGATGCGCCGCCGGGGTTGGAGGAGTGGGCAGGCATCAGCGGACCTGCGTTCCCAGCGTGCTGAAGAAGGCAACGATCCCATTCGCCGCCCCCAAAAGGAGGGCCGCTCCAGAGCTGACCAACACCCCCTTCTTCCCGTTCGCCTCCGCCTGGTGCCCACCACTGTGATGGCCCCAGGCCCAGACGCCCGCGCTGACGGCGAGCGCGCCGACGATGGCGACGAGGCCGAAGAGGTTGATGGAGCCCATCACCTGCTTGAGGACGGAAAGGCCGGGGAGCCCGCCCTCGTTCGGCTTGATGCCGGGGTCGTAGGCGAGCTGGATGACCTTGTCGGCCAGATACATAGCGAACTCCAGTTCGATTTAGTGCACGCCGAAGCCCGAGAGGTAGAGCGGCGACGCGAGAAGAGAGGAAGAGGGGAGGGAGAGGCCGGGTCAGACGACGCGGCGGGCCGCGAGGATCTGCGGCTTCCAGGAAGCGAGGGTCGTGATGCGCACGACGTCACCGGTCTTCGGCGCGTGCACGATCAGCCCGTGGCCAATCGCCATGCCGACGTGCTCCGGCGTGGCGGCGGACCCCTCGGTGAACAGGAGATCCCCCGCCCGTACGGAGCCGACCGCTACCGGCTTGCCTTCCTTGACCTGCGTGTAGGTCGTCCGCGTGAGCGAGACCCCGGCGGCCTTGTAGGCGCCCTGCATCAGGGACGAGCAGTCGCACCGGCCCATCGGGTCCTTGCCGTGCGAGTCGGCGCAGCTCCCACCCCACTGGTACGGGGTGTCGAGCTGGCCCAGAGCCCAGCGGATCGCCGTTTGGGCCTTGGCCGGAGCGTCCGCCGGGATCTGGTACTCGTCGGGTACCGATCCGGGCGGGATGGTTCCGAAGTCGGTCCCGTCCGCACCGGTCGTACAGCCCCCCGCAGCGGCCGGAACTCCTCCGAGGGCGGAGGGAGCGGACGATGCGTCGTCGCCTTTCGTGAGCAGCGGCTCGATCGCGCGCTGCAGAGCAGTCGCCAGCGGCTCCCACTTCGCGTACGCCTCGGGGTAACCGCTCAGCTGCACTTCCTGGGCGGCCTGGGTCACGGACAGGGACTCCCAGCCCGAAACCCTCTTGAGCCCCTCGTAGAACTTGGTGCTCGCGTGGACCGGGTCGAGGACCTCGGTCGCCGAGCCCCAGCCCTGGGACGGACGCTGCTGGAAAAGCCCCAACGAGTCACGGTCGCCGTAGTTCAAGTTCCGCAGGCCGCTCTCCTGCAGAGCGGTGGCCAGGGCAACGACCTGCCCCCGGGGAGGGACGTTCATCGCGACGCCGGTGGCCTGGATGGTCTTGGCGTGGGGGATCTGCTCGGCGGGCGCGTCCAGGCCCGGCACGGACACCGAGTCGTCTTCGCCCCCGTCCAGAATCGCCTTCACCTGCTTGGCGACGGCCGCACTGTCCACCGACTGCTCACCGCCGACGGGGCAGGTGGCCGCCGAGGCGTTGCTGGCGGCGTAGCCGAGAAGCGGCAGGGCCAGCAGGGATCCGGTGGCGCAGAGACCGGCGACGGCTCCGAGGGCCTTCTTCATCGCGACCGCCGGTCAGCAGCGGGGCGGGGCACGTCGTACGACGTGGGCGTGGAGGGGTGTGGGCGTATCAGGGCATGCTGCATCGCAGCGGCTCCTCGTGTTCGTAGGAGGCGCGGTGCCGACCTCTCGTGCAAAGCCGTCGGCACCGCGCCGATGTGCATCCGCCTCTCAGGGCGGGCCCGGGTCAGGGGAGTTGGTAGCTCCCGGACACCGGTCTCCGGTCAAGCGCGGCAGCCGGCCGCGCTCGTAATCTCAGGTGGTACACCTGGCCTCCTGACAGCGCGTGGAACGAGGGGGGAAGCGTGCCGCGCCGGGGTGCTCGATAGGACGAGACAACACGGATAAGCACAGGTCAGCAGGGGTGAAGCGAGGCTTCGTCCCGGTGACACGGCGAGACAGTAGACCGGGAATCCGGCCGCACCAAACGCCTCCCGGACCCGGGGCCGCAGCACGGCACACCTCGTTAGGCCCGGCCGGAGATCACGGCTAACCTCCGGCACAACCCCGCCCGAGATGCACGCCGTTGAGCATGGTCCGGAGCGGGAACCGCCCCGTCATGCCCTGAAAGAGGCCCTCCACATGAGCTACACGCTGCACCGAGGCGACGCCCTCACCGTGATGAAGACCCTCCCGGACGAGAGCGTCGACGCCGTCATCACCGACCCCCCGTACAACAGCGGCGGCCGAACCAGCTCCGAGCGCACCGGTCGTACGGCGCGAGCCAAGTACGTCACCAGCAACTCGGCGCACGACCTCGCCACCTTCCCCGGCGAGAACCGCGATCAGCGCTCGTACCGCTCCTGGCTGACCGAGCTGATGACCGAGGCATACCGGGCATCGACCGAGCACGCGGTCGCCATCGTTTTCTCGGACTGGCGCCAGGAACCGACGACGTCCGACGCCCTCCAGATGGCGGGGTGGACCTGGAGCGGAACGATCCCGTGGATCAAGCCCGCCAGCCGGCCCCGCAAGGGCGGGTTCAAGCAGTCCGCCGAATTCATCACCTGGGGAGTCAAGGGCAGTCTCGCCAAGGGCCGGGACCTCTACCTGCCCGGCCACTTCATCGCGTCCCAGCCCCGCAAGGGCAGGGTGCACATCACCCAGAAGCCGGTCGAGGTCATGCAGCAGCTCGTACAGATCTGCCGCGAAGGCGGAACGGTGCTCGACCCGTTCACCGGCAGCGGCTCCACGGGCGTCGCGGCCCTGCGCGAAGGCCGCCGCTTCGTGGGCGTCGAACTGTCCTCCCACTACGCCGATGTGGCCGAGCAGCGGCTCCGCGCGGAGCTGACGCAGGACGACGTCGCCCTGGCCGGACCGGAGGCATGATCATGAGAGCGAAGAGAGCCCGGGGCCAACGGGCCGCAGACGCCGAAGGGCGGCTGGAGCATCGAGAATCGATGCTCCAGCCGCCCTTCTCGTTACGTCAGGCCGCTTCGAACGCCTTCCGGATCAACGGTGTTGCCCTCTCCAGGTCGCCCGCCGAAGCGAGGCGCACCTCCACGTCCCCGGTGCCCAGGTGCCCGATGCCGCGCATGTCCCGGGAGAAGCCCTCCTCCAGCACGACCGAGCCCGGGTCGAGTCTGAGGTAGACCAGGATCGCCTCGTGCCTCGGACGGAACAGCACCGATGCCACGTTCACCAGCCGCCGGTAGGCGATGTAATGCCGAAGCGCTGCCACCTCGACCTCGCCCCACGCCGTCAGGGCGTCGTCCAGTTCCGCGTACAGGTCCCGCAGGCACTCCGGGACGAGGCTGGCGCTTCCCGGCGCTGGACCGGCTGGCACCGTCGGCGCGCTGACGACTGCGGCCTCCCGCTCCCGGTGCCGCCGGGACGCAGCCGGGTTCGGGGAGCCGGGCGAGGAGTCGACGAGCAGCAGGCTCAGCAGGCCGCCGTCGAAGACGCGGTAGCGCACCAGGTCAATCCGCCCGGGCAGTCGCTGCACGGCCACGCGATCGTGGTGGGAGAAGCCGGCCGCGATGCAGACCATCCGCGGTCGACGCCAGTCGATCGACTCGGCGGCCTCCGCGCCGAGCACCCTCCGTACGAGCGCCTCGAACTCGTGGTGCGCCGAGTCCAGCCAGGACAGGTAGGAGACTGCCTGCGACAGCACCCCGCTGTCGGATCCCTTCTTGAACTCGATCACCACCGGGGCCCCGTTCTCGTCCAGCCCCAGGGTGTCGATCCGCCCCCGATGCCACGGTCCCGTCGAGTACTCCGAAGCCAGGAAGCGGATGCCGAGCATCTGCTCCAGACCGGCCTCGACACGCCGCTGCAGCTCCACCTCCAGGGCCACCCTCAAGCCTCTTAGCTTGATGTCTCGGCCGTCGGCACCCTGCTGGAACAGCAACAGATCGGCCACACGCGTCTCCTCTTGTGATCAGATCAGGAGAGCAATCGGACCGGGCGCTGCTATTCCAGGCCACGGGATCCGCTCGTCGTGGGACGCTGCCGCACGGCGTGATCAACCAGCGGTACGAGCTCGTCGAGGTGCCGGGGTGGAGCAGCTTCACCCCTGTGCGAGGAGTCCCCTCACAGGTGACGCTTGGCCGCAGGAAATCAACGTGTAACCGCTTCGGTGATCTTGTCAGTGCATATCCGTATGATTGGTCATCTCTGGAGTGGTTAGGGGGCTGCTTTCGCCTGCGGGCGAGGGGGGCACGTAATATCCTTGGTGCGCCTGTGGCGTCCCGAGCGGTCTTGTTCTCCGAGGTAGACGCCGGATTCTTGATCTTGCCAGAGGATGTGTGATCTCCTGGTGCTCGTTCTTCTCGTCCAATGGAGGTTCGCACTGTGCGCAGGCAGCACTACGGGGTGCCCCTAGAGCGGAGCGACAGCCTGGAGCTCAAGCGTCACAGGAACAGCTGCAGGCCCGAGAACTTCGGTAAGTGGCTCGGTGGCTTCGGCGCCGGAAAGCGCTTGGCCGTAGACCTTTTCTCCGGAGCGGGGGGCCTGAGTCTCGGACTGGAACGAGCAGGTTGGACGGTAGCGGCCGCGGTCGACTTCGACGAGCGGGCTCTCCAGACGCACGCCGCGAACTTCCCGGGTATGAGTCTTCGCATGGACCTGGGCAATCCCGACGAGCGGGACAGGCTCGTGGACGTACTGGCTCCGGCCAAGATCGACCTCGTGGCCGGTGGCCCGCCCTGCCAGCCGTTCAGCAGGGCAGGCCGAAGTAAGATCCGCAGCCTTGTGGAACATCACGGGCGCGATCCCCACGATCGCCGCAAGGAACTGTGGAGCGCCTACCTTGATGTCGTGAAGCGCCTCCGGCCGCGCGCGGTCCTCATGGAGAACGTGCCGGACATGGGCCTTGGCGACGACTTCTTCGTGGTGCGCACTATCGAGGAGCAGCTGGAGGAGCTCGGCTACGCGACGCAGGTACGCCTCGTCGATGCGTGGCGTTACGGCGTTCCGCAGCACAGGAAGCGTCTGATCCTGCTGGCGAGGAACGACGTGGAGCGCTTCGGCTGGCGGGAGGAGTTGGAGCACGACCAGCGGACCACACTGCGGGACGCGATCGGTGACCTGCCAGTTCTGCCCGTCGTTCCCACGGAGCGTGTCGGGCAGCGCGAACTGCCGTATGTCAAGCCGGCCAAGCTCTCCAAGTTCGCGCTCGACATGCGAAAGTGGGCGTCGAGGGACCGGGTCTGGGACCACATGACCCGACGGGTCCGGAAGGACGATGCGGAGATCTTCTCCAGCATGGACTCCAAGACCCTGTACTCGCAGATCTCCCCTGAACTACAGCGCTACAAGGCTGACCACTTCACGGACAAGTACAAGAAGCTCGACTGGTCGGACCTCAGCAGGTCCATCACCGCTCACATCGCCAAGGACGGCTACTGGTACATCCATCCGGACCAGGAGCAGCCGCGCACCCTCACCGTGCGGGAGGCGGCGCGGGTGCAGACCTTCCCGGACAGGTTCCGCTTCGCCGGAACCCGCAGTGACGCCTTCCGCCAGATCGGCAATGCGGTGCCGCCCCTCCTGGGTGAGGCTGCGGCCGAAGCCCTGCTGCCCGTAAGTGACGTGCAGTCGGTCGACGGCGGAATTCAGCCGCACTGGCGTGCGGTGCGGAGGGACCTGACCGCATGGGCCGAAGGACGGCGTGATTCGGAGGACTGGTACCAGCTTCCGGGCGGGCAGGTGTCCGGGTTGCAGGCTGCTGTGGTGGCCATACTCTCCGGGACCAGGATGCAGTCGTCCCACCTGGCAGCGATGGTCGAGGTGGTGCGAGGGCGAACGTCCCTGAGCAAGTCCACGCTCGAGGCACTTACCGCGGCGGCGCCCTCCGAGGCCGTGAAGGCGCGAGTTGCCCGGCTGACCGTGATGGTGGGCAAAAAGAGTGCTTGGGGCGACGAGGAAAGGGTCCGCGAGTACCTGAAGCTGAAGCCGGCTGAGGTGACGGTCTACCGGTTGTTGGTCGGCGAGGACCTTCTGTGGGTCGGGCAAGGGGCGTTGCGTGTTGCCGCCCGGCTGCACGGCAGCGAGTCGGACCGCACGAACAGACTCAGTGACGGGCGAGTCGACTTGGTGAAGCTTGTCGGAGCCGGTAAGGACGCACCACTCCGCATGGCTGCGCTCCGCCTCATCGGTAGCAGCTTCTGCAGAGCCAAGGAGCCCGTCTGCGACGTGTGCCCCCTGAGCAAGTACTGCGTTGCCAGGGAGAGCGTCTCGGGAGACCTGTTCACGGACGCGTTGACTGGGACGCATGGACGGGAGACGGTGCCGACGCAGGCTCGCGAGCCCGGTCGCACTGCCGGGCGACGCTGAGCGCAGCGCGCTCGACGTCTGCCCGGATCTCGCACTCCCAGACACGGACGACGGCCCAGCCAGCGGCCTCGGCTGCTGCGGTGTTCCGGCGGTCGCGGTCCTTGTTGGTCTCGATCTTCGCTTCCCAAAGGGAGGCGTTCGGGCCGCGGAACGTCTTCGGGCCGTGCACAGGGCAACCGTGCCAGAAGCACCCGTCGACGAACACCGCCACGTTGTACCTGGGGAGGACGAAGTCCGCCGTGCAACGGGCAGCCACCTTCCGCTGTAGACGGAACCGGAGGCCGAGCCGGTGAACGGCACGCCGGAGGGCCACCTCCGGTTTCGTGTCGCGGGCGCGCCGACCGCGAAGATGGCCGCTCAGCTCGGTGCTGACCCACTCCGCGCTCGTGGTGTCCTCGCGTGCTGCCATACCTCAGCCCCAGCCCGTCGTCGGCCTACGAGTGCGAGGGTGCCACACTCGTCCCATGCTTCGTGAACCTGCAGAACTCCGTGTCGACGATCATGGTCGGGTCGATCTCCCCATCGGCCTGCTCGCGGAGTCGGGCATCTCACTCGGGTCGGACCTCTTGGCCTTCAGCGACGGAGACGGGCGGATCGTGCTCCGCCGCGCCGAGGACGCGGTGGGGGATCTCCTCGAGCGCGGGGAGCTCTGAAGGCCGACGATCAGTCAGTCCTACGGACTGGAGACGAACCCCAGAGACAGCGCCTCGTTGCGCGCGTGCAGTGCCTGTACCGCCTGTGGCTCGGGGATCTCCTGGTCGAGTTCGAGTCGCCTGCCGACGTACTGCGCCAGCTGGCGCTGCGAGGGATCCAGGTTGTGCGTCTCCTTCGCCCATCGTTCGACGGCGTACCACTCGTCCGCCGAAACGGACGCCACCTCGGCGCGTGCCCCTTGGCCGCCTTCCGAGCCCCCTGCGAGAGCTTCCTCGTTCAGCGGACGATCGAGGAGTTCCCTCTCCAGGTCACCGGGCACGGACCAGGACACGCGGGAGACGGCGTCCCAGCAGACGGCTTTCTTCGCCCACTCACCAACGTGGTTGCCCTCGCGCGGCCTGGTCACCGCCCGCATCACCCTGGGACAGAGATCGTCGATCGCCGCCTCGACGGCCGGGGAGACCTGCTGCTCTCGCCAGATTCTGTCGAGGTCGATGCGCTGTTCCGTCGCGAGCGACAGACGGGCCATGGTGTATGTCGTGATCATGCTCTTGTAGCTGCCGGCCTCGTGGTTCGCCGCGATGCGGTCGACAGCCTTGAAGAGGATGGCCATGGCGATCACGCGTTGGCAGTACTGGACGTCGACGCGCGGGGGCGCATCGCCGATGCGATCCATGAACACGGCGAAGTTCTTCTGTGCGCCACGGCTGACCTGGAACGGAAGGTGGTTCCAGGAGTTGGCGTACTTCGCGAGGTCCGCCTTGGTGAACTTCTGCTTCGTCGGGTTGAGCTTCTTGAACGTGCGCTGTTTCGCGGGCGTCCGGGCCTTGGCCACCTCGTCGGTGTACTGGCCGCGCGCCCGTTCGTAGAACCAGTGGGTCTCCTGACCACTGCCGTCCGTCGCCGGCGCCCACAGAGATCGGGTGATCCGCTGTACGGCCACGTGGTACTCGTGGTTCGAGCTGAAATCGACCAACGTCACGCGGTTCTGGGTGTTCGAGTACTCGGAGATCATCGGGACGATCTCCGAGAGTCGCTCCGGGGAGACCTCCGTCAGTTTCATCTGCACGGCCACGTGCGACAGGTCCGCCTTGTCGCGGCTGGAGGCGTAGTGCAGAGAGGCTGTCGTCTGCCCGCCGTTCACGACCTGGAGCCCGTGCACGCGGGAGATGCCCGTGGGCCTGCCTTCCGGGTCGTAGGCGAAGTCGACCTGCGAAGCGGTCGCCGTGATGCCGTTGTTGTACGCCAGGAACCTGCCGGGGGAGTTCAGCAAGGTCTCCCGGATGCCACGGTTCACTGACCCGCGGGCCTGCAGGAAGGAACGGACGTTCAGTTCGAGGAGCCTGGTCCCGTACTCCCCGTAGAGCTCGGCGAGCCTCTCCCCGGGGATCACGGCCATGGTCACCGAGTGGTCGGGCTCGCTGCTGGACGCTGCGACGCAGGGTAGCGGAGGGACGAACGAGACGACGATGGGTTCGCTGATGCTGCCGGAGGTCGCGTGGCGGTGCAGCCGTGCCAGATCCCACACCTCGTGGGTCACGGGGAGGCCGTCGAAGTCGGTGGGTGCGACTGTGGTGCTGGTGCCGACGCGGTTGCTCAGGAGGAAGAGCCGTATCCTGCGCACTTCGGTGAGCGCCTTCTCCACGGCCGCGCACATGTCGTAGACGTCGAAGGACTCGTCGATGTGCTGGCGCAGGCCGTCCTGGCACCGACGGACGAAGGTGAGGAGCCGTTTGAAGGCGGTCTCGGTCTGCCCCTTCGTGAGCTTGGATGCCAGCGGCTCCAAGTCGAAGTCCGTGACGAAGAGGTCGAGGCACTCTCCGGAGTCCCCGATGGCGTAGCCGTGAACCAGGTGACCGTGTGCACCGTGAAACGCCGTGAACGTGTTGGACGCGATGCCAGCCTGCTCCAGGTCCTCGAACACACGCCGCGTGAACGTCTCCGGAGTGGTGGTTCTCTCGGCGTCGGCTGTCGCCTGCACGTCAGCGACGAGGTCGCGGGCGTACTGGGACAGGTCCAGCTCAGGCATGGGTTCCCCCGATCAATGCAGTCACCTCGTCGGTCGATGCGCGGTGTTGGTCCAGCCCCGAGATGCTCAAGTTGTACGTGCAGTCGCCCACACCCTCGGGGAGATCTGCCTCGACGATTCTCGGAAAATCCTCCCGTACGTGCCAGAAACGTAGGTCACGGAGGGTGTACCGAGGCTCTTCGTACAGGTTTCGGTGCCCGGGGAGATACCCGGCCCGAACGAGTCGACCGTCGAAGGAGGCGCGCACGACGGGGCTGGTGAGCTGCTGGCGTATCCCGTCCACCAAGCGGTTCAGGCTCGCCCCCGAACCGCCTCGACGTTCGTCGAGCATAGCCAGGGACAACACGAGCGAGGGCGTTCCCGTGTCGTCCAGCTGGCGTTCGCTGGCGATTCGGATGCTTCGGGGACGCTTGGCTGCGCTGGCCTTCGTCTCGACGGCGACTCCGGGCAGTTGGAAGTCCTGGTTGGCCCCGCTCGGCCCCGCCCAGGAGTCGACGGCCTGGGCTGGCGCGACGACGGGCAGGATGTGGTCGCGCAGCAGCAGGAGCTCGCCGACAAGCCCGAGACGGGCCTCGGGGCCGAGACCGTCCCTGCCCACGGCGCGCAGGAGGTCCTGCCACCGCTCGAACCTCTCCACGGCGGCTGTCAGAGCGGCTGCGGCCCCGGGGGCTTCCCTCACGGTGTCGGCGACGTCGGTGACGAGAGGGTTGAACACCTCGCGAAGCTCGTCCGCGGTGAGCACCACCTGGAGCTCGTACTCGAGACGTGACACAGCGCTGAGGTTCATCTCCAGGCCGGCTGCGCTGGGCAACCGGGTCACGGTCCGCACGATGTGGTCCGCTGAGCGGGCGTCGGTCCTGAGCACGAGCATGCGCCGCTGTGCCGGATGGGAGACGGACAGGAAGACGTCCAGCGGGGCGTCGGGATGCAGGCGGATGCGGGACCGGCCGGGGGCTTCCTGCGGTGCCTCCAGGTCGCGCCACTCCGCCTCGGTGATGGTCATTCCCCATCCTCCTCGTCGTCGAAGGCGTCCAGGCCTTCCTTCTGCCAGATGCTGTTGACGACGTACTCGGTGTCGGACTGGTGCTCCGAGAGGGGGAAGCTCACCTTGAAGCCCACCAGTGGCGGCTGAGCCGGACCGTCCTCGGTCGTCGGCCGCTCGACGAGATAGACGAGCAGCAGTGCCTGGTCGGGTCGGCGCTGCCAGCGGAGGTGATCGCCTGAAGGGGACTGGGGTACCTTCTCCCGTTTCTTGATGGCTGCGGCCTTCTGCGTCGCCTCAAGGGCGGCTGTGACCTGGTCCGGATCAAGGTCGAGGTACTCGTCGGGAGGGCTGAGCAGGCGGCGAATCGTGTAACGGCCGTCCCTTTCGACGTCGTTGAGCGCTGTGCGCTCCACGGGCCCCACCATGTGACCGGAGACGTCCTGGTGGTCCGTGGCCGCCCTCTTGCCGACGAGGATCACCTTCCACATCGGAAGCTCCCCCACGGCCATGCACTGTTCGATGTACTTCGCGATGAAGCGGGGGCGGACCCTCTGCGCCATGCGGTCCGTCTCGTAACGACTGAGGAAGTCCACGACCGCATCGGAGGTCACCTGTGCCCACTCCACGTTGGCACCCGGTGTTCCCTGCTGACCGGCGGTGTGACCGTCGAGTCTCCGGACGAAGTCCCCGAGGACCTTGAGATTGTGCTCAGGGACCCCGTCGGAGAGGTTGAAGATCACCGTCTCCGGCCCCTCCCCGGAGTAGCTGAGCATGACCTTCGTTCCTTGGCGCATCTTGTTGGCAGCCGTGACCGCGAGGCCGAGCGAGGAAGCACGGACCTTCAGCCCGAAGTGCCGCGGGCTGAGATCCAACGCCGCCATCTCCTCGACCTCACGCCGTAGTTCGTCGGTCGCAGCGGTCACCTCGATGTACTTCGCCTGCAGGCCAGGCGTGGTGTACAGGCGGCAGAGGTCCTCGTGCCCTGGCCGGTATCCGAACCAGCGACCCATCTGGAGCAGAGTGTCGTACGTGCTGGACGTACGCAGGTAGTAGCTGACGGTCAGCCCTTCCAGGGTGAGACCCCGGGAGAGCTTCTGGCCCCCGATCGCGATGACGGAGAGACCGGTCCTGCGGTGCTCGTAGTAGTCGAGCGCGTCGCGGGAGGCACCGTTCACCGTCCTGACCACGATCTTCCGCAGCGCGGGCACCAGCTGGCTCGACACGTCCTCCCATGTGACGCGCCGGGCTTCGTCTGCGGGGAAGTGGCCCGTGGTGGGTACGAAGTCCCGTTCCCACAGGGCGCGGAGCTCGGTCGTGCGCTGCGCTGCCTGCCCGTACCGATCGCGGAGGGAGTCCACGAGGAGGCGCAGGTAGTCGTCCACCTGATCGCGGACGATCCCCTGGACCGCCGTGAAGCGGGTGACGTGCACCAGCATGGAGTTGTGGACCTTCGTCTGGCCCCGCACCCTTCGTGCAGCGCTGGCGAGGACGAACGAGTCGATCGCCTCGCGGAGGGACCGAGGAAGGTCGTCGGAGGGGACGAAGGAGGACTTGTGCTTACTCGGGATCCAGCTGTCGGAGTCGGCCACCGGCCGTACGAGGGGCAGAGGGGGAACGTCCTCCTCGTCGTCGTTGTCGGTCCGAAGCCCGAAAACCCGCTCCGGACCGAGGTAGTTGGTCGGGGAGGGCAAGGTGCGGATGAAGCTGTCGGGGAAGAGGTCGGCGCCGAGTTCGGCGTGGTCGACGTCGGGATCGATGTAGATGTTGGCGAACGGGGTGGCGGTGTACCCGACGTATGCCGACTTCTCGAAGCTCTTCATGAGTTCGCGGATCGCACCGTTGGTCTTGGTCGGATCCGCGTCGGGGTCGCGCTCGGTGTTGATGGAGGCATTGTCCGCCTCGTCGTCGATGACGAACAGCGGGATGTCGCGTACGACCTTGCTTCCCGTCTCGTCCTCCGTGCCCTGGACCTCGGTCACCCACGTCCGCAGGTACTCGAGGATCTTCCAGTGCTTCTTGACGACGAGAACCACTGGGAAGCGGCCGAGCGGGAAGTTGATGGCGTTGGCCGCCTGTCGACCGAAGTCGCCCTTCTCCGAGCTGTTGGTGGGGGAGGCGATGTCGAGCTTCTTGACGCCGGGCATCCGGCCGGCACCCATGAGCCGGGACTTCCCGTTCTGGTTGGATCGCTGCTGGTGCTGGGTGTCGAACCCCAGGAGCCCCTCGTCGACACGCAACTGGGTCTGGCTGCGGAGGTCGTTGTGGATGCCGGCGAGGATCACCACGAACTGGTATCCCGCGTCCACGGCCTTCGCGGCGAGACCGATGTACTGGCCGGTCTTGCCCGACTGGACCTGCCCGATCACAAGGCCTGTTCGCCGCCAAGAGTCGGCACGGTGCGGATCCTCGAGCTGACTCAGGACCTCGTCCGTGCTCTGGTCCAGCCGACGTACGACGAGCGGGGGGAGGTTGCGGACGTCCTCCAAGTACCGCCGGTAGCGCTCCCAGAAGTCCCACGCCCGGTCGTTCTTCGCCTCCGGCAGCCACGGCTCGTGTCCGCTGTCGCTCTCCAGGCCGGAGGAGCCTTCCTGGAAGACCGCTGTCAGGACCTCGATCTCCTTGGCCAGCTGGTCACGGTCGAGAACCTCGCCTTGGCCAGCCAGCATCCCGAAGATCACGGTGACCGCGCTCTGTACTTCGTCCGGCGTCGGCTGGCGGTCCTGCGACAGCAGTGCGAGAACCAGACGACGGGCCTTGGCAAGGGACTCCGAGGAGTCATCGGGGGTGGAACTCACAGCAGACCTCCGGCTGGGCGGGAACGGCATGGGGCAGGCTATGCGGGGCCACTGACAACGGGCTCATCCGTTCCAGAATCCCTGCATCTGGTCGAAGGGGGGCATCGTTCGCAGGCGTTCGCGAGCCGCCGCAGGCGAGCGGCCGTCCGAGACCAGTGCCTCGTAGATCCGCTGTGCGACCTCTGTGGCCCCGGAGTCGGCGGGGCCGGGGCCCCCGAACGGCTCGGGATCGTCGCTGGTGTCCGTCTCGTGCATCACGCGGAGGGCGGTGACCGGCACGGTCTCCTCAAGCAGACGGATCAGGGCGCGCACGTCGTCCGAGCTTGCAGCGCCAGGACGCAGAGCTGCCTTCACCAGGGGGTGCCCCCGGTTGACCTTGCAGGTGACCCGGTCGTCGACACGACGGACGTTCCAGGCGTAGAGGAGCGGATCCCCATGCGTGCGCGCCGCGATCTGCCCCCGGTAGCGCAGTACGTCGGCAGCCCTTTTCCTGGCTTGCAGGGCGATGCGACGGAGGTGGGAACGCAAGGCGACGGGCGGGACGACGCTGGACTTCCGGACATCGACACTCCACTCGACGTCTGTCTCGGCGGGGATGTCCACGGCGATCCGCGCCAGGTTGTACTTCTCCTCGCGACGTAGTCCGCGCTGTCCGAGCCAGTCGCCCGCCAGGATCAGACGGTCCCGGCGGTACACGTAGAACCCCTGCTGGTCGAGCCAGCCACGCGGACCGCCGGCCTTCTCGTACTCGGCTGGGGCGAGCCTCTGCGCGCTGGGGAGGACGAACGCCTCCACCCGGACGGAACCCGATCCCAGGGGCAGGCGCTCGACGGGAAGCGGTTGTACGGACGGGTGGCGGGACAGGAAGGGGTCCCAGGGCTCGACGGGGGAACCGGATACCCGGAGGTTGCGGCGGCGGCCTCCGACGAGGAACCGCGCGAAGACCATTCCCAGATGGGACTCCGTGCGGGCGGCCTCCGCGTAGAACTGCTTCTGGGTCCGCTCGTCCTCCACCGTCACCGCGTCGACGTGGTAGCCGTTGAGGCGACGCCACAACACGACTGTGCCGTGGCCTGCCGTCCCCCGGATCCTTTCCAGCAGCCCGGTGGTCGCCTCGTCCGCGCCGCGGAGCAGCCGCCACTCGCCAGACGACTCGACGACGTCGAGGTCCCACGTGCGCACGTGCCACTCGTCGGAGGTGGCGGTGGCGACCGTAAGCTGCCGGGCCTGTGAGAAGGACGCCGACTTGAGTCCGACGCCGAAGCGCCCCAGATCCGTCGAGCTGCGTGGCGTCGCAGGGCCGCGCGCGGCCACAGTCATGGCGGTCACCAGCTCGCTGGCGGTCATCCCGGCACCATCGTCTGCAACGGCGATCCACGAGTCCTGTCCGGCCCAGGTGAACTCGACGTCGATGGTTGACGCCCCAGCGGAGACGCTGTTGTCGACGAGATCCGCGATGGCGGCAGGCAACGAGTACCCGAGCGAACTGAGCGAGGCGACCATGCCCGCCGGCTCCGGAGCCGCGATGTCGTACATCATGCTGAGTTTCCGGCCTGCTTCCGGTTTCTGATACTGGTTGGGATTATCCACCCACGCCGTTCGGCCAAGGGCGGGTGGTCGAGCGGGATGTCCTGCCGACGCGAGGCGATGGGCGCCATCCATACTCCTCGTCGCCCCCCGGTCCGGATCTGCCCCTCGTGAGGAGCAGACCGATAGTGCTCTGGCTATCCCAGGCGTGGGCGCCAATCGGTGGTGCGTACCTGGATTGCATCCAGATGTACTTGGTGCCGCCCCACAGGAAACGATCTTCTCCGTACGTCGAAATGCACCCCGTCGACGGGGAGGTCCGGCCTGGTCAGGGCTGTCACCAAGGCATCGAGGTCGGGTGGGGCCCCCAGCGCCTGTACGTACCGAAGTGATGTGGCGTACATGTCCGGCACGGGGAGAGGGCGCGTACTGAGTTGCTGAGGGGTGCCGACACACCAGGTCCAGTCGACGGAACCGAACGCAGGCCACTCGGCCGGCATCTGGGCGGTGGCGCTGCCTGCCCGGAGTTCCTCCCTCAGGCGGTCCAACTGCTGGGCCGCGGACGTGATCCAGTTCTCGACCTTCATGACCTCGTGCAGAGAAAGAGCTTCGATCGGCCACTTGATCTCGAGGCACAGGCCCAGGCGCTTGACCGGATCCACGATGATCACGTCCAGATCGCCAGCAGGGTTGCCGTCGGTTCTGGCCGCCGGAACCAGTTCTGCGACCAGAGTGCCTGGGATGGTACGCATCCAGGTGGCCCAGGCCGTCGCGCGCTCACCCTGCTCCCTTCCTACCGGGCCGAACCGCCTGTAGTCACGAGCAGCCGAACGCAGCATGATCGGATCCACTGCTCTCGGGGTCACGAGGGGCGGGCAGATGATCACGACCTCGCCATGCCGGATCAACGGCGAGGTCCTGCAAGAGCGACCGGGACGGTAGGTGAGTCTTTCCACCACCAAGGTCTGGTGAGCCTCCGAGATACTCCGGCATATCGTCGCGATGAGAGACATCAACCTGGAAGCCGGCATGTCGACGAGGGTGGCCTCCAACCGGGACAGCCTGTGTGCCGTGTGCTCACTCAGGGAGGCAATCCCCATGATCACGGCCAGAATGCTGATCATGTCGCCAGCGGTCATTCCGTCGCCCAGGGGGAAGTTGTCCGGTATCTGCCCCTCGGGCACCGACCGGCGGTACGCATCGATCGTCTCGGTGGCACGTCCAACGGACGCACGAAGAACCTCCGATGGTGGGCCGCTTCTGGAACCGACGGGCCGGGTGGCGATCCACCGACGTTCCACCATCGACAACTCCGGTACCCGTGTGGGGCGCGCGTCGTGCTCGAGGAGCATGTCGGCCACCTCCGCCGACACGTCCCAGCTGTGACGCACTCGGAAGTCGCCTCCGGTCTTGCGGACTCGGTAGGCGCCACTCCGCACGCCTGTCTCCAGAAGGTCCAACCGATGGGCCGCCGCAGCGGCAAGGACGATCTCGGCTGCGTCCTCTACCCGGCAGGTACCCGTGCCGACGGGATAGTCGTGGTGCCAGACGACAAGTTGGGCGAGGACGCTTTCCCAGGGCAGTTCGCTCGTCACTCCTGAGCTGATCTCCATCGCGCGCACTTTCGTCGCGGTCCGGAGCAGATCGTAGATCCGGTCCGGACCTGAGCCCCAGCCCGGCAGCGTGCGGACCTTGTCGCGAGCGCCGGCAATGGTGTCCAGCAGGTCCAGTTCGGGTTTCACGCATGCTCCATTCGTGCACGGTCAGCGGTCAACGGGCACTACGACAGCGGGCAGGAGGGTGGTGGGGGAAGGACCGAGAAAGGGCCCCCACCGGGCGCTCACAGAGTCGGGTCCCAGTACCCGACTCTCGAGCCATCCGGAGAACCGAACAGGTGCCAGCGGGAGAGGTTCCTGTTCCAGGACTGACAGGCGGTCTCGGGTAGCTGGAGGCAGCCGTGGTCGGCGCCCTCGTTCGTGATCATGCAGTTGGGGTCGTAGAGACACGAGTCGTTGTCGACGGCCCGGCTCACGACCGCGTCGAGGTTCTGCTCGAGCACGGTCCGCATGGCACCGAGACTGAACTCGCTCCCACCGTTGGGATAGATGGCGAATGCCAGGTCGTACGGGAACAGGTACTCGGACAGGCTGGTCTCGCTGTATCCGCTGTCGACCGCCAGCGCACGCAGGAGCTGATGCGACAGGGAATGGACCAGGCCGAACAGCTCGTGGACGGGGAGGTCGGGATGTCCCGGTGCCGGGCGTGTCTCGTGGGAGAGGGCCTTGCCGTCGCTCGGGCCGAGTTGGTGCACCAGCCACTGGGCGACGCCTCCGGCATCGTCGAGAGTACGTTGGCTGATGAGCTCGTTGCGGACCATCCAACGACTCACCCGATCCCGGTCCACCGGGAAGAGCAGAGCCTCTGCCTGGGTGGGGTGTGCATAGAGCAGGGTCTTCTCGGGGGCGCCCCGCGAAGCGCGTCCCCGGTAGGGCACGAGATCCGCCTCTTCGGGGCTGAAACCGGTCCGGCTGTAGCCGATCGCGAGATAGGTGATGGGGAGATCGCTCACCAGGCAGGTGTCCCGGCCCAGGCCGGCAGCCGCAAGGACGCCGGGGTAGCGTTCGTACAGGGCTCGTCGCTCGGCGTTGCGTGCTTCTCGTTGCAGACGAGGGACGCCGAGGCGTTCCAGGTTGAGGACGCGACGGTAGGTGTGAAGCTCGGCTGCGAGCCCGCGGGCGTCGTCGCTCTCGGTGTCGAGTCCCAGAGCCTTGCCCACCCGGTCCCGCAGGTGGTCCATCTCGACCGGCATGAAGCGTGCCCGCAGGGCACGCGCCTGGTCGTGCAGGCCGGCGTCCTCCATCACACGGATGCTCTGGACGACCTCGTCAGGGACGTCAACCGTGTGCCCGTCCGTGACTCGTCGGAACTCGTCCTCGGTGATTTCTCCCAGCCACCAGCCGAGTACGGCCGCCGTGTAGAGGGGGTTGCTCTGACGGGTCGCTTCCTCGGTCGTGGTCACGTTGACGAGGGTCAGGCCTTGGCCGACATGCGCGGTCCCTGCGGTGTGCAGGAGAGGGTTCATGAACTTGTCCGGGTAACTGCATGAGGAGTTGTTGCAGCTCCACTGCACGCCCAGGGGGAAACCGCAGGTCATGCACTCCCATCGGAAGTCACGGAACCGACTGGCGCGGTCGTCGAGCCTGAACCGGGTGTGGCCTCTGGGGCACTTGCTCGGCGGGTACATGGGCGACGTCTCGCCGCACTTGTGCGCGAAGACGAACTGGAGCTGCCGATTGCCGCCGACACTGCCGCAGGCAGGGCAGGCCGGCGGCCAGTCGTCGGTTCCGGGCCGCGGGTCACTGGCCGTCCAGACGTGTCCGCATCCTCCACTGGAACAGCGCACCACCCGAGGCCAGATGCGACAGAAGACCTTGCCCGGGACCACGACCTCGTAGTGGCGATCGGCGAGCCGGTCCTCGTCCCCGGGAAATTCCGGCGCCCGGTCGGATCCGGCGACGAAGGCACGGCCAGCGGCCCGCCATCTGCGAACGAACCGCATGGCTTCCTGGATCAGGTGCTGACGATCGAGTGAGGGTCCGTCGAACTCCTCGTCACGCCCGATCTGCACTACCTGTGCGGTGTAGCCGCCGCGGTGGTCGAAGGTCTGGCCTGGGCGGTACCGGTAGAGGACCTGGCCCCGGCCGCGGGCCATCTCGTCGTTCCTCGGGTTGAACGCCATCACGACCTCCGGCCGTCGGACACGATGTGGAACGGGATGCCCTCGGAGACGTCGCGGAGACTCGTCATGGGCCGGCACTCGAGGCCCAGGTAGTCTCCCGTCGCGCGGTATCCCCGGTTGTTCCCGCCAGCGAGAGCGGCAGAGGCACCTGCGGAGCGGAGACTGGCCAGGGCGTGCTCCACCATCTCCTCGAGATCGCTGCGGAGCTCCTGTCCTTCCGGGCGATCCGACTGGAAGACCGAGTGAAGTGCCTCCAGCAGTTCGGTGAGCTGGACACCTTCAAGGCCCCCGAGAGAGGGATCACGGAGAGCTGCCTGCATCTTCGAGAGGTCGTGCAGGTGCCCCGGCGCGTTACCCGCACGCCACCAGTCGCGGTTGGCGATCTGGAGGAGATGGCCCATCAGTATCCCCGGGAGGGTCCTGCGTACCGCGAACCGGCTCCAGCGGTTGATCGCCACTGGTTCGACCATGCGGTCCAGGTACTCGTGGAACTTGCCGTGGTACCTGTAGTGCGAGCGGTCCCGCTCTCTGACCGGGTTGAAGAGCATGAACACCAGGCCGTGGTAGGCGCGGCCCACTCGTGAGGATGCCTGGATGTACTCCGCCATGGACCTGGGCATGCCGTTGAACAGCATGAGGTTCAACCGGTCCACGTCGACCCCGTGGCTCACCATGCTCGTCGCCACGACCATGCCCGTGTCGCCGTTGGGACTGCTCAGGTCGTCCAGGACGCCACGTACCTCGTCCAAGCGCGTCTCGCCCTTCAGCTCGGCCACGCGGAGATCCGGAAAGCCCTCCCTGCGGAGCGCCTCGTTGACCTGGGTGTCCAGCGAACGGCGGATACGACCGAAGTCGACGAGCGTGGTGGCGTATGTGAGGCTCGTGCGGTAGAGGTCGACGAGCGTACGGAGCTCCTCCTCCGGCCATGCTGCGAGAGCGGGTGGAAGGCCACGGCGCTGCTCAAGTTTCCACAGAGCCCTGTGGGCGGACGTCAGGATCCTGACCAGCGTCATCTCGGCCGTCCCCCGGGTCGGCATGACCCCGACGAAGCGACGCAGGGGAAGGCTTCGGTCGAGGCGCCAGTAGAAGCTCTCGTCGAGGTTGGGCCCGGGGAGAGGCACCACGACCGACCTCAGGCCGAAGAGGTGCTCGCTCTGGCGGTCTTCGCCGCGGATGGTCGCGGTCGTCGCGACCACCTTCATGCGGACGCCTCGTCCGTCAGGACGGTGTCTGGACGTCAGGGTGCGCTGGACCTCAGCCAGGAGCCCTTCGTAGTGGCCTGAGAACGCCCCGAGTTCCTCGTTCACCATGTGGAGTTCGTCGATGATCTCCAAGGAGGGGGATGGGTCGTAAAGAGGCGGTTCCAAGGCCCTGGGTGATGACTTCGGGTGACCTGGCGCGTGACGCTCGTGGCACTTCCCACCGCGACCGAAGCCGTGCAGAGGGCACCGGCAGTCGACGTCGCCGATGAGCGCACCGAACCGGTCCGAGAGTCCGATGTTGGCCAGTTTGTCCAGAGTGCCGACTACGACCGTGGGGAGGTAGCGGTAGATCTCGGTGTCCACCACGACGATCGGGAGGACCTTGCCGCACTGCTTGTTGCCGCAGACGTGCTTGAGCCTGAGTTCCTGAGGATCGGGGGGCGGGATGTGTACCGACCGTTCACCGCAATAGGGGCAGTCGTGTACGAGTCGATACGCATGCCGCTCTGCCTCGCTCGACCGAAGGCGGTCGAGCATGCGGTCGGACGTGAGCGAGTTGGGGGTGTTGCCACCGCCGGCGTAGAAGCCGATGAAGAAAGGCCACCCGGGATCGCCGCCGATCTCCCTGATGCGGTCGGCGTTGCGGTCTCGGACGGTGTCAGCGGCAGCAATTACGTCGAGTTGCCGCTGCGTCTGCTGGAGAGTCAGGAGCCGGAGGGGGAAGCGGCACCAGGCCGAGACTCCGACCTTCTTCCCTCGGGTTCGGTCGTAGAACATGCATACGAGTACCAGCCCCAGATAGGCCTCGGTCTTACCGCCTCCGGTCGGGTACCAGACGACCGTCGCAGCCTCGGTGGGGTCCACGTCTTCGTCGTCTCCCCAGAGTCCTGGCGTGAAGAGGTGCTGGGGGTGCTCTCGCCAGGCCAGGGCGCCGAGTTGGCTGACGATAGCCACGAGCTGGAAGAGGCGCCACCCACCGTTCATCCGCCTCTTGCGCGTGTTGAGTTCTGTCATGGACTCGTTCGCCAGCTGGAATGCCGTCAGCAGACGACTGTCCCGCCGCAACCACGCAATGCCGTCGCGGAAACGCGCGACCTCCAGCGCGGCGGCCTTTCGGTCGGATTCCTTTCGGAGGGCCAACTCGGGCCTGTCCTGGAGATCTGCCGTGTTCCAGGCGGGAGTGTCGAGATACGCCTCCATCTCGTCTGCGAGGTCGTCGAGAACCGGAAGCGGGTCCGTCGCGAGCGCCGCGTAACCCCAGCGTTCGTCGGTCCGGGCAACCGCGCGGTGGGTGTCATGCTGCGGTACGGGCACACTGCGTACGGAGACGAGGCGGCCCTTGTGCCACCGGGGCCCGATACCGCAGTTGTTCGCGTACGCTCCGAGCTCCCCGGAGTAACGGTAGGCGTCAGCCCCGAGGTCCATCACGATGGGGAGGAGGCGGTCTCCCCCGACCTCCAGTCCGGCGCGGAACAGGGCGTTGTCCCTCGCTTCGTCGCGACGGCTGCGCCCAGCGTTACTGCCCCGCCCCTGGACGGTCACGACCGGGTCTGTGGCTAGGTTCTGCAGGGTCGCGGTCACCCGGAGCCGTCCGGGGGCCACCGGCCTCGACGTGACGACGACGTGCGCGGCGGGGGACGGCACCACGGGGTCTCCACCCACCTCCCGGGCCAGCCACTGTTCGAAGGACGTGTCGTCCTCCATCGCAGTAGGAGGGACCAGTCGCTCTCGGCGGTCGTTCCCCACGCGGCGATCGATCCGCAGGTCGCCGAGGGCCAACTCGACGGCCTCTGCGAAGGCGTGCCGGAACTCTGCTTCCAGGGTCTTACGCATGCCGGCCTCGTGCCCCAGGACGATCTCCACCGGGCCGACCGTCACACCGAGTCGTTTGAACAACGGTGCCAGCCTGTAAGGCTCCTCACGGTCGCCGGCCCACTCCAGCTGCTGGGCTCGGGTCGGCAGGGCCGAGTAGTAGAACGAAGCTTGTGCCTTCACCGTGACAGAGCTGGCGTTCTCGGCCTCGAACTCGAACCCGAGGCTGTCCGGAGTGGTGCGTCCGTACCTCGGAGCCGTGCCCCCGGGTTCGACGGTGTGAGGGCCGAGGCTCTCCATAAAGTACCGGGCACTGGGAGGCTCGCCCAGGCACACGTCGCCTTGGGCTTCTCCGGTCGCGTCGCTGACCACAGCGCTCACGAGGTGCTCGACGAGCGCTGTCTGCTGGGCCACGCTCGGCTCGAACGGGGGAGGGGTCACGGCGTCTCCCCGTGAGTCCGGGCGGAGGCCGCCGCAAGGGGGGAGGGGCTGCAAGAGGACCTGACGAGGCAGGTGCCGTCGCTCGGGAACTGGCGAGGGGGGCGCCGGATCGGCTTCCATGCGCGTGCCGGGGATGACGACCATGCCGAACCGGCCCGCAGGACAGGGGTGTCCACGGGTTCTCCAATGTCCGCGAGTCAGAAGCCGCCATGGCACGACGCCAAGGCCGGACATCTTCTGCTTCTTCGAACCTCAGCAGCATCGGACCTGGACATGTGAAGTAACAAGCGGGTATGCCAAGTTGGTCGAATCTGGCTTGAACTAGTTCGCTTGTTGCCCGTTTGGATCCCGAGGTGGATCACAGGTGATCCGCGGGACGACGAGAGTCGTCGGCGCCGTAGCAGCCTGAAGCCGTGACCAGAGAGCCTGCGGAAGACCGACGTGGCGACGAAGGGGCAGTTGAGATTCCGCTCGGAGTTCTGGCCGGGACCGGCCTGTCTCGGCGTTGTGCCTATCGCATACGGCGACGGCGACGGCGACGGCCGGGTGGCGCTGCGTGCCTGCAGGGAGGACGAGATCCGGATCTACTCGAGCGAGGAGCCGTTTGAGCATGATGATCGCGCAGGCACTCCGTGGGGATGGTCCCAGTGCAACGCGCCGTGCGGCGAGCAGGGACGCCCGCGCTACCACCATGACGGATTCGGCCTGCGCTATGGGTGGGCGACGATGCCGCAACACCGGCCAAGGGGAGCTGACCCCGCAGCCAGCCCGCCGTGCCAGTCGCGTGGACGCTGTCCGCGTTGTCACCGCTGGCGCAAACGCTGCCGCAGCGGACACGGAACCGTGTGGTGATCTAGCATCAGCTGCCGGGAGGTCACCATGCCGACGCTCCGCCCTCGTGCGAGGTTGCTACACAC
Source organism: Streptomyces sp. CA-146814 (assembly GCF_050942385.1). Lineage (NCBI taxonomy): Bacteria > Bacillati > Actinomycetota > Actinomycetes > Kitasatosporales > Streptomycetaceae > Streptomyces > Streptomyces sp. CA-146814. Next base: position 5,872,206 of record NZ_CP192068.1, read on the forward strand.
CATCGGTACAGAACTCATCAGCAGTGAGACGGTAGCAGTTGTAGAACTGGTCAAGAACGCCTACGACGCCGATGCGAGTTGCGTGGTCTTGCGCTTCTCCGGTGCGCTTCGAGAAGGCCAGGGGGAGCTGGCAGTCCTCGACGACGGGTCGGGAATGACCGCCGAGACTGTTTCGAATACTTGGTTGGAAATCGCAACTCCGCATCGGATGGGCGCGAGAACTACTCCGCGCGGTCGCCGCGTCCTGGGAGAAAAGGGCGTCGGGCGGTTCGCAGTTGCTCGACTGGCTGACTCCATGACTTTGATCAGTCGGCAGAGGGGAGAGCCGACCGAGGTCGAAGTCGGAGTTGACTGGCGTCAGTTCAGGGATCCAGACGTTTATCTAGACCAAGTCGAGATCGAAGTGAAGGAACGAGCAGCGGAGGACTTCCGCGACGGCGGGCGTGCGGCCGCGCTCTGGGAACGTGTCGATCTGCCGAGCCGGCCAGGTGGCACGCTGCTGCTGTTGGAAGGCCTGACGCGTAGCTGGGAAGAGCCAGATCTTCTTGCTCTCCGCCGGGATCTTTCTCGCCTCATTGCGCCACCAGATGGGGACGGTAACCAGGACTTTGAGATCGTTCTCGAGCTGCCTCGGGAATTCGAAGCGCTGTCAGGGCTAATCGAGCCTCCGACCGAACTGATTAACCCCCCGTATCGGCTGTCCGGATCCGTGTCAGCCGACGGAACAGCGGATCTGGAGATCACGATCCCCGGTCGGGCTCCGTATCGGCGCCACGTGGAAATTGACCGCAGCATGCAGTACCGGGGCACTGATGGGCTGCTTGCTAGTGGCCCTTTCTCTATCGACCTTCGGGTCTATGACCGAGACCGCGACGCGATCTCACAGCTGGCTGCTGACGGTGGACTCAATCTGTCTACTAAGAAGTTTCGTGACCTGCTCGACCAGCGGGCTGGAGTAAGCGTATACCGCGATGGGTTCCGAGTCCTGCCATTCGGGGAACGTGGTGACGATTGGCTCACGCTCGATGCCCGACGCGTCAACAATCCCCGAATGCGTCTGAGTAATTCGCAGATAATCGGTACTGTCAGTGTCTCCGCAGATGGGAACCCCGATCTGCGCGACCAGACGAACCGTGAGGGGCTGCTCCAGGGCCCTGCCTATGACGGCTTGCGGGATGCCGTCACGGAGATCATTGCGGAACTTGAGAGCGCTCGGCTCAAGCAGCGGGAACAGGCACGCGAGACTGAGGAGCCCCGGGGACGCGGCCTGTTCGACGAAATCTATATCACTGATGTCGCAGAAGCCGTTCGCAAATCACACCCCAACGACCGCGCGCTGGCTGCTGTGGTCGCCAACGCAGAACGCAGGATCAACGCAGGGGTCGAGCACGTTCGCGAGGTACTTGCCCGCTATCAGAGGCTCGCCACGCTCGGCAGACTCGTTGACGAGGTCGTGCATGATGGGCAGCTTTCTGTCGGACGGATTCGTCGGGTTACCCGGGATGCCGAGCGCTTGCTGGCCAGCGCTGACGCCTGTGGGTTTCGTGACGATGCCGTTGGCCTCGTCAGTACGGTCGACAAGCAAGCGGACTACCTGGCCCAACTGTTCAAACGCATTGCCCCCTTCGGAGGCCGTCGGCGGGGTCGGCCCAAGCAAGTGAGCATGCTGGAGACGATCAATTCGGCTGTCGACGTTCTTGCGAGCCGGGCCGCAAAGGTCGGTGCTGATGTCACGGTAACCGGGGTCGACGAGACCGTCACGCTTGATCCCGCCGAACTGCAAGAGGTCGTTATCAACCTGCTGGACAACTCTCTCTACTGGATTCAACACGTCCCGAAGGGTTCACGGCATGTGGAGCTGAAAGTGGAGAAACTGGGAGACGGGGCCTTGGCATTGGTAGTTGATGACAGTGGACCAGGGGTTCCGCCCGAAATTCGTGAACTCATCTTCGAGCCCTATTATTCCAGTAAACCGAATGGCGGCGGTCTCGGTCTGGCGATCGTGGGTGAACGTGTCGCTGACGCCTACGGTGGCGTGCTTGATCTTGTCGACAGTCGGCTTGGCGGAGCAGCTTTCCAGGTGACCTTTAGGAGAAGAGTGTGAGTGAAATCCCTGATGGCGCAACTCGAGAGGGTGTAGCCGAGGTGGATTCCGACCCGGACGGTGGAGACGGCGATGGCATGGAAATAGTCATTCCGCATCTGGCCGTCGAGATTCCTGACCCCAGTCCTGAGTGGACCGTTGTCATCGTGGAGGACGATGAGGACTATCGAAAAGATGTAGAGGACGAGATTCGTCGGTCGGATGTCGCATATGGCCGCGCACCGCGAGTAATCCCGGTCGCCGATTTCTCCCAAGCGGAGGAGGTGCTGAGCGCGCAGACAGTTGACGTCGTCATCCTTGATGTGCGTGACGACAAAGGCAGTGACGACGCTGGCGAGATTATTCTGGAAAACCTGAAGGCCACGCGATTTGTGCCAGTCGTCTTTTACACAGCATACGCAGAGCGGGTCGAGCCCTTGGCTCAGCCACCCGTCGTCCAGGTCGTGGGAAAGGAGGAGCGCACCGACGTTTTGGTCAATGCCGTGAAGGCGGCGTTCGACAGCGGGTTGCCGATCGCTGTGAGGGGCCTTGCCGACCATGTCCGCGAGGTGACCCGAGAGTATCTCTGGGATATCTCGAAACAGTGGGCGTCGCTAGGAGGCTACGATGCTGAGGAGAAGACCACCTTCCTGGTTGCGCGTCTGACGCGGTCGCTGGAGTTGACGCTTTCTCTCGATGGAGACGATCGCCTGCGCGGCCCTGTGGGGCGCGCGCTGGCCTCGCCCAGTAATTGGCACCCCTCTCGAATCTATGTGATTCCTCCCATCGGGGAGAATTTCGACACGGGAGATCTTCTGCTGCATGGGGTTTCGCAGCGCTATTGGGTCCAGCTCACGCCCGGTTGTGATCTTGCAAACGGAAAGGCGGACCGGCACCTTTTGGTGGCCGCAGCTCCTCTTCTCGAGGTCGACCCATTTCGTGCCTGGAGCATGATCGAGCCGGAGTGGAAGGGCATCGAAAATGCTGTTACTCCGCGTAGTGGGTGGAGCCGAGAAGAGAAGGAACGTCGTGCGAAGCTGAAAAAGAGTTCCAGTGAATTGCGCGCAGAAAGCAGGAGAATTATTCTCGGGCGGCATGATCGGTACTTCCACTTGCCACAGTTCTTCACAGTTCCGGACCTGCTGATTGATCTCCAGCACGTGAAGACTCCTACGGAGTCCGAGATGTGTGAATATACCAGGATCAGTGGACTTGCTTCGCCGTGGCCGCAGGTGCTGGTAAACAGGTATAATCGCCAAACCGGGCGGATGGGGTTCGATGACCCTGATGCCGACGCAGTTCTCGAAAGGATTTCGCGCGAAATAATCGAGCGTCAAGGTGAGGTGGGTAAGGAGAGGAATTCCGAATAGATTCGGTGAGATCTTATCATCCTGCGACGTGAAAGTTATGGCCAGTGGTGATCGGGGTTCGTAACGAGGCGAGGTTCTGCTCGATGTGCCACACGAGGTCGTGGAGCACGTTTCCGGCCCATCTACGCCCGAAGGCGTGAATTGAACTCCTGGTGGCGCAGGCTGGGTTGCTCTCAGCAGGCTCTGCTTACCCTGGTCCACCTGCGGAAGAACGAGACACTGCCTCAGGTCGGTGCCGGGTTCGAGTGTCCACTGCGACCGCCGGCCGATACGTCAACGAGACGGTCGAGATTCTCGCCGACCAGGCAGGGGGTCTCCATGAGGTCTTGGCCGCGGTGAAGCCGTGAGGGCATGTCATCGTCGACGGCACCTTGATCCCTACCGACCGTGTGGCCGTCGACGAGCCGTACTGTTCGCAGAAGCACAAGCGGCACAGGATGAACGGGCAGGTCATCGCCACCGCGAACGGCACACCTCTATGGTTTTCCCGAGCACTGCCCGGCCGCACCCTCGACCTGACGGCGGCCCGCGCCCACGGCATCGTCCAGGCATGCCTGACCCGGCAGATTTTCGTCTTGGCCGACAAATGTACTGGTGAAGCCGGATGACGAGGTGAGCCTCCTTCCTGGCCACTGGCAGACTCCACTCGCAGGCCCTACGCAAGGGGTTCTGCCGTGTCCAATCAGCTGAGGGGTCCGTGGGTCGCCCCCTCCGAGCGCAGGTGCATCCCAGGGACTTTTCAGGGACTTTCACGTCTGTCCCAGGGAGGTTTCAGGGACTTTCCGCCGCGTAAGCAGGGAAGGCCCTGACAGCGCTGAAAGATGGAAACACGCTGGTCAGGGCCACTCCGCCTAGCACTCGATGATGTTCACCGCGAGCCCGCCCCGGGCCGTCTCCTTGTACTTGACGCTCATGTCGGCCCCCGTCTCCTTCATGGTCTTGATGACCTTGTCCAGCGAGACCTTGTGGCTGCCGTCGCCGCGCAGCGCCATCTTCGCCGCCGTGACCGCCTTCACCGCCGCCATGCCGTTGCGCTCGATGCACGGGATCTGGACCAGGCCGCCGACCGGGTCGCAGGTCAGGCCCAGGTTGTGTTCCATGCCGATCTCGGCGGCGTTCTCCACCTGCTCGGGGGAGCCGCCCAGGACCTCGGCCAGGGCGCCGGCCGCCATCGAGCAGGCCGAGCCGACCTCGCCCTGGCAGCCGACCTCGGCGCCGGAGATGGAGGCGTTCTCCTTGAAGAGCAGGCCGATGGCGCCGGCGGCGAGGAGGAAGCGGACGACGCTGTCCTCCTTCTCCGTCTCGGTGCAGCCGTGTGCCGCGAAGTTCATGTAGTAGTGCAGGACCGCCGGGATGATGCCCGCCGCGCCGTTCGTCGGGGCGGTGACCACGCGGCCGCCCGCCGCGTTCTCCTCGTTGACCGCCATCGCGTAGAGCGTGATCCACTCCATCGCGTGGGCCTGCGGGTCGCCCTCGGCGCGCAGCTGGCGGGCCGAGTTGGCGGCGCGGCGGCGGACCTTGAGGCCGCCGGGGAGGATGCCCTCGCGGGACATGCCGCGTGAGACGCAGGCCTGCATGACGCGCCAGATGTCCAGCAGCCCGGAGCGGATCTCCGCCTCGGTGCGCCAGGCCAGCTCGTTCTCCAGCATCATCTGCGAGATGGAGAGGCCGGTCTCGCGGGCCAGGCGCAGCAGCTCGTCGCCGGTGCGGAAGGGGTGGCGGAGGGCCGTGTCGTCGGGAACGATCGGGTTCTCGCCCGCCACCGCGTCCTCGTCCACCACGAAGCCGCCGCCGACCGAGTAGTACGTCTTCTCCAGGAGCGGGGCGCCCTCGGTGTCGTACGCGAAGATCGTCATCCCGTTCGCGTGGTACGGGAGCGCCTTGCGGCGGTGCAGGATCAGGTCGTCGTCGAAGGCGAACGCGATCTCGTGCATGCCGAGCAGGTTGATCCGTCCGGTGGAGCGGATCTCGTCGACCCGGGCGTCGGCCGTCTCCACGTTCACGGTCTGGGGGGACTCGCCCTCCAGGCCGAGCAGGACCGCCTTCGGGGTGCCGTGGCCGTGGCCGGTCGCGCCGAGGGAGCCGTACAGCTCGGCCCGTATCGAGGTCGTGTGCGCGAGCAGGCCCTCGTTCTTCAGGCGGCGCGCGAACATCCGGGCGGCCCGCATCGGGCCCACCGTGTGGGAGCTGGACGGGCCGATGCCGACCGAGAAGAGGTCGAAGACCGAGATGGCCACGGGAGGACTCCTTGGGGGGTTGGAAGACGCCGTTGTCTGCCTGGGCGGTGCGGGGACAAGCGGGGCAAGCGGGGTGAAAACTTCAGACCGGGGGCGTGGAACGGGGCACCGCGCTCACTCTCCTCAGTGTGCGCGGTGCCCCGTCACGATGCGCGGAACCGCAGGCCAGGTGCTACTTCAGGCCGGGGTACAGCGGGAACTTCTCGGCCAGCACGACCACGCGGGCCTTGAGGTCGTCCGCGTCGTACGACGGCTTGAGGGCGGCGGCGATGATCTCCGCGACCTCGGTGAACTCCTCGGTGCCGAAGCCGCGCGTGGCCAGCGCCGGGGTGCCGATCCGCAGGCCCGAGGTGACCATCGGCGGGCGCGGGTCGTTCGGGATGGCGTTCCGGTTGACCGTGATGCCCAGCTCGTGGAGCCGGTCCTCGGCCTGCTGGCCGTCCAGCTCGGAGTTGCGCAGGTCGACCAGGACCAGGTGCACGTCGGTGCCGCCGGAGAGGACGGAGACGCCGACCTCGGTGACGTCCGGCTGGACCAGGCGCTCGGCCAGGATCCGGGCGCCGTCCAGGGTGCGCTGCTGGCGCTCCTTGAACTCCTCGCCCGCCGCGACCTTGAACGAGACCGCCTTGGCCGCGATCACGTGCTCCAGCGGGCCGCCCTGCTGGCCCGGGAAGACCGCCGAGTTGATCTTCTTGGCGAGCTCCTGGGTGGAGAGGATCACACCACCGCGCGGACCGCCGAGGGTCTTGTGCGTGGTGGTGGTGACGACGTGGGCGTGCTCCACCGGGTTGGGGTGCAGACCGGCCGCGACCAGGCCCGCGAAGTGCGCCATGTCGACCATCAGGTACGCGCCGACCTCGTCCGCGATGCGGCGGAAGGCGGCGAAGTCCAGCTGGCGCGGGTAGGCGGACCAGCCGGCCACGATCAGCTTCGGCTGGGACTCCTTGGCGAGGCGCTCGACCTCCTCCATGTCCACGATGCCGCTCTCGTCGACGTGGTACGGGACCACGTTGTAGAGCTTGCCGGAGAAGTTGATCTTCATGCCGTGGGTCAGGTGACCGCCGTGGGCCAGGTTCAGGCCCATGATCGTGTCGCCCGGCTTCAGCAGCGCGAACATCGCGGCGGCGTTCGCCTGCGCACCGGAGTGCGGCTGGACGTTCGCGGCCTCGGCGCCGAACAGGGCCTTGATCCGGTCGATCGCGATCTGCTCGACCACGTCGACGTGCTCACAGCCGCCGTAGTAGCGGCGGCCGGGGTAGCCCTCGGCGTACTTGTTGGTGAGGACGGAGCCCTGCGCCTCCATGACCGCGACCGGAGCGAAGTTCTCCGAGGCGATCATTTCGAGGGTGGACTGCTGGCGGTGGAGCTCGGCGTCGACAGCGGCGGCGACGTCCGGGTCCAGCTCGTGGAGGGAGGAGTTCAGAAGCGACATCAGGGGGTCCCTTAAGGTCTCAGGTCTCAGTTGCCGGAGAACGCGGTGTACTCGTCGGCGGAGAGCAGGTCGGCCGGCTCCTCCGTGACGCGCACCTTGAACAGCCAGCCGCCCTCGAAGGGAGCGGAGTTCACCAGCGAGGGGTCGTCCACGACGTCCTGGTTGGCCGCCGTCACCTCTCCGGTCACCGGCGAGTACAGATCGCTGACGGACTTGGTCGACTCCAGCTCACCGCAGGTCTCGCCCGCGGTCACCGTGTCACCTACCTCCGGAAGCTGGGCGTAGACGACGTCACCGAGCGCGTTGGCCGCGTACTCCGTGATGCCGATCGTGGCCACGCCGTCCTCGACGGCCGACAGCCACTCGTGCTCCTTGCTGTACCGCAGCTGCTGGGGGTTGCTCATGACCTGAATTCTCCTGTACGCGGGGGAGTGCTGATGAACGGTGGTCTTACGGGGTGAGACGGAGGTACGTCACTTCTGTGACGTCCGCGCGCCGATGCGAAGGCCCGGGTTCTTCCGGGATATCACTTCTGGCGCTTGTAGAACGGCAGCGCGACGACCTCGTACGGCTCGTGCGTGCCCCGGATGTCCACGCCCACGCCCTCGGTGCCCGGGGCGGCGAAGGCCGCGTCCACGTACGCCATGGCGATCGGCTTGCCGAGGGTGGGGGAGGGGGCGCCGGAGGTGACCTCGCCGATCACCTTGCCGGCCGCGACGACGGAGAAACCGGCGCGCGGGACCCGGCGGCCCTCGGCGATCAGGCCGACCAGCTTGCGCGGCGGGGCGGTCTCGGCGCGCTCGGCGGCGGCCTGGAGCGCCTCGCGGCCCACGAAGTCGCCCTCCTTCTCGAACTTCACGACCCGGCCGAGGCCCGCGTCGAACGGGGTCAGCGCCGTCGTCAGCTCGTGCCCGTACAGCGGCATGCCCGCCTCCAGACGCAGCGTGTCCCGGCAGGAGAGGCCGCACGGGATCAGGCCGTGCGCCTCGCCGGCCTCCGTCAGGGCCCGCCACAGGGCCTCCGCGTGCTCGGGCGCGACGAAGAGTTCGAAGCCGTCCTCGCCCGTGTAGCCGGTACGGGCGATCAGCGCCGGCACCCCGGCGACCGTGCCCGGCAGACCCGCGTAGTACTTCAGCCCGTCCAGGTCGGCGTCGGTGACGGCCTTCATGATCGCGGGCGACTCCGGGCCCTGGACCGCGAGCAGCGCGTACGCGTCCCGGTCGTCGCGCACCTCGGCGTCGAAGCCGCCCACCCGGGCGGTGAGCGCGTCCAGCACGACCTGCGCGTTGCCCGCGTTGGCGACGACCATGTACTCCGTCTCGCCCAGCCGGTAGACGATCAGGTCGTCCACGATCCCGCCGTCCTCCTGGACGATCATCGTGTAGCGGGCCCGGCCGTTGCCGACGGTGGCGATGTTGCCCACCAGCGCGTAGCTCAGGAAGGCCGCGGCCTCGGGTCCGGTGACGGTGATCTCGCCCATGTGCGACAGGTCGAAGAGCCCGGCCCTGGTCCGTACGGCGTTGTGCTCGTCGCGCTCGCTCGCGTACCGCAGCGGCATGTCCCAGCCCGCGAAGTCGGTCATGGTGGCGCCGAGCGAGCGGTGCAGCGCTTGAATAGGGCTTTGGTGCGCAGCACCATCAGGCAGGGCGGTGGTGGGCGACGGGAGGGGGGCGAGACGGGGGGCAGTGCTCATGGGCATGGCTCCAGGGCATGACGACGTCAGGACGGAAATCCTCCCCATCTGTCATCGGAACCTGAGAGGTTCGCCGATAGCCCCTGACGGGGTATGCCCCGGGTAGCGGGGCGCCCTGGTCACAGGGCTCGGCTTGCACCTTGGGTGGAGCCGCCGGAGCGGCCCGCTTTTCAGATCTGCCTCATCCACGCGGTACGGGGCCTGAGAGATTCAAGGGAGGATCTTGCTCCTTCGGCGCCCGGCTCACACTGTGGCCGGAACTCTCCCGCGCGGATTCGAACGGCCGGTATGCAGTTGGCGCGGTCATCATCGCACGCATTGCGCCCCCGTGGGGAGGCCGGTCCACAACGGGTGGATGAACGGCGAGGACGGTTGTGGAGCCTTGCCCTTTCTTTACACTTCAGGATCAGGCGTGGCCGGCCCGACAGCAGGGGGATGGGCGATGACGTTGCAGCGGTCGGTACCGACCGCGGGACTCGCGCACGGCGCGATGCCCGCACAGCCGGGCGCCCCCGCGCGCGAGCTGCCCGAGCAGGCCGGAGCGCTGGTACGGGAGCCGGCCGCGGCGCCCGGCGCATCCGTACAGGAGCTGCTCACCGAGCCCGCTCCGGTGGTACGCGATCTGCGCGGGCGCACGGACCACACCCCGTACAGCCTCGATTTCACCCCCGGCGACATCGTGGTCGTCTCCGGGCTGCCCGGCGGCGGCAAGTCCACCCTGATCCGGCGGGCGGTGGCCGGCCACGCCATCGACTCGCAGAACACCCGCGACCGCTGGGCCGCCGCCCTGCCCCGCTTACTCCCGTACGCCCTCTACCGCCCCCTGGTCCGCGCCGCCCACTACCTCGGCCTCTGGGCCGTGCTGCGCTCCGGCGCCCCGGTCGTCGTCCACGACTGCGGTACGCAGACCTGGGTACGGAACTGGCTCGCCCGGCACGCCGCGCGCCGGGGCCGCACCCTGCACCTGCTCCTGCTGGACGTGGACCCGGAGACCGCCCGCCAGGGCCAGCGCGAGCGCGGCCGGGGCGTCTCCGGTTACGCCTTCGCCCGGCACCGGCACGCGGTGGGCCGGCTGATCCGCGACACCGAACGCGGCGCGCTGCCCGTCGGCTGCGCCTCGGCGGTGCTGCTGGACCGGGAGGCTGCGACCGCGCTGGAGCGGATCACCTTCACGGACGCCGGCGACCTGGCCGACCGCTCCGGTTAGGGTTCTGGCCGGAACAACGCCAGCGACGACAGCCGAGAGAGGCACAGAGGCAGTGGACATTCCGGCACCGGCCCAGGCGCACCCCCAGCACGCGTGGCCCGCCAACGAGCTCGAAGAGGTCCTGACCGCCTCCCTCGGCGTCCCCGACGCGGGCGGCCGCCTGGTCGAGGTGCTCGGCCGCAGCTCGGTCTGGGTGCCGCTGCCGAACGGCGGCTCGCCCGCCAGCGCCGACCTGGACCTGCCGATGATGGACATCGACGGCGCCGCGTACGTCCCCGTCTTCAGCTCCGAGGGCCAGTTCCTCAGCTGCGTCGGCAGCCACATGTCCTTCGCCGTCGCGCCCGCCCGCGACTTCGCCCGCGGCCTGCCGCCGCAGGTCGGCATCGCGGTGAACCCGGGCGGCGCGGTCGGCATCCCGCTGCCGCCGCCCGCCGTCGCCGAGCTCTGCCGGGCCGGGCGCACCGCGCTGGACGGGCCCGCCGGCGGCGGCCGGGTCAAGCTGTACGCACCGGACTGGCAGCACGACCCGGTCGACTTCCTCACCGCCGTCTCCGCCGAGTTCGAGGCCACCGGCGTGGTCTCCACCGCCCGCCGCGCGCTCGCCAGCATCGAGGGCGGCGACCCGGTCCTCTTCGTCGGCGTCGAGTTCGCCACCTGGGACGGCGCGGGCCAGAGCGCCCCGATGGAGGCCCTGGGACGGGCGCTCGGCCGCGTCGAGGTGCCCTGGCCGGTGAACCTGGTCCTGCTGGACGTGGCCCAGGACCTGGTCGGCGACTGGATGCGCGAGAAAGTACGCCCGTTCTACCGGCGCGAAGGCCACTGAACGTACGGCGCGAAAGCCACCGGACGTTCGGAGCGAAGGCCACCGGACGTACGGCGCGAAAGCCACCGGACGTACAGGGCGAAGCCACCGGACGTCCGGCGCGAGAGCCACCGACCGCGCGGTGATCGCGGGCGCCGGCCGACCGTGGCGTCAAGTCGGTGTCAGAAGTGGCGCATAAGCTGGTTTGATGGCGAGGCCGCTCCCGTGTGCCCGGGAGCGTCGACGGAACGATGAGGGGCGGGACCCAGGGTGAGTGCGTCAGGCACTGCGGCGGCCGGTCAGGTCGAGCACATGCTGCGCCAGGTCAGCCCCGGGCGTTACGACGCCTACGAGGCGCTGCTCGCGGCCCTCGCCGACGGCCGCATCTGGATGCTGCTCTGGCACGGCACGGCCGGCTCACCGGACGCGCAGTACGGCTCCATGGAGGTCGAAGGGCTCGGTTACGCCCCGTGCGTCACCTCGGCGCAGGAGCTCTCCGCCAGCGGCTGGAGCCGGTCCCACGAGCTGGTCTCCGGCCGGGAGATCGCCCGCGCCCTCTTCCCCGACCGCTGGGGCATCTGGCTCAACCCGCACGCGCCCGGCGGCGGCGTCGGCATCCCCTGGCTCGACCTGCGCCGGATCTCCACCGGCCTGGACCGGCTCCCCGCCGGACCGCTCCGGCTGACCGAGCCCGCCCTGGAGCTCCCGCAGTTCTACGCCCAGCTCACCCAGAACGCCCACCGAACCCCGGCCGTCCGCTCGCTGCGCCGCGCCTGGGTGCACCCGGCCGTCGGTGTCCCGTACCTCGCGATCGGCCTCGACCTGTACGACACCGGGCGGGAGTCCGTCGACGCGGTGCGGACGATGATGCGGCAGTCGGTCGGCGCGGTCCCCGACGGGCTGCCCGTCTCCACCGTCGCCATGTCCGACGAGTACGACCCGGTCGCGATGTGGCTGCGCGCCAACACCCGCCCGTTCTACGACCGTGAGCCGCACGCCCCGGCAGGCCCGCCGCCCGCCGCCGCCCCCGGCTACGGATACCCGCCGCAGCAGCACCGCTGACCTGCGGGTCCGTCCGCCCTCCCCGACCCGTCGCAGGGGACCGTCCGCTCCGAACACCCGCGGATTTCCGGCTCGTTAACCGGGCGCGGAGGGATGTCCCGGAACTGGACGGTTTGGCAACTGTCCGGGTCTCGACTAGGTATCACCGCTATCCGGACTGTTCTCTTGCGATGTACCCCGTCTGTAGTGTGCGGCCATCAAACCTCACCACATGGCGAACCAGGGGTGGACCCATGCGCATATTCAAGTCCCGGGCTGTCCGGGCGATCACGACAGCGGTCGCTGTCGGTCTGATCGCCACGGGCTGTTCCAGCGAGCGGGACGCCGACGGAGCCAAGGGGGGCGACAAGGACACCTTCGTCTTCGCCGGATCCGGTGACCCCGGCTCCCTCGACCCGGCCCTCGCGAGCGACGGCGAGACGTTCCGCGTCACCCGCCAGGCGTTCGAGGCGCTGCTGGAGCACGAGCCCGGCGGCAGCAAGCTGGTCGGCGGCCTCGCCGAGAAGTGGGAAGGCGATGCGGCCGGCAAGGTCTGGACGTTCAACCTGCGCCAGGGCGTGAAGTTCCACGACGGCGAGGCGTTCAACGCCGCCGCGGTCTGCGCGAACTACGACTACTGGTTCAACTGGAAGGGCACGTACCAGTCCAGCGCGGTCTCCTACTACTGGCAGACCATCATGGGCGGGTTCGCGAAGAACGAGGACCCCGAGACGCCCAAGGCGAACTACAAGTCCTGCACCGCCAAGGACGAGAACACGGCCGTCATCGAGGTGAACGAGCCCTCGGCGAACCTGCCGGGCGGATTCTCCCTCCAGGCGCTCGCGATCCACTCGCCGAAGGCGCTCAAGGAGTACGCGAAGCAGAACGCGACCGCCAAGGGCGACGCGATCACGTACCCCAAGTACAGCCAGGAGGCCGGCACGGTCGCCGGCACCGGCCCGTACAAGATCGTGAAGTGGAACAAGGGGAACAAGGAAGTCTCCCTGGAGCGCTTCGACGACTACTGGGGCGACAGGGCCAAGGTGAAGAACCTGGTCTTCCGCACCATCTCCACCGAGGAGACCCGCCGCCAGGCGCTCCAGGCGGGTGACATCGACGGCTACGACCTGGTCGCCCCCGCCGATGTGACGACGCTGGAGAAGCAGGGTTACGAGGTCCCGACCCGTGACGTCTTCAACATCTTCTACGTGGGCATGAGCCAGTCGGCCAACCCCGCGCTGAAGAAGCCCGAGGTCCGTCAGGCGATCACGCACGCCATCGACCGCGAGAACCTCGTCAACACCCAGCTGCCCGAGGGCGGCAAGGCGGCGACCCAGTTCATGCCCGACACGGTCGCCGGCTTCTCCGACAAGGTGAAGACGTACCCGTACGACACCGCCAAGGCGAAGAGCCTCCTCAAGCAGGCCGGTGCGGAGAAGCTCTCCATCGACTTCTGCTACCCGACCGAGGTCACCCGCCCGTACATGCCTGCCCCGCAGGACATGTTCGAGCTGATGAAGGCCGACCTGGAGAAGGCCGGCATCACCGTCAAGCCGAAGGCCATGAAGTGGGCCCCGGACTACCTGGACGCCACCGAGGCCGGCTCCTGCGCCCTGCACCTGCTCGGCTGGACCGGTGACTTCAACGACGGCTACAACTTCATCGGCACCTGGTTCTCCGGGCCCGACAAGCAGTGGGGCTTCCGGGACAAGACGGTCTTCGACGCCGTGAACGCGGCCTCCAAGGTCACCGACACCGCCGGCCGCACCGAGGCCTACAAGAAGGCCAACGAGGCGATCATGGAGTACGTCCCGGGCGTGCCGATCTCGTCGTCCCCGCCGGCGATCGCGTTCGCCAAGAACGTCAACCCGCCGAAGGTCTCCCCGCTGACGCAGGAGAACTTCGCCGAGGTCTCCTTCAAGTAATCGCACACCAGCGGGTCCGCCCGGCCACAGCAACCCAGTGGCCGGGCGGACCCGCATCGACGCACGTGAGAAAGGGGCATGCGGGGTGCTGCGACTCGTCGTCAGAAGACTTCTCCAGCTCATTCCCACCCTGCTCGGCCTGTCGGTCCTGCTGTTCCTCTGGCTGAACCGACTGCCCGGCGGACCCGCCTCAGCGATCCTGGGCGAGCGGGCCACCGAAGCCGAAGTGGCGAGAATCAACCGTGCACTCGGGCTCGACGAGCCGGTGCACGTCCAGTACTGGCGCTTCCTCAAGCGCATCTTCGAGCTCGACCTCGGAACCTCCACCCAGACCGGCCAGCCGGTGTGGGACGAATTCGCCCTGCGCTTCCCGGCCACCGTGGAGCTCAGCGTCGCCGCCATCCTGATCGCCGTGGTCGTGGGCATCCCGATGGGCTACCTCGCGGCCAAGCACCGCGGCGGCTGGCTGGACGTCGCGTCCGTCTCCGGATCGCTGCTCGGCATCTGCATCCCGGTCTTCTTCCTGGCCATGCTGCTGCGCGGGATCTTCTCCGTCCAGCTGGGCTGGTTCCCGAGCCAGGGAAGGCTCACCACCGGCCTCAACGCCACCGACATCACCGGGTTCTCGGTCCTGGACGGGTTGCTGACCGGCGAGTTCGACGCGAGCTGGGACGCGATCATGCACTTGATCCTGCCCGCCCTCGCGCTGGCCTCGATCCCGCTCGCCGTCATCGTCCGCATGACCCGCGCCAGCGTCCTGGAGGTGCTCGGCGAGGACTACATCCGCACCGCCGAGTCCAAGGGCCTGGACAAGCGCGTCGTCCGCGGCCGCCATGTGCTGCGCAACGCGCTGCTGCCGGTGATCACCGCGGTCGGCCTGCTGACCGGCAGCCTGCTCTCCGGTGCGGTGCTCACCGAGTCCGTCTTCGACTTCGGCGGCATCGGCTCGTTCATCCGTACCGCGATCGACGGCCGCGACTACCCGGTCCTCGTCGGGTTCATTCTCTTCATCGCGATGGTGTACGTGCTCATCAACCTCCTGGTCGACCTCGCGTACAGCATCATCGACCCGAGAGTGCGGGTGCACTGACGTGACGATCATGACCAACAAAGCGAACAAGATCGACCGTCTCGCCGAGCTCACCCAGAGCTCCGAGTCCGTCGCCGGCACCAGCCTCTGGCGCGAGGCGTTCCGCCGGATGCGCTCCAGCAAGATGGCGATCATCGGCGCGGCCATCATCGCCGCCTTCGTGCTCGTCGCCATCATCGGCCCGATGCTCGCCCCGCACGGCCCCACCGCGCAGAACTGGCGCAGCGAAGTCTTCCCGAACCAGGGCAAGTTCGTCGGCATGCGCGGCGAGAACTGGTTCGGCCTGGACCACCTCGGCCGCGACATGTTCTCGCGCTGGCTCGTCGGAGCCCGGCAGACCCTCCTCGTCGGTGTGGTCTCCATGCTCATCGGCCTGATCATCGGCGCCGCGGTCGGCATCCTCTCCGGCGCCGCCGCCACCCTCGGCGGCAAGATCGGCCAGCGCGTCGACACCGTGGTGATGCGCTTCACCGACATCATGCTGTCGCTGCCGTCCCTGCTGCTGGCCGTCTCCATCGCCGCAGTCCTCGGACAGTCGCTGACCACCGTGATGATCGCCGTCGGTGTCGTCCAGATCCCCATCTTCGCCCGCCTGCTGCGCGGTTCGATGCTGGTGCAGGGCGGCGCGGACTATGTGCTCGCCGCCAAGGCGGTCGGCATCCGGCGCAAGCGGATCGTGCTGACCCAGATCCTGCCGAACTCGCTGAGCCCGGTGATCGTCCAGGCGACGCTGAGCCTCGCCACCGCGATCATCGAGGCGGCGGCCCTCTCCTACCTGGGGCTCGGCAACCCGGACCCGGCCGTTCCCGAGTGGGGCGTGATGCTCTCGCAGGCGCAGCGCTTCTTCGACAACGAGCCGATGATGGCCGCCTATCCGGCCATCGGGATCATCATCACGGCACTCGGCTTCACCTTGCTCGGCGAGTCCATGCGCGAGGCCCTCGACCCGAAGTTGCGAGGCTGACGTCCCATGCCACTGCTCTCAGTTGAAGAACTCAGCGTCACCTTCACCGCGCGCGGCCGCAAGGACGCCACCGCCGTGGACGGCGTCTCCTTCGACGTCGACCAGGGCCAGGTCGTCGGCCTGGTGGGCGAGTCGGGGTGCGGCAAGTCCGTCACCTCGCTCGCCCTGATGGGGCTGCTGCCCCGCAAGGGCGTACGGATCGGCGGACGGGCCGAGTTCGACGGCCGGGACCTGCTGACCATCGGCGAGCGCAAGCTCCGCGACATGCGCGGCAGCCAGCTGGCGATGATCTTCCAGGACCCGCTCTCCTCGCTGAACCCGGTCGTCCCCATCGGCATCCAGGTCACCGAGATCCTCCAGCGCCACCGCGGCCTCAAGGGCGAGAAGGCCCGCAAGGAAGCGGCGTCGCTGCTCGACCGGGTCGGCATCCCCGACCCGGACCGGCGGCTCAAGGAGTACCCGCACCAGCTCTCCGGCGGAATGCGCCAGCGTGCGCTGATCGCCATGGCGGTGGCCTGCGCGCCCCGCCTGCTGATCGCGGACGAGCCGACCACCGCACTGGATGTGACCATCCAGGCGCAGATCCTGGAGCTGCTCAAGGAGCTGGTCGACCAGGAGGGCACCGCCCTGCTGATGATCACGCACGACCTCGGTGTGGTGGCAGGCCTCTGCGACGAGGTCAACGTCCTCTACGCGGGCCGGGCCGTGGAGTCGGCGGGCCGCCGCGAGCTGTTCGCGCACCCGACCCACCCGTACGCGCACGGCCTGCTCGGCTCCATCCCGCGCCTGGACGCACCGCGCGGTGAGCCGCTCCACCCGATCCGCGGCTCCATCAACGACAAGATCGCCTGGGCCGACGGCTGCGCCTTCGCACCCCGTTGCGACCACTACACGATGGAGTGCCTCACCGGCACCCCCGAACTGACCGAACCACGCGCGGCCGGACACCAGGTCCGCTGCGTCAACCCGGTCCTGCCCAAGGCGGAGGTCCCGGCATGAGCCTGCTCGAACTGGACGGCGTCAAAGTCCACTTCCCGGTCAAGAAGGGCCTCTTCTTCGACCGTACGGTGGGCCATGTCTACGCCGTCGACGGCGTCTCGCTCAGCGTGGAGGCCGGCCAGACGTACGGCCTGGTCGGCGAGTCCGGGTGCGGCAAGACGACGCTCGGCCGCGCGGTGCTGCGGCTGAACGACATCACCGACGGCGCGGTCGTCTTCGACGGCACCGACCTCGCGCAGCTGCCGGACGAGAAGATGCGGACCTTCCGCCGCCGCCTCCAGATGGTCTTCCAGGACCCGCTGGGCAGCCTCAACCCGCGGCAGAACATCGAGTCGATCCTTGCCGAGGGCATGGCCGCCCACAACATCGGCAAGGACCAGGCGGAGCGCCGGGAGAAGATCAAGGAGATCCTCGCCAAGGTCGGCCTCCCGGCCAACGCGCTGTCCCGCTACCCGCACGAGTTCTCCGGCGGTCAGCGCCAGCGCATCGGCATCGCCCGTGCGCTGGTCCTGGAGCCGGACGTGATCATCTGCGACGAGCCGGTCTCCGCGCTGGACGTCTCGGTGCAGGCGCAGGTCATCAACCTGCTGGAGGAGCTCCAGGAGTCCCTCGGCCTGACCTACCTCGTCATCGCGCACGACCTCGCCGTGGTCCGGCACATCTCGGACGTCATCGGGGTCATGTACCTGGGCGGGCTGGTCGAGGAGGCGCCGAGCGACGCGCTGTACGCGGGGCCCCGGCACCCGTACACCAAGGCGCTGATGTCGGCCGTCCCGGTGCCGGACCCGGAGGTCGAGGACCGCCGCGAGCGCATCCTGCTCCACGGCGACCTGCCCTCCCCGGCCAACCCGCCGGCCGGCTGCCGCTTCCACACCCGCTGCCCGTGGGTGCAGGAGACCAAGTGCGCGACCGAGCGCCCGCCGCTGCTCGACACCGGCGACGGGCACAAGGTGGCCTGCCACTTCACGGCCGAGATCGAGGCCGGGACGGTGAAGCAGACCCTGGCCACCGGCATCGAGGCGGTCGTCGCCACGGAGGCGGTCGCGGCCGAGGCGGTGGAGGTCTCGGAGGAGGATGCCGAGTCCTCGGAGGATTCGACGAAGGTGGAGGAGCCCGCGACCGTACCGGCTCAGGCCGACGCGGGTGGCACCGATAGGGCGGAGGGCAGCCCGAGGGTCTGAAGGTTGTGCGGGTGGGGTGTTGTGGTGGGCTGATTCGTTGCCGGTGGAGAAGTCCACCGGCTCGCGAACGGTCCGGTTCGGGACGTCGGTGACGATGGTACGAGGACGGGGAGGTGCCGGCACCGGGACCGGGGCGGATGCCGAACGGTTGCGGATCGTGGACGGGGCTCTGGTCCCTGTCCACGATCCGATGCCGACGCGCCCGCCACGGGAAAGCCGTCCGCGCCTGATGGCTGAAGGGTGACGGCCCCCACCACCCCGCCCGAGCCGTGGCCACCAGGCCGCCTCCCCACACCCGACCTCGCGCCGACGGGGCGGCCGCCGGCAGAGGATGACAGGCCGGTTCGGCGACTGTGGCAGAACCTCGCATGTGGAGACTGACATCTGGTGACGTGCACCCCCCTCCCGGCTATTCTCGGCCGCACTGCAGAAACACGAGGGGGCGGTCTCATGGTGCGCATACGGCGAGCGGGCAAGCTGATACTGACAGGCATCGCGGTTGCCGCTGTCACCGTGGTGTCCGCGGGTCTGTACTTCTTCCAGCCGTGGAAGCTGTGGCAGGACGAGACGGTGGTGGAGTCCCTGCCCTCACCAGCAGCCCCGTTGCCGGTGGAACCGGCATCACCCGGCGAGAGCCCGGTGGTGCCCACCAGCCCGCTGACCGTCGCGGCAGGGAAGTTCATCAGCCATGAGCACACCACGACCGGGGTCGTGAAGATCGTTCGTCTGGCGGACGGGACGCACACGCTGCGACTGGAGAACCTCGACACCAGCAACGGACCCGACCTCCATGTGTGGCTGACCGACGCGCCGGTGAAGGAGGGCAGGGGAGGCTGGGGAGTCTTCGATGACGGCAAGTACGTCAGCCTCGGCAAACTCAAAGGCAACAAGGGAAACCAGAACTACGCCCTCCCCGCCGATGCAGAACTGTCCGACTACACCAGCGTGAGTGTGTGGTGCGCCCGCTTCGGTGTCTCTTTCGGCGCCGCGGAACTCACCCAGATCTGATCGGCGGACGAGGGCGGGCCGGGGGCCTTCCCACGGGCAGGGGACGCAGCAGCCGTGTCGGTCACCTCCCCAAGCGCCTCATTTGGTCTCCAGGTCACGACGGTGAAAGCCCGTCAGTCCCAGCAGGATCAGTCCTGCCGCGACGGTGGTGAGGATGAGCATCGGAGTCCAGCTCATCTGGTCGGCCGGAAGGCGGGGGACGTGGCCGAAGGGCGAGAGGTTGTTCGTCCAGTCGGGGAAGCGGAGGATCGCGCCGAGGTACCCGACGAGGAACGCGTACACGGGGACGACCCAGGCCGCCGTCCCGGCGCGGGGGCACCAGCCGAACAGTGCGACTGCCACGCCTGCGGTCACCCATAGTGCGGGCGCGTAGACGACGGCAGCCCCGAGCAGCTCACCCACGAGGGCGGTGTTCCCGGTGGACGCGGCGCCCGCGAGGCCGAAGGCCAGCCCGGCCGCGAGGAGCAGTGCCGTGCCGCCGGCCAGTGCGACGGTGATATGGCTGCCCAGCCAGCGGTGGCGTGAGAGGCCGGTGGCCAGCAGCGGTTCGGCGCGGCCGGCGCTTTCCTCGGCTCGCGGCCGCAGGGAGGCCATCACCACGTACACGGCGGCGACGACCGCGATGACGACCATCACCATCGACGCGAACGACTCGGCGACGGAGCTGCCGCCGATCTCCGCCAGCGCTTCCTGGATCTGTTCGATGTCCTTCACCATGTCGGCGGCGTCGCCGAGGATGGATCCGTACATGGCGCCCATCAGGAACAGTCCGGTGCCGAAGCCCAGCAGGGTCGCGCGGTGCAGCCGCAGCGCGAAGCCGAGGGGCCGGGTGAGTGCTTCGGACGCGGTGCGGCGGCCGAGCCGGGCAGGGCGCAGGCCGGCGCCGAGGTCGCGCCGGGTGCTCAGCGCGAGGCCGGTGGCGGCGGTGACTGCGGCAGTCGCCAGGCAGAGCAGCAGGGGCCACCAGCGGTTGTCGACGAAGACGTAGGTGCGCTGGATCCAGCCGATCGGGCTGAGCCAGGACAGGGCGTCGTTGCCGACATCGCCGGAGGCGCGCAGCACGAAGGCGAGACCGATCAGTGCGAGTGCCATGCCGGAGGCGCCGCGGGTGTGGGCGGTCACCTGTGCGGTGACGGCGGCGACGCCGGCGAAGACCAGGCCGATCGCGGCGTGTGTGAGTCCGTACAGCAGTGCTTCGCCGACGCCGATGCCGTCGATGCGCGTCGAGACGAGGGCCAGGGCCACGAGGACGGCGAGGGCGATGTTGGCGACGGCGGCGACCGCCAGCGCGGAGGCCAGTTGGGCGTGGTGTCCGACGACGGTGGAGCGCACCAGCTCGGCCCGGCCGGTCTCCTCCTCGTTCCGTGTGTGCCGGGTGACGATCAATACGCTCATCAGGCCGACCAGTACGGCCATGAAGCCGAGCAGCTGATGGCCGAGCATCGCGCCGACGTCATAGTCGGAGAGATAGTGGCGCGGACCGGTCATGGCGAGCGCGGCGGGACTGTCCATGGTGGCGGCGACCCCGGCCCGCTTCTCGGCGGTGGCGTACAGGGCCGTGTATTCGCTCGCTGTGGCGAGCGTGCCCAGGGCGAGCGCGAGCAGCCACGCCGTGAGGCGAACACGGTCTCGGCGCAGGGCGAACCGGATGAGGGTTGCGGTGCCCGCGAAAGCGCCTGGACCGGGCCCGGTTGCGCTGCGGGCCCCGGGGGCTGCCGCGGTGGTGGTCATCGGGCCGCCCCGTCGCCGCCGCGGACCGGGGTGATCGCATCGGGGACCGTGTCCCCTGAACCGGCGGTCCTTTCGGTGTGCCCCCGACTGCCGTTGGCGGCGAGCTCCTCACCGTAGTGACGCAGCATCAGCTCCTCCAGTGTCGGGGGATGGCTGATCAGGCTGCGGATACCGAACTCGCCGAGCTTGCGGATGGCGGCGTCGAGGTGTGCTCCGTCGACGGCGAAGCTCACCCTATGTCCCTTCACCCGGACCCCGTGGACGCCGGGCAGGGTGTCGAGTCCGGCGGCCGGGTGCTCGGTCTCGGCCTCAACTGTCGTGCGTGTCAGGTGGCGCATCTCGCTCAGCGTGCCCGACTGCACGTTGCGGCCCTGCCGGATGATGCTCACACGGTCGCAGAGCTTCTCGACCTGGGCCAGGATGTGGCTGGAGAGCAGCACGGTCCTGCCCGCTGCCTTTGCCTGAAGGATGACGTCCTGGAAGACAACCTCCATGAGCGGGTCGAGGCCCGCCGTGGGCTCGTCCAGGAGCAGCAGTTCGGCGTCGGAGGCGAGCGCGGCGACGATGGCGACCTTCTGCCGGTTGCCCTTGGAGTAGGCGCGACCCTTCTTGGTCGGGTCCAGGTCGAACCGCTCGACGAGCTCGTCGCGCCGCTGCCGGTCGAGGCCGCCGCGCAGTCCGGAGAGCAGGTCGATGGCTTCCCCACCGGTGAGACCCGGCCACAGCTCGACGTCGCCGGGTACGTAGGCGAGCCGCCGGTGCAGTTCGACGGCGTCCTTCCACGGGTCCTTGCCCAGGAGCTGCGCGGAGCCGGAGTCACCGCGCAGCAGCCCGAGCAGGACACGGATGGCGGTCGACTTGCCTGCGCCGTTGGGGCCGAGGAAGCCGTGGACCTCGCCGACGTCGACGCAGAGGTCCAGGCCGTCGAGGGCGTGCGTCCGGCCGAACGACTTGTGGAGTCCAGCGACAGTGATGGCCTTTTTCATGATGCCGAACATACGCTTACTTCAGAAGTGTGTGAAGTTAAGAAAGTGTATGAATCACTCGGTAGACTGCCGCGGGGCTTCGGGATATTTCGGGGCGCCGAATCACAAGAACTGGAGTCGGGCATGAATGAGCGGCGGCGGGGAGACGGCCGTGCGGACTGCGGCCGAGGGGAGGCCGTCGCCGGTGCCGAGGCCGCCGCCTCACGGTTCATCGAGCGCTTCGCCGCCCAGCTCGTCGAATCCGGCATGGCCCGCATGCCGGCCAGGGTCTTCGCGGCGTTGCTCTCCTCCGAGCGGGGGGATCTGACCTCCGCCGAACTGGGCGACCGGCTCAAGATCAGCCCGGCAGCCGTATCGGGAGCCGTTCGCTATCTCGCTCAGGTCAATATGGTCAGCCGTGAGAGGGAGCCGGGTTCGCGGCGGGAGCGCTACCGCGTACGGGGTGATCAGTGGTACAGCGCTCTGACCGAACGCGACGCCGTGCTGAGAGGCTGACAGGCCACGTTGCGGGAGGGCGTGAGTCACTTCGGTCTCGACGCCCCTCACGGGCGCAGGATCAACGACACGCTGGAGTTCTTCCAGTTCCTGGAGAAGGAGTTGGGGTCCCTCATGGAGCGCTGGGCCGAACACAGGGCCCAGCATCTCGGCCGCTGACCACAATCAAGGTAGTGCGGGCCTTCCCGGATGCGCTCCCGACTCGCACCGTGGTGGTGACGTGCCCCACTTCGCCGAGTACCCCAGTGAGCCAGGCGCACGTCCGGTCAGCCTGCCGTCGGCTATTCGTCCCAGCCCAGCGGGTGAAGCCCGGGGCCCGCGTGCAGCAACGGGGCCGGCTGCTCACCACCCGCCTCGTTGAAGTCGGCCAGCGCCTCGATCAGAGCCGTCCGCTGGTACGGGGCGAGGCGTTGAACGATCGAAGCGATCTCCCGGCGTCGGCGCGCGGTGACGTTCTCCACCGTGCGGCGCCCTTCCGCGGTGAGCCGAAGCAGAGTCTCGCGGCGGTTGTCAGGGTTGGTCTGCCGGTCCGCGAGCCCCGCGGCGATCAGCCGGTCGATCATGCGCATGGCCGTCGACGGCCGCACACCCAGGAGCTCCGCCAGCGTGACGAGCTTGGTGGCCCCGCGGGAGGAGAGCACCACCAGCATCCGGAACTGGGGGAGGGTCACCCGCTCCTCCACCTCCGCCAGCGAATGTGCCGACACGGCCACCAGCAGACGGGAAGCCGTCAGCACCGCCTGAGTGACCGCGTCCACATCGTCCATGCGCTCCGCCGGAGCTACTTTCCTGGCCATGCCACCTTTCTACCCTGCTCCCGGCGCCGTGCGCCCCGCGCTCCTGTCCAGCTACCGCCGGCGGTGCAGCAGCAGCAGCGCTGCGTCGTCGTGCAGGGGCCCGTCGGCGTGGCGCACGACGTCCTCGCGCAAGGCTTCGACACCATCCTCGGCCTCTGCGGTGCGCAGCAGTCCGGCTCGTTCCCGCAGGGGGTAGAAGGCGCCGTCGGCGTTACGTGCTTCGGTGACTCCGTCGGTGTAGAGCAGGAGGCGGTCGCCCGGAGCGAAGGTGGACCGGTATACCTGCGGAGGGTCCCCTTCGTCCATGCCCAGACCCAGCGGCAGTGCGTAGGTGGGCGGGTGAGGGAGGTCGACGGAGCCTTCCGCGTGGACGATCATGGGCGGAGGGTGACCGCAGTTCAGAAAGAGAGCAGTCTGCTCGTCGGTGTGTATCTCGGCAAGGACGGCGGTCACGAACTTCTCTCCGTCCGCCTCGCGGGCCACCGTGCGCTCCAACCGGGCGGCGAGCGCGGTCAGGTGGGGCTCGTCGTGCGCGGCTTCACGGAACACGCCGAGGACGGAGGCGGCTGTCTCCACTGCGGCGAGACCCTTGCCCTGAACGTCCCCGACGATCACACGGACTCCGTACGGCGACGCCACCACCTCGTACAGGTCACCGCCGATGCGGGACTCCGCAACCGCGGACGTGTACGAGACCGCGACCCGCAATCCTCCGACGTGGCCAGGCACAGGACGCTGCAGCACGCTCTGAGCCACCTCGGCGATCGAGCGCACGCCCGCCAACTCCGCCTCGCGCCGCGTACGCGACCTCGCTGCCAAAGCGCCGGCCAGTGTCACTCCGGCGACCGAGGCCATCGCCGTGTAGCCACGCCGGGTGTCGAAGAGGCCGTCGTACATTCCCAGACCGGCGCACAACAACAGCGCCAAGCCGCCGATGAGAGCGGTTCGCCGCCACGTACCGATCAACCCGGCGAAGGCAGGGCCCAGCGACACCAGTGGGAGGAAGCCGCCCTCCGGGCCGGCGGTGAGGTCCATCCCCGCCACGACCACCATCATCACGAAGGGCAACCAGGACAGCATCACCCCACCGTCTCTTCGCTTTCCGGTGATCACGGCACTCCCAGCAGATCGACGACATCCGGCAGGGCACTCCACTCGGCCACCGAGCTTTAGACTATGCAAAGATTGCCCGCACCAAAGATAGCTGCGGTTTTCGCTACGCAATCGTTCTCCCTGTCGGCCCGAGGAGGCGGCTCGATGACGACCAGGCCACACAGCGGCCGCCGCGGCTCTCCGCCACGCGGCCGGAGGCGACGTCTCGCGCGGCTGTCTGTCGCTCTCTACCGTGTGGGCCTCGGGCCGCTTCTCGGCCGTCACCTGCTGCTCCTGCACCACACCGACCGGGTCAGCGGCGACCTTCACCACACAGTGCTGGAGGTCGCCGCGTACGACGCGAAGCGAGGTCACTGGATCCTGGTTTCCTCTCCGGGCGCAGCTTGGTACCGAGATCTTCAGGCCGCACCCGTGACGACCATCCAGGTCCGCAACCACCACTACGCCGTCACCGCCAGGTTCCCGAGCCCCGACCACGGTGCGGAGATCACACGGCAATACGCCGCCGGCCTTTCCCGTCCCGCACGGCGTCTGTGCACCGCCCTGGGAATCGTTGAGAACGGAGGCACTCGGGCGCACATGCAGTCAGAGGATCAGCCTGCGCTCATTCGCCTGGATGCCGCCCCCGGCCAGTACCGTCCCTGACGTGCCGATCTCCCAGTACGTAGCGTTCGTGGGCGACGGTCGGTGTCCGGCTCCAGGGCCGGCCTTGTGACAGCACCGGGTTGCCCGCGCCGTCACGTGGAACTGCCGACTCTTCCGGGAGTGGGCTGTGCCGGTCCGGTGCACGAGGGCACCACCGCACTCGCCTTCGCCCAGTCCGTCGGCGACGATCCGGCGATGGCAGGCGGAGTGGGCCCCGGCCGGGACTGCTACCTCGGCCGGCTCGTCGTCGCGGAGACCGGCGGTGACCCGGCATCCGCCGACTTCGGCGACTGCCACCCGGCCCACGCACAGCACTACCTCGACATGTTCGGCTGAGCCCCAGGAGGGCGCCGAGTCCGAGGTGGTCAGTACCGGCACAATTGCCCGGTGCTCACCGAACTGTTCACGCCCTCCGTCCAGCATGCGCTCGATCTCGTCGGGATCTTCGTCTTCGCGATCTCGGGCGCGCTGCTCGCCGTACGCAAGAACTTCGATGTCTTCGGCATCGCGGTCCTCGCCGAGGTGACGGCGCTGGGCGGAGGGCTGTTCCGTGATGTGATGATCGGCGCGATCCCGCCCGCCGCCTTCACCGACCTCGGCTACTTCATCACCCCGCTCTTCGCCGCCGGCCTGGTCTTCTTCCTCCACCCCCACGTGGAGCGCATCCAGGTCGGCGTCAACGTCTTCGACGCGGCGGGGCTCGGCCTGTTCTGCGTGACCGGCACGGTCAAGGCGTACGAGTACGGCCTCGGGCTCACGGCATCGGCGGCGCTGGGGCTCGCCACGGCGGTCGGCGGCGGTGTGCTGCGGGACGTGCTGGCCAACGAGGTGCCCTCGCTGCTGCGCTGGGACCGCGACCTGTACGCGGTGCCCGCGATCGTCGGCGCCACCATGGTCGTCCTCTGCATCCGCTTCGACACCCTCAACGCTCTGACCAGCGGCTTGGCGGTGATCGCGGCCTTCACTCTGCGCCTGCTGGCGCTGCGCTTCCACTGGCGTGCGCCGCGTGCGTACAACCGGTCATCGGCGCGGGCGGAGGAGGTCTAGATCCGGGATTGGGCGGCCCGAAAAGCTACCGCTCAGTAATGTCATCCGTGTACCGTGCATGCCATGGCACAGGCAGCGACAGAGGCGGCGGCGCAGACCGCTCCGGCAACCATCGGCGACAGTGAGTTCGACCGCGACACCGCGGTCACCCTGCGCGAGGAGGGCGTCTACGACGCGGAACTCTCCGCGGGCTGGACCATCATCCACGCCGTCAACGGCGGCTACCTGCTAGCGCTGCTCGGTCGCGCGCTGGGCGAGGCGCTGCCGCACTCCGACCCGTTCTCGGTCTCCGCGCACTACCTCACCGCCTCCGTCCCCGGCCCCGCGGTGATCCGGACCCAGGCCGTCCGCACCGGCCGCACCCTCTCCACCGGACAGGCCTCGCTCTTCCAGTACGCCGAGGACGGCAGCGAGATCGAGCGCATCCGGGTCCTCGCCACCTACGGCGACCTGGACGCCCTCCCCGACGACGTACGCACCACCGCCCTGCCGCCCGCCATGCCCGACCGGGACCACTGCCTCGGCCCGAGCGACGGAGCGCCCAAGATCCCCGGCAGCTCGGCCATCACGGACCGGCTCGACATCAAGCTCGACCCGGCGACCGTCGGCTGGGCGGTCGGCGCGCCGTCCGGCAAGGGCGAGATGCGCGGCTGGTTCGGCCTCGCCGACGGCCGCGACCCGGACCCGCTCTCGCTGCTGCTCACCGTGGACGCCCTGCCGCCGACCTCGTTCGAGCTGGGCCTGACCGGCTGGACCCCGACGGTCGAGCTCACCACCCACATCCGCTGCCGCCCGGCCCCGGGCCCGCTGCGCGTCTCCATCACCACCCGCAACCTCGCCGGCGGCTTCCTGGAGGAGGACGCGGAGGTCTGGGACAGCGCCGACCGCCTCGTCGCCCAGTCCCGCCAGCTGGCGAAGGCGCCGCGCGTGGAGTAGTCCGTACGCGGGCAGGGCGTGCCGTCCGTACGCGTACGGGAGCGGCTCGCGTACGCGTACGGGGGCGCCCCGGCCGTTCAGTCCCGGGCGGGCGCCTCGTCGTGTTCCCGGTCCCGGGCGGGCGCTTCGTCCAGCCAGTGCGCGCGGCCGATCGAGACCAGCCGCAGCCGCCGCCGGGCCTGCCGGACCACGGCCCGCTCGTGCTCGGGGCCCGCGTCCAGGAGCGCCGACGCGGTCATCACCATGTGGTCCACGTAGAACCCGCCCAGCATCAGCAGATCCTCCTTGCTCCACCCGGCCGACCCCGGCTCCACCTTGAGCGCGCACGCCACCTCCTCCGCGAACCGGAACAGCTGCGCCGCGATGGCCTCGCGCACCGGGCCCACCCCGCCGTGCTGCTCGCGCGCGATGAACCGGAAGTGCGCGGGCTGCGCGCCGACGTGCCGCGCTATCACCTCCACGCTGCGGTCCAGCCGCTCCTCGCTGTCGCCAGTCTCCATGAGCACCGCGGCGATCAGCCCGTGCAGGCTGCCCAGCGTCTCCTCCACCAGGGCCACACCGAGCGCGGCGGTGTCCGCGAAGTGCCGGTAGAAAGCGGTGGGCGTGACCCCGGCGGCCCGGGTGACCTCGCGCAACCCCAGGCTGCTCAGGCTCTGGTGCTCCAGCAGCAGGAGCGCGGCGTCGAGCAGGGCCTGGCGGGTCTTCAGCTTCTGGGTCTGGCGGACTCCGGCGGTGTGACTCATGCCATTCAGTAAACAACCGTTCTCCGAGTCAAGGAAGGGGGCGGAGGTTTAGGCTGGCAAGTCAGTGAACACTCGTACTCCGAACGGCTCTCGTCTTCGTCGTCGTACAGAGAGGTCCCGCCGTGCTCGTCCTCGTTGCCGCGCTGCTGCTCCTGGGCATCGCCCTCGGAGCGGTCGCCCATCTCCCGCTTCCGGTCTCCCTGGCCGCCGCGACGGTGATCGGCTGCTGGCTGCTGATCTTCGCCGTACGGGAACGCCGTACCCGCTGACCCGCTGACCCGCTGACCCGCACCAGCGTCTGTCGCGCCCGCCGTACCCGGACCGATCCGAAGGAGCTCGCACGATGACCCTCACCCTCACCGACCGCGCCCGCCGTACGGACGACGCCACCGACCAGACCGCACCGGAGACGGCTCCCACCCGAGCCCCCACCCAAGCCCCGGCCCAGGCTTCCGCCCCGCGCCGGGCCGCCGGCCGCGAGGCGGACGGTCTCGCCGTCGGCTCCTTCGTCCTCGGCCTCGTCGGCCTGCTGGCGTTCAACCTGCTGCTCGGCCCCACCGCGATCGTGATGGCGCTGCTCTCCCTGGCCCGCCGCACCCGCCGCCCGCGCCGCGCCTACCTCGGCCTCGCGCTCGGTGTCGCGGACCTCGTCGTCCTGGCCGTCCTGGTCACCGTCAACGGCACGGTGTCCTGGAGCCTGGGCGGCTGACGAGGACGGTCCCGGACGTGCGGCGCCGTGCGTCCCGCTCCGGGCTCGTAGAATCGGCCCCACCATGGCCTACCTCGACCACGCAGCGACCACGCCGATGCTTCCCGAAGCGATCGAGGCGATGACCGCCCAGCTCTCCGTCACCGGCAACGCGTCCTCCCTGCACGCGGCCGGACGCAGGGCCCGCCGCACCGTCGAGGAGTCCAGAGAAACCCTCGCCGACGCCCTCGGCGCACGCCCCAGCGAGGTGGTGTTCACCTCCGGCGGCACGGAGGCCGACAACCTCGCCGTCAAGGGCCTCTACTGGTCCCGCCGCGACGCCGACCCGCGCCGCACCCGGGTCCTCTCCGGCCCCGTCGAGCACCACGCCGTCCTGGACGCCGTCGACTGGCTCGCCGAGCACGAGGGCGCCACCGTCGACCACCTCCCGGTCGACCGCTACGGCCGGGTCCACCCCGAGGACCTGCGCGAGGCGATCCTCCGTAACCCCGACGACATCGCGATGATCACCGTGATGTGGGCCAACAACGAGATCGGCACGATCATGCCGGTACGGGAACTGGCTTCGGTCGCAGCCGAGTTCGGGATCCCGATGCATGCCGACGCGGTGCAGGCCTTCGGCCAGCTGGAGGTCGGTTTCGCCGCCTCCGGGCTGGCCGCGATGACGGTCAGCGGCCACAAGATCGGCGGCCCGTTCGGCATCGGCGCGCTGCTGCTGGGCCGCGACCACACCCCCGTACCCGTTCTGCACGGCGGCGGCCAGGAGCGGCATGTGCGCTCCGGAACCCTGGACGTGCCCGCCGTCGCCTCCTTCGCCGTGGCCGGCCGGCTGGCCGCCGAGGGACGCGAGCACTTCGCCCGGCGCGTGGGCGGGCTGCGGGACGACCTGGTGGCCGCCGTACGCCACGCCGTCCCGGACGCCGTCCTCGGCGGCGACCCCGACCCGGCCGGACGCCTCCCGGCCAACGCGCACTTCAGCTTCCCCGGCTGCGAAGGCGACTCCCTGCTACTCCTGCTGGACGCGCAGGGCATCGAGTGCTCCACCGGCTCCGCCTGCACCGCCGGGATCGCCCAGCCCAGCCACGTACTCCTGGCCACCGGCACCGACCCGGACCTGGCCCGGGGCACCCTGCGCTTCTCGCTCGGCCACACCTCCACCGAGGACGACGTGAAGGCGCTGGCCCAGGCGATCGGCCCGGCGGTGGAGCGGGCGCGGACGGCCGGACTCAGCTGAGACCGGCTGTTACTCGGCGCGGGTGGCGGAAGGCGACGGCGAGGCGGACGGGGTCGGGGAAGGCGGTGCCGTCGCCGCCCGCCGCACCAGCTTCAGATACCGGTCCCAGTCCCAGTGCGGCCCCGGGTCGGTGTGGTCGGTGCCCGGCACCTCCACATGGCCGATGATGTGCTCCCGGTCGATGGGTATGTCGTACCGGGCGCAGATCGACGCCGTCAGCCGCGCCGACGACTCGTACATCTCCTTGGTGAGGTCCTTCGGCCGGTCCACGAACCCCTCGTGCTCGATGCCGATCGCCCGCTCGTTGAACGACCGGTTGCCTGCCTGGTACGCCACGTCCAGCTCGCGGATCATCTGCACCACCCGTCCGTCCTGGCCCACGATGTAGTGCGTCGCGGCCCGGTGGGCCGGGTCCTGGAAGACCCGCACCGCGCTGTCGAAGCTGCCCTGCGTGACATGGATGATCACGCGGTCGATCCGGAAGTCGTCCGGGCGGTCCGCCCGCCGCCAGTTCGCCTCGGAGGCCGCGACCCAGGTCGCGCCCGCGTAATCCAGCTCACCGGCCTTGCGGGGCTTCTCCACGCCGGGCACCTGCCACCAGGCCCGCTTCACCTCGTCGCGCGCGAGCACGGCGACGGTGCCGGCCGCCACCACCGCACCGCCGCCGATCAGCAGCGCACGCCGGCTGACGCCGTCGGCGGACTTCTTCCGCGACCGTCCGCCCGAGGGCTTGGCCGACGCCCTGGTGCTCCCGTTGTTGCCCATGTGATCACCAACGCATATCCGCGGGCGTTCGGTTCCCGGCGACCCGTACCCTGGAGGGGCTATGACTCAGACTTCCCAGCGCCCCCTGCGTGTCCTCGCCGCGATGTCGGGCGGCGTGGACTCCGCCGTCGCCGCGGCCCGCGCCGCCGAGGCGGGCCACGACGTGACCGGTGTCCACCTCGCCCTCTCCGCGAACCCCCAGTCCTTCCGGACCGGGGCGCGCGGCTGTTGCACCATCGAGGACTCCCGGGACGCCCGCCGCGCGGCCGACGTCATCGGTATCCCGTTCTACGTCTGGGACCTCGCGGAACGTTTCCGCGAGGACGTCGTGGAGGACTTCGTCGCGGAGTACGAGGCCGGGCGCACGCCCAACCCGTGCCTGCGCTGCAACGAGAAGATCAAGTTCGCCGCGCTGCTCGACAAGGCCCTCGCCCTCGGCTTCGACGCCGTCTGCACCGGCCACTACGCCACGGTCGTGCTCGCCGAGGACGGCAGCCGCGAGCTCCACCGCGCCTCCGACATGGCCAAGGACCAGAGCTATGTGCTGGGCGTCCTGGACGAGAAGCAGCTCGCCCACGCCATGTTCCCGCTCGGCGACACCCTCACCACCAAGGACGAGATCCGCGCCGAGGCCGAGCGCCGGGGCCTGGCCGTCGCCAAGAAGCCCGACAGCCACGACATCTGCTTCATCGCCGACGGCGACACCCAGGGCTTCCTGGCCGACCGCCTCGGCGGCCCGGCCGAGGGCGACATCCTGGACGAGTCCGGTACGAAGCTGGGCACCCACGACGGCGCGTTCGGCTTCACCATCGGCCAGCGCAAGGGCCTGAAGATCGGCCACCCCGCTCCCGACGGCAAGCCGCGCTACGTGCTGGACATCTCCCCGGTGAACAACACGGTCACCGTCGGCCCCGTCGAGGCCCTGGACGTCACCTCCCTGACCGCGATCAAGCCGCGCTGGTGCGGAACGCCTCCCTCCGGCCCGGGGACGTACACCGCCCAGCTGCGCGCCCACGGCGGCGAGACCGAGGTGACGGCCGAGCTGGTGGACGGCACCGAGCTGCACGTCACCTTCACCGAGCCGGTACGGGGCGTGGCCCCGGGCCAGGCGGTCGTGCTGTACGACGGCAGCCGGGTCGTCGGCTCGGCCACCATCGCGACGACGGTCCGCCGCGAGCGGGTGTCGACGGGGGCCTGATCACGGCTCACGACGCCTGGCGTACGTACACGTCCCGGGCGAAGAAGTCCGCCAGCACCGGGGCCAGCACCTGCGGCGCCACCTCGCGCATCTGGCCCGTCAGTGTGCGGTGCCGGGCGCGCGGCAGGGCCTCGGCCAGGGTGCGGGTGGCGGCGCGCGCGCCGGCCGAGCTGAAGCCGCCGCAGACCACCAGCGTGCGGGCGGTGACGGCGGCGAACCGCTCCGCCGGGACCGCCCCGTCGCCCAGCACCGCGTCGTCGTACGCCAGCGTGTGCGCCAGCGCTTCCAGGCCCGGCCACAGCGGCGCGCGCCGCATCCGGGCCACCGTCGCCGCGTCCACGCCCGTCGCGGTCAGGAACAGCTCCACCGCTCCGCCCCGGTCCCCGGCCGCCAGCAGCCGGTGCAGCCGGTCCGCGCAGGCGGCCTTGGCGCGGAGGCCGGAGGCGCCGGGGGTGTAGGGCGGCTCGTAGACGGCGAGCAGCTCGACCGGAAGCCCGGCGGCCACCGCCTCCAGGGCCAGCGCGCCGCCGGAGGCCATCCCGAACACGCGCGCGTCGGGCCCGGCCGCCGCCACTACGGCGGCCAGGTCCTCGATCTCCCGGCGCACGCCCTCCGCACCGCTGCCGCTGGCGCCGCGCCCCCGGCGGTCGTACGTGACCACCGTGAAGCGCGGCGCCAGCAGCGCGGCCAGCGGCGCGTCGGTCGCCGCGGTGCTCAGCGCCCCGCCGACCAGCACCAGCGGTGGCCCCTCGCCCCGGCGGCGGCAGGCGATCGGCGTGGCGTCGGCGGAGAGAATCCTGTCCATGCGAGAGGAGACCGGAGCGGGCCGGGAAACTCATCGCTCCGGCGGAAAGAACCTCCCGGAGGCAGTCCGCGCGTCAGTCGGCCACCGGCTCCGTCCCGTAGAAGCAGAAGTGGTCCTTGACGGCGGCCACTTCGGGCTTCGGGTCCGGGTAGGCCCAGACGAGGTCGGCGGCGCCGGGAAGCGACCAGTAGGAGGCGTCGCCCTTGAACGGGCAGTGGGTGGTGGTGTCGGACGGTGTGAGCAGCTCGGTACGGACGTCCTCCGGCGGCAGGTAGTAGCGGTCCGGACAGCCCGTCTCGCGCAGGACGAGGGGGCGGCGGCTCTCTGCCAGCACCTGGCCCTCGTGGACCGCCCTGACGTGGACGGTGACCGGCTCGACGGTGATGTGGTGTCCTCGGTTGGAAGTCATGCCTCTCTCAGCGGCGTACGGGCCCGGAATCTTCCCCGCCCGCCCCCTGTCGGCCGGAATCCGCACCTGACTCACCGGAACGGGGGAGTGTCGGAGGCGGGTCGTACGGTGGCTCCATGAACATCTGCGTCTTCCTCTCCGCCGCCGACCTCGACGACCGCTACACCGTGCCCGCCCGCGAGTTCGCCGAGCTGCTCGGCAGAGGCGGCCACACGCTGGTCTGGGGCGGTTCGGAAAGTGGCCTGATGAAGGTCGTCGCGGACGGTGTGCAGGCGGCGGGCGGGCGGCTCGTGGGGGTCTCGGTCGACTTCCTCGCCGCGAAGGCCCGGGAGAACGCCGACGAGATGGTGATCGCCCGCGACCTCGCCGAGCGCAAGGCCCTGCTCCTGGAGAAGTCCGACGCCATCGTGATCATGGTCGGCGGGACCGGGACGCTGGACGAGGCCACCGAGATCCTGGAGCTGAAGAAGCACGGCAAGCACACCAAGCCGGTCGTCCTGCTCAACACGGCGGGCTTCTACGACGGGCTGCGCGAGCAGTTCCAGCGGATGGAGGACGAGGGGTTCCTGCCGCTGCCCCTGACCGAGCTGGTCTTCTTCGCCAAGGACGGCGTGGGCGCGCTGGCGTATCTGGAGGAGTCCGCCGGGCTGCAGTGATCACGCAGGTCCGGAGGAGTCCGCCGCGCTCCGGCGATCACGCACGTACCGGAGGAGTCCGCCGGGCTCCGGTGGTCAGGCCTCGGCCTAGGATCGCCCCATGCCTACCCACCTCATCACCGGCGCCGGTTCCGGCATCGGGGCCGCTGTCGCCCGCCGTCTCCTGGAGCGCGGCGACGACCTCGTCCTGCTCGCCCGTGACGCCGGCCGCGCCAAGGAGTTCGCCGACCGCTACCCGGGCGCGCGGACCCTCGTCGGCGATCTCGGCAACCCCGACCGGCTCTCCTGGGCGTTCGGCCAGCAGCCCATGCCCGAGCGGATCGACACCCTGCTGCACATCGCGGGCGTCGTCGAGCTCGGGACCGTCGGCGAACTGACCCCCAAGGCCTGGCACTTCCAGCTCAACGCCAACCTCATCGCCCCCGCCGAGATCACCCGCCTCCTCATCCCGCAGCTCCGCGCCGCCCAGGGCCACGTCCTCTTCGTGAACTCCGGCGCCGGCCTCAACGCCCACGCCGGCTGGAGCGCGTACGCCGCGAGCAAGCACGGCCTCAAGGCGCTCGCCGACTCGCTGCGCCACGAGGAGCACGGCAACGGGGTCCGGGTCACCTCCGTCTACCCCGGGCGCACCGCCAGCCCCATGCAGGCCAAGGTGCACCAGCAGGAGGGCAAGGAGTACGACGCGGAGCGCTGGATCGACCCCGAGTCGGTGGCCACCACGATCCTGATGGCGATCGACCTGCCGCGCGACGCCGAGGTCAACGACCTCACGGTCCGCCCGGGCCGCTGAAGCTCTCCGTCCGCCCGGGCCGCTGACGCCCCGCGTACGCGGGGCGCGCGCGGCGGACCGTAGGCTTCCGGTGTGAGCGAGAAGAGCAAGTGGAGCGAGTGCCGGGCGACCGGGATCGGGTCGATGCCCGGGGGAGACGCGCGGGAGGCGGCGAAGACCGTCACCGGCTCCTTCGCCGAAGGCCAGGGCATGCCGTACCTGGCGGAGCTGCCGGCGCGCGGCCCCGGCGCGGACATGATCGGCCGGACCATCGGCCTGCTCGTCGAGATGTACGGGCACGTCGAGCCGAGCGGCTGGCGGATCAGCGACCGGCCCGGCCGCGACACCCGCCGCGCCCGCTCCTGGCTGGGGGAGGACCTGGACGCGCTGGAGGAGTTCACCCAGGGGTACGAGGGGCTGCTCAAGGTCCAGGCCGTCGGCCCGTGGACGCTGGCCGCCGCCCTCGAACTGCGCGGCGGCGAGGCCATGCTCGGCGACGCCGGGGCCTGCCGCGACCTGGCCGGTTCGCTGGCCGAGGGGCTCCGCGCGCACCTCGCCGAGGTGCGCCGCCGGATGCCCGGCGCCGAGGTGGTCCTCCAGCTGGACGAGCCTTCTCTCACCGCCGTCCTGCTGGGCCGGATCCGCTCCGCCAGCGGCTACCGCACCTACCGGGCCGTCGACCGCCAGATCGTCGAGTCGGCCCTGCGCGACGTCCTCGCCGCCACCGGCGAGGAGGGGACGGCGATCGTCCACTCCTGCGCCCCCGAAGTTCCCTTCGCGCTGCTGCGCCGGGCCGGGGCGGCCGGAATCTCGTTCGACTTCTCCCTCCTCACGGAGCGTGAGGAAGAGGCGATCGGGGAAGCGGTCGAAGGCGGCACCCAGCTGTTCCTGGGCGTGGTGCCCTCCACCGACGCGGCAACGACGGCATTGTCAGACCCGGGCGGTAGCGTCATGGGAGTCAGGACGCTGTGGAGCAGGCTGGGGCTGAATCCGGGGACTCTCGCCGAGTCCGTCGCGATCACCCCGTCGTGCGGTCTCGCGGGCGCGTCGCCCGCCTACGCCCGCACCGCGCTCGCCCACAGCGCCCGGGCGGCGAGGTCGCTCGCGGACAACCCTGAGTGACGGGGACGACGGGTAAACAGGAGGACGGGACCATGGCGGGCGAAGAGCGGGTGGAGCAGGAGAGCTCGGTCCCGGCGGACGCGCGGGAGGAGCACGCGCTGCTGGCCGAGCAGATCGAGGAGCACCGCTTCCGGTATTACGTGAAGGACCAGCCGGTCGTCAGCGACGCCGAGTTCGACCGGCTGATGCGCTCCCTGGAGGCCCTGGAGGAGGAGCACCCGCCGCTCCGCACCCCGGACTCCCCGACCCAGAAGGTCGCCGGGCCCTACCGTACGGAGTTCACCTCCGTCGAGCACGCCGAGCGGATGCTCTCCCTGGACAACGCCTTCGACGACGAGGAGCTGGCCGCCTGGGTCGACCGCGTCGCTAAGGAGACCGGCACCTCCGACCACCACTTCCTGTGCGAGCTCAAGGTGGACGGGCTCGCCGTCAACCTCACCTACGAGCACGGCCGGCTGACCCGGGCGGCGACCCGCGGCGACGGCCGCACCGGCGAGGACATCACGCCCAACGTCCGCACGATCGCGGAGATCCCGCACCGCCTGAAGGGCGACGGCGTCCCCGCGCTGGTCGAGATCCGCGGCGAGGTCTTCTTCCCGATGGAAGGCTTCGAGGAGCTGAACGCCCGGCTGGTGGCCGCCGACGACAAGCCGTTCGCCAACCCGCGCAACGCGGCGGCCGGTTCGCTGCGCCAGAAGGACCCGAAGGTCACCGCCTCCCGCCCGCTCCACATGGTGGTCCACGGCATCGGCGCCCACGAGGGCCTCACACTCGACCGCCTCTCCCAGGCGTACGACCTCCTCCACTCCTGGGGCCTGCCCACCGCCAAGCACAACAAGGTCGTCGACTCCCTCGCAGGCGTACGGGAGTTCATCGCGCACTTCGGCGAGCACCGGCACTCCGTGGAGCACGAGATCGACGGCGTCGTCGTCAAGCTCGACGAGATCCCGCTCCAGGGCCGCCTGGGCTCCACCTCGCGCGCCCCGCGCTGGGCCATCGCCTGGAAGTACGCCCCGGAAGAGGTCAACACCAAACTCGTCAACATCCGCGTCGGCGTCGGCCGCACCGGTCGCGTCACCCCGTACGCCCAGGTCGAGCCGGTCGAAGTGGCCGGTTCCGAGGTCGAGTTCGCCACCCTCCACAACCAGAACGTGGTCAAGGCCAAAGGCGTCCTCATCGGCGACACCGTGGTCCTGCGCAAGGCGGGCGACGTCATCCCGGAGATCCTCGGCCCGGTCGTCGACCTGCGCGACGGCACCGAGAAGCCGTTCGAGATGCCGACGCACTGCCCCGAGTGCGGTACGGAGCTGCGCCCGATGAAGGAGGCCGACATCGACCTCCGCTGCCCCAACGCCCGCACCTGTCCGGCCCAGTTGCGCGAGCGCGTCTTCTATCTCGCCGGGCGCAAGTGCCTGGACATCGACCACTTCGGCTATGTGGCCGCCGCCGCCCTCACCCGGCCCCTGGAGCCCGCCGAGCCGGTCCTGAAGGACGAGAGCGGCCTGTTCGACCTCACCATCGAGCAGCTGCTGCCGATCCGGGCGTACGTCCTCGACCAGGACAGCGGACTGCCCAAGCGCGACCCGAAGACCGGCGAGGAGAAGATCGCCACCGTCTTCGCCAACCAGCAGGGCGAGCCGAAGAAGAACGCGGTGGCCATGCTGGAGGGCATCGCCGCCGCGAAGGAGGCCCCGCTGGCCCGGATCCTCACCGGGCTCTCCATCCGCCACGTCGGACC
Source organism: Streptomyces sp. CA-146814 (assembly GCF_050942385.1). Taxonomy (NCBI): domain Bacteria; kingdom Bacillati; phylum Actinomycetota; class Actinomycetes; order Kitasatosporales; family Streptomycetaceae; genus Streptomyces; species Streptomyces sp. CA-146814. The sequence continues at coordinate 5,909,136 of NZ_CP192068.1, forward strand.
GGTCGCCGCCCAGGAGCTGGCCCGCCAGTTCCGCTCCATCGACCGCATCGACGAGGCCACCGAGCAGGAGCTGGTCGACGCGGACGGAGTCGGCCCCATCGTTGCCGCCTCCGTCAAGCAGTGGTTCGCCGAGGACTGGCACCGCGAGATCGTCCGGAAATGGCGCGAGGCCGGGGTCCGGATGGCCGACGAGGGCTCCGACGAGGAGCAGGGCCCCCGCCCGCTCGAAGGCCTCACCGTCGTCGTCACCGGCACCCTCACCGGCTACACCCGGGACGGCGCGAAGGAGGCGCTGCAGAGCCTCGGAGCGAAGGTCACCGGGTCGGTGTCGAAGAAGACCGCGTTCGTGGTCGTCGGCGACAACCCCGGCTCCAAGTACGACAAGGCCATGCAGCTGAAGGTCCCCGTGCTGGACGAGGCCGGCTTCGCCGTCCTGCTGGAACAGGGCCCGGACGCGGCACGGGAGGCGGCCCTGCCGGTGCCGGAGCCGGCGGCGGCCGAGCCGGAAGCGGCCCCCGCCGAGCCGGAGGCTGCCGCGGAGTAGCGGCGCGTTCCGGCTCCCAGGCCTCTCGCGACCCGCACGCCACTCCCGGACATCCCCTGTTCGCCGTATCGAGACGACTCCGTGACGCGGCCCCGGCGTGGCGCGCCCCGGGAAGGGAAGAAACGGGGCAGAGGGGCGAAGAAAGGTCGGCCGGACCTCGAACGGCTCATCCACATCACCCGTTCGGCCCATAGCAGATGGTGACGGGTCGTCGGTTCGCCTTCGGCAAGAGCGGTGGAGCGCTGCCCCTGGACGCCTTTCGCGGCCTACTGTTGAGGGGTAGCGCCCGCCGGTCCGCGGCCGCCCGTCCGGGGCCGTGGGAGAAAGAGAGCGGGGGCCACCGAGGGACTTCGGCACCGCCGGCTGTGAGAGGGACGGAATGAAACCGACCGAGAGCGCCGCCCCGGTGTCGCGGCTGCAAGGTTTCGTCGGCCTCACGACCCCCGTGGGCGCCGCCGTCATCGCGATCGCCGCGTTACTGCTGGCGGTCGGCTTCTACCGGACCGTGCAGGACGGCCACGCCCTCTTCCCGGACGGTGCCGCGGGCTGGTCGATCGCCGTCCTCACCGGGATCATCGTCGGCCACCTGGTCGCGCTCGGCCGCGACCGCTGGTGGGGCGGGACCGGCTCCGGCGCCGCCCTCACCCTCGCCGTCCTGCTGCTCTACGGCTGGCTGCCCGCCGGACTGGTCAGCCTGGTCGTCGTGGTCCTCGTCGGAAGCGCCCGCAGACACCGCTGGTGGCAGGGGCTCCTGCACGGCGCGGTGGACATCCTCGGCATCGCGGCGGCGGCGCTCGTGCTGGCCGCGTTCGGTGTGGTGCCGACCGTGGAGCGGCCCTGGCTGCCACTCGACTGGGGTATCGCCGCCGTACCGGAACTGCTCCTGACGGCGTCGACGTATCTGCTCGTCACCCGGGTCCTGCTCTGGTACGCGGGAGCTCCGCAGAACGGCGGGCTGCCGACCATCGCCCGCACCGCCCTGCTGCGGCAAGGGCTCGTCGCCGTCGCGCTGCTCGGCCTCGCCCCGCTGATCTGCGTCGTCGCGATGTCCATGCCCGTCGTCCTGCCGCTCTTCGCGGTCCCGCTGATCGCCCTGGACTCCACGCTCTGGATCGCCCGCGCCCGCGCCGAGGAGCAGCTGCGCGACCCGCTGACCGGCCTGCCCAACCGCCAGTGGCTGCTGGAGCGGACCTGGTCGGCGCTGGAGGACGCGGAGAGCGTCGGCACCCGGTCGGCGCTGGTCCTGATCGACCTGGACCGCTTCCGCGCCGTCAACGACACCCTCGGCCACCTCGCCGGGGACCGGCTGCTGCTCCAGATAGCGGAACGCCTCCGCCTCGCCCTGCCGCCCGGCGCCGAGGCGGCCCGGCTCGGCGGCGACGAGTTCGCCGTACTCCTGCCGCAGGCCGACTCGACCACCAGCGCCCAGCGGGTCGCCCGCCACCTGGTCGCCGAACTGTCCTCGCCGCTCGACCTGGACGGCCTGGTCCTCGTGCTGGAGGCCAGCGCCGGGGTCGCCGTCTATCCGGACCACGCGCTGGACGCCGAGGGGCTGCTGCGCCGCGCGGACGTCGCGATGTACCAGGCCAAGCGCGACCGTACGGGCGTGGAGGTGTACGAGTCGAAGCGGGACAGCAACACCCCCGACCGGCTCGGCCTGCTCGGCGATCTGCGCCGGGCGCTGGACGCGGGCGACGTCGAGCTGCACTACCAGCCCAAGGTCCGCTTCGACGGCCAGGTCGCCGGCCTGGAGGCGCTGGTGCGCTGGGTGCACCCGGAGCGCGGCCGGGTCCCTCCGGACGAGTTCATCGCCATCGCGGAGTCCTCCGGGCTGATGCCGCACCTCACGGAGTACGTGCTGGAGACGGTGCTCGCGCAGGTCGCCCGGTGGCGCGCGCAGGGCCTGTTCGTGCCGGTCGCGGTCAACGTCTCGCCGCGCGACGTCCACACCCCCGGTTTCGCGGGCGGGGTCGCCGCCCGGCTCGCGAGGCACGGCGTCCCGGCCTCGGCGCTCCAGCTGGAGATCACCGAGCACGTGCTGCTGGAGGACCCGCAGCGGGCCGCCGACACCCTGGCCGGGCTGACGGCGCACGGCGTGAAGATGTCCCTGGACGACTTCGGTACGGGGTACTCCTCCCTCGTCCATCTGCGCCGGCTGCCGGTGAGCGAGCTGAAGATCGACCGCTCCTTCGTGGCCCGCCTCGCCCTGGACCACGAGGACGGCGAGATCGTCCGCTGCACGATCGACCTGGCACACTCGCTCGGCCTGGTCGTCGTCGCGGAGGGCGTCGAGGACGACGAGACCTGGGAGCGGCTGCGGGACCTGCGGTGCGACGCGGTGCAGGGCTGGCTGGTGGCGGCCGCGATGCCGCCGCAGGAGACGACGGCCTGGCTCCGGGCGCGCGGCGAGCACGGCTGGCGCCGCCCGGCCGAGCTGGAGGCCCAGGCGGCGGCCGCCCCGGCGAACGGCAAGCCGAACGGCAAGCAGCACCCTCACGGACGTACGGTCTCGGGCCCGGCGACGGCCTGAGGCACGGCCCGGGCCCGTAGCCGTAAAGCCGGAACCTCGCACCGAAAAGGTCCGAAACGGGTGGGCCGATCGGGGTGGGGTACCCGGACTCAGGGGACCCCATAGGATTGGGGGTCGGTGGCACATTTCCACCTGCCGCGCGACGCCTGGCACGCACGCTCGCCGCGTTGCCGAAACGCCCACGTGGCTCCGCCACGAGGGCGCTCCGGCGCCTTGCGATCGCACGCACCATACGCCGCGCGGCCCGTCCTTCGGACGGACGGTGGAAATGTGCCACCGACCCCCAGCCAAAACCACACACCAACCCCTGAGGATCGCTGCATGCCTGGCATCACGCGCGAGGAGGTCGCCCACCTCGCCCGGCTGGCGCGTCTGGAGCTGAAGGGCGAAGAGCTCGATCACTTCGCCGGTCAGCTCGACGACATCATCGGCGCGGTCGCCCGCGTCTCCGAGGTCGCCGACCAAGACGTACCGCCGACCTCCCACCCGCTGCCGCTGACCAACGTCATGCGCGCGGACGAGGTCCGTCCGTCGCTCACCCCCGCGCAGGCGCTCTCCGGCGCCCCGGCCCAGGAGCAGCAGCGTTTCAAGGTGCCGCAGATCCTGGGGGAGGACTAATCACCATGACGGACCACAGCACCATCATCAAGCTCACCGCGGCCGAGATCGCCGCGAAGATCGCCTCCGGCGAGCTGACGGCCGTCGAGGTCACCGAGGCCCACCTGGCCCGGATCGACGCCGTCGACGAGAAGGTCCACGCCTTCCTGCACATCGACCGCGAGGGCGCCCTCGCCCAGGCCCGTGCCGTGGACGCCAAGCGGGAGGCGGGCGAGAAGCTCGGCCCGCTGGCCGGCGTCCCGCTCGCGCTGAAGGACATCTTCACCACCAAGGACATGCCGACCACCGTCGGTTCCAAGATCCTTGAGGGCTGGGTCCCGCCGTACGACGCCACGCTGACGCAGAAGCTGCGCGCCGCCGACGTCGTCATCCTCGGCAAGACCAACATGGACGAGTTCGCCATGGGGTCCTCCACCGAGAACAGCGCCTACGGCCCCACCGGCAACCCCTGGGACCTCACCCGCATCCCCGGCGGCTCCGGCGGCGGCTCCTCCGCCGCCCTCGCCTCCTACGAGGCCCCGCTCGCCATCGGCACGGACACCGGCGGCTCGATCCGCCAGCCGGCCGCCGTCACCGGCACGGTCGGCGTCAAGCCCACCTACGGCGGCGTCTCCCGCTACGGCATGGTCGCCTTCTCGTCCTCGCTCGACCAGGGCGGGCCCTGCGCCCGTACGGTCCTGGACGCGGCGCTGCTCCACGAGGCCATCGCCGGGCACGACCCGCTGGACTCGACCTCCATCGACGCCCCGGTCCCGCCGGTCGTCGAGGCCGCCCGCAACGGCTCCGTCCAGGGCATGCGCGTCGGCGTCGTCAAGCAGTTCCGTGGCGAGGGCTACCAGGCCGGCGTCCTCCAGCGCTTCGACGAGTCGGTCGAGCTGCTGAAGTCGCTCGGCGCCGACATCGTCGAGCTGGACTGCCCGTCCTTCGATCTGGCGCTCTCCGCGTACTACCTGATCGCGCCCTCCGAGTGCTCCTCCAACCTGGCCCGCTTCGACGCCATGCGCTACGGCCTGCGGGTCGGCGACGACGGTACGAAGTCGGCCGAGGAGGTCACCGCGCTCACCCGCGAGGCCGGCTTCGGCGACGAGGTCAAGCGCCGCATCATCCTGGGCACGTACGCGCTGAGCTCCGGCTACTACGACGCGTACTACGGCTCGGCCCAGAAGGTCCGCACCCTCATCACCCAGGACTTCGAGAAGGCCTTCGAGCAGGTCGACGTGATCGTCTCCCCGACGACGCCGACCACCGCCTTCCCGATCGGCGAGCGCGCCGACGACCCGATGGCGATGTACCTCGCGGACCTGTGCACCATCCCGACCAACCTGGCCGGCAACTCCGCCATGTCGCTCCCCTGCGGCCTGGCCCCGGAGGACGGCCTGCCGGTCGGACTGCAGATCATCGCCCCCGCCATGAAGGACGACCGGCTCTACAAGGTCGGATCCGCCGTCGAGGCGGCGTTCGTGGAAAAGTGGGGGCACCCGCTGCTTGAGGAGGCTCCGTCGCTGTGAGTGCCATGGCAAAGAAGGCCAGTAACTTCAAGAAGTCCAAGACCGGGCTGTACGTCGCGCTCGGCAGTACCGCGTTCGGCGCGATCAGCGTCGCCAAGCAGGCGAAGCTCGCCCGCCACGACAACGACGTGCTGCGGCTCGTCGACGCGGCCGTCTCCGCGGCCGCCATCGTCACCGGACTCGCGATCCTCTATCGCGAACTGAAGCGTCTCGGCGACGACGACGTCCTGCTGGGCTGAGAGGGAAAAGTTTCACCGTGACTGTCACTGACCTGGTGTCGTACGAGGACGCGCTCGCGTCCTACGACCCCGTCATGGGCCTCGAAGTCCATGTCGAGCTCGGCACGAAGACGAAGATGTTCTGCGGCTGCTCCACGGAGCTGAAGCAGGACGCCAACTCCCAGACCTGCCCGGTCTGCCTCGGACTGCCCGGCGCGCTGCCGGTGGTCAACGAGATCGGCGTGGAGTCGGCCATCAAGATCGGTCTCGCGCTCAACTGCGAGATCGCCGAGTGGTGCCGCTTCGCCCGGAAGAACTACTTCTATCCGGACATGCCGAAGAACTTCCAGACCTCGCAGTACGACGAGCCGATCGCCTTCGACGGCTATCTGGACGTCCAGCTGGAGGACGGCGAGATCTTCCGGGTGCAGATCGAGCGCGCCCACATGGAGGAGGACACCGGCAAGTCGACGCACGTCGGCGGTGCCACCGGCCGTATCCACGGCGCGTCCCACTCCCTGCTCGACTACAACCGGGCCGGCATCCCGCTCATCGAGATCGTCACCAAGCCGATCGAGGGAGCCGGGGCGCGTGCGCCGGAGGTCGCCAAGGCGTACGTCGCCGAGCTGCGCGAGCTGATCAAGGCGCTGGGCGTCTCCGAGGCGCGCATGGAGATGGGCCAGATGCGCTGCGACGTCAACCTGTCGCTGCGGCCCAACGGCACCGAGACGTTCGGCACCCGCTCCGAGACGAAGAACGTGAACTCGCTGCGTTCCGTCGAGCGGGCCGCGCGCTTCGAGATCCAGCGCCACGCCGCCGTGCTGTCCTCGGGCGGCACGATCGTGCAGGAGACCCGGCACTTCCACGAGGAGGACGGCTCCACCACGGCCGGCCGCATCAAGGACAACGCCGAGGACTACCGCTACTTCCCCGAGCCGGACCTGGTCCCCGTCGCGCCCGCGCGCGACTGGGTCGAGGAGCTCCGCAAGGGCCTCCCCGAGCTGCCCCGGCTGCGCCGGGCGCGGCTCAAGGAGGAGTGGGGCGTCTCCGAGCACGACATGCAGTCCATCCTCAACGCGGGCGCGGTCGACCTGATCGTCGCCACGATCGAGGCGGGCGCTCCGGCGGACCAGGCCCGCAAGTGGTGGATGGGCGAGCTGGCCCGCAACGCCAACGAGACCGGCCGCGGCCTGGACGAGCTGCCGATCACCCCGGCGCAGGTCGCCCGGGTGGCCGCGCTCGTGGCCAAGGGCGACCTCAACGACAAGCTGGCACGCCAGGTCATCGAGGGCGTCCTCGCGGGCGAGGGCGACCCGGACACCGTCGTCGAGAAGCGCGGCCTGAAGGTCGTCTCGGACGAGGGCGCGCTGTCCACGGCCGTGGACGAGGCCATCGCGGGCGACGCGGCCATCGCGGACAAGATCCGCGGCGGCAAGGTCGCGGCGGCGGGCGCGCTCGTCGGCGCGGTCATGAAGGCCACCCGCGGCCAGGCGGACGCGGCGCGCGTGCGCGAGCTGATCCTGGAGAAGCTCGGCGTCGAGGGCTGACCACCTCATCGTCCCCGAAGGGGCGGTGTTCCCGTACGCACCTGCGTACGGGAACACCGCCCCTTCACCCATCCTGAGAGAGCGTCCTGAACACCGTCACCGCCGAGCTCGTCTCCTTCGCCCTGCTCCTGGGCGTGCTCGCCTTCGCCGTCGTACGCCCCCGGGGTCTGCCGGAGGCGACCGTCGCCGTGCCCGCCGCCGTCCTCGTGGTGGCCGTCGGCGCGGTGTCCTGGCCCGAGGCCCGGGAACAGGTCGGCGAGCTGCTCCCCGTCGTCGGGTTCCTCGCCGCGATCCTCGTACTGGCCCAGCTCTGCGCCGACGAAGGGCTCTTCCGGGCCGCCGGTGACCTGGTGGCCCGCGCCTGCCGGGGGCAGACCCGGCCGCTGCTCGGCGGGGTCTTCGTCGTCGCCTCGCTCATCACCGCCGTCCTCAGCCTGGACGCCACCGTCGTCCTGCTCACCCCGGTCGTCCTCGCCACCGCCGCCCGGGTCGGCGCGCGGCCACGCCCGTACGTCTACGCCTGCGCGCACCTCGCCAACTCGGCCTCCCTCCTGCTCCCCGTCTCCAACCTGACCAACCTCCTGGCGTTCACCGCGAGCGGCCTCTCCTTCACCCGGTTCGCCGCGCTGATGGCGCTGCCGTGGCTGGCCGCGATCGCCGTGGAGTACGTGGTGTTCCGGCGCGCGTTCAAGGCCGACCTGGCCGCCGGGGCGCACGCGCCGGACCCGGAGGCCGAGCGCACGCCCGTACCCGTCTTCACGCTCGTCGTACTGGCGCTGACCCTGGCCGGATTCGTCGTCACCTCGTTCGAGGGAGCCGAGCCGCTGTGGGCGGCGCTCGCGGGAGCGGCGGTGCTCGCCGTACGGGCCCTCGTCAAGCGCGAGACCACGCCCGTCGCCGTCGTCCGCTCGGCCAACCCGCTGTTCTGCCTCTTCGTCCTCGCACTCGGCGTCGTCGTCAAAGCGGTCGTCGACAACGGCCTCGGCGACGGCATCGCCGCCCTCCTGCCCGACGGCGACACGCTCCCCGCGCTCCTCGGCGTCGCCCTGGTCGCCGCGCTGCTGGCCAACCTGATCAACAACCTGCCCGCGATCCTCGCCCTGCTCCCGATCGTCGCGGCGGCCGGACCCGGACCGCTGCTCGCCGCCCTGATCGGGGTGAACATCGGCCCCAACCTCACCTACGTCGGATCGCTCGCCACTCTCCTCTGGCGCCGCATCCTGCACGCCCACGGGGACGCCCCGGAGCTCGGCCAGTTCACCCGGCTGGGACTCGCGACCGTACCGGCGACGCTGCTCGCGTCCACCCTCGCGCTCTGGGGGTCGCTGCACCTCATCGGGGCATAGGCCGCCGCTTGGACTTCTCGTCCGACCTCTTGGACGTTCACCACCGGGCCGTACGCAGTCCTTCCGACCGCCACCTGCGCTGACTAGCTTCCCGGCTGTAACCCACCGATACCCGGGAGGCTCCTTTGACCACGGACATGTCACGGCGGCGGCTCTTCGCCCTCGGCGGAGGCGCGCTCGGCGCCGCTGCGGCCGGATCGTTCCTGCCGCCGTCGCTCCAGGCAGCCATCGCCGCGCAGCCCGCCCACACGGCGGGGTCCGGCGGGCTCGGGGCCATCAGGCACGTGGTGATCCTCATGCAGGAGAACCGTTCCTTCGACCACTACTTCGGCACCCTGCGCGGTGTCCGCGGCTTCGGCGACCGTAACGCCATCGAGCTGCCCACCGGCGGGACCGTCTTCGAGCAGCCCGGCGCCTCCGGCACCACCGTGCTGCCGTTCCCGGTGCGCGGCGCGGCCGAGGAGCAGAAGAAGGACCTCCAGTACATCGGCGCCCTCGACCACTCCTGGAGCGGCGGCGCGAAGGCCTGGGGTGGCGGCTGGATGAACGGCTGGATCAGCGCGAAGACCGCGGCCACCATGGCGTACTACGACCGCCGGGACATCCCGCTCCACTACGAGCTGGCCGACACCTTCACCGTCTGCGACGCCTACCACTCCTCCATCCACACCTCCACCAGCCCCAACCGCAACCACCTCTGGAGCGGGAAGACCGGCTACGAGGCGAACGGGAAACGGGCCGTCGGCAACGACGCGTACAACGAGGGCAGCCATCCCGGCTACGACTGGTCGACGTACGCCGAGCGGCTGGAGAAGGCGGGCCGCAGCTGGCGGACGTACACGGAGTGGGAGAACTTCACCGACAACCAGATCGAGTTCTACGCCACCTTCAAGGCCATCGCCCGCAAGGCTCTGGCCAGGACCGGCGGCCCTACGTACATGGAAGCCTTCTACGCCAAGGTGCGCGGCGCGTCCGAGGCCGAGCGCACCCGGCTCCTCGGGCTGCTGGAGGAGGGCGTCGCGACCCTCACGAAACAGGAGCGGAGCCTGTTCGAGCGCGGGCTGCGCCGGGTGCCGACGGGCACGCTGGCCGACGAGTTCGCCAAGGACGTGGCGGCCGGGACGCTGCCGGAGGTCTCCTACCTGGTGCCCTCGGCCATCGACTCCGAGCACCCGAGCACCTCGTCGCCGGTGCACAGCGCCACCATCGTCTACAAGATCCTGGACGCGCTCGGCAGGCACCCGGACGTCTGGCGCCACACCGCCGTACTGATCAACTACGACGAGAACGACGGCTTCTTCGACCACGTACCGCCGCCCGTCGCCCCGCCCGAGGTGACCGAGGAACAGTGGGAGGGCCGACCGACCGGCCTCGGCATCCGGGTGCCGCTGCTCGTCGTCTCGCCGTGGACCGTCGGCGGGTACGTCTGCTCCGAGGTCTTCGACCACACCTCGGTCATCCGCTTCCTGGAGCGCTGGACCGGCGTGAAGGAGCCCAACATCGGCGACTGGCGGCGCCGCGTCACCGGCGACCTCACCTCCGCCTTCGACTTCACCCGGCCGCGCCGGAAGCCCGCCGTCCAGGCGCCCGGCCCGATCCCGCCGCTCAGCGGCCGCTGGCAGCCGAGGCCCCCGTCGGTCCAGCACCTTCCCGAACAGGAGCCCGGCGTACGCCCGGCGCGCCCGCTGCCGTACCAGCCGGACGCGCAGGTCAGGCGGGCGGACGATGGTGGCCTGCGGGTGGAGCTGGGCAACAGCGGCCGGTCCCCGGCGCACTTCACGCTCTATCCGTACGCCGGTGAGTTCGCGGCCCCGCTCCACCAGGATGTCCGGGGCTCGGGCCGCTGGACCGTCCCGCTGACGGGGGAGGCGTACCGCTTCACCGTCACCGGGCCGAACGGCTTCCGGCGCGAGTTCGCCGGACCGGCCCAGGGCGGCGCCGAGGTCACCACCCGCATCGACACCCGCGACCGCGACGTGCACCTCACCCTGCGCAACACCGGCCGCCGTCCGCTGACCTTCCTCGTCCGGCCGCTCGGCTACGTCGACGAGGACGACCTGCACGACTGGGTCCGCCGCGTCACCGTCAAGCCGGGCCGCCACCGTACGGTCGTGCACTCCGCGGCCGACGCGCACGGCTGGTACGACCTCGCCGTCACGGCCGACGGCGAGGACGGCTTCCGGCGGCGGCTCATGGGGCACATCGAGAACGGCCGGGCGAGCGTCTCCGGCTGAGCCCGCCGTCAGCGGATGTCGCCTGGGGGTGTCGCATGGGATGTCGCATGGGGTGTCGCATGTAGGGAACAGATCAACTCCTGTGACCATGGCCACGAAACGGACAAAGGATCACTTTCTGCTGAGAGAGTGGCGGTCCAGGTCATGCGACGTTTGCGGGCAGATCACGTCATCTGCGGGTAAAGGTCCACGAACCCGCAGGGAGCTCGTCCGTTGGCTGCCATCGCCCGCTGGTGCATCAGGCACCGCCTTCTCGCCGTCCTCATCTGGCTCGCCGCCCTCGGCGGTACGGCCGCCGCGGCGGGGTTCGCGGGCTCCGCGTACTCCAACGACTACGAGGTGCCCGGTACGGAGTCCGGCCAGGCCACCGACCTCCTCTCGCGCGGCTTCACCGATCTCGGCGGCGACACCGACACCGTGGTCTGGCACACCACCGGCTCCACGGTCCGGGCCGCCGACGTCGAACAGACGATGACCCGCACGCTGCACGCGATCGACGCGCTGCCCGGCGTCGGCGCGGTCACCGGCCCGTACGGCGCCGAAGGCACCGGCCAGATCAGCGAGGACGGCCGCACCGCCTACGCCACGGTCACCTTCGACCGCCCCGCCGACGAGATCCCCGCCTCCCAGGCACAGGCCCTCGTCGACACCGCGAAGGAAGCCGAGGCGGACGGGCTCCAGGTGGAGCTCGGCGGCACCGCCGTCGCCCTCACCGAGGCGCCCTCCGCCCACATCGCCGAGGCGGTCGGCGTCGCTGTCGCGGCCGTGGTCCTCTTCCTCGCCTTCGGCTCGCTCGCCGCCAGCCTGCTGCCCATCGCCACCGCCCTGGTCTCCGTCGGCACCGCCTACGCGGGCATCGTCCTGCTCGGCCATGTGATGACCGTGGCGGACTTCGCACCGATGCTCGGCATGCTCATCGGGCTCGGCGTCGGCATCGACTACGCGCTCTTCATCGTCACCCGGCACCGCAGAGGGCTCCGGCGCGGCATGTCCGTCGACGAGGCGGCGCAGAACGCCGTCACGACCACCGGACGCGCTGTCGTCTTCGCCGGGGCCACCGTCTGCATCGCCCTGCTCGGCATGCTGATCCTGCGGCTCAGCTTCCTCAACGGCGTCGCCATCGCCGCCTCCCTCACCGTCGTCCTGACCGTGGCCGCCTCCGTCACCCTGCTGCCGGCCCTCCTCTCCCGCATCGGGATGCGAGCTCTCAGCCGCCGCGAACGCCGCCGGCTCGCCGAACACGGCCCCCGCCCCGACCTGCCCACCGGCTTCGCCGCCCGCTGGTCCGCCTTCGTCGAGCGCCACCCCAAGCTGCTCGGCGGGATCGCGGCCGTCGTCATGACCGTCCTCGCCCTGCCGGCCCTCGGCCTCCACCTCGGCACCTCCGACCAGGGCAACAACCCGGCCACGACCACCACCCGCCAGGCGTACGACCTGATCGCCGACGGCTTCGGCCCCGGCGTCAACGGCCCGCTCACCATCGCCGCCCAGCTCGACGGCGCCGACGACCGGCTCGCGCTGGACTCGCTGCCCGAGACGCTCCGTACCACCGAAGGCGTCGCCTCGGTCAGCCCGGTCACGTACAACAGCAGCGGCGACACCGCCTTCCTCACCGTCGTCCCCGACTCCGCGCCCCAGTCGCAGGAGACCAGCGAGCTGGTCGACCGCATCCGGGAGGACGTGCTGCCGCCGGTCACGGACACCAGCTCGCTGGAGACGTACGTCGGTGGCGTGACCGCGAGCTACGACGACTTCGCCGAGATCATCGTCGGCAAGCTGCCGCTCTTCGTCGGGGTCGTCATCGGTCTCGGCTGCCTGCTCCTGCTGCTCGCCTTCCGGTCCATCGGCATCCCGGTCAAGGCCGCCGTCATGAACGTGGCCGCCGTCGCCTCCTCCTTCGGGGTCGTCGTCGCCGTCTTCCAGTGGGGCTGGGGGAGCGAGCTGCTCGGCCTCGGCAGCGCCGGGCCCATCGAACCGTTCCTACCGGTGATCATGGTCTCGGTCCTCTTCGGCCTCTCCATGGACTACCAGGTCTTCCTGGTCGGCCGGATGTACGAGGAGTGGCTGGAGACCGGCGACAACCGGCGCTCGGTCCGGGTCGGCCTCGCCGAGACCAGCCGGGTGATCAACTCCGCCGCCGTGATCATGATCTCCGTCTTCCTCGCCTTCGTGCTCAGCGGCGACCGGGTGATCGCGATGTTCGGCATCGCGCTGGCCACCGCCGTCGCCCTGGACGCCTTCGTCCTGCGCACCCTGCTGGTGCCCGCCCTGATGCACATGCTCGGCGGCGCCAACTGGTGGCTGCCGGGCTGGCTGGACCGCCGGCTGCCCCGGATCAGCATCGAGCCGCCCGACACCGTGGTGGATCATGCGCGGATCCCGGAGGCGCGCGTCACGGGGGAGGGCGTCGCGCCGGCGGAGGAGGAGCACGATGGTCGCCGTATCCCTGGGTGAGGACCTGGGCCAGGAAATGGGTGAGGAGATGGGCGAGGACCTGGCCGGCGACCGGCGTGACGAGCGGGACGGCTCCGCGGTATGCGGCTGGGGCCCGCCGCCCAGGGCCGTGGCCTGATCACCCGGGTCGCCGAGCGGCGGCGTTAAGGGGGCTCTCATCCGGGGCCCCTAGCGTGCGGCACATGAACACCACCCCCTCCAAGACGACCGACCTCTCCAAGACGGCCGCACCGGCCGACGACCCCGAGAAGAGCACCGCCGACGCCGTCACGGAGGACACCACCGCGACCACCGGGCCGGACGGGACTCCGGTGGCCTCGGACCCCTTCGACGAGGCCGAGGCTCTCGACGGAGCCGAGGGCGACGACCTGGAGCCCGACGCCTTCACCGGGGCCCGCCACGGCGTCGGCGCGGGCGCCACGGCCGTGGTCTCCGCCGCACTCGGCATCGTCGCGCTGACCGGCGCCTGGTCCGGCCGGGTCGCCGCCGAGCGCGAGACCTTGCTGGGCCAGATCCAGACCGCGGGCGGCTCCAACGCGGCCCAGCAGATCTCCGAGATCTACGGCGACGCCTGGCACGCCACGGCCCTGGTCAACGGCGTCTTCGCGGTGCTGGCCCTGCTCGTCGGGGCCTTTGTCCTGGCCCGCCCGGCCTTCGGCACCCCCGCCACACGGCCGCAACCCGCCTGGATCCGGGCGGTCGCGCTGGCCGGAGTCGCGCTCGGCACCCTCGGCGTACTGATCTCGGCGGGCATGTACTTCGACCTGTTCCTCTCGCTGCCGGTCGCGGGCACACCGGCGGGCTGAGCCCGTGGAGCGCCTCGTGTGCGGTCCGGGCCCGCAGCGGCGGCCGCCCGGACCGTCAGCGCCCGGGCGGCCCGTCCGGGGCCGGCTCCGCCTCCGGGGCGCGGACCGTCACCTTGCCGGAGGTGAGGTCTATCGGGCCGCGGGCCGGGTCGCCGGCGGCCACGTCCACCCGGCTCAGCTCCAGCCGCTTCCGCTCGTCGTTCGTGTGCTTGCGGCCCGGGGCGAAGAGCTCCTCGAAGAAATTGAACACGGTCGTGCTCCCTCCGGCATGGTGCGCGGGTGGCAAATACGGGTGTCCGCCTACTCCACTTCGACCAGCAGGATCCTGTCGTCTCCCGGCTTCGGCTCTCCCCGGCCGTCCGTATTGCTGGTGACCAGCCAGAGCCGGTCGCCGCCCGCGCTCACCACGGTGCGCAGCCGGCCGTGCTTCTCCTCCAGGAACGCCTGGGGATCCGCCAAAGGTTCCTTCGCCCGGTCACCGGAGAGCGGGATCCGCCAGAGCCGCTCGCCGCGCAGCCCGGCCATCCAGATCGAGCCCTCCGCGTACGCGATACCGCTCGGCGAGGCCTCGGAGGTCTTCCACTGGGCCACCGGGTCGATGAACCCGTCCTCGCCCTCCTGCCCCTCCACCTCGGGCCACCCGTAGTTGCCGCCGGGCTCGATCAGGTTCAGCTCGTCCCAGGTGTTCTGGCCGAACTCGGCCGCCCACAGCCGCTTCTGCGCGTCCCAGGCGAGCCCCTGCACATTGCGGTGCCCGTACGAATACACCACCGAGTCCGCCTCCGGATTGCCGTGCACCGGCTCCCCGTCCGGAGTCATCCGCAGGATCTTGCCCGCCAGCGACTCCTTGTCCTGCGCGAGCCCGGTGTCCCCGATCTCGCCGGTGCCCGCGTACAGCATCTTGTCCGGGCCGAACGCGATCCGGCCGCCGTTGTGGATGTTCCCCTTGGGGATGCCGCGCAGGATCGTGTCCGGGGCGCCGAGCTGCTGCCCGGCCGGGCGCTTCTCGTCGTAACTCATGCGGACGATGCGGTTGTCGGAGGTGGTGGTGAAGTAGGCGTACACCCATCCGTCCGCCGCGAACGTCGAGGAAACCGCGAGGCCCAGCAGGCCGCCCTCGCCCGCCGGAGAGACCCCGGGCACCGAGCCGAGCAGGGTCTGCTTCCCGTTCTCGCCGTCGATCCGGTGGATCGTGCCCTCGTCGCGCGAGGCGACCAGCAGGTCACCGCCCGGCAGCGCGGTCAGCCCCCAGGGTGACTTCAGCTCCTCGGTCAGGGTCGAGACGACCTTCGCCGAGCCCTTGGCGGGCGGCAGATCGGCCGACCGACCCGGCGACGGCGAGCCGGAGCCCGGAGAGGCGGCGGTCGGCGAGGCCGCCCCCGTACCGGACGAGCCCTCCTCCCCGCCCGTGGAGCACGCGGCGGACAGGACCAGCGAGGCCGTCGCCAGCGCGGCCACCACCCCCCTGCGCACTGCGGGGGACCGACCTGACCCGAACACAGCACCGCGCACTGAACCGATCCTCTCGACGGCTGCCTGAACTCTCTGCCCGTACTGCCTGCTACCTGTTCCTACACCGCGACCGCGCCAGGAGTTCCCGGTGCGGTCCATTGTCCCGCTATCTCCCGCTGTCCCGCTATCTCCCGCCCGGCGCCCCGCTCAGTCCCAGGACCCGCGCGCCCGGGGCAGCCCGGCGATCTCCGCCAGGTCCGCCGCGTCCAGCTCCACCTCCGTGGCCTCGGCGTTCTCCACCGCCCACCGCTCCCGCTTCGTCCCCGGCACCGCCACCACGTGCGGGCCCTGCCGCAGCACCCACGCCAGCGCCACCTGGGCCACGCTCGCGCCGCGCCGCTCCGCGATCCGCCGCAGCCCGGCCACCACCGGCTGGTTCGCCGCCATCATCTCGGCGGTGAACCGGGGATGCCGGGCCCGTAGGTCCTCGGGCTCGAAACCCTGGCCCGGCTTGAGCGTCCCGGTCAGATAGCCGCTGCCGAGCGGCATCGCGGCGAGTACCCCGACCCCGCGCGCCGCACACCACGGCAGCAGCTCCTCCAGCGCCTCCGGCGACCACACCGACAGCTCCGCCTCGACCGCGCTGACCGGGAAGACCTGCTGGATCCGCTCCAACTGCCGGATCGTTCCCGCATGCGGCCCGGCGCCCGACCTGCGCGGCGCGCGCGCCCCGACCGCGCACAACCCCAGCGAACGGACCTTGCCCGCCGTCACCAGCTCCGCCATCGCACCCCAGGTCTCCTCCACCGGCACCTCCGGATCGGCCCGGTGCAGCTGGTAGAGGTCGATCACATCGGTCTGGAGGCGCCGCAGCGAGGCGTCGCAGGCCCGGCGTACGTAACCGGGGCGGCCGTTGGCGACGATGTGCTGATCACCCACCAGGAGCCCGCACTTGGTGGAGAGGAACGCCTCCGACCGCCGCCCCTTCAGCGCCCGGCCCACCAGCAGCTCGTTGGTGAACGGCCCGTACATGTCCGCGGTGTCGAGCAGCCGGACCCCCGCGTCGAGCGCCGCGTGCACCGTACGCACCGAGCGGTCACCGAGCTGCTGCGAAGCGCTGTACCCCCAGCTCATCGGCATACAGCCCAGACCGACCGCGCCCACGGCGAGCCCCGACGCCCCGATAGTCCTGCGCTCCAACTCCCCGAACCCTCCCTCGTTCCCGCGGTCACGGGGCCGTACCGCACCCCAAACTAGGGCCTCTCGTTTGGATCATGCCGGGCTCGCGGGGTCCGGTGCGCGCATCTGCGGCGTTGTCGTCAATCACCAACTTCCCCAAGCTCTCGGCTTCGCTCGAGCAGGGGAGACCCCATTGCGTTGCCTCAATTCTCCGCCTTGCAGCTGCACGCACCGGACCTCGCTCCCTGATCCGGCCTGATCCAAACGAGAGACCCTAACCTCTGACCCGGCCACGACTTCGATCAGCCGTCCTGGAGCACTCGCACACCCGTCGCATAGCCTCCTGACCATGACTGTGACGACTGCCGGCGCGACGACCGCCGACGTATGGCTGCCCTTCCCGGCCGACGAGATCGACGGGCTCCCCGAAGGCCTCAACTACCTCTTCTGGGACGGCGGCCCGGAGTACCCCGGCGACCCCGCGCACTGTGTGTACTACGTGGTCCCCTACATGAAGGGCTCCGAGATCGCCGTACGGCCCATGGGCGCGATGAGCGCCGTCCAGGTGGTGCAGACGCTCTCGGCGGGCATCGACCACGTGGAGCCGGGTCTCGGCCTCCTGCGCGCCGGCGTACGCCTCTGCAACGCCAAAGGGGTCCATGAGGCGTCCACGGCGGAGTTGACGCTCGCCCTGATCCTGGCCTCCCTGCGTGACATCCCCGGTTTCGTCCACGGCCAGGACAACGAGGTGTGGCGGTCCGGGTTCTACCCGTCGCTCGCCGACAAGTCCGTCCTCATCGTCGGGTACGGCTCCATCGGCGCGGCCATCGAGGACCGGCTCGCACCCTTCGAGTGCGCGCGGGTCGCACGCGTCGCGCGCTCCGCGCGGACCACCGAGCGCGGTCCCGTACACACACTCGACGACCTCCCGGCCCTGCTGCCCGCCGCCGATGTCGTCGTGCTCTCCACCCCGCTGAACCCCTCCACCCAGGGGCTGGTGGACGCCGAGTTCCTCGCGGCGATGCCGGACGGCGCCCTCCTGGTCAACGTGGCCCGCGGTGGAGTCGTGGACACCAAGGCCCTGTTGACCGAACTGGAATCCGGACGGCTGCGCGCCGCGCTCGATGTCACCGATCCGGAACCGCTGCCCTCCGGCCATCCTCTCTGGCATGCTCCGAATGTCTTGATCACGCCTCATGTCGGCGGCAGCACCTCGGCGTTCGAACCGCGCGCCAAGCGGCTGCTGGCCGCACAGCTCACCCGGTTCGCCGCCGGAGAGCCGGTGGTGAACGTCGTCAGCACCACCGGCTGAGGCGCCCCGGACGGCCCGGAGCGGTCACGCCGAGGCGCGTTCCGCATGCACACAGTGCCGCCCACCTCGCATTTCGTCACGGAGCGTAGAGAGGCTATGGCCCTGAGTGACGAACCTGGTGTATCGTCCGCACCGGAGGGCTGCGCCGTGGCAGGGGCGGCGTGGGGGGAGCATCGGAACGCGAGGGGGCGACGGGCGATGTGCTGGGCATGGAGAGACGACCCGAGGCCGTGGAGCGGAGTGCGGCGGCCATCGCCGCTGCCCGGACGCGGCGCCCGCAGGTGGCCGGATTCCACCCCGGGCCGGCGGCCGGGGCCGGGGCGGGGAGCCCTCCGGTGAGCGTGCTGGGGACCTGGCTCTCGCCACGGACCGCCGCCGGCTCCACGGGGCTCCGGGCCCGGATCCTGCTCGGCACGGTCTGCGCCGGATACTCGATCGGAGCGGCCTTCGGCTGGGGCTCACCGGAACTGGCCCGCTTCATGGGCGACTTCGGCCTCGCCGCGGCGGCGCTGATCGCCGCCGTCTCCTGCTTCCTCTACGCCCGGGTGAGCGCCGGGCGGCTGCGGCCCGCCTGGCTGCTCTTCTCGCTCTCCTCCCTCATGGCGGCCTGCGGCAACGCCGTCTGGGGGTGGTACGAGGTGGTGCTCGGCGTCCCCGTGCCCACGCCGTCGGCGGCCGACGCCTTCTTCCTCTGCTTCGCGCCGCCCGCCATCGTCGGCCTGCTCGTCCTCGCCAAACGCCCGGTCACCCGGGCCGGCTGGGTCTGTCTGGCCCTGGACGCCTGGCTGATCGGCGGATCCCTGCTGACCCTCGCCTGGAGCCTCGCCCTCGCGCACGCCGCGCACATGGCGGGCGTGGAGGAGGCCAGCGTGGGCCCGGCGGCGCTCTCGCTGGCCTATCCGCTGCTGGACATCGTCCTCGTCTCCATGGTGCTCGCGCTGCACTTCCGCCGCTCCGGCGCCAACCGCTCCGCGGTCAACACCGCGATCGCCGCTCTGGCGCTGACCGTCCTGTGCGACGCGGTGTTCACCTCGCCGCTGCTGCGCTCCACCTACCACTCGGGCCAGTTGCTGGACGCCGGCTGGTTCGCCGGCTCGCTGCTCCTCGCCTACGCGCCCTGGGGCGTACGGAGCCGGGTGCCCGGCACCGACCGTCCGGGCCCGCCGCGCGCCATGAGCCGCCCGATCGCCGGGTCGCTGGCCGCGCTGACCCCGTATCTCGCCGCGGCCGTCTGCACGTTGGGCATCCTGTACAACGTGGTCGAGGGCCGCCGGGTGGACCGGGTGGTCATCTTCACCGGCTGCACGGTCGTCCTCGCGCTGGTCGTCCGCCAGGGGATCATGCTGCTGGACAACATCTCCCTCACCCAGGAACTGGCCCAGAAGGAGAACCACTTCCGCTCCCTGGTCCAGGGCTCCAGCGACGTCATCATGATCGCCGCCCCCAGCGGCACCCTGCGCTACGTCAGCCCCGCCGCCGCCGGCGTCTACGGGCGCGACGCGGAGGACCTCGTCGGCGCCGAGCTCTCCTCGATCATCCACCCCGACGACCTCGGCCGGGTCGTCCACGAGGTGCGGCGCTTCCTCGCCGCCCCACCGCACGAGGAGCCCACCACCCGCATCGAGTGCCGCTTCCGCTCCGGCACCGGCGACTGGCTCCACGCCGAGTCCACCGTCAACCGGCACCAGGGCGGGCTGCTGCTCAACAGCCGGGACGTCACCGAACGGGTCAGGCTCCAGGCCCAGTTGCAGCACAACGCCGAGCACGACCCGCTCACCGACCTGCCCAACCGGGCGCTGTTCACCTCCCGGGTCCGCCAGGCGCTCACCGGCCGCCGCGCCGGAGACGCCGGCACCGCCGTGCTCTTCATCGACCTGGACGGCTTCAAGGCGGTCAACGACACCATCGGCCACCAGGCCGGCGACGAGCTGCTCATCCAGGCCGCCCGCCGCCTCCAGGAGTCCGTCCGGGCCGGCGACACCGCGGCCCGCCTCGGCGGTGACGAGTTCGCCGCGCTCATCATGGGCGACGGCACCCGCGACCAGGGCGCCCGGGAGTACCAGGTCCACGAGATCGCCGACCGGCTCCGCCTCACCCTCTCCCAGCCGTACCGGATCGGGCCCAGCGAGGTCCGGGTGGCAGCCTCCATCGGCGTCGCCTTCGCCGAGCCCGGCATCACCCCCACCGACCTCATGCGCAACGCGGACCTCGCGATGTACCGCGCCAAGGCCGGCGGCAAGGACCGGGTCGAGCTGTACGCCCCCCAGATGCAGGCCGACGTCGTACGCCGCTCCGAGCTGGCCACCCGGCTGCGCACCGCCCTGCGCGAAGGCGAGTTCGCCCTGCTGCACCAGCCGGTCGTCCACCTCGCCAGCGGTTCGGTGGCCGCCGTCGCCGCCCAGGCCCGCTGGCGCTCTGCCCAGGGCATCCTCTTCACCCCGGCCGAGTTCCTCCGGGTCACCGGCGACGACGACCGCACCGCCGAGCTCGGCCGCTGGCTCCTGGAGGAGGCCGTCAAGCAGGCCGCCGACCGGGCGAGGGCCGGACACCCCGTCGCCGTCTCCGTGCGCCTGACCGCCACCCGGCTGCTGGACAAGGCGCTGCCCTTCGGCTCCATCGAAGCGCTGCTGACCCGTCACGGGCTGCCCTCGGGCGCCCTGATGATCGAGGTCGCCGACAGCGACCCCCGGATCTCCTTCGACGAGCTGGAGCAGCGCCTCGTGGCCCTGCGCCGCCTCGGCGTCCGGATCGCGCTGGACGGCTTCGGCAGCGGCTTCGCCGCCATCAACGCGCTCCGCCGCCTCCCCATCGACGTACTGAAACTCGACCGGAACCTGGTCGAGGGCGTGGTGGAATCGGCCAGGCTGCACAAGATCACCAGCGGGCTGCTCCGGATCGCCTGTGACCTCGGTCTCCAGTCCGTCGCCGACGGCGTCGACGTCCCCGAGCAGGTCCTCGCGCTGCGCGCCATGGGCTGCACCCACGGCCAGGGGATGGCCTTCTCCGGCCCGCTCGACGAGTACCGGCTGCGCCGCGCCCTGGTGCGCGGCCAGTTCCCCGTGCCGGGCGTCCCCGGCCCCCGTACGGTGATGGCGGGAGGCTCGATCCCGCTGCTCACCGGATCACATGCTGAGACGCCCGTCCCACCCACTTGACACGTCATGCGTGCCGGAGAGAGGGTCAATGCCATGCGCACCCGAATTCTCGTACTTGGAAAGCGCGTCGGCTGAAGCAGAGTCACTCCACGACACTCTGCGGACCGCACCCGGCGCGCTCCCCTCGCTTGCCTCACGGCACGAGGGGTTTTTTGTTGCACTGACACCTCTCAAAACGCTGCAAAACACCCGCGAAAACCCTCAGCTTCGAGAAGAGAATGCCGATGACCGAGCAGGCCACCGGGGCCCACCACCCGCAGCCGCGCGCCCGTACCGGCGGACAGCCGTCCGTCACCGTTGAGCACGTCACGGGCGCGCAGTCCCTCATCCGCTCTCTCGAGGAAGTCGGCGCCGACACCGTGTTCGGCATCCCCGGCGGCTGCATCCTCCCCGCCTACGACCCGATGATGGACTCCACCAAGGTCCGTCACGTCCTGGTCCGCCACGAGCAGGGCGCGGGCCACGCCGCCACCGGATACGCGCAGGCCACGGGCAAGGTCGGCGTCTGCATGGCCACCTCGGGCCCCGGCGCCACCAACCTGGTCACCCCGATCGCCGACGCGCACATGGACTCCGTGCCGCTCGTCGCGATCACCGGCCAGGTCGCCTCCAAGGCCATCGGCACCGACGCCTTCCAGGAAGCCGACATCTGCGGCATCACGATGCCGATCACCAAGCACAACTTCCTGGTCACCCGCGCCGACGACATCGCGCACACCATCGCCGAGGCCTTCCACATCGCCTCCACCGGCCGCCCGGGCCCCGTCCTCGTCGACATCGCCAAGGACGCCCTCCAGGCGCAGACCACCTTCAGCTGGCCGCCCGCCCAGGACCTGCCCGGCTACCGGCCCGTCACCAAGCCGCACGCCAAGCAGATCCGCGAAGCAGCCAAGCTGATCACCCAGGCCAAGCGCCCCGTGCTCTACGTCGGCGGCGGCGTCATCAAGGCCGGGGCCACCGCCGAGCTGAAGGTCCTCGCGGAGCTGACCGGAGCGCCCGTCACCACCACCCTGATGGCGCTCGGAGCCTTCCCCGACACCCACCCGCTGCACGTGGGCATGCCGGGCATGCACGGGGCGGTCACCGCCGTCACCGCGCTGCAGAAGGCCGACCTGATCGTCGCCCTCGGCGCCCGCTTCGACGACCGCGTCACCGGCAAGCTGGACAGCTTCGCCCCGTACGCCAAGATCGTCCACGCCGACATCGACCCGGCCGAGATCGGCAAGAACCGCACCGCCGACGTGCCGATCGTGGGCGACGCCCGCGAGGTCCTGGCCGACCTGGTCCAGGCCGTCCAGGCCGAGCACACCGACGGCAACACCGGCGACTACGCCGCCTGGTGGAAGGACCTCAACCGCTGGCGCGACACCTATCCGCTCGGCTACGACCTGCCCGACGACGGCAGCCTCTCCCCGCAGCAGGTCATCCAGCGCATCGGCAAGCTCGCCCCCGAAGGCACGATCTTCACCGCCGGCGTCGGCCAGCACCAGATGTGGGCCGCCCACTACATCGACTACGACCAGCCCGCCACCTGGCTCAACAGCGGCGGCGCCGGGACGATGGGCTACGCGGTCCCGGCCGCGATGGGCGCCAAGGCCGGCGCACCCGACCGCACGGTCTGGGCCATCGACGGCGACGGCTGCTTCCAGATGACCAACCAGGAACTGGCCACCTGCGCGCTCAACAACATCCCGATCAAGGTCGCCGTCATCAACAACGGCGCCCTCGGGATGGTCCGCCAGTGGCAGACCCTCTTCTACAACCAGCGCTACTCCAACACCGTGCTGCACTCCGGCGCGGACACCGACGGCGCCCCGGCCAAGGGCACCCGTATCCCGGACTTCGTCAAGCTGTCCGAGGCCATGGGCTGCCACGCCATCCGCTGCGAGGACCCGGCCGACCTGGACAAGGTCATCGAAGAGGCCAACTCCATCAACGACCGCCCCGTCGTGATCGACTTCATCGTCCACGAGGACGCCATGGTCTGGCCGATGGTCGCCGCCGGCACCTCCAACGACGAGGTCCAGGCCGCACGCGGCGTCCGCCCCGACTTCGGCGACAACGAAGACGACTGAGAGACAGAGAGAGAACGACTCCCATGTCCGAAAAGCACACGCTCTCCGTCCTGGTCGAGAACAAGCCCGGTGTCCTCGCCCGGATCACCGCCCTGTTCTCCCGACGCGGCTTCAACATCGACTCGCTCGCGGTCGGTACCACCGAACACCCCGACATCTCCCGCATCACCATCGTCGTGAATGTCGAGGGCCTGCCGCTGGAGCAGGTGACCAAGCAGCTCAACAAGCTGGTCAACGTCCTGAAGATCGTCGAACTCGAGCCCGCCGCCGCGATCCAGCGCGAGCTCGTCCTGGTGAAGGTCCGCGCCGACAGCGAGACCCGCTCCCAGATCGTCGAGATCGTCCAGCTGTTCCGCGCCAAGACCGTCGACGTCTCCCCGGAGGCCGTCACGATCGAGGCGACCGGAGGGGCCGACAAGCTGGAGGCGATGCTCAAGATGCTGGAGCAGTACGGCATCAAGGAGCTCGTCCAGTCCGGCACCATCGCCATAGGGCGTGGCGCGCGCTCGATCACCGACCGCTCCCTGCGCGCCCTCGACCGCTCCGCCTGACCGGCGGCGCGAGCGGCCCGCACCGCTCGTATGGCGAGACCCGATCACGTACACGACGCCCCCGCCGTACGGTGGGACGCAACACCTGCACACCAAGGAGAAGACCCAGTGGCCGAGCTGTTCTACGACGACGATGCCGACCTGTCCATCATCCAGGGCCGCAAGGTCGCGGTTCTCGGTTACGGCAGCCAGGGCCACGCCCACGCGCTGTCGCTCCGCGACTCCGGCGTCGACGTCCGCGTCGGTCTGCACGAGGGCTCGAAGTCCAAGGCCAAGGCCGAGGAGCAGGGCCTGCGCGTGGTGACCCCGTCCGAGGCCGCAGCCGAGGCCGACGTCATCATGATCCTCGTCCCGGACCCGATCCAGGCCCAGGTCTACGAGGAGTCCGTCAAGGACAACCTCAAGGACGGCGACGCGCTGTTCTTCGGCCACGGCCTGAACATCCGCTTCGGCTTCATCAAGCCGCCGGCCAACGTCGACGTGTGCATGGTCGCCCCGAAGGGCCCCGGCCACCTGGTCCGCCGCCAGTACGAGGAGGGCCGCGGCGTCCCGTGCATCGTGGCCGTCGAGCAGGACGCCTCGGGCAAGGGCCTGGAGCTGGCCCTGTCGTACGCCAAGGGCATCGGCGGCACGCGCGCCGGCGTCATCAAGACCACCTTCACCGAGGAGACCGAGACCGACCTCTTCGGTGAGCAGGCCGTCCTCTGCGGTGGCACCGCCGCCCTGGTGAAGGCCGGTTTCGAGACGCTGACCGAGGCGGGCTACCAGCCCGAGATCGCGTACTTCGAGTGCCTGCACGAGCTGAAGCTCATCGTCGACCTCATGTACGAGGGCGGCCTGGAGAAGATGCGCTGGTCCATCTCGGAGACCGCCGAGTGGGGCGACTACGTCACCGGCCCGCGGATCATCACCGACGCCACCAAGGCCGAGATGAAGAAGGTCCTCACCGAGATCCAGGACGGCACCTTCGCCAAGAACTGGATGGCCGAGTACCACAACGGCCTGCCCAAGTACAACGAGTACAAGAAGGCCGACGGCGACCACCTGCTGGAGACCACGGGCCGTGAACTGCGCAAGCTCATGAGCTGGGTGAACGACGAAGAGGCGTAAGTCTCGGGGGAGCGGGGCGGGTCCGGGTGGCCCGCCCCGCTCCGTACCACCGGAAGGGCCACCGGATCGGGTCGTTCCGTACGGGTGCACACCGCGTCCACCCTCGTGCGGGTGATCCTTCCACCGGGGCGCAGCCGAAAGCCCTCCGCACCACTACACTTCTCAACACAAACACGCGTCAGGGCCCACAGTGTCGTGCGTCTACCACGCGGCTAGCCCCTCCACCGCCTGCGGCCGTCGGGACGGCCGTCCGGCACTGGACTTGTGAGGACTCACGTGAGCTCGAAACCTGTCGTACTCATCGCTGAAGAGCTGTCGCCCGCCACGGTGGACGCTCTGGGTCCGGATTTCGAGATCCGGCACTGCAACGGCGCTGACCGCACCGAACTCCTCCCGGCGATCGCCGACGTCGACGCCATCCTGGTGCGTTCCGCCACCAAGGTCGACGCCGAGGCGATCGCCGCCGCGAAGAAGCTCCGCGTGGTGGCCCGCGCGGGTGTCGGTCTGGACAACGTCGACGTCTCCTCGGCCACCAAGGCCGGCGTGATGGTCGTCAACGCCCCGACCTCCAACATCGTCACCGCCGCCGAGCTGGCCTGCGGTCTGCTGGTCGCCACCGCGCGCAACATCCCGCAGGCCAACACCGCCCTCAAGAACGGCGAGTGGAAGCGCTCCAAGTACACCGGGGTCGAGCTCAGCGAGAAGGTCCTCGGCGTCGTCGGCCTCGGCCGCATCGGTGTCCTGGTCGCGCAGCGCATGTCGGCCTTCGGCATGAAGATCGTCGCCTACGACCCCTACGTCCAGCCGGCCCGCGCCGCGCAGATGGGCGTCAAGCTCCTCAGCCTGGACGAGCTCCTGGAGATCGCCGACTTCATCACCGTGCACCTGCCGAAGACCCCCGAGACCCTCGGTCTCATCGGGGACGAGGCGCTGCACAAGGTGAAGCCCTCGGTCCGCATCGTCAACGCCGCGCGCGGCGGGATCGTCGACGAGGAGGCGCTGTACTCCGCACTCAAGGAGGGCCGCGTCGCCGGCGCCGGCCTGGACGTGTACGCGAAGGAGCCCTGCACGGACTCCCCGCTCTTCCAGTTCGACCAGGTCGTCTGCACCCCGCACCTCGGCGCCTCCACCGACGAGGCGCAGGAGAAGGCGGGCATCGCGGTCGCCAAGTCGGTCCGCCTCGCGCTCGCCGGTGAGCTGGTCCCGGACGCGGTCAACGTCCAGGGTGGCGTGATCGCCGAGGACGTACGCCCCGGCCTGCCGCTCGCCGAGAAGCTCGGCCGGATCTTCACCGCGCTCGCGGGCGAGGTCGCGGCCCGGCTCGACGTCGAGGTGTACGGCGAGATCACCCAGCACGACGTCAAGGTGCTGGAGCTCTCCGCGCTCAAGGGCGTCTTCGAGGACGTCGTCGACGAGACCGTGTCGTACGTCAACGCCCCGCTCTTCGCCCAGGAGCGCGGGGTCGAGGTCCGCCTCACCACCAGCTCCGAGTCGCCCGACCACCGCAACGTGGTCACCGTGCGCGGCACGCTCTCCAGCGGCGAGGAGGTCGCGGTCTCCGGCACGCTGGCGGGCCCGAAGCACCTCCAGAAGATCGTGGCCATCGGCGAGCACGACGTGGACCTGGCCCTCGCCGACCACATGGTCGTCCTGCGCTACCAGGACCGTCCCGGTGTGGTCGGCGCGGTCGGCAAGATCCTCGGCGAGGCCGGCCTGAACATCGCGGGCATGCAGGTCTCGCGGGCGGCGGAGGGCGGCGAGGCGCTGGTCGTCCTCACCGTCGACGAGACCGTCCCGCAGACGGTGATCGGTGAGATCGCCGACGAGATCGGCGCCTCCTCGGCCCGCTCGGTGAACCTCACCGACTGACCCGTCCCGCTCCGCACCCGGCTGCCGGGCGCCTCCTCACCGAGGGGCGCCCGGCAGCTTTTTGCGTACGCGGACCAACCCGCCTCTATGGGCCCCGGGTTGGGTCCTGGGGCCCACGACGGTGAGGCCGCCCGACCCTAGGGTGACCGGTTGTCACGTCACTCATGGGCGCCGGGGGTCGGATCACGTATGTCTGCTGTCGGTGGCATACCCGTAGCGGGAGGCCCGGCTCCGGCCGCCGCCCCGCGCCGTGACCTCCCGGGCCCGCTCGTCGTGGTACGGGTGCTGCTCCTCGTCCTGCTCGGCGCGACGGCCCTCGGCGCGATCGGCCTCTCCGGCTCCGCGATCGCCGCCGACGCCATGGGCGCGCAGGTGCTCGGCATCCTGCTGTACGCCTCCGCGCCCGGCGTGCTCTGCGCGCTGCTGGCCTGGCATCTGCGGACGGGCGGCAGGCTCGTCCGGTGGGGGATCGTCGCCGTCCAGGTCTGGCTGATCATCGGGGGCCTCGGCAACCTGGCGGACGGGTCACCGGACGGGTTCACGCAGCTGGTGCTGCCCGTGGTGATCCTGGTGCTGCTGAGCCGGCCGCAGAGCCGGGCGTGGTTCCTGCTGCCGCCCCGGGAGCGCGGGGAGCCGCCGAAGTTCTCGCTCCCGCACCTGATCACCTGGCGCCGGGACCGGGGGCAGTCCGCGCTGGAGTACCTGGGCCTGGTCCTGATCGTCGTCGCGCTGATCGCGGCGCTGACGGTGGGGGGCCTCGGCGGCCGGATCACGGAGGGGCTCCAGTCGGCGATCTGCTCACTGACGGGCAGCTCGTGCCCGGTCTCGGGCGGCAGCGGCGAGGTGGAGGCGGGGGATTCGTCGGGCGGGGCGGGGGCGGACGGGGGCTCGTCCCAAGGTGCCGATGGGGGAACGGACGGCGGTTCTACGGTCACGGGCGGTACGGGAGCGTCCGGCGGCGACGCGACGGGCGGTACGGGTGGGCCTGGCGGCACAGGTGGTACGGACGGAGCCAGCGGTACGGACGGGACCGGCGGTACGGACGGAGCCGGCGGTACGGACGGGGCCGGCGGTACCACCACCGGCGGCGAGACGTCCGCCTCCACAGGTTCCACAGGCTCCACCGGTTCTTCAGGCTCCACCGGTTCTTCAGGCTCCACCGGTTCTTCAGGCACCACCGGCTCCACCTCCAGCGGCGGCACCGGAGGCCCCGACGACGACGGCCGTCCCGGTACCGGCGAGGACACCTTCCCCGAGGACGACGAGGAGCCCGAGGCCGCCTACGACCTGCCGGTCTCCGCAGAAGGGGACGGCGAGAACGGCGACGGCGGCGAGGAGGCCGGCGAACAGGAGGACTGCGGCGGCTGGGGCTTCTTCGGCTGCGCCTGGGACCGTACGACGCAGGTCTTCAAGGGCCTGGTGGTCGACGGCATCTGGGGCGACATCTCCGGGATCATCGACCTGTTCAAGCCCGAGACATGGGCCGGTCTCGCCGACTACGGCCGCCAGCTCGGCGACCAGTGGATGAAGGACTCGCAGGGCGCGGGGGAC
Source organism: Streptomyces sp. CA-146814 (assembly GCF_050942385.1). Lineage (NCBI taxonomy): Bacteria > Bacillati > Actinomycetota > Actinomycetes > Kitasatosporales > Streptomycetaceae > Streptomyces > Streptomyces sp. CA-146814. The sequence continues at coordinate 5,937,195 of NZ_CP192068.1, forward strand.
AAGTGGAGCGACGGCGACTACCTGGGCGCCATCTGGGACTGGGGCAAGGCCTCCGTCAACACCGTGGTCACGGTCGGGGACGACGTCTTCGTCGGTGACGAGGTCCGCGAGCGCTGGAACAACGGCGAGAAGACCCGGGCCGTCACCGATGTGATCTGGAACGTCGGCTCGCTCTTCATCCCCGGCTACAACGTGGCCAAGGTGGTCGGCAAGGCCGGAAAGCTCGGCAAGGTCGGCAAGGTGGCCTCCGAGGTCGCGGACGCGGCGGGCGACGCGAGCGCGGCCGCCCGGCGGGCCCGGCAGGCGGCGGAGGCGGGCGACCTCGACGGCGTACGCAAGGCGGCGAAGGAAGCGGACGAGGCGGCCGACAGCGCCGAGGACGCGGCACGCCGGACCGGCTGCGCCATCGCCTCGGGGTCACCGCCCTTGGTGCGGTACGGGGGAGGGGCCACCGGCGGTGTCCCCGGCTCCGGTACGGGAGTGCTGGCGGGCGGCTCGCCGGGCCGGGTGGTCGCGGCCGACGGCGGCTGCGACGAGGCGGCCAAGAAGGCGGCTGCGGAGGCGCGGGCGGCGGAACGGGCCGCACACCTGGAGCAGAAGCGGCTGGAGGAGCCGGAGCGGGCGCGAAAGGCGGAGCTGGAGAAGAAGCAGTACCCGGAGCCGCAGCGCAACGACACCTCCGACCCGCGCAACTACAACCCGCCGTCCTGGGCCGACGACCTGACGAGCCGTACGCTCGGCGACGCGGACGCGGGCGACGGCTACTGGGCGAGCCGGGACCGCAATCCCGCGCCCAACTGGAAGAACGAGTCCTGGCTGCGCTACCAGGAGCAGATCACGGGGACGAACCGGGGCCAGGAGTACGTCGTTCCGCATCCGCGCGAGGGCAGGCCGGCCGTGGAGTACGACGGCTGGGACTCCTCCCGGCAGACGTATCTGGAGGCCAAGAACGGCTACGGCAGCTACCTCTCCAAGACCGACCCGGGCACGCTCACCGCCTCCGGCAAGGAGAAGTTTGTCGCCGAGGCCCGCGCGCAGGTGGAGGCGGCCGGCGGCAAGCCGGTGGAGTGGCACTTCTCGGACCCGGAGGTGGCGAAGGCGGCGCGCAAGGCGTTCCGGGACGAGGGGCTGCCGATCAAGGTGGTCCCGACACCGGTGAAACCGGGCGACAGTACGAGGAAGCCCGGGGCCTTCGACGAGTAGCCGCGTTAGCCTGCACGCGAGGCGGCCGAGCGGTCCGGCGACGGAGGAGAGGGATCAGCATGCGACGTGTGGTGCGGGGCTTCTGGGGCCCGAGGCCGGAGCCGGCCGACGTTCTGGCCGAGCGGTGGCGGCGGACCCTGGAGGGGCTCGCCGGGCTGGTCCCGCAGGCGGCGGACGCCTGGAGCCAGGTCCACGCGAACGGACCCGCCACCGCCTTCACCCCCGAGGGCGACGCCCTGCTCGACGCGGTGCGCGCCGCCCAGAGCGCGGCCGGCTGGTCGGATCTGACGGGCACCGGGCTGCGGCTGGTCGGCACGGGCACGCCCGGCTGGGAGGCGGAGGTCAGCGGAGTGGCGGGCGGCGCACCGGAGTTCCTGCTCCAGTCGATCGCGGTGGTGCTCTACGCCCCGGACGACGCGCCCGTCCCCGAGGAGGACGTCCTCGCGCTCCTCGCCCGGGTGTGGGAGCCGGACTTCGGTGATGTGAGCGACGACGACGTGCTGGACGCGCTGGAGGACGAGGCCGGATTCTCGGTCGGGGATCCGGCGGTGGGCCGGGCCGGCTATCTCTCTCCGGCCCGCGCCGCCCTCGTACCGGACGGGCTGGAAGCGGTCGGCCAGGAACTCCCTGGCGGTGGGCTGCTGTTGAGTATCGCGGCTCCCGGTGACACCGCGCCGGTGGTGCGCGTGTGCGAGCGCCTGCGCGAGGCGGGGGCCCTGGCGCCGCTGCCCCGCCCGATGGACCGGTCGGTGTTGTGACCTCCCGGGCGGGGGAGCCCTTCGTGCCGGCCCGGGCGGTGGCCGAGGCCGAACAGCTCCTCGCCACCGCCGTACCGCCGACCGGCCCCACCACCGCGCACGGTGACCCGGCGACGGGCGAGTGGACCGTCACCGAGGGTGCGGGCTTCCGTATCGTGCCGCTCTGGGAGGGCGACCCGCTGACCGGCGTGTACGCCCCCGAGTGGAACGACGCCGAAGACGCTGCCGAGGCTCATCTGGCCGGCCTGGCACAGGAGTTGGACCACCGTTGGGGTCCGCACACCACCGTCCGGCTGCATGTGCCGTTGCTGCGCCGGCAGTCCGGCGGCGGCGCGCCCGTGGAGCCGCTGTTCCAGGCGCTGTTCGCCGAGGATCTGTACGGGGACCTGGCGGTCTGGGGGCCGATCGGCGCGGCAGGCCCGGGAGGCTCCGGCGACCGCTGGTTCGCCGTGACGGTCGGCCACAGCGACGGGGACGCACCGCTGGTGCTGGCCGCTCTGGTCAGCGACCGGCCCTTGACGGAACCGGACGGCGGACCCGAAGGTCTTTGAGGAGGGCGTGAACGCGGGCGGCCGACCGGTCCTCAGCAGCCACGGCCGCCTTGCCACTGACGACGGGGGTAGTCATGGAGACGTTCTGGGCGGTCATCGCGGCCTTCGTGGTCCTGAACATCGTGGGCTTCCTCGGAGCCCTCGCCTTCGTCAAGCTCCACCGCCTGCTCGGGCGGCGCCGGGGCTAGTCCCGGCGCCGCTCTACAGCCGTGACCGCTTCACCGCCATGTGCAGCAGCAGCCGGTCCTCGCCGTCGTTCAGGTCGAGACCGGTGATCTGCTCGATCCGGGAGAGGCGGTAGTAGAGCGTCTGGCGGTGGATGCCCAGCTCGGCCGCTGTCCGGCTCGCCTGGCCCGCGCAGTCCAGGAACACCTCAGCCGTGTGCGCCAGCTCCTTGTGCAGCGGGGTCAGCAGCGAGGCGACCGCCGGGTCGGCCGGGTCCGTGCCGGTGCCGGGGAGGGCGGTGAGCAGGCGGTACGGGCCGATCGACGACCAGCGGGCGACCGGGCCGAAGCGGGTCTCGGCGCGGGCCGCGCGGGCCGCCGCCGTGGCCTCGCGCCAGGAGGCCGGCAGCGCGTCCAGGCCCCGCCGGGGCGCCGCGATCCCTCCCGTGGCTCCCGGGCCCGCCCCCGTACGCAGGCGCTCCGCGGCGCCCGTCGCCGGGTCCAGCCGGTCCGCCGACCGCAGCCGGATGAGCGCCGCCAGCGACACGGACCCGGATCCGCCACCACCGCCGCCTCCCGCTCCGGTGATCGTCGCCAGCGCCGCCGCCGACGCCACCCCCCGTACCGACGGCGTGTCCTCCGCTTCCCACGGCGTCACGCACACCACCGTGTGCAGCCCCTCCGCGTCCTGGCCCAGCGCCTCCCGCAGCGCCGCCACCGCCGTGTCGTGCTGCCGTCCGGGCCCGGCCGTCAGCACCGCGCCGAACTCCCGCGAGAGGTCCGCGCCCGCCCGCGCCTCGTCGGAGAGCAGCGCTCCGATGCGGGCCGTGACCTCCATCGCGGCGGTCAGCTGCTCCTCGGTCGGGCCGGGGTCGGTGTCGAGGAGCCAGACGTAGCCGAGGACGACGCCCCGATGGCGTACCGGAAGACAGAGGCGGTCCCGGAAGACCCCGGCCTCCGGTGCGGCCGGGATGCGGACCGGGCCGGTCGCCCGGGTGATGCCGAACCCCTCGAACCAGGCGCGGACGGCCGGGGTGGAGCGGCGGGTGAGGATCGAGCGGGTGCGGACCGGGTCCATCGCGGTGTCGTCGTCGCTGTCGTGGGCCCCGAAGGCGACCAGGCCGAAATCGCGGTTCTCCAGGGTGGCGGGGGCGCCGAGGAGGGCGGAGATCTCGTCGACCAGTTCCTGGTAATCGCCTGTCACACCGCCATTCTCGCACCCCTCCGCGTCTTTCTTCATACAGATGTCTGAGATGGCGGCCACGGATGCGTGACAGGTGTCGATGGCACAGGATCGGCGGGGTACCTAGATTTCACGGTGGTTATCCGTGCCGTACCGGTCTGTTCATGTCCGTTCGCATACGTTCATGTACATGTCGTTACGGTCCTTCGTCCGTATATTCGTGGAGGTCCCCGTGCTGGGTCCCGTGATTCTCGCCGCGTCCCGCAGCGACAAGATGCGCCGGTTCATCTCGGCCGCGCCCGGCACCAAGCAGGTCGTCGACCGCTTCATCGCCGGCGAGACCGTCGACCAGGTCGTGCCGATCGTCGAGGACGCGGCGGACAAGGGCCTGGAGGTCACGCTCGACGTCGTCGGCGAGGACATCACCACCCCCGCGCAGGCCGAGGCCGCCCGGGACGCCTATCTGGAGCTCGTCGAGCGGCTGAAGGCCCTGGACCTGGGCCCGCGCGCCGAGATGTCCGTCAAGCTGTCGATGTTCGGCCAGGTGCTGGAGAACGGCCACGAGCTGGCCCTCGCCAACGTCCGCCCGGTCGTCGAGGCGGCCGCCGCCATCGGCACCACGGTCACCCTGGACGCCGAGGACCACACCACGCTCGACTCGATGTTCGCCATCCACGAGGAGCTGCGGAAGGACTTCCCGCAGACCGGCTGCGTCATCCAGTCCTACCTCTTCCGCACCGAGGACGACGCCCGCCGCCTGGCCGCCGCCGGCAGCCGCGTCCGCATCGTGAAGGGCGCCTATAAGGAGCCCGCCTCCGTCGCGTACCAGGACAAGGCCGAGATCGACAAGGCGTACGTCCGCATCACCCGGATCCTCATGGAGGGCGAGGGCTACCCGATGATCGGGTCGCACGACCCCCGTCTCATCGCCATCGCGCAGGAGCTCGGCCGGCAGACCGGGCGCAAACTGGATGAGTACGAGTTCCAGATGCTGTACGGGATCCGCAGCGACGAGCACATCCGGCTCGCGGCCGAGGGCCACCGGATGCGCGTCTACACGGCGTACGGCACCGACTGGTACGGATATTTCATGCGCCGCCTCGCGGAGAAGCCGGCCAACCTGCTGTTTTTCGGCCGCTCGATCCTCACCAAGGGCTGAGCCGGCCACCGGGCCGACCCACATCCCCGCCGACACCAAGGAGACAAGGCACTCATGGACGCCGTCACCCAGGTCCCCGCGCCGGTCAACGAGCCGGTTCACTCCTACGCCCCGGGCTCCCCGGAGCGCGCCCGTCTGGAGGTGAAGCTCAAGGAGCTCGCCGACAACCCGATCGACCTGCCGATGACCATCGGCGGCGAGAAGCGGATGGGCGGCGGCGAGCGGGTGAACGTCGTACAGCCGCACAACCACCAGGCCGTCATCGGCACCTTCGCGGGCGCCACCGAGCAGGACGCCCGGGACGCCGTCGACGCGGCCCTGGCCGCCGCTCCGGCCTGGCGTGCGATGTCCTTCGACGACCGCGCCGCGATCATCCTGCGCGCCGCCGAGCTGCTGTCGGGCCCCTGGCGCGAGACGCTGGCCGCCTCCACCATGCTCGGCCAGTCCAAGACCGCCCAGCAGGCCGAGATCGACACCCCCTGCGAGCTCGTCGACTTCTGGCGCTTCAACGTGCACTACGCGCGCCAGATCCTCGCCGAGCAGCCCCCGGCCAACTCGCCGGGTGTGTGGAACCGCATGGACCACCGCCCGCTGGAGGGCTTCGTCTACGCGATCACGCCGTTCAACTTCACGGCCATCGCGGGCAACCTCCCCACCGCGCCCGCGCTCATGGGCAACGTCGTGGTGTGGAAGCCGTCGCCGACCCAGACCCACGCCGCCGTGCTGCTGATGCAGCTCCTGGAGGAGGCCGGGCTGCCCAAGGGCGTCATCAACCTGGTCACCGGCGACGGCAAGGCCGTCTCCGAGGTGGCGCTGAACCACCGCGACCTGGCCGGCATCCACTTCACCGGCTCGACCCCCACCTTCCAGCACCTGTGGAAGACGGTCGGCAACAACATCGCCACCTACCGCACCTACCCGCGGCTCGTCGGTGAGACCGGCGGCAAGGACTTCGTCGTCGCGCACCCCAGCGCCGACCGCGCCGTGCTGAAGACCGCGCTGACCCGCGGCTCCTTCGAGTACCAGGGCCAGAAGTGCTCCGCGTCCTCCCGTGCGTACGTCCCCGCCTCCATCTGGAACTCCGGCTTCAAGGAGGAGTTCGCGGCCGAGGTCGACTCGATCGCGATGGGTGACGTCACCGACCTGAGCAACTTCATCGGGGCCGTCATCGACGAGCGCTCGTTCGCCAAGAACAAGGCCGCGATCGACCGCGCCAAGTCCGACCCGGCGTGCGAGATCGTCGCCGGCGGTACGTACGACGACTCGGTCGGCTACTTCGTCCGCCCGACCGTCATCGTCTGCTCGGACCCCGAGAACGAGGTCTTCACCACCGAGTACTTCGGCCCGATCCTCGCGATCCACGTCTACGAGGACGCGGAGTACGACGCCATGCTGGACCAGATGGAGTCGGTCTCCGACTACGCGCTCACCGGCTCGGTCATCGCGGGCGACCGCGCGGCCGCCGCGCACACGATGGAGAAGCTCCGCTACGCGGCGGGCAACTTCTACATCAACGACAAGTCGACCGGCGCCGTCGTCGGCCAGCAGCCCTTCGGCGGCGGCCGCGCCTCCGGCACCAACGACAAGGCGGGCGCGCCGCAGAACCTCCAGCGCTGGACCCTGACCCGGGCCATCAAGGAGACCCTGGTCGCGCCGACCGAGTACACCTACCCCCACCAGGGCTGACGCCCCTCCCCGGGACGCCGCAGCACGGCGCCCCGGGCTTCAGGGCCCTCGTGAGGCCCACCCCTGAGCACCGCCCCCCGACCGGTCCCCCAACCGGCCGGGGGGCGGTTTCCATGTCCGGGGCTCCAGCACCCGCCCACGCCGCTCCGGCGGCACGCGGTCTTGTGGTGAAGGTAATGAACATGTCAAATTCCTTCTCGGTACGTCCCCACACGTCACCCGAGAAGGAGCTCCCCCATGAGACGCAACTCCCGCGCCCGCCTGAGCCTTTCCCTCCTGCTCGTCGCCGGTGCCCTCGGCCTCGGCGCGACTCCCGCCACCGCCGCCGACGTCCACACCGCCGCCGCTGCCCCCTCGGCGATCCCCTCCGCCTCCGCGTACGCACTCGACGCCTCCGTCGAACGCACGCTCGGCGCCGGCACCGCCGGAACCTACCTCGACCGCAAGACCGGTGCCCTCGTCGTCACCGTCACTACGGACCGGGCCGAGGAGCAGGCCCGCGCCGCCGGAGCCACCGTACGCCGGGTGGCCCGCAGCGCCGCCCAGCTCGACGCCGCCATGAAGACCCTGGAGGCCGAGGCGAAGATCACCGGCACCTCCTGGGGCGTCGACCCGCGCACCAACCAGGTTGCCGTGGAGGCCGACTCCTCCGTCTCCGCACGGGACATGGCCCGCCTCGAAGCCGTCGCGAAGCGGCTCGGCGGCGCCGTGAGCATCAGCCGCGTCCCCGGCGTCTTCGACCGCGAGGTGCTGGGCGGCGGAGCCATCTACGGCGGCGGCAGCCGCTGCTCGGCCGCGTTCAACGTCACCAAGGGCGGCGCCCGTTACTTCGTGACCGCCGGACACTGCACCAACATCTCCGCCAACTGGTCGGCCACCTCCGGCGGTTCGGTCATCGGCGTCCGGGAAGGCACCAGCTTCCCGACCAACGACTACGGCATCGTCCGCTACACCAACGGCGCCTCGCCCGCCGGAACCGTCGACCTCTACAACGGCTCCACCCAGGACATCACCTCCGCCGCCAACGCCGTCGTCGGCCAGGCGATCCGCAAGAGCGGCTCCACCACCAAGGTGACCTCCGGCACGGTCACCGCCGTCAACGTCACCGTCAACTACGGTGACGGGCCCGTCTACGGCATGGTCCGCACCACCGCCTGCTCCGCCGGAGGCGACAGCGGCGGCGCCCACTTCGCCGGCACCGTCGCCCTCGGCATCCACTCCGGCAGCTCCGGCTGCTCCGGCACGAGCGGCTCGGCCATCCACCAGCCGGTGGTGGAGGCGCTCCAGGCGTACGGCGTCTCGGTGTACTAGAGCCGGTCGCCTGGCGAGAACCCTGGGGGTACGGAGCCGCCGCGACCGGTTCCGTACCCCGCATCGGCCCTGCGTGCCTGGTGGGAGCGGGTGCCTGGGAAACTGGGATCATGACCGAGCTCCCCGCGGTGCGCGCCGCCCACACCTATGAGCTGACCGCGGCCGTACGGGACGAGATCCGCACCCTGCTGGACACTGCCTTCGACGGCGACTTCGGCGACGACGACTGGGAGCACGCGCTCGGCGGCGTCCACGCGCTGGTCCGCGACACCGGCGGACTCCTCGTGGCCCACGGCTCGATCGTCCAGCGCCGGGTGCTCCACGACGGCCGCTCGCTGCGCGCCGGCTACGTCGAAGCCGTCGCCGTCCGTCCCGGCCGCCGCCGCCAGGGGCTCGGCCACCGGGTGATGGGTGCGCTGGAGCGGGTCGTCGACGGGGCGTACGAGTTCGGCGCGCTGTCCGCCTCCGACGCGGGCGCGGCGCTCTACGCGGCGCGCGGCTGGCAGGTGTGGCCCGGCGGCCTGGCCGCTCTCGGCCCGGACGGGAGGGTGGCGCTGCCGGAGGAGGAGGGCTCCACCTACGTACGCCCGGCCGCCGGCCACGCGCTGCCCGCGGTCGCGCACCCGCTCGTCTTCGACTGGCGCGACGGCGACCTGCTGTAGGCGGAGCGGGCCAACTCGCCTCCGTGCCAGGAAGTCCTTCAGCTCCGCTGCCAGGTCGTCGTGGTGTCCCGTGGTCTCGGTAGGGCGATCATGCCCGGTCTGTCCCTGTACGGAGCACCCGACGGAATCGAGATCACCGCTCTCGGACCCGACCGCCCGACCCGCTCGATCGGCTACTCACCACCCCTGAGCAGGCACGATCCCTCGTCGTACGGGCGCTGATCCGGGAGCTGCGGGCCGCGCGCGGGGAGCGGCCGTCTCAGATAGTAGGAAGTCCGACTAACTGTAGAGACAGAGCGGCCTGACTGTCCTAGCTTTGTAGGAGCCGAACGAATCGCTCGATCGAGCGACTGTGGCGGTTGCGGGCGCACGCCCCGAAGCAGGTCACCCCCTGCGGCGTACGCTCCCCGCTCCTTCCGGCACCTCGAAATCCGATCCCGGCCCGGCCTCGGCGCCGCACCACGCTGTGCGGCCCGCCCCCGGCATCCATGCGATCTCAAGGAGTCGATCCATCATGGCCAACACCACCACCCGCCGCGTCCGCCACTCCTCCCGCCAGGCCGAGGCCGAGCGCAAGAACGCCGCCGCCGCGCTGCAGCGCGCCCTCGACCGCCGCGACAACGGCGGCTCGACCGGCCACTGAGCCGCGCGCCGGCAGACCGCTCACCCCCACCCGGAGCGCCCGAACACCCCGAACGCGTATACGTCGCGTCCGTATGGTGGACGTCGGATGTCATGGGGTGGGACGCACCGTTAGGCTTCCCGTATGTCTCGCAGCATCGATCTCGCAGTGATCCCCGGTGACGGAATCGGCCAGGAAGTCGTGGCCCAGGGCCTCAAAGTCCTCAACGCTGTCCTCCCGCAGGATGTGAAGCTGGAGACCAAGGAGTACGACCTTGGCGCCCAGCGCTGGCACCGCACCGGCGACACCCTCCCGGACGCGGAGCTGGAGGCGCTCAGGAACCACGACGCCATCCTCCTCGGCGCGATCGGTGACCCGTCCGTGCCGTCGGGCGTCCTGGAGCGCGGGCTGCTGCTGAAGCTGCGTTTCGCCTTCGATCACTTCATCAACCTGCGCCCCTCCAAGCTCTTCCCGAACACCGCGACCCCGCTCGCCGGCCGCCCCGACATCGACTTCGTCGTCGTCCGCGAAGGCACCGAGGGCCCGTACACGGGCAACGGCGGCTCGCTGCGCACCGGCACCCCCGCCGAGGTCGCCACCGAGGTCAGCGTCAACACGGCGTACGGCGTCGAGCGCGTGGTCCGGGACGCCTTCGAGCGAGCAGCCGCGCGGCCGCGCAAGAAGCTGACGCTGGTCCACAAGAACAACGTCCTCGTCTACGCCGGCCACCTGTGGAAGAACACCTTCGACCAGGTCGCCGCCGAGTACCCGCAGGTCTCCACCGACTACCTGCACGTCGACGCCGCGACGATCTTCTTCGTCACCCAGCCGGAGCGCTTCGACGTCATCGTCACCGACAACCTCTTCGGCGACATCCTCACCGACCTGGCCGCCGCCGTCACCGGCGGAATCGGCCTGGCCGCCTCCGGCAACATCAACCCGACGGGCGCGTTCCCGTCGATGTTCGAGCCGGTCCACGGCTCCGCCCCCGACATCGCGGGGCAGGGCAAGGCCGACCCGACCGCCACGGTCCTCTCCGTCGCCCTCCTGCTGCGCCACCTCGGCTACGAGGCCGAGGCCGCGCGCATCGAGGACGCCGTCTCCGCCGATCTGGCGGAGCGCGACGGCGCTGCCACGCGTACGACCGACGAGATCGGTGACGCGCTCGCGGTACGCGTAGCGAGCTGACCCGACGACTCCACTTCGAAGCCGCCGGGTCGCATCAGCGCCCGGCGGCTTCACCTGTGCGGCCCCCGGGTGCCACCATCGAGCCCTGGACCGCATTCCCACCATTTCGTGCCTGGCCCCCCGCGAGCGATAATCGAACGCGGGGCCGTGGCTCGTGGTGAAGCTCGGACGTCCTAGGACCTGACCGGAGAGCGTCGGGAGGAGGACGGGCGTGGGCGCGGTCCATCACACACAAGACCGGTGAAGGACACGCACTCATGACGACGCCCACGATCGAGCTCAAGCCCTCCTCGAACCCGCTGTCCGACGCGGAGCGCGAGGCGATCCTGGCCAGCCCCGGATTCGGCCGGCACTTCACCGATCACATGGTGACGATCCGCTGGACCGAGGGCCGCGGCTGGCACGACGCCGAGCTGGTCCCGTACGGCCCGCTGTCGCTGGACCCGGCCAACATGACCCTGCACTACGCGCAGGAGATCTTCGAGGGCCTCAAGGCCTACCGCCAGCCCGACGGCTCGGTCGCCTCGTTCCGGCCCGACGCCAACGCCCGCCGCTTCCAGCGCTCGGCCGCGCGCCTGGCCATGCCGGAGCTGCCGGTCGAGACGTTCATCGAAGCGTGCGACGCGCTGGTCCAGCAGGACAAGGCGTGGGTCCCGGCGCACGGCGGCGAGGAGTCGCTGTACCTGCGCCCGTTCATGATCGCCACGGAGGTCGGCCTCGGTGTGAAGCCGGCCAACGAGTACCTCTTCCTGGTCATCGCGTCCCCGGCCGGCGCCTACTTCCCGGGCGGCGTGAAGCCCGTCTCCATCTGGCTCTCGGAGAACCGCGTCCGCGCCGTCCCCGGCGGCGTCGGCGACGCCAAGACCGGCGGCAACTACGCCGCCTCCCTCCTCGCCCAGGCCGAGGCCGCCGCACACGGCTGCGCCCAGGTCGCCTACCTCGACGCCGTCGAGCACAAGTGGGTCGAGGAGCTCGGCGGGATGAACCTCTACTTCGTGTACGAGCAGGAGGACGGCTCCAAGAAGATCATCACGCCCTCCCTCACCGGCTCCCTCCTCGCCGGCGTCACCCGCGACTCCCTCCTCAAGGTCGCCACCGACCTCGGTTACGGCTCCGAGGAGGGCCGCGTCTCCATCGACCAGTGGCGCGACGACACCGCGAAGGGCACCCTCACCGAGGTCTTCGCCTGCGGCACCGCCGCCGTCATCACCCCGGTCGGCATCGTGAAGACCGCGAGCGGCGAGTGGAACCAGGGCGACGGCACCCCCGGCGAGGTCACCATGAAGCTGCGCGACCGCCTCCTCGACATCCAGCGCGGCATCGCCGAGGACACCCACGGCTGGATGCACCCGCTCGGCTAGGGCTTCCCTCCACTCGGGATCAGGCCGCACCGGCTCCTCGCCGGCGCGGCTTTTTCCGTACCCGACAGGTAGAGCGCTGCTCGAAGCAGAGCCTCCAGGACCTTTCGTACGCCATACTCACCTGGTTAGAGTGGCACTCTAAAGACCCCGCCCCAGGAGCCCCCATGCCCGCCACCCCCACCCCCTCCTTCCGTATGCCCGCCGAGTGGGCCCCGCACGAGCGCACCTGGATGGCCTGGCCCGGGCCCAACCCCACCTTCGCCTCCGACGCCGAGCTGGACGAGGCCCGCCGCGCCTGGGCCGCCGTCGCCCGGGCCGTACGCCGGTTCGAGCCGGTCACGGTGGTCGTCGGGCCGGGACAGGAGGAAGGGGCCGCCGCGCTCCTCGGGCCGGAGGTGGAGCTGGTCGTCCGGCCGCTCGACGACGCCTGGATGCGGGACATCGGGCCCACCTTCGTCACCGACGGCCGAGCGCTCGCCGCCGTCGACTGGACGTTCAACGGCTGGGGCGCGCAGGGCTGGGCCCGCTGGGAGAGCGACCAGCACATCGCCCGCGCCGTCGCCGAGCTGACCGGCACCCCGGCCCACAGCTCCCCGCTCGTCAACGAGGGCGGCGCGATCCACGTCGACGGCGAAGGAACGGTCCTCCTCACCGAGACCGTCCAGCTCGGCGAGGAGCGCAACCCCAGTTGGACCCGCGAGCAGGTGGAGGCGGAGATCCACGCCCGCCTCGGCACCGAGAAGGCGATCTGGCTGCCGCGCGGGCTGACCGGCGACTACGGGACGTACGGCACGCTCGGCCATGTCGACATCGTCGCCGCGTTCGTCCGCCCGGGTACCGTCGTCGCCCACGTCCAGCCGGACCCGGCCCACCCCGACCACGAGGTGACCCGGGAGCTGCTGGCCGTCCTGCGCGCCGCCACCGACGCCAAGGGCCGCCCGCTGGAGGTCATCGAGGTCCCCGCGCCCACCGTGCTCCGCGACGAGGACGGCGAGTGGGTCGACTACTCCTACATCAACCACTACCTCTGCAACGACGGCGTGGTCCTCTGCGCCTTCGACGACCCGCGTGACGAGGAGGCCGCGGCGATCTTCCGGGGCCTGTTCCCGGACCGTACGGTGACCCTCGTCGACGCCCGTACGATCTTTGCCGGCGGTGGAGGCATCCACTGCATCACCCAGCAGCAGCCGAAGATCTGACCCCAGCAGCCGAAGATCTGAACACCCTCCGAAGGCCCGAGCCACGCCATGACCCCTGCCCCCCGCCGCACCCACCACGCCGCCCCGTCCCGTGAGGCCGTCCTCGCCGCCGCCATGGCCACCATCGCCGCGCGCGGGCTCGACGGGCTGACCATGGCGGGGCTCGGGCGCGAGGTGGGGATGAGCAGCGGGCACCTGCTCTACTACTTCCGCACCAAGGACGAGCTGCTGCTGCGGACCCTGGAGTGGAGCGAGAACCGCCTCGGGGCCGAGCGCCGCGCCCTGCTCGCCGAGCCCGGGACCGCCCGGGAGCGGCTGGACGCGTACATCGGCCTCTACCTGCCCGCCGGCCACCGCGACCCGCACTGGACGCTCTGGCTGGAGGTCTGGGGCCGCTCGCAGAACGCGGACGACGACGCGCGGGCCCGGCAGGCCGCCATCGAAGGGGCCTGGCACCGGGACCTGGTGGCGCTGGTCGCCGAAGGGGTCTCGCGCGGGGAGTTCCGGGCGGTGGACGCGGACCGGTTCGCGACCCGGCTGCGGGCGCTGCTGGACGGGTTCAGCGTCCATGTGACGGTGGGCATCCCGGGGACGGGCCGCGAACAGGTGCTCGTCCAGGCGGCGGAGTTCCTGGACGAGGCGCTGGAAAGAGCCGGTGACTGAGCGATGCGACCAGCGTCACGACCGCATCCTGAGACACCACCGTCACGGACGCGTCACTGTGCGAGACTTCTGCCGTGTCCTCGTTCGTCATGATTATTGGCAGCAGGCGCGCCGGTCCGCAGTGACCGTCCCGTACCACCCCGTACGGCGCGGCCACCGTGCCCCAGACCCGCGCGCAGACCTCTCGCACCCGCGAGGGGTTTTTTGTTTTCCGGTCCGCACCCGGGCCGGGACGGCGCGCGCGGGATGATGGGGGCAAGTGGAACCAGATCGTCCGGTCCACTCATCCGACAGGAGCCAGATCAGCATGACCACCAAGGCCAACGCCACCGACGACAGTTTCCATGTCTTCGACACCACACTGCGCGACGGTGCTCAGCGTGAGGGCATCAACCTGACGGTCGCCGACAAGCTGACCATCGCCCGTCATCTGGACACCTTCGGCGTGGGGTACATCGAGGGCGGCTGGCCCGGGGCCAACCCGCGCGACACGGAGTTCTTCGCCCGCGCCCAGCAGGAGATCACGTTCGAGAACGCGCAGCTCGTGGCGTTCGGCGCGACCCGCAGGGCCGGTGGCAGCGCGGCCGACGACCCGCAGGTGCAGGCGCTGTTGAACTCCGGCGCCCCGGTGATCACGCTGGTCGCCAAGTCCCACGACCGCCATGTCGAGCTGGCCCTGCGCACCACCCTGGACGAGAACCTGGAGATGGTCCGCGACACCGTCTCCCACCTGCGCGAACAGGGCCGCAGGGTCTTCGTGGACTGCGAGCACTTCTTCGACGGCTACCGGGCCAACGCCGCGTACGCCAAGTCCGTGGTCCGGACCGCGTACGAGGCGGGCGCCGAGGTCGTCATCCTCTGCGACACCAACGGCGGCATGCTCCCCGCCCAGGTCCAGGCCGTCGTCTCCACCGTCATCGCCGACACCGGCGCCCGGCTCGGCATCCACGCCCAGGACGACACCGGCTGCGCCGTCGCCAACACGCTCGCCGCCGTGGACGCCGGTGCCACCCACGTCCAGTGCACGGCCAACGGCTACGGCGAGCGGGTCGGCAACGCCAACCTCTTCCCGGTCGTCGCCGCGCTGGAGCTGAAGTACGGCATGAAGGTGCTGCCCGAAGGCGCGCTGGCCGAGATGACCCGGATCTCGCACGCCATCGCCGAGGTCGTCAACCTGACGCCGTCCACGCACCAGCCGTACGTCGGTGTCTCGGCCTTCGCGCACAAGGCCGGGCTGCACGCCTCCGCGATCAAGGTCGACCCGGACCTCTACCAGCACATCGACCCGGAGCTGGTCGGCAACACCATGCGGATGCTGGTCTCCGACATGGCCGGCCGCGCCTCCATCGAGCTGAAGGGCAAGGAGCTCGGCGTCGACCTCGGTGACGACCGCGCGCTGGTCGGCCGGGTCGTGGAACGGGTCAAGGAGCGCGAACTCCAGGGCTACACCTACGAGGCCGCCGACGCCTCCTTCGAACTCCTGCTCCGCGGCGAGGTGGAGGGCAGGGCCCGGCGCTACTTCCGTACGGAGTCCTGGCGGGCGATCGTCGAGGACCGCCCCGACGGCGTCCACGCCAACGAGGCCACCGTGAAGCTCTGGGCCAAGGGCGAGCGCCTCGTCGCGACCGCTGAGGGCAACGGCCCGGTCAACGCCCTGGACCGGGCCCTGCGCGTCGCGCTGGAGCGGATCTACCCGCAGCTCGCCAAGCTGGAGCTGGTCGACTACAAGGTCCGCATCCTGGAAGGCCGCACCGGCACCGAGTCCACCACCCGGGTCCTGATCACCACGGGCGACGGCGACGCCGACTGGGCGACCGTGGGGGTCGCCGAGAACGTCATCGCCGCGTCCTGGCAGGCGCTGGAGGACGCGTACACCTACGGCCTGCTCCGCGCGGGCGTGGAGCCCACCGAGTAGCGCCGCCCGGTCCCGCCTCCGAGGCCGCGAGAGCCGCCGTCCCGAACCTCCGGACGGCGGCTCCTGTGCGTTCAAGAGGTGAACGCACAACGCCGCCTGCCTGTTCAGTACATGGGTCCGGACCAATCTCGGTGTGAAGTATTGACGGCCCTGTGTCGGCGGGGTTAACTCCTGCCGCAACGCCGGTACCGGTTCCGGAACCGGTACCGGACGCGTCCGACGGTATGCCGCCCCGCCCCTGCCCCACCACCGCCTTACCCCGCCCTGCCCTGCTCCGCCCTCGTCCTGCCCCTGCCTGGTCCAACGGAGGCTCAGATGCGCGTCACCATCGCCGATGTCGCCCGTGAGGCCGGCGTCAGCAAGACGACCGTGTCGCGGGTCATCAACACCAAGGGCGAGGTCGACGGTTCCACCGCCGCCCGCGTTCGTGAAGTGATCGCACAGCTCGGCTATGTGCCCAGCTCCGGAGCCGTGGGCCTGGCCCGCGGTTCCAGCCGTACGGTCGGGATGCTCGTGCCCTCGCTGACCTGGCCGTGGATGGGCGAACTGCTCCAAGGGGTCGTCGACACCGTCGAGGCCGCCGACTACGGGCTGCTGCTGTTCACCTGCAACCGGGGCGCCGAGTCCGTCCAGCGCTTCACCAGCCAGGTGTCGGCGCGCGCCTTCGACGGGCTCGTCGTCGTGGAGCCGGAGAACACGCTCGGCCACCTCACCGAACTGCACCGCGACGGCCTGCCGATCGTCCTCATCGACGACCGCGGCCACCACCCCGAATTCCCCTCCGTCGTGACCACCAACTACGAGGGAGGAGCGTCGGCGGCCCGCCACCTGCTTGCCGCCGGACGCTCCCGGCCCGTCGTCCTCACCGGACCCCAGCACTTCGGCTGCGTACGGGAGAGGCTCGGCGGATTCCGCTCGGTCCTGCCCGAATGCCTCGTCGTCGAAGGCGACTTCACCGAGGTCGGCGGCCGGCTCGCCATCGAGCGGCTCCTCGCCGAAGGCGCCACGTTCGACTCCGTCTTCGCGCACAACGACATCAGCGCGGCCGGTGTGCTGCGCGCCCTGCGGGTCGCCGGGCGCCGGGTCCCCGACGATGTCGCGGTCGTCGGCTTCGACGACATCCCGATGGCCGAACATACCGAACCGCCCCTCACCACCGTGCGCCAGCCCACCCGCCGCATGGGCGAGGCGGCCGCCCGGATGCTGCTCTCCCACCTCGGCGGCACGCCCGTACCGGACGGCCCGGCCGTGCTGCCCACCGAACTGGTCGTGCGCCACTCGGCGCCGTGACGGACCCGGCCGCCCGGCCGCGCCCCGCCCCACCCCTTCCACCCTCCGCCGGATCGCCCCGACCCGGCAGCCCTTCCCTGGAGTCGCCATGTCGTCACGCCGTCGCACCACGCTCAGAGCGGTCGCCGCAGCCACCGTCGTGATCGCTCTCGCCGCCGGTTGCTCCAACGCCAACTCGGGCGCCAACAAGAACGGTGGCGGCTCCGCCACCGGCGTACTGACCCTCGGGAAGCCGGACGGGCCGCAGACCAACAACAGCAACCCGTTCCTCAACACCTCGGCGGGCGCCACGCTCGGCTACCGGTACATGATCTACGAGCCGCTGGCCATGACGAACATGATCAAGCCCACCGACAAGGCGGACCCGTGGCTCGCCACCGACTGGGAGTGGGAGGGCAACTTCACCAAGGTCACCTTCACCCTGGACGAGCGGGCGAAGTGGGCCGACGGCAAGCCCCTGACGGCGGCCGACGTGGAGTTCACCTTCAACCTGCTGAAGAAGCACTCGGCGCTCAACTGGAACGGCATCCCCTTCGACGGGGTCGCGGTCGAGGACGGCAAGGTCGTCCTGACCTTCAAGGAGTCCCAGTTCGTCAACCAGAACAAGATCATCCAGACCTTCATCGTGCCCAAGCACATCTGGGAGAAGGTCGAGAACCCGGAGACCTGGCCCAACCGCACGCCCGTCGGCTCCGGCCCGTACAAGCTCAAGACGTTCACCCCGCAGACCACCACCCTGACCGCGACGCCGACCTACTGGAACGGCAAGACCAAGGTCAAGGAGCTGCGCTACACCGCGTACAACGACAACAGCGCCGCCACCACCGCGCTGGCCACCGGCAAGGTCGAGTGGTCCTTCGTCTTCATGCCGAACCACAAGCAGCTCTTCATCGACAAGGACCCCAAGAACCACAAGCTCTGGTTCCCCTCCGGCCTCGGCATCCACGGCCTCTGGTTCAACACCGCCCGCAAGCCCTTCGACAACCCGGCGCTCCGCAAGGCGATGGCGATGGTCGTCGACCGCAAGGCCATCCACGTCCAGGCCCAGGCCACGCTCTACCCGGAGATCACCAACCCGACCGGCATCCCGCTCCCGGCCGGTGAGCCCTTCCTCGCCCCCGAGTACCAGGGCGCCAACACCAAGCCCGATGTCGCCGGAGCCAAGAAGCTGCTCGACGAGGCCGGCTTCACGCTGAGCGGCGGCGTGCTCAAGGACCCGTCCGGCAAGCCGGTGACGCTCACCTTCACCGACCCGGCCGGCTGGAACGACTACATCACCGGCCTCGCGATCATCAAGGACAACATCAAGCAGCTCGGCATCGAGGCCAAGGTCAAGACCCAGACCGCCGAGGCCTGGGGTGTGGACGTGGCCAACGGCAACTTCGACGCCACGCTGCGCTGGACCAACAGCGGCGCCACGCCGTACGACATGTACCAGAACGTCATGGACGGCGCGCTCCTCCAGCCCATCGGCAAGAGCTCCCAGCAGGGCAACTTCGGCCGCTTCAAGAGCGACGAGGCCACCGGCGCCCTCAAGGAGTACGCCAACGCCAAGGACGAGAAGACCCGCACCACGGCGCTGAACACGATCCAGAAGATCTTCGTCGAGCAGGCGCCCATGATCCCGACCGCCGCCGCCCCCATCGGCGCCGAGTACTCCACCAAGAACTGGATCGGCTGGCCGACCGAGGCCAACCCCTACGCCCCGCCGCAGCACACCCAGCCCAGCGCGCTGGAGATCGTGCTGAACCTCACGCCCTCCAAGTAAGTACGGGGAAGAACCGGCCATGACCACCGATCAGTCCGAGACCGTGCGCACCGGCACCGACGTGGTGCTGGAAGCGCGCGGGGTCACCAAGCACTTTCCCCTGCGCCGCACCGCGCGCGACCTGTTCGCCCGCGAGCGCCGCAGCGTCCACGCGGTCGACGACGTCTCGCTCCAGCTCCGGCGCGGCACCGTCACGGCCCTGGTGGGGGAGTCCGGCTCGGGCAAGTCCACCGTCGCCCGCCTGCTCGCCCAGCTCCATCCGCTCACCTCGGGCGAGATACGGCTGGGCGGCGAGCCGACCGTCGCCGGTCGCGGCCGGTCCTTCCGCCGTTACGTACGCCGGGTCCAGCTGATCTTCCAGGACCCGTTCGCCTCGCTGAACCCGGTGCACACCGTGCGCTACCACCTCACCCGCGCCCTGAAGATCCACGGCCGGGCCGGGAACGGGGCCAAGGAGCTGGAGCAGGCGCTGACCGACCTGCTGAACCGGGTCCAGCTCACCCCGCCGCACCAGTACCTGGACAAGTTCCCGCACGAGCTCTCCGGCGGCCAGCGCCAGCGCGTCGCCATCGCCCGCGCGCTCGGCGCCGACCCGCGGGTCCTCCTCGCCGACGAGCCGGTCTCCATGCTCGACGTGTCGATCCGGCTCGGCGTCCTCAACCTGCTGCGCGACCTCAAGGAGCGCCTCCACCTGGCGATCCTCTACATCACCCACGACATCGCCTCCGCCCGCTACTTCGCGGACACCACCCTCGTCATGTACGCGGGGAGGATCGTGGAGGGCGGCGACAGCGAGACCGTCACCCAGCGCCCCGCCCACCCCTACACCCAGCTCCTCATCGCCTCCGCGCCCGACCCGGACCGGATCGTCGCCGAGGAGGAACAGGAGGAGACCGGCACCGGCGAACCACCCTCCCTCATCGCCCCGCCCGCCGGCTGCCGCTTCCACCCCCGCTGCCCCAAGGCCATGGAGCGCTGCCGCACCGACCTCCCTCCGCGCTTCGACCTGGCGGACGGACAGTGGGCGGCGTGCTGGCTGTACGAGGGCGTCGGCGCACGGTCGTACGAGAACGAGGGCACGGGCACGCGTGCCTCCGCGGCCGGCAAGGAGGCCTCCCGGTGAAGTACCTCCTCCAACGGCTGGCGTTCTACGCCGTCACCGCCTGGGCCGCCATCACCATCAACTTCCTCATTCCGCGCCTGATGCCCGGCGACCCCGTCCAGGCGCTGCTCAGCCGCTACCAGGGCCAGCTGGACACCAAGGCCATCGACTCGCTCAAGGCCCTCTTCGGCCTCGACGAGCAGCAGTCGCTCTGGCAGCAGTACACCGACTACTGGGCCCACCTCCTCGACGGCGACCTCGGCCTCTCCTTCACCTTCTTCCCGACCCCGGTCAGCGAGGTGATCGTCCAGTCGCTGCCGTGGACGCTCGCGCTGGTCGGCGTCACGACGGTCCTCAGCTTCCTCCTCGGCACCGGCATCGGCGTCTACAGCGGCTGGAAGCGCGGTTCCTGGCTGGACGGGCTGCTCCCCGTCACCACCTTCATCTCCTCCATCCCGTACTTCTGGCTCGGCCTCATCGCCATCGCCCTGTTCGCGGAGAAGTGGTCCCTCTTCCCGAACTCCGGCGGCTACGACAGCGCCCTCGTCCCGGCCTTCGACTGGCCGTTCATCTCCAGCGCGCTCTACCACGCGTTCCTGCCCGGCGTGACGATCGTGCTCAGCGCGGTGGCCGGCTGGATCCTCGGCATGCGGAACATGATGGTCACCGTCTCCTCCGAGGACTACGTGATGGTGGCGCAGGCCAAGGGCCTCTCCGAGCGGCGCGTGATGTTCGGCTACGCGGCCCGCAACGCCGTCCTCCCCAACATCTCCGGCTTCGCCCTCTCGCTCGGCTTCATCGTCGGCGGCACGCTGCTGGTCGAGATGGTCTTCACCTATCCGGGCATCGGCTTCCAGCTGCTCCAGGCGGTCGGCGCCAAGGACTACCCGCTGATGCAGGGCGTCTTCCTGATCATCACGCTCTCCGTCCTGGCCGCGAACCTGCTCGCCGACCTCGTCTACGCCGCCCTCGACCCCCGCACCCGGAAGGAGGCGTAGGTCCCCATGTCCATCACCGCCACCGATGTCGCCGTCCTGGACGGCGCGCCCGCACCCGCGGCGCCCACCCGCCGGGCCCGGCTCCGGTTCCTGCGCGGCGGCAAGACCCGGACCGGGCTGCTCATGCTCGCGTTCTTCGTCCTGCTGGCCGTCATCGGCCCGTGGATCGCCCCGTACGACCCCGACGCGATGAGCGACCAGCTCCTCCAACCGCCTTCCGGCGCCCACTGGTTCGGCACCACCCACACCGGCCAGGACGTCTTCTCGCAGATCCTCGTCGGCACCCGGGGCGTCCTGATCGTCGGTCTCGTCGCGGCGGTCATCGCCACCGTGCTCTCGGTCCTCGTCGGGGTCACCGCCGGTTTCCTCGGCGGCGCGATCGACGAGATCCTCTCCGCGCTCGCCAACATCTTCCTGGTGCTGCCCGGACTCCCGCTGATCATCATCGTCGCGAGCTTCGTCCCCGACACCGGCGACCTGCTCATCGCCTTCGCCATCGCCCTGACCTCCTGGGCCTGGGGCTCGCGCATCCTGCGCGCCCAGACGCTGTCGCTGCGCCGCCGCGACTACGTGGAGGCGGCCCGCGCCACCGGCGAGTCGACCTGGCGGATCATCGTCTTCGAGATCATGCCGAACCTCACCGCCGTGATCGCCTCCGGCTTCGTCGGCACGGTCATCTTCGCCGTCCTCACCGAGATCACCCTCGCCTTCATCGGCGTCGCGGACATCTCGCACTGGAACTGGGGCACGATCCTCTTCTGGGCCCAGTCCAACCAGGCCCTCGCCCAGGGCGCCTGGTGGTGGTTCGTCCCGGCCGGGCTCTGCATCGCCCTGCTCGGCACCGCGCTCGCGCTCATCAACTTCGGCATCGACGAGTTCGTCAACCCGCGCCTGCGCACCGCCACCGGATCCTCCCGGAAGGTGAAGATGCGCGTCGGCTTCACCCCGGTCGCCCGGAAGCCGCTGAACGGCGGCCATCGCCAGCACAGCAGCAGCAAGGAGCCGCGCCCATGAGCGCCGAGCCGGTCCTGACCATCAGCGGACTGAACGTCGACTACGGCACCGACGAACGGGCCGTGCACGCGCTACGGGACATCGACCTCACCCTGCACCGAGGCGAAGTCCTGGGCCTGGCAGGCGAGTCGGGGTCGGGCAAGTCGACCCTCGCCTACGCGGTGACCCGGCTGCTCGCGCCGCCCGGCGTGATCACCGGCGGAGAGGTCCACTACCACCGGCCGGGCGGCGACCGGCTCGACATCCTCTCGCTCTCGCCGGAGCAGCTGCGCGCCTTCCGCTGGCAGGAGCTGTCCCTCGTCTTCCAGGGCGCGATGAACTCGCTCAACCCGGTGCACACCGTCCACAGCCAGCTCACCGACGTCCTGAAAGCCCACCGTCCCGACCTGAAGAAGGCCCAACGGACGGACCGGGCGAAGGAGTTGCTCAGCCTCGTCGGCATCTCCGCCGACCGGCTCGCCGCCTACCCGCACCAGCTCTCCGGCGGCATGCGGCAGCGCGTGATGATCGCGATGGCGCTCGCGCTGGAGCCCGAGATCGTCATCATGGACGAGCCGACGACCGCGCTCGACGTGGTGATGCAGCGCCAGATCCTGCGGCGGCTGGTCCAGTTGAGGGAACAGCTCAACTTCTCCGTCGTGTTCATCACCCACGACATCTCGCTCCTGATCGAATTCTCGGACCGGATCGCGATCATGTACGGGGGCCGCATCGTGGAGGAGGCGGGAGCGGCCGAGATCTACCGCGACCCGCGCCACCCCTACAGCGACGGCCTGCTCCACTCCTTCCCGGCGCTCCACGGCCCGCGCCGCGAGCTGACCGGCATCCCCGGCTCACCGCCGCACCTGTCCGCGATGCCCACCGGCTGCGCGTTCCACCCGCGCTGCGGCAAGGCGTTCGAGCCGTGCGCCGTACGGGTCCCGCCGCTGGCGGCCCCGGCCCAGGCACCCGCCGAGGACCGCCGCACGGTCGCCTGCCATCTGCACGGCTGACCAGGCGGCCCACCCGACCAGGCCGCCCCACCCGACCAGGCTCCTCCCTCTACGTACGGAGACCGGATGAACCTCGCCACCACCCCGCAGCGACTCCTCCGTCCCACCGCGGTACGCGGACTCCCGGCCGGCTTCCGCTGGGGCGTCGCCACCTCCTCGTACCAGATCGAAGGAGCGGCCGCCGAGGACGGCCGCACGCCCTCCATCTGGGACACCTTCTGCCGGGTGCCCGGCGCCGTCGAAGGCGGTGAGAACGGGGACACGGCCTGCGACCACTACCACCGGATGCCCGAGGACGTGGAGCTGATCGCGGGCCTCGGCGTCGACACGTACCGCTTCTCGCTCGCCTGGCCCCGCATCCAGCCGGGCGGCCGGGGCCCGGCGAACACGAAGGGGCTCGACTTCTACAAGCGGCTGATCGACGAGCTGCACGGGCGGGGCGTCACACCGTGGATCACGCTCTACCACTGGGACCTGCCGCAGGAGTTGGAGGACGC
The DNA here is from genome assembly GCF_050942385.1 of Streptomyces sp. CA-146814. Taxonomy (NCBI): domain Bacteria; kingdom Bacillati; phylum Actinomycetota; class Actinomycetes; order Kitasatosporales; family Streptomycetaceae; genus Streptomyces; species Streptomyces sp. CA-146814. The sequence continues at coordinate 5,960,481 of NZ_CP192068.1, forward strand.
GGGCGGCTGGCCGGTACGGGACACCGCGCTGCGGTTCGCCGAGTACGCCTCCCTCGCGTACGAAGCACTCGGCGACCGGGTCGAGCACTGGACCACGCTCAACGAGCCCTGGTGCTCGGCGATGCTCGGTTACGCGTACGGCCTCCACGCCCCCGGCCGCCAGGACTTCGGCGCCTCGATGCACGCCGTCCACCACCTGCTCCTGGGTCACGGGCTCGCCGCGCGGGCGATGCGGGAGGCGGCGGGGAGCAACCCGCTGGAACTCGGCATCACCCTCAACCTCGGCACCGCCACGCCGGAGACGCCGAGCGAGGCGGACCGGGAGGCGTGCCGCCGCGCCGACGGCATGGGCACCCGCCTCTACCTGGACCCGCTCGTCCACGGCCGCTATCCGGCGGACATCGTCGCGGACCTGGCCGCTCAGAACATCGAACTCCCGTTGGAAGAAGGCGACTTGACGGCAATCTCCGCACCTCTCGACATTCTCGGCGTCAACTTCTACCGAGGCATGCAGTTCTCGGGCACCACCGAGGACGGATCGCCGACCGACGCCGAAGGACTGCCCGTCGTCCGGGTGGTGGAGCGGGATCTGCCGCGTACGGCCATGGACTGGGAGATCACGCCGACCGAACTCACCGACCTGCTGGTCCGGTTGGAGGACGACTACGGGCTGCCGACCGTCATCACCGAGAACGGCGCCGCCTTCGACGACACCGTGGCCGCCGACGGCACGGTTCCGGACGCCGACCGCACCGCGTATCTCGCGGATCACATCGACGCGGTCGTCGCCGCCCGTGTCCAAGGAGCCGATGTCCGGGGATACTTCGCCTGGTCGTTGATGGACAACTTCGAGTGGGCCTACGGCTACGACAAGCGGTTCGGCATCGTCCGTGTCGACTACGCCACCCAGGCCCGCACGCTCAAGGACAGCGCCAAGTGGTACCGCGACACGATCCGGCTCACCCGGGACGAGCAGCGGTAGTCCTCTACGGGCCCTGTCCATAACCCCACAGACCCCTTTCCCTCTCCAGTGACCCACCCGACCCCGAAATGAGAGGGCTCTCACAAATGTCTCGTATCCCGCACCTCCGCCCCCGCAAGGGCAGAAGCAGACCCGCCACGGCCGCCCTGGCCGCCGCCGCGGTCCTGGCCACCCTCCTCGCCGGAGCCGCGCCCAGCCAGGCCGCCGCCGAGGACCCGGCCCCCGTCCTCATCGACCGCTTCGAAGGCGAGGTGCCGCTCGGCAACAATCCGCCCGCCGACGCCATCTTCACCTGGGGCGGCAACGCCACCGACCACCCGGAGCTGAAGCTCGCCGAGCGCGCGGACGCGCCCGAGGGCGGACACGTCCTCGAAGGCTCCTACGACATCAGCGCCTGGGGCGGGTTCAGCCACGAGTTCGCCGTGGACACCCCGCCGCAGAACTGGACCGCGCACAAGGGCGTCCGCTTCTGGTGGTACGGCCAGAACACCGCGCCGCTGCCGCCCGGTTCGGGCAAGCGGATCAACTTCGAGATCAAGGACGGCGGCGCGAACGGCGGCGCCTCCGAGCTGTGGACCACCTCCTTCACCGACGACTGGGAGGGCTGGCACCTCGTCGAGATCCCGTTCGCCGACTTCGTCTACCGGGCCGACTACCAGCCCGTCGGCGGCATCGACCAGATCCTCGGCCTGAACGAGATGTGGGGCTACGCCTTCACCATGCCGACCGGCGCCCCCGGCCGCTTCGCCCTGGACGCCGTCGAGCTGTACGGCAAGGCGGACCCGGCGCTCACCGCGAGCGTGGTGACGAACGCGGCCGTACACCCGGTGAAGAACGGCGCCAGCGCGGACATCACGCTCTCCGTCGCCACCACCGGCTCCATCCCGACCGAGGAGCCGGTCACCGTCTCGTACGCCACCAAGGGCGGCACGGCGGTCGCCGGCAAGGACTACACGCCGGTCACCGGCACCCACACCTTCCCGGCCGGCACCGCCTCCGGCACCACGCACAAGGTGACCGTCCGCACCGCGAAGGCGTCCAAGCCCTCCGAGGCGAAGACGATCCCCCTGGAGCTGACCGTCACCGGCGCCAAGGCCCCGGCGGAGCACCCGCAGGTCGTCATCGACGCCCACGGACTCCCGTACCAGAACGCCAAGCTGCCGGTGAAGCAGCGGGTCGCGGACCTGCTGGCGCGGATGTCCCCGGCCGAGAAGGCCGGCCAGATGACCCAGGCCGAGCGCAACGCGCTCCGCACGCCCGGTGACATCGCCGCGTACGACCTCGGCTCGCTGCTCTCCGGCGGCGGCTCGGTCCCCACGCCCAACACCCCCGCCGCCTGGGCCAAGATGGTCGACGCCTACCAACTGCGCGCGCAGGCCACCCGCTTCCAGATCCCGCTGATCTACGGCGTGGACGCGGTGCACGGTCACAACAACGTCGTCGGCGCGACGATCATGCCGCACAACATCGGCATCGGCGCGGGCCGCGACCCGAAGAGCGCCGAGAAGACCGGCGCGATCACCGCGAAGGAAGTCCGCTCCACCGGCGTGCCGTGGGACTTCGCGCCGTGCGTCTGCGTCACGCGCGACGAGCGCTGGGGCCGCTCCTACGAGGCGTTCGGTGAGGACCCGGCGCTGGTCGAGGCCATGGAGACGGTCATCCAGGGCATGCAGGGCGCGCCGTCCGGCAAGGACCTGCACCGCAACGACAAGGTGCTCGGCAGCGCCAAGCACTTCGTCGGCGACGGCGGCACCGAGTACGGCTCCGCCACCACCGGCTCGTACACGATCGACCAGGGCGTCACCAAGGTCACCCGCCAGGAGCTGGAGGCAGTCCACCTGTCGCCGTTCGCGGAGTCGGTCAAGCGGGGTGTGGGCACGATCATGCCGTCGTACTCCTCGCTCGACATCATCGGCGACGACCAGGGCCCGGTGAAGATGCACGCCCACGCCGAGATGATCAACGGCGTCCTCAAGGACCGCATGGGCTTCGAGGGCTTCGTCATCAGCGACTGGCAGGCCATCGACCAAATCCCCGGCGACTACCCGAGCGACGTCCGTACGTCCATCAACGCCGGACTCGACATGATCATGGTCCCGACCGCGTACCAGGAGTTCACCAAGACGTTGAAGGAAGAGGTCGCGGCGGGCCGGATCAGCCAGGCCCGGATCGACGACGCGGTCTCCCGCATCCTCACGCAGAAGTTCCGCCTCGGCCTCTTCGAGAAGCCGTACGCGGACACCACGCACCTGTCGAAGGTCGGCTCGGCCGAGCACCGCGCGGTGGCGCGGGAGGCGGTCGCGAAGTCGCAGGTGCTGCTGAAGAACGAGGGCGCCGTCCTGCCGCTCAAGCCGAACCAGAAGGTGTACGTCGCCGGGTCCAACGCCGACGACATCGGCAACCAGGCCGGCGGCTGGACGATCAGCTGGCAGGGCTCCTCCGGCAAGACCACCCCGGGCACCACGATCCTGGAGGGGATGAAGAAGGCGGCGAAGACCCCCGAGTCCGTCACCTACTCCAAGGACGCCTCGGCCGCCACGGACGGTCACGACGTGGGCGTGGTGGTCGTCGGCGAGACCCCGTACGCCGAAGGCATCGGGGACGTCGGCAACGGCCACGACCTGGAGCTGACGGCCGCCGACCAGGCCGCGGTCGACACGGTCTGCGCGGCCATGAAGTGCGCGGTCCTCATCGTCTCGGGCCGCCCGCAGCTCATCGGCGACCAGCTCGGGAAGATCAACGCGCTGGTGGCCTCCTGGCTGCCGGGCTCCGAGGGCGACGGCGTGGCCGACGTGCTCTACGGCAAGCGCGCCTTCACCGGCCAGCTGCCGGTGACCTGGCCGAAGTCGGAGGCGCAGCTGCCGATCAACGTCGGGGACACGGCGTACGACCCGCAGTTCCCGTACGGCTGGGGCCTCACGACCCTGAACAGGCCGCCGGCCGGCGGCGAGCTGACCCTGGCCGCCCTGGCTCTCGCCGCGCAGGTCGCGGAGAAGGCGAAGCTGGGGAAGACCCCGGCGGGCAAGGCGATCGTGGACCAGGCCCGGCTGCTGGTCCAGCAGAAGATCAACGGGAAGTTCACGCAGGCGGTGTCGAAGCCGTTCGCGGAGGCGGACCACCTGCTGCTGAAGGGTGACCTGACGGGCGCGGTGGCCAAGCTGCGCACGGCGTACCGGGCCGCCTAGCGATCCGGTGCCATCCACCGCTCCAGGCGGGCGACGGCGTTCGTCGCCCGCCTGGAGTAGCGTTAAGTATGAGGAAAAGGCTCTTCCCCACGCTCTTGGCGGGCCTGCTGCTCATCATCGCAGCGGCTGCACTCGCCCTGACCTCCCCTGCGTCGGCCGCTCCCGCGGCGACGATCACCGACGCCGCCCAGGCCCTGCGCGAGGATCCGGTCTACGTGGACCCGGCCGCCCGCGATCAGCTCTCCGTCGCTGACGAGAAGGCCCTGGAAACCACCATCCAGAACGCGGACAAGCCGGTCTTCGTCGCCGTCCTGCCCGACACCGAGGCCTTCCCCGAGGAAGGCCTCCTCCAGACCCTGCGCAGCGACACCGGCATCACCGGCGTGTACGCGATACGCCTCGGCGACGGCTTCGACGCGGGCGCGGACCCACAGGTCATGCCGGAGCGGGCGGTGAACAACCTCACCGCCTCGGTGAAGAACCCGGCCACCGCCACCGACGCACCGGCCCAGCTCAACGCCTTCGTCGACCGCGCCGTCGAACAGGCCCGGGGCACCGCCCCCGCCTCCTGGTCGGGTGGCTCCGGTTCGGCCGACGAGTCCGGCGCCCCGGTCTCCGGCCTGATCACGCTCGGTGCCCTGGTGGCGGCGGGCGGCGCGGGTGCGTACGCGATCTCGCGCCGCAACAAGCGGAGGAAGGCGGAGGAGGAGCGGGCGGCCCTCGACAAGCTCCGGGTCGTGGTGGACGAGGACATCACCGCGTACGGCGAGAAGCTGGAGCGCCTGGACTTCCACCCCGCCGAACCGGGCGCCGACGACACGATGCGCGGCGACTACGAACGCGCCCTGGACTTCTACGAGACCGCCAAGACGAAAATGTCCAAGGCCGAGCACCCCTCCGACGTGCGCGGGGTCACCCAGTCCCTGGAGGACGGCCGCTTCTCCCTCGCGGTCCTGGAGGCCCGCCGCACCGGCAAGGCGATACCGGCCCGCCGCCCACCGTGCTTCTTCGACCCGCGCCACGGCCCTGCGGTCGCGGATGTCCGCTGGACCCCTTCCGGCGGCGCGCCCCGCGAGGTCCCGGTCTGCGCGGCGGACGAGGTACGCCTGAGCCAGGGCGAGGACCCCATGAGCCGCATGGTCGACGTGGGCGACGGCAACCGCCGCCCGTACTGGGAGGCGGGCCCGGCCTACGGCCCCTGGGCCGGCGGCTACTTCGCCGGAGGCCTGCTCCCGGGCCTCCTCATGGGCACCATGCTCGGCTCGATGCTCGCGACACCGGCGTACGCCTCCGAGTACGGCGGCGGTGACTTCGGCGGCGGCGGTGAGTGGGGCGGCGGCGACTTCTCCGGCTCGGACTTCGACGCGTCGGGCTTCGGCGGGGGAGGCGGCTTCGGCGACGGCGGCGGGTTCGGTGGCGGCGGATTCGACGGAGGCGGCTTCTGACCGCCTCCGGCCGGTGGGCGGGCTACCGCACCGCCCACCACACGAGCACGCCCCCGAGGACGATCAGCGAGCACATCACTGCATTGATCCGCTTGTAGACGACGAGGACGGCGGCGAACTCGCGGAGGGTCGCGTTGGGCCAGAAGTACGCGGCGGTGGGCGAGCCCACGACCTGCCCGCGGATCTGCACCCGGCGGGCGGTGAGCGCGGCCCGGAAGGCGTGGTAGTTGTTCGTGACGACGACGCACCGGTAGTCGGGCTTGGCCCGCTCCATGATCGCCTTGCTGAACCGCAGGTTCTCCTCGGTCGACGTCGACCGGTCCTCCCGTTCGATCAGATGGGCCGGAAACCCTTCGGCCACCAGGTGATCGGCCATGGCGTGGGACTCGGGCAGCTCCTCGTCCGGCCCTTGTCCGCCGGAGGTGATGAGCACGGGCGAGCCTCCGCGCCTGGCGAGCCGCGCGTGCACGTCCTGCCCGCGCTTCAGCCGGCTGGCGAGCAGTGGCGGCACGGTGGAGCCGCCGACGAGCCCGGACCCCAGCACCACCACGAAGTCGGCCTTACGGCGCACGCGCAGCCGCCCGTAGAGGAACGCGTAACAGACGAAGCACAGGAAGAGGAACGAGAAGTAGAGCGCCAGCCCACCGGCGGCGGCCGCGATGCCGGTCAGCACCGGATGCCGCACCACCACGGCGGTCACCAGCAGCCCGACGACCTCGACGATGGCGAGCGCGGCGGCCAGCGAGAGCAGGTTGGCCGGACTGCGGCCTTCCTTGCGAAGCATCCGTACGCCGTTGACGAACAGGAAGTACGTCAGCAGAAGGACGGCCACCGCCCCGAGCGTCAGCAGCACCCAGGCCGCGACCGCGCCCGAGGTGGACTCGGACCGGATGAGCTCGTACAGCCAGGCCGCGAGTGCGCAGAGCACGGTAAGCCCCAGAACGACGGCGTTGCTGAACTTCCTGCGGTCGTGCAGCACGCTCACGCAGAAAACGAGGAAGAGGAGCGCCGCAGGGGCGTAGACGAGCATGGGCACAGGGTAGGGGGCGGGGTCCGGGCGGTTGACGGCGAGGTGGGCCTCCGGCAGGGGCCGGAACCGGACACGTCCGGCAGCCCGGAAATTCAGGGCGTGCCCTTTCCAGGGGCTGAGCCGTTGAACCCGGCATGAAGAAGCGAAGCGTTCTCGCCGCCGTCACTCTCGCCACCGGAGCGGTCATCGCCGCCATCGCCCCGCACCCCGGAGGCGGGGACACCGCCCACGCGGCCGAGCCGCCCATCAGCCTGGGCGCGCTGGACAACGTCAGCGAGCTCGGCAAGGTGGTCGACGGCGCGGCCGAGACGACCTCCTCCACCGCGGGCACGGTGACCACGACCCTCTCCGACGCCCGCTTCAGCTGAGCCGACAGACAGAGACACCGTCACCGTTACAGGCGGCTCACCGGGAGGATCCGGTGGGCCGCCTTTCGCATGCCCGGCTTCCCCTCCCTCCCGACCGATCCGGGCACGGACGGTCGGGTCCGGCAGGCTGGTCCCTTCCTACGGTGAACGGGAAAGGAAGGCGGGACAAGGTTGCTGGACCGACTGAACGAGGCCATGGACCACATCGAGTCGCATCTCGGTGAGCGCATCGAGGCCGCAGAGCTGGCGCGTATCGCGATGACCTCGGAGTACCACTTCCGCCGGATGTTCTCCGCACTGGCGGGCGTTCCGCTGGCGGAGTACATCCGGCGGCGCCGTATGACCCTCGCGGGCGCCGAGGTGCTCGGCGACCCGGACCGGACGCTGCTGGACGTGGCCGTGCGGTACGGCTACGACACGGGGGAGGGCTTCGCCCGGGCGTTCCGTGCCGTGCACGGCATCGGACCGGGTGAGGCCCGGCGGAGCGGTGCGGTTCTGCGGTCCCAGCAACGCCTGACCTTCCGACTCGTCGTCGAAGGGAGCAGTGCCATGCGCTACAGGCTGGTGGAGAAGGAGGAGTTCCGGGTGGTGGGGAGGCGAGCGCGCGTTCCGCTGATCCACGAGGGGCCGAATCAGGCCATCGCGGAGTTCATCCGTGGCATCGGGCGGGAGGAGCTGGACCGCATCGCGGCCCTCTCCGACCAGGAGCCGGCCGGGCTGGTCGGGGTGAGCGACCAGCTCGACCCTAGTCGAGCAGAGGGGACCGAACTGGACTACTACCACGGGGTGGTGACGGGCCGGCGGAACCTCCCCGATGACCTGGACTCACTCGCCGTACCGGCCGGTTCCTGGGCGGTTTTCGCAAGCGAGGGCCCGTTCCCGCAGGCCCTCCAGTACCTCTGGCGGGACGTGTTCACCCAGTGGTTCCCCTCGAACCCGTACGCCTCCCGGCCCGGCCCGGAGATCCTGCGCGTGCGGTTGTCCGATGAGGGCGAGAGGGCGGAGGCGGAGCTGTGGATCCCGGTGGAGCGGACGGATCGCGGCCCGATCGCGTAGGCGAAAAAGCGCCGGTTTACGGCCAGGGGGCATATGCGATGCCTTAATGGTCCAGACCTATTGTGCGGGCGCTCCTCGCTCGCTAGCTTCTTCCTGGCGGCGCGCGCTGATCGGTTCGGCTCTATCCATTCACTGATGCACAGTCATGTGCGTTGACTGAAAATGGAGTTACCGACATGCGTACACGTATCACCACGCTCGCGGTCACGGCAGTCGCGGCGGCCGCGATGGTCCTCGGCACGGCCTCCACCGCCTCCGCCGTGGGCCCGGGCTACACGATCCGGGGCCACTACGCATCGCAGGCGGAGTGTCAGGCCGCCGGGGCGGCCGGCGCCGCCGCCCACATCTGGAGCCCGCTCTTCATCTGCAACCCGTACGCGGCCAAGCCGGGCGTGTACGAGCTGTGGGTGCGGTACTAGGCCGTCCCGGCGCCCATGAGAACCGCCCCGCTCCCGGCCGAGAGGCCGGAGGCGGGGCGGGTGCGTGGAGCCGGTCGCGTACGGCTCAGAGAGCGGTGCCGCTCCGGACGAAGGCGCCCCAAGCGGCGGGCTCGACGGTGAGGATGGGGCCGTCGGTCACCTTGGAGTCGCGGATGTGGACGGCGGAGGGGTGGGCGGCGACTTCGACGCAGTCACCACCCTGGTCGCTGCTGTAACTGGACTTGTGCCAGTGGTAGGCGACCTCGATGCAGTTGCCGCCCTGGTCGCTGCTGTAGCTGGACTTGAACCAGTGGAGGGCGGTGTGGCCGGAGACGGGGAGGGCTGCGCGGTTCATGTCTCTCCAAGGAGTGCGTCAAGCAGTGCGTCTAGTAGGCGGGTGCTTTCCTCAACGGTGAGCGCTTGTGAGCGCAGCATTCCGTATCTCTGCATGAGGGCGCTGACGTCGGCCGGCTCGTCAATCATCCTCGCGTGCAGATGACCGCTGACATAAGCGAGCTGATCGTGGTCGGAGGTCTCCAGCAGGATGAGCGGCCCCCCGAGCCCGGCATGCCCAGGGGCGTTCCACGGCATGATCTGGATGGTCACGAACGGCAGATCCATGCAGCGCCGCAGGTGGAGGAGCTGCTCCCGCATCACCTCGGGGGCACCCAGTCGTGCGTGCAGGATGTTTTCCTCCAGGATGAAGTGAAGGACGGGGCCGGGCCTGCGCTCCATGATCTTCTGACGGCCGAGGCGCTCCGCCAACCGCTTCTGGATCAACTCCTCATCAACCGGAGGGTAGTTGCAGTCGAAGACGAGCCGCGCGTACGCCTCGGTCTGGAGCAGTCCCGGAATGAGCTGGGTTTCGTACGAGAGCAGGCTCACCGCATCCCGTTCGTACTCGACGAAGTCTTTCACCAGCGCCTGGTAGCGCTCCTCTCTCGGAATCTTCTCCACCGCGACCTGTAGCACGCCTTTGGTGTCCAGCAGTTCGTCCAGCTTGATGGCCAGGTCGAGCTGGAGGGAGCGTCGCCCTTGCTCGATGGAGGCGATGGTCTCCTCGCCGATCCCTACCTGCTCGGCCAGGGCCGCCTGGGTCAGCCCGGCCCTTTTGCGGAGGAGCCGCAACTGCGCCCCGATCAGCTGCCACGAGGTAACTCGCCTGATACCGCTCTGCTTTCCCGCTCGCATGAGATGGCTTTTCTCCCCCACTGATGTCGCTGTCTACCCGCCAGGACCCGTACAAAGTGATCTGTACGGCGTTCTGCCCTGCTCCAGGGTAGTGACCGTGTGTGAGCGTGGAAGCATGAACGAGACAATCCAACTCCCCTACTTCCGCACGTCCTTCTACTGCCGTGACCGCAGTTCGATCCCGGTCGTACGCAAGTTCACCCGCAAGGCGCTGATCGAGTGGGAGTGCGGTGAGCGCGCCTACGACGTGCTGCTCTGCGTAACCGAACTGGCGACCAACGCCCTGCGTCATGGCGTTCCGTCGGGGCGTGGCTTCCTTGTGCTGATCTACCTGGAGAGGACGGAGCGGGCGCTCCGGATCGAGCTGCACGACAGTGGCGACGGCGAGGTCCGGGCTGCGGACGGCTGGCCGGGTATGGAGGAGGGTGGCCGCGGACTGCTGCTCGTGTCGGCGCTGGCGGACAAGTGGGGGGTGGCGGAGCGGAACCCCGGCAAGATCGTGTGGTGCGAGTTCAACCTCGAGTGACCTTGCTGTTTCGGCAAGCGTATTTGTCGCTACGTCCGTCCTGCGCGCACCATCTCCACCAACTGGAGGTGGTCCGCATGACCGACATGAAGCAGCAGCGGTACGACGTGGTGATCGTGGGAGGCGGGGCGGCAGGGCTCAGCGGGGCGCTGACCCTGGCGCGGGCCCGGCGCTCCGTGCTGGTGATCGACGCGGGGGAGCCGCGTAACGCTCCCGCGTCCCATGTGCACAACTACCTGGGCCGCGAGTCGACCCCGCCCGGCGAGCTGCTGGCGATCGGGCGGGGCGAGGTAGCCGGGTACGGCGGGGAGGTCGTCGAAGGGCGGGTGGCCTCGGCCGAGCGGTTGCCGGAGGAAGGCGGCTTCCGCGTGGTGCTGGAAGACGGCCGGAGCGTCGAGGCGCGCAGGCTCCTGGTGACGACGGGGCTCGTGGACGAGCTGCCGGCCGTACCGGGGCTGGCGGAGCGCTGGGGGCGTGAGGTGCTGCACTGCCCGTACTGCCACGGGCGCGAGGTGGCGGACCGCCCGGTCGGGATCTTGTCCGTCGGCCCCCTCGCCGTACATCAGGCGCTGATGTGGCGGCAGTGGACCGACGACGTCACGCTCTTCCGCCACACGGGCCCGGAGCCGACGGACGAGGAGTACGAGCAGCTCGCCGCGCGGGGTGTGGCCGTGGTGGACGGTGAGGTGGAGGGGCTGGAGGTCGCGGAGGACCGTCTCACCGGCGTACGCCTGGCGGGCGGCCGGGTGGTTCCGCGCGAGGCCCTCGTCGTCCAGGCCCGTTTCACCGCCCGCTCGGCCGTGCTCGAATCGCTGGGGCTGGTGCCGGTCGCGCAGGAGATGGGCGGTGAGGTGATCGGTACGTACGTCCCCACCGACCCGGTCGGCGCGACGGAGGTCCCCGGTGTCTGGGCGGCGGGCAACGTCACCCGCCTCACCGAACAGGTCATCGGCGCCGCTGCTGCCGGGCTCATGGCGGCGAGCGCGATCAACGGTGACCTGATCGCCGAGGACACCCGTAAAGCGGTTGAGGCGCGACGGCGGGGCTGAGCAGCGTCGTCGCGGGGGCGGGCGCTCGGGCGGCGGGGTGCTCAGGTGCCGGAGGCGAACCCCGCTTCGTTCACCTCGGTCGTCGGGAGGGGCCCGCCAGCCTCGTCGACCCGGTCGGAGGCGAGCAGCCACCCGCCGTCGGTTCCCCGGGCGAAGGTCATGGTGCGGGGGAGCGACGACTCCTCGCGCTCCGGCGAACCGTCCTCGACCTCCTGCGCAGTGAACGCGAAGTAGAGGCGGGTGTGGTCGGTGAGTTGCAGCGTGGCCGTCCCGTCGGTGACGTTCACGGCGGTGACTTCGACGTCGACCCGCGCCTTTGTGTACCCGATGGAGAGGCCCTCGTACCGCAGGCTCTTCTTCACGAGCGCGGCCAGCTCGCCGCGGGCGCGGGGCGTCATGGCCGGGGTGGTCCGCAGGCGCCCGCTCGCCGCTTCCACGGTCGGACGGGCCGTGGTCAGCATGTCGGCCCGCTGCTGGAGGTACTCCTCGGCGAGCCGCGTGAGTTCGGTGGTGTCGGCGGCGCTCGCCGCTGACGTCGTCCGGGGCGGAGGCGTACCGGTGGGGACCGGCAGGTAGATGAGCGTGAGTACGGCCGCCGTGGCGGTCACGCCTGCGGCGACGATGCGTGCGGGGCCTGGACTGACCATGATCTCTGATCCCCCTGAGCATTCTGGTCGCGAGCCGGTCGTCGTCCTGCTGCGTCAGTGCGTCCTGTAGGTCAGAAGCACGGGGGCGGACGCGCCGTTCCCGAAGGGCGATTTCCGGATCGGGGAATGGCCGGTTCCTGTCCGAAGGCCCGGGAAATCCCCTGCGGAATCGTCAACGGGGCGCGCGGCCGGGTCGTGCATACCGCGACCCGCAGCGAGCTGACCCAGACGCTGGACTGAGGCCGGGGCCGACGTCCGTGCTTCGTAGCTTCGTAGGCGGGGAGAACGAGGCGGGCCCCGTGGCCCTGGCCCTGGACGGCGGGGCGGGCGGCGGCTTTGCGCCGCATCACGATCCATTTCCAGCAAGTCCCGTGCAGGGCAGGAGAGTTGAGGGGAATCTTTCAACGCCTCAACTCACCTACCCGAAGGGTTACCCCTCATGGCCGGCGTGCTCCGTAAGCTCCTCGTACCTGCCCTGCTCGCACTGACGCCCTTGGTCCTGTCATCGCCCGTGGCGGCAGCCGCCGCTGCTCCCGCCGCTGCCCCCGCCGAAGTGGGGCCGGCTGCCGGTGTCATGTGTCTGAACAGCAACTATCCGACCACCCGCATCGTCAATGTGGTGTCGTGCGGCTCCGGGGCCGGGCAGCGCTGGACCGTCAGCGGGGAGGCGATCTTCCAGTCGGCGCACCCCAGCATGTGTCTGACCAGCGACTACCCGAGAACCCGGATCATCAACGTCGAGTCGTGCAACTCCAGCACCCGTCAGCGCTGGACCGTCAGCGGGGAGGCGATCTTCCAGTCGGCGCACCCCAGCATGTGCCTGTCCAGCGACTATCCGCGAACCCGGATCGTCAACGTCGAGTCGTGCAACCCCTCCGGGATCCGGCAGCACTGGACCATCCTGGGGGAGCAGATCAGCATGACCCTGGTGTGACCTGCTGATCCGCCATCAGGAGGCACCGGGGCTCTGCGGCTTCGGTGCCTTGCGCGCAACGGCGTCCGCGCGCAGGGCGATCGCCGCCCAGGTACCCGCCAGGACCAGCGCACCCGCCACCATGGCGGCGAGCTCCGGCGTCTCCGGGCGCCAGCCCAGGGAGAGGCGGGTGCCGACGAGGAGGAGGATGACGGCGACCGTGCCCGGCGAGGGGACCGGCACCTTGGCCGCCGCGGCCCGCAGCACGGTCGTCGCCGCCAGGCCGGTGACGGCCCAGACGGCCAGGTAGGTCCACGGCGACCCCGGGGCGGCGGCGAGCAGCCCGTAGTCGTCGGGGCCGAGGCGGAACAGCGAGCCGGCCCACGCCATGCCCACACCGAGCGCCGTGACGCCCACCACCCACAGGGCGTGGCGCCACAACGGGCCGGGCCGCACGGTCACTTCGTCGTCTGCGAGACCGCCCTCACCGGACGGGTCCAGGAAATCCATCACGCTCCTGGAGACGCACGGCGGGGCCAGTACGTTGCGTCGAACGGCCATCACCTGTTCGAACCGGGCCGCGCCCCCGCGCCGGGCTCAGCCCCGGAAGCCGGTCTCAGCCCGAAAGCCGGGCTCAGCCCGCTCGGCCTGCTCAGCCCGGGAACCGGCCGCGGGCCTCCTCGATGTGGCCGAGGTGCTGCTGCGTCCAGTCGCACATGCGGTGGACCGTCTCCCGCAGGCCCTGGCCCGGCTCGGTGAGGGTGTACTCGACCTTCGGCGGCACGGTGGCGTACACGGTCCGCTCGACCAGGCCGTTGCGCTCCAGCATGCGCAGGTTCTGCGTGAGCATCTTGTGGCTGATGCCGTCGACCTCCTTGAGCACCTCGCTGAAGCGCAGGGTGCGGTCGCCGAGGGCCTCGATGATCAGGAGCGCCCACTTGTTGGCGACGTCCGAGAAGATCTCCCGCGCCAGCGAGTCCGCGCGCCGGAGGTCCGTCTCGTCGGTCGAGCCGCTGAACTGCTTGGTCACCATGAGGTTCCTCCGTCACCTGAAAGTGCGTTCTTCCATGTCAGCGTTGACTCTCCTACGGTTCCTGAGTAACCACAAGAGACCATCAGGTCGTCATGAGGAGGCGCGGAACATGGCCATCACCCTGTTGGACCCCGAGGGGCTGCCCAAGGTCGGTGTGTACCGGCAGGTCGCCGTCGCGACGGGCTCGAAGCTCGTCTTCATCGCCGGGCAGGTCGCCTGGGACGCGGACGGCACCACGGTCGGTGAGGGCGACCTGGCCGCCCAGGTCGAGCGGTGCTACCTCAACATCGGGACCGCACTGGCCGGGGCGGGCGGCACCTTCGACGACGTGGTGAAGCTGACGGTGTACGTCGTCGACTGGACGCCCGACAAGATGCCGCAGTTTCTGGAAGGCGCGGCCCGGGCGGCGGCGAAGCTGGGCGTCACCCCGGTGCCGCCGGGCACGCTGGTGGGCGTCGCGGCACTCGACGTACCGGAGCACCTGGTGGAGATCGAGGCGACGGCGGTCCTGGACTGAGACGCCTCCGGCCCGCCCGTTTCCCGTCCTCTTCCGGCGTAACGCGTCCCGGTGAATGAGGGGACCCCGGGCGGCGGCCGTGGTGCGGGTGATGTGTGAGCTTTCGCTGCCGGGATACGCGGAGGGGGCGGGCGCCACAGGGGTGCCGGTACGTCGGCAACGTAAAGGGAGACTTTCGTGAGCATCATCGCCTGGATCCTCATCGGCCTGTTCGCGGGCCTCATCGCCAAGGCGCTGACTCCGGGCAAGGACCCCGGGGGGTGCCTCCTCACGATCGTGATCGGCATCGTGGGCGGTCTGCTCGGCGGCTGGCTGGGCAAGGTGATCTTCGGCGTGGACTCGATCGACGGTTTCTTCAGCGTGTCGACGTGGATCGCCGCCATCGCGGGTTCGGTGATCGTTCTGCTGCTCTACCGCGTGGTCTCGGGACAGCGGTCGCGCTGACACGGCGCGGCGTCCCGGAGCGCCCTCGCCCTCAACGGGTCGATTCATCCGTATCTGCCTACATTGGCAGAGGGTCAGTAGGGCAGCCGTAGTAGGAGCCATCGCCGACACGTCTGCAGAAGACAAACAAGAGGAAACGACGACATGACCGACACCTCGCGCAAGCCGACCACCTCCGACTCCGGCGCCCCGGTGGAGAGCGACGAGCATTCGCTCACCGTCGGCCCGGGCGGACCGATCCTGCTCCAGGACTCCTACCTGATCGAGCAGATGGCTCAGTTCAACCGCGAACGCATCCCCGAGCGTCAGCCGCACGCCAAGGGCAGCGGGGCCTTCGGGAAGTTCGAGGTGACCCAGGACGTCTCCGCGTACACGAAGGCCGCGCTCTTCCAGCCCGGCACCACGACCGACCTGGTCATCCGGTTCTCCACCGTCGCCGGGGAGCGCGGCAGCCCGGACACCTGGCGGGACCCGCGCGGCTTCGCGGTGAAGTTCTACACCAGCGAAGGCAACTACGACATGGTGGGCAACAACACCCCCGTGTTCTTCGTGAAGGACCCGATGAAGTTCCAGCACTTCATCCGGTCGCAGAAACGCCGCGCGGACAACAACCTCCGCGACCACGACATGCAGTGGGACTTCTGGACGCTCTCGCCGGAGTCGGCGCACCAGGTCACCTGGCTGATGGGCGACCGGGGCATCCCGCGTACCTGGCGCCACATGAACGGCTACACCTCGCACACGTACATGTGGATCAACGCGCAGGGCGAGCGGTTCTGGGTGAAGTACCACTTCAAGACCGACCAGGGCATCGAGACGTTCACGCAGGACGAGGCCGACCAGATGGCCTCGGCGGACACGGACTACCACACGCGTGATCTGTTCGAGCACATCCGCGACGGGGAGTTCCCGAGCTGGACGCTGAAGGTCCAGATCATGCCGTACGAGGACGCCAAGGACTACCGGTTCAACCCGTTCGACCTGACCAAGGTGTGGCCGCACGCCGACTACCCGCTGATCGAGGTCGGCCGGATGACGCTGGACCGCAACCCCACGGACAACCACGCGGAGATCGAGCAGGCGGCGTTCCAGCCGAACAACCTGGTCCCCGGCATCGGCCCGAGCCCGGACCGGATGCTGCTCGCGCGCCTGTTCTCGTACGCGGACTCGCACCGCTACCGCATCGGCGGCAACTACCAGCAGCTGCCCGTCAACGCGCCCGTCGCCCCGGTGCACACGTACTCCAAGGACGGGGCGATGGCGTACCGGAAGACCACCGACCCGGTCTACGCCCCGAACTCCAAGGGCGGTCCGGAGGCGGACACGGCACGCTACGGGACGCCGCCGAGCTGGTACGCGGACGGTGACATCACCCGGGCGGCGTACGTCGACCACGCCGAGGACGACGACTGGGGCCAGGCGGGCACGATGGTCCGCGAGGTCCTGGACGACGCGGCGCGGGACCGGCTGGTGGACAACATCGTCGGCCACCTGCTGAACGGCGTGACCGAGCCGGTGCTCCAGCGCGCGTTCCAGTACTGGTCCAACGTGGACAGCACCCTCGGCAAGCGCGTCGAGCAGGGCGTACGGGCGAAGTCCGGCGAGAAGGACCCGAAGGCGGGGGAGCAGGGCAACCCGGCGCGCTCGTCGATGCAACACAAGGCCTGAGACGGCCGGACCGCAGACGCGAAGGACAGCAGGCCCCCACCCCGATGTCGACCGGGGGGTGGGGGCCTGCTGCGGAGTCGCTCCCAGGGGACTGCCGTGTCACCACAGTCGAGCCACCTCGTGACCGTTCGAGTCCAGAATGACGTAGTCGGACTCTCCCGGATAGGGCAGCCAGACCGAGATCCCGTTCGACCAGGCAGTGATCTCGACCGAAGGGGCCAGGACCGGGTCCAGCCGCAGGGTGATGAATTCCTCGGCGGCGAGCGTGAAGGCAACCCCGCCCGGCTCGAACGTCACTCGCGCCGGCCCGTCGGCCGCGGAGAGCCTCATGTCCATCATCGAAGGGCCGGAGCGGGTCCGTCACCCGCCGCCCCCTCCCACGTCTCCGGCGCCCACACCCCCGACCGCCGCAGCGCGTTCGAGCAGTGGCGGAAGATCTCGTCGATCTCGACCACCAGGGCCAGCTTCGGGCGCTGGCCCTTCAACGTCATCGCGTCGAAGAACGGGGCGTCCGTGAGGATGCGGGCGCGGCCGTTGACGCGGAGGACGTCCATCGCGCCGGGTATCAGGTAGAGCAGGCCCACGTGCGGGTTGGACAGGATGTTGTGGAAACTGTCCGCCCTGCGGTTGCCCGGGCGGTCGGGGAGGGCCAGGGTGCCGGGGTCCAGGACGTGGGTGAAGCCGGGGCCGTCGCCGCGCGGGGTGACGTCGCAGTTGCCGGCGGCGTCGGAGGTGGAGACCGCGCAGAACGGGGAGCGGGCCAGCAGGGCCAGGTCGTCCTCGGTGAGCCGGTCGTGGACCTTGTCGATCACGATCGGGTGCGGGGTGCCCAGGATCTCGCGCAGCTCCTCCGCCGAACCCAGGGGCACGGCCCCGGCCAGCGGGCCGGAGGTGGGCGGGCCGGAGGTGGGGGCGGCGGGGTCGGCGGCGTACGGCAAGGAAGCGCTCCGGGCTCGTGGGGTGCGGCGGTGTGGGGTCGGACCGGCGCTGTTAGGGTGACCTTACTTTGGGCCCCCTGTCATGCCTTCTCCGGGGTGCCCGGGTGCGGACGG
This sequence comes from Streptomyces sp. CA-146814, assembly GCF_050942385.1. Lineage (NCBI taxonomy): Bacteria > Bacillati > Actinomycetota > Actinomycetes > Kitasatosporales > Streptomycetaceae > Streptomyces > Streptomyces sp. CA-146814. The sequence continues at coordinate 5,978,006 of NZ_CP192068.1, forward strand.
CCCGCGCGCCGGAGCGCCCCGCCGACAGAACGCGCCGAAGAGCAAGGGTGAGACACCGTGCACCACCGTAATCCGGCCGCCGCCGCCCCGGCGGCGAGGCCGTGAGCGGCTCGACCCTCCTCGCCAAGGAGAAAGCGGCGGACGGCGGCGGGAAGGAGGCGCGGGCCAAGCGCAGCCGGCCCGTCCTCGCCCTCGGGCTCCTGGCCTCCCTCGGCGTCCTGGTCCTCGTCGTCGTGGCGAGCCTCGCCATCGGCTCCGGAGACGTCCCCCTCCGCGACGTGCTGCCCGGCGTCTTCGACCCCGACCTCACCGTCAAGGGCCAGCTGGTCATCCAGGAGGTCCGCATCCCGCGTACCGTCGCCGGGCTGCTCGCCGGTGCGGCGCTCGGCCTCGCCGGGACGGTCATGCAGGGCGTCGCCCGCAACCCCCTCGCCGACCCCCAGCTCCTCGGCATCAACGCGGGCGCGTCCGTCGCCGTCGTCTGCTCGATCACGCTGTTCGGCTTCACCGTCGCCACCCAGTTCATCTGGTTCGGCTTCCTCGGCGCGCTGCTCGCCGCCCTCCTCGTCTACGGGGTCGGCTCGCTGGGGCGGGAGGGCGCGACGCCCGTGAAGCTGGCCCTGGCCGGGGCCGCGACCGCCGCCGTCCTCACCTCGATCACCAGCGCGATCCTGCTCCAGGACCGGGGGAGCTACGACCAGTTCCGGTTCTGGCAGCTCGGCGCGCTGACCGCCCGCTCCTCCGAGGTGCTCTGGCAGGTCTCGCCGTTCATCGTCGTCGGAGCCGTACTCGCTCTCGCCCTCGGGCCGCAGCTCAACGCCCTCTCCCTCGGCGACGACCTCGCGCGCGGCCTCGGCCAGCGGGTCGGAGCGGCGCGGATGATCTCCGCCGGTGCCGTGGTGGTGCTCTGCGGCGCCGCCACCGTCGTCGCCGGCCCCATCGGCTTCGTCGGCCTCGCCGTACCGCACGCCGCCCGCCTGATCACCGGGCCGGACTACCGCTGGGTGCTCCCGTACAGCATGGTCCTCGCCCCGATCATGCTGCTCGTCGCGGACATCATCGGCCGCGTGATCGCCCCGCCCGGCGAGGTGCAGGTCGGCGTGATCACCGCCGCGATCGGCTGCATCCCCTTCATCTGGCTCGTCCGGCGCAGGAAGCTGGTGGAACTGTGAGCCTCGTCGCCAAGGACGCCGGCGCGGACCGGCTCGCCGACGCCGTACGGCAGATCAACGCCGTACGCGGGCGGCGGCGCCGGCGGTCCGTGATTGTCGCGGCCGTCCTGCTCGCCGCCGTGGTCGCCGTCTTCGGCCTCTCGCTCAGCGTCGGGAACATGGTCATGCCGATCGGGAAGGTCGTCGAGACGCTCCTCGGAGGTGGCGACGGCGGCTCGCAGTTCGTCGTCCTGGAGCTCCGGCTGCCCCGCGCCCTCCTCGCCATCCTCGTCGGCACCGCGTTCGGCCTCTCCGGCGGCGTCTTCCAGACCGTGCTGCGCAACCCGCTCGCCAGCCCGGACCTCATCGGCATCAGCGCCGGAGCCAGCGCCGTCGCCGTCACCGCCGCGCTGCTCTTCCAGGTCAGCGGACTCGCGCTCTCCGCCTGCGCGCTGATCGGCGCGATCGGTGCCGGAGCCGCGATCTACCTGCTCGCCTGGCGGCAGGGCGTCGCCGGGCAGCGGCTCGTCCTCGTCGGGATCGGCGTCGGCATGGGCCTCTCCAGCGTGGTCTGGTACGTCATGGCCCGCTCCGACGTCACCGACGCGCAGGAGGCCTTCCGCTGGCTCGCGGGCAGCCTCAACGGGCGCTCCTGGAACCAGTTCTGGCCGATCCTCGGCGCGCTCGCCCTCCTCGTCCCGCTCACCGCCGTCGCCGCGCACGCCCTGCGCCCCCTCCAGCTCGGGGACGACGCCGCCGCCGGACTCGGTACGAAGGTGGAGCCGAGCCGGCTCGCGCTGCTCGGGTGCGCCACGGCACTGGCGGGGGTCGCCACGGCGGCGGCCGGGCCCGTCGGGTTCGTGGCCTTCGTCGCCGCGCCGATCGCCCGCCGGCTGGTACCGGGCCGGGGCGCGGCCCTGCCGCACGCGGCGCTGACCGGCGCGCTGCTGGTCCTCGTCGCCGACTTCGCCGCCCAGCACATGCTGCCGTCGGTACAGCTGCCGGTGGGCGTGGTCACCAGCATCATCGGCGCGCCGTACCTGCTCCTGCTCCTGGCCCGCGCCAACCGCGTCGGCAGCGGAGGCTGAGATGCCGGTTCTTCGAGACGACGACAACGAAAGGCGTGGCCCGGTCGTGGCTGAGCACACTCTTCAAGCCCGGGACGTCCGGCTCGGCTACGGCGACCGGGAGATCGTCGCCGGTCTGACCGTGACCGTCCCGCCCGGGAAGATCACGGTCATCGTCGGCCCCAACGCCTGCGGCAAGTCGACGCTGCTGCGCGCGATGGCCCGGCTGCTCGCGCCCTCCGCCGGCGCGGTGCTCCTGAACGGCCGGTCGATCCAGGAGATGCCGACCAAGGAGGTCGCGGCCGTCCTCGGCATCCTGCCGCAGAGCCCCACCGCTCCCGAGGGCATCACCGTCTCCGACCTGGTCGGCCGCGGCCGCTACCCGCACCAGGGCTGGTTCCGCCGCTGGGGCGCGGAGGACGACGAGGCGGTCGCGCAGGCGCTGCTCTCCACCGACGTACTGGAGCTGGCCGACCGGCCGGTGGACGAGCTGTCCGGCGGCCAGCGCCAGCGGGTGTGGATCGCGATGGCGCTGGCGCAGCGGACGGACATCCTGCTGCTGGACGAGCCGACGACGTACCTGGACGCCAGCCACCAGCTCGACGTGCTGGACCTGCTCACCGACCTCAACCGGGAGCGCGGGGTGACGATGGTGGCCGTGCTGCACGACCTGAACCTCGCCTGCCGGTACGCGGACCACATGATCGCCATGAAGGACGGGCGGATCCTGGCGGAGGGCCGGCCGGTCGACATCGTGACGGAGGAGCTGGTCAGCGAGGTGTTCGGGATGCGCTGCTCGGTGATCGCGGACCCGGCGTCGGCCACGCCGATGGTGGTGCCGCTGGGCCGCCACCATGTGAAGGACCCGGCGGCCTGATCTACGGACGACGACGTTCCGGACCGTACGGCCCCACCCGCTGGCACCGTTGTCATTAGGTGAGGCTAACCTAAAGGGTATGAACGCTTCCGCTCCCCGGCGCACCCGCCGCACGCCCGTCCTGATGGCCGGTGCCGTCGCCGCCCTGCTCGTCGGCGTCTCCGCCTGCGGTACGTCGGACGACTCCTCCGACACGTCCGCCTCCCCGTCCTCCGCCGCCTCCGAAGGCGCCTTCCCGGCCAAGGTCGCGACGAAGTTCGGCGAGGTCACCGTCGAGAAGCAGCCCCAGCGCATCGTCGCGCTCGGCTGGGGCGACGCCGAGACCGTGCTCGCGCTCGGCGGCCAGCCGGTCGGGGCGAGCGACTGGCTGCCGTTCGGCGGCGAGGGTGTCGGGCCGTGGGCGAAGGGCATGTACGACAAGGCGCCCGAGCTGATCGGCACGATGGAGCCGGAGTTCGAGAAGATCGCCTCGCTCCAGCCGGACCTCATCGTCGACACCAAGTCCAGCGGCGACCAGACGCGGTACGACACGCTGAAGAAGATCGCCCCGACCGTCGGCGTGCCCAAGGGCGGCGACCAGTACATGATCTCGTGGGAGCAGCAGACCACGATGATCGCCGCCGCGATGGGCGTGCCCGAGAAGGGCAAGGAGCTGATCGCGGAGACCGAGAAGAAGTTCGAGGCGGCGGCGAAGGCGCACCCGGAGTTCAAGGACGCCACGATCGTCCTCGGCTCGCGCACCTCCGAGGGGTACGGCGCGTACGTCGGCGGCACCGGCCGCGTCGACTTCGTCGAGCGCCTCGGCTTCAAGAACAGCCCGGCCGTCGAGGCCAAGGCCGACGGCGGCTTCTCCATCTCCATCTCCAAGGAGAACCTGGAGCTCCTGGACGCCGACCTCACGGTGATGACCCCGATCGGCATCCCCGCCACGGACATCAGCAACGACCCGCTGTACAAGGCCGTCCCGTCGGTCAAGGCCGGCAACGCCCTGATCTTCGACGACAAGGACATCGCCCAGGCGTTCGCCACGGACTCCATCCTCTCCGTCTCGTACGCCCTGGAGAAGGTCGTCCCGCTCTTCGCGGAGAAGGTCGGGAAGTAACCCGTTCGCCTAGGGGGTGTCTTGTCGATCCGATCCGCAAGACACCCCCCCTAGGTACGGCAGCGCGCCCTGGATGCCCGGGGCGCGCTGCTCTTTCTGCGTACGGCCCCGGATCAGCCGACGGGAGCCAGCGCGTACCCCCACCACACGCCGTGCTCGCGGACCAGCTGGATGCGGAGGTGCTTGCCGTCGGCCAGGGTCAGACCGGCCTGCGAGGTGCCTCCGCCGGGCGCTGTCAGCCGCTGGGACAACGGCCGCGCGTCCTCGGCCCCGGCCACCTTCGCCGTGACCTTCCCGGCCGCCGCCGACGCGGCGAGCGGACGCAGGAAGTCCGAGGACTCCTGTGTGGCGCCTGACCCGTCCGGATAGCCGTCGGCGAGGGCGTCCACGCCCTTCACGTCCCCGGCGGCCAGCCGCTGGACGAAGACGGTGAGGAACGTGTCCACGTCCTCGTCGGGCCGCTCCCCGTCGTAGGCGAGCGTCACCCGCGGGCCGTCGGCGGAGACGGCGTACGGGGCGTCGTCGGTGCGGTTGAACCACCACAGAGCTTCGGCGGCGGGCAGGCTCAGGGCGCAGACCGCCAGAAGGGCGGCTCGGAAGGTTCGGCTGACGGGCATGGTGTTCTTCCCCCCGGGATGTGCGGATTGCCGCTCCATGATCCACCGGGTGCCGCAACCCCGTACGGGCGGCCCGGTCACCAGAAGGTGCCGAGCCGCCCGTACCGCTGCCCTCAGGTGCGTGTCACGCCTGCGGCGCGGCCGCCTTGATCGCGGAGATGTCGAAGTTCAGCTTGACCTTGTCGCTGACCATGACCCCGCCGGTCTCCAGCGCCGCGTTCCAGGTCAGGCCCCAGTCCGAGCGCAGGATGTCCGCGCTGCCCTCGAAGCCGACGCGCTCGTTGCCGTAGACGTCGGTGGCGGAGCCGTTGAACTCCAGGTCGATGGAGAGTGGGCGCGTGACGTCCTTGATGGTCAGGTCGCCGGTGACGCGGTACGCCTCGCCGCCCAGCTGCTCGGCGCGCGTCGAGCGGAACGTCATGAGCGGGAACTTCTCGGCGTCGAAGAAGTCGCCGCTGACCAGGTGGCCGTCGCGGTCGGCGATGCCGGTGTCCACGCTGGCGATCTTCACGTCGATGGCGGCGGAGGAGTTGGCCGGGTCGGTGCCGTCCAGGGTCAGCGTGCCCTCGTGCTCGCCGAAGGAGCCGCGCACGTTGGTGACCATCGCGTGGCGGACCGTGAAGCCGATGCTGCTGTGGGCCGGGTCGATGGTGTAGGTGCCGGTCAGGGCGGCCAGTGCGGGGTCCACCGCGGGGGCCTCGGCGACGGCGGTCGGGGTGGCGGCGGTCGACTTGCGGGTGAACAGAGCCATGGCTCCTCCTCGGGGGACGTGTGCGAGCGGTGCGTCGTCGGTGTTGTTTAACCTTCAACGAGATTGACTCTAACTCCATCTTGTTCAAGTTTCAACCTTTCCTCTCGTCGAAGGGGCGCCGCCGGGCGCCGCCGGGCGCCGCCCTCTGGCGGACGCGCGTAGAACTCGGGCACTATCTCCCTGCCCGGCGTGCGCGGCCCGTGTGCGCGCGCCCTCTGTTTTGTCATGAGCAGGAGGAAAATCCCCCATGGTGAACCGCCCACGACTCCGCTCCGCCCTCACCGCCCTGGCCCTCGTCCTCGGCGCGCTCTTCGTCCCCGGCGTCGGCGCCCTCGGCAGCGGCGCCACCGAGGCGCACGCCGTCACCAAGCTGACCCACGCGCAGGCGACCTCCCGGTTCAGCTCCTCCGGGATCACCTGGTCGTCGTCCGGCAACTGCTCCAACCGCAACGTCCCCACCTGCACGTCCTTCGACCAGCTCAACCTGCCGACCGCCCAGGGCGCCCAGACGCTCAAGAGCGCCACCGGCTGCGCGCTCAGGATCACCGGCGGTACGGAGACCGGGCACGCCGGCGGCACGTACTCCCACTGGAACGGCTACAAGCTCGACTTCGCCAAGAGCACCTGCCTGAACAACTACGTCACCGGCGTCTTCACCTACATCGGCGTACGCGGCGACGGGGCCCGCCAGTACCGGTCCGGCTCCGGCAACATCTACGCCGACGAGGGCAACCACTGGGACGTGACCTACTACAACTGCGGAGGCTGCTGAGCCGACGTGTGGGGCCGCCCTGGAGGGCAGGGCGGCCCCACACGCGTACCGGTTCAGTCGACCGGGTCCACCGTCGGTCCCTCCCGCTCCAGCAGCTCCCGCGCGAACTCCTCCCACTGCGCGTACCGGTCCGGGTGCGCCGACCGCTGCACCGCCTGGCACGCCTTGCCCGGCTCCATCGACTCCCAGCCCTTGATCTGGAGCAGCCCGGGATTGCTGGTCGGCGACGGCAGCCCGTAGAAGGACTTCGACGCGGTCGGGACGTGGGTGATCTGCTCCGGCGTGCCCCAGCCCGTGCTCGGGCGCTGCTGGAAGACGCCGAGTGAGTCGTGGTCCACCGGGGTCGTGTAGTTGACGAACTTCGACTCCTGCATGGCCGTCATCAGGGCGATCACCTGGCCCTGTTCCGGGATGTCCGCCCCCTTCCCGACGCCGATGACCGTACGTGCGTGCGCGAGCTGTTCCGGGCCCAGGTCGGACGGGTCGGCGAACGCCGTGCGCAGCTCGCTGTCCGGGGCCGCCTTGAGGAGGTGGGCCGTCGCGGTGTCCAGACGGCCCGTCGGGGCGAGGCCGTAACTCTGCTGGAAGGCGCGCAGGCCCTCGGCGGTCGGCGGCGGTGTGGGTGCGGAGGCGTGGGCGGCGGCGGGGGCCGTCAGCAGGAATACGGCGGCGAGCACCGTGAGCGTACGGCGGGGGAGCCTGTTCTTTCGCATACGGAACGGTTCCGGGACGCCGGAAGGAATGTCAAGGATGCCGTGAATAGTATGAATTGATGGTGTGTCGAGAGCGTCTCCGCGCGACGGGCACCCCGATGTGCCCGGCCGGTCCGCGCAGGCTGCCCTCAGGTCCCTGCCCGGCCCTCCGCCCTTCTGGTATCAGGGAACGGACCGCACTCTGCACGGGAGGCCATCATGCACGCCCACGGCAATGCGACGACCAGAGAAGACCCGAGCACGCGCCCGGCGGCGGGCAGGCCCGCGGCCCGTACGGTGACGCCACCGTCGACGCTCCTCGCCCTCCAGGCCGGCGCCGGCAACGCGGCGGTCGTCCAGATGCTCCGCCGCGCCGGCCACCCCATGGCCGGGCACACCGTGCAGCGCTCCACCGTCCATGACGTCCTGCGCGCCCCGGGCCGCCCTCTCGACGCCTCCACCCGGACCGAGATGGAGGCCCGGCTCGGCGCCGACTTCTCGGACGTACGCCTCCACACGGGTTCGGCCGCGCGCGCCTCGACGGCGGAGGTGGGCGCCCGCGCCTACACCTCCGGCAGCCATGTCGTCATCGGCGAGGGCGGCGCCGACAAGCACACGCTCGCGCACGAGCTGACCCACGTCATCCAGCAGCGCCAGGGGCCGGTCTCCGGCAGCGACAACGGCGCGGGGCTGCGGATCAGCGACCCGTCCGACCGCTTCGAGCGCGAGGCCGAGGCCAACGCGCACCGCGCGATGTCCGGCGCCCCCGTCCAGCGCACACCTGAAGCCGGCATTCAGCACGCACCCCAAGCAGACGTCCAGCGCGCACCCCGAGCCGGCACCCCGACAGCCGCCGCCACCCTCCAACGCGCCCCCGCCGCCTCCGCCTCGATCGGCGAAGGCGAGGTCGACGAGGTGGGGCCCGGCGGGACGATCACCTACCCGTCCGTCACCAGCTGTCTCGTCATCACCGTCCACCTCCGGGACGGCGGCAAGGTCGGCGGCCACGCCAGCCTCTTCCGCGTCGAGGGCAAGCTCCACTCGGACGAGATCCTGCCGGCCATCAGGCGGGTCGTCGGCAAGCGCCGGGTGGAGGCCGTCGACGTCAGCGGCGCCGTCGGCTCCTGGAACCCGTCCTACCTGACGAAGGCCATCGAGCGGTACACCGACGGCGCGGTTCCCGAGCAGACGTACGACCGGGCCGGCATCGGCGACGTCGTGGCCGCCGTCCTGGACCGGCAGCGCAACAAGGTCACCGTCCGGGACGTCCCGGACGGCACCCTCACCAGGTGACGTCCCGCGCCGGGCCCCCTGTGGCGCGGGCCCGGCGCGAGGCGTTCACTCAACGGGTCAGGAGCCCACGCTCACCGTGAAGCGGCGCGGGTTCCCGTCGTGCGCCGCGCCCGAGACATCCGGCTCGCCGTCCGGGCGGACGTCGTCGTACGGGAACGCGTAGCCGATCGGGCTGTTGGCGTGCACCACACGGGACCAGTGGTTGGTCACCGGCGTCCTGTAGTAGTCCGACACCGACGTGCCGTTCGGCTGGCTCGGGTGGCTCAGCATGATCGACCGGTTGAAGCCGGCCGCCAGCCGCGCCAGGATCGCCTTCTTGTCGTCGGAGTCGCCCGGGTTGTTGGTGAACGGCCCGTGGTTGCAGGTGAAGATGTCCTTCGTCTCCGGCTTGGTGAAGGTGTGGCCGCCCTCGAAGGTCAGGGTGTCGCCGCTCACCCGGCCCGCCAGCGTGCCCCGCCCGCCCTGGAGGTCGATCCGCAGGTCCTCCGAGCGGTACTTCTCCCACACCTCGTCGATCTGCGCCTCGAACAGGCCCCGGAACGGCATCTCGGCCGGCCGGTCGAAGTACGGCGCCATGATGTTCTGCGGCGAGACCACCCGCAGCACCTTGCCGTCGTCGCCCCGGGTGACCAGCTGGTCCCACGGCTGCCCGTCGGCGGCGGCCTGGGCGATGAGGTCCTCGGCGATCCGGTCCGCCGCGCCCTCGGGGTGCGGGGCCACGACGTGCGTGCCGTCGCCCTCCAGCGTGATGCCGATCGGGAGCGCGGTGATCAGGTCCACGTAACTGATGTTGGAGTACAGCTGCTCGGTGTTGAAGGTGAACTCGGCGAACGCCCAGGTCCGCCCGTAGTTCGGGTCCGTCGGCGTGGCGAAGGCGGGCTCCACCAGCGAGGGGCCCGGGTTGAGGAAGAAGTCCAGCTTGTCGTCGCGGACGAAGTAGACCCGTGCGCCGTACATCTGCGGCAGGGTCAGCACCACCGGGGCCGCGCCGGCCGCGTTGAGCGGGATCGCGCAGTCCACCGGGAGCGGGGTCTGCGGGGCGCCGGGGGAGTCGGGGCGGTAGACCTCGCCGTTCGGCCGGAGCAGCACCCAGCGGTCGGTGCCCAGCTCGTGGCCGGTGACGTACGCGTGCACCGTGCCCGGCAACGACTTGTTCTCCAGGGCGATTTCGCAGGTGGCGGGCGCGGCCGAGGCGCGCGGGCTGAGGGCGGTGCCCCAGGCGGGGTACGTCAGCGCGGCGGCCGAAGCGGCGGCGCCGGTCAGGAACATTCGGCGTGAAATCACGAGGGAACTCCCGAGTGTGTGGGGGCCGCAGACGGGTTGTGGGGTCGGTCGGTGGGGTGGGGAGAGACCGGACAGTGGGGGTGTCTGCGGGAGTGCGCACCACTCTCGCCAGGGGTGGAGCGGCCGTCAAGACTTATGGCTGAGAGCGCTCTCAAAAACTCCGGGTCTTCACAACTCGACGCCCGGAAGCGGTACTTGCCGGAACCGAGCGGGTGCGAACCGTAACCGTACGGAGGTGGCGGCAACCGTACGGAGGCGGCAGCGGACAAGAGGTGAACGGGACGCCGGACGTGGGCGGCGCCCAGGCCACTTGGACTAACGGACCACGGTTGTTGGACGGAGACGGCCCTCGGGACCGGCATGCGTTGACGGTGTCCCGACACGGCGACTACTCAAGGGCCATGTCGCCAAGATTCCCCTCCGCCGGCCCGGTCTCCGTGGCCTCAGCCGTCGCCTCGGCCGCCGTCCTGGCGCTCGTGGCGACCGCCGCCCTCCCCGCCGCAGCCGCCGATCCGCCCTCCGCAGCAGCAGCAGCCGCCGCCGATCCGTCCTCCGCAGTAGCACCGGCCGGAGCGGCGAAGGCCGCAGCGGCAACGCCCGGCGCCGCGTCCGCCACCCTCTCCTCCCCCCACCTCACCGTCGCCGTGGCCCGCGACTTCCCGCGCGTCCTCTCGTACACCGACCGGGCCGGCGGCAAGAGCCTGCTCGGCAGTACGCGGCCGGTCACCGCGATCACCCTCAACGGCACCGCCCACCCGGTGAAGCTCAAGTCCGCGCCGAAGATCAACGGCTCCTCCGCCCGCTACACCCTCACCTTCCCCGGCCTGCCCGGCGTGGAGATCGACGCCTCGCTCACCGTCTCCGGCCGGACCACCACCTTCCAGGTGACCGCCGTCCGCGACACCGCCGCCTTCCGGGTCGGGACCATCGACATCCCCGGCCACGACCTCATCTCGGTCGGCTCCACCGAACCCGGCGCCGCCACCGCCTTCACCACGCTGGACCCGGACTCCACCCGTACCGCCGACGTCTTCGCCAAGGTCACCGCCGCCACCCAGCCCGACCCCGCACCCGTCGGCGCCACCTACGCGATCCTCAACACCTCCTCCCTCGCCGCCGCCGTCGAGTCCAACTCCTCCTACGACAAGCCCTCGGGCCCCACCGGCGGCGACGACGCCCGCTTCTGGCGCCAGGCCCGGACCGAGGCCGACGGCAGCGTCCGGGTCGGCGTCAGCTCCGGCCAGTGGACCTACCGGGGCGAGGGCGCACCGAAGCCGGAGAGCGGCGAGAACCTGCCGTGGGCCAAGGTCGTCGTGACCCCGGACGCCAACGGCGACCGGTCCGTCGACTGGCAGGACGGGGCCACCGCCTTCCGCTCCATCGGCATCACCGCGCCCGGCAGCGAGCAGACCGCCGACCGGGTCATCACCCACATCCCGTTCAACTTCGCCAGCCAGGCCACCCACCCCTTCCTGCGCACGCTCGACGACGTCAAGCGCATCGCGCAGGCCACCGACGGCCTCGGCCAGCTCGCCGTCCTCAAGGGGTACGGCTCCGAGGGCCACGACTCCGCCCACCCGGACTACGGCGGCAACTACAACAAGCGGGCCGGCGGGCTCAAGGACCTCAACACCCTCCTCAAGCAGGGCAAGAAGTGGGGCGCCGACTTCGGCGTCCACGTCAACGCCACCGAGTCCTACCCGGAGGCCAAGGCCTTCAGCGAGCAGCTCGTCAACAAGGCCAAGCCCGGCTGGAACTGGCTCAACCAGAGCTACTACATCGACCAGCGCCGCGACCTCAACAGCGGCGACCTGGCGAAGCGCTTCCAGCAACTGCGCGACGAGACCGACAAGAACCTCGACTTCCTCTACATCGACGTCTACTACTCCCACGGCTGGATCGCCGACAAGACCATCCAGGCCGTCCAGAAGCAGGGCTGGACCGTCGGCACGGAGTGGGCCGACAAGTTCGAACGCGCCTCGCTCTGGTCGCACTGGGCCAACGACCTCAACTACGGCGGCGCCACCAACAAGGGCCTCAACTCGCAGATCATCCGGTTCATCCGCAACGGCGAGAAGGACATCTGGAACAACCACCCGGTCCTCGGCCAGAGCGTCCTGGAGGAGTTCGAGGGCTGGACCGGCGAGACCGACTGGAACGCCTTCACCGCCGCGATCTGGCAGAAGAACCTGCCCGCCAAGTACCTCCAGCAGCAGAAGATCACCCGCTGGAACGGCAACGACATCACCTTCACCGGCGGTGTGCGCGGCACGGTCGAGGACGGGAAGCGGACCTTCTACGACCAGGGCCGCAAGGTGCTCAGCGGGACCGACTACCTGCTGCCGTGGGACGGCGGGAAGAAGCTCTACCACTACAGCGAGACCGGCGGCACCAGCACCTGGCAGGTGCCGGGCAAGGGCCCGTACACGGTGTACGAGCTGACCGACAACGGCCGCGAGAAGGTCGCCACCGTACGCCCCTCCGCCGACGGGAGGATCACGCTGACCGCCACCGCCGGACAGCCGTACGTCCTCCACCCGGACCAGGCGCCGCGCGCGGCCGACCCCGCATGGGGCCAGGGCACACCGCTCAAGGACCCCGGCTTCAACGACCGTACGCTGAAGGGCTGGACGAAGACCGGGACCGTCGTACGGGACACCGACGACCAGGGCCGCAACAGCGCCGCCCTCTCCGGCACCGCCACCGCCGCCCTCTCCCAGCCCGTCACCGGCCTCAGGCCCGGCACCCGCTACACCGCCTCCGCCCTCATCGAGGTGGAGTCCGGCCAGTCCCGTCGTACGGTGCTGAGCGCGGGCGGGACGTCCGTCGCCGTCGAGCGCTCCACGGCCGAGGACTTCGTCGCCGCCTCCGACTGGCACGGCACCCGCTTCCAGCGCGCCAAGGTCACCTTCACCGCCCCGGCGAACGGCCGCACCACCCTGCGCATCGACGCGGCGGCGGGTTCTCCCGCGACCGTCCGCGCCGATGACGTACGGATCGTCGAGAACGCGCCCGCCACCCGGCCCGGCACGCTCGTGTACGAGGACTTCGAGGCGGTCGACCAGGGCTGGGGCCCCTTCCTCAAGGGCGACGCGGGCGGCTCCACCGACCCCCGCACCCACATCTCCCAGCTCAACGCCCCGTACACCCAGTCCGGCTGGAACGGAAAGCTCGTCGACGACGTGCTCGGCGGTAAGGAGTCCCTCAAGTCCCACGAGGAGAACACCGGGCTCGTCTACCGCACCGCCCCCTGGACCGTCCCGATGAAGGACGGCCACCGGTACGAGATCGCCTTCGACTACCAGTCCAGCCACGCCGGCGCCTACACCTGGGTCGACGGCTACGACCGGGTCGCCGACGGCAAGGCGTCATCCACCGAGACCCGCTCCACGCCGATCGGGCAGCAGCTCACCACCGGCCGCTTCACGCACACCCTCACCGCCGGCTGCGGCGACACCTGGACCGGGCTGCGGAAGCCGGCCGGAGCGCCGGAGGGCGCGGACTTCGTGCTCGACGCCTTCACCGTGACCGACCTGGGCCCCGCGCCCGCCGGCCAGGAGGCCGTCTGCGGCACGCTCGGTGTGGCCGCCGACGCCGAGACGCTGGAGCCGGGTGGGCCGAACACCGTGAAGGCGACCTTCGGCAACGACGAGGCGACCGCCGCCACCGGTGTGAAGCTGGCGCTGACCGTGCCGGAGGGCTGGCGGGCCGAGCCCGCCGGGGCCGTCGCCTTCGACTCCGTCGCTCCGGGCGCGAAGGTCACCGGCAGCTGGCGGGTCACGCCGCCGGTGGACGCCCCGTACGCCACGTACCAGCTGGGTGCCCAAGCCGCGTACGCAGTCCAGGGGTCCCCGCGTACGCTCGGCGCGCAGACCTCCGTACGGACTCTCCCGCCGCCGCCCACCGAGGACAGCTGGGCCAGTGACCTCGACTGGACGGCGTCCAAGAACGGCTGGGGTCCTGTCGAGCGCGATCAGTCGAACGGGGAGACCGGGACCGGTGACGGCAGTCCGCTGAGCATCGGCGGGGCGGCGTACGCCAAGGGGCTCGGCACCCACGCCCCGGCGACGGTCCGCTACTACCTGGGCGGGAAGTGCACCTCGTTCACCGCGGAGGTCGGGGTCGACGACGTCCAGGCGACGCGCGGCAGCGTCCGGTTCTCCGTCACCGCCGACGGCACGGAGAAGGTGAAGTCGCCGGTGCTCGGGGCCGCCGATCCGGCCTGGAAGCTCACCGCCGACACCACCGGCGCGCGGTACGTCGAACTCGTCGTCGACGACGGCGGTGACGGCAACGGCAACGACCACGCCGACTGGGGCAACGCCCGCTTCCACTGCGGGGTTTGAACCTCCGGCGAACAGCGGTCGCGGCGCGGTGGAGCCGAGCTGAACAGTGCTGGGCCATACTGAGGGGGCCTTCGGGCCCCCTCAGCGGCGTGTGGCCCACGGCACACCGGGCCCTTTGTGGGGTTCACACAACGCGGAGCGGCGTTTCGCTGGTGGATCGCGTGCCCGGCGGGATGGTTCTGTTCACTCCCACCACGAAACCGGGCAGGAGACTGTACGGAGTCGACGGCACGATTTCTGGGTCGGGGTTCGTAGGGTCGATGCATGACCGTTGTGGACGAAACCCAGGGTGAGCAGCCGAGCGACACGCGTGGCCGGGTGGCCGAACTGCTGGCCCTGCGTGAGCAGGCCCGGCGCGGCCCCAGCGAGCGTGCGACCCAGGCGCAGCACGCCAAGGGCAAGCTGACCGCGCGCGAGCGCATCGAGCTGCTGCTCGACCCGGGCTCGTTCAAGGAGGTCGAGCAGCTCCGCCGCCACCGGGCGACCGGGTTCGGCCTGGAGGCCAAGAAGCCGTACACCGACGGTGTCATCACCGGCTGGGGCACGGTCGAGGGCCGCACGGTCTTCGTCTACGCGCACGACTTCCGGATCTTCGGCGGCGCGCTGGGCGAGGCCCACGCCACGAAGATCCACAAGATCATGGACATGGCCATCTCGGCCGGTGCGCCGCTGGTCTCGCTCAACGACGGCGCCGGCGCCCGTATCCAGGAGGGCGTCTCGGCGCTCGCCGGCTACGGCGGCATCTTCCAGCGCAACACGCGCGCCTCCGGTGTCATCCCGCAGATCAGCGTGATGCTCGGCCCGTGCGCGGGCGGCGCGGCCTACAGCCCGGCGCTCACCGACTTCGTCTTCATGGTCCGCGAGACCTCGCAGATGTTCATCACCGGACCGGACGTCGTCAAGGCGGTCACCGGGGAGGAGATCACCCAGAACGGCCTCGGCGGCGCCGATGTGCACGCCGAGACCTCCGGCGTCGCGCACTTCGCGTACGACGACGAGGAGACCTGCATCGCCGAGGTCCGCTACCTCATCGGGATGCTGCCCTCCAACAACCGCGAGAACCCGCCGACGGTCGAGAGCGACGACCCGGCCGACCGCCGCGGCGACGTCCTGCTGGACCTGGTCCCGGCCGACGGCAACCGCCCGTACGACATGCACCAGGTGATCGAGGAGCTCGTCGACGACGGCGACTACCTGGAGATCCACGAGCGCTGGGCCCGCAACATCATCTGCGCGCTGGCCCGCCTGGACGGCCAGGTCGTCGGCATCGTCGCCAACCAGCCGCAGGCGCTGGCGGGCGTGCTGGACATCGAGGCGTCCGAGAAGGCCGCTCGCTTCGTCCAGATGTGCGACGCCTTCAACATCCCGATCATCACCCTTCTGGACGTCCCCGGCTTCCTGCCCGGCGTCGACCAGGAGCACGGTGGGATCATCCGGCACGGCGCCAAGCTGCTGTACGCCTACTGCAACGCCACCGTGCCCCGGATCTCGCTGATCCTGCGGAAGGCCTACGGAGGCGCGTACATCGTCATGGACAGCCAGTCCATCGGGGCCGACCTCACCTACGCCTGGCCCACCAACGAGATCGCGGTGATGGGCGCCGAAGGTGCCGCCAACGTCATCTTCCGCCGCCAGATCGCCGACGCCGAGGACCCCGAGGCCATGCGCGCCCGCATGGTCAAGGAGTACAAGGCCGAGCTGATGCACCCCTACTACGCGGCCGAGCGCGGCCTGGTCGACGACGTCATCGACCCCGCCGAGACCCGCGAGGTGCTCATCGCCTCGCTCGCCATGCTCCGCACCAAGCACGCAGACCTGCCGTCCCGCAAGCACGGCAACCCCCCGCAGTAGTCGCCCCTCCGCAGCGGCGCGATCCGCCGCACGGTCCACGACACCTGCCGAGAAGACGGAGACACCCCACCATGAGCCTGACTTCCGCCGAGTCCGTCCTGCGCGTCGAGAAGGGTCACGCCGACCCCGAGGAGCTGGCGGCCATCACCGCCGTCCTGATGGCCCGCGCCGCCGCCCAGCCGTCCGCCCCCGCCCACCGCGGCCGCGACACGGCCGGCTGGCGCCGTCTGGAGCGCACGCCGGGCTTCCGCGCGCCGCACAGCTGGCAGGGCTGACCCGCCGAACGCCTTACGCGAAAGGGCCCCGCACTCCTCAAGGAGTGCGGGGCCCTTTCGCGTACGTCCTAGCGCAGGCGGGCCATCAGGGCGTGCTCGACCAGCGTGATGAGCGCGCTCTTGGCGTCCGCGCGGTGGCGGGCGTCCGTCGTCAGGATCGGGGTGTCCGGTCCGATCTGGAGTGCTTCGCGGACTTCGTCGGGGGTGTAGGGCTGGTGTCCGTCGAAGCCGTTGAGGGCGATGACGAAGGGGAGGCCGCTGTTCTCGAAGTAGTCGACTGCGGGGAAGCAGTCGGCGAGGCGGCGGGTGTCGACGAGGACGACGGCGCCGATGGCGCCGCGGACCAGGTCGTCCCACATGAACCAGAAGCGGTCCTGGCCCGGCGTACCGAACAGGTACAGGATCAGGTCCTGGTCCAGGGTGATACGCCCGAAGTCCATGGCCACCGTCGTGGTGGTCTTGTCCCCGGTGTGGGTCAGGTCGTCGATGCCCGCGGACGCGGACGTCATCACGGCTTCGGTGCGCAGCGGATTGATCTCCGAAACGGCACCGACAAACGTGGTCTTACCCACGCCGAAGCCCCCTGCCACCACGATCTTCGCCGAGGTAGTGGAGCGGGCCGCTCCGCCGCTAGAGCTTGCGAAGTCCACTGAGCACCCTTTCGAGCAGTGTCACATCTGGCTGGCCGCCGGCGGCCTCGTCGCCGCCGGGCTGATGGATGGCGACGAGTCCGGCCTCGGCCAGGTCGGCGACGAGGATCCGGGCAACGCCGAGGGGGATCGAGAGAAGGGCCGAAACCTCGGCGACCGACTTGATCTCGATGCAGAGCCGGCAGATCCGCTGGTGCTCGGGCAACTGCCCTTGCAGCCGGGACGGATCGGCCGTCGTGCTGACCAGCGCCTCGATGGCGAGCTGGTAACGCGGCCGGGTCCGACCGCCGGTCATGGCGTACGGACGGACCAGCGGGTTGTGCGCGGCGGGCTTGGCGGGCTCGGGGGCCCGTCGCTGCTGCACCGGCTGGACACGCTGCTGCTGCGGCCACGGCGAACCCGGCTGCTGCTGGGGCCACTCGGACCCCTGCGCACCATGGGCGCCCTGCGGCTGCTGCGGCTGCTGATATGGCTGATATGAGTTGCCCGGGGCCTGGCCGCCGGATGCGGCGGGGTAGCCGAAACGGTTGTCACCGTGCTCACCCGGAACCCTCTGCTCACCCTCGTATGGGTGTCCGCCTGTGGGTGCTGCCACGTTTCCTCCTCCGACTGCCGGTCGCCGATCCCAGTGGGGCCGCGCCACCGCACCTTATGGCGCGGTGGCGAGAAACGCACTGTCTGTCTACTAGTTAAGAAGACTTCCCTGAAGTTCGGCGCGGAGGTCCGGGGTCAGGACACTGCCCGCGCGGTCGACCAGAAGGGCCATTTCGTATCCGACCAGACCGATATCGGCGTCCGGGTGGGCGAGAACGGCGAGTGACGAACCGTCCGAGATGGACATGAGGAAGAGGAATCCCCGCTCCATCTCCACAACGGTCTGGTTCACCGCTCCGCCCTCGAAGATCCGCGAGGCGCCCGCGGTCAGCGACGTCAGACCGGAGGCCACGGCCGCCAGCTGGTCGGCGCGGTCGCGCGGGAATCCTTCGGACATGGCCAGCAGGAGTCCGTCGGCGGAGACCACCACCGTGTGCGACACCCCGGGGGTGTTGTCCACGAAGTTGGTGATCAACCAGTTGAGATTCTGCGCCGCCTGGCTCATCGGGCTCACACTAACGCTCCTGGTTGTAGGTGGTACTGGTGTCCGACCCCGCGTTGCGCCCCCGCTGGACACCGCGCCGCAGCTTGCTCAACCTGCCGCGGACGTCCTCGGGTGCGCGGGAGACCTGTGGGCCGCCCTGCTGGGTCTGCTCCGCCGTGCCCTCGACCAGGTTGGCCTTGGGCACGCGCCGGGGGAGACCGGAGGGGGTGATTCCGCCCGCCTTCGGCTCACGGAGCTTCTCGGCCCGCTCCCAGCGCTCGTCATTCGTCGAGCGCCAGTCGTCGGTGCCGTCCCCGTCCGTCTGCGGGGCCTGCCGTTCCTGCTGCTGCGGCTGCCGCTGCGGAGCCGGAGCGGGCTGGTCGTTGCCGCGGCCGCTCGGCTGCCAGTGCTGCGCACCGCCGCGGCGGGGCAGACCGGCTTCGGTCAGCTCGTGGCCGACGTTCGGGGCGGACCCCGGACGGTCGAAGCCTACGCGCTCCTGCGACAGTGCGGGAACGCTCGGAACAGATTCCGCCTCAGCCTGCCGAACCGGCTCAAAAGTGTTCTGAGAACCGCTCTGAACAGGCCAGTCGTCCTGGTGGGACTGGTCGGTCGGGGCAGCGTACCGGTCGGCGGCGTACGCGTCCTGAGGGTTCTCCGGACCGGCATATGCCGCTTCCGCGTACCCGTTCCGAGGCTGCTCCTGCTGGTGCGGGAAGCCGTTCTCGGAGCCGTAACCCTGCTGCTGCTCGTAGGAGTCGGCGTACGGGGCCTGCTGGGCCTGCTGGGCGGAGGCCTGGCCGTACTGGTCCTGGCCGTAGGTCTCCTGGGCGTACCCCTGCGCACCGTTGCTGCCGTACGGGTCCTGTCCGGAGCCCTGAGCGTCGGCGTACTGGTCCTGTCCGGCGTACGGCTCCTGGGCGTACTGCTCCTGGCCGTACCCCTGCTGCTCCTGCGAGCCGTCCGGGAACGGGGAGCCGGTGCCGGTCTGGGCCTCCAGCGCCGCCCGGCGCTCCTCGCGCATCAGCGAGCGGTTGACCGGGTCCAGCTGGCCCGGGTCGGCCGGGACCTCGTAGCGCGAGTCGTCGAAGCCGAGCTCCGCCGCCGTACGCATCTGGCCGTGCTGCGGCGCCGGGTCGAAGGCGCTCTGCTGCTCGGGAATGATCGAGGAGACGGTGAAGTCGTCCTGTCCGTGCAGGGTCTCGCCACCGCCACCGTGGGTGATCGCGTCCGGGAGCATGACCAGCGACGTCGTCCCGGCCTGCTCGCCCGAGGGGCGCAGCTGGACCCGGATGCCGTGCCGGTCGGCGAGCCGGCCGACCACGAAGAGGCCCATGCGCTGCGAGACGGCGGCGTCCACCGTCGGCGGGTTGGCCAGCTTGTGGTTGATGTCGGCGAAGTCCTCGGCGGTGAGGCCGATGCCCTTGTCGTGGATCTCGACCATGACGCGGCCGTCGGGCAGCCGGGTCGCGGTGACGCGGACCTTGGTCTGCGGCGAGGAGAACGTGGTGGCGTTCTCCAGCAGCTCGGCCAGCAGGTGCACGAGGTCGGTGACGGCCCGGCCGTGGATCTCGGCGTCGGGGACACCGGACAGCTCGATGCGCTCGTACGACTCCACCTCGGAGGAGGCGGCTCGCAGGACGTCGACCAGCGGCACCGGCTGGTCCCAGCGGCGGCCGGGCTCCTCGCCGGAGAGGACGAGCAGGTTCTCGCCGTTGCGCCGCATACGGGTGGCCAGGTGGTCCAGCTTGAAGAGGCTCTCCAGCTGGTCCGGGTCGGCCTCGTTGTTCTCCAGGTCGGTGATGAGGGTCAGCTGGCCCTCGATGAGCGACTGGTTGCGGCGCGAGAGGTTGGTGAAGATCGCGTTGACGTTGCCCCGCAGCATGGCCTGCTCGGCGGCGAGCCGGACGGCCTCGCGGTGCACCTGGTCGAAGGCGCGGGCGACCTCGCCGATCTCGTCCTGCGTGGTGATCGGGATCGGCTGCACCCGGGTGTCGACCCGGCCCGGGTCGGTGCGCGAGAGCTGGTCGACGAGGGAGGGCAGCCGCTGCTCGGCGATACCGAAGGCGGCGGTACGCAGCTGGCGCATCGCCCGGCTCATCTGGCGGGCCATGAGTCCGGCCAGGATGAAGGCGGCCAGGAGCGCGATGACGACGATGAGTCCGTTGACGATGGCGTCGGACTTGGCCTCGGAGGAGATCTTCGCGGCCTCGTCCACCGCCTTGTCGACGAGCTCCTTCTCGACGGTCGCGTACCCCTCGAACTTGGCGGTGGCGGCCGCCATCCAGGTCTCGGGCGTGATGCCCTTCTTCGCGAGGTCCTCGGGGGACTGGCCCTGGCCGATCTGCTGGACCATGCCGTCGAAGACCGAGCCGTCGATGCTCGGCGGCGCCACGAAGTCCTGGCCGGCGGCGTCGGCCTGCTCACGGGCGGCCTTGAGCTGCTTGGCGCCCTCCTCGGCCTTGCCCGCCATGACCTGCTTGAGGCGGTCCACGTCGGCCTGGGTGCCGCCGGCGTTGAACTCGGCGAGCGCGATCTGCTCCAGGTAGTTGTACGAGCCGAAGGCCTTGACCTGGTCGTTGTAGACGGCGGGCTTCTTGCTCGGGCGCACCAGCAGGTGCATGCCGATCGAGCGCTGAAGCGATTCTGCAGCCTTGGACAGCTCGATCGCGTAGACGGTGCGGCCGTAGCTGGTGACGTTGCCGGTGCCGAGGCCGAGCTCGTTGGCGAACTGCATCAGCGAGTGCTGGACCTGGGTGTAGCCCTCTTCGGTCTTCACCGGGTCGAGCGCCTGCGAGTAGGCGGCCTTGCGGAGCTCGGGGAGCCCCGGCTCGTCGACCTTGAAGAGCTTGAGACGGCGCTCCAGGCCCGGCTTGGCGGGCATGTCCTTCACCGCGGCATCGAAGGCCGTACGCGCCTCGTCCGTGGTCGCCCGGGTCTCCTCGACGATGTCGGCGTCCCGGTCGCCGGAGAGCAGCGGCTGGGCGGTGAGGTCCCGCTCGTTGAGCAGGGCCTGGCCGTAGTCCGAGGCCGCGCGGACGATGCGCGCGATCTTCTCGGCCTCCTGGGCCTCGCTCCAGGTGTCGATGGACCCCTTCACCTGGAAGCCGCCCATGATCAGGCCGATGATGACCGGGATCAGGAGGATCGCGTTCAGGCGGGTGGCCACCCGCCAGTTGCGCGGGGAGAACCGGCTGGTGCTGCCGGCGGCCGGCTCCGGCTCGGGCGCCTGTGCGGGCGACGTCGCAGCGTGCGACGGCGGGGTGAAGTTGCCCCGCTCGGGCTGCGGCGCGGAGCCCTCGTTGCTTCGCCTCACTCGACCAACAACCTCTCGGCGTCGGCACCTACGTTGTGCCGGATTATTCGTTCAGGGCCGTAACTACTCGGGAGTTCGACGAATTGCAGCACGGGGACCGGCCCCCTTCCAAACACTCGGAATCGATCATTCCGAGTGGCCCACGCCTCAGATAAAACGGGCATAAAGAGCGAGCCCCGTCAAAAGGCGGGGCTCATGTGAGCGCAGTGGCACCACGTGGATGCGTCGGGTGGTGGCGCGGGGTCAATTCTCTGTCGAAATGTTATGAACACGGGGGCGGATCGTGTCAAACGACACAGGCCGCCCCCGCGTGACTACAACAACTTCCGTATGGCAAAAACGACTTACGCCTACTTGTCGGGACTACTTCAGGCGTGCCATCAGCGCGTGCTCGACCAGGGTGATCAGGCCGCTCTTGGCGTCCGCGCGGTGGCGGGCGTCCGTCGTGATGATGGGGGCGTCCGGTCCGATCTGGAGCGCCTCACGCACCTCGTCGGGGGTGTAGGGCTGGTGTCCGTCGAAGCCGTTGAGGGCGATGACGAAGGGGAGGCCGCTGTTCTCGAAGTAGTCGACTGCGGGGAAGCAGTCGGCGAGGCGGCGGGTGTCGACGAGGACGACGGCGCCGATGGCGCCGCGGACCAGGTCGTCCCACATGAACCAGAAGCGGTCCTGACCGGGCGTACCGAACAGGTACAGGATCAGGTCCTGGTCGAGCGTGATGCGGCCGAAGTCCATGGCGACGGTGGTCGTCGTCTTGTCCCCGGTGTGGGTCAGGTCGTCGATGCCCGCGGACGCGGACGTCATCACGGCCTCGGTGCGCAGCGGGTTGATCTCCGACACCGCACCGACGAACGTGGTCTTGCCCACGCCGAAACCGCCCGCCACCACGATCTTCGCGGAGGTAGTGGCGCGGGCCGTCCCGCCGCTAGAGCTTGCGAAGTCCACTGAGCACCCTTTCGAGCAGTGTCACATCCGGCGCGCCGCCGGCCTCTCCATTGCCCGGCTGGTGGATGGCCACCATGCCGGCTTCCGCCAGGTCCGCCACGAGGATGCGGGCGACGCCGAGCGGCATCGACAGCAGCGCGGAGACCTCTGCCACCGACTTGACCTCGCGGCACAGGTGGCAGATCCGCTGGTGCTCGGGGAGCAGCGTCCCCAGATGCGCCGGGTCCGCTGTGGTGCTGACCAGTGCCTCTATCGCGAGCTGGTAACGCGGCCGGGTCCGGCCACCGGTCATGGCGTAAGGACGAACCAGCGGCTGGTCGCCTCCCTCGTCGTACGACGCGTGGTGCAGTGCGCCGTACGGATCGGGTGAGGCGGGTGGCGGGGTCATGAATCCTCCGGGCGTGACAGCAGGCTCTCGGCTTGCCGTCTGCAAGGGGCCGGTGAGGGGACTAAGGCGGCCTGGCGGGTGAGGGTTGTGGGCATTACCTGGGGGGATCGTGTCGTGAATCCGCAGGACGGCCGCCTAATGGAGCAGACTGCCCTGGAGCTCGGCGCGGAGGTCGGGCGTGAGGACGGTGCCCGCACGGTCGACCAGGAGGGCCATCTCGTAACCGACCAGACCGATATCGGCGTCCGGGTGGGCGAGAACGGCGAGTGAGGACCCGTCGGAGATGGACATGAGGAAGAGGAATCCCCGCTCCATCTCCACAACGGTCTGGCTGACGGCGCCGCCCTCGAAGATCCGGGACGCGCCGGCGGTCAGCGACGTCAGACCGGAGGCCACGGCCGCCAGCTGGTCGGCGCGGTCGCGCGGGAATCCTTCGGACATCGCCAGCAGCAGGCCATCCGCGGAGACCACCACCGTGTGGGACACCCCTGGGGTGTTGTCCACGAAGTTGGTGATCAGCCAGTTCAGATTCTGCGCGGCCTGACTCATGGGGCTCAACTAACGCTCCTGCTGGTGAGTGGGGCCGAGATGGATACTGCCGGTCGACGGGCCGTTGTTGGCCTGCCGTCCCTGCTGGATGCCCCGGCGGAGATTGGTCAGACGACCGCGTACGTCATCGGGCGCACGCGAAACCTGAGGTCCGGACTGGTGATTCTGCTGCTGAGCGGTCCCCGGAACCAAATTGGCGCGGGGAACACGGCGGGGCAGCCCGGAAGTGGTGACCCCGCCGGCGGCCGGCTTCTTGACCCGCTCGGCCTGGCGTACGAGTTCGTCGTTGGGCGAGGCGCGCCACGAGCTGGTCACCGGAGCCTCGGCCGCACCACGCTGCGGCATGGGCGGAACGGGTACGCCGGTGGGCTCGGGAGCGGCCGGCGCCGGCTCGGCCGCCTGCTGGCCACCCTGGCCCGGGCCGTGGAACCAGTTGGTCTCCAGGGTGTCGTACAGCGGCGTACGACCGTCCCCGGCTCCGGCCGGCGGCAGGGCCTCCGGCTGCTGCGGGAGTGCGGGACGGTACGGGGCCTCGCCCGCCGGGGACGCCGACGGACGCGGGGCGCCGAAGCCGTTGCCCTCCGGGCCGCGCTGACGCGGCGCGGGCAGCTGCTGGCCCTGGTTCTGCTGGAGCGGCGCGTTGAAGTCGGGCCGCGCGAACTGCGCGGTGGACGCCGGGTCCTGGGCCTGATGGCCGTAACCCTGGTTCTGGGCCGGTGCGTTGAAGTCCGGCCGGGCGAACTGCGAGGTCGCGCCCGGGTCCTGGTTCAGCGGGGCGTTGAACGCCTGGTCCTGGCCGGGGCCCGTCGGCCGGGCGAACTGCCCGGTCGCGTCGTGCTCCTCGTGGCCGCGCGGGGCGTCCGCGCCCCAGTTGACGGCCTGGGGGCGCTGCTGCGGGTTGCCGCCGGGCAGCTCGGCCCGGGGACCGCCGGTCGGCGGCAGCTGACGGCCGGGGCCGCCGGGCTGCTGGAAACCGCCCTGGCCGCCGGGGCCGTTCTGCTCGTGCCGGGCCTGCTGGGGCTGCGGCTGGTGCCGGCCCTGCTGACCCGGACCCTGCTGGCCCTGGTGCTGGCCGGGCTGGCCCTGCTGCTGTCCGGGCTGGATCTGCTGGTTCTGCGGGGCGAACGCGTTCGAGCGGCCGTTCTGGCCGGGGGCGGCCGGAGCGCCGTGACCGAACAGGTTCGGCTGACCCGCGTCCGTACGGCCGGGACCGTCGCCCTGGCCGCGGGCGCCGAGCCGGGCGCCGTTGCCGAAGGCGCCGGAGAGGCCGCCGCCCTGGCGCTGGGGCTCCTGGCCCGGGAAGGGCTGGTTCGGGTTGCCGTTGTTCTGCGGGCGGCCGGGGGCGCTGTCCCGTGCGGGGAGGGCGGCGCGCGGGCCGGAGCCCGCACCGACCTGGCCGCGCTGGCCGCCGGGGGCGGAGCCGAGGCTCTTGGCGCCCGGTCCGCCGGGGCCGCCCGGTCCGCCGCCGATGCCGGGGCGCTGGCCGCCGGCCGCGCCGTTGCCGGCGAGGAGGCCGCCGGGGGCGGAGCCGTTCTGCTGGCCGGAACCCTGCTTGGACGGGGGCTGCTTGCCGCCGTGGGCGACATCGACGGGCAGCATGACCAGCGCGGTCGTGCCGCCGGAGTCGGAGGGGCGCAGCTGGATGCGGATGCCGTGACGCAGCGACAGCCGGCCGACCACGAACAGACCCATGCGGCGCGAGACCGAGACGTCCACGGTCGGCGGCTGCGCGAGCCGCTCGTTGATCGCCGCGAGGTCCTCGGGGGAGAGGCCGATACCGGTGTCGTGGATCTCGACCAGCACCCGGCCGTCGGGCAGCGCGTGACCGGTGACCCGGACCTTCGTCTGCGGCGAGGAGAACGAGGTGGCGTTCTCCAGTAGCTCGGCGAGGAGGTGCACGAGGTCGTTGACGACCCGGCCGGCGACCTCGGTGGCGGGCACCGCGGAGAGCTCGATGCGCTCGTACTGCTCCACCTCGGAGGCGGCGGCACGGAGCACGTCGACCAGCGGGACGGGGCGGGTCCACCGGCGGCCCGGCTCCTCACCCGCGAGGACGAGGAGGTTCTCACCGTTACGGCGCATACGGGTCGCGAGGTGGTCGAGCTTGAAGAGCGAGGAGAGCTGGTCCGGGTCGGCCTCGCGCGACTCCAGCTCGGAGATGAGCGAGAGCTGGCGCTGGATGAGGCCCTGGGAGCGGCGCGAGAGGTTGGTGAACATCGCGTTGACGTTCCCTCGCAGCAGGGCCTGCTCGGCGGCGAGGCGGACGGCCTCGCGGTGCACGTCGTCGAAGGCCGCGGCCACCTGGCCGATCTCGTCCCGGGAGTGCACGCCGACCGACTCGACGGAGGTGTCGACGTCCTGCGGGTCGGTCTCGGAGAGCTGCTTGACCAGCTCGGGCAGCCGGTCCTGGGCGACGCGGGTGGCGGTGTCCTGGAGGCGGCGCAGCGAGCGGATCATGGAGCGGGCCACCACGAAGGCGCCGACGAGCGAGACACCGAGCACGATGAGGATGACCGCACCGTTGATGATCGCCTCACGCTGGGAGGCCTCGCGCAGCTCGCGCGCCTTGGCCTCCATGTCGCTGAGGAGGGTGGTCTCGATCGTCTTCATCGCGTCGATCTTGGTGGACGACTGGTCGTACCAGTCCATGTACGAGCGCACCTTCGCCCCGTCGATCCCGTTCGGGGTGTCGAGGATGTGCTTGGCGTACATGTTCGCCGCGTTGATCTCGGGGTTGTTCCCGTTGTCCAGCGGCGCCATCAGGTCCACCGCGCTCTCGCCGGTCGACCCGTAGATCGACTTGAACGAGCTGATCGCGCGGGTTTCCTTGTCGAGCGCGTTGGAGCCGAACTGCTTGTCGTTCTCGTTGAGGTGCGGTTCCTTGACCGACCCACCGGGCAGCGCGGCCGCGATGATCGCGCGCTGGATCGAGGCGTACTCCTTGGCGGAGGAGAACGCCGCCAGCGCACGGGTCCGCTTGATCATGTCCGGGTTGCTGGTCGCCTGGGCCATGTCCTGGGACAGGCTGAGCAGCGAGGTGATCAGCTGGCTGTACTGGTCGATGGTGTTGAGGGACGGCGCGCCGTCCTCGTACGCCGACTTGCGGATCGACCGGATGTCGCCGAGCTGCGAGGCGATCTGGGCGACGCTCGCGTGGATGCTCTCCAGCGCGTCGTCGTTCTCGAAGTCGCCGATCTCGTTGGTCGCGTCCAGGAACGCGTCCTTCGCCCGGTCGGTCTTCTCGCGCGGCTGGGAGACCTTGTAGTCGGTCGCCTTGGAGCCGTTGGAGAGCGGACCGGCGGACTGGTCGCGCTCCACCTGGAGGGCCTGCGCGAGCGAGGTCGCCTGCTTGGTCATCTGGGTCAGCAGCTGCATGTGCTCCAGCTGCTGCATGTCGGTCATGGACTCGTTGATCCTCAGACCGCCCAGGCTGGTCGCTGCGACCACGGGGAGGGCGAGGAGGGAGACCAGTCGCGTACTGATGCGCCAGTTACGGAGCGCTATTCGCGACCCCGTGTCGACCGGGCCGCGGGAAGCGGAAGGCGTGCTCGGCTCGGCTCCGCCGCTCGGCGCGGAGCCCGGGGGCTTGGCACGGTCGTTGTTGTCGCCGGCAGCGGCCGGCCCGGGGTTCTGGGCGTGCTGGGGCGAGGAACCGCGGTCGGTCCCGCCGCGCGGCTCCTGTTCCGCCGGAGCGCTGCCATCCCTCTTGAAACGTCCCTGCACTAGCGTCGCAACCTCTGGACCAGGCGTTCCACCCGCGAACGGACAGAACGGTGTCGGCGTCGTGGGGCGCTGGACGCGCCCCATGGTGGTCGTTGAGTGACCGGCGTACTTCCCCCTCCCGCCGCCCCTCGGCGCTGGGTCGCGCCCCGGTGCGCCGGCCTCAAACCCGCGGCGGTGCGTGGAATTCCAGCACAGTGCAGGATCTCCAACAAGGGCCATGTACCGGGCTGTGACCTGGGTGACACGTTGTGATGAACGGGTAACAAGCAGTGGAGAGTGATCGTGGGTAAAAAGGACGATCGGGGAGGAGTCGCTTAGGGGTGGGGGGTGTCCCAGTCGCGATGATCAGGAGCGGAATGATGGATTCAGGGCGGTAATGTCCGTTTCTCGGACCATGATCACCTGCCCGGAATGGGCTGATTGTCGATTAGTTCGTGAGCAAACTCACATGATGATCGTCGCCTCATCGCGGTTCCGGCGGGGAATCGGATGTTTAGCCTGACGCTTTACAGGGATGGCGAATCCGACAAGCAGGCGCCGCCGAGGCGGTGCCCCTCACCGACAGGGTCCTGACGGCAGATGAAGACGACGACGATCCGCAACATTGCCAACCCCCGGCGCACCACGCTGGCGCACCTCCAGGACGCCGAGGCGCTGCAGACGCCGTTCCTGCCGGAGCACGCCGCCGACCTGCCCACCGTCACGGCCAACCCGCGCCGCACCATCCTCATGGAAGCACCGGTCGCGGCGGCCCGGTAGCCACCGCCCCGGCATACGCGAGCTGTGCCCCTCCCTCGGCGTTAGCCTGGAGCGTCAGTCTTCAGCCAGCCAGCAAGTGAGGGGCGACAGCATCCCGTGCGCATCGCCAGGTTCTCCATCGACGGCAATGTCGCCTTCGGCGCCGTCGAGGGACAGGGCACCGTGGAATCCGGTGACCTCGTCCTCGACATCATCAAGGGCATCCCGTACGCCGACTTCGAGCTCTCGGGCACCAAGGTCCCGCTGAACAAGGTCCGGCTGCTGCCTCCCGTGCTCCCCAACAAGGTCGTGGCCATCGGCCGCAACTACGCGGAGCACGCCGCCGAGCTCGGCCACGAGGTCCCCGACGCGCCCATCACCTTCTTCAAGCCCACCACCTCGGTGATCGGCTCCGGCGACGCGATCGAGTACCCCTCCTTCTCCAGCGACCTCCACCACGAGGCCGAGCTGGCCGTGGTCATCGGCCGCATGTGCCGCGAGGTCCCGCGCGAGCGCGTCAAGGACGTCATCCTCGGCTACACCTGCGCCAACGACGTCACCGCCCGCGACGTGCAGGCACGCGAGAAGCAGTGGGCCCGCGCCAAGGGCTTCGACACCTCCTGCCCGCTGGGGCCCTGGGTGGAGACCGACGTGGACCCGCACGACCTCACCATCCAGGCGACGGTCAACGGCGAGCAGCGGCAGCTCGGCCGTACGAGCGACATGGTCCGCTCCGTCGAGGACCTGATCGTTCACATCACGGAGGCCATGACGCTCCTCCCGGGCGACGTGATCCTCACGGGCACCCCCGCAGGGGTCGGACCCCTGCACGTCGGCGACGAGGTCGCCGTCACCATCGAAGGCATCGGCACTCTCACCAACAAGGTGATCAAGCGTGGCTAACGCACCTTTCCCCAAGCTCTCGGCTCCGCTCGACCAGGGGAGGCCCCATCGCGTCCGTTTCTGTCCCTCCCCGACCGGCAACCCGCATGTGGGCCTGGTCCGGACGGCGCTGTTCAACTGGGCCTTCGCCCGGCACCACCAGGGCACCCTGGTCTTCCGGATCGAGGACACCGACGCCGCGCGCGACTCCGAGGAGTCCTACCAGCAGCTGCTCGACTCGATGCGCTGGCTCGGCCTGGACTGGGACGAGGGCCCGGAGATCGGCGGCCCGCACGCGCCGTACCGCCAGTCGCAGCGGATGGACCTGTACAAGGACGTCGCCGAGAAGCTGCTCGCCGCCGGGTACGCGTACGCCTGCTACTGCACCACCGAGGAGCTGGACACCCGCCGCGACGCCGCCCGCGCCGCCGGCAAGCCCTCCGGCTACGACGGCCACTGCCGCGACCTCACGGCCGAGCAGAAGGCGGCGTACGAGGCCGAGGGCCGCACCTCGATCGTCCGCTTCCGGATGCCCGACGAGGCCATCACCTTCACCGACCTGGTCCGCGGCGACATCACCGTCCAGCCGGAGAACGTCCCGGACTACGGCATCGTCCGTGCCAACGGGGCCCCGCTCTACACGCTGGTCAACCCGGTCGACGACGCGCTGATGGAGATCACCCACGTCCTGCGCGGCGAGGACCTGCTCTCCTCCACCCCGCGCCAGATCGCGCTGTACCGGGCGCTCATCGAGCTGGGCATCGCCAAGGAGACCCCCGCCTTCGGCCACCTGCCGTACGTCATGGGCGAGGGCAACAAGAAGCTCTCCAAGCGCGACCCGCAGGCCTCGCTCAACCTCTACCGCGAGCGCGGCTTCCTCCCCGAGGGCCTGCTGAACTACCTCTCGCTGCTCGGCTGGTCGATCGCCGAGGACCGCGACATCTTCTCGGTGGACGAGCTGATCGCCGCGTTCGACATCGGGGACGTCAACGCCAACCCGGCCCGCTTCGACCTCAAGAAGGCCGAGCACATCAACGCCGAGCACATCCGCATGCTCGATGTGAAGGACTTCACCGACGCCTGCGGCCCCTGGCTGAAGGCCCCGTTCGCGCCCTGGGCCCCGGAGGCCTTCGACGCGGAGAAGTGGACGCGGATCGCTCCCTACGCCCAGACCCGGGTCACGGTGCTCTCCGACATCACGGACAACGTCGACTTCCTCTTCCTGGACGAGCCGGTGGCGGACGAGGCGTCCTGGACCAAGGCGATGAAGGGCGAGCCGGCCGCGCTCCTGACCACGGCCCGCGCCAACCTGGAGGCGGCCGACTGGAGCGACCCGGAGTCGCTGAAGAACGCCGTCCTCACCGCCGGCGAGGCGCACGGCCTCAAGCTCGGCAAGGCCCAGGCCCCGGTCCGCGTCGCCGTCACCGGCCGTACGGTCGGCCTGCCGCTCTTCGAGTCCCTGGAGATCCTGGGCCGCGAGAAGAGCCTGGCCCGCATCGACGCGGCGCTCGCCAAGCTGGCCGCGTAAGCGCGCGAGGCACCCCGCGGAGGGCCGCAGCCGACCGGCTGCGGCCCTCCGGCTTTTACCGCTAACGTGACGTACATGCCGATCCGAGCCGTGCTCTGGGACATCGACGACACGATCTTCGACTACGCGGGCGCCGACCACACCGGCATGCGGCTCCACCTGGAAGGCGTGGGACTGCCCGAGGCGTACGCGACGGTCGACGAGGCTCTCGCCGGCTGGAAGGCGATCACCGTCCGGCACTGGGCGCGTGTCGCGGCCGGCGAGACGGACTTCCTCGGCCAGCGCCGGGACCGGGTGCGGGAGTTCCTCTCGCGGCCGCTGACGGACGCCGAGGCCGACGCGTGGTTCGCCGGCCACCTGTCCCACTACGAGGCCGCCTGGGCGCTCTTCCCGGACGTGCTGCCCGTCCTGGACCGGCTGGCACCGGCCTACCGGCACGCGATCCTCTCCAACTCCAGCACCGACCACCAGCACCGCAAGCTCACCGCGCTCGGCATCCGGGACCGCTTCGAGGTGATGGTCTGCGCGGTGGAGCTGGGCGTCTCCAAGCCCGAGCCCGGCGCCTTCCACGCGGCCTGCGAGGCGCTCGCGCTGGCGCCGCACGAGGTGGCGTACGTCGGTGACGAGCCGGACATCGACGCGAGCGGGGCCGTGGCCGCCGGGCTGACCGGGATCTGGCTCGACCGGCGGGGGAGGGGTGGGCGGACGGACCTCGTGACGATCACCGGCCTCGACCAGCTCCCGGGCCTGCTGGCGGGAGATACCCGTTTTGGAGCGCCGGACACCTTCGGGTAATGTTCTTTCTGCGCCGCCCGAGCGGGCCGAAAGATCCGGCCGGGAAGCGCAGACAGAAGTGAAGCCCCCACCACGGGTTGCATTTCAGTGGGCTATGGTGTAATTGGCAACACTACGGTTTCTGGTACCGTCATTCTAGGTTCGAGTCCTGGTAGCCCAGCGCAGTACCGAGCAAGACCAGCAGTATCCAGCAGGACAAGCCCCCGTTGTGTAGCGGCCTAGCACGCTGCCCTCTCACGGCAGTAGCGCCGGTTCGAATCCGGTCGGGGGTACAGATCCTTCCCGCGAGAACACCTGGGTCGCACCCACGTTCTTGATGCAGGATCGCTAGGGCCCCCGTTGTGTAGCGGCCTAGCACGCTGCCCTCTCACGGCAGTAGCGCCGGTTCGAATCCGGTCGGGGGTACTTGTCACACCATGGGCTATGGTGTAATTGGCAACACTACGGTTTCTGGTACCGTCATTCTAGGTTCGAGTCCTGGTAGCCCAGCGCAAGTCAGCAGTAACCACGCCCCCGTTGTGTAGCGGCCTAGCACGCTGCCCTCTCACGGCAGTAGCGCCGGTTCGAATCCGGTCGGGGGTACAACAGAGCGGTACGGAAAGGCCCTTCACCTCGGTGAAGGGCCTTTCCGCTTGTCCGGCCCGGAGCGCTCCGGGCCAAGTCGCCTACGTCACACCGCTGTTGGCCGGGAAAAGAAAAGGGCCGCCACGGCGCTGGGGCGGCCTTCCGGAACAGGGGGAGAGGTGGTGCGGTGCCGGCGGGTCAGCCCGTACGGCGCAGGGCCTCGCTCAGGCGGGCCGCCGAGTCGATGACCGCCTGAGCGTGCATCCGGCCCGGGTGGCGGGTGAGGCGCTCGATGGGGCCGGAGACCGAGACGGCGGCGACCACCCGGTTCGACGGGCCGCGCACCGGGGCCGAGACCGAGGCCACGCCCGGCTCCCGCTCGCCGATCGACTGGGCCCAGCCCCGCCGCCGTACGCCGGAGAGCGCCGTCGCGGTGAACCGGGCCCCCTGGAGGCCCCGGTGCAGGCGCTCCGGCTCCTCCCAGGCCATCAGGATCTGCGCGGAGGAACCGGCCTTCATGGTGAGCGTCGAGCCGACCGGCACCGTGTCCCGGAGTCCGGACAGCCGTTCCGCCGCCGCCACGCAGATGCGCATGTCGCCCTGCCGGCGGTAGAGCTGCGCGCTCTCGCCGGTGATGTCCCGCAGGTGGGTGAGTACCGGTCCGGCCGTCGCCAGCAGGCGGTCCTCGCCCGCCGCGGCCGCCAGTTCCGACAGCCGGGGGCCGAGGATGAACCGGCCCTGCATATCCCTCGCCACCATCCGGTGGTGTTCCAGTGCCACGGCCAGACGGTGGGCCGTGGGCCGTGCGAGCCCGGTCGCCGCGACCAGCCCGGCGAGGGTGGCCGGACCGGACTCCAGGGCGCTCAATACCAGAGCTGCCTTGTCGAGAACGCCGACGCCGCTAGAGTTGTCCATACGACGATACTCCCGTCTCACTCTGTGAAACGCAAGTTCAATTTTCAGCGGAAGTTGCGAACCTGTAGAGGCGGCCCCACAACGGCCCGTGGCCACCGCCCCGCACGGGGATCCGGACGGCGGCGCACCGAATCTCTAGTTGGGCCGGCGAAGACGCCGGCCGGAGGGAAAGCGATGGGTAGGACACTCGCGGAGAAGGTCTGGGACGACCATGTCGTCCGGCGCGCGGAGGGCGAGCCCGACCTTCTCTTCATCGATCTGCACCTGCTGCACGAGGTGACCAGCCCGCAGGCCTTCGACGGTCTGCGCCAGGCCGGACGTCCGGTGCGACGCCTCGACCTCACCATCGCCACCGAGGACCACAACACCCCGACCCTCGACATCGACAAGCCGATCGCCGACCCGGTCTCCCGCGCCCAGCTGGAGACCCTGCGCAAGAACTGCGCGGAGTTCGGCGTACGGCTGCACCCGCTCGGCGACGTCGAGCAGGGCGTCGTGCACGTGGTCGGCCCGCAGCTGGGGCTGACCCAGCCCGGCACCACCGTGGTCTGCGGTGACTCCCACACCTCCACGCACGGGGCGTTCGGCGCGCTGGCGTTCGGCATCGGCACCAGCCAGGTGGAGCACGTCCTGGCCACCCAGACGCTGCCGCTGGCCCGCCCGAGGACCATGGCCATCACGGTCGACGGCGAACTGCCCGAGGACGTCACCGCCAAGGACCTGATCCTGGCGATCATCACCCGGATCGGCACCGGCGGCGGCCAGGGCTACATCCTGGAATACCGCGGCTCCGCCATCGAGAAGCTCTCGATGGAGGCCCGGATGACCATCTGCAACATGTCGATCGAGGCCGGTGCCCGCGCGGGCATGATCGCCCCGGACGAGACCACCTTCGCCTATCTGGAGGGCCGCGACGCCGCTCCCCAGGGTGCGGAGTGGGACGCGGCCGTCGCGTACTGGAAGACCCTGCGCTCCGACGGCGACGCGGTGTTCGACGCCGAGGTCGTCATCGACGCCACCGAGCTGGCCCCGTTCGTCACCTGGGGCACCAACCCCGGCCAGGGCGCGCCGCTCTCCGCGCACGTCCCCGACCCGGCTTCGTACGAGGACGCCTCGGAGCGCCACGCCGCCGAAAAGGCCCTGGAGTACATGGGGTTGACCGCCGGGCAGCCGCTGCGTGAGATCAGCGTGGACACCGTCTTCGTAGGTTCGTGCACCAACGGCCGCATCGAGGACCTGCGCAACGCCGCCGCCATCCTGGACGGCCGCAAAGTCGCCGACGGCGTACGGATGCTGGTCGTCCCGGGCTCCGTCCGGGTCGCCCTCCAGGCCGTCTCCGAGGGCCTGGACAAGGTCTTCACCGGGGCCGGCGCCGAATGGCGGCACGCGGGTTGCTCGATGTGCCTCGGTATGAACCCCGACCAGCTGGCCCCCGGCGAGCGCTCCGCCTCCACCTCCAACCGCAACTTCGAAGGCCGGCAGGGCAAGGGCGGCCGCACCCACCTGGTCTCGCCCCAGGTCGCCGCCGCCACCGCCGTGCTGGGCCATCTGGCCTCGCCCGCCGACCTGTCCGACACCCGTACCCCCGCCGGAGTCGCATAGCCATGGAAGCCTTCACCACCCACACCGGCCGGGCCGTCCCGCTGCGCCGCAGCAACGTCGACACCGACCAGATCATCCCCGCCCACTGGCTGAAGAAGGTCACCCGCGACGGGTTCGAGGACGGGCTCTTCGAAGCCTGGCGCAAGGACCCGGACTTCGTCCTCAACCGCCCCGAGCGCCAGGGCGCCTCGGTCCTGGTGGCCGGTCCCGACTTCGGTACGGGCTCCTCCCGCGAACACGCGGTCTGGGCCCTGCAGAACTACGGCTTCAAAACCGTCATCTCCGCCCGCTTCGCCGACATCTTCCGGGGCAACTCGCTGAAGAACGGCCTGCTGACCGTGGTCCTGGAGCAGAAGGTCGTCGACGCGCTGTGGGAGCTGAGCGAGGCCGACCCGAGCGCCGAGATCACCGTCGACCTGGAGACCCGCCAGGTCCGAGCCGAGGGCATCACCGCCGACTTCGAGCTGGACGAGAACGCCCGCTGGCGCCTGCTCAACGGCCTCGACGACATCAGCCTCACCCTTCAGAACGAAGCGGACATCGCGGCTTACGAGGCGGCCAGGCCGTCCCACAAACCGCGTACAATTGACGCCTGAGCAGCGCTTTTCCATGACTGCGCCCCCTGCCTCCAGGCAGGGGGCGCAGTCGCTTGTTGAGCCCCCCTCGGGCGACAACTCGCCCCAGATGGCACAATCGGTGCATGGAACGCGACAGCCAACTCAAGCTCTATGGCCAAGTCGCCGACCAGTTGAAGGAAGCGCACGCGAAGGTGCGTGCACTGCAAGTCCCGGAGGGCGTACGGATGGCGCTCTCCCGGAAGCTGCTGGTCGTCACGGCCGCGGCGAAGCACGATCTCCCGGACGCGGCAAGGCGTCTGGACCGGTTGATGAAGGACCTCGATGAGGGCCGATTCCCCGAAGGTGACTGACACGTGGAACTGCGCATCGGTCGACTTCGTTGCGGCACTAGGGTGATTAGCCCGTTTCGTGTTTGATTTGCGGTATATATCTGCCTAACGTGCGAAAAAGCCTGAACACTTTCGTTCCGGCAATGTCTCCGAAGGGGAAGACGTGAACAAGGCGCAGCTCGTAGAAGCGATTGCCGACAAGGTCGGCGGCCGCCAGCAGGCCGCAGACGCCGTCGACGCGGTACTCGACGCGATCGTCCGTGCCGTTGTCGCCGGGGACCGTGTCTCGGTCACCGGCTTCGGCTCGTTCGAGAAGGTCGACCGCCCCGCCCGGTACGCCCGCAACCCGCAGACGGGTGAGCGCGTCCGGGTCAAGAAGACCTCGGTGCCCCGCTTCCGCGCGGGTCAGGGGTTCAAGGACCTGGTGAGCGGCTCCAAGAAGCTCCCCAAGAACGACGTGGCCGTGAAGAAGGCCCCCAAGGGCAGCCTCTCGGGCGGTTCTTCCGCCGCCCGTACGACGGTCAAGGCCGCCGCCGCCAAGAAGTCGGCCGCCAAGAAGGCCACGGCGAAGAAGGCCACCGCGACCGCCAAGAAGGCCGCGCCCGCCAAGAAGACCACGGCCAAGAAGGCCACCGCCACGGCGAAGAAGGCCACGCCGGCCGCGAAGAAGGCAGCCACGGCGAAGAAGGCCACCGCGACCGCCAAGAAGACCGCGCCCGCCAAGAAGGCCACGGCGAAGAAGGCGCCCGCGAAGAAGACCACGGCGCGCACCACCACGGCCAAGAAGGCCACCGCACGCAAGAAGTGAGACCGGGCGACCGCTCGCTTCGAGGAAACGCGCCGGGCCGGGCTCCCCTCCGGGGGAGCCCGGCCCGCGGGCTGTCCGGGGCCCGTTCGGCCCCTCGTACGGTCCGCGACCCCCGTACGGTCTAGAACGTCTGCAGCGTCACCAGCGTGATCCGCAGCGCGGCGCCTTCGCCCTCGCCCTCGATCCGCACCCGCTGCCCCGGACGCAGCAGCAGCAGGCCGCCCGCGTCGAAGGCCGGGGCGTCGAACTCCACCGGGGTGCCGTCGTCCAGCAGCACACTGCCGGTCCGGGTCTCGGGGTCGTACGTGTACGAGGTCGCCTGCATGGGCGGCAGCCTATCGGTCCTGAGCCAGGGCCAGCGCGGCCGTCAGACTCTCCGTGTACGGGCCCACTCCGAGGCTCAGCGCCACCGCCAGGTCCTCGCCCGTATCCACGTCCCGGCGCACCGAGTCGACGCCGGGCAGCGTTATTTCCACCGCGCCCGAAGCGAGATGCCGGGCGGCGGAGGGGCCGCCGAAAGCGGGGCGCAATTCCGTGCCCCCGGCGCAGGACAGAAATGTCGTTCCGATTCCCGCCGCATCACGGAGAAATGCCCTGGGAAAAGCGGAGGCAAAATCGAGCACCCGAGCCAATTCACCGGCGCGCAGAGCCGGCAGATCCGCGTTGAGAGCCGCCACCGGGACGGCGGGCGCGAGGGCCCGCACCGAACGCGCCCCGTACGCCAGCGCGGCGTTGAGCCCGGCCGCCGGGAGGTCCGCCACGATCCGCGCGCCGAGCGCCGAAAGGGCCGCCCCGGCCGCCGGATCGTCCGTGACGACCACCACATCCCGCACCCGGGCACAGGAGAGCGCCGCCGCCACCGTGTCCTGGGCGAAGGCCAGCGCCAGGCGCGGCCGGGCGAGCTCGCCCGCGGCCCGCCCCAGGCGGCTCTTGGCCCGCGTGAGCGGCTTCAGCGGAACGACCAGGGACCAGGACCCCGCCGGATCGGTGTTCGTGGCGATCTCCCCCTCCGTGACCATGAGGACTTATTCTCGCCTGCCGGTACGACAACCCGGAGGTCCGGGCCCGGGGGTGAGGCGTACGGTGTTCTCGACAGAGGAGGGGCCTGGGGCGAGACTTGACCGTCAGTAGCCGGCAGCAGGTCGAGAGTTCCGATGAGGTCCTTAGAGGAAGGTGTCCGAGTGTCCCGCCGCAGAATCGGCTTCTGGTACCGCCTGGCGGCGGTTATCGCCAAGCCGCCATTGGTGGTTCTGTTCAAGCGCGACTGGCGGGGGATGGACCACATTCCGGCCGACGGCGGATTCATCACCGCCGTCAATCACAACTCCTATCTGGACCCGCTCTCCTACGCGCACTTCCAGTACAACACCGGACGCGTGCCCCGGCTCCTGGCCAAGGCCGGCCTCTTCCGCACCCCCTTCGTCGGGATGATGCTGCGCGGCACCGGCCAGATCCCCGTCTACCGCGAGACGACCAACGCGCTGGACGCCTTCCGGGCCGCCGTCGACGCCATCGAGCGCGGCGAGTGCGTCGCCTTCTACCCCGAAGGCACCCTCACCCGCGACCCCGACATGTGGCCGATGGCCGGCAAGACCGGCGCCGCCCGGGTCGCGCTGATGACCAAGGCGCCGGTCATCCCGGTCGCCCAGTGGGGCGCCAACCTCGCGATGCCGCCGTACGCCAAGGAGAACAAGCTCCAGCTGTTCCCCCGCAAGACGCTGACGGTCCAGGCGGGCCCGCCCGTCGACCTCAGCCGCTTCTACGACGTCGAGCCGACGCCCGACGTCCTGCGCCA
Organism: Streptomyces sp. CA-146814; assembly: GCF_050942385.1. Taxonomy (NCBI): domain Bacteria; kingdom Bacillati; phylum Actinomycetota; class Actinomycetes; order Kitasatosporales; family Streptomycetaceae; genus Streptomyces; species Streptomyces sp. CA-146814. The sequence goes on from NZ_CP192068.1 coordinate 6,015,267, forward strand.
GGCGACCGAGGTCATCATGGCCGCGATCACCCGCCAGCTGGAGGACGTCCGCGGGGAGAAGGCCCCCGCCGAGCTCTACGATCACCGCAAAGCCCGTGCTGAACAACGGCGCAGGGCGCAGGGAAAGGGATCCACGTGACGCACCCCGTAAAAGCAGCCGTCTTCGGAACCGGCTCATGGGGTACGGCGTTCGCCGTGATCCTCGCCGACGCGGGCTGCGAGGTCACCCTCTGGGGACGCCGCGCCGAGGTCGCCGAGACCGTCAACACCACGCACACCAACCCGGACTACCTGCCGGGCATCGAGCTCCCCGCCTCGATCCGCGCCACCACCGACCCCGCCGAGGCCCTGCGCGGCGCCGAGTTCGCCTTCCTCGTCGTGCCGTCCCAGACGCTGCGCGCCAACCTCGCCGCCTGGGCCCCGCACCTGGAGCCCGACACCGTCCTGGTCTCCCTGATGAAGGGCGTCGAGCTGGGCACTGCCGAGCTGATGAGCGAGGTGATCGCCGACGTCACCAAGGTCTCCGCCGATCGCATCGCCGTCGTCTCCGGACCCAACCTCGCCAAGGAGATCGCCGAGCGCCGCCCCGCCGCCGCCGTCGTCGCCTGCGCCGACGAGTCCGTCGCCCAGCGCCTCCAGACCGCCTGCCACACCCCGTACTTCCGGCCGTACACCAACACCGACGTCGTCGGCTGCGAGCTCGGCGGCGCCGTGAAGAACGTCATCGGCCTCGCCGTCGGCATCGCGGACGGCATGGGCCTCGGCGACAACACCAAGGGCTCCCTCATCACCCGGGGCCTCGCCGAGACCACCCGGCTGGGCGTGGCCATGGGCGCCGACCCGCTGACGTTCTCCGGACTCGCGGGCTTGGGCGACCTGGTGGCCACCTGCTCCTCGCCGCTCTCGCGCAACCACACCTTCGGCACCAACCTCGGCCGCGGTATGACGCTCCAGGAGACGATCGCCGTCACCAAGCAGACCGCCGAGGGCGTCAAGTCCTGCGAATCGGTCCTCGACCTGGCCCGCCGCCACGGCGTCGACATGCCCATCACGGAGACCGTCGTCTCCATCGTCCACGAGGGCAAGTCGCCGGTCGTCGCGGTCAAGGAGCTGATGTCGCGGAGCGCCAAGGCCGAGCGGCGCTGACTCCTCCCTTACCAGCAGGTACGCTCATCGCGATATGAGCAGCGAGAACCTCCCCCAGAGCCCTGAGCGCCCCGAGAGCCCTGAGCAGCAGCGCCGCAAGCCGCGTGTGGCTGTCGTGTTCGGCGGCCGCAGCTCCGAACACGGCATCTCGGTCGTCACGGCCGGCGCCGTCATGAAGGCCATCGACCGGACGAAGTACGACGTCCTGCCGATCGGCATCACGACGGACGGCCGCTGGGCGCTGACCGCGGACGATCCCGAACGCATGGCCATCGCCGACCGCAAGGTCCCCGACGTGGACCTGCTCACCGAGTCCACCGAGGGCAGCGTCGTGCTCTCCGTGGACCCGGGCAGCCGCGAGGTCGTCTACACCGAGCCCGGTTCGGTGCCCAAGGCGCTCGGCGAGGTCGACGTCGTCTTCCCCGTCCTGCACGGCCCGTACGGCGAGGACGGCACCCTCCAGGGGCTGCTCGAACTCTCCGGTGTGCCCTACGTCGGCGCGGGCGTCCTCGCCTCAGCCGTCGGCCAGGACAAGGAGTACATGAAGCGCGTCTTCCTCTCCTTCGGGCTGCCGGTCGGACCGTACGAGGTCGTCCGGCCCCGCGAGTGGGACCGCGACCCCTCCGCCGTACGCAAGCGGATCGTGGACTTCGCCGGTGAGCACGGCTGGCCGCTCTTCATCAAGCCCGCCCGCGGCGGCTCCTCCATGGGCATCACCAAGGTCGACGGTCTCGAAGGCCTCGACGCGGCGATCGAGGAGGCCCGGCGCCACGACCCCAAGTTCCTCGTGGAGTCGCTGCTGCGCGGCCGTGAGATCGAGTGCGGCGTGCTGGAGTTCGAGGACGGCCCGCGCGCCAGCGTGCCCGCCGAGATCCCGCCGGTCACCGCGCACGAGTTCTACGACTTCGAGGCGAAGTACATCGACTCCGCCGCCGGTCTGGTGCCCGCGCCGCTCACCGAGGAGGAGACCGCCGAGGTCCAGCGGCTCGCCGTCGCCGCCTTCGACGCCACCTCCTGCGAGGGGCTGGTGCGCGCCGACTTCTTCCTCACCGAGGACGGCACCTTCGTCATCAACGAGATCAACACCCTGCCGGGCTTCACCCCGATCTCCATGTACCCGCGCATGTGGCAGGAGAGCGGCGTGAGCTACCCGGAGCTGGTCGACCGGCTGATCCAGGCCGCGTTGACCCGCTCCACCGGACTGCGCTGAGAGACCCGGAAGGCCGGGACGGCGGTGGCCGTCCCGGCCTTCGGGCATGGGGCATCCGTCTTCGGGGACGGGGGAGCGCCGCAGCGCAGTACGATCGCCCCGTCAGCGCGCGGAGAGCACGGTGCGGGGGCGGGAGAACCGCGGTCACAGTCCGCCGCGCGTCCCGCGCGCGGTACCGGACGGGGGTCAGAGGTGGACGACCGGACAGGTCAGGGTGCGCGTGATGCCGTCCACCTGCTGCACCTTGGCGACCACCATGCGGCCGAGCGCGTCGACCGTGTCGGACTGGGCGCGCACGATCACGTCGTACGGACCGGTGACGTCCTCTGCCTGGATGACTCCCGGAATCTTGGAGATGGTCTCGGCGACGATCGACGCCTTGCCCACCTCGGTCTGAATGAGGATGTACGCCTGTACCACGGAACCTCCAGGGCGGCCACGAGGATCATGTGGGGGAAAGGGACGCCACGTTATCGCGTCGCCGAGGGTGACGGGGAGACCTACGGGCCGTGTGACGTCCACAGCGTGGCGTGCGGAGTGCGGAAGTTGACGTATCCCTTGACGGTACCGACGGTACCGACAGCAGTGACGGCTCGCGACCGGGGGCCCGGACGGGTGTCCGGGGCGATAGATGAGAGGTGAGACTCGGTGAAGGGAACCGTGGGCGAGTTGGGGGAGTTCGGGCTCATCAGAGAGCTCACGTCCCGGCTCACCACCACTCCGGCGGTACGGCTGGGGCCCGGCGACGACGCCGCGGTCGTGGCCGCTCCCGACCGCAGGGTCGTGGCCAGTACGGACATCCTGCTGGAAGGGCGGCACTTCCGCCGCGACTGGTCGACGGCGTACGACGTCGGCCGCAAGGCGGCGGCGCAGAACCTCGCCGACATCGCGGCCATGGGCGCCGTGCCCACCGCGCTGCTCCTCGGCCTCGTCGTCCCCGCCGACCTCCCGGTCACCTGGGCCGCCGAGCTGATGGACGGGCTGCGGGACGAGTGCCAGGTGGCGGGCGCGGCCGTGGTCGGCGGCGATGTGGTCGGCGGCGACACCATCACCGTCGCCATCACCGCCCTCGGCGACCTGCGCAACCACGAACCGGTCACCCGCGCCGGCGCCCGCCCCGGCGATGTCGTCGCCGTCACCGGCTGGCTCGGCTGGTCCGCCGCCGGATACGCCGTGCTCTCCCGGGGCTTCCGCTCGCCCCGCGCCTTCGTCGAGGCCCACCGCCGCCCGGAACCGCCGTACCACGCGGGCCCCGCCGCCGCCGGACTCGGCGCCACCGCGATGACCGACGTCAGCGACGGCCTCGTCGCGGACCTCGGGCACATCGCCGAGGCCAGCAAGGTACGCATCGACCTGCGCTCCGGCCTCATCGACATCCCCTCGCAGATGTCCGACATCGGCCAGGCCGTCGGCGTCGACCCGCTCCAGTGGGTGCTGACCGGGGGAGAGGACCACGCGATCGTGGCGACCTTCCCGCCCGACGCGAAGCTCCCCGCCCGCTGGAAGGTGATCGGCGAGGTCCTCAACCCCTCCGCGCTGCCCCAGGTCACCGTGGACGGGGCGCCCTGGACCAGCAAGGGCGGCTGGGACCACTTCGGCGCGATCGAGGACACGTACTAGAGCGCAGGCCTCATCCGTGAACCTATAGCTCACGCGTGCGCGTACTAGATTGCTGCGTATGCCCATACGTACCGCTGTACCGCCCCGCGTCCTCACCGTCGCCGGATCCGACTCCGGCGGCGGTGCGGGGATCCAGGCCGACCTGAAGACCATGCTCGCCCTCGGCGTCCACGGCATGAGCGTGCTCACCGCCGTCACCGCGCAGAACTCCCTCGGCGTCCAAGGCGCGTGGGAGCTGCCGGTGGACGCCGTACGCGCCCAGTACCGCAGCGTCGTCGACGACATCGGCGTCCAGGCGGTGAAGACCGGGATGCTCGCCTCGGCCGCGCTCGTGGAGACCGTCGCCGAACTCCTCGCCGGGACCGACGCCCCGGTCGTCGTGGACCCGGTCGGCGTCTCCAAGCACGGCGACGCGCTGCTGGCCGCCGAGGCGCTCGACTCCGTACGGACGAAGCTCCTGCCCGTCGCCACGGTGGCCACCCCGAACCTGGACGAAGTGGCGCAGCTCACCGGCGTACAGGTCGCCGACGAGGACGACATGCGCCGGGCCGCCGAGGAGATCCTCGCGTTCGGACCGCGGTGGGCGCTGATCAAGGGCGGCCACCTGCCCGGCGACGCGGTCGACCTGCTCACCGACGGGAGCGCGGAACACTGGCTGCGCGCCCCCCGCTACGACAACCGGCACACCCACGGCACCGGCTGCACCCTCGCCTCCGCCATCGCCTCCGGACTCGCGCTCGGCCAGGACGTGCCCACGGCGGTGGAGGGCGCGAAGGCGTACGTCACCGGCGCGATCCGCGCCGGATTCGCGCTCGGCGGCGGCATCGGCCCGGTCGACCACGGCTGGCGGACCCGCCCCGCTGAATGATCACCGCCGGATGAGCACAGCAAAAAGCCGGTCCACCGAGGTGGACCGGCTTTTTGGGCAACCGGAAGGCTGCGCTACGACGGAGACGTCAGCGCGCGACCTTGCCGGCCTTGATGCACGAGGTGCAGACGTTGAGCCGCTTCGGCGTCCGACCGACCACGGCACGCACGCGCTGGATGTTGGGGTTCCAGCGACGGGACGTACGGCGGTGCGAGTGCGAAATGCTGTTGCCGAAGCTCGGCCCCTTGCCGCAAACGTCGCAGTTGGCAGCCACGGGTCACTCCAAAGACTTCAGATGCACTTACAGTGAATTCCGGCGCGCCGGAATCATTGAATGAAGTGGCGGTACCGGAGGAATGGCCCGACTCTCATCGGGCAACCGAAGCAGCATACAACGCCTGCTTCGGAGATACGAAACTACCACGGGTTGGCCCACCGCCCTCCCGCCCCCTGTCCCTGCCCGGGCCCCGGCAGGCGGGCTAACCTGCGGTGCAGCCCGTTGCCACGGCCGCTTCAAGGAGGACCATCGGTGCCGCAGCTCCCCGACGATCTGGACGCCGTCGCGGTGCGCACCTGGTGCTCACTGGCCCTGGAGGCCCTGGGCCGGGAGCGCGCGGAGATCGACGCGATCAACGTCTATCCCATCGCCGACGGGGACACCGGCACCAACCTCTATCTGACCGTCGAGTCCGCCGCCGCGGCCGTCGAAGCCGTCTTCGCCGCCCATGAGACCGGCACCACCGCGCCCGCCACCGCCGACGCCGTACGTGCCATGGCGCACGGTGCCCTGATCGGCGCGCGCGGCAACTCCGGCACGATCCTGGCCCAGCTGCTGCGCGGTATGGCCGGTGTGCTGGCCGACGGCGGTGACGCGGCCCATCTGCGCCTCGCCCTGACCCGGGCCGCCGCCGCCGCCCGGCAGGCCGTCGCCCACCCGGTGGAGGGCACGGTGCTGACCGTCGCCACGGCCGCCGCCGAAGCCGCACAGGGCGAGGAGCGGGAGGTGCCCGCGGTGGTGAGCGCCGCGTACGAGGGGGCGCGCGCCGCCCTGGCGAGGACCCCGGAGCAGCTCGCCGTGCTCGGCCGGGCCGGGGTCGTGGATGCCGGGGGACGCGGGCTGGTGGCGGTCCTGGGGGCGCTGGTGGAGGCGGTGACCGGGCAGGCTCCGGTACGAGGGCCTCGTACCGGGTCCGGGAAGGCGGCCGCGCCCGTGGACGGCGGGTCGGTGGTGGGGCTGCCGGTGGGCGGGGTTCCGGTGGACGGCCTGTCTGTGGGGGAGGGGCCGCTCGACTGTCCCGAGGACGCGGACGGCGGGCCCGCCTTCGAGGTGATCTACCTCCTGGAGGCCCGCGACGAGCAGGTGGACCGGTTGCGGACCCGGCTCGACGCGCTCGGCGACTCCCTGGTCGTGGTCGGCGGCGACGGGCTCTGGCACGTGCACGTCCATGTCGACGACGCCGGGGCGGCCGTGGAGGCGGGCGTCGAAGCCGGGCGGCCGTACCGGATCCGGATCACCCACTTCGCCACCGAGAGCGGCCACGACGTCCGCGTCCAGGCCGAACCGGCCCAGCGCGCGGTGGTCGTCGTGGTCCCCGGCGACGGCCTCGCCGGGCTCTGCACCGAGGCCGGCGCCACCACCGTCATCGCCCGCCCCGGCGAACCCCCCGCCAGCGGCGAACTCGTCGACGCCATCCGCCGCGCCCACGCCCGCGAGGTGGTGCTGCTGCCCAACGACGCGGCCCTGCGCCACACCGCGGCCGCCGCCGCCGAACAGGCCAGGACCGAGGGGGTCCGGGTCGCCCTCGTCCCGACCCGCGCCGCCGTCCAGGGCATCGCCGCCCTCGCCGTGCACGAGCCGGACCGGGGCTTCGACGAGGACGTGGTCGCCATGACCGCCGCCGCCGGCGCCACCCGCTACGCCGAACTGGCCGTCGCCGAACACCGGTCGTGGACCATGGCGGGCATCTGCCAGGCCGGGGACATCCTCGGCCTGATCGACGGCGACGTGGCCGTGATCGGCGCCGACGTCCCGGCCACCGCCCGCACGGTGCTGGACCGGATGCTGGCGGCCGGCGGCGAACTGGTCACCCTGGTCCTCGGCGAGGACGTCCCGGACGCGGTGGCGGACGCGCTGGAGGAGTACGTACGCGAGGGCCATCTCGCCGTCGACACCGTGGTCTACCGGGGCGGTCACCAGCGCGCACCGCTGCTGATCGGCGTCGAGTAGCGGGCCTACCGCCGTGCCCGGCCCACGCTTGTCAGTGCAGTGGTGTGCAATGGATCGCGTGTCCTCGTTCGATGAACCTCTCAAGAAGCTGCTCGGCGGAGCCACCGCGAAGGTGATGGCCGAACACCTCGACCTGCACACGGTCGGTGATCTGCTGCACCACTACCCGCGGCGGTACGAGGAGCGCGGCAAGCTGACCGCGCTGGCCGACCTCCCGCTGGACGAGCACGTCACGGTCGTCGCCCAGGTCGCCGACGCCCGGATCCTGATGTTCAACAACGGCCGGGGCAAGCGGCTGGAGGTCACCCTCACCGACGGCAGCGGCCGCCTCCAGCTGGTCTTCTTCGGCCACGGCGTCCACAAGCCGCACAAGGAGCTGCTCCCGGGCCGCCAGGCGATGTTCGCGGGCAAGGTCTCCGTCTTCAACCGGAAGATGCAGCTGGCCCACCCCACGTACCAACTGCTCGACGCTTCCGACGCCGACGAGGCGACCGAGGCCGTGGACGCCTTCGCCGGACGGCTGTTGCCGATCTACCCGGCCTGCAAACAGCTCGACTCCTGGCGGATCGCCAAGGCCGTGGACGCCGTGCTGCCGAGCGCGCAGGACGCGGTGGACCCGCTGCCCGCCGCCCTGCGCGAGGGGCGCGGCTTCACGCCGCTGCCCGAGGCCCTGCTGAAGGTCCACCGGCCGCAGACGAAGGCGGACATCGAGGACGCCAAGGCCCGGCTCAAGTGGGACGAGGCGTTCGTCCTCCAGGTCGCCCTGGCCCGCCGCCGGTACGCCGACACCCAGCTGCCCGCCGTCGCCCGCCGCCCGGTCCCCGACGGCCTGCTGGACGCGTTCGACGCCAAGCTGCCGTTCACGCTCACCGAGGGCCAGGTGAAGGTCAGCAAGGAGATCTTCGACGACTTGGCCACCGAGCATCCGATGCACCGCCTCCTCCAGGGCGAGGTGGGCAGCGGAAAGACGATGGTGGCCCTGCGCGCCATGCTCACCGTGGTCGACGCGGGCGGCCAGGCCGCGATGCTCGCGCCCACCGAGGTCCTGGCCCAGCAGCACCACCGCTCGATCACCGAGATGATGGGCGAGCTGGCCGAGGGCGGCATGCTCGGCGGCTCGGACCGGGGCACCAAGGTCGTCCTGCTCACCGGCTCCATGGGCATGGCCGCCCGCCGGCAGGCGCTGCTCGACCTGGTCACCGGCGAGGCCGGGATCGTCATCGGCACCCACGCGCTGATCGAGGACAAGGTCCAGTTCCACGACCTCGGGCTCGTGGTGGTCGACGAGCAGCACCGCTTCGGCGTCGAACAGCGTGACGCCCTCCGCTCCAAGGGCAAGCAGCCGCCCCACCTCCTCGTCATGACCGCCACCCCCATCCCGCGTACGGTCGCGATGACGGTCTTCGGGGACCTGGAGACGTCCGTCCTGGACCAGCTCCCGGCCGGCCGCTCGCCGATCGCCAGCCATGTCGTCCCCGCCAAGGACAAGCCCCACTTCCTCGCCCGCGCCTGGGAACGCGTCCGCGAAGAGGTCGAGAACGGCCACCAGGCGTACGTGGTCTGCCCCCGCATCGGCGACGACGCGGAGGAGGAGGGGAAGAAGGGCAAGGCCAAGAAGAAGGCCGCCGAGGAGGACCCCGAGAAGCGGCCGCCGCTCGCCGTCCTGGAGATCGCCGACGAGCTCCGCAAGGGCGCGCTGGCCGGGCTGAGCGTCGAGGTGCTGCACGGGCGGATGCACCCGGACGAGAAGGACGACGTCATGCGCCGGTTCGCCGCCGGTGACGTCGACGTCCTGGTCGCCACCACCGTCATCGAGGTCGGCGTCAACGTCCCCAACGCCACCGCCATGGTGATCATGGACGCCGACCGGTTCGGCGTCTCCCAGCTCCACCAGCTCCGCGGCCGCGTCGGCCGCGGCTCGGCCCCCGGGCTCTGCCTGCTGGTCAGCGAGGCCCACGAGGCGAGCCCCGCCCGCGCCCGCCTCTCCGCCGTCGCCGCCACGCTCGACGGCTTCGAGCTCTCCCGGATCGACCTGGAGCAGCGCCGCGAGGGCGATGTGCTCGGCCAGGCCCAGTCCGGGGTGCGCTCCTCGCTGCGGATGCTCACCGTCATCGACGACGAGGAGGTCATCGCCGCCGCCCGCGAGGAGGCCGTCGCGATCGTCGCCGCCGATCCGGAGCTGGAGCACCTGCCGGAGCTGCGGACGGTGCTGGCCGCGCTGCTGGACAAGGACCGGGAGGAGTACCTGGACAAGGGCTGAGCGCACGGGGCCGCCCTGCCGGTGCGGGCCGCACGCCATATCGTGGACGGACAGCCCGTACCCGCCGCGTACGGACAGCTTGCACCCGTCGGCGTACGGACAGCCCGTACCCGTCGGCGTACGTACGGCACGCGCCCACGCGCGAGCCCCGCACACGCCCCCGACCCCGACCCCGAGGACCCGACACCCATGACCCGCGTGATCGCCGGATCGGCCGGCGGACGCCGCCTGGCCGTACCGCCCGGCACCGGCACCCGCCCCACCTCCGACCGTGCGCGGGAGGGCCTCTTCTCCACCTGGGAGGCGCTGCTCGGCACGCTCGAAGGCGTCCGCGTCGCCGATCTGTACGCCGGATCCGGCGCCGTGGGCCTCGAAGCGCTCTCGCGCGGCGCCGTCCACGCGCTGCTCGTCGAGGCGGACCAGAAGGCGGTGCGCACGGTCCGGGACAACGTCCGCACCCTCGGCCTGCCCGGTGCCGAGGTCCGTACCGGCAAAGCCGAGCAGATCGTGACAGGACCGGCGCCCTCCGACCCGTACGACATCGTCTTCCTGGACCCGCCGTACGCCGTCACCGACGACGATCTTCGCGAGATCCTGCTCACACTCCGTGCTCAGGGGTGGCTCACGGGCGATGCGCTCGTCACGGTGGAACGCAGCACCCGGGGCGGAGAATTCGGCTGGTCCGCCGGATTCGAGCCACTGCGGGCCCGTCGCTACGGCGAGGGAACGCTTTGGTACGGTCGCGCCGCCGCTACGTGCGAAGACGCACGATGACCGGACCGGAGAGCGAGGGAATCACAGTGCGCCGCGCCGTCTGTCCGGGGTCTTTCGACCCCATCACCAACGGACATCTCGACATCATCGGACGAGCTTCCAGGCTGTACGACGTGGTGCACGTCGCGGTGATGATCAACCAGTCCAAGAAGGGGCTGTTCACCGTCGACGAGCGGATCGATCTGATCCGCGAGGTCACCGCCGACTTCGGCAACGTGGAGGTGGAGTCCTTCCACGGCCTGCTGGTCGACTTCTGCAAGCAGCGGGAGATCCCGGCGATCGTGAAGGGCCTGCGGGCCGTCAGCGACTTCGACTACGAGCTCCAGATGGCCCAGATGAACAACGGCCTCTCGGGCGTCGAGACGCTCTTTGTGCCGACCAACCCGACGTACAGCTTCCTGTCGTCCTCGCTGGTCAAGGAGGTCGCGACCTGGGGCGGCGATGTCTCCCACCTGCTGCCGCCCACCGTCCACGAGGCGCTCACGAAGCGGCTGGGCGAGCGCTGAGAATCTGACGGTCCGTCACCAGGTGTCGGGCGGTGGCCGACTGGCCTTACAGTCGTCCCGTCCGTCTCCAACGGAGCAGCAGCTTCAACAGAGCAGCAGAGAGTGGCGAGCACACGGTGGACGTGCAGAAGAAGCTCGACGAGATCGTCGAAGCGGTCGGGAACGCCCGCGCCATGCCCATGTCGGCCTCGTGCGTGGTCAACCGCGCCGAGCTGCTCGCCATGCTCGAAGAGGTGCGCGAGGCCCTGCCCGGCTCGCTCGCCCACGCCCAGGAGCTGATCGGCGGCCAGGAGCAGTTCGCCGAGCAGGCCCGCCAGGAGGCCGAGCGGATCATCCAGTCCGCGCACGCCCAGCGCTCCTCGCTGATCGCCGAGACCGAGATCGCCCGCCAGTCGCAGAGCGAGGCCGACCGGATCCTCTCCGAGGCCCGCCGCGAGGCCGAGGAGGTCCGCGCCGAGGCCGACGACTACGTCGACAGCAAGCTCGCCAACTTCGAGGTCGTCCTCACCAAGACCATCGGCTCCGTCGACCGCGGCCGCGAGAAGCTCCTCGGCCGGGGCCAGGGCCTGGACGAGCAGGGCTACGAGGACCCCGACTTCACCGAGGCCCCCGAGCGCAGCGCCGACCCCGAGACGCTGAAGCAGCGGGCCGACGCGTACGTGGACGCCAAGTTCGGCGCCTTCGAGGCCGTCCTCGCCAAGACCCTGGAGGCGGTCGGCCGAGGCCGCCAGAAGCTGCACGGCCGGGTCGCCTCCGACGACCTCGGGGCCCACATGGCCGCCCAGGACGCGGCGGGCGCCCAGGGCCACACCAGCGACGCCGACTACTTGGCCGGCCTCGCCGAGCTGGCCACGCCGGAGCCGCCGCAGACGCCCGCGCAGCCGCTCTACCAGGAGCAGCCGCAGCACGCTCAGACCGAGCCGGCCTACGCGCAGCCGGAGTACGGACAGGCCGAGTACGCGCAGGCGTCGTACGGCTACCAGGAGCAGCAGGCGCAGGACCCGTACGGCTACCAGCAGGTGCCGGATCCGTACGCGGCCTACCAGCAGCCCGCCTACGACCCGAACCAGTACGCACAGCAGCAGCCGCAGCAGGCCCAGCCCGACTACGGCTGGCAGCAGCAACCGCAGCAGCCCCAGGTGCCCGCCCAGCAGAACCAGGGCGCGCTGGACGAGACCAGCCTCTTCGACACCAGCATGATCGACCTGGAGCAGCTGCGCCGCTACGAAGAGGGCCGCTGACCGCAGGGGCTCGGGCCAGGGGCTCGGGGGAGGTCCTGGGCCGATTGGGTGCTGAGCGGTCCGTCCAGTATCCTGAATCCTCGGTCGCACATAGGTCCGCGATCTCGGCTGCCCGTTTCGTCTGCGAATCGGGACGATTTGACTCCGGACCGTAGACGGTGGCCCCTCCCCTCAGCAGCAAGCACGACACCCATGATCCGAAAGCAGGAGAAGCCCTGAACGGCAACCTCGACCACCGCAACCCTCTCGTGTTCGATACGCGCGAGCTGGGTCGGCGTCCTGGTGCCATGAAGCGGCTCTCCCGCACGGTGGACGCACCCGGTTCACCGGTCCTCGGGATCGACGGCGTCATCGGTGTGCCGGAAGGCGCGCCGCTGGAGCTGGACCTCCGGCTGGAGTCGGTCATGGAAGGGGTCCTCGTCACAGGGACCGCCCGTGCGAGCGCCGAGGGGGAGTGCGTAAGGTGTCTGGAGCCGCTGACCGTCGAGGTCGACGCGGATTTCCAGGAGATGTTCTCGTACCCTGACGCCGATGACCGGGGCCGCGCTGCGGACCCGGCCGACGACGCCGAGGACGACGAGGACAGGTTCTTCCTCGAGGACGGCTTGTTCGACCTCGAGTCAGTGCTGCGTGACGCGGTAGTGCTCGCACTGCCCATGCAGCCGGTGTGCAAGGAGACCTGCGCCGGTCTGTGTTCCGAATGCGGAATCAGGCTGGACGAGAACCCGGGCCACCACCACGACGCCGTCGACATCCGTTGGGCGGCACTGCAAGGACTCGCCGAGACCGTTCAGGACGGCGAGAAGGACAACATGGGCGGCGCCGAACCTGGCGTCGACGAGAAGCAGGAGAAGTAGCCGTGGCTGTTCCGAAGCGGAAGATGTCGCGCAGCAACACGCGCCACCGCCGGTCGCAGTGGAAGGCTGCGGTCCCCACCCTGGTTTCGTGCGAGCGTTGCCAGGAGCCGAAGCTCCAGCACATTGCGTGCCCGAGCTGCGGCACCTACAACAAGCGCCAGGTCCTCGAGGTCTGAGCGGCTGGTGAGAGGCCCGATGTCTGAGTTGTCCAGCGCCAAGAAGCAGGCAGACAACGTCAACACAGCCTCGTCCCACACGCTTCTGGAAGGGCGGCTCGGGTATCACCTCGAGTCCGCCCTTCTGGTGCGTGCGCTGACCCACCGTTCGTACGCGTACGAGAACGGCGGTCTGCCCACCAACGAGCGGCTCGAATTCCTCGGGGATTCGGTGCTCGGCCTGGTGGTCACGGACACGCTGTACCGCACCCACCCCGACCTGCCCGAAGGCCAGCTGGCCAAGTTGCGGGCCGCGGTGGTCAACTCGCGGGCGCTTGCGGAAGTGGGCCGCGGCCTCGAACTCGGCTCCTCCATCCGGCTCGGCCGCGGTGAAGAGGGCACGGGTGGCCGGGACAAGGCTTCCATCCTCGCCGACACACTGGAAGCAGTGATCGGCGCGGTCTATCTCGACCAGGGCCTCAGCGCGGCCTCGGAGCTGGTCCACCGGCTCTTCGACCCGCTGATCGACAGGTCCTCGAACCTCGGCGCCGGCCTGGACTGGAAGACCAGCCTCCAGGAGCTCACCGCGAGCGAGAGCCTCGGCGTGCCCGAGTACCTCGTCACGGAGACCGGCCCGGACCACGAGAAGACCTTCACTGCTGCTGCTCGCGTCGGTGGTGTCTCGTACGGCACCGGCACCGGCCGTAGCAAGAAGGAAGCGGAGCAGCAGGCGGCCGAGTCCGCCTGGCGTGAGATCAGCGCCGCCGCTGAGGCACGGCAGGCCGCGGAGAAGTCCGCCGCGGCCGACGGAGGGGCCGCCGACACCCCTGCCGACCCGTCGCCGAACACGGACGCCGCTCCGGCCTGAAGCAGAACCCCGAACCCCTCGGTGCCCGTGCACCGGGGGGTTCGTCCTGTCCCGGGGAGCGGCTTCCGGTAAGAGGCGCCCCCGTACTACCGTCGTCGTGTCTGGAGTGGTCCACGTGCCCGAGCTGCCCGAGGTCGAAGTCGTACGCCGGGGCCTGGAGCGCTGGGTCAGCGGCCGGACCGTCACCGAGGTCGAGGTCCTGCACCCGCGCTCGGTCCGCCGGCACCTCGCGGGCGGCGTGGACTTCGCAGCCCGGCTGCGCGGGGTCCGGTTCGGTACGGCGATGCGGCGCGGCAAGTACCTCTGGGTGCCGATCGACGAGGCCGCCTCCTCACTGCTGGGCCACCTCGGCATGAGCGGCCAGCTGCTGGTGCAGCCCACGGACGCGCCCGACGAGAAGCACCTGCGGATCCGGCTGCGGTTCGACGACGCGCTCGGCACCGAGCTGCGCTTCGTCGACCAGCGCACGTTCGGCGGGCTCTCGCTCCACGACCTCACCGCCGACGGCCTGCCCGACACCATCGCGCACATCGCCCGGGACCCGCTCGACCCGCTCTTCGACGACGCCGCGTTCCACACGGCCCTGCGCCTGCGCCGTACGACGGTCAAGCGCGCGCTCCTGGACCAGTCGCTGATCAGCGGCGTCGGCAACATCTACGCGGACGAGGCGCTCTGGCGGTCCAAGCTCCACTACGACCGGCCGACCGCCACCCTCACCCGCCCCAAGTCCGCCGAGCTGCTCGGCCACGCCCGGGACGTCATGAACGCGGCCCTCGCCCAGGGCGGCACCAGCTTCGACAGCCTGTACGTCAACGTGAACGGCGAGTCCGGCTACTTCGACCGGTCGCTCGACGCGTACAGCAGGGAGGGCGAGCCGTGCCGCCGCTGCGGGACGCCGATGCGCCGCCGCGCCTGGATGAACCGGTCCAGCTACTTCTGCCCGCGCTGTCAGCGCCCGCCGCGCGCCTCGTCGTAACGCGTCCGGGCGGCGAGCACGTCGTCCATCCGCCCCTCGACGAGGTGGATCAGCCCGAGGAGCCTGCCCGCGACCTCGCGGCCGAGCGGGGTCAGCTCGTAATCCACCCTTGGCGGATTGACCGGCTGCGCCTCCCGCAGGACGAGGCCGTCGCGCTCCAGGGCGTGCAGCGTCTGGGAGAGCATCTTCTCGCTGACCCCGTCGACCCGGCGGCGCAGCTCGTTGAACCGGAGGCTCTCCTCGTACAGCGCGCCCAGCGTCAGACTGCCCCAGCGGCCGGTGGCGTGCTCCAGCGTGGAGCGTGAGGGGCACTGCCGGGAGAAGACGTCGAAGGCGAGATCGTCCGTATCGCTGGCCATATCAACAGCTTACGCCCGCACAGCGCTCACCTTGAGGGAGCGCTGTGCGGGCGTAAGCGGTGGTCGGGTACCCGCGCCTGCGGGTCAGAAGCCGAAGTTCTGGACCCACCACGGGCCGCCGGAGCCCTCGTGGATGCCGATGCCGATCGTCTTGTAGTCGCAGTTGAGAATGTTCGCCCGGTGGCCTTCGCTGTTCATCCAGCCGTCCATCACGGCCTGGGCGTCGGCCTGGCCGCGGGCGATGTTCTCCGCGGCGAGCCCCTGCACACCGGCCTGCGCGGCCCGGTCCCAGGGGGTGTCGCCGTCCGGGTCGGTGTGGTCGAAGAAGCCGCGGGCCGCCATGTCCTCGCTGAAGTTCTGCGCGAGCGAGGTGAGTGCGGTGCTGGTGGTCAGCGGGGAGCAGCCGACCTTCGCGCGCTCCTGGTTCACCAGGGCCAGCACCTCGGCGCGGGCGGAGGTGTCGGAGGGCGAGGGGGCGGGCTTCTTGCTGGGCGGCGGCGGGGCCACGGTCTTCTTCGGCGGGTCCGGGGCCTTGCTCGCCGGGGCGGTGCTCTTCTCCGGGGCCGTGGTGGGCGCCTTCGACTCCTTGGACGGCGTGGCGGCCGGCTTCTTGGAAGGCGTTACGGAGGAGGGCGCGGCCGACTTCGACGGGGTCTTCGAGGCGCTGGCGGAGGGCGACTTCGACGGCGTCTTGGCCGGGGTCGTGGACGGCGACTTCGAGGGCGCCTTCGACGGGGCCTCGGGACGCTCGCTGCCCCGGCTGGCGGGGGAGGAGGAACGGTCGGCCGGGGCGCTGGAGCCGCCCTGCTGCGTCAGCAGGTCGGGTGCGCCGCCGGTGCGCACCTGGTCGGCGGCGGTGGAGCCGCCCGAGGTGTAGGTGTCGCCGCCGGGGAGCAGGCCCGAGGCGACGGCGACCGCGCCGACCGCCATCGCGGCCGAGGCGCCGAGGAGTCCGGTGCGCACGGGCACCGCGGACTTCTTCTTCCGGCGCGTGCCCCGGTGCCGCGAAGCCGCTCCGGCCGCGGGCTCTTCAGCGGCGGGGCCTGCGGCGGATCGTCGGTGGCGTCCCATGCGCTGTGCCTTCCTGATGCTCCGGACGTCGCATCGACGTCACCCGATCACCGGTCGGTTCACCGGTCGATCTTGGTCCCCGTACTCACCCGAACGAGTGAGGCTATTGCGACGGGACTGTACGCCATGGCTCAAAGGGGCCGCCGTGCTCTTGGAGCAATTGGCCGGTTAGCGTTCGGGCATGAACGAAGAGGCACGGCTGGTCATCTGGGTACGCGGCCGAGTACAGCAAGTAGGCTTCCGCTGGTTCACCAGGGCAAATGCTTTGGAGATCGGCGGACTCGTGGGCTTTGCACTCAATCTCGACGATGGCCGGGTACAGGTGGTCGCCGAAGGATCACGTGACAATTGCCACCGTCTGCTGGATTGGCTGCGCTCCGCCGACACACCCGGACGCGTGGACGGAGTCACTGAGATCTGGGACACCCCGCGCGGCGGTTACGACGGATTCGCCATCCGCTGACAGGGGCTCGCGCGGGCGTCCCCGATCCGCTCGGTGAACGCACCGGAGCGAACGGTCACGGGCCGGCCCGTGGGACCCTCGCACCCGAAATGACCTGCGAAAGGACCGCGCGGCGACCGATGGTTGCCAGATGCGGAATGTCGTGCAAGGCTGCGGCATTGACGAAGATCCTCACCCCCGTCGGGGTCCCGCAGGAGAGTCGCGCCGCATGATCGTCCGGCCGCGCGCCCCCGGGACGCCTGGCTCCCCAGGGTGTGATCGTGTTGACCGTCAAACTTTTTGGTGAGACGCTGAAAACCCCGCGCACCTTAGCTGTTCGGTAGAGCTGGTATGCAGCAGAACCGCAGTGGTGACAGAGCCCTGCCGAGCACCGCGGGTGCGATCCCCTGACGACCCACACCGCATCGGTCGGTCACTCATTGTGGAGGACCATCCATCATGGCAAAGGCGCTTCTCGGTTACGTCGGCGGTTCCGACCCGCGACTCCTCGCCGAGATGCGACGGCTTCAGCAGCGCGTCCAGGACCTGGAATCCGAGCTCAACCGGATCCAGGACGAGAACGACGCGCTCAACGCCGCCGCTCAGCACCAGGAGTCGTTGCTCGACAGCATCGACATCGACGTACCCCAGGGCGAGCCTGCGCTGACCTGACCGGTGGCCCCATCGGGCCGGTCGGGCTGAGCAGTGCTCATCAGCCTCGGAACATCTCTTCATATCTGATCCGTCCTGCGTCACGGATCGCCGTCCCCGGACGACCGGGTCCCTGACCGACAGGGACGCCTGTGTCCGGACACCGGTAACGCATCCGCTCGGTTGCCGTGGCGATACGCGTGCGGGACCGCACGGATCGTTCAACCGGATCACGCACCAGGATCTACGCACCAAGATCTGCACCAGGATCCACGCACCAAGATCTACAGGGACGCCTCGGCGTCCCTTTTTTCTTTGCCCGGACCCCCCGGCCCCCGCCGTACCCCCCTCGCTTACCGTCTGATGTGCCCTGCACCTTCATCACCGAAACCGAGAGGGAAAGGTAGAGTCCGGCGGCGTGCACCTCAAGGCCCTGACCCTGCGTGGTTTCAAATCGTTCGCGTCCGCCACCACCCTGCGGTTCGAGCCGGGGATCACCTGTGTCGTCGGCCCCAATGGGTCGGGGAAATCCAATGTGGTCGACGCCCTCTCCTGGGTCATGGGAGAACAGGGAGCCAAATCCCTGCGCGGCGGCAAGATGGAAGACGTGATCTTCGCCGGGACGACCGGGCGGCCTCCGCTCGGCCGCGCCGAAGTCTCGCTGACCATCGACAATTCCGATGGCGCACTGCCCATCGAGTACGCCGAAGTGACGATCACGCGGATCATGTTCCGTAATGGCGGCAGTGAATACCAGATCAATGGTGACACCTGCCGGCTGCTGGACATCCAGGAACTCCTCTCCGATTCCGGTATCGGCCGCGAGATGCACGTCATCGTGGGCCAGGGCCAGTTGGACTCCGTCCTGCACGCCGACCCGATGGGCCGCCGGGCCTTCATCGAGGAGGCCGCCGGTGTCCTCAAGCACCGCAAGCGGAAGGAGAAGGCGCTCCGCAAGCTGGACGCGATGGGCGCCAACCTGGCCCGCGTCCAGGACCTCACCGACGAGCTGCGCCGCCAGCTCAAGCCGCTCGGCCGACAGGCCGCCGTCGCCCGCCGGGCCGCCGTCATCCAGGCCGACCTGCGCGACGCCCGCCTCCGGCTCCTCGCGCACGACCTGGTGACCCTGCGGGACGCGCTGCGCGACGAGATCGCCGACGAGGCCGAACTGAAGAAGCGGAAGGACGCGGCGGAGGCCGAGCTGAAGGCCGCGCTGGCCCGGGAGGCCGAGCTGGAGGGCGAGGTGCGGCGCCTGGCACCGCGGCTCCAGCGCGCCCAGCAGACCTGGTACGAGCTGTCGCAGCTGGCCGAACGCGTACGCGGCACGGTCTCGCTGGCCGACGCCCGCGTCCGGAGCGCCACCGAGGCGCCTTCGGAGGAGCGCCGGGGCCGCGACCCCGAGGACCTGGAGCGAGAGGCCGCCCGCGTCCGCGAGCAGGAGGCGGAGTTGACGGCGTCCCTGGAGGCGGCCGAACACGCGCTGGAGGACACCGTCGCCCACCGCGCCGACCTGGAGCGCGAGCTGGCCGCCGAGGAACGCCGGCTCAAGGACGCCGCCCGCGCCATCGCGGACCGCCGTGAAGGGCTGGCCCGGCTGAACGGCCAGGTCAACGCCGCCCGCAGCCGGGCCGGTTCGGCGCAGGCCGAGATCGACCGGCTGGCCGCATCGCGCGACGAGGCCCAGGAGCGCGCGGTGACCGCCCAGGAGGAGTACGAGCAGCTCAAGGCCGAGGTCGAGGGCCTGGACGCGGACGACGAGGAGCTGACCGTCCGCCACGAGGAGGCCAAGCAGGCGCTGGCCGAGGCCCAGGCCGCCCACAGCACCGCCCGCGAGGAGGCGACGGCCGCCGAGCGCAGGCGGGCGGCGGTCGCGGCGAGGCACGAGGCGCTGGCCCTGGGGCTGCGCCGCAAGGACGGTACGGGAGCGCTGCTCGGCGCCCGGGACCGGCTGGCGGGCCTGCTGGGACCCGCCGCCGAACTGCTCACCGTCCGGCCCGGCTACGAGGTCCCGGTCGCCGCCGCACTCGGCGCGGCGGCGGACGCGGTGGCGGTGACGGACCCGGCCACGGCCGCCGAGGCGATCCGCCTGCTCCGCGACCGGGACGCGGGGCGCGCGGCGATGCTGCTGGGCGGCGGGTCGGCGGAGGGCGCCGGGTCCGGTCACGTACCGGGGCAGGGCGGCGAGTTCGTCCAGGACGAGGCTCCGGGGGCGGCCCCCGGCCCGCTGCCCGCACAGGGGGGCGCACCCGGCGGTACGGGGTCCGCGCCCGGCGGCCCCGATGTGCTCGCGCTGCCCCACGGCCGTACCGAAACCCTCACCACCACCGCCGTAGCCGACCTGGTCACCGGCCCCGCCCCCCTGATGGCCGCCGTCCGCCGCCTCGTACGGGACACCGTCGTCGTCGCCACGCTGGAGGACGCCGAGGCGCTCGTCGCCGTGCACCCCGGGCTCACCGCCGTGACCGGTGAAGGGGACGTGCTCTCCGCGCACTTCGCGCACGGCGGGTCCGCCGGGGCGCCCAGCCTCCTGGAGGTGCAGGCCTCCGTGGACGAGGCCGCCGCCGAACTGGCAGAGCTGGCCGTGCGGTGCGAGGAGCTGGCGGAGGCGCAGCGGCTGGCGGGGGAGCGGCGCACGGAAGGGGCCGCGCTCGTCGAGGAGCTGGGGGAGCGGCGGCGGGCGGCCGAGCGGGAGAAGTCGGGCGTCGCGCAGCAGCTCGGCCGGCTCGCCGGGACGGCCCGGAGCGCGGCGGGCGAGGCCGAGCGGATGACCGCCTCCGCCGCCCGTGCCCAGGAGGCGCTGGAGCGGGCGGTGGAGGAGGCGGAGGAGCTGGCTGAGCGGCTGTTGGTGGCCCAGGAGGCGCCGGTGGAGGAGGAGCCCGACACCTCCGTACGGGACCGGCTCGCCGCCGACGGTGCCAACGCGCGCCAGACCGAGATGGAGGCCCGGCTCCAGGCCCGTACGCACGAGGAGCGCGTCAAGTCGCTGGCCGGACGCGCCGACGGGCTCGACCGGGCCGCCCGCACCGAACGTGAGGCCCGCGCCCGCGCCGAGCAGCGCCGGGCCCGGCTGCGCCATGAGGCGGCCGTGTCCTCCGCCGTCGCCTCGGGCGCCCGTCAGCTGCTGGCGCACGTCGAGGTCTCCCTCGTACGGGCCGACCAGGAACGCACCTCGGCCGAGGCCGCCAAGGGCGAGCGGGAGCGCGAACTGGCCGCAGAGCGGGGCCGGGGCCGCGACCTCAAGGGCGAGCTGGACAAGCTCACCGACTCCGTCCACCGCGGCGAGGTGCTCGGCGCCGAGAAGCGGCTGCGCATCGAGCAGCTGGAGACGAAGGCGTTGGAGGAGCTGGGCGTGGAGCCGGCCGGGCTCGTCTCCGAGTACGGCCCGGACCAACTCGTGCCGCCGTCGCCGCCCGCCGACGGAGAGGAGCTGCCGGAGGACCCGGAGCACCCCCGTAACCGGCCGAAGGCCTTCGTCCGCACCGAACAGGAGAAGCGGCTGCGGTCGGCCGAACGGGCGTACCAGCAACTCGGGAAGGTGAATCCGCTCGCCCTGGAGGAGTTCTCGGCGCTGGAGGAACGGCACAAGTTCCTCTCCGAGCAGCTCGAAGACCTGAAGAAGACCCGGGCCGATCTGCTCCAGGTGATCAAGGAGGTCGACGAGCGGGTGGAGCAGGTGTTCACCGAGGCGTACCGGGACACCGCCCGCGAGTTCGAAGGCGTCTTCGCGCGGCTCTTCCCGGGCGGCGAGGGACGGCTGATCCTGACCGACCCGGAGAACATGCTCGTCACCGGAGTGGACGTGGAGGCCCGTCCGCCGGGTAAGAAGGTGAAGCGGCTCTCGCTGCTCTCGGGCGGTGAGCGGTCCCTGACGGCCGTGGCGTTGCTGGTCTCCATCTTCAAGGCCCGTCCCAGTCCCTTCTATGTGATGGACGAGGTCGAGGCCGCGCTCGACGACACCAACCTGCAGCGGCTGATCCGGATCATGGAGGAGCTCCAGGAGAGCTCCCAGCTGATCGTCATCACCCACCAGAAGCGGACGATGGAGGTCGCCGACGCGCTGTACGGCGTCTCCATGCAGGGGGACGGTGTGTCGAAGGTGATCAGCCAGCGGCTGCGCTGACCCGGTCGGCGGATCGGCCGACTCTTTACCGAATCGTCAGCGGTTCGACGCACCTTTCGCGCACACCTGGGTACATGCGCTGGGACCCGCTGTGTGGCTTCGTTTCTTGAACGCATAACCTCTGCGAAGTTGATTTCACCTTCAAGTGGTGGCGGGCCGAATGTTGTGCCCCACTGGGAAGGCTCACCCCCCCACGTCTGACTTGCGGCCAGACATCAGGAGTTCATGTGACCAGCGCAGCGAACGGACCGGCGTCCGGAGCCCGAGAGGCCCATCCGGACCACCTCGGCCATGTCATCTTCATCACGGCGGCCGCGGCGATGGGCGGCTTCCTCTTCGGCTACGACAGTTCCGTCATCAACGGGGCCGTCGAGGCGATCCGCGACCGGTACGACATCGGCTCCGGCACCCTTGCCCAGGTCATCGCCATCGCGCTGATCGGCTGTGCGATCGGCGCCGCCACCGCCGGCCGGATCGCGGACCGGATCGGCCGCATCCGCTGCATGCAGATCGCCTCGGTGCTCTTCACCGCCAGCGCCATCGGCTCCGCGCTGCCGTTCGCCCTCTGGGACCTGGCGATGTGGCGCATCATCGGCGGCTTCGCCATCGGCATGGCCTCCGTGATCGGCCCGGCCTACATCGCCGAGGTCTCCCCGCCGGCCTACCGCGGCCGGCTCGGCTCCTTCCAGCAGGCCGCGATCGTCATCGGCATCGCCGTATCGCAGCTGGTCAACTACGCCGTCCTCCAGATCGCCGACGGTGACCAGCGCGGCGAGATCCTCGGCCTGGAGGCCTGGCAGTGGATGCTAGGTGTGATGGTCGTCCCGGCCATCCTGTACGGGCTCCTCTCCTTCGCCATCCCCGAGTCCCCGCGCTTCCTCATCTCGGTCGGCAGGAAGGCCGAGGCCCGCAAGATCCTCGAAGAGGTCGAGGGCGACAAGATCGACCTGGATGCCCGCGTGACCGAGATCGAGACGGCCATGCACCGCGAGCACAAGTCCTCCTTCAAGGACCTGCTCGGCAACCGCTTCTTCTTCCTGCCCATCGTCTGGGTCGGCATCGGCCTGTCGATGTTCCAGCAGCTCGTCGGCATCAACGTGGCGTTCTACTACTCGGCGACGCTGTGGCAGTCCGTCGGCATCGACCCGACCGACTCGTTCTTCTACTCGTTCACCACCTCGATCATCAACATCATCGGCACGGTCATCGCGATGGTGCTGGTCGACCGGGTGGGCCGCCGGCCGCTCGCGCTCGTCGGCTCGGTCGGTATGGCCGTCGCGCTCGCCGTCGAGGCGTGGGCCTTCTCCGCCGACCTGGTCGACGGCAAGCTGCCCGAGACCCAGGGCGCGGTGGCGCTGATCGCCGCCCACACGTTCGTGCTCTTCTTCGCGCTGTCGTGGGGTGTCGTCGTCTGGGTCTTCCTGGGCGAGATGTTCCCGAACCGCCTGCGCGCCGCCGCGCTCGGCGTCGCCGTCTTCGCGCAGTGGATCGCCAACTGGGCGATCACCGCCAGCTTCCCGAGCCTCTCCGACTGGAACCTCTCGGGGACGTACATCATCTACACCTGCTTCGCGGTGCTCTCCATCCCCTTCGTGCTCAAGTTCGTGAAGGAGACGAAGGGCAAGACGCTGGAGGAGATGGGCTAGTCCCTTTTATGTTCACGCGCTGCCCTGGTTCATGGCCGTCATGGCCCAGCCGGGGCAGCCGGCGTTTCCAGCGCCTCGCAGAACAGCCGCAGGCTCCGCCACCCCTCCTCCACGGGCATCCCGCCGCAGAGCGGATGCAGCACCAGCGAGTCCGCGTCCAGCGCCGTGAGCTCCTGCGGCGTGACGATCCGGTAGACGCCCTCCTCGCGCAGCTCGGCCACCGTCGTGGCCGCCGAGCGTACCGCCGAGCGGATGTCCTTGGACTGCCAGGAGGCGTACGTCCGCGCCTCGTGCAGCAGGTGCTCCCCGTACAGCGCCCACGTCCGCTCCGGGTCCTCGGAGACCTGGAGGAGCGGCGTCCGGGCCGCGGGCATCATGCAGAACCCCTCCGTCCCGTACGCCTCCCGCTGCTGGTGGTAATACGCCTCCAGCTCTGGCAGATGCGCGCTCGGGAAGAGCGGCAGCCCCAGCCGTGCCGCCCGCCGCGCCGCCGCCCGTGAGCTGCCGCCGACCAGGAGCATGGGGTGCGGCCGCGTGTACGGACGCGGCGTGACGCGTACCGTACGGCCCCGGTACGGGAACGGCTCGCCGGTCCACGCCGCCAGCAGCGTCTCCAGCAGCTCGTCCTGGAGCTTTCCGCGCCGCCCCCACTCCACGCCCGCCCGCTCGTACTCCTCGGGCCGGTAGCCGATCCCCGCGACCGTCACCAGCCGCCCCGCGCTCAGCAGGTCCAGCACCGCGATGTCCTCCGCCAGCCGCAGCGGATCGTGCAGCGGGCCGATGATCGCCGACACCGTCACCGCGATCCGCCGCGTGGCGCCGAAGACCGCGCCGGCGAAGGTGAACGGCGAGGGCAGCCAGGAGTTCGCCACCCCGTGGTGCTCCTCGGTCTGCACCGTGTCGACGCCGTGCCCGTCCGCGTACGCCGCCATCTCCAGGGCGGCGCGGTAGCGGGCCGAGAGGGTCACGGGGGTGGCTTCGGGGTCGACGAGATTGAACCGGACCACGGTGAAGGCCATGACGGGTCTCCCTTTCGCCGGATGCCTCAAGGGCGGGGCGGGGTGCACCGTAACTGACGTGCCGTCAGAAAGGTAGAGGCGGGGGTCGGGCATTACCGCCAAAAGGTGCATCCGGATCCGGTGGATCGCCGGGTGGCGTGCGGGGCCGTGCCCGTACGGCGGCCGTGGCCGATACTGGACGGGTTATGGAACTCGTCGAAATCGTCATCCTCGCTGTAGTCATCGCCCTGGCCGCCGTCGGCCTGGTCGGCGGGCTCGTGGTCGGCAGCCGCAAGAAGCGGAAGCTGCCGCCCCCGCCGCCGTCCACGCCGACCATCACTCCTCCCGCCGAGCCGAAGGTCGGCGAGGAGGCCGAGACGCCGCGCGACGAAGCGCGGCGCACCATCGACGAAGTCGGCCTCCCGGACGCCACCGCGCCGGTCGAGGAGGCCCCGGTCGTCGAGGCTCCGGCGCCGCCCGCGCTGGAGATCCCCGAGCCCACCGAGGGCCGGCTCGTCCGGCTCCGGGCCCGGCTCGCCCGCTCGCAGAACTCGCTCGGCAAGGGGCTGCTCACGCTGCTGTCCCGGGACAACCTGGACGAGGACACCTGGGAGGAGATCGAGGACACCCTCCTCACCGCCGACGTCGGCGTCGCCCCCACCCAGGAACTGGTCGAGCGGCTCCGCGAGCGCGTCCGCGTGCTCGGCACCCGCACGCCCGAAGAACTCCGCGCCCTGCTGCGCGAAGAGCTGATCACCCTGCTCGGCCCGGACTTCGACCGCGAGGTCAAGACCGAGGGCGGCGCCGAGACCCCCGGCGTCGTCATGGTCGTCGGCGTCAACGGCACCGGCAAGACCACCACCACCGGCAAGCTGGCCCGGGTGCTCGTCGCCGACGGCCGCAGCGTGGTCCTCGGCGCGGCCGACACCTTCCGCGCCGCCGCCGCCGACCAGCTCCAGACCTGGGGCGAGCGCGTCGGAGCCCGTACGGTCCGCGGGCCCGAGGGCGGCGACCCGGCCTCGATCGCGTACGACGCGGTCAAGGAGGGCATCGCCGAGGGCGCCGACGTGGTCCTCATCGACACCGCCGGCCGGCTGCACACCAAGACCGGGCTCATGGACGAGCTGGGCAAGGTCAAGCGGGTCGTGGAGAAGCACGGTCCGCTGGACGAGATCCTCCTCGTCCTGGACGCCACCACCGGACAGAACGGCCTCGTCCAGGCACGGGTCTTCGCCGAGGTCGTGGACATCTCCGGCATCGTCCTCACCAAGCTCGACGGCACCGCCAAGGGCGGCATCGTCATCGCGGTCCAGCGCGAGCTGGGCGTACCGGTGAAGCTGATCGGGCTCGGCGAGGGAGCGGACGACCTGGCTCCGTTCGAGCCGGGCGCCTTCGTGGACGCGCTGATCGGAGACTGACGCGCACCACTCCGTACGGCGGACGGGCGGCGGCTCCTTCAAGAGGGCCCGCCGCCCGTCCGTCGTTTTTCGTGCTCCCTAGGGTGTGCCCCGGCCCTGATCCGCCGGACACCCCCTAGGAGCGATGGCAGCTGTACGCCAGCGTGCCCAGCAGCAGCCGCGCCTGCGGGGGAGCGGCGGCGGTGTCCAGCACCGGTGGCCGCAGCCAACGGACCGGGCCGAGGCCGCCGAGGTCGGACGGCGGTGCGGTGATGTGCGCGCCCGGCCCGAGCGCCCGCAGGTCCAGGTCCGCGTCGTCCCAGCCCATCCGGTAGCGCAGGCCCGGCAGCTCGGCGGCGGCCCCGGGCGCGACGAAGAACTGCGCCCGGCCGGTCGGCGTCACCGCCACCGGCCCCAGCGGCAGCCCCATCCGCTCCAGCCGCACCAGCGCCCGCCGCCCGGCCTGCTCCGCGACCTCCAGGACGTCGAAGGTCCGGCCCGCCGGCAGCAGCATCGAGGCGCCCGGCGTCTCGGCCCAGGCGTCCGCCGCCGCGTCGAGGCCGGTGCCCGCCGGGACCTCCCGGGCGAAGCCCAGCGGATGCGCGCCGGGAGCGGGACAGGCCCGCTGCCCGCAGGAGCACGCGCCGTCGCGGGCCCGGGTGCCGGGCGCCACGGCCCAGCCCCAGAGCCCGGTGTACTCGGCCACCGCGGTGGCCTCGGTGCCGCGGCCTCGCCGCCGTACGCCGGAACGTTTCTCGCGGATGCCGCCGATCGTGAAGCCCATGCCCCCTCCAACGGGTCCGACTCATCGGTGGTTACGACCCGGAACGCTCGGGTAACCCTCCGTCGCTGCAACTCGATCGAGTGGCGTGCGCCGTAGTGCGCGAGGTGGTGCGGCCCTGTGCGTGCGCCCCTGAGCGCTTCCGTACGCCCGCCATCGGTCGTGGTGCCCCAAGTCAAGCGCGCCACAAGGCAGTCGGGTTCATTCGAAGGGGTGGCGAATGGTGGCGTTTCCGCAATCCCCCTCGCGAGAGGGGTGATCGTAGGATTACCGTCGGTACACGGGCTCTGGGAGAATGTGCGGTCACGGGTATGCCTCGGGCAACCCGGTTTCCCGTGCGGCCGTGGGCAACTCCCGTACGGACAGCACCGATGCTTGGCATTCTGGGAGTGGTTCGCGCGATGAGGATGCGACGGGGAGGATTCAGCGTGATGGGGGCGTTCCGGTGAGTGGCAGCGGCGCAGGCGATACGGATGCGGGCAAGCGTCCCAACGGCCAGCTGGGGTCGTGGTTCGTGCGCAGTGGCTGGTCGAAGGGCGAGCTGGCGCGCCAGGTGAACCGGCGGGCGCGCCAGATGGGCGCCTCCCACATCAGCACCGACACCTCCCGGGTGCGGCGCTGGCTCGACGGCGAGCAGCCGCGCGAGCCGATCCCGCGCATCCTCTCCGAACTGTTCTCCGAGCGGTTCGGCGCGGTGGTCGCCGTCGAGGACCTAGGGCTGCGCACCGCGCACCAGTCACCCTCGGTGGCCGGGGTCGACCTGCCCTGGGCCGGCCCGCAGACCGTCGCCCTGCTCAGCGAGTTCTCCCGCAGCGACCTGATGCTCGCCCGGCGGGGCTTCCTCGGCAGCTCGCTCGCGCTGGCCGCCGGGCCCTCCCTGATCGAGCCGATGCAGCGCTGGCTGGTGCCCGTCCCCGCCAGAGGGCCGGGCGAACCGGAGTCGGAGGCCGCCGCCCGCAAGCCCTCCCGGCTCTCCGGCCCCGAGCTGGACCTGCTGGAGTCCACCACCGCGATGTTCCGGCAGTGGGACGCCCAGTGCGGCGGCGGGCTGCGCCGCAAGGCCGTCGTCGGGCAACTCCACGAGGTCACCGACCTGTTGCAGGAACCGCAGCCCGGCCCGACCTCCAAGCGCCTCTTCCGCTGCGCCGCCGAACTGGCCGAGCTGGCGGGCTGGATGAGTTACGACGTAGGCCTCCAGCCCACCGCCCAGAAGTACTTCGTGCTCGCGCTGCACGCCGCCAAGGAGGCCGGGGACAAGCCGCTCGGCAGCTACATCCTCTCCAGCATGAGCCGCCAGATGATCCACCTGGGCCGCCCCGACGACGCCCTGGAGCTGATCCACCTCGCGCAGTACGGCAGCCGCGACTGCGCCACTCCCCGTACGCAGGCCATGCTGTATGCGATGGAGGCCCGCGCGTACGCCAACATGGGCCAGCCCAGCAAGTGCAAGCGGGCCGTCCGGATGGCCGAGGACACCTTCCAGGACGCCGGACTGGACGGCGAGCCCGAGCCCGACTGGATCCGCTTCTTCTCCGAGGCCGAGCTCAACGGGGAGAACGCCCACTCCTACCGTGACCTGGCCTATGTCGCCGGCCGCAGCCCCACCTACGCCTCGCTCGCCGAGCCCGTCATGGAGAAGGCCGTCGAGCTGTTCGGCGAGGACGACGAGCACCAGCGCTCCTACGCGCTCAACCTCATCGGCATGGCCACCGTCCACCTGCTCCAGCGCGAGCCCGAGCAGTCCACCGTCCTCGCCGGACAGGCCCTGAAGATCGCCAAGAAGGTCCGCTCCGAACGGGTCAACACCCGGCTGCGCAAGACCGTCGACACCGCTGCCAGGGACTTCGGCGATGTCGCCGATGTCGCCCGGCTCACCGATCTGCTCAGCGAACAGCTGCCGGAGTCCGCCGAAACGGTCTGACCCGGCACCACGGCCCCGGCCGCGGCACCTCCTCCGTACAGCCCGACTCGGCTCCCCCATCGCCTGGTCTCCCGGAGAGGCGCCGTGGCCGGTTCGCGTATCCGGGTCGCTCCGGGCCGCCCGGCGGCGTTTCAACCGGACCGTATGCGGCGTGGGCTGCATGGTAGGCAGCGCACCGGACCCGCCACCCGGGATTCATTCCGACGTAACACGCACCACCTCTTCGTCACGCTCGCGAAACATCGTG
Organism: Streptomyces sp. CA-146814; assembly: GCF_050942385.1. NCBI lineage: Bacteria > Bacillati > Actinomycetota > Actinomycetes > Kitasatosporales > Streptomycetaceae > Streptomyces > Streptomyces sp. CA-146814. Next base: position 6,043,608 of record NZ_CP192068.1, read on the forward strand.
CGGCATCCCCGGAAACGGCGCTCCGCCAATCTCATGGCGCACAGGCGGTCTCCGGCCATGATCCGCCGGACACCCCCTGACCGGCCCGCACCTTCCCAGTGGTCCCGCAGCTTTCCCCCGCACGCCGCGGCCGCTCCGACGACGAGGAGACGCCGATGCCCCCAGGCATCACGACGCTTGCCGCAGACGCCCCTGAGCTGTCTGCCGCCAACACCGGGTTCATGCTCATCTGCTCGGCCCTGGTGATGCTCATGACCCCCGGCCTGGCCTTCTTCTACGGAGGCATGGTCCGCGTCAAGAGCACCCTCAACATGCTGATGATGAGCTTCATCAGCCTCGGGATCGTCACGATCCTCTGGGTGCTCTACGGATTCAGCCTCGCCTTCGGCTCCGACGTCGGCTCGGTCATCGGCTGGAGCTCCGACTACGTCGGCTTCAGCAACATCGGTGTCACCGAACTCTGGGACGGCTACACCATCCCGGTGTACGTCTTCGCCGCCTTCCAGCTGATGTTCGCCGTCCTCACCCCGGCCCTGATCAGCGGTGCGCTGGCCGACCGCGTGAAGTTCTCCGCGTGGGCCCTGTTCATCGTCCTGTGGGTCACCATCGTCTACTTCCCCGTCGCCCACTGGGTCTGGGGCGCGGGCGGCTGGCTCTTCGAGATGGGCGTCATCGACTTCGCCGGCGGTACGGCGGTCCACATCAACGCCGGTGCCGCGGCCCTCGGAGTGATCCTCGTCATCGGCAAGCGCATCGGCTTCAAGAAGGACCCGATGCGGCCGCACAGCCTGCCGCTCGTCATGCTCGGCGCGACCCTCCTGTGGTTCGGCTGGTTCGGCTTCAACGCCGGATCCTGGCTCGGCAACGACGACGGCGTCGGCGCGGTCATGTTCCTCAACACCCAGGTCGCCACCGCCGCCGCCGTCCTCGGCTGGCTCGTCTACGAGAAGCTGCGCCACGGCTCCTTCACCACCCTCGGCGCCGCCTCCGGCGCGGTCTCCGGCCTGGTCGCCATCACCCCCGCGGGTGGTTCCGTCTCCCCGCTCGGCGCCATCGCGGTCGGCGCCATCGCCGGTGTGCTCTGCGCCATGGCGGTCGGCCTGAAGTACAAGTTCGGCTACGACGACTCCCTGGACGTCGTCGGCGTCCACCTCGTCGGCGGCATCATCGGCTCCATCCTGGTCGGCTTCTTCGCCACCGGCGGCGTCCAGTCCGACGCCAAGGGCCTCTTCTACGGTGGCGGTGTCGAACAGCTCGGCAAGCAGGTCGTCGGCGTCGTCGCGGTCCTCGCGTACTCTCTGGTCGTCTCCGGCCTCATCGCGCTGGTGCTCCACAAGACCATCGGGATGCGGGTCTCCGAGGACGACGAGATCTCCGGCATCGACCAGGTCGAGCACGCCGAGACCGCATACGACTTCAGCGGCGCCGGCGGCGGCACGGTCTCCCGCACCACCGCCCCCGCGACGGACCCGACGGCAGCACCGAAGGCAAAGAAGGTGGACGCATGAAGCTCATCACCGCGGTCGTGAAGCCCCACCGGCTGGACGAGATCAAGGAGGCCCTCCAGGCCTTCGGCGTCCAGGGGCTGACCGTCACCGAAGCCAGCGGTTACGGGCGTCAGCGCGGCCACACCGAGGTCTACCGGGGCGCCGAGTACACCGTCGACCTGGTGCCCAAGATCCGCATCGAGGTCCTCGTCGAGGACGAGGACGCCGAACAGCTCATCGAGGTCGTCGTCAAGGCCGCCCGTACCGGCAAGATCGGTGACGGGAAGGTCTGGAGCGTCCCGGTCGAGACCGCCGTCCGCGTACGGACCGGCGAGCGCGGCCCGGACGCCCTCTGACGGAGGCTCCCGCCGGGCGCCGGACCTCCCTCCGGCTCCCGGCCCGACACCCCCGGCGGACGGCCCGCACACCGGACGGGCGCCCCTGACCGAGGCCCCACCGAACGGAAGGCACCTGGGTGACGAGCACCGAAGCGATCACCGAAAGCGAAGACTCGGGACCCGGCGGCTACGCGGCGGCCCGGCTGCGCCTCCTCCAGCAGGAGGCGCGGTCCGGGCCGCCGCGCCGTGCGGCCCTCGCCCGCCTCACCGACGACTGGCTCACCGGCCTGTTCACGGCGGCGGCCGACCGCGCCGGCGTCCGCGGCGCCGCCCTCGTCGCCGTCGGCGGCTACGGCCGCGGCGAACTCTCCCCGCGCAGCGACCTCGACCTGCTCCTCCTGCACGACGGCAACGCCGACCCGGCGGCCGTCTCCGCCCTCGCGGACGGCATCTGGTACCCGGTCTGGGACCTGGGCCTGGCCCTCGACCACTCCGTACGCACGCCCGGCGAGGCCCGGAAGACGGCCGGCGAGGACCTCAAGGTCCAGCTCGGCCTGCTGGACGCCCGCCCGGTCGCCGGAGACCTCGGACTGGTCGCGTCCCTGCGCACCGCGATCCTCGCCGACTGGCGCAACCAGGCGCCCAAACGCCTCCCCGCCCTCCATGAGCTCTGCCAGGAACGGGCCGAGCGGACGGGCGAGCTCCAGTTCCTCCTGGAACCCGACCTCAAGGAGGCCCGCGGCGGCCTCCGCGACGCCACCGCCCTGCGCGCCGTCGCCGCCTCCTGGGTCGCGGACGCCCCGCGCGAAGGGCTCGACCAGGCCCGCCGCACCCTCCTGGACGCCCGCGACGCCCTCCACCTCACCACCGGCCGCGCCACCGACCGCCTCGCCCTCCAGGAACAGGACCAGGTCGCCGAGGCGCTCGGCCTGCTCGACGCCGACGCACTGCTGCGCCAGGTGTACGAGGCCGCGCGGACGGTCTCGTACGCCACCGACGTCACCTGGCGCGAGGTCAACCGGGTGCTCCGCGCCCGCTCGGTCCGGCCCCGGCTCCGTGCCATGCTCAGCGGCTCTCTCGGAGGGACCAAACCCGCCCCCGAGCGCGCACCGCTCGCCGACGGCGTGGTGGAGGCCGATGGTGAAGTGGTCCTGGCCCGCGCCGCCCGCCCCGACCGCGACCCCGTCCTCACGCTGCGCGCCGCCGCGGCCGCCGCCGAGGCCGGACTGCCGCTCTCCCGCCACCTCGTACGCCATCTCGCCACCACCGTCCGGCCGCTGCCGGTCCCGTGGCCGCCGGAGGCCCGCGAGGAGCTGGTCACCCTGCTCGGCGCGGGGGAGGCCACCGTCGGTGTCTGGGAGGCGCTCGAAGCGGAAGGGATCATCACCCGGCTGCTGCCCGACTGGGAACGCGTCCACTGCCGGCCCCAGCGCAACCCCGTCCACACCTGGACCGTCGACCGGCACCTGGTGGAGACCGCCGTCCGCGCCGCCAACCTCACCCGCCGCGTCCACCGCCCCGACCTCCTCCTGGTCGCCGCCCTCCTCCACGACATCGGCAAGGGCTGGCCCGGCGACCACTCGGTGGCCGGCGAGGTCATCGCCCGGGACATGGCCACCCGGATCGGCTTCGACAAGCACGACGTGGGCGTCATCGCCACCCTCGTACGCCACCACCTGCTGCTCGTCGAGACCGCCACCCGGCGCGACCTGGACGACCCCGCCACCGTGCGGTCGGTCGCCGAGGCCGTCTCCACCGCCTCCACGCTGGAGCTGCTGCACGCCCTCACCGAGGCCGACGCGCTCGCCACCGGGCCCGCCGCCTGGTCCGCCTGGCGCGCCTCGCTCGTCGCGGACCTGGTCAAGCGCGTCGCCGCCGTCCTCGCCGGGGAGGCGCCCGAGGAGCCGGAGGAGGCCGCGCCCAGCGCCGAGCACGAACGCCTCGCGATCGAGGCCCTGCGCACCGGCGAACCCGTCCTCACCCTGCACACCCAGCCCGAGGAGCCCGCCGGGGACGGCGAGGTGGAGCCGGTCGGCGTCGAGCTGCTCATCGTCCTGCCCGACGGGCCCGGCGTGCTGCCCGCCGCCGCCGGGGTCCTCGCCCTGCACCGCCTCACCGTGCGCGCCGCCGACCTGCGCGCGGTGGAGCTGCCCAACGAGGTGGGGGAGCGGGCGGACCTGCTGCTGCTCAACTGGCGGGTGGCGGCCGAGTACGGGTCCCTCCCGCAGGCCGCCCGGCTCCGCGCCGACCTCGTACGCGCCCTGGACGGCTCCCTGGACATCCGGGCCCGGCTCGCGGAGCGGGAGGCCGCCTACCCGCGCAGGCGAGGCGTGAAGGCCCCGCCGCCGCGCGTCACCGTCGCGGCGGCCGGCTCCCGCCGCGCCACCGTCATCGAGGTCCGCGCCCAGGACGCCCCGGGGCTGCTGCACCGGATCGGCAACGCCCTGGAAGGCAGTGCCGTACGGGTGCGGAGCGCCCATGTCTCCACCCTCGGCGCCAACGCCGTGGACGCCTTCTACGTCACCGGCACCGACGGCGAACCGCTGCCGGAGATCCGGGCCGCCGAGGTCGCCCGGGAGGTCGAGAAGGCCCTCGGCTGACGCGTAGGACGCTTTTGTCCAGCCCTCGCCCGGCACCGGATCCGGGCGAGGGCTTGGTGTTCTCCGGGGGCCGGATACCCTGGAGGGCGATTGACCTGCCCCGCCCCCGACCCTGAGGACCGACGAGCGCCGTGTTCGATACTCTCTCCGACCGCCTTAGCGCGACTTTCAAGAACCTCAGGGGCAAGGGCCGCTTGTCCGAGGCGGACATCGACGCCACGGCACGCGAGATCCGTATCGCCCTGCTGGAAGCCGACGTCGCCCTGCCCGTGGTCCGGGCCTTCATCGCCAACGTGAAGGAGCGGGCGCGCGGCGCCGAGGTCTCCCAGGCGCTGAACCCCGCCCAGCAGGTCGTCAAGATCGTCAACGAGGAGCTCGTCGCCATCCTCGGCGGCGAGACCCGGCGGCTGCGGTTCGCCAAGACCGCGCCCACCGTGATCATGCTCGCCGGTCTCCAGGGTGCCGGTAAGACGACGCTGGCCGGAAAGCTCGGCCTCTGGCTCAAGGGCCAGGGCCACTCGCCGCTGCTCGTCGCCTGTGACCTCCAGCGCCCCAACGCCGTGAACCAGCTGAGCGTCGTCGCCGAGCGCGCCGGCGTCGCGGTGTACGCCCCCGAGCCGGGCAACGGCGTCGGCGACCCGGTCCAGGTCGCCAAGGACTCCATCGAGTTCGCCAAGGCCAAGGTCCACGACATCGTCATCGTCGACACCGCCGGCCGCCTCGGTATCGACCAGGAGCTGATGAGCCAGGCCGCGGACATCCGCGACGCCGTCAGCCCCGACGAGATCCTCTTCGTCGTCGACGCGATGATCGGTCAGGACGCGGTCAACACCGCCGAGGCCTTCCGTGACGGCGTCGGCTTCGACGGCGTGGTCCTCTCCAAGCTCGACGGTGACGCCCGCGGTGGCGCCGCCCTGTCGATCGCCCATGTCACGGGCAAGCAGATCATGTTCGCGTCGAACGGCGAGAAGCTGGAGGACTTCGACGCGTTCCACCCGGACCGGATGGCCTCCCGCATCCTCGACATGGGTGACCTGCTCACCCTGATCGAGCAGGCGGAGAAGACGTTCAGCCAGGAAGAGGCCGCCAAAATGGCCTCGAAGCTCCAGTCGAGCAAGGGTGGGAAGGACTTCACCCTCGACGACTTCCTGGCCCAGATGGAGCAGGTCCGCAAGATGGGCTCCATCTCCAAGCTGCTCGGGATGCTGCCCGGCATGGGGCAGATCAAGGACCAGATCAACAACATCGACGAGCGCGACATCGACCGCACCGCCGCGATCATCAAGTCGATGACGCCCAAGGAGCGCGCCGAACCGACGATCATCAACGGCTCGCGCCGGGCCCGTATCGCCAAGGGTTCGGGCGTCGAGGTCTCCGCCGTCAAGAGCCTGGTGGAGCGCTTCTTCGAGGCCCGCAAGATGATGTCGAAGATGGCCCAGGGCGGCGGCATGCCCGGGATGCCGGGGATGCCCGGCATGGGCGGCGGCCCCGGCCGGCAGAAGAAGCAGGTCAAGCAGGCCAAGGGCAAGCGCAAGAGCGGCAACCCGATGAAGCGCAAGGCCGAGGAGGCCGCCGCCGCGGAGCGCCGCGAGCAGGCCGCCGCCCAGGGCGGTGCGCTCGGGCTCCCGGCGCAGGAGGACAAGAACTTCGAGCTGCCGGACGAGTTCAAGAAGTTCATGGGCTGACCGGCCCGCCGGACGTATGCGTAAGGGGTGCCCTTGGGAGAGGGCGCCCCTTACGCGCGTTTCGCGGCGGCTTCTTTCAGCTCACGTCGTGCAGACCAGGTAGCGGAAGACGTTCGGCATCCACACCGTGCCGTCCGGGCGCCGGTAGGGATGCAGCGCCTCCGCGACCTCCTTCTCCACCTGGGAGCGGTCGGTGGCCCGTACGGCGGCGTCGAAGAGCCCGGTCGACAGCAGCCCGCGTACCGCGCTGTCCGGATCCGCGTACCCGAACGGGCAGGAGACCCGTCCCGAACCGTCCGGCTTCAGCCCCGCCCGCCCCGCCACGTCCTCCAGGTCGTCCCGGAGCGTGGGCCGCCACCCGCCGGGCCGCTGCGGACGCGCGGACTCCGTCAGCCGGGCCGCGACCCGCAGCACCGGCGCCGTGGCACACCGCTCCGGCGGGCCCCACCCGGTCAGCACCACGGTCGCGCCCCGGGCCGTCAGCGGCAGCGCCGCCTCCAGCGCCGGCACCAGCCCTTCGGAGTCACCGGCCGCACAGCCGATCGGCTCGAACACGGTGATCAGGTCGTACGGTGCCCCGTCGGCGCCCGAGGGGAACCCGGCGTCGTGCAGCCGGGCCCGGTGCGCGGGCGCGCCTTCCGTGCTCTCGTCGGGTAGCAGCCGCTCACGCGCCAGCGCCAGCCGCTCCCGGTCGGAGTCCACACCCGTCACCTGCGCCCCCCGGGCCGCCGCGACGAGCAGGGCGAGCCCGGAGCCGCAGCCGAGCGACAGCATCCGGGTGGCGGGTCCGACTTCGAGCCGGTCGTACACCGCCTCGTAGAGCGGTGCCAGCATGCGTTCCTGGATCTCGGCCCAGTCGCGGGCACGGGTACCGGCGTCCGCCGGCGCGGAGGGATCCGCGTCCCAGAGGTTCCGGACGAGCGTTGGTGTCATGGAAAATGCCCCAATCCGCCAAGAGGTCGATCTTGCCCGAGTGGATGGCCCCCGCGTGCGTATGCCCGCACCCCCGTATGCCAGAGAACTGCGCATCCGCCGTTCCGTCCAGGGGGCGTGGGGCACTGTTTGCGTGCCCCGGTCGTGCGCCTCTCCGCATCAGTCTTACCCGACACCGGGCACCAGGCACGTCGAACGGCCCTCCGGGTACGCTCACCGGCAGACCCGTAAGTGGTGCCGCGCGCCGGCGCACCGCACATCCACGCGCCGGGCGCACCGCACGCTGTGCACCACCTTGGTGCGAGCTGTGCGGCTTCTCCGCAGTTCGGCGCACCCGCCCGCCTCCGGACGCATCCAGGACACATCACGGGCAACTGACTGGTACGTGCAAATTATTTGGGATGCCCCGGAATAGGAACACCACGGCACTCGGACTCGTTGTCACGACGTGAGCACGACACCACCTGTACTTGCCGCAGAGCTGGCACAGGCGTGGGCCGACATTCAGCGGTACCACCCCGAGCTGCCCGATCTAGCCGCGCCCGAGTCCCTGATCGGAGAGTCCTCGTCCGCCTGTGGCGCCGAGCTCTCCTTCGAGCGACTGCTCCACGAGGCAGTCCACGGCATCGCTGCCGCGAGAGGAGTCCGTGACACTTCCCGCGCCGGCCGCTACCACAACCGACGCTTCCTCGCGATCGCCGAGGAGCTGGGCCTCGACCATGCCGAGGAGCCCCACCCCAGCAGCGGATTCTCCCTGGTCACGCTGAATCCCGAAGCCAAGCGCCGGTACCGCCCGACCACCGAACGGCTGCAGCGCGCCCTCAAGGCGCACACGGTCGCCACCGCCGCCGACACCAAGCGCTCCTTCAGAGGTCCGGCCGCCCGGCACGGTTCCTCCGGGGGCGGCGTCCGGGTCAAGGCCGTCTGCGACTGCGGACGCAACGTCCGCGTCGTCCCGTCGGTCCTGGCCCAGGCCCCGATCGTCTGCGGTGGCTGCGGCAAGCCGTTCCAGATCCCGGAAGCCGCGGTCGCGGTGGGGTGAGCCGAAGTGGTGTGGCAGAATGGTCAGCTGTACTCGACAGTCGCACAGGACCCCTCTCTCCTCCGGCTGACGCGTCCATCGGGCACTCCGAGTACCGCAACCCCACGTGGCATCTAGTTGTGCCCAACCACGTCAGAGACCAGGAGACACCACTTCCGTGGCAGTCAAGATCAAGCTGAAGCGTCTGGGCAAGATCCGTTCGCCTCACTACCGCATCGTCGTCGCCGACTCCCGTACCCGCCGTGACGGCCGGGCCATCGAGGAGATCGGCCTGTACCACCCGGTGCAGAACCCCTCGCGCATCGAGGTCAACTCGGAGCGCGCGCAGTACTGGCTGTCCGTCGGCGCCCAGCCGACCGAGCCGGTCCTCGCGATCCTGAAGCTCACCGGTGACTGGCAGGCCCACAAGGGCCTCCCGGCCCCCGCGCCGCTGCTGCAGCCGGAGCCCAAGGCCGACAAGCGCGCGCTGTTCGAGGCGCTGACCTCGGACGGCGACGAGGCCAAGGGTGAGGCCATCACCCCCAAGGCCAAGAAGTCCGACAAGAAGGCGGACGAGGCTGCTGACGCTGCCGCGTCCACCGAGTCGACCGAGGCCTGAGCATGCTCGAGGAGGCTCTCGAGCACCTCGTGAAGGGCATCGTCGACAACCCCGACGACGTGCAGGTGGCCTCGCGCACCCTGCGCCGCGGGCGCGTGCTGGAGGTCCGGGTCCACCCCGAGGACCTCGGCAAGGTGATCGGCCGTAACGGCCGTACCGCCCGCGCTCTGCGGACCGTCGTGGGCGCCATCGGCGGCCGTGGCATCCGGGTCGACCTCGTCGACGTGGACCAGGTCCGCTGACCGCAGTTGAACACCGGCCAGGGCCGGGGAGGGCCTTCGGGCCGTCCCCGGCCTTTGTCGTAGGCCACCACGACGTCGTGGACCACCCCGACCGGTCGGCTCCTCAAGGCCCCACCCCATCAATCGGAGAACAGCGTGCAGTTGGTAGTTGCGCGGATCGGCCGCGCCCATGGCATCAAGGGCGAGGTCACCGTCGAGGTACGAACGGACGAGCCGGAGCTGCGGCTCGGGCCCGGTGCCGTCCTGGCCACCGACCCGGCGGCCACCGGACCGCTCACCATCGCGACGGGCCGGGTGCACAGCGGCAGGCTGCTGCTGCGCTTCGAGGGCGTGAGCGACCGTACGGGCGCCGAGGCGCTGCGCAACACCCTGCTGATCGCCGACGTGGACCCGGAGGAGCTGCCGGAGGACGAGGACGAGTTCTACGACCACCAGCTCATCGACCTGGACGTGGTGCTCGCCGACGGCACCGAGATCGGCCGGATCACCGAGATCTCCCACCTGCCCTCGCAGGACCTCTTCATCGTGGAGCGCCCCGACGGCAGCGAGGTGATGATCCCCTTCGTGGAGGAGATCGTCACCGAGATCGACCTGGAGGAGCAGCGCGCGGTCATCACCCCGCCGCCCGGCCTGATCGACGAGAGTGAGGCCGTGGTGGCCTCCTCCCGCGACGAGGAGCAGGCGTCGGAGGAGTCCGACGAGGCGCCGAAGGGCGACGCCTGATGCGGCTCGACGTCGTCACGATCTTCCCCGAGTACCTGGACCCGCTGAACGTCTCCCTGGTCGGCAAGGCCCGCGCCCGCGGGGTGCTGGACGTCCACGTCCACGACCTGCGGGAGTGGACGTACGACCGGCACAACACGGTCGACGACACCCCCTACGGCGGCGGCCCCGGCATGGTCATGAAGACCGAGCCCTGGGGCGACGCGCTGGACGAGGTGCTGGCCGACGGGTACGAGTCCGGCGCGCACACCCCGGTCCTCGTCGTGCCCACGCCCAGCGGCCGCCCGTTCACCCAGGAGCTGGCCGTCGAGCTCTCCGCGCGGCCCTGGCTGGTCTTCACCCCGGCCCGGTACGAGGGCATCGACCGCCGGGTGATCGACGAGTACGGCACCCGCGTCCCGGTCGTCGAGGTCTCCATCGGCGACTACGTGCTGGCCGGCGGGGAGGCCGCCGTCCTGGTGATCACGGAGGCCGTGGCCCGGCTGCTGCCCGGCGTCCTCGGCAACGCCGAATCCCACCGCGACGACTCCTTCGCGCCCGGCGCCATGGCCGACCTCCTGGAGGGCCCCGTCTACACCAAGCCGCCCGAGTGGCGCGGCCGGGGGATCCCGGACGTCCTGCTCAGCGGCCACCACGGGAAGATCGCGCGCTGGCGGCGGGACCAGGCCTTCGCCCGGACCGCCCTCAACCGGCCCGATCTGATCGAGCGGTGCGAGGCGGCCGCCTTCGACAAGAAGGACCGCGAGATCCTCTCCATCCTGGGCTTCTCCCCGGAGCCCGGCGGCCGATTTTGGCGCAGGCCACCGGCCGTGGAAGAATAGGCCGCTGCTGTACGTCCGGTGTGCGCCCCTGCCACAGGGGGAAAGACGCCCGCCCGACGCGATCAGCACTCCTTCACTCCTCTCGACATCCCGTCGATGACCTGTGGCATCGGCGAAGAAAGCAGAACTCATGACTTCCCTGCTCGATGGCGTCAACGCCGCCACCCTCCGGTCGGACGTCCCGGCGTTCCGCCCCGGTGACACCGTCAACGTCCACGTGCGAGTGATCGAGGGCAACCGCTCCCGTATCCAGCAGTTCAAGGGCATCGTCATCCGCCGTCAGGGCTCGGGCGTCAGCGAGACCTTCACGGTCCGCAAGGTCTCCTTCAGCGTCGGCGTCGAGCGCACCTTCCCGGTCCACAGCCCGATCTTCGAGAAGATCGAGCTCGTCAGTCGCGGTGACGTCCGTCGCGCCAAGCTGTACTTCCTCCGTGAGCTCCGCGGCAAGGCCGCGAAGATCAAGGAGAAGCGCGACAACTGATCTGCCTCCAGCGGGTGACCGGCAAGGCACCCTCTGGCGTCCACAGCGCGGCCGGATAGGATTCGGCCCCGATGGAGACGCAAGCAGAGCACTCGGAGCGCGACCGCTCCTCGGAACCCCGCACCGGGTCCGAGGAGGGGTCGCGCTTCTCGCGTTTCCGGGGCGCTGTCGTCTCCGTACGGCCCTGGCGGCGGCGCGTCCTTGTTGCAGGGGTGGCGGGTGTGACCGGGCTGCTGCTGTTCAGCGCCTTCGTGGTCCAGCCCTTTCTGATCCCGAGCGGCTCGATGGAGCCCACGCTGCGGGTCGGGGACCGGGTGCTCGTCAACAAGCTGGCGTACCGCTTCGGCGCCGAGCCCGAGCGCGGGGACGTCGTGGTCTTCGACGGGACCGGTTCCTTCGTACGGGAGGACCTGGACGCCAACCCGGTGGCCGCGCCGGCACGCTGGGCGGTGGCCTCCCTGGGCCTCGCGGAGCCTCCTGACACCGACTTCGTGAAGCGTGTGGTGGGCGTGGGCGGCGACCGGGTCGTCTGCTGCGACGCGCGGGGGAGGCTCCGGGTGAACGGGGTGGCGGTGGACGAGACGTACCTCCATCCCGGGGACACCGCCTCCGGCGCGCCGTTCGACATCGTCGTTCCGCAGGGCACGCTCTGGATGCTGGGCGACCACCGCAGCCGCTCCAGCGACTCCCGCGACCACCTCGGATCGCCCGGCGGCGGGATGGTTCCCGTCGAGCGCGTGATCGGCCGGGTGGACTGGCTGGGCTGGCCGCCCGCCCGGACCGGCGGCCTGGAGGGGACCGGCGCCTTCGACGGCGTACGGGAGCCCGGCAGGGCGCATGGGTAACCGCGGGCGCCCGCGCGGCGCCCCGGCCCCCGACGCGTCCCTGCCGACCGGGAGCCGGCCCACCACGCCCCGCTCGCTGCCCACCCGGGCCGAGCGCCGCAGGCTCGCCAAGAAGGTCCGGCGCAAGCGGCGCAGGTCCGCGGTGAAGGAGATACCGGTCCTCATCGTGATGGCGCTGCTGATCGCGCTCGTCCTGAAGACCTTCCTCGTCCAGGCGTTCGTGATCCCGTCCGGATCGATGGAACAGACCATCAAGATCGGCGACCGCGTCCTGGTCGACAAGCTGACTCCGAACTTCGGGGCGAAGCCGCAGCGCGGGGACGTCGTCGTCTTCAAGGACCCCGGCGGCTGGCTCCAGCAGGAGAACGCGGCCGGCAAGGAGGACCCGCCCATCGGCGTCAAGCAGGCCACCGAGGCGCTCAAGTTCATCGGGCTGCTGCCCTCCGACGACGAGCAGGACCTGATCAAGCGCGTGGTGGCCGTCGGCGGCGACACCGTGAAGTGCTGCGGCACCGACGGCCGCGTCACCGTCAACGGCGTACCGCTGAACGAGGCCTATCTGCACCCGGACGACCGGCCCTCGACCGTCCAGTTCGAGGTGGAGGTTCCGGCGGGCCGCCTCTTCATGATGGGCGACCACCGGTCCAACTCCGCCGACTCCCGCTTCCATCTCGACGAGCCGGGCAAGGGCACGGTCTCCGAGGAAGAGGTGGTGGGACGGGCCGTCGTGATCGCCTGGCCGTTCTCCAACTGGACCACTCTGGAGGAGCGCGAGACCTTCGCCGCCGTGGCGCGGGCGAGCGGATCGGAGGCCGCGATTCCGGGGCCGTCGCATAGGGTTGCCACTCTGGATCGCGACGGAATGGTCCGGCTCCCGACCCCTGCGGAACTCCCGCTCGTTATGGGAGTGGTGGGCCTGCACCGGACCGGTCGCGGGCAGTGGCACGTACTGAGGAGTGGATGTGGGGGATTTGGCGGTCGGCGCACGATCCGGACACGACGAACCCGAGGACCGGCCGGAGCGCGACGACTCTCCCGCGGGCGGGGCGGCGGTCCCGCCGGACGGTGACGGCGGTGGTGATCCGGGCGGTGACGGCGGCACTCCGGGCGGTGGCAGGCCTCCCCGGAAGCAGCGCTCCTTCTGGATGGAGCTGCCGCTGCTCATCGGGATCGCGCTGATTCTGGCGCTGTTGATCAAGACCTTCCTGATCCAGGCGTTCTCGATCCCCTCGGACTCGATGCAGAACACGCTGCAGCGTGGCGACCGGGTGCTGGTCGACAAGCTGACACCCTGGTTCGGCTCCGAGCCGGAGCGCGGCGAGGTCGTGGTCTTCCACGACCCGGGCGGCTGGCTGCAGGACACCGCGACTCCGGAACCCAACATCGCGCAGAAGTTCCTCAGCTTCATCGGTCTGATGCCCTCCTCCGAGGACAAGGACCTGATCAAGCGGGTCATCGCGGTCGGCGGCGACACCGTCGAGTGCAAGGAGAACGGGCCGGTCACGGTCAACGGCAAGGTGCTCGACGAGAAGTCGTTCATCTTCCCGGGCAACACCCCGTGCAACGACGAGCCCTTCGGCCCGATCAAGGTCGAGGAGGGCCGGATCTTCGTCATGGGCGACCACCGGCAGAACTCCCTGGACTCCCGCTACCACCAGGAGCTCCCCGGCCAGGGCACCGTCTCCAACGACGAGGTCGTCGGCCGCGCCATCGGCGTCGCCTGGCCCGTGGGCCGCTGGGCGACGCTGCCGATCCCCAGCACGTTCGACCAGCCCGGGCTGAACGCCGCCGCCGCGATGGCCCCGGCCGCACTGGGAGTGGCCGGAGCGCTGCCCCTCGTGTTCTGGCGGCGCCGGAGACTGACCGCCGGGCGTACCGCCGGGTAGGGTGCCGACTCGGATCAGCGATTGTCGATCTCCGATGGGGGAGCGCTGGGATGAGCCGTACGCAACGTGAGGACGACGGCCGCGGCCGGACCGGCACCATGGTGTCGGGCCTGGCCGTGGCCGTCGGCTGTGTCCTCTTCCTCGGAGGTTTCCTCTGGGCGGCGGTGGTGTACAAGCCGTACGCCGTCCCGACCGACTCCATGTCTCCCACGGTCAACGCCGGCGACCGGATACTCGCGGAGCGGATAGACGGTGCCGACGTCCGGCGCGGTGACGTGGTGGTCTTCACCGACAGCGTCTGGGGCGACACCCCGATGGTGAAGCGCGTGGTCGGCGTCGGCGGGGACACGGTCGCCTGCTGCGACCAGGACGGCCGCCTCACCGTCGGCGGGACCCCGGTGGAGGAGCCGTACATCGACCGCGGGCCCGCCGCCGCGGGGACACGTGCGCCCGCCTCGCCGCAGGACTTCTCCGCCAAGGTGCCGAAGGGCCAGATCTTCCTGCTCGGCGACGAGCGGTCCACCTCGCTGGACTCCCGGGTCCATCTGGAGGACGCCGGGCAGGGCTCCGTACCCCTGAGCGCCGTCCAGGCCCGGGTCGACGCGGTGGCCTGGCCGATGAGCGGCATGATCGGCCGCCCCGCCTCGTTCGCCGCGCTGCCCGGCGGAGTCTCCGCCGACGGCCCGCTCCCGCTCCAGGTGGGGGCGGTGCTGGTCGGCGTGGTCCTCATCCTGGGCGGAGCGGCGTACGGACCCGTCGCCGCCCGCTCCGCCCGCCGTCGGCGGACCGCCGGAACCACCCGGTGACTGCGCGCCGGGTCGCCCGGGTGGTGCTCCTGGACCCCGACGACCGCATCCTCCTGCTCCACGGCCATGAGCCGGGCGACCTCGGGAACGACTGGTGGTTCACCCCCGGCGGCGGCCTGGAGGGCGAGGAGACCCATGAGGAGGCCGCCCGCCGCGAGCTGGCCGAGGAAACCGGGATCACCGACATCGAGCTGGGCCCGGTGCTCTGGAAGCGGACCTGCTCCTTCCCGTTCGACGGGCGGCGCTGGCACCAGGACGAGTGGTACTTCCTCGCCCGTACGGCACAGACCGCCACCGCGCCGCAGGGCCTCACCGAGCTCGAATTGCGCAGCGTCTCCGGTCTGAGGTGGTGGACTTCCGCCGAACTTCTCGCGGCGCGTGAGACGGTGTACCCGACCAGACTCGCCGAGCTGCTGCGCACGCTCCTCGACGAGGGTCCCCCGAGTGTTCCGTTGGTCCTCGCCGCCGAGATCGCCTGATCGTCCAGGGGCGCCGGAGGCTGACGCACAATGGGGGGACGCACGGCTGAAGGGGAAACATGCCATGAGCGCCGAGGACCTCGAGAAGTACGAGACCGAGATGGAGCTGAAGCTCTACCGGGAGTACCGCGATGTCGTCGGTCTGTTCAAATATGTGATCGAGACCGAACGGCGCTTCTACCTCACCAACGACTACGAGATGCAGGTGCACTCCGTCCAGGGTGAGGTTTTCTTCGAGGTGTCCATGGCGGACGCCTGGGTCTGGGACATGTACCGGCCCGCGAGGTTCGTCAAGCAGGTCCGCGTGCTGACCTTCAAGGACGTCAACATCGAAGAGCTCAACAAGAGCGATCTGGAACTTCCGGGAGGCTGACCCCGCGCGGCCCGCACGTCCTGGGGCCGCCGACTCGTGCGAGATGCGGAACAGACCCGGTCACCCGTGAGGGTGGCCGGGTTTTCCACATCGGGAGGGTTATCCACCAAGATCCACAACTTCCGTCCGGCCGGGTCAGAGTCGGTGGCGGAGGTGGTGCCGATATGAACGCACGGGGGGCACTCGGGCGGTACGGCGAGGATCTGGCGGCACGGCTGCTGACCGACGCCGGAATGGCCGTGGTCGAGCGCAACTGGCGGTGTCGCGCCGGAGAGGTCGACATCATCGCCAGGGACGGTGACGCACTGGTCTTCTGCGAGGTGAAGACCCGCAGGTCGGGCGCGTTCGAACATCCGATGGCCGCGGTCACGCCGGTCAAGGCGGACCGGCTGCGCCGGCTCGCCGAGATCTGGCTGGAGCGGCACGGCGGACCACCGGACGGCGGGGTCCGGATCGATCTGATCGGGGTGATCGTGCCCCGGCGGGGGGCGCCTGTCACCGAGCACGCACGGGGGGTGTCCTGATGGGGTACGCACGGGCGTGTTCCGTGGCGCTGGTGGGTGTCGAGGGCGTGGTGGTGGAGGTCCAGGCGGACCTGGAGCCCGGGGTGGCGGCCTTCACGCTGGTCGGGCTGCCGGACAAGAGCCTGATCGAGAGCCGGGACCGGGTGCGGGCGGCGGTGGTCAACTCCGGGGCCGAGTGGCCGCAGAAGAAGCTCACGGTGGGGCTCTCCCCGGCCTCGGTCCCCAAGAGTGGATCGGGTTTCGATCTCGCCGTGGCGTGTGCGGTGCTCGGCGCGGCGGAGCGGATCGACCCCGCCGCGATCGCCGACGTGGTGATGATCGGCGAGCTGGGGCTCGACGGCCGGGTCCGTCCCGTACGGGGAGTGCTGCCGGCCGTCCTCGCGGCGGCCGAGGCCGGATACCAGCAGGTCGTCGTCCCCGAGCAGACGGCCGGTGAGGCGGCCCTGGTGCCGGGCGTCTCGGTCCGCGGCGTCCGGAGCCTGCGCCAGCTCATCGCGATCCTCTGCGACGAACCGGTCCCGGACGAGCCCCTGGACGACCGGGGGCGCCCCGACGCCATGCTCGCGGGGCTCATGGTTCCGGGCACCGGCCTCGGCGCGGGCCTGGCCCCGGCCTCGGTGCGCGGCGAGGGCCACGCGCCGGACCTGGCGGACGTGGCGGGACAGCCGCGCCCGCGCAAGGCCCTGGAGGTGGCGGCGGCCGGGGGACACCATCTGCTCCTCTCGGGTCCGCCGGGCGCGGGCAAGACGATGCTGGCCGAGCGCCTCCCGGCGGTCCTGCCGCCGCTGACCCGGCAGGAGTCCCTCGAAGTGACGGCGGTCCACTCCGTGGCGGGCATCCTCCCGCCGGGTGAACCGCTCGTCTCCCGGCCGCCCTACTGCGCCCCGCACCACTCGGCGACCATGCAGTCCCTGGTGGGCGGCGGCAACGGGATGCCGAGGCCGGGAGCGGTGTCGCTCGCTCACCGCGGGATTCTTTTTCTTGACGAGGCTCCCGAATTCTCGGGCAAGGCGCTGGACGCGCTGCGGCAACCGCTGGAGTCGGGCCATGTGGTGGTGGCGCGGGCGGCGGGGGTGGTGCGGTTGCCGGCCCGGTTCCTGATGGTGCTGGCCGCCAACCCGTGCCCGTGCGGCCGGCACACCCTCTCCGGTGCGGGCTGCGAGTGCCCGCCCTCGGTGGTCCGCCGCTACCAGGCCCGGCTGTCCGGCCCGCTTCTCGACCGGGTCGACCTCCGGGTCGAGGTGGAGCCGGTCGACCGGGCGGACCTGCTGGAGCAGGGTGGCCGGGGCGAGCCGACGGCGGTGGTGGCGGCACGGGTACGGGAGGCCAGGGCGCGGGCGGCGGAGCGGCTGACCGGGACACCGTGGACGACGAACAGCGAGGTGCCCGGCCACGAGCTGCGGACCCGTCTCCTGGCGGCCCCCGGAGCGCTGGCCGCGGCGGAACGGGACCTGGAGCGCGGAATCCTCACCGCCCGGGGCCTGGACCGGGTGCTGAGGGTGGCGTGGACGGTGGCCGACCTGAGAGGCGCTCCCCGGCCGGAGGCCCGCGACATCGCGGTGGCCCTGGAGCTGCGGACCGGCATCCAGCGGGGGGTCGCGATGGAGGCGGGGGCGCTGTGAGGGGGGTTTCGGTGCGGGGGCAGGTCGCGGAGCTTGACGGGGCTGGTTCGGAGTTGCCGGGGCCGGGCTCCGGTGCGGACCTGGGCCGGCCGGTGCAGGGGCCGGAGTCGCCGGGGGAGCCGGTCCTCGAACCTGAGCGGGTGGCGCGGGCCGCCTTGACCCGCGTGTTGGAGCCGGGTGACGAGCGGGCCGGGGCGTGGTTGCGGCAGGTGGGGCCTGTCGCGCTGCTGCGGGCGCTGCGCGTCGCGGACGGCACGGCGGAGAAGCTGCCGGGGATGACCGCCGTACGGCTGGAGGGCTGCCGGCTCCGGGCGGCGGCGGCCGAACCCGAGCGGGACCTGGCGGCGGTGGCAGCCCTGGGCGGGCGCCTCGTCTGCCCGGGGGACCGGGAGTGGCCGAGCCAGCTCGACGACCTGGGGGACGCTCGGCCCGTCGGGCTCTGGGTGCGGGGCCGGCCCGACCTGCGGCTGTGGGCCCTGCGCTCGGTCGCGGTGGTCGGTGCGCGGGCCTGCACGCCGTACGGGGCCCACATGGCGGCGACCCTCGGCGCCGGGCTCGCGGAGCGCGGCTGGGTGGTGGTGTCGGGCGCCGCGTTCGGCGTGGACGGGGCGGCGCACCGCGGGGTCCTGGCGGTGGGCGGCGCGACGGCAGCGGTGCTGGCCTGCGGGGTTGATGTCCCTTACCCGCGCGGCCACGCGGAGTTGATCGGCCGGGTGGCCCAACAGGGCTTGGTGGTCGCGGAGTTGCCGCCGGGCTCCCACCCCACCCGCAGCCGGTTCGTCCTCCGCAACCGGGTGATCGCCGCGCTGACCAGAGGAACGGTCGTGGTGGAGGCCGAGTACCGCAGCGGCTCCCTCGTCACCGCCCGTCAGGCCCAGCGCCTCGGCCGGTTCGTGATGGGCGTGCCGGGGCCCGCCACCAGCGGACTGTCGGCCGGAGTCCATGAACTCCTCCGCGGCGAGGGGGTGCTGGTCACCGACGCGTCCGAAGTCGCCGAGCTGATCGGCGACATCGGCGACCTGGCACCGGACCGCCGCGGCCCGGTACTGCCGCGGGACCGGCTGGACCCGGTGGCGGCGAGGGTCCTCGACGCCCTCCCGTACCACGGTCTGATCAGCCCCCGTGACCTCGCTCGCGGCGCGGGGACCTCCGTCGATGAGACGCTCGGGCGGCTGTACGAACTGCACTCACTGGGGTTCGTCGAACGCGAGGGCGACCACTGGCGGTTGACGCCTCCGTCACCCCGCGACGGCGACGCACGGCGAGGCGGTTCTTGACCTGGAGCATTCGGGTGAAAAGGTAAGGCCGATGACCTCGCACGATCGATCGGTGACCTGCTGGGGCCGTCGCCCGTCGCGATGGCCCCGGCTCCCGGCAGGCGCGGGCGGCATGAACGGCAGAACGCCATCACGCGGCCCCGATCTCCGCTCCTGTGCGGACTGCGACACCGCAGTCACGCTACGCTCACAAGGATTCCGCCCCAGACAGAAGTCCCCCAGCACTTCACGGCAGAACGGCTCAAGGCACCACATGCCCCAGCACACCTCCGGGTCTGACCGCGCGGCAGTACCACCGGTTGCGCGTGGCACTGTGCGCCCTCCCGCCCCCTCCTCGCTCGACGAACTGTGGCGTTCGTACAAGACCACCGGCGACGAGCGGCTGCGGGAACAGCTGATCCTGCACTACTCGCCGCTCGTCAAGTACGTCGCGGGCCGGGTGAGTGTGGGGCTGCCGTCCAACGTCGAGCAGGCGGACTTCGTCTCCTCCGGGGTCTTCGGACTGATCGACGCCATCGAGAAGTTCGACATCGAGCGGGCCATCAAGTTCGAGACGTACGCGATCACGCGGATCCGCGGCGCGATGATCGACGAACTGCGCGCGCTCGACTGGATTCCGCGCTCCGTGCGGCAGAAGGCGCGGAACGTGGAGCGCGCCTACGCCACGCTGGAGGCGCAGCTGCGGCGTACCCCGTCCGAGTCCGAGGTCGCCGCGGAGATGGGCATCGCCTTGGAGGAACTGCACGCGGTTTTCAGCCAGTTGTCCCTGGCCAACGTGGTCGCCCTGGAGGAGCTGCTGCACGTCGGCGGCGAGGGGGGCGACCGGCTGAGCCTGATGGACACCCTGGAGGACACCGCCGCCGACAATCCGGTGGAGGTCGCCGAGGACCGCGAGCTCAGACGGCTGCTCGCACGCGCCATCAACACGCTCCCCGACCGTGAGAAGACGGTCGTGACCCTCTACTACTACGAGGGCCTGACCCTCGCGGAGATCGGCAACGTTCTCGGCGTCACCGAGAGCCGCGTCAGCCAGATCCACACCAAATCCGTCCTCCAGCTCCGGGCCAAACTGGCCGACGCCGGACGCTGAAACCGTCCCCTCCGGCCACCCGGAGAGAGGCTGAGCCCTTCCCTCCGGCAGCTGCCGCCGTAGAGTGGATGCGTGCCCAGGATTCGAGCGGCCTCCGTGGCCGAGCACCGGACCATGCAGCGCGGCGCCCTCCTGGACGCCGCGCGCTCCCTGCTGTCCGAGGGCGGTACGGAGGCGCTGACCTTCCCCGCACTCGCCGAGCGCACGGGCCTCGCCCGGTCCTCCGTGTACGAGTACTTCCGCTCCCGCGCCGCCGTCGTCGAGGAGCTCTGCGCCGTCGACTTCCCCGTCTGGGCGGCCGAGGTCGAGAACGCGATGGAGCGCGCCGAGACCCCCGAGGCGAAGATCGAGGCGTATGTGCGCCGCCAGCTCGATCTCGTCGGCGACCGCCGCCACCGCGCGGTCGTCGCGATCTCCGCGAGCGAACTGGACGCCGGAGCCCGGGAGAAGATCCGGGCCGCGCACGGCGGGCTGATCGCCATGATCGTCGAGGCGCTCGGCGACCTCGGCCACACCCAGCCGAGGCTCGCCGCGATGCTCCTCCAGGGCTCGGTGGACGCCGCGGTGCGCCGTATCGAGCTGAGCGTGGCGGAGGAGCCCGGCGTCATCGCGGACACCGCCGTCGCGATGATCCTGCGCGGCGTACGCGGCTGAACGCGTCGGTCCCCGGCGCCGCTCCCGGTCCCGGCGCCGCCGCCTCTTCCGGCTCCGGCACCCCGAACACCGGCAGCAGCCGCGACGGGCCGCGTCGTAGCAGGGCCGGTGGCAGCAAGGAGAGCGGGTCGAGGTAGGCGTCGCCCTGCCGCAGCCCCCAGTGCAGACAGCCTGCCGCGCAGTGGAACGGCCCCGCCTCCAGCAGACCGACCGTCTGCCCCGCGGCCACCTCGTCCCCCTTGGCCGCCAGCGCCCGCACCGGCTCGTACGTCGTGCGCAGCGCTGGAGCCCCGCTCCCGGCCAGCTCGACGACGACCACCCCGCGCCCGGCCACCCGCCCCGCGAAGGAGACCCGGCCGGTGGCGGCGGCCAGTACCGCGTCGCCCGGCCGAGCCGCCAGGTCGACGCCGCGGTGGCCGGGCCCGTACGGGTCGGCGGGCGGCTCCCACCCCCGTAACACCGCAGGCCTTCCGGCCAGCGGCCAGACCGGCCCACCGTCCAGCTCGGCGTATGTCCCCTCGAAGCCGTCCGCGCCCCCGCCCGTCTCCTCTGTCGACGAGGACACCTCCGCCTCCGGCGGTACCTCCTCCCCGCCCCGGACCGCCGGAAGAAGCCGCGCCCCGGCGGACAGCCCCACCGAGGGCGGCGGCAACGCGGCCGCCGACAGCACAACGGCCAGCAGCACCATCGGCAGGCCCCACCGACGCGGGCCGGCCGAGCGGGACGGGAGCCGCAAGCGTCGCGGCAATCGCAGAAATCGCTGGAATCGCATGGATCAACGCTCCCCCGGAGGCCCGGATTCCGGGGATCTTGGTCCGCGCCTGTGGACTACCCACCGGTTGTGGATATCGCCGTCACCCGGCACCCGGCGGGTCCCGTACACTTCTTACGGCGATCCGGGTCACCGGGTCGACTTCGCACGCCCCGCCACCTCCCTCTTCCGGGACGGTGGCCGCGCCCCTCGGTCCCTTGTGGCACGGCGCGATCGGGGCGTCAGGCGCGAACGCAAACCTGCGGTCGCGATAACCGAGCACCTCAAGGAGTACGGCCATGGCCGTCGTCACGATGCGGGAGCTGCTGGAAAGCGGCGTCCACTTCGGTCACCAGACCCGTCGCTGGAACCCGAAGATGAAGCGCTTCATCTTCACCGAGCGCAACGGCATCTACATCATCGACCTGCTCCAGTCGCTGTCGTACATCGACCGCGCCTACGAGTTCGTCAAGGAGACCGTCGCGCACGGCGGCTCCATCATGTTCGTGGGTACGAAGAAGCAGGCCCAGGAGGCCATCGCCGAGCAGGCGACGCGCGTCGGCATGCCGTACGTCAACCAGCGTTGGCTCGGTGGCATGCTCACCAACTTCTCCACCGTCTACAAGCGCCTTCAGCGTCTGAAGGAGCTCGAGCTCATCGACTTCGAGGACGTGGCCGCCTCCGGCCTCACCAAGAAGGAGCTCCTGGTCCTCTCGCGTGAGAAGGCCAAGCTGGAGAAGACCCTCGGTGGTATCCGCGAGATGCAGAAGGTGCCCAGCGCCGTCTGGATCGTCGACACCAAGAAGGAGCACATCGCCGTCGGTGAGGCGCGCAAGCTCCACATCCCGGTCGTCGCGATCCTCGACACCAACTGCGACCCCGACGAGGTCGACTACAAGATTCCGGGCAACGACGACGCGATCCGCTCCGTCACCCTGCTCACCCGCGTGATCGCCGACGCCGTCGCCGAGGGCCTCATCGCCCGCTCCGGTGCCGCCACCGGTGACTCGAAGCCGGGCGAGAAGGCCGCCGGCGAGCCGCTGGCCGAGTGGGAGCGCGACCTGCTCGAGGGCGACAAGAAGGACGAGACCGCGGCTGCCGCCGAGGTCCAGTCCTCCGCCGAGACCGAGAAGGTCGCCGACGCCGAGAAGCCGGCCGAGGCCGTCGCCGAGGCCGAGGCCGCTGCCGACGCTCCGGCCGCCGACGCGGACGCCGAGCAGGCCTGACACCCGTCACGGCTGCTGACGGCGGGGGCCGGCGCCACCAGCGCGGCCCCCGCCGTTCACCCGTAGATCTTTCAGACTTCGAGAGAGACATACAGACTCATGGCGAACTACACCGCCGCTGACGTCAAGAAGCTCCGCGAGCTCACCGGCGCCGGCATGATGGACTGCAAGAAGGCGCTCGACGAGGCCGACGGCAACGTCGACAAGGCCGTCGAGGCGCTCCGTATCAAGGGCCAGAAGGGCGTCGCCAAGCGCGAGGGCCGTTCCGCCGAGAACGGTGCCGTCGTCTCCCTCATCTCCGAGGACAAGACGTCCGGCGTCCTCCTCGAGCTGAAGTGCGAGACGGACTTCGTCGCCAAGGGTGACAAGTTCCAGACCGTCGCCAACACGCTCGCCGCGCACGTCGCCGCGACCTCCCCGGCCGACATCGCCGCGCTCCTCGTCTCCGAGATCGAGCCCGGCAAGACCGTCCAGGCGTACGTGGACGAGGCCAACGCCAACCTCGGCGAGAAGATCGTCCTGGACCGCTTCGCGCAGTTCACCGGCGACTTCGTCTCCGTGTACATGCACCGCACCATGCCCGACCTGCCCCCGCAGATCGGTGTCCTGGTCGAGCTGGACAAGGCCGACGCCGAGCTGGCCAAGGGCATCGCCCAGCACATCGCCGCCTTCGCGCCGAAGTACCTCTCCCGCGAGGACGTCCCGGCCGAGGTCGTCGAGGCCGAGCGCCGCGTCGCCGAGGAGACCACCCGCGCCGAGGGCAAGCCCGAGGCCGCCCTCCCGAAGATCGTCGAGGGTCGCGTCAACGGCTTCTTCAAGGAGGCCACGCTCCTCGGCCAGCCGTACGCGCTGGACGCCAAGAAGTCCGTCCAGAAGGTCCTGGACGAGGCCGGTGTCACCCTGAAGCGCTTCTCGCGCATCAAGGTCGGCATCTGAGTCCGTCCGGGCGAACAGCGCCGGACCCGATAGGGTCTGGTGCAGTCGACGGCCGCACCCACGCCGGACGACCGCAGATCTGACGAGGAGGCCATTGCCGCTGTAGGGACACCAGACCCACCGGCAATGGCCTTCTTCGTATGTGCACGAGGAGAATTTTCATGGACATGGGCGCGGACGCCACTCAGGCCGACGACAAGCGCGACGACACGTTTTCCGGGCGCTTCATGCTGAAGCTCTCCGGCGAGGCCTTCGCCGGCGGTGGCGGCCTCGGCGTCGACCCCGACGTCGTGCACACCATCGCCCGCGAGATCGCCGCCGTCGTACGCGACGGCGCCCAGATCGCGGTGGTCATCGGGGGAGGCAACTTCTTCCGCGGTGCCGAGCTCCAGCAGCGCGGCATGGACCGGGCCCGGTCCGACTACATGGGCATGCTCGGCACCGTCATGAACTGCCTGGCGCTCCAGGACTTCCTGGAGAAGGAAGGCATCGACTCGCGCGTCCAGACCGCCATCACCATGGGCCAGGTCGCCGAGCCGTACATCCCGCTCCGCGCCGTACGGCACCTGGAGAAGGGGCGCGTCGTCATCTTCGGCGCCGGCATGGGCATGCCGTACTTCTCCACCGACACCACCGCCGCCCAGCGCGCCCTGGAGATCGACGCCGAGGCGCTGCTCATGGGGAAGAACGGCGTGGACGGGGTCTACGACTCCGACCCCAAGGCCAACCCCGACGCGGTGAAGTTCGACGCGCTGGAGTACAGCGAGGTGATCACGCGCGACCTGAAGGTCGCCGACGCCACCGCCATCACGCTGTGCCGTGACAACA
Organism: Streptomyces sp. CA-146814; assembly: GCF_050942385.1. Lineage (NCBI taxonomy): Bacteria > Bacillati > Actinomycetota > Actinomycetes > Kitasatosporales > Streptomycetaceae > Streptomyces > Streptomyces sp. CA-146814. The sequence goes on from NZ_CP192068.1 coordinate 6,067,855, forward strand.
AGCTGCCGATCCTCGTCTTCGAGCTGACCGCCGAGGGCAATATCGCCCGGGCCGTCAAGGGTGAGAAGATCGGCACGCTCGTCAGCGACGAGAGCACCCGGGCCTGACGGCCCCCCAGGATGGACAACGGCCTGCCGGTCGGACACCGTGCAGGTGAGGACGCGACGCAGGACCCGCAGGGCCCGTCGATGACGGGTCCGCTCAAGACACGCAGGAGCACGTGGTGATCGAAGAAATCCTCCTCGAGGCCGAGGAGAAGATGGAGAAGGCCGTCGTCGTCGCGAAAGAGGACTTCGCCGCGATCCGTACCGGCCGTGCGCACCCGGCGATGTTCAACAAGATCGTCGCCGACTACTACGGCGCGCTGACCCCGATCAACCAGCTGGCCTCGTTCTCGGTTCCCGAGGCGCGGATGGCCGTCGTGACGCCGTTCGACAAGACCGCGCTGCGCAACATCGAGCAGGCGATCCGTGACTCCGACCTCGGCGTCAACCCGAGCAACGACGGCAACATCATCCGGGTGACGTTCCCCGAGCTCACCCAGGACCGCCGCAAGGAGTACATCAAGGTCGCCAAGACCAAGGCCGAGGACTCCAAGATCTCGATCCGCTCCATCCGCCGCAAGGCCAAGGAAGCGCTCGACAAGCTCGTCAAGGACAAGGAGTCCGGCGAGGACGAGGTGCGCCGCGCCGAGAAGGAGCTCGACGACACCACCGCGAAGTACGTGGCGCAGGTGGACGAGCTGCTCAAGCACAAGGAAGCCGAGCTGCTCGAAGTCTGATGAACGACTCTTCCTGGGGTGCACCGCAGGGAGCCGGTTACCGGGGTGCCCCCGAGATGGGGGTCGCTCCGGCGGGTCCCGCCTACGATGCGCATGAAGCCCAGCAGACTCGGCCCATGCCCAACGTGCCGGACGTCCCCGACGCAGGTAGAGACGCACAGAGCCGCGCCAACCGGAACGGGGACGCCGCGCACGTCGGCGGCCCCCTGTTCCGTGACGAGATGCCGCAGGAGCCCATGTCCACCCCGCTGCCGTCCCCGCCGCAGAAGAAGCGTGCGGGGCGTGATCTGCGCGCCGCCATAGGGGTCGGCGTGGGGCTCGGCGCCGTCATCGTCGCCTCGCTGTTCATCGTGAAGGCCGTCTTCGTGGGTGTCGTCGCCGTCGCCGTCGTCGTCGGCCTCTGGGAGCTCATCTCCCGGCTCCAGGAGCAGAAGGGCATCAAGGCGCCCCTGATCCCGCTGGCCGTCGGCGGGGCCGCGATGGTCGTCGCCGGCTACGCGCGCGGTGCGGAGGGCGCGTGGGTCGCCATGGCCCTGACGGCCCTGGCGGTGTTGGTCTGGCGGATGATCGAGCCGCCGGAGGGGTACCTCAAGGACGTCACGGCGGGCGTCTTCGCCGCGTTCTACGTCCCGTTCCTGGCCACCTTCGTCGCCATGATGCTGACGGCGGACGACGGGCACTGGCGGGTCCTCGTCTTCCTCGTCCTCACGGTCGTCAGCGACACCGGGGCGTACGCGGTGGGCTGGCGCTACGGCACCCACAAGCTCGCCCCCCGCATCAGCCCCGGCAAGACCCGCGAGGGCCTGCTCGGCGCCGTCTCCTTCGCGATGGTGGCCGGTGCGCTGTGCATGGAGTTCCTCATCGACGGCGGCGCCTGGTGGCAGGGCCTGCTCCTCGGCCTCGCGGTCGCCGTCAGCGCCACCCTCGGCGACCTGGGCGAGTCCATGATCAAGCGGGACCTCGGGATCAAGGACATGGGCACCCTGCTCCCCGGCCACGGCGGCATCATGGACCGGCTGGACTCGCTGCTGCCGACCGCGCCGGTGGTCTGGCTGCTGCTGGTGCTGTTCGTCGGCTCCGGCTGAGCGTCCTTTCGAGGGCGCGCACCACGTCCCACCTGCACGTTCCACGAGTGAGGGTCCGTCGTCCACAGGGCGGCGGGCCCTCACCCGTCTGTCTGCGACACTGGATGAACCATGCCTAAGCCCGGAGAACTCACTTTCGTCGCGCCCCGCGGAGCCAAGAAGCCGCCGCGGCACCTCGCCGACCTCACGCCCGCCGAGCGCAAGGAAGCGGTAGCCGCGACCGGCGAGAAGCCGTTCCGCGCCCAGCAGCTCTCGCAGCACTACTTCGCGCGGTACGCGCACGACCCGGAGCAGTGGACCAACATCCCCGCCGGGTCCCGGGAGAAGCTCGCCGAGGCGCTGTTCCCCGACCTGATGTCCGTGGTGCGGCACATCAGCTGCGACGACGACACCACCCGTAAGACGCTGTGGAAGTTGCACGACGGGACGCTCGTCGAGTCCGTCCTGATGCGCTACCCGGAGCGCGTCACGATGTGCATCTCCTCGCAGGCGGGCTGCGGGATGAACTGCCCGTTCTGCGCCACCGGGCAGGCCGGGCTCGACCGCAACCTGTCGACCGCCGAGATCGTGCACCAGATCGTCGACGGCATGCGCGCCCTGCGCGACGGCGAGGTGCCCGGCGGTCCGGCCCGGCTCTCCAACATCGTCTTCATGGGCATGGGCGAGCCGCTCGCCAACTACAACCGGGTCGTCGGGGCCATCCGCCGGCTCACCGACCCCGAGCCGGACGGCCTCGGCCTCTCCCAGCGCGGGATCACCGTCTCCACGGTCGGGCTCGTCCCGGCCATGCTGCGCTTCTCCGACGAGGGCTTCAAGTGCCGTCTCGCCGTCTCGCTGCACGCCCCGGACGACGAGCTGCGCGACACCCTCGTCCCGGTCAACACCCGGTGGAACGTACGCGAGGTGCTCGACGCCGCCTGGGAGTACGCGGAGAAGTCCGGCCGCCGCATCTCCATCGAGTACGCCCTGATCCGGGACATCAACGACCAGGCCTGGCGCGGCGACCTGCTCGGCAGGCTGCTCAAGGGCAAGCGGGTGCACGTCAACCTGATCCCGCTGAACCCCACGCCCGGCTCCAAGTGGACCGCCTCGCGGCCCGAGGACGAGAAGGCGTTCGTCGAGGCCATCGCGGCCCACGGAGTGCCCGTCACCGTCCGGGACACCCGCGGCCAGGAGATCGACGGGGCCTGCGGGCAGCTGGCGGCCTCCGAGCGCTGATCACACAGCGGCTTCCGAGCGCTGATCACATAGCGGCCTCACGGCGACCGGCCGAAATCCGCCGGTGTAGCCTGGGCGCGAAATCAACTTCATATTCCGACAGGGGAGCGCCACAGCGCTGAGAGTGCGGCACCAAGGACAGGTTGGCCGCAGACCCTCTGAACCTCGCCCGGGTCATTCCGGGTAGGAAGTTCGGACCTTACTCAAGCTGTTGCGCCCTGCCCGCTTCCGGTACGTCTGTCACGTCTCCGGGGGCGGGCGGGGCCGCGTCTCTTCCTGGTCACCTCCAGGAGGAATCACATGAACACCACCAAGAAGTACGCCGCGACCGCGCTCGCCGCGGCGCTCGGCGTCACCGTCCTCGCGGGCTGCGGCGACTCCGGTGACGACACCTCGGCGGGCTCCGGCGCGTCGAAGGGCAGCGGCTCCAAGACCGTCACCCTGGTCACCCACGACTCCTTCAACGCCTCGGAAGACGTGCTGAAGCAGTTCACCAAGGAGAGCGGCTACACCGTCGAGCTCCTCAAGAGCGGCGACGCCGGCGCGGCCCTCAACCAGGAGATCCTCACCAAGGGCTCCCCGCGCGGCGATGTGTTCTTCGGCGTCGACAACACCCTGCTCTCCCGCGCTCTCGACAACGGCCTCTTCACCGCGTACGAGGCCAAGGGCCTGGACCGGGTCGCGAAGGGCACCGAGCAGGACGACCAGCACCGCGTCACGCCCGTCGACACCGGTGACATCTGTGTCAACTACGACAAGAAGTACTTCGCCGACAAGAAGCTCGACCCGCCGCAGACCTTCGAGGACCTGCTCAAGCCCGCGTACAAGAACCTCCTCGTCACCGAGAACGCGGCCGGCTCCTCGCCCGGCCTCGGCTTCCTCCTCGGCACCATCGCCTCCCAGGGCGAGGACGGCTACCAGGACTACTGGAAGAAGCTGAAGGCCAACGGCGTCAAGGTCGTCGACGGCTGGGAGCAGGCCTACAACGAGGAGTTCTCGGGCTCCGCAGGCGGCAGGAAGGCCAAGGCGGACCGCCCGCTCGTCGTCAGTTACGCCTCCAGCCCGCCCGTCGAGGTCCTCTACGCCGACCCGCAGCCCAAGGAGGCCCCCACCGGCGTCTCCGCCGGGACCTGCTTCCGGCAGACCGAGTACGCCGGGCTGCTGAAGGGTGCTAAGAACGAGGCGGGCGGCAAGGCGCTGCTCGACTTCCTGATCAGCAAGACGTTCCAGGAGGACGTGCCGCTGAACATGTTCGTCAACCCGGTCGTCACCGACGCGAAGCTGCCGGAGATCTTCACCGAGTTCGGTGAGACCGTCGACAAGCCGGCCACGGTGGCCCCGGACAAGATCGCCGCCAACCGTGAGCAGTGGGTCCAGGCGTGGCACTCGATCGCCGTGAAGTAGACGGCCCCACCAAGGCCGCCGAAGCCGCCGAGCCCGCCGCCGGGTCCAAGGGCGGGACCGGCGGTGGGCGGCGCGGAGCGGCGGTGCGGCTCGGCCTGATGGCCGCGCCCGTCGCGTTCTTCGCCGTCTTCTTCGCCTACCCCGTCTCCGCGATCGTCGGACGCGGGCTGAAGGCGGACGGTGTCTGGCAGTTCGGGCGGATCGGCGAGGTGCTGTCCCGCCCGGACATCCTCGACGTCCTCTGGTTCACCACCTGGCAGGCCCTCGCCTCCACCGCGCTCACCCTGCTGATCGCGCTGCCCGGCGCGTACGTCTTCGCGCGCTTCGACTTCCCGGGAAAGCAGGTGCTGCGCGCGGTCGTCACCGTGCCGTTCGTGCTGCCCACGGTCGTCGTCGGCACCGCGTTCCTGGCGCTGCTCGGGCGCGGCGGTCTCCTGGACGAGCTGTGGGGGCTGCGGCTCGACACCACGGTGTGGGCGATTCTGCTCGCGCACGTCTTCTTCAACTACGCCGTCGTCGTGCGGACGGTCGGCGGACTCTGGTCGCAGCTCGACCCGCGTCAGGAGGAGGCCGCCCGGGTCCTCGGCGCCGGACGGTTCGCCGCCTGGCGGCGGGTGACGCTGCCCGCGCTCGGCCCGGCGGTGGCGGCGGCCGCGCTGATGGTCTTCCTCTTCACGTTCACCTCGTTCGGTGTCGTGCAGATCCTCGGCGGCCCCGCCTACTCCACCCTGGAGGTGGAGGTCTACCGCCAGACCGCCCAGCTCCTCGACCTGCCGACGGCCGCCGTGCTGACCATGGTCCAGTTCGTGGCGGTCGGCGGGATCCTCGCCGTGCACGCCGTGACCGTACGCCGCCGGGAGCGGGCACTGAAGCTCGTCGACCCGGCCCAGACCTCCCGCCGGCCGCACGGCGCCGGACAGTGGGCGCTGCTCGGCGGGGTGCTGCTCACCGCGCTGCTGCTGATCCTGCTGCCGCTCGGCGTGCTGGTGGAGCGGTCGTTCGACGGGCCGCAGGGGTACGGCCTCGGCTACTACGAGGCCCTCCAGACGGCCGACGGCAGCGGCTCGACCTTCCTCGTACCGCCGCTGGAGGCCGTCGGCAACTCCCTTCAGTACGCGTTCGTCGCCACCCTCATCGCCCTGGTCGTCGGAGGTCTGGCGGCGGCCGCCCTGACCCGCCGGGCCGGACGGCTCGTACGCGGCTTCGACGCGCTGCTCATGCTGCCGCTCGGGGTCTCCGCCGTCACCGTCGGCTTCGGCTTCCTCATCACCCTCGACGAGCCGCCGCTGGACCTGCGGACCTCCTGGATCCTGGTCCCGCTGGCCCAGGCGCTGGTGGGCGTCCCCTTCGTCGTACGGACCATGCTTCCCGTCCTCCGCGCGGTGGACGACCGGCTGCGCGAGGCCGCGGCCGTACTGGGGGCCTCGCCGCTGCGGGCCTGGCGCGAGGTCGATCTGCCGTTGGTGCGGCGGGCGGTGCTGGTCGCGGCGGGCTTCGCGTTCGCCGTGTCGCTCGGGGAGTTCGGCGCCACCGTCTTCATCGCCCGGCCCGACAACCCGACCCTGCCGGTCGCTGTCGCCCGGCTGCTGGGTCGCTCCGGCGAGCTGAACTACGGGCAGGCGATGGCCCTCAGCACCATCCTGATGCTGGTGTGCGCGGTCTCGCTGCTGCTCCTCGAACGCATCCGTACCGACCGATCCGGGGAGTTCTGACCACCATGCTGAGCCTGCAGGCAGCCACCGTACGGTTCGGGCAGCGGGCCGCGCTCGACGCCGTCGACCTGGAGGTCGCCGACCACCGCATCGTCTGCGTGCTCGGCCCCAGCGGCAGCGGCAAGTCCACCCTGCTGAGGGCCGTCGCCGGACTCCAGCCCATGGACGGCGGCCGGGTGCTGCTGGCCGGGCAGGACCAGGCGGGCGTCCCGGTCCACCGGCGCGGCCTCGGCCTGATGTTCCAGGACCACCAGCTCTTCCCGCACCGCGATGTCGGCGCCAACGTCGCCTTCGGGCTGCGGATGCACGGCACCGGCCGAGCGGAGTCCGAGCGCCGGGTCCGTGAACTCCTGGAGCTGGTCGGCCTCCCCGGCGCCGAACGCCGTGCCGTCGCCGCCCTCTCCGGCGGCGAGCAGCAGCGCGTCGCCCTGGCCCGGGCGCTCGCCCCGCGCCCCAAGCTCCTGATGCTGGACGAACCCCTCGGCCAGCTCGACCGCAGCCTGCGCGAACGGCTCGTCATCGAACTGCGCACCCTGTTCCAGGAGTTGGGTACGACGGTGCTGGCCGTCACCCACGACCAGGGTGAGGCGTTCGCACTCGCCGACCGGGTCGTCGTGATGCGGGACGGCCGGATCGCCCAGGAAGGCAGCCCGCTGGACGTCTGGCAGCACCCCGCCTCCGCGTTCGTCGCCCGCTTCCTCGGCTTCGACAACGTGACCCCGGCGACGGTGACCGGCCGGGCCGCCGCGACCGCCTGGGGCAAGGTGCCGGTCCCGGAGGGCTCGCCGCAGGGCGAGGTGGACCTGCTGGTCCGCCCGGCCGGGGTGCTGATCGGCGCCCCGGAGGACGGGCTGCGCTCCACGGTCGGCGTCCGCACCTTCCGCGGGAACCACGTGACCGTGCGGCTGACCCCGGAGAACGCCCCGGTGCTGGAGGCCGAGTGCGCCCTGCGGGACACCCCGGACGAGGGGGCGGTGGTGGGTGTCCGGTTCGACGCGGCGGAGACGGTGGTGCTTGCGGGGGAGTGACGGGGCCTTCACGAGCTGCGTCCACCCGTGAGCCGCCCGCCCCTGAGCCCCGCCCTCGCACCCCCCACCCGCCTACCCAGCCAGCGGTAGCGCCGCCAGTTCCGCGATCACCCAGGTCAGCGGGGCGAACAGGGCCAGCAGCGCGGCGGCCCGTAGCGCGGTCGCGGAGCGCAGGGTGGAGGCCGGGGCGCCCATGCGCAGCAGTGCCTGAGCCGTGTGGGCGCGGGCCTGCTTCGCCTCCAGGGCCGAGGTCAGCAGCGTCGCCACCGTGCAGCCGAGGACCAGCACCGCACCGAGCGCGGTGAGCGGGCCGTAAGGGCGCTCGTCGCCTCCGTACAGCGCCGAGGCGGCGATCACCGCGGCGACCACCGCGCAGACGATGCCGAGCGGGCGGCCGATCCGGCGCGCCTCGTCCATCAGGACCCGGCCCGCCAGCAGACGTACGGCACCGGGACGCACGGCCTGGAGCGCCTTCCCGCACAGGTAGGTCAGCCCCGGACCCGCCATGGCCAGGCCGGCCGCGGCCAGCGTCCAGCCGGCCAGTACCGCCACCGGAGTGGCGTCGAACCGGCCCGGCAGCGGGAACGCGCTCCCCGACCCGTCCCGGGACGCGTACGCCTCGACCGCCAGCCCGGCGGCCACCAGCGCCACGCCCCACGGCAGTCCGCTCGGCACGGGAGCGGGCTCCGGCAGCTCCTCGGAGCCGAAGGTGGCCCGAGCAGGGTCGGGCCGGGAACGCAAGGCCAGCGCGCTCGCCGTCGCCGACACCACCGGTACGAGAGCGAGCAGCATCAACGCGGCGGCCAGCGGCAGCGGGGTGCCCGCGCCGAGGAACTCCGCCGCGCCGCCGTCGAACGGCATCCCGGTCAGATCGCCCCGCAGGTGCAGGAAGAAGAGCAGCGCCACCATCGAGCCGAGCGTGGTGGAGACGGCCGTCGAGACCGCGGCCAGCACCGAGAGCCGCACCGGACCGAGGCCCAGTGAGGAGAGCCCGGGCCGGGGCCGGGTGCTCGGATCCGTACGGGCCACCGCCACGGCGAACATCACGGTGGCGGCGAGCGGGACGAAGCACCACAGCAGCCGCAGCACCGAACCGGCGGAGGCGGGATGCGCGGAGGCGTATCCGAGCGAGCAGAGGAGGAGGAAGCCGACACCGGCCGACGCGGCGGCGACGAGCAGCCGCCGGACCAGGACGAGGGGATGCGTACCGCGGGTCAGACGGAGAGCGAGCACGCCGCGCTGCCCTCCGCATCGGGTTCGGCGGGGAGGGCGACGGTGGAGACGCGGCGGCCGTCCAGCAGCGGGACGGTCCGGTCGGCGAGGGCGGCGACCTCGGCGTCATGGGTGGCCAGGACCATCGTGATGCCGTGCGAGCGGGCCGCGGCGGTCAGGGTGCGCAGGAGCTGCGAGCGCTCGGCGCGGTGCAGGGTCGCGGTGGGCTCGTCGGCAAAGATGACCGTCGGCTGCGCGCAGAGGGCCCGGGCGACGGAGACGCGCTGGCGTTCGGCCTGGAGGAGCGCGTGCGGGCGCTTCTTGGCGAGCGGCGCGATGTCCATGCGCTCCAGCCACTCGGTGGCGGCCTTCTTCGCGGCCCGGTGCGAGACGCCGCGCAGCAGCAGCGGCAGCGCCGCGTTCTCCCAGGTGGTCAGCTCGGGGACGAGCTCCGGGTCGGCGCCGATCCAGCCGAACCGTTCCCTCCGCAGCTGTTCGCGCACCCGGGGAGCCATCGTGTGCACGGGGACGCTGTTGAACCAGACCTCGCCCTGTTCGGGCACCAGCCGGCCCGACAGGCAGTGGAGCAGCGTGGTCTTCCCGCTGCCGCGCGGGCCGGTCACGGCCAGGATCTCGGCGTCGCGGACGGAGACGGAGACACCGCCGAGACCGGGCGATCCGTTGTGGGAGTGGTGCAGGGAACGCGCCCAGATCACGTCGTTGTCCGGCGGGGCCACCATGGCGTACACCTCGGTTCGGATGAGTTTTCCCGTTCCCCCGTACGGGGGAACGAGGACGCGGCCGATCGGTCACTGGGCACCGTAGATAGTCGGACCGGAAAGTACGCACAGCACACGGCCCGGACGCTCCCCTTCTCACTCGAAAGGGCGCATCCGGGCCGGGTGGACCGTATGAAATGACCGCTGAATGATGATCATCCAGAGAAGGTCACGAGGGTCAGGCGGGTCGCGAGAGCCGCGAAGGTCAGAGCTTCGTCCACGCTTCCGTCAGCACGGCCCGCAGGATCCCCTCGATCTCGTCGAACGTCGACTGGTCCGAGATCAGCGGCGGCGCGAGCTGGACGACCGGGTCGCCGCGGTCGTCGGCCCGGCAGTACAGGCCGTTCTCGTACAGCGCCTTGGAGAGGAAGCCGTACAGGACGCGCTCGGTCTCCTCGTCGGTGAACGTCTCCTTGGTGGCCTTGTCCTTCACCAGCTCGATGCCGTAGAAGTACCCGTTGCCGCGGACGTCGCCGACGATCGGCAGGTCGTGCAGCTTCTGCAGCGTGGTGAGGAAGGCGTTCTCGTTGTCCAGGACGTGCTGCGTGAGGTTCTCACGCTCGAAGATGTCCAGGTTGGCGAGGCCGACCGCCGCGGAGACCGGGTGGCCGCCGAAGGTGTAGCCGTGCAGGAAGGTGTTGCCGCCCTTGTAGAACGGCTCGGCGATCTTGTCCGAGACGATGCAGGCACCGATCGGGGAGTAGCCGGAGGTCATGCCCTTCGCGCAGGTGATCATGTCCGGTACGTAGCCGAACTTGTCGCAGGCGAAGATCGTGCCGAGGCGGCCGAAGGCGCAGATGACCTCGTCGGAGACGAGCAGCACGTCGTACTGGTCACAGATCTCACGGACCCGCTGGAAGTACCCGGGCGGCGGCGGGAAACAGCCGCCGGCGTTCTGCACGGGCTCCAGGAAGACGGCCGCGACGGTCTCCGGGCCCTCGAAGAGGATCTCCTGCTCGATCTGGTCGGCGGCCCAGCGGCCGAAGGCCTCCGGGTCGTCGCCGAAGAGCGGGGCGCGGTAGATGTTGGTGTTCGGCACCTTGTGCGCGCCGGGGACCAGCGGCTCGAAGGGGGCCTTCAGAGCCGGAAGGCCGGTGATGGAGAGCGCGCCCTGCGGGGTGCCGTGGTAGGCGACCGCACGCGAGATGACCTTGTACTTGGTCGGCTGGCCCTTGAGCTTGAAGTACTGCTTGGCCAGCTTCCAGGCGGTCTCGACGGCCTCGCCGCCACCGGTGGTGAAGAAGACCTTGTTGAGGTCGCCCGGCGCGTAGTCGGCGAGACGCTCGGCCAGCTCGACGGCCTTCGGGTGGGCGTAGGACCACACCGGGAAGAAGGCGAGCTCCTGGCCCTGCTTGTACGCCGTCTCGGCGAGCTCGTGACGGCCGTGGCCGGCGTTGACCACGAACAGGCCGGAGAGGCCGTCCAGGTAGCGCTTGCCCTTGTCGTCGAAGATGTACGTTCCCTCGCCACGCACGATGGTGGGAACGGGCGCGTTCTCGTAGTCCGACATGCGGGTGAAGTGCATCCACAGGTGGTCGTACGCGGTTCGGCTGAGGTCCTTGCTCACGGCTATCGGGTTCCCCACATATAGGTCTGCTTCTTGAGCTTGAGGTAAACAAAGCTCTCGGTGGAGCGCACGCCGGGAAGGGTCCGGATGCGTTTGTTGATCGTCTCCAGCAGGTGGTCGTCGTCCTCGCAGACGATCTCCACCATCAGGTCGAAGGAGCCCGCGGTCATCACCACGTACTCGCACTCGGCCATGGCCGACAGGGCTTCGGCCACCGGATCGAGGTCGCCCTCGACATTGATGCCGACCATCGCCTGGCGCCGGAACCCCACGGTGAGCGGGTCCGTGACGGCGACGATCTGCATCACGCCCTGGTCGAGCAGCTTCTGGACGCGCTGGCGCACAGCCGCTTCGGAGAGGCCGACGGCCTTGCCGATCGCGGCGTACGGACGGCGTCCGTCCTCCTGGAGCTGCTCGATGATCGCGAGGGAGACGGCATCGACCGCTGGCGGTGATCCGTTCCCGTTCCTGGAGTCTGCGCTGCGACTGGCCACACATCCACTGTGCACCGCACTCGTCTGTCTCGCAACCCCAGATCGATGAAATTCGTTGAGTGAGTGCACAGAACCGACTGAATCCGAAGCTGGGGGTGGTTGCCTATGTCGAAAGCGTCACCGGAACGATTAGGGTGGGTGTCTCACCCATCGGACAGCCGACAGGAGGGGTGGTCATGACCACCGAGGTGCGCCGTCTGCGCAACTACATCAACGGGGAGTTCCGGGACGCCGCGGACGGGCGGACCATCGATGTGGTCAGCCCGGTGACGGAAGAGGTCTACGCGACCTCGCCGCTCTCCGGCCAGGCCGATGTCGATGCCGCCATGGAGGCCGCCGCGGCCGCCTTCCCGGCCTGGCGTGACACGACGCCCGCCGAGCGCCAGAAGGCCCTGCTCAAGATCGCGGACGCGTTCGAGGAGCGCGCGGAGGACCTGATCGCGGCCGAGTCGGAGAACACCGGCAAGCCGATCGGCCTCACCCGCAGCGAAGAGATCCCGCCGATGGTGGACCAGATCCGCTTCTTCGCGGGCGCCGCCCGGCTGCTGGAAGGCCGCTCGGCCGGCGAGTACATGGAGGGCCTGACCTCCATCGTGCGCCGCGAGCCCGTCGGCGTATGCGCGCAGGTCGCGCCGTGGAACTACCCGATGATGATGGCCGTCTGGAAGTTCGCCCCGGCGCTCGCCGCGGGCAACACCGTCGTGATCAAGCCGTCCGACACCACCCCGGCGTCGACCGTGCTGATGGCCGAGATCATGGGCCAGATCCTGCCCAAGGGCGTCTTCAACGTCCTGTGCGGCGACCGGGACACCGGCCGCGCGATGGTCGAGCACCCGACCCCGGCGATGGCCTCCATCACCGGTTCGGTCCGGGCCGGCATCCAGGTCGCCGAGTCCGCCGCCAAGGACGTCAAGCGCGTCCACCTGGAGCTCGGCGGCAAGGCGCCGGTCGTGGTCTTCGAGGACGCCGACATCGCCAAGACCGTCTCGGGCGTCTCGGAGGCGGGCTTCTTCAACGCGGGCCAGGACTGTACGGCCGCGACCCGCGTCCTGGTCCACGAGTCCATCCACGACGAGTTCGTGACCGCGCTCGCCAAGGCCGCCGCCGACACGAAGACCGGGCAGCCGGACGACGAGGACGTGGCGTACGGCCCGCTCAACAACGCCAACCAGCTGAAGCAGGTCAGCGGCTTCATCGAGCGGCTCCCGGCTCACGCCAAGGTCGAGGCGGGCGGCCACCGGGTCGGCGAGAAGGGCTACTTCTACGCCCCGACCGTCGTCTCCGGCCTCAAGCAGGACGACGAGATCATCCAGAACGAGGTCTTCGGCCCCGTCATCACCGTCCAGTCCTTCACCGACGAGGACCAGGCCGTCTCGTACGCCAACGGCGTCGAGTACGCGCTCGCCTCCTCGGTCTGGACGCAGAACCACTCCCGCGCCATGCGCATGTCCAAGAACCTCGACTTCGGCTGCGTGTGGATCAACACCCACATCCCGCTCGTCGCGGAGATGCCGCACGGCGGGTTCAAGAAGTCCGGCTACGGCAAGGACCTCTCCGCGTACGGCTTCGAGGACTACACCCGCGTCAAGCACGTCATGACGTCCATCGAGGACTGATCCACGGACCGTCGTCACGCGTACGGCCCCGGGCTCCGGCCCGGGGCCGTACACGCATCTGGACAACGTGTGCGGAACGGTCCCGTCCCGCTGGACGCTTGGTCCATTGCCCGCCGCCGTGGCCGAGGGGCATTCTGCGCGGGTGCCAGTGATCCCGAAGAACCCCATGTCCCGCCGTTCCCTGCTGCGCGCCCTCGGGGCCGGGGCCGCGGGGGCTTCCCTGGCCGGCTGCGGGGTGCCCGCCGCCTATGTCGAGCCGGGGGACCGGGCCGGACGCGACAGCTCCGCGACCGACCACACCCTGCACTTCGCCAACTGGCCGCTCTACATCGACACCGACGACGAGAACACCTCGAAGCGGCCCACGCTGGACGCCTTCACCGAGCGGACCGGGATCTCCGTCACGTACACCGAGGAGATCAACGACAACGACGAGTTCTTCGGGAAGGTCAGCCCGGCCCTGATGAACCGCCAGCAGACCGGCCGGGACCTGATCGTCATCAGCGACTGGATGGCCGCCCGCTTCGTTCGGCTCGGCTGGGTCCAGGAGATGGACCGGGCCAAGCAGCCGAACGTCGCCAAGTACCTGGACCCGCAGCTGCGTTCGCCCGCGTTCGACGAGGGGCGGCGCCACAGCGTCCCGTGGCAGTCCGGGATCACCGGCATCGCGTACAACCGCAAGCGCCTCGGCCGCGAGCTCCGCTCCACCAACGACCTGTGGGCCGACGACCTGCGCGGCAAGGTGACGCTGCTGTCCGGGCTCGACGAGTCGTTCGCACTGCTGATGCAGGGCGACGGCGTCGACATCGCCCGGTGGACCGCCGACGACTTCCACACCATGTGCGAGCACATCGAGAAGCGGGTCCGGTCCAAGCACATCCGCCGCTTCACCGGCAACGACTACATCAAGGACCTCTCCACCGGCGATGTGCTGGCCTGTCAGGCGTACTCCGGCGACGTCATCCAACTCCAGGCGGACAACCCGGACATCGAGTTCCTCGTGCCCGAGGAGGGCGCCGAACTCTGGGCCGAGTCGCTGATGATCCCCAACCTCGCCCGCCACAAGCGCAACGCGGAACGGCTCGTCGACCACTACTACGACCCCGAGATCGCCGCCGAACTCGCCACCTGGGTCAACTACGTCTGCCCGGTGCCCGCCGCCCGTGACATCCTCGCCTCGTCCAAGGACGAGGAGACCGCCGCGCTCGCCGAGGACCCGCTGATCTTCCCCGACGACGCGATGCGCGAACGGCTCGCCATCGCGCGCGACATCACCGCCGAGGAGCGGACGGACTTCGCCAAGAAGTGGAACGCCATCGTCGGGTTGTGAACCGCTGTCACGCGGCGCATGATCAAGCGGTTGGAGGTGCTGGAGCGGGCACCGGCCACCACGCCGGACGTCACGGCTTCCGGGCCACCACGCCGAACTGCGCCACCTCCGGCTCCCGCGGGTTCGTACGCCAGCGGGAGCAGGAGACGATGCCCGGCTCCAGCAGGTCGAGGCCGTCCAGGAACGATGCGAACTCTTCACGGGTGCGGGCGGTGATCGGCGGAGTGGCGTTCTCGTTCCAGAAGCGCATCGCCGCCTCGTTGCCCTCGCCGCCCAACTCCAGCGTCGGGTGGGTGAGCACCAGGTGGCTGCCGGACGGGACGGCGGCCATCAGCGTGCGGACGATGGAGCGCGCCTCGTCCGTGTCCAGTACGAAGTTGAGGATGCCGAGCATCATCACCGCGACCGGCCGGCCCAGGTCCAGCGTGGGTTCGGCCGCCTTCAGGATCCGCTCCGGATCGTGCGCGTCCGCGTCGACGTACTCCGTCGCGCCCTCCAGCGAACCGCTGAGCAGGGCCCGCGCGTGGGCCAGCACGATCGGGTCGTTGTCGACGTAGACGACCCGGGCGTGCGGCGCGGTGTGCTGGGCGATCTCGTGGGTGTTGTCGGCCGTCGGCAGGCCGGTGCCGATGTCCAGGAACTGGTCGACGCCCACGTCCCCGGCCAGGTGCCGCACCGCCCGGCCGAGGAACGCCCGGTCGGCGCGGGCCACTTCGCCGATGCTCGGGTACATCCCGGTCACCTGGTCGCCCACCGCCCGGTCCACCGGGTAGTGGTCCTTGCCGCCCAGCCAGTAGTTCCACACCCGGGCGTTGTGCGCGACGTCGGAACGTATCCGGGCCGGGGCCTCGGCCTGCTGTCGGCTCTCACTCACGTCTGCTGCTCCTCGGTACCCGTCCGGCTCGTCACGGCACCGACCATCATGCCGGACCGATCAAGAACCCCTCAGAGCAGGGGAGTTGGAGCGCAGTTTGTGCAGCGCGTCGATCCGGTTCGTGGTGATCGAGTCGACGCCCCGCTCGATCAGCCGGCGCATCGTGCGCTTGGTGTCGGCCGTCCACGCGGAGACGAGGAACCCGTCCCGGTGCGCCCTCTCGGCCAGTTCGCGGCTGACGAGCCCGAAGCGGTAATTCAGCCAGCGCGGCTTCACCGCCGCCAGCAGGACCGGGCGCGGCGGGGCGAGCGTGTTCCAGGTCAGCGCGATCTCCGCGGCCGGGTCCGCGGCGCGCACCCGCAGCATCGCGTCCGCGCCAGCGCAGTAGTACGCCCGGTCACCCGCCCCGCACTCCAGGACCGTACCGACGACCTTCTTCACCGAGGCGTCCGTGGAGCCGGGCAGATCCACCATCACCCGGTGCCCCTCGGTGGCCTCCAGCGCGTCGCGCAGGGTCGGCACCCCGCCGCCGGTCAGCTCCAGCACCTCCTGGTGGGTCAGCCGGTCGACGCGCCGGTCATGGCCCCACAGCCGCTCCAGCGTCGTGTCGTGGAGCAGGACGGGTACGCCGTCGCGGGTCACCCGTACATCGATCTCGACCGCGTCCGCCCCCCGGTCGAGGGCGGAGCGGATCGAGGGCAGGGTGTTCTCGCGGGCCCGGTACGGATCGCCGCGGTGCGCGACGGCGGTGAAGCGGGTGGTGGTGTCGGCCATGGGGCCATTGTGACGACCGGGGCGGGCGTGCGGGGCGCCGGAGGCGGTTCTCCGGTTACGTGTCCGGGTCAGCGGGCGGGGCCCCGGAGCCAGTTCGCCGTGTACGTGTCGATCTCCTCGGCCAGCCGCCGCTTGCCGGCCGGGTCCAGGAACGAAGCCTCCACCGCGTTCTTGGCGAGGCCCGCGATCCCCTGCTCGTCCAGGTTCAGCAGCCGGGCGGCGACGCCGTACTCGTTGTTCAGGTCGGTGCCGAACATCGGCGGGTCGTCGCTGTTGACGGTGACCAGCACGCCCGCCTGGACCATCTCGCGGATCGGGTGCAGCTCGATGTCGGTGACCGCGCGCGTGGCGATGTTCGACGTCGGGCAGACCTCCAGGGCGATACGGTGCTCGGCGAGGTGCTCCAGCAGCTTCGGGTCCTGGACGGAGCTGGTGCCGTGGCCGATGCGCTCGGCGCGCAGCTCGGTGAGCGCGTCCCAGATGGTCTGCGGTCCCGTGGTCTCCCCGGCGTGCGGCACCGAGTGGAGGCCCTCGGCGATCGCCCGGTCGAAGTACGGCTTGAACTGCGGCCGGTCCACCCCGATCTCCGGCCCGCCGAGCCCGAACGAGACCAGCCCCTCGGGCCGCCGCTCCACCGCCAGCCGCGCGGTCTCCTCGGCGGCCTGGAGCCCGGCCTCGCCCGGGATGTCGAAGCACCAGCGCAGGATGACGCCCAGCTCGGCCTCGGCGGACTTGCGGGCGTCCTCGATGGCCTCCATGAAGGCCACCTCCGGGATGCCGCGCCGGGTCGAGCTGAACGGGGTCACGGTCAGCTCCGCGTACCGGATGTTCTGCCGGGCCATGTCCCGCGCCACCTCGAAGGTGAGCAGCCGGACGTCCTCCGGGGTGCGGATCAGGTCCACCACCGAGAGGTAGACCTCGATGAAGTGCGCGAAGTCGGTGAAGGTGAAATAGTCCGCCAGCGCCTCCGGGTCGGTCGGCACCTTGGAGTCCGGGTGCCGGGCGGCCAGTTCGGCGACGATCCGCGGCGAGGCGGACCCGACGTGGTGGACGTGGAGCTCGGCCTTGGGCAGCCCGGCGATGAAGGGGTGCGGATCGGTCATGTGTCTCTCCCACAATTCGGCGTGTACGTCGGCGGCGCCCCCAGGGGTGTCCTGCCGGCTGCACCGATCATCGTAGGCGGGGTGAGGTGGCGCGGAACCGGGCCGTAGCATGACGGGACCACGATGGGGGAGGCCCATGTCAGACAACACAGAGCAGCCCGGGGGCGGGGCCGCGCCGCGCGATCCGTGGGCACCGCCGGACAGCAGGGTGGAGCTGGGCAAGCAGGACGCCGCTCCGCCGCCGCCCGCCGTCCACGACCAGCAGACCGTGACGTCGATGCCGAGCGCGGGTCCGGCGCCGGAGAGCACCGGCCCGATACCGACGGGTGGCGGCTTCGGCCCGCCGCCCTCGGCCGTACCGCCGCCTTCGTCCGTACCGCCGCCGCCGATCGGCCCGGGCGGCCCCGGCCACCAGGCACCGCCGCCCCCGACCACCGGGCACTACGGCTACCCGGCCCCGCCGGCGCAGCCGTACGGCGGCTACCCGGGCTATGACGCCTACGGCGGCCAGCAGCCCTGGGGCCCCCAGCCCTCGAACGGCCTCGGCACGGCCGCGCTGGTGCTCGGCATCATCTCGATCGTCGGGTTCTGCATGTACGGGGTGAACATCATCCTCGGCATCCTGGCGCTGATCTTCGGTCTCATCGGCCTCGGCCGGGCCAAGCGCGGCGAGGCCACCAACCGGGGCATGGCGATCGCCGGGATCATCACGGGATCGGTCGGCATCGTGGTCGGATCCGTGCTCCTCGGCTTCATCATCTGGGCCATCGCCAACGGCGACTCCAGCTTCGACGACACCTACGACGACGACCCGTTCGCCACGTCGCTGGTCATCGAGGGCCGCGGCTAGCCACCGGGACGTACCGCATCCGCCGCCCGGTCCGGCAGGGAACCACTCCCGCCGGACCGGGCGGCGCTGTCGTATCAGGGGGGGGGGCTAAGCCGCCCGCAGCCGCTCCCGCGCCTCCATCAGCGCGAACCCCAGCAGATTCAGCCCCTCCCACTCCTGCGGCCGCTCCACCCGCTCGTCGTCCGCCGCCAGCCCGATGCCCCAGATCCGGTCCAGCGGGGACGCCTCCACCAGCACCCGGTCGCCCGTGGACAGCAGATAGCCGGCCAGCTCAGGGCTCTGCCCGAACTTGTGGACGCTGCCCGCCACGACCAGGGCGAACCGCTCCCGTATCCACCGGTCCTCGTCGAAGCCGCGCACCAGCCGCCCGGCCTTCTTCGCCGCCGCCGGGCTCGACGCCGTGACGGCCGCCTCCTCCGCCTCCGCATCACCGAAGAGGCGGGCCTTGCCGGCCATCATCCAGTGCTCCGCGCTCGCATAGGTGACCCCGTCCACCGTGAACGGCGACGGCCACCACTGGCTCAGGCAGCTCGCGCCGATCCGCCCGTCCGGGCGCGGGCGGTGGCCCCAGAACGGCAGATACTTCACCCGCTTGCCCCGCGCCACGTCGGCCACAAGCTCATCGATCGGTCCCATGACATGTGAGTGTGGCATCCGCCACTGACACTCCGTACGGGGATTTCCGCACCGACACGACACATGGTCGACAGATTCCGTCGCGTAACCAAAAGGCAACAACGGAATCACTTGTTGGGCCTGGACCCCTCTGTCAGGATCGGCACTCAATTCACGAAGAGGCTACGCCGACCCCGCGCAGCGGGTACAGCGGCGGAGGAGAGCGTCATGAGCAACGGCTTCCAGGTTCAGGACCGCTTCGCGGAAGGTGCGCAGTACATCGGCGGCAAGCTGCTCCCGGGCACGTCCGGCCACCACCACGACGTGGTGAACCCCGCGACCGGCGAGAGCGTCCTGCGGTACGAGCTGGCGGGCACCGAGGACGTGGACGCGGCCGTCGCCGCCGCCCGCGCCGCCTTCCCCGGCTGGTCGGGCGCCACCCCCGGCGAGCGCTCCGAGGCCCTGCACCGGTTCGCCGCCGTCCTCGCCGAGCAGGCCGACGACTTCGCGTACGCCGAGTCCCTCCAGTGCGGCAAGCCGCTCAAGCTCTCCACCGAGTTCGACGTGCCCGGCACCGTCGACAACGCCGCCTTCTTCGCGGGCGCGGCCCGCCACCTGGAGGGCAAGGCCGCCGCCGAGTACGACGGCGACCACACCTCGTACGTACGCCGTGAGGCGATCGGTGTCGTCGGCTCCATCGCGCCCTGGAACTATCCGCTCCAGATGGCCGCCTGGAAGATCCTCCCGGCCGTCGCCGCGGGCAACACCATCGTCCTCAAGCCCGCCGAGCTGACCCCGCTCACCTCGCTGATGTTCGCCCAGGCCGCCACCGAGGCGGGCATCCCGGACGGCGTGATCAACATCGTCACCGGCGCAGGCAAGGAGGCCGGCGAGCACCTCGTCGGCCACCCGGACGTCGTGATGACCTCCTTCACCGGCTCCACCGCCGTCGGTAAGAGGGTCGCCGAGGTCGCCACCGCCACCGTCAAGCGCCTCCACCTGGAGCTCGGCGGCAAGGCCCCCTTCGTGGTCTTCGACGACGCCGACCTGGAGGCCGCCGTCCACGGGGCGGTCGCCGGATCGCTCATCAACACCGGCCAGGACTGCACCGCCGCCACCCGCGCCTACGTCCAGCGCCCGCTCTACGACGCCTTCGTCCGCGACGTCGCCGCGCTCATGGAGACCGTCCGCCTCGGCTCGCCCTTTGACGCCACCACCGACCTCGGCCCCCTCATCAGCCACGCCCAGCGCGACCGCGTCGCCGCCTTCGTCGAGCGGGCCCGCGGCTACGCCCAGGTCGTCACCGGCGGCGAGGCGCCCGGCGGCGACCTCGCGGACGGTGCGTACTACCGGCCGACCCTCGTCGCGGGCGCCGCCCAGGACAGCGAGATCGTCCAGTCGGAGATCTTCGGCCCGGTCCTCGTGGTCCTCCCCTTCGACACCGACGACGAGGGCATCGCGCTCGCCAACGACACCCCGTACGGACTGGCCGCCTCCGCCTGGACCCGCGACCTGTACCGCGCGAACCGCGCCACCCGCGAGATCCAGGCGGGCTGTGTGTGGGTGAACGACCACATCCCGATCCTCTCCGAGATGCCGCACGGCGGATACAAGGCCAGCGGCTTCGGCAAGGACATGTCGGCGTACTCCTTCGAGGAGTACACGCAGGTCAAGCACGTCATGTACGACAACACCGCGGTCGCCCGGAAGGACTGGCACCGCACGATCTTCGGGGACCGATAGCAGCTGCCGCGTGACCGGGGCCCGAGGGCCCCAGCGGCCTCCCACCCGAAAGGGCACACGCGTATGGAGAGTTACGAGCCCGAGCGCCTCTCGCCGGTCCAGCTGGCGGCCATGAGGCGTTCCCTGACCAGCGGCAGGGGAGCCCTCACCCGCCGCTCCCTGCTGCGCGCCTCCGGTATGGGCGCCCTCGCGCTGGGCGGGATAGCCACCCTCGGCGCCTGCGGCATCCCGCCCGCCGGACGCGCCGAGGGAGCAGCGGCCGCCGACGACCACTCGGAGAAGGAGAAGGAAGTCGCCTTCTCCAACTGGACCGAGTACATGGACGTCAGCGACGACGAGAAGACCCGTCCCACCCTTGCCGCGTTCACCAAGCGCACCGGGATCAGGGTCAAGTACACCGAGGACATCAACGACAACGTCGAGTTCTTCGGGAAGATCAAACCGCAGCTCGCCGCCGGCCAGAACACCGGCCGAGACCTCATCTGCGTCACCGACTGGCTGGCCGCCCGCATCATCCGGCTCGGCTGGGCGCAGAAGCTCGACCCCTCGAACCTGCCGCACGCCTTCGCCAACGTCTCCGCCCAGTTCCGCACCCCCGACTGGGACCCCGGCCGCGCCTACTCCTACCCCTGGACCGGCATCCCCACGGTCATCGCCTACAACGTGAAGGCGACCGGCGGCCGGAAGGTCGACTCGGTCTCCCAACTCCTCGACGACCCGAAGCTCAAGGGCCGCGTCTCCTTCCTCTCCGAGATGCGCGACACCATCGGCATGACCCTGCTCGACCAGGGCAAGGACCCGGGGAAGTTCACCGACACCGACTTCGACGGGGCGATCGGCCGGCTCCAGAAGGCCGTCGACAAGAAGCAGATCCGCCGCTTCACCGGCAACGACTACACCGCCGACCTCAGCAAGGGCGACATCGCCGCCTGCGTCGGCTGGGCCGGGGACATCATCCAGCTCCAGGCCGACAACCCGGACATCAAGTTCGCGATCCCGGCCGCCGGTTACATCACCTCCAGCGACAACCTCCTGGTCCCCGCCCAGGCCCGGCACAAGACCAACGCCGAGAAGCTCATCGACTACTACTACGAGCCGCCGGTCGCCGCCCAGCTCGCCGCGTACATCAACTACGTCTGCCCGGTCGACGGCGTACGCGACGAACTCGCCAAGATCGACAAGTCGATGGCCTCCAACACGCTGATCCTCCCCGACCGGGAGATGGCGGCGAAGTCCCGCTCCTTCCGCTCCCTGACCACGGAGGAAGAGACGGCGTACGAAGAGAAGTTCGCCAAACTCATCGGCGCCTGACCCGGCAACCGCCCACTGGCTCCGCCCTCTCCGAACTCCCCCGAACACACTGGGACCGCGACCCATGACACAGCAGCAGCAGACCGCGGGCGGCGATGTCCGCCTCGTCGGGATCAGCAAGACCTACGGCTCCTTCACCGCCGTACAGCCGCTCGACCTGACCGTCCCCGAGGGCTCCTTCTTCGCCCTGCTCGGCGCCTCCGGCTGCGGCAAGACCACCACCCTGCGGATGATCGCGGGGCTGGAGGAGGCCACCACCGGCACGGTCCACCTCGGCGGCAAGGACATCACCGACCTGCCCCCGTACAAGCGGCCGGTCAACACCGTCTTCCAGAGCTACGCGCTCTTCCCGCACCTGGACATCACCGAGAACGTCGCCTTCGGGCTGCGCCGGCGCGGCATCAAGTCGGTGAAGAAGCAGGTCGACGAGATGCTGGAGCTGGTCCAGCTCGGCGACTTCGCCCGCCGCAAACCGCACCAGCTCTCCGGTGGCCAGCAGCAGCGCGTCGCCGTGGCCCGCGCGCTCATCAACCACCCGCAGGTCCTGCTGCTCGACGAACCGCTCGGCGCCCTCGACCTCAAGCTCCGCCGCCAGATGCAGCTGGAGCTCAAGCGCATCCAGACCGAGGTCGGCATCACCTTCGTGCACGTCACCCACGACCAGGAGGAGGCCATGACCATGGCCGACACCGTCGCGGTGATGAACGGGGGCCGTGTCGAGCAGCTCGGCGCCCCCGCCGACCTGTACGAGAACCCGCGCACCACGTTCGTCGCCAACTTCCTCGGCACCTCCAACCTCATCGCGGGCGAGATCGTCTCGACCGGCGAGGACCTGGTGGTGGCCGCGGGCGGCGGGAAGCTCACGCTGCCCCGCGAGCGATGTTCGGCGCCGACCACCAGCGGCGGCCGGCTCCTCCTCGGCATCCGGCCCGAGAAGATATCCCTGGCCCACGCGGACGACGCCGATGACATCGCCGCAGGCCGTAACCGGGTCACCGGCCGCATCACCGACTCCAGCTTCATCGGCGTCTCCACGCAGTACGTGGTCGAGAGCCCGGCCGGGACCGCCCTCCAGGTCTACGAGCAGAACGTCGACCGGCGTACGCGACTCACTCCCGGCGCCGAGGTCGTCCTGCACTGGAACCCCGCCCATACCTTCGGCCTCGACGCCGCGCAGGACATCGACGCGGGCGCGACGAGCGTGGAGGACGCGGAATGAGCGCCACCGAGGCGCCGCCCGCGCCGACCTCTGAGGGGCGGGAGCTCACGCTCCGCAAGCCCTCCACCCGTAAACGGCTCATCCCGTACTGGCTGCTGCTCCCCGGCATCCTCTGGCTGCTCGTCTTCTTCGCGCTGCCGCTCGTCTACCAGGCCTCCACCTCCGTACAGACCGGCTCGCTGGAGCAGGGCTTCGAGGTCACCTGGCACTTCCAGACGTACGTGGACGCGCTGCGCGACTACTACCCGCAGTTCATCCGGTCCCTGCTGTACGCGGGCACCGCCACGATCCTCTGCCTGCTGCTCGGCTACCCGCTCGCCTACCTCATCGCCTTCAAGGCGGGCCGCTGGCGCAACCTGGTGCTGGTGCTGGTCATCGCCCCGTTCTTCACCAGCTTCCTCATCCGTACGCTGGCCTGGAAGACGATCCTCGCCGACGGCGGCGCGGTCGTGGACGTGCTCAACACGCTGCACGTCCTGGACGTCACCAGCTGGCTCGGCTGGACCGAGTCCAACCGGGTCCTCGCCACCCCGATGGCGGTCGTCTGCGGTCTGACGTACAACTTCCTGCCGTTCATGATCCTGCCGCTCTACACCTCGCTGGAGCGGATCGACGGCCGGCTGCACGAGGCGGCGGGCGACCTCTACGCCACGCCCGCCACCACCTTCCGCAAGGTGACGTTCCCGCTCTCCATGCCCGGCGTCGTCTCCGGCACCCTGCTGACCTTCATCCCGGCCAGCGGCGACTACGTCAACGCCGAGCTGCTCGGATCCACCGACACCAAGATGGTCGGCTCCGTCATCCAGAGCCAGTTCCTGCGGGTCCTGGACTATCCGACGGCCGCCGCGCTCTCGTTCATCCTCATGGCGATCGTCCTGCTGACGGTCACCTTCTACATCCGCCGCTCCGGGACGGAGGACCTGGTCTGATGCCCGTACTGCGCTGGATACGCCGGAACCTGATCGTCATCGCGGGTCTGCTGACCCTCGCGTACATGATCCTGCCGAACCTCGTCGTGATGGTGTTCTCGTTCAACAAGCCCAACGGCCGGTTCAACTACGCGTGGCAGCGGTTCTCGCTGGACGCCTGGAAGGACCCCTGCGGCGTAGCCGATCTCTGCGGCTCCCTTTCCCTCTCGCTCCAGATCGCCTTCTGGGCGACGCTCGGGGCCACCGCGCTCGGCACGGCGGTCGCGTTCGCGCTGGTCCGCTACCGCTTCCGGGCGCGCGGCGCGATCAGCTCGCTGATCTTCCTGCCGATGGCGATGCCCGAGGTCGTCATGGCCGCGTCCCTGCTCACGCTCTTCCTGAACATGGGCGCCCAGCTCGGCTTCTGGACCGTGCTGATCGCGCACATCATGTTCTGCCTCAGCTTCGTGGTGACGGCCGTCAAGGCGCGCGTGATGTCGATGGACCCGAGACTGGAGGAAGCCGCCCGCGACCTTTACGCGGGACCCGTGCAGACTTTCCTCAGGGTGACCCTTCCCATCGCCGCCCCCGGAATCGCGGCGGGCGCGCTGCTCGCCTTCGCGCTCTCGTTCGACGATTTCATCATCACGAATTTCAACGCGGGCTCCACCGTCACGTTCCCCATGTTCGTCTGGGGCTCGGCACAGCGCGGCACACCCGTGCAGATCAACGTCATCGGCACCGCCATGTTCATCATTGCGGTACTGATGGTCCTCGGCGGCCAGCTCATCGCGAGCCGCCGAAAGAGCAACGCTCGAAACGGAAAGTCCTGAAGGAGTTGGAAACCATGGCCCCAGCTGCCATGAGTATCGCCGCCCAATCACTCTCCGGCGCCAAGCCGGTCTCCTACTGGCTGGACGACCCGGCCAAACCCGCCGCGCTGCCCGCCCTCACCGGCGACGAGCACGCCGACCTCCTGGTCATCGGCGGCGGATACAGCGGCCTGTGGACCGCGCTCATCGCCAAGGAGCGCGACCCCGGCCGGGACGTCGTCCTCATCGAGGGGCACGAGGTGGGCTGGGCCGCCTCGGGCCGCAACGGCGGCTTCTGCGCCGCCTCCCTCACCCACGGCCTGGCCAACGGCGTCGAGCGGTGGCCGGACGAGATCGCGAAACTGGAGGAGCTGGGGGAGCGGAACCTCGACGCCATCGAGGCCGCCGTCGCCCGCTACGGGATCGACTGCGAGTTCGAGCGGACCGGCGAGATCGACGTCGCCACCGAGCCGCACCAGCTCGAAGAGCTGCGCGAATGGCACGAGGAGATCGTCAAGCTCGGCATCACCGGCGTGGACTTCCTGGACCGGGACGCCCTGCGCGCCGAGGTCGACTCGCCCACCTTCCTCGGCGGCCTCTGGGACCGGAACGGCGTCGCGATGCTGCACCCGGCCAAGCTCGCCTGGGGCCTGAAGCGGGCCTGCCAGGAGCTGGGCGTACGGATCTACGAGTCCACGCGCGGCCTGGACCTCGTCCGCTCGGGGGAGGGGATGGCGGTCCGCACCCCGTACGGTCGCATCTTCGCCCGCCGGGTCGCGCTCGGCACCAACATCTTCCCGTCGCTCGTCAAGCGGGTCCGCCCGTACACCGTTCCGGTCTACGACTACGCGCTGATGACCGAACCGCTCACGCCCGAACAGCTCGAATCCATCGGCTGGAAGGGCCGCCAGGGACTCGGCGACAGCGCGAACCAGTTCCATTACTTCCGGCTCTCCGCGGACAACCGGATCCTGTGGGGCGGATACGACGCGATCTATCCGTACGGAGGCCGGCTCAGCGCCGATCTGGACCAGCGGCCGGAGACGTTCCTCAAGCTCGCGGAGCAGTTCTTCGACTGTTTTCCGCAGCTTTCCGGAGTGAAATTCTCGCACGCCTGGGGCGGTGCGATCGATACCTGTTCGCGCTTCACTGCTTTCTTCGGAACGGCTCATCAGGGACGGGTCGCCTATGCCGCCGGATATACCGGACTCGGCGTCGGCTCCACGCGTTTCGGGGCCGATGTGATGCTCGATCTGCTCGCCGGTGAGGAGACCGAGCGGACCCGCCTGGACATGGTCCGCTCGAAGCCGATGCCGTTCCCGCCGGAGCCGTTCGCCTGGGCCGGGATCGAGATCACCAAGCGGTCCCTCGCCCACGCCGACGCCAACGGCGGGCACCGCAATCTCTGGCTGAAGACCATGGACAAGCTGGGGCTCGGCTTCGACAGCTGACACCTTGTCCAACAATGTGACTCACGTCACGGTCATTCGTGGCCCCAACCCGCGTCATAGTCGGGGCTGAGCGCTCTCTCGCACGTGTACCCACCGGTAGAACCCTGCCGGTGTTCACGTCAACGGGAGGCTGGTCATGACGGGACCGGAAGCGAAAGCCGCGATCGAGTGGCTCACATCGGTGGCACCGGATCCCAGCGCCTGCCGGTGGGAATGGGAGCGCAACCCCCAGGGGATCGCTCTTCTTCCCGCCGGCAGGCGCTGGGACGTGCTGATCCTCCCCGGTGAGCTCGGCTATCCGACGCTCGATGTCCTCACCCGCCTCATCGACCGGCCCGGGCCGGTCCTCGCCGACTTCGGCGAGTCCCGCATGGGCTTCTTCGTCCCGCCCGGCACCGCGTCCCGCTGGCTCGGCACCGGCATCCGCGGCGCGGGCCCCGGCACCTGGATCGTCGTTCCGCACCCGGGCCGCGCGGCCGGAGGAGTGCGCTGGCTGATCCCGCCGGACGGCTCGGGAACCCTCACGGACGCGGCGCTGCTGGAGCTGGCGATGCACGAGGCGGCCGGAGCCGCCGCCCAGGACGGCCGGGAGGGAGGATGACCCGCCGCCGCAGGCCGTGCAGGGGGTGACGCCACTGCACCGCCGGAGGCCGCGCAGGGGGTGAGCCCACTGCCAGAGGTCTTGACAACCTGATTGGTCTGGACCATGTTGTGCGCACGCCACACCCAATTCCCCCCTGCACGGAGGCTGTTGTGGAACGCACCGGACCAACCGTCAGATTTTCCGGACTTCTGGCCACCTGTACGGCCGCAGTGCTCGCCGCCGGTGCCCTGGTCGCCACGGCACCGGCGGCGAGCGCGGCGGACGTGGACGTGGCGCGCAACGGCGGCTTCGAGGCCGGTCTCGACGGCTGGAGCTGCACCGCAGGCAGCGGGGCGGCGGTCTCCACCCCCGTACGCGGCGGTACGAAGGCGCTGAAGGCGACCCCGGCGGGCAACGACAACGCCAGGTGCTCCCAGGCGGTCACGGTCAAGCCCAACTCCCGCTACACGCTGAGCGCCTGGGTGCAGGGCAGCCCGGTCTACCTCGGCGCCACCGGCACCGGCACCACCGACGTCTCCACCTGGACCCAGTCCACCGGCGCCTGGAAGCAGCTCACCACCAGCTTCACCACTGGCCCCTCCACCACCTCCGTCAGCGTCTACACCCACGGCTGGTACGGCACCCCCGCCCACTACGTCGACGACCTCACCCTCGTCGGCCCCGGCGGCGACCCCGTGGTCCTCCCGGCCGTCCCCGCGGGCCTCCGCACCACCGCTCTGACCGCCACCTCGGTGGCCCTCTCCTGGAACGCCGTCTCCGGCGCGACCGGCTACAACGTCTACCGAGGCGGTACGAAGGTGGCCTCGGCCACCGGCCCCTCCGCCACCGTGACCGGGCTGACCGCCTCCACCGCGTACAGCTTCCAGGTAACCGCCACCAACGCGGCCGGCGAGTCCGCGAAGTCGGCCGCCGTCACCGCGACCACCGCGCCGGGCGGCGGAGGCGGCGACGACACCAAGCTCCCCGCCCGCGCGCTGGTCGGCTACCTCCACTCCAGCTTCGCCAACGGCTCCGGCTACACCCGCATGGCAGACGTCCCCGCCTCCTGGGACATCATCAACCTCGCCTTCGGTGAGCCCACCACCGTCACCTCCGGCGACATCCGCTTCTCGCTCTGCCCGGTCACCGAGTGCCCGAACGTCGAGTCCGAGGCGGAGTTCAAGGCCGCCATCAAGGCCAAGCAGGCGGCGGGCAAGAAGGTCCTGATCTCCATCGGCGGCCAGAACGGCCAGGTGCAGCTCGCCTCCACTGCCGCCCGGGACGCCTTCGTCACCTCGGTCTCGAAGATCATCGACACCTACGGCCTGGACGGCCTGGACATCGACTTCGAGGGCCACTCCCTCTCGCTGAACACCGGCGACACCGACTTCCGCGCCCCCACCTCACCGGTGATCGTCAACCTGATCTCGGCGGTGAAGACCCTCAAGGCGAAGTACGGCTCCGACTTCATCCTGACCATGGCGCCGGAGACCTTCTTCGTCCAGCTGGGCTACCAGTTCTACGGCTCCGGCCCCTGGGGCGGCCAGGACCCGCGCGCCGGCGCGTACCTCCCGGTCATCCACGCCCTGCGCGACGACCTGACCCTGCTGCACGTCCAGGACTACAACTCGGGCCCGATCATGGGACTGGACAACCAGTACCACTCGATGGGCGGCGCGGACTTCCACATCGCGATGACCGACATGCTGCTCGCCGGCTTCCCGGTGGCGGGCAACACGAGCCGCGTCTTCCCGGGCCTCCGTCCCGACCAGGTCGCCATCGGCCTCCCGGCCTCCACCCACGCGGGCAACGGCCACACCTCACCGGCCGAGGTCAACAAGGCGCTCAACTGCCTGATCAAGAAGACCGATTGCGGCTCCTACCAGACGCACGGCACCTGGACCGACCTGCGCGGCCTGATGACCTGGTCCATCAACTGGGACCGGTTCAACAACTGGGAGTTCAGCCGCAACTTCGACGCGTACTTCGGTAGCTGAAGTACCGCTGAAGTACCGCTGAGGTTCTGCTGAGGCAGCCCACCAGACCGATGCCCGTCGCCGGGGTGAAGAGGATCGCGGCGACGGGCATCATCCATGTCCGGCTCACGGCCGGCGGCGGCCCGCCCACCACAGCGGCGCGAGCAGCACCGGCCCCAGGCACCAGCTCGCCAGCACGTCCAGCGGCCAGTGGTAGCCGTGCAGCACCAGCCCGACGCCGGTCGCCGCCGTCAGCAGCACCGCGGCGGCGGGCGGCATCCACGTACGCAGCCACGCCGGCCGGTCCACCGCGAGGAGGAGCAGCGCCGAAGCCCCGTACGCCACCGCCGCCGTCGCCGTATGGCCCGACGGGTAGTAGTTGACGGCCTCGGTCAGCGGGCCCTGCCGGGCGGTGGCCACCTTCAGCGGGATCACCAGCGCCGGGACGGCCGCCATGGTGAGGGCCGCGTACACCGGCAGCCGCCGGGCACCGCGCCAGAGCGCGTACGCCATCGCGCAGACGAGCACCGGGAGCGCCACCGGCACCCCGCCGAGGTCGGAGAAGAGCTGGGTCAGAGCGGCCGGGCCGCGCCGGAAGAGGCTCTCGCCGACGCGTTCGTCCAGCCGGACCAGCGGGCCGTCGGCCGCCACCTGCCAGGTGATCAGCCCGAACAGGGCCACGAGCAGGGCGGGAACGAGAGAGGCCGGCCACCCGGGAACAGGGGGGGTTGTTCCGGGATGGCCGGCGGGACCGGGTCGCCGCGCGCCCCGGGGGGTGTGGGGCGGGCGGCCGTCCGATCGGTGAGGAGTACCGGAGCGCGAGGCTCCGGCGCCGTGCCCGAGGGCACGCCCGGGATCGTGCTGGGGAAGCCCCGACCCGGAATCACCCGCGGTTTCCCGTGGGCGATGTGTTTCTCTCATCTGCAGAAACCGTACGGCAGCGGAGGGGCGGCCGACAGCCGCAGCCGCCACCCGCCATCGCCCCCGCACACCTTCTTCACAGGCCCTCACCCGGATGCCGTACGGCGGTGACGCGGGACCACCGCCGTACGGCATCCGGGTTCGAAGGGTCTTCGAAGGATCAGAGCGTGCCGAAAGCCTGCTCGATCACGTCGAGGCCCTCGTTGAGGAGGTCCTCGCCGATCACCAGCGGCGGCAGGAAACGCAGGACGTTGCCGTAGGTGCCGCAGGTCAGGACCATGACGCCTTCGGCGTGGCAGGCCTTGGCGAGCGCGCCGGCCGCCTCCGGGTTCGGGTCCTTCGTGCCGGACTTCACCAGCTCGATCGCGATCATGGCGCCACGGCCGCGGATGTCACCGATGATGTCGCCGTTCGGGAGCTTCGCCTGCATCTGCGCGAGGCGGTCCTTCATGACCTCCTCGATCCGCTTGGCCTTCGCGTTCAGGTCCAGCTCACGCATCGTCTCGATCGCGCCGAGCGCACCCGCGCAGGCGACCGGGTTGCCACCGTACGTACCGCCCAGACCGCCCGCGTGCGCGGCGTCCATGATCTCGGCGCGGCCGGTCACGGCAGAGAGCGGCAGACCGCCCGCGATGCCCTTGGCGGTGGTGATCAGGTCCGGGACGATGCCCTCGTCCTCGCAGGCGAACCACTGGCCGGTGCGGCAGAAGCCGGACTGGATCTCGTCCGCGACGAAGACGATGCCGTTGTCCTTGGCGAACTGCGCGATCGCCGGGAGGAAGCCCTTGGCCGGCTCGATGAAGCCGCCCTCGCCGAGCACCGGCTCGATGATGATGGCGGCGACGTTCTCCGCGCCGATCTGCTTGGTGATCGCGTCGACGGCCTGCGCGGACGCCTCGGCACCGGCGTTCTCGGCACCGGTCGGCCAGCGGTAGCCGTAGGCGACCGGGACACGGTAGACCTCGGGCGCGAACGGACCGAAGCCCTGCTTGTACGGCATGTTCTTCGCCGTCATGCCCATGGTGAGGTTCGTCCGGCCGTGGTAGCCGTGGTCGAAGACGACGACGGCGGTGCGCTTGGTGTAGGCGCGGGCGATCTTCACCGCGTTCTCGACGGCCTCGGCACCCGAGTTGAACAGCGCCGACTTCTTCGCGTGGTCGCCCGGCGTCAGCTCGGCGAGCTGCTCGCAGACCTCGACGTACCCCTCGTACGGCGTGACCATGAAACAGGTGTGGGTGAAGTCCGCGAGCTGCGCGGTGGCCCGGCGTACGACGGCCTCGGCGGAGGCGCCGACCGAGGTCACGGCGATGCCGGAGCCGAAGTCGATCAGCCGGTTGCCGTCCACGTCCTCGATGATCCCGCCGCCCGCGCGGGCGGTGAACACCGGCAGGGTGGAGCCCACACCTGCGGCGACGGCGGCGAGCCGGCGAGCCTGGAGCTCGACGGACTTCGGGCCGGGGATGGCAGTGACGACGCGGCGCTCCTGCGGGATTGCGGTCATGAGGGGCTCCTGGGGGTGTTTCGGACGCTCTTCTCATCGCAGGCTAGGGGTGGGTGGCGGACCCGGGCATGCTCCGATCGGGAGTGGTGGGTGCGTGTCGTTGTCCGTCGCGGACAGAAGACGGTGTACGGCCCTGCCGACCTGGTGCGATGCGGACACGGGCCGGTCCGGGGCGGCCCGGGGACGGTCACTCTTCGGGCGGGTTGCTGAACTCCCCGTGTGCGCGCACTAGATTGACCGGGGCAGCGGACGGACCGGCAGGTCAAGGGGGCAGTGGTTCATGGACGACGAGGGCACGCGGGGCGTACGGGGCACGAACGCGGACAGGGTGCCCGGGCCGGCGGTGCCCTTGCCTCCGGCGGGGGCGCCGCCGGAGCCGTGGGCCGGGCAGCCCGTGGCCGGGGAGTCCGGTGCGGCGCAGTTCTGGCAGCCCGAGTCCGGGGAGTCCGTGCCTGGGCAGCCCGTGCCCGGGGAGCCCGGTGCGCCGCGGTTCGGGCAGCCCGCGTCGGGGGAGTCGTGGGGTGACCGGACGCCCGACGGCCCGTCGCCGGTGCCGTCGCCGGGCCGGCCTCCGGCACCGCGGCCCGGGCGGCCTTCCGCAGAGCCTTGGGCGTCGGCGCCCGGGCAGCCTCCGGCCCCGCAGTCCGGCTGGCCTCCGGCCCCGCAGTCCGGGCAGCCTCCGGCCGGGCAGCCTGGGAGGCTTCCGGCACCGGGGACGGGCCAGCCCTCGGCCGGCCAGCCCTCGGCCGACCAGCCCTCGGCCGGCCGGCCGCCGACCGGCCCACCCTCCGCGTGGACCTCTCCGCCTCCCCCGCCCGGACCGCCCCCCGGCCGCCCGACCACCCCACCGCCCCCCGTCGACCAGCCCGCCGCCGGCGCCCCGGCCCTCGACGCCTGGCTGCGTACGCCCCGCCCACCCCAGGCCCCCGGCGTCTGGCGGTTCGGGTTCACACCGCGCCCGGCCGAGCAGGGCGAGGAGGTCTCCGACCGCTCCCTCCTCGTGGGCGCCGTCATCGCCCTCCTCTCCGCCCTCCTCCTCTGGTCGCTCTGGCGCAACGGCTACCTCCCGTACCGCCTCGTCCCCCTCAAGCTCTTCACCCCCGGCGAGTGGTGGAACCCGGGCACCTCCGGCGGCCCCCGCACCATCGAGGGCTCCGACGCGCTCACCGTGTACGAGGCACTGCTCTTCGGGCTCCTCGCCTACGGGTGCGGCCGGATCGGCAACTTCTCCGAGCTCTTCCGCCGCCATGTCGTCAAGCGCGGGCAGCCCTTCCTCGCCCTCGCGGCGGCCGTGGCGGCGGGCCTCACCCAGCTGCTGGTCTGGAAGGAGACCCTGCCGGTCGTCCGCCCGGTCCTGGTGCTGGTCGCCGCCGTCGCGGGCGGCGAGATCTACCAGAGCCAGACCGTCGTCAACGTCATCTACGCGCTGATCGCCGCCGCCGTCCTGTACCCCTTCGCCCGCCTCGGCCGCTGGCGCGAACTTCTCGCCGCCCGCAAAGACACCCCCACCCCGGCCGACACCGCCCCGGCCCCCGCCACCGCGACCTCCGCCGACCAGTGGCCCGAGCTGCGCGCGGCCGGCTGGACCGACGCGGCGGAGACCCTCACCGCAGAGGTCCGCACCGGCCGCATGAACGACGTGGACGTGGCCCGCCTCCGCCACGCCTGGACGCAGGCCACCCGCAGCCCCGACCGCCTCGCGCCTCTCGCCGAGGCCGTCCTGCGCACCGGAGGAGCCGCCGCCCTGCACCCCTCCGGCGACCGCGACCTGCCCCGCCGCACCGCCCGCCACGACGTGCTCACCGGCCAGGTCCGCATCGGCCGCTGCGCCGAGGACCCGCACAACCCCTACGCCCGCCGGTCCACCGGCCTCGCCCTGGACCCCACCCTGCTCGGCACCTCGCTGCTGGCCGTCGGCCCGCCCGGCTCCGGCAAGTCCGCCCGCCTCGTGCGCCCCGTCGTGGAGGCCCTCGGCCTGCGGGCCCTCGCCGGACAGGCGGCCGTCCTCGCCGTCGGCGGCGCCGGTGCACCGCTCGGCCCGGACGAGGCCTTCGACGTCGTGGTACGCGTCGGCAACCCCGCCTCCGCCCACGACCTCGACCTCTACGGCGGGACCAGCGACCCCGACGAGGCCGCCGCCGTCCTCGCCGAGGGGCTCGTCGGCGATGTCGGCAGCCTGGACAGCCGCCGCGCGGCCACCGTCCTGGCCCAGCTGCTCGGCCCGTACCGGACGGCCCACGGCCACTTCCCCTCCGTACCGGAGCTGCGCGAACTCCTCGACGGGACCCCGGCCGCGCTCACCGCCCTGCGTACCACGCTGGAAGCCGCCGGTCACCACGCGATGCTCCGCGAGCTGGAGGCCCGGACCCGTCAGGCGGGCGGCCCCGGCGACCCCGCACCGGCCCTCGCCGACCGGGTCGCGCTGCTGGACCGGCCCGCGTTCGCCGGGTTCTTCGCCACCGGCCCCGACGCCCGCCCGTTCGCGCTGCGCTCGCTCGGCCAGTACCCGCTGCGGGTCCGCGTCGACCTGCCGGAGCGCGGCCACGCGGAGGCCTCCCGCCTCCTCACCCGGCTTCTCCTCGCCCAGTTCACCGCGATCACCGCCGCCCGCACCGACACCACGCTCTTCGTCGGCCTGGTCCTGGACGACGCGACCCACGCGGTGACCGCCGAGACCGTACGCGGCATCCGCCGGCTGCGCTCCGTCAACGCGGGGGCCGTCCTCACCCTCCGTACCGTCGACGACGTCCCCGAACCCCTGCACACCCCGCTCCTCGGCGCGGTCGGCTGCACGGCCGCCCTCTCCGGGATCACCACGTGGGACGGCAAGCGGTTCGCCGAGGCCTGGGGCAAGGAGTGGGTGGAGACCCGCGAGGTCGCCCAGCACACCGTCTTCGCCGACCAGCCGTTCACCCGCGCCCTGCACGCGCTGCGCAAGCTGGTGACCGGCAAGGCGGTGACGACGGACGCGGTGACCGTACGGCAGGTGGAGAAGGAGCGCTGGTCGGCCTCGGAGCTGGCGTACGCGGTCCCGGCCGGCCACGCGGTGATCCGGCTGACCACGGTCGACGGTGAGCACGCACCGCCGCTGCTGGTGGAGCTGGGCGGCTGAGAAAGGCCCCTGAGGGCTGAGAGCGGTTACAGGAACTCTGCCGCCCTGGCAGAATCGGTGACAGCCGTTCATACGGGACGGCGTAATAGCCACCGCCGATAGCCACCACCGATCCGGCAGGGAAGCCCCTCGCCGGCCACGCGTCTCCGACACCGAGGGTTCCCGCTCCCATGCCCCCCACGCTCGCCTCGCTCGTCCAGCACTCGGCGCTCAAGCTCACGGTGCGGGCGGGCGCGGACCGGCTCGACACCCCGGTGCGCTGGGCCCACGCCAGCGAGCTCGCCGACCCCGTCCCGTACATGGACGGCGGCGAACTGCTCCTGGTGACCGCCACCAACCTGGACGCCGAGAACGCGGAGTCCATGCGCCGGTACGTACGGCGGCTGGCCGGAGCGGGCGTCGCGGGCGTCGGCTTCGCGGTCGGGGTCAACTACGACGACATCCCCACCGCCCTCCTCGACGCCGCCGAGGAAGCGGGCCTGCCCCTCCTCGAAGTGCCGCGCCGTACGCCGTTCCTCGCCATCAGCAAGGCCGTATCCGGCGCCATCGCCGCCGACCAGTACCGCGCGGTCACCGCCGGCTTCGAGGCCCAGCGCGAGCTGACGAAGGCCGCGCTCGCCGGGGACGGCCCCGCCGACCTCCTCGCCCGCCTCGCCGCCCACATCGACGGGTGGGCCGCGCTGTACGACACCTCCGGCGCGGTGCTCGCCGCCGCCCCGGACTGGGCCGCACGCCGGGCCGCCCGCCTCACGCCGGACGTCGAACGCCTCCGGGACAGACCCGCGCCCGCCAGCGTCGTCGTCGGCGACAGCGAGGACCGGGTCGAACTCCAGTCGCTCGGCACCGGCCGCCGGGCGCGCGGGGCGCTGGCCGTCGGCACGGGAGCGGCGCTCGGGACCGCCGAGCGGTACGCGGTCCACTCCGCCGTCGCCCTCCTCACCCTCACCACCGCCCGCTCCGGCGCGCTCCAGGGCGCCGAACAGCGCCTGGGCGCCGCCGTCCTGCGCATGCTGCTGGCCGGCCAGCCCGACCACGCCCGCGCGGTCGCCGGAGACCTGTACGGCGAACTGCTCGACGCGCCTTTCCGGCTGATCATCGCGGAGACGGCCGCGCCCGCCGCGTACGAACTGCTCACCGAGACCATGGAGGCCGCCGCCGCCCGCTCCGGCGAGGCGCTGCTCATGGTCCCCGAGGGCGAGCGCGTGGTGGTCCTGGCGGCCGACGGCGGCACGGCGGTCGCCGCCTGCGCGGCCTACGCGGAGGCCCAGGACGACCGCGCGCCGCGCGAGGGAGCCGCCGAGGACGGCGACGTGATCGTGGGCCTCTCCGCCCCGTGCGGCCCGATCGCCGTCTCCGCCGCGTACAAGCAGGCCGAACAGGCCCTCTCGGTCGCCCGCCGCCGGGGCAGGGCCCTGGTCGAGCACGAGGAGCTGGCGGCCGGCTCGGTGCTGCCGCTGCTCGCGGACGACGCCGTACGGGCCTTCGCCGACGGCATGCTCCGCGCCCTGTACGAGCACGACGCCAAGGGCCGCGGCGACCTCGTGGCCTCCCTGCGCGCCTGGCTCTCCCGCCACGGCCAGTGGGACGCGGCCGCCGCCGACCTCGGCGTACACCGGCACACCCTGCGCTACCGGATGCGCCGGGTGGAGGAGATCCTGGGCCGCTCGCTGGACGACCCGGACGTGCGGATGGAGCTGTGGCTGGCGCTGAAGGCGACGGAGGCGGCGACCCCGCCGGAGGAGTAGGCCGCGGCCTCCTTGGCTACCTCGGCCTCCTTGGCTTCCGCGGCCTCCTTCGCCAATCCGTAGCAGCGGAGGCCGATCCCACTCCACCCCGGCTAAACGCGATCGCGGCAGCCTCGCCCTACCGTGGAAGTCGGTTGGGGAGCCTCAGGGGCACCCACGACCTACGACACGACCTCCTGGTCAAAGACCTCCTCACGACCTCCGAAGGGCCGGAACCTCCATGACTTCGCCCCACGCCTTCTGGGTGGCCGGCCGCCAGGCCACCGGTGCCGACAGCTTCGACGTCACCAACCCGTACGACGGACGCCTCGTCGGCACCGTCAGCGTCCCGACCGACGCCCAGGTGGAGGAGGCCGTCGCCGCCGCCCACGCGGTACGCGACGAGTTCGCGGCGACCCCGGCGCACGTACGGGCGGCCGCGCTCGACCACGTCGTACGGCGGCTGGGGGAGCGCACCGAGGAGATCGCGCAGCTGATCTCGGCGGAGAACGGCAAGCCGATCAAGTGGGCGCGCGGCGAGGTCGGCCGGGCGGTCTCGGTGTTCCGGTTCGCGGCCGAGGAGGCCCGCCGCTTCAACGGCGGCGAGGCGCAGCGCCTGGACACCGACCTCGGCGGAACGGGCCGCCTCGGCCTGACCCGCCGCTTCCCGCGCGGAGCGGTCCTGGGCATCGCGCCTTTCAACTTCCCCCTCAACCTCAGCGCGCACAAGGTGGCCCCGGCCATCGCCGTGGGCGCCCCGATCATCCTGAAGCCGGCCCCGGCGACCCCGATCTCCTCGCTCATCCTCGGCGAGCTGCTGGCCGAGACCGACCTCCCGGCGGGCTCCTGGTCCGTCCTGACGGTCCCGAACGACAAGATGCCCGCCCTGGTCCAGGACGAGCGGCTGCCGGTCATCTCCTTCACCGGCTCGGGCCCGGTCGGCTACGCGATCATGGAGTCGGTGCCGCGCAAGCACTGCACCCTGGAGCTGGGCGGCAACGGCGCGGCGGTCGTCCTGTCCGACTACGCCTCCGACGAGGACCTGGACTGGGCGGCGACCCGGATCGCCACGTTCTCCAACTACCAGGGCGGCCAGTCCTGCATCTCGGTGCAGCGGGTCATCGCCGACGCCTCGGTCTACGACCGGCTGGTCCCCAAGATCGTCGCCGCCGTCGAGGCCCTGGCCACCGGCGACCCGGCCGACGCGACGACGGACGTCGGCCCCCTGGTCAGCGAGGACGCGGCCAAGCGCGTGGAGTCCTGGGTCGACGAGGCGGTCCAGGGCGGCGCCGAACTCCTCACCGGCGGCAAGCGCGACGGCGCCACCTACGCCCCGACGGTCCTGGCGGGCCTCCCGGACGACGTGCAGCTCGCCTGCGAAGAGGTCTTCGGCCCGGTCATGTCCCTCCAGAAGGTGAACGGCGAGGCGGAGGCGTTCGCCGCCGTCAACTCCTCCAAGTACGGCCTCCAGGCAGGCGTCTTCACCCATGACCTCCAGACGGCCTTCCGCGCGCACCGCGCCCTGGAGGTGGGGGGCGTGATCATCGGCGACGTCCCCTCGTACCGCGCCGACCAGATGCCGTACGGCGGCGCCAAGCAGTCCGGAGTCGGCCGCGAGGGCGTCCGCTACGCGATGGACGACTACACGTACGAGCGCGTCCTGGTCCTCACGGGCCTGGCCCTGTAACACCCCGCAACGACCCCGCCCGCGCCTCCCGCCTGGACAGCGAGCGCGGGCGGGGCACGCACAAGGACCGGCGGCAGCCCACTGTGCGGGGGCTGCCGCCTCAAGTTTTCCTCCATGTCCTCGCCGCGCGCGGAAGCGGCGAGGACATGGAGCGCCCTATTTGATCTTCTTCTTGCCGCTGAGAAGTTTCGCGACGAACATGGTCGCTTCCCGGTGCCCTCCGGCGTAGGTGAAGGCGTAGCCCGTTCTCTGGGGCACGCCGGTGGCCGTGTCGGTGACCGTCCACCGGTATTTGAGCGCCTTGGTCGTGTCCATGCCTGCTGTGGCGATGTTCTCCGTGACCTCGATGGAGAAGCGCTCCCGCGTGACGGGGATCGCCGCCAACTCGTCCGGCGGGATACGGCCGAGGGCCTCCGCCTTCCGGCGCTGAAACTCCACCTTGCGCTCCGCCTTCTTGGCCGAGTGCTTCGCCTTCTCCTCCGGAGACCGCGCGAAGAGCTTCATGTGATCAACCTCTACATGGGGAAGCCGATGAAGTGCGCACTCCCATTTTGCGCCCGGCCGGGACCAGCAGCCACCGGGTGGGTACGGGCGGGGCCTCGCCCGGCCTGGCCGGCTGTGAAGCGCGCCCGAGGCGTCGGCTGACTACCGTCCTGCTGTCCGTCGGCCCCGTCGTTCCGCCCGCGATCCGCCACGCATCTGGCGCGTATCCGGCACGGCCATCTCCATCTGGAAGTACGGCACTTGACCATCTTCGAACCTCAGGCTCAGCGATCAGCTGATCGGTACGCTAGGGCGATCTCGGGCGCCCACGCCTCCGGCCCTCGTCTGCGGCCGTTCGAAGGGGGAACAGTGATTGATCACAAGGACTTCATGCATGGTGCGGCGCTGGTCGCGATCGCCGACTCGGAGAAGTTCACAGCACTCAATCGCGCGAGTGTGAAGTACGGCCACTATGTCGTGAACCATGATCGCCACTTGTTCATCAAGTACAACGACGGCAAGGGTCCGGGAGACTACTTCTTCACGTTCTCCGGTGAAGACAAACGGAGAATTACCTCCGAAGCGGCATCCCTCGTCTTCGCCGTTCTTGTGTGTGGCAACGAGGTGGTCACGGGCCTCACCCGGCACGAGCTGTCGCAACTCATCACGCTGCCCGTCAGCGCCGCTTCCACCGTCAAGGTCTCGGCTCAGCAGGGCAAGCAGCTCAGGATCTCGGGGCCCAACGGGCGGCTGCCATTGATCTCTCGCCGCTCGTTCCCGACACGGATCCTCGAATAGGCCGGGTCTTCGCACCGCCGAGCAGCACGCCACAACGAAGCCGAACTCGTCTGCCTGGAAGGCATATGCCGCTCGGACCTGAGTGAGCACAAGCGCGCCGTACGGCTCCTCGACCGCTCAGCGACGCCCCAGGACCCGGCCTCACCTTCGTCCGGCGCGACGGTGACGCAGCGCGCCGGATCGTCGACGATCGCAGAGGCCGGCGATGTCTTCTGGCTGCGGGAGCTCATGGTCCTCCCGAAGGCGACCAACCAGGGCATCGGCAGGCGACTCCACGACGCGATGGCCGACAGGCGCCCCGAGGCCTGGACCACCCTCACCTGCATCGTGGACAACGAGCCCGCGCGCAGCGCGTACCCGCGATGGGGGTACGAAGTGGTCGACGCCCGGATCAAGCACGCCCCGGAGTCCCCGGTCTACGACCCGATGCTTCTGTGGCCCGGTCGGCTCGGCTGAGGGGGAGCAGTCGTCAGCCACGCACCAGGGCAAGGACTCCGCCCGTCAGGAACACCAACCCGACGGCCGAGACGAACCCGCCCCCGATCCGTACGAACCTCGGATGGCGTGGGGCCTCGTTGAAGAAGTGCAGTTCGGGGTGGTCGATCCCCCGCCGGGCGTAGTGCCGCAGGGTTGCGCGGTCACCCTGGTTGGGGTCGAGAAAGGCGTTCGCGAGCGTCCCGGCGGCGCCCCGGTAGTCCGTTGCCAGCGTGAGGCCCGCGGGGAACAGTGCGGCGCCCAGCAGCAGGGATGTCAGGGGCATGCGGCCTCCAGGGGGATGTGGCATGCACAGTACGCAATCCACCTCGCCCGCCAGGCCTGGTGCAGGTGCCGAACTCCGGGTACATGGGTTACATACGGACCAGTAAGCAGCCAGCTCCTACGCAGTCCGCGCGTCCAGGTGCCTGTCCGTCCTGGTGGCACGCGGCGAGGTGAGGCCCCACATGTCCGCACCACACAACACCCCCCAGGTCCCCAGAGCACCCAAGGTCACCGAGCGTGAGGCGCGGCGGGTCGCCGAGGCTGCGCGGGAGCAGGACTGGCGTAAGCCCAGCTTCGCCAAGGAGCTGTTCCTCGGGCGCTTCCGGCTCGACCTGATCCATCCGCACCCCC
This sequence comes from Streptomyces sp. CA-146814, assembly GCF_050942385.1. Lineage (NCBI taxonomy): Bacteria > Bacillati > Actinomycetota > Actinomycetes > Kitasatosporales > Streptomycetaceae > Streptomyces > Streptomyces sp. CA-146814. Next base: position 6,107,636 of record NZ_CP192068.1, read on the forward strand.
TGCCGCCGCCCGATGACATCCGGCGCGGCGAGGAGTTCCTGGCGCGGCTGCGGGCCTTCTGCGAGGCGCACGTCGACAGTGCGCGGATCGAGCGCGAGGCCAAGATCCCGGACGAGGTGGTCGACGGGCTCAAGCAGCTCGGCGCCCTGGGCATGAAGATCGAGACCAAGTACGGCGGTCTGGGGCTCACCCAGGTGTACTACAACAAGGCGCTCGCCCTGGTCGGATCCGTGAGCCCCGCGGTCGGTGCGCTGCTCTCGGCGCATCAGTCGATCGGCGTACCGCAGCCGCTCAAGATTTTCGGCACCCAGGAGCAGAAGGACGCCTTCCTGCCCCGGCTGGCCACCACCGACATCTCCGCGTTCCTGCTGACCGAACCCGACGTCGGCTCCGACCCGGCCCGCCTCGCCACCACCGCCGTGCCCGACGGGAACGACTACCTCCTGGACGGTGTGAAGCTCTGGACGACGAACGGGGTCGTCGCCGATCTGCTCGTCGTCATGGCTCGGGTGCCTGCCTCCGACGGGCACCCCGGCGGCATCACCGCCTTCGTCGTCGAGGCCGACGCTCCCGGCGTCACCGTCGAGCACCGCAACGCCTTCATGGGGCTGCGCGGCATCGAGAACGGCGTCACCCGCTTCCACCAGGTCCGCGTCCCCGCCGCCAACCGCATCGGGCCCGAGGGCGCCGGGCTGAAGATCGCGCTCACCACCCTCAACACGGGGCGTCTGTCGCTGCCCGCCATGTGCGTCGGCGCCGGCAAGTGGTCCCTGAAGATCGCCCGCGAGTGGTCCGCCGTACGGGAGCAGTGGGGGCGGCCCGTCGCCCAGCACGAGGCGGTCGGCGCGAAGATCTCCTTCATCGCGGCCACCACCTTCGCCCTGGAGGCGATCGTCGACCTCTCCTCCCAGATGGCCGACGAGGACCGCAACGACATCCGTATCGAAGCCGCCCTCGCCAAGCTGTACGGCTCCGAGATGGGCTGGCTGATCGCCGACGAACTCGTCCAGATCCGCGGCGGCCGCGGCTTCGAGACCGCCGAGTCGCTGGCCGCCCGCGGAGAGCGGGCCGTTCCGGCCGAGCAGATGCTCCGCGACATGCGCATCAACCGGATCTTCGAGGGCTCCACCGAGATCATGCACCTGCTGATCGCCCGCGAGGCCGTCGACGCCCACCTCAAGGTCGCCGGGGACATCATCGATCCGGAGAAGCCGCTCGCCGACAAGGCCAAGGCCGGTGCCAACGCGGCGGCTTTCTATGCTCGTTGGCTGCCTCAGCTCGTCACCGGGGCCGGGCAGCTGCCGCGTACGTACGGTGAGTTCAACCCCGCCGGGCACCGCGACCTCTCCGGGCATCTCCGGTACGTCGAGCGCTCCTCTCGCAAGCTCGCCCGGTACACCTTCTACGCCATGTCCCGCTGGCAGGGCCGGATGGAGACCAAGCAAGGCTTCCTCGGCCGGATCGTCGACATCGGCGCCGAACTCTTCGCGATGAGCGCCGCCTGCGTCCGCGCCGAGCATCTGCGGGGCGCGGGGGAGCACGGCCGGGAGGCGTACCAGCTTGCGGATGCCTTCTGCGAGCAGGCCCGCATCCGGGTCGAGGAGCTGTTCACGCGGCTCTGGTCCAACACCGACGACCTGGACCGGCGCGTGGTGGACGGCGTGCTCTCCGGTACGTACACCTGGCTGGAGGAGGGCGTCATCGACCCCAGCGGCGACGGCCCCTGGATCGCGGACGCCGCCCCCGGGCCCTCCGCCGAGGAGAACCGGCACCGGCCGGTCCGCTGAGCCGCCACCCGTAACCCGTCAAGGGGGCGCGCCCGCACACCGGGCGCGCCCCCTCCGTACCGAAGCCACCGAATCTCCGCCCCACCGGGACGCGCTGTCCACGCACACAGCCGGAGCGGCAACAATGGGGGGTATGAGCGACAGCCCCGCCCCCCTCGCCGATCCGCATCTCCTCTTCGACACCGCGGACGGCCGCCGGGATCTGGTGATCCTCGGCTCCACCGGGTCCATCGGCACCCAGGCCATCGACCTGGTCCTGCGCAACCCCGACCGCTTCCGGGTCACCGCGCTCTCCGCCGCCGGCGGCCGGACCGCCCTCCTCGCCGAGCAGGCCCACCGGCTGCGGGTGAACACGGTCGCCGTCGCCGACCCCGGCGCGGTCGGAGGACTCCGCGAGGCGCTGCGTGAGCGGTACGGGGCCGGGGAGCCGCTCCCCGAGATCCTCGCCGGGCCCGACGCGGCGGCCACCCTCGCCGCGAGCGACTGCCACACCGTGCTCAACGGGATCACCGGCTCCATCGGGCTCGCCCCGACGCTGGCCGCGCTGAAGGCGGGCCGTACGCTCGCCCTCGCCAACAAGGAGTCGCTGATCGTCGGCGGCCCGCTGGTGAAGGCGCTCGCCGCCCCCGGCCAGATCATCCCGGTCGACTCCGAGCACGCCGCGCTCTTCCAGGCCCTGGCGGCCGGCAAGCGCTCCGATGTCCGCAAGCTCGTCGTCACCGCCTCCGGCGGGCCCTTCCGGGGCCGTACGCGCGAGGAGCTGGCCGACGTCACCCGCGAGCAGGCCCTCTCCCACCCCACCTGGGCCATGGGCCCGGTCATCACGATCAACTCCGCGACGCTCGTCAACAAGGGTCTTGAGGTCATCGAGGCGCACCTCCTCTACGACATCCCCTTCGACCGCATCGAGGTCGTGGTCCACCCGCAGTCCTACGTGCACTCCATGGTCGAGTTCACCGACGGCTCCACCCTCGCCCAGGCCACCCCGCCCGACATGGGCGGACCCATCGCCATCGGCCTCGGCTGGCCCGAGCGCGTCCCGGACGCGGCCCCCGCCTTCGACTGGTCGAAGGCGTCCACGTGGGAGTTCTTCCCGCTGGACACCGAGGCCTTCCCGTCGGTCGGCCTCGCCCGCCACGTCGGTACGCTCGGCTCCACGGCACCCGCCGTCTTCAACGCGGCCAACGAGGAGTGCGTCGACGCCTTCCTCGCCGGACAGCTGCCCTTCAACGGAATCATGGATACGGTCACCGCTGTGGTGACCGAACACGGCACCCCCGCCCCGGGAACCCCGCTCAGCCTCGCGGACGTCCTCGAAGCGGAAACCTGGGCCCGCGCACGGGCCCGGGAACTCTCGGCGAAAGCGACAGCGGAGGCGCGCGCATGAGTCTGACCTCGATCCTGCTGACGGTCCTGGGGATCGCCGTCTTCGTCGTGGGCCTGCTGTTCTCCATCGCCTGGCACGAGCTGGGCCACCTCTCCACGGCCAAGATGTTCGGCATCCGGGTCCCGCAGTACATGGTCGGATTCGGCCCGACGCTCTGGTCGAAGAAGAGGGGCGACACGGAGTACGGCATCAAGGCCATCCCGGCCGGCGGCTACATCCGCATGATCGGGATGTTCCCGCCCGGCGCCGACGGCCGGCTCGAAGCCCGCTCCACCTCACCGTGGCGCGGCATGATCGAGGACGCCCGCTCCGCCGCGTACGAGGAGCTGGAGCCCGGCGACGAGAAGCGGCTCTTCTACACGCGCAAGCCGTGGAAGCGCGTCATCGTGATGTTCGCCGGGCCCTTCATGAACCTCATCCTCGCGGTCGCCATCTTCATGGGCGTCGCGATGACCTTCGGCTTCCAGACGCAGACCACCGAGGTCGGCGGCGTCCAGAAGTGCGTGATCGCGCAGAGCGAGAACCGCGACAAGTGCGCGCCGAAGGACCCCGTCTCGCCCGCCAAGGCCGCCGGACTCCAGGAGGGCGACAAGATCGTCGCCTTCGCCGGGACCAAGGTCGACGACTGGGCGACGCTCTCGGACCGCATCCGCGAGACCATCGGCCCCGCCACCATCGTCGTCGAACGCGACGGTAAGGAAGTCACGCTCAACGCCGTCCTGCGCGAGAACGATGTCGCCAAGAAGGACAGCAACGGCGAGGTGATCCCGAACGATTTCGTCAAGGCCGGCTACCTCGGCTTCGCCGCCCGGACCGAGATCGTGCCGCTCGGCTTCGGTGACTCCGTCGTGCGCATGGGCGACATGATCGAGAACGGCGTCGACGCGATCATCGCGCTGCCCTCCAAGATCCCCGACCTGTGGAACGCGGCGTTCAGCGACGGCCAGCGCGCGGATGACTCACCGGTCGGCGTGGTCGGGGCCGCGCGCATCGGCGGCGAGGTGATGAACCTCGACATCCCGGCGCAGAACCAGGTCGCGATGATGCTGTTCCTGCTCGCCGGCTTCAACCTGTCGCTGTTCCTGTTCAACATGCTGCCGCTGCTCCCGCTCGACGGCGGACACATCGCGGGCGCGCTCTGGGAGTCGCTGCGGCGTAATCTGGCCAAGGTCTTCCGGCGCCCGGACCCGGGCCCGTTCGACGTGGCGAAGCTGATGCCGGTCGCCTATGTGGTCGCCGGACTCTTCATCTGCTTCACGCTGCTGGTCCTGGTGGCCGACATCGTGAACCCGGTCAAGATCAGCTGAGCCTCCGCAAGCCCTCGGAGAGGTGACCGCCGGGCACACGCCTTGTGTCCGGTCGGTCACCATCTGGTTGACTTGTCCGTACGGTGCGTGCGCCCCGGCTCCGGTGCCGTAACCTCGAAGCCTGGAGCCCGCCGACATCGGGACCTTGATCCACACCTTGGGGATGCACAGCGCATGACTGCGATTTCTCTCGGAATGCCGGCCGTTCCGACCAAGCTCGCCGACCGACGGGTCAGCCGACAGATCCAGGTCGGCACGGTCGCGGTCGGCGGCGACGCACCCGTCTCCGTGCAGTCGATGACGACGACGCGTACGTCGGACATCGGTGCCACCCTCCAGCAGATCGCCGAGCTGACGGCTTCCGGCTGCCAGATCGTCCGCGTGGCCTGCCCGACCCAGGACGACGCCGACGCCCTCGCCACGATCGCCCGCAAGTCGCAGATCCCGGTGATCGCCGACATCCACTTCCAGCCGAAGTACGTCTTCGCCGCGATCGACGCGGGCTGCGCGGCGGTCCGCGTGAACCCCGGCAACATCAAGCAGTTCGACGACAAGGTCAAGGAGATCGCCAAGGCGGCGGGCGAGACCCGCACCCCGATCCGGATCGGCGTCAACGCCGGCTCCCTGGACGCGCGGCTCCTGAAGAAGTACGGCAAGGCCACCCCCGAGGCCCTCGTCGAGTCCGCCCTGTGGGAGGCGTCCCTCTTCGAGGAGCACGGCTTCGGCGACATCAAGATCTCGGTCAAGCACAACGACCCGGTCGTCATGGTCAACGCCTACCGCCAGCTCGCCGCCCAGAGCGACTACCCGCTCCACCTCGGCGTCACCGAGGCCGGACCGGCGTTCCAGGGCACCATCAAGTCGGCCGTCGCGTTCGGCGCGCTGCTCTCCGAGGGCATCGGCGACACCATCCGCGTCTCCCTCTCGGCCCCGCCGGCCGAGGAGGTCAAGGTGGGCCTGCAGATCCTGGAGGCGCTCAACCTGAAGCAGCGCCGCCTGGAGATCGTCTCCTGCCCCTCCTGCGGCCGCGCCCAGGTCGACGTCTACAAGCTCGCCGACCAGGTCAGCGCCGGTCTGGAGGGCATGGAGGTGCCGCTGCGCGTCGCGGTCATGGGCTGTGTCGTCAACGGCCCCGGCGAGGCCCGCGAGGCTGACCTCGGTGTCGCCTCCGGCAACGGCAAGGGCCAGATCTTCGTCAAGGGCGAGGTCATCAAGACCGTGCCCGAGTCGAAGATCGTCGAGACCCTCATCGAGGAAGCGCTGAAGATCGCCGAGCAGATGGAGAAGGACGGCATCGCCTCCGGCGAGCCCCAGGTCTCCATCGGCGCCTGACCTGCGCCTTTCCCGGTCATCACCGCCCCGCCGAGCCTCGCGCCCGGCGGGGCGGCGGCGTCTCCAGGGCCTGCCCGGACGCCCGCTTCCGGACCCGGGCAGCGCTCTCGGGCCTTGTTGGGTACAGTGCGGAAATCAGCAGACCGCATGGTGAGGCCCCCTCGTGTTGACGCAGACCACCACCCGGGTCCTCGAACCCAGCGACCTCGGCGCAGCGCTCGCCATCCTGGAGAGCGAGCCCGTGGCCAACGCCTTCGTCACGTCCCGCGTCCAGGTCGCCGGGCTCGACCCCTGGCGCCTCGGCGGCGAGATGTGGGGCTGGTACGCCGACGGCAGGCTCCGCTCCCTCTGTTACGCCGGTGCCAACCTGGTCCCGATCTGCGCCGGGCCCGAAGCCGTACGCGCCTTCGCCGACCGCGCCCGCCGGGCCGGCCGCCGCTGCTCCTCGATCGTCGGCCCCGCCGAACCCACCGCGCTGCTCTGGCGGCTGCTCGAACCCGGCTGGGGCCCCGCCCGCGAAGTCCGCGCCAACCAGCCCCTCATGGTCACCGAGAGCCCGTCGGCCGACATCGCTCCCGACCCGCTCGTCCGCCGCATCCGCAAGGACGAGACCGAGGTCCTGATGCCGGCCTGCGTGGCGATGTTCACCGAAGAGGTCGGCATCTCCCCGCTCGCCGGCGACGGCGGCCTCCTCTACCAGGCCCGCGTCGCCGAACTCATCGGCGCCGGCCGCTCCTTCGCCCGCATCGACGACGGCAAGGTCGTCTTCAAGGCGGAGATCGGCGCCGCCACCCCCCAGGCCTGCCAGATCCAGGGCGTCTGGGTCGCCCCCGAACACCGCGGCAAGGGCCTCTCCGAGACCGGCATGGCCGCCGTCCTGCGCTACGCCCTGGCCGATGTCGCCCCCGTCGTCAGCCTGTACGTGAACGACTACAACACCGCCGCCCGCAAGGCCTACCGCCGCGTCGGCTTCCGCGAGACCGGCACCTTCATGAGCGTCCTGTTCTGAAAGGCCCGCACGGAAAGCCTCTGAACAGCCCGTACGGGGGCGCTTCCCGGCCTCCCGCCCGTACCGGCCCGCCCACCCCGGCCAGTAGGGTTCGCGCATGGCACCAGTCACCGCGCACGGCCCCGCGGACCCCGGCATCGCAGTCGGCCCCATCGACCTGGCCGCACGCGTCGACGAAGCCCTCCACGTCCAGGCCGCCGCCTTCGGGCTCAGCCAGGACGAGATCGACGTACGCCGCCACATCGTCCTGCGCCACCTCGACCACCCCGAGGCCCGCGCGCTCGGCGCCCTCACCCCCGGCGGACGGCTCGTCGGCTTCGTCTACGGGCTGCCCAACGACCGCGCCCACTGGTGGTCCACCGTCGTCGAGCCCTACCTCCGCGCCACCGGCTCCGACGGCTGGCTCGACGACTCCTTCGTCATCACCGAGTTGCACGTCCACCCCGACCACCAGCAGCACGGCATCGGCCGCACCCTGATCACCACCATCACCGACGCCGTCCCGCAGCCCCGCTCGATCCTCTCCGCGATCGACAAGGACAGCCCGGCCCGCGCTCTCTACCGCGCGCTCGGCTACCGCGACCTGGCCCGCCAGGTGGTCTTCCCCAGCGCCCCACTGCCGTACGCGGTGATGGGCGCCCCTCTGCCGCTCCGCAGGCCCCGGGGCTGAATGGATTTCCGCCTGCCCGCACCCCCCGGCTAACCTCGGGCTCACCACTTTCGCGAGCAGGAGTTCATCATGGCCCAGGTCCAGCGCATGTCCCGATTGATGATCAAGACACTGCGCGACGACCCGGCGGACGCCGAGACGCTCAGCCACAAGCTGCTGGTCCGCGCCGGGTACGTGCGCCGCAACGCGGCCGGCATCTGGTCCTGGCTGCCGCTCGGCAAGAAGGTCCTGGACAACATCTCCAACGTGGTGCGCGAGGAGATGGACGCCATCGGCGCCCAGGAGGTCCTCCTCCCCGCACTCCTGCCCAAGGAGCCCTACGAGGCGTCCGGCCGCTGGGAGGAGTACGGCGACCTGCTCTTCCGCCTCCAGGACCGTAAGGGCGGCGACTACCTCCTCGGCCCGACCCACGAGGAGATCTTCACCCAGACCGTCAAGGACCAGTGCACGTCCTACAAGGACCTGCCGGTGATGCTCTACCAGATCCAGACGAAGTACCGCGACGAGGCGCGCCCCCGCTCCGGCGTGCTCCGCGGCCGCGAGTTCCAGATGAAGGACTCGTACAGCTTCGACACCACCGACGAGGGCCTCGCGCACTCCTACGCGCTGCACCGGGCCGCGTACATCAAGATCTTCGAGCGCCTCGGCCTGGACCACCGCGTCGTCTCCGCCGTCTCCGGCGCGATGGGCGGCTCGGCCTCCGAGGAGTTCCTGGCGCCCGCCGCCGCCGGCGAGGACACCTTCGCGGACTGCCCGAACTGCGATTACGCCGCCAACACCGAGGCCGTGACCTTCGCGCTCGCCCCGGTCGACGGCTCGGCGCACGGCGCGGTCGAGGAGCTGGACACCCCCGACACCCCGACCATCGAGACCCTCGCCGCGCACCTCGGCGTCCCCGCCTCGGCCACGCTGAAGAACCTGCTGGTCAAGGTGGACGGCGAGATCGTGGCCGTCGGCGTCCCGGGCCACCGCGAGGTCGACCTCGGCAAGCTCGGCGAGCACTTGGCGCCCGCCGTCGTCGAGCTGGTCACCGCCGAGGACTTCGTCGGCCGTGACGACCTCGTACGCGGCTACGTCGGCCCCCAGGGCCTGGAGAAGGTCCGCTACCTCGCCGACCCCCGCGTCGCCCCCGGCACCGCCTGGATCACCGGCGCCAACAAGGACGGCAAGCACGCCAGGAACGTCGTCGCGGGCCGGGACTTCGAGGTCGACCAGTACGTCGACGTCGTCGTGGTCGAGGAGGGCGACCCCTGCCCCACCTGCGGTACCGGCCTCACCCTGGACCGCGCCATCGAGATCGGCCACATCTTCCAGCTCGGCCGCAAGTACGCCGACACCTTCCAGCTCGACGTGCTCGGCCAGCAGGGCAAGCCGGTCCGCGTCACGATGGGCTCGTACGGCATCGGCGTCTCGCGCGCCGTCGCTGCCCTGGCCGAGCAGTCCGCCGACGACAAGGGCCTGTGCTGGCCCCGCGAGGTCGCCCCGGCCGACGTCCACGTCGTCGCCGCGGGCAAGGCCCTCCAGACGGAGCTGGCCCTCGACGTCTCGGAGAAGCTCAACGCGGCGGGCCTGCGCGTCCTGGTCGACGACCGGCCCGGCGTCTCGCCCGGCGTGAAGTTCACCGACTCCGAGCTGATCGGCGTGCCCAAGATCCTGGTCGCCGGCCGCCGCTCCGCCGACGGCGTCCTGGAGCTGAAGGACCGCCGCACCGGTGAGCGCGAGGAGCTGACCGTCGACGAGGCGATCGCCCGCCTGACGGCCGACCTGGCCTGATCAGCCGATGGGAAAGGCCCCCGCGCACGTGTGTGCGTGGGGGCCTTCGCCGTACGGCGAACCGTTACAGCCAGCCCGCGAACTCCAGGTTGACCTCGCCCATCTGCCGCCGCCCCTCGGCCAGCGCCCGGGTCCCCGACTCGACCGCCCGGAACAGCGTCCAGCCGTGCAGCCGTGCCTGGTCCACCTCCAGCGACTCCGCCAGCTTCTTGACCCGCCGCCGTGCCGTCACCGGCCCGCCCGGAGAGGCGATCAGATCCTCCACCCGGTCCCGCACCAGCCGGGCCAGGTCGTAGGCCCGCTCACCGACCAGCGGCTCGGGACCCACCGTCAGCCATGGCGCGCGCTCGCCGGAGAGCACCTTGCTCTGGCGGAAGTTGCCGTGCAGGAGCAGGAGTTCGGGAGCGGCCTCGACCAGCTCCGTACGGGCCGCGAGAGCCGTGTCCACCAGCGGCGCGAGCGCCGCATCGGCCTCGGCGGCCGCCCGCATGCCCGCCGTCTGCCGCCCGGTCCGCTCGGCCACGGTCTCGAAGGGGTGCCCGGCGGGCGGCTCCACCCAGAGCCGCCGGACCGTGCCCGCCGCCTCCAGGAGCGCCTTGGCCTCCGGCAGCGAACGCAGCGACACCTCGTGGTGCAGCCGCTCCAGCAGCAGCGCCCCGGACGCGTCGGGAGCGGAGCCCTCCAGCAGCTTCACCGCACCCCAGCCGTTCCAGTGCGCCAGCGCCGCCCGCTCCTGCTCCGGCTCGGCGCGCGGCGGAGCGATCTTCAGCGCGGCCGGGGTCCCGTCGGCCTGCCGGACCAGGAGCACCAGGGCGCTGCGCCCGCCCGGGGCGGCCACCCGCTCCACGGTGAGGTCCGGCCCGGCGGCGTCGAGCGCCTGTTCGGTGAGCGTGGGGAGGCGGTCCAGCCAGTCGGCCGCCGCGCCGCCCCCGTACATCTCGCCGAGCGCGCGCACCAGGCGCTGCGGCGGTTCGAAACCCATACGTCCGTTGATCCCTTTCCGGTCCCTCGGTCAGCCTTCGGGCGTGTCCGCTCCCGCGGCCTCCACCGGGCCCGTCTTCTCGGCCGGACCGGCGCCCGGGGCCCGCTCGGCGAGCCCCGGAAAGGCTACGTTGCCGCCCCGCCAGCGGGCCGCCCGCACGGCCGCCTCCCGCAGCGCGCCCGCCGCGTCGGCCCGCGCGGGTCCTTCGGTGGCCCGTACGAGATCGGAGCAGGCGCCCGCCACCCGGTCCTCCAGGACGGCGGCGAGACGCAGTGCCGACGCGGTGTCGGTAACCGCGAAGGGCAGAGCGTACGCGGCGTCGGCGGCGACCGGCGCACCGCCCAGGTCACGCACGCGCCGCATGAGCGCGTCCCGGCGCGCGCGGTGGCCGTCGTACGCCGCGCTCGCCTCGGTGCGCCGCTTCCCGGCGATCCGGCCGCCGAGCACCCCGTACCCGTAGACGGCCGCGTGCTCGGCGGCCAGCGCGGCCTGGGTGGCGGTGAGCGCGGGGGAGGGGGTCTCGTCCTCGGAGGGCAGGGTCATGACGAGGTCTCCTTGGCCAGCTCGGTCAGCAGGTACGCGTGGACCGCCGCGGCCGCGGCCACCGAGGCCAGCAGCCGGGCCAGCTCCGGTTCGGCGGTGAGCAGCGCCTCGGCGTGCGCGTCGGCCCGGCGGCGCTCGGCGGCGGCCAGCTCCCGCACGGCCGCCTTCGCGTCGGCGGAGACCGGACCGGGCGCGGGCGGGGCGGCGGCCTTTCGGCCCTTCACCGCCAGGGCCTTGGTGTGCTCCCGTACGGCCGTCCGCAGGGGCGCCAGGCCCTCCGCGAGCGCCGGGTGGGCCTCGGTGGCCAGGTCGTAGTGGGCGAGCGTCAGGGCGGCGGTGCGGGCCGCCGCCGTCCGCAGCCTCCGCTCCACCCGGACCGCTTCGGCCTCGGTGCGGACGGGACCGTTCCGGCCCGTGCTCTTGTCGTCGTCCCCGCAGCCGGTCAGCACCGCACCCAGTGCGAAAGCCCCCGTCGCGGTGAGCGCCCCCCTGCGGGTCGTCCCCGTGCTCCGCACGTTTCTCCTTCGGGCCGGGACCGATCCTGACAGGATCTGTCCTGAACTGATCACCGCACGCGAGCGTACCCGCGGTGACAGGGCGGGCGGACGGCAACACCCCTGGCGACCGGATACCCTTTGACCTGACACGCGACGATCCCCACAACAGCACACGCGGCCGAGGAGTCACCCGGATGAGCACCACCCAGAGCGAGAGGCTGCGCGGGCTGCTGGAACCGCTCGTCAGCGCGCGGCAGCTGGACCTGGAAGAGATCGAGGTGTCCCGGGCGGGCCGGCGTGGAGTGCTGCGGGTCATCGTGGACTCCGACGAGGGCGTGGAGCTGGACGCCTGCGCGGAGCTGAGCCGCGCGATCTCCGAGAAGCTGGACGAGACCGACGCGATGGGCGAGGGCGAGTACGTCCTCGAAGTCAGCTCCCCGGGCGCCGAGCGCCCGCTGACCGAGCCCCGCCACTACGTGCGCGCCACCGGCCGGCTGGCCAGGTTCCACCTCGCCGCCGACGGCTCCGGTGAGCTGGTCGCCCGCATCCTCGCCGTCGACGAGGACGGGCTGGACCTCGAAGTGCCCGGCGTCAAGGGCCGCAAGCCCACGTCCCGCCGCCTCGCCTTCGACGAGATCGCCAAGGCGCGCGTGGAGATCGAATTCAACCGCAAGGACAAGAAGGAAGAGGAGGCGTAGCCGTGGACATCGATGTGAAGCTTCTGAAGGGCTTGGCGCAGGACAAGGAGATCCCCTTCGACGTGCTCGTCGGGGCGATCGAGTCGGCCCTCCTCATCGCGTACCACCGCACCGACGGCAGCTACCGCCGGGCGCGGGTGAAGCTCGACGAGAACGGCCACGTCACCGTGTGGGCCAAGGAGGACCCGGCCGACCTCGAAGAGGGCCAGGAGCCCAAGGAGTTCGACGACACCCCCTCCGGGTTCGGCCGGATCGCCGCGACCACCGCCAAGCAGGTCATCCTGCAGCGGCTGCGCGACGCCGAGGACGACAAGACCTTCGGTGAGTACGCGGGCCACGAGGGGGATGTCGTCACCGGCGTCGTCCAGCAGGGCAAGGACCCGAAGAACGTCCTGGTCGACATCGGCAAGATGGAGGCCATGCTGCCGGTCCAGGAGCAGGTCCCGGGCGAGGAGTACACGCACGGTCTGCGCCTTCGTACGTACGTCGTACGGGTCGCCAAGGGCGTCCGCGGTCCGTCGGTGACGCTCTCGCGCACCCACCCGAACCTGGTGAAGAAGCTCTTCGCGCTGGAGGTCCCGGAGATCGCCGACGGCTCGGTGGTCATCGAGGCCATCGCCCGCGAGGCCGGTCACCGCACCAAGATCGCGGTCCGCTCCACCCGTTCCGGTCTCAACGCCAAGGGCGCCTGTATCGGCCCCATGGGCGGCCGGGTGCGCAACGTCATGGCCGAGCTGCACGGCGAGAAGATCGACATCGTGGACTGGTCGGACGACCCGGCCGAGATGGTCGCCAACGCGCTCTCGCCCGCCCGGGTGAGCAAGGTCGAGGTCGTCGACCTCGGCGCCCGCTCCGCCCGCGTCACCGTGCCGGACTACCAGCTCTCGCTGGCGATCGGCAAGGAGGGCCAGAACGCCCGCCTCGCCGCGCGCCTCACCGGCTGGCGCATCGACATCCGCCCGGACACCGAGACGGACGAGGAGCGCGAGACCGCCGACCGCGAGCGGGCCGAGCGGGCCCGGGAGCGCTCGGAAAGGCGTTGACCCGGAGCCGCTCCAGGGAATAGATCTTGGCTGTACGCCGCTGAGATCACGACAACATCCGTTCGATTTTTGCCCCAAAGGGGTGAGGTCGGTACGGGGAGGTAGACTAAAACGTGTCTGGCCGGACGCAAGCCCGCGCTTGCCCCGAGCGAACCTGTGTGGGATGCCGGGAGCGAGTGGCCAAGAGCGAGCTGCTGCGCATCGTGGTGGACGAGGGCGCCTGCGCCCCTGATCCACGCGGTACGCTGCCCGGCCGGGGTGCTTACGTGCACCCCACCTCTGTCTGTCTCGACCTGGCGGTTCGCCGCCGGGCGTTCCCCCGGGCCTTCAAGGCCAAGGGGCCGTTCGACACCGCGGCACTCACGCGGTTCGTCGAGCGGGTGACACCGTAAGAAAGTGAACGGCACGGGACCCCGTGCGGTCAGGTACCTCGCGAGTTGGAAGTAGGTCGAGATTGCGATGAGCACTCGATGAGTACGCGATGAGTACGCCCATGAAGTAGCGACGGTCCGGCGGTAACCCGGACCTAAAAGGAGCGAAGTGGCTAAGGTCCGGGTATACGAACTCGCCAAGGAGTTCGGCGTCGAGAGCAAGGTCGTCATGGCCAAGCTCCAAGAACTCGGTGAATTCGTCCGTTCGGCGTCCTCGACGATCGAGGCGCCGGTTGTACGCAAGTTGACCGACGCACTGCAGGGGCCCGGCGGCAACGCCGGCAAGTCCGCTGCCAAGCCTGGCGCGCCCCGCAAGGCGACGCCCGCAAAGCCCGCAGCGCCCTCCCCGGCCGCTGCGGCACGTCCCGCTGCCCCGAAGCCCGGCGCACCGGCCCCCAAGCCGGCCGCTGCCGAGGCCCCGGAGACCAGCGCCCCGGCAGAGCCCTCGGCTCCGTCGGCGGGCCCCCGTCCGGGTCCGAAGCCCGCGCCGAAGGCGGCCCCGGTGACCCCGGTCCCGGCCGCCGAGTTCTCGGCTCCGGCTCCGGCCCAGCCGGCCGCCCCCCAGCAGCCCCAGGCCCCGCGTCCCGCGGGTGCCACTCCCGGACCGCGTCCGGCCCGTCCGGCTCCGGCCGGCGGCCAGCGCGACGCCGGCCAGCGTGACGGTGGAGCCCGCGAGGGCGGCCAGCGCGGTGGCGAGCGTGGCGGCGACCGCCCCGCACGTCCCGCCGGCCAGGGCGCACCGCGCCCCGGCGGCGCCCGTCCGGCCGGTCCCCGTCCGGGCAACAACCCCTTCACCTCCGGCGGTTCCACCGGCATGGCGCGCCCCTCGGCGCCCCGTCCCGGCGGTGCCCCGCGCCCCGGTGGCGGCTCGGAGCGCCCCGGCGCCCCGCGTCCCCAGGGCGGCCCCGGCGGCGCCCCGCGCCCCCAGGGCGGTCAGGGTCAGGGCGGTGCCCGTCCCACTCCGGGCGGCATGCCCCGTCCGCAGGCCCCGCGTCCCGGCGGCGGTCCCGCCGGTAACCGTCCCAACCCGGGCATGATGCCGCAGCGTCCCGCTGCCGGCCCGCGTCCCGGTGGTGGCCCCGGCGGTGGCCGTGGTCCCGGTGCCGGCGGTCGTCCCGGCGGCGGCGGTGCGGGTCGTCCCGGTGGTGGCGGCGGCTTCGCCGGCCGTCCCGGTGGTGGCGGTGGCGGCGGCTTCGCTGGCCGTCCGGCCGGTCCCGGCGGTGGCGGCGGCGGTGCCGGTCGTCCCGGTGGTGGCGGCGGCTTCGGCGGTCGTCCCGGCTTCGGCGGTCGTCCGGGTGGTCCCGGTGGCCGTGGTGGCACGCAGGGTGCGTTCGGCCGTCCCGGCGGTCCGGCGCGTCGTGGCCGCAAGTCGAAGCGGCAGAGGCGCCAGGAGTACGAGGCCATGCAGGCCCCGTCGGTCGGCGGCGTCATGCTGCCTCGCGGCAACGGACAGGCCGTCCGGCTGTCGCGCGGTGCCTCGCTCACCGACTTCGCGGAGAAGATCAACGCCAACCCGGCGTCGCTCGTCGCCGTGATGATGAACCTCGGCGAGATGGTCACGGCGACGCAGTCCGTCTCCGACGAGACGCTCCGGCTGCTCGCGGACGAGATGAACTACGTCCTGGAGATCGTCAGCCCCGAGGAGGAGGACCGCGAGCTGCTCGAGTCCTTCGACATCGAGTTCGGCGAGGACGAGGGCGGCGAAGAGGCCCTGGTCTCCCGTCCGCCGGTCGTGACCGTCATGGGTCACGTCGACCACGGTAAGACCCGACTCCTGGACGCGATCCGCAAGACCAACGTGGTCGCGGGCGAGGCCGGTGGCATCACCCAGCACATCGGTGCCTACCAGGTCACGACGGACGTCAACGACGAAGAGCGCAAGATCACCTTCATCGACACCCCGGGTCACGAGGCGTTCACCGCCATGCGTGCCCGTGGTGCGAAGTCGACCGACATCGCGATCCTCGTGGTGGCGGCCAACGACGGTGTGATGCCCCAGACGATCGAGGCGCTGAACCACGCCAAGGCGGCCGAGGTGCCGATCGTGGTCGCGGTCAACAAGATCGACGTCGAGGGCGCCGACCCGACCAAGGTGCGCGGTCAGCTCACCGAGTTCGGTCTGGTGGCCGAGGAGTACGGCGGCGACACCATGTTCGTCGACATCTCCGCCAAGCAGAGCCTCAACATCGAGGCGCTCC
Organism: Streptomyces sp. CA-146814; assembly: GCF_050942385.1. Classification (NCBI taxonomy): domain Bacteria; kingdom Bacillati; phylum Actinomycetota; class Actinomycetes; order Kitasatosporales; family Streptomycetaceae; genus Streptomyces; species Streptomyces sp. CA-146814. The sequence continues at coordinate 6,123,293 of NZ_CP192068.1, forward strand.
TGGAGGCCGTCGTCCTCACCGCCGACGCCTCGCTCGACCTGCGGGCCAACCCGAACCAGGACGCGCAGGGTATTGCGATCGAGTCCCACCTCGACCGCGGTCGAGGTGCCGTCTCGACCGTCCTGGTCCAGCGCGGAACGCTGCGCATCGGCGACACGATGGTCGTGGGCGACGCCTACGGCCGGGTGCGCGCCATGCTCGACGACAACGGTCAGAACGTGCAGGAAGCGGGTCCCTCGACCCCCGTCCTGGTGCTCGGTCTCACCAACGTCCCGGGCGCCGGCGACAACTTCCTGGTCGTCGACGAGGACCGTACGGCCCGTCAGATCGCCGAGAAGCGTGCCGCCCGCGAGCGCAACGCCAACTTCGCCCGCAAGGGTGTCCGGTTCTCCCTGGAGAACCTGGACGAGGCGCTCAAGGCCGGTCTGGTCCAGGAGCTCAACCTCATCATCAAGGGCGACGCGTCCGGTTCGGTGGAGGCTCTCGAGTCCTCGCTGCTCCAGCTCGACGTCGGTGAAGAGGTCGACATCCGGGTCCTGCACCGCGGTGTGGGTGCGGTCACCGAGTCGGACATCAACCTGGCGACGGGTTCCGACGCCATCGTGATCGGCTTCAACGTGCGCGCCGCAGGGCGTGCCGAGCAGATGGCCGAGCGCGAAGGCGTGGACGTCCGGTACTACTCGGTCATCTACCAGGCGATCGAAGAGATCGAAGCGGCCCTCAAGGGCATGCTCAAGCCGGAGTACGAAGAGGTCGAGCTCGGCACGGCGGAGATCCGCGAGATCTTCCGCTCGTCCAAGCTGGGCAACATCGCCGGTGTGCTGGTCCGCTCCGGCGAGGTCAAGCGCAACACCAAGGCGCGCCTGCTGCGCGATGGCAAGGTCATCGCGGAGAACCTCAACATCTCCGGTCTGCGCCGCTTCAAGGACGACGTCACCGAGATCCGCGAAGGCTTCGAGGGCGGTATCAACCTCGGAAACTTCAACGACATCAAGATCGACGACGTCATCGCGACGTACGAGATGCGCGAGAAGCCGCGAGGCTGATCCACCTCGGGTCCGCAAGGATCCGCTGGTATTCGGCGGGGTTCCGGGGGTTCGCCCCCGGAACCCGGCCACCACGGTCGGGGCCGGTCGACGGGTCGTATTTCCGTCGATCGGCTCCGGCCGTTCCGGTACGGTTCTGATGTCTCCGCCAAGCTCTGGCGGGGCACGAACCCGAACCGGCGGGACATCCGGACACACATGTATGTGGGGACCCTGTCCTTCGATCTGCTCCTCGGCGACGTACGGTCGTTGAAGGAGAAACGCTCCGTCGTCCGTCCGATCGTCGCCGAACTCCAGCGCAAGTACGCGGTGAGTGCGGCGGAGACCGGCGGGCAGGATCTCCACCGCAGGGCCGAGATCGGCCTCGCCGTGGTCTCCGGTGACACCGGACACCTGACGGACGTGCTGGACCGGTGCGAGCGGCTGGTGGCCGCCCGACCCGAGGTGGAGCTGCTGTCGGTGAGACGGCGGCTGCACAGTGACGAAGACTGACACGCAAGCGAACACCAGAAGGAAGAGTGACGGACCGGTGACCGACAACGCGCGGGCCCGCAAGCTGGCCGATCGCATCCAGGTCGTGGTCGCGGAGACCCTGGACCGGCGAATCAAGGATCCGCGGCTGGGCTTCGTGACGATCACGGACGCCCGGGTCACCGGCGACCTGCGGGAGGCCACGGTCTTCTACACGGTCTACGGCGACGACGAGGAGCGCGCGGCCTCCGCCGCGGCGCTGGAGAGCGCCAAGGGCGTCCTCCGCTCCGAGGTCGGCCGGCAGACCGGGGTCCGGTTCACGCCGAGCCTGGCCTTCGTCCCGGACGCCCTCCCGGACAACGCCCGCACCATCGAGGACCTCCTCGACAAGGCGCGGGCCAAGGACGCGGAGGTGCGCGAGGTCTCCACGGGCGCCAAGTACGCCGGCGAGGCCGACCCGTACCGCAAGCCCGAGGACGACGAGGACGAGGCCTCCGACCCCGCCGACAAGAACGAGGGTCCCGCCTCCGCATGACCGAGCAGACCACCACGCCGGACGGCCTTGTCATCGTCGACAAGCCGTCCGGCTTCACTTCGCACGACGTCGTCGCCAAGATGCGCGGCATCGCCCGCACCCGCCGCGTCGGCCACGCCGGAACGCTCGACCCGATGGCGACCGGAGTCCTCGTAATCGGCGTCCAGCGGGCCACCAAACTGCTCGGCCACCTCGCGCTCACCGAGAAGGAGTACCTGGGCACGATCCGGCTCGGCCAGGACACCGTCACCGACGACGCCGAGGGCGAGATCACCTCGTCCACCGACGCCTCCGCCGTGACCCGGGAAGGCATCGACGCCGGGGTGGCCGCGCTGACCGGCGCGATCATGCAGGTCCCGTCCAAGGTCAGCGCCATCAAGATCGACGGCAAGCGGTCCTACGCGCGGGTGCGCGGCGGCGAGGAGTTCGAGATCCCGGCCCGCCCGGTGACCGTCTCCTCCTTCCGCGTCTACGACGTCCGAGAGGCCGTAGCCGAGGACGGCACGCCCGTCCTGGACCTGGTCGTCTCCGTGGTCTGCTCCTCGGGGACGTACATCCGCGCCCTCGCCCGCGACCTCGGCGCCGGACTCGGCGTCGGCGGCCACCTGACCGCGCTGCGCCGCACCCGCGTCGGCCCCTACGGACTGGACGCGGCCCGCACCCTGGACCAGCACCAGGAGGAGCTGACGGTGATGCCGGTCGCCGACGCGGCCGCCTCCGCCTTCCCGCGCTGGGACGTCGACGAGAAGCGCGCCAAGCTGCTCCTCAACGGCGTACGGCTGGACATGCCCGCCCACCCGCCGGGGCCGGTCGCGGTCTTCGGCCCGGACGGGACCTTCCTCGTGCTCGTGGAGGAGGAGAAGGGCAAGGCCAAGAGCCTCGCCGTCTTCGCCTGATCCCCGGATCGTATGGAGCGGGCACCCACCCCCCACCGGTGCCCGCTCCACCTTCCCCGCCCCGGGACCATCTCTGCTCCGCCAGGACACGCCTATTCACCCTGATGGACGGGCGCTCGGAGTGAATACCGGGGGCGCGGGGGGCGCGTTCCCGGTCCGCGCCCCTCCGTGCGATCACCGGCGGCCTACCGTCGGACCATGGGCAGTGGGGACCGGTCGACGCTGGTGAGAATCTGTGATCAGGCCGGCCGGCCGCGGGGGACGGGTTTCGTCGCGGACGACCGCGGCACGGTCGTCACCGCCCACCAGGCCACCGCCGCCCCCGGCCCGTACCTCCTGCACGGCACCGGCGGCCGCACCTGTTCCGTCGGCCCCGACGACATCACCGCGCTCCCGGCCCTCGGCCTCGCCCTCCTGCGTACGGGAGGCTCCGGGACGCTCGGCGTGGAGCCGCTGCCCATCGCCGTACGGGAGCGGACCGAGCCCGGACGGTACGTCGGGATCGCCGCCCACGGCCGCCGCCAGGCCCGCGTCCTCGGTACGGCCCCCGCCACCTACACCGCCCCGGACGGCTCCGGCCACGCCGTCCCGGCCGCCCTGGAGCTGGCCCTCGGCACCGACGGCCGCGATGCCCTGCGCTCCGGCGGCGCGGCGATCGGCGGACCGGTCACCGACCCGGCCACCGGCGCGGTCCTCGGCCTCCTCTGCACCGCCCTCATCACCCCGTACGAGTCCGCCGGGCTCGCCCTGCCGATCCCGCGCGGCGCCGACGCCGCCCTCGACGCCCTCCTCGTACGGAACGCCACCGCCGCCCCCGCCTACGGCCCCGACCTCAACCTCGCCGGCGCCCTCCAGCTCACCGCCACCTCCGTCGGCTCGGCGGACGGGCCCGAGGCACGCACCGCACCGGTCGAGCGCGAGGACATCCACGCCGAGCTGGCCGCCTTCGAGGCCGGTACGGGCACGGTCCTGGGCCTCGTCGGCGGACCCGGCACCGGCCGCACCACCGAGCTGGCCGCCCTCGCCGCCCGCCGCGCCGACGCCACGGCCCCCGCGCCCACGCTCTGGCTGCGCGGCGCCGACCTGCTCGCCGACGACACCTCCGTCGTGGACGCGGCCGACCGTACGCTGACCCGCTCGGCCCGGATCGTCGCCGCGGCCGGAGCCCTCGGTGACATGGCCACGGCCACCGCCGAACGCGTCGCCCGCCTCGCCGCCGACGCGGGCCACCCGCTCCTCATCGTCCTGGACGGCCCCGAGGAGATGCCGCCGCTCCTGGCCCACCGGCTCGCCGAGTGGACGGCGGCCACCGCAGGCTGGCTGCGCGAGCACGGCGTCCGGCTCGTCGTCGCCTGCCGCCCCGAACACTGGGAGACCGCCGGCGCCCTCTACCCGCCCGGCGCCCTGCACCGCCCGCACCGCCCCGCCCGGGCGCTGCCGCCGTCCCTGCGCCTGGCCGACCTCACCCCCGGCCAGGCCGACCGGGCCAAGGAGCGCCTCGGCATCCCGCCGCACGCCCTCGCTCCCGGCCACGACCGGCACCCGCTCACCCTGCGGCTCCTCGCCGAGGTCCGCGAGGCCCTGCCGCCCGGCGTCCCGGGCCGCCCCGACACCGAGGACGTCTTCGGCGCCCACCTGGACCTCATGTGCGTGCGCATCGCGGTCCGGGTCGCGGCCGCCGCCGGTGAGCAGCCGCGCGGCACCGCCGTACGCCGACTGGCCGCCCGGGTCGCGGGCCAGGTCCACGAGGCGGCCCGGCGGTGTCTGGGGCCGGGACAGGGGGAGCTGGACCGGGAGGCGTTCGAGGAGGTCTTCCCGTGGCGCACCGGGTGGGCCTCGGCCGTGCTGACCGAGGGGCTTCTGGTGCCGGCCGGGGCCGGTTACCGCTTCGCCCACGAGGAGCTGGGCGACTGGGTGCAGGGCGCGCATCTGGACCTGGACGCGGCGCTCCGCTCCCTGGTGCACCGCTGGCACCGGGGGAGCGGTGGAGCGGTGCGTCCGCCGAGCACCGGGGGAGAGCCGCGCTCCCTGCCCGTGCCCCGGCACCGGATCGGGCCGGTGATCCAGGCGATGGTGCTCCTCGGCCGCCGCCAGGGCACGGCCGCGCTCGCGCACCGGATGGCCGACCTGATCGAGGCGCTGGACCGGCTGTGGGCGGAGGACGGGCCGCAGGATGACGCCGCTCGCCGCCCGCACGACGAGGACGCCTCTCGCCGCCCGCACGACGACGACGCCGAGGGCCCCCGCCACCTCGGCCCGGCGGGCGCAGGGCACCGCCTCCGCCGTCCCCGCGACGAGGACGCCGCCTGGTGGGCCGCCCACCTCCTCGGCGGCAGCCTGCTCCGGGTGCCCGACGCGCGTCCGTACCTCGGTGTTCTCCGGGTCCTCGCCGGGCGCATCACCCGGCGCTCGGCCGCCGCCACCGGCCGGCCGGTGGAACCAGGGGCGTACGGAGAGTTCGGGCCCTGGTTCTGGCGGCGGCTCCGGCTGCCCGAGGAGGACCGGATCGACCTGCTCCGCCGCCTGGTGCCCGCCGACGGCGTACCCCGCACCGACGGCGACGAGCGGTACCTCGACGCCGTGGCCCGCCGCCTCGCGCTGGCCCCGGTCGCCGTGCAGCCGCTGCTCTGTCGCTGGTTCACCGACGAGCGCCCGCTGCTGGCCGTCGGCCCCGACGCGCCGGACGTGCCCCTGCGCCCCACCGTGGCCGCCGCCGCGCAGGCCCTGCTGTACGCCCGCCGCGACCTGGCCGTCGACGAGCTGACCGACGCGCTGATCGCCACCCCGCACCAGCGGGCCGGTGAGCTGCTCGCCGCCCTCGCCGAGGACGAGCCCACCGCGCTCTGCCGGGCCGTCGAGCGCTGGGCCCGCGACGAGGACCGCCCGGCCCGCCGCTCCGCCGCCGCCCGGTACGCCGGACTCCTCCAGCCCCGGATCACCGCCGACGGCGACCGGGCCCTGCTCCGCTCGGCCGCCGGGATCCTGCTCACCCGCTCCGAGGACGCCGAGCTCCACGCCGCCGCCCTCACCCTCCTCGTCCGCGACCCGAAGAGCCGGGGCCGCCACCTCCCGCAGGCGCTGCGCCTCTTCGCCCACGGCGACCCCCGCCTCCCCGTGGAGCTGCTCGCCGAGGTCTTCCCGCTCCACCCCGAGCCGGTCCTCGCCGCCCTCCGCGCCCGCCTGGCCCGCCCCGGCGACGGCGCGGCCACGGTCCTGCGGGCGCTGGCCGGACTCGACACGCCCGCACTCGCGCTGCACGTCGCCGGGCTCGTACGCGAGTACATCGACGCCCACCCCGAGGACGGCACCCACGCGGCGGAGTACGTCGACCTCCGCCTCGAACACGGCCCCGCCGCCCGCGCCCTCCTCCTGCCCCTGGTCACCGGCCTCCTCCGGGACCGCCCCGCCCCGCCACCGGTCCGCGCCGCACTGGCCCGGGTCCTCGCCGGAGCCGGGTCCACCGCGTCCCGGCCGCTGCGGGCCGAGCTGCTGGAGGTCCTGCTGGAGTTCGAGCAGTCCACCGGCCGCGACCCGGACGTGCTGGACGCGCTCCTCCAGGCCGCCGCAGCAGGTGCGGGAGCCCGCCCGGAGGTCCGTACGCGCGCGCTCGTCCACCGCACCGGCATGCTCCTCGTCCGCACTCCGGAAGGCGCCGCCCGCTTCGACCGCCGGCTGGTCGAACTCGCCCGGGACGTGCCCGGATTCGGCGGTCTCGTCATCCGCTGGCTCGCCGACGCCCCGCAGGAGTGGGCCGCGGTGGTCGGTCCCAGCGCCCGGCGCACGGTGGAGGCGTTGGAGACATCACGTCAGGCGATGCCGATGCCGATGCAGGCGGCGGGGCGTGAGCATGGCAGTCTTAGACCTGCGTAATCGGCATACATACACACGTACACAGGTTCGGGCGAGGAGCGGTCACAGTGCAGCGGTGGCGTGGCTTGGAGGACATCCCCCAGGACTGGGGACGCAGCGTCGTCACCATCGGCTCCTACGACGGCGTGCACCGCGGACACCAGCTGATCATCGGCCGGGCCGTCGAGCGCGCCCGTGAGCTGGGCGTTCCGTCCGTCGCCGTCACCTTCGACCCGCACCCCAGCGAGGTCGTCCGCCCCGGCAGCCACCCGCCGCTGCTCGCCCCGCACCACCGCCGCGCCGAACTCATGGCGGAGCTGGGCGTGGACGCGGTGCTGATCCTGCCGTTCACCGCCGAGTTCTCGAAGCTGTCGCCCGCCGACTTCATCGTGAAGGTCCTCGTCGACAAGCTGCACGCCAAGGCCGTCATCGAAGGCCCCAACTTCCGCTTCGGCCACAAGGCCGCCGGGAACGTGGCGCTGCTGACCGAGCTGGGCGCCACCTACGACTACACCGTCGAGGTCATCGACCTGTTCGTGACCGGCGCGGCCGGCGACGGCCAGCCGTTCTCCTCCACGCTCACCCGCCGCCTGGTCGCCGAAGGCGATGTCGCCGGCGCCGCCGAGATCCTCGGCCGCCCGCACCGCGTCGAGGGCATCGTGGTGCGCGGCGCGCAGCGCGGCCGTGAGCTGGGCTTCCCGACGGCCAACGTGGAGACCCTCCCGCACACCGCGATCCCCGCCGACGGCGTCTACGCGGGATGGCTGGAGGTGGACGGCGAGTCGATGCCGGCCGCCATCTCGGTCGGCACGAACCCGCAGTTCGACGGCACCGAGCGGACGGTGGAGGCGTACGCGATCGACCGCGTCGGCCTGGACCTGTACGGGCTGCACGTGGCCGTCGACTTCCTCGCGTACGTACGCGGCATGCTGAAGTTCGACACGATCGACGACCTCCTGGTGGCGATGGCCGCCGATGTGAAGCGGTGCAGCGAGCTGGTCGCCGCGTACGACCGCACGCACTGACGCACCCGCTCCCCGTGCGCCGCGCCTCCGGGCGGCGGATGCTGACAGGGTGCGCGACCTCCTGCCCGACCTCCGCTCCCGCTGCGCCGCCGGTACGCCTCTCGCCCTGGCGACCGTCGTCGCCGTCCACGGCAGCGCGCCCCGCGACCCGGGCGCGGTGATGGCCGTCGACGCGGAGGGTGTCGTACTCGGCAGCGTCTCGGGCGGCTGCGTCGAGAGCGATGTGTACGAGGTGGCCCGCGAGGTGCTCGCCGGGTCGGGGCCGCGCGTGGTGGCGTACGGGATCAGCGACGACGAGGCGTTCGGCGCCGGGCTGACGTGCGGCGGCACGATCGAGGTGCTGGTGCGCGCGTACGCCTCCGAGGCCGAGCTGGCCGATCTCGCGGCCCTGCTCGACCCGATCGCCGCCGATGTGCCGGTCGCGGAGGCCACCGTCCTGTCCGGCGAGGCGGAGACCGGCGCCCGGCTGGTGGTCCGCGCCACCGGCGTACACGGCACGCTCGGTTCCGAGGGGCTGGACGCCGCCGTCACGGACGACGCGCGCGGGCTGCTGGAGCAGGGCCTGACCGGCGTCCAGTGGTACGGAGCACACGGTCAGCGCCGGATGGCAGAGGTGTCCGTCTTCGTCCGTACGTACGCGCCACCGCCCCGCATGCTCGTCTTCGGCGCCATCGACCACGCGGCGGCCACCGCGCGCATCGGCTCCTTCCTCGGCTACCGGGTCACCGTCTGCGACGCCCGCCCCGCCTTCGCCACCCGCGAACGCTTCCCGACCGCCGACGAGGTCGTCCGCGCCTGGCCGCACGACTACCTGGAGGCGACCGAGGTCGACGCCCGGACCGTGATCTGCGTCCTCACCCACGACCCGAAGTTCGACGTGCCCCTGCTGATCGCCGCGCTGCGCACCCCGGCCGCGTACATCGGGGTCATGGGCAGCCGCCGCACCCACCACGACCGCCTCGCCCGCCTCCGTACGGCCGGAGTGGACGAGGCCCACCTGTCCCGCCTCGCCTCACCCGTGGGCCTGGACCTCGGAGCCCGTACGCCGGAGGAGACGGCGGTCTCCATCGCGGCCGAGATCATCCAGCACCGCTGGGGCGGGACCGGGCGTCCGCTCGGCGAGCTGACGGGGGCGATCCACCACGGGGGGCCTCGTCTCTAAGGACGCTCGCCGCTCGTCGCCGCCTCCCGCGGTACGCCGACCTCGCGTGAACGGTCCATGGCCCGCCACTCCGGCCGCAGTCCGGCCAGGGTCGTGGTGAGGAAGTACGCGGCCCCGCAGACGAGCAGCACCGGCGTCAGACCGGCGACCGTCACCGCCGCCCCGGCGAGCAGCCCGCCGAGCGGGATGCCGGACCAGGCCAGCGAGTCGCCGAGGGCGTTGACCCGGCCCAGCATCCGGCGCGGCACCCGTTCGATGAAGACGGCGCCCAGCACGGGGTTGATGAACCCGGCGCCGAAGCCGCTGACGGCGAAGACGGCCAGCACCACGCCCAGGGGGGCGTCCACCGCGAGGACCAGGAACCTCGGGGCCCCGGCCAGCAGGAACCCGATGAGGAACACCGCTCTGCGGGGCAGCCGGTGGGCGGCCATCGCGGCGATCAGGCTCCCGCCGGCCGCGGCGGCCCCCATCACCGTGCTGACCAGGCCGATCGCCGCCGGGCCGTTCCCCGACTCCCCGGCCCAGACGGGGATCATCAGGCTGGTCAGCGCCGCGTCCAGCAGGTTGGTGATCCCGACCACGACGATGACGGCGAGCAGCAGCGGATCGCCGCGCAGGAAGGTGAAGCCCTCGCCGAACCGCCGCCAGTAGCCCGGTTGCCGGTCGTCGGCGGGTGCTGCGGGGGCCACGGCCGGTCGTCCCGTCCCGCGCGGCAGTGCGACGGCGACGATCACCGAACCGAGGACGAAGCAGCCCGCGTTGACGACCAGACCGGTCATGGGGCCGAGCAGCGCCACCAGGGCGCCGCCCGCCGCCGGGCCGATGGTGGAGGCGAGCCGTTCGATCACGCCGGACAGGCCCATGGCCCGCTCCAGGGGGGTTCCTGCGCGCTCGGCGGCCTCCGGGACCATGACCTCTTTTGCCAGGTCGCCCGGGCCGCGCGCGGCCCCGATCACCGCGACCAGGCCCAGCAGGAGCGGGAAGGAGAGCTGGTCCAGGGTGTGCAGCAGGGGGATGGCCGCCGCGGCGGCCGCGCTCGCCAGGTCCATGGTCCAGGAGACGGTCCGCGGGCCCGTACGGTCCACCAGCGGGCCGGACAACGCCTTGAACAGGACGTACGGCGCCATCTCGCAGAAGGCGACCAGCCCGGTCCGGGTGGCGCTGCCCGTGGTGACGAGGACGAACCAGGGCAGAGCGATGAGGGAGATCCGGGTGCCGGTCACGGACGCGGCGATGGCCGCCAGCACCCCGGCCAGCGGCCGTAAGGACCGTTCGGCGGGTATGACGCCGGTGGCGCCCGGGTCCCCGGCGCTCACGGTGCCTCCGCTTCCGGGGCTGGGGCGGGGATTGGGGCTGGGGCGTCCAGCTCGGGCAGGAAGTGGGTGATGAGGCCGACCCGCTCCGCGCCCGCCGGAGCGGTCGCCGCGTTCTCCGGGGTGTCCCGCCGGTAGCGGCCGATGACACCCGACAACTCCTCGTAGAGCGCGGTCGTCTCCTCGGGGGTGAGCCGCAGAACCCAGTCGCTCAGGTCGAACCTCTCCCGCCAGGCGCGGGGCATCGTCTGCAGCCCGTTCAGCGCCTGCTGGGTGCGCAGGGCGTAGATGGAGGCGACGGACTGCTGGTAGGCGAGGGCGGCCTCGGGTTCCCGCTCGGCCAGTTCCGGGTCGTTGAACCAGGTCGTCCGGTGCACCGAACGCCACCAGCGCTCGCGGGCGTTGCCGCGTTCGGTGTCCTCCTCGACGAAGCCGGCCGCGCCGAGTTGCCGCAGGTGGTAGCTGGCCGTCCCGGAGCTCACCCCCAGCCGCTCCGCGAGACGGGTGGCCGTGGACGGGCCGTACTTCCGCAGCAGGCCGACCAGTTGCACACGGACCGGATGCGCCAGGGCGCGCAGCCCCTTGGCGTCCAGGACGACCGATCCCTCGTCCGGCGACGGGGCGTGGGAAGGGTCATGGCTGGGGTGCCGACGGGTGCCGGCCGGTGGACTGATCTACGCCCGCCACCGGACCCGCTGACGCACCGGCCTCAGGTCGTCCGCACGTCGGCGGCCCCACCCCCGGCCTCCCCGCCGCACGCCGCCGCCCAGTGGCAAGCCACCTGAGGGGCTCCGCCGCCGTTCAGCACCGGCAGGTTCACCGTGCGGCAGGCCTCCGCCACACCGGCCCGCTCCGCCTCGCCCGAGGCGAGGATCTGGCAGCGGACGTGGAAGCGGCAGCCGGACGGGACCTTCGAAGGGTCCGGCGGTTCGCCGCTCAGGACGACCGGTTCGGTCTCCGCCTCCGGGAGGACGGACAACAAGGCCTGCGTGTACGGGTGCCGAGGCGCCGTGAGCAGCTGCTCGACCGGGCCCGTCTCGACGATCCGGCCGAGGTACATCACCGCCACCCGGTCCGCGATGTTCCAGGCCAGACCGAGGTCATGGGTGACCACCAGTGCCGAGAGGCCCAGTTCGTCGCGGAGGCGGAGGAGGAGGGCCAGGATCTCACCCCGTACCGAGGCGTCCAGCGACGCCACCGGCTCGTCCGCCACGATCAACTCCGGTTCCAGCACCAGTGCACCGGCGATCACCACGCGCTGGCGCTGGCCGCCGGACAGCTCGTGCGGATAGCGCAGGAAGAAGCGTTCGGGGGGCCGCAGTCCGGCCCGGGAGAGGGCCTCCGAGACGGCCGCCCGCTCGTCGCCCGCGTACCCGTGGATGCGCAGGCCTTCGGCCACCGCGTCGTACACCGTGTGGCGCGGGTTGAGCGAGCCGCTGGGGTCCTGGAGCACCAGCTGTACGCGTTTCCGGTACGCCTTGAGCGCCCGGCCCGCGTAGTCGAGCGGCGCACCCGCGAAGGTGACCCGGCCGGCGGTCGGCGGGACCAGGCCGAGCAGTGAGCGGGCCAGCGTCGTCTTGCCGCACCCCGACTCACCGACCAGCGCGACGATCTCGCCGGGCCGGATGTCCAGGTCGACGCCGTCGACGGCGCGGGCGGTGGCGGCGCCGCGCCGGCCGGGGAAGGCGACCTTCAGGGCCTCGGCGCTGAGGAGGGGGGCCGTGCTCATGAGGTGCTCCTAGCCTTGCCGTCCGTGTCCACCAGTACGCACGCCGCCCGTCGCTCGCCGCCCGCCTCGCGCAGCTCCTGGTCCTCCGTGGCGCAGGAGTGCAGCGCCACCGGGCAGCGCGGATGGAACGTACAGCCGTCCGGCAGTGCCGCCGGGTCCGGCGGGTCGCCCGGCAGGCCGCGCGGGGCGCGCCGGGAGGAGAGGTCGCCGATCTTCGGGAAGGCGGCGGAGAGCGCTTGGCCGTACGGGTGGCGGGCCTCCGCGTACACCTGCCGGGCCGGGCCCTCCTCGACGACCCGGCCCGCGTACATCACCGAGAGCCGGTCGCAGGTGTCCGCCAGCACCGCCAGGTCGTGGCTGATCATGATCAGGCCGACGTCCTGGTCGGCCACCAGCTGCTCGATCAGCCGCAGGATCTGGGCCTGGATCATCACGTCCAGCGCCGTCGTCGGCTCGTCCGCGACGATCAGGCGCGGATCGCAGGCGAGCGCCATCGCGATCATCACGCGCTGCCGCTGACCGCCGGACAGCTCATGCGGGTACGCCTGCGCGCGGGCGGCGGGCATGCCGACCTGTTCCAGCAGCTCTCCGGCGCGCTGGCGGGCGGCGGCCGGGGTGGCCTTGCTGTGCAGCAGGATCGGTTCGGCGATCTGGTCCCCGACCCGGTGCACCGCGTTGAGCGAGTGCATCGCGCCCTGGAAGACGATCGACGCGCCGGCCCAGCGGACCGCCCGCAGCCGCCCCCACTTCATGGTGAGGATGTCCTCGCCGTCGAGCAGGATCTCGCCGGTGAGCTTGGCCGACGCGGGCAGGAGGCGGAGCAGCGCGAGGGCCAGCGTCGACTTGCCGCAGCCGGACTCCCCGGCGATCCCGAGCTTCTGCCCGGCCTCGACCCGCAGATCGACGCCCCGTACGGCCGGGACGGTGCCTCCGTACGTGACGGTCAGGTTCCGCACCTCCAGGAGCGGCGGGTCACCGACCGGTTTGGAGAGGTCGGGCGCGGCGGACGGGTCCGGGTTCGGCGGAGTGGTCGTGGTTGTCGCCGTCAACGGGACACCCCCAGCTTGGGGTTGAGCACGGACTCGATGGCGCGGCCGCAGAGTGTGAAGGCGAGTGCGACGACGGCGATGGCGAGTCCGGGCGGGGCGAGGTACCACCAGTTGCCGGAGCTGACCGCGCCGGCCTCGCGGGCGTCCTGGAGCAGCCCGCCCCAGGAGACGATCGTCGGATCGCTGAGCCCGAGGAAGGCGAGGGTCGCTTCGGTGAGGATGGCGGTGGAGATCACCAGCGTGGTCTGGGCGAGCACCAGCGGCATGACGTTCGGCAGGACGTGGCGGGACATGATGTGCCGGTGGCCGCCGCCGAGCGCCCGTGAGCGTTCGATGTACGGGCGGGACTCGACGGAGAGCGTCTGGGCCCGGACCAGGCGGGCGGTGGTCGGCCAGGTCGTCACGCCGATCGCCAGGATCGTCGTCCAGATCGACCGGGAGAGGACCGTGGCCAGGGCGATGGCCAGAACCAGGGTCGGCATCACCAGGAACCAGTCGGTGATACGCATGATGACGGTGGCGTACCAGCCCTTGAAGTGGCCCGCCGTGATCCCGATCAGCGTGCCGATCGCCACGGAGAGGAAAGCGGCCAGCAGGCCGACGGTGAGCGAGACCCGGGTGCCCCAGAGCATCAGGGCCAGCAGGCTGCGGCCGAACTGGTCGGTGCCGAGCGGGAACTGACCGCTCGGCGCCTCCATCGGGCCGCCCGGCGCGTCGGTCACGCTCTTCGAGTCGGCGCCGACCAGCAGCGGAGCCGCCAGCGCCAGCAGCGCGATGACCACGAGCACGGCGAGGCCGACGAGTCCGGCGCGGTGCGTGCGGTACTGCTGCCAGAACCGGAGCGCGGCCTGCCGCCGCCGGGCGCGGGCGAGAGCGCGCGGGCTGTCCGTCCGTACGTTTTCGGGTTTGTCGGTCGTGACAGTCATCGGCCCACCCGGGGATCGAGCAGCGGATAGATCACATCGGCCAGCGTGTTCATCAGGATCACCGCGGAGGCGAAGACGAAGAACAGCGCCTGCACCAACGGCAGGTCGGGCACGCTCAGCGCCTGGTAGAAGAGGCCGCCGAGGCCCGGCCAGGAGAAGACCGTCTCCACCAGGATCGCCCCGGCCACCGTCGTACCGAGGTTCACGAAGAGCAGCGTCACCGTCGGCAGCATCGCGTTCGGCACGGCGTGCTTCCGGCGTACGAGGTCGTCCCGCAGCCCCTTGGCGCGAGCGGTCGTGAGGTAGTCGCTGCCCATCTCGTCCAGCAGCGAGGAGCGCATCACCAGCAGCGTGCGCGCGTACTCCACCGCCACGAGCGTGATGACGGGCAGCACCATGTGGTGCGCGATGTCGAGGACGCGGTCGAAGCCGGTGGTCGTGCCGGACTCCATGCCTCCGGTCGGGAAGAGGCCCGGGATCGGGCCGATACCGACCGACAGCGTGATGATGAGGAGCAGGCCGAGCCAGAACGACGGCACCGAGTACAGCGTCAGCGCGAACGCGGTGTTGGTCCGGTCGCCGGCGGAGCCGTTGCGCCAGGCGGAGCGGGCGCCGAGCCAGATGCCGAGCAGCGTGTAGATGACGAAGGCGGTGCCGGTGAGCAGCAGGGTGGCGGGCAGCGCCTCGGAGATCTTGTCGATGACGGGCGCCCGGAACTGGTACGACGTACCGAAGTCGCCGGTCAGGGCCTTGCCGCAGTACTGCGTGAACTGCTGCCAGAGCGGCAGGTCGAGTCCGAACTCACGGCGCATCGCCGCGATCTGTTCGGTCGACACCTGACGCCCGCCGGTCATCTGCTTGACCGGGTCGCCCGGGATCAGCCGGAAGAGGAAGAAGCTGGTGACGAGGACGGCGAAGAGGGAGACCGCCGCACCGGCCAGCTTGCCCGCCGCGTAGCGGAGGTAGGCGGCCGTGGAGCGGGAGCGCGGGGAGCGGGCCGGCGGCCCGGCCGGAGCCGGGCCGCCGGACGCGGTGCTCTCCACGCCTGCCGCGCCTTTGACCAGCGCGGGAGTGGATTCTGAGCTCATGGACTATTCACGGTCTTCCGCGGTGGAGCGGCGACGCATGGCGAACAGCAGTCCGCCACCGGCGAGGACGACGACGGCGATCCCGACCCCGACGAGCACTCCGGTGGAGGAGCCACCGGAGTCGGAGGAACCGGACGAGGAGGCCCCGGCGGCCGGGACCGCCGACCACCAGCTCCAGTAACCGTCCTGGCCGTAGATGTTGCCCGCGGCCGCCGGCATGGTGGTGATGGACTTGATGTGGTCGGTGCGGTAGGCCTCGACGGCATTGGGGTACGCCATGACGTTCATGTACCCGGTGTCGTACAGCCGCGACTCCAGTTGCCGCACAAGATCCGCCCGCTTGGCGGGGTCGTACTCCGCCAGTTGCTTCTTGTAGAGCTCGTCGTACTGCTTGTCGCAGATGAAGTTGTCCGTCGCGGCCGACTCCTTCGCCTTGGACGGCAGCGCGGCACAGGTGTGGATGGAGAGGACGAAGTCGGGGTCCGGGTTGACGGACCAGCCGTCGAAGGCGAGGTCGTACTCACCGGCGTACCAGGGGTCGGAGACGTTGTCGAGGCAGTCGACCTTCAGCCCGATGCCCTGCTCGCCCCACCACTCCTGGAGGTACTTGCCGATCGCCTTGTCGTTCGGGTCGGTGGCGTGGCAGAGGATGCGGAAGTTCAGCGGCTTGCCGTCCTTGCCGACGCGCTTGCCCGCGCTGTTCTTCTCGTACCCGGCCTGGTCCAGCAGGGCCGAGGCCTTCGCCGGGTCGTAGGCGAGCTTCTGACCGGCCGACGGCTTCCAGAAGTAGTCGGAGAAGCGCGGCGGGATGTAGCCCTCGCCCTCCACGGCGTGGCCCTGGAAGACCTTGTCGATGATCGTCTTGCGGTCCACCGCCATGAACAGCGCGTGCCGCACCTTCTGGTCCAGTAGCGCCGGGTGGCCGTCGCCGAACTTCTGGCCGTCCTTGGTACGGGCTCCGGGGTTGACGGCGAGCGCGAAGAAGCGGCGGCCCGGCGCGTCGTTGACCTTGATGTCCGGGGCGTTCTCCAGCGAGGCGGACTGAGCGGGGGTCAGGCTCGGGCTGCCCGCGACGAAGGACACCTCACCCTTGCGCAGGGCGGCGACGGCCGCGTCCTGGTCCTTGTAGTAGCGGAAGACCAGCTCGTCGAACTTGGGCGAGCCGCGCCAGAAGTCCTTGTTGGCCTTGAGCTTCACGAAGCTGTCGACCTTGTAGTCCGTCAGGATGAACGGGCCGTTCCCGACGACGGGGAAGTCCTTGTCGTTGTTGAACTTGGAGAAGTCCTCGACCTTCTCCCAGACGTGCCGGGGCACGATCGGCACGTCCAGCGCGGCCATGGTGGCCTGCGGCTCCTTGAGCTGGATGACCAGCTTGTCCTTGCTGGGCGCGGTCACTTTCTCGAAGTTGCCGACGAAGCTGCCGTTGGAGGTGGCCGCGCCCTCGTCGGTCATCATCTTGTTGAAGGTCCAGGCCGCGTCCTCGGCGGTGGCCTGCTGCCCGTCGGACCACTGCGAGTCCGACCGGATCGTGTACGTCCACGTCAGCTTGTCCGCCGACGGCTCCCAGGCGGTGGCCAGGCCCGGGATCGCCTTGTTGTCCTTGGCGTCGTAGTTGGTCAGGTAGTCGTACATGAGCCGGTGGATGCTCGTGCTCAGCAGCCGCTGGGCGAGGAACGGGCTCAGCGAGTCGACGCTCTGCGCGACGGCGACCGTGAGCGTCGTCTTCCCGTCGTCGGCGCGGGCCTCGGAAGGCGCGGGCGCGAGCGGGTTGCCCGGGACGACGGCCCCGGCGGTGAGCGCCAGGGCGGCCGCGCCCGAGGCCAGCAGGGTGCGCAGGCGCCTGCCGGGCCGGGGGGTGCGGGAGGAGACTCTTGTGACCATGGACGGGGACCTCGCGTCATCACTCGCTTGAGAAGGCGGGTTGATCTCTGGTTCGCCAGCTGGTGAAGCGAAGGTTTATCAGCGGTCGCGAGGCTCGTCAACGGTCCGTCAAACCGCGTGTGGGCTGGGAAAACAGCGATGAGGGCCCGCACCGCGCGAGCGGTGCGGGCCCTCATTGGTGTAGACCTCTAACGCCTTACTGGTGAGGGGCCTGCGGTGGCTGCGGAGGCGTCTGCTGCCACCCGGCCGGATCCACCGGACCCTGCAGATCGGGCTGGCCTGCCGGGTTGTCCTGACCACCCGGCTGACCACCTGTCGGACCCTGCGGAGGGGCGGCGGGGGCCGGTGCACCCGACTGGCCCTGCGGCGGAGGCGACTGCTGCCACCCGTTCTGCGGCCCGGCCGGGCCGGGCTGCGGGGGATAGGGCTGCTGCGGGGGCTGGGGAGCGCCCTGCTGATATCCCCCGTACGGCGGCTGGGGCTGGGGCTGGTGGGTGGGGTAGGGGTGCTGGCCCGGGAACGGCTGGCCGGGGATGGGCTGGCCCGGGGTCGGCTGGCCGGGCATCGGCTGGCCTGGGTGAGCTTGCTGGGCGGGGTGGCCCGGCTGGCCGTGGTGTCCCTGCTGGCCCGGGTGTCCCTGCTGCCCCTGCTGGCCGGGGTACGGCTGCTGCTGCGGCTGGTAGGGCTGGCCGGGGGCGGGCTGCTGGGGGGCGTACGGCTGCTGGCCGCCGGGGCCGCCCGGCTGCTGCTGGGGCGGGTAGGGCTGCTGGTGCGGGGCGTGGGGCTGGTGCGGCGCGTGAGGCTGGTGGCCTGGGTGGCTTTGCTGTCCCGGCTGGCCCTGCTGGCCGGGGATCGGCTGGCCCTGCGCCGGGTAGCTCTGCTGGCCCGGCATCGGCGGGGCGTACTGCGGGGGCGGGTTCTGGCCGTCCGCCGTCCACAGGCCCTGCTGCTGCTGAGCGCGCGCGAAGTCCTCCGCGACGAGGGCCGAGAGGTTGAAGTACGCCTCACGCGTCTTCGGCCGCATCATGTCCAGGTCGACCTCGGCGCCTGCCGCGAGGTGCTCGTCGAACGGGACGACCACGACACCCCGGCAGCGCGTCTCGAAGTGCTGCACGATGTCGTCGACCTTGATCATCTTGCCGGTCTCGCGGACGCCCGAAATGACGGTGAGCGAACGCTGCACCAGGTCCGCGTACCCGTGCGCCGAGAGCCAGTCCAGCGTGGTGGAGGCGCTGGAGGCACCGTCGACCGAGGGCGTGGAGATGATGATCAGCTGGTCGGCGAGGTCCAGCACGCCGCGCATGGCGCTGTAGAGGAGGCCGGTGCCCGAGTCGGTGAGGATGATCGGGTACTGCTTGCCGAGCACGTCGATTGCGCGCCGGTAGTCCTCGTCGTTGAACGCCGTGGAGACCGCCGGGTCCACGTCGTTGGCGATGATCTCCAGGCCGGACGGAGCCTGCGAGGTGAACCGGCGGATGTCCATGTACGAGTTGAGGTACGGGATCGCCTGGACCAGGTCGCGGATCGTGGCCCCGGTCTCGCGCCGCACCCGGCGCCCGAGCGTGCCCGCGTCCGGGTTGGCGTCGATGGCGAGGATCTTGTCCTGCCGCTCGGTGGCCAGCGTCGAGCCCAGCGCGGTCGTCGTCGTGGTCTTGCCGACGCCGCCCTTGAGGCTGATGACGGCGATCCGGTAGCAGGAGAGCACCGGCGTACGGATCAGCTCCAGCTTCCGCAGCCGCTCGGCCTCCTCCTTCTTCCCGCCCAGCTTGAACCGGGAGGCGGCGGAGGGGTTACGGCTGCTCTTCGCCTTCTGCTTGCCGCGCACGAGCCGGTCGGAGGAGAGCTCGACGGCGGCCGTGTACCCGAGCGGCGCGCCCGGCACGGAACGCTCGCGCTGGTCGTGCGTGACCGGCGTCGGCCAGGCGCCACCGGCGCGCGGGTCGACGGGCTGGCCCGGGGTGCCTTGGTGGCCCGGCTGCTGCTGGCCCTGCTGGGCGTGCGGTGGCTGGGGCTGTCCGGGCTGCTGCTGCCCCTGCTGTGGCCCGCCTTGCTGTCGGTACGGCTCCGGCTGCTGCGGGACAGGCAGGTTGGGGGAGGCCTGCGGGGGAAGAGGTGCCGACTGCTGGGCCTGCGGGAAGCCGTAGCCGCCCGGTGCACCCTGCGGAGGCAGCTGCTGGTGCTGCTGTTGCTGCGGGAAGCCGTAGCCGCCCGCGCCCTGGGGGTCCTGCGGCGGCTGAGTGGCCTGCGGGAAACCGTAGCCGCCGGGGGCCTCGTGGGGCGGGACCGGGGCGGGCCACTGCGCCGCGGGCTGCGGGGCGGTGGGCTGCGGAGCGGCGGGCTGGAAGGCGGGCGGCAGCGGAGGCAGCGCGCCACCCTCGGCGGGCGCGGACCACGGCACCGGTGCCGCGGACGGCTGCGGTACGGGAAGGGCGGCGGGCGGGGCGTCCTGAGGAGCGGCGGCCTGCGGTACGGCGTCGGCCGGGGAGCCTGCCTCGGTGTCGGGAGTGCCGGCACCGGGCGTACCGCTGCCGTCGTCGTCGGTGTCCGTACCGCTGCTGCTCCGGGCGCTGCTGCTGTCCGCGTCGTCGTCCGCGCCGGCCGGGTCGTCCGCGTCCGCCGGTTCCGGTACGGCAGCGGAGCCCGCGTGCTCCGGAGCCCCCGGGGCGGCCGAACCCGACCCCGTACCGTCGACGTCCGAAGAGCCCGATTCCGTACGGGAGGAAGCCGGCCCCGGCTCCGTACCGGACGAGCCGGAACCCGACTCCGTACCGGACAGGTCCGCACCCGGCTCCGCACCGGAAGCCTTCGCCGCCTCGCGCTCCGCGATCTCCCGCTTGAGGGCGGCCGGGGAGAAGCGCATCGTGGCGCCGCTCTCCACATCGCCACCGCCGAACGGGCCCGGGTCACCGGACGTCTCGGCGGATGCGGCCGGAACAGCCGCCTCCGCGGCCGCGGGCACAGCGGGCTCGGCGGGCGTGGGCGGCGGCGTGGCCGTGGGCGGTGCCGGGGGAGCGGGGGTCCGGTCGGGGGCGAACCCGGGCTGGGACGGCTGCTCCGGAACCGAGACCGGGGTCCCGTGCGGCGGCGGAGGCGGTGCCAGGTGCGAGCCCGCGCCGCCCGAAGAGTCCCCCGCCGCGTTCTGCGTGTACCAGGCGGGAGGGGTGTAGTCGATGGTGAACTCACCCGTCATCTCGGCGGGATCCGCGTCGGACGACTCGTCGACGGGCGTGTTCCATCCGCCGCGGATCTCGTCCCGATCGCTGTTCACTGTGCCTCCTGGTGTGGTCGAGCACCCTTGTGCCGTGGTGGGTGGGGGCGACCGGTCTCATCGGGCCCGGTACGCCCGGCTCTCCCCCTTGCGACGCGCAACCCGCTCGCGGGTTTTCCTGTGCCGCGCCCCACCCACCCTAATCGCCATGGGGCGCACTCCGGCAGGCCGTACCGCCCGGCAAAGAACGGCGAAGGGTGGCGGCCTGGCCCGGCCGCCACCCTCGTACCGACTGTGGCGCCTACTTGAGGTCGAACTCACCGTCGCGGGCACCCAGGACGAACGCCTGCCACTCCGCCTCGGTGTACCGCAGGACGGTGTCCGGGTCCAGCGAGGAGCGCATGGCCACCCCGCCGCCGGGCAGATGCGCGATCTCGACCCGCTCCTCGACGTCCTCGGTGCCGGGTGCGCTCAGCCACTCCACGCCCGAGATGTCGAGAGCGTAGAGCTCGTCCTTTTCCTGCTGGGTGCCCATTCCGGCGTCCCTTCCGATCGAACTGTCGAACTGTGTCGTTGCGTGGCCCATGCTCCCTGGTCGGAGCGGCACATGGGGTGCGAACGGGAGAGGAATCAGTCCATCCGGCGAGCTGTGCCGAGCAGACCGGTCTCCGCGTCCGTCGCGCTCGTCATCACCCAGTGGTGCTCGCTCCCCGCCACCCAGAGCGTCACCCCGTCCGCCAGCGTCGGCAGCGCCTCGCTCTCGGCCGGCGCCAGCCCCAGAATGCGGCCGATCTGCTGCGCCTCGTCGGGCGAGACCCGCTGGATGCCGACGAGCGCGGAGGAGCGCATCAACCGGGGTGCAACGGGGCTGAGATAAGGGAGCAGCGTCAGCACGGACTGCCAGGGGGAGGAGACCACCCGGCCGCGCGGCGGCCGCATCCCGCAGTCGCGGATGACCACCACGGGGCTGCCGACCGTGGCACCCGTCGGCGGGACCCGTCCCACGTCGTACAGCGAGACGCACTCAAGACCGGCGCCCGCCGCCTGCGCCAGCGTGGTCCAGGCCTGGACCCGGCCGGTCTCGACCGCCACCCGGGCGCCCGTTCCGGCGGCGCGCAGCGCCAGCACCTGTGCGGTCCACAGGCCGCCGATCAGCGTGACGTCGTACGGGACCGGCCGGTGGAACCCGATCAGCTGCGGGCGGCCCTCCGCGTCCTCGCCGATGATCACGCCGTCGTCGCCGACCGGCAGCGACAGCGCGCCGAGGTGGTCGGTGGTCACGGTGTGGCCCGCGTGGCGGGGGCCGAGCAGTCCGCGCCTGGTCCCGGTCCGCTCCGTCACACCACGCGCCACCGCTGCTTCGCCTCTCCGCGATCCGCTTCTCACTGGGCCCCTCCCAGCGGGAGCGTCGCCAGCACACCGGGCAGCTGCTCGCGGTCCAGCCGCGCCAGGCCCACCTTCGCGTGCCGGGCGGCCTGCTCCAACGTCCTTCGTACGCCGACCAGTTCGGTGTCCGACCCGCCGGTCACCCGGACATGGCCGCTGACGCTCGTCTCGCCCTGCCGCTCCCCGCGCCGCACGGTCAGGCTGAACGTCGTGGCGTACGCGGGCACCGAGGTCAGCAGCGCCACCAGCTGCGGGAGCGGCGTCGCGCCCCGGCCCAGCTCGGGCCAGCGGTCCACGGCGTACGTCGTGTGCCACCGGTCGTCGCACCGCCAGACCCGCGAGGTCTCCATCGTGCGCCGCTGCGGTGCGGCGTCCGGGCGCCCGGCGCGGCCCGAGAGCAGCGGGTTGGCGCAGGCGGAGGTGGCGACGGCCGAGTTCAGCTCGTCCTGGTCCAGCACCACCGCCCGGAACCCGGCCCCCGTGATCCGGCTCGCCACATGGTCCGCGACCCGCACCAGAGCGCGCTGCGCCCCTTCCATACCGCCGCCGCGCGCCTCGATGGCCTCCCGGCACAGCTCCGGGTCCAGCTTCACCGCCACCCAGGTCATCCGGAGCGCGGGCGCCCCGGTCTTGTCCTGGAGCGGCCCGTACGACAGGCGGGCCACCGACTGCTGGGGCAGATGCGGCGCCGGAGCGGCCCGTACCTGCTGCACCAACTGCGCCGACTCCAGCACGATGTCGTCGACCTGGAGGGCGTCGCCGAGCAGCGACAGCGGGAGCGAACGGGCGCCGAACGCGGGC
The DNA here is from genome assembly GCF_050942385.1 of Streptomyces sp. CA-146814. Classification (NCBI taxonomy): domain Bacteria; kingdom Bacillati; phylum Actinomycetota; class Actinomycetes; order Kitasatosporales; family Streptomycetaceae; genus Streptomyces; species Streptomyces sp. CA-146814. Next base: position 6,145,658 of record NZ_CP192068.1, read on the forward strand.
CGCAGCGCCTCACCGCTCGCCTCGACCCGCACCGCGGCGGTGAGGAAGGTGCCGTCGCCGAGCATGCCGACCGTGCGGTGGTTCCGGTCGACGTGGATGTGCGGGCCGAAGCCGGGGACGTTCTCCGCGACCGGGGCGAGCATCGGTTCGGTGTCGGCGCCCGCCGCCGAGGCCGCCCGCCGCCGCGCCTTCAAGGCCAGGGCGCCGGCCAGCCACTCCTGGAGCGCGCGGCCCCGGCGGCGTACCACCGCGAGCAGCACCAACAGCACGACGAGCACGCCGGCGGGCACCAGCCACGCACCGCCGAGCGCCGCACCCACGACGGCCACCGCGAGCGCCGCCTCGATGGTCACCAACTGCCGCCGCAGCGGCCGTGACCGGCCGGTCCGCGCGGTGGCGCGCAGGGTGGTGGCGGCGGGAGCGTCCGACGTGGTGGCGGGGGCCGGGGCGGCCGGCTCGTTGCTGCGTTGCCGACGGGAAGGACCGGAGGCCCGGCGGTCGGACCGCCCGGTACGCTCGCGCGTAGCTGCACCCATTGCCGCGTTGCCCCCTCGTGTCCCGTATTCGCCGTTTTCCGTACGGGCGTTGACCGGTTGGTCACCCTACCTGAGCAGTGGGGGCCGAGCCCCTGCGGGCATAGTAGGGGCCCGGTGCGACACCAGGGGCCGACGAGGCGTGTGGCACCCTGGTCGACCATCGGGGAGAAGGGGCAGCGGAACATGGCATCACGGCGGGATGAGCTCAACGCCTACACCTTTGCGAAGCGGAGGTTGATCGCACAGTTCCTGCAACCCCATCCGACCGGCTCCGAGGAAGGCGCACCGCGCCCGCTGCGCGCGGTCGTGCCGGGAGCGATCATCGGTGTCGTCGTCCTCGCCGTCTTCGGCGCCTGGGGCATGTTCAAGCCGGTGGCCCCCAAGGACTGGGACAACCCCAACGAGAACGTCATCATCGCCAGCAAGTCCACCACCCGTTATGTGGTGTTGACGACCGACGGCAAGAAGCAGCTCCACCCGGTCCTGAACATGTCCTCGGCCAAGCTGCTGCTCGCCCAGGACCAGGGCAAGGTCGTCAACGTCGACGAATCGGTCCTGGACAACGGCACGATCCCGCACGGCGCGACGCTCGGCATCCCGTACGCCCCCGACCGGCTGCCCGACCCCAAGGACGCCGGATCCGCCAAGCGCTGGGCGGTCTGCGAGCAGCCCGGCGAGGGCGGCCGGGCCATCCAGAAGGCCGCGTTCGTCTTCGCCGAGCGCGAGGAGAACAAGACCGAGGGCACGTCGAAGCTGCGCGGCGGCGAGACGATGTACGTCGAGGGGCCCGACCGCACCCGCTACCTGGTGGACGCCGAAGGCAAGGCCTACCCGCTCACTGACGACGAACTGCTGCTGCGCACCCTGGTCGACCAGAACACCAAGCCTCAGCGGGTCTCCGCCCAGTGGCTGGCGACGCTGCACCGCGGCGACCGGATCACCTTCCCGCCCCTGGACGGCGAGCCGGGGCAGCCCGCCGGTGTCCCGGGCACCCTGGACACCGACGCCAACCGGGTCGGCATGGTCCTGGCCGCCACCGCCGGAACCAGGACCCAGCAGTACGTCGTCCTCCCCGGCAGGGTCGCGCCCGTCTCGGACTTCATCGCCAAGCTCCTGCTCAGCAGCCGCGACCTGGACAAGCTCGACCAGGCGGGCCAGGAGAAGCCGGTGGGCGCCTCGGCGTTCTCCCCGGGCCGGGCCTTCGGCGAGGAGCGGGACTGGCCCGTCCACGAGCCGAAGCCCGTCAACTCCCCGGACGCGGCGAAGGGAAGCCGGAACACCGTGTGCAACGTCCTGCGCGACGTCGACGCCGACAACGGCGCCACCACCCTCTCCACCTGGGTGGGTACGAACTTCCCGGCGACGCTCCCCACCGGCTCCTCCAGCGCGTACGTCACGCCCGGATCCGGCGAGTTCTTCCGCCAGTTCCAGGGCTCGAAGACCGACGTCGGCTTCCTCTTCCTGGTCACCGACACCGGACTGCGGTACGCGATGCAGTCCAACAGCGACAGCGGACAGGACGGATCCGGCATCGGCGAGTCCGGCTCGGAGAAGGAGCGGCAGCAGCGCCGCCAGGAGGCCCAGCAGGCGCAGAACCTGCTCGGCTACAAGGACGTCGACCCCACGCCGGTCCCGGCCGCCTGGTCCACGTTCCTGCCGACGGGCCCCCGGCTCTCGACGGGTGCGGCGAGCCAGCCGCAGGGTTCGTGAGGAGCGGTACGCAGATGACGCGCCCCACGCCGCCTGCTCCGGCCAGGCGCCTGCTGACCGCGACGGCGGCCACCGGATTCCTCCTGGTCGCCCTCCCGGCCCCCACGGCCGCCGCGGACGACACGACCCAGTGCACCTTCGGCGGAAAGATGTACCCGGGCCGCCCCTGGTCGTTGCAGCGGGTCCTCATGGACGAGCTGTGGAAGCAGTCCACCGGCAAGGGGGTCCGGGTCGCGGTCATCGACACCGGCGTCGACGTGAAGAACCCTCAGCTGACCCGCGCCGTGGACGCCAAGGCGGGAAAGAACTTCCTGCCGAAGAAGCTCAAGACCGAGGACGGCCGGGAGATCGAACGCGGCAAGGAGAACGGCACCACGGACACCGTGGGCCACGGCACCAAGGTCGCCGGCATCATCGCCGCGCGCGAGGCGAAAGGCACGGGCTTCACCGGCCTCGCCCCCGGCGCGACGATCATCCCGATCCAGCAGAACGACGCCGACGGCAACGGAACGGCACAGACCCTGGCCGACGCGATCCGCTACGCCGCCGACACGGCGAAGGCCGACATCATCAACATCTCCCAGGACACCGCCGACGCCGTGGAGCCGACACCGCGCCTCAAGGAAGCGGTGGACCACGCCCTCGGCAAGGAGATCGTGGTCATCGCCTCGGCAGGCAACGACGGGGTGGACGGCAAAGCGAAGCTGACCTACCCCGCCTCCTACGAAGGCGTCCTCGCCGTCGCCTCATCGGACCGGAACAACGAACGCGCGTACTTCTCCCAGGGCGGCCCGTTCGTCGGCATCGCCGCCCCCGGCGTCGACATGATCTCCACCGTCCCCGGCGGCGGCCACTGCGCCGACAACGGCACCAGCTTCTCCGCCCCGTACGTCGCCGGGGTCGCCGCACTGATCAAGGCGAAGCACCCCGGCTGGACGCAGCGGCAGATCGTGGCCCAGCTCCAGCAGACGGCGGAACGCTCGGTGGCGGGCCACGACCGCCACGTGGGCTGGGGCGTCGTCGACCCGGTACGCGCGCTGACCGAGGACGACAAGCCGATCGAACGCCCGGTCGCGAGCGAAGGCGTGAGCAAAGGCGAAGCCCCGACCACGGCCCAGCTCCAGCTCGGCGAAACGGCCGACGAACGCAACGCCCGCCTGGCGACGTACGTCGTCGTGGGCGGCGGCGTCCTGGTGGCCGCGATCGCCGGTACGGCAGTGGCCGTACGGGACACACGACGCCGTACGAGGCGGGCGGCGGGCGGCGGCTGACGGGGGAGGAGCGTCGACCTGACGCAGGCCTGGCGCAGGCCTGAGGCAGGAGAGCTACGACTTGACGCATGAGACAAGTCACGTGGCCACCAACCCAATTGGCCGGGCGCCACGCAGTGACTAGAGTTACCGGATGAGATGGGCTCGGATCGCACCGATGCGATAGCAACGCGGAACGATCCGAGCAAACGGGGATGCATAACGGGGAGGACGGCATGGGGACCGGTCCAGGTGACCTCAGGCGTGGCGTAGGCGCGCTGGAGACGTTCAAGAAGCGGGTGGACGCTCTGCTCGCGGACCTGGAGGGCTCGGCGGCCGGCAAGTCGAAGGTGGCGGCCCAGACGGTGTCGCGCGCCTCCTTGAGCGGCCCGAACGCCCGCTTCGCGGAGGCGGACGGCCTCTACACCCAGTACAACCGCGTACACGAGTCCCTGGTCTCGCTCTCCCGGTCGCTGGGCGACCAGATCGAGTACCTGAGCCTGGGCGTGCACGCGGCGGCGGTCGGCTTCGACAACGTCGACGACGAGACGCGGCGGCGCTTCCACGAGATCCAGACGCGGATGGACCGGGAGCGGGAGAAGGCCGCCAAGCCCGAGGCCGACAACCGTGAAGGCCAGTCCGGCGACGGGTGGGAGACGAAGTGAGCGACGAGAAGCAGCCGGAACTGACCCCTGCCGAACTGCAGAAGCAGGACGAGGGCCGCGTCAATACGCAGTTGGTCGTCACCGATATGACGGAGCTGGGCCGGGAGGTCCTGAGCCTCTTTCCTTTCGGGGGCGGCGGCGGCAGAGCAGGCCGTACCTCGTTCGAGGGACACGACCTCAACGCCATCATCGACCTGGTGGAGAACGCCAACCCGGCGGACATGGAGAACGCGGGCAAGGCGCTCTGGGAGGCCAGGGACGCGATCCAGCGTGCGTCAAAGGAGCTGAGCGACTACATCAAGGGGGTCGACTGGCAGGGCGAGTCCGGTGAGGCGTTCCGCAAGTGGGGCCTTGGCCTGGCCACCCACGCCGAGAAGCTCGGCGACTTCGCGGACGCGGCGGGCACCCAGATCACGGTGGCCGGCACCGGCCTGGCATCGGTACGCAACTCCATGCCGCCGCGCGACCGCCGGATGATCCAGACGGACGTGGACGACATCCTGTTCCCGGCCCGGACCGAGACCAACCCGCAGTACGCGGCGGCCCTCACGGTGGAGAAGAACCGCCAGGAGGCCATCAACCAGATCAACCGGCTGGCGTCGTACTACGCGGTGTCGGAGGAGGTGCTGGCGGGGCAGGAACCGCCGCGGTTCGACAATCGGCTCGGGATCAATGTGCCCAAGCCTCAAGGCAAGAGGGAAGGGTCGCCCGCTGAGGGTGCGCCCAGGGGCGCAGACAGTCTCGGTAATGCTCCGATACAAGGCCCCCCGGCGCGTGTGGCCACGGGCGGACTTGAAACGGCGCCCACCTCCAACGGCCGAAACTTGGGCGAGAGCTTGGGCCCCGCGCCCGTGCTGGACAAGAGCACATCGACAGAGATCAACAGTGTCGCGACACCGACCGCCCCGACGATGACCACGGGCACCGCTCCCATCCCGTCGGCCACCAGTGGCCCAGCACCTGTGAATACACCGACGCCCGCGATAGCGCCCAGTTTCGGCACCCCCGTCTCGGCGGGCTCCTCGCGAGCCACGGGTTCACCGGCTGTGCCCCGGTCTGCGACCCAGGCCGGAGCAGGTCTGGGCAAGGCAGCCTCCACGGGCGCGGGTGTCACGGCCAAGGGTGCCACCGGTACGCCCGTCGGCCGGCCAAGTCCGATGGCAGGTGGACCGTCCGCGACGGGACGTTCCGTCGGAGGCCCACACCTGCCGACGGCTGGTCAGTCCGGCGTGATGGGCGGCCGTCCCATGCCTGCCCACGGCGGCACCGCCGCACCCGGTGGCACTCGTACGGGACAGGGCAACGGCATCGTCGGTGGTACTCCGCAACGGGCCACTTCGGCGGCGTCCGGGACCGGCGGGGCACGTGGAGTACCGCGAGGAACGGTGATCGGCGGGCCCGGCGCGAGTGGCAGTGCTCCGCGCTCCGGCCAGCGTGGCGCGCCTGTCTCGGGTGCCAACGGAGTGGTCGGCGCCCCCCGGGGGACGTCGGGCTCCGGATCCAAGGGCTTCACCGCTGGGGGCGCAGGCCTGGTCCGAGGCCCCGCCGGTCGGCGGAAGAACGACCGGAAGGACGAGGAGAACACCGGATCGACTCGTCCGGACTACCTGACGGAAGACGAAGAAACATGGGCGGCCCGACGGCGCGGAGCCGTTCCGCCGGTGGTCGAGTAGTAGCCCCAGGGAAGGTTCGGAAGTCGGAATGACAGCAAGAATGGGCCGACCCCAGAAGCGTGTACTCAGCGCGCTGGCTGTGACAGCTTCGTGGAGCGTGGTCTTTGCCGGTATGGCACAGCCTGCTGCGGCTGCGGACGTGCAGTCCAAGCAGTGGTACCTCAGCGCGTTGCAAGCCGAGGAAATGTGGAAGGTCACGACGGGCGAAGGCATCAAAGTTGCTGTCATCGACACGGGCGTCAACCCGAACACCTCTTCTCTGAAAGGGCAAGTCCTCAAAGGCTTTGATGCCACAGGGGCCGCCGGAGATGAGAACGATGACTACGATGGTCATGGCACGAATATGGCCGAGCTGATTGCTGGTACCGGAGCCGGTGGCGGCCTCAAGGGGCTCGCCCCGGGGGCGAAGATCATCCCTATGCGCATCACCGACACGGAATTTCAGAATAAGCATTCTGTAAACGCTCGTGATACTGAAGATGCCATTCGGGCCGCCGCTGACAGCGAAGCAAAGATCATCAGCATGTCTTTCGGTAGTCTGTATTCCACGAGGGGTGAGCGCGAGGCGGTTAAGTACGCCGAAAGCAAGGGGAAATTGTTCTTCGCTGCGGTCGGTAACGATGGGGCGGGTAACAACAAGGAGGAGTATCCGGCTGCCTATCCTCAAGTGGTCGGTGTCGCGTCAGCGGATCGCAACGGAAAGGTTGCGGAGGATTCACAGAACGGGAACATGGTGGATATCGCAGCTCCCGGAAAAGAAATTCCGCGATGGTGCGACAATTCTTTCCAGAGTTACTGCTATGGCAGTAGCGGAACCAGCTCCGCCACCGCCCTCGCCTCTGCCTCCGCCGCCCTCGTCTGGTCCGCCAACCCCGACTGGACCGCCAACCAGGTCCTGAACGTCCTCTTCGACACAGCAAGCCGCAGCTGGAAGAAGGGCGACCGCAGCGCCTACCTCGGCCACGGCCTCATCCGCCCCGCGATGAACATCCTCAAGGGCAAGGGCGACCCCGGAGACCCCGACATCAGCCCCCTCACCGAGGAGCGGACCGGCGGCTCCCCGGCCTCGCCCGCCGCCTCCTCCGCACCCTCGCCCTCCGCCCCCGCCGGCGAACAGCCCGCCCAGAACGAGGGCGCCGACAAGGTCGACGAGACCGTCGCAGCGGGCGACAGCGAGGGGGCGTCCGACGGCGGCGTCCCGCTGAGCCTGATCCTCGGCGGCATCGCAGGCGTCGCCGTCCTCGGCGGAGTGGTCTTCGCCGTCGTCCGCAGACGCGGCGCGGCCTGACCTCAGATTCCTCACATGTACCGGCCGGCGATCCATGCCGGCTTGCAGGATCCACCGGAACGAAAGGAAAGCCATGTCGGCAGACCAGAAAGTCTCAGCTGAAGCCCTACTCAGGCTCGAAGGCCAGCTCTCCGAGCGGTTCGACTCGGTGAAGGGACAGCTCAAGCAGTTGCAGGCGACCATCGACAGCCTGGAAGGCGCCTGGAAGGGCATCGGGGCCGGTCACTTCAACCAGAAGCAGTCCGAGATCAACAAGAGCATGGTCGGCATCGGCAACGAACTGCTGCGCTTCCAGGAGGCCATCAAGGCCGCCCGTACCATCTCCGGCGACAACGAGGACCAGATCAAGGCGGCCCTCATGGGCGTGGACGTCGTCGACGGCTACTCGGGCGACGCCGCGGCCACGGCCCGTACCTCGAACCTGAACAACTTCTGACCGGTATTCCGTAACTCGACTGAAGGAGGACCACATGGCCACCAACGACGGTACGACGGTCGTCACTTATGCCAGCCTCGATCTCGCGGCCGCGTCGATCGATCGTCAGGCCAAGCAGCTCGACCAGGACCTCCGGGCGATCAAGAGCATGATCGCCTCGGTCTCGGAGCTGTGGGAGGGCGAAGCCAAGACGGCCTACCGCACCGCGCAGGACCGGTGGGACCTGCAGGCGACGGGCATCAAGGAGAACCTGGCCCAGATCTCCCGCGCCGTGCGTGACGCGGAGACGGCCTACCGCAGCGGTGACAAGCGCGCGGCGGCCAACTTCCAGTAGACAGTGGCAAGTAGCCAGTAGCAGTTCCGGACTGGAAGAAGCAGCCTGCAAGGCAGCAGCACCATTCAGGGTGGACACGCGCGGGAGGTGTCCACCCTGATGCATGCCCGCTGTACGTCAGCACAGGCAATGCGGACGTACAAGCAGACCTACAAGCAGGCGTACAAGCGGACGCACAAAGGGGGGCGCCGAACACCCGGCGCCCCCATCTCCACCCGCAGCCCCCTACCGCCCCCCGTCCACCAACCCCGTCTGCACCAGCGGGTTCCCCCTCCGCCGCGTGACGAAGACGCCCCGTCCCGCCGGCATCGGCCGTGGCCGTACGCCGCCGAGGACGTCGCCCTCCATCGGGTCGCCCGACAGCAGCACGCCCTGCGCGCCCAGCTCCGTCATGCGCTGGAGGAACGGGTCGTACAGCGCCCGGCTCGCGCCCGCCGTGTTGCGGGCGATGATGAAGCGGACGCCCACGTCACGGGCGAACGGCAGCAGCTCCGTCAAGGACGACAGCGGGTTGCCGCTCGACGTGGCGACCAGGTCGAAGTCGTCGATGACCACGTAGACCGTCGGGCCGCGCCACCAGCTGCGGTCCCGCAGCTCCTGGGCCGTGACATCGGCCGACGGCGTGCGGCGCTTCATCAGGTCGTGGAGCGCGACCATGTGGTGGTCCATGTTGTTGGACATGGGGATGTACTCCGCCAGGTGCGACGCGGGAGTCACATCCAGCAGCGAGCGCCGGTTGTCGATGACGAAGAGCTTGCAGGTGTCGCCGTCGTACCGCTCGGTGAGCTGCTTGATGACCAGCCGCAGCAGGTTCGACTTGCCGGACTCGCTCTCGCCGAAGATCAGGAAGAACGGGTCGTGGTCGAAGTCGACGAAGACCGGCGCCAGGTTGTTCTCGTCGATACCGATGGCGATCCCGCGCTCCGGAACGGCGTGGCCCGGCGGGAGTTCGGCCGCCGGAAGGGAGCGCGGCAGCAGCCGTACCTGCGGCGCGGGCGGAGCCGTCCAGTGCCGGGAGACCTCGGTGTTCATCGCGGCCGTCGCCTCGGACAGGTCGCTGTCGGAGTTGATGCCGTCGATGCGCGGCACCGCCGCCATGAAGTGCAGCTTCTCCGGCGTCAGCCCGCGCCCCGGCACGCCCGCCGGTACGTTGACCGCGATCTTGCGGTCCAGCTCGGAGTCCATGACGTCGCCGAGCCGCAGCTCCAGGCGGTTCATCAGGTGGTCCTTCAGGCTGGCCCTGACCTCCATGGACCGGGACGCGGTGACGACCAGGTGGATGCCGTAACCGAGGCCCCGCGCCGCGATGTCCACGACGGCGTTCTCCAGGGCGTCGTAATCCGTACGGAAGTTGCCCCAGCCGTCGATGATCAGGAAGACGTCGCCCCACGGCTGGTCCGTCACCGAGATCTCGCCGCGCGCCCGCATCCGGCGGAAGGTGGCGATCGAGTCGATGCCCGCGCTGCGGAAGTACTCCTCGCGCCGCGACAGGATGCCGTACACCTCGGCGACCGTACGCCGCACCCGCTCCGGGTCCAGTCGTGAGGCGACCCCGCCGACGTGGGGCAGGCCCGAGATGGACGACATGGAGCCGCCGCCGAAGTCGAGCCCGTAGAACTGGACTTCCTGCGGGGTGTGCGTGAGCGCGAAGCCCGCGATGAGCGTACGGAGCAGCGTCGACTTGCCGGACTGCGGGCCACCGGTGATCTGCATATGGCCGGCCGCGCCGGAGAAGTCCCGGTACAACGTGTCGCGCCGCTGCTCGAACGGCTTGTCGATCACACCCAGCGGTACGACGAGACGTCCCGCACCCTCGAACCCGGGCTGCGTCAGCCCGCGTCCCGGCACCGCCGAGAGCCCCGGCAGGATCTCGTCCAGCGACGGCGGGTTGTCCAGCGGCGGCAGCCACACCTGGTGGGCCGAGGCGCCGCGCCCCTCCAGCCGCCGCACGATCACGTCCAGCACCGTGTCCGCCAGCGCGTCGTCGTCCCCGCTCCGCTGCTCCGGCACCCCGGCCGCGGCCTCCGGGCCCGGCTGCACGTACCGCACCGGCACCGGCGCCGCCGTGAAAGCGACCGGCCTCCGGTCCACCGGCAGCGGCCCCCCGGACGCGGCCGCCTGACGGCCCTCCGCCCGGTACACCCCGGAGACGTACGCGGCCTTGAACCGCACCATCTCCTCCGTACCGAACTTGAGCAGCCCGGAGCCCGGCACGTTCGGCAGGTGGTACGCGTCCGGCACCCCGATCGCCGCCCGCGACTCACCCGCCGAGAAGGTCCGCAGACCGATGCGGTACGAGAGGTACGTCTCCAGGCCCCGCAGCCGCCCCTCCTCCAGGCGCTGCGACGCCAGCAGCAGATGCACGCCCAGCGACCGGCCGATGCGCCCGATCTGCACGAACATGTCGATGAAGTCCGGCTTCGCCGTCAGCAGCTCGCTGAACTCGTCGATCACCAGGACCAGTGACGGGATCGGCTGCAGTGGCGCACCCGCCGCACGCGCCTTCTCGTAGTCGTGGATGTTGGCGTAGTTGCCCGCGTCGCGCAGCATCTCCTGGCGGCGGTTGAGCTCACCGCTGATGGAGTCGCCCATGCGGTCCACCAGCGTCAGGTCGTCCGCCAGGTTGGTGATCACCGCGGCCACGTGCGGCATCTGCGCCATACCGGCGAAGGTCGCGCCGCCCTTGAAGTCCGCGAGGACGAAGTTGAGGGTCTCCGAGGTGTGCGTCACCGCCAGGCCGAGCACCAGCGTGCGCAGCAGCTCCGACTTTCCGGAACCCGTCGCTCCCACGCAGAGCCCGTGCGGGCCCATGCCCTCCTGCGCCGCCTCCTTGAGGTCCAGCATCACCGGCGCGCCGCCCTCACCGACACCGATCGGCACACGCAGCCGCTCGGCCTGGGCGCGCGGCCGCCAGGTCCGGCTCACCTCGATGGAGGCCGCGTCCCCCAGGTTCAAAAGGTCGGTGAACTCCAGGTTGGCCAGGAGCGGTTCGTCGTCGTCCCCGCCCGTCGCCATGTGCAGCGGGGCCAGCTGACGGGCGAGCGCCTCCGCGGCCTCGTGACTCAGCAGGTCCGGCACCCCTTCGTAGACGAGGCCCTGTCCCGACTCCAGCTGCAGCGACTGCGGCTGCACCACGACCGAGAGCCCGCCGCGCGCCCCGGTCACCTCGCCCGGCACCACCTCGATGACGGTCACGCCCTGCAACCCCTCGGCCGAGGCCAGCACCGACATCGGCGGCACCGCATCGCCGTCCAGGACGATGACGACGTGCGGCTGCTCCAGGAGCGGCTGGCCGCCGGGCTGGAACCGCGGCCGGCCGTCGAGCCGGGCCGCCAGCTGCTGCTCCAGCTCCAGCACACTGCCGGTGATCAGACGTCGGCTGCCGGCCCCGTCGGTCGACGACCTGTCCTGTACGTGGGGGAGCCACTTCGCCCACTCCCACCGCGGGGCCGCCTCGGCGCCCGCCACGATCCCGATCACCAGGTCCTCGGGCGAGTGCAGCGAGGCCAGAGCGCCGACCATCGCCCGCGCCGACGAGCGCGCGGACTCCGCGTGGCCGCTGACCGTCAGGTGGTAGAAGGCCCGCAGCGACACCGCCATCGGCAGGCCGTCCAGCGTGGAGTGCGTCGTCAGGAACTGCTGCATCGCGCCGGCCGTCAGCGGCTCCAGCTCCTCCACCGGCGCCGTCTCGGGCGCGATGAGCGGCGTGGCCAGCTCCTGACTGCCGAGCCCGATCCGTACCTGCGCGAAGTCCGGGTCACCGACCCGCCGCTCCCACACCCGGCTGCCCTCGGCGACCAGCGCCCAGAGCTGCTCGGGCGAGGGGTGCAGATAGAACTGCGCGTCACGCTGCTTGCGCGCGGTCTTCACCACCGCGCGCCGGGTCTGCGTCAGGTACTTCAGATAGTCCCGCCGCATGTCCGCCAGCTGACCCTGCGTGCCCCGCCGGAAACGCACCATCATCGCGATCGCCATCGCCACCGTGGAGGCGATCATGATCACGCCCATGATCCGCATGATCGGGTTGTCCCCCATGAAGAAGAAGACGACCGAACCACCCATGCCCAGCATCGGCAGGAGCTGCATGAGCATGCCCTCCTGCTGGCCCCGGGGGAGCTCCGGCGGAGGTTGCAACTGCACCTGATCGACCGGTACTTCGGAGGGCAGGGCCCGAGGTGGGCGCTTGACGACGATCTGGCTCACAGCTCACCAATTCCCTTGCCGGACGGAAGTGTTCCTATCGGCGCCCCCGTGGCGACGGGCTCCATCCGCGGGAGGGATCCTACTGGCGGAGCGGGGGCCCCATGGCGGTAGGGTGACGCGATGCGTATACGCATCCGCTAACTACCGCAAGAAGACGGTCATTCGGGACGCGGGGAGGGATCCACCGTCCTGAGGGGTGTTTCCGGCAGAAGCTCCAGAACGGCACAGAGCGGTTTCCGGCGAAGCCGCGGTCACCGAGGAGCGCCACCGGACGTCCGGAGCAACAGGGGGAGCAGCAGGTGACAATGACGGCCCAAGCGGCAGCCACCACGACCGGCGGCCGGCCGAGTCACGGGGTTCCGTCCGGCAACGGCACCGGCTTCTGCCGGGTCACGGTCGTCGCACCCGACGGCCGGGTCGACGTGGCGTTGCCCGAAGACGTACCCGTCGCGGACCTCTACCCCGAGATCCTCCGGCTCTCCGGACAGAGCCCCGCACCCGGCGCACCGGTCGGCTACCACCTCGTACGCCGCGACGGCACCGTCCTGGACAGCGCCCGTACGCTGGCCGGCCACCGCATCCTCGACGGCGAGCTGCTCTCGCTGCGGCCCTTCGCGGAATCGCTGCCGCCCGCCGTCTTCGACGACGTGTCCGACGCCGTCGCCACCGCCGTGGCCAAGGACCGCACGCTCTGGGGCGACTCCCTCATGCGCGGTGCCGGCCTCTTCGGCGGCTCCGTCCTGCTCAGCCTGCTCGGCTTCGTCCTCTGGACCGCCGACCCGCGCCACGACATGCACGGCCTGCCCGGCATCCTGGCAGCCACCACCGCCGTACTCCTGCTCGCCCTCGCCTGCGTCCGCGCCCGGGTCTACGACGACCGGGGCTCGGCCATCGCGCTCGGCACCGGCGCGATGGTGAACGCCGCGGTCGCCGGTTCCGGACTGCTCTCGCTCAGCACGGGCCAGGGCGTGGGACGGCTGCAGTTCCTGCTCGCCTGCGCCGCCGTGCTGGTGGTCGCGGTCATCCTCATGATCACCGCGCCCGGCGGCGACGGCCCGTTCGTCGCGTTCGTCTTCGCGAGCGCCACCGGCCTCGTCGTCACCTTCATCGCGATCAGCGCCGAGCTGAAGCCCACCGAGGCCGCCGCCGTCTGCGCCCCCTTCGCCGTCGGCGCGCTGGCCTTCCTGCCCGGCCTCTCCACCCGCTTCGCCCGCCTCCCCATCGGCTTCGAACCGCCGCGCTCCGCCGTCGGCGACTACGGCACCTCCGAGCCGGCGCCGCAGGGCCCGGTCGACGCCGTACGGATCGCCGCCCAGGCCCGCCGCGGCCACGAGCTGCTCCTCGGCCTGGTCGGCGGCTGCGCGCTGGTCGCCGTGGCCGCCGCCGCGGTGCTCGGCTTCTCGGACAACCTCTGGGGCCAGCTCCTCGCACTCGCCACCGGCATCGCCATGCTGATGCGCGCCCACCTCTTCCGCTACACCGCCCAGGTCGGCTGCACGCTCGCCGCCGGCCTCGGCTCCCTGGTGTTCCTGGGCCTCGGCCTCTCCCTCAACCCGCCGCTCACCCTGGTCCGCGACGCGCTGCGGGGCGACAGCGCCGCACTGGACATCCGTACGGTGTGGCTCGCCGCCGCCGTCGCGGGCGTCGCCGCCCTGATCACCGCCATCGGCCTGATCGTGCCGCGCAAGGGGGTGACCCCGTTCTGGGGCCGCTTCCTGGAGATCGCCGAGACGGTCGTGCTGCTCACCCTGCTGCCGCTCTGCCTGGCGGTCTTCGACGTCTACCGCTCGATCCGCGCCCTCACGAGCTGACCGCCGGCCCCCGGACGGAGACCGTCCGGGGGTGACCCGAATGGCTGGTAGTCTGTCCAGTGGCCGTTTGTGTACGCCTCTCCGGATCATCCTGGGGACTGCGCTCATCGGACCTTCGCCTCCGAGTCACGGAAGCTCCCCTGAGAACAAGACCAGGGGCACTCGTGGGCGCTTCGAACATCAAGAGGAGTACGCGTGCCGCTCGACGCCGCTACGAAGAAGCAGATCATGGCCGACTTCGCGCAGAAGGAAGGTGACACCGGATCCCCCGAGGTCCAGGTCGCCATGCTCTCGCGCCGGATCTCGGACCTGACGGAGCACCTCAAGACGCACAAGCACGACCACCACTCCCGTCGTGGTCTGCTGATCCTGGTCGGCCAGCGTCGCCGCCTCCTGCAGTACCTGGCCAAGAAGGACATCCAGCGCTTCCGTGCGCTGGTCGACCGCCTCGGCATCCGCCGCGGTGCGGCCGGCGGCGCCAAGTAAGTACGCCGTGGAGAGGGAGCGGTTCCCGCGTCTGAGGGGACCGCTCCCTTTGCCGTACGTGCGCAACCGGTGTCAAGCTCAGTAATCTGGACACCGGAACACCACGCAACACCAGCGCAACACCAGGGAGAGGCGCAGTGACGCCGCCGCCGGTCCTCGGTAGTGGCCCCCGGGAACATGCCCGGGAGCTTCGATCGAAGACCGGCCCGCACCACGGTGCGCCTCTCCCGCACCGTCCTCCGCCACACGGGCGGCAGGACGAAAGACGACGAGTATGGAGAAATCACTAGTGGAGAACGAGACCCACTACGCCGAGGCCGTCATCGACAACGGAACCTTCGGCACCCGCACCATCCGCTTCGAGACGGGCCGCCTGGCCAAGCAGGCCGCCGGCTCCGCCGTCGCGTACCTGGACGACGACACCATGGTGCTGTCGGCCACCACCGCTTCCAAGCGGCCCAAGGAGAACCTCGACTTCTTCCCCCTCACGGTGGACGTCGAGGAGCGGCAGTACGCGGCCGGCAAGATCCCCGGCTCCTTCTTCCGCCGTGAGGGCCGGCCCTCCGAGGACGCGATCCTCACCTGCCGCCTGATCGACCGCCCGCTGCGCCCCTCCTTCAAGAAGGGCCTGCGCAACGAGATCCAGATCGTCGAGACGATCATGGCGCTCAACCCCGACCACCTGTACGACGTGGTCGCGATCAACGCCGCCTCCTGCTCCACCATCCTGGCGGGCCTGCCCTTCTCCGGCCCGATCGGCGCCACCCGCGTCGCCCTGATCAAGGGCCAGTGGGTCGCGTTCCCGACGCACACCGAGCTCGAGGACGCCGTCTTCGACATGGTCGTCGCCGGTCGCGTCCTGGAGGACGGCGACGTCGCGATCATGATGGTCGAGGCCGAGGCCACCGAGAAGACCATCCAGCTCGTCAAGGACGGCGCCGAGGCTCCCACCGAGGAGATCGTCGCCGCCGGTCTGGACGCCGCGAAGCCCTTCATCAAGGCGCTCTGCAAGGCCCAGTCGGACCTCGCCTCCAAGGCCGCCAAGCCGGTCGGCGAGTTCCCGGTCTTCCTGGACTACCAGGACGACGTCTTCGAGGCGCTCGCCAAGGCCGTCACCTCCGAGCTGACGCAGGCGCTCACCATCGCCGGCAAGCAGGACCGCGAGGCCGAGCTGGACCGCGTCAAGGAGATCGCCGCAGAGAAGCTTCTGCCGGCGTTCGAGGGCCGCGAGAAGGAGATCTCCGCCGCGTACCGTTCGCTGACCAAGAAGCTGGTCCGCGAGCGCGTCATCAAGGACAAGGTCCGCATCGACGGCCGTGGCGTCACGGACATCCGTACGCTCGCCGCCGAGGTCGAGGCCATCCCGCGCGTGCACGGCTCGGCGCTGTTCGAGCGTGGCGAGACCCAGATCCTGGGCGTCACCACCCTCAACATGCTCCGTATGGAGCAGCAGCTGGACACCCTCTCCCCGGTGACCCGCAAGCGCTACATGCACAACTACAACTTCCCGCCGTACTCCGTCGGTGAGACCGGCCGCGTGGGCTCGCCCAAGCGCCGCGAGATCGGCCACGGTGCGCTCGCCGAGCGCGCCATCGTGCCGGTGCTGCCGTCGCGCGAGGAGTTCCCGTACGCGATCCGCCAGGTCTCCGAGGCGCTGGGCTCCAACGGCTCGACGTCCATGGGCTCGGTCTGCGCCTCCACCATGTCGCTGCTGAACGCCGGTGTGCCGCTCAAGGCCGCCGTCGCCGGTATCGCCATGGGCCTGATCTCGCAGGAGATCGACGGCAAGACCCACTACGTCGCCCTCACCGACATCCTCGGTGCGGAGGACGCCTTCGGCGACATGGACTTCAAGGTCGCCGGTACGAAGCAGTTCGTGACCGCGCTCCAGCTCGACACCAAGCTCGACGGCATCCCCGCCTCGGTCCTGGCCGCCGCGCTGAAGCAGGCCCGTGACGCGCGTCTGCACATCCTGGACGTCATGAACGAGGCCATCGACGTCCCGGACGAGATGTCCCCGAACGCCCCGCGGATCATCACCGTCAAGATCCCGGTGGACAAGATCGGTGAGGTCATCGGCCCCAAGGGCAAGATGATCAACCAGATCCAGGAGGACACCGGCGCCGACATCACGATCGAGGACGACGGCACCATCTACATCGGTGCCCAGCAGGGTTCGCAGGCCGAGGCCGCCCGCGCCACGATCAACGCGATCGCCAACCCGACCATGCCGGAGGTCGGCGAGCGCTACCTGGGTACGGTCGTCAAGACGACCACCTTCGGCGCGTTCGTCTCGCTCATGCCGGGCAAGGACGGCCTGCTGCACATCTCGCAGATCCGCAAGCTCGCCGGTGGCAAGCGCGTGGAGAACGTCGAGGACGTGCTCGGCGTCGGCGCCAAGGTCCAGGTCGAGATCGCCGAGATCGACTCCCGCGGCAAGCTCTCCCTCATCCCCGTCATCGAGGGTGAAGAGGACGAGACGAAGGACGACACCGACAAGTGACGTCCCGTAGTTCCGCGACGACGGCCCGCCCCTCCTCGGAGGGGCGGGCCGTCGCCCGTACCCAAACGCTTCTCCAGGGCACCAACGGCATCGGCACCGTCCGCCGCACCGTCCTCCCCGGCGGTCTGCGGATCGTCACCGAGACCCTGCCCTCCGTCCGGTCCGCCACCTTCGGCATCTGGGCCAACGTCGGTTCACGCGACGAGACGCCCACCCTGAACGGCGCGACCCACTACCTGGAACACCTCCTCTTCAAGGGCACCGCCAAGCGCACCGCCCTCGACATCTCCTCGGCGATCGACGCGGTCGGCGGCGAGATGAACGCCTTCACGGCGAAGGAGTACACCTGCTACTACGCGCGGGTCCTCGACACCGACCTGCCGCTCGCCATCGACGTGGTCTGCGACATGCTGACCGGCTCGCTGATCGCCCCCGAGGACGTCGACGCCGAGCGCGGCGTCATCCTCGAAGAGATCGCGATGACCGAGGACGACCCGGGCGACTGCGTGCACGACCTGTTCGCGCACACGATGCTCGGCGACACCCCGCTCGGCCGCCCGGTCCTCGGCACCGTCGACACGATCAACGCGCTGAACCGCGGCCAGATCGCCCGCTTCTACAAGAAGCACTACGACCCCACGCACCTGGTCGTCGCCGCCGCGGGCAACGTCGACCACGCCACGGTCGTACGCCAGGTCCGCCGCGCCTTCGAGAAGGCCGGCGCCCTCTCCCGTACGGACGCGGCCCCCATGGCGCCCCGCCAGGGCTCCCGGACCCTGCGCACCGCCGGCAAGGTCGAGCTGCTGAACCGCAAGACCGAGCAGGCCCACGTGGTCCTCGGCATGCCCGGCCTCGCCCGCACCGACGACCGCCGCTGGGCGCTCGGCGTGCTCAACACGGCCCTCGGCGGCGGCATGAGCTCGCGCCTCTTCCAGGAGGTCCGGGAGAAGCGCGGCCTGGCCTACAGCGTGTACTCGTACACCTCGGGCTTCGCCGACTGCGGCCTCTTCGGCGTCTACGCGGGCTGCCGGCCCAGCCAGGTCCACGACGTCCTGAAGATCTGCCGGGACGAGCTGGACCGGGTCGCCACGCACGGCCTGGACGACGACGAGATCACCCGCGCCATCGGCCAGCTCTCCGGCTCCACGGTCCTCGGCCTGGAGGACACCGGCGCGCTGATGAACCGGATCGGCAAGAGTGAGCTGTGCTGGGGCGAGCAGATGTCGGTCGACGACATGCTGGCCCGCATCGCGGAGGTCACCCCCGACGACGTACGGGAGGTGGCGGGCGAGCTCCTCACCCACCGCCCCTCGCTCTCGGTCATCGGCCCGCTCAAGGACAAGCAGGCGGACCGCCTCCACGAAGCGGTCTCCTAATCCCTTAATCCCTTAAGGAAGACAAGATGAGCAAGCTGCGCGTAGCCGTTCTCGGCGCTCAGGGCCGGATCGGTTCCGAGGCCGTACGGGCGATCGAGGCCGCCGACGACCTGGAGCTGGTGGCGGCACTGGGCCGGGGCGACAAGCTGGAGGCCCTCGCCGAGGCGGGCGCCCAGCTCGCCGTCGAGCTGACCACCCCCGCATCGGTGATGGGCAACCTCGACTTCTGCGTCCGGCACGGCATCCATGCCGTCGTCGGCACCACGGGCTGGACCGACGAACGGCTCGCGCAGCTCACCGCCTGGCTGGAGAACTCCCCGGAGACCGGGGTCCTCATCGCCCCGAACTTCTCCATCGGCGCGGTCCTGACCATGAAGTTCGCGGAGCAGGCCGCCCGCTACTTCGAGTCGGTCGAGGTCGTCGAGCTCCACCACCCCAACAAGGTCGACGCGCCTTCCGGCACCGCCACCCGCACGGCCCAGCTCATCGCGGCGGCCCGCGCGAAGGCGGGCAGCGCGCCGCAGCCGGACGCCACCACGACCGCCCTGGACGGCGCGCGCGGCGCGGACGTCGACGGCGTCCCGGTCCACGCGATCCGCCTCCGCGGACTGCTGGCCCACCAGGAAGTGCTGCTCGGCGGCGAGGGCGAGACCCTCACCATCCGCCACGACTCCCTCCACCACAGCAGCTTCATGCCGGGCATCCTGCTCGGCACCCGCCGCGTGGTGACCACTCCCGGCCTCACGTTCGGCCTGGAACACTTCCTCGACCTGAACTGACTGAGCCCTCCATGCGCGCAAAGATCACCTACTTCGTCACGGCCGCCGTCCTGGTCTTCTACTTCTTCCTGGTCGGCGGCCGCGGCCTGATGCTCATCCGCCACGGCACGCTGCTCACGGTCACGTTCGGCGTAGCCGTGCTGATCCTGCCGGTGATCGGCGTCTGGTTCCTCTGGAAGAACACCCAGTTCGTCCGCCGCGCCAACGCGCTCGCCGCCGAACTCGACGCGGAGGGCGGCCTCCCGGTCGACGACCTGGCTCGCACCCCGTCCGGCCGCATCGACAGGGACGCCGCCGACGCGGTCTTCACGAAGCGCCGCGAAGAAACGGAAGACGCCCCGGACGACTGGCGCACCTGGTTCCGCCTGGCGGTGGCCTACCAGGACGCCAGGGACACCCCAAGGGCCCGCAAGGCGATGCAAAGGGCAATCGCCCTGCGCAGAACCAGCGAGCCTGCATCCTCGGCTTCTCCCACTGAGCCCGCACCATCAAGCCCGGCCGCACCATCCAGCCCGTCCGGTGTTTGAGGACATCTTTCACGCCGTACGCAGATGAGCCCGGGACCGACAACCGGCCCCGGGCTCACCCACGTAAACGACGGCACGGCTACCCGTGCCGATACTCATCCGCCCAAGCCTCCACCGCATCCGTGGCCCGCTCGAACGCCTCTTCGCGCCCGAGGAAGTCCGCGTTGTGGTCGGAGGCCAGCGGCGGGAGGGTCTCACCGTTCTGCCGGACCACGATCAGCGCCTGGCCCTGCACCGTACGAGGCAGCCCCAGCCACTTCACGGGCTGCTGGACCGTACGGACGGAGGCGGTGGCCCCCCACGGCACCGTGGTGGTCCGGAAGAACCCCACACGCCGCACGCCGTGCCGGCTGACCCACGCACCGACCCGCAGGAGCCGCAGTGCTCCACCGATCAGCGCACCGGCCAGCAGCAGACAGACCAGAGCCCCGGAAGGCGCCCCGGCGAAGGCGATGATCATCGCCGCGAGCAGAACGAACGAGGCCAGCAACAACAGGCCGGCCGCCGCCGCGACCCGCCACGGGCCGGGGCGGTAGGGCCGCCGCCAGCTGTCGTGGTCGTCGAACGGCAGCGCAACGTCGTCCGCGCTCGCATCGAATGCGCGGTCGGCCGTCAGAAAGGGCAGGGGCACGACTCATCCTCACTCACAAGCACGCTCGATTGCTGTGCCCGGTGAGGCTACCGAGGCGCCCCCCGGCCCGACCACCCCAGGGGGTCCGTACGAGTAAAAGTCCGGCGGCCTCCGCCTGGGACGTGACTCAGCGGTCCTGGGACGCCTCGGACTGCTTGCCGTGCGAGGCGGACGACCCGGAGTCGAGCGCGGGAATACCCAGCAGCAGTGAACCCGCGAGCCCGGCGACCACGGTCAGCCCGACGAGGGAGCGGCCCAGCAGCTCGGGAACGCTGGCGCGCGGAGAGGGAGGAGGAGTGACATTACTGCGGAACCGGTCGGACTCGGCAACGAACGAGAACGGGACGGATTCACGCCGGCGGAACATGAGGAAACTCTCCTTGATCTCAGTGGCGGGTGCTGCTAATGAGTCAGACGTACGAACGGCCGGATCGGTGCCCGAATCGCCGTACTTCTTGGACGGACTCCACGAACGGCTGCCCGAACGGGGCATCGGCATGCCCCCTCGAACGCCGCCCTTCGGGCCCCGTAAGGTTGTCGGTGACCTGCGATACCTTTGGAAGGACCTCTGTCGGTGACCGCCACTCCCGAACCCGCAAAGCCTCATCTCCGCAGTGATGTCACCGTTGAGCTGGTGAAAAGCGATGCGCATGACGCGGATGTGCTGTTCGCCGCCCGGGTCTCCACGGCCGGCGAGCAGTCGCTGGAAGAGGTCACCAAGGACCCGGAGCGGTCCAAGGGGCTGATCAACTACCTCATGCGGGACCGGCACGGCAGCCCGTTCGAGCACAACTCGATGACCTTCTTCATCAGCGCCCCGATCTTCGTGTTCCGCGAGTTCATGCGGCACCGCGTGGGCTGGTCGTACAACGAGGAATCGGGCCGCTACCGGGAGCTGGAGTCTGTTTTCTATGTCCCCGACACGTCGAGGAAGCTGATCCAGCAGGGCCGCCCCGGCAAGTACGAGTTCGTTGAAGGAACCCGGGGACAGTACGACCTCACGACCCGTGTCATGGAGGAGTCCTACCGAGCTTCGTACGAGGCCTACCAAAAGATGCTGGCGGAGGGCGTGGCCCGCGAGGTGGCCCGCGCGGTCCTGCCGGTCGGCCTGTTCTCCTCCATGTACGCCACCTGCAACGCACGCTCCCTGATGCACTTCCTCGGCCTGCGTACGCAGCACGAGCTGGCGACGGTCCCGTCCTTCCCGCAACGCGAGATCGAGATGGTCGGCGAGCAGATGGAAGCCCACTGGCAGCAGCTCATGCCGCTCACTCATGCGGCCTTCAACAAAAATGGACGAGTAGCCCCGTAAGCGGTGTCCGTATTGCGGCGTTTCGAGAAGTTCATCTAGGCTGATCAAACGGACCCGGCACTGCTTGAACCCCCGAGCAGGCAGTGCCGGGCTCCTCTTCCCCGTCCCCCTAGGGGGACCACGCGCTGAGCAGCGAGTAGCGTGTTACCCATGGCTCCGATCTCCACTCCGCAGACCCCCTTCGGGCGGGTCCTCACCGCTATGGTCACGCCCCTCACGGCGGACGGCGCTCTCGACCTCGACGGCGCCCAGCGGCTCGCCGCCCACCTGGTGGACGCAGGCAACGACGGGCTGATCGTCAACGGCACCACCGGTGAGTCCCCGACCACCAGTGACGCGGAGAAGGACCAGCTCGTACGGGCGGTGCTCGAAGCGGTCGGCGACCGGGCGCACGTCGTCGCCGGCATCGGGACCAACGACACCCGGCACAGCGTCGACCTCGCCCGCACCGCCGAGCGCACCGGCGCCCACGGCCTCCTCGCGGTCACGCCGTACTACAACAAGCCGCCGCAGGAAGGCCTCCTGCGCCACTTCACGGCCATCGCCGACTCCACCGGCCTGCCCGTGATGCTGTACGACATCCCCGGCCGCAGCGGCGTCCCGATCGACACCGAAACCCTCGTCCGGCTCGCCGACCACCCGCGGATCGTCGCCAACAAGGACGCCAAGGGAGACCTCGGCCGCGCCAGCTGGGCCATCGCCCAGTCCGGCCTCGCCTGGTACTCCGGCGACGACATGCTCAACCTGCCGCTCCTCTCGGTCGGCGCGGTCGGCTTCGTCTCCGTCGTCGGCCACGTCGTCACCCCGGACCTGCGGGCACTGGTCGAGGCCCACCTCGGCGGCGACGTGCAGAAGGCCACCGAGATCCACCAGAAGCTGCTCCCAGTCTTCACCGGCATGTTCCGCACCCAGGGCGTCATCACCACCAAGGCCGCGCTGACGCTCCAGGGCCTCCCGGCCGGACCGCTGCGCCTGCCCCTGGTGGAACTCACCGCACAGGAGACGGCCCAGCTCAAGATCGACCTGGCCGCCGGCGGGGTACAGCTGTAACCACAGACTTCACAACTGAATGAAGAGAACGAGCGAGGCACCTCGCGAAGAGCAGCACCCCAAGACAACTGCAAGTGCACGAATGACATACGCGCCACGTGCCTCAGCGGTACGTGGCGCGTGTGGTTAAGGAGAGTCTTTTGAGCCATCCGCACCCTGAACTCGGTACCCCCCCGAAGCTCCCGAAGGGCGCCCTGCGGGTCACCCCGCTCGGCGGCCTGGGCGAGATCGGCCGCAACATGACGGTCTTCGAGTACGGCGGCCGCCTGCTCATCGTCGACTGCGGCGTCCTCTTCCCGGAGGAGGAGCAGCCGGGCATCGACCTGATCCTCCCGGACTTCACCACGATCCGGGACCGCCTGGACGACATCGAGGGCATCGTCCTCACGCACGGCCACGAGGACCACATCGGTGGTGTCCCGTACCTGCTGCGCCTGAAGCCGGACATCCCGCTCATCGGCTCGAAGCTGACCCTCGCGCTCATCGAGGCGAAGCTCCAGGAGCACCGCATCCGCCCCTACACCCTTGAGGTGCAGGAAGGGCAGCGCGAGCGCATCGGCGTCTTCGACTGCGAGTTCATCGCGGTCAACCACTCCATCCCGGATGCCCTCGCGGTCGCCATCCGCACCCCCGCGGGCATGGCCGTCGCCACCGGTGACTTCAAGATGGACCAGCTTCCGCTGGACGGCCGCCTCACCGACCTGCACGCGTTCGCGCGCCTCAGCGAGGAGGGCATCGACCTCCTCCTCTCGGACTCCACGAACGCCGAGGTCCCGGGCTTCGTACCGCCCGAGCGGGACATCTCCAACGTCCTGCGCACGGTCTTCGCCAACGCCCAGAAGCGCATCATCGTGGCGAGCTTCGCCAGCCATGTGCACCGCATCCAGCAGATCCTGGACGCCGCCCACGAGTACGGCCGCCGGGTCGCCTTCGTCGGCCGCTCGATGGTCCGCAACATGGGCATCGCCCGCGACCTCGGCTACCTCAAGGTCCCCGCGGGCCTGGTCGTCGACGTCAAGACCCTCGACGACCTCCCGGACGACGAGGTCGTGCTGGTCTGCACGGGCTCACAGGGCGAGCCGATGGCCGCCCTCTCCCGGATGGCCAACCGCGACCACCAGATCCGGATCGTTCCCGGCGACACGGTGATCCTGGCGTCGTCCCTCATCCCCGGCAACGAGAACGCGGTCTACCGCGTGATCAACGGCCTGACCCGCTGGGGCGCCAACGTCGTCCACAAGGGCAACGCCAAGGTCCACGTCTCGGGCCACGCCTCGGCCGGCGAGCTGCTGTACTTCTACAACATCTGCAAGCCGAAGAACCTGATGCCGGTCCACGGCGAATGGCGCCACCTCCGGGCCAACGCCGAGCTGGGAGCCCTCACCGGCGTTCCCAAGGACCACATCGTCATCGCCGAGGACGGCGTGGTCGTCGACCTCATCGACGGCAAGGCCAAGATCGTCGGCAAGGTCCAGGCCGGTTACGTGTACGTCGACGGCCTCTCCGTCGGCGATGTCACCGAGACCTCCCTCAAGGACCGCCGCATCCTCGGCGACGAGGGCATCATCTCGGTCTTCATCGTGGTCGACAGCTCCTCCGGCAAGATCGTGGGCGGCCCCCACATCCAGGCCCGGGGCTCCGGCATCGACGACAGCGCCTTCGTCGGCGTCACCCCGAAGATCCAGGAAGCCCTGGACAAGTCGGCCCAGGACGGCGTGATGGAGCCCCACCAGCTCCAGCAGATGGTCCGCCGGACGGTCGGCAAGTGGGTCT
>NZ_CP192068.1:6172500-7595543 GCF_050942385.1 Streptomyces sp. CA-146814
TTGAGAACTGCACAGTGGACGCGAGCATCTGTGGCCAAGTTTTTAAGGGCGCACGGTGGATGCCTTGGCACCAGGAACCGATGAAGGACGTGGGAGGCCACGATAGTCCCCGGGGAGCTGTCAACCAAGCTTTGATCCGGGGGTTTCCGAATGGGGAAACCCGGCAGTCGTCATGGGCTGTCACCCGCTGCTGAACACATAGGCAGTGTGGAGGGAACGAGGGGAAGTGAAACATCTCAGTACCCTCAGGAAGAGAAAACAACCGTGATTCCGGGAGTAGTGGCGAGCGAAACTGGATGAGGCCAAACCGTATGCGTGTGATACCCGGCAGGGGTTGCGCATGCGGGGTTGTGGGAGTTCTCTTTCATAGTCTGCCGGCTGTGAGACGAGTCAGAAACCGTTGGTGTAGGCGAAGGACATGCGAAAGGTCCGGCGTAGAGGGTAAGACCCCCGTAGCTGAAACATCAACGGCTCGTTTGAGAATCACCCAAGTAGCACGGGGCCCGAGAAATCCCGTGTGAATCTGGCGGGACCACCCGCTAAGCCTAAATATTCCCTGGTGACCGATAGCGGATAGTACCGTGAGGGAATGGTGAAAAGTACCGCGGGAGCGGAGTGAAATAGTACCTGAAACCGTGTGCCTACAAGCCGTGGGAGCGTCGCTGTATGTGCTTGCACATGCAGTCGTGACTGCGTGCCTTTTGAAGAATGAGCCTGCGAGTTAGCGGTGTGTAGCGAGGTTAACCCGTGTGGGGAAGCCGTAGCGAAAGCGAGTCCGAATAGGGCGTTTGAGTTGCACGCTCTAGACCCGAAGCGGAGTGATCTAGCCATGGGCAGGTTGAAGCGGAGGTAAGACTTCGTGGAGGACCGAACCCACCAGGGTTGAAAACCTGGGGGATGACCTGTGGTTAGGGGTGAAAGGCCAATCAAACTCCGTGATAGCTGGTTCTCCCCGAAATGCATTTAGGTGCAGCGTCGTGTGTTTCTTGCCGGAGGTAGAGCACTGGATAGGCGATGGGCCCTACCGGGTTACTGACCTTAGCCAAACTCCGAATGCCGGTA
Organism: Streptomyces sp. CA-146814; assembly: GCF_050942385.1. Classification (NCBI taxonomy): domain Bacteria; kingdom Bacillati; phylum Actinomycetota; class Actinomycetes; order Kitasatosporales; family Streptomycetaceae; genus Streptomyces; species Streptomyces sp. CA-146814. Next base: position 6,173,563 of record NZ_CP192068.1, read on the forward strand.
AGTGAGAGCGCGGCAGTGAGACTGTGGGGGATAAGCTCCATGGTCGAGAGGGAAACAGCCCAGAGCATCGACTAAGGCCCCTAAGCGTACGCTAAGTGGGAAAGGATGTGGAGTCGCAGAGACAACCAGGAGGTTGGCTTAGAAGCAGCCACCCTTGAAAGAGTGCGTAATAGCTCACTGGTCAAGTGATTCCGCGCCGACAATGTAGCGGGGCTCAAGCGTACCGCCGAAGTCGTGTCATTCACACACATAGGGCCAACGCCTGTGTGGATGGGTAGGGGAGCGTCGTGTGCCGGGTGAAGCAGCCGCGGAAGCGAGTTGTGGACGGTTCACGAGTGAGAATGCAGGCATGAGTAGCGATACACACGTGAGAAACGTGTGCGCCGATTGACTAAGGGTTCCTGGGTCAAGCTGATCTGCCCAGGGTAAGTCGGGACCTAAGGCGAGGCCGACAGGCGTAGTCGATGGACAACCGGTTGATATTCCGGTACCCGCTTTGAAACGCCCAGTACTGAATCAGGCGATGCTAAGTCCGTGAAGCCGGCCCGATCTCTTCGGAGTTGAGGGTAGTGGTGGAGCCGATGAACCAGACTTGTAGTAGGTAAGCGATGGGGTGACGCAGGAAGGTAGTCCAGCCCGGGCGGTGGTTGTCCCGGGGTAAGGGTGTAGGACGCACGGTAGGTAAATCCGTCGTGCATGAAGTCTGAGACCTGATGCCGAGCCGATTGTGGTGAAGTGGATGATCCTATGCTGTCGAGAAAAGCCTCTAGCGAGTTTCATGGCGGCCCGTACCCTAAACCGACTCAGGTGGTCAGGTAGAGAATACCGAGGCGTTCGGGTGAACTATGGTTAAGGAACTCGGCAAAATGCCCCCGTAACTTCGGGAGAAGGGGGGCCATTCCTGGTGATCCGATTTACTCGGTGAGCTGGGGGTGGCCGCAGAGACCAGCGAGAAGCGACTGTTTACTAAAAACACAGGTCCGTGCGAAGCCGTAAGGCGATGTATACGGACTGACGCCTGCCCGGTGCTGGAACGTTAAGGGGACCGGTTAGTGCACTTTCGGGTGTGCGAAGCTGAGAACTTAAGCGCCAGTAAACGGCGGTGGTAACTATAACCATCCTAAGGTAGCGAAATTCCTTGTCGGGTAAGTTCCGACCTGCACGAATGGCGTAACGACTTCTCGACTGTCTCAACCATAGGCCCGGTGAAATTGCACTACGAGTAAAGATGCTCGTTTCGCGCAGCAGGACGGAAAGACCCCGGGACCTTTACTATAGTTTGATATTGGTGTTCGGTTCGGCTTGTGTAGGATAGGTGGGAGACTGTGAAGCGGCCACGCCAGTGGTTGTGGAGTCGTCGTTGAAATACCACTCTGGTCGTGCTGGATGTCTAACCTGGGTCCGTGATCCGGATCAGGGACAGTGTCTGATGGGTAGTTTAACTGGGGCGGTTGCCTCCTAAAGAGTAACGGAGGCGCCCAAAGGTTCCCTCAGCCTGGTTGGCAATCAGGTGTTGAGTGTAAGTGCACAAGGGAGCTTGACTGTGAGACCGACGGGTCGAGCAGGGACGAAAGTCGGGACTAGTGATCCGGCAGTGGCTTGTGGAAGCGCTGTCGCTCAACGGATAAAAGGTACCCCGGGGATAACAGGCTGATCTTCCCCAAGAGTCCATATCGACGGGATGGTTTGGCACCTCGATGTCGGCTCGTCGCATCCTGGGGCTGGAGTCGGTCCCAAGGGTTGGGCTGTTCGCCCATTAAAGCGGTACGCGAGCTGGGTTTAGAACGTCGTGAGACAGTTCGGTCCCTATCCGCTGTGCGCGTAGGAATATTGAGAAGGGCTGTCCCTAGTACGAGAGGACCGGGACGGACGAACCTCTGGTGTGCCAGTTGTCCTGCCAAGGGCATGGCTGGTTGGCTACGTTCGGAAAGGATAACCGCTGAAAGCATCTAAGCGGGAAGCCTGCTTCGAGATGAGTATTCCCACCCTCTTGAGGGGTTAAGGCTCCCAGTAGACGACTGGGTTGATAGGCCAGATGTGGAAGCCCTGTAAGGGGTGGAGCTGACTGGTACTAATAGGCCGAGGGCTTGTCCTCAGTTGCTCGCGTCCACTGTGTTAGTTCTGAAATAACGAACAGCCGTGTCAACACCGGTTTTGTTCAAATTTTCATAGTGTTTCGGTGGTCATTGCGTTAGGGAAACGCCCGGTTACATTCCGAACCCGGAAGCTAAGCCTTTCAGCGCCGATGGTACTGCAGGGGGGACCCTGTGGGAGAGTAGGACGCCGCCGAACAATTATTGTGGGAGAGCCCCGCACCCTTGTGGTGCGGGGCTTTTCTGCGTTCCGGGCCAGATAGCGCCCGCCGGCTCTGTCCCGCCGGTGGCGGCAGGCCTGTCGCCGAGGTCCCGGTAAAGCGTGCCGGCCGCGATTATGCGTATCCCTGGATCCCGTGTATGGTTTACCTCGTTGCCACAGCGCAACGAGGCCCCAATAGCTCAGTCGGTAGAGCGTCTCCATGGTAAGGAGAAGGTCTGCGGTTCGATTCCGCATTGGGGCTCAGCGAGAAAGAGAAAGGCCCCCACCACATGGCGGGGGCCTTTCTCGTTTGCCGGCCTTGGATCAGATACGCGGCGGCTCCGGGACGCGCATGGCCAGGATGGCCATGTCGTCCGAGGCGGGCTCTGCGGCGAAGCGCTCCACGGCTCGCAGGATGCGTGCGGCGACGGCTCCGGCCGTCAGGCCCGTACAGGTCGACAAGACGTCCGCGAGGCCGTCGTCGCCGAGCATGCGGGTGCCTTCGCGGCGTTCGGTGACGCCGTCCGTGACGCAGAGGAGGACGTCGCCCGGGTTGAGGGTGACCTCCTCCTCGTACAGCTCCAGGTCCTCCAGGACGCCGAGGAGGGGCTGCGGTTCGGCCGCAGGCTCCACCGAGCCGTCCTGGCGCAGGCGCAGCGGCAGCGGGTGGCCGGCGCAGACCACCTTCAGGAGAGCGCTGCCGTCCTCCTGGGGCCACAGCTCGCCGTACAGGAGCGTGAGGAAGCGGCTGCGGGCGCCCTCGTCGAGGATCGCCGCGTTGAGGCGCTCCAGGACCGCCGGGCCGGGGAAGCCCTCGCGGGCCAGCAGGCGCAGCGCGTGGCGGGCGAGACCCGTGACGGCGGCGGCCTCGGGGCCCGTACCGCAGACGTCGCCGATGGCGAAGCCGTACGCACCGTCGTGGATCGGGAAGACGTCGTAGAAGTCGCCGCCGACCTCGTTGCCCTCGCCGGCCGCGCGGTAGATGACCTCGATCTCGACGTTCGGGACGTCGGGGAGGCCCGGGGGCAGGAGGCTGCGCTGGAGGGACTGGCTGATGGCCATGCGCTCCGAGTACAGGCGGGCGTTGTCCAGGGCCAGCGCGGCCCGGCGGGAGAGGTCCTCGGCCAGTTCCAGGATCTCCTGGCGGAAGTGGTCGTCCGAGGGCTTCCCGAGCGTCAGCATGCCGATCACGCGGTTGCGGGCGACCAGCGGCAGGACCACCGTCTCGCCGCCGACCGCCTGGGCCGTGGCCAGGATGGTGCGGGTGGCCGTGGACATGCTCAACGGCGCATCGTGGTCCAGGCTGCGGGTCGACGTGGACAGCGCCGCGCGGTGACCGGCCTCCGAAGGGGCCGCCCAGACGCGTGCTCCCGGCGTCGGGACCGGGTCCGGCGGGTCGATCTTGGAGAGCAGGGCCTTGAGGCCGTCGATGAGGTCCTCGTCCTCGTGGAGCACGTACGAGAGGTACGGGTCCGAGGACTGGTCCGCGATCGTGTAGACCGCGCACCAGGTGGCCAGGGTCGGGACCGTCATCTGGGCCATCAGCGCCAGCGTCTGGTCCCGGTCGAGCGTGCCGGCCAGCAGGTCGGAGGCCTCGACGAGGAAGGAGAGCGAGCCGCGCCGCAGCCGTTCCAGCTCGCCGAGGCGGGCGGACTCGACGGCCAGTGCGATGCGGTCGGCGGCGAACTGGAGGCGCAGGGCCTCCTCGTTCGAGTAGCGTCCGGGCGCCTCGGCCGCGACGCCCAGGGAGCCGGTGAGGCGGCCCTCGACCTTCAGCGGGACCGTGACGACCGAGCGCATCCCGGTGTCGGTGAGGAGCGGGACGGCGCCGGGCACGGCGGTCAGGTCCTCGTGGACGGCCGGCATGCGGGCGGAGCCGTAGCGTCCTGTTCCGGCTTCCACGGGGACTCTCGCGAACCGCTGGCGGGCCGAGGGCAGTCCCGTCGTGGCGCGGACCTCCAGCTCCGTCTCGTCGTCGGTGGCCAGGAGCAGGAACGCGGAGTCGGCGTCGAGCATGTCGCGGGCCCGTTCCACCGTCCGCTGGAGCAGGCCGTCCAGGTCGTCGGGGGCCGGAGAGCCGATGAAGACCTCGAACGGGTCCGTGGTGCGGTTCTCGGACGAGGCGTCGGAGGCCGGGGCGCGGACCGGGGACTGGAGGACGGCGCGTTCGTAGTCGCGGACGAGGAGGCAGACCGTGGACGGTTCGCCCTCGGTGTCGCGGACCCGCAGATGGGAGGCGTAGACGGGGGTGACGCGGCCGTCGGCGCAGCGGATGCCGTAGCTGCCCTCCCAGCGGGAGAGGCGGAGCGCGTCCGCGATGCCGGTGTTGGTGCCGGGCGTGTGGGGCCAGGCCACGAAGTCGGTGAGCTGCTTGCCGGAGACCTCGTCCGTCCCGTGGCCGAAGAGGAAGGCCGCGTCGTCGTTCCACGCGGCGATCGCGCCGGAGTGGTCGATCTGGACGACCGCGACCCGTACGCGCTGGTCGGCTACGGGCAGCAGCGGGGTGGGCAGGAGCGGGCCCGCGGAGCGGATGCCGACCGGGCGCTCGGGGAGGTCCAGCTGGAACCAGACATGTTTGCGGGTGGGCGTGTACTCGACGCCCCAGCGGGTGGCGAGCGCGGCGCAGAGCAGCAGGCCGCGGCCGTTCTCGCGGTCCGGTGAGCCGAAGTCGAGCCCGTTGCTCTGGAGCGGGACCTCGCGCTCCGGATAGTGGTCGGCGACCTCGACGCGTACGCCGTCCTCGGTACGGAGGCAGAGGACGTCGGCTGCCGTACCCGCGTGGATCACGGCGTTGGTGACGAGCTCGCTGGTGAGGACGACGGCGTCGTCGACGACATCGTTGTACCCCCACCCCTGGAGGGTGTCCCGGACGAAGGCGCGGGCGGTCGCGACCGAGCGCCCGACCGGTTCGAAGGTGGCGGCCGCGCGCGCGGTGATCACAGCACTCCCCATATTGGTGTCTCGTCGCTTCCCCGAGTCCTGTGCCCGTTTCTCGCCGCTTCGATTCGCTTGCCAGGCTAGACGTTCGGCAAGGGTGCCGGGTACACGAGGGCCGAGATCGGGACAGGTCTCCCCGGGAGTCGTGCGCGGGCGCACGAGTATGTCTCCCGGTGGGAGTGATGGGGTGCAAGCGGGGGAGGTTGCCCGCCGACCTGTTCCGGCCTGGTACGTTGCAACGATTTGACGTCCGCCCGGCCGCCCGTTGACGGTGTGCTGTGGCGGTGGTCCACAGTGGAACTGGGCAAGCTTCCGGATAGGCCCGAGCGAAACGGTCAACCCCTGCGGGAGGGACACGGTGGAGTCTGGCGTGGCGGCGCGGGGTTCAGAAACGCGTACAAAAGGCGGACAGTCCGTGAAAAAGCAGCGCAATGGCACCGTCGAGGTCGACGCGGCAGCTCTGAACAGACTGCTGGCGGGACTCGTGGCGATGCGCGACGGCAATTTCCGCAGGCGGCTCACCGTCTCCGGCGACGGCGTGATGACGGAGATCGCGGCGGTCTTCAACGAGGTCGCCGACCGCAATCTCCACCTCACCGGTGAGCTGGCGCGGGTACGGCGTGTGGTCGGGCGTGAGGGCAAGCTGACCGAGCGGCTGGAGACGGGCGCCTGCGAGGGTTCCTGGGCCGCCGCGATCGACGCCTCCAACGAGCTCGTCGACGATCTCGCGCGGCCGGTCTCCGAGGTGGGCCGGGTGCTGTCGGCGGTCGCCGACGGTGACCTGGAGCAGCGGATGGAGCTGCGGTCGCACACGACGGACGAGACGGTACGGCCGCTGCGCGGCGAGTTCCTGAAGGTCGCCCGTACGGTCAACAACCTGGTCGACCAGCTGTCGGTCTTCACCGAGCAGGTGACCCGGGTCGCCGTCGAGGTGGGTACCGAGGGCAAGCTGGGCGGCCAGGCGCAGGTGCGCGGGATGTCCGGGTCGTGGAAGGACCTGACGGACTCCGTCAACACCATGGCGTACCGCCTCACCGCCCAGGTGCGGGACATCGCGCTGGTGACGACGGCGGTCGCCAAGGGCGATCTGTCGCGGAAGGTCACCGTCCATGTGGCCGGTGAGATGCTCCAGCTGAAGAACACCGTCAACACGATGGTCGACCAGTTGTCCTCGTTCTCCTCCGAGGTGACGCGCGTCGCCCGTGAGGTGGGTACGGAAGGTGAGCTGGGCGGTCAGGCGACCGTGCCGGGTGTGGCCGGGGTGTGGAAGGACCTCACCGACTCCGTCAACACGATGGCGGGCAACCTCACCTCCCAGGTACGCGGTATCGCCGAGGTGACGACGGCCGTCGCCAGCGGTGACCTGACGCAGAAGGTCACGGTGAGCGCGCGCGGCGAGGTCGCCCAGCTCGCCGAGACGATCAACCAGATGACCGAGACGCTGCGCACCTTCGCGGACGAAGTGACACGTGTGGCGAGCGAGGTCGGTGGCGAAGGCCTCCTGGGTGGCCAGGCGCAGGTGCCCGGGGCCGCCGGGACGTGGAAGGACCTCACCGACTCGGTGAACACGGTCTTCCGGAACCTGACGACGCAGGTGCGGGACATCGCGCAGGTGACGACCGCGGTGGCCAGCGGTGACATGTCGCAGAAGGTCACGGTCGACGTGGCCGGCGAGATGCTGGAGCTGAAGAACACCGTCAACACGATGGTGGACCAGCTTCAGTCGTTCGGTTCCGAGGTGACGCGCGTGGCCCGGGAGGTCGGCGTCGAGGGCCGGCTCGGCGGCCAGGCGGAGGTGCCGGGGGCGGCGGGGACGTGGAAGGACCTCACCGACTCGGTGAACACCGCCTTCCGCAACCTGACCGGTCAGGTCCGGGACATCGCACAGGTCACCACGGCGGTCGCCAACGGTGACCTGTCCCAGAAGGTCACCGTGGACGTGGCCGGGGAGATGCTGGAGCTGAAGAACACCGTCAACACGATGGTGGCGCAGCTGTCCAGCTTCGCCGACCAGGTGACGCGGATGGCCCGGGACGTGGGCACCGAGGGCCGTCTCGGGGGTCAGGCGCGCGTGGACGGCGTCTCCGGTACGTGGAAGGAGCTGACGGACTCCGTCAACTTCATGGCCGGCAACCTCACCTCCCAGGTGCGGCAGATCGCCCAGGTGACGACGGCGGTGGCGCGGGGCGACCTGTCGCAGAAGATCGACGTGGACGCCCGGGGCGAGATCCTGGAGCTCAAGAACACGATCAACACCATGGTCGACCAGCTCTCCGCCTTCGCCGACCAGGTGACCCGGGTGGCCCGTGAGGTGGGTACGGACGGCCGGCTCGGCGGTCAGGCGCAGGTGCCCGGTGTGGCCGGAGTGTGGCGCGATCTCACCGATTCGGTGAACGGGATGGCGGGGAACCTGACCGCCCAGGTCCGTAACATCGCGCAGGTGGCCACGGCGGTGGCGCGCGGTGACCTGTCGCAGAAGATCGACGTGGACGCGCGCGGCGAGATCCTGGAGCTGAAGAACACCCTCAACACGATGGTGGACCAGCTCTCCAACTTCGCCGAGCAGGTGACGCGGGTCGCCCGTGAGGTGGGTACGGAAGGCATCCTCGGCGGCCAGGCCGAGGTACAGGGCGTCTCCGGTACGTGGAAGGACCTCACGCAGTCCGTCAACGGCATGGCGAACAACCTGACCCTCCAGGTCCGCAACATCGCCGAGGTCACCACCGCCGTCGCCAAGGGCGATCTCTCCAAGAAGATCACCGTCGACGCCAAGGGCGAGATCCTCGAACTGGTCACGACCGTCAACACGATGGTCGACCAGCTGCTCAACTTCGCCGACGAGGTGACCAGGGTGGCCCGCGAGGTGGGCACCGAGGGCATTCTCGGCGGCCAGGCGCGGGTGCGCGGGGCGACCGGCATCTGGAAGGATCTCAGCGACAACGTCAACCTGATGGCCAACAACCTGACCAGCCAGGTGCGGAACATCTCCCGGGTCTCCTCCGCGGTCGCCAACGGTGACCTGACCAAGAAGGTCACCGTGGAGGCGCGCGGCGAGGTCGCCGAGCTGGCCGACACCGTCAACACCATGGTGACGACGCTCTCCTCGTTCGCGGACGAGGTCACGCGTGTGGCCCGTGAGGTGGGTACGGAAGGTGAGCTGGGCGGTCAGGCCCGGGTGCCGGGCGTCTCGGGTACGTGGAAGGACCTCACCGAGTCCGTGAACTCGATGGCCTCCAACCTGACCGGCCAGGTGCGGCAGATCGCCACGGTCACCACGGCCATCGCCAAGGGCGACCTCACCAAGAAGATCGACATCGACGCGCGCGGTGAGATCCAGGAGCTGAAGAACACCATCAACACGATGGTCGACCAGCTCTCCTCGTTCGCCGAGCAGGTGACCCGGGTCGCCCGTGAGGTGGGCACGGAAGGGCAGCTGGGAGGTCAGGCGCGGGTGCGGGACGTGGACGGCACCTGGCGCGACCTCACCGAGTCGGTGAACGAGATGGCCGGGAACCTGACCCGTCAGGTGCGCGCCATCGCGGCCGTCGCCACGGCGGTGACCCGCGGCGATCTGAACCTGAAGATCGATGTGGACGCGGCCGGCGAGATCCAGGTCCTCCAGGACAACATCAACACGATGATCGCCAACCTGCGTGACACCACCCTCGCCAACAAGGAGCAGGACTGGCTGAAGGGCAACCTGGCCCGGATCTCCGGTCTGATGCAGGGCCGCCGCGATCTGGACGACGTGGCCTCGCTGATCATGAGCGAGCTGACGCCGGTGGTCTCGGCGCAGCACGGCGCGTTCTTCCTGGCCATGTCCCCGGGCGACTCCGACGAGGTGGGTCCGGAAACCCCCGACGACACCTCGTACGAGCTGCGGATGCGCGGGAGTTACGGCTACTCCGCGGGCTCGATGCCGACCTCGTTCCGGCCCGGTGAGACGCTCATCGGGACGGCGGCCGAGGAGAAGCGGACGATCCAGGTGGACAACGTTCCGCCGGGCTATCTGAAGATCTCCTCCGGCCTCGGCGAGGCGCCGCCCGCGCATGTGATCGTGCTGCCGGTGCTCTTCGAGGGCAAGGTGCTCGGTGTGATCGAGCTGGCCTCGTTCCAGCCGTTCACGCACATCCAGCGGGACTTCCTCAACCAGCTCGCCGAGATGATCGCGACGAGCGTCAACACCATCAGCGTCAACACCAAGACCGAGAAGCTCCTTGAGCAGTCCCAGGAGCTGACCGAGCAACTGCGTGACCGCTCGCAGGAGTTGGAGAACCGGCAGAAGGCCCTCCAGGCGTCCAACGCCGAACTGGAGGAGAAGGCCGAGCTGCTGGCCCAGCAGAACCGCGACATCGAGGTGAAGAACACCGAGATCGAGGAGGCCCGGCAGGTCCTGGAGGAGCGCGCCGAGCAGCTCGCGGTCTCGATGCGCTACAAGTCCGAGTTCCTGGCGAACATGTCGCACGAGCTGCGTACGCCGCTCAACTCGCTGCTGATCCTGGCCAAGTTGCTGGCGGACAACGCCGAGGGCAATCTGTCGCCGAAGCAGGTCGAGTTCGCCGAGACGATCCACGGGGCCGGTTCCGACCTGCTCCAGCTGATCAACGACATCCTCGACCTGTCGAAGGTCGAGGCGGGCAAGATGGATGTCAGCCCGACCCGGATCGCGCTGGTCCAGCTGGTCGACTACGTGGAGGCGACCTTCCGCCCGCTCACCGCGGAGAAGGGTCTCGACTTCTCCGTGCGGGTCTCGCCGGAGCTTCCCGCGACGCTGCACACCGACGAGCAGCGCCTCCTCCAGGTGTTGCGCAACCTGCTGTCGAACGCGGTGAAGTTCACCGACAGCGGGGCGGTGGAGCTGGTGATCCGGCCGGCCGGAGCCGATGTGCCGAACGCGATCCGGGAGCATCTGCTGGAGGCCGGTTCGCTGCGGGACGCGGACGCCGATCTGATCGCCTTCTCGGTCACCGACACCGGGATCGGGATCGCGTCCAGCAAGATGCTGGTGATCTTCGAGGCGTTCAAGCAGGCGGACGGGACGACGAGTCGCAAGTACGGCGGTACGGGCCTCGGCCTCTCCATCAGCCGGGAGATCGCGCGGCTGCTCGGCGGTGAGATCCACGCGGCGAGCGAGCCGGGCCGGGGCTCGACCTTCACGTTGTACCTGCCGCTGCACCGCGCCGAACTGCCGCCCCAGAGCTTCCCGCAGGTGGGTTCCGGTTCCGGCGAGGGGCTGGGCGGCGGGTCCGAGAACGGACAGGCGCCGCAGGGTGGCGACTCGGCCCCGCTCGGGGACCCGGCCAACTCCGCCGGGGTGTTCCGGCGGCGGCGCAAGGCCCTCGGGGACGCGGCCCGGCGTCCCGCGCTGCCCGCCGGGCGGCCGGCCGGCGAGAGCATCCCGCACGAGGAGTGGGTGCAGGGCGGCGCGGCCGCGGGGGAGGAGACGGCGGAGCCCCGGCGGACGTTCCGGTTCCGGGGCGAGAAGGTGCTCATCGTCGACGACGACATCCGTAACGTCTTCGCACTCACCAGCGTGCTGGAGCAGCACGGACTGGCCGTGCTGTACGCGGAGAACGGCCGCGAGGGGATCGAAGTCCTGGAGCAGCACGACGATGTGACGGTCGTGCTGATGGACATCATGATGCCCGAGATGGACGGGTACGCGACCACCACCGCGATCCGGCGGATGCCGCAGTTCGCCGGGCTGCCGATCGTCGCGCTCACCGCGAAGGCGATGAAGGGCGACCGGGAGAAGGCGATCGACTGCGGTGCTTCCGACTATGTGACGAAGCCGGTCGATCCTGATCATCTGCTGGCGGTTATGGAGCGGTGGATGCACGGAGAGTGATCGGATTGTGAATGAATCAGTGTGAGTTGCTGACCGGCTGTGCGCGAACGGGTGTGAACGGCCTGTATCCGGGGAACCTTCTGGTCTCCCACCGCGTTTGCGGTATGTGCACAGTGACATCACGGTGACAGGGTGTGGTGACGGGCGGGGTGCGGCTACCATGACCGGCACAAGGACGGACGGCGAAAGGGAGTCGTCCCCTGGGGCGGCACCCGGTGCATTTCCGGGGCGAGGAGGGCGGGCCATGGTGCAGAAGGCCAAGATCCTCCTGGTCGATGACCGGCCGGAGAATCTGCTGGCGCTGGAGGCCATCCTCTCTGCGCTCGATCAGACACTGGTCCGGGCATCGTCAGGGGAGGAGGCGCTCAAAGCGCTGCTCACGGACGATTTCGCGGTCATTCTGCTGGACGTCCAGATGCCGGGCATGGACGGTTTCGAGACCGCCGCCCACATCAAGCGGCGGGAGCGGACGCGGGACATCCCGATCATCTTCCTCACCGCGATCAACCACGGCCCGCACCACACCTTCCGGGGATACGCGGCAGGCGCGGTGGACTACATTTCCAAGCCGTTCGACCCGTGGGTGCTGCGCGCCAAGGTCTCGGTCTTCGTCGAGCTGTACATGAAGAACTGCAAGCTCCGCGAGCAGGCCGCGCTGCTGCGGCTCCAGCTGGACGGCGACGGCCAGGCGAACGGCGAGCACGAGAAGGAGCCGGCCGGTCTGCTGGCCGAGCTCTCCGCGCGGCTCGCGGCGGTCGAGGAGCAGGCGGAGGCCCTCTCCAAGCAGCTCGACGACGAGTCCGCCGACGCGGCGGCCGTCGCCACGGCGGCCCATCTCGAACGCAAGCTGACCGGCCTGCGCCGTGCGCTCGACGCGCTGGAGCCGGGCACGGGCGGCGGCGCCGGGATCCTGCCGGCTCAGAGCTAAGGCTTTCCGCCTTCTGCTTTACGGATCAGGGGCTTCGGGCCGTGCCCGGAGCGCTCTCCGCGCTGAGGGCGCGTCAGTTCCCGGCCGTCGGGCGGCGACACAGTCGGGTGAACCCGTAGGCGAACGTGTTCACGGGCGTCGACAACGGTAACCTCGGCACCATGGCCTCACGTACGTCCGGCAAGGGTTCCCAGTCCACAGCGGGCACCGCGAAGCGCGCCGGCCGTACGCCTGGGCCGGCGAAGAAAGCCGCGCCCCCCAGGAAGACCGCCCCCAAGAAGGCGGCCGCGCCCGCGAAAAGGGCGCCCGCGAAGAAGGCGGCGGCCAAGAGGCCCGCGCCCAAACCCGCGCCGTCCCCCACCAACGGCATCTACCGGCTCGTGCGCGCCATCTGGCTCGGCATGGCGCACGGTGTCGGCGCGGTGTTCCGCTCCATAGGGCGCGGTGCGAAGGGACTTGACCCAGCCCACCGCAAGGACGGCCTCGCGCTCCTGCTCCTCGGCCTCGCGCTGATCGTCGCCGCGGGCACCTGGTCCAACCTCCAGGGGCCGGTAGGCGACCTGGTGAAGATGCTGGTGACCGGTGCGTTCGGCCGGCTCGATCTGCTCGCGCCGATACTGCTCGGCGCCATGGCCGTACGCCTCATCCTGTATCCGGAGCGCCCCGACGCCAACGGCCGGATCGTCATCGGGCTCTCCGCCCTCGTCGTCGGCATCCTCGGCCAGGTCCACATCGCCTGCGGGTCGCCGGGCCGCGAGGACGGCACGGAGGCCATGCAGGACGCGGGCGGGCTGATCGGCTGGGCCGCGTCGAAGCCGCTGATCTTCATGATGGGCGAGGTCCTCGCCGTACCGCTGCTCGTGCTGCTCACCGTCTTCGGCCTCCTCGTCGTCACCGCGACCCCGGTCAACGCCATCCCGCGTCGGCTGCGCCAGCTCGGCGTCCGCCTCGGCATCGTGGAACCGGCGTACGAACCCGGCGAGGTGTACGAGGACGACGACGAGCGCTACGACGAGCAGTGGCGCGAGGCGCTGCCCGCCGGGACGCGGCGCGGCTCCGGACGTCGGCAGGCCCCCGACGCCGACGACGCCTTGTACGACCACGACAGCGCCGAGGCCGAGGCCCTCACCAAGCGCAGGCGGCCCCGCAGGCCCGCCGCGCAGCCCGCGATGAACCGGTCCATGGACGCGGTGGACGTCGCCGCGGCCGCGGCCGCCGCGCTCGACGGGGCCGTGCTCAACGGCATTTCGCCCTCGCCGGTCGTCGCCGACCTGACCCAGGGCGTCTCGGTGGACCGCGACCGGGACCGTACCGGCGCCACGCCCGTCCCCGGCGCCCGTGAGGCCGAGCGGGGCGGCGGCGCGGAGAAGGAGGACCGGAGTGCGGGCCGGGCCGGGGCGCCCTCCGGGCCCGTCGACCCCGGTGGCGTACCGGATCTGACCAAGCCCGCTCCCGAGCGCACCGGCGACCTGCCCGCCCGCGCCGAGCAGCTCCAGCTCTCCGGCGACATCACATACTCGCTGCCCTCGCTCGACCTGCTGGAGCGCGGCGGGCCCGGCAAGACCCGCAGCGCGGCCAACGACGCCGTCGTCGCCTCGCTGACCAACGTGTTCACCGAGTTCAAGGTCGACGCCGTCGTCACCGGCTTCACCCGGGGCCCGACGGTCACCCGCTACGAGATCGAGCTCGGCCCCGCCGTGAAGGTCGAGAAGATCACGGCGCTCGCCAAGAACATCGCGTACGCCGTGGCCAGTCCGGACGTACGGATCATCTCGCCGATCCCGGGCAAGTCCGCCGTCGGCATCGAGATCCCCAACTCCGACCGGGAGATGGTCAACCTCGGTGACGTCCTGCGCCTCGCCGACGCGGCCGAGGACGACCACCCGATGCTCGTGGCGCTCGGCAAGAACGTCGAGGGCGGCTACGAGATGGCCAACCTGGCGAAGATGCCGCACGTCCTGGTCGCCGGTGCCACCGGATCGGGTAAGTCGTCCTGCATCAACTGCCTGATCACCTCGATCATGGTGCGGGCCACCCCGGAGGACGTCCGGATGGTCCTGGTCGACCCCAAGCGCGTCGAGCTCACCGCGTACGAGGGCATCCCGCACCTGATCACGCCGATCATCACCAACCCCAAGAAGGCCGCCGAGGCGCTCCAGTGGGTCGTGCGGGAGATGGACCTGCGCTACGACGACCTGGCCGCCTTCGGCTACCGGCACATCGACGACTTCAACCACGCCGTGCGCACCGGCAAGTGCAAGACGCCCGAGGGCAGCGAGCGGGAGCTGTCGCCGTACCCGTATCTGCTGGTGATCGTCGACGAGCTGGCCGACCTGATGATGGTCGCCCCGCGCGACGTCGAGGACTCCATCGTCCGCATCACCCAGCTCGCCCGCGCCGCCGGCATCCACCTGGTGCTCGCCACCCAGCGCCCCTCGGTCGACGTGGTGACCGGTCTGATCAAGGCGAACGTGCCCTCCCGGCTCGCCTTCGCCACCTCCTCCCTCGCCGACAGCCGGGTCATCCTCGACCAGCCCGGCGCCGAGAAGCTCATCGGCAAGGGCGACGGCCTCTTCCTCCCGATGGGCGCCAACAAGCCCACCCGTATGCAGGGCGCCTTCGTCACCGAGGACGAGGTCGCCGCCGTCGTCCAGCACTGCAAGGACCAGATGGCCCCGGTCTTCCGGGACGACGTCGTCGTCGGTACGAAGCAGAAGAAGGAGATCGACGAGGACATCGGCGACGACCTGGACCTGCTCTGCCAGGCCGCCGAACTGGTCGTCTCCACCCAGTTCGGGTCGACCTCGATGCTCCAGCGCAAGCTGCGCGTCGGCTTCGCCAAGGCCGGGCGGCTGATGGACCTGATGGAGTCCCGCAACATCGTCGGACCCAGCGAAGGGTCCAAGGCGCGCGACGTGATGGTGAAACCGGACGAGCTCGACGGGGTGTTGGCCGTCATCCGCGGGGAATCCGCTCCATAGGGGTAATCCACCCGTAAAGGTTTTGTGGGCAACCGTTTCGTGCGGTCGTACGTCCAGTTGGAGGGAGGGGAGGAACGATGCTCCTCCCTTCCGCCCAGCCCGTTGTCACCCACCCTGTTCGGCCCACTCCAGGTTGCCCAGTCCCCGACTGGGGCACGGTCCCGGTGCCGCTCCGTCCGCGGAGAGGTCCACGGGGCCGCCCGGCGAACCCGATGGCGTACAAAGTCGTCCCTCCCGGTTGCCCCTCCCTTTCGTACCCCCCCTAGACTGAACATCCAGCAGGTGGCTCACGCTCGAAAGGCGCCCCCGTGTCCATCGGCAACTCCCCCGAAGACGACCGGCCTTCGATCGGTCGTGCCCTTCAGCAGGCTCGCATCGCCGCAGGTCTGACGGTCGAGGAAGTCAGCAGCTCCACCCGGGTGCGCATCCCCATCGTGCACGCGATCGAGGAGGACGACTTCTCGCGCTGTGGCGGCGACGTGTACGCACGCGGCCACATCCGCAACATCGCCCGTGCCGTCGGCATCGACCCGGAACCCCTGGTCGAACGTTTCGACGCCGACCACGGCGGCCGTCCCGCACCGACCCCCGCCGCTCCGCTGTTCGAGGCGGAGCGCATCCGTTCCGAACCGCGGCGGCCCAACTGGACCGCGGCGATGGTCGCGGCCATCGTCGCCGTCATCGGTTTCGTCGGCTTCACCCTCTTCAACGGTGGAGAGGACAAGCCGTCGAACACCGCCCAGGTCGCGGAGGGCTCCAAGCCCGACAAGACCGCGGCCAAACCCACCACCACCAAGCCGGCCGAGCCCAAGCCCGTGCCGTCCGAGAGTGCCATCGCCGCCGCCCCCCGGGACAAGGTGACGGTCAAGCTCGGCGCGAACCAGGGCAAGAGCTGGATCTCCGTCAAGGACCACAACGGACAGCTGCTCTTCGACGGGCTGCTGCTCGAAGGTGAGTCCAAGACCTTCCAGGACGAGGAGCGCATCGACCTCGTCCTCGGCAACGCCGGGGCGATCGAGCTCTTCGTCAACGGCAAGAAGCTGCAGGACCGCTTCGAGCCGGGCCAGGTCGAGCGGCTCACGTACACCAAGGGTGACCCCGAGGCCGGCTGAGTCCGCGCCTCCTCACCCCTTCGACGGGCGTCCGGCCTTGTGCCGGGCGCCCGTCGGCGTTTCCGGCGGACCTCCCGCCTGTTACTCCCCGTAGCAGGAGAGAGCGCAGGCAACCCTGCTCGGCGGGAGGGCCGCCGGGACGAAGTAGTCTTGAGTCCATGCCCGAACGCCGTACCGTCGCCCTTGTCACTCTTGGCTGCGCCCGTAACGAGGTGGACTCGGAGGAGCTTGCAGGCCGCTTGGCAGCGGACGGCTGGGACCTCGTCGAGGACGCCTCGGACGCGGATGTCGCAGTCGTCAACACCTGTGGGTTCGTCGAAGCCGCCAAGAAGGACTCCGTCGACGCCCTGCTCGAAGCCAACGATCTCAAGGACCACGGCCGCACCCAGGCCGTCGTCGCCGTCGGCTGCATGGCCGAGCGCTACGGCAAGGACCTCGCCGAGGCCCTGCCGGAGGCGGACGGCGTCCTCGGGTTCGACGACTACGCCGACATCTCCGACCGGCTGCAGACCATCCTCAACGGCGGCATCCACGCCTCGCACACCCCGCGCGACCGCCGCAAGCTGCTCCCGATCAGCCCCGCCGAGCGGCAGTCCGCGGCGGTGTCCCTGCCGGGGCACGCCCAGGAGACCGAACCCGCGCCCGCGCCCGCGGACCTCCCGGAAGGCGTCGCCCCGGTCTCCGGACCGCGCGCCCCGCTGCGCCGCCGCCTCGGCACCAGCCCCGTCGCCTCCGTGAAGCTGGCCTCCGGCTGCGACCGCCGCTGCTCCTTCTGCGCCATCCCCTCCTTCCGCGGCTCCTTCATCTCGCGCCGCCCCTCGGACGTGCTCCAGGAGACCCGCTGGCTGGCCGAGCAGGGCGTGAAGGAGGTCATGCTCGTCTCCGAGAACAACACCTCGTACGGCAAGGACCTCGGCGACATCCGCCTCCTGGAGACCCTGCTGCCCGAGCTGGCCGACGTGGACGGCATCGAGCGGATCCGGGTCAGCTACCTCCAGCCCGCCGAGATGCGCCCCGGCCTCATCGACGTCCTCACCTCGACGCCGAAGGTCGCCCCGTACTTCGACCTCTCCTTCCAGCACTCCTCCCCGAGCGTGCTGCGCACGATGCGCCGCTTCGGTGACACCGACCGCTTCCTGGAGCTGCTGGACACCATCCGGTCCAAGGCCCCCGAGGCCGGTGCGCGCTCCAACTTCATCGTCGGTTTTCCCGGCGAGACCGAGGCCGACCTCGCCGAGCTGGAACGCTTCCTCACCGGCGCCCGCCTCGATGCCATCGGTGTCTTCGGCTACTCCGACGAGGAGGGCACCGAGGCGGTCGGCTACGCGAACAAGCTGGACGCCGACACCATCGCCGAGCGGCTCGCCCACATCTCCCAGCTGGCCGAGGAGCTGACCTCGCAGCGCGCCGAGGAGCGCGTCGGCGAGACCCTTCAGGTGCTCGTGGAGTCCGTCGAGTCGGACGAGGACGGCGAGGTCGCGATCGGCCGCGCCGCGCACCAGGCCCCGGAAACGGACGGCCAGGTGGTCTTCACCACACGCGAGGGACTCGTACCGGGCCTTATGGTCGAGGCAAAGGCAGTGGGCACCGAGGGCGTCGACCTGGTGGCCGAACACCACGAGCTTGCGGAGGCAGCCAGATGACGGGAGTCCCGGCATCCGCGGCAGGCGGTTCCGGCGCGAAGCCGGTCCGCGGCGGCAAGCTGGGGACTGCGGCCGTCAACCAGGCCAGCCTGTGGAACATCGCCAACATCCTGACCATGGTGCGGCTGCTGCTCGTACCCGGGTTCGTCCTCCTCCTGTTCCACAACGGCGGATACGACCCGGCCTGGCGCTCCTTCGCCTGGGCGGCCTTCGCCATCGCCATGATCACCGACCTCTTCGACGGTCATCTGGCCCGGACGTACAACCTGGTCACCGACTTCGGGAAGATCGCGGACCCGATCGCCGACAAAGCGATCATGGGAGCCGCGCTGATCTCCCTCTCGATCCTGGGCGATCTGCCGTGGTGGATCACCGGGGTGATCCTCGCCCGTGAGCTGGGCATCACGCTGATGCGGTTCTGGGTGATCCGGCACGCGGTGATCCCGGCCAGCAGAGGCGGCAAGCTCAAGACCCTGGCGCAGGGGACGGCGGCCGGGATGTACGTCCTGATGCTCACCGGGCCGCTGGCCACCCTGCGCTTCTGGATGATGATGGTGGCCGTCGTGCTGACGGTCGTCACCGGTCTCGACTACGTACGCCAGGCCGTCGTCCTGCGCCGCCGGAGCCTGGCCGCCGAGCGGGCCGCCGTGGGCCGGACCGCGGCGGCGCTGAACGAGGCGGCGGGGTCTCCTGGGGCGGGGGGTGTCTCGGGAGCTTCTGGTGGTGCGAGTGCGTCTGGTGGTGCTGGCGCTTCCGGTGGTGCCGGTGCTTCCGGTGGTGCTGGTGTTGGTGCTGGTGTGGCCGGTGGTGCTTCTGGTTCCGGTGATGCTCTTGGTGCTGCCGGTGCCGCTGATTCCGAGTCTGCTGTGCGCGTCTCCGGTGGTCCCACGGCTGTGGAGCCTGTCCTGGGGGCGCGTGACGCCGCGGAGGCCGAGCGGTGACAGCCGCCGCTGCCCGGGCGCTGGAGCGGCTCGCGGAGCGCGGTGAGACGCTCGCCGTCGCCGAATCGCTGACGGGCGGGCTGGTGGCGGCCGAGCTCACCTCCGTACCCGGCGCCTCACGGTCCTTCCGAGGATCGGTCACCGCGTACGCCACCGCCCTCAAAAGCGAGGTCCTCGGCGTGGACGGGACCCTGCTGGTGGAGCGCGGGGCGGTCGATCCCGAGGTCGCACGGCAGATGGCCGCCGGTGTGCGCCGCGCGCTCGGCGCCGACTGGGGCCTCTCCACGACCGGCGTCGCCGGCCCGGAGCCGCAGGACGGGCAGCCCGTCGGAACGGTCCACATTGCCGTAGCGGGACCCTCCGGCGTCGAGAAAGTGACCACTCTGCGGTTGAATGGATCGAGGGCGGACATCCGTAGAGAGAGCGTACGAAGCGTCCTCGGTCTGCTCGTGAGCGAACTCGGCGGAAATGCGCGGGCACAGGATACGGAACAGATCGGGGGGAATTGATGTTTGCAGCCCTGAGTGAACACGACATCGCTCCCCGCACGGCCGCAGCACAAGGCGGTACGGTAGGGCGTGAAGGATGCGGCTACGCGGTCCGAGGAGGGAGCCACCGATGATTCTGCTCCGTCGCCTGCTGGGTGACGTGCTGCGTCGGCAGCGCCAGCGCCAAGGCCGTACTCTGCGCGAAGTCTCCTCGTCCGCCCGGGTCTCGCTCGGTTATCTGTCCGAGGTGGAGCGGGGGCAGAAGGAGGCATCCTCCGAGCTGCTCTCCGCGATTTGCGACGCGCTTGACGTACGGATGTCCGAGCTCATGCGGGAAGTGAGCGACGAGCTCTCGCTCGCCGAGCTGGCCGAGTCGGCAGCTGCCAGTGATCCGGTCCCAGTACCGGTTCGTCCCATGCTCAATTCCGTCTCCGTCTCGTCGGTCGCAGGTGTGCCGTCGGGTCGGGTGACCATCAAGGCGCCCGCGGAAGCGGTGGACGTCGTCGCCGCCTGATCCGCGCGCGGCACAGTGCTCGACCGGAGTCCCGGTCGGCCCCACAGGGGTCGGCCGGGACTCCGGCGTGTGTGCCCGGTGTGTGTTCTCGCCGCGTGTTCCACAGCTGTGTGCTCCTTCCGCGTGCTTTTTCTGTGTGCGCTCCGCGTGTGTGAGTCGCGAGGAAGCGGGCAGACGGAGGTTGAGGCCAACATGACTGTTTTGTTTCATTTGTGCCATCGTGAGTGATGCGCCGGAATGGTCAGCGAAACGCCTGACGACGGTCAGCAGTACGCCTGACGGATGGGAGTGTTTGCATGTCTGTGGTGAAGAGCCCACTGTCCGAGAGCGATCTCAAGCTCGTCGGAGAAGCGCTGCAGGGCGCGCTGGTCGATCTGGTCGACCTCTCCCTCGTGGCGAAGCAGATCCACTGGAACGTGGTCGGCCCGCGATTCCGGTCCGTACACCTCCAGCTCGACGACGTGGTCGTCACGGCCCGGCAGCACTCCGACACGGTCGCCGAGCGTGCCTCCGCCATCGGCGTCAACCCGGACGGCCGCTCCGCGACCGTCGCCAAGGAGACCGCCATCCGGCCCGTCTCCGACGGCTGGATCAAGGACACCGACGCCGTGAAGGCGCTCGTCGACGCCCTGGGTGTGGTGATCGGCCGGATGCGGGAGCGCATCGAAGTGACCGACGCGCCGGATCCCGTCACCCAGGACATCCTGATCGCACTGACCGCAGACCTCGAAAAGCACGCCTGGATGTTCCAGGCCGAAAGTGCCTGAGCGAAAGGAATCGACATCGTGACTGGTGACAACGCCATGGACAAGCTCAAGGGCAAGGGCAAGGAGGCCGTCGGCAAGCTGACCGGCGACCGCCGCAAGGAGGCCGAGGGCAAGGCCGACCAGACCAAGGCCACGGCCAAGGACAAGGTCGACGAGGCCGGTGACCGCGCCAAGGGCGTCACGGACTCACTGCGCAACGACAACGACAAGTAAGGGCCGGCGGCGCCTCGCGCCGCTGTCCTCACCGGGTGCCCCCGCCGATCTCCGGCGGGGGCACCCGTGCGTGTGGGGGGCTGATCTCCGGCGGGCCACCCGTGCGTGGGGGGAGCCGTCGGTCGTACGTTCTGCGTGCGGGGGCGCCGCTGCCAGGGGAAACTGCCCGAAAGGGCGTCGGCCGCAGGAGGGCAGCGATGGTACGGCGATGGGTGCCGGCGCTGGTCCTCGGCGGGGTGTGGTGGTGGGCGGTGCTGCGGCTGGTGCTGCAGCCGGAGCAGGCCGGTGCGGTGGAGGGCGCGGTGGCGGCGGGCGGCTGGGGGCTGAGTCTGCTGCCGGTCCATGTGGCATCGGTGGCCGCGGCGGTGGGGCGGACGACGGGGGCGGGGCCGGGGTCGGGGGAGTGGGCTTCACGGGCCTGGCGTGGGCGGTTTACGGGGGAGGCCTGGCGTGGGCGGTTTACGGCCGAGGCTTGGCGTGGGCGGCTTGCGGCGGGGCCTTCGCGGTTCGGGGCGGGGGTCACCAGGGCATTGCGACGCCGCCGTTCGGGCGGAGGATCTGGCCGGTGGTGAAGGCCGACGCGTCGGACGCCAGGTGCAGCACGGTGTGGGCGACGTCCTCGGGTTCACCGACCCGGCCCAGCGGAGAGACGCGGGCCACCGTGGCCTCCGCCCGCTGCTGCAGTTCCGCTCCGTGCCGGCCGGTCATCGGCGTACGGATCCAGCCCGGGGCCACCGCGTTCACCCGTATGGCGTGCGGGCCCAGCTCGGTGGCGAGCGTCTTCGTGAGCTGGACCACGGCCGCCTTCGCCGCGCTGTAGCAGAGCAGGCCCGCGCTCGCGGAGTCCACGGCGCCGGACGCCATCGTGACCAGCGATCCGGGTGCGGAACGGGCGACCAGGGAGCGGGCCACCTCCTGGCAGGCGTACAGCACCCCTGTGAAATTGACCGCCAGCACCCGGTCCAGGTCCTCGTCCTCGGTCTCCAGAACGCTGCTGGTGTGCATGATTCCGGCCGAGGCGACCAGGATGTCGAGCTCTCCCGCCGCCCGAACGGCCGCCCGGACCTGTTCGCGGTCGGTGACGTCGAGCGGGTGGGTACGGGCCCGGCCGCCGGCGTTCGTGATCGCCTCGTACGTCCGGCGCAGGCCCGTCTCGTCGCGGTCGGCGCAGTGGACCGTGGCCCCGGCCTCCGCCAGCAGCACGGCGCTCGCCCGGCCGATTCCGCTCGCCGCGCCGGTGACGAACGCGGAGCGGCCCGTGAGGTCGTACGCGTCATGCACGGAGAGGGGCATGACGGGACCGTAAAGGTGTATCTGACGGTCCGTCAACAGGTGGGTGGGTCCTGTACTGCTTACGGCGTCGGGCCCGACTGGCAGGACGGGCACCAGTACGTGGGCCGGTCCTCCTGGTCGATCTTGCGGATCGGGGTGCCGCAGCGCAGGCAGGGGCGCCGGACCCGCCCGTAGACGTAAAGGGGGTCCTGGACCCGCAGGGGCGGGAGGGGCCGGTGTGAGGGGGTGGGGGCCGGGGTGTTCGGGCGGGGGCGGCGTTCGGCTCGGATGGTGGTGGTGCGGGTGGGGCGGTCGCGGTTGGCATCGAGGAGGCGGTGGGCCAGGGCGACCAGCCGGGGCAGCGTTCCTTCGGGGAGGGCGCCTACGGGGAGCCAGGGCGTGACGCGGGCCAGGAAGCAGAGCTCGCATTTGTAGACATTGCCGATCCCGGCGAGGTTGCGCTGGTCCAGGAGCGCGTCGCCGATGGGGCGGTCCGGGGCGGCGAGGAGCCGCTCGACGGCGAGGCCGACGTTCCAGTCGGGGCCCAGCAGATCCGGCCCGAGGTGGCCGACGGCCTTGCTCTCCTCGCTGGTGCGCAGCAGTTCGAGGACGGGGAGGCGGTAGCCGACGGCGGTGTGCTCGGTGTTGGCCAGGACCGCGCGGATCTGGTGGCCGGGGCCGCCGCGCCAGCGCTCGCCCGGTGCGTAGATCCGCCAGGCCCCGTCCATCCGGAGGTGGCTGTGCAGGGTCAGCCCGCCTTCGACGCGGGTCAGCAGGTGCTTGCCGCGTGCGGTGACGTCCAGGACGGTACGGCCGCTCAGGTCGGAGGTGGCGAACCGCGGGACGCGCAGGTCGGCATGGGTCAGGACCCGGCCCGCCAGCGCTGTGTGCAGCCGGGCGGCGGTCTGCAGGACGGTGTCTCCTTCGGGCATGCCTCCATGATGGGGCCAGAGGCGGTGGGGTGGTGGGGTGGTGGGGTGCGGCGGTGTGGGCCCGTCGGGGCTCAGGCTCTCAGGCGCAGGCCTTTCGGGGTGGCGAGGAAGCCGGCCGCCTCCAGGGTCCGGCCCAGCGGCGAGGTGAGCGAGGAGGCCCCGTTGGTCCGCTCCACCGTCACCGTGCCGAGCGCACCGGCGCGGGCGGAGGCGGCCAGGGCCTCGGCCGCGGCCAGCAGCGCGGGCGACTCGGGGTCGGTGGGCCAGGCGAGCAGGGACTTGCCGCCGCGCTCCATGTAGAGCGTCAGCTCGCCGTCGACGAGGACCACCAGCGCCCCGGCCTTGCGGCCCGGTTTGTGCCCGGCGCCGTCCGGGGACTCCGGCCACGGCAGGGCGGCGCCGTACGCGTTGGCCGGGTCGGCGGCGGCGAGCACCAGGGCCTGGGACGCGGTGCCCGGGTCGCGGCGGTCGCGGGCCGTGGCGGCCGCCCGCAGCCGATCCACCGCTCCGTCCATCGCGAACTGTGCGGCACCGAGGCCCTCCACCACGTAGCCCCGCCGGGCCTGCCCGCTGTCCTCGAAGGCGGCCAGGATGCGGTACGTCGCCGAGAAGCCGCCCTCCACCCCTTCGGCCTGCACCGCGCCCCGGGTCACCACCCCGTGCCGGTCGAGCAGGGTGCGGGCCAGGGCGTGGGCGCGGTGGGTCGGCTCCGGCTCGCGTGGCGGCAGCAGGGACCAGCGGCCGGAGACCGTCGGCGGGCCCGTGCGGGAGGCGGGCCGGGCGGCCGCGGTGAGGGATCCGTACCGCCCTCGGGGCACGTTCCGCCGGGCGCGGTGGGCGGTGGAACCCGCTGTCCGGCCGGAGCCGAGGAGTGAGCGGAGCGGGGCGAGGGTGTCGTTGGTGAGCCTGCCCGACCAGGCCAGCTCCCAGAGGGCGTCGGCGAGCTGCTGGTCGGAGGAGTCCGGGTGGGTGGTGGCCCGGACCTGGTCGGCGATCTGCCGGAAGAAGAGGCCGTATCCGCCGGAGAGCGTGGTGAGCAGGGACTCGTGGAGCGCGGACAGCTCCAGGGGGTGTGGGGCGGGCAGGAGCAGAGGTGCGCTGTCGGCCGGGTAGAGGGAGAGCCAGCCGTCCTTGCCGGGCAGTGCTCCCGCCCCGGCCCAGACGACCTCGCCCGTGGTCGTCAGCTCGTCGAGCATCGCCGGCGTGTAGCCCATGACGCGGCTCGGCAGGATCAGCTTCTCCAGGGCCGAGGCGGGCACGGGCGCCCCTTGAAGCTGTTCGACGGCGCGGGCCAGCCCGTCGATGCCGCGCAGCCGGTGGGAGCCGAAGTGCTGCCACTGCGGGAGGAAGGAGGCGAGCGCGGCGGGCTCCACCGGCTCCAGCTCCTGGCGGAGCGCGGCCAGCGAACGGCGGCGGAGCCGGCGCAGGACGGTGGCGTCGCACCACTCCTGGCCGATACCCGCCGGATGGAACTCCCCCTGGACGGTCCGGCCGGAGGCGGCGAGCCGGTGCAGCGCGCCGTCCGTGACGGCCGTGCCGAGCCCGAACCGCTCGGCGGCCCGGGCGGCGGTGAAGGGACCATGTGTCCGGGCGAAACGGGCGAGGAGGTCGCCGAGAGGGTCCTTCACCGGTTCGGTGAACGCCTCGGGAACACCGACCGGGAGTGCGGTTCCCAGGGCGTCGCGCAGCCTTCCGGCGTCCTCGATCGCCGCCCAGTGGTCGGCCCCGGCGATCCGGACCTGGATGGCCCGGCGGGTCGTGGCCAGCTCCGGCGCCCAGGTGGGCTCGGCACCGCGCTCGGCCAGCTCGGCGTCGGTCAGGGGTCCCAGGACGCGCAGCAGGTCCGCGACGCCTTCGACGTCCTTGATCCGGCGGTCCTCGGTGAGCCACTGGAGCTCCTGCTCCAGCTCGGTGAGGACCTCGGGGTCGAGCAGCTCGCGCAGCTCGGCCTGGCCCAGCAGCTCGGCCAGGAGGTGGGAGTCCAGGGAGAGTGCGGCGGCCCGCCGCTCGGCGAGCGGTGAGTCGCCCTCGTACAGGAACTGCGCGACGTAACCGAAGAGGAGGGAGCGGGCGAACGGGGAGGGCTCCTGGGTGGTGACCTCGACCAGCCGGACCCGGCGCGCCTCCAGGTCGCCCATCAGCTCCGTGAGCCCGGGAACGTCGAAGACGTCCTGGAGGCATTCGCGGACGGCCTCCAGGACGATCGGGAACGAACCGAACTCGGATGCCACCTGGAGCAGCTGGGAAGCGCGCTGGCGTTGCTGCCAGAGCGGGGTGCGCTTGCCGGGGGAGCGGCGGGGCAGCAGGAGGGCGCGGGCCGCGCACTCGCGGAAGCGGGCGGCGAACAGCGCCGAGCCACCGACCTGGTCGGTGACGATCTGCTGCACCTCGCCCTGGTCGAAGACGACATCGGTGGCACCGACCGGAGGCTGCTCGCTGTCGTACGAGAAGGGTTGCGGGGCCGGTCGGTCGTCCGCCGTATCCGTCGCGTCCCCGGTGGTCGGGGCGTCGAAGTCGAGGAGGTCCAGGCCCATCATGTCGGCGTCCGGGAGCCGCAGCACGATGCCGTCGTCGGCGTGCATGACCTGGGCGTCCATCCCGTACCGCTCACCGAGGCGGGCGGAGAGGGCGAGCGCCCACGGGGCGTGGACCTGGGCGCCGAAGGGGGAGTGGACGACGACCCGCCAGTCGCCCAGCTCGTCGCGGAACCGCTCGACCAGGATCGTCCGGTCGTCCGGCACATGGCCGCAGGCCCGGCGCTGCTCGTCCAGGTAGGCCAGGATGTTGTCCGCCGCCCAGGCATCCAGCCCGGCGGCGAGCAGCCGCAGCCGCGCGTCCTCCTCGGAGAGCCCGCCGATCTCGCGGAGGAAGGCCCCCAGGGCGCGGCCGAGCTCCAGAGGGCGGCCCAGCTGGTCGCCCTTCCAGAACGGCAGCCGTCCCGGAACGCCGGGGGCGGGGGAGACGAGGACCCGGTCGCGGGTGATGTCCTCGATCCGCCAGGACGTGGTCCCCAGGGTGAAGACGTCGCCGACGCGGGACTCGTAGACCATCTCCTCGTCCAGCTCGCCGACCCGGCCGCCGCCCTTCTTCGGGTCCGCGCCGGCCAGGAAGACCCCGAAGAGGCCCCGGTCCGGAATGGTCCCGCCCGAGGTGACGGCGAGCCGCTGCGCACCCGGGCGGCCCGTGACCGTACCGCCGACGCGGTCCCACACGACCCGGGGCCGCAGCTCGGCGAAGGCGTCGGAGGGGTAGCGGCCGGCGAGCATGTCGAGCACGGCCGTGAACGCCGACTCCGGGAGCGAGGCGAACGGCGCGGCCCGGCGGACCAGGGCCAGCAGGTCGTCCGCCTGCCAGCTGTCCAGGGCCACCATGGCGACGAGCTGCTGGGCCAGCACGTCCAGCGGGTTGGACGGGATGCGCAGGGCCTCGATGGCCCCTTCGCGCATCCGCTCGGTGACGACGGCGGCCTGCACCAGGTCGCCGCGGTACTTCGGGAAGACCACGCCGGTGGAGACCGCGCCCACTTGGTGCCCGGCCCGGCCCACCCGCTGGAGGCCGGAGGCGACGGAGGGCGGCGACTCGACCTGGACCACCAGGTCGAGCGCGCCCATGTCGATGCCGAGCTCCAGGCTGGAGGTGGCCACCACGGCGGGCAGCCGTCCCGCCTTGAGGTCCTCCTCCACCTGGGCCCG
Source organism: Streptomyces sp. CA-146814 (assembly GCF_050942385.1). NCBI lineage: Bacteria > Bacillati > Actinomycetota > Actinomycetes > Kitasatosporales > Streptomycetaceae > Streptomyces > Streptomyces sp. CA-146814. The sequence goes on from NZ_CP192068.1 coordinate 6,200,126, forward strand.
CTGCTCCTTGGAGACCGAACCGTGGTGGGCGCGGGCCAGCAGGGCGGGGGCGCCACGGCCCGCGCCGGACTGGGCCATGACCTCGGCGGGAGCGTGTGCTTCCGGCAGGTCGAGTGCGGGGTTGTCCGGGTTGTCCGGGTCGAAGGCGGTGCCGGTGGCCCGTTCGTACGCGATCTCGTTCAGCCGGTTGCACAGGCGCTCCGCCAGCCGCCGTGAGTTGGCGAAGACGATGGTGGAGCGGTGCGACTGGACGAGGTCGGCGATGCGCTCCTCGACATGCGGCCAGATCGAGGGCTTCTCCGCCTGTGCGGCGTCCCCGTCGGTGGCGGGCGAGCCGCCCAGCTCGCCGAGATCCTCCACCGGGACGACCACGGAAAGGTCGAACTCCTTGGTGGAGGGCGGCTGGACGACCTCCACCTTCCGCTGCGGCGACAGGAACCGGGCCACCTCGCCGACCGGCCGGACCGTCGCGGAGAGCCCGATCCGGCGGGCGGGCCGCGGCAGCAGCTCGTCCAGGCGCTCCAGGGAGAGCGCGAGGTGCGCGCCGCGCTTCGTACCGGTGACCGCGTGCACCTCGTCCAGGATCACCGTCTCGACGCCTGCCAGCGCGTCCCTGGCGGAGGACGTGAGCATCAGGAACAGCGACTCGGGTGTGGTGATCAGGATGTCCGGCGGCCGGGTCACCATCGAGCGCCGCTCGGCGGGCGGGGTGTCACCGGACCGGATGCCCACCCGCACCTCCGGCTCGGGCAGGCCGAGGCGCACCGACTCCTGGCGGATGCCGGTCAGCGGCGAGCGGAGGTTGCGCTCCACATCGACCGCCAGCGCCTTGAGCGGGGACACGTACAGCACGCGGCAGCGCTTCTTCGCCTCGGCGGGCGGCGGACCGGCGGCCAGCCGGTCCAGCGAGGCGAGGAACGCGGCCAGCGTCTTGCCGGAGCCGGTCGGCGCGACCACCAGCACATCGCTGCCTTCGCCGATGGCCCGCCAGGCACCTTCCTGCGCGGCGGTGGGCGCGCTGAAGGCGCCGGCGAACCAGCTGCGGGTCGCGGGCGAGAAGGCGTCGAGAGCGGAGCCGGTCATGTCCCCCATCGTGCACCCCGCCACTGACAACGGGCCCGCGACACCGCCCGGAGCCGTCCCTTCACCCTGCGGCGCACCGCTGGGACCTGCGAGAATGTGGCCATGGCGGGAGCGGATCGAGTGACGGAGTGGGCGCGGCACTGGACGTACGCGGAGCTGCCCGACCTCGATCTTCTGCGCGCCCGGTACGTCCGCCACACCTTTCCCCGGCACAGCCACGAGGGGTACGTGCTCGGTGCGGTCACCGGCGGCGTGGAGGACGTGGGGCTGCCGGGCGGCACGGTCCACGCGATTCCCGGCACCGTCGTGATGATCAACCCGGAGGTGCCGCACACCGCCCGTCCCGGGCAGCCCGAAGGCTGGGCGTACGACACGCTCTACCCATCCGCCCAGGTGATCAACGACATCGCGGCCGAGGTGACTCCCCTGCGCGGCACGGTGGGCTTCGCCGAGACCCGGGTGACCGACCCGTACGCCGCCCGGCTGATCACCCAGGTGCACCGGGCCGCCGAGGAGGGCAACGCGCTGGCCGCCGACAGTCTGCTGCGGGTCCTGGTCGCCCGCCTCCTCACCCGGCACGGCAGCTCACTCCCCGGCGCGACACCCCGGGCCGGCGGCGCGCGGGACGCCGAACGCGCCCGCCGCGCGCTGGAGGGCCGGATGGACGCGCCGCCCACCCTGGAGGCGCTCGCCGCCGAGCTGCGCACCAGCCCGTTCGCTCTGCTGAGGGCCTTCAAGAAGGAGTACGGGATGCCGCCGCACACCTGGCTGACCGACGCCCGGGTCCGGCGGGCCCGGCGGATGCTCGACGCGGGCGTCGCCCCTGCCGAGGCCGCGGCCGCCGTCGGCTTCACCGATCAGCCGCACCTCAATCGTCACTTCACCCGGATCGTCGGGGTGCCGCCCGGCGCGTACCAGCGCGAGCGAGGTATCCACCGGCGCGCACGGGACGACTCCTAGGCGCGCACGGGACGCCTCCTAGGGACGACGAGCCTCAGAGGCGGCTCCCAGGGACGCCGCGGGGTGCGCAAGAACGTACAAGACCGGGCCGGGGCCGTCCCCGTAACGTGCGGCGCGTGGCAGAACAGACAGCACCCCCAGAGAGCACCGTCGCGACCGGTGCCATAGCCGCCGGTCCGCCCGGCACCCCACCGCACAAGCCGGACGCGGCCGTCGTCCGGGACGCGCTCGCCGTCGGTGTCGCCGTAGGGCTCTCCGGTTTCGCCTTCGGCGTCACGGCCGCCGGCTCCGGGCTCAGCCTGCTCCAGATCTGCGCCCTGAGCCTCTTCGTCTTCACCGGCGCCTCGCAGTTCGCGCTGGTCGGCGCGTTGGCGGCGGGCGGCAACCCGTACACGGCGGCGGCCGGGGCGTTCTTCCTGGGTGTCCGCAACGCCTTCTACGGGTTGCGGCTCTCGCAGCTGCTGGCCCTTCCGCGCATGGCACGTCCCTTCGCCGCCCACTGGGTGATCGACGAGACGACCGCGGTGACGGTGGCGCAGCCCGACCGGCGGTCCGCGCGCCTGGGCTTCACGGTCACCGGGCTCACCCTTTACGTGCTGTGGAACCTCACGACCCTGGTGGGTGCGGTGGGTGCCGAGGCGCTGGGCGACACCGAGGCCTGGGGCCTGGACGCGGCCAGCCCCGCCGTCTTCCTCGCGCTGCTCGCACCGATGCTCAGGAGCACCGTCGAACGCGTCACGGCGGGCGTCGCCGTGCTGCTTGCCCTGACGCTGCTGCCCGTCCTGCCGGCCGGCGTACCGGTCCTGCTCTCCGCGCTCGCGGCGCCCGTCGTCCTCTTCCTGATGGGACGGCGCAAGCGCGGAGCGGACACGGCCTCACAGAAGGAGACGACGGAGAAGAAGGGCGGACGGGACTCATGAACGTCTGGATAGCGATCGGACTGACGGCGGTGGGCTGCTACCTCGCCAAGTACGCGGGCCTGCTGGTCCCCGCCGGAGTGCTGGAGCGGCCGCTCGTACGGCGGATGGCGGTCCTGCTGCCGGTGGCGCTGCTGGCGGCCCTCACCGCACAGCAGACCTTCGGCGACGGACAGCAGCTTGTCCTCGACGCCCGGGCCGCCGGACTCGCCGCCGCGGCGCTCGCGCTGGTCCTGCGCGCGCCCTTCCTGGTGGTCGTCGGCGCGGCCGTGGTGGTCACGGCGGGGGTCCGCGCCCTGGGCTGAGCCAGGCGCCGTCGGCAGCCGGGCGGCCGACGGACCTCGGTCAGGCCGGCAGGCGTCCGTACGCCTGGAGCGTCTCCAGGGCCCTGAGCGTCACCAGGGGCCGTCCCTCCAGCGCGGTGCCCGGTGCCCACTGCCGCCAGTTGACCGGCCAGCCGCCGTCCTCCCGCTGCTCGGCCGCCAGATGGTCGAGCGAGCGCTCCAGCTCCTCGTCGGTGAACCAGCGGCGGGCCAGCGATCCCGGCGTACGGGCGTAGTCGTGCGGGAAGTGGTGCTCGCCGGGCGCGTAGCCCGGCGCCACCGGGTACTCCGCGCGCCGGGCCGGATCGAGTACCGCGAGCCGCTGTTCGCGCACCAGCCGGCCGAGCCGGTCCGCCGCCCGCTCGGCCCGGGCGCGGTCCGGCACCCCGTCCAGGAAGGCGATCGCGGCCTCGATCTCGTACGGATGCGACCGCTCCAGGGCGTCGACGGCGCTCCAGCAGAAGTCCGTGGCCCGGAACAGCCACGCGTGCCACACCTCGTTGCGGTGGAGCAACCCGACGATCGGACCGGTCGCGAGCAGTTCGGCCGGCGGGTCGTCGACCACAGGGACGAACGGCGCGGCCGGATAGCCGCGCTGTGAAGGGAGCAGCGCGGGCAGCGCTCCTTCTTTTGTCGACACGTCGCTCAGATAGCGGCAGATCCGTTCCGCGCGCAGACCGTCGCAGCGGCCGATCGAGTCGAGGACGCCGAGCGCGTGGGCGGTGTGCAGCGGCTGGCTGACCGGGCCGCGGAGATCGGGTTCCAGCGCGTACGCGTAGCCGCCGTCCTCGTTCCGGTAGGCGGCGAGCGCCGTCTCGACGGGTTCCGGGGCGCCGTGGAGGAAGCGGTGGGCGAACCTGCGCTGTTCGAGGACACGGGCGGTGAGCCAGATGAAGTGCTCGGCGCGGACGAGGGGGTGTGCTCCGGTTCCAGCCATGGACCGACCGTAGAGGGGAAAGAGGCTCCGGCACATGCCCGGCGGACCGGTGCACTCTCAGGAGCGGGATACTGATGGCATGCGGTTGACGATTTTCTGGGAGCGGATGGCGGACCACTTCGGTGGTGCGTACGCGGACTCCTTCGCCCGTGACCATGTGATGGCCGAGCTCGGCGGCCGTACGGTGCACCAGGCACTGGACGCGGGCTGGGACGCGAAGGATGTCTGGCGCGCGGTCTGCACGGCCATGGACGTTCCCGCCGACAAGCGCTGACCCTTGCCGTCACCGGGCGTTCTCCGGCCGGGGACCGGTTGTCGGTGGCGTAGGCGAGACTTGTCCCGTGTCATCGACAGACGAGAGCGCTCCGGCCCAGCCTTCCGACGCCCCGCCCGCCGGGCCTCCCGCGCCACCGTCCGGCCCGGGGCCCGCCCGCATGCCGGGCTGGCTGCCGCGCGCGATGGTCCTGGCCCTCGCGCTCTACGCCTGCTTCCAGCTCGGCAGCTGGGCGTTCGACCAGCTCATCGGGTTGCTGACCAATGTGCTGATCGCGTTCTTCCTCGCGCTCGCCATCGAGCCGGCGGTCGGCCGGATGGCGGCCCGCGGCATGCGCCGTGGGCTGGCCACGTTCATCGTCTTCATCGGACTGATGATCTTCAGCGCCGGGTTCGTCGTCCTGCTGGGGTCGATGCTCGCGGGCCAGATCGTCGACATGGTCGACGACTTCCCCGAGTACATCGACTCGGTGATCAACTGGGTCAACCACACCTTCCACACCGAGCTGTCGCGGGTCCAGGTCCAGGACAGCCTGCTGCACTCCGACTGGCTCCAGAAGTACGTCCAGAACAGCGCCTCAGGGGTGCTCGACGTCTCCACCACGGTCCTGGGCGGACTGTTCCGGCTGCTGACGATCTTCCTGTTCTCGTTCTACTTCGCGGCCGACGGCCCCCGGCTGCGGCGCGCCCTCTGCTCCGTACTGCCGCCGGCCCGGCAGACCGAGGTGCTGCGCGCCTGGGAGATCGCGGTCGACAAGACCGGTGGCTACCTCTACTCGCGCGGCCTGATGGCCCTGATCTCCGGCGTCGCGCACTACATCCTGCTGGTCGTCCTCGGCGTGCCCTACGCTCCGGCGCTCGCGGTCTGGGTGGGGCTCGTCTCGCAGTTCATCCCCACCATCGGTACGTATCTGGCGGGCGCCCTGCCGATGCTGATCGCCTTCACGGTCAACCCCTGGTACGCGCTGTGGGTGCTCGGCTTCGTCGTGGTCTACCAGCAGTTCGAGAACTACGTCCTCCAGCCCAAGCTGACCGCGAAGACCGTCGACATCCATCCGGCGGTCGCGTTCGGTTCGGTGGTCGCCGGAACCGCCCTGCTGGGAGCCGTCGGCGCGCTGATCGCCATCCCCGCCGTCGCCACGCTCCAGGCGTTCCTGGGGGCCTATGTGAAGCGGTACGACGTCACCGACGACCCCAGGGTGCACGGCGGACACCGACCGCGGCGCGGCGAGTCGGCCGTCTCCCGGATACGCCGGGCGCTCGGCGGCCCCGGTCAAAACCCCCCGGACACGCCCTAGGCAGTGTCTTCAAATGATCACCGCTGGTGGATCATGGTGTCGTGATACGTCGCCATGAACTGTCGGATGCCGAGTGGGAGTTCGTCCGGCCGCTGCTGCCCGCGTCGTTGCGGGGACGCAAGCGGTTGGACGATCGCAGGGTCCTGAACGGGATCGTGTGGAAGTTCCGGACCGGGACGGCCTGGCGGGACGTGCCCGAGCGCTATGGCCCGTGGGCCACGCTGCATACGCGTTTCCGCAGGTGGGCGGCGGACGGGACGTTCGACCGGATGCTCCGCGCCGCCCAGGCGAAAGCGGATGCGGCGGGCGACGTCGACTGGCTGGTGTCCGTCGACTCGACGATCGTCCGCGCTCACCAGCACGCGGCCGGGGCCCGAAAAGGGGCTCCGCGACCCGGCCCTCGGCCGGTCAAGAGGCGGTCTGACCAGCAAAATCCACCTGGCCTGTGACGGGCGGGGCCGACCCCTGGCATTCGTGGTCACGGGTGGAAACACCAACGACTGCACCCGGTTCACCGCCGTGATGGAAGCGATCCGCGTGCCCCGGATCGGACCCGGCCGTCCCCGGGTCCGGCCCGATCACGTCCTGGGCGACAAGGGCTACAGCTCGAAGGCGATCCGCGCCTGGCTCCGTCGCAGGGGCATCGCCCACACGATTCCCGAACGGGCCGACCAGGCCCGCAACCGGGCCCGGCGAGGCAGCCGCGGAGGCCGCCCGCCGGCCTTCGACCGCGAGGTCTACAAGCACCGCAACGTCGTGGAACGGTGCTTCAACCGCCTGAAGCAGTGGCGCGGGATCGCCACCCGGTACGACAAGACTGCCGAGTCCTACGAAGCAGCTGTCACGCTCGCGTCACTCCTGATGTGGGCGTGACATTTGACGACAGGCCCTAGGACGGCGTCAGAGGTACGAGGGACGCGTCACCCGGTGGCGGAAGGTGTGCCAGGTCCAGGCCTGGGCGGCGACCAGCAGCGGGCAGAACGCGAGCAGGACGGGGACGAGCAGGGTGAGCGTCGCCCGGTCCGCCGCGTGCGCCGCCGGATGCAGTGCCGGGCCCGCGAACAGCGGCAGGGCGGCCATCAGGACGGCGGTCAGGGCGAAGGACCGGCCCGCGCCGGTCCGTCCGACGAGCCGGTGCGCCCGGGCCCAGGGCCGCCCGGTCAGGCGCAGGGCCGCGAACCCCAGACCGTGTGCGGCGAACAGCGCGGCGACGGCGAGCGCGGTCACGGCCCCGACCGGGGCTGCGGCCGTACGCTCCGGCGCACCCGCGAACAGCGCGGCCAGCAGCCACCCCCAGGCCAGCGCCACCACCCAGCTCCCGCACACCACCGCGCCGTCGCACCCAGCCCGCCACCGCCGTCCACCGCCCCGCCCGCGCAGCCACAGCCCGGCGTCCCGCACCATCCACCCGGCGACCAGCGGCACGACCACGGTGAACTGGGCGCTCAGCAGCTCGCCCTCCAGGACCGGGAAGCAGCCCACGAGCACGCCCGCGGCGGCGACCAGCCACACCTCGTTGCCCAGGAAGAACGGCGCGAAGGCGGCGATCACCAGGCGTCGTTCGCCCTCGTCCGCGCCCAGGTACGGCAGCAGCATGCCGGTGCCGATGTCCGCCCCGGCGAGGACGAAGTAGCCGGTGGCGAAGAAGGCAAGCAGGCAGACGGCCAGGGTGTCCACGACGGCTCCTCAGTAGCGGGGGGTGAAGGGCGGCGGAGGTGCGGCGGGCCCGCCGGGACGCGGAGCGGCCGGGGCTTCCGGAGCGCTTACGGGATCCGCGGAGAGCCGATCGTCGTGGCCGAGTCCCGTCTCCACCGGCCCCAGGCGCGCGTGGCGCAGGAGCAGCCATCCGTTGACGACGGCCAGTGCCGCGAACAGCACGGTGAAGGTGATCAGTGAGGCGAGCATGGTGCCGTGCGAGTGGCGGGAGACGGCGTCCTCGGTCTTCAGCAGCCCGTACACCACCCAGGGCTGCCGTCCGGCCTCCCGGAAGACCCAGCCGCTGACCATCGCCAGGTACGGCAGCGGAACGGTGGCCATCAGCACCACGTGCCAGAGCCGGAAGCGCTCGACGGCCTTGCGGAAGCAGGCGAGCAGGGTCCCGGCCAGGGAGAGGTACATCATCAGCGCGAACGCCAGGAGCATCACCAGGGCTCCGCCGCGCGTCCACACCTCGGAGGGTACGTAGTCGCCGGGGCCGAACCGGGCGACCATCTCCGCCTGGAGTTCGGCGATCTCCGCCGTCCTCCCGCTGAAGACGGCGGACTTCATCGGCTGCAGATCCGTCAGTGAGGCCAGCTGGACCCCGCCGAACCCCGCCGTGACCCACAGGGCGGGAAAGGAGACGAACACCCCGATGCGCAGACTCCGGACGAAGAACGCGACTTCGGGAGTGCGCCGGAAGAGGTGGTAGGCGCTGACGCCCGCCATGAAGAAGCCGGCTGTCAGCAGCGCGCCGCCCAGGATGTGCCCGAAGGCCAGCAGTGCACTGGGGTTGGTGAGCAGCGCTCCGGCGTCCGCGAGGACCAGCTTGCCGCTCTCGGCGCGGTGGCCCACGGGGTTGTTGAGGAAGCCGTTGGAGACGAGGATCCAGTATGCCGACACGCAAGCGGTGAGGGCGACGACCCAGATCGTCGCCAGGTGGACCCACCGGTTGAACCGGTGCCAGCCGAAGATCCACAGCCCCAGGAACGTCGACTCCACGAAGAACGCGACGATCGTCTCGACGGCCAGTGAGGCGCCGAAGACATTGCCCGCGTAGTGCGTCAGACCGCTCCAGCTCAGCCCGAACTGGAACTCCATCACCAGCCCGGTGATGATGCCGACCGCGTAGTTGATGACGTACAGCTGTCCCCAGAACCGCACCATCCGTTGATGCGTTGCCTTACGGGTGACCGTGGCGGCTGTCTGGAGGCAGGCCACCAGGAGGGTCATGCCCAGCGTCAGGGCGACGAAGAGGAAGTGGCCCCCGGCGGTGAGGGCGAACTGCAGCCGCGCGAGGTCGAGCGATTCCGGATCCACCCAGGAAGCCTCGGTGCACGGTTCGGTGGCGCGCGTCGGCCCGGGGAGGACAACGCGCCTACTACGGGAGTTGCGGGCGCGCCCGTCCGCGTACTACGGAAGTTGGCACCTCGGCCCGCGCTTGGTCGGCCCGCGCTCGATCGCTCTCAGGCCAGCCAGCCGGGCGTGATCATGCCCGACTCGTAGGCGAGGATCACCAGCTGGGCCCGGTCGCGGACGCCGAGCTTCGTCATGATCCGGCTGACATGGGTCTTGGAGGTGGCGGGGCTGAGCACCAGCCGGGCGGCGATCTCGTCGTTGGAGAGCCCGGCCCCGACCAGCCCCATGACCTCGCGTTCCCGCTCGGTGAGGGCGTTCAGGCGCGGACCCGGCTCGGGCTGCTTCCGGCGGCTCGCGAACTCCGAGATGAGCCGCCGGGTCACGGCCGGGGCGATCAGGGCGTCGCCCCGCGCCACCACCCGTACGCCGTGCAGCAGTTCCATCGGCTCGGTGTCCTTGACCAGGAAGCCGGAGGCGCCGGCGCGCAGGGCTCCGTAGACGTGGTCGTCCATGTCGAAGGTGGTCAGGATGATGACCCGGACGTCCGCCAGGCGCGGGTCGGTGGTGATGCGGCGGGTGGCCTCCAGGCCGTCGGTGCCGGGCATCCGGATGTCCATCAGCACCACATCCGGGCGCTGTTCGTGGGCCAGGGCGAGGGCCTGTTCGCCGTCGGCCGCCTCGCCGACGACCTCGATGTCGTCCTCGTCGGACAGGATCGAGCGGAAGCCCGCCCGTACCAGGGTCTGGTCGTCGGCCAGCACTACGCGGATCATTCGGTCCCCTCGATCGGCAGCCGGGCGCTCACGGCGAAGCCCTGTGCGGTGTTCCGCGCCGTCAGCTCGCCGCCGAAGGCCCTGGCACGCTCGGCCATGCCCCGGATGCCGCTGCCGGCCGGAGAGCCCTCAGGGGAGCCCTCTCCGTCGTCCTCGATCCGTACCCGTACGGCTCGTTCGTCGGTGTGGTCGACCGTCACCACCGCACCGGTCGCCCGCGCGTGCCGGGTGACGTTGGTGAGCGACTCCTGCACGATCCGGTACGCCGCCAGGTCGACCGGAGGCGGCAGCGGACGCCGTTCGCCCTCGGTGCGCAGCCGGACCTCGATGCCGGTGGCGCGGGCCCGTGCGACGAGTTCGTCGAGCCGGTCGAGCCCTGAGACGGGTGAGGTCGGGGCCGTCTCGTCGGGCTTCCGCAGCGCGCCGAGGGTGGAGCGCAGCTCGCGCAGCGCGTCCTTGCTGGTGGCCTTGACCGCCTCCAGGGCCTCCTCGGCGGCGGACAGGGCCGCTGCGGGCTCCGGGTTCTTGCTCAACTTGTGCAGGACCGCGCCCGACTGCACGTTGATCAGCGAAATGCTGTGTCCCAGGACGTCGTGCAGCTCCCGGGCGATGCGCAGCCGCTCCTCGGTCGCGCTCTGCTCGGCCCGCGCCTCCTGCTCCCGCTCCGCGGCCAGCGCCCGCTGCTCCACCTCGCGGAGATAGGCACCACGGGTCCACTGGGCCCGGCCCACGGCGACGAGGCTGACCAGCCAGCCCGCGAGCATGAACAGCGACATGTCGTCGATCTGCCGGTTGCCGTCGTGCTGGCGCGCCTCACCGAAGCCGACGGCGATCAGAGTGACCACGCTCAGGGCGACGGCGGCCGTGAACCGCCCCTCGGCGGCCGCCGTATAGAGCGCGAGCGCGAACGTGACCATAAGAGGGCCGTCGTACACGGACAGCGGGTAATAGACGACGCACACGGCCAGCGTCACGGCGGCCACGGCGACGGGTGCGCGGCGGCGGAAGTACAGGGCGGCGCAGCCCACCGCGATGAGCGCCCAGCCGATCACCGTGCGGTTCAGCGGCTCGCTCTCGTATCGCATGGTCAGCAGCGTCCAGACCACCACGAGCAATGTGACGGCGGCGGTCACCCCGATGTCGGCCGTGCGCGCGGACAGGCCACCACCGCGTGGACCGGAAGGGAGGGACATGTCAGGAAGGATAGGCGCGGAGTACGGGACGGCGGCGGTCGGAGGTCAGCGGTAGCCCGTGACGTCGGCGGGCAGTCCCCGGTCCTGGACCTCGGTCAGATACCGCCAGGCGTCGGGCCGGCTGCCGTCGGTGTCGGTGAAGCCGTAGACCTGGGCGAGCTGCCCGCTGGAGAGCGACCGGCCGTTCCAGCGCGCCACCTCCGGATCGCGGGCGAGGGCGGCCACGGCCCGGCCCACATAGGCGGGGGACTCGGAGATCGCGAAGTGGGGCGCGTGCGCGACCGCGTCGCGCCAGGTGGCCTCGGTGACGCCGTGGGCCTGGAGCATCGCCTCGGAGCGCAGCCAGCCGGGCGTGAGCGCCACGGCGGTCGCACCGTGCGGCGCGAGCTCATGGGAGAGCGCGAAGGCCATCCGGTTCACGGCGGCCTTCGCCAGGTCGTAGAAGAAGGAGACGCGGTAGGTGGCCGCGTTGTACTCGTCCGTGCCGTCGGTCATCTCGACGACCAGGGTGTGTCCGGCGGATCAGGGCCGGATAGGCCGCAATGTAGGGCACGTGTTCCGTCAGGGCCCGAGCTGCGAGCCGATCTCGGTACGGGACGACACCCCCAGCTTCCGCAGGGCACGCGCCACATGGTGCTCGACCGTCCGGTGCGAGAGGACCAGCTCGCGCGCGATCTCACGGTTCGAGAGGCCGAGCGAGGCCAGCCGGGCCACCGCCCGCTCCCGGGGCGAGAGATGGTCGCCGTACCCCAGCGCGCCGGGCCGGCGGACGGTGACCTGGCCGTGTTCCCGCAGCCCGCGCTGACAGCGCAGCACATCCCATACGGCGTCGATGTCCTGGTAGGCGGCGATGGCCTCGTGCAGCACCGTACGGCCGCCCGTCGCCCCGGCGGCCAACAGCCGCAGCCCCCAGGCCTCCCGGACGTACGCGGCCTCGTAGGGCCGCTCCAGATCCGTCCAGGCGTCCGTGGCGGCCGCGTACAGGCCGTCGGAGCCGCCGGACCCGGCCTGGAGGCCGGACGCCGCGGTGAGCAGCGCCCGGCAGGTCAGCAGGGCGGCCCGGGCGGCCGGCGCGTCCCGGCCGGTGATGCCGTCGGCCAGCTCCGCGACGAGGAGGTGCGCCTCACCGGCCCGGCCGTCCCGGACCAGCGCCTGGACGGCCGACGGCGCGAGGGCGCTCGCCCAGACCCACGCACCGGTACGGCGGACGTGGTGCAGCGCCCCCTCCACCGCCTGGACGGCCTGCGCGGGGCGGTCGGCGGCCAGATGGACGCGCACCACGGCGGCCGCGGCGGAGGTCAGCACGATGCCGGTGTCCAGGGCGGTGGTGCGCACGGCCCGTTCCAGGAGGCGGCGCGCCACATCGGTCTGGCCCTTGGTGTGCAGGCGTAGCAGCCCGCAGACCAGCAGGGCCTCCGCGTGGAAGTCGGGCACGTCCCCGTACTGCTCCTCGGCGCGCTCGGCCCGCTCCAGCAGCCCTTCCCACCGGCCGCCCGTGAAGGCGGCGAGTATGTCCGTGGTCTCGACGAACGCTTCGAGGTACGGGGCGTGGTTCGTCCGGACGGCCTGCCACGCCCGGGCCTGGAAGGCGCGGGCACGCACCGGATGGCCGAGAGCGGTCGCGGCCCCCGCCAGATTGGCGTGCACCCGCGCCGCCGCCTCGCCGGTGAGCGTGCCGGGCAGATCGGCCACCGCGTCCCACGCCGACGGGTCGCCCATCAGGGCCAGGGCGGTCGCACGGTTGGCCAGCACGGCCGAACGCAGGTCCTCCTCGCCGACCCGCGGCAGCAGCCGCTCCGCCTCGGCCAGCAGCCGCCGGTGCTCGCCGAGCGGCCAGCCCTTGAGCGAGGGGATCGCCATGATCGCCAGCGCCCGCGCGGCCTGTCCCGTCGACACGGCGAGGAGATCGGGAACGGCCCGAGCTATCTCCTCCAGCGCCTCCAGACCGGAACCCGACTGGTTGCGCAGCAGCAGCCCCAGGAGCAGGCGGATCTCGCCGCTCGGCCCGGGACCGAGGGAACGCTGATCGAGCACCTCCCGCAGGGCGGCGGGCACCTGCGGGCCGGGCCGGGCGTTCAGCGCGACGCGGGCCAGCTTCAGGGCGATCCGGTCGCGGACGACGGCCGATGGCCCGCCGCGCAAGGCGTCGAGATAGCCGTCCGTGGCCCCACCGGCGTCCCCGCCCCGGGCGGCGCGGTCCGCGGCCGCCTCCAGGAAGCGCACCGCCTCGGTGGAGAGGCCGGCGCACCGGTAGTGCTCGGCGACCCGCACCAGCGGGAGAGGACCGCCGTGCCGGGTGAGGGCGCGGGCCGCGCGCAGGTGCAGTACGGGCCGTTCCGGCTCGGCGACCGCCTCGTACACAGCTCTGCGCGCCAGGCCGTAAGGGAAGACATAGGAGCCGTCCACCGCCCGTACGACGTCTTCCTTGAGCGCTGCGGCGAGCGCACTGCGGGTCTCCCGCTCGCCCAGCCCTGCCACCGCTCCCAGCAGATGCAGGGGCGCGGGGTCGCCGAGAACCGCTGCCGCGCCGGCCACCCGCCGCGCGTCCGGAGGAAGGTGACGCAGCCGCTCCACGACCGCACGGCGCACGGAGGCGGGCAGCGGAGGCTCAGGCACCCGCGTTGTTCCGGCCGGGCGCGTCGGGGAGTCCGGCCACCGCCGGAGCACCTCCTCGATGACGTAAGGGAGGCCGCCCGTCCACCCGTGCAGCCGGTCGGCGAACTCCTGAGGCACCGTCCGTACACCGAGCAGCCCGGCGGCCATCACACCCGTCTCCGCCGCCGACAGCGGCGCCAGGTGCCGTTCCACCAGCGCCACCTGGGGCGGCGGGCGCAGCGGGAAAGGGAGCCCGTCGCCTCCCGCCGCGTCGGTGTGAGGAAGGGGCCGGCCGCGCGCGGTGAGGACGAGCCCCAGCTCCGGCGGCGGGTCGGAGACGAGCGTACGGAGGAAGGCGACCGTGCCTTCGTCGGCCCACTGGACGTCCTCCACGGCCAGAACCACGCTCCCCAGGGATGCGGTCAACGCGCACAGGGCCCGCAGAACGCGGTGCCGTCCGGCGCGCGGATCGTCCAGGGGCGGGAGAGCGGGCGGCAGGAGAGCGGCGAGGTCGGGCAGCAGTCCGCGCAGCGCTCCGGTCACCGGTGGCAGGTCTTCCGGGCGGGGGCGGCAGCGGCTCAGCGTCTCCAGGAGGGGCGCGTACGGGAAAAGGGCGTCCGATTCCTGGCAGCGGGCTACCAGGGCTCCCGACGGCGGTGTCCCGTCGAGGAGTTCGCGGACCAGCCGGCTCTTTCCCACGCCTGCCTCGCCGGTGATCACCACGACGGACGGCCGCCGGCCGAGCTCCGGGCGGAGGCCGTCCAGGAGCGCGGAACGCCCGATGAGGGCACCTGGCAGGGGGATCGGCGGGTCGGCGTTCACGGCTTCCTTCCGGCCTCGCGGGAGCTCTTGCGCATGATGGCGCTTCGCGGCGGTGGGGCGAAAGAGGAGTGACGCCTGCGGCGCATGTGCGGACGCCGCAGGCGTCCCCCAGACCGGCCGGTGAGGTTCGCGGAGAGGTCTCACCGGCCGGGTTCGCCGGGATCCAGCAGGGTTCGGGACATGGATCGCCGGCGGTCCGGTGGGGTGTTACCGAGGGGTGCGGGTCAGAACTCGAGCGACTATCAGAACTTCAGCGACCAGGAGTTCAGCGTGCCGGTGTCGTTGACCCAGTTGTCGCTCACCCGCAGCTTCCAGGACCCGTTGGCGGGCTTGGACGCGGCGTTCACGGTGAAGGTGCCGCGTACGTCGTCGGCGCTGTCGTTGGCGTTGTAGTCCTTCAGCCGGAAGACACCGCCGTCGGGCGCGACGAGGTCGACCCGCAGGTCACCGCGGAAGGTGTGCCGGATGTCGACCGTGACGGAGAGCGTCGCGGGCGCGTTGCCCGTGATGCCGCTCACGGTGATGGGGGACTCGACGGTCGCGTTGTCGCGGATCGGGTAGCCGGTGGTGTTCTCGAAGGTCCTGCCGGTGGGCGGAGGTGTGGTGTCGCCGTCGTTCGGGACGTACAGCAGACGGTTGGGCGACCCGGTCTTCGCGTCGGTGACCTTGTTCGGTGTGGCGTCGGCGATCAGCCGGTCGTGGACCTGCTTGGGCGTCCAGGACGGGTTGGCGGAGAGGATGAGGGCCGCCGCACCCGCCACGTGCGGGGAGGCCATGGAGGTGCCGCCGTCGGAGCGGGAGCCGGTGTCGTTCAGGTGGGAGGCGGAGACGATGTCGGAGCCGGGGCCGAAGAGGTCCAGGCAGGTGCCGTGGTTGGAGGACTTGCCGCTCGGCCAGATCGACCGCGCGTCACGGCTGTCGGTGGCGCCGACCGTCACCGCGCTCGGCACGGCCGCCGGCGAGGTGTTGCAGGCGTTGGCACCGTCGTTGCCCGCGGCGACGACATAGGTGACGCCGGAGGCGATCGACTTGGCCAGCGCGTCGTCGACCGAGGAGGTGCGCCCGCCGCCGATGCTCATGTTGGCGACGGCCGGCTTGACCGCGTTCTTCGTCACCCAGTCGATGCCGGCGAGCACCGGGGCCCAGGTGGAGCCGGAGGAGCCCTGGCAGTTCAGGACCCGGACGCCCACGAGCTTCACGGCCTTGGCCACGCCGTACGTCGCACCGCCGACCGTGCCCGCCACATGGGTGCCGTGCCCGTTGCAGTCCTGGGCCACGGCGTCGTTGTCGATGAAGTCGTAGCCGTTGGCCGCGCGGCCGCCGAACTCCCGGTGCGAGGTGCGTATCCCGGTGTCGAGCACATAGGCCGTCACGTCGGAGGCGGTGTTGGGGTACGTGAACTTCCGGTCACCCGGCAGGTCACGCTGGTCGATGCGGTCCAGGCCCCAGGTCGGGTCGTTCTGGGTACCCAGGGCGTACGCGACTCCGTCGGCCTCCACCCGGGCGACCGAGGGGTCGGCGGCCAGCTTCCGGGCCTGCTCCTCGTCCACCTTCACGGAGAAGCCGCGCAGGGCGGCGGTGTAGGTGTGGCCGATCTTGCCGCCGTGCCGACCGGTGAGGGATCTCGCCACCTTGTCGACGTCGGCTCGTGCCACCGAGTCCTTGAAGGTGACGATGTACGAACCCTTCACCGCGCCGGCCCGGTCGGCGCCCAGGATGCGCCCTTCGGTGGGCGGGGGCGTGGGTGCCGCCCCGGCCGTACCGGCACCGGCGATCAGTGCGCCGACCGCACACGCGGCAGCGGCGACACGCCACACCGCAGCTTGAGACACCATGCGATTCCTCCTGAGGGGTTGGCCGGGACCGGCTCCGGTCCCGGCTGGGCCCGCGCACGGCGAACACCGGGCACGGGCGAAGGAAGGGGCGCGGCGGAGGCTCCGGACGATTGCGACGTCGACCTCGTACGGCGGATGCCGATCTTGGGGGGCCGGCAGATGTACGAGGGGCGGAGCCACCGCCGCCTCAGGAAGAATCGAGCCCTGGGGGCAGGTCGAACAATGCGTAGGTGTACCCAACCGTTCCGGCAGCGTTCCGGCCCGGCCGGGCCCCGCCTGTCCGACCGCCCGGCCCCGCGTGGTGCGCTTGACACCGAAATCGAACATCCATTCTCATGGATTTCGGCCGGGTTTTTCCGGGCCCGACCGTGGAGTTGTCCACAGGCCGGGAGGACGTCGAGGCCCATTGTCAGTGGCAGGGGTTAGCGTCTTTGACGTGAAGCGATCGACTCAAGCAAATCGGGTGGAACCCATGGCAGGAACCGACCGCGAGAAGGCGCTGGACGCCGCACTCGCACAGATTGAACGACAGTTCGGCAAGGGCGCGGTGATGCGCCTCGGCGAGCGGCCCAACGAGCCCATCGAGGTCATCCCCACGGGATCGACCGCCCTCGACGTCGCGCTCGGCGTCGGCGGCCTGCCGCGCGGCCGCGTGGTGGAGGTGTACGGACCGGAGTCCTCCGGTAAGACGACGCTGACGCTGCACGCCGTGGCGAACGCGCAGAAGCTCGGCGGCTCGGTGGCGTTCATCGACGCCGAGCACGCGCTGGACCCGGAGTACGCCAAGAAGCTCGGCGTCGACATCGACAGCCTCATCCTGTCCCAGCCGGACAACGGTGAGCAGGCTCTCGAGATCGTCGACATGCTGGTCCGCTCCGGCGCGCTGGACCTGATCGTCATCGACTCCGTCGCGGCCCTGGTGCCCCGTGCGGAGATCGAGGGCGAGATGGGTGACTCGCACGTGGGTCTCCAGGCCCGTCTGATGAGCCAGGCCCTCCGCAAGATCACCAGTGCGCTCAACCAGTCCAAGACCACGGCGATCTTCATCAACCAGCTCCGCGAGAAGATCGGCGTGATGTTCGGCTCGCCGGAGACCACGACCGGTGGACGGGCGCTGAAGTTCTACGCCTCGGTGCGCCTCGACATCCGCCGGATCGAGACGCTCAAGGACGGCACCGACGCCGTCGGCAACCGCACCCGCGTCAAGGTCGTCAAGAACAAGGTCGCGCCGCCCTTCAAGCAGGCTGAGTTCGACATCCTCTACGGCCAGGGCATCAGCCGCGAGGGCGGGCTGATCGACATGGGCGTGGAGCACGGCTTCGTCCGCAAGGCCGGTGCCTGGTACACGTACGAGGGCGACCAGCTCGGCCAGGGCAAGGAGAACGCCCGCAACTTCCTCAAGGACAACCCCGACCTCGCCAACGAGATCGAGAAGAAGATCCTGGAGAAGCTGGGTGTCGGGGTCCGGCCGGAGGCCGAGTCCGCCGAGTCGGCAGCGGAAGGAGCCGCGACCACGGGAGCGGCGGCGGACGGTGCGGCGAAGCCGGTGACCGCTGCGGCCACCAAGGCGAAGCCGGCCAAGACCGCGGCGGCCAAGAGCTAGGCCGTGACACGTCGTACGGAGTGGCCGGGCAGCCCTGCGGAGCCCGGAGGCGGCCCCGACGGCCCCGAATTCGTCGACGGGCCCACCGACGGGTCCGCCTACGAGCCGGGGACCGGTCGCGGGGCGCGGTCCGGGCGCCGCTCACGCGGGGGAGCGGACGCGGGCGGCGGGTTCGGCGAAGGGGCGGGCCGCCGTGCCCGCTCCACCACCAGAAGCAGCGGTTCCCCCTCCTCGTCGAGGGCCGAGCAGGGGGAGCCGCGTGACCGGCGGGACAAGGGGGAGCCGCGCGATCCGGTCGAGAAGGCGCGCAACATCTGTCTGCGCCTGCTCACCGGGACGCCGCGCACGCGCAAGCAGCTCGCGGACGCCCTGCGCAAGCGGGAGATCCCGGACGAGGCGGCCGAGGAGGTCCTCGCACGCTTCGAGGACGTCGGGCTGATCGACGACGCGGCCTTCGCCGGGGCGTGGGTGGAGTCCCGGCACCACGGCCGGGGCCTCGCCCGCCGCGCCCTCGTCCGCGAGCTGCGCACGAAGGGCGTCGAGCCGTCGGTGATCGACGAGGCGGTCGGGCAGCTCGACGCGGACCAGGAGGAGGAGACGGCCCGGGAGCTGGTGGCCCGCAAGCTCCGCTCCACCCGTGGCCTGGACCGCGACAAACGACTGCGCCGCCTCGCGGGCATGCTCGCCCGCAAGGGGTACGGGGAGGGCATGGCCCTGCGGGTGGTGCGCCAGGCGCTGGAGGAGGAGGGCGAGGACACGGAGGGTCTGGACGAGCCGTTCTGAGGGGGCGGGGCGGGACAGGATCTGTCGTCAGGATCTGTCGTCGTGCCGGGGCCGTAGGTGGTCAGTGTCCGGCTGCCGCCGCGCGGCGGGCGGCCGCGTCGATCAGGGCCAGCGCGTCCGCGGCGGTGCGGCCCGGTGCGCGGTTCCACGGGCCGATCAGGCCGGGCCAGCCCTGGGAGCGGAGCTCGGTGATCAGCCAGGCGCCGGCCCGGTCCACGGTGGCAGCGGAGCCGTAGCCGAGTCGGTGCGCGGTGAGCAGCGCGCCACACACACAGCGGGCCCCACGGGCGTTGCGCAGGCGGTACGGGGTGTTCTGCCAGCCCCACTCGGCGAGGATCTGCCGGGCGTGGCCGAGGTGGACGGAGGGCCTCAGATCGGTCTGGCCGACCCGTCGCCAGGCGTGGACACGATCGGGCAGGACCGCACCCAGCCGGCCGGGGAGGGGGCGCTCGGCCGGAGGCGCCGCCGGCAGTGCCCGCAGCGTGTCCGCGATGAGCCGGTCGACGGGGACGGACAGCAGGCTCCGCCAGTCGGAAGGATCGCCCGCTGCCTCCGCCGGGGGCTGCGTGTGGGCCGGTTCCGTACGGTCCGGCGGGGACGCCACGGGCTCGGGGGCGGTGTGCTCCCACCCCGAGACGATCCTCTGCCACGCCTGTGTGTCGTACAGCTGGGAGGCTTGGGCGTCGAGCTGGTCGGGGGTGAGAGCGGGAATCGCCATAAGTGCGTCATCTCCGTACATTTCGCCTCTGTATGAGGTGAATGTCGGTCGCTTACGGCGATCGCTCTACCGGAGTGTGGCGTTCGGGTGTGTCCCGCTCAGTGTCCCGCTCAGAAATGCGCCATGGGCAGGAATGAGGGAGGGGGCGGCCACGTCACGCCCGTGGCCGCCCCCTCACCAGCCCTGCATCAGCCGCCGTCGGTGCCCGGCGACACCGGAAGGCCCGCCGCGCGCCAGGCCTGGAAGCCGCCGATCAGGTCGGTGGTCCGGTGCAGCCCGAGCTGCCGCAGTGACGCCACCGCGAGGCTGGACGCGTACCCCTCGTTGCAGATGACGACCACCGGGAGGTCGTGGCTCACCGCCTCGGCGGCGCGGTGGCTGCCCTGCGGGTCGAGCCGCCACTCCAGTTCGTTGCGCTCCACGACCAGCGCGCCGGGGATGAGCCCGTCCCGCTCCAGGAGCGCCGCGTACCGGATGTCCACCAGCAGCGCCCCGTCCGTCGCCGCCGCGGCAGCCTCGTGCGGGCCGATCCGCTCGTAACCGGCCCGGACCCGCTCCAGCAGCTCGTCGATGCCGACCTGTTCCCCGGAGGCCACCCGTTCCGTGGAGACCACCTGTTCCCCAGCGTCCACCCGTTCCCCAGCGTCCACGCGCTCCGCCCCGCCCTTGTCGCCGCCGCTCACTGCCAGTCCTCCGGGCTCTCGGTCTGCTCCAGCCGCAGCACGGCACCGGTCCGGCTGAACCGGCGGATCCGTGGCAGCGGCGGATAGTACGCGTGGATGGATACGGCGTGCACGCTGTCGGACTCGTTGAGGACCTCGTGCACGTGGTTCTGCCCGAAGGCCCGGCCCTGACCGGCCGCCAGCTCCCGTGACCGGTCCACCCCTTCGTTCAGCTCCAGGGTCTTCCAGCCGTCGGTGGGCAGCCGCACGGCGAGCGAGTGCTCCTTGAGGGTGCCGGACGCGGTGGTGAAGGCGCCGACCGAGTCGGCGTGGTCGTGCCAGCCCGTCCCGGTCCCCGGCGGCCAGCCGATCAGCCACGCCTCGCTGCCGCCGGGCCCGTCGAGCCGCACCCAGGTGCGGCCCTCCGGATCCAGCGGGAGGGAGGAGATGAGCGCCGTGTCCTCGGCGGTGCGGCGTACGAAGTCGAGCAGCTCAGCGACCGTGGGCCCCGAGGAGGCGGCACGGGCCGAGCCGACCCGCGCGGAGACAGCGGGAGCGGAAGCCACCGCGGTGGCGGGAGAGGGTAGGGAGGCGGCGGCCGTGGGCACGGCGGAGGAAGGGGAAGACACAGGGACCGTCCTGAGAGTTCGCGTGAGATCCCGGCCGTGCGGAGAGCGGCACGGACCGGCAGGGGAAGGCGATTCAGCAGGACGGGCGACACACGCAGCCCGCGTAACGGAGCAGGTCCATATGGACCCTCCGCCACAGGCGCACATCGGTGTCGGTCATGATCTGGAGTACACCACGCGCGCCCATGACGGTCAATTGATCCTGGCGGTCCGATCGGCGTGAACCCGCTCGCGAGGCCCCGGAGCGCGCGCCGCCTGCGGCTCCTCCTCGCCGTCCTCGCCGTCCTCGCCGTCCTCAGGGGAACCGGAACGGCCCGACGCCCCCGGCGACCCGCCCAGCGCCGCCCGCGCCGCCGCGAACAGCTCCGCAGGCCGTACGCCGGCGAAGGCGGCCACCAGGTGCCCGTCGGGCCGCACCAGCAGGACGGTGTGCGCCGACGCGCCCGGATAGCTCTCCGTGACCAGCAGCTCCGCCGCGGACGGCAGCGCCTCCACGGCCTCCACCAGGCGCGGCATGATCCCGGCGGTCAGCCAGTGCCGCCGGTCCCAGACTCCGGTGCCGGGCGCCACCAGGATCACCAGCGGGTGGCCCTGCCCGAGCCGTTCGCGCAGCCGTACGGCGGTCCCGTCCGGTGCCGTCACCCGTACATCGGCGACCGGCGCACCGGGGGGCGTACCCACCGCGGTGTGCGCCTCGGCGTGCGGCGGTGCAAGGGGGGAGTGCGAGTACGAAGGGGGCGCACCGAGGGCTCCACGGCCCAGGTGGCCGTCGGCGAGCAGCGTGTCGTGGCCCCGGACCGCGCCCGGGACCAGCGTCCGCAGCCCGCCGCCGCCCCGCAGTATCGGCAGGGACTGGTCGGCGGCGCGCAGCCGGGCGGCCACGGCGGCCCGGCGTTCGGCCTGATAGCTGTCGAGCAGCGGGTCGGCGCCGCCGTGGTGCCAGGCGTGGGCGAGCTTCCAGGCCAGGTTCTCGGCGTCGCGGATCCCCTCGTCCAGCCCCTGCGTCCCGAGCGCGCCCAGCAGGTGCGCCGCGTCGCCCGCCAGGAAGGCCCGCCGCACCCGCCAGCGCCGGGCGAGGCGGTGGTGGAGCGTGTGGACGCCGGTGTCGAGCAGCTCGTACGGCGGGGTCTCGCCGCACCAGCCGGCCAGGGTGTCCCGGATCCGGGCGATCAGGGCGTCCGGGGTCACCAGTTCGCCGCGCGGCGGCAGCAGCCAGTCCAGCCGCCAGACCCCGCCCGGCAGCGGCCGCGCGCAGACCTCGGCGCCTCCGTTGCGCCACGGCGGCTGCCGGTGCAGCACGGCCTCACCGGGCCAGGGCAGTTCGGCCCGGAGCGCGGCGACGGCGTGCCGCTCCACCGCCGTACGACCGGGGAACCTGATGTCCAGGAGCTTGCGTACGGTGGACCGGGCGCCGTCGCAGCCGACCAGATAGCTGCCGCGCCACCAGGTCGAACCGGGCCCCTTGGTGTGCACGGTGACGCCGTCGCGGTCCTGCTCCAGGGTGTCGAGGCGGCTGAGCTCCACCAGGTTCACCAGCGGCGCCGCCTCGACGGCCGTGCGCAGGGCGGAGGCCAGCGCGTGCTGCGGGATGTGCAGAGGGGAGGGCGGCGGAGACTCCTCCGTACCACCGTCGTCGGTGCCCAGCGGTACGTCCCGGATCAGCTGCTTCCGGCGCATCGAGCGCCACCCGCTCCACCGCAGTCCGTCCTTCTCCAGGTCGGCGGCGCCGACCCGCTCCACCAGGTCGGCGGTGTCCTCACGCAGCACGACCGTGCGGGCGAGACGTACTTCCTCCGCACCCGATCCCTCGTCCAGGAGCACGCATGGGACACCTTGGGCGGCGAGGGCCAGCGACAGCGTCAGACCGACGGGTCCGGCGCCGACGACGATCACCGGGTCCACGGTGCGTGCCCTCCGACCCGTACGGTCGTGCGAAATGCGGCAGAGGTAGCCGGGTGCGTGATCACAGAACGTATGCAACCCATTGGGGGTGCTTGCGTCAAGTGACCGAGGCAGCGACGCGTGCGCCGCTGCCTCGAATGCTTCCGCCGGGAGAGACCGGTGAGGGTCAGTCCTTCGACACTCCGGCCCCACCGGCACCGTCGATACCGGTGCCCGCGCCCCCTGCGCCCCCCGCATCCGGGCCGAACGTGCCGGCCGTCGCGTCGATGGTTCCGGGGGCCTGGACGGCCGGCGCCACCGCGATGCCGGTCTTGGCGCGGCGGCCGCGCTTCTCGATCCAGGTCGCCAGCGACGAGAGCAGCAGACAGAGCACGATGTAGATCGTGCCGATGACGGCGATCGTCGAGACGTACGGGTACTGGCCGTTCACCTGCGTGTTGGAGGCGATCAGACGCGCGGTCTGGAGCAGCTCCGGGTACAGGATGATGAAGCCGAGCGAGGTGTCCTTGAGGGTCACCACGAGCTGGCTGATGATCGTCGGCAGCATCGACCGGACGGCCTGCGGCATCAGCACGGTGACCATGACCTGCGTCTTGCGCATGCCGAGCGCGTACGCGGCCTCGCTCTGGCCCCGCGGGACGGCGTTGACGCCGGCGCGCAGCACCTCGGCCTGGACGCAGCCGTTGTAGACGGACAGGCCCGCCGCCAGCGCCCACATCGAGTGGTCGGTGAGGAAGCCGACCCAGATGGCGTAGATCGTGATCAGCAGCGGGAGTGAGCGGAACAGCTCGATGAAGGTGGTCGCCGCCCAGCGGACCGGCTTGTGGTCGGAGAGGCGGCCCACCGCGAGCAGTACGCCGAGGACGAGCGAGCCGACCGCCGCCAGGCCGAAAGCCTTGAGGGTGGCGACGAGGGCGTCGGCGATGTTCTGCCGGATGCCCGCGTAGTTGAAGATGTCCCACATCGCCGGAGCCAGGTGGCCCTTGTCGGCGAGGCGCATCAGGCTGACGGCGATCAGGGCCGCGATGGCGAGGGTGCCGACGACGGCGTAGATCCGGTTGCGGACGAGAGCCTTGGGGCCCGGGGCGTCGTAGAGAACGCTGGCGCTCATCGGGCGACCTCCATGCGACGCTCCAGCAGCCGGAAGAGGCCGCTGATGGTAAACGTGACCACCAGGTAGCCGAGGGCCACCCAGATGAAGACGGGGACGATGTCGTAACCCTTGTCGCTCATCAGCTTCTGCCAGCCGAAGAGCTCGGCGACGCTGAAGGCACCGGCGATCGCGGAGTTCTTGGTGAGTGCGATGAAGATGCTGCTCAGCGGCGGGATGACGGTACGCGTCGCCTGCGGGAGCACCACGATGCTCAGGGTCTGGGAGAACGTCATGCCGATCGAGCGCGCGGCCTCGGCCTGGCCCAGCGGCACGGTGTTGATACCGGAGCGGACCGCCTCGCAGACGAACGAGGAGGTGTAGAAGCCGAGCGCCAGCGAGCCGAGCACGAAGGGGCTCATCCCTGGGAAGAGGATCTCCGGGACGACGAAGAAGAAGATCAGGAAGAGCAGCGTCAGCGGCGTGTTGCGCATCAGCGTCACCCAGGCGGTGCCGAAGAACCGCAGCGGTGGCACCGGCGAGACCCGGAACCCGGCGATGACGACACCGAGGACCAGGGCGATAACCGAGCTGACGGCGGTGATCGACACGGTTCCTATGAAGCCGTCGCGGAACTCTGGGAAATTGTCGAGCAGTACGTTCATGAGGTCTCCGCGTCGGCGGGCAGCGGCATCAGGGCAGGGGAAGGGGCGCCCCGTACGCCGCCGTGCCCCACGGGAGCGGCGGCGGCGTACGGGACGCCTGGGTCACACGTTCATGAGTGACGGGGCGTCGGCCGGGGAACGGCGTCAGTAGCGCTCGAGGGCCGGCGGCTCGACGTAGTCCGAGCCGGACAGGCCCAGCGTGGCCTCGTAGATCTTCTTGTACGTGCCGTCCTTGACGCGGTTCTCCAGCGAGTCGCTGATCGCGTCGCGCAGGACCTTGTCGTCCTTGTTCAGGCCGACGCCGTAGGGCTCGTCGGTGAACGGCTTGCCGACGACCTTGAGCTTGCCGGAGTTGGCGGCGGCGTAACCCTTGAGGATCGAGTCGTCCGTGGTGACGGCGTCGACCTGCTTGGTCAGCAGCTGCTGCACGCAGTCGGAGTACTTGGCCAGCTCGACGACGCTCGCGCCGTACTCCGGCTTCTTGATCTCCTGGAGCGGCGTGGAACCGACGATCGAGCAGACCTTCTTGCCCTTCACCGACTCCTTGCCGGTGATGGAGTCGTCGTCCTTGCGGACCAGGAGGTCGGCGCCGGCCTTGTAGTACGGACCGGCGAAGCCGACCTGCTTCTTGCGCTCGTCGTTGATCGTGTACGTGCCGACGTAGTAGTCGACCTGGCTCTTGGAGATGGCCGTCTCACGGACGCCGGAGTCGACCGTCTTCCACTCGATCTGCTCCTCCGAGAAGCCGAGGTCCGCCGCGATCATCCGGGCGAGCTCGATGTCGAAGCCGGAGCGCTCCTTGGTCGACTGGTCCTCGAAGCCGAGGAAGGGCTGGTCGGCCTTGGCGCCGATGATCAGCTTGCCGCGCTGCTTGGCCTTCTTGAAGACCGGCGAGTTCAGCGCGACGTCCTTGGCGACCTCGTACGTGGGCAGCTTGGGAGCCTCGGAGGAACCGGGCTGGGTGCCGCCCGGTTTGTCACCGGCGGAGCCCTCCTTGCCACCACACGCGGTCGCGGTCAGGGCGAGGACGGCGATGGCCGCGACGGCGGCCGACTTGCGGAGCTTCATGTGAGTTTTCCTTATGCCGTAGGTCGTTGTCGTCGGTCGACGGTCGTCAGTGGTGAAGGATCTTCGACAGGAAGTCCTTGGCCCGGTCGCTGCGCGGGTTGCTGAAGAACTGCTCGGGGGTCGCCTCTTCGACGATCTTTCCGTCGGCCATGAACACCACGCGGTTGGCGGCCGAACGGGCAAAGCCCATCTCGTGGGTGACGACGATCATCGTCATCCCGTCCCGGGCCAGCTGCTGCATGACTTCGAGGACCTCGTTGATCATCTCCGGGTCGAGAGCCGACGTGGGCTCGTCGAAGAGCATGACCTTCGGGTCCATCGCCAACGCCCGCGCGATCGCGACGCGTTGCTGCTGGCCACCGGAGAGCTGTGCCGGGTACTTGTCCGCCTGCACACCGACGCCGACCCGGTCGAGCAGGGTCCGGGCCTTCTCCTCGGCGGCCTTCTTGTCGGCCTTGCGGACCTTGATCTGGCCCAGCATGACGTTCTCCAGCACCGTCTTGTGCGCGAAGAGATTGAACGACTGGAAGACCATGCCCACGTCGGCGCGCAGCCGCGCCAGCTCCTTGCCCTCCTGGGGCAGGGGCTTGCCGTCGATCGAGATCGCACCCGAATCGATCGTCTCCAAGCGGTTGATCGTGCGGCACAGCGTGGACTTCCCGGACCCGGAGGGCCCGATGACGACCACGACCTCGCCACGGGCGATGGTCAGGTCGATGTCCTGGAGCACATGCAGCGCGCCGAAGTGCTTGTTGACGTCGCTCAGTACGACAAGGTCGTCGCCCGCGGGCGCGGCTTCCTCGGCGGCCTTGGTCACTGAAACTCCGCTCATCGGCTTCTTGCTCCGTCCTCCTCGGGTTCCAAGGACACTAATGACGCGGTGCGACCAGCGTCATTACATCTGAGCGGAAATTGAGCATAACGATCCGGCGGCAACCGGACACTCCGCGTGAAGGGGACGCTACGCGCGGCTCCCGGGCGTACCGGGTGCATAACGGAAACCCTGCTGTAACCGGCAACCCCTTGACTGGCATACCCGTCATCGGAGTGGATGCCCTGTGCGGCAAATGAACGTGAAGCACCGCTGAACGGAATGTTTCGGCCAGAGCCGAAGACTCAGCGAGACGGAAGACCCGGCGAGACAAGAAGAGCCGGCGAGACAAGAAGACCCGGCGAGACGGAGAGGAGGGCCATGAGACTGCTGCTCGTCGAGGACGACGATCATGTCGCGGCGGCCCTGTCCGCCGTGCTCGCCCGGCACGGGTTCCAGGTCGTGCACGCCCGCAACGGCGAGGAGGCCCTGCGCGCGCTGCTGCCCGCGGAGAAGGAGCCCTTCGGCGTCATCCTGCTCGACCTCGGCCTGCCCGACCAGGACGGCTACGAGGTCTGCGGCAAGATCCGCAAGCGCACCGCCACCCCGGTGATCATGGTGACCGCCCGTGCCGACGTGCGCTCGCGCATCCACGGACTCAACCTCGGCGCCGACGACTACGTCACCAAGCCGTACGACACCGGTGAGCTGCTCGCCCGTATCCACGCGGTCGCCCGGCGCACCACCAGCGGCGAGGACACCGCACCGACGCCCGTCGCCGCTCTGCGCCTCGGCCCCGTCGCGATCGAGCTGCCCACCCGCCGCGTCAGCATCGACGGCACCGAAGTCCAGCTCACCCGCAAGGAGTTCGACCTGCTGGCCCTCCTCGCGCAGCGGCCCGGCGTCGTCTTCCGCCGTGAGCAGATCATCAGCGAGGTCTGGCGCACCAGCTGGGAGGGGACCGGGCGCACCCTGGAGGTGCACGTGGCCTCGCTCCGCTCCAAGCTGCGCCTGCCCGCCCTCATCGAGACCGTGCGGGGCGTCGGCTACCGGCTCGTCGCGCCGTCCGCGTAACCGGCCGGTACGTCCCCGGTGCGCACCCGTCTCCTTCCGCTGCTCATCACCCTCATGGCGGCCGTCCTGCTCACCCTCGGCTTCCCGCTCGCGGTGAGCGTGGCCGCCGCCGAGCAGCAGCGCCTGGTCATCGACCGGATCGACGACACCGCCCGGTTCGCCGCCCTCGCCCAGCCGATCACCGACACCGTCCCGGCCTACGACGAGCGCCGGCTGACGCTCGCCACCGACCTGGAGGTCTACGCCTCGGTGTACGGGATCCGGGCCGGCGTCTTCTACCGCAACGACCTGGCCCTCGCGAAGGCCCCCGAGGGCTGGATGCTGCCCGCAGAAGGAGAGGGGCGCACCGCCTTCAACGAGGCGCTGCTCGGCCGCCGTTCGCACGACCCTCCGCAGGTCTGGCCCTGGCAGGACGGCCGGGTCGTCGTCGCCTCGCCCGTCGTGCGCGACGGCGACGTGGTCGCCGTGGTCGTCATCGACTCGCCCACCGACGAGATGCGCTCCCGGATCCTGCGGACCTGGCTGCTCATCGCCCTCGGCGAGGCCCTGGCCATGCTGGTCGCGGTCGGCGCCGCCGTTCGGCTCACCGGCTGGGTGCTGCTGCCGGTCCGGGTCCTGGACGCGGCCACCCACGACATCGCCGTCGGCCGCATGCGCTCCCGGGTCGCCGCCTCGGGCGGACCGCCGGAGCTGAGGCGGCTGGCCCGGTCCTTCAACGAGATGGCCGACAACGTGGAGGACGTACTGGAGCAGCAGCGCGCCTTCGTCGCCGACGCCTCGCACCAGCTGCGCAACCCGCTCGCCGCGTTGCTCCTGCGTATCGAGCTCCTCGCCCTGGAACTGCCCGACGGCAACGAGGAGATCGCCGCCGTACGTACCGAGGGCAAGCGGCTGGCCCGGGTCCTGGACGATCTGCTCGACCTGGCGCTGGCCGAACACGCCGAGGCGGACCTCCAGCTGACCGACATCGTCCCGCTCACCGCCGAGCGCGTCGCCTCCTGGCGCCCGATGGCGGACGAGAAGGGCGTGCGCCTCGTCCAGGACGGCGCCCCGGCCGCCACCGCCTGGGCCGACCCGGTGGCGCTCTCCAGCGCGCTGGACGCGGTCATCGACAACGCGCTGAAGTTCACGCCGGCCGGAGAGGACGTACGGGTCACGGTCACCCCGGGAACCACCGCGACCACCGTCGTGGTCGCCGACCGGGGCCCCGGCCTCACCGAGCAGGAGCTGGAGCGCGTCGGCGACCGCTTCTGGCGCTCCCCCCGCCACCAGAACGTGAACGGGTCGGGGCTCGGCCTCTCCATCTCCCGCGTACTGCTCGCGGCGGGCGGCGGCTCGATCACGTACGAGAGCCATGAGCCGCACGGACTGCGGGTCACCGTCTCCGTGCCGCGCGAACTGCCACATGCGCCCTGAGGCCCACGCCTACCGGCGGAGGCGGCTCAGGGCTTGACCGATCGGTAGTAGCGCTTGGCGCCGTCGTGGACCTCCAGCGGGTCCGTGTAGATCGCCGTCCGCAGATCCACCAGCTGGGCCGCGTGCACCTCGCGGCCGATCCCGTCCCGGCTGTTGATCACGGTACGGGTGAAGGCCTCGGTCATGGCCGGATCCGTGCGGTCCGTGGTGATGAGCAGATTGGCGACGGCGACCGTGGCGACCGACGTGCCGCGCTGCGCGAAGCGGTAGGCGTCGGCCGGGATCGTGGCCGAGCGGTAGTAGCGGGCGGAGCCGCCGTTCGACTGCAACTCCTTGACCAGGGCCTCGTCCAGCGGCACCAGCTTGATCGCGAACCGCTGCGAGAGCTCCTGCACGGCCCCCGTCGGGAGCCCGCCGGACCAGAAGAAGGCGTCGAGGTCACCGGCGACCAGCCGGTCCGGCATGGTGTTGATGCCCGCCGACACCGCCGTCACGTCCCGCTTCGGATGGACGCCCGCCGCGCTCAGCAGCCGGTCCGCGACCAGCCGCACACCGGAGCCCTCCTGGCCGACGCCGACCCGCTTGCCGCGCAGATCCGCGACGCTGCCGATGTCGGAGTCGCGCGGGACGATCAGCTGGACGTAGTCGTCGTAGAGCCGCACACAGCCGCGCAGCAGATGGGCGCCGGGCCTTCCGTCGCGTACATAGGTGGCCACGGCGTCGGCGGTGGCGATGGTGAAGTCCGCCTCTCCTGTGGCCACCCGTGCGAGATTCTGCTGGGAGCCCTCACTGGTGAGGAGCTTTATCGACACCTCGGGCATGTCCTTGGCAAGGGCGCCTTCCAGCCGTTCTCCGTACCGCTGGTAGACACCGCTCGGCACCCCCGTGGAGAAGGTCAGCGACCCACTGGGGGTCCGTTCGCCCAGCGGCAGCAGCCACCACGCGAGCAGCCCGAGCACGACCGCGAGCACGGCGCCCGTCTGCAGGGTGCGGCGTCGGCCGAATCGGGACAGAGCGTGGAGCATGCGGGCGATCCTGCCAGCTCACCGCCCCTGTGACCAGGCCCGGCCGGGCAGGGACGAAGGCGCGCCCGGCCACCGCCTACCCTGGTCACATGAGCAGCGGCAACCGGAGCGAAGAAGCAGTGGACGTCCAGAAGAGCTACGAGGTGCGCACCTACGGGTGCCAGATGAACGTCCACGACTCCGAACGGCTGTCGGGCCTCCTGGAGGACGCCGGTTACGTACGCGCTCCGGAAGGCGCCGACGGCGACGCGGACGTCGTCGTCTTCAACACCTGCGCGGTGCGCGAGAACGCCGACAACAAGCTCTACGGCAACCTCGGCCGGCTCGCCCCGATGAAGACCAAGCGCCCCGGGATGCAGATCGCCGTCGGCGGCTGCCTCGCCCAGAAGGACCGCGACACCATCGTCAAGCGCGCCCCCTGGGTGGACGTCGTCTTCGGTACGCACAACATCGGCAAGCTGCCCGTACTGCTGGAGCGCGCCCGCATCCAGGAGGAGGCGCAGATCGAGATCGCCGAATCCCTGGAGGCCTTCCCCTCCACGCTCCCCACCCGCCGCGAGTCCGCCTACGCCGCATGGGTCTCCATCTCCGTCGGCTGCAACAACACCTGCACCTTCTGCATCGTCCCGGCCCTGCGCGGCAAGGAGAAGGACCGCCGCACCGGCGACATCCTGGCCGAGATCGAGGCCCTGGTCGCCGAGGGCGTGTCCGAGATCACCCTGCTCGGCCAGAACGTCAACGCGTACGGCTCCGACATCGGCGACCGCGAGGCCTTCTCCAAGCTGCTGCGCGCCTGCGGGACGATCGAGGGCCTGGAGCGCGTCCGCTTCACCTCGCCGCACCCGCGCGACTTCACCGACGACGTCATCGCCGCCATGGCCGAGACGCCCAACGTGATGCCGCAGCTCCACATGCCGATGCAGTCCGGTTCCGACCGCGTACTGAAGGCGATGCGTCGCTCCTACCGTCAGGAGCGCTTCCTCGGCATCATCGAGAAGGTGCGCGCCGCGATGCCGGACGCCGCCATCTCCACCGACATCATCGTGGGCTTCCCCGGCGAGACCGAGGAGGACTTCGAGCAGACGATGCACGCGGTCCGCGAGGCCCGTTTCGCCAACGCGTTCACCTTCCAGTACTCCAAGCGCCCCGGGACCCCGGCAGCCGACATGGACGGCCAGATCCCCAAGGAGGTCGTGCAGGAGCGGTACATGCGCCTGTCCGCCCTCCAGGAGCAGATCTCCTGGGACGAGAACAAGAAACAGGTCGGCCGCACCCTGGAGGTCATGGTCGCCGAGGGCGAGGGCCGCAAGGACGGCGCCACCCACCGCCTCTCCGGCCGCGCCCCCGACAACCGCCTCGTCCACTTCACCAAGCCCGACCAGGACGTGCGCCCCGGCGACGTGGTGACCGTCGAGATCACCTACGCCGCCCCGCACCACCTGCTCGCCGAGGGCACCCCGCTCGCCGTACGGGCCACCCGCGCGGGCGACGCCTGGGAGAAGCGCACCACGGCGGCCGCCGCCAAGCCGGCCGGAGTGATGCTCGGCCTGCCGTCCATCGGCGCTCCGGACCCGCTCCCGGCCGCCGCGGCCCCGGCCTGCGGGATCGGCTGACGGCTCCGGTTCCGGGGGACCGGTCCGTACGAGGGGTCGGCGTCCCGGCCCGTACGAGAGGGTCGGCGCCCAGGTCCGTACGAGGCTTTCCGCGGCCCGGCAAGTACCCTGACCGGCATGCTTGTCGCCGCCGCCGTGTGCCCCTGTCCGCCGCTCCTGGTGCCCGAGGTCGCCGCCGGGGCCGCGCCCGAACTCGACACCGCGCGGGCCGCGTGCCTCGACGCGGTGGGAGTGCTCGCCGCCTCCCGTCCCGACCTGCTCGTGGTCGTCGGGCCGGGGAACGGCCGGGCGTACCCGGCGGGCGGACACGGCTCCTTCCGCGGCTTCGGCGTCGCCCTGGACGTCACCCTCGGCGCGCCGGACCCGGCCGCACAGGAACCGGCGCTCGCGGACTCGCTCGCCGTCGGCGCCTGGCTCCTGGACCGGGCCCGCTGGACCGGCGCACCGGTCGAAGGGCTCGCGGTCGACGGGCGCAGCCCCGCCGCCGCGTGCGCCCGGACCGGACAGGAGCTGGCCGCCCGCGCCGAACGCGTCGCGCTCCTGGTGATGGGCGACGGCAGCGCCTGCCGCACGCTCAAGGCGCCCGGCTACCTGGACGAGCGGGCCGAGGCCTTCGACGCCCGGGCGACCGAGGCGCTGGGCTCCGCGGACCTCGCCGCACTCGACGCGCTGGACGAGACACTCGCGTACGAACTCAAGGCGGCCGGCCGGGCGCCCTGGCAGCTGCTCAGCGGTGCCGCACGGGGAGCGGGCCTCGCGGGCCGGCTGCTGTACGAGGACGCGCCCTACGGGGTCGGCTACACCGTCGCCGCCTGGTCCTGACCCGAACGACCCGAACGCAGCGACGGCGGCACCGGAGCTCTCCGGTGCCGCCGTCGGTGGCCTTGCAGCCGCCTGCTCAGTGGGCGGGCGGCGGAGGAGGCGGGGTCGTGCCAGGAGTGCCGGGGGCGCCGGGCGTACCGGGAGCACCGGGGGTGCCAGGCGTACCGGGCGTGCCGTGCCCGCCGGGGGTGCCGCCGTCCTTCTGGCCCAGCTTGTCCACGGCCTCCTTGGCCTTGCGCGTACCCGTGTCGATCTTGTCGCTGTACTTGCCCTTGGTCTTCTGGTCGACCGTGCGCGCGGCCTTGTCGAGGCCCTGCTCGATCTTGCCCCCGTGCTGCTGCGCGAGGTCGCCGACCTTCTCCTTGGCCGGGCCCAGCTTGGCCTTCAGGTTGTCCAGGAACCCCATTGGGTCACCTTCCGTGCAGTGAGGACGGTCTGCGGGAGCGTTCTCCCTCTCCCATTGTCCGTCACCTGTCCCTTCCTGCCGATTTTACTCGCCCTTTAGCGTTTCCCTGATGCCCTTCCACGCTTTCGGCGGTGTGGCGGGAGACCCCCGGGGATTTGGGAGACTGTCCCGGTGAACCGTCCCGCTTCAGCCCCCCGTGTCATCACCGTCGTCGGCCCCACCGCGGCCGGAAAATCCGATCTGGGGGTCTTCCTCGCCCGGGAACTCGGCGGCGAGGTGGTCAACGCCGACTCCATGCAGCTCTACCGGGGCATGGACATCGGTACGGCGAAGATGACACCCGCCGAGCGCGCGGGCGTCCCGCACCACCTGCTGGACATCTGGGACGTCACCGAGGCCGCCAGCGTCGCCGAGTACCAGCGCCTGGCCCGGCTGGAGATCGACCGGCTGCTCGCCGAAGGCCGTACACCGATCCTCGTGGGCGGCTCCGGGCTGTACGTGAAGGGCGCCATCGACGCCCTGGAGTTCCCCGGTACGGACCCCGAGGTGCGCGGCCGGCTCGAAGCGGAGCTGGCCGAGCGCGGCTCCGGCTTCCTGCACCAGCGGCTCGCCGCCGCCGACCCCGACGCCGCCCGGTCCATCCTCGCGAGCAACGGCCGCCGTGTCGTCCGCGCCCTCGAAGTCATCGAGATCACCGGCAAGCCCTTCACCGCCAACCTCCCGGGCGACGAACCGGTCTACGACGCCGTGCAGCTCGGCGTCGACGTCGAGCGCCCCGAACTCGACGAACGCATCACCGTGCGCGTCGACCGGATGTGGGAGGCGGGCCTCGTGGACGAGGTGCGTGCCCTGGAGGCGTCCGGACTGCGCGACGGGCTCACCGCCTCCCGAGCCCTCGGCTACCAGCAGATCCTCGCGGCGCTCGCCGGGGAGTGCACCGAGGACGAGGCGCGGGCCGAGACCGTGCGCGCCACCAAGCGCTTCGCGCGCCGGCAGGACTCCTGGTTCCGCCGCGACCCGCGCGTCCACTGGCTCGGCGGCGGACAGGCTGACCGGGAAGAACTCCCGCACCGGGCGCTGACGTTGATCGAACGAGCGGTCACAGCCTGATCACGTGATGGCATCGGGACGCTCAGGCCGTCAATTCGGCACCCGTGATCGTGCCATCATCGAGCATCGATCCACCAGTGGAGTCCGAGTAGGGAGGGCGCGTGGCGATGGAGGCCGGCCCTCGCGACACGGAGCAGCACGACGTACCGCCGCCGCGGGAGATCGCGGGGCGGCTGAGTCCCGACGGGCCCGACGAGCAGGACGTGGCCCCGGAGGTCGAGGTCGAGCTGCGGCCCGCCCGCAGACTGCGGATCTGGCAGCTCGCACCCATCATCACGCTGGCCGCCGTCGGCTCCCTGATGTTCGCCTTCCCGCTCGCCTTCGAGTTCGGTGACGGCGGTGCCGTGGTCGCCATGCTGGGGCTCCTGATCAGCTGCTGTGCGGCCGGCTGGGGCATGATGGCGGCCCGCCGCGTCGGCCACACCTGGCCCGGCCTGCCCGCCAGGGGCTCCGGCGACCGCATCGACTGGCGTGTGATCGCGCTGTACGTCGCCACGGGTGCCGGACTGGTCGCCCTCGCCGTCTGGCGCGTGGCCCGCCTGCGCTGACGTCCTCGGCAGCGGCCCGGGGCCTCCTCGGAGGAGGCCCGGCGGGTCCGGTCTCGCCGACTGTCAGCGGTGGCTCGTACAGTTGCCCTGTGAGCACTTCGCAGATCACCTTCCTCAAGGGTCACGGCACCGAGAACGACTTCGTGATCGTCCCCGACCCGGACAACGCCCTCGCGCTGCCCGCCTCCGTCGTCGCCCGGATCTGCGACCGCCGGGCCGGTATCGGGGCCGACGGTGTGCTCCACGTGGTCCGCTCCGCCGCCCATCCCGAGGCCCGGGACATGGCCGCCGAGGCCGAGTGGTTCATGGACTACCGCAACGGGGACGGCTCGACCGCCGAGATGTGCGGCAACGGGGTGCGCGTCTTCGCGCACTACCTCCAGCGCGCCGGCCTCGTCGAGCAGGGCGGCATCGCCGTCGCCACCCGGGGCGGCGTCAAGCAGGTGCACCTCGCCAAGGACGGCGACATCACCGTCTCCATGGGCCGTGCCCTCCTCCCCGAGGAGAGCGCCACGGTCGCCGTCGGGGAGCGCAGCTGGCCCTCCCGCAACGTCAACATGGGCAACCCGCACGCCGTCGCCTTCGTCGAGGACCTGGCCCACGCCGGCGACCTGCTCTCCGCTCCTCCGGTGAGCCCCGCCGCGGTCTACCCGGACGGCGTCAACGTCGAGTTCGTCGTCGACCGGGGCCCGCGCCACGTTGCCATGCGCGTCCACGAGCGCGGTTCCGGCGAGACCCGCTCCTGCGGCACCGGCGCCTGCGCGGTTGCCGTCGCCGCCGCCCGCCGGGACGGCACGGACCCCGCGGTGACCGGCCTCCCCGCGACGTACCGGGTAGACCTCCCCGGCGGCACGCTGACCATCACCGAGCACCCGGACGGTTCGGTCGACATGACCGGCCCGGCCGTGATCGTCGCCGAGGGCACCATCGACCCGGCCTGGCTGGAAACGGCCACCGGCTGACCGGCAAGCGCCGCTCGGCGCCCCCGGCTCGAAACGGTGATCGGTCCGGGCTTCGCTCGAATGGGTGATCCGTTTCACGCTGGGCGAGAGCCGGACTGCGCCACGTGGTGGGGTCGATAGCATCAAGCACCGGCCCGGAGAAGCGTCCGCCTCTCCCCACCGCCGGTCGACGCCGCCGGAGGTGCTTCATGAGTGCAGAGGCCGCCGATCCCGCCGCTGTGCCCCGCAGGCGGAGCCGGCCCCGGATCGATCTGCGCAGACTGGGCCGCGTGGCGCTGCTCGGCCCCGTCCCGCGCGACCGGCTGTCGGACGCCATCGGCCATGTCGCCGACGCGCACCGGGCCCACCACCCCGACGCCGACCTGACCATCCTCCACCGCGCCTACGTCCTCGCGGAGTCCTCGCACCGCGGCCAGATGCGCAAGAGCGGCGAGCCGTACATCACGCACCCGCTCGCCGTCACCCTCATCCTCGCCGAACTCGGCGCCGAGACCACCACGTTGACGGCCTCACTCCTCCACGACACCGTCGAGGACACCGAGGTGACGCTCGATCAGGTGCGGGACCAGTTCGGCGAGGAGGTCCGCTATCTCGTCGACGGCGTCACCAAACTCGAAAAGGTCGACTACGGCGCCGCCGCCGAGCCCGAGACCTTCCGCAAGATGCTCGTCGCCACCGGCAACGACGTCCGGGTCATGTCCATCAAACTCGCCGACCGGCTGCACAACATGCGCACCCTCACCGTGATGCGCCCCGAGAAGCAGGCCCGGATCGCCAAGGTCACCCGCGACGTCCTCATCCCGCTCGCCGAACGGCTCGGCGTCCAGGCGCTCAAGACCGAGCTGGAGGACCTGGTCTTCGCCATCCTCGATCCCGAGGAGTACGAGGACACCCGTACCCTCATCGCCGCCGCCACGGGCGAGGCGGACCCGCTCTCCACCATCGCCGACAACGTCCGTACGACCCTGAGGGAAGCGGGCATCAGCGCCGAAGTCCTCATCCGGCCGCGCCACTTCGTCTCCGTCCACCGGGTCCGCCGCAAACGCGGCGAGCTGCGGCCCACCGACTTCGGCCGGCTGCTCGTCCTGGTCGGCGAGGACGCCGACTGCTACGCCGTCCTCGGTGAGCTGCACACCTGCTTCACGCCGGTGATCTCCGAGTTCAAGGACTTCATCGCCGCGCCCAAGTTCAACCTCTACCAGTCGCTGCACACCGCCGTCGTCGGCCCCGAGGGCGCGGTCGCCGAAGTCCTCATCCGCACGCACCGGATGCACAAGGTCGCCGAGGCGGGCGTCGTCGCCCTGGGCAACCCGTACGCCCACGACGGCACCCTCGCCCAGCAGGCCGAACCGTCCGACGAGCGTGCCGACCCGACCCGGCCCGGCTGGCTCTCCCGGCTGCTGGCCTGGCAGGAGTCCGCCACCGACCCGGACACCTTCTGGACCACGCTCCGCGCCGACCTCGCGCAGGACCGCGAGATCACCGTCTTCCGCACCGACGGCAGGACCCTCGGCCTGCCCGCCGGCGCCAGCTGTGTCGACGCCGCCTACGCGCAGCACGGGGAGCGGGCGCACACCTGCATCGGAGCGCGGGTCAACGGCCGCCTGGCCACCCTCTCCACCGTCCTCAGCGACGGCGACACCGTCCAGCTGCTGCTCGCCCAGGACACCGCCTCCGGCCCGTCCCCCGAGTGGCTCGACCACGCCCGTACGCCCGCCGCCCGGATCGCGATCACCGCCTGGCTCTCCGCCCACCCGGACGCGACCCACCCGGAAGCGGCCCTTCCGGAAGCCGCAGACCCTGATGCCTTCCCTTCCGAAGGCTTTGAGGCCGACGAGGACGGCACCGACGGTCGTACGGAACCGGCAGCCGACGGCCCGTACGCCACCGCACAGGTCCGCACCCGCTCCGGCGGACGTGCCTCAGGCGTGGTCGTCGACGGCCCGGAGAGCCCCACCCGGCTGGCCGGCTGCTGTACGCCGGTGCCGCCGGACGACGTGGTCGGCATCGTGGTCCGGGGAGGTGCCGTCACCGTGCACCGCCAGGAGTGTCCCGCCGTCGCCCGGATGCGGGAGATCGGCCGCGCGCCGGTCGCGGCCCGCTGGCGCGACGAGGACGGCGGGCATGACACCGCCGCCTGCCGGGTCACGCTCGTCGCCGAGTCCTTCGGCCGGCCCCGGCTGCTCGCCGACCTCACCGAGGCCATCGCCACGGCCGACGCGGCGATCGTCTCCGCCACCGTCGAGCCGCCGAGCGAACAACGCGTACGGCACACCTACACCCTCCAGCTCCCCGACGCCGCCGGACTGCCCGCCCTGATGCGGGCGATGCGCGAGGTCGCCGGGGTCTACGACGTCAGCCGCGCCCAGCACCCGGCCGCCACCGGCTGAGCCCCGCCCCGTTCGGGTGGTGCGGCGCGCGGCACCACCGGGGAGGCCTCCGGCGCTGATAGCGGTAGTCCATGCCGCACCTCTCCCGCCGCCTGCGGGCCGCCCTCCTGGCCACCGCGTCGCTCACCCTCGTCGCCGCCGCCCTGCCCGCCCCCGAGCCGCTCGGCATCGGTGACCGGCTCTTCCCCGAGCTGGGCAACCCCGGCTACGACGTCCTCGCGTACGACATCGCCTTCACCTACCACGGCAGCAACACCCAACCCCTGGACGCCGTCACCAAGATCACGGCCCGCACCACCGCACCGCTGGACCGCGTCAACCTCGACTTCGCCCGGGGCACCGTGCGGGGCGTCGAGATCAACGGGCAGGCCGCCGACTTCGGCAGCAAGAACGAGGACCTGGTCCTCCAGGCGCCCCGCCGCCTCCCCGAAGGCGTACCGCTGAACATCACCGTCCGGCACACCAGCGATCCGGCCGGGACCTCGGGCAACGGCGGCTGGATCCGGACCGCCGACGGCCTCGCCATGGCCAACCAGGCCGACGCCGCCCACCGGGTCTTCCCGAGCAACGACCACCCCTCCGACAAAGCCCACTTCACCTTCCGCATCACCGCCCCCAAGGACCTCACGGCCGTAGCCAACGGGCTGCCCGCCGGCCACACGCGTAACGGCGCCACCACCACCTGGACCTACCGCACCCAGCACCCCATGGCCACCGAGCTCGCCCAGGTCTCCATCGGCCGCTCCCACGTCCACCACCACACCGGACCGCACGGACTGCCGCTGCGCGACGTCGTCCCGGCCGCCGACCGCGAGAAGATGGAGCCCTGGCTGAAGAAGACGCCCGACCAGCTGGACTGGATGGAGCGGCACGTCGGCCGCTATCCCTTCGAGTCGTACGGAGTCCTCGTCGCCGACAGCCGTATCGGCTTCGCGCTGGAGACCCAGACCCTCTCGCTGTTCGGGAAGTCCTTCTTCACCGAGCCCGCCTACCCCGAGTGGTACGTCGACTCGGTGATGGTCCACGAGCTGGCCCACCAGTGGTTCGGCAACAGCGTCTCGCCCGCCACCTGGTCCGACCTCTGGCTCAACGAGGGACACGCCACCTGGTACGAGGCGCTGCACGCCGAGGAGAACGGGGGCGTGACGCTGGAGCGGCGGATGCGCGAGGCGTACAAGCTCTCCGACGGCTGGCGGGCTAACGGTGGCCCGCCGGCGCACCCGGACGGCCCGGCCGAGGGCGAGAAGCTGAGCCTCTTCCGGCCGGTCGTCTACGACGGAAGCGCCCTGGTCCTCTACGCGCTGCGCCAGGAGATCGGCGCGCCCGCCTTCGACCGGCTGCAGCGCGCCTGGGTCCGGATCCACCGGGACGGTACGGCGACCACCGCGGACTTCATCCGGCTGGCCTCCGGCATCGCGGCACGGGACCTGACCGCCTTCTTCGAGAGCTGGCTGTACGGGAAGAAGACGCCGCCGATGCCCGGTCACCCCGACTGGCGAGCGGCTGAGCCCGGTGCCACCCCTTGAGGACGGGGGGAAACCCCAGTGACGGGCCCGGTGGGGCCGTGCCACTATCGACACGTCGGCACGGCGGACGGCCCGGGACCCGATCGGAACCCTCGGCGGGAATGATCGGGAATCATCCGGACAGATCACACGTTGTGACTGACGTAAAGACTTCTCTCGACGTAAGGATCCAATGACCTCCTCTTCTTCCCTTCCCCAGGACGCGCACGACGCGCAGAGCGCCACGGAGAACACCCCCGAGAGCCTCACCGAGAGCCTTCGGGCCGACGCCCTGATGGAAGAGGACGTCGCCTGGAGCCAGGAGATCGACGGAGCGCGCGACGGCGACCAGCTGGACCGCTCCGAGCGTGCCGCGCTGCGGCGCGTGGCCGGCCTCTCCACGGAGCTCGAGGACGTCACCGAGGTCGAGTACCGGCAGCTGCGCCTGGAGCGCGTCGTGCTGGTCGGTGTCTGGACCTCGGGGACGGTGCGCGACGCGGAGATCTCCCTCGCGGAGCTCGCCGCCCTCGCCGAGACGGCGGGCGCCCAAGTGCTCGACGCGGTGTACCAGCGGCGCGACAAGCCCGACCCGGCGACCTACATCGGGTCCGGCAAGGCGCTCCAGCTGCGGGACATCGTCCTCGAATCCGGGGCCGACACCGTCGTCTGCGACGGTGAGCTCAGCCCGGGCCAGCTGATCCACCTGGAAGACGTCGTCAAGGTGAAGGTGGTCGACCGGACCGCGCTCATCCTCGACATCTTCGCCCAGCACGCCAAGTCCCGAGAGGGCAAGGCGCAGGTCTCGCTGGCACAGATGCAGTACATGCTGCCGCGGCTGCGCGGCTGGGGTCAGTCGCTCTCCCGTCAGATGGGCGGCGCCGGTTCCGGCGGCGGTGGCGGTATGGCCACGCGTGGTCCCGGTGAGACCAAGATCGAGACGGACCGGCGGCGGATCCGCGAGAAGATGGCGAAGATGCGCCGGGAGATCGCGGAGATGAAGACCGGCCGCGAGATCAAGCGGCAGGAGCGCAAGCGCAACAAGGTGCCCTCCGTCGCCATCGCCGGATACACCAACGCCGGAAAGTCCTCGCTGCTCAACCGCCTCACCGGAGCCGGTGTCCTGGTGGAGAACGCCCTGTTCGCCACCCTGGACCCGACCGTGCGCCGGGCCGAGACACCGAGCGGCCGGATCTACACCCTCGCCGACACCGTCGGGTTCGTACGGCACCTGCCGCACCACCTCGTAGAGGCGTTCCGCTCCACCATGGAGGAGGTCGGCGAGTCCGATCTCATCCTGCACGTGGTGGACGGCTCGCACCCGGTGCCGGAGGAGCAGCTCGCCGCGGTCCGCGAGGTGATCCGGGACGTCGGCGCGGTGAACGTGCGCGAGATCGTCGTGGTCAACAAGGCGGACGCGGCGGACCCGCTGGTCCTCCAGCGGCTGCTGCGCAACGAGAAGTACGCGATCGCGGTCTCGGCCCGGACCGGCGAGGGCATCGACGAGCTGCTCGCGCTCATCGACGCCGAACTGCCGCGCCCGTCCGTCGAGATCGAGGTGCTCGTGCCGTACATCCAGGGGGCGCTGGTCTCCCGGGTGCACGCCGAAGGTGAGGTCCTCTCCGAGGAGCACACCGCCGAGGGCACGCTGCTCAAGGCCCAGGTCCACGAGGAGCTGGCGGCGGAGCTCGGGACGTTCGTCCCCGCCGCGCACTGATCACCGCACGGCGCAGGCCGTGAACGAAGACGCCCGACCGGGTCCGCCCGGCCGGGCGTCAGCCGTTCCCGGGGGCCCCGCGTCCGGCGGCGGCGGAGTCCTCGTACCCCGGAGGCACGAAGCACGCCGTCACCGTCTTGCCGTCCCGCCGCGGATGGTGCTGCCAGCTGTCGGCCAGCGCGTCGACGATGGCCATGCCGCGGCCGCCGAGCGCGTCCGGCTCCGCGTCACGCGGTGCGGGCGGCTGCGGGCTGGAGTCGTGGACGCTGACGTGCAGGCACGCGCTGTCCCAGGTCAGAATGAGCTGGGCGTCGCTGCGGGCGTGCTTGTGCGCGTTGGTGATGAGCTCGGAGACGGCGATCAGCACCGAATCCACGGTGTCGGGCGAGTCCTTGGCCCACTCCAGGCTCTGCAGGTGCTCGCGCGCCCAGTGGCGCCCCGCTCGCACTCCCTGGGAGACGGGGAAGGACTGCGCCCAGCCCACCGCCCTCATCGTGGAATCGGTCATCGCCATGCCTCTCGATCGTGGCCGTACGGGGGTCCGGCGCTCGGTTGTCCTCCGTGTACCCGCCGGAGCGCGGAACACCGTCCCGCCCGAGCCGCGAAGCCCTCGGGACCCGGCGGTGATTGGAGTGCATGGCATCGGGCACACGACGGCAGCACGCACCTAGCAAGGAGGAAATTATGATGATCGCCGGAATAGTCGCCGTCTGTGTCGTCCTGGCCGTGCTGGCCTTCCTGGTCCCCAAGTTCTCCCGTCACCCGGAGCGCGGCACCCAGCGCACGCTGGGCCTGGGCTCCCGCGCGGGCAGCAAGGCGCCGGGTCCGCTGGGCCGGCTCTTCAGCAAGCCGTTCCGCAGCAGCTCCAAGGCGGTCGGCCGCAGCGGCTCGGCCGGTCGGCGTGCCCGTGGCCACATGCCGTTCTGACGGCGTGCGCCCGCACGCGTCCACGCCGGTAGCCGTGCCCGTCGGGCACCATGGCCGGATGGACGCCGATCAGCCGGAGCGGACCCCCGACGGCCGGTACATCGTGGTGAAGGGCCGTCGATGGCGGGCCACCGACCCGGAGATCCCCGAGGACGTCTCCGCCGTGCTGCGCCGCCACCTGATGGCGGCCCGGCGCGCGGTGGCCGCCTCCCACCGGAACGCGGACCCCGCGGCCGAGAAGCTGGCCCGGAGCCGGGTGCACACGGCCAAGGTGGCCCTCGGCGAACGCGGCACCCCGTGGTGGGAGCAGTCCCTCGCCGAGCGGCGCCGCCGCTGGGAGGCCGGGGCCGCGGAACTCGACTCGCCGGGAAGCCCGGACAGCGAACCGCCCGGGTGACCGGCGAACAGAGCCGGCCACCCGGGCGGAATGGGTCCGACTGACCCGCGCACGAAGGGCGCTTCTCACTGACCGGCGTACGACGGACGCTTCCTACCGACCCGCGTACAGCGGTCGCCTCTTACCGACCCGCGTACAGCGGTCGCCTCTTACCGACCCGCGTACAGCGGTCGCTTCCTACCGGCCCGCGTACGACCGTCACACGGCCTACTGGCCCGCGTACTTCTCGCTGACCGCGCGGTAGACGCCCTCGGCCTCCTTGCCGAGGCGGGGGCCGGCCAGCCAACCCGCCGAGACCGGGCCGATCGAGGTGTTGGAGACCAGCGCGGGCTGCCCGTCCTGGCCCTGCGCGACCCAGCCGCCGCCGGAGGAACCGCCGGTCATCGTGCAGCCGATGCGGTACATCGTCGGCTCGTCCTGGCGGACCGAGAGGCGGCCCGGCTCGTCCTCGCACCGAAGCAGCTTCTGGCCGTCGAACGGCGGCGCGGCCGGGTAGCCGGTGGCCGTCATCGACGGGATCTGCGGAACGGCGGGAGCGTTGAAGTCGACCGGCAGCGCCGAACCGACCGTCTCCTCCAGCGACTTGCCCGTCGAGCCCTTCTCCGGCGTCACATGCAGCACCGCGAAGTCGTACGGAGCGCCCTGCCCGCCGGTCGCCGCACCTTCGGCGATCCACTGCTCCGAGGTCTGGGCCCACCGGCCCCACCACACACCGTACGGAGCGATCTTCTCCTTGGGCGCGGTCTCCAGCTCCGCCAGCGACAGGCCGTCGTTGTTGTACGACGGGACGAAGGCGATGTTGCGGTACCAGCCGCCCGCCTTGCCGGCGTGCACACAGTGCCCGGCGGTCCACACCATGTTGGACTTGCCGGGGTTGGCCGGGTCCTTCACCACGGTCGCCGAGCAGACCATCGAGCCCTTGGGACCGTCGAAGAGCAGCTTGCCGGACGCCGGCTCGCTGTCGTGGTACGGCGTCGCGACACCGGCCGCCTGCACAGGGGCGGGTGTCGGGTCCGTCACGCCGTCGTCGCCGGAGATGTCGTTGTCGACCGGGTTCTCCGGGGGCTTGTCGGCCTCCCGCATCCGGTCCGGGTCCCAGAGGCCGTCGATGATCGGGTTGACGAAGTCCTTGGCCTCACGCAGCCACTTGTCCTTGTCCCAGTTCTTCCACTCGCCGTCCCGCCACTTGTCCGGGTCGATCCCGTGCTCCTTGAGCCGGTTCTTCAGGTCGTCCGGGATGACGACCTTGCCGTCGGAGGTCGGGTCGGCCGAGGCGCTGGGCGTCGTACCGCCCGCGTTGTCCTCCTCCGGACCGCAGGCGGTG
The DNA here is from genome assembly GCF_050942385.1 of Streptomyces sp. CA-146814. NCBI lineage: Bacteria > Bacillati > Actinomycetota > Actinomycetes > Kitasatosporales > Streptomycetaceae > Streptomyces > Streptomyces sp. CA-146814. The sequence continues at coordinate 6,243,356 of NZ_CP192068.1, forward strand.
GCGGTGAGCGCCAGGACGGCGACGGCCGCCGTCGCGGCGAGCACACCACGCGGCATGCGCCGTACGCGGCTGCCGCGGCGTGCGGTGTCGGTCGGGCGAACGGTTCGCATCTGGTGATCCCCCTGGGACTTCGTCACTCGGTACTCCGTGCTGCGTTTCGGACACTTCGGGGCCGTGTTCCGGCCTTCGGCGCGGCCCCCACTATGCCGGTGCCGATGGGGACGGTACGCGGCAGGTCCACGGTTCCGTCCCCGCAAGGATGTTCCGATTTACCCGTGATCCCTTGCGGCCGGCGTCGTTGGTACGTACGGGGGACACCAGGACAGCGTTCACCCCCGCACTCCGTCCGCGCGAAAACGTATCGACGTGCAACGCAACTGTTACCGCAGGAGGATCAAGAGCCGTGTCCGTGACCGAACCCGCTCCGGTGGCACCGCCTCCAGCGGCCCCCGCGCACGAGGGCATCCTCCGCCGCCAGTCGCTGCGCGAATCGGCCGCCCGCACCTACGCGCGGTCCCTGCCGATCGTTCCGGTCCGGGCGCGCGGGCTCACCATCGAGGGCGCGGACGGACGGCGCTATCTGGACTGTCTGTCGGGCGCGGGCACCCTGGCGCTCGGCCACAACCACCCGGTCGTGCTCGAAGCCATCCGGAAGGTCATCGACTCCGGAGCCCCGCTCCACGTGCTCGACCTCGCCACCCCGGTCAAGGACGCCTTCACCACCGAGCTGTTCGCCACCCTGCCGCGGGAGTTCGCCGAGAACGCCCGCATCCAGTTCTGCGGCCCCGCCGGTACGGACGCGGTCGAGGCCGCGTTCAAGCTGGTCCGCGCCGCGACCGGCCGTGACACCCTGCTGACCTTCACCGGCGCCTACCACGGCATGACGGCCGGAGCGCTGGAAGCCTCCGGCGGCGCCCGGGACGTCCGGGTGACCCGGCTGCCCTTCCCGCAGGACTACCGCTGTCCGTTCGGCATCGGCGGCGAGCGCGGTGCCGCCATCGCCGCGCGGTGGACGGAGCACCTGCTCGACGACGAGAAGGGCGGGGTCCCGGCCCCGGCCGGGATGATCGTGGAGCCGGTCCAGGGCGAGGGCGGCGTCAACCCCGCGCCGGACGCCTGGCTGCGCAGGATGCGCGAGATCACCCGCGCCCGCGGTATCCCGCTCATCGCCGACGAGGTGCAGACCGGCGTCGGCAGGACCGGCGCCTTCTGGGCCGTCGAGCACAGCGGCGTCGTCCCGGACGTCATGGTCCTCTCCAAGGCGATCGGCGGCTCCCTCCCGCTCGCGGTCATCGTCTACCGCTCTGAGCTGGACCTCTGGCAGCCGGGCGCGCACGCGGGTACGTTTCGTGGCAACCAGCTCGCCATGGCGGCGGGCGCGGCCACCCTCGCGTACGTCCGGGAGAACGGGCTGGCGGAGCGGGCGGCGGCCTTGGGCGCCCGCATGCTCGACAGCCTGGGGAAACTGCGGGCGGAGCATACGGGGATCGGCGACGTACGGGGGCGCGGACTGATGATCGGCCTGGAGCTGGTGGACCCCGAGGCCGCGCCGCTGCCGGCCGAGGCCGACGACCACACCCCGGCCCCGCCGCCGGACCCGGCCCTCGCCCGCGCCGTCCAGCAGGAGTGCCTGGACCGCGGCCTCATCGTCGAACTGGGCGGCCGGCACAGCGCCGTGGTCCGCCTGCTGCCTCCGCTCACCCTCACCGACGAACAGGCGAGTGCCGTCGTCGACCGGCTGGCCGACGCGCTGGCGGCCGCGGAGCGTTCACCGCACCGCCGGGCCGCCACCGTGTCGACCAGCTGATCCCCGGAACCACACAAGGAAGACCGCCGTGAACCCCACCTCAGCGTCCGAGGCCGACGGCCCCGGAACCCCCCAGCACCGAGGGCAGGACGGACCGGCCGCCCCCGGCACGGCCGAGGCGACGACGACCGTGCCTCGTCAGAAAGCCCCGTACGAAGGCGGCTCGGACGCCTCGTACGGCGAAGTCCCCGGCGAGCAGGACCCCTTGGACCACCCCGACCCGCTGCGCGCCGCCGACGCCGCCGGCACCGAGAGCCTCCTGCGGTGCTGGACCCGGGAGAACGACCTGCCCCGGCCCGAAGGCGACACCCTGCGCGTCGACTTCCCCGCCACCGGCACCGCCCTGCTCGTCCCCGTGCACTACTGGTCCGCCACCGGAGCCCACCGCTTCGGCGCCCCGGTCCTGGAAGGCGCCCCCGAGAAGGCCCCGCCCGCCGACGCCGTCACCGTCGCCGTCCTCATCGGCCGGGAAGCCGACCGCAACGGCTCCGCCGAACTGGTCGCCCGCGTCGCCGACTCCGTACACCACACCGCCGGCTTCGTCGAACAGCGCCGCCGCCACCCCGCCGAACCGGCCGACACCGACCTCTTCCTCACCGCCGAGCAGTCCCTCCTCCTCGGCCATCCGCTCCACCCCACCCCCAAGAGCCGCGAAGGGCTCTCCGAGGCGGAGTCCCGGCGCTACTCGCCCGAGCTGCACGGCTCCTTCCCGCTCCACTGGTTCGCCGTGGACCGCTCCCTCACCGCCACCGACTCCGCCTGGACCGACGGCGGCCCGGCCTCCGCCGAGGAGCTGCTCGCCCCGCACCGCGACGGGCTGCGCCTGCCGCCCGGCACCGCCGCCCTGCCCCTGCACCCCTGGCAGGCCGCCGACCTGCTGAGCCGTCCGCAGGTCGCCGCCCTCCAGGAGACCGGCCTGCTGCACGACCTCGGCCCGCACGGCGAGCACTGGCACCCCACCTCCTCCATCCGCACCGTCCACCGGCCCGGCGCCCGCGTGATGCTCAAGCTCTCCCTCGGCGTCCGCATCACCAACTCCCGCCGCGAGAACCTCCGCAAGGAGCTGCACCGGGGCGTCGAGGTCCACCGCCTCCTGACCACCGGCCTCGCCGAGAGCTGGCAGCGCGAGCACCCCGGCTTCGACATCGTCCGCGACCCCGCCTGGCTCGCCGTCGACGACCCCGAGGGCACCCCCGTGACCGGGCTCGACGTGATGCTCCGGCAGAACCCCTTCGGACCGGGCGACGACGCCGTCTGCATCGCCGGGCTCACCGCACAGCGGCCCCGGCCCGGGCAGCCCCTGATGCGCTCCCGGCTGGCCGAGGCCGTCGCCGCCCTGGCCGCCCGGACCGGCCGCCCGGTCGGGGACGTCTCCGCCGAGTGGTTCCGGCGCTATCTGGACCGCGTCGTACGCCCCGTCCTCTGGCTCGACGCGCACGCCGGCGTCGCCCTGGAGGCCCACCAGCAGAACACCCTCGTCCTGCTCGACCCGGACGGCTGGCCGGTCGGCGGACGCTACCGCGACAACCAGGGCTACTACTTCCGCGACTCCCGCCGCGACGAGCTGGAGCGGCGGCTCCCGGGCATCGGCACGGTCAGCGACACCTTCGTCTCCGACCCGGTCACCGACGAGCGGTTCGCCTACTACCTGGGCATCAACAACGTCCTCGGCCTCGTCGGCGCGTTCGGCGCCCAGCGCCTCGCCGACGAACAGGCCCTCCTCACCGTCCTGCGCCAATTCCTCACCGAGAACGCGGAACTGGGCTCGCCCCTGCCCGCGTATCTTCTCCAGAACCGCCAACTGCGGTGCAAGGCCAATCTGCTGACCCGGCTGCACGGCCTGGACGAGCTGGTCGGCCCGGTCGACACCCAGTCCGTCTACGTCTCCATCGCCAACCCGCTGCACGCCTGAGGGGCCCGGCCCCGCTCCAGAGAGGAGAGTGTCACCGTGCCTCCCGCCGACGCGTCCGCCGCATCCGACGCGGCGCCTCCGGAACCGGGCCCCCGGCCCACGAGCCCGGGCGTCCCCATGGGCACCGAGGACACGCTCGACCTGAAGCTCACCGAGGAGCTCCTCGCCCTCATCGCCGAGGACCGGAGCAAGGCGGCAGCGGGACACGGCTCCGAGGGCGGGCTGCTCGGCGACCCGGCCACCTGGCCCGGAGCGACCACCGAGGCCGGGGTGTTCCACCTGGTCCCGGTGGTCCTGGAGCGCGACCTCGCCGTCCTCAGCCGCTGGATGAACGACCCGGCCGTCGCCGCCTTCTGGGAGCTGGCCGGGCCCGAATCCGTCACCGCCGACCATCTGAGGCCGCAGCTCGCAGGGGACGGCCGCTCCGTCCCCTGCCTCGGTGTGCTCGACGGAACACCCATGAGCTACTGGGAGATCTACCGCGCCGACCTCGACCCGCTGGCCCGCCACTACCCCGCCCGCCTCCACGACACCGGCATCCACCTCCTCATCGGAGGCGTGGGCAACCGGGGGAGGGGCGTGGGCACCACGCTGCTGCGCGCCGTCGCCGACCTCGTGCTGGACAACCTGCCGCGCTGCGGCCGGGTCGTCGCCGAGCCGGACCTCCGTAACACCCCGTCCGTATCGGCATTCCTGAGGGCCGGGTTCCGCTTCTCCGCAGAGGTGGACCTCCCCGACAAACGTGCCGCTCTCATGATCCGCGACCGAACGTACCGTGATCACCTGTGAACATCGCGCCGCACCGTCCACACCGCTCGAACCCCATCGGTCCCACCCGGAGGAGTCCCCGTGCCGACATATCCCGCGAGCCATGATGCAGTCGAGCCCCACCCCCTCCTCAGCCCGCCGGAGCTGAACCGGCAGGTCTGGGACCGGGCCGCGGCGCGGCTGCTCGCCAAGATGCTCGGCGAGTTCGCGTACGAGGAGATCATCGAGCCCGAACGCCGGCCCGGCGACGGCCACCTGCACGCCCTCACGCTCGACGACGGCACCGAGCTCCGCTTCTCGGCCCGCCGGGGCGTCTACGGGAGCTGGCGCGTCGACCCCGACTCCATCGAGACGGTCCACCCGCCGGCGAGCCCCCTCTCCAACGGCGCCTCCTCCAGCCACGCCGCCTCCAACGGCACTCCGGACGGTACGGCCCGCCCGTTCCGCGACCCGCTGCGGTTCCTCGCCCGCGCCGGCGGTCTCCTCGGCCTCGACGGCGCCACCCTCGGCCACCTCATCCGCGAACTGACCCTCACGCTCTCCGCCGACGCCCGGCTCGACCACACCGCCCTCACCGCGGCCCAGCTCGCCGAGGCCGACTACGCCGAGTTGGAGGGACACCAGACCGGCCACCCCTGGCTGGTGGCGAGCAAGGGACGGCTCGGCTTCTCCGCAGCCGACGCGGCCCGCTTCACGCCCGAGACCCGCAGCCCTCTCCAGCTGCCGTGGATCGCCGTGAGCACCCGCATCGCGCAGTACCGCGGCGTGGGCCGCCTCACCACCTCCGAGCACCTCTACGCCCAGGAGCTCGACCCCTCCGTACGCGCCTCGTTCGCCGCCGTACTGCAAGCCCGTGGGCTCGACCCGGAGAGCTACCTCTACCTGCCCGTACACCCCTGGCAGTGGGACGAATGGATCGTTCCGCTCTTCGCGCCCGCCATCGCCGACGGCGACATCGTGGCACTGCACACCGACGGCGACGCCCGCCTCCCGCAGCAGTCCGTCCGCACCTTCGCCAACGTGGCCCGCCCCGACCGGCACACGGTGAAGCTGCCGCTCTCCATCCTCAACACCCTGGTCTGGCGCGGCCTGCCCACCGAGCGCACCCTCGCCGCACCGGCCGTCACCGCCTGGGTCCAGGGCCTGTGCGAGGCCGACCCGTTCCTGCGCGACACCTGCCGGGTCATCCTCCTCGGCGAGGTCGCCTCCGTCGCCGTGGAACACCCGCTCTACGACCACCTCCCCGAGGCCCCGTACCAGTACAAGGAGCTCCTCGGCGCGATCTGGCGGGAGCCCCTGCCGCCCCGCCTCGCCCCGGGCGAACGCGCCCGCACGCTCGCCTCCCTCCTCCATACGGATCCGGCGGGCCGCGCGTTCACCGCCGAACTCGTCGAGCGTTCAGGCCTGGCTCCGGCGGCCTGGCTCACCCGCCTCTTCGCCGCCCTGCTGCCGCCGCTCCTGCACTTCCTCTACCGGTACGGCACGGTCTTCTCGCCGCACGGCGAGAACGCCATCGTCGTCTTCGACGAGAACGACGTGCCCGTACGGCTCGCGATCAAGGACTTCGTCGACGACGTCAACATCAGTGCCCACCCGCTGCCGGAGCACGACACCATGCCGGACGAGGTGCGCGCGGTCCTCCTCACCGAGGCGCCGTCCTTCCTGACCCAGTTCATCCACTCCGGCCTCTTCGTCGGCGTCTTCCGCTATCTCTCCCCGCTCTGCGAGGAGCAGCTCGGCGTGAGCGAGGACGAGTTCTGGTCACTCGTCCGGGCGGAGATCGTCCGCCACCACGCCCGCTTCCCGGAGCTCAAGGAGCGGTACGAGCTGTTCGACATGCTCACCCCCGAGATCGAACGGCTCTGTCTCAACCGCAACCGGCTGCACGTGGACGGCTACCGCGACCGCTCCAGCCGCCCGCACGCGGCGATCCACGGCACGGTTCCCAACCCGCTGCACCCCGCTGCCCGGATCCGGGAGTGACCACCGTTGTCAGTGGTGCGCCGTAGGGTGGTCGGGCTATGACGAAGCCATCCCTCCCCGAGCTCCTGCACGCCGCCGTCACCGCCGTCGGCGGTACGGAGCGCCCCGGCCAGGCCGCCATGGCCGAGGCCGTCGCCGAGGCGGTCGACGACCAATCCCACCTGCTCGTCCAGGCGGGCACCGGCACCGGCAAGTCCCTCGGCTATCTGGTGCCCGCGCTGGCGCACGGGGAGCGGGTCGTCGTGGCCACGGCCACCCTCGCCCTCCAGCGCCAGCTGGTCGAGCGGGACCTGCCGCGCACGGTGGAGGCGCTGCACCCGCTGCTGCGCCGCCGCCCGCAGTACGCGATGCTCAAGGGCCGCTCCAACTACCTCTGCCTGCACCGGCTCCACGAAGGGGTCCCGCAGGACGAGGAGGAGGGGCTGTTCGACCAGTTCGAGGCGGCGGCGCCCACCAGCAAGCTCGGCCAGGATCTGCTCCGGCTGCGGGACTGGTCCGACGACACGGAGACCGGCGACCGGGACGACCTCACGCCGGGCGTCTCGGACCGGGCCTGGGCGCAGGTCTCGGTCTCCTCCCGCGAGTGCCTCGGCGCGACGAAGTGCGCGTACGGAGCGGAGTGCTTCGCCGAAGCGGCCCGGGAGCGCGCCAAGCTCGCCGATGTGGTCGTCACCAACCACGCGCTGCTCGCGATCGACGCCATCGAGGGCGCTCCGGTGCTGCCCTCGCACGAGGTGCTGATCGTGGACGAGGCGCACGAGCTGGTCTCCCGGGTGACCGGCGTGGCCACCGGCGAGCTGACTCCGGCCCAGGTCAACCGGGCGGTCCGCCGGGCGGCCAAGCTGGTCAACGAGAAGGCCGCCGACGCGCTCCAGACCGCCGCCGAGGGGTTCGAGCGGGTGATGGAGCTGGCGCTGCCGGGGCGTCTTGAGGAGGTGCCCGAGGACCTCGGGTACGCGCTGATGGCGCTGCGCGACGCGGCTCGTACGGTGATCTCCGCGATCGGTGCCACCCGCGACAAGTCCGTCCAGGACGAGGACGCCGTACGGAAGCAGGCCCTGGCCTCGGTCGAGTCGATCCACGGGGTCGCCGAGCGGATCACCCAGGGCTCGGAGTACGACGTCGTCTGGTACGAGCAGCACGACCGGTTCGGCGCCTCCGTGCGGGTGGCTCCGCTCTCCGTCTCCGGGCTGCTGCGCGAGAAGCTCTTCACCGAGCGCTCGGTGGTCCTGACCTCGGCCACGCTGAAGCTCGGCGGCGACTTCAACGGCGTCGGCGCGTCCCTGGGGCTCGCTCCCGAGGGCATGGCGGGCGACGACATCCCGTCGTGGAAGGGGCTGGACGTCGGCTCTCCGTTCGACTACCCCAAGCAGGGCATCCTCTATGTCGCCCGCCATCTGAACACTCCGGGCCGCGAAGGTTCGCGTACGGACATGCTGGACGAGCTCGCGGAGCTGGTGGAGGCGGCGGGCGGCCGCACGCTGGGGCTGTTCTCCTCCATGCGCGGGGCCAAGGCGGCCGCCGAGGAGCTGCGAGGACGGCTGGACAAGCCGATCCTGCTCCAGGGCGAGGAGACCCTCGGCGAGCTGATCAAGAACTTCGCCGCCGACCCGGAGACCTGCCTCTTCGGCACGCTCTCGCTCTGGCAGGGCGTGGACGTCCCGGGGTCGAGCTGTCAGCTGGTGGTCATGGACCGGATCCCGTTCCCCCGGCCCGACGACCCGCTGATGAGCGCCCGCCAGAAGGCGGTGGAGGAGGCCGGCCACAACGGGTTCATGGCGGTGGCCGCCACGCACTCCGCACTGCTGATGGCCCAGGGCGCGGGCCGCCTCGTCCGGGCCACGGGCGACAAGGGCGTCGTCGCCGTGCTCGACCCACGCCTCGCCAACGCGCGGTACGGCAGCTATCTGCGCGCCTCCATGCCCGACTTCTGGTACACGACGGACCGCAACCAGGCGCGCCGCTCACTCGCCGCGATCGACGCCCTGGCCAAGGCGGACGGCAAGTAGGGAACAAGAAAGCTCCGGGAAAGGGAACAGGAAAGCCCCGGGATCGCCGTAAAGCGTCCCGGGGCCCTCTCGTATCCGCCAGGTCGACCGACCGGTGCTCTTCACACCCGCCGCAGCACCGCCACCACCTTGCCGAGGATCGTCGCCTCGTCACCGGGGATCGGCTGGTACGCGGCGTTGTGCGGCAGCAGCCACACATGGCCGTCCTCGCGGCGGAAGCGCTTGACCGTCGCCTCGCCGTCCAGCATCGCGGCGACGATGTCACCGTTCTCCGCGACGGGCTGGCGGCGCACGGTGACCCAGTCGCCGTCACAGATCGCGGCCTCGATCATCGAGTCACCGACGACCTTCAGGACGAACAGCTCACCGTCACCGACGAGCTGGCGCGGCAGCGGGAAGACGTCCTCGACCGACTCCTCCGCGAGGATCGGCCCACCGGCGGCGATCCGGCCCACCAGCGGGACGTACGACGCGGCGGGCTTCCCCGTGGTGTCGGTCGGCTGGGTGCTCGGCTGGTCCGATCCGCGCACCTCGTAGGCGCGGGGCCGATGCGGGTCCCGCCGGAGGAATCCCTTGCGCTCCAGGGCCATCAGCTGATGGGCGACGGACGACGTGCTGGACAGGCCCACCGCCTGACCGATCTCCCGCATGGACGGCGGGTAACCCCGGCGCTGCACGGAGTCGCGGATGACCTCGATGACCCGCCGCTGCCGGTCCGTGAGTCCTGAGCTGTCCGCCCTGATCCCTGGCGGCCTCCCGGGCAAGGAGCGCCCGGGTCGTGCGGGCTCGGGCCCGTCCGTGTTCGTGACTGAGTCATTCATGGCATGCACCGGCTCAAGTCGGCTCTGGGAGCGGTGGTCCCGGGCGGTGATGGTGGCACTGTCTGCGGTCGTGGTCACGTCGGCCCCTCTCGAATGTTCTCCCTAGCTGGACAACGGTAGTAGCTTTCGAAAGGTTGCGCCAAACACACGTTCGAGTGAAAAACGAATAAAGGGCTGCCGCAATGCTGCCCGCAGGTGTATGAGCACGGGGCGGGCGGTGCGTACGAAGCTCGTACGTGGTGTGTACGAGGCTCGTACGGGGTCCGGCTGCGGCCCCCGGCCAGTCTTTCATCCCGGGCCCCCGCTCCCGGCCCCCGGAGGTTCGCGGACCGCGCGATTCCCGTACCCTCTCCTCTGGCCCTCGCTCCCTCCGGGCATCGCCCGGGGTGCGACACGCGGTAGGGCCGAAATCGCGACTCAACCCTAGATCTAGTGGTTGGATCGTCCCGGCCACCCAGAAGTTGTGGTCCTGGGTTCATTCGGCCCAGGGCCATCGCCTATGCTGGGGACTGCCTCCGAGGAGCCCGCAAGGGCGTGCCGGAGAGGCTATTCCGTTGCGCTGTGAAGGAGGGTTGGGAGCCATGCACTGCCCCTTCTGCAGGCACCCCGACAGCCGGGTCGTCGACAGTCGCACCACCGACGACGGGACGTCGATCCGTCGCCGCCGCCAGTGCCCCGACTGCTCCCGCCGCTTCACCACGGTGGAGACGTGCTCGCTGATGGTGGTCAAGCGCAGCGGCGTGACCGAGCCCTTCAGTCGTACCAAGGTCATCTCCGGCGTCCGCAAGGCATGCCAGGGACGGCCCGTCACGGAGGACGCCCTCGCCAAACTCGGCCAGCGGGTCGAGGAGGCGGTGCGTGCCACCGGCAGCGCCGAGCTGACCACCCACGACGTGGGTCTGGCCATCCTCGGCCCCTTGCAGGAACTCGACCTCGTCGCGTACCTGCGCTTCGCGTCCGTCTACCGGGCGTTCGATTCCTTGGAAGACTTCGAGGCCGCCATCGTGGAATTGCGTGCGCAGCGGCCCTCCGCGGAGGACCCCGGGGGCGGCGAGACCCTTGAGGTCCCCGCACCCGCCATCGCCGCCGACTGAGCGGCACCCGCCCGTCACCGTCCGGACTCACGTCCGCCGACCGGTGACCGGGCGCTTCAGGACCTGTTCCCGTGGCCGAGCGCGGCCCGCGGGACAACGGACACACACTGTGCCTGGGAAGAACTGGGCACTTCAGGGCGTTTTTGCCCACATATGGGAGGCGGCATGACAGAGACGGCGAGCGGCCCGGCACGAGGTTCCCGCACCAAGAGCACCAAGGCGAGCAAGGGTCTGCGTATCGAGCGCATCCACACCACCCCCGGCGTGCATCCGTACGACGAGGTGGCATGGGAGCGCCGTGACGTCGTCATGACCAATTGGCGCGACGGCTCGATCAACTTCGAGCAGCGTGGCGTCGAGTTCCCCGACTTCTGGTCGGTGAACGCGGTCAACATCGTCACCAGCAAGTACTTCCGCGGTGCGGTCGGCACGCCGCAGCGCGAGACCGGTCTCAAGCAGCTGATCGACCGGATCGTGAAGACGTACCGGAAGTCCGGCGAGGAGAACGCCTACTTCGCCTCTCCCGCGGACGCCGAGATCTTCGAGCACGAGCTGGCGTACGCCCTCCTGCACCAGGTCTTCAGCTTCAACTCCCCGGTCTGGTTCAACGTCGGAACGCCTCAGCCGCAGCAGGTCTCCGCCTGCTTCATCCTGGCCGTCGACGACTCCATGGAGTCGATCCTCGACTGGTACAAGGAAGAGGGCATGATCTTCAAGGGCGGCTCCGGCGCCGGCCTGAACCTCTCCCGTATCCGCTCCTCCAAGGAGCTGCTCTCCTCCGGCGGCAACGCCTCCGGCCCGGTCTCCTTCATGCGCGGCGCCGACGCCTCCGCCGGAACCATCAAGTCCGGCGGCGCCACCCGCCGCGCGGCCAAGATGGTCATCCTCGACGTCGACCACCCCGACATCGAGGCCTTCATCGAGACCAAGGTGAAGGAGGAGGAGAAGATCCGCGCCCTGCGTGACGCGGGCTTCGACATGGACCTGGGCGGCGACGACATCACGTCCGTCCAGTACCAGAACGCCAACAACTCGGTCCGCGTGAACGACGAGTTCATGAAGGCCGTCGAGACCGGCTCCAAGTTCGGGCTCCGCGCCCGGATGACCGGCGACGTCATCGAAGAGGTCGAGGCCAAGTCCCTCTTCCGCAAGATGGCCGAGGCGGCCTGGGCCTGCGCCGACCCCGGCATCCAGTACGACGACACCATCAACGCCTGGCACACCTGCCCGGAGTCCGGCCGGATCAACGGCTCGAACCCGTGCAGCGAGTACATGCACCTGGACAACACCTCGTGCAACCTCGCCTCGCTCAACCTGATGAAGTTCCTCAAGGACGACGGCCTGGGCAACCAGTCCTTCGAGTCCGAGCGCTTCTCCCGGGTCGTCGAGCTGGTCATCACCGCGATGGACATCTCGATCTGCTTCGCGGACTTCCCGACGCAGAAGATCGGCGAGAACACCCGCGCCTACCGCCAGCTGGGCATCGGTTACGCCAACCTCGGCGCCCTCCTGATGGCGACCGGCCACGCGTACGACAGCGACGGCGGCCGCGCCCTGGCCGGCGCCATCACCTCGCTGATGACCAGCACCTCGTACAAGCGCTCCGCCGAGCTGGCCGCGGTCGTCGGCCCGTACGACGGCTACGCCCGCAACGCCGAGCCGCACCAGCGCGTCATGAAGCAGCACGCCGACGCCAACGCCAAGGCGATCCACGTCGACGACCTGGACTCGCCGGTCTGGGCCGCCGCGACGGAGGCCTGGCAGGACGTGATCCGGCTCGGAGCGAAGAACGGTTTCCGCAACGCGCAGGCCTCGGTCATCGCGCCCACCGGCACCATCGGTCTCGCGATGTCCTGCGACACCACCGGCCTGGAGCCCGACCTCGCCCTGGTCAAGTTCAAGAAGCTGGTCGGCGGCGGCTCGATGCAGATCGTCAACGGCACGGTCCCGCAGGCCCTGCGCCGCATGGGCTACCAGCCGGAGCAGATCGAGGCGATCGTCGCCCACATCGCCGAGAACGGCAACGTGATCGACGCGCCGGGCCTGAAGACCGAGCACTACGAGGTCTTCGACTGCGCGATGGGCGAGCGCTCCATCTCCGCGATGGGCCACGTCCGGATGATGGCGGCCATCCAGCCGTGGATCTCCGGCGCGCTCTCCAAGACCGTCAACCTGCCCGAGACGGCCACCGTCGAGGACGTCGAAGAGGTCTACTTCGAGGCGTGGAAGCTGGGCGTCAAGGCGCTCGCGATCTACCGCGACAACTGCAAGGTCGGCCAGCCCCTCTCCGCCAAGACCAAGGAGAAGGAGAAGGAAGAGGTCACCGCGAAGGCCGAGGAGACCATCCGTACGGCGGTCGAGAAGGTCGTCGAGTACCGCCCGGTCCGCAAGCGCCTCCCCAAGGGCCGTCCCGGCATCACCACCTCCTTCACGGTGGGCGGCGCCGAGGGCTACATGACCGCCAACTCCTACCCGGACGACGGTCTCGGTGAGGTCTTCCTGAAGATGTCCAAGCAGGGCTCGACCCTCGCGGGCATGATGGACGCCTTCTCGATCGCCGTCTCGGTGGGCCTGCAGTACGGCGTCCCGCTGGAGACGTACGTCTCGAAGTTCACGAACATGCGCTTCGAGCCGGCCGGTATGACGGACGACCCGGACGTGCGGATGGCGCAGTCGATCGTCGACTACATCTTCCGCCGCCTGGCGCTCGACTTCCTGCCCTTCGAGACCCGCTCCGCCCTCGGCATCCACTCCGCCGAGGAGCGTCAGCGCCACCTCGACACCGGTTCGTACGAGGCGTCCTTCGAGGCGGACGGCGTGGACTCCGAGAGCCTCGCCCAGTCGGCCCCGGTGCAGCCCGAGCTGAAGGCGGTGGCGGCTCCCCGCGAGTCCGCCGAGAAGCCGGCTCCGGCGACGGCGCACACCTCGGCCGAGCTGGTCGAGATGCAGCTCGGCATCAGCGCGGACGCCCCGCTCTGCTTCTCCTGCGGTACGAAGATGCAGCGCGCCGGCTCCTGCTACATCTGCGAGGGCTGCGGCTCGACCAGCGGCTGCAGCTGACATCCGGCTGAGCGGTAGCTGACAGAAGGGGACCGGCCCGAGGCCGGTCCCCTTCGTCACGCCCCCACGCGGTTCGTCACGCCCTCACGCGGGGTTGGCCGGAACTCGCCGATGCGGTTCAGGCTCCGGCGTCGCGGTTCCCCATCACCGCGGCGAACGCGTCGGGATCGGAGTCGAAGCCGCGTACGTCCGGGCGGAACACCCACGGTCCCGAACCGGTACGGGAGAACTCCGCGACGACCGCCGCCGTGGACGGGGCGACGCCCGTGAAGTCGTCCTCCAGCAGATTCGTGTAGCCCTCCCGGATCTGCACCGCGGTGGAGCCGACCTCGCCGAAGGTCCTGCGGCCCTCGCGCTGCTGGATGGCGACGCCGACGACCACCCGCCCGTACCGGTCCGCCAGCCGGTCCAGCTCGATCGTCATGACCTCGTCGAAGCCGAACCCCTGGCCGGTCCTGCTGTCCCGGTTCAGCGTGATGGTGCCGTCCGGCGAGCGGCTGTCGAAGTGCACCAGGTACGCGGGGCTGCCGTACGGCGCGTCCGCCGGATAGGTCGCCGCGATGATGTCCAGGTCGACGTCCGGTTCACCGTGCGGGCTGGGATCCCATTTGATCCGTACTTCGACCTTCTCGATGTCCTTGTTGGGAGTGCTCACCGGACTTCCCCTCCTGGCCGACGGTCCCTGGACCGTTCTCATCATCCGATTCACCCGATCATGTACGGAACGGGCCGCGCCGCCAACTGCCCCTGTGGCGGACGACGGAATCGGGCCATGCGCCGGGGGACGGGCCGTGCGGGCGACCGTGACCCCGGCCACGTTCCGCCCCGTACGATGGCGCGGTGCTGGTGAAGTGGATTCGCTGTTCCGTGGTGGACCGTCATGGTTTCGAGCGGGGACAGCGGAAGTGGGCGGGGCTGCTCGGCGAGCCGGGGTTCAGAGGGCAGAGCGGCGGGTGGAGCCGAACGCGCCCCGATGTCGCCCATGTCTTCGCGTTCTGGGAGAACCGCGTCTTCTACGACTCGTTCATGGCCCGCGGACACGACGGCCCGGCGACCGGGCAGGCGGGCACCTTCCGTGACATGCAGGTCATGCTCTTCGAGCGCCGCTTCGATGTGAAGACCGGTTTCGAGCCCCATTTCGCGGAGGCGGACGTCGTCCGGGTCGCGCACAGCAGCGTCCATGAGGACCGGGCCGAGCACTTCGTGCTGATGCAGAAGCAGGTGTGGAACCCGGCGATGGCCGGTTCCCCCGGCATGGTGCGCGGGGTCTTCGGGGAGGCGCCCGGCAACGAGTTCCTCGTGCTCTCCATGTGGAAGTCGAGCGCCGAGCGCGGCAAGTACCGCGCCGACGGCGCACAGCGCCTGGCAGCCCGCGCGCAGACCGAGACGGACGTGGCCGCGCTGACGGGGGACGTTGTGGAGCTGGAACCGTCCTGGACGGTCTGACGGCGCTCTTCATGGGTCACGCGTGATCCACAGGATCACGTGTGATCTTTGGGGTCGCGCGTCATCTCCAGGGTCGCGCCTGATGCCTACAGGGCACGCGTAATCGCCGCACACCCCCTAGGGTCGGTGCATGGCACGACCGCAGCGCATAGTCCTCGTCCGGCACGGCGAGTCCGAGGGCAACGCCGACGACACGGTGTACGAGCGGGAGCCCGACCACGGGCTCCGGCTCACCGCGACGGGCCTGCGGCAGGCCGAGGAGACCGGGGCGCGGCTGCGCGAGCAGTTCGGCGACGAGCGGGTGAGCGTCTACATCTCGCCCTACCGGCGCACCCACGAGACCTTCCGCGCCTTCGGCCTCGACCCCGCACGGGTCCGGGTCCGCGAGGAGCCCCGGCTGCGGGAGCAGGACTGGGGCAACTGGCAGGACCGCGACGACGTACGGCTCCAGAAGGCCTACCGGGACGCCTACGGGCACTTCTTCTACCGCTTCGCCCAGGGCGAGTCCGGCGCCGACGTCTACGACCGCGTCGGCGCCTTCCTGGAGAGCCTGCACCGCAGCTTCGAGGAGCCGGACCACCCCGAGAACGTCCTGCTCATCACGCACGGCCTGACCATGCGGCTGTTCTGCATGCGCTGGTTCCACTGGTCGGTCGCCGAGTTCGAATCGCTCTCCAACCCGGGCAACGGCGAGGCGCGGACCCTGCTTCTCGGCGAGAACGGCCGTTACACCCTCGACCGGCCCTTCCAGCACTGGCGCACCCCGGAACCGTACGGCCGTACCGGATAGAGTGGCTGTGCGATGACCGTTGATTCTGCTTCCGAGCGGCGCTTCGAACGCGCCCTGGCCAGCCTGCGTGGCCTGTCCGTGGGAGACGCCCTGGGCTCCCAGTTCTTCGTCCCGGTCAACTACCCGCTGCTCAAACAGCGCCGCCTGCCGCCCGGCCCCTGGCAGTGGACCGACGACACCGAGATGGCCGCCTCGGTCGTGGCCGTGCTCGCCGCCCACGGCCGTATCGACCAGGACGCGCTCGCGCACTCCTTCGCCGAGCACCACGACTTCGACCGCGGCTACGGACCGGCCGTGAACCGGCTGCTCCGGCTCGTACGGGAGGGTGGCGACTGGCGCGAGCTGGCCTCGGCGCTCTTCAAGGGGCAGGGGTCGTGGGGCAACGGTTCGGCCATGCGGATCGCGCCGCTCGGCGCCTGGTACGCGGACGACCCGGAGCAGGCCACCCACCAGGCCGAGATCTCCTCGTACACCACGCACCAGCACCGTGAGGCCGTCGTCGGCGCGATGGCCGTCGCGGCCGCCGCCTCGCTCGCCGCGGCCCCGGACGGTCCGCCGACGCCCGAGGCGCTGCTCGACGGCGTCATCGCGCTCGTGCCCCGCAGCGCGGTCGGCGCCGGGCTGCGCAGGGCCCGCGACATGCTCGACTACCAGGACGCCGGTACGGTCGCCGCGGTCCTCGGCAACGGCCGCCGGACCAGCGCCCACGACACCGTGCCGTTCGCCCTCTGGTCGGCGGCCAGGAGCCTCGGCGACTTCGAGAC
This sequence comes from Streptomyces sp. CA-146814, assembly GCF_050942385.1. Classification (NCBI taxonomy): domain Bacteria; kingdom Bacillati; phylum Actinomycetota; class Actinomycetes; order Kitasatosporales; family Streptomycetaceae; genus Streptomyces; species Streptomyces sp. CA-146814. The sequence continues at coordinate 6,259,810 of NZ_CP192068.1, forward strand.
GGCCTTCTGGCTGACGGCCCAGGCGGGCGGCGACGTCGACACGACCTGCGCCATCGTCGGCGGAGTGGTCGCCGCCGGTCCGGCCGGGGCGCCGCCGGCCGACTGGCTGGCGCAGACGGAGGAGCCGCCCGGCTGGCTGCTCCCGGCGCACCACTGACCGTACGGATCCGGTGGCAGGCCGACCGTCTGTCACGGTCCTGCCACAGCCCTCACTCTGAGTGTTCGCGAACACCGGTTCGGGATTAACCTTTCGCCACGCCGCCCCTGGCCGATCTTCGCCGGTCGGCCTCCATGGGCGCGCGCCGAATGAGATGCCGGGCCGACGCGCCGCCTACGGGCGTGAGCGGGTGCCGGTGGGGGAGGGGTCCCATGTCCGAACAACCGTCAGAGGCGAGCGGGGTGCCCGCGTCGTCCGAGGCGTCAGGCTCGGCGGCCGACGGCTCGCCAGCTTCGCAGGCGCCGACTCCGCAGGCAGTGGCTCCGGAGCGGACACCTGCGGATGCGAAGCCTACGGAACCGACGCCTGCGAAGCAGGCGTCACCGGCGGCCACCGAGCCCCCCGCCACGCCCGCCTACCTCCACGCCCAACGGCAGCCGGCCCGAGGCGCGCAGCAGACCTGGCAGCCCGGTCAGCCCTGGCGGCCGCCCGTCAAGGGCCCCGGCGCGACGGCCAAGCTCCGTCCGGCCGCGCCGCCGCTGGTCCGGCCCGCCGTGCTCTGGGCGGCCCTGGCCACTGCCGTACTCAGCGCGCTCCTCCTCGGCGACGGCCTCGGCGTGAACCTCCTGATCGTCGCCGTGCCCGCCGCCCTGGCCGCCGCTTTCGCCGCACGGGCCGCCGGCCGCCGGCTGCGTCCGTGGACCGCCACCTGGGCCGTCGGCGGCCTCGCGCTGCTCGTCGTGCCCGCGCTCCGGGACGCGGGCTGGCCGACCTTCCTGGCGGTCGTGTCGGCCTTCGCCCTGGGCTCGCTCGCACTGCACGGCAGCCGGACGTGGCTCGGCGTGCTGCTCGGCTCCGTGGGCACCCTGGACTCGGTCGTGCCGGGTGCCCGGTGGGGCTGGCGCGGGGTGCGGGAGCGGGCCGACGGCTCGCGGGGGCGCTGGGGCACCGCCGTACGCACCACGGCCGTGGCCCTCGGACTCCTCGTGGTGTTCGGGACGCTCTTCGCCAGCGCCGACGCCGCCTTCGCCGACCTGCTGGGCCGGCTCACCCCTGATGTGTCGATCGTCGACGGCCCGTTGCGGACGTTCCTCTTCCTCGTGGGGCTCCTGGGCGCACTGGCCGCCGCTCGGACCGCCGCCGCTCCCGTGCGGTGGGACGGTCTCACCGTCAAGCCGGGCAAGCCCCGGGGACGTACGGAATGGGCTCTTCCGCTCATCGTCCTCAACCTGCTCTTCGCCGCGTTCATCACCCTGCAGCTCGTCGTCCTCCTCGGCGGCTACGACAAGGTGCGGGAGCAGACCGGCCTCGACCACGCCGAGTACGCCCGCCAGGGCTTCTGGCAGCTGCTCTGGGCCACCCTGCTCACCCTCCTCGTGATCGCCCTGGCCCTGCGCTGGGCGCCGCGCGGAGCCAGCCGGGACCGGACGCTGGTCCGCGCCGTCCTCGGCACCCTCTGCGTGCTCACCCTGGTCGTCGTCGCCTCGGCCCTGCGCCGCATGGACCTGTACGTCGACGAGTACGGGCTGACCCGGCTGCGGATCTCCGTGGCGGCGATGGAACTCTGGCTCGGCGCCGTGTTCGTCCTGATCCTGGCCGCCGGTTTCTTCGGCGCCAGGTTCCTGCCGCGAGCGATCGCGGTCAGCGCCGGAGCCGCCGTCCTCGCCTTCGGGCTGATCTCCCCGGACGCGGTGGTCGCCGAACAGAACGTCCAGCGCTTCCAGGACGACCGCACCTCGATCGACATCGACTACCTCAAGGACCTCTCCGCCGACGCCGTACCCGCTCTCGACGAACTGCCGGAACCGCAGCGCTCCTGCGCGCTCCGGGTCATCCAGCGCGAGCTGCACACCTCCGACTCCCCTTGGTACGCCACCAGCTGGGGCGAGGCGCGGGCGCGGGAGATCCTCCGCGAGCGTCCCGCCGCCAACGAGCGCGACACCTGCTACGGGCTGGGCACGGACGGCGTACGGGAGGGCGAGCGGGGCGGCTACGAGCAGGACCACGACGACTACGACCCCTACTGATCCCCTCCCGGACCGGTACTGATCGCGCCCCGGGCCGGTACCGATCCCGCCTTGGACCGGGGCCCGGCGGCCGAATCTCGGTGTGCGCGGTGCCCCGGGGTGTTGCTGCCCTCGCTCTCGGCGTACGCTGGCTGGCGCCATGCCGTACGAACCACCCACGCACACCGTCGAGCGCTCGCTCCGCGCTACCACCGGCGCCAGGACCGTTGCCGGTGTCGACGAGGTCGGACGCGGGGCGTGGGCCGGACCCGTCACCGTGTGTGCCGCGGTCACCGGCCTGCGCCGACCGCCCGAAGGCCTCACCGATTCCAAGCTGTTGACGCCCCGGCGGCGTGCCGAGCTCGCGCCCGTCCTGGAGAGCTGGGTCACCGCCCACGCCCTGGGCCACGCCTCTCCCGAGGAGATCGACGACCTCGGCATGACCGCCGCCCTCCGGCTCGCCGCCGTACGCGCCCTGGAAGGCCTGCCGGTCCTGCCGGACGCGGTGATACTCGACGGCAAGCACGACTACCTGGGCGCCCCCTGGAAGGTCCGTACGGTCATCAAGGGCGACCAGTCCTGCATCGCGGTGGCGGCCGCCTCGGTCATCGCCAAGGTGCACCGTGACCGGATGATGGCCGAACTGGGCGGCGGGTCCGAGGAGTACACGGACTTCGCCTTCGGCGCCAACGCGGGATATCCCTCGCCGGTGCACCGGGCCGCACTGGAGGAGCGGGGGCCCACGCGCCATCACCGCCTCTCCTGGGCGTATCTTGACGCGTTGCCCCGGTGGCAGCACCTGAAGAAGGTCCGTTTTTCCGCCGAGGCGGCCGCACTCGAAAGCGGGGGCCAGCTCGGCTTCGAATTCTGACCGCGCGCAGGCGCCCACCAGCGATGCCGACCGATGAGGTCGGCCCACGACAGACCACCTTCCTGCCTCTCTTCCTCCAGGAGCCTCAGATTCACGAGAGTGCCCAGGGTCCCCGCGTCACCCCGGCCGCCGGCCGAACCGCGCCGACCCCCCGTCCCGTACCAGGTCCGCGTTCCGCGGCCACGCCGCGTCCCGGCCGTCCGGGCCCCGGCCCCGCGCGCCCCACGCCTCCGGCACAGCGCGCACACCCCGCACCCGTACCCGCGCCCGCAGCGCCCCAGGGCGTTCCGAGCCGACCGGAGCATCGTTCCGGGCCGCAGCTCCAGCTGATCCCGGCCCCGGCCGGCGGAGCCCTCGACGCGGCCGAGGAAGCGGTCGACCTGCTGCTGGAGTCCGGCCGCGCGCCGGGCGACATCCTGGTCCTCACCACCGGCGAGCAGCACCCGTGGGCCGCCCACGAGCTGTCCTTCGGCGAGGCCTCCTACTGGGGCCAGCAGGACGCGGGCGACGACGTCTTCTTCGCGGACGCCTCCGCGGTCGACCGGGCCAAGCCCCGGCCCGTGGTTGTCGTGGCGGTCAACGGGGACGCCGGTGACACCGTCACCCGCGCGCTGCCCGTCGCCCGTGACCGCGCCACCGCGCTGCTGATCGTCTGCGGAGACCCGCAGACGATCAACGCCGCACTCGGCGCCGGCGTCTGAACCGCCGCACCCGTTCGAACCGAGGAGCCCCGGCCGCCCGCGACGGCGGCCGGGGCTCAGCGCTTGAAGTGCTCTCCGCTCACCGGGCGGCCGAGCGGCGCAGCGCCTCGGCCGAGCCGCCACCGGTCCGCGTCAGCGCGGGCTGCTGCTCGGCCACGAGGTCGGCCAGCGGGGCCGGCTCCGACAGCGAGCTGGGCCGCCGTCCGCCCCGACCTTCGCCGAGCACCTGCCAGCCGCCGCCGGTCAGCGTGATGTAGGCACCGCACCGCAGCCCGTGCAACGTGCAGGCGTCCCGCAGCCCCCACATCCACGCGCCGTCCTCCTCGGTCCACCGCTCGTCGCCGTCACGGCAGTAGAGAAGTACGGCCGTACGCACCGGAGTACGGCGGCGCAGATCGTGCGGGATGACCCGCCGCAGCTGCGCGAGCAGAGCGTTGCGGAAGTCCCAGCCGTCCGCCGCCGCACTGTCCCGGCGCGTGAACGAGGCGCTCGCCGTGAGCCGTTCCTCGTGATCGAGGACCGCGACCACGGCGGTGGCCGGCGTCGGCCGGTGGCGGGAGTGCAGCCCGCTGACGACCTCGCGCGGATTGCTCAGCAGCGGGATGCCCGCCGAGGCCCACTCGGCGGGTTCGAGCAGCCGGGCAAGGCGGTTGACGGAGTCCGCTCCACCCGGTGGGGTCGAGAACGCCGATATCGAAGTGGCTGAGGACGGGGCGAATCCGAAGGTCATGGTCCTCCCTTCGCTACGCGCCCATGGTGCGGGCAGGGTCGAGTGAGGGCGCGCCGCGGCACAGCCCTACCGGGCCCGACGAGAACTGTGCGGGGAGCGGTACCAATTCTTCCTGGCGCATCGGCGGGCGGCAACGAGCAATTGGCGACGCTGACGGGTATCGGCCGGAATGCTACTGATATCCCTGCCCAGCTCCGGCCGGATGACGCCTCCCGTCACCCCTGAACCGCGAGGACCAGCGGACACACCCCCTGAGCTCCGGCCCGGCGCAGCAGCCGCGCGGCGACGGCCAGCGTCCAGCCGGTGTCGGAGAGGTCGTCCACGAGCAGGACCGGACCGCCCGCGGACTCCAACGCCCGCGCCAGATCCGGTTCGACGGTCAGCGCCTCGTGCAGGGCCCGCACCCGCTGTGCGCTGTTGGTCTGCGACATCGTCAGATCCTCGGTGCCCGGCGCGTACGTCACCGTCCCGAGCAGCGGCATCCGGCCGATCTCGGCGATGCGCCGGCCGAGCGACTCCACCAACTGCGGCCGGCGGCGCGAGGCCACGGTGACCACACCGACCGGCCGGGGAGCGGCGTCGGGCGCACCGGTGGCCCAGCCGCCGGGGCCCTTGGCCCAGTCCGCGAGCACGGTGACCACGGCGTCCGTGACATCGTCCGGCACCGGCGCGTCCGGTGCCTGCGCCGCCAGCATCGGGCGCAGCCGGTTGCCCCAGCCGATGTCGGAGAGCCTGCCCAGCGCCCGCCCGGCGGAGGAGAGTTCACCGGCGGGGATACGCCCCTTCAGGTCGACGCCCACCGCGGACAGACCGGTGGGCCACATCTTGCGGGGTGCCACCTCCACCCCGGGCCGGCCGAGCTCGTTGCGGGCACCGTCCAGGGCCGCGGTGGAGACCTTGTCGTCGAAGCGGGCGCCCGCGCAGTTGTCGCAGCGCCCGCACGCGGTGGCCTCCTCGTCGTCCAGCCGCAGCCGCAGGAACTCCATCCGGCACGCTGTCGTGGTGGCGTAGTCCCGCATGGCCTGCTGCTCGGCGGCCCGCTGCCGGGCGACCCAGGCGTACCGCTCGGAGTCGTAGACCCACGGCTCGCCGGTGGAGATCCAGCCGCCCTTGACCCGCTTCACCGCGCCGTCGACGTCCAGCACCTTGAGCATCGTCTCCAGGCGCGTCCGCCGAAGATCGACCAGGGGCTCCAGCGCGGGCAGGGAGAGCGGCCGCTCCGAGCCGGCCAGAACGTCCAGAGTGCGGCGCACCTGCTCCTCGGGCGGGAAGGCGACCGAGGCGAAGTACTGCCAGATCGCCTCGTCCTCCTTGCCGGGGAGCAGCAGCACCTCGGCGTGCTCGACCCCGCGCCCCGCGCGGCCGACCTGCTGGTAGTAGGCGATGGGGGAGGAGGGCGAGCCCAGGTGCACGACGAAACCGAGGTCGGGCTTGTCGAACCCCATGCCCAGCGCGGAGGTGGCGACCAGCGCCTTGACGCGGTTGGCCAGCAGATCGTCCTCGGCCTGCTGCCGGTCCGCGTTCTCCGTCCGGCCGGTGTAGGAGGCGACCGGATGCCCGTTCTGCCGCAGGTAGGCCGTGACCTCCTCGGCCGCCGCGACCGTCAGCGTATAGATGATCCCGGAACCGGGCAGCTCGCCGAGGTGGTCGCCCAGCCAGGCCAGCCGGTGCGCGGCGTTGGGCAGTTGCAGCACGCCGAGGCTCAGGCTCTCCCGGTCCAGCGGACCGCGCAGGACCAGCGCGTCCGTGCCCGCGCCCGTACCCAGCTGCTCCGCGACGTCGGCCGTCACGCGGGCGTTGGCCGTAGCAGTGGTGGCGAGCACGGGAACGCCGACCGGGAGATCGGCGAGCATGGTCCGCAACCGTCGGTAGTCCGGGCGGAAGTCGTGGCCCCAGTCGGAGATGCAGTGCGCCTCGTCGACCACCAGCAGCCCGGTCGCGGCCGCGAGCCGGGGCAGCACCTGGTCCCGGAAATCGGGGTTGTTCAGCCGCTCGGGGGAGACCAGCAGGACGTCGACCTCACCGGCCGCCACCTCGTCCTGGACGCTCTCCCACTCCTCCGTGTTGGACGAATTGATCGTGCGGGCGCTGATCCCCGCCCGCGCGGCCGCCGCGACCTGGTTGCGCATCAGCGCCAGCAGCGGCGAGACGATCACGGTCGGGCCGCTGCCCTGTGCGCGCAGCAGCGAGGTCGCCACGAAGTAGACGGCGGACTTGCCCCACCCGGTGCGCTGCACGACCAGCGCCCGGCGCTTGTCCGCGACGAGCGCCTCGATCGCCAGCCACTGGTCCTCGCGCAGCCTGGCCTCACCCGTGGGATCCCCGACGAGGCGGGCGAGGACGGAGTCGGCCGAAGCCCTGAGTGCTGCGCGATCTGCGTTGGTCATCCCCCCATGCAACCCGATGACGACCACAAACCGCGAACGGCGTGGCGAGCCTGTGGATAACGTTATCCACAGGGGTCGCGGGATCCGGCGGCCCGCGGGACCGTCGAGCCATGAACAAGCACCAGGAATCCACCGGTCCCTCCGACGGTCAGCAGATCACTCTGCGCGGCCCCGCCGAACTCGCCGACGCCCTCCCGTATCTGATGGGCTTCCACCCCGACGACAGCGTCGTGATGGTGGCCCTGCACGGCGGCCGCGGCCGGTTCGGCGGCCGCCTCCGGCTCGGCATTCCGCGGGCGCCCGGTGAATGGGGGCCGGTCGCCGAGCAGCTGGCGGAGAGCCTGATCTCGGGCAGCGAGCGGCGCGGCGGGCGGCCCGACGCGATTCTGATCTTCGTCTGCCAAGACTCGCCGGACGGTGAGAGCGGCCCGGCGACCATGGAGCGCCTGCGGCCGTTCGCCCAGAGCCTGCGTACGGCGTGCGGGGCGCTCGACGTGCCGGTCCTCGAAGCGCTCTGCATCTCGGACGGCCGGTACTGGTCCTACTGCTGCCCCAACACCCGGTGCTGCCCGCCCGACGGAAAGCCCCTGGCCATGCCCGGTACGACGGTGATGGCCGCGGCGGCCACGTACGCGGGGATCCACGTACGGGGGACGCTGCGGGAGATGGAGGCGCGGCTTGCGCCCCGGCAGAAGCCGGACGAGGCATTCGCACAGCTTCAGGCGCTGGACCGGGCCGCGGCTTCGCTGGTGCCGAGGATCCTGGACGAGAGCGCGAAGGCCCAGGCGGCTGAGGAGACCCTCACGCTCGCCCACGCACTCATGGGCCGCCTCGGCCGGTCGGGGTCCGCGCCGGAAGCCGTCTCCGACCTCGGGGACGACCGGCTGATCACCGAGGACGAGGCCGCCGCCGTCATCCTCGGCCTCCAGGACCGGGAGACCCGGGACAAGGCGGCGGCCTGGATGGAAGGCCCCGACGGCCACCGCGCGCTGAGGCTGTGGCGGACACTCGCCCGCCGCTGCGTCGGCCCGTACGGCGAGCACGCGGCGGCTCCGCTGACCCTGGCGGGCTGGGTCTCCTGGTCCACCGGCGACGAGCCCAGCGCACGGGTCGCGCTGTCCATGGCCCTGCGCGCGGATCCGGAGTACACGTTCGCGCAACTCCTGCACCGGGCCTGCAACGAGGGCCTGGACCCGGAGACCCTGCGCCGCTGCCTGCGCGGTGACGCTACGGGCTCCGATGCGACGGCCCCGGACGCCGAGGAGGCCGGTGCGGGCGCCGTAAGGGGCCCCGCCCTGCATGTCCGCGGCGTCAGGCCGGCGGCGAACCGCTCACGGCGACGCGGAAGTGACCGCCGGACGACGAACGCGCAGGGAAGCACACCGGCGCCCGCTACCGCCCGCACCGGTCCCCGCGGTGCGATGCCCGGACGCCGACCGAGCGACGTCCGGCGCTACGGCAGGCGGGGCACGGGGACACGGCGCTGACGCCGGTGGGCCGGGGCGTGGGCGGGGTGGTGGCGTGCTCCCGGCTCCCCACGCACCCACCCGCACACCCGGCTCCCCTGATCGCCGGAGTGCCCGAAGGGAGTGTTTATCGTCAGGCAGACGACTATGATCACGGCATGCCGCCCTACGACCCGTCGACCTTCCCGCCCTTCGCCGTCACCGTGGACCTGGTCGTGCTCACGGTGCGCCGTCACGCGCTCTGCGCGCTGGTGGTCCGCCGCGGGGAGACCCCGTTCCAGGGCCGGTGGGCGCTGCCCGGCGGTTTTGTCAGGACCGATGAGGACCTCGGATCCGCGGCGGCGCGGGAGCTCGTCGAGGAGACGGGGCTGTGCGCCCACGATCCGGCGAAGCCGGCCGTCGGCAACGGTGCGCATCTCGAACAGCTGGCCACCTATGGGGACCCGGCACGGGACCCCCGGATGCGGGTCGTCAGCGTGGCCCATCTCGCCCTCGCGCCGGACCTGCCCGCGCCCCGGGCCGGCGGGGACGCCCACAGCGCGCGCTGGGCGCCGGTGGAGGATCTGCTCAGGGAGGGCGAGCAGGCCACGCCGCTCGCCTTCGACCACGCGCGGATCCTCGCCGACGGTGTGGAGCGCGCCCGCTCGAAGATCGAGTACTCCTCGCTGGCCACCGCGTTCTGCCCACCGGAGTTCACGGTCGGAGAGCTGCGCCGGGTGTACGAGGCGGTGTGGGGCGTGGTCCTCGACCCCCGTAACTTCCACCGCAAGGTCACCGGCACTCCCGGGTTCCTGGTGCCGTCCGGCGGGACCACCACGCGGCAGGGCGGCCGGCCCGCGCAGCTGTTCCGGGCCGGTGCGGCCACCGTGCTCAATCCGCCGATGCTGCGGCCGGAGGTCTGACGGCGGCGCCTGTCGGCAGCCGGGGGAGTGCGGGACACCCGGGGTCCACTGCTGCACGAAAAGTCGGAAATGTCGCGTTATGTTGCTGCGGTACCCCTCTGCCGCCGAGCGGTCTCACCTTCCGCGAGAGAACGCGAGAGAAGCGATGCTCCAGGCCATCGGACTCACCAGCACCCCCCGTCGCGCCGCTCCGCCCGCCGTGGACGACCTGACCTTCGAGGCCCCGCCCGGCCGCGTCACCGCTCTGCTCGGCGCCCCCGGTTCGGGCAAGACCGCCGCCCTGCGGCTGATGCTCGAACTCGACTCCGGCCGGGGCGTCGCCTACTTCCGGGGCAGGCCGCTGCACCGCATCGCCCACCCGGCCCGCGAGGTGGGCGTGCTGCTCGGTGACGTACCGGGGCATCCGTCCCGTACGGCCCGCGGCCAGCTCCGGATGCTCTGCGCCGCCGCCGGAACGCCCGCGACCCGGGCCGACGAGATGCTCGAAGTCGTGGGCCTCGCCGGGCTCGGGGACCAGCGGCTCGGCACCCTGTCGGTCGGGATGGACCGCCGGCTCGGCCTCGCCTCCGCCCTGCTCGGAGACCCGCACACCCTCGTCCTGGACGAACCGGCGGAGGGCCTCTCCCCGCGCGAGAACAGCTGGCTGTACGGGCTGCTGCGCGCCCACGCGGCGCAGGGCGGAACCGTCCTGTACGCCACCGCCGACCCCAAGGAGGCCGCCCGCACCGCCGATCGCGTCGTCACCGTCGACGGCGGCCGGCTCGTCGCGGACCAGGAGGTCGCCGACTTCGCCCGCACCCGCCTCCGCCCCCGCGTCGCCGTCCGCACCCCGCACGCGGCCCGGCTCGCCGCGGTCGTCAGCAGAGAGGCCCGCGCCGCGCAGCGCTCGGTCGAGGTGGTCCCCGAGCCGAACGGCCGGCTCACCGTGTACGGCTCCACCTGCGCCGAGGTCGGGGACACCGCCTTCCGGCACGGCGTCCCGGTCCACCAACTCGCCGACGAGATCGGTGACACCGGCCCCGCCGCCCCGCCGGACACCGGCGAGGCCCGGCAACCCTCCGCCGCCGCGCTCTCCGAACTGCCCCCGCCCATCCGCGCCCGCCCCGCACGCGGCCCGCTGCGCCCGCTCCGCTACGAGCTGCGGCGCTCCCTGGGCGTACGGACGACGACCGTGATCATGGCGTCCGTGCTGCTGGTCTCCGCCGCGCTCTCCGTCCTGCTCGCCCGCACCGGCTCCACACCCCTGCCGCGCGCACTCGCCGCCTGGCCCGAGCTCCTGCCGCTGCCTCCCGCCGCCCTAGGCGCGGGCATCCTGGGCGCGCTCTCCTTCGGCGACGAGTTCCGCTACCCGGCGCTCGCCGCCGGACGTGGCACCGTGCCCCGGCGGATCGGCCTGCTGCTGGCCAAGCTGACGGTGACCGCCGGCTTCGCCCTCCTGCTGGCCTCGCTCGCCATCGTCGGCGGCGCGCAGGCCCTCCGGCTCTTCTACGGGCCGGAGTTGATCACCGTTCCGGCCAATGCCGTCGCGCTCGGCGCGAGTTGGGCGTGCCTGGCGGTGGGCTGCGCCTGGGCGGGGCTGCTGGCGGCGGGCGTCTTCCGGGTGGCCGGGGCCGGGATCGCCGCCGTGCTGGCCGTTCCGGTGCTGGTGGTTCCGCTGGTGCAGAAGGTGTTCGAGGCCCCGTCCGCGCGTTCGGTCACCGGACTTCCGGGCAGGCTGCGCGAACTGGCCTGGTGGCAGCTGCCGCAGGAGGCCGACCGCTGGGTCCTAGCCGTCGCGCGGGTGGTCGCGCAGCCCGTGGGCGCTGCGCTCACCCTGTCGTTGTCGGCCCTGATCTGTGCGTATCTGTTCACCAGCCTTCGCGGAAAGGTGCGTTGGTGATCACCGTGGACCGGCGTCGAGGAGAGGAGCCCGTAACTCCCTAGGAAATGCCGGGTTCATACGTATATGGCGTCAATTGCGGCGCGAGCGGCGATCACCCTTTCGTGTGCTTTTCACCAAAGACCTCAAGGGGTGGACGAGCCGCGCCGACAAAGGATGCGTGAGTACCCTTGCGCACACCATGATGACCGCCGCCCGCTCCGCCGATTCCGGCCTGGCCGGCTCGGGCGAACTCGACCGCTATCCCTATACGGAGGCGCCCGCCGGCGAGCGTGCCGCGGCCCGGCCCTGGGGCGGTTCCGATTCCGAGTTGGGGCGGGCGAGCCGCCGGGGAGCGGCCAGCCGCGGACGCGGCCTGCACGGTCAACTCGTCCAGCAGCTCGGCCAGATGATCGTCTCCGGCGACCTCGGTGCGGACCGCCCCCTCGTCCCCGAGGAGATCGGCCAGCGCTTCGAGGTCTCCCGCACCGTCGTACGCGAGTCCCTGCGCGTCCTGGAGGCCAAGGGGCTGGTCAGCGCGCGTCCCAATGTCGGTACGCGGGTCCGTCCGGTCAGCGACTGGAACCTCCTGGACCCCGACATCATCGAATGGCGCGCCTTCGGCCCGCAGCGCGACGACCAGCGCCGTGAGCTGGCCGAGCTGCGCTGGACCATCGAGCCGCTCGCCGCGCGCCTCGCCGCCGGCCACGGCCGGGAGGACCTCCAGCAGCGCCTCGGCGACATGGTGGAGATCATGGGGCACGCGATGGGACAGGGGGACGCGATCACCTTCTCCCGCGCCGACGCCGAATTCCACGCCCTGCTCATCCAGGCCGCGGGCAACCGGATGCTCGAACACCTCTCCGGCATCGTCTCGGCCGCCCTGCACGTCTCCGGCGGCCCGGTCACCGGCTGTGACCGCCCGGGCGACGCCTCGCTCGCCCACCACGCGCGCATCGTCGACGCCCTCGCCTCGGGCGACTCCGCAGGCGCGGAGACGGCCATGCGCCAACTGCTCGTCGTCCACCCCGACGTGGAGCGCGTGGTTCCCGCGCCTCGCGAGCAGCACTGACCGGTCCACGGCCGGGGTGGACAGGCATTGTGCCGCCAGGACCGCACAGGTCCGGCGGCACAATGATGAGGAGATGCCCGCCCTGGCGCGGTTCGTCCCGAATGGGGTGTGACTCGGGCCACGCGGATCGGGCGTAACACTCCTCGAAGCAGCGCGATGACTTAAGAGGTGACCGCCGCGGAAGGAATACAGCAGCCCTTGGGCGCGCTGTTCAGTTCCGAGGCCAAACCCGCGCCGTCGGCGACATCCCCAGTCGACGGTCGTCGGTTCCAGCCCTCCCCAGGGCAGGGCCGGAAGCCGTTTCCATCGTTCCGAGAGGTTGTTCGTGTCGGCCAGCACATCCCGTACGCTCCCGCCGGAGATCGCCGAGTCCGAGTCTGTGATGGCGCTCATCGAGCGGGGAAAGGCTGATGGGCAGATCGCCGGCGATGACGTGCGTCGGGCCTTCGAGGCTGACCAGATTCCGCCAACCCAGTGGAAGAACGTTCTGCGCAGCCTCAACCAGATCCTCGAGGAAGAGGGTGTGACGCTGATGGTCAGTGCCGCGGAGTCGCCGAAGCGCGCCCGCAAGAGCGTCGCAGCGAAGAGCCCGGTCAAGCGCACCGCCACCAAGACTGTCGCGGCGAAGACCACCGTGACGAGGACCGTCGCGGCCACCGCCGCCCCGGCGGCCGAGAGCGCGGACGCGGTGGCCGACGACGCCGTCCCGGCCGCCCCCGCGAAGAAGGCGGCAGCCAAGAAGACGGCTGCCAAGAAGACCGCCGTGAAGAAGACGGCGGCCAAGAAGACAGCGGCGAAGAAGTCCGGCAAGCAGGACGACGAGCTGCTCGACGGTGACGAGGCCGTCGAAGAGGTCAAGGCGGGCAAGGGCGGCGAGGAAGAGGAGGGCGAAGGCGAGAACAAGGGCTTCGTCCTCTCCGACGACGACGAGGACGACGCACCTGCCCAGCAGGTCGCCGTCGCCGGCGCCACCGCCGACCCGGTCAAGGACTACCTCAAGCAGATCGGCAAGGTCCCGCTCCTCAACGCCGAGCAGGAGGTCGAGCTCGCCAAGCGCATCGAGGCCGGTCTCTTCGCCGAGGACAAGCTCGCCAACGCCGACAAGCTCGCGCCGAAGCTCAAGCGCGAGCTGGAGATCATCGCCGAGGACGGCCGCCGCGCCAAGAACCACCTCCTGGAGGCCAACCTCCGCCTGGTGGTCTCGCTGGCCAAGCGCTACACCGGCCGCGGCATGCTCTTCCTGGACCTGATCCAGGAGGGCAACCTCGGTCTGATCCGCGCGGTCGAGAAGTTCGACTACACCAAGGGCTACAAGTTCTCCACGTACGCCACCTGGTGGATCCGTCAGGCGATCACCCGCGCCATGGCCGACCAGGCCCGCACCATCCGTATCCCGGTGCACATGGTCGAGGTCATCAACAAGCTCGCGCGCGTCCAGCGCCAGATGCTCCAGGACCTGGGCCGTGAGCCCACCCCGGAGGAGCTGGCCAAGGAGCTCGACATGACCCCGGAGAAGGTCATCGAGGTCCAGAAGTACGGTCGCGAGCCGATCTCGCTGCACACCCCGCTCGGTGAGGACGGCGACAGCGAGTTCGGTGACCTGATCGAGGACTCCGAGGCCGTCGTCCCGGCGGACGCGGTCAGCTTCACGCTCCTCCAGGAGCAGCTGCACTCGGTGCTCGACACGCTCTCCGAGCGTGAGGCCGGCGTGGTCTCGATGCGCTTCGGTCTCACCGACGGCCAGCCGAAGACGCTGGACGAGATCGGCAAGGTCTACGGCGTGACGCGTGAGCGCATCCGTCAGATCGAGTCGAAGACGATGTCGAAGCTCCGTCACCCGTCGCGTTCGCAGGTCCTGCGCGACTACCTGGACTAGAACACAGGGCGGAAGATTCACCGCCGGAGGGCCCGGATCCCAGGGGATCCGGGCCCTCCGGCGTGTCCGCGGGTGCGCAGGCGGACGGGCTGGATCACGCTGGGTGGATCGTTGCCACCTCAGCGTCAGGAGCCTTCATGCCCCGTCCCGTCGTCCGTGCCCTGACCGGGTTCCTCGCCCTGACCGCGGCGGCCGCCGTGGCGCCGCTCGCGGCCCCGCTCCCGGCCGCCGCCGACAGCGTCGTCGTCGGCGGACAGCCCGCCCCGGTGGCGGACAGCCCGTGGGTGGTGGCCCTGTCGAGCCGTGAGCGTTTCGGCGGAGCGCGCTCGGGCCAGTTCTGCGGCGGCGTCGCCGTGGCGCCCACGAAGATCCTGACGGTCGCCCACTGTCTGGGTGAAGAGGCCCTCGGCGCACCGGTGAGCCGGGTGCGGGACCTGCGCGTCATCGCCGGACGGGACCGGCTGAGCGGCACCGCCGGTCAGGAGATCCCGGTCCGGACGGTCTGGGTCAATCCCGCGTACGACCCCGACACCAACGCCGGAGACCTCGCGGTGCTGACCCTCTCCCGCGCGCTGCCGAGGAGCGGCGTCATCCCGATGGCGCGGGCCGGGGACGAGGCGTACCGGGCCGGGACGGGGGCGGCGGTCTACGGGTGGGGTGACACGACGGGAGCCGGTACGTACGCCTCCGTGCTGCGCTCCGCCCGGGTCCAGGTCCTGCCGGACGCCGAGTGCGCCCGGGCCTACCCGGGCGGCAGGGAGGGCACGTACGACGCCTCAGGGATGCTCTGCGCGGGCGATCCGAGGGGCGGGCGGGACGCGTGCCAGGGCGACAGCGGCGGGCCGCTGGTGGCCCGTGGGCGGCTCATCGGCCTGGTGTCCTGGGGGAGCGGCTGCGGGCGGGCGGGCAGCCCCGGGGTGTACACCCGGGTCTCGGCCGCCGTGAAGTGGGCCGAGGGCCGCGTCTGAGCGGTTGAGCGGGGAGCGGAGGCCTGCCGGAGAACACGAGAACGGGCGGCACCCCGGAGGGGGTGCCGCCCGTCGGCCGGTCCTGGACCGGCCCCTGGCTCGTCGTGGATGCGAGGTGTCAGTGTTGGTCCTCGTCGGCGGTCGCCTGCACGGCGGTGAGCCGATCCGTCTCATCCTGTATTTCCGCGGCGATCTTCTTGAGTTCCGGCTCGAACTTGCGCCCGTGGTGGGCGCAGAAGAGCAGTTCACCGCCGCTGATCAGGACGACGCGCAGATAGGCCTGGGCGCCGCAACGGTCACAGCGGTCTGCTGCGGTCAGCGGGCTCGCGGGGGTCAGAACAGTAGTCACGTCGCCTCTTCTCTAGCTCGACGAGCTGTCGTACCAGGGTCAACATCCAACCAGGCCGAAAACGTTCCCGCTCGTGGCTTTTTTTCGAAACTTCTTCTCGGGATGGCTGTCAGTTGCCGGTTGGCGGCGAATGTGCCGTATGCGGAGCGCTACGGTTTCGCATTGCTTGTCTTGGGGGTGGGTCCCGCCGGCCGGCTTGCCGGTGTGTTCATGAGGACGTGCCCGGAGCCTAAATGGTTCATGCCTCGAAGGGAACGTGATGTGCACGTCACTCCGACGAATGATCGAACATCCATGCGAGCCCGGATGGGGCTCGTCTAGCATGAGGATTCCCCGAGGGTGGCGTTACAACCGCTCTACCAGGCCTCTGTAGGCTCTCAGCGGCAACCGAAGCCGACCGTGATACCCACCAAGGGCCCAGATGAAATTCAGCGAGGAGCGAACCGCGTGACCGCCGAAACGTCCGTGCCGTCCACCGCGATGCTGACCGCAGCAGGCGGCGACCGGGACAGCTCCAACTACACCGCGCGGCACCTTCTCGTCCTCGAAGGACTTGAGGCGGTCCGCAAGCGCCCCGGGATGTACATCGGGTCCACCGACAGCCGTGGCCTCATGCACTGTCTCTGGGAGATCATCGACAACTCCGTCGACGAGGCCCTCGGCGGTCACTGCGACCAGATCGAGGTCATCCTCCACGACGACGCCTCCGTGGAGGTCCGGGACAACGGACGCGGCATCCCCGTGGACGTCGAGCCCAAGACCGGCCTCTCCGGCATCGAGGTCGTCATGACCAAGCTGCACGCCGGCGGCAAGTTCGGCGGCGGCTCCTACGCCGCCTCCGGCGGCCTCCACGGCGTCGGCGCCTCCGTGGTCAACGCCCTCTCCGCCCGCCTGGACGTCGAGGTCGACCGCAACAGCGCGACCCACTCCATCAGCTTCCGCCGCGGCGTCCCCGGCATGTTCACCGAGCAGGGCCCCGACAGCCCCTTCGACCCCGCCAACGGCCTCCGCAAGGGCAAGCGGGTCCCGAAGACCCGTACCGGTACCCGGGTCAGGTACTGGGCGGACCGGCAGATCTTCCTCAAGGACGCCAAGCTCAACCTGGAGACGCTCCACCAGCGCGCCCGCCAGACCGCCTTCCTCGTCCCGGGCCTCACCATCGTCGTCCGCGACGAGCGCGGTCTCGACGGCGAGGGCAAGACGGAGGAGACGTTCCGCTTCGACGGCGGCATCAGCGAGTTCTGCGAGTACCTGGCGCAGGACAAGGCCGTCTGCGACGTCCAGCGGCTGACCGGCACGGGCACCTTCAAGGAGACCGTCCCGGTCCTCGACGACCGCGGCCACATGACCGCGACCGAGGTCACCCGCGAGCTCGGCGTCGACATCGCGCTGCGCTGGGGCACCGGCTACGACACCACCGTCCGCTCCTTCGTCAACATCATCGCCACCCCCAAGGGCGGCACCCACGTCAGCGGTTTCGAGCGCTCGCTGACCAAGACGGTGAACGAGGCGCTCCGCTCCCAGAAGCTGCTCCGGGTCGCCGAGGACGACGTGGTGAAGGACGACGCCCTGGAAGGGCTCACCGCCGTCGTCACCGTACGGCTGGCGGAGCCGCAGTTCGAGGGGCAGACCAAGGAGGTGCTCGGCACCTCGGCGGCCAACCGGATCGTCGCGGGTGTGGTCGCCAAGGAGCTGAAGGCGTTCCTGACCTCCACCAAGCGGGACGCCAAGGCGCAGGCCCGCGCGGTCCTGGAGAAGGCCGTCGCCGCCGCCCGTACGCGGATCGCGGCCCGTCAGCACAAGGACGCCCAGCGCCGTAAGACCGCGCTGGAGTCCTCCTCGCTGCCGGCCAAGCTCGCCGACTGCCGCAGCGACGACGTGGAGCGCAGCGAGCTCTTCATCGTCGAGGGAGACTCGGCGCTCGGCACCGCCAAGCTGGCGCGGAACAGCGAGTTCCAGGCGCTCCTGCCGATCCGCGGCAAGATCCTCAACGTCCAGAAGTCGTCCGTCTCGGACATGCTGAAGAACGCCGAGTGCGGCGCCATCATCCAGGTCATAGGAGCCGGGTCCGGCCGGACCTTCGACATCGACGCCGCGCGGTACGGCAAGGTCATCATGATGACCGACGCCGATGTGGACGGCTCCCACATCCGTACGCTGCTGCTGACCCTCTTCCAGCGCTACATGCGCCCGATGGTCGAGGCCGGACGGGTCTTCGCCGCCGTGCCGCCACTGCACCGGATCGAGCTGGTCCAGCCCAGGAAGGGCCAGGACAAGTACGTGTACACGTACTCGGACAGCGAACTGCGCCAGACGCTGCTGGAGTTCCAGCGCAAGAACGTGCGCGTCAAGGAGTCCATCCAGCGCTACAAGGGCCTCGGTGAGATGGACGCCGACCAGCTGGCCGAGACCACGATGGACCCGCGCCACCGCACGCTGCGCCGGATCAACATCGGGGACCTGGAATCCTCCGAGCAGGTCTTCGACCTCCTGATGGGCAACGAGGTCGCGCCCCGCAAGGAGTTCATCACCAGCTCGGCGGCGACCCTGGACCGCTCGCGCATCGACGCGTAGGGAGCCGTACAAGCTCGTCGCGGCCCCCGCCCTCCCGGACCACCGGGAGGGCGGGGGCCGCCCGCGTTCAAGGTCTCTGTCACCTGAAGAGGTGAATTCGGGCGAATGACGCACCCGGGGTCTTCCTCCACCACCCATCGTGGGCCACGCGGCCGTCCGTGGACAAGGGAGTTGCTCGGTGGAGAAGGATGCAGGGCCGGCCGTCGCGGGAGTGCGGCTCGACGACCCGTGGTACGAGGCGTCGGCCGCGGACTGGGACGAGGCGGACGGCGTGGACGGCGCGGCGGACGGCCCGCCCGGCCCCGGGGAGCACCGGCCCAGCGCGGCCGAGATCTACCTGGAGGTGCACCGGAGCGAGGCCTTCCGCGAGGTGCGCCGCCGCTACCGCCGTTTCGTGGCGCCCGCCGCGCTCGCCTTCCTCCTCTGGTACCTCGCGTACGTCGTCGCGGCCACCACCGCGCCCGCGCTGATGGCCCGCCCGGTCGCCGGAGCGGTCAACGTGGCGATGGTGGCGGGCCTCGGCCAGTTCCTCACCACCTTCCTGCTGACCTGGGCGTACGCCCGCCACGCGCGGCTGCGCAGGGACCGGGCGGCGCTCGACCTGCGGTGGGACACACAGGAGCTGACGCGGGGCGCCGAACAGCAGGCGACGGGAGGGCGGGGACGTTGAGAGGCGACCACCAGACACTCGCCCTGCTGCTGTTCTGCGCGTTCATCGCGGTGACGCTCTTCATCACCACCTGGGTCAGCCGCAACCGGCAGGGCTCCGCCGAGGAGTTCTACGCCGGCGGACGCCTCTTCTCGCCGATGGAGAACGGATTCGCCATCGCCGGCGACTACATGTCCGCCGCCTCCTTCCTCGGCATCTCCGGGCTGATCGCCCTCTTCGGCTACGACGGCATGCTCTACTCGGTCGGCTTCCTGGTCGCCTGGCTGGTGGTCCTGCTGCTGGTCGCCGAACTCGTCCGCAACTGCGGCCGGTACACCCTCGCCGACGTGGTCGCCGCCCGGATGGCCGAGCGCCCGGTCCGCACCGCGCTCGGCACCTCCTCCGTCACCGTCTCCGTGCTCTACCTGGTCGCCCAGATGGTCGGCGCGGGCTCCCTGGTGGCCCTGCTGCTCGGCGGGACGAGCGAGGCGGCCCGCACGTGGACCGTGGTCGGCGTCGGCGCGCTGATGGTCATCTACGTCTCCTTCGGCGGGATGCGCGCCACCACCTGGATCCAGATCGTCAAGGCCGTACTGCTGATGGGCGGAGCCGTCGCGCTCACGGTGCTCGTCCTGGTCCACTTCCGCG
Source organism: Streptomyces sp. CA-146814 (assembly GCF_050942385.1). Classification (NCBI taxonomy): domain Bacteria; kingdom Bacillati; phylum Actinomycetota; class Actinomycetes; order Kitasatosporales; family Streptomycetaceae; genus Streptomyces; species Streptomyces sp. CA-146814. Next base: position 6,279,024 of record NZ_CP192068.1, read on the forward strand.
GTGACGTCAACAGCCTGCTGAACACCGCCGCCGAACGCAGCGGCCACGGCAAGGACTTCCTCGCCCCCGGCCTGCGCTACGGCGGCGACTGGACCGCGCGCTTCGACTTCATCAGCCTCGGTGTGGCCCTCGTCCTCGGCACGGCGGGGCTGCCGCACATCCTGGCGCGCTTCTACACCGTGCCCACCGCCCGCGCCGCGCGCCGGTCCGTCGTCTGGTCCATCGGCCTCATCGGCAGCTTCTACCTGATGACGATCGTGCTCGGCTTCGGCGCCGCCGCCCTGGTCGGCTCCGCCGAGGTCCGCTCCTCGAACGCCGCCGGCAACACCGCCGTGCCGCTGCTGGCCCTCGACCTCGGCGGCGGTGAGGGTTCCACCGGCGGAACGGTTCTCTTCGCCATCGTCGCCGCCATCGCCTTCGCCACGATCCTCGCCGTCGTCGCGGGCATCACGCTGGCCTCCTCGGCCTCCGTCGCCCATGACCTGTACGCCTCGCTCCGGCGCCCGGGCCGCAAGCAGTACGGCGAAGTGGCCGTCGCCCGAGTCGCCGCCGCCGTCATCGGCGCGGTCGCCATCGCGCTCGGCCTCCTCGCGCAGAACCTCAACGTGGCCTTCCTCGTCGGCCTCGCCTTCGCGGTGGCCGCGTCGGCCAACCTGCCGGCGCTGCTCTACTCGCTGTTCTGGCGGAACTTCACGACCCGGGGAGCCGTTTGGGCGGTGTACGGAGGCCTCGTCCCGGCCGTCGCCCTGGTCCTGGTCTCACCCGTCGTCTCGGGCAGCCCGGCGTCACTCTTCCCGGGCGTCGACTTCCAGCTCTTCCCACTGGAGAACCCGGGGCTGGTCTCGATCCCGCTCGGCTTCCTGGCGGGCTGGCTCGGCACGGTCACCTCGCCCGAGAAGCCGGACGAGGCCAAGCACGCCGAGAGCGAGGTCCGGGCGCTGACGGGGGCGGGAGCGGCGTAGGGACTCCGCGTACGGGGGCGGCGTGAGCGAGGACCGTCAGGCCCACGCGTACCGGTGCTCCGGGCGGCCCGTCTCGCCGTACCGCAGCGTCAACCGGACCTTCCCCGTCCGCTCCAGCAGCTTCAGATAGCGCTGCGCCGTCTGCCGGCTCATCCCCGCGCTCTCCGCGACCTCCTGCGCGGAGAGCGGGCCGTCCGCGTCGCGCAGCGCCCGCCGGACCAGTTCGGCGGTGGTGGGGGAGTGGCCCTTCGGCAGCTCCGGCTCGCCCGCCGCCCACAGAGCGCCGAAGAGCCGGTCCACCTCCGCCTGCTCGGCCTGTCCGCCGCCGTCGAGGGTCCGGCGCAGCGCCGCGTACGCCTCCAGCTTCGAGCGGAGACCGGCGTACGTGAACGGCTTCACCAGGTACTGGAGCGCGCCGTGCCGCATGGCGTCCTGCACGGTCGCCACGTCACGGGCGGCGGTCACCATGATCACGTCGACCTGGCGGCCCAGTCGGCGCAGCTCCCGTACGACGGCGAGGCCGTTGCGGTCCGGGAGGTAGTGGTCCAGCAGGATCAGGTTCACCGGCACCTCCTCGACCACGGCCAGAGCCTGCGCCGCCGAGTGGGCCTGCGCGGCCACCCGGAATCCGGCGACCTTGGCGACGTACGCGGCGTTGATCCCCGCCACCCGCACGTCGTCGTCCACGATCAGGACCTGGATCACCGTTCGCCTCCCGTCGTGGGGCCCGCCGCGCCGAGCGCCTCCGGCAGGACCACCGTGAAGACCGCGCCGCCGCCGTCGGCCCCGGCGACGGTCACGCCGCCGCCCTGGCGCTCCGCGAGCCGCCGGACCAGCGGCAGCCCGAGGCCTCGCTTGCCGTGGGCCGGGAGGTCCTTGGTGGACCAGCCCTCGGTGAAGATCGAGCCGTACCGCTCCGGTGCGATCCCGGGGCCGCTGTCGCTCACCCGCAGCACCACCGTACGGCCCTCGGCCCGCAGCCCGACCTCGATCCGGGCGTCCGCCGACCCGGCCGCCGCGTCCGTGGCGTTGTCGACCAGGTTGCCGACCACCGTGACCAGGCCGCGCGGGTCCACCACCCGGTCCGGCAGCAGCGTGCCGGGCGCCAGCCGCAGCGAGACACCGCGCTCGGCGGCGACCGTCGTCTTGCCGACGAGCAGCGCGGCCAGCAGCGGGTCCCGCACCTTCTCGGTGACCTGCTCCGCCGTCGCCCGGTGGACGCCCACCACCTCCGTGACGAACTCCATGGCGTCCTCGTGCATCTCCAGCTCCAGCAGCCCCAGCAGGGTGTGGAGCCGGTTGGCGTGTTCGTGGTCCTGGGCGCGCAGCGCGTCGATCAGGCCGGTGGTGGAGTCCAGCTCGCGGCCGAGGTGTTCGAGCTCGGTCCGGTCGCGCAGGGTCACCACGGCCCCGCCGTCGTCCGTCTCCATCCGGTTGGCCAGCAGCACCCGGCTGCCCTGGACGGCCAGCAGATCGTCGCCCACCACCCGGCCCGCCAGCACATCGGCCGTTCTGCCGCCGTCCAGCACCTCCTCCAGCGGCCGGCCCGCCGCCTCGGGGCCGAGCCCCAGCAGCCGCTGCGCCTCGTCGTTCAGCAGCCGGATCCGGCCCGTCCCGTCGAGCGCGACGACCCCTTCGCGGATGGAGTGCAGCATCGCCTCGCGCTCGGTCAGCAGCGCCGAGATGTCGGAGAACGCCAGGTCATGGGTCTGCCGCTGCAGCCGGCGGGAGATCAGGTACGCGGCGAGCGCGCCGACGGCCAGGGCGGTTCCGGCGTACGCGAGAAGCCCCGGGATCGCGCCGAGGAGGCGGGCGCGCACGCTGTCGTACTCGATCCCGACCGAGACCGCGCCGACCACCTCGTTCCCAGGGTCGCGCAACGGCACCTTGCCCCGGGCCGAGCGGCCCAGCGTCCCGCTGTCGATCTCCATGACCTCCCGGCCGCGCAGCGCGTCCCCGGGGTCGGTGGAGACCACCTCGCCGATCCGGTCCGCCTCCGGGTGCGACCAGCGCACGCCCCGGCGGTCCAGCACCACGACGTACTCCGCGCCGGTCGCCCGCCGTATCTCCTCGGCGGCGGACTGTACGGGGCCGAGCGCGGACGGCTCCGTGGTGCGCAGGTCCTCCGCGATGCCGGGCTGGGCGGCCGTGCTCTGCGCGATGGCCAGCGCGCGGCGCATCGCCTCGTCGTCGAGCTGGTCGCTGAGAGGAGCCAGGAACAGGCCGGTGACCAGCACGGTGACGCCCGTGATGATGGCCAGCTGCATCAGCAGCACCTGGGAGAAGACCCGCTGCGGCCAGCCGAACCGGCGCGGCGCCCGGCCGGAGAGGGGTGCGGCGTTCATCGTAGAGACGGTAAGGGGCAGGGCGACCGGGCGGAAATCCGCCGGGTTCGCCAGCCCGTTCCCCTTGCCTGGCGGCGCGGCTTCTGTGAGCGTTCTCGTACGGGCGTTCTGGGAGCGTTGCGGGGAGTTCGTTCAGGAGCGCAATCTGCTTGCACTTCTTGCGCTAATCTTGCGCTCATGACGCGACGACTTGCTCAAGTGGCCCAGAAGGTGGGAGTCAGCGAGGCGACGGTCAGCCGGGTGCTGAACGGCAAGCCGGGCGTCTCCGACGCCACCCGGCAGGCCGTCCTCTCCGCGCTGGACGTCCTCGGCTACGAGCGGCCCACCCAGCTGCGAGGAGAGCGGGCCCGGCTGGTCGGGCTCGTCCTGCCCGAGCTGCAGAACCCGATCTTCCCGGCCTTCGCCGAAGTGGTCGGCGGCGCGCTCGCGCAACAAGGGCTGACCCCGGTGCTCTGCACGCAGACCAAGGGGGGCGTCTCGGAGGCCGACTACGTGGAGCTGCTGCTCCAGCAGCAGGTCTCCGGAGTGGTCTTCGCGGGCGGCCTGTACCACCAGGAGGACGCCCCGCACGACCACTACAAGGTGCTCGCCGACCGCAAGATCCCGGTCGTCCTGATCAACGCGGCCATCGACCGGCTCGGCTTTCCGGGCGTCTCCTGCGACGACTCGGTCGCCGTCGAGCAGGCCTGGCGCCACCTCGTCTCGCTCGGCCACGAGCGCATCGGCCTCGTCCTCGGCCCCTCCGACCACGTGCCCTCGCAGCGCAAGCTCGCCGCCGCCCGCGTGCTCGCGGAGGAGACCGGCACGAGCATCCCCGACGAGTGGGTGGCGCGGGCGATGTTCTCGCTGGAGGGCGGGCAGGCTGCCGCCATGCGGCTGCTGGAGCGCGGCGTCACCGGCATCATCTGCGCCAGCGACCCGCTCGCTCTGGGCGCGGTCCGGGCCGCCCGCCGCCGTGGACTCTCGGTCCCCGACGACGTATCGGTCGTGGGCTACGACGACTCGGCGTTCATGAACTGCACCGAGCCGCCGCTGACCACCGTCCGCCAGCCCATCGAGGCCATGGGACGCGCGGCCGTGGAGCTGCTCTCGGTGCAGATCGGCGGCCGGACCGTGCCCTCCGACGAGCTGCTCTTCGAGCCCGAGCTGGTGGTGCGCGGATCCACGGCTCAGCCGCCGCGCGAGAATTCCCTCTGATCCGTAGCTAATTTGCAGTGGTCCGTACCTAAGGGGTGGGCCGGGGTCCGGTGTACTGCCCGCTCGGCCGGATCCGCAGCGGGCGCTCCCCGTACTCCTCCAGCGCGTGCGCGATCCAGCCCGCCGTGCGCGAGATGGCGAACACCGTCTCGCCCGCCTCCGCCGCCATCCCGCAGCCCACGGAGAGGACGGCGAGCGCCAGGTCGATGTTGGCGTGCAGCGGCGCGTGGCGAGCCGTCGTGGCGACCACCTCCCGGGCCGCCGCCAGCGCTGCGGCCGCCTGTGGCACGTCCTCCAGCAGCGCGAACAGGGTCCGGGCCCGGGGGTCCTCGCCCCGGTAGAGCCGGTGGCCCAGCCCCGGCACCCGGCGCCCGGTCCGCAGGTGGTCGGCGACGACCGGGACCGCGCTGCCCCGGTCCACGGCCTCCTGGAGCATGCGGTGGGCCAGTCCGCTGGCGGCGCCGTGCAGCGGGCCCTCCAGGACCCCGAGGCCGGCGGAGACCACGGCGTACGGGTGGGCGTGCGCCGAGGCGGCGACCCGGGCGGCCAGGGTGGAGGCCGCGAGGTCATGGTCGATCAGGAGGGCCAGCGCGGTGTCCAGGACGGCGAGGGCCGGGGCGTCGGCCGGTTGCGCGGTCAGCCGTGGCCAGAGCTGCCGGGCCAAGGAGCCGTCCTCGGCCTCCGGCGCGCCGAGCAGCGGCAACGCGCCCACCAGCGTCGGGATCAGACTCCGCGCGCTGCTCAGCACCGCCCCGGGCGCCAGGTCGAACCGCAGCGGATCCGTCACCGCCGCAGCCGTCACCGCCACCCGCAGCCGGTCCGTCGAACCGCTGTGCACGGGCAGCGCGCCGACCGCCCGGCGGGCCGCCGCCAGCGTCTCGGAAGGCGCCTCGAACCGCGCGCCCGGCCGCATCTCACCGGTCCACACCCACTCCGCGACCTCCTCGTAGCCGTGGCGCCGGGCCAGCTCCGTGGCGTCGACCCCACGGAAGAAGTACCGGTCCTCCTCGATGAGCGTGATGCCGGTACGGAACACGAGGTCGCCGCCGGCCGGTGACGGATCGCGCCGCCCAGAGCGCCGGGCCAGCGCCCGCACCTCCTCGGCGTCGAACGTGCTGCCCCGGCCCCCGGCCGCCCGCACACTGCTGAGCTGGCCCCGGCTGACGTACGCGTACACCGTCTCGGCCTTCACCCCGAGCAGCTCGGCCGCCTCGCGGGTGGTCAGCCGTGGCGCGTCCTGGGGGACGGAGCCGGGCTCTGATTGATCCGTCATGGAGATCACCGTATCCACTCCGCCTGCACATTGATCCAATCAATATTGACGGATCTACAGTCAAGGATGAACAGTTGAATCAATGTTGCATGCACGGAGGAGAGACCGGCCATGACCACCACCCCTGTCGCCCCCGCCGTCCCGCGCGGCCTCGCCGGAGTCGTCGTCACCGACACCGCACTCGGCGATGTCCGCGGCCGCGAGGGCTTCTACCACTACCGCCAGTACGCGGCGATCGACCTCGCGCAGACCCGGAGCTTCGAGGACGTCTGGTACCTGATGTTCCACGGCGAACTGCCCGGCCGGGCGGCGGCCGCCGACTTCACCGCCCGTACGGCGAGGCTGCGCACGCTCCCCGCCGACGTGACCGAGGCCCTGCCCGCCATCGCCCGCGCGGGCGCCGTCTCCGGACCGCTCGCCGGACTCCGTACGGCCCTGTCGCTGCTCGGCGCCTCCGCCGGATTCCGCCCGGTCTACGATCTCGACGCCGACAGCCGCCGCAGCGACGCGCTGGCCGCCTGCGCCGCCGTACCCACGATCCTTACCGCGCTCCAGCGCCTCGGCGAGGGCCTCGAACCCGTCGAGCCCCGCGCGGACCTGCCGTACGCGGCCAACTACCTCTATATGCTCACCGGCACCGAGCCGGAGCCCGACCGGGTCCGGGCCGTCGAGCAGTACCTCATCTCCACCATCGACCACGGCTTCAACGCCTCCACCTTCACCGGCCGCGTCGTCGCCTCCACCGGTGCCGACCTGGCCGCCTGTCTGGTCGCCGCCGTCGGCGCGCTCTCCGGACCGCTGCACGGCGGAGCGCCCAGCCGCGCGCTCGACACCCTGGACGCCATCGGCACCCCGGACCGCATCGACGGCTGGATCCGTGAGCAGGTCCTCTCCGGCCGCCGCATCATGGGCTTCGGCCACCCCGTCTACCGCACCGAGGACCCGCGCTCCCGGATGCTCAAGTCCATCGCGCAGGGCTTCGGCGGGCCGCTCGTGGACTTCGCCGTGGAGGTCGAACGGCAGGTGGAGGCGATCCTCGCCGAGCTCAAGCCGGGGCGGGAGCTGCACACCAACGTGGAGTTCTACGCCGGGGTCGTCATGGAGCTCTGCGGGCTGCCGCGTGCGATGTTCACGCCCACCTTCGCCGCGGCGCGGGTGATCGGGTGGAGCGCCAATATCCTGGAGCAGGCGGAGGACTCGAAGATCATCCGCCCGGCGGCCCGCTACATCGGCACACCTGCGCCGCAGCCGGTCCCCGCGCCCTGACCGCCCCACCGAGGAAGGCCCCCGTTGACCCCGCCCCGCACCCAGCAGATCCCGGTCGTCGTCCTGGCGGGCTTTCTCGGCTCCGGCAAGACCACGCTCCTGAACCACCTCCTCCGCAACCGCGCGGGCACCCGGATCGGCGTGATCGTCAACGATTTCGGGTCCATCGAGATCGACGCCATGACGGTCGCGGGGCAGGTCGGCTCGACGGTCTCCCTGGGCAACGGCTGCCTGTGCTGCGCGGTCGACGCGAGCGAACTCGACACCTTCCTGGAGACGCTCACCCGCCCCTCCGCCAGCCTGGACGTGATCGTCATCGAGGCGAGCGGCCTCGCCGAACCCCAGGAGCTCGTACGGATGCTGCTGGCCAGCGAGAACCCGCACATCCTGTACGGGGGACTGGTCGAGGTCGTCGACGCCGCCGAGTTCGACGGGGTCCGGGAGCGCCACCCGGAGATCGACCGCCATCTCGCCGTCGCGGACCTCGTCGTCCTGAACAAGACCGACCGGGTGGGGGAGGCCGCGCAGGAGCGGCTGCGCGCGGCGGTCGCGGAGCTGAGCGCGCCCGCCGCCGTGATCTCCGCTGTGCACGGGCGGATCGACCCGGAGCTGCTCTTCGATCCGGCGCTGCGGCCGGACGGCGAGGAGAGGATCCGCCAGCTCACCTTCGAGGACCTGCTGCGGGAGGAGGCCGGTGACGGGCACGCCGACCACCTCCACGCGGCCTACGAGAGCGTCGAGTTCACCTCGGACGTCCCCATGGACCCGCGCCGCTTCATCGCGTTCCTCGACTCCCGGCCCGAAGGCCTCTACCGGATCAAGGGGTTCGCGGACTTCGGCGTGGGCGACCGGGACAACCGGTACGCGCTGCACGCGGTCGGCCGGTTCCTGCGCTTCGTACCGCAGCCGTGGGCGCGGGACGAACAGCGGCTCACCCAGCTCGTCATGATCGGCGCCGGCATCGACGCCGAGGCGCTGCGGACCGGCCTCGCCGCCTGCCGCGCGGAGCCGGTGCAGAGCCCGGAGCCGGTGCAGAGCGCGGACCCGGCGCGGGCCTCCGACGACGGCCCCGGAACCCCGGACGCCGAACGCGCCATGTGGGGCGTGCTCCGGTACGTACGACAGGAGCCGGAACCCGAGGACGTACGAGAAGAAGCGGGCGCGGAGGCGTGACACCTCCGGGCCGCTTCCCACCGTACGAAGAGGCCTAGAGCGGCCGCGGAGGCGTGACACCTCCGGGCCGCTTCCCACCGTACGAAGAGGCCTACAGCGGCGGTCCCGCGATCACCGCCACCTTCTCCAGCAGCGGTGTGCCCGAACCGTCCCGCCTCGGGTCCGGCTCCGGCAGCTTCGCCGGGGTGCCGTTCTGCTGCGCGGCTCGGGCCGGGGTGGGACCCGCCCAGGCGAAGACCAGCACGTCCTCACCCTTCAGGAACCGCTGGCAGCGCACTCCGCCGGTCGCCCGGCCCTTGCGCGGATACTGGTCGAACGGCGTGAGCTTCGACGTCAGCACCGAGTCGTCCAGCGTCCCGTGCGAACCGGCCACCGTGAACACGATCGCGTCCGCCGCCGGGTCCACCGCCGTGAACGACAGCACCTCGGCCCCGGCCGCCAGCTTGACGCCCGCCATGCCTCCGGCGGCCCGCCCCTGCGGCCGCACCGAGGCCGCCGGATAGCGCAGCAACTGCGCGTCGGAGGTGACGAAGACCAGATCCTCCTCGCCCGTACGCAGCTCGGTCGCGCCCACGACGCGGTCACCGTCCTTCAGAGCGATGACCTCCAACTCGTCCTTGTTGGCCGGATAGTCGGGCACGACGCGCTTCACCACACCCTGGAGCGTCCCGATCGCCAGCCCCGGCGACGCCTCGTCGAGCGTGGTCAGGCAGATCAGCTCCTCGTCCGCCTCCAGCGTGAGGAACTCCGAAATCATCGCCCCGCCCGACAGGTTGGGCTCGGCGTGGGTGTCCGGCAGCTGCGGCAGGTCGATCACCGAGAGCCGCAGCAGCCGCCCGGTGGAGGTCACCGCCCCCACATCGCCGCGCGCCGTCGCCGCGACCGCCGAGACGATCACGTCGTGCTTGGCGCGCCGGGCGTCCTCGGAGATCTCCACCGGCTCCGCGTTGGCCGTACGGGCCAGCAGACCCGTCGACGACAGCAGCACCCGGCACGGGTCGTCCGCGACCTCCAGCGGTACGGAGGCGATCTGCGCACCCGCCGACTCCAGCAGCACCGTGCGCCGGTCCGTGCCGAACTTCTTCGCCACCGCCGCCAGCTCCGTGGAGACCAGCTTCCGCAGCTCCGCGTCCGACTCCAGGATCGCCGTCAGCGCCTCGATCTCGCCGTTGAGCTTGTCGCGCTCGCTCTCCAGCTCGATCCGGTCGAAGCGGGTGAGCCGGCGCAGCGGGGTGTCCAGGATGTACTGCGTCTGGATCTCGCTCAGCGAGAAGCGCTCCATCAGGCGCTCCTTCGCCTGCGCCGAGTTGTCGCTGTCCCGGATGATCCGGATGACCTCGTCGATGTCGAGCAGGGCGACGATCAGGCCTTCGACCAGGTGCAGCCGGTCACGGCGCTTGGTGCGGCGGAACTCGCTGCGCCGGCGCACGACCTCGAAGCGGTGGTCGAGATAGACCTCCAGCAGCTCCTTGAGGCCGAGCGTCAGCGGCTGGCCGTCGACCAGCGCCACGTTGTTGATGCCGAAGGACTCCTCCATCGGCGTCAGCTTGTAGAGCTGCTCCAGCACCGCTTCCGGCACGAAGCCGTTCTTCACCTCGATGACCAGACGCAGGCCGTGCGCGCGGTCGGTGAGGTCCTTGACGTCCGCGATGCCCTGGAGCTTCTTCGCCGAGACCAGGTCCTTGATCTTGGCGATCACCTTCTCCGGGCCGACGGTGAAGGGCAGTTCGGTGACGACGAGACCCTTGCGGCGGGCCGTCACGTTCTCCACGGCGACGGTGGCGCGGATCTTGAACGTGCCGCGGCCGTTGGTGTACGCGTCCTTGATGCCGCCGAGGCCGACGATACGGCCGCCGGTCGGCAGGTCGGGGCCGGGGACGAAACGCATCAGCGTCTCGATGTCGGCGCCCGGGTGCTTGATCAGGTGGCGGGCGGCGGCGATGACCTCGCCCAGGTTGTGCGGAGGCATGTTGGTCGCCATGCCGACCGCGATGCCCGATACGCCGTTCACCAGGAGGTTGGGGTAGGCGGCCGGGAGGACGACCGGCTCGCGCTCCTGGCCGTCGTAGTTCGACTGGAAGTCGACCGTGTCCTCGTCGATCGCCTCCGTCATCAGCGAAGTGGCGTCGGCCATCCGGCACTCGGTGTACCGCATGGCGGCCGGCGGGTCGTCGTTGCCGAGCGAGCCGAAGTTGCCGTGGCCGTCGACGAGCGGCAGCCGCATCGAGAAGGGCTGCGCCATCCGCACCAGGGCGTCGTAGATCGACGCGTCACCGTGAGGGTGCAGCTTGCCCATGACCTCGCCGACGACGCGCGCGCACTTCACATAGCCGCGGTCGGGGCGCAGTCCCATCTCGTTCATCTGGGACACGATGCGCCGGTGCACCGGCTTCATGCCGTCGCGGGCGTCGGGCAGGGCCCTGGAGTAGATCACCGAGTACGCGTACTCGAGGAAGGAGCCCTGCATTTCGTCGACGACGTCGATGTCGAGGATCTTCTCCTCGAAGTCGTCCGGCGGCGGGGTCTTCGTGCTACGGCGGGCCATCGCGGCTGCGACTCCTTCTCGGATTCACGGATTCTGATCGGACAACCTGGGGTACTGATGCGGACCATTGTGGACCTCCGCACTGACAACGCGGACCTCGACCCGTCCGAAGCCGTCCCGGGCGGCACGGCCGGGGACACCATCGACGGAAACTTCCGCGGAACGGGAACTTCGCCAGGTGCCGGTGCGCTTGCTTAGAGTGGCAGGTCTGGCAGGAAGTACCGGTCAGGAAGTCCAGTATCGCGATCGAAGGGACGTACATGCCCATGGGTCACACGGCCACCGCACAGGCCGGCTCCGGCGGCCTGACAGCGACCGAGCACCGCCTGGCCAACGGCCTGCGTGTGGTGCTCTCCGAGGACCATCTGACCCCGGTCGCCGCGGTCTGCCTCTGGTACGACGTCGGTTCGCGCCACGAGGTCAAGGGACGCACCGGTCTGGCTCACCTCTTCGAGCACCTGATGTTCCAGGGCTCGGGACAGGTCAAGGGGAACGGCCACTTCGAGCTCGTCCAGGGGGCCGGCGGCTCGCTCAACGGGACGACCAGCTTCGAGCGGACCAACTACTTCGAGACCATGCCCACCCACCAGGTGGAGCTGGCCCTCTGGCTGGAGGCCGACCGCATGGGCTCCCTCCTCGCCGCGCTCGACGAGGAGTCCATGGAGAACCAGCGCGACGTCGTCAAGAACGAACGCCGCCAGCGCTACGACAACGTGCCCTACGGCACCGCGTTCGAGAAGCTCACCGCCCTCTCCTACCCCGAGGGCCACCCCTACCACCACACCCCGATCGGCTCCATGGCCGACCTGGACGCGGCAACCCTGGAGGACGCCCGCGCGTTCTTCCGTACGTACTACGCGCCCAACAACGCGGTGCTGTCGATCGTCGGCGACATCGACCCGGAGCAGACCCTCGCCTGGGTCGAGAAGTACTTCGGCTCCATCCCGTCCCACGACGGCAAGCAGCCGCCGCGCGACGGGACCCTGCCCGAGATCATCGGCGAGCAGCTGCGCGAAGTGGTCCACGAGGAGGTCCCGGCGCGTGCGCTGATGGCCGCCTACCGCCTCCCGCACGACGGCACCCGCGCCTGTGACGCGGCCGACCTGGCGCTCACCGTGCTCGGCGGCGGCGAGTCCTCGCGGCTGCACAACCGCCTGGTCCGCCGCGACCGTACGGCGGTGGCGGCGGGCTTCGGCCTGCTGCGGCTCGCCGGCGCGCCCTCGCTGGGCTGGCTGGACGTGAAGACCTCCGGCGGGGTCGAGGTGGAGACCATCGAGACCGCCGTCGACGAGGAGCTGGCCCGGTTCGCCGAGGAGGGCCCGACGCCGGAGGAAATGGAGCGCGCGCAGGCCCAGTTGGAGCGCGAGTGGCTGGACCGGCTGGGGACGGTCGCGGGCCGCGCCGACGAACTGTGCCGTTACGCGGTCCTGTTCGGCGACCCGCAGCTCGCCCTGACCGCCGTGGGACGCGTCCTGGACATCACCGCCGACGAGGTGCGCGAGGCTGCAGCGGCGGCCCTGCGCCCCGACAACCGGGCGGTGCTGGTCTACGAGCCCGTCGAGCCGGCCGAGGACGCCGAAGAGGCCACCGACGCGCCCGAGGGGGCGGACAAGTGAGCGACGCCGCCGTGACTGGAGTAGCCATGGAGTACCACCCGCAGCCGACCCCGGGCACCGCCCGGCCGTGGGCCTTCCCCGCCCCCGAGCGCGGCGCCCTGCCTAACGGGCTGACCGTGCTGCGCTGCCACCGCCCCGGCCAGCAGGTCGTGGCCGTGGAGATCTTCCTGGACGCGCCGCTGGACGCCGAGCCCGAGGGCCTGGACGGCGTGGCCACGATCATGTCGCGCGCGCTCTCCGAAGGCACCGACAAGCACAGCGCCGAGGAGTTCGCCGCCGAGCTGGAGCGGTGCGGCGCCACCCTGGACGCGCACGCCGACCACCCCGGCGTCCGGGTCTCCCTGGAGGTCCCGGCCTCCCGGCTGGCCAAGGCGCTCGGCCTGGTCGCCGAGGCCCTGCGCGCCCCGGCCTTCGCCGAGAGCGAGATCGAGCGGCTCGTCGGCAACCGCCTCGACGAGATCCCGCACGAGAAGGCCAACCCGTCCCGGCGCGCCGCCAAGCAGCTCTCCAAGGAGCTGTTCCCGGCCACCGCCCGGATGTCCCGCCCGCGCCTGGGCACCGAGGAGACCGTGCGGCGGATCGACGCCGCCGCCGTGCGCGCCTTCTTCGACGCCCACATCCGCCCGGCCACCGCGACGGCCGTCATCGTCGGCGACCTCACCGGCATCGACCTGGACGCGCTGCTCACCGACACCCTCGGCGACTGGTCGGGCAACACGGCCCAGGCCCGCCCGGTCGCGCCGATCACCGCCGACGACACCGGCCGCGTGGTCATCGTGGACCGTCCCGGCGCGGTCCAGACCCAGCTGCTGATCGGCCGCATCGGCGCCGACCGCCACGAGCGCGTCTGGCCGGCCCAGGTGCTCGGCACGTACTGCCTGGGCGGCACGCTCACCTCCCGGCTGGACCGGGTGCTGCGCGAGGAGAAGGGCTACACCTACGGCGTACGCGCCTTCGCCCAGGTCCTGCGCTCGACCGGGCCCGACTCGGGCGGCGCGGCGATGCTCGCCATCAGCGGTTCGGTGGACACCGAGTCCACCGGCCCGGCGCTGGAGGACCTCTGGAAGGTCCTGCGGACGCTGGCCGCCGAAGGGCTGACCGACGCCGAGCGCGAGACGGCCGTGCAGAACCTGGTGGGCGTCGCCCCGCTGAAGTTCGAGACGGCCGCCTCGGTCGCGAGCACGCTGGCCGACCAGGTCGAGCAGCACCTGCCCGACGACTACCAGGCCCAGCTGTACGCCCGCCTCGCCGAGACGGGCACCGTGGAGGCGACCGCTGCCGTGGTCAGCGCCTTCCCGGTGGACCGGCTGGTCACGGTCCTCGTGGGCGACGCGGCACAGATCGCGGAGCCGGTGAAGGCGCTCGGCATCGGAGAGGTGACCGTCGTCAGCGGCTGACACACCGTCGGCACACACCAGGACGGAGAGAACCCCAGCGAGGAGTAATTCGCCGGGGTTCTCCCTTTTGTCCGCTTGGCGCCTTTCTTCACGTCTTGCTGATGTAACTCCCCCTACGTCCTGTGGGATGCGCGACAAATCCCCCTGTCCGTTTGGTGACGGACAGCCGCCTTGTCTAGCGTCGGCCCGGCTGTCCGTCACCCGTATGCCGCATCCGCAGCGCCGGGCAGCCATCGCCGAGTCCCCGTCAGGCGCGAGCCTGGGGAGCCGGGGACCCACACGCAGTCCCTGGGGTGAATCGGAACCCCGTGCCGCGAACCGGCGCGGAGCTCCGTAGGAGACCTTCCTGCTCCGAACCCGTCAGCTAACCCGGTAGGCGAGAAGGAAGGAAAGGATCAAGCACCTCCATGGCGTTCACCCGTGCCACCGGGAAGCACCGTGCCCCGAGCCGCCTGAAGCGCCGCGGCGCTCATGTCGCCGGCGTCGCGGCCCTGACCACGACCGGTGTCCTCGGCACCCTGGCCTCTCCGGCCGCCGCGGCCGACTCCGAGACCCCCAAGGTCGCCGAGACCGGACTCACCCAGGCCATCGCCCTCGACGCCACGATCGCCGAGCAGATCGAGGCCCAGGCCCAGGCCCAGCACCGGCAGGCCGAAGTCGTCGCGAAGGCGAAGGCCGAGGCGGCCGCCGAAGCCAAGGCCAAGGCCGCGAAGGCCAAGGCGAAGGCGGAGGCCCAGCGCAAGGCCGAGGCCCGCGCCGAGGAGATCCGCGAGGAGGAGGCCCGCGCGGCCCGCGCCGCCGAGCGCGCCCGCCTCAACGCCTTCCACCTCCCGGTCGCCGGCTCGTCCGTCACCACCGGCTACAAGTCCGGCGGTGCGCTCTGGTCCTCCGGCAGCCACTCCGGCGTGGACTTCCGCGCCGCCTCCGGCAGCTCCGTCGTCGCGGTCGGCGCCGGTACGGTCGTCGAGGCGGGCTGGGGCGGCGCGTACGGCAACAACATCGTGCTCCGGATGACGGACGGCACGTACACCCAGTACGGCCACCTCTCCTCGATCGGCGTCTCCGTCGGCCAGTCGGTCACCTCCGGCCAGCAGATCGGCCTCTCCGGCTCCACCGGCAACTCCACCGGCCCGCACCTCCACTTCGAGGCCCGCACCACTGCCGAGTACGGCTCCGACATGGACCCGGTCGGCTACCTGCGCTCGCACGGCGTCAACGTCTGACCCGACCGCGCACCACCGCTCCTCCCGAAGGCCCCGGCTTCCCGCCGGGGCCTTCGGCCGTGCGCCGGGAATGCCCGGACCGATCCCCTCCGCTCCCGACCTTTGGCCAGAAGATATCCATCAATTCAGGCCTGCCATCGGAAATTGCGGAAGATTGCCTTAGAGTCACGGAACAGGCGTCGGCCGGCCGCGTTTCGCGGGGATGAAGGCGGAGGTTCGGACATGCGCATTCCCGCGCATTCGGTATGCACGGCAATCCGTGACGACATCATCTCCGGTGTCTACGAGCGCGGCAGCCGCCTCACCGAGGAGCTGCTGGCCCGGCGGTACGGGGTCTCCCGCGTCCCGGTCCGCGAGGCACTGCGCACCCTGGAGTCCGAAGGCTTCGTCACCACCCGCAGGCACGCCGGGGCCTGTGTCGCCGAGCCCACCGAGCAGGAGGCCGCCGACCTGCTGGAGGTGCGGATGCTCCTGGAGCCGCTCGGCGCCGCCCGCGCCGCCCAGCGCCGCACGGAGGCCCACCTCAAGGTGCTCCGCGGGCTGGTCAGACTGGGCCAGGAGCGGGCCCGCCGCGGCGAGGGCGAGGATCTGCGGTCGCTGGGCGGCTGGTTCCACGAGACCCTGGCGCAGGCCTCCGGCAGCCCCGGCCTGATCGCCCTGCTCACCCAGCTCCGGCACAAGATCGCCTGGATGTACGCCGTCGAGCAGCCGGCCCGCCCGGTCGACTCCTGGGCCGAGCACGGAGCCATCGTGGACGCGGTGGCGCGCGGCGACGCGGAACGGGCCAGGGCGCTCACCGCCCTGCACGCGGAGCGGGCCGCCGGGGCGCACCGGCTGCGCCGACCGGACCGACCCGGCCGTCGGGCGGCGCCACCGCCTCGCGTGAGTTCTTCGCAACACGGCGTAAACATCGCGGGTGCCCGTCATTAACAAGCGCGCCGTATACAAAGAGAAGTAATTCCCGAGGGTTTTATTTCGCGCTGCCCGAAATTATTCTCCATCGCCTCGGGACAGCGAAAAAGCCGCGGCTTCTCCCGGAGGGAGAAACCACGGCTCAGGTCCGTTACCGTCGTACGGTCCCGGAATGGGTCAGACGGTCTCGGGAAGCTCTTCGAGCCCCTCGGCGACCAGCTTCGCCAGACGGTCCAGGGCGGCCTCGGCGTCGTCCGCGTCGGACGCGAGCACGATCTCCTCGCCACCCTGCGCACCCAGACCCAGCACCGCGAGCATCGAGGCGGCGTTGACCGGGTTGCCGTCGGCCTTGGCGATCGTCACCGGGACGCCGGAAGCCGTGGCGGCACGGACGAAGATGGAAGCGGGGCGGGCGTGCAGGCCCTCGGCCCAACCGACGTTTACGCGGCGCTCAGCCATGGTTCTGCCCTTCACATATCAACGGTTGTCTAGACCAGTCTCTCATGCGGTACGTACTGCTGTGCCCGGCCTCCCCTCCCACCCGCAGGCCCCGGCCGTCCTCAGACTGCCCCGGTACCGATCCCTCCGCGACCGGGAGACCGGCCGTAGGCTTTGCCCATGGAGCCCACGCCGGAACAGAGTCCGCATCACGCGTACCCCGACCACTGGGAAGCGGACGTGGTGCTCCGCGACGGTGGCACCGCGCGCATCAGGCCGATCACCACGGACGACGCCGAACGGCTGGTCAGCTTCTACGAGCAGGTGTCCGACGAGTCGAAGTACTACCGGTTCTTCGCCCCGTACCCGCGCCTTTCCGACCGGGACGTGCACCGCTTCACCCATCACGACTACGTCGACCGGGTGGGGCTGGCCGTCACGATCGGCGGCGAGTTCATCGGAACCGTCCGCTACGACCGCATCAACGACCAGGGCCGGCCCGCCTCCGCGCCCGCCGACGAGGCCGAGGTCGCCTTCCTCGTCCAGGACGCCCACCAGGGCCGCGGAGTCGCCTCGGCGCTGCTCGAACACATCGCCGCCGTCGCCCGCGAGCGAGGGATCCGGCGCTTCGCCGCCGAGGTGCTGCCCGCCAACAACAAGATGATCAAGGTGTTCCGGGACGCCGGCTACACCCAGCAGCGCAGCTTCGAGGACGGCTCCGTCCACCTCACCCTCGACCTCGAACCCACCGAGAAGTCCCTCGCCGTCCAGCGCGGCCGCGAACAGCGCGCCGAGGCCCGCTCGGTCCAGCGCCTCCTCGCGCCCGGCTCCGTCGCGGTCATCGGCACCGGCCGCACACCCGGGGGAGTGGGCCGCACGGTCCTCCGCAACCTCCTCGCCGCCGGCTTCACCGGCCGTACGTACGCCGTGAACCGCGCCTTCGACGAGGGCCTCACCACGCTCGACGGCGTCCCCGCGCACCGCTCGCTCGGCGAGATCGACGAGCAGGTCGACCTCGCCGTCATCGCCGTCCCCGCCCACCGCGTCCCCGAGGCCGTCGCCGACTGCGGCGAGCACGGCGTCCAAGGGCTCGTCGTCCTCTCCGCCGGCTACGCCGAGCAGGGCTCCGCCGGCCGTGAGCTCCAGCGCGAACTGGTCCGCCAGGCCCGCTCGTACGGCATGCGGATCATCGGCCCCAACGCCTTCGGCATCATCAACACCGCCGAGTCCGTCCGGCTGAACGCCTCCCTCGCCCCCGAGTCGCCCGCCCGTGGCCGGATCGGCCTCTTCACCCAGTCCGGCGCCATCGGCATCGCCCTCCTCTCCGGCCTCCACCGGCGGGGCGCGGGCCTCTCCTCGTTCATCTCGGCCGGTAACCGGGCCGACGTCTCCGGCAACGACTTCCTCCAGTACTCCTTCGAGGACCAGGACACCGACGTCGCCCTCCTCTACCTCGAATCCCTCGGCAACCCGCGCAAGTTCACCCGCCTCGCCCGCCGCACCGCCGCCGTGAAGCCCGTCGTCGTGGTGAAGGGCGCCCGGCACAGCGGCACCAACCCGCCCGGCCACGCCGTCCCCGTCAGCCGCATCCCCGACGCCACCGTCTCCGCGCTGATGCGGCAGGCGGGCGTCATCCGGGTCGACACGGTGACCGAGATGGTGGACGCCGGACTGCTCCTGGCGGGCCAGCCGCTCCCGGCCGGGCCCCGGGTCGCGATCCTCGGCAACTCCGAGTCGCTCGGCCTCCTCACGTACGACGCCTGCCTCGCCGAAGGGCTCCGCCCGCGTCCGCCGGTCGACCTCACCACCGGTGCCTCGCCGCAGGACTTCCGGGACGCGCTGGCCGAGGCGCTGGCCGACGGGACCTGCGACGCCGTGATCGTCACCGCCATCCCGTGGGTGGGCGAGAACGGCGAGGCCGAGACCGGCGACGGCGAGGTGCTGGCCGCAGCGCTGCGCGGCGCGGCCGCCGGCGGACCGGCCAAGCCCGTCGCCGTCGTCCACGTGGAGATCGGCGGCCTCGCCGAGGCGCTGGCCGCCGCGAGCAGCACGGCCGCACCCCGCACCCGGCCCACCACACTCGCCGCCCAGCCCTCCGGCCCGCCCGCCGCGTCCGCTCCCACGGAGAACGCACCTCCAGAAGCCGCAGGAACCGCAGGAGCCGAAGCAGGCGAGCCCCCCGCCCCACCCGGCCGCATCCCCGCCTATCCCGCCGCCGAACGTGCCGTACGCGCGATGGCCGAAGCCGTGAAGTACGCGCAGTGGCGGCGCCAGGCGGCCACGCCCGGCAAGGTGCCCGAGTTCCTGGACGAGACCACCGACGAGCCCGGCGCCGCCGCCCTGATCGACTCCCTCCTCGGCGCCACCCCCGACCCGCGCGGCCGCCCCCTCACCCACGACGAGGCCCGCGAGCTGCTCGGCCGCTACGGCATCCCCGTACGCCCCACGCTCCCCGCCCCGGACCCCGATGCAGCGGTGGCGGCAGCCGCCCGCCTCGGCTACCCGGTGGCACTGAAGACCACCGCACCCCACCTGCGCCACCGCGCCGACCTCGGCGGCGTCCGGCTCGACCTCGCCGACGAGGACGCGCTGCGCCGCGCGTACGGAGAGTTCACCGAACTCCTCGGCAAGCCCGCCGAACTCCTCCCGGTCGTCCAGTCCATGGCCCCGCGCGGCGTGGACACCGTCGTACGGGCCTCCATCGACGCCGCCGCCGGGGCGATCCTCTCCTTCGGCCTCGCGGGCGCCCCCTCCGAGCTCCTCGGTGACACCGCGCACCGGCTGGTTCCGGCCACCGACCGCGACGCCGCCGAGCTGATCCGGTCCATCAAGGCGGCCCCGGTCCTCTTCGGCTGGCGCGGCTCGGCCCCCGTCGACACCCCGGCCCTGGAGGAGCTGCTGCTGAGGCTGTCCCGGCTGGTCGACGACCATCCCGAAGTGGTCTCCGTGGCACTGGAACCGGTGGTCGTGGCGCCTCACGGCCTCACCGTCCTCGGCGCCAGCGTCCGCCTCGCCCCGCCGCCCCCGCGCGGCGACCTCGGCCCGCGCCGCCTCCCGAACTACTGACAGGTCCCAGGCAGCCACCGGCCCACCGTAGGATGGTGCACATGGCAAAGACCGGTACGACGACCCAGGGGCTGCGCGCGGCGATCGAGCGCAGCGGCTACTACCCGGCCCTCGTGGCCGAGGCGGTCGAGGCCGCCGTCGGCGGGGAGCCGGTCGCCTCGTACCTGGTCCACCAGGAGACCACGTTCGACTCCAACGAGGTCCGCCGCCATGCCACGGTCCTGGTGCTGACCGAGAACCGCTTCATCGTCAGCCACACCGACGAGCAGGCCGCCGACACCAGCTCCCCGACGCCGTACGCCACCACCTCCACGGAGTCGGTCAAGCTCGACCGGATCTCCTCCGTCGTGGTCAGCCGCGTGGTGGCCAACCCGGAGAAGTACGTCGCGGGCACGCTGCCCCGCGAGGTCGTCCTCACCATCGGCTGGGGCGCGGTCTCCCGGATCGACCTGGAGCCCGCCGCCTGCGGCGACAGCAACTGCGAGGCCGACCACGGCTACACGGGCAGCTCCACCGCCGACGACCTGAGCCTGCGCGTCAGCGAGGCCGGTGACGGCCCCGACGCCGTCCGCCAGACCCTCGCCTTCGCCCAGGCCCTCTCCGAGGCCACGGCCGCCACCGCCGCGACCGGCCGGTGATGGCCCAGGCCGCCTGGCAGGACCCGGTCCCGCTCGCGCTCGACACCGCTCCCGTCCCGGCGTACGGCAGCGGCTCGCTCGCCGATCTGCTGCCGACGCTCGCGGCCGGGCAGGGCGTGGAAGGCCTCACCGCCACCATCTCCGAGCTGACGCCCGCCGACCGCAACTGCGTCTTCCTGATCGACGGCCTCGGCTGGGAGCAGATCAAGGCCCACCCCGACGAGGCGCCCTTCCTGCACTCCCTGCTCCCCACCTCGCTCGGCAACACCGGCCGCCCCATCACCGCCGGCTTCCCCTCCACCACCGCGACCTCGCTCGCCTCGGTCGGTACGGGCCTGCCGCCCGGCGAGCACGGCCTGCCCGGCTACACCGTGCGCAACCCGGAGACCGGCGCGCTGATGAACCAGCTCCGCTGGAAGCCGTTCACCGCGCCGAAGGTCTGGCAGCCGTATCCCACGGTCTTCCAGCTGGCCGACGCGGCGGGCGTGCGCACCGCGCAGGTCTCCTCGCCGGACTTCGAGCAGACCCCGCTCACCAAGGTCGCGCTCAGCGGCGGCTCCTTCCTCGGCCGGCTCTCCGGCGAGGACCGGATGGACACCGCCGCCCAGCGCCTCGCCGCCGGCGACCGCTCGCTCGTCTACACGTACTACAGCGAGGTCGACGGCAAGGGCCACCGCTTCGGCGTCGACTCCGACGCCTGGCGCGGCCAGTTGATGTACGTCGACGGGCTCGCCCAGCGCCTCGCGGAACAGCTTCCGCCGCGCTCGGCGCTCTACATCACCGCCGACCACGGCATGATCGACATCCCGTTCGACGAGCAGTCCCGGATCGACTTCGACGAGGACTGGGAGCTGAGCGCCGGCGTCGCCCTGCTCGGCGGCGAGGGCCGCGCCCGCCATGTCTACGCGGTGCCCGGCGCCCAGGGCGACGTCCTGGCCGTCTGGCGCGAGGTGCTCGGCGAGCAGTTCTGGGTGGCGAGCCGGGACGAGGCGATCGCGGCGGGCTGGTTCGGGCCGGTGATCGACGAGCGGGTGTACGGCCGGATCGGCGATGTGGTCGCCGCCGCCCACGACGACGTCGTCATCACGGCGTCGGTCAACGAGCCGCACGAGTCGGCCATGGTCGGCATGCACGGCTCCCTGACCCCCGTCGAACAGCTCGTCCCGCTGCTCGAAGTACGCTCGTAACCGCGTTTCTCCCCCTCCGCTGTTCTGAAAGGTGCTCGACCCCTCATGCCCGAGCTGGTGTTCTTCTCCGGAACCATGGACTGCGGAAAGAGCACGCTGGCCCTGCAGATCGGTCACAACCGCTCCGCGCGCGGCCTCCAGGGCGTGATCTTCACCCGCGACGACCGGGCGGGCGAGGGCAAGCTCTCCTCCCGGCTCGGCCTGGTGACGGACGCCGTCGAGGCGGACGAGGGCATGGACGTGTACGCGCACATCGTCGACCGGGTCAGCCGTGGCGGCCGGGTCGACTACGTGATCGTGGACGAGGCGCAGTTCCTCGCCCCGGCCCAGATCGACCAGTTGGCCCGGGTCGTCGACGATCTGGGCCTGGACGTCTTCGCGTTCGGCATCACCACGGACTTCCGCACCAAGCTCTTCCCCGGCTCCCAGCGCCTGATCGAACTGGCCGACCGGATAGAGGCGCTCCAGGTCGAGGCGCTCTGCTGGTGCGGCGCCCGCGCCACGCACAACGCCCGTACGGTGGACGGCGAGATGGTCGTCGAGGGCGCCCAGGTCGTCGTCGGAGACGTCAACCGGCAGGCGGGCGAGGTCGGTTACGAGGTGCTCTGCCGCCGCCACCACCGCCGCCGGCTCACCGCCGAGACGGCCCGCGCGGGCACCCTCTCCCCGGACGTGCTGCCGGTCGCCGCCGAGAGCTAGCCGTCCCGAAAGGACTTCAGCCTTCGGACGACCGTACGATCGTGAAGGCGGCGCCCTCCGGATCCGCCACCGTCGCCAGCCTGCCGCTCGCCCCTTCGCGCGGCGGCTGCAGAATGTGCCCGCCCAGCTCCACCACCCGGGCGGCCGACTCGTCCACGTCGGCGACCTCGAAGTACGTCATCCAGTGCGGGCCCCGGTCGCGCGGCAGCGACTGACCGACGCCGTGCAGCGCGGCCACCGGGACGCCGGCCAGATGCAGGGTCTGGTAGTCGAAGTCGGCGGAGACCACCGCCTCGGTCTCGTAACCGAAGACCGTCTGGTAGAACTTCGCGACCATCGACGTCTCCCGGGTCACCAGCTCGTTCCAGACCGGGGTGCCGGGCACGCCCGCCGTCATGGTCCCGACGTGCTCCGAGCCCTGCCAGACGCCGAACACGGCCCCGCCCGGGTCCGAGGCGATGGCGAGCCGGCCCGCCTCGCCCGCGTCGATCGGTCCGACCGCGACCGTACCGCCGCAGGAGCGGATCGCCTCGGCCGTCAGGTCCGTGTCGTCCGTGGCCAGGTAGGTGGTCCAGGCGATCGGGAGGTGGCGGTCGGGCGGCAGCTGGCCGATGCCCGCGACCTCCTTCCCGTCGAGCAGCCCGCGGACGTAGGGGCCCAACTGGTCGGGTCCCGGTCGGAACTCCCAGCCGAACAGCGCCCCGTAGAACTCCTGGGTCGCGCTCAGGCCGTGCACGATCAGACTCACCCAGCAAGGTGTTCCGGGTGTGCGCCGGGCGGCAGCCTCGGTCATCGTCTTGTCTCTCCTCGGACCGTTGTGTGGCCGGACGGGGGAACGGGGTGCGTACGGCGCTCCCGGGTCAGGACGCGGTCCGGGTACCCCGTGGAGATGCTCGCACCACCCGGCGCCGGTGCGGCTCCGGCCGCGCCGCGTACCCCGGGTTCTCGACGGGCGGAGACCGCTTTGTTGCGGTACGTCCGCCCAGGCATGGGTATGGGCGCCACGGCCTCTGCGCGAGGATGGCACCCATGAACCCCATCATCACCGCATTCGCATACGCGAGCGAGTCGGCGGGACCGCGGCCGCCGGTGCTCCTGGACGTCCGCTGGCAGTTGGGTGGTCCGCACGGCCGCCCCGACTACGAGGCCGGCCACCTGCCCGGGGCCGTCTTCGTCGACCTCGACACGGAGCTGGCCGGACCGGCGGGCAGTGGCGGCCGCCACCCGCTTCCGGACCCGGAGGCCTTCGGCGCTGTGATGCGCCGCGCCGGGGTCGGCCAGGACACCCCGGTCGTGGTCTACGACGGCGGCCAGGGCTGGGCCGCCGCCCGCGCCTGGTGGCTGCTGCGCTGGACGGGGCACCCGGACGTACGGGTGCTGGACGGCGGGCTCGCCGCGTGGACCGGCGACCTCACCACCGAGATCCCGCACCCCGCCGAGGGCGATTTCCGGCCGATCCCCGGTGCCCTGCCCACCCTGGACGCGGACGCGGCCGCCGCTCTCGCCCGTACGGGACTGCTCCTGGACGCACGGGCGGCCGAGCGCTACCGGGGCGACGTCGAGCCGATCGACCGCGTCGGCGGCCACATCCCCGGCGCCGTCTCCGCTCCGACCACGGCGAACGTGACCGAGGACGGCCGCTACCTTCCGGCCGAACGGCTCGCCGAGCGGTTCACCGCGCTCGGAGCGGGGAAGACCGGCGATCCGGTCGGCGTGTACTGCGGATCGGGTGTCTCCGGAGCCCACGAGGTGCTCGCCCTGGAGATCGCCGGCATCCCCGCCGCGCTCTACCCCGGGTCCTGGTCCGAGTGGTCCGCCGACCCCGCCCGCCCGGTCGCCACCGGCCCCGAGCCGGCCTGATAAGCGGGAGCACGGAGAGGGGCCCGTACGCGATCGCGTACGGGCCCCTCTCCCTCCGACCGGCACTCCCGGTCAGTCCTGCTTCTTGCGGCGGGTGCCGAAGACGATCTCGTCCCAGCTCGGCACGGCGGCCCGGCGTCCCGGACGGACCCCGTCCGCCTCGGCCTGGCGGTCCGTCGTCCCGGTCAGCCGGTCGCGGTGACCGGCCACCGCCCTCGGCATCAGCACATCCGCGTACGCCGACCCGGCACCGGCCGAGGCCGCGGCGGCGGGCGGCTCCTCGGTCTCGGCCTCCTCCTCGGCCGCGGGCTCCAGCGCGGGCGGCTCGGGCTGCGTGGGCCGCTCCGGCACGACCATGTCGCCCCGGAAGCTCGGCACCGCCTCCAGCAGGCTGGTCAGCGAGTCACGCTCACCGGCCGAGGCGCTGCTCACGTACTCCTCCGGCTCGGGAGCCGGTGCGGGCCGCTCGGTGTGACGCTCGATCTGCCGGTCCAGCGTGCGGTCCAGCGGCCGGTCGCGCGGCAGCCGGGCGATCCGGGGCACGAACGGGAAGCTCGGCTCGGGCGCGGCCCCGTCGCTCTCGCCGATCAGCGAGCGCGCCTCGTCGTCCAGGGCCTGGACCAGCCTGCGCGGCGGGTCGTACGACCAGCTCGCCGAGTGCGGTTCGCCCGCCACCCGGTAGACGAGCAGGACCTCCCAGGTGCCGTCGTCACGGCGCCAGGAGTCCCACTGGACGGTCTCCTTGTCGGCGCCGCGCAGCAGCAGCCGCTCCTGCACCGCCTCGCCGAGCTGGGGGCCGGTGTTCTCGCCGGGACGGCGCACGGGAGTCTTCCGGGCCCGCTCGGCCATGAAGGCGCGCTCCGCGAGCACGGGCCCCTCGAAGCGGCGGACCCGGTCGACCGGGATGCCGGCGAACTGGGCGACCTCCTCCGCGGAGGCACCGGCCCGTATGCGGGCCTGGATGTCGCGGGGGCGGAGGTGGCTCTCCACCTCGATCTCGATCTGACCCAGCCGCGCGCGGTCGTTGCGCACGGCGGCGCGCAGCCGCTCATCGATCGGAAGCGTGTATTCCGTGCTGTCCGCAGCCTTGAGCACCAGTCGTGTGCCGTCGTTGGAGACGGCCACGACACGCAGTTCGGGCATGGGGACCTCCCGGGTGGTGCCTGCCGACGTCACGTGCGTCGCTGCTTCCGCTAGTCGAGTGTGACCTGCCCGGGTGCAGCCTGCCACAACCTTGCCAAGTTGCCCGGCGTGTCGGGCGCTCACTCTGGAACGCCACCATGACACGGTTGCCTCTTGCGTCCCAAAGTGACCGATTTGGCCGCTCTGTTCAGCAAGCACCCGTGCACTACGTCGGCGCCGCCGGTTCGAGTGCCGCTGCCGGCCCCTCTCCCGTAGCTGCGGATCCCCACGTGGGAGTCCGCCCCAGGGCTCGTACGGTACTCCATTCGGGCCACTTGGGTGGACCGGCGCGCCGCCGAACTTCTCGGGAGGCGCGGGAATTGAGTTACCCAGTTCCCTGCGAAATGCCCTTGATGCGTGTTGTGCTTCACACAATCGCCGGAAACGGAACTATCCACTTCGCTCATTTGTCCCTTCCTGTTGCATGGTGGGAGAGATGTCAAGCAGGGGCTGGTAATGGTTCAGAAGCCGGAAAGTGACACAGAACCCAAGGAAAGGCGCATCGATCTGAGTCTGCCGCAGGTCGCCGGGAGTGCCGTGGCAGCCGTCGCGGCAGCCGTGGCGGCCTCGCAGCTGGGCGTGTACGGCACCATCGCCGGGGCCGGCGTGATGAGCGTCGTCGCCACCTGCGGCGGCTCTGTCTTCCAGCACTTCTTCCGCCGCACCGGCGAGCAGATCCGCGAGGTGACGGTCCAGGTGACCCACCCGGAGGGCCGCCAGGTGACGGTGCACACCAAGGAGACGACCCCCTCGGCGCACAGAGCCGCCGAGCGGCGGCCGCGACCGGAGCCCGCGTCGGCTCCGCCGGACGACGCCACCACGGTGCTGCCCACGGTCGACCCGGGCGCGGTCCCGGAGGTGGTGCCGGACGCCACCCCGGACGCCGCCTCCGACGTGGAGAGCACGCAGCTGCTGAGGCCGGTCGCCGACCCGGACCGTACGCGGGTGCTTCGGCCGGACCCGGACCGTACGCAGATGCTGCCGCAGGTCGGAGACCGTACGCAGGTGCTGCCACAGGCCGCCGCCGACGGCGCGTCTCCTGACGACGCGTTCACCGAAGGCACCACGCACGGCACCCGGCTGCGCGGCTGGAAGCGGCCCGCGCTCGCGGCCGCCGCGGTCTTCGCCGTCTCCATGGCCGGGATCACCGTCTTCGAGGTGATCTCGGGCAACGACCTCAGCGGCGGCAAGGGCACCACGCTCAGCTCCGTCGTACGCGGCGGTGGCGGCGACCGCGACTCCGGCCCGGCCGATCCGACGCCCTCCGGCGAGACCGGCCAGGACGGCGGAGAGGACCAGCGGCCGACACCCGGCGACGGAGACGAGGACGGCAGCGGCACCGGCTCCGCCCCCGCCACCGATCCGAGCGACGGCAGCAGCCGGAGCCCGGATCCCGGGACGGGAACGGGCGGCGAGAAGCCGGACACCGGGTCCACGCCCACGCCGACGCCTTCGGGCTCCGGCGACGGCGGGACCACGCCCGCGCCGACGCCGACCCCTTCCGCCCCCGACGGCGGCGGCGCGACCGGTGCCCCCGACCCGACGACCGCCCCGGGCCCCGGCGGCGCACCCGGCCAGGGCGAGCAGGCCCCGCCCGCCAACGGCACCGGCGAGTGACGACGTACCGAAGGAAACACCTCGGCCCCCTTGAGACGCTTCAAGGGGGCCGACGGCGTACCGGGAGGTCACTCGCCGAGGACGCGCCGCAGGTAGTCGTTGCCGAACATGCGGTCCGGGTCGAGCCGGTCGCGCAGCGCGGTGAACTCGCCGAAGCGCGGGTAGACCTCCGCCAGATAGGCCGCGTCCCGGGTGTGGATCTTGCCCCAGTGCGGCCGGCCCGCGTGCGCGGTCATGATCCGCTCGACCGCCGTGAAGTACGAGCGGTGGGGCGTGCCCTTGTAGAGGTGGACCGCGATGTACGCGCTGTCGCGGCCGGAGGCCGTCGAGAGGGCCATGTCGTCGGCGGGCGCGGTGCGCACCTCGACCGGGAAGCTGATCTTCAGCGGTGAGCGCTCGACCATCGCCTTCACCTCCCGCAGCGCCGCCACGGCCTGCTCGCGCGGAACGGCGTACTCCATCTCCACGAACTTCACCCGGCGCGGACTGGTGAACACCTTGTACGGGATGTCGGTGTAGGTCCGGGCGGACAGCGCGCGGCTGGAGAGCTTGGCGATCGACGGGATGGCCGGCGGGATCGCCCTGCCGACCGAACAGGCCACCTGGAAGACGCCGTTGGAGAGCAGCTCGTCGTCGATCCAGCTGCTCACCTTGTTGGGCGGGGCGACGGGGCCGGCGCTGCGGTTGTTGCGCTTGGTGCTGCAGTTGCCGGTGTGCGGGAACCAGTAGAACTCGAAGTGCTCGTTCTCGGCGACCAGCTGGTCGAAGTCGGCCGTGACCCGGTCGAAGGTCATCGGCTCCTCGCGGGCGGTCAGCAGGAAGACCGGCTCCACGGCGAGGGTGACGGCGGTGATCACGCCGAGCGCGCCGAGCCCGACCCGGGCGGCGGCGAAGATCTCCGGGTTCTCGTCGGCCGAGCAGACCAGCACCGTGCCGTCGGCGGTGACCAGCTCCAAGGCGCGGATCTGGGCGGATATCGACGCCGAGTCACGGCCGGTGCCGTGCGTCCCGGTGGAGGTCGCCCCGGCGATCGTCTGCTCCATGATGTCGCCCATGTTGGTGAGCGAGAGGCCCTCGCGGGCGAGCGCGGTGTTGAGGCGCTTGAGCGGAGTGCCCGCCTCCACGGTGACGGTCATGGTCGTGCGGTCGATGTCGCGGATGCCGGTGAGCAGGTCCGGGCGTATCAGCACGCCGTCGGTGGCGGCCGTCGCCGTGAAGGAGTGGCCGGTGCCGACCGGCTTCACCGTGAGGCCCTCCGCGTGCGCCCGGCGCACCACGTCAACCAGCTCGTCCACGGACGCGGGCGACTCGGTCCTGGCGGGCCGGGCGGTGACGGTCCCCGCCCAGTTACGCCACGCGTTCGTCGTCGTCCGTGCGTAGGTGTCGGTCATCTTCCCCGCGCCCTCCGGTAGGAGCCGGCTTCGCCAGCCGGCGGTACCCCAGGAACGCCACCGCTGCCGCGAGCGCTCCCGCCACGGCGGGCACCGCGTACCCCGCCTTCGCCCCGGCGGCGTCGACCACCCAGCCGGCGGCCGAGGAGCCGAGCGCCACTCCGACCGCGAGCCCGGTACTGGTCCAGGTCATGCCCTCGGTCAGCTTGGTGCGCGGTACGTGCGCTTCGACGAGGGCCATGGTGGTGACCATCGTCGGTGCGATGGCGAGGCCCGCGACAAAGAGCGCCACGGCCAGCAACGTAAGGTTCCCGGCCAGTTGGAGGGGGATCATACTCACGGCCATCGCGCAGACCCCCACCAGCCACCTGGTCGCGGGCTTCCCCTTCAGATGCAGCAGCCCGAAGACGGCCCCCGCCAGGCAGGAGCCGAGCGCGTAGACGGCCAGCACGAGGGAGGCCGCCGCCTCGTGGCCGCTCTCCTCGGCGAAGGCCACGGTCACCACGTCGACGGCGCCGAAGATCGCGCCCGTCGCCACGAAGGTGATCACCAGGACCTGGAGACCGGGGGAGCGCAGCGCCGAGCCGCCGGTGTGGAGCGACTTCGGGTGCGGGATCGGCTCGGTGGCGCGCTGGGCTGTCAGCCAGAAGACGCCGACGAGGAGGAACGCGGCGGCGATCAGCGGGCCGGCCTCCGGGAACCAGGCGGTGGAGAGCCCGATCGAGATGATCGGGCCGAAGATGAAGCACACCTCGTCGACGATCGACTCCCAGGAGTACGCCGTGTGCAGCTCGCGGCTGGAACCCCGGTAGATCGCCGCCCAGCGGGCCCGGACCATCGACCCCACGCTCGGCACACAGCCCGCGCCCGCCGCGAAGACGAACAGCGTCCAGTCCGGCGCCCCCTGCTGCGCGCAGATCAGCAGCCCCGCCACCGCCGCCACCGCGACCAGCGTGGTGGGGCGCAGCACCCGCCGCTGGCCGTACCGGTCGACCAGCCGGGAGACCTGCGGACCGAAGACCGCGGCCGCCATGGCGAGCGTCGCCGTGAGCGCTCCGGCCAGCCCGTAGCGGCCGGTGAGCTGGGAGATCATGGTCACGACGCCGATGCCCATCATGGACAACGGCATCCGCCCGAAGAAGCCTGCGGCAGAGAACCCCTTGGATCCGGGGGCGGCGAAGATGGCGCGGTAGGGGCTGGGCAAGGAGGTACTCCGGTCGTGCCTGTCATGCGTGTAGCTGGCTGATACAGCTTACGGCCGTGCGGAGCTGCCGGACACCGGGTTTCGAAGCGTGCGGAGGCGCGGAAGGGGCGTGCGGCCGTCAAGGGTTCCGGCCCTTCCCGACGGACCGTCGGATGTCGGTTGCCGCGCTGTCAGCGGCGGGTGGCAGGATCGGTGTCATGTCCGATCTGCGCGATCCCGCTCCCTACGACGCCCTGCTGCTGCTCTCCTTCGGCGGTCCCGAGGGCCCGGACGACGTGGTCCCGTTCCTGGCGAACGTGACCCGTGGCCGGGGCATCCCCGAGGAACGGCTCAAGGAGGTCGGGCAGCACTACTTCCTCTTCGGCGGAGTCAGCCCGATCAACGCCCAGAACCGCGCGCTGCTGGACGCCCTGAGAAAGGACTTCGCCGACCACGGCCTGGACCTGCCGGTCTACTGGGGCAACCGCAACTGGGCGCCCTACCTCACCGACACCCTGCGCGAGATGACCGCCGACGGGCACCGCCGGATCGCCGTCCTCGCGACCAGCGCGTACGCCTCGTACTCGGGCTGCCGCCAGTACCGCGAGAACCTCGCCGAGTCGCTGGCCGCCCTGGAGGCGGAGGGCCTCGACGTGCCGCGCGTGGACAAGCTGCGCCACTACTTCAACCACCCCGGCTTCGTGGAGCCGATGGTCGACGGCCTGCTCGCCTCCCTCGCCGACCTGCCCGAGGACGTCCGTACGGGCGCTCACCTGGCCTTCACCACGCACTCCATCCCGACCTCCGCCGCCGACGCCTCAGGGCCGGTGGAGGCGCACGGCGAGGGCGGTGCGTACGTCGCGGAGCACCTGGATGTCGCCCGGCTGATCGTGGAGGCGGTGCGCGAGCGGACCGGTGTCGAGCACCCGTGGCAGCTCGTCTACCAGTCCCGCAGCGGCGCCCCGCACATCCCGTGGCTGGAACCCGACATCTGCGACCACCTGGAGACCCTGCACGGCGACGGCGTCCCCGCCGTCGTGATGGCGCCCATCGGCTTCGTCTCGGATCACATGGAGGTCCTGTACGACCTGGACACCGAGGCCACCGCCAAGGCCGCCGAGCTGGGGCTGCCGGTCCGCCGGTCCGCGACGGTGGGCGACGATCCGCGCTTCGCCGCCGCCGTACGGGATCTGCTCCTGGAGCGCGCGGCGCGTGAGCGGGGGCGTGAGGTGAAGCCGTGCGCGCTGGGCTCCCTCGGCCCGTCCCACGACCTCTGCCCGGTCGGCTGCTGCCCGGCCAGGGCGCCGAAACCGGCCGCTGCGGGCGCCGACAGCCCGTACGCGTGAAGCCCCTGCCGTACGTGTGACCCCTGGCGTCCCCGTACGCGCGAAGAGCCTTCCGTACGCGCACCGCGTAAGCCCCTGTTCTCGTCGAGCCCCTGGGAGCCCCCGTGACCGACCCCGCCCTGTCCGAACTGCTCGACCTCGCCCTGGAGGCGGCCCGCCGCGCCGGAGCCCTGCTGCGCGACGGCCGTCCCGCCGACCTCGGGGTGGCCGCGACCAAGTCCAGCCCCATCGACGTGGTCACCGAGATGGACATCGCCGCCGAGAAGCTGATCACCGGCTACCTCTCCGACTTCCGCCCCGACGACGGCTTCCTCGGCGAGGAGGGCGCCAGCTCGCCGGGGTCCACCGGCATCCGCTGGGTCATCGACCCGCTGGACGGCACCGTGAACTACCTCTACGGCCTCCCCACCTGGGCCGTCTCCATCGCCGCCGAGCGCGACGGCGAGCGGGTCGTCGGCGTCGTCGAGGCCCCGATGCGCGGCGAGACGTACCAGGCGGTCCTGGGCGGCGGTGCGTACGCGAACGGCAACGCCCTGCGCTGCCGCCCGGCGCCGCCGCTGGACCAGGCCCTCGTCTCGACCGGCTTCAACTACGTCGGCACCATCCGCGCCCACCAGGCGGACGTCGCCCGGCAGCTGATCCCGAGGCTCCGCGACATCCGGCGCGGCGGCTCGGCGGCCGTGGACCTCTGCGATGTGGCGGCGGGCCGGCTGGACGGCTACTACGAGCGCGGACTGCACCCCTGGGACCTGGCCGCCGGCGACCTCATCGCGCGGGAGGCGGGCGCGCTGACCGGCGGCCGTCCCGGGCTCCCGGCCGACGGCGATCTCACGGTGGCCGCCACCCCTGGCGTCTTCGAGCCGCTGCAGGCCGCACTGGACGAGCTGGGCGCCTGGCACGACTGACCCGCCGAAGCCCTGGTGAGGGGTGTGAGGGCCGCGCGGCACAGCAGAGGGCCCCGGATGCCATGACGGCATCCGGGGCCCTCTGCTGTGCCGCTCAGACGCTTGTGGCGCCGATGTGCACGCCGTGCTCGGCCGCGAGGCGGTGCAGGTCGTCCAGCTCGCCCTGCTCGACATCCGCCAGGAAGTCGTCGCCGTCCTCGCGAGCCCGCGTGAGGTCGGACTCGGTGGTCTTGATGCGGTGCAGCAGACCTGCGGTGAAAGCGTCCATGATGCGCCCCCTCATCGTGGGTCGGTGGCACGGGGGTGTGCCCGGAATGCCTCCGGCCGGGGAGCCGGAGGAGCGGGTGATCTCGCCGCTCTCCGGGAACGGAGACGGGGCCGTGGGATGCCACGGGCCGGGGCGTGATCGCGGGTGTGAACCCCTCTTCCCCATGCGCAGACTCAGAGAAACCTCAACTGACCGGTAATTCCGCGCCCTTCTCCGGTCCAGGGCGGCCCAGCGCCGTCTTACCGCCGGTTTATACGCGTTGCGGGCAGGATGGACGCACACAGTCGGCCCCTCTCGGGGCCGTTCGCTGTGTGAACCCGTAGAAGGACCTAAGGAAGGACTGCGCTGTGCGCGTACTCGTCGTCGAGGACGAGCAGCTGCTCGCCGATGCGGTGGCCACCGGACTGCGCCGGGAGGCCATGGCCGTCGACGTCGTCTACGACGGTGCCGCGGCTCTGGAGCGCATCGGGGTCAACGACTACGACGTCGTCGTGCTGGACCGGGACCTTCCGGTGGTGCACGGCGACGACGTCTGCCGCAAGATCGTCGAGCTCGGCATGCCCACCCGGGTCCTCATGCTCACCGCCTCCGGCGACGTCAGCGACCGGGTCGAGGGCCTGGAGCTGGGCGCCGACGACTACCTTCCCAAGCCTTTCGCCTTCAGCGAGCTGACCGCCCGGGTGCGCGCGCTCGGCCGCCGTACGACGGTGGCGCTGCCGCCCGTGCTGGAGCGCGCCGGCATCAAGCTCGACCCGAACCGGCGCGAGGTCTTCCGCGACGAGGTGGAGATCCAGCTCGCCCCGAAGGAGTTCGCGGTGCTGGAGGTCCTGATGCGCAGCGAGGGCGCCGTCGTCTCGGCGGAGCAGCTCCTGGAGAAGGCCTGGGACGAGAACACCGACCCCTTCACCAACGTGGTGCGGGTCACGGTCATGACGCTCCGCCGCAAGCTCGGCGAACCGCCCGTCATCGTCACCGTGCCGGGCTCCGGATACCGGATCTGAGGACCATGGCAGCCACCCCGCCGCCCCCCACGGCACCTCCGAAGCCCACCTGGGAGCCCAAGCAGCAGGACCCCCCGTACCCCTGGCTGCGCCCGACCATCCGGATACGACTCACGCTGCTGTACGGCGGGATGTTCCTGATCGCGGGCATCCTGCTGCTCTCGATCATCTACATGCTGGCCGCGCAGGCCCTGCACGTCGGCAGCGAGCTGCCCTTCGAGATCGTGAGCGGCAAGGTCACCAGCGAGATCTGCGACCTGCCCCCGAACGCCAGCCCCGACGCCTTCAACGCCGCGGTGAACGCCTGCGTGAACAACCAGCGCAAGGCGGCCCTCGACACCCTGCTCAACCGGTCGCTCCTCGCCCTCGTCGGCCTCAGCGTGATCGCCTTCGCCTTCGGTTACGCCATGGCCGGCCGCGTCCTGTCCCCGCTCGGCCGGATCACCCGGACCGCGCGCAGGGTGGCGGGCACCGACCTGACCCGGCGGATCGAGCTGGACGGCCCGGACGACGAGCTCAAGGAGCTCGCGGACACCTTCGACGACATGCTGGACCGGCTGGAGCGGGCGTTCACCGCGCAGCAGCGGTTCGTCGGCAACGCCTCGCACGAGCTGCGCACGCCGCTGGCGATCAACCGCACACTGCTGGAGGTCCACCTCTCCGATCCGGAGGCCCCCCCCGAGCTCCAGCAGCTCGGGAAGACGCTGCTGGCCACCAACGAACGCAGTGAACAGCTGGTCGAGGGGCTGCTGCTGCTGGCCCGCAGCGACAACCAGATCATCGAGCGCAAACCGGTCGACCTCGCCGAGGTCGCCGACCGTGCCATCGACCAGGCCCGCTCGGAGGCGGTGGCGAGGAAGGTCGAGATCCACGGTGAGCGCTCCGCCGCCGTCGTCCAGGGCAACGGCGTCCTGCTGGAGCGGATCGCGCTGAACCTCGTACAGAACGCCGTGCGCTACAACGTGGCCGAGGACGGCTGGGTGGAGGTCGACACCTCCGTGCAGCCCGGACAGGCTCTGCTGACCGTCTCGAACACCGGTCCTGTGGTGCCGGCGTACGAGATCGACAACCTCTTCGAGCCCTTCCGGCGGCTGCGTACCGAGCGCACGGGCAGCGACAAGGGGGTCGGGCTCGGCCTGTCGATCGCCCGATCCGTCGCGCGGGCCCACGGAGGCCGTATCATCGCGGAGCCCCGCGAGGGCGGCGGTCTCGTGATGCGCGTCACCCTGCCGGTCTGAGAGGCTGCACGGTGTGATTCTGCACCGAATCTCCATGTTCGCTTTGGGCGGAATTTTCAGGACCCGTTCCCGGGCGAGCCGTGTGTGATCGATCACAGAGCCCGTTTTCGGGTCATCTACGCTCCGTGATCACATCCTGTTCGGAAAGCCGGTAATCGTCCGGGTTTTCGGGGGGTGCTATCACGGGAAGTACACGGGGTGGCGCCTGTGAACTGCACAGTCGGGACCGTGTACGGTCCCCATCGCCACCCAAGCCGAGCCTCGCCGAGGCGGCCGGTTGGGTGTCGATTGAGTAACAGACCTTGATGTGAGGCAAAATCTCCGCCTCAGGTCGGGCACAAGTCCGGCCTCTCACGCGTTACGTGCGCTGAGACACCCGCAGAAACCCAAGAGGGGGAGAGCGACATGGCAACGGATTACGACACCCCACGCAAGACCGACGACGACGTGGACCAGGACAGCCTCGAAGAGCTCAAGGCTCGTCGGAGCGACAAGACGGCATCCGCCGTCGACGTCGACGAATTCGACGCGGCCGAAGGCCTCGAGCTGCCCGGCGCGGACCTCTCCAACGAGGAGCTGGCCGTCCGGGTCCTGCCCAAGCAGGCCGACGAGTTCACCTGCATGAGCTGCTTCCTGGTGCACCACCGCAGCCAGCTGGCGCGCGAGAAGAACGGTCAGCCCATCTGCCGCGACTGCGACTGAGGCAGGGTCGGCCGTGGCAGGCGACACACCGTTCCGGAAGCGGCGCCCCTGGTGCCGGCACGGACCGGAGGCGAATCAGGGCGGCACAGGCCCGGCAGCAGGCGTCAGCCCGTCTGCCGAGCAGTCCGCCGCCCTGCCGGATTCCTCCGGTGTCCCCGGTCCCGGTGATTCGGGCACCTCCGACGACGAGCGGGGCCGTTCGGCCTCGCTCGAAGTGGCGGGCGCGGCGGACCTGCCGGACCGGAGCGGAGAGCAGGACCAGGCGGAGCCCACGACCGGGGCAGGCCGCCTGAACGCAGTGAAACGGGGGGTACGCAAGGGCGGGGAGAGCGCCCGTGTCCTGGCCGGCCAGCTGGCCGACCGGATCATCGAAACGGCTCCCCGCGTCCCGGTGCGCGATCTCGCCACCCTGCGCAAGCAGTTCCCCGGGCTGGGGCCCGAGGAGCTCGCCGACAAGCTGGTGGCGGGCGCGAGCCGGGCCAGCGCCACCGTCGGCGCGGGCATCGGAGCGGCCGCCATGCTGCCCGTGCCACCCGCCATGCTCGCCGAGCTGGCGGCCGAGGTCACCGGCGTCGCCGCGGTCGAGATGAAGCTCGTCGCCGAGCTCCACGAGGTCTACGGCCACCGCCCGCCGGGCAACCTCGCCCAGCGCTCCACCGCCTATCTGACGTCGTGGACGGAGGAGCGCGGCATCGACGTCACCCGGCCCACCACGCTCAACGCGGCCCTGGGCGGCCAGATGAAGCGCGAGCTGCGCCAGCAGATCACCAAGCGCATGGCCCGCAACCTGCCCAACCTGATCCCGTTCATGATCGGCGCCGCCGTCGGCGCCACGATGAACCGCCGCGACACCCGCAAGCTCGCCGACCGGATCAGGAACGACCTGCGCAAGCAGCAGATCCCCTGGGACCGGCTCACCGAACTGCCCCCGCTGGAGCGGCCCGCCGTGCCGGTCGTCCTGCCCAAGGAGATCGAGGGCTCCTGACCGGCGCTTCCCCGGGACCGGCTCTCAGACCGCCGGTACGGCCGTCAGTGCCGCCGCCAGCCCCTCCGGGTCCCGGGTGGAGAGGAAGACGTACGGAGTCGGGTCCTCCGGATCCGTCACCTCCACCCGCACCGCCGTCCCCACATAGCTGCGCAGCAGCATGAAGGCGCGCGCGTCCGCCTTGTGCGTGCGCCAGGCGCGCGCCTCCTCGACGTCCAGCACCTCGGGCTCCCCGAGCGCCGAGAGCGGAATACGGGCGTCACCCGCCACCAGCGCCCCGCCGACCACCCGGATCCGGGCGGAGCCGTAACTGCTCACCGCCGCCGCGGCCGCCGCCGTACCGCCGACCAGTCCGGCCAGCATCGGCAGGGCGCCGAGCGGTAGAAGCATCAGCGCACAGGCGACACCGATCCCGAAGGCGATGAACCACCAGGAACGGGGCGCGGTGAGACGTTCGTCGAAGGGCGGTGCGGAAGGCTGCATGGAACCAAGCTTGGCACGGCGCGCCCGGCGTGCCGCCGCGCGGGTAAGGTCTGCGGCTGTGAGTGGAACATCAGCAGCTCTGACACCTCCGGCCGACGCCGTCGCCCCGGTCCGGCACCCGGACGCCCCGCCGCCCGGGGAGCTTCTCGGCGCGCACTACGAGCACTGTTTCGGCTGCGGCGACGGACAGCCGCACGGCCTGCACCTGATGGCACGGGCCGGCGAGGGCGTGAGCGTGACTGCCGAGTTCACCGTCAAGCCCGCCCACCAAGGTGCTCCCGGCCTCGCCCACGGCGGCGTGCTCGCCACCGCGCTGGACGAGACGCTCGGCTCGCTGAACTGGCTGCTGCGCACGATCGCGGTGACCGGACGGCTGGAGACCGACTTCGTGCGGCCCGTCCCGGTGGACACCGTGCTGCACCTGGACGCCCGGATCACCGCCGTACACGGCCGGAAGATCTACTCCACGGCCACCGGCCGGATCGGCGGTCCCGAGGGCCCCGTCGCGGTCCGGGCCGACGCGCTGTTCATCGAGGTCAAGGTGGACCACTTCATCGAGAACGGGCGGCCCGCCGAGATCCAGGCCGCCATGTCCGACCCCGACCAGGTCAGGCGCGCCCGCGCCTTCGAGGTGAACCCGTGACCCGCAACCCCGTCGACGTACTCATCCGCCTGCTCGACCCGGACGTACCGATTCCGGCGTACGGACACCCGGGCGACGCCGGGGCCGACCTGGTGACCACCGAGGCCGCCGAACTCGCCCCCGGCGAGCGCGCGGTGCTGCCCACCGGGGTCTCGATCGCCCTGCCCGACGGGTACGCCGCCTTCGTGCACCCGCGCTCCGGCCTTGCGGCCCGCTGCGGAGTGGCCCTCGTGAATGCCCCAGGGACGGTTGATGCCGGGTACCGTGGGGAGATCAAGGTGATCGTGGTCAACCTCGATCCGCGCGAGAGCGTGCGGTTCGAACGGTTCGACCGGATTGCCCAATTGGTTGTCCAGCAGGTCGAGAGGGTGCGCTTCCACGAGGTGGCGGAACTTCCCGGCTCGGCGCGGGCCGAAGGGGGCTTCGGGTCCACCGGCGGTCATGCGTCGGTGGACGTCGCCGAGGGCGGGATCACCCACGGTGGGAACAGCTACGCTTCGGTCGTATCCGACCGGGAAGGACAGTGACGTGTTCGGACGTCGCAAGAAGAGTGGTTCCGCCGAGGACGCGGCGGACGAGGTGCGCGAGGCCGAGCAGGTCGCCGACGAGAGCGCCGACGGGGCTGCGCCGAGCGCCCGCCGGACGAATCTTCCGCCGGCCCCCCGGCCCGACGGACCCTGGGACAGCGCCGAGGTCTCCCAGCCAGGCGAGGGCCGGGTCGACCTGGGCGGCATCTTCGTGCCCGGGGTCGAGGGCATGGAGCTGCGCGTAGAGGTGGCCGGGGACGCGATCGTCGCCGCCACCGTGGTGCTCCGCGACAGCGCGGTCCAGCTGCAGGCCTTCGCCGCTCCCAAGCGCGAGGGCATCTGGGGTGAGGTCCGCGAGGAGATCGCCTCCGGCATCACGCAGCAGGGCGGCATCATCGACGAGGTCGAGGGCCCGCTGGGCTGGGAGCTGCGCGCGCAGGTCCCCGTACAGCTCCCGGACGGCACCAACGGTGTCCAGCTGGTGCGCTTCGTCGGCGTCGACGGCCCCCGCTGGTTCCTGCGCGGAGTCATCTCCGGCCAGGGCGCCGTCCAGCCGGAGGCCGCGGGCCTGCTGGAGACGATCTTCCGGGACACTGTGGTGGTCCGCGGCGACGGCCCGATGGCCCCTCGCGACCCGATCGTCCTGAAGCTCCCCAACGACGCCCAGATGGTGCCCGAGGGCGTCCAGCAGGAGGAGCAGGAGGGCTCGAAGTTCTCCGGCGGCATGGGCCAGCTCCAGCGCGGACCGGAGATCACCGAGGTCCGCTAGCGGTAGTACGTCACCACAGCATCGCGGCTGGTGGGCCGCACCCTCTTCCGGGGTGCGGCCCACCGGCTTTTCCCGTGACACCGCGCATCAGAGTTCCGTCAATACGGCCCCCGCCCCCGCTCCCGGCCCCGGATGGCGTCCGCGCGCGGAGTAGCGTCGACGGTGGCAGCCGCACCGGGCGCCACCGGCCGTGGACGGACGACGGCCGACGGAAGAAGACAATGGGGCCATGGGACGCGGCACACTCCGGATCTACCTGGGCGCGGCACCGGGCGTCGGCAAGACGTACGCGATGCTCTCCGAGGCCCACCGCAGGGTCGAGCGCGGCACCGACTGCGTGGTGGCCTACGTGAACCACCATGGCCGGCCGCGCACCGAGGCGCTGCTGCACGGCCTGGAGCAGGTCCGGCGCTGCGAGATCACCCACCACCCGGCCCACCCCGCCGAGACCGAGATGGACGTCGACGCCGTCCTGGAGCGCGCCCCGGCCGTCGCCCTGGTCGACGAGCTGGCCCACACCAACCTGCCCGGCTCCCGCAACGCCAAGCGCTGGCAGGACGTCGAGGAGCTCCTGCGCGCCGGGATCGACGTCATATCCACGGTCAACATCCAGCACATCGAGTCGCTCGGCGACGTCGTCGAGTCGATCACCGGCGTACGCCGCCAGGAGACCGTCCCGGACGAGGTGGTGCGCCGGGCCGACCAGATCGAGCTGGTCGACATGTCGCCCCAGGCGCTCCGCCGCCGGATGGCGCACGGCAACATCTATCAGCCCGACAAGATGGACGCGGCGCTCTCGAACTACTTCCGGCCCGGCAACCTCACCGCGCTGCGCGAGCTGGCCCTGCTGTGGACGGCGGACCGGGCCGACGAGTACCTCCAGCAGTACCGGGGCGAGCACAACATCCGTACCACCTGGCAGGCCCGCGAACGCATCGTCGTCGGCCTCACCGGCGGCCCCGAAGGCCGCACGCTCATCCGCCGCGCCTCCCGGATGGCCGCCAAGGGCTCCGGCAGCGAGATCCTCGCCCTCTACATCGCGCGCAGCGACGGACTGACCTCCGCATCGCCCAAGGAGCTCGCCGTCCAGCGCACCCTGGTCGAGGACGTCGGCGGAACGTTCCACCACGTCATCGGCGACGACATCCCCGCCGCCCTCCTGGAGTTCGCCCGAGGCGTCAACGCCACCCAGATCGTGCTGGGCTCCAGCCGCCGCAAGACCTGGCAGTACATCTACGGCCCCGGGGTCGGCGCCACCGTCGCCCGCGAGTCCGGACCCGACCTGGACGTCCACATCGTCACCCACGAAGAGGTGGCCAAGGGCCGCGGCCTGCCCATCGCGCGCGGTGCCCGGCTCGGGCGGGCCCGGATCGTCTCGGGCTGGCTCGTCGGTGTCGCAGGACCGGTCCTCCTCTCGCTGCTGCTGCGGAGCCTGGAGAACGGCCCCGGCCTCGCCAACGACGTCCTGCTCTTCCTCTTCCTGACCGTCGCCGCGGCCCTGCTCGGCGGATTGCGGCCCGCCCTCGCCTCGGCCGCCGTCGGCGTGATGCTCCTGAACTACTGGTTCACCCCGCCGACCCAGACCCTGACCGTCCAGGACCCGGAGAACTTCGTCGCCATCGTGATCTTCTTCGCGGTCGCCGTGGCGGTCTCCTCGGTGGTGGACCTGGCGGCCCGCCGCACCCACCAGGCGGCCCGGCTGCGCGCCGAGTCGGAGATCCTCTCCTTCCTGGCGGGCAGCGTGCTGCGCGGCGAGACCGCGCTGGACGCGCTGCTGGAGCGGGTCCGCGAGACCTTCGCGATGGAGTCGGTCGCGCTGCTGGAGCGGGCCAGCGACGTCGACCCGTGGACCTGCGCCGGGTTCGTCGGCCCCGCCCCGGTCGCCCGGCCCGACGACGCGGACGTGGACATGCCGGTCGGCGACAACATGGCGCTCGCGCTCTCGGGCCGGGTGCTGCCCGCCGAGGACCGCCGGGTACTCGGCGCCTTCGCCGCCCAGGCCGCCGTCGTCCTGGACCGCCAGCGCCTGGTCTGGGAGGCCGAGCAGGCACGCAGGCTCGCCGAGGGCAATCGGATCAGGACCGCGCTGCTCGCCGCCGTCAGCCACGACCTGCGCACCCCGCTCGCCGGGATCAAGGCCGCCGTCAGCTCGCTCCGCTCCGACGACGTCGCCTGGTCGCCTGAGGACGAGGCGGAGCTCCTCGAAGGCATCGAGGACGGCGCCGACCGGCTCGACCACCTGGTGGGCAACCTGCTGGACATGTCCCGCCTCCAGACCGGCACCGTGACGCCGCTGATCCGCGAGATCGACCTCGACGAGGTCGTCCCGATGGCGCTCGGCGGCGTCCCGGAGGGCAGCGTCGACCTGGACATCCCCGAGACGCTGCCCATGGTCGCCGTCGACCCGGGGCTGCTGGAGCGGGTCGTCGCCAATGTCGTGGAGAACGCCGTCAAGTACAGCCCCGGCGGTTCGCGGGTCGCGGTGGCCGCCAGCGCGCTCGGCGAACGCGTCGAGCTCCGGGTCGTCGACCGGGGGCGCGGCGTCCCCGACGGGGCCAAGGAGCGGATCTTCGAGCCCTTCCAGCGGTACGGTGACGCGCCGCGCGGCGCCGGAGTGGGCCTCGGCCTCGCGGTCTCCCGGGGCTTCGCCGAGGCCATGGGCGGCACGCTGGACGCCGAGGACACGCCCGGAGGCGGGCTCACCATGGTCCTCACGCTCGCCGCGGCACCGGGCCGGGACCAGGCCGGGGACCGCGCGGCCCTCCCGGCCGAGGCCGCCCCATGATGGACCCGCCCCACGTGAAGCCCGCCCCCTCCTCCCCGTACAGCCAGCTCAGCAGAAAGGCAGGTCCGCGATGACCCGGGTCCTTGTGGTCGACGACGAGCCGCAGATCGTCCGCGCCCTCGTGCTCAACCTGAAGGCCCGGCAGTACGAGGTCGACGCGGCCCCCGACGGGGCGACCGCCCTCCAGCTCGCCGCCGCCCTCCACCCGGACGTCGTGGTGCTCGACCTCGGGCTGCCCGACATGGACGGGGTCGAGGTGATCCGGAGCCTGCGCGGCTGGACCCGGGTCCCGATCCTCGTCCTCTCCGCGCGCCACACCTCCGACGAGAAGGTCGAGGCGCTGGACGCGGGCGCCGACGACTACGTCACCAAGCCCTTCGGCATGGACGAGCTGCTGGCCCGGCTGCGCGCCTCCGTACGCCGCTCGGAACCGGTCGGCCAGGACGTCACCGAGGACCTCGCGATCGTGGAGACGGCCGGCTTCACCGTCGACCTGGCCGCGAAGAAGGTGCACCGCGCCGGCCGCGACGTACGGCTCACTCCCACGGAGTGGCACCTCCTTGAGGTCCTCGTCCGCAACGGCGGCCGCCTGGTCGGCCAGAAACAGCTCCTCCAGGAGGTCTGGGGGCCCTCCTACGGCACCGAGACCAACTATCTGCGGGTCTACATGGCCCAGCTGCGCCGCAAGCTGGAGGCGGACCCCTCGCACCCCCGCCACTTCGTCACCGAGCCGGGCATGGGCTACCGCTTCGAACGCGACTGACGCCCGCCGCGTCATCCTTTCGAGTGGTTCACCCGGGCCTCGGCCCGTGGCGCGCGAGACCGGTACCCTTCGGGTATGAGTGCTGTTCCCCGACACGAGAAGGCCGGCAGGGCGGAGAGGCCGTCCGGGCGCTTCCGCCGTATGCTCGACCGGCTCTCCAGCTCCCAGGAGGACCTGGAGTCCGAGGAGCTGCGGGAGGACACCCAGGCCACCGGCTGCACCCGGATATCCGAGTGCTCCGACCGGCAGATCGTGAAGGTGGCTGGTACGTTGCGGACCGTCACCCTCCGTCCCCGGGCCGGAGTGCCCGCCCTGGAGGCGGAGCTCTTCGACGGCACCGAGCCGCTGGACGTGGTCTGGCTGGGTCGGCGCTCCATCGTCGGGATAGAGCCCGGCCGCCGGATCATCGCCTCGGGCCGGGTCGCCATGAGCCACGGGCGCCGGGTGCTGTTCAACCCCACATACGAACTCCGACCGCTCGGCAAGGAGTAGCCGGTGACGTCTCTCGACAAGCCGACGTCCGAAATGGACCAGCCCCACCCCACCGACCGGGAGAACGCCGGCGGAAGGCACGCAGCCCAGCAGGACGCCGCGTCGAAGGCGGTCACCGAAGCCGCCCTCTTCGAAGCCTTCGGTGGCGTGCGCGGCATGGTGGAGACGGTCCTGCCCGGGCTGCTCTTCGTCACGATCTTCACGATCAACAAGGACCTGCACACCTCGGCCATCGCGGCCCTGGCCGTCTCCGTCGTCCTGGTGATCGTCCGGCTGGTCCGCCGGGGCACCATGAAGCACGCCTTCAGCGGCGTCTTCGGAGTCGCGTTCGGTGTCGTCTTCGCGATGATGACGGGCAACGCCAAGGACTTCTACCTCCCGGGCATGCTCTACACCCTGGGACTGGCCGTCGCCTATCTCGGCACCGCCGCCGCCGGTGTGCCGCTGATCGGTCTCATCCTCGGCCCGGTCTTCAAGGAGAACCTCTCCTGGCGGACGCGTAACCCGGGCCGGAAGAAGGCGTACACCAAGGCCAGTTACGCCTGGGGCCTCATCCTGCTCACCAAGTGCGCGATCCTCTTCCCGCTCTACTGGTGGGCCGACACCACCCAGTTCGGCTGGGTGCTGATCGCGCTGAAGATCCCGCCGTTCCTCCTCGCGGTCTACCTGACCTGGGTCTTCCTGGCGAAGGCTCCGCCGCCCATCGACGTCTTCGCCGAGATGGAGGCCGAGGAGAAGGCCGCGGAGCAGGCGGAGAAGGACCGCAAGGCCGAGCAGGCCGCGGCGGCTCTCCGCAACCCGGAGGCGTAAGACGTACGTACAAGAGGGGCCCGTAACCGCTGTTGTGCGGTTACGGGCCCCTCTTATGTTCACACGTCAGCTCTACGGCTACGCGTCAGTCGTCGGACGACAGATCGCGGCGGACCGACAGCAGGTCCTCCAACTGCTCCTCGCGCGCCTGGGCCGCCACGAACAGCAGCTCGTCACCGGCCTCCAGGGACTCCTCGGGACTCGGCGTCAGCACCCGCGTCCCCCGGATGATGGTGACCAGAGACGTGTCCTCGGGCCAGGCCACATCGCCGACCCGGGTCCCGGCCAGCGCCGACTCCGGCGGCAGCGTCAGCTCCACCAGGTTGGCGTCGCCGTGGCTGAAGCGCAGCAGCCGGACCAGATCGCCGACGCTCACCGCCTCCTCCACCAGGGCCGACATCAGCCGCGGGGTCGAGACCGCGACATCGACGCCCCAGGACTCGTTGAAGAGCCACTCGTTCTTCGGGTGGTTGACCCGCGCCACCACGCGCGGCACGCCGTACTCGGTCTTCGCGAGCAGCGAGACGACCAGGTTCACCTTGTCGTCGCCCGTCGCCGCGATCACCACGTTGCAGCGCTGCAGGGCGGCCTCGTCCAGCGACGTGATCTCGCAGGCGTCCGCGAGCAGCCACTCGGCCGACGGGACCCGCTCCACCGAGATGGCGCTGGGCGCCTTGTCGATGAGCAGCACCTCGTGCCCGTTCTCCAGCAGCTCGGCGGCGATGGAACGGCCCACCGCGCCCGCTCCGGCAATCGACACACGCATCAGTGACCGCCCTCCTCGGGACCCTCGGCGAAGGCCTCTTCGACCTTGGCGATCTCGTCCGTACGCATCATCACGTGCACCAGGTCGCCCTCCTGGAGGACGGTCTGCGAGGTCGGCAGGATGGCCTCGCCCAACCGGGTGAGGAAGGCGACGCGGACGCCGGTCTCCTCCTGGAGCGTGCTGATCCGGTGGCCGATCCAGGACGGCGTCGTGTGCACCTCGGCGAGCTGCACACCTCCGCTCGGATCGCGCCACAGCGGCTCCGCGCCCGACGGCAGCAGCCGCCGCAGCATCTGGTCCGCCGTCCAGCGGACCGTGGCCACGGTGGGGATGCCGAGCCGCTGGTAGACCTCGGCGCGCTTCGGGTCGTAGATACGGGCCGCGACGTTCTCGATGGAGAACATCTCGCGGGCCACCCGGGCCGCGATGATGTTGGAGTTGTCACCGCTACTGACTGCCGCGAACGCCCCGGCGTCCTCGATGCCCGCCTCGCGGAGGGTGTCCTGGTCGAAGCCGACGCCGGTGACCCGGCGACCGCCGAATCCGGACCCGAGACGGCGGAAGGCCGTCGGGTCCTGGTCGATCACCGCGACCGTGTGCCCCTGCTGCTCCAGGGTCTGTGCGAGAGCGGCTCCGACGCGCCCGCAGCCCATGATGACGATGTGCACCGTTCGCCTACCTCGCCGTCCTGGTCAACCGGCTGACCTGCGAAAACACGCTGCTCACACTTCTCTCTCAGCTTGCCGGGCAAACAACGGGGCAACGACTTCGGCGCTGCCCGGGGATGAGCTTATGCCGCCCGTGGGCCGCTGTTTCCTCCGAGTGTGCGTTGCCCCGGACACATGGGCAAAGGGGGAGTAAAAGTGCTGCGCCGATCGCAAGGATTGCGTTAAGGATTACGGCCGGATTCTGCTCCCGCTGAAGGAGAACCGCAGGAGAAAGGCGGGAGACAGCGGCAGCCACGGCGATCGGTCGTCCGAGACCGGCACACGCTCCGCTTACGATCCTCAGCGTGTCCAAACTGACCGACGTGCCCAAAAGGATTCTGATCGGCCGGGCGCTGCGCAGCGACAAGCTGGGGGAGACCCT
Source organism: Streptomyces sp. CA-146814 (assembly GCF_050942385.1). Taxonomy (NCBI): domain Bacteria; kingdom Bacillati; phylum Actinomycetota; class Actinomycetes; order Kitasatosporales; family Streptomycetaceae; genus Streptomyces; species Streptomyces sp. CA-146814. Next base: position 6,323,766 of record NZ_CP192068.1, read on the forward strand.
CCTCCCCAAGCGCATCGCGCTCCCCGTCTTCGCGTCCGACCCGCTCTCCTCGGTGGCGTACGCACCCGGAGAAGTCCTCCTGGTCCTGTCCATCGCGGGCGTATCGGCGTACCACTTCAGCCCCTGGATCGCGCTGGCCGTCGTGGTCCTGATGTTCACGGTCGTCGCGTCCTACCGGCAGAACGTCCGCGCCTACCCGAGCGGCGGCGGCGACTACGAGGTCGCCACCACCAACCTCGGCCCCCGTGCCGGACTGACCGTCGCCAGCGCGCTGCTGGTCGACTACGTCCTCACCGTGGCCGTGTCGATCTCCGCCGGAGTGGAGAACCTCGGCTCCGCGATCCCGTTCGTCATCGAGCACAAGACGCTCTGCGCCATCGGCGCCATCGTCCTGCTCACCTTGATGAACCTGCGCGGGGTCAGGGAGTCCGGGAAGCTGTTCGCGGTCCCGACCTACCTCTTCGTGGCCGGCGTCTTTCTGATGCTCCTCTGGGGCGCGTTCCGGGGGCTGATCCTCGGCGACACCATGCACGCCCCGACCTCCGAGTTCGAGATCAAACCCGAGCACCAGGGCCTCGCCGGATTCGCGCTCGTCTTCCTGCTCCTGCGCGCCTTCTCCTCCGGCTGCGCGGCCCTCACCGGCGTGGAGGCGATCAGCAACGGCGTGCCCGCCTTCCGCAAGCCGAAGTCCAAGAACGCCGCGACCACGCTCGCCATGATGGGCCTGCTCGCCGTCACCATGTTCTGCGGGATCATCGCCCTGGCCATGGCCACCAATGTCAAGATGGCCGAGAACCCGGCCAAGGACCTGATCCGCGACGGCGTCCCGGTCGGCGAGAGCTTCACGCAGGACCCGGTGATCGCCCAGGTCGCCGAGGCGGTCTTCGGCCACGGCTCGTTCCTCTTCATGGTCCTCGCCGCGGCCACCGCGCTGGTTCTCTTCCTGGCCGCGAACACCGCGTACAACGGCTTCCCGCTGCTCGGCTCGATCCTCGCCCAGGACCGCTACCTGCCGCGCCAGCTCCACACCCGCGGCGACCGGCTCGCCTTCTCCAACGGCATCGTGCTGCTGGCCGGCGCCGCCATCCTGCTGGTCTGGATCTACGGCGCCGACTCCACGCGCCTGATCCAGCTGTACATCGTCGGCGTCTTCGTCTCGTTCACCCTCAGCCAGACCGGCATGGTGCGGCACTGGAACCGCCTGCTGGCCGACGAACGCGACCAGGCCAAGCGCCGCCACATGATCCGCTCGCGCGCCATCAACGCGTTCGGCGCCTTCTTCACCGGCCTGGTCCTGGTCGTGGTCCTGGCCACCAAGTTCACCCACGGCGCCTGGGTCGCGCTGCTCGGCATGGTGATCTTCTACGGCACGATGACGGCGATCCGGAAGCACTACGACCGGGTGGCCGCCGAGATCTCCGCCGAGGACGCCTCCCCGGACGACAGCGTCCGCCCCTCCCGCGTCCACGCGATCGTCCTGGTCTCCAAGCTCCACCGACCCACCCTCCGGGCCCTCGCCTACGCCAAGCTGATCCGCGCCGACCACCTGGAGGCGCTCTCCATCAGCGTCGACCCGGACGAGACGAAGGCCCTGCGCGAGGACTGGGAGCGGCGCAACATCGACGTACCGCTCAAGATCCTCGACTCCCCGTACCGCGAGGTGACCCGCCCGGTCATCGAGTACGTGAAGGGCCTGCGCCGGCAGAGCCCGCGCGACGTGATCAGCGTGTACATCCCCGAGTACGTGGTCGGCCACTGGTACGAGCACCTTCTCCACAACCAGAGCGCGCTGCGCCTGAAGGGCCGCCTGCTCTTCACGCCCGGTGTGATGGTCACCTCCGTCCCGTACCAGCTCCAGTCCTCCGAGGCGGCGAAGCAGCGGGCCCGCAGGCGGGCGGACTGGAGCGCTCCGGGCTCGGTGCGGCGGGGCCCGGTGGAGCGGCGGCACAAGGAGCCGAACCGGAAGGGATGAGGAGGGGGCGGCCGGTCGTGGTCGGCGCCTCGACCACACCCACGTAGACTGGTCGGCTGTTGTCCGGCCGCAGGCCCGACCGTTTGCCCCCTTCCTCCCTGGAGCCTCCCCTCATGCAGAACGAACCCACGTCGTCGCTGGTCGGGGAGGAGTACGAGGTCGAGGTCGGCCCCGTCGCACACGGCGGCCACTGCATCGCCCGTACCGCCGAGAACCAGGTGCTCTTCGTCCGCCACACGCTCCCCGGCGAGAAGATCATCGCCAAGGTCACCGACGGCGACACGGACTCCCGCTTCCTGCGGGCCGACGCGGTGCGGATCCTGGAGCCGTCCAAGGACCGCGTCGAGGCCCCGTGCCCGTACGCCGGTCCCGGCAAGTGCGGCGGCTGCGACTGGCAGCACGCCAAGCCCGGTGCGCAGCGCCGCCTCAAGGGCGAGGTGATCGCCGAGCAGCTCCAGCGCCTGGCGGGCCTGACGCCCGAGGAGGCCGGCTGGGACGGCACGGTCATGCCGGCCGATGGCGACAAGCTCCCGCCGGGCGAGGTGCCGGCCTGGCGCACCCGGGTCCAGTACGCGATCGACGCGGACGGCCGGGCGGGCCTGCGCAAGCACCGCTCGCACGACGTCCAGCCGATCGACCACTGCCTGATCGCCGCACCCGGCGTCTCCGAGCTCGGCGTCGAGAAGCGCGAGTGGCCGCAGATCGCCGCGGTGGAGGCCATCACCGCCACCGGCTCGAACGACCGCCAGGTCATCCTCACCCCGAAGCCCGGCGGCCGGCTCCCGCTGGTCGAACTGGACAAGCCGGTCTCCGTACTCCGTGTCGAGGAGCACGACGGCGGCGTCCACCGCGTCCACGGCCGCGCCTTCGTCCGCGAACGCGCCGACGACCGCACGTACCGCGTCGGCTCCGGCGGCTTCTGGCAGGTCCACCCGCAGGCGGCCAACACCCTGGTCCGCGCGGTGATGCAGGGCCTGCTGCCCCGCAAGAACGACACGGCCCTCGACCTCTACTGCGGCGTCGGCCTCTTCGCCGGCGCCATCGGCCAGCGCATCGGCGAAAAGGGCGCGGTGCTCGGCATCGAGTCCGGCAAACGCGCGGTCGAGGATGCCCGCCACAACCTGAAGGACCTGGACCGCGTCCGCATCGAACACGGCAAGGTCGACCAGGTCCTGCCCCGCACGGGCATCACGGAATGCGACCTGATCGTCCTGGACCCGCCGCGCGCGGGCGCGGGCAAGCAGGTGGTCAAGCACCTGGTGTCGCTGGGTGCGCGCCGTGTCGCGTACGTCGCCTGCGACCCGGCGGCGCTGGCGCGGGACCTGGCGTACTTCGCGGAGGGCGGGTACCGGGTGCGGACGCTGCGGGCGTTCGATCTGTTTCCTATGACCCACCATGTCGAGTGCGTCGCGATCCTGGAGCCCGCCGAAAAGGGCCGCTGACCTGGCGTTTCTCCGACTGTGCATTATGGGCGTTACGTGTGTTAGGTGCGATATCTTGACGCATATTCGACGCACGTGACGCACGTTTGACGTACGAACGGCACGTTGCCTGATGGGTCGTCATGCGTGGTTTACGCCTGTCAGGCGGGGCGCTCCCCCGCGTGGGGGTGGCCCCATGGGATGGGATGGCGAGACCGGCTGCTGAGCGGTTGGCCGGCCCCACTTCCTCTCTTCTCGGCCGTGACGTTCCGTGATGCTGGGGCGAGTGTCGGGCGGACGCCGTGTTCGGGACTGTAGGGGCTCCCGTGTCTTAGGAAGGGCATCCCGGCCGGCACCTCGCCGCACTCGAACCCGTCGGAGAAGGAGCCCGCTGAAGCCTTGCCGGCAGGACCGGGCCCCCGCCCCTGAGTCTGCTCAGGGGCGGGGTTGACGGGCTCCCCTTCGCTCGGGCCGGACGGGTGCGAGCGCCGCGGCCGGATCTTGCTTCCCTCGTCCCCAGGGCAGGAAAAGGGCCAGCGCCGCCAGTACTTGGCCCAGGCCAGGCAGGATGTGCGGCAGGTCCTCGGGCCGGGCCTTCGTCACCACGGCACGCGCGATGATCGCGACCATGGTGAACAGCATGGCTATGACCGCCAGAGCGGTCAGCAGGACGTAGGCAGGCACGGAAGCAAGATCCATCTGTTGGATGAACGCCATTACTGGTGTGGTCTCCAAGGTTCAGGTCCCGGTGATCGGAACAGCCGAGTGTGTGGCACCCCCATGAGACTCGCCAACAACAGGGTCCTGCGAGCCAGGCGACCAGACCCGAAAAAGCCCGGACAGCGCTGGCAGAAGACTTCGTTCGAGCGTACGGCGCAGGACCGCGCCGAACAGGCCATCGTTCGGCGGTATCCGGCGATGTTCGGCGAAGTTCGCAGACGGGCTTCTAGGCTGGAACTCCGCCGAGGGAGGGAACGAGTGGCCGATCAGACCGATGACCAACACCAAGCAGTCGACGCGTATGCCCGAGAGCTGACTGCCTTCGCGGACGCCCTGCACGTCCTGCACGTCGACTGCGGATCACCGTCGTACCGAGAGATCGCCACAGCGGCACGAGCGGCGGGCCGTGTGTCTCTGTCCTCGTCCGCCATCTCTGAAGCGATCAGCGGCAAGCGCCTGCCGTCACTGGACTTCACCCTTGAACTGGTTCGACAGCTGGCGAAAAATGATCAAGGAGTGCTGGACCAGTGGCGCGAGCGGTGGAAGCGAGTCAAGCTTCACCAGCGGCAGGTCGGCGCCCACAGAAAGCGGTCTGGGACTCGAAGTAAGATCGGAGGAGCGCCCGCTCAGCTGCTCCCGGAAGGGGGTCAGGGAGTTCTATCCGCAGCCCACCTCGAAGCAGAACGCATCCTCAAGAATGCGCAGGCTCAGGCAGAGTCAGTCATCGAGAAGGCGCGAATTCAGGCGGACGAGATGACAGCATCAGCGACACAGATGCTCCTCGACGCCACCGAACGTGGAACAATCCACGTGGTCGCACAACTGAAGCTCCGGGAGAATTGCCGGATTGCCCTCGTCGGTCCGCCCGGGAGCGGAAAGGGAACGCAATCACCGTTCCTAAGTAAACTGCTGGAGGTTCCCGTCCTGCACCTTGGGGAGCTGTTCCGCGACAACATCAGAGGCGGTACACGACTCGGACATAAGGCCCGTCGGCACATGGAACGCGGAGAACTCGTTCCCGACGAAGTAACCCTGGGAATGCTAGAAGCCCGACTCCAAGACCGCGACACCCAACACGGCTTCATACTGGATGGCATCCCCAGGACTCTCGGTCAAGTGGAGGCAGTAGACAAGCTGCTAGCGAGGACCTCAGAGAAGATCGACGCCGCGCTGAACTTCGAAGTCGGGCGCGATGAATCTTTCCGGCGTCTTGTCGGTCGACGGATATGCAAGAACGACAGCTCCCATGTTGCCCACATCATGTACGCCGCCCCTCAAAAGGATGGGATCTGTGACATCTGTGGCGGACCTCTCTACTTGCGCGAAGACGACAGCCGCAACGTCATCGCCAGTCGATGGGACGCATGGAATGTCCAGTCGGAGCTCGTCGTGAAGAAGTATGGCTCCGAGCGGCGACTGGTCACCATTTCCGGCACGGGAACCGTCTCCAGTGTCACCGAGCGCGCAATTTCTGCACTCAATGCATATTTCGGCTAGATCGATTCACGGGCTCGCGGGCTGCCGTTTCACTCGCGGCTCGCTGGCGGTGGGCAGGTCCGGGGGAAACCGAACGCCGATGCACGTCACTGTCCGTTTTTTGGAAGTGACGTCCCGAGACGTCAGGTGAGAACGGTCGGCGCCTGTCGTGCCAAGTGCGTACGGGCCCCCAGCTCGAGAGCTGCCCGGAGACCGTCAGCTCGCGGGTCGGTGGCTCACGCCATGGTCCCTACGATTTCCTCGACGATTTCCATGGTTGTCTCCGGGTGCAAGAACGCGAACCGGGCGACGGTTTCGCCCTCCCAGCCGGTCGGCGCGGCGAAGGCGGTCTGGCCGGCGAGGAGGCGGGCGGACCATTCCGAGTAGTCCTCGGCGGTCCAGCCGATCCGGCGGAACAGCACGGCGGAAAGTTCGGGTTCGCGGATGAGCTCGAGGTGCGGGGTGTTCCGGATGAGGGAGGCAGTGGTGCGGGCCAGTGTGAGGGCCTTCTCTATCGCGTCGCTGTAGGCGCGGGTGCCGTGGACGGCGAGGGAGAACCACAGGGGCAGGCCGCGGGCGCGGCGGCTGAGGTGGTGGGCGTAGTCGCTCGGGTTCCACTGCGTGTCGTCGTCCGTGTGAAGCGCGTCGAGGTAGGAGGCGTCCTGGGTGTGGGCCACCCTGGCCAGGCTCGGGTCGCGGTAGAGGAGGGCGGCGCAGTCGAAGGGGGCGAAGAGCCACTTGTGGGGGTCGATGACCAGGGAGTCGGCGTGCTCGATACCCCGGTAACGGTCCCGGACGCTCGGGGCGAGGAGACCGGCACCCCCGTAGGCGCCGTCCACGTGGAACCAGAGGTCGAACTCCCGCGCGTCAGTGGCGATTCCCGCGAGATCGTCGATGATTCCGGCGTTGGTCGTGCCGGCGGTGGCCGCGACTCCGATGACGTCCGACGGGTCTGCGTCGGCGAGGAGTGCCGCGCGCAGGGCGGGACCGGTCAGGCGGTGATCCCTGTTCGGCACCGTGAACGGCTCGACGCCGATGATGCGCAGGGCGTTGCCGATGGAGGAGTGGGCCTGGTCGGAGACGGCGAACCTGACGCGGTCGTACCGGCCGAGGCCGCGGCGGCGCCGGGCCGTGTCGCGCGCGGTCACCAGGGCGGAGAGGTTCCCGGCCGAACCGCCGGAGACGAAGCAGCCGCCTGCGGCGGTCGGCATGTCGGCGAGGTCCGCGAGCAGGCGCAGTACCTGGTTCTCGGCGGCGATGGGGCCGGAGGCGAGGAGCCATGAGACGCCCTGGATCGACGAGCACGAGACGAGCGCGTCGAAGAGGGCGGCGGCCTGTGTGGGGGCGGCGGGGACGAAGGAGAGGAAGCGGGGGCTGTCGACTGTGATCGCGGTGGGTGCCAGCTGCTCGGTCCACAGCCGCAGGACCTCTGCCGGATCTTTGCTTTCCGGCCCGATCAGCCCCGCCAGGGCCCGGCCGAGCTTGTCCCCCTCACCCGGGTGGTTGAGCGTGGGTCGGTTCGAGAGGCGGTCGCGCAGGGAGCCGAGAACGAGGTCGGTGAGGGCAGGGTCGTACGTGTGCATGGCGGGCTTTCGTGTTGGCGACGAGCGGGCTCGGCTCGGCAGGCGGGGAGGGGCTGGGGCGGAGGTCAGTCAAATGCGTGGTCATCGGGAGGAGTTCGGCACTCGCGACAGGTCTGGGGCGGTCAGTTCGTTCGCTCGACCGAACTCGCCGTTCTGAGCGGGGCGCTCGGGCGTTCCGTACCAATCCGGGCCGCATCTTTTGGTGCCGGCGACGACATCCCGCAGGTCGGATCGGACGACGATCGCGTCGAGATCCCGCGGACGACAGCGGGAACGTACGGAAGGCCGCCCCGCATGCGTCACGTCACCCGCCCGGTCCTCGGCATCCTCGGTGGGATGGGGCCCCTTGCCACGGCCGACTTCTACCGGCGGCTCGTCGAGCGCACCCCGGCCGGCTCCGACCAGGCGCACCTGCCCGTCGTCATGTGGGCCGATCCCGCTGTCCCTGACCGGACCGCGGCGCTGCTCGGGGAGGGACCGTCCCCCGTGCCTGCCCTCGTGGAAGGGGCCCGCTGGCTCCAGCGCGCGGGAGCGAGCTGCATCGCCGTTCCCTGTAACACCGCGCACGCCTATGTCGAGCAGCTGTCCAAGGCGACCGGTGTCGAGGTCCTCGACATGATCAGGGCCGCGCTTGAGACGGCGGCCCGCTGCACGCCCGGGCTTGAGCGGGTGGGCGTCTTGGCGACCCGGGGCACGCGGTTGACCGGGCTGTACGAGCGGGCCGGCGCCGGGCTCGGGCTCGACGTCGTGCAGGTGCCCGCCGCGGTACAGGAGGAGTACATCGACGCGGCGATCCGCGCGGTCAAGGGCGGCGCCGATCCCGACCGGCCCGAGCGCTGGATCGCCACGGCCGCCGAGAGCCTCAAGGAACAAGGCGCCCAGGTGGTGATAGCCGCCTGCACCGAGATCCCTCTGATCAGCAGGGCGGCCGCCCGGATGCTTCCGCTGATCGACTCGACCGAGGCCCTGGCCGAAGCTGCCGTCGCCCGCCTGTGGCAGCCCACCGAACCTGTTCGTACCCTGGTACGAACAGGCTGACGTATCCTCGTCCGCACGCACCACGTCGCGGGGCTGCACGCGTCCTAACCTGCGGAGATGATCAGGCACATGTCGACGCACCCCGCCAGGAGCCTCAGCCGGGTGCTCGAGGACTTCGGCCACACCCTCCTGGACCTGCTGTACGGCGATCCCGACGCGGCTGGGGAGATCGGCGGGGTCGGCATCCATGATCCGTACGACGAACAGCACTACCCCGAGCGTGCCATCGTGCTCGGTGTCGGGGTCCACGGTGCGGAGGAGACCGGCCGGCTGCTGCGCTACCTCGCCGCGCTCGGCGCCACTGCGCTCGTCGTCCGCGGACCGGTCGACGACGCCGACGAGCTGGAGCCGGTCGTGGAGGAGACCGGTGTCGCGCTGCTCGCCCTGACCCGCGGTGCCTCGTGGGCGCAGCTGGCGGCGATGCTGCGCACCCTGCTCTTTGAAGGCGACGTGGGGGAGGGGGAGGAGCAGACCCTGGGCGGGGTGCCGTCAGGGGACCTCTTCGCGCTGGCCAACGCCATCGCCACGCTGCTTGACGCCCCCGTCACCATTGAGGACCGCCGTTCCCGCATCCTCGCGTTCTCCGGGCGGCAGGACGAGGCGGATGCTCCCCGAGTGGAGAGCATCCTGGCCCGCCAGGTGCCCGAGCGCTATCTGCGCCACCACGAGGAGCACGGCGTCTTCAAGGAGCTCTACCGCAGCGAGGGTCTGGTGCACGTGCCCGCGCCGACCCTCGGCGGCGAGGTGGCGCTGCCGCGCGTGGCCGTCGCCGTCCGGGCGGGGGACGAGTTCCTCGGCTCCGTATGGGCGGCCCTGCGCAAGCCCCTCACCCCGGAGCGGGAGAAGGCGTTCCTGGAGGCGGCGAAGCTCGTCGCCCTCCACATGCTCCGCTTCCGGGCCGGTACGGACGCCGAGAACCGCCTGCGGGCCGACCTCGTCACGACCGCCCTCGAAGGCGGCGCCGGCGCCGTCGAGGCGCTCGGCCGGCTCGGCCTCGTCGACGAACCCACCCTCGTCATGGCCATGGGGCTCGCGCCCGAACAGGGTGACGACCACGCTCACGTGACCGCCGAGCGCCAGCGCCTGGCCGCCGCCCTGGCCGTACACCTCACCGCCGTACAGCCGCGTTCCGCCGTGGCGCTGCTCGGCGACGTCGCGTACGCCCTCTTCCCCGTCCCCGGCGACAACGCCCACACCCGGGAACGCGCCCTGCAGGTGGCGGCGAACTTCCTCCAGCGCACGGGCGACCGCACCGGCGCCGTCATCGGGATCGGCTCGGTTGCCGAGGAACCTGCGGCGCTTCCCCGATCGCGGGCCAACGCCGACCGGGCGCTGCGCGTGCTCTTCACCGGCCGGGCGGGAAAGCGTGTCGCCTCGATCGCCGACGTGTACGTCGACGCCCTGCTCCTGGAGATGCGGGACCTGGCCATTGCCAACCGCGACGAGCTGTCCGGCCCTCTCGCCCGCCTCGTCGCGTACGACGCCAAGCACAACGCCCACCTGGTGGAGACGCTGGGGGCCTGGCTGGACGCCTTCGGGGACGTGATCACCGCCTCGGCGAGCGTGTTCGTCCACCCCAACACCTTCCGGTACCGGATCCGTCGGGTGGCAGAGGTCGGGGAGATCGACCTCCAGGACCCGTCTGCCCGGTTCGCCGCGATGCTGCAACTGCGCCTGCTGGGACGGGGGCAGACGCAGAGCGGCGGCGGGACCGGGACCGCCGCCAGGCCCGACTGAGCGTGGCTCGGTCAGAGCCGCACACCCGGCGGGAGCGTCAGGTCCGCGTGGGTGTCGTGGAAGGCGTCCGCGTCCTGGATGGTGCGCACCCAGTCGTAGAAGAGTTCCTTCGTGGACAGCGTCTCGATGCCCCGGCCGGCCAGACGCCGCAGGCCCCGCTCGTGGGCCTGACCGGGAGAGTATGCGGCGTCGTCCACGACCACCACGCGCTTGCCGGCATGGTGCAGCTGGATCGCCGAGTGGGCGACGCAGATGTCCGTCTCGATGCCGACGAGGATCATCGTCGTGCGGCCGGTGGCCTCGATCGCGGCGGCGATTTCAGGGTTGTCCCACACCGCGAAGGCGTTCTTCGGCAGGGTGACCGCCTTGGCCGGCAGCACCTCGCGGATCTCCGGCACAGTGTGACCGCTGGCTGCCGGGTCCTCCTCGGTCACCACGACGGGAATCTCCAGGCGGTCCGCCACGGACGTGATCCAGGCGATGCGCCGCACCATGTCGTGGAACCGCTGCCGGTCCACGTCGAGGCGGTGGGGCGGGTAGAAATCGGTCTGCACATCGATGATCACCAGGGCGCAGTCGTCGCGGTCGATCAGCGGCATCGTCGTCTCGTCTCCTCGTACGTCGGGTGCCCGCCACCCTAGGAACGCCAGCCGCCCCCGGAGTCGTCCTGCGGACCAAGCTCCGACCTGCACCTTCGTATCCCCGTACGAACCATGCCGGCGCCTTCGTACGTACGCTTTCGGCCAAGCTCACCGAGCCGCAACCAGACACATCGAACCACCCGGAGGGCGAGCGTGAAGGCCGACATCGAGCACTGGACGAGCCGCCTCGAGACGCTCGCCGCCGACTCCGACGTGCCTGGCGCGAGCCTGGCGTTCTGGTACGGCGGCGAGCTGTACGAGTGCGCCACCGGCGTCCTCAACACCGCCACCGGGGCGCCGGTGCGCGCCGACTCGCTGTTCCAGATCGGTTCGGTCACCAAGGTGTGGACCGCGACCCAGCTGATGCTCCTCGCCGAGCAGGGCCGTGTCACGCTGGACACTCCCGTCGCGGAGATCCTGCCGGAGTTCAGGGTGGGCGACCCCCGTGCCACCGAGGCGATCACGCTGCGCCACCTGCTTACCCACACCTCGGGCATCGACGGAGACCTGTTCCTGGACACCGGGCGTGGTGACGACTGCCTGCGCCGGTACGTCGAGGCGTGTGCCGACCTGGAGCAGACGTTCCCCGTCGGGGACTCCCACTCGTACTGCAACTCCGGCTTCGTCATCGCGGGCCGTGTCGTCGAGCAGCTCACGGGAAAGGTGTGGGACCAGGCCCTGCGTGAGCAGATCTGCGACCCGCTCGGCCTTACGCACACCTGGACGCTGCCGGAGGACGTCCTGCGCTTTGGCGCGGCCGTCGGCCACGACGAGCACGGTGCCGTTGTGCCGCAGTGGGGATTGCCTCGGTCTGTCGGCCCCGCGGGACTGATCTGCGCGCGGGCCGCCGACATGGTCGCCTTCGGCCGCGCCCACCTGACCCCCGGAGCGCTTTTCGCCGACCCCGCCGCCTTGCGGCAGGCGCAGGTCGACCTGCCCAATCCGTACGGCGGCGGGCGACAGTGGGGCATCGGCTGGAGTCTGGACGAGTGGGACGGCCACGAGGCCGTCTCCCACACCGGCGACACCATCGGCCAGCACGCCGCGCTCTGGGTCCTGCCCGAGCCGGGGACGGTCGTCGCCGTGCTGATCAACGGCGGCCGGAGCGTCGAGTTCCAGCACCGTCTCGTCACCGAGCTTCTCGGGGAGCTGCACGCGATCGATGTCCCCGCTCCCCTCGCGCCGCCCGAACCGCCCGTCCACGTCGACGTCGAGCCCTTCGCTGGCGTGTACGAGCGGGCCGGCAGCAGAATCCACGTCACCGCGCACGGGGGCGGGCTGCGGCTGCGAACCGAACCCACGGGCATCCTCGTCGGCCTCGCCCGGTCCCGCACCCTCGACCTCGTCGCCGTCGACGCGACCACGTTCGTCGGCCGCGACGAAGGCGACTCGATCTGGGACGCGGTGGTGTTCGAGCGGCGCCCCGACGGCCCCTCGTACCTCCACTACAGCGGCCGCGCCACACCCAAGACCAGCTGATCTCCGCAGGATTGGATCGCCATGGCACCACCTTCCACCGCAGATGCGGCGGCCTCAGCCCTTTGGGCCATCTTCGACGAGGCAGGAGTCGAGGGCTTCGTCCACGCCCGCGACGTCGACGACGCCGACGGAGACCGCGAGGTCGCCTTCCGCGCCGATGCCCCCGTCATCGTCGCCTCCGTCCGCAAGATCGCCGTCGCGGTCGCCTACGCCCGCCAGGCGGCGGCCGGAGCCCTCGACCGGGCGGCCCGCCACACCATCACCGCCGCCAACCGAGAGGGCGGCGGCATCGGCACAGACAGCTGCCGGCACGATGTCACCCTGAGCACCCGGGACCTCGCCTTCTTCATGCTCTCCATGAGCGACAACGCGGCCACCGACAAGCTCATGGAGATCCTCGGCACGGACCGGGTACGCGCCGTCGCCGCCGAACTCGGCTGCCCGCGCCTTCCGGTCGGGCGCTACCGCGAGCTGTGGGACCCGGTCTGGGAGGAGCTCGGCCTCGACGCGGAGGGCGACATCGATGCCCAGCTCGACCGGGTGAGCGAGGACCGGATCAGGGGCCTGTCCATGCTCGACCCGACCCGTTCCGCGTCCAGTACGCCACGGGAGATCACGTCCATGCTGACGGCGATCTGGCGCGACCGGGCCGGGCCCGCCGAAGCCTGCGCGGAGGTCCGTGAGCTCATGAGCCATCAGCTGTCCGTGCACCGCCTCGTCGCGGGCTTCGACGGCGACGTCCGCGTCGTGGCCAAGAACGGCTCCCTGTGGGGCGTACTCAATGAGGCCGCCGTCGTGGAGTACCCCGACGGCGGCCGCTACACCGTCGCCGTCTTCTTGCGCACCCCCGTCCTCGGTGGGCGTAATCCGGCCGCCGACGCCGCGATCGGCCGCGCCGCCCGGACCGCCGTAGACCACCTGCGCCGCCCGTCGGTCCAAACCACCTTCCAGGAGACAGCATGACCACAGCTGCCGCGCAGTCGGCCGGGGCTGATCAGACCCGCACCACTCTCTCGTACGTCTTCACGCAGGCGCGGGCCGAAGGCTTCGTCCACGTCCGCGACCTCGACACGGGAGCGGAGTTCGGCCACGGCGCCGACACTCAGGTCGTCCTCGCCTCCGTCTTCAAGATCCCCATCGCCCTGGAGTACGCCCGGCAGGTAGCAGCAGGGGAACTCGACCCGGCCCGGCGCCACACCGCCACCGCCGCCTACCGGGCTGGCGGCAGCGGCACCGACGGCTGCGCCCACGACGTCGAGATGAGCGCCCGCGACCTCGCCTTCATGATGATGACGATCAGCGACAACGCCGCCACCGACCTGCTCCTTGACATCGTCGGACCCGACCGCGTCCGTGCGACACTCGACGAGCTGGGCTTCCCCGACTTCGGGTTCTCCTCCTGCGCCGCCCTCGACGACGACATCCGCCGGGAACTCGAACTCGATCCCGACCGCTCCCTCGACGACCAACTCTCCGGCATCCCCGACGAAAGGCTCCTCACCCTCCGCGCCTGCGCCCCCGGCACCAGCCCGTCGAGCACCCCGCGCGAGGTGACCGCGCTGCTCGCCGCGATCTGGCACGACGAGGCCGGGCCGGCGAGCGCCTGCGCCGAAGTCCGGGACATCATGGGCCAGCAGGTCTGGCAGCACCGCCTCGTCTCCGGCTTCCCCGAACCGGGCGTGCGGCTCGCCGGGAAGACGGGCACCGACTTCCCCGTACGCAACGAGGCCGGCGTGATCGAGTACCCGGACGGCAAGCGCTACGCCGTCGGCGTCTTCCTGCGCACCTCGACCGCGGCCACGCGGCAACCGCTCGCCGACGGTGCGATCGGACGCGCCGCCCGGGCCGCCGTCGACCATCTGCGCGCCGGAACCTGAACGCCCCCGCTCGTGCACGCCGCCCCTCCGTACGGACACGTTATGCCCCGGACCGCATCGCCCGCGGTCCGGGGCCGACGCGTCTCCGAGACGGTCGCCCGGCTTGGGATCCCACACCCAACGAGGCCCGCGGCTTTCGTCGCCCCGACTGAATCATTTCTGGCCACGAGCCGCGACTGTGGGGCAACTCTCCCGCCCCAAGGAGTCCCCCAATGAAGCCCCCGATGAAAAGAGCCAAGGCGATATCCGCCTGTCTCGCGGCGTCACTGCTGGCGGCCGGCTGCGGAAGCGTCGCACCGGCCGGATCGTCCGGCGGTGACGCCTTCAGCTTCGCGATCAAGAGCGACCCGGGACTGCTCGACCCCGCCCAGGTCCAGAACACGACCACTTACACCGCGCTGTCGCTGGCTTACGACACCCTGGTCCATGCAGGGCCCGACGGCCGGATGGTCTCCGGACTCGCCGAGAGGTGGGATGTCAGGCCCGCCTCCGTCACCTTCACCCTGCGCCGAGGCGTCACCTGCGCCGACGGAAGCCCGGTGACCGCGAGCACGATCGCCGCCAACGTCGCCCACATCGCCGACCCCGCCACCAAGTCGCCCGCGTACGGCGTCGTGGTCCCCGAAGGACTCACCGCGAAGGCGGACGATGACGCCCGCACCGTGACCCTGTCGACACCCGAACCCTTCGCCTTCATCCTGCAGAGCACCCGCTACCTCTTCATCGTCTGCGGGGCGGGCCTGAAGGACCGCGCCCTGCTGGCGAGCGGCACCTCCGGATCGGGCCCCTTCCGACTCACCTCCGCCGAGCCGAACCAGAGCTACACCTTCGCCAGGCGAGACGGCTACGCCTGGGGACCGGACGGGGCGACCACCGCCGACCCGGCCATGCCCGGCTCGGTCGTGCTCAAGGTCGTCGGCAGCGAGTCGACGACCGCCAACCTGCTCCTCTCCCACCAGCTCAACGGCGCCCAGCTGGCCGGCCCCGACCGCGCCCGCGTCTCCAACCTCCCCGGCGTGACCACCATCGTCCAGGCCAACGGCACCCAGGAGTTCTTCTTCCACCAGGGCAAGGGCCACCCCGGCAGCGACCCTGCCGTCCGCAAGGCCCTGCTCCAGGCCGCCGACATGGACTCCCTCGGGGCGATCGCCACCGGCGGCACCGGCCGCACCCCCACCGGCCTGGTCATGGACCCCAAGCCCTGCCCCGGCGACACCGTCACCGGCCACCTGCCCGTCTACGACCCGGTCGAGGCCAAGACGACCCTGTACGCAGCCGGCTGGCGCCGCGGCTCCGACGGCATCTGGGCGAAGGAGGGGAAGCGGCTCACGATCCGCATGATCTACGGCACGTCGTCCGGCGAGACGATGGCGGCCGCGGCCGAGTACCTGGCCGAGCAATGGAAGCAGATCGGCGTCGACGTCCGACTGCGGGCCGTGTCCGACGCCGCCTACGGCGAGATCGAAGCGGTCACCCAGGACTGGGACGTGGACTGGGCGCCCCTCGGCGTCACCCTGCCCACCCAGCTGCTCGGCACCCTCTCCGGCCCCTTCACCCCCGACGGCGGCAACTTCGCCCACCTCACCAACACGGAGTACGAGAAGCTCACCGCCCAGGCGAGCAAGCAGCCCGGCACCGTCGGCTGCACCCTGTGGGACCGGTCGGAGCACGCCCTGTTCGAGAGCGGCGACATCGTCCCCGTCGTCGACAAGACCGTCACCATCGCCGCACACAACGCCACCTTCCGCATCACGTCGGGTCTCTTCGACGCGACATCGATCCGTATGAGGGGAGGACGGAAGTGACCACCACGACCGATGCCCTCACCCCGCACGAGACCGCCCCGGCCGCCCCACCACGCCGCCGCGTCCGACGCCTGACCCCGCTCTTCCTCGCCCGACAGCTGCTGCGCCTGGCCGGTTCCCTCGCCGTGCTCGTCGTCGCGTCGTTCGCGATGATCCACCTGATCCCCGGCGACCCGCTGCGCCAGATGCTCGGCCCCACCGCACCGAAGGAACTGGTCGACCAGCGCAGGAGCGAACTCGGCCTCGACCAGCCGCTGCTCACTCAGTTCACGCACTACGTCAAGCAGCTGTTCTCCGGAGATCTCGGAACCTCGTTCTTCTCCTCCCAGCCGGTGAGCGACCTCATCGGCCAGGGCCTGCCCAACACCCTGGCCCTCGCGGTCCTCGCCACACTCACCGCCCTCGCCGTGGCCGTACCGCTCGGCCTGTGGGCCGCCGTCCGCACCCACAACGGACGTCGGCGAGGCACCGAGACCGCCTTCACCACCCTCACCGGCGCCGCCGTCGCCATCCCCGAGTACCTCTACGGTCTGGCGCTGCTGCTCGTCCTCGCGCTCGGCCTCGGCCTGTTCCCGCCCGCCGGTCTGACCGGGCCCGCCTCCTTCGTACTGCCCGTCACAGCCCTCGCCATCGCACCGGCGGCGATGATCGCCCGCCTAGCCCGGGTGGAGACCCTGCGCGAACTCGACACCGACTACATGCGCCTGGCCCACGCCAAACGACTGCCCGCCTGGCGGCTGTACGCGGTGCACCTGCTGCCCAACACCCTCACCGCGACCCTGACCATGGGCGGCCTGCTGCTCAGTGGTCTGATCACCGGCAGCGTCCTGGTGGAGAACGTCTTCGCCTGGCCCGGTCTCGGCCTGCGCACCGTCGAGGCCATCACCCAGAAGGACTACCCCGTGGCGCAGGCCATGATCCTCGTATACGGAGCGCTCGTCCTCGTCGTCAACTTCCTCGTCGACATCCTTCTCGGGATCCTCGACCCCAAGTCGACACTGTCCACCCCGTCCGACTCCACTCGCCGGGAGGGCTGATGCGCCGTCTGCTGAGAAACCCCGTCGGTCTGCTGGGAGCCGTACTCGTCGCCCTCATGGTCTTCCTCGCCGTCGTCGGACCCCTGATCTGGCAGGACGCCGCCGACCAGATCAACCCCAAGGAGATCAGCCAGGGAGCCTCGTCCGCGCACCTGCTCGGCACCGACGCCCTCGGCCGGGACCTGCTGGCCCGGACCCTCGTCGCCACCCGGCTGACTCTGGGCCTGGCGTTCCTGGCCACCCTCATCGGCACCGTCAGCGGAATCCTGCTCGGCACCCTGCCTCAGGTCCTGCCGCGCCCGGTCGGCCGGGCGGTCATCGCCACGGTCGACCTCCTCGTGGCCTTTCCCACCCTGCTGCTCGCCATGTTCACCGCCGTCGTCGCCGGGCTCGGAGCACAGGGCGCCGTCCTCGGCATCGGCGTGGCCCTCGCACCGACCTTCGCCCGGCTCACCCACACCATGACGGCGACCGTCGCGGCATCGGACTACATCGCGGCCGCCCGCATGCTGCGCGTGCCCCGCCACCGCATCCTCACCCGGCACATCCTCCCCAACATCGCCGAACCGCTCATCCTCAACACCGCCCAGGCGATGGGTGGCGCCCTCCTCGGCCTGTCCGCGATGTCCTTTCTCGGCATGGGGGTCCAGGCACCCTCGTACGACTGGGGCCGGCTGCTGAACGAAGCCTTCGGGCACGTCTATGTCACCCCGTCCGTGGTCGTCGCGCCGGCGCTCGCCGTCACCCTCGCCGGCCTCGGCTTCATGCTGCTCGGTGACACCTTTGCGAAGGCCGCCGCCCACACGAGCGAACCCGTCGGCAAGCCCGTCGCCCCCGTGGTGACCCCCGCCCGGGACGAGCCCGTACCGGATGCCGTCCTGGAGGTACGGGACCTCACCGTCGCCTTCCCCGGCAACATCACCCCCGTACGCCAGGTGTCGCTGACCGTCCGCGAGGGCGAGATCGTCGGCCTGGTCGGCGAATCGGGCAGCGGCAAGAGCATGACCGCCGCCGCCATCGGGCAGATCGTCCCCTACCCCGGCCTCGCCGGCAGCGCCCGCACGCGACTGGCAGGGGTGGACCTGGACGGCCTCACGGACGCGGAGCGCCGCAAGCTGCTCGGCTCGTCCCTGGCGATGGTCTTCCAGGACCCCACCTCCTCGCTCAACCCGGCCCTGCGGGTCGGCGGACAGCTCGCCGAGGTGGCCACCCTGCACGACGGCGTCACGCGCACCGAGGCACGGGCCCGCGCCGTCGAACGCCTCGGCACGGTCCGCATCAAGCAGCCCGCCGAGGTCGCCCGGCAGTATCCTCACGAGCTGTCCGGCGGCATGCGTCAGCGCGCCGTCATCGCGATGGGCCTCATGGGCACGCCCCGCCTGATCATCGCGGACGAGCCCACCACCGCGCTCGACGTCACCGTCCAGCGCGAGGTGCTGCGGGTGCTGCGCGAGGTGGTCGACGAGACGCGCGCGGGCGTCCTGTTCATCTCCCACGACATCGCCGTCGTCAGCGAACTGTGCGACCGGATCGCCGTGATGTACGCGGGCCGCATCGTCGAGGAGCTTCCCGCCGACGGCCTCCACTACGCCCGGCACCCCTACACCCGCGCCCTGGTCGGCTCCCTCCCTGATATGGACACCGACCGGTCGGGTCCCCTCAGCACCATCCCCGGCCGCCAGCCCGCGCCCGGCGACGTCGGCGACGGCTGCGCCTTCGCCGACCGGTGCGCCTTCGTCACCGCGCGCTGCGGGATCCGCCCCAAGTTGATCGCCCGTACGGACGACCACTCCGTGGCCTGCTGGGAGGTCCAGTGAACATCGACCGACTCACCGTCCGCTTCGGCTCCTTCACCGCCGTCGACGGAGTCAGCCTGGAGGTGCCGCGGGGCTCCGTCACCGGGCTCGTCGGAGAGTCCGGCTCCGGGAAGTCCACCCTCGCCCGCGCCGTCGCCGGCCTCACCCCGTACCAGGGCACGGTCTCAGGCGTCGCGCGCGGCCGCGTCCAGATGGTGTTCCAGGATCCCTACTCCTCGCTCAACCCGCGCATGAGCATCGGCGACGCCGTCGCGGAGGGCACCCGAGTCCCGCGGGCCCAGCGGGCGGCAGAGGTCGGACGGCTCCTCGAACTGGTCTCACTGCCGGCCGCGTATACAGGCAAGTACCCCCGCGAACTCTCCGGAGGCCAGCGCCAGCGCGTCGCCATCGCCCGGGCCCTCGCCGCCGGGCCCGAGCTCCTCATCGCCGACGAGATCACCTCCGCCCTCGACGTCTCCGTCCAGGGCGCGGTGCTCAACCTGCTGCGCGAACTGCGGGGCGAACTCGGCCTGACCATGCTCTTCATCTCGCACAACCTCGCCGTCGTGCGGTACGTCTGCGACGCCGTCGCCGTCATGCACCACGGCCGGCTCGTGGAGTCCGGCCCCGTCGAAGGGGTGATCGGGGCGCCCCGGCACGCGTACACCCGCACCCTGCTGGACGCCGTCCCGCGCTTGGCCCGCGCCTGAGGCCCGCCCCCTCCTCCCGCGCGTCCGGCGGCCCGACACCCCTATCAGGGCCGCCGGACGCCTCCTCACCGCCCGAAAGGACTGTCGTGTCCCACGACCTGC
The DNA here is from genome assembly GCF_050942385.1 of Streptomyces sp. CA-146814. Lineage (NCBI taxonomy): Bacteria > Bacillati > Actinomycetota > Actinomycetes > Kitasatosporales > Streptomycetaceae > Streptomyces > Streptomyces sp. CA-146814. The sequence goes on from NZ_CP192068.1 coordinate 6,343,160, forward strand.
ACCACCGCGCCGTCGTCGCCGACGCGCACAACGACCTCCTCATGGCCGTCGCAGCCCGCCCCCCGAAGCGCTGGGGCGCCTTCTTCCGCGAGCGCTGGCTGCCCCAATTGCGCGAGGGCGGCATCGACATCCAGGTCCTGCCGGTCTTCATCGACGACCAGCACCGGCCCGAGGGCGCGCTCCGGCAGACCCTCCGCATGATCGAGTGCGCCCACGTCCTCGCCGAGGCCAACGCCGACCAGGTCGCGCTGTGCCTGAACGGCGACGACACAGACGCGGCCGTCGCCGAGGGCAAGATCGCCTTGGTTCTCGCCCTCGAGAGTGCCCCTGGCATCGACGCCTCCGTCGAGCTCTTCCCCACCCTCTTCCGTCTCGGCGTACGGATCGCGTCCGTGGCCCACTGGGGGCGCACTCCGCTCGCCGACGGCAGCCGCGAGGACGCCACCGGCAGCCGGCTCACGACACCCGGTGTCGAGGCGCTGCGGGAGATGGAACGCCTCGGCATGCTCTTCGACGTTTCCCACCTGGGGGCGAGCGGCGTCGCCCACGTCCTGGAGCTCGCCAACCGGCCCCTGATCGCCACCCATTCCTGCGCCCGCGCTCTTCGTGACCACCACCGCAACCTCACCGACGAACAGATCCGCGGCGTGGCAGCCACGGGCGGCGTGGTGTGCGTGAACTTCGTACCGGACTTCCTCACCGACGACCAGGCGAAGGTGAGCACGGACCGGATCGTCGACCACATCGAGCACATCGTCTCCGTCGCGGGGATCGACCACGTCGGCCTCGGCTCGGACTTCGTACGCGAGGTCATGACGGACGTCACCCCGCCCTGTTGCGAGAACCTCGACGACGAGGACCCGATGTTCGACTTCCCCGGCCTCGAAGGCCCCGCCGGAATGCCCCTGGTGACCGAGGCGCTCGTCCGCCGAGGACTGCCGGAAACGGACATCCTGAAGATCCTCGGCGGGAACATGCGGCAGCTCATGACCAAGCACATGGGCTGAAGGCCGGCGCGGCAGCGGTGCCCGGCGGGACGTACGACCCGCCGGGCACCGCCCGTTCCATGGTCGTTCGGTCCCCGGCACGAATCGGGCGCCCAGGTTGTCACGGCGCCACCAACCGGGCCGTGTCCGGCCTGCCTAGCGTGGCGGTCATCCCAACCTGGAGGAACCACCGTGCCGGTTGACCAAGAACCCCACCCCCTGCGAGCGGACTACGCGTCCGCCCCCGTATTCGAGCTCGACGCCATGCTCGCCGACCTCGAAGAACTCGTCACCTGCGAGTCGTACTCCGCCGACCACGCCGCTGTGGCCCGCAGCGCGCGGGTGGTCGCCGAGCAGGGCGGCCGGCTGCTCGGCGCCCGCCCGGAGACGCTTGTGATCGACGGCGTCACGCACGTCCAGTGGACCTTCGGGACCCCGCGCGTCCTGCTCCTGGGCCACCACGACACCGTCTGGCCGATCGGCTCCCTCAAGACCCACCCCTGGTCGGTGGAGCAGGGCATCGCCCGCGGTCCCGGCGTCTTCGACATGAAGGCCGGCCTGGTCCAGATGTTCCACGCACTGGCTGCCCTGCCCTCCCTCGACGGGGTGTGCGTCCTCGTCACGGGCGACGAGGAGGTCGGCTCGGACACCTCCCGCCCGCTCATCGAGGACCTGGCGCGTCAGTGCACGGCCACCCTCGTCCTGGAGCCCTCCGCCCCCGGAGGAGCGCTCAAGACCGGCCGCAAGGGCGTCTCCCTCTACGACATCACGGTTCACGGCCGCGCCGCCCACTCCGGGCTCGAACCCGAGAAGGGCATCAACGCGGCAACCGAACTCGCCCGCCAGATCCTGGCCCTGAGCCGGATCGCAGACACGGTGACCGCCGAGACGGGGCCCGGGACGACGGTTACCCCCACGCTGGCTTCGGCAGGTACCGCGAACAACACCGTGCCCGCCCGCGCCGACCTCAGCGTCGACGTACGTGTCCCCAGCGCTGCCGCCCAGGACGCGGTCGACCAGCTGATCAGGACCCTGCGGCCCGAACTCCCCGACGCGCGTCTGGACGTCACCGGCGGCCCCAACCGCCCGCCTCTCAACCCCGATGCCTCACGCGGGCTCTTCGCCCTGGCGGGCGACGTCACCGCGCGACTCGGCCTCGGCCCCCTGCGGCAGGCAGCCGTCGGCGGCGCGTCCGACGGCAACTACACCGCCGGAGTCGGCTGCCCCACCCTCGACGGCCTCGGCGCCGTCGGCGACGGTGCCCACGCCGACCACGAACACGTCCTCACCGCCACCATGCCGGCCCGCGCCCGGCTCCTGGCCCACCTCGTCGGAGCGATGCTTTGACCGCACTCGACGTCAGGGAACTCCACGTCATGGAGGACCTCGACACCGTCAGCCGCCTCTACGCCGGCATATGGGGCACGGCCGCCGACAGCCCACCTGTCTCCGCCGAGGTGATGCGAGCCCTGTCCCACGCGGGCAACTACGTGGCCGGCGCCTACGAGCAGGGCCGCCTGGTCGGCGCCTCCGTCGGCTTCTACGGCGACCCCGTCGGCACCACTCTGCACTCCCACATCACGGGCGCCTCCCAGGGCCGCGGCATCGGCCTCGCCCTCAAATCGCACCAGCGCCAATGGGCCCTCGCCCGCGGGCTCAAGCGCATCACGTGGACCTACGATCCACTGATCCGCCGCAACGCCCACTTCAACCTTGTCAAGCTCGGCGCCCGCCCCGAGGAGTACCTACGGTCCTTCTACGGCGCGATGGACGACGCGATCAACGGCGGCGACGAGTCCGACCGCGTCCTGACCGCCTGGGATCTGACGGCGCCCGAGGGGCCGTGCACCTTCGACCTGCCCGCCGGAGTCGCCCGTGGCGTGCGCAACGACGACGGCCGCCCCGTGATCGGCCCGACCGACGCCGACACCGTCCTGATCGACCTCCCTGACGACATCGAGTCGCTGCGCCGCACCGACCCGAGCGCCGCACACGACTGGCGGCTGGCCGTACGCCACACCCTGGGCGGCCTGCTCGCCGAGGGAGCCCGCGTCGCCGGCTTCCACGATCGCCGCAGCTACGTCATCCACCGCACCACCAGTACCGCCGCCTGAACACCCCACCAGGAGCCACCCGCACATGAAGACCACGATCTCCGGCGTCGAACTGCGCCGCGTCGCGATGCCGCTCGTCGCCCCGTTCCGCACCTCCTTCGGCGTCGAGACCAGCCGCGACGTCCTGCTCGTCCGCGTCGTCACCTCCGACGGAATCGAAGGCTGGGCGGAGTGCGCGGCCATGTCCGAGCCCCGCTACTGCTCCGAATACGTCGACGGCGCCCAGGACGTCCTGCGCCGCTTCCTCGTCCCGGCCCTGCTGAAGGAGAGCGTGGACGCGGCGAGCGTTGGCCGCGCACTGGAACCCTTCACCGGCCACCACATGGCGAAGTCGGTCCTGGAGACCGCAGTCCTCGACGCTCAACTCCGCCTGTCAGGCGTGTCCTTCGCGACCCATCTGGGCGCGGCCCGCGACCGCGTCCCCTGCGGCGTCTCCGTCGGCATCATGGACTCGATACCCGAGCTCCTGGACGCGGTGGCGGGCTACGTGGCCGAGGGCTACGTCCGTATCAAGCTGAAGATCGAGCCCGGCTGGGACGTCGAACCCGTCCGCGCCGTCCGCGAGCGCTTCGGTGACGACCTCCTCCTCCAGGTCGACGCCAACGCTGCCTACACCCTGGTCGACACCCAGCAGCTCGCCAAGCTCGACGACTTCGGCCTCCTGCTGATCGAACAGCCCCTCGCCAACGACGACATGGTCCAGCACGCCCAGCTCGCCAAGCTCCTGCGCACCCCGATCTGCCTGGACGAGTCCATCGAGTCCGCCGCCGACGCCGCGGCGGCCATCTCCCTCGGCGCATGCTCGATCATCAACATCAAGCCGGCCCGCGTCGGCGGCTACCTCGAAGCCCGCCGCATCCACGACATCGCCCGCGCCCACGGCATCCCCGTGTGGTGCGGCGGCATGCTGGAGACCGGCATCGGCCGCGCCGCCAACGTCGCCCTGGCGGCCCTCCCCGGCTTCACCCTCCCCGGCGACACCTCGGGCTCCCACCGCTACTTCGCCACGGACATCACGGAGCCGTTCGTCCTGGAGAACGGCCACCTCGACGTCCCTACGGGCCCGGGCCTCGGCATCGAGCCGCTCCCGGACGTCCTGAAGGAGGTCACCACCTCCACCGAGTGGATCGCGCTGTAGTCCTTCGTACGGGACAAGCGACCTTCCGGGTCCCTGGGCGCGCACCGCGCCCAGGGACCCTTCGCTGGATCTCGTCGCACGCGACCGAATGACCGGATCGAATTCGGTGTAGGAAACGAACCAAAGGGGTCACTGGTCCGGCACTGTAATACCACCGCACGGCGTGGCGTCGTGGGCACTTCCACCGGCGAGTGCCCACGACGCCACGCAGCCCGCCCGCCCTCCGGTAAGCATCCTTCTCGGCAGTGGGCGGGCGCCCAGACTGCGGCGGCAGTCGATACCGCCCGCAGCCGATCCGTCCTACACCGCCCCCTGCCGGGGCATCCCGAGGCTGCGTGGCCCGAAGCGGTGTTACGAATCAGACTTTCTCGGCGGTCACGCGGGGATGGGCGGCGGTGAGCACGGTGATGTCCTCGACGTCGGACGTCAGGATCGTGACGCGTCCCGGCTGGGCGAGGGCGGTGGCGCAGAGCATGGCGTCGATGGCGTACTTGTGGCCGTGGAGTCCGGCCGCGCGCAGCAGAGTGGCGGCGGACTGGGCGAGGGCCTGGGTGACCGGCTCGACCCGCAGGCGGGACAGAGTCCACTTCAGTACGGCGTCATTGATCCGGGGATGGATCACCTCGACGAGGACCGCGGCACAGGTGATCACCGGAAGGTCGGCCTCACGAGCGGCGGTGAGCCACTCGTGGACTTCGCGGTCGCGTTGCACGGCCTTGGCCAGGCCCTCGCTGTCCAGGAGGAGGGCGCCGCTCACGCGGCCGCCCCGGCGCCGGACGCGGTGCCGCCATTGAGCTTGGCCCGCTTGGCTGCGACGGCTTCCGGGTCGGCGGGGCCGAGGGTCTTGTCGAAGTCGGCGATCAGCTCGTCCAGGTTGTCCCGCTCGATCTGCCGCTGCGCGGCCTTCTCCAGATACGCCGACACGCCTCGCTTGCCCACTCGCTCACGGATCGCTTGCAGGGTGCCGGCGGTCAGGGAAACGGAGATGCCGCTGGTGGGGCCATCACCGGGCGGGAAGTCGGTGTCATCGTCAGCCATGACGTAAGTATGGCATTTCGAATGCTATTCGGCGACCTTCGCGGTGGTGCGGAGTTCTGGACGCCCTCGTCGTGCGTCAGGCATCGCACGTAGCGCCCATCGTGCACGTAATGCACATTGATCTTGCGCCCGTTTTGTGTCGAGCAAGTCTCTGACCTGCGGTTTTCTTTGACCTGTTTTGGCTCTACATGTTTGCGATGACGCATCATGTGGAGTGCGTTGCCATTTTGGAGCCTGTTAGGTAGGGCGCTGAGCTGCGGTTCTGCGAATGGGCTTGATGTGCGGTGCGGGCGATGCCTTGACGCTCATCTGACGCCCGTTCCGATGGAGTGTCATGTCAGGGCTGAGCCGCTCAGGCCGTTCCCTTACTTGTCCTGCCGACCGCGCCGTCGGCGGTCTCGTGTTCCCAGATGCGGAGGGGCAGCCAACCGATCAGCGTGAGGCGGGCATCGGTATACCACTCCGAGTTGCGCCGGGGCGCGTGCCGGTGAGTCGGACAGGCGTGCCAGAAACAGCCCTGAACGAACACGGCGGTGCGCCACTTCGTGAAGGTGACTTCGGCGCGGCGACGTGGCATGCCGACGATCGGCAGGTCCACGCGGTAGCGGAAGCCCAATGAGTGCAGAGCCCGGCGAAGCGCAAGCTCCGGAGCCGTGACCCGGCTTCGCTGGGCGACCATGACCCTCCGCGCGTTGGCGTCGCGCGGTGTCGGCGTCCCTCTTCGGCGTTCCTGGATTCTCACGCCTGATCAACCATCGGGTTGCCTCACCGTTACGGGCGGCGTACCGATGATCCGTCCGGGCCGTTCACGACCATCGCTTATGCTGCGACCGAACTCGGCATCGCGTTCCCTCCCGGTCTCACTGAGGGGTTTAGAAGGCACTTGGTGGGTGGGGGCATGGGGTGGCTCTGACCTGGGCCGATGTACTTGGGTGCTGGACGCTTCCGAGGTTTTCGGGATGGCAGGGTTGTCAGAGAAGGCGCTACTGGAGCGTACGGAGGGCGGGGCGGTGCTGCACCCGACGGGGTCTCAACCTGCATGGTGAACCCCTGCGTGGCCTCGTATGCGGCCGACTACTGATGAGCGGCCGATGTAGGTCGCCGACCGGTGCCAGCCTCAAGGGGTGGGCTCCCAAAGAAGTCCGCCCCTTGAGGCCTGTAGTGGGAAGCGCCTACTCGGACAGTCTTTCCCATCGGCGGGATAGCGCTTCGGCTCGGCGAACCGAGTCCTGCGCCGGGTTGTTTCCCAGAACCAAGCGCAGGCCGCTATAGATCGGCTTCCACTCGTGGAGTAGGTCGGCGATGGGGTCGGCCCATTCCGGGACGTTGCGCTCCGTGGCGCTCTCTGCCAGCGACATCGCCGCTTCAAGGTAGGCGAATGCTGTGACGCGGTTTGCCCGATCTGCGGTGAGGGCTACATCGAAATGCCTCTTCCCGCGTTGGTGGAATTCCCGCCATCGGGCTTCGCCCTGGCGGGCAAAGTAATTTGCCTTGTTGATCAGGATTGTGCCGCAAGTGGTTCGAGTGAACGCGTCGTCCAGCAGGTTGACGGCCCGCTCGGCGAACGACTCGGCGCGTGACCAATCGTTCAGGTGCTTCGCATGGATGGCTCGCTGCTCCCAGTATCGGGCATTCCATCCGCCGAAATGGGGAAGGAGATCGTCATAGAACTTCTCTACGTCCTCGCTCGGGAAGATGCTGGTCAACAGCTTCTGGGTCATCGTGTAGCGGACGAACATCGCCGCTCGGTTGCGTGCGCGTAGACTTTCTTGATTTACAAGTGGGGACAGGTTCTGGATGCACTCACGAAGGGCCGAAAGGGCACCCTTGTCCCCCAGGGACTTGACGATGGAATCCATGAGGAGATCGCGCTGGCGGGCCACGACGGCGTCGCCCTGGATTTCGATGAAGGGTTCCATGCTTCGCCGGGCGGCCCGGACGATCGTGTCCGATGAGACGTTGAGCGCCTTTGCGCATTCAAGCAGGCTCACCGAATTGCGGCCACGGCTGGCAACGGAAAGCAGGAGGATGAGCGCCTTCTTCCAGTCGGCGTCGAGCGAGAGGACCTCTTGCTCCATGCGCTTGTGAAACCCGATGCCGTGCTCTAGCTCCATCATCGCCGAGAAGACGTCGCGGTTCCTGAAGTGGCCGACTCGCTGGTTCCTGTTCAGCCCCTCCAGCTTGCCGAGCCGACCGTGCCTTTCGCGCAGGTCGACGAGAACTTCGGCATCGCGGCGCTGGATCCGGGCCGGCACGGATGCGGACAGGTTACTTTCGTAAGCCGCCTCGATCCGGGCCTCCAACTGCAGACTCCTACCGGGGAGTTCTGCCGCCACGACATAGATCTCGGCAGTGCTTTCCAGCCCGGCCTCGGTGAGGAGCTTGTAGATGTCATCGGCGAAGTCTGCGGCCCCGTCGATGAAGAGGACGGAGGGGCCTTGACCGCTGAACTTGTCGACCAGTCGTTGGACGTCGAAGCGGCTGGACCGGTCAAAGTCGTAACATCGGACGCCGGCGGATCGTACTTCCCTTGCTATCCAGAGGAGTCCGCTGGACACTCCAGTGAGGCGGGATCCGTAGATGAGGTGAATCCTCGGGTCGTGACTTTCCGAGGCGGCCCATTCCCGGATGTCCTTGGCGACCTCCCGCATCCAGGACAGCGGTGCCACCAGGTTGTCGATGACGTCACACCAGAGGGGCTCGTCGCCTTCAAGGTAGCGATGGGACTTCGGTCGCGGTCCGGGGTGGTTGGTCTGCAGCTCGTGAACCTGAGGAACGCTCAGCTGTTCGCTCTGCGCCAACTCCAGGAGGGACTCACGATCCAGGCCGACTTGAGCAAACCAGTCCTTCGTGAATTCCTCGGCTGTGCCCTTGTACACCACGAAGCCGTACTGTTTCAGCTCCCACTCGTTCGCGGGCGAGATCTTCGGGTCTACGACGATGGACGGCGCTGCCGCACTTGGCCGGTTCCGGGTGAGGAGGCGCTCGATGTCAGGGTCGTCCAGCAGGCGAGCGCCTACGACAACGAGCGGTTGTGAGCCGATGGTCGAGGCGAGGACCTGATCCCAGACGACGTGCCCCTGAGCGGCGGCCTGGTACTCCGGCAGCGAGAAGATCAGCTGTCGCGGCTTCGAGCCGATGATGTGACCGTGGAGATGGATGATCTCCAGGTCGCCCGTCTCTGAGAACTCCTCGTCCCAGGAGATGGTTCGCGCTGCGCGATACTGGGAAAGCGGGCTGGACCGGTACGCCTGCTCTGCTGCGTCATCCACGTTGAGGGTCCAGATCCGCCGCCACGGGAGGCTGATGAGGTCGGTGAACCACTCAGCGTGCTGGACGTCTCCGAACACCTTCTTGAGGAACCGCCAGACCGCTTCCCGCGAAGATCCGATGACCGAACGCTGATAGGCCCGCATCAGCGTGTCCTCTGTGACGTCGATCGGAACGTCCGGGTACTCCTCGGCCAGCGCCTCCACCAGGGCCTTCGCCATGGGGACGTCGCCGTATCGGTTGTGGGCCCCGCGACTCGCGCCTGCGCCGAGCAGCACATGGTACGAGCCGTTCCTGGCCGCCGTTTTGAGGGAGTGGAGCTGACTTTTCGTCAGTAGGGACTCCAGGGCTGGCAACGTGGCTCCTTCCGCTCGCCGCGCAGGGCACATCGGAGCTGATGCGCACGCGGCTGTCCGCCTCAATCGTCCCACGGCCAAGGCGACATGATCTCAATTCAGGCAGCGTCGGACCGAGAGAGCAGCCGCCGTGGTAGTCAAAGACATCCAGGGGTCTGAAGGTTGCGGCAGTCTCACGGGCTGCGGCAGGAGAGGGGTACCACCGATGAGCGTACTGTTGTTGGCCGTGACGATCGGTCTCATTGCGGCCGGCATTGGGCTTCAAGTTTGGGCCTCCGGGCCGAGGGGGCAGGGGAGGCGGTACGCGCTGCAGTTGCCCGCGGTGCTCCTCTACTCCCTGGCGAGCGCGCTCTTCCTGTACTCGATCTTCCCGGACTCGGTCTCGGAAGGCCGGGCCATGGGGTTCGGGCTCGGTGGTGCCGCCGGGTTTGCCGGGTTCTTCATGCTCGCCTCGTATGCCTGGCTTTCCAGGACGAGGCCCCACGACGAAACGGCGAGCGCCCTCGAGGCCGCTACGAAGGAGAACGCTCGGCTCCGCAAAAGCGTGGACAATGCGCTGGCGGCTCACGACGCAAAGGTGACGCCCGCGCGCAGTTCCCGGTGCGAGATTCCGATCAAGGGCAACCGCAGGCACCAGCTCGGAATGATCACTGGGAATCTGGCGAATGTGTCGGGCGTGGATGTCTGGGTGAACCCTGAGAGCACCCGCATGGAGATGTCCCGCGTCACCGAGCCGACGATCTCCGCCACCATTCGCTATCACGGGGGCACCCGAGATGCGGGCGGCCACCTTGTGGTAGACCGCATCGCTTTGGAGCTCGCCGAGCAGATGGTCGACCATACCCACGTCGCTGCGGGTCAAGTGCTGATCACCGGACCGGGTGAGCTCCGCCAGAGTCATGGGGTCAGGCGCATCGCCCATATCGCGGCGGTAGAGGGGGAACCGGCCTCGGGATTTCGTCAGGTCATGGACCTAGAGCGTTGCGTCCGGAATCTGCTCATGGAGGTGGACCGCTTGAACGAGGCTGGAGAGGGATGCCGCTCCGTCGTGCTGCCGCTGTTGGGAACCGGTGGTGGCAACAGCGATCTGCAGAGGACGGCACAGGAGCTGGCGACCGCCGTGGTGGGCTACTTCGGGGATCATTCGGCCTCGCGGATCCGTACCGTCTACCTCCTGGCCTATACCGACAGTCAAGCCGAGGTCTGCCGGTCCGTGCTTTCCATGCCGGATGGCAGCTGAGTAGCATCGGCTCGCATGCTTGAATCGGTGTGTGATCGAGTGGCAACTGCCGAGGCGCGGACGTGGACCCTGCGGCGAGGTTCCGCCCGCCCTGGAGCGGGAGTTGGGATCGCCGGCCGGCGACGAAGAGGCATGGCGAGGGCTCTGGCACCTCCTCGCTACCGAAGGGACGACCGTCTCCGCCGCGAGTTTCGCGGCTTTGCCGTATCTGGGGGACCTCGCCCGCTCCGGCGAAACGGTCGCGGTGGGCCGGGCGCTGGAACTCCCGCGGTGATCGTCGCGGGAGTTCTTCAGGACCATGGTGCCGACGAGCTCATACGGGAAGTGGCTCCCGTCATCACTGAGCTCAGGGACGTACTTGGTGACGGTGATCTTCCAACGACGCTTGCGGTATGTTGCCGAGACTTCCTGCGCTGGCCTCCAGGTGCTGTTGACGCGCGACCCCGGACTGGCCGCCTCGCCGTCGATGGCGCTCTCCCTGTCGGGCACCTGGCAGATGGCCAGACTTGGTCGGGACGACGTTCTCCGCGATGTTAGGGGCGTACAAGACCGATCGAGGCGGCCGCGCGCATCCGCCGCGGGCTGCCCGGTACGGGCGTGGTCATGCTGACGACCTTCGGCGAGGGCGAGTTCACCGCCCGCGCCCTGTGAGAAGGCGCCGACGGCTTCTCGCTCAAGGCCGACGCCCCCCCCGGGAGCTCCTGGCCGGTGTCCACGTGGTGGCGGCCGGAGGTGCCTGCCTCTCACCCCGGGTGAAGGCCTACGTCAGCGCCGTCCGCACCGAACTCGGCGTACGCAACCGTGTGGAGGCCGCCGTCACCGCGTACGAGGCGGGACTGACGGGGCGGGGTGGGTGAAGGGCGCGACGCGCTGCCGCAGGCCGAGGCAGCCGGGTCAGTGCGAACGAGGTTCCTCGGCCCGGATCCCCGTGGCGACCACGACGACGATGCAGAGCGCGATGATCGCCTCGGCCCGGAAGAAGGCGACGTGGTCGGGGAGGGAGCCGACGGGCGGTGCGCCGGGGGCGGTGTTGCGGAAGGCGGTCAGGGCAAACAGGGTGGCGGCCATCCAGCCGAGGGCCGGCCAGGTCAGGCCCCTGCGCCGGGTGACGAGGAACCAGCCTCCGACGCGTACGGGCACGGCGAGCACCCACATCGCCACCATCTGAAGAGGTCGCAGGCGAAGGTGCTGCCCGAGCGTTCCAGCCCCACGTCGAACACCACCGCTCCGTCGACCGTGGAACCGTCCACGGCGGCGGTGAAGAGCGCGTCGTTGTTGGTCAGGGTCATCCGTACGGGCACCGGCACACCCTCTTGCCGCGCGCCGAACTCCAGCGTGGTGGCGTAGGAGTCGAACGGGTAGTCCGTGACCGATCCGCCGGTCAGCGTCACGGGTACGTCCATGGTCGTGATGCAGCTGTGCGCGCGGAACGTCAGGTCGCCCCGTACGAGGGGTGACGTCTGCAGGGTCAGGTTGGCGGAAGGCGGCACCCCACCCGCCTCGGGCGGACGCCGAGGGTCTGGCGCTCGTTGAACCGGAGCCACACCCCGGCCGTCACGGCCACGGCCACGAGGAGAAGGAGGACTCCCGAGGCGACGAGTCCGCCGCGGACGGGTGACAGGAGTCTCAACGTGGCCACGACCGTTCCGTGCGGTGGATGGGGTCAGCTGACGGGCTTGCCGGGCTGGTCGTGTGTGGCGCAGTGGATGCCACCGCCTCCGGAGGCGACGGTGTCGATCACGACCGGCACGATGTCGCGGTCGGGAAACTGCTCCTGGAGGATTCCCCGGGCCCGGTCGTCGGCCTTCCGGTCGCCGAACCGGGGCATGAAGACCGAGTCGTTGGCCACGTAGAAGTTGGCGTAGGTCGACACGAAGTCGTCGCCCTCGCCGGTGATCCTGTCGAGGTCGGGCTGCGGCAGGTCGATCACTTCGAAGCGCCGGCCCCGGGCGTCGGTCGCCCCGCTCAGCACCTCCCTGGCCTGGTCGGCCGCGCGCGACCAGGAGTCCGGGGGAGTGCCGGGGAACGCCTGGTCCAGCAGCACCACGCCCGGCGCCGTGAAGCGGACGAGGCTGTCCACGTGCGCGTCGGTGATGTCCTGGCCGCGTACGCCCTTCAGCCACACCACCTTCTCGACGCCCAGGGTCTCGATGAGGTCGGCCTCGATGTCGTCCCGGCTCATGCCCGGGTTGCGGTTCTCGTTGACGATCGAGCTCTCGGTGATGAGCAGGGTGCCCTCGCCGTCGGTCTCGAAGGAGCCGCCTTCGGCGATGAGAGGGGCCTCGACCCGCGGAATCCCGTACTTCGACAGGAGGGTGCGGCCGACGCGGGCGTCGTTCGTGTGCTCCTGCTTCTCGCCCCAGCCGTTGAAGTTGAAGTCGACCCCGATGACCTCTCCCCCCTCCTCGACGAAGACCGGGACCGTGTCGCGCGCCCACATGTCGTCCACCGCGAGAGGGATGACCTCGACCTGTGAGCCGCAGGCCCGCTGAGCCGCCTTCTGCTGATCGGGCCGGGCCATCATGACGACGTACTCGTACTCGGCGATGGCCCGGGCGATACGGGCGATGTCCTCGCGTACGTACGGGAGGACCTCCTCCCACACCGACTCCAGGGCGGGCCACGACATGAAGGTGCGCGCGTGGCTGTCCCACTCCGCTCCGAACCGGCGTTCCCCCTCGGGGACGCGGTCGGAGCCGGTGCCGACGGCCCCGGAGGCGGAGTCGTCCGGGCCGCAGGCCACGGCCCCGAAAGCGAGCGCGCCGAGCCCGGTGAGGGTGCGGAGGACCGTACGACGGGTGGGGGGACGGTGAGACACGATGGGCTCCGATCGTGGATGTTCAAGAGGCTATCCGTGGGCGCGGGATACGGCGCGGCGGTCTGCGGCCGGTCGGCCTGCGGTGCCCCGGTTCGCGCGCCGGGGCTGCGGACCCGAGCGACGGGTCCGTACCTGGCGCCCGGCCGGTATTGATCGCACTCTGACACTGACTGAAAATTCAGTCAAGTCGATCGAGGTGGGCCACCTCCACCCCGATCGCCTCGCGCATCCTGGTGCGGGCGTCCGCCAGGGTCAGGATGCCGCTGAGCCACCGGGCGCTGAGCCCCTCCAGCAGCGCGGTCAGTCGTTCGGCCGAGGCGGTGAGTGCGGACTCCGGTGCCGTCGGCCGGACCTCGCCCAGCTGGTCGGCCACCTCCCGGACCCAGATCACGCTCGCCAGGGCCAGTTCGCCGCGCAGCTCGGGGTCGAACACGGCGCTCGCCCGGAGCTCGCCCCAGGCCGTGCTGTTCTCCCGTACGTGGGGGAGGTCCTGGAGCTCCAGCAGGAGCGCCTGTTCCAGTCGGCGGAGCGGGCCGGCCGGTGCTCCGGTGGCCGGCTGCCCCGCTGCCGCCTGCTCGGCGGTGTACCGCTCGGCGCGGTTGTTGACGAAGGCCAGGGTGCGCCGGAGCAGGTCGGTGCGGTCCTCGAAGTGGTAGTAGATCAGGGCCTTGGAGACGCCCGCCTCCGCCGCCAGCTCCTCCACCCGCAGCCCCCGTACGCCACGGCGTGCGATGACGGTGGCCGCTGCTTCGAGAATGGCCGTTCTGCGGTCGCTCACCGCGTACTCCTCCTCATGGGGCGCCCTGCCGGAATGCCGGGAGGGCGTCTATGGCGTGTTGACTGAAACTTTAGTCAAGTGCACGATCGTTCCACCGGCCAGGTGCGCCCAGGTCTCCCGCCGGCGCCTCGGGCCCGTCCCGTCCGCCCTTTCCGTACCGCCGAAAGAGTCAGCGCATGTCCACTCCGTCCCCCGGGACACATCCCTTCCGCCCGGTGCTGTCGGCCGACGATCCGCAGGAGATCGGCGGCTACCGCCTCCACGCCAGGCTGGGCTCCGGGGGCATGGGCGTCGTGTACCTCGCCCACACCAGGGGCGGGCGGCCCATCGCGCTGAAGGCGGTGCGGGAGGACCTCGCGGCGGACCCCGGATTCCGGCTGCGGTTCGCCGACGAGGTCGCCAGCGCCCGGCGTATCCACGGACTCTTCACCGCCCAGGTGGTCGATTCCGGGGTGGACGATCCGGTGCCGTGGCTCGCCACCGCCTACGTTCCCGGACCCTCCCTCGCCCAGGCGGTCCAGCGCCATGGTCCGCTCCCGCTGCGTACGGTGCTGCTGCTGGTCGCCGGGATCGCCGAGGCGCTCCAGGCCATCCACCGCGCGGGGGTCGTCCACCGGGACCTCAAGCCCGCCAACGTCCTGATCGCCGGGGACGGTCCGCGCGTCATCGACTTCGGGATCGCCCGCGCGGCCGACGCCACCGGCCTCACCGGTACCGGGCTGCGCATCGGGACCGCCGCGTACATGGCACCGGAACAGGCCCTGGGTCTGCCCGTCACCCCCGCCGCCGACGTCTTCGCACTCGGCGCACTCGCCGTGTACGTGGCCGGAGGCGTGCCGGCCTTCGGGCCCGGGCCCGAGTCGGCCACGCTGTACCGGGTGGTGCACGAGCCGCCCGACCTCGCGCACGTGCCGTACGACCTGCGCGAACTGCTGGGGCGCTGCCTGGCCAAGCAGCCAGGACTCCGCCCGGCACCGGACGACATCATCGCGGCCGTGCACGCGCACCCGGGCGTGGCCCCCTCGCTCGAATTCACCCACGGCTGGCTCCCGGCCGGCCTGCGCGGCGAGGTCGGGCGGGGTGGTGAGGTCGGTGAGTACGGGTCGGGTGGTGGCGAGGCCGTTGCCCAGGCCGGCGAGTACGCGGCGCTCGACCCGGTACACATGGCGCCCACCCGGGCCCGGCCCACGCCCACCCGGACGCAGACCGCCCCCGGCACGGACCCGGCGCGCGCCCCCGGCTTTCGCGGCGGTACGGGAGACCGCGGCTTTTCCGGCGGTACGGGAGATGGCGCCGATCACGGCGGGGGCGGCCGGAGCGCCGGTGTCGTTCCCGACCGGCGGCGTGGCCGTGAGCGGCGACGGGGGAGGGGCGTCGTCGCGGTGGCGGTGGCCGGTGCTCTCGTCCTGGCCGCGGCCGCCGCCGTGCTGCACTTCTCGGACCGTCCCGTCGAGGGCGGTGCGGCCGGTGCGCACGGCTCGGACGCTCCCCGGCGACCGGCCCCGCGGACCCCCGTACCGGATCCGCCGGCCTCCGCCGCCGCGTCGGTGGAGCCGGGCCCCGCCCCGTACGCACCGGCCTACGCGGAAGCTGAACTGACCGCACCCGACGGGAGCTACGAGTTCGATCTCCGGACCGGGGAAGTGGTCCCTGCCGAGACCTCGTCCTGGTATCTGGCGTGGAGCGGGAACGCGTTCGTGCCGCCGGAGGACACCGACGCCTTCGTCGCGGCCGGGTACGTCCTCAGCCCGGCGGACTGCGAGCGGGGGCTCGCGACGGAGCCGGTGACCGACCTGCTCTTCGAGGAGCTCGCCGATGAGCGCCCGTTCTGCGTACGCAGCCCCGACCGGCGGGAGATCGCGATCGTCCGGCTCGTCCACGCGGAGGCGGAGGACGGGCCGGTCACGGTGGTGCTGAGCCGCTACACCAGGACGGGGTGACCCGGCCGTCCGGGGCAGGGTCCCCCGGCTTCTCCCATCGGCTTCTCCCGGCGGCTTCTTCCACCGGTGCGACCGTGGAGGCCGACCTTCCGCAGGGCCCTTCAGCAGGGCGGCGGCCGGGTGCGGAAGGCGGTGGCCGGCCCGGTAGGTTGGTCGCCATGGCGTCCCGTAATACCCGGATTCTCGAAGCGGCCGCCCGGGTGATCGCCCGGCGTGGCGTCCGTGGCCTGCGCGTGGAGGAACTCGCCGCCGAGGCGGGCGTCTCCACCGGGCTGATCTACTACCACTTCAAGGACCGGACCGGGATCCTCCGCCACACCCTGGAGTTCATCAACGACCGGGCGGAGCGCTACACCACGGCCCGGGGCCCGGACGCCCCGCCTCTGGGACCGCGCGAGGAGCTCGAACAGATCCTGCTGCTGGAACTGCAGGACACCGCCGAGGTCCGGGAGAACAGCGCGGCGTGGGGAGAGCTGCGGGCGAGCGCCGTCTTCGATCCGGCTCTCCGTGAGGATCTCGCCCGGGCGACCCTGGTGTGGGTGCAGGAAGTGGCCGCCCTGCTGGGCCAGGTGAGGCCGATGGCTCCCGCCGCGAAGCTCGCGGCCGCCGCCGAACGGCTCACCGCGCTGCTGGAGGGGCTGAGCATGCGCTGGCTCAGCGGCGGGCTCGCGGTCGACCACGCCAGGACCCTCCTGGCGGGCGGCATCGAAGCGGAGCTGTCCGGCCTGGAACCGCGGTAGCGGACCTTCCCCTCCTTCCTCGGTTCCTCGGCTGTTCACCGGCACATTGTTTACGCGCTACAACTCTTGACTGAATTTTCAGGCAGTGCCACAGTGATGCCCCTGAGGGTCGACGGGTCTCCTCCCCTCAGCCACCTCGAACGACGTTTCGGAGGAAGAGCGTGCTTCTCATAGCTGTGATCCGGGTGCGGGCCCACGCCGCCCGTCAGGAGTGGTCATGCCTCTGACACCCACGGAGCGGGACCGGCTGCTGCTGTTCACCGCGGCGGAGCTGGCCCGCGCCCGCCGGGCGCGAGGGCTGCGCCTCAACGTCCCCGAGGCGACCGCGCTGATCGCCGACACGGTGTGCGAGGCGGCCCGTGACGGGCACCGGCTGGCCGAGGCGCTGAAGCGCGGCCGGTCCGTCCTGACCCCCGACGACCTGCTGCCCGGGGTCGCCGACGTGGTCACCGAGATCCATGTCGAAGCCGTCTTCGAGGACGGCTCCCGGCTCGCCGTCGTCAGCGACCCGTTCGGCGGGGGCCATCTGGGCGACCTGGCCCCGGGAGCCGTCCTGTCCGGTCCGGCCGAGGCCGCCCGCGAGCCGGATCTGCTGCTCACCGTACGTAACACCGCGTCCGTGCCGATCAGCGTGACGTCCCACTTCCACTTCTTCGAGGCGAACCCGCGGCTCAGCTTCGACCGGGCCGCCGCCTACGGCATGCGGCTGGCCGTCCCGGCCGGCTCCTCGACCCGGTTCGACCCGGGGTGCGCCGCCGAGGTCGGCCTCGTCCCGATCGGCGGCACGCGGACGGCCATCGGCTTCGCCGGCCTGGTCGACGGCCCCCTCGACGCCCCCGGCTCCAGGGAGGAGGCCCTGCGCCGCGCCTCCGCCCGGGGATACCTCGGCGCGCCCGCACCGCAGGGGCCATCCCCGCAAGCCGCACCGCAAGGACCACCCGCACTGCAAGAACCACCCCCACAAGCAGCGCCGCAAGGGCCGCACGGGTCGTCAGGGGCAGGCGCATGAGCAGGCCTTCCCGGCACGGCGACCACTGTGCGCCCGGCAGCCGGCACATCGACCCGCGCGAGTACGCCGCCGTCCACGGCCCCCGGGCCGGCGACCGGGTGAGGCTCGGAGACTCCGGGCTCGTGGTGCGCGTCGAGTCCGACAGCCAGCGGCCGGGCGACGAGTTCCTCGCCGGATTCGGGAAGACCGCGCGCGACGGCCTGCACCTCAAGGCCGCCGCCGTCTCCGAGACCTGTGACGTGGTGATCAGCAACGTCCTGGTCATCGACGCCGTCCAAGGCGTACGCAAGGTGTCCATCGGCATCCGGCGCGGCCGCATCCACGCGATCGGCCGCGCCGGGAACCCGGACACGCTCGACGGCGTGGACATCGTGGTCGGCACCGGCACGACGATCGTTTCGGGGGAGGGCCTGATCGCCACCGCCGGTGCCGTCGACACCCATGTGCACCTGCTCTCGCCGCGGATCATGGAGGCGTCCCTGGCGTCCGGCGTGACCACGATCATCGGCCAGGAGATCGGCCCGGCCTGGGGCGTCGGCGTCAACTCGCCCTGGGCGCTGGGGCACGCCTTCAACGCCTTCGACGCCTGGCCCGTCAACATCGGCTTTCTGGCCCGGGGTTCGTCCTCCGACCCCGCGCCGTTGGTGGAGGCGCTGGCCGAGGGCGGGGCCTGCGGCTTCAAGGTCCATGAGGACATGGGCGCCCACGCCCGCGCGCTGGACACCGCCCTGCGCGTCGCCGACGAACACGATGTCCAGGTCGCCCTGCACAGCGACGGCCTCAACGAGTGCCTCACCGTCGAGGACACCCTCAGCGTCCTGGACGGCCGGACGATCCACGCCTTCCACATCGAGGGCTGCGGCGGCGGACACGTGCCGAACGTCCTCAAGATGGCCGGCGTGCCGAACGTCATCGGCTCCTCCACCAACCCGACGCTGCCGTTCGGGCGGGACGCGATCGACGAGCACTACGGCATGATCGTCTCCGTCCACGCGCTCAAGACGGACCTGCCCGGTGACGCGGCCCTGGCCCGTGACCGGATCCGGGCCGGGACCATGGGTGCGGAGGACGTCCTGCACGACCTCGGCGCCATCGCCATCACCTCCTCCGACGCGCAGGGCATGGGCCGGGCCGGGGAGACCATCCGGCGCACCTTCGCCATGGCGGGAAAGATGAAGGCCGAACTCGGCCCGATGGACGGTGACGGCCCGCACGACGACAACGCCCGGGTGCTCCGCTACATCGCCAAGCTGACCATCAACCCGGCCATCGCCCACGGGCTCTCCCACGAGATCGGCTCCATCGAGGTCGGCAAGATGGCCGACATCGTGCTCTGGCGCCCGCCGTTCTTCGGCGCGAAACCGCAGCTGGTCCTGAAGAACGGCTTCCCCGCCTACGGAGTCACCGGCGACCCCAACGCCGCCACCGACGCCTGCGAACCGCTCGTCCTCGGGCCGCTGTTCGGCGCGCACGGAGCGGCGCCCGCAGATCTCTCGGTCGCCTTCGTGAGCCGTGCCGCCGCCGAAGCGGAATCGTTCGGCGGGCCGCGCGATCCGCTCATGACGCGCCGTCGGCGGGTGGCCGTGCGCGGCACACGCGGCATCGGCCCGGCGGACATGGTCGCCAACAGCCGTACGGGAGAGGTGCAGGTGGACGCGCGGGACGGCCTGGTCAGCCTGGACGGGCAGCCCTTGCGTTCGGAGCCCGTCCAGAACGTCTCCCTCAACCGCCTCTACTTCCTCTGACCTTCAGCCTTTTTCCTCTCCGTCCCTTCCGGATCTCTTCCAGCCCCGTACCCATACCTTCTCGAATGACTGAATTTTCAGTCGAGCCAGCTGTGCTGAGCACTACAGAAATGAGTTCATCATGACCTCGTCGTTCCGTATGCCCGCCGAGTGGTCCGAGCACGAAGGGTGCCTGATGGCCTGGCCCACCCGTGCCGACCTCTGGGGCGAGGTCCTCCCGTCGGCGAAGGGCGAGTACGCGGAGGTCGCCCGGGCGGTCGCCGAGTTCGAGCCCGTCACCATGGTGGCTCCCCCCGGCAGCGGCGAGGACGCCCGCTCCTGGTGCGGTGACGACGTCACCGTCATCGAACTGCCCCTCGACGACTCGTGGTTCCGCGACAGCGCCCCGCTCTTCGTCCTCGACGGAAGCGGCCGCCGCGCCGGCGTGGACTTCCGGTTCAACGCCTGGGGGGGCAAGCACGCGCCCTTCGACTCCGACGACCGCGTCAGCGCCCTGCTCCTCGAACACCTGGCGGTCGAGCGCATCCCCTCCGCCATGGTCCTCGAAGGCGGAGCGATCACCGTGGACGGCGAGGGGACGCTGATCACCACCGAGCAGTGCCTGCTCCACCCGAACCGGAACCCCGGCATGAGCCGGGAGGACGTCGAGACCGAACTGAAGGCCCGGCTCGGCGTCACCAAGGTGATCTGGCTTCCGTACGGAGGGCTGCTCGACACCGAGACCGACGGCCATGTCGACGGCGTCTGCGCCTACGCGGCCCCCGGCACGGTCGTCGTCTCACTCCCCGAGGACCCCACGCACCCTGATTACGCCCGCATGCGGGCCAACCGGGCGGTGCTGGAGGCCACGAGCGACGCCCAGGGGCGGCCGCTGAAGATCATCGACATCCCGCAGACCTCCTTCGCCGACATCGCCGGCGGCCAGGTCGAGGTGTCGTACCTGAACTTCTACCTCGCCAACAGCGGTGTCGTCGTCCCCGTGGCCGGTACCCCGCAGGACGAGGCGGCCCTGGCGACGATCGCCGCCGCGTACCCCGGCCGCAAGGTCGTCGGCGTACGGGCTCCGGCGATCGCGTACGGCGGTGGCGGCGTCCACTGCATCACCCAGCAGATCCCCGCCGCGCCCCGCACCGCATGACCCCGTCCCCCCAGCCGGCCGGCGGAGGGACAGGCCCCCGTCCCTCCGCCGTGCCGTACGGAAAGAGAGCCACGATGACGATGCCACCCCGGCCGGGCACCGGCGGACGCCCTCCGCGCGGCCGTTCCCGGCCCGGCACCGGCGTACGCCGCCCGCGCGGCCGGTTCACCGCGGTGACGGGCGCCCTGACCGGCCTCGCGGTGCTCGCGGCCTGCGCCGGGCCGCCGACCGGTGGAGAGGGTTCCGGCGGCTCCTTCGCCCTGTCGGCCGGCACTCCCCGGCCGGCCGACGCGATCGACTCGTTCTCCTGGGCCGTGTACGCGGAGCCGCCGACGCTGGACTACACCGTGGCCTTCGACTACCCGCAGAACACGATCCTGTCCAACGTCTGCGAGAGCCTGATGCGCTGGACCCCGGGCCTCACCGTCGAACCGGGCCTGGCCCGCAAGGCGTCCCACCCCGACCCCACCACCTGGGTCTACGACCTCCGCGCGGGCGTCCGCTTCCACGACGGCCGGACGATGACCGCCGACGACGTGGTCTTCAGCCTCGGCCGCCAGCGCGACCCGGACAACGCCGCGGCCTGGGCCCAGATGTTCCAGAACGTCACCTCCGTCACCAGGACCGGCCCGCTCCAGGTCACCGTCAAGCTGAAGCGGCCCGACTCCCAGTTCCCGCAGTACATGGCGACGGCGGCGGGCGTCGTGGCCTCCCGGGCGGGCGTCGAGAAGGCGGGGCGGGAGTACGGGACCACCGGCGGTCTCGCCTGCACCGGGCCGTATCAGCTCCGCGCTTGGCACAAGGGCCGGTCCATCGAACTCCGCCGGTTCGACGGCTACCGGGGCACCCCGGCGAAGGCCGCCGAAGTCGTCTTCCGCTTCCTGACCGACCCGTCCGCCCGGACCAACGCCCTGCTCAGCGGCGAGGTCGACGGCGGCTACCTGATCCCCACCGAGAGTTACGCCCGGCTCCGGGAGAGCGGCGCGGGCACCCTCTACTTCGGCGAGGGCCTCAGCACGGTCAACGTCAGCATCACCGACCTCGACGGCCCGCTCGGCGACCTCCGCGTCCGCCGCGCGCTCTCGCTGGCGCTGGACCGGCCCGGGTTCGTGAAGGCCGGGCTCGGGAACGCGGGCAGCGCCACCGGCTCGCTCACCGCGCACGCCGCCTGGGCCGGTGCGCCGGAGCGCACGCGGAACGCGGCCTTCGACGGCCTGCCGCCGACGCAACCCGACCTCACCAAGGCCCGGAAGCTGATCGAGGAGGCCGGCGCCACCGGCGCCAAACTCACCGTCGCGACCAGCTCCATCGGCCAGGACGTCTCGCTCCTGGCCACCGCGGTCCAGGCGGCGGGCACGCAGATCGGCCTCGACATCCGGCTCAAGTCCATCGCGCCCAACGCCTTCACCGCGCTGTTCACCGACCCCGGCGCGCGCGAGGGCATCGACATGTTCCCGCTCACCTACTACCACTCCATCACCGATCCGCTGGACCTGCTGGCCAACTTCAAGACCGGCGCCTACCTCAACTTCGCCGGATACAGCGACAGGAGCTACGACCGGGGCGTCGAACAGGCCACCGCCGCCTACGACCCCGGGCGGCGCGCCGAGATCGTCGCGGAGCTCCAGCGGCACGCCGCCGACCGCCTGCTGTGGATCCCGGTCGCCGAGTGGCCGACCTCCGTGTTCCTCAACAAGAGGATCACCGGCGCCCCCACCACCATCGCCTACCTCTACCACCCGTGGGCCGCCGATGTCGGGGCCGCGCCATGAACCTCCTGAGATTCGCCGCGCGGCGCGTGGCGGAGATGGCCGCCACGCTGCTCATCGCCTCGTTCGTCGTGTTCGGCGCCATGTACCTGGCACCCGGCTCCCCGGCGAGCTTCCTGCTCTCCGGCCGGTCCGCCTCGCCGGAAGCCGTCGCCGCGATCAACGCCCAGTACCACCTGGACGCCCCTTTCGCCGTCCGCTATCTCCGCTGGCTCGGCGACATGGTCCAGGGCGACTTCGGGCGCTCCTTCACCTACCGTACGGACGTCTCCGGCCTCCTCGCGGACCGCCTGCCCACCACCCTGCTGCTGATCGCCATGGCGCTGACCGTGGTCGTCGCCGCCGGCCTGTTCCTCGGCCGGATCGCGGCCGTACGGGGCGGTGCCACCGACGCGGCCGTCCTGATCAGCACCACGATCGCCGTCGGCACACCGTCGTTCGTCGCGGCCGTCCTGCTCCAGGGACTGTTCGCCGTCAAACTCGGCTGGTTCCCCAGCAGCGGCTCCGGCGACGGCCTCCTCGACACCCTGTGGCACCTCACCCTCCCGGCCGTCGCCCTCGCGCTCTACCTGATCGGCATGCTCGCCCGGGTCACCCGCTCGGCCATGCTCGAAGCCCTCGGCAGCGAACACGTCACCGTCGCCCGCAGCCGCGGAGTGCCCGAACGGGACGTGATCCGCCGCCATGTGCTGCGCAACGCCCTCGGCACCGTGCTCACCACCGGCGGTCTGATCGTCTCGACCCTGCTCGTCTGCACGATCCTCGTGGAGACCGCGTTCAGCGTCGGAGGGATCGGCCAGCTCCTCGAACTCGCCACCAGCACCAAGGACTTCCCGACCGTACAGGCCATCTCCCTGATCATCGTGGCCCTGTTCATGGCGGTGAACCTCCTCGTCGACCTGCTGCTCCCGGTGGTCGACCCGCAGATCACCCTCGGTACGAGGGGGGCCGCCGCATGACCGCCGTCCTCACCCGCAGACCCGGCCTCGCCCGGATCAAGGCCCGCTCGGCCGGGGCGCCGCTCCACGCGTTCTGCCTGGCCTTCGTCGCCCTCGTCGTCCTCGCCGCGCTGTTCGCGCCCTGGCTGGCCCCCTACGACCCGAACGCGGTCGACCTCTCCCAGGCCCTCGCCGGGACCACCGCCGACCACCCCTTGGGCGCCGACGCCGCCGGGCGGGACACCCTCTCCCGGCTCCTCGTCGGAGCCCGCGCCTCCCTACTGGGCCCGCTCGGCGTCGTGGTCTTCTCCACCGTCCTCGGCGTCGCCGTCGGCATGGCCGCCGCCTGGCGGGGCGGCTGGCTCGACTCCGTACTCTCCCGCAGCACGGAACTCGTCTTCGCGTTCCCCGGCATGCTGCTGGCGATCATCGTCATCTCCGTCCACGGGGAGGGTCTGCTCGCCCCCGTCATCGCCCTCGCGGTGGCCTACCTGCCGTACGTGAGCCGGCTCACCCGCTCCCTCGTCCTGGCCGAACGGATGCGCCCCTACGTCAGCGCCTACCAGGTCCAGGGCCACTCCGCGTTTGCCATCTGCCTGCGCCACATCCTGCCCAACATCGCCCCGGTCGTCCTCGCCCAGGCCACCATCAACTTCGGCTACGCGCTCATGGACCTCGCCGGCCTCTCCTTCCTCGGGCTCGGCGTCCCCCCGCTCACCCCCGACTGGGGCCGCATGGTCTTCGACGGACAGACGGCCATCCAGCACGGATACCCCCTGTCCGCGGTGGTCCCGTGCGTCCTCATCGTGCTGACCGTCGTCGCCTTCAACGTCGCCGGCGAGCGCTGGGCCGACCGGGTCGCCAGGAGGACCCCGTGACATCGCCGTACGTGCTCGACATCCAAGGGCTGCAGATCACGCTTCCCGGAACCGCGCGGCGCGTCCTCGACGGCGTCGACCTGACCGTCGCCGCAGGCGAGACCGTCGCGCTCGTCGGCGAGTCGGGCTCCGGGAAGACCCTCACCTCACGCAGCGCCCTCTCCCTGCTCCCGCCCGGCGCGCTCGCCGAGGGTACGGTCGCCGTGGCCGGGGACGACGTCCTCACCATGAGCGCCGAGCAGGTACGGGCCCTGCGCACCGGCACCGTCGCGATGATCTTCCAGGACCCGAGAGCGGCCATCAACCCGCTGCGCCGCATCGGCGACTTCCTCACCGAGGGCTCCGTCCTGACCGGGACGACGAGCAGGACGGCCGCGACCGCCCGCGCGACCGAACTCCTCGAAGCGGTGGGCGTCGACGCGTCCGTCCTCGGCAGGTACCCGGGCCAGGTCTCCGGCGGCATGCTCCAGCGCGTCATGATCGCCGCGTCCCTCATGGGCGACCCCGCGCTCCTGCTCGCGGACGAGCCGACCACCGCCCTCGACGTCACCACCCAGGCCGAGGTCGTCGCCCTCCTCGGCCGGCTCCAGCAGCGCTTCGGCACCGGCCTGCTGTTCGTGACGCACGACCTCGACCTGGCCGCCGCGCTCAGCGACCGCGTCTACGTCATGTACGCGGGCCGGATCGTCGAGAGCGGCCCCGCCCACGCCCTGTTCACCCGCCCCCGCCACCCCTACACCGCGGCGCTCCTCGCCTCCACGCCCCGCCTGGACGCCCCCTCCGGACGGCTCCCCGCCATCGAGGGGCAGCCCCCGGACCTGCGTACGGAGGTGGCCGGCTGCCTCTTCGCCCCGCGCTGCCCGCTCGCCACGGACCTCTGCGACCAGCGGGGACCGGAGCCCCGGCCGGTCCCGGACCGGCCCGGACAGCAGGCCGCCTGCCACCACAGCGACCGCCTCGGAAGGAGAACCGCGGATGCCTGACGTTTCGGAAGGAGAGCCGGCGCCGGTGCGCGAACCCGCCGGCCGGGCGGTGACGCCCGAACCCGCTCGCCGGCCCGTGACGCCCGAACCCGCCCTCCGGGCCGTCGGCCTCACCCGTACCTACGGAGCTGTACGCGCCGTGGACGGCGTCTCCTTCACCCTGCCGCGCGGCGGGTCCCTCGGCATCGTCGGCGAATCCGGCTCCGGGAAGACCACCACCGCCCGGATCGTCGTGGGCCTCGAACTGGCCGACTCCGGCGAGGTCGTCGTGGGCGGCAGGACCCGGCCCGCGACCGTACGGGGACGGGCCCGGCGCCTCGCCCGCGCCCGCGAGGTGCAGATGGTCTTCCAGGACCCCTACCTCTCGCTCGACCCGAGGACGTCCGTCGCGGCGGTCCTCCACGAGACCCTGCGCCTGCACTTCCCCGGCCGGGACCACCCGCACCGGGTGCGCGAACTCCTCGACCAGGTGGGCCTCGCCACCCGCGCCGCCGACGCCCGGCCCGGACAGCTCTCCGGCGGCCAGCGCCAGCGCGTCGCGATCGCCCGCGCCCTCGCCGTCGAGCCGGCCGTCCTGGTCCTGGACGAGGCGGTCGCCGCCCTCGACGTGTCCGTCCAGGCGCAGATCCTCAACCTGCTCGCCGACATCCGCGAACAGGCCGCTGTCGGCTACCTCTTCATCACCCACGACCTCGGCGTCGTCCGCTGCGTCACCGACGACGTCATCGTCATGCGCCACGGCCGGGTCATCGAGGCCGGTGCCACCGCCGACGTCCTCGCCGCACCCCGGCACCCCTACACCCGTCTGCTCCTGGACTCCGTGCCGCACCCCGGCTGGGACCCGGAACAGATCGCCGCCGCCCGACGCGCCCTGTGACCCCACGTCACCGGGCGCTCCCCGTAAGACCCGTACCTCTTCGCGGGCAGACAACAGGAGGCATCACATGAGCAGCAGCACCCCCCGCACCCCCTCAGGACCCCGGCCGAACAGGCGCAGATTCCTGGCGGCCGCCGGGCTCACCGCCGCCGGCGCGGCCCTGGCAGCCGTCCAGGGCAGCGCGGGCGCCGCACCGGTCCGCCGGCCCGCCGCCGGCACCTACCGCGTCCCCATCGAGGACGTCCGCCACACCCGTACGTGGATGGCCTGGCCCGACAGCACCGCGATCTGGGGCCGGGGAGCACTCGCCGGCATCCAGGCCGACATCGCGCTGATCGCCCGTACGATCGCCCGGTACGAGCCGGTCATCATGCTGGCCAACTCCGCGAGCGCGGCCAAGGCGCGCTCCCAGTGCGGCACATCGGTCACCGTCATCACCTCCATCCCCGTCGACGACTGCTGGATGCGGGACACCGGCCCGGTGTTCCGCACCGACGGAGCCGGCGGCCTGGACGCCGTGGGCCTCAACTTCAACGGCTGGGGCAGGAAGCAGGCCCACGCCAAGGACGCCCTGGTCGCCGAACGGATCGCCGCGTACACCGGAGTGCCGTTCACCTACGCCGAGTTCGTCGGCGAGGGCGGCGCCATCGAACAGGACGGCGCGGGAACCCTGATGGCGACCCGCAGCAGCCTCCTCAACCGCAACCGCAACCCCGGAATGTCGGAGCGCACCCTGACCGCCGAGATGTGCGAGGCGTACGGCGCGTCCAAGGTCATCTGGTTCGACGGCGTCTACGGGCAGGACATCACCGACAACCACGTCGACGCCACCTCACGCTTCCTCGCCCCCGGCGAAGCCCTCGTCCAGATGCCCCTCGCGACGGACAACGACGCCTACGCCAAGGACGCACGCCAGCAGCACCGCATCCTCACCGAGTCGACGACCGCCGCGGGCGGGCCGATGGACGTGACCCGGATCC
Organism: Streptomyces sp. CA-146814; assembly: GCF_050942385.1. NCBI lineage: Bacteria > Bacillati > Actinomycetota > Actinomycetes > Kitasatosporales > Streptomycetaceae > Streptomyces > Streptomyces sp. CA-146814. The sequence goes on from NZ_CP192068.1 coordinate 6,369,895, forward strand.
AGGGCCCGGACTACGACCGGATCCGCTCCGGCAACCCGGACTTCCTCGCCTCGTACGCCAACTACTACCTCTGCAACGGTGCCGTCATCTGCGCCCACTTCGGCGACTCCCGCGCCGACGCGGCCGCGAAGGCCACCCTGACCCGCCTCTACCCCGGCCGCGCCGTCGAGCAGCTGAACATCGACCGCCTCGGCACGGGAGGCGGCGGCATCCACTGCGTCACCCAGCAGCAGCCCGTGCCGTAGCGGTGACGCCCGGCCGGCGCCACCGCAGCGCGGCGGTGACGGCCGGGCCGATCCGTCCCTCTCCCGGCGGCGTCAGCGGTACCGGATCAGGTGCAGTGCGTGGACTCCGGTATTCCGTCCACAGCGGTCAGGTCGACCAGACCACCCGGCCGTTGTGGACGATGACCACCTTGCCGTCGGGGCGCAGGATCATCTGGGCGCCGCCGAAGTCGTGGGTCTTGGAGGCCCAGATGGCGCGGTCGTCGCCGTTGTGGATGACCAGGTTGCCGTCGGGCTGGAAGATCGCGCGGTGGTTCTCGCCGAAGGTCATCGCGGCCCAGACGGGCTTGTTCCGCTCGTTGTAGACGACGAGGTTGCCGTCCTGCTGCATCGTCATACGGATGCGGTTGGTGGCCCAGGACTGGCCGACGCCGATCGAGCTGGTCGCGGAGACCGTCTGGGTGCCCCAGTCGGGCTGGGGCGTCGCCTTCGGCTTGGGTTTCGGCTTGGGCTTCGGGGTGGGGGTGGGCTCGGGCTTCTTCTCGGGTGGCGGGCTCTTGCTGGGTTGCGGTGCGGGCGCGGCGGGTGCGGGGGCGGCCGGGGCCGGTGGTGGGGCGATCTTCTTCTGTACTGTCGGGGACGGCGTGGGCTTCACTGCCACGTAGTCGTCCAGGGCCGCCGGGGCCGGTTCCGGGTTGAGGACCGTGTCGGCGCTTCCGGCCACCGGTGCCGTGCTGGTGTTACGGGGCTCCTCGTCGTTCGCGCTGCCCATCAGGAGCACGGGTATCGCCACCAGCGCGGCGCCCACGAACGCCGCACCCGCCAGGATCGGTGTGCGGGGGCGTCCCTTGTCGGCCGCCGTGAGGGTCTTGGTGGCCGGCGTCGTGCCGATGGCCGTGGCCACGGCCAGGCCTGCTGCGCGTGACTCGGGTTCCTCGGCCGTCTTCGCCGCCGTGGTGGTGGTGGGCTCTGCCTCGGAGGTGGGTGGCGAGGCCTCCGCCTTGGAGGCGGGAGGCGATGTTTCCGGCTCTGGAGTGGGAGCCGGTGTCTGTGCCGCCTCGGAGGTGGTTGCCGAGGTCTTCGTCTCCTCGGTCGGTGTTGTGGCGGCCTCCTCCGTCTGGGCTTTGGCTGCCGCGGTGTTGGGGTGCTCGGGGGACATGCGGTGACTCCTCCTCGGGGGCGTGCTCAACGTAGCCCGTCGCGCGGAAGGTGAGCGGTGTCTCCCCGAGAACGGCCCCGTCGCTTTGTCCTTCCGCGCCTCACTGGTCCCGGAACGTTCCCTGTTCGGGCAGCAAACGGGCACGTCGGCGGCCGATACGGAGCTGCGGTGAGACCCCGTCAGCAGGAGTCGTATGACATTCTGTTGGCTTCCCGATCTGATCACTGTCGGCGGTTCAGGCAGACCGTCCGGCGCTCAAGTAATGCGTACGGAGCCAAGAGTTCAGGTGGAGATACCGGCCGGAGAGCGGCAAGAGGGCGAGAGAGAACTGTCGTTGGACGTTCCTGATGCCTCGGCGGTGCCCGACGCCGTACGGGAAGCCGCCCGTCGGGCGCCGGGGCACTGGGTCGGGATCGTCGATCCGGAGTGGGACGGCGACCCTACGCCGCCGGAGTGGGCCGTGCTGGGCGAGTGGCGGTCGGACGAGAGTGGAGGCGTGGGGGAGTACCGCGCCAACCCGGCGTACCGGCCCTCGGCTCGGGTCCTCGGGTGGCCGGAGCCCACCGATCCCGTGGACGCGGCGGCTCAGCGGGCCGCCACCGGGTACGGCACGGTCGGGGAAGCCCTCGCGGAACTCGCCGGGGCGGACGTCTCCGTGGTGCGCGGGCCGGACGGCGGGCCGCTCATGGCCGCCGGGCGGGACGGGGCGCCGGTGGTGCTTCTGTTCACCTCGCCCACACATGAATTCATGTCCTCGGCACTTCACCATGACAGCCTGCCCGCCACGGAGTTGGCCAGGTCGGTGAGCGCCTCCGGCGCCCTGTTGATGGTCAACGCCGGGGCCGCCGCTCCTCTGCTCGTTCCGGCCGACAGCCTTCCCGGCACCGTGAGCGGCGCGGACGACCACAGCCCGGCCGAACCCCGGCCCCAGACCACCGAGAGGACCCCGTGACGCGTTCGTCCCAGCAGCCACCCGCCTCCCCGGAGGCCCGCGCGGAGTCCGCCGCCGCGAACGAGAAGGCCGCGAACGAGAAGACGGCCTCGGTCGCCGCCGCGCCCGAGGCGCCCGACGGAGCCGGCGTGCCCGACTCCCGTACCGTAGAAGCGGAGAAGGAAGCGGTGGGCGCCGAGGAGCGGAAGAGCCCCGAGGCCCCGGCCGAGGCCGCTGCCCCGGCCAGGACCGCCGCCCCGGACACGGCCGAACCGACAGCCGCGCAGCCCGCCGCCGGAAGCTCCGAAGCCGCAACCGCTCCCGCGCAGGCCGAGCCCGAAGCGGCCGTCGCTCCCGAGGGCCAGGGCTCCGAACCCCGCGCCGCCGCTCCCGAGGCCGACACCGAGCCCGATCCCGGTGCCTCCGCCGCCGCCCAGAGCCGGCTCCCCGCCCTCGTACGGACCATGACCGCCACCGCCATCGGCAAGCCGCAGGAGCAGGCCGGGCCCGTCGGGCGGCCCGGGAAGGCCATGCTCGCCGGGGCCGCGGTGGCGGGGGCGCTCCTCGTGTCCGTGCCCTTCCTCGTACTCGCCGGGAACGACGACAAGGGGCCCGAGCAGCCGTCCACGGCGGCGGCCGGGACCGTGCTCGACGGGAGCGGGCCGGAGGCGCCCGGAGAGTTCGCCGTCACCGCACCCGAGACCAGCTCCCCGGCCGAGGAGGAGAAGGGCGGCGGCAGGGCGGAGAAGGCCGATCAGCCCGTACGGCAGGTTGCTCCGCCCGCCGCGCCACCGACCGGCAGCGACAGCGGCAGCGGTAAGGGCGAGGCCGAGAAGGAGGGCGCTTCTGCCGACGACCCGCCGAAGAAGGCCGATCCACCCAAGGCGCAGCCCGAAGCGGAGCCCAAGGCCCAGCCCAAGGCCCAGCCCAAGGCCCAGCCCAAGGCCCAGCCCAAGGCGAAGAACCAGCCGGCCAAGGCCCAGCCCGCCGTCACCTTCCGGGGGCCCTTCTCCTTCCGCAGCCACCTCTCCGGCCGCTGCGTCGACGTCCCCGGCCACAACTTCAACGACGGCCAGCGGCTCTTCATGTGGGACTGCAACGGCGCCGACGCCCAGAAGTGGCGCATCGGCTCCGACGGCACCATCCGCGCCCGGGACAAGTGCCTGGACGTGGCAGGCGCGGTCTTCCGCAACGGCACCCCCATCCAGCTCGCCTGGTGCAACGGCTCCGCCGCCCAGAAGTTCGACCTGAACCCCGCCCACGACCTGGTCAACACGGTCGTCGGCATGTGCGTCGACATCCCGAACCACAGCAAGGACCGGGGCCCGTCCACGTATCTGGTCCTGTGGGAGTGCACGGGCAACCCCAACCAGAAGTGGAGCTCCTGACCCGGGCATCCGGCCGTCGGGAGCCCGCCCCCGGCGGCCGTCCGCGCGGGACGGGGCATGATGGCATCGCCGGACCGCTGGAACCGTGTCCCCGGTGAAGAGGGGCGTCCGCACAGGACGCCGCCGTAGCAAGGAGGTTGGTGCGTGTCGCGCCAGGTACTGTCGGTCGGCCCCGGGGACCGCTTCGCGACGATCGGTGAGGCGCTCGCCGCCGCCCGTACCGGTGCGCTCATCAGCGTCCGGCCCGGAACGTACGCGGAGAACCTGGTGATCCACACCCGGGTCACCCTCACCGCCGCCGAAGGCCGTGGCACGGTGGAGATCCGGCCGCGTTCGGGCAGCGTGATCGCGCTGCGCGCCGACGCCGTGATGCTCTCGGAACTCACCCTGCGCGGCGGGGACTCCGAGCTGCCGGCCGTCGATGTGCGGCGCGGGCAGGCCGCGTTCGACGGCTGCGAGATCGTCGGCGCGACATGGACCGCCATGCTGGCCGGCGGCACCGGCTCCCTCGCGCTGCGGGACTGCCGGGTGAGCAACCCGCAGGGCGCGGGCATCGTCGTCACCTCCACCACGCCCACCACCGTCGAGTCCTGCACGCTCGAACACCTCGGCACCAGCGGTCTGGTCCTCGCCGAGCAGGGCGAGGCGCGGATCCGCGACTGCACGGTACGCGGCGCCCGTGGCAACGGCCTGCTCGCCAACGGCGAGACCCGCGGCACCGTCGAGGACTGCGACATCTCCTCCACCGACAAGCCCTCCATCGCGCTGGAGGAGAGTTCCGCTGTCTCCGTCGTACGGACCGTCGTGCACGACACCAGCACCGGTGTCCACCTGAGCAGTTCGGGCCGCACCACCCTGGAGGACGTCCGCGTCACCGGCGCCTCCGGCAACGGGATCGCGCTGGCCGGCGGCACCGACCCCGTCCTGCGCCGCTGCCGGGTCTCGCGCGTACGCGGCCATGGCGTCGTCGTCACCGACCGGGCGCGCGGCACCTTCGAGGACTGCTGGGTCGACGGGGCGCAGGGTGCCGCCCTGCGGGTCGCCGGAGCGTCCTCGCCGGCGCTGACCGGGCTGACCGTCCGCGACTGCGAAGGGGCCGGGCTGCTCCTGGAGGAGGACGCGGCGCCCGAGCTGGACCGCCTGGAGGTGATCGGCTCCTCGCCCGCCGTCGCGCTGCAGGGCGGCGCCAACCCGCTGCTGCGCCGGGCCCGCCTGGTGGAGCCCGCCGGCGACGGCATCGCGGCCACCCGTGACGCCCGCGGCCGGATCGAGGACTGCGAGATCGTCCGGCCGAAGGGAGCCGGTGTCCGGGTGGCCTCCGGCTCCACCCTCTACCTGGCCGGCGGCGGGGTCTCCGACACCGCTACCAGCGGCCTGGTCGTGGAGGACGGCGGCAACGTCACCGTCCGCGACTTCCGTGTCGAGATATCCGGCGAGGAGGGCGTGGTCGTCGCCTCCGGCGGTGAGCTGACCGCCAACCGCACCACCGTCCACGCCCCCAAGGGCCACGGATTCCTGCTCCGCGAAGGCGCCCTCGCCTCGCTCAGCGGCTGCGAGGCCAACGGCGGTGCCCAGGACGGCTTCCGCGTCGAGTCCACCGCACCCGTCTCGCTCGTCAACTGCACCGCCCGCGAGAACGAGGGCGGCGGCCTGGTGCAGACGGCCCCCGGCGAACGGCTCGCCGTGGACGGCCTGAACAGCGTCTCCAACGGCAAGCGGGACGCCTGGGGCAGCGGCAGCGCCGAGAACACCGACCCGGCCGGATCCGGTGCCGCCGACGCGCCTCCGCCGGACCGCGCGGACGGCCCGCTCGGCGCCCTCAACGCCCTGATCGGCCTGGAGAACGTCAAGCAGCAGGTCCGTACGCTGGTCAACCTCACCCAGCTCGCCCAGCGCCGCGAACAACTCGGCATGCCCGCACCGCCGATGAGCCGCCACCTGGTCTTCGCGGGCCCGCCCGGCACCGGCAAGACCACCGTCGCCCGCCTCTACGGCGCGATCCTCGCCGAGCTGGGTTCGCTGCGCAGCGGCCACCTGGTGGAGGTCTCCCGCGCCGACCTCGTCGCCCAGGTCGTCGGCGGCACCGCCATCAAGACCTCCGAGACCTTCCAACGGGCCCTGGGCGGCGTGCTCTTCATCGACGAGGCCTACACCCTCACCGCCGACAGCGGCAGCGGCGGCGCCGACTTCGGCCGCGAGGCGGTGGACACGCTGCTCAAGCTCATGGAGGACCACCGCGACGACGTGGTGGTCGTCGCGGCCGGATACTCCCGTGAGATGGACTCCTTCCTCAGCTCCAACCCCGGTCTGGCGTCGCGCTTCTCACGGACCGTGGAGTTCGAGAACTACTCGGTGCCGGACCTGGTCGCGATCATGGAGAGCATGTGCGCCCAGCACCAGTACGAGCTGGGTGACGGCACGGCGGAGGCGCTCGCCGCGCACTTCGGTGCGATGGACCGCGACGCCGGATTCGGCAACGGCCGTGCCGCGCGCGGAGTGTTCGAGGAGATGGTGGACCGGCAGGCCGTCCGCCTCTCCGCCCAGCCGCAGGTCACCGAGCACGATCTGCGGCTGCTCCTGCCGGACGACGTCTCCGCCACCGCCACCGCGACGGCCACCGGGCCCGCCGCACCGGCCGACGACCCGCTCACCCGCCTCGGCGACATGATCGGCCTGGCCGAGGTGAAGCGCGAGGTCGCCGACCTGGTCAACCTCATCACCACCGCCCGCCACCGCGCGGCGGCCGGACTGCCCGTCCCCTCGCTCAGCAACCACCTGGTCTTCACCGGCCCGCCCGGCACCGGCAAGACCACCGTCGCCCGCCTCTACGGGGAGGTGCTCACCCAGCTCGGCGTCCTGGAACGCGGCCAGCTGATCGAGGCGGCCCGCGCCGATCTCGTCGGCCGCTACATCGGCCACACCGCCCAGCTGACCCGCGAGGTCTTCGAGAAGGCCCGTGGCGGCGTGCTGTTCATCGACGAGGCCTACACCCTCACCCCGCGCGGAGGCGGCGCCGACTTCGGCCAGGAGGCGGTGGACACCCTGCTCAAGCTCATGGAGGACCACCGCGACGAGGTCGTCGTCATCGTGGCCGGCTACACCGACGAGATGGAACGCTTCCTCGCCTCCAACCCCGGCCTCTCCTCCCGCTTCCCGCGCCGGATCGCCTTCGCCGACTACTCCTCCGAGGAGCTGGTCACCATCGTCCGCGCCCAGGCGGCCGCCATGGGGTACGAGTGCGGGCCCGGCACCGGCCCGCTGCTCAAGGAGCACTTCGACGCGCTGCCCCGCGACCGCTCCTTCGGCAACGCGCGCCTGGCCCGCCAGGTGGTCGAGTCGATGGTCACCCGCCAGGCGGGCAGGCTCAGTTCACTGGCCGCGCCCACCCTGGACGACCTCCGGATCCTGCTCCCGGCCGACGTCACGGCCGCCGCGACGAAGGCGGTCCCGCAGTGAGGCCGCCGGTGCGGAGGACGACCCGCCTGCTGTACGGACCCGGGCTCGCCGCAGCTCTCATGCTCCCAGCGGCCGTCGCCCCGGCCCAGGCCGCCCCCCACCCCCGTACGCCCATCGCCTTCCCCGCCGCCGACGGCGAGAAGGACGGCGAGAAGGACGGCAGCAAGGACAGCGGCAAGGACGGCGAGAAGGGCCAGGAGCTGCCCGGCATGCCCACCGCCCTCGATCCCCGGGCCGAGGCCGTCGCCTGCACACCCGCCTCCAAGGAGGAGGCCAAGAAGCAGGACTGGTCCCGCCAGCGCCTCGACCTGGACCGGCTCCACCGGCACTCCACCGGCGCGGGCGTCACCGTCGCGCTGATCTCCACCGGGGTCGACCCCGGGGCGGCCGGGCTCAAGGGCCGCGTCACCGCCGAGGGCGAGGCGGCCGACGACTGCGTCGGACACGGTACGTTCCTGGCCGGGCTGATCGCCGGGTCAGGCGGGTCCACCCCGAGGCTGGCCGGGGTCGCCCCGGAAGCGAAGGTCCTGGCCCTGCGCGGCACCGACCGGCGCGGGCAGCCGGACGAGGAGCTCGTCACGGCGGCGGTACGCGAGGCCGCCGAGGCCCGGGCCGACGTGATCGCCGTCGCCGTGGCCCTCCCGCGCAAGGACACCGCTCTCACCCGAGCCGTCGCCGAGGCGCGCAAGGCCGGCGCGGTGGTCGTCGCCGCGGCCACCCCGGAGCCGCCGCCGCGCGGCTCCGCCGACGAGATTCCCTCCCGTACCTACTGGCCCGCCGGCGAACCCGGTGTCCTCGCCGTCGCCGACATGCTGCCCGCCGGCGCCCGCCCGGACGGCGCGCTGCCCACCGCGGCCGTCGACCTGGTCGCCCCCGGCGCCGGAGTGGTCTCCGGCGGGCCGCGCGGGAGGGGGCACTACCTCGGCGGAGGCGTCGCGGTGGCCACCGCGTACGCGGCCGGGGCCGCCGCGGTGGTCCGCGCCGCCCATCCCGACGGCTCGGCCGACTCCGTGGTCCGGCGGCTCACCGCCACCGCGTACCCGGCCGACATCCCGCAGCTCGACGCGTACGCCGCTGTCACCACGGTCCTCGGCGACCTGGCCGCGCCCGCCGCCGAGCAGGGTGCCGAACCCGTGGCCGTACGCGACACCGCCGACACCGACCGAGCCACCGGCCGGGCCACGCTCTTCGTGCTCCTCGGCACGGCCGGGGTCCTCGGGGTCCTCTGGGCTGGGTTCGCGCTCGCACGGGCCCGCGCGAGGGGCTGGCGGCCGGCGGGCCAGGAGTGAGACGGAGGTGGGGCGCCCTCGCGTCGCAGGGCGCCCCACCTCCGTACACACCTCGTAACGCTCAGCCCTCCTCCACCAGTGCCGTCTGCATCAGCCGCGGCTTGCGGCGTGCGATGTGCAGGGCCCGGCCCGGCGGCAGGTTGAGCGGCTTCGCGTTGCCGAAGAGGCGGCCCTCCGTGGGCGGGCAGGAGAGCAGGACGGCCGGGTTGTTGGCCTCGTCCAGGCGGCGGATGAGGCCGTCGCTCAGTCCGCGTCCCGCGCCCATCGCGCTGCGGGCGACGACCAGGTGCAGGCCCATCTCGAAGCCGAGCGTCAGGTTCTCGAAGAGCGGCTCGAAGGGGCTCTGGAAGGAGTTGCCGGAGACCATGTCGTAGTCGTCGACCAGGATGAAGAGGCGCGGACCGGTCCACCAGTCGCAGGCGCGCATCCGGGCCGGTGAGATGTCGGCGCCGGGGAGGCGGGTCTTCATCGCGCGGGCCGCGCCCTCGATGGTCTCGTTGAGGTTGTCCAGCGAGATGACATGGCCGATGCGGTACTCCTCGGGGATGGCGTCGACCAGCGTACGGCGGTAGTCCACCGCGATGATCTTCGCCTCCTCGGGGGCGTAACGCGCGGTGATGCCCTGGGTGATCAGGCGCAGCAGGTTGGTCTTGCCGCTCTCGGTGTCGCCGACCGCGATCAGGTGCGGTGTTCGGCTGAAGTCGTGCCAGACCGGCTCCAGCGCGTCCTGGTCGAGGCCGAGCGCGATCCGCATGCCACCGCCCTCCGTGGCCTCGGGAGAGGGGAGTTCGGAGACCGGGAGGCGGTGCGGCAGCATCCGGACCTGCGGGGCCGGCGGGCCGGACCAGTGGCGGGCGATCTCTCCGACCAGGTGCGCGACGCCCTCGCCGAGGTCCTCCAGCGAGCCGCTGCCGTCCAGGCGGGGCAGACCGGCGAGGAAGTGCATCTTGCTGTCGGCGGTGATGCCCCGGCCGCCGGTGCGCGGCACCGAACGGGCCTTACGGGTGTCGATCTCGGAGTCCATCGGATCACCCATGCGCAGCTCCAGGCGGGTCGCGGCCTGGTCGCGGACCTGCGCGGACAGCTCCACCCACCGGGTGGTGGTGATGATCAGGTGGATGCCGTAGTTGAGGCCCCGGGCGGCGAGCTCGTTGAACTTCGGTATCAGGTCGTCGTAGTCCTGGCGGACCGTGGACCAGCCGTCGACGACCATGAACACATCACCGAACGGCTCGTCGGGGAACTCCCCGGCGGCCCTCCGGCGGCGGTAGGACTGCATGGAGTCGAGCGTGTGGTCCACGAAGAACTGCTCGCGGCGGGCGAGGAGCGCCATCACCTCCGCGACCGCCCGGTGCACCCGCTCCGGGTTCAGCCGCGCCGCGACGCCGCCGACGTGCGGGAGCGCGGCGAGCTGCGAGAGGCCGCCGCCGCCGAAGTCCAGGCAGTAGAACTGGACTTCGGCCGGAGTGTGGGTCAGCGCCAGGGCCGCGATGAGCGTCCGGGCGAGCGTCGACTTGCCGCTCTGCGAACCGCCCGCGACGGCGACATGGCCGCCCGCCCCGGACAGGTCCACGACCAGCGGATCGCGCCGCTGCTCGAACGGCCTGTCCACCAGCCCGACCGGCACCCGCAGCTTCCCCGCGCCCGGCCAGCCCGCCGCGATCAAGCCCCGCTCCTTGTCCGGCGCGATGCCCGGCAGCAGCGCGTCCAGCGGCGACGGCTCGTCCAGCGGCGGCAGCCACACCTGGTGCGCGGCGGGCCCGGAGCCCCGCAACCGCTCCAGCGCCACCTCCAGCAGCGCCTCCTCGTCCTCCTCGCTCGCGGGCTCCGGCTCGGGCGCCGCCTCCAGCGTGCGCGGCACCACCCAGCCGCTGGTCCACGGCACCACCTGGCTCGCCACCCGGGCCTGCACGACAGCACCCGTACGCCGTCGGTACGTCCCCGAGGAGTACGCGGCCCGGAACCGGGTCAGTGCCTCCACCCCGGACTTCAGATAGCCGCTGCCGGGCGCGGCCGGAAGCTCGTAGGCATCCGGCACGCCGAGCACACCGCGGCTCTCCATCGCGGAGAAGGTGCGCAGGCCGATGCGGTACGAGAGATGGCTCTCCAGCTGGTGCATACGCCCCTCGTCCAGCCGCTGCGAGGCGAGCAGCAGGTGCACACCGAGCGACCGGCCGAGGCGGCCGATCATCACGAACAGCTCCATGAACTCGCGGTGCGTGGAGAGCAGTTCGCTGAACTCGTCGACCACCACGAAGAGGCTCGGCAGCGGAGCGAGGTCCGCTCCGGAGGCGCGGGCCCGCTCGTACTCCAGGGCCGAGGTGTAGTTGCCCGCCGACCGGAGAAGCTCCTGACGGCGGATGAGTTCACCGTGGAGTGCGTCCTGCATGCGCTCCACCAGGGCGACTTCGTCGGCCAGGTTGGTGATGACGGCGGAAGTGTGCGGGAGTTCCTCCAGGCCGAGGAAGGTGGCGCCGCCCTTGAAGTCGACCAGGACGAAGTTGAGGGTCTCGGAGGAGTTGGTGAGCGCGAGGCCGAGGACCAGGGTGCGCAGGAGCTCGCTCTTGCCGGAGCCGGTGGCGCCGATGAGCATGCCGTGCGGGCCCATGCCGCCCTGCGCGGACTCCTTGATGTCCAGTTCGACCGGGCGGCCGTCCACGCCGACCGCGATCGGCACCCGCAGCCGGCCGGAGCCGGTGTGCCGGTCGAAGAGGGTCTGCGGATCGTGCCGGTGGAGGTCGGGGATGCCGAGCAGCGTGGTCAGCTCGACGTCGGTGTCGAGCGGTTGCGCGATGTCGCCGCCGAGGCTCATCCGGCGCGGGGCCATCAGCCGGGCCAGCGACTCCGCGCCGAGCGGGCCGAGGCGGTCGGGCCGGCCGAGCTCCACCGAGCGCTCCTTACGGCTGCGGTCGGTGCGCACCAGGCTCACCTGGTCCGGCCCGACGGTCAGCCGGAGCGTGTTGCGGCCGGGCCGCCAGCGCAGCGCCCCGGACACGTCCAGGATCAGGGCGTTGCGGTAGCCGTGGCCCTCCCAGCGGTGGCCCTCCGGCACGCTGACGCCGTCCAGCACGACCACCGTGTACGGCTCGTCGCGGCCGGGCCGGGCGTCCGGGTCGAAGCCGGGGCGCTCGGCGAACTCGGCGCCGAGCAGATCGTCCAGCTCGGTGAGGTCGGCGGTGATCCGGCGGGCCTGCCCGGCGCCGTCCTCCTCGTGCGGATCCAGCACGTGCGGCAGCCACTTGACCCACTCCCAGTCGGGCCGCCGCTCGTCGCTGACACAGAGCGCGATCCACAGCTCCTCCGGCGCGTGGAACACCGCCAGCTGCCCGAGCATGGCCCGCGCCAGCGCCCGTACGGCATCGTGCTCCGGGGTCTCCGCACCAGGTGTCTCCTCGTCCGGCGCCTCCTCCGGGCGCAGCAGGATCCGCGCCGAGGAGCGCAGGTAGAGGCCCAGCGGCTGCTCGGGAATGGTGGAGTAGGCACGGATGAAGCGGCGCAGCGCGTGCGCGCAGAGCGGTTCGAGATCCTCCACCGGGCGCGTGGAGACCGGGTTCAGGGTGAGGGCGAGCTGCTGCTCGCCGACCGCCAGGCGAACCTCGCCGAAGTCCTCGTCGGCCGGGCGGCGCTCCCACAGCCGGGAGGTGCGGGCCAGCGAGCGGAGCGAGGCGGGCTCCGGATGGCGCCAGGCGAGCGCCCGCTGCTGCTCCGCGATCGTGGTCCGCACCCGCTTGCGGGTCTGCGCCAAATAGCGCAGATAGTCCCGGCGCTCACCCTTGAGGCGCTGCTTGCGCTCGCTGGAGCGGCGCATCAGCTGCCCCAGCAGCATGGCACCGGCCGAGAGCGCCATGACGCCCATCGCCAGATACATGAAGACGCCGTTCCCGCCGCCGGGGCGCAGGAACATCAGCATCATCGACACCGACATCAGCGCCATCGGCAGATAGGTCCACACCGCCGAGGTGTCGGGCACCGTCTCGGCGAGGACCGGCGGCTCCTGGAGGGTCAACTGCCCCTCGGGCATCTCCGGCCCGCGCCTGCGGGCCGGGCGGCGAAACAGCACGACACTCAAGGAACAGAACCTCCGGTTCGCTGACTTTTCCGGCCCGCGCCGAATACCGGCGGGCACCCGGCGGGGAAAGACCGCACCAGGCTGATTCTCCGGGCCGTACGTGCCCCGATGAACGCCGGGTGAATGTTTCGAGCGGATAGCGGGCGACGGCCAACTTCCGTAAGAGGCAAGCACCTGACGGATTCGCACCCCGGCCCGCGGTACGGCCGGTGGCCGCAGGCAGTAGTCTGCATTCACGGAACGCGACCTGTCCACGCGGGGAGTGGTGGCGGCCGGGCGTGCGGCCACAATTCCCCTGCCGCACAACCCGGTTCACGGATAGGCGGACTTTCCGTACTGTTCGCACATTCCCTCTCCCCGGGAAGCTCCCGGGGAAGTCTCCTGTCAAAGCCTGCACGGAAGACGAGAGTTCTGCTGATGACCGACAGTGCGGTGGCCGAAACGTGCCGCCTGACCGTACGTGCGCCGAGCGTCACCATCGATCTGGCCGTGCCCGCCGACGTACCCGTGGCCGATCTGCTCCCCACCCTCCTGCGGTACGTCGGCGAGGAGGCCGAGGAGGCCGGGCTCGACCACGCCGGCTGGGTGCTCCAGCGGCTCGGCGACGCCCCGCTCGACGAGGAGACCACGCTGGCCCGCGCCGGTCTCGCCGACGGCGCCGTCCTCCATCTGCGCCCGCACACCGAGGCGCTGCCCGAGGCGCGGCTGGACGACCTGGTGGACGGGATGGCCGAGACGGTCGGCCGCCGGCTGCACACCTGGCACGCCGGGGCCGCCCGCGGCCTGCTGGTGGGGACCGCCGTGGCGACCGTGGCCGCCGCGCTGGTGCTGGTGTTCCTGCCCGGCGTGACCGGCTCCTCGACCAGGGCCGCGCTCGCGGCCGTCGCCGGGCTGCTGCTGCTCGCCGGAGCCGGTTCCGCCAGCCGCGCGGTCGGTGACCGCCTCTCCGCGACCGCGCTCGGCCTGCTGGTCGCCCCGTGCTTCGCGCTGGTCGGCTGGGTGCTGCCCGGCGGCGACCTGACCGGCCCCGACGCGGCAGAAGTCGTCGGCGCGCGGCTTCTCGCCGCGGGCGCGGCGGCCGCGGGCGGCGCGGTTCTCGCGCTCGCCGCCACCGCGGTCGGCGCCCCGGCCCTGCTGGCCACCGCCGTGGTCGCGGTCGCCACCGCGGTCGCCGGGACCCTGATGGGCTACACCGGACTGGACGCGCCGGCCGCCGTGGCGCTGGTGGCGACCGTCGTCGCGCTCGCCGCTGGCGCGGTGGCACCCTTCGCCTTCAAACTGGCCGGAATGCGTATGCCCGCCCTGCCGTCCTCCGCCGGACAGCTCCAGGAAGGCATCGACCCGTACGCGGGCGACGAGGTCGCCGAGCGCACCGAACTCGCCGGGCGCTGGGTCACCGCGCTCTTCGCCGCCACCGGCACCATCGCCGCCGCCGCACTCGCCGTCCTGACCCACCACCCGGACCTGCCCGAGACGCTCACCGCGCTCGCGCTGACCCTGCTGCTGCTCCTGCACTCGCGCGGCCTGGTCCACATCGGCCAGCGCCTGACCCTGGCGGTGCCCGGGATCCTCGGGCTACTGCTGTTGGCCCGCGCCTGGGCGGTGGACGGCGACGCGGACGGGCGGGTGGTGGTCTTCGGGGTGCTGCTGGCCGTCGCGGCAGCCCTGGTGACCGCGTCCTGGATCGTGCCCGGCCGCCGGATGCTGCCGTACTGGGGCCGGGCGGCGGAGCTCGCGCACACCGGATTCGCCGTCGCGCTGCTGCCGCTCACGCTGTGGGTGGCGGGCCTCTTCGGCTGGCTGCGCGGGCTGTTCGGCTGAGTATCCCCGTACCACCAGAGCCGATACGAGTTGAGGAGAGGCTGTGCAGTCCAAGCGCGACCAGGTCCAGGCCCACGGCTTCATGATGGGCAGGCTCAGTTCGGGCCTGCTGACGGCCGACCCGGACGCCCCGGAGAGCCCGCTCGGCCGGACGACCCGAGGCGTCGTCTTCGGCCTCCTGGTGACCGTCCTGATCGGCGCCGGGGCCACCGTCTACGGGCTGCTGCGCCCCGGCGGCAACGACAGCTGGCGCAAGGGCGAGCACCTGGTGGTCAACCGCGACACCGGCGCCCGCTACCTGTGGACCGGCACCGACGGCGTACTCCACCCGGTACGCAACTTCGCCTCGGCGCGGCTGATCGGCGGCCCGGACCTCAAGGCCGTCGACGTCTCCACCGCCTCGCTGCGGGACGTCCCCGTGGGCTCACCGGCCGGCATCCCCGGCGCCCCGGACACCCTGCCAGGATCCGGCCAACTGGACGCCGGCGCCTGGCACATGTGCGTCACCGGACCGGACGGAGCTCTGCCCAGCACCTCCGGCGCCGGAGTCGGCACCGGTCCGGACAGCCCCGGAGCCACCACGCTGGTCGCCGGTGCGCCGCTGGACTCGCAGGGCGTCGGGGCCGACCGCGCGGTGCTCGTGAGCGGCCCGGACGGTACGGAGTACCTGGTCTGGCGGGGCAGCAGGCTCGCGCTGGACGCCGCGTCCGACGCCCGTAACGCCCTCGGTTACGGCTCCGAGCGGGCGATGCCGGTCTCGGCGGCCTTCCTCGACGCACTCGCGCCCGGACCCGCCCTGAAGCCGCCGAAGGTCGCGGGGCGCGGGGAGAAGGGCCCGGAGCTCGGCGGCGAACCCAGCCGGATCGGCCAGCTCTTCCAGGTCAGCGTGGTCGGCGGCGGCTCCACGTACCACCTGCTGCGCAAGGACGGCCTGGTGCCGCTGTCCCGCCTGGAGGCCGCCCTGGTCCTCGGCGACCCGGCCACCCAGAAGGACGCCTACCAGGGCCGCTCGCCCGAGGCCCGCCCGGTCGGCGCCGACGCGCTCCGTACGCACCGCGCGAAGGACACGGCCACCGGACCCGGAGCCGGCGAGCTGCCCCGTACGCCGCCCCTCCCGCAGTCCGCGCCGCGCGGCACCGCGCTCTGCGCGCAGGTGGACGGCGGCAGCGGCGGCGCCCGGATCCGGTCGGTGCTGGTCCCGCTGGCCGCCCTCGCGCCCGTCGCGGTGTCGCAGGGCACCGACCGGCCGCTGGCCCCGGCCTGCGCCCGGACGGACGCCACGGTGGTACGTCCCGGACGCGGCGCCCTGGTCCGGGCGCTGAACGCGAGCGGCGCGGCCCACGCCGGGACCACCTACCTGGTGGCGGAGAACGGCGTGAAGTACCGCGTACCGGCCAAGGGTTCGCTGGGAGCGCTCGGGTACGGAGAAGGCGACATCGGTTCCGTCCCCGCACCGCTGCTCGCGGCCCTGCCGACCGGCGCGGACCTGGACCCGGCCGCCGCCTCGGGCGCGGCGGAGCCCAAGGTCACCGCCCCGGAGTGCGATGCGCCCGGCACGGTCGACTCCCGGCCATGATCCCGGCAAACGCCCCATAGGGGGCCGAAGAAAAGGAAAGGGAGTCGGGCGGATAAAACTCCGCACACAACTGGCTGCCGTCGGACCCTATTTCGGCGTGTGTCGGAGCGCGGCCCGCACGGGGACGGAAACCTCAGATAAAGCTCAGAGAATGGGCAGCCGCGATGACCGTTCGGATTCTCCGGCTGCCCGTTTCCCGTCCGTATCGACCGGACCACGCCACACGGCGGCGGGACGCGTTCATTTCGCCGAAACCTTCGGACAACTCGGCTGGCATGTAAGGATTCTGACGGGCTGACCTATGCTCAAATCTTCCCCAACATACGTTGCGCCGGACGGTGGGTTCTCTTTAGCCTCAGCGGGCAACGGTGCGGCGAGACGTGCCTCAACGAAGGGAGCGCGACATGGCGGACAGTGCACAGAGGAAAGCGGACTATGCCAAGGGCTTGGGAGGTGTCTCCTCCCTGGAGTCGGCCCGGGCCGCTGTCGAGAAGATCCAGAACAACGTCGCGGAGATCGCTGCGCGTTCGGGTGTGGGCGGCGACGAGGGCCAGGCCCTGCTGAAGCTCTTCCGCAGCTGGAACGGTGAGGCGCAGAAGGTCGTCGTGCAGATCAGCAAGATGGTCGACGCGCTCCAGGAGAACGTGACGTCGGCCAACCGCCTGGCGAAGGAGAACCAGGACCTGACCGAGGTGCTCAACAGCAAGACCAGTCAGGGCGTCTTCGAAGCGCTGCGCTGACCCCGCCCCCCACCCGAGAGGAGATGTCATGGCCGACGGCATCATCGATGTGCAGTACTCCACGGTCCGCAACGCGATCGAGGAGCTGAAGCAGCAGACCCAGCAGATCATCACCACCCTCAACAACCTGGAGGACGAGCTCAAGCCGCTCGTGACCTCGTGGGAGGGTGACGACCAGCAGATGTACCGCGGTGTCCAGGCCGAATGGGACCAGGCGACCAAGAACATGGCCCTGCTCCTCGGCGACAGCGGCGAACTGGTCCAGAGCATCCACGACAACCACTCCCGCGACGAGCGCCGCAGCGCCGACAACTGGGGGAGCGTGCGGGCCCGTTAGCCTTCCCGCCGGGGGCCGCCTCCCGCCGTACGCGGTGGAGGCGGCCCCCGGCTTCCCGTAGCTCCGTTCCCGTGACCCCAACCGGGCCCGATCGCAGGAGGACGTCCCATGGCCGGTGAGCACGCCGATGTCAAGCATTTCGACCTCAAGCAGATGGAGAACTTCCGCGACAACGAGGTCCACCCCGTCTACACCAAGGCCAAGAAGCACAAGGAGGACGGCGAGGGTAAGGGCGAGGACCGCATCCGCCCCCTCAGCGAGCTGATCGGCGGCTACACCACGCCCGACAACCTCGACCAGGAGTCGCAGATTCTGCGCATCGGCCTGATCGGCAGGGAGAAGATGATCTCCGGTCCGACGCTGGTCGAGAGCGTGAAGTCCGTCGCCACCTCCCTGGACAAGCTGCTCGGTGACCAGATGGAGCTCTTCAAGGAGCTCAAGGAAGCCCTCACCGACACCATCGAAGAGGCCAACAAGACGAAGAACAAGAACCTGGACGCGATCGACGCACAGACGCTGCTCCAGACGTTCGAAGAGGTCGACACGCTCACCAGCGGGTCCTCGGGCACAGAAGAGAAGTAGCCGCCCCCGCGCACGGGGTGGACGGCGAGAGACGAGAGAGGGCGCGCGGTGGCCGACCGGTACGACGAATCATCCGTGGGGAACGTCGACAAGTACGAGAAGAGGGACGCGGCGTCGTCCGACAACTGGGCCGACCTCGTCCACCACATCACCGGCTACCCCGTGCCCAAGCGCAGCGAGATCTTCGACACCCTCCGCTCCGACCACGGCGGCAAGCTCTTCCGCATGGACATCAAGGAGCGCAGCCTCGGCCTCCTCGTCAAGGATTCCGGCTTCCTGCAGAACAAGGGCCAGGACTACGACATCTGGTTCTTCGACAGCGGAAAGAAACGCTCCATCATGCAGGCCCGCATCGTCTTCGAGGGGCGTGTGAAGTCCGGCGACGAGATCATCTTCGCCGGCACCGACTCCACCGACGTCAACAACGTGGACGTCCGCGAGGGCAACGAGTTCACCGACTACAACAAGGACAAGTTCAGCACCATCCCGCTGGCCCGCTACATGAACGGGCCCCGGGCGGCGCTCATGTCCCTGCTGGACGGGGGCAACAGCGCCAACGGCCGCTTCAGCGGTGAGGTCGCCAAGGAGAACGACGCCGTCGACCTGAAATCCTTCACCAGGGCCGGCGAGTCCTTCGACTACGCGGCCCAGTTCTTCAAGTTCCACGCCCCGGTGCTGAAGGACTGGGAGGACCGCTTCGGCCGGGACGACGCGAGCTGGAAGGGCGAGGCCGCGGAGGTCTTCCGCAGCCTCATCGAGAAGATCCGCGAGAACTACGACGCGTACGTGGAGACCTTCAACGAGACGGCGGGCAGCGGAGACGCCACCGGCACCGGCAACACCGTCTACTCCCGTGCGCTCTCCCTGGGCCGCTCCCACCTGGAGCAGGCCGCCCGGGACCTGCTCGGCTACTGGCTCACCTGGGCCCAGTCCGACTACTACGACCCGCACCGGGTGCTGCGCTACGTCCTGGACGACCTGGCCAAGTGGGTGGACCGGGAGAACGTGGCCAAGACGAAGATCACGTCCACCACCTACCGCTACACCACCTCGGTCAGCCACAAGCCGGAGGCCGGCTTCTCCCAGGTGCACCCGGAGTACGGGGACCTCACCGACATCGCCAACTGGGCGAAGGTCGGCGACAAGGCCGTGGAGATCTGGAGCCGGGCCGTGGACGACATGCTCGTCGAGAACGCCCGCATCGTGCAGTCGCGGCTCAACAACCAGTTCCTGGACCTCTCCAAAGACTTCTCCGAGAACGTACCCGAGCCCAAGTCGACCGGCACGGCGAGCGAGGAGTACGAGAAGAAGAAGCTGGAGGAGGAGAAGGAGGAGATCAAGAAGGAGAACGAGGAGAACCGCCGCTACCAGGACGAGCTGCGCGAGGAGCAGCGCAAGCAGCGGGAAGAGGACAAGAAGCTCCAGGAGGAGCTCCGCAAGGAGCAGGAGGAGCAGCGCGCCGAGGACAAGAAGTACCAGGACGAGCTGCGCGAGGAGCAGCGCCTCCAGCGCGAGGAGGACAAGAAGCTCCAGGAGGAGCTCCGCAAGGAGCAGGAGGAGCAGCGCGCCGAGGACAAGAAGTACCAGGACGAACTGCGTGAGGAGCAGCGGCGCGAGCAGGAGGAGGCCAAGCGGGAGGCCGAGGAGCAGGCCAAGCAGATGGAGGAGAGCCTCGGCAACATCAACGGGCCCGGTGGCGGCGGTGAGGGCCCCGGCAACCTCGGCGGCCTCGACGAACTCCTGAACCTCAAGCAGGACGTCCCGGTGACCGAGAGCCTTGGCGACCTCGGCTCCATCAACACGCCCGGCGGCCCCGGTGGCTCGAACACCCCCAGCCTCGACGACGTGAACAACGCGGTCTCCGAGAACCTCGGCAACCTCGGTGACGTGAACAGCCCCGGCGACGTGAACAGCCCCGGCGGCGGACCGCTCCCTGTGGGCTCGAACTTCGGCAACCTCGGCGCGCTCAACGGTGGCCCCGGCTCCACGCGGAACCCCAACGACGCGGCCAGCCAGGCGATCTCCGAGGATCTGGGCAGCCTCGGCGACCTCAACAACGGCGCGGGCGGCTCCCTCGACACCCCGACCGGCGGCAGGACCCAGCTGGACGGCAACCAGCTCACCACCGACTTCCCGGACGGCAGCAGCATCTCCTTCGACAAGAACAGCGGACTGCTCACGACCACCCACCCCGACGGCAGCGTCACCACACAGGACCTCGGCGACGGCGCTCGGGTGACCAACCCGGACGGTTCGGTCACCTCGCTCGGCGAGGACGGCAAGCTGACGACGACGTTCCCCGACGGTACGAAGCAGGAGATCGACCCCGCGACCGGCCAGGCCACCTCCACGGCACCCGACGGCTCCGTCACCACGGAGAACCTGGGGAGTCTCGGAGGCCTGAACGGCCGCAACGGCCTCGGGGACCTGGGCGGTCTCGGCGACCTGGGCAACATCAACGCCGACCTGCCGACCGAATCACGCGGAGACCTGGGCGGCCTCGGCGACCGGGAGACCATCAACGACCTGGGCGACCTCGGGAACCTCAACACCGGCGACGCGGGTCTGAAGTCCTCGACCGGCAGCCTCACCAGCCTGGAGAACGGCGACTTCGCGACCACGTTCCCCGACGGCGGCAAGGCCGTCTTCGACCCGGACACGGGGCAGCTCACCAGCATCGCTCCGGACGGCTCCGAGGTCACCACCGACCTCACCCACGGCGCCGACGTGACCAACCCGGACGGCTCGGTCTCCTCGCTGGACAACGGCCGGTTCGTCAACTCCTTCCCGGACGGCTCCCGCCACTCCATCGACCCGGACACCGGCATCGCCACCGTCACCGACCCTCAGGGCCGGACCGAGACGGTCACCCTCGACGAGCTGAACGCGCGCGGTGGCAACAGCAGGCCGGACTTCCTCGACGACCTGCGGGACCTCGACCGGAACCGCGACCTCGGCAACCTCGGTGACCTGAACGGGAACCGGGACCTGGACGGCCTGAACGGGAACCGGGACCTCGATCTCGACGGGCTCAAGGACCTCGCCAACGGCAGCAGCGGCGGCGGTAGCGGCGGTGGCACGGGACCCGATGGAACCACCCGCGATGTCTCCCTCTCGGAGCTGGGTCTGAGCGCCCAGGCCGGAGCGGGTGGCAGCCCCGGCGGCGGCCTCCCCGGTGCGAACCTCCCGTCCTCGGAGACCCTCGGCCAGGTGTCCCCGCTCTCCGACAGCGCCACGGACAAGGCGACGCCCCTCGGCCCCGGCACCGGCGGCGGCCCGGGAGCCCCCGGCGCCCCGGGCATGCCCGGCAGCCCCGGCATGCCGATGGGCGGCGGCATGGGCGGTATGGGCGCGGGCGGCGAGAAGGGCAACGGCGAACGCGTACGGGCCGTCCTCGTCGACGCGGCGGAGGAGAGCGAGCGCCGCAACCGCCGTCGGCGCAGCCCCTGGAACCGTCAGGAGGACACCGACACCTTCCTGACTCCGGCCTCCAGGGTCGCCACCACCGGCGGTGACTCCTCGGAGGAGCCGGAGCAGAGTAAC
Organism: Streptomyces sp. CA-146814; assembly: GCF_050942385.1. NCBI lineage: Bacteria > Bacillati > Actinomycetota > Actinomycetes > Kitasatosporales > Streptomycetaceae > Streptomyces > Streptomyces sp. CA-146814. Next base: position 6,391,010 of record NZ_CP192068.1, read on the forward strand.
CGCAGGCCGGCCACCTCCGCCGACTATCTGGAGGAGGACGCGGACGTGTGGGGCACCGAGGAGGGCGGCACCCCGGCCGTGATCGGCAGGTGACGGCCACTCGGTTCCGTAGCGCAGGGCCGTACGAGACGACCGAAGCAGAAGAAGGGAGCGGGCGGTGACGGAACCGCTGGAGAAGCGCCTGGAGAAGGCCATGGCCGAACTGCAGGCGGCCCAGGAGGCGGTCGCGCGCACCGAGCGAGAGCTGCGGACGGCGTCGTTCTCGGCGCTCTCCTCCGACCGTGCGGTACGGGCCACCGCCGGCCCGCAGGGTGAGCTGGCCGGGATCGAGTTCCTGGAGAACAAGTACCGTGACATGTCCCCGCAGGAGCTGGCCGCCAGCGTCCTGGAGGCGGCGGGCGCGGCGCGCCTGAAGATGAACCGGCATGTGATGAAGGCGATGGCGCCCTTCACCGAGCCCAGCAGCGAGATGCCGGAGCTGAAGGGGTTCGAGCTGGACTGGGAGCGCATCTTCGGCCCCGAGGTGCTGCGCGAGGACGACGAGGCCCCGGCCGGCTCGCCCGCCCCCGCTTGGCGGGACGCGCTCGGCGACGAGGGAGAGGACTGAGGGGATGGGACAGCGGTACTACGTCGACCCGCAGCGCATCGAGGCCCTCGCGCGCCAGCTGGAGGAGATCGGCACCCTGACCAGGTCCATGACCGAGGAGTTCCTGGACGAGCTGGCGCCCACCGTCAACTGGCCCGGCACCAACAGCGAGTTCTCGGAGAAGGCCAAGCCGCAGGAGCAGAAGGAGCGGCAGACCACCAAGGACACCATGCTCTCCATCAGGGACGCGCTGGTGGGCATCACCGACGCCACGGTCAGCAACGTCCGGATGATGAAGGACACGCGCGACCGCAACATCGACGGGATCGAGCACGGCAACAGCCGCCTCGAAGCGGATGGATTCGACGGCCCGGGCGGGCATGGCCGCCGCTGACCGCCGCAGCGCAGGCCGCTCCCGTACGCGACCGGGAGCGGCCGCTCCGTCCTGCCCGCGCGCGGCGCGAGGCGGCGGCCGCCGGTGAGCATCCAGGTATCGCCCGAGGTCAACGCCATGATCTTCATCCTCACCGGGGAGAAGCTCATGGACGCCGACGAGGACCTCGCCTTCGAGAGCCGCCTCCCGTACTCGGGTCTCGGGCGCAAACTGGACCGGCTGTCCTCGCTGATCGACAAGTCGATCCACGACATCGGCGAGTCCATGCCGGACGACCTCGCCTCGTCGTACGCCAAGGCGATGGGCATGCTCATCGACGACGGCGGCAAGAACTACCTGCGCGACTTCTCCGACCAGCTCGACAAGATCGCCGAGGGCCGCCGTAAGACCTCCATGGACATCATGGAGTCCAAGTGGCAGGTCATCGCCGAGATCATCCGGCTGCTCATCGAGATCGCCATCTACCTGGCGATGTCCTTCTTCACCGGCGGCGCCTCGGCCAGCCAGATCATGATGGCGAAGCTGCGCAGCCGCTTCTTCATCCTCACCACGCTCAGCCACCTCCTCCAGCGGCTGCACCTGGCACCCTCGCTGACGGAGGCGTTCGCCGAGGCGTTCACCACCTTCGCCGTGCGGCTCGCGATGATGAACTTCGCCCCGGACGGCCGTCGGCCCGACTCCATCGACTGGAGCGACATCGGCAAGGCGGCGGCCTTCGGCGCGGCGGCGGGCTTCTTCACGAGCGTCTTCGAGAAGTTCGCGAAGGACATCGTCCGGAGCTTCGACGGCAAGTTCCTGAAGAACGGCCCGGATCTCGACTTCAAGAACCCGCCGAACCTGCGGGACACGCCGGACATCGACCTCAAGAACAACGGCCCGACGCCCAAGCCGGACCCGGACGGCGGCAACTTCCCGAAGGACCGCCCGGACCCGAATCCGTACGGGAACGGCCCTGGCTCGTACGGGAACGGCCCCGGGCCGTACGGGAACAGCCCCGGGCCCTACGGCAACGGCCCGACGCCTTCACCCAATCCGCCGCCCGTCACCTTCCGGGACGGTCCGCTCTCCTTCCGGAACAACCCCGACCTGTGGCGCAACAGCCGGATCCTGCGCTTCAACCTCGACCGGCCGGGCGCGCTTGCCGGGCACTACGGGCTCAAGGGAACGGCCGACTTCCTCGCCGCCGGAGCGGGAGAGGTCGTCGCGGAGATCCTGATCAAGGGGGCCTTCGACGGTGACTGGTCCTCCAGCTGGACCACCTTCTTCGGCGCGGGCATCAGCAGCCGGGTCGAGTCCACGCTCACCGGCGCCGCGCTGAACAGCGGCGCCGAACTGCGCCACGCCATCGACAAGTTGCGCGACCAGCCGCCACCGACCGTCTCCGGCGGCGACTCCGGCACGCGCGGTTCCGGCGACGGCGCCGACCGCGGCGAGGGCCCCGCCCGTACGGACACCGCCGACGGCCCCGGCCCCGGCTCCTCCGCGCCGCCGCCCGTCGCCCAGCAGACCACGAGCCGGAGCGACGTGACCGGCGGCAGCCAGTCGCCGCCGCCGTACGTGTCGCAGAACCCGCCGCCGTACGTCTCGGCCGACCCGCCGCCGTACACTCCGGGCCCGCTGCCCGTGACCGCCGCCGAGAACGCGCTGTGGCAGCAGGTCCACCAGGGCCCCGCCGAGGTGCGCGAGCAGGCGCTGCGGGATCTCGCCGCCGTACGGGGTTCCCAGCCGCCGGGCGTCGTGGAGATCGGCGTACGCGAAGGCCTGCACGCCAACCTGTCGCAGCTGCCCGAGGTACGGGTGGTACCCACCGGTGGCGGGCCCGCCGCGCACGTGGACGCCGACGGGGTCCGCAGGGCCCTGGAGGGCTTCGGGACACCGGTGACGGTGGACGCGCCGGGGCCTGGTGCTGAGGGCAGCCCGGTGCCGGTGAGCGGTGGGCCGGACCTGGCTGCCGGCCCCGGCGCCTCGAACACGCCTCCGCTGACGATCGTCGTCTCGGAGGTGCCTCCGCCGGGTGCGGGGTCGCCGGAAGCGGCCGCGTTGCTGGACGGCGCGGGGGTCGACCGGGCAGTGGTGCTCGGCCCGCCGGTCGCGTCGGAAGGGTCGGGCGTGACGGGGGAGTCCGGGGAGGCCGTACGCGGTGCGGTCGAGCTGACCCGCGAGGGGCCCGGCGAACCGGTGCAGGCCCGTCCGCTCACCGGTCCGGAGTTCGCCACGCCGGTGGACGGCGGCGGGACCACGTTCCCCGGCGCGGATGTGCTGATGCCGCTGGCGAACGCGCTCGGCGCGCCGCCGGTCATGTCGGCCACCCCGCCACCCGCCACGACCACCGCCCCTCCGCCCGCCACATCGGCCGCCACGCCGCCGGTCACGACCACCGCTCCGCCGCCCGCCGCGTCGACGGGCCCGGCGGCGCGCCCCGGCTCGCAGAGCACCGCCGTCCCCTCCTCCGACACCGGCCCGACCGTGCAGCCGCGATCCGGCGAGGCGTCCGGCGAGACGTCCACCACTGAGCCGGTCGGCACCGAATCCGGAGCACGGGACACGGACCCGCTCCCGGTGAAGTCGCCTCCGGCCGAGTCGATCCCCTTGAACAGGAACGAAGTCGACCTGGACGCCAAGCCGATCGCGGTCACCACGACCGGCACCGACCCCACCCCTGACATCAAGCCGACACCCACCACCACGCCCACCACCACCGACACCCCCATCGCGTCCAAGCTCGCCGAACTGGCCCGTCCCGAGGCCGAGGCGGCCACGGATCTGCACCTGGAGTCAGGACGCGGCGACGACGGCCCCGGCGCCGCGCCCGCCACCGGGACCGTCGGGCCTCCAACGGCCCCCGCGCAGCCGCAGCACCCCGAAACCCTGCGGGACTTCCTGCCGGAGAACGAGTGGTGGACGTTCTACATCGACCCCAAGAACCACGAAGCCGCCCAAGCCGCCTTCCCCGACGACCCCGGTTCCTACTACGACCACGACCGGTCCCCGGGCTTCCAGGCGGGCATGGTCGCGGCGTACACGCAGTTCCTGGCGGACCCCGGCACCGTGGCGGCGCCCATGGACTCCTCCGCGTACCTCGCCATGCACGGCCTGGCGACCGGGCACCTCGGCCGGACGATCGGCTGGTCCGGAGGCGGGGCCACGCAGTTCCCGCTGCGGGGGGACGCGCTGGCTTCCGATATGTTCGACGAGCGGATCGGGGACCAGGCCCTGGTCTACGACATGACCACGCACAACTGGTCCAACCCGCTGCCCTCGCCCCGGCCGGTCACCATCCTGACCCGCTTCATGCACAGCAACCCCTCGCTGGCGACCAACTACCGGAAGGGCGCGGCGCCCGGCCTCGTCGACACGCTGTTCCAGCAGCACTACGCGCGGGTCGGCCGGGCCGATGCCGACGACGCCACCAAGCTCGCCTCCATCGCCCGCACGATCCGGGCGCTGCACGTCGTCCACCCCTTCCAGGACGGCAACCTCCGCTCCAACGTGCAGGTCCTGCTGCCCAAACTCCTTCTGGAGCAGGGCTTCCGGCCGGTCGTGCCGGACAACATGTACAGCCTGTTCCAGGGCGGCCACTCGGTGGAGCAGATGGTCGACTCGCTGGTCCGCAACGGCGTCCTGAACACCGACAGGCCGCGCCCAGCCCCGGAACAGACCGCCACGGACACGCACTTCGAGACGGGCCGCGCCGACACCGAGACCACCGGCCGAAGCAGCCCGCCGCCCGCCGAGGGCCAGCCGGTCGTGACGACCCTGAGCGGCCACGCCGTGCCTTTCGCGCAGCTACGGCGGTGGGTACCGGAGACGGCAGCGCAGCCCCAACCGGGCCGTGCCGTGCAGACGTTGACCATCTCGCAGGGACCTGCCGAGGACGGTACGGCGCAGAGCGCGGGGCGCCGGGCGCTGCTCGGCCAGGACACCTTCCGAGGTGTCCGCACCACCTCCTCCGAGGCTCCGGACGGGCCCACCGGGGCCACCCCGCCCGTCCCCCGTACGGTGTTCACCGGACCGCCGACCGCGCTGCCCGGCTCCGGCACCGAGCGCGGCGCCGACTACTTCGCGGGCCACGGCACCCCCCGTACCGTCACCCTCGGCACCGACGACGCCGCGCACCCCACGGTGAAGGTCAGCGGAGTCCAGCTCGGCGAGGTGCTCAAGTCCTGGGAGCAGGAGGGTGATCGGGACCGTCCGCTGGTGCTGTTCTCCTGCGAGACCGGGCAGCAGCCGAAGATCGCGGGACTGCCGGTGGCCCAGCACGTGGCCAACCGGACCGGGCGCCAGGTGTACGCGCCGACCACCGAGGCGGGCACCGCCAAGGACCGGGACGGCAACGTACGCGCGGTGCTCACCGAGGGCCCCGACGGGCCGGGCCGGTGGCGGCTCTTCACGCCGGAACCCGGGGGCGCCGAACTGGACGCCCTGGCACGCGACGCGGGCCTGCACACGGGCCCGGACCCGGCCGACGCCTTCGCACAGGCCCGTACGCTCCAGCAGATCCGCACGCTGCGCGACGCCCTCGGCACCGACGCCGAACAGCAGCCCGGAAACAAGGAGTTGCTGGCCGGACTCGCGTACGTGGACGGTCTGCGCTGGCTCGCCCCGGATACCGCGGCCCGCTACGGCGACGGCCGGATGACCCCGGACCTCCTGCGCCGGATGGTCATCGACCGGCGGGACGCGACCGGAGCGACGGCAGACCCCGTCACCGCACCCGCGCCGGACCCCACCCCCGACGAATACCGCGCGTTCCTGCGCGCGGCCGCCGAGTTGCGCGCCGCCGCCACACCTGACACCACGCTCGACGCACTGCTGCCCCCGCCGCCGCCCGAGCTCCCCCCGAACGCCCTGGTCTCGCCGGAGGACGTACGCGGTCTCGCCTACGCGCCCGCCGCACGGATCACCTGGTCCCTCTCCGACACCCCGCTGCCCCTCTCCGACCTGGCCCTGAGCCCCGAGGACACCGCCGAACTCGCTCGCCGCAGGCCCGACCTGGCGCCCACGCCGGGCCGTCCGGAGAGCCTGGCCGAAGACCTGACCCTGCTCAGCAAGGAAGCCACCACGCCCGGCCCCGCCGACACCGTGCGCGCGGACGGCCTGACCTTCCGCCGGCTGCACACCCCGGGCGGCGGGAACTGCCTCTTCCGGGCGCTGCTCGACACCGCGCGCGGCCGGACCGTGCCTCCGGCATGGGCCGCGCGGGACGTCACCCGGCTGCGTGAGCTGCTGCGCGACCGGCTCACCGGTTCCGAACTGCTCACCGCGGCGGCCGAGGCGACCCCGGACCCGGTCCTCGCCGTCGTCGACGACCTCCGGACGACCGCCATCGCCGGGGTCGGGGACCCGGACGCGCAGACCAGGATCACCCAGCGCTGGGACCGGATCGCGCAGGCGGTCGTCACCGACGGCGACGGGCGCCGGTGGCGGCGGATGCTCCGCGACAGCGGCTATCCGCACCTCGCCGATGTGGCGCCCACCCCGGCCGACGCGCGGCGGCTCGGCACCGAAGGCCTGATCCTCGCGGCGGCCGAGCTGCCCGCGCTGTGGGCCTCACCCTTCGCCGACGTACTCCCGCAGGCGCTGGCGCACACCCTCGACCTGGACCTGCGGCTCGTCGGGCCCGCCCCGTCGCCGCCCGGACCCGCCTCCGCCACGCCCCTCAACCCCGGCGGCCGCGGCGGCACCCTGCACCTCGCCTACAACGGCACCGACCACTACGACGCCCTGCTCCCGCCTTCGGCCCTGCCCACGACCACGTCGGCGCCCACGACCACGTCGGCCCCCGCGCTCACTCCGGCGGCCCCGGCGCCCACCTCGGCGGCCCCCGCGCCGACTCCGGCGGCCCCCGCCGGCTCCGACGTCTTCGGGGAGTGGCTGCGGAGCATGGGCGGGATCACCGACCTGTACGCTCCCGCTACGGAGACGCCGGACCGCGGTGACCCCGTACCGCTGGAGACCCAGCTCGAACGGCACCGGCCCGCGCGGCTGTTGACCGGAGAGGCCGCCCGGCCGCCGGGTCCGGCGCCGCGCACCGTCACCTTCGAGGACGGCAGTCGGCTGCCCGCCGTCCTGCTCAGCCCGGACGCCGATCCGGGCGGCGATCCCCGCGGCGGATCACCGTCGGCCCGCGCACGCCGGACCCCGCAGCCCGGCCTCCTCAACGGTGTCGGCGTCCTCACCCTGCGCTCGCCCGAGCTGGTGGCCCAGGAGATCCTCGGTACGCTGCCGAAGAAGGTGCGCGCCCAGTTCGACGAGGCGGAGCTGCTGCGCCTGCTCACCGACCAGCCCGGCGCCTTCACTGCCCCGCGCGGCGCCCGTTTCGTGGGCCGGGAGAAGTCCGGCGTCGGCCATGAGATGACCGTCGAGGCCATTCCGTACCACCGCTGGGAGAGGTTCTCCGACGTCAATGGCTCCACGGTCCGGGTGGACACCATGCGGCGCGGTCAGGCCGGTACGGGTGGCGGGCGCAGTGTCGGGGTCGGGCGGCGGATCGCCGGTGCGCTGGGCATGGGCCCGCCGCTCAACTGGATGCTGAAGATTGGCGTTTCGCTCGGCTGGAGCCGCCGGACCGACTACACCCAGGGCACCCAGGCGTACCACCAGTCGGAGTACCGGGCGCTGGACGGCTCGCATCTGCACCTGGACGACGTCCACTACCGGGTGCGGGTGGAGCGCGTCACGGAGGCGCCGAAGGCCGCGAGCCGGCCCACCGCCGCCCCCCGCTGGCGGCGCAGCCCCGTGCACTCCGCCGGGTTCGCGCTGCGGGACGGCCTGAGCTGGCGCCTCCCGGACGATCTCACCGTGCCGTTCACCGGGCCGAAGCGCGCTCCGGAGACGCTCACCTTCCCGGACGGCGTCGAGCCACGGATCTCCGACACCACGGCCCTCCATCTGACGGACCCGCCGGAGGAGGTGGCGCTCGCCATCTCCGGTGCACGGCCCGGCAGTTCGGCCCACCGCACACTGGTCTCCTACGTCCGGCCCGGTCGGCTGCTCGGCCTGTTCGCGCGGTTCGCCGGACCGGTCAGCGGACCCGAACTGACCCGGGGCAGCGGACAGCACCCGCTCGGCCACCTGGTCGTCGAACGGTCGATCCCGCACCGGGCCACCCTGGTCACGGAGTCGGTCAAGTCGGAGGTGCGCGACCTCACCCAGACCACGTACCAGAACCAGCGCGCCCACGTCCGGGACACCCGCCTCGGCGTCCAGGTCACCGCCGGGCCCAACTACACCCTCACCGGCCCGGAGACCGATGTACGCCTCCAGGGCGGCCCGGTGGTCCGCGCCGACCTCTCCACCGGGCGCAGCCACCACCTCGGCACCGACGCGGCCCGCAAGACCACCGGCCGCGTCCGGAACCAGCCGATCGCGCTCTACCGCGTCGAGCGCACCCTGATGGTGCGCGGAGCCGGCGAACCGGCCTCGGCGGCCCGTCCGGTCCGGGTGGTCAGCCTGGACTGGATCTCCACCCAGGACGCGCGCCGCCTCGCGGGCTGGGACAGCCGTACACCGGGTGCGACGGGCCCGAACCGGGACGCCGAGCCGCCGGTGCCGTGGTACCTCACCCGCGAGGACCCGGTGCACCTGAGCGGCCAGGTCCGCGCCGAGGGCTTCCGCCCCGACCAGCGACCGCCGGCCCCGGCCCCGACACCTGCCATCCCGGCTCCTCCAGCCCCCGCGCCAGCTCCTCAGGACCCCCTCCGGGCCTTCGCCGACACGGTGCTGGACACGCTCCACCGCTCCTACCGCTCGCTCTTCGTCCCACCGCTGATGCTGCGCCACCCGCGGCTGGCCAAGCTCTGGTACGGGGACGGGCGGATGCGGACCGCTCTGCACAACGACCGCCAGGTGCGCGAGGCGCTCAACCGGCCGACCCTCGCGCAGAGCCTGGACGACCTCACCACCACCGGCATCCCGGTCACGCTCACCGAGGACGGCAAGGTACGGCGCGGCCACCACACACTGATTCTGCGGGCGCGGCTCACCGACCGGCGATTCGAGACCACGATGAGCGAACGGTCGCTGCGCAACGCGGTGATCGGCACCGAGGTGTCCGGCCAGGGCCAGCAGGCCTCCACCACGCTCTCCGCCGGTGTCGAGCTGGGCATCTCACCGCGCGACCACGCGAAGGACCCGACGGCCGGAGTGCCGCGCCAGGCGGGCAACCTCTCGCTCGGAGCCCGCTACGCGAAGACCGGCACGCGGGCCACCCGGAACACCGTCGCGGTCGCGCACGACCAGTTGACGTTCCAGAACGGCGCCGATCTCTACAGCTACCAGGTGGAGTTGGGCGCCACCTTCGAAGGTCACCGCCGTCCGCGCGGCTGGGCGCGGCTGCTTTCGGTCGGTGTGCTGGGCGCGGGAGTCTTCGTGAGCAAGGTCGAGGAGCGGCCGCTGTTCAGCCGGGGCAGCGAGACCGTGGGCCGGGTGGAGCTGGCCGTGCCGGCGGCCCACGGCTCGGACCGCCACGCCCCCGCCGACCCACCGCCCACCGGCCCGGCGCCGGCGCCCGCGCCCACCCCCGTACCGCGTCACCTCTCCTCCACCGAGGCGGACCAACTGCTGGACGGGACGCGTCCGTTGCCGCGTACGGAATCGGCCGACCGGCAGCTCGTGCGGAGGCTGCTCAGCGCCCCGCACGTGGTGCTCAGCACCGAGGGCGGCCGCGAGCGGCAGCAGCTCGTCCAGGACACCGCCGACCGCGCGACGAACACCTCCTGGCACGTCAGCGCTCCCGGCGCTCCGGTCCGCACCGCCCTGCGCCGGGCCATGGTGAACCTCAGCATCGCCGGTCAACTCGGCCAGTACCTGGGTCCGTTCGGCTCCCGGATCACCGGGCTCAGCGGCGCGGGCCCGCTCTCCACCCACTACCTGAAGGCCGCCGTCCGAGGCGAGCTCGGCAACCTCCGGGTCAGGAGCGACCCCAAGCCGGGCACGCTGGAAGCGACGATCGGCAACGAGCACCGGGTGGCGGGGAGTTCGAGCTCCGTGTCCCGTACCACGCTCGGACTCCAGGGATCCGTGACGCCGTTGCAGCAGGCTCCGGGCCGACAGGCGGTGATCGGCACGTACTCGTCCGCCCTCCAGTACGCGTGGGGCAAGGGCCGCAGCGTCTCGCAGACGCTCACGCGGGGGCGCAACACCACGCTCACGTACGCGGGTCGGATGTACCTGGTGGTCGCCGACACCGCCGAGACCGTCGCCGTACGGGACCGCTGGACGGCCGCGATGGGAGCCGTCGGTACGCGTGCCGGAGCCGGGATCAGCTCGGCGGCCGGGCGGATCTCCGAGCGGCTGGGCCGCGGCCTCGCACCGCGCGGGGCCGCCGCCGCGCTTCAGCGCATCCGGGACGCGGTGATGTTCCACCTGCCGATGCAGGACGCCATCGAGGCCGGGCTGGCCCCGGACGGCCTGGCCACCACCACTCCGCGCAACCTCGGCGGCGGCTACCGGCTGCCGCCCTTCCTGCGTACCCGCCGCTTCCCGACCCACCCCAGCGGCCAGCTCGACGCGAGCCGGGCGGCGCAGCAGCTGATGGGGCGGCTGGAGCGGATCGGCGTACCGTCGCACGACCGGGAACAGGCCCTCCAGCGGCTCTCGCCGGACTTCCTCCGCTCCCATGTGCACGAGCTGACGACCGGCGGAATGACCCTGCCCGTCCGCTACCGCGCCTGGTCCGCCCTCCACCACCTGCCGGTCGGCGGCAGCCCCGGGCAGCTGAGGTTCACGCTGACGCCGGTCACGACCACCGTGGACCGGCTCCGTACCGGCTACGAGCTGGAGGACTACCGGAACACCGCCCGCGACGGCGCCGAGGGTACGTCACAGGACCGCGGCGCCGACGTGACGCTCAGCGCCGGCCAGCGCGCGGCGGACAACGGCATCCTCGTCGCCAACCCGGCGCTCCAGGGCACCGCGGCCAAGCAGCGTTCCAGCACCCGGACCGAGACGACCGGCTCCACCGCGATGCCCAACATCGCCACCACCCAGACGCACGCCGAGATCGTCACCACGTACACCTTGACCGTCACGATGACGGACGCGTCCGGCGAACCGCTCGGCCCCGCCACCACCGCTCCCGTCGGCAGCCTGAACGAGATCCTCCCGACGAGCCTGCTCACCCCGGACGGCGACGGCGCCGATGGTGCGATCACCGAACAGTCGCTACCGGAACCTGAGCGCGCAGTAAGGATCCTGACGGCTGATCAGGCCAGCCCGGCAGGCATCGCGGAGTGGCGTACGACGGACGGGACGCGGCGTACGACGGACGGGAACACGCCTGTCGGGGGCACGCCTGTCGGGAGCACCGGCGCGCCCGACCTGGACATCCTCCCCTTCGACGACGTGATCGGCTCCGGCATCCTCGCCGTGGACATCCTCGGCGCGGCCAACGTGGAGGACGCGCTGACCCTCGCCACCGCCCGCGCGGACGGCTTTCCCGGCGACAGCGACCTCGGCAAGCGGCACACCGGCACCTCGCTCGCCGGGCGCGTACGGATGGCGCGCCACACCCCGCTGACCGGCCTGGGCACCGCACCCGCCCAGGCCCAGCAGGAGGCGACCAGCCAGATCGGCCTGACCGCGGGCTTCCGCGAGGCGCTCGGCCCGAACGGCTCGCCGCTGCCCACCCAGTCCTCCGCCCGCCTCCTCGGCCAGTCGCACACCGCCGACTCCCGCCTCTACGCCAAGATGCACCGTCGGGGCGCCCGCCTCCTCGCGGTGGAGAACAAGCCGCGGATGGAGGCCATGCAGCGGCGCAAGACCTCCGACGCGCTGGAGGCCGGCATCACCGACAACGTCGAGGCTGCGGCGAGCACGTCACCGCTGGCGGGCAACAGCAACGCGGGTGTGACCAATCCAGGCGCCACCGTCCCGATCGGCGGGTCGAACGACGGCACCACGCTCAAGGCGGCCACGGACACCACGCTCGGCACCCACGTCAAGGTCGTCACCGACCGCAGCATGCTCTTCGCGGTGCCGGTCAGCTGGCTGTCGGTGGCCGAGGTGGACCACCGGGTCTCCGACAGCCGCCCGATGCAGGCGCTCGGCAAGCCGAGGCGCGGCCCGCGCGCAGCGGAGGCGGAGACGACCGCGCTGGTGTGGCTGCGCGAGGACGTCGCCCGCGACCACGGCCTCCTGGACGACACCACCTTCCCCGACGAGGCCCGGACGGCCTGGGACGACCAGGCCAAGGCGGCGGCCGACCTCGCCGCCGCCGAGAAGAACTACTACGACGCCCGCGCGAAGGCCCGCGAGACCTGGCTCGACCTGAGCGCGGAGGAGCAGGCCGCGCTCGGCGACGACGACCGGACCACGGTCCTGCCCCGGGCCGTCGCCGAGTCCCCGGCCGTCACCGCCTGGCAAGCCGCGCGCGAAGAGGTACGCCGCTGGGAACGGCACACCGAAGCGGCGGCCACGGCCCACCACCGCCTCCACCTCGCCGCCGCCCGCCTCACCGCCCACCACCAGGGCACGGGCTCGGTCCCGGTGAAGGACCTGCCGCAGGAGTACGCCGCCCCCGACTGGCGCTCCGAGGCGCCGGAACCGTACAAGATCACCGCCACCGATCCCGGCGCTGCCACCGACCCCGCCACCGACTCCGCCCCGCGCACGCTCACCTCGCCGGACGGCACGACGGTGCGCGAGGTGTACGCCATGCCGCACGACGGCGCCTCCTTCTTCCACGCGCTGCTGGCGACGGCCCAGGACCGGCTTCCGTACCTCCTCACCGCTGACCTGGCCGCGCGTTTCACAGCGGACCCTGGAGACCCGGCGGTCATGGCCGAAGCCATCGCCGCCGCGCGCGACCGCCTCGCATGGGCGCTGGCCGACGACGGCAACGAGGACCTGCTCGACGCGCTGGCGCTGGATGCCGCAGACACGTTCACGCAGGCCGAACTCGATGGTGCGGGAGTGGTGTTGACGGCGGCGCAGCAGGCGGAGTTCGACGCCTTCGGCCGCCTTCCGCAGACGTTCTGGCCGACGCCCGACCAGCGGGTGGCGCTGGCGACGGCGGCTCTGGCACGCCCGTTCGCGGTGGAGCCGTCGGAGCCTACGGACCCCGAGCGCCGAGCGGGCGACCACGGCGGCGCGGACCTGCTGCCCGCGCTGGCGGCCCGGGTCCTGGGCACGCCGCTGACGGTGGTGACGGGGGAGGGGCGGCCGCAGCTCTTCCTGCCGCACGGCGCCGACCCGGCGGCGGTCGACGCGGCCACCCACCCGGTGCTCTTCGCGGCGGACGGCTTCTTCTCGGCCACGCTGCCGCCGGGCACTCCGCCGCCGGTGGCCACGGCACTGCCGCGGCCGACGAGCACGTCGCCGACCACCTCAGGGGCGGATCCGAAACCGCACCGGGCCCACCCCGCCCCGCCCTGGTCCCCACCCACCGACACGGACGCCCCGCGCTACCGCCTGGACCGCGACGGCGTCCTCACCGCCCCCGACGGCGCGACCTACACCCAGGGCACCCCCGCCGGCCGGGGCAACGGCTTCTTCGCCGCGCTCTCCACGGCCCTGCGCCAGGCGGCCGAGCAGCCGGGCCGCGACCGGCACGAGGCGGCCCGCCTGCGTATCCGGTCCGAGGCGTCGCCGGCCCAGCTGATGCGCCTCAACGGCCTCCCCGGCGACCGCGCGGACCACGACACGCTCTTCTCACCCCCGCCGCTGAAGCCCCGCCCGGGCGTGCCCGCGCCGAGCCGCGACGCCCGCGACGGCCACCTGCGCCGCCACCTGGCCGAGGCCCCGTGGGGCCCGGACGCCGACCGGGCGGTGGCCGCGTGGGCGGCAACGGCGACGGGCGCCACCGTCATCCTGATCGAGGAGAACGGCACGGCCCACACCTACCCGGCCCCTTCCGCCGACGCCCCCGTACTCCACCTCCGCCGCCGGGGCGGGGACTTCGTCCCCCTGCTCCCACGCACCCCGGCTCCGGCTCCGCCCCCACCCACGCACCCGGCCGAGGAGGAGGCGTACGGCCTGAGCACCCTGTCCGGGTCGGACATGGACCTCGACTCCGAGCCGGAGGAGCCGACCGCACGCGCCAACCCGGAGAGCGCGTACGCGGCCGAGCTGGCGGCCTTGCTGGCCGAGCCGCGACCGAGCGTCCCGGCCCTCCTGGACGCGATCGGCCGACGCAACGCGCACCTGGGAGGCTTCCCCGACCTGGCGTTCGACAGCGCGTTCACCGAGCACGCGGGCATCGGCCTGCCGGAGGCCCTGGACCAGGCGGAACAGGAAGGCAGGCTGGACCAGGAGGAGTACGAGACCCTGCGGGAGGCGCTCGGCCTCGGCATGGACGGCCCCTTCCGCCAGACCCGCCCCGGCGGCACCTCGGAACGGGACCGCCAGGTCACCCTGCGGATGCTGGACCGGGTGGCCCGCCTGGTGAAGGAGACCCTCCGCAAGGACGACCGCCTGGCCGACGCGCAGGTCACCCCGCACATCGCCGTCGGCCTGCTGCCGGACGGCTCACTCGGTATCGCGGGCAACACCGGCACGAAGGCGCTGACCAGGGACGAGGCGGCGCTGGTGGAGGAGGAGCTGCGCTGGTTCGTCACCGGCCAGGAACCGGAAGGCACCCCCCGGCAGCGGAAGCTGGAACAGTGGGCCCGGGACGAGGAGAGCCACCGCCAGTGGTCGGCCCAGCTGGACCAGTGGCAGCGGGACCTCGACGACAACGGCGCGACGGACCAGGAGCGCCGGTCCCTGGCGGCGGACCGCCGGAAGTGGCAGGGCGACGAACGATGGCTGGCCCGCCGCCGCCCCGCCATGGCCCGCGAGCTGAAGGACCGCACGAAGCTCAGAGCCCTGGCCACCGGCTGGTACCGCCTCTACCACCCGGACTCACCCGAACTCACCCTCGTACAGAAGGCGTTGGAGTCCCCACGCATCCTGAACGTCAACGACCCGGACACTCCGGCCGCACCGTACGGTTCGTACGGCTCCGAACACGGCGAGCTGACCCTCCTGGGCCACTGGGTCGACCACTGGCAGCACCACCCCGGCGACCCGGCCACGCCCCGAACGCTCCACCTCGGCGGCTTCAAACTGGCCTGCGCCTCCTGCGACCTCGCCTACCAGGCGGTCAACGAACACCTCGGCCCCGCCCTGGGCCACCGGGTACAGGCGGCTGGCACCCACGGCATGTTCTTCCCCGGCTGGCGCATGCCGGAGTGGATGCGGCAGCGCCCGGAACTGTGGGCGTACATCCGCGACAACGCGGAGACCATCGGCGCCTACCTGGACGCGAACGGGGTGCTCCAGGGCGACCGGACGACGAACGGCCATCGGCAGAACCCCGCCGAGTCCGAGTCGGAGTACGCGTCCGGCGAGGAGGAGATGGACACCGACTCCGAGCCGGCATACGGCGATCCCCGATGAAGGTCTGACGCTCAGGGATGTTCCGCCGGGACGCCGGAACGCCGGGTTCGCCGGACGTCAGGGCGCCGCACATCATGAGTACGCGGGTTCCGGCCAGGGCGGCCAGACAGGTGCCGGAATTTCGTATCTCAGCTCCCATGTGATCGTCATCGGACTGCTGCCTCTGTGGTCGACGTACTCGGCCGGGCCGAAGAACGTCCATGGCTCGGTTCGACCGATGCGGTTGCTTTTACGCCGGCGGACGAAGAGCAGCACGTTGGTGCCCATTTCGACATGGTTCCGGTACCGCAGTCCTGTGCTTGAGTTCTCGGCGGTCTGGTTCTGGGACGTCCAGCGGAGGAGCGTATCGCTCAGCACCCGATCGCCCGAACGATCCGGGGCGGAGTAGCCCCTCTCGTCTTTCTCCAAGGTGATGAACAGGGCATCGGTCTTCTTGGCTGCACACCACTTCACACCCTCACGGAAGTGACCTGGCATGAAACCCCCGATTTGAGATTGACCCAGCGCGGTCAGGATCTCTTCACGGTGATAGGAGGCGTGGATGGTCAGTGGCAGATGATGTGCCGCGTCGAATTCGTGCGTGTAGGACGGGGCGTAGGCTGCGTCCTTGCATTGCAGGACCTGGCGCAGCTCTCCACGTACCGCAGGCTGTTTCCTCAGTTCCGCGAAACCCTCCTCGTAGCTGTTGAAGCTCTTGTCAGGCATCGTGCCCGTAGGCCAGAGCTGGAAGTAGAGCATGCGGGCATAAGCTCGGCCCTCCTCGTCCAGCTCGCGGTAGAGGGGGGCGTTCTTCTTCAGCATGCGGTTGTAGGCCTGGATGCGGATCGGGTCGTCCACGTGGAGGAAGGCGGGCACGCGCAGGAGCAGTCCGGCCTCCCCGTCGGGCGCCTCCCCCTTGTAGAGGCCGGCGCGACGGAGCAGAGCGGTCCAGGAACTGCCCTGGTGGCGGTACAGCTTGTGCAGATCGCGCCCGCTCTTCTGCAGGTAGCGCCGCAGATCCGCCTCCCCGTACTGGGTGACCTCGCGTACCAGCTCGGTGACATACCTCTCAGCATGCCCCCTGATGTTGTCGACGATGATCCGCTTCGCCTTCTCGTCGAGGGAGATGAGGCAGCCGGCCGCGAGCTGAGGGAAGTCGCGCTCGATGTGCTCGACCAGCCGCTGAGGAGCCACGTTCGTGAGTGCTCCGAACTGTCTGTCGAAGCGGAACTCCTTGCGGTGCTGACCGATGAAATCGAGCACGGTCAGCACAGCCTTTCCGGGGGCGAGGCCGAGGCCGACGCCGAGCTGCTGGAGGAACACCGTCGCGCTGGAAGGCGGGTGGAGGAGGAGAAGAGTATCCACCTCGGGGATTCTGAATCCTTCACCGAACACGCCCACGCAGAAGATGATGTTCAATTCGCCTTCGCGGAGTGAGGAAAGTGCCTGGTGACGCTGATCGGATGGTGTCTCCGAGGTCAGAGCCACAGCGTTGAAGCCGGCGCGACCGAAGTACTCCGCCATGAACTTGGCCTGGCGTACGGATGCGCAGAAACCCAGACCCCGCAGGGCACTCGGGTCAGGGATCTTGTCGAAGACGGCCTTGACGATGACCCGCGCCCGTGTTTCGTCGCCGATCAGGGCCTCGCCCAGTGATACCGGGCCATAAGCTCCACGACTCCATGCCACCGACCGCAAGTCGGTCCCATCGGCGATGCCGAAGTAATGGAGAGGGCAGAGCAAGTCGTTCTCCAGCGCTTCCCTCAGATGCATCTCCACGGCGATGCGGCCATCAAAGAATTCGTCCTGGACGCTTCTGCCGTCCGGACGTTCCGGTGTCGCGGTGAGACCGAGTAGCTCCATCGGCCTGAAATAGTCCAAGATCCTTCGGTATGTGGGGGAGAACGCATGGTGGAATTCATCGATGACGATCACGTCGAAGTCATCGGGTGCAAGCTGTCCCATGGAGCGTGTGAGGGACTGTGCGCTGGCGAAGACATGGTTCCAGTATCGAGGCGTTGCTCCGGAGTGCAGCGGCTCGCCGAAGTTCTCATCCTGGAGCACCTGTCGGTAGACATCCTGGGCCTGTTGAAGGAGGGACGTCCCATCCGCGACGAAGAGCAGGCGCAGATCCCGCCCGTGCTTCTGCCGCAGGCGCCGGTAGTCGAGCGCGGACAGGACCGTCTTGCCGGACCCGGGTGCCGCGACGACGAGATTGCGGTGCCTCCCGTGAATTTCCCGCTCGGCGTTCAGGCGGTCGAGCATGTCGCGCTGCACGGACTTGGCCTCGATCACCGGTGGGGGGCCCGTGGTGTCGAGGGCGTCGGCGACGTCCGGCTCCTGGTCACCTTCGGGCACGGCAGCCGTCGGAGTCTCCGGTGCGGCGGGGACGGCGGGCGAGTCGGCGGGCCCCACTCCCAGGAGACGGGCGGTGGCCGCCGCGGCCCGGGCGATGGGCCGCAGCCCGACAGGCCAGGCCTCCTCGCTTCCGGCCGACTCGAGTGCGGCGGCGATCCCGTGGGGAGCCTGCGGATGGGCCGCGAGATGGTCCGTGAGGGCGAAGTGGGCGTCCCAGGCCTGGTCGCGGTCGAGGAGCCCTCGCAGATGCTCGGCGGCGGCTGGGTGGAAGCGGTACACCATGTCCGAGTCGTCCTGCCGGGCCGCCGTGAGCAGGTTCGCGGTGAGGAACTCCGCGGTATCGGCCGGAGTGGCCTCCGGAACGATGCGCTCACGGAGTACATCGAGGACGGGAAGAGTGAACGCGTCCAGTGATGAGGCGGCAATGGCCAGACGCGTGGCGGGGGAGCGCACATCGTCGGTGAAGGCCGCCGCGGCGGACGCTACTTGAGCATCCGTTGCTGCCGTGTCCGACAGCTCCGTGGTGGAGCGCGGCGTCTGATAGCGGGAAGGCACGCGTCCCGAGGCCGGAACGAGGACGGCTTCGCAGCCCGCCGGGTCGGTGCGCATCAGCGTGCGTGCCCAGGCGTGTATCTGGTGAGGATCGAATTGCATGACGGGAAGCGCCTGCCACGGCTGGGTCCCGGGGATGTCGTTGCGAAAGAGGCGGGGGCGCCGGTAGGACAGCTGCCCGCCCGGGCCCGCGGGGAGGGTGGCGGTGGCGGTGGTTCGCGGCAGGTCGAGACCGGAGCGTTGCCACAGGCGCTTGGGAAGCGGGTTGATCAAGGCGAGAGGCGCCGTGCGGCCCCAGGCGCACAGGGTCTGCCAGAGAGCGTTCCCGCGCCACGCCGGGGCCGCGCAGTCGGAGACGACGAGGAAGAGGCGGGTGGCCGGCTGGCTGTGGTGGGAGCCGGCCGGGTCCATGGGGGAGGACCGCCCTTGGTGGTCGCGGATCGTCGGTGAGGAGTCCTGCGGATGTTCCAGGTGCCAGACGTGAATGGCCTGGAAGGCGGACAGGCTCCGCAGCACCTCGGTGAGGACGTGCACGGTCTCGTCCCATACCGCCATGGCGGTACCGCGGTCCAGGACCACGATGACCTCCAGCCACGGCTCCGGCGCCGGAGCAAGGCAGGGAAGGAGTACTCCGGTACGGGCGTAGTGGTCGATGGTGGCGTCGATGTCCAGCCGTCGGTGGACTCGGGAGGGCCGAGGGCGGCGCAGCGGGCGCAGGGCACGGCCGATCTCCAGGGCGTTGGGCAGGGCGGAGGCGCGGCCCATGGTCAGGGCCTTGCCCGGGACCGCGTGGGAGCCGCGGGCGTCCTGGAGCCAGACCGACGCGCCTTGGTCCTCCTCTCCGTCCGGGGCGGCTTCGGGAGCCGGCAGGGGAGCGGGGCCGTCGGTTTCCGCTCCGGGGAGAGGCGACTGGCCGGCCGGACTTCCGCCGGTGGCCGGAGCCGGAGGCTCGGCGCCGGTGCCCGGCTCGGCCACGGTGGATCTGGCTGCGGCGAGAAGAAGGGCGTCGAGGATCTCCACCGCCTCCCCCTCTCCGCCGTCGCCCATGTCGCTCAGCAGCGTGAGGGTCAGGGCGGCCAACGCCTGTGCGGACCGGCTCTCAGGCACGGCCGAGCCCTCGCAGGAGCAGCTCCTGAAGCCTCGTCCGCTGGTCCTCGTCCTGGAGACCGTGGCCGCGCAGCAGATGGACGGCGCTGAGCAACTGGTCGACGGCGAGGTTCTCGCCGCGGTTCAGTCTGTCGACGAAGGTGTCGACCAGGGCCGTCGCGGTGTCGTCGTCGGCTTTCCGCAGGTGGGCCTCGATGATCCGGGTGAGGGTGGGGGCGGTGAGCACGGGCATGTCGAAACGGACGCAACGGCGGAGAAAGGGCGCGGGGAAGTCGCGTTCGCCGTTGCTGGTGAGCACGATGACCGGGAATTCCTCGCACGCCACCAGGCCGTCGCGGAGTTCGCATCGCACGCCGGGCTCGACGGTGCGTACGGCGACTCGGCTCCTGGGGTGACGGGCGAGTTCGGGGATCTCGAAGCGGCCGCGTTCCAGCACGTCGAGAAGGTCACTCGGCAGGTCGAGATCGCTCTTGTCGATTTCGTCGATGAGCAGAGCGCGGGGGCGGCCGCCGGGCAGCAGAGCGGTGCCGAGCGGACCGAGCTGGATGAAGTCTCCCAAGTCGTCCCGCACCGCCCGGGGGGCACGGGCGGTGCGGCGGGAAGCCCGTCCGGCTCCGGAAGCGGTGGAGCGTTCCATGGCACGGACGTTGTGGGCATGAATACGGCCCAGCGCGTCGTACCTGTAGAGGGCGTCGGTGAGAGTGCTGCGGGAGGTGATGTGCCAGCGCAGTACCTGTCCGAGGCCGAGCTCAGCGGCGATCTGTTCGATCACGGTGGACTTCCCCGAGCCTGCCGGACCCGTCAGGAGCAGAGGACGGCGCAGATGGAGAGCGGCGTTGACCGCATCGATCAGGCCGGGATCCGGCTGGTAGGTGTTCGCCGGGGACGGTGACGGCAGCACCTCGTTTTCCGGCCCGCCTGTCGGGGAGCCGTCCCCGCCCCTCCCGGGTGCTCGCCACGGCGGCGGCGGAGGAAGCACCGGAGCCTTCTCGGGGACGGCTCCCGTACCCGCGTAGTAGGGCGTCCAGTTCATGCCTGCTCCTTCGGAGTCATGTCGTGCGGGGCGACCACGGCCCGGCCGGCTCGTCTCTGGCAGAAGGCCTGCCAGTGTTCGTCATGCCATGTCGCGCGGATGTCGGCCAGCGGGCCGGGGACACCCTCGTCAAGGAAGTTCCCCAGCCGCCCCTGAAAGGCCCGTACGAGCTTCTCCGGCAGGGAGTCCCAGTGCGCCGAGACCGCCTCCCGCAGCGCCCTGGTGTCCGTGGCCTCCTTGTGCCGGGGCCAGATCAGGGCCGGTGTGTGGATGAGCAGTTCCTCCATCATGAGCTCGAAATTGCTCTCCGGCAGCGTGCTCACTCCCCAGACGCATCCGCCGGTCCGTCGGCGGCCGAGCAGTTCCTGCAAGGTCTCAAGGCTGCTGAGAGCGTCGTCGTCGAGCCACGACGGGCCACCCGGGGCATCGGCTCGCATGGACGACAGGAGTTGCCTGCCCACGTGCAGCATGTCGTCGAGGCGGATACCGGACGGGGGCGTCAGCAGGCCGGACCAGCGGGTGGTGACGTCGTAGTCGACGCCCAGCATGCGTCGTCCGCCTGCCACCCGCCACTCCTCCGGTGCGGAACCCGTCAGCAGGAGAGTCGGGACCGACAGGTCGACCGGGACGAGCCGTTCGCCCGCCGCGCTCAGCCAGAGCAGTGCCCACCCCACTGCTTCGTCCAGTGCGGGTTCCAGGGCGCCCGGACCGGTGGCGCAGGGGAACCGCTCGGTGTGCACCACGGCCGAGCCGAAGAGCAGCGACGCGTCCACCCGGACGATTTCCTCACCGCCGTCGTCGGCCACCACCAGGACCAGGCGGGGTGTGTCGTGGGCGAGTTCGGCGTGCCGGCTGTTCAGCGCGGTGGTGACGCCCAGCTTGCCGGCCCAGGTACTCAGTCGCTCGGGGAGGGGGTCTTCCGGGTGCATCAGGTGGGCGAGGGCGGCGGCGAGGTGGGCCAGGGTCCGGAACCGGCGGCCGGGATCGGCGGCCGACCGGCGCAGGACGGCGTACTCCACCAGGTCCCGGAGGGTGGGGCAGGGTACTCGGGTGACGACCTCCAGGGGGAGCAGCGTGCGCGCCGCCGCTCTGCGGAGCAGGTCGTCGGTCACGTCGCGGCCGAAGGCCTGTTCCAGGACCGAGAGGGTGGAATCGCAGACATCGAGATCGTTCTGGAATTCCAGGACGCGCTGGACCGCGGGGTGGCCACGGCGGTCCTCCGCCAGCAGGCCGAGCCAGTCCGTGAGCCGGTCCCTGCTGTTGATGCCATCCGTACCGGCCAGGGGAGCCAGTACCTTCCGCAGCCGCTCGTAGGCCACGGAACCGAGAGCGTCGACCGGGCGTCGGGCGGGGGCTGCGGCGTTGTGGGCCAGCCAGAGCGATTCGCCGGGCAGAGGGGCTCCGTTGAAGACGCAACCGCCGGGCTCCTGAGTGGTGATCCGGGTGCGCAGTTCCTTGATCAGCCGCTCGTCCATCTCCAGGAGCTTCCCGGCGTCCGGCAGCCCGCTCTCCAGCAACGCGGTGAGCTGAACGCTCAGGTTCATGTCCCAAGCCGGCAGGTGGGCGGAGGCGGCGAAGAGGAGGGAGAGACGCAGACCGCCCTGCTGGAGGCCGGCTGTCACCGCCTGCGCACTAGGCAACGCGGCGGCGGCGTGACAGGTGTCCACGATGGCGATCAGGCCGTTCAGCCCGGGCTCGTTCGCCAGAGTGCCGATCGCGGACGCCACGTCCAGTTGCCGGATGGATCCGTCCCGTCTGCTTCCCGAGGCGACGAAGTACATCGGGCCGCCCAGGCCACCCGTCCCATGGCCCAGCAGGGCCAGGACGAGTGGGCCGCCGTCGGCCTTTGCCCGGTCGGCCGCGACGGCGAGGGCCGTTTCGACGCGTGCCTTCCCCAAGGACGTACCCACGAGCAGCGAACCCGTCTCGCCCTCGCCACGGTCCAGGCAGGCCCCGAGCTCCGGGTCGACCAGAGCCGTGTGGAGCCGTCGTGCGGCCGTCTCCAGTCCGTGCAGCTCCTCCGCGCCGTCGCACTGGGCGCCGATGACCAGCACATGGCGGGGTGGCGCCGGTACGAAGAGGGATGTCACGGCAGCAGCGCCCTCAGGATCGGGTCGGCCACCTGCGCGTGCTCCAGATACTTGGTGGCTGTATGGGTCCAGATTCCGGCGGACTTCACGGAAGCGGATTCCGCCTTGACGCCTCTGCTGCTCGGCGCGATCCAGTTCGCCAGGCGGGGGCGGCCGACGACGATGTCGTCCCGATCCCAGTAGTTGAGCCATGCTCCGACGTTCTCCGGGCACAGCGGGGGACGTGGTACCAGTCGCTGGAGGACGACGCCGCCGAGCGCGAGAGGGGAGCCGAGCGTCACCAGGAGGGGGACGTGTCCCTCGTACTCGTGCAGCGCTTCGTAGGCGACGACCGTGCCGAGGGAGTGGGCGACGATGATGAGCGGGCGTGAGGGGTCCAGTCCCTTCAGCACCCGGGCCCTGATGGCCGCACCGAGGTCCGCCTTGTCGTCGCGTCGGTTCAAGTACCGCGCGACTTGCGACAGCTGCAGTGCGAACGCCTGGCCGCTCACCCACTGAGTCGTCTGCCGGAGACCGGGAAGTTGCAGCAGCGTCGTGGTCACCCATACCAACCGCCGGCCGAACTCCCCGGCCCCTTGCGCCTGGCTGCCGGATGCCAGGGCGTCGAGATGGTGCCGGGCCTGCCCGATGACGCGCGCCTCGCGGGGGCCGGCTCCTGGCGGGGACTGCTCGGCGAGCTCGGCCAGCATCGCGTCGAGCAGGCCGACGAGCAGTTGTTCGTCGATGGGATCGAGCTCCTGGCCGGGTGCCGTCCCCTGGGCGCCCTTGGGAGTGAACAGATCGCTGTAGTCGGCGAATCGGACGTCCGCCAGCCAGCCTTGCGTGAGTGCCGAGATCGACTCCGCGTGTCCGGAGGCCCGGGCACCGGTGGCCAGTGCCCTCAGCCACCGCTGCTGGTCCTCCCCTGCGCTTCGGAGACCGCCGATGCCGTGCACGAAAACGAGTTGAGGCTTCTTCGCCACCACTGGAACCACTCTCCCCCTCCCCGTCCCGGGGAAGCCATCCTGCCTTGTGACCGGCGGGGTGTGGTACTCGATCCCGCGGTTGAGGGCCGATGGGCCACGGCGACGACCACGCGGGATCAGCTCGCACCGGCGCTCGGCGTCGACGTGTCCAGCGCGACCGAGACGGCCAGCAGGCCCAGGGCCGTTCCCATCATGTAGCGCTGGACCTTGAGCCAGGACGGGCGGCGGGCGAGGAAGACGGCGATGGAGCCGGCGGCCAGGACGATGCTCAGGTTGACCGTGAGGGCCACCGCGATCTGGACCGAGCCGAGCACGAACCCCTGGAACAGCACATGGCCCGCGTCCAGGTCGATGAACTGCGGGATGAGCGACAGGTACATGATGGCGATCTTCGGGTTGAGCAGGTTCGTCATCAGCCCCATCGTGAACAGCCTGCGCGGCGAGTCGTGCGGCATGGCCCGCGGAGCGAAGACGGAGACACCTCCGGGCCTCAGGGCGGTCCAGGCGAGGTAGGCCAGGTACGCCGCGCCCGCCAGCTTCACCGCGATGTACAGCTCCGGCACCGCGAGGAAGACCACCGACAGGCCGAGGTTCGTCGCCAGCAGGTAGACCAGGAACCCGACCGCGACACCGCCGAGCGAGACCACTCCGGCGCGCCGGCCCTGGGTGATGCTCCGGGAGACGAGGTAGATCATGTTCGGGCCGGGCGTGAGCACCATGCCCAGGGCCACCATCGCGACCCCCAGTACGCCGGTCAGCTCGACCATCGCTCCGCGCCGCCTTCTGTTCCGCAGGGCCTCCTGCGCAGCCCTGCACCGTGACCACGCGAGTGTAAAGTCAGTCCATTTCTCGGTGCAATATGAGGCATTGAAGTCGGTGCAATTTTGTGCTTGGATGCCGACGAGTGCATCGAAGAGTCGGAAGGATCATGAGTGCGGGAGGTGCGGTCCGTGACGGACTACCGGAGCGTCGCCGACGCGGTGGGCGAAGAGATCGGAGCGGGTCGGCTCAAGGCAGGTGAACGGCTCCCCACTCAGAGGGAGTTCGCCCGGCAGTACGGCATCGCCAACTCCACCGCCACCCGCGTCTATCAGGAGCTCGCGCGCCGGGGTCTCACCGAAGGCCACGTGGGCCGGGGGACCTTCGTGCGCGACGCCTCAGGACCGGCGGCCGCCGCGCCCGCGCTGTCCGAACCCGCCGACAGCCGGGTCGACCTGGAGCTGAACCACCCGGTGGTGCCCGAGCAGGCCGAGCTGCTCGCCGCCGGGCTGGAGAAGCTGCTGCGGCCCGGCCTGCTGGAGCCGGTCCTGCGGCCGGTCGGCGCGGCCGGTACGCCCGCCGCGCGGGAGGCCGCGGCGGATCTGCTCGTACGAGGCGGCTGGCGTCCCGATCCGGCGCGGATCCTGTTTGCCGGGAGCGGCCGGCAGGCGATCTCGGCGGCCGTCGCCGCGGTGACCCGGCCGGGCGCGCGGCTGGGCGTCGAGGAGTTGACGTACCCGGTGCTCAAGTCGATCGCCACCCGGCTCGGGGTCACCCTCGTGCCGCTCGCGATGGACGAGGCCGGGCTGATCCCCGAGGCGGTGGAGGAGGCGCACCGGGCCGGGCCGCTGCACGCCGTCTACGTACAGCCCGTCCTGCACAATCCGCTGTCGCTGACCATGCCCGCCGAGCGGCTGGACCGGTTGGCCGATGTGCTCCTGACGTGCGGGATCCATGCGATCGAGGACGCCGTCTGGGCCTTCCTCCGGGACGATCTGCCGCCCCTCGCCTCACGGGCGCCGGAGCGGACGGTCCTCGTCGACAGTCTGTCCAAGCGGGTGGCCCCGGGGCTGTCCCTCGGGTTCGCGGTGGCCCCGACCGCCGTGTCGTCCGGCCTCGCGGCCGCGTTGCGTTCGGGCGGCTGGACGCCCATGGGCTTCCCGCTGGCGGCGATGGGCCGGTGGCAGGCGGACGGGACCGTGGAAGCGCTCGTACGCGCCAAGCAGCGCCAGGCCGGCCGGCGGCAGGAGATCGCGCAGCACCACCTCGGCGGCTTCGTCACGCGCTCCGCGCCGGAGTCGTACTACCGCTGGTGGGAGCTGCCGCGCCCGTGGCGTGCCGACACCTTCGTCGGCGCCGCCGCGCGCCACGGCATCGCGGTCACCCCGGCCGCCGCGTTCTCCGTCGGCCGCCACAGTGGCTCGCACGCGGTCCGGCTCGGCCTCGCCTCGCCCACCGAGGAGACCCTCTCCCGGGCCCTCGCGACCCTCGCCGACCTCGCGAGGTCCGCCCCGGACGACCTCGCCCAGGACTGAGACGAGGACGGCGGGGGACCGTCGTCGTGCCGGGCGCCTTCTCAGCGGCAGAGCAGGGCGGCCCTGAGATCCAGCTTGTGGTCGAGCCGGGCCAGGTCGCGGCCGGTGAGCAGCTCCACGCGCCGGATCCGGTAGTGCACGGTGTTGACGTGCAGATGCAGCGCCTCGGCCGTCCGCGCCCAGGACCCGTTGTGCGCCAGGAAGGTGTGGAGGGTCTCCAGGAGCATGCGGTGGGAGGGGTTCGTGTCGTCGGCGAGCGGGCCCAGCGCGTGGACGCCGAAGGCCGCCCGTACGTCGTCGGGGATGCCCGCGAGGAGTGCGTCCAGGGTGGTGAGGTCCGCCATCGCGGTGAGGTTCGCGCCGCCCGCGCGCTCCGCCGCCGTCAGGGCGTAACGGGCCTGCACCAGGGCTCCGTTGAGCTCGGCCGGAGTCGCGGCCGGAGCGCTGGCGCCTCCGTACGGAAGCACGGCTCCGTCGCAGGCGTGCAGCGTGGGCCAGAGGTCCTTGAGGGCCGGGACCAGGTCCTCCGGCGAACCGGAATCCGTCGCGATCACCGCCACCGCCACCCCTCCGGCCAGGCTGCCCGTCACGGACCGGTGGCTGTCCGCGAGATGGCGCACCACCTCCTCCAGCGCCTCCACGCCGTGCCCCGCCGGGGCGGCCGCCCCCAGAGAGAGCGTGATCACCATGTACGGGCCCTGGTCCGGGAGCCCGCAGGCACGCAGGGCCGCCGCGAGCGGCGCGGAACCGGAAACGGAACGGGAGGCGGAGCCGGAGTCGGCACCAAGACCGGAGCCGGAGCCGGCACCGAGACCGGAGCCAGCACCGAGACCGGAGCCAGCACCGAGACCGGAACCAAGACCGAAGCCGAAGCCCGCCCCGGCACCCGGCGCCTCCAACAAGGCCACCAGCTCCGCCACCGGACCGCGCACCGCCGCCTCGCGGCGCAGCACCGCCTGCCGGTACTGGGCGAGCACCTCGGCTATCTCATGGAGCATCCGCGGCGGCACCTCCACCGCCCCGGCCAGGTCCAGGAACCACTGCCCGTACGGCGACGCGTCCGGGTCCACGCGCAAGGCCGCCTTCAGCCGCCCGGCCGTCTGCGCCGCCGGCAGCTCCCGTGCGGCCGGTGTACAGGCGATCGTGCGGCCGGTGGCGCTGAGCACGGAGCAGGCCGGTGTCCCGAGATGGGCCACCGCGCGGGTGAGCAGCGTGTCCGGGTCCGCGCCGTCCGCGAGGAGCCGGCTCAGCTCGGCCCGTACGTTCTCCGGCAGCGCGAAGTGGTCGGCGGGCCGCCGGCTGAGGTCGCCCCACTGCCGCAGGTACACGGTGTCGGTGATCGCCCGGAACGAGGTGTGCACCGGCACGGAGAACAGCGCGATCCCGTGGCGGCGGCACGCGTCGACCAGCACCTCCGGCACCGTCCCGTGCGTCTCCTCGCCCGCCAGCAGCGCGGCCGCACCGGCATCCCGCAGCGCCACGACGAACCGGTCCGCCGTCGCCTCCTCGTCCGCCACGCTCCACCACACCAGGCCGCTGAGCACGATCTCGCCCCGCTGGAGGAACCGCCCCGGGTCCTCCAGATCGGTGGCGGTCACCCCGCTGATCTCCCGCACCAGCTGCGGCGGCCCGCCCCAGAGCAGGGTCAGGTCCAGGGACTCCAGCCGGAAGAGGTCTTCGACGTGCATGCGCGGTCTCCTTGCGGGACTGCCGGGCACCACGCCCGGCATCTCACATTCACGAGGCCAATGCGAGTCACTGCATCGTAAATGCAAGGCTCAAGGAGGCAAACACCTCTTGGTTGATCATCCAGTGTTACGTCTGGGGCCTGGTGTATTTCCGTACGGTGAACCAGTCGTGCGGCCCCCTGCCGCGGGGCTTCACTGAGCGGCATGGACCTCAACACGGTGCTCGACGTACGGGACGCCCGCAGCCCCGCTCCCTGGCGGCCGGGCGATGCCTGGCTCGGCGGCGGCACCTACCTCTTCTCCGAGCCGCAGCCGCACCTGCGCCGGCTGGTGGACCTGAGCCGCATGGGCTGGGAGCCGGTGCGCGAGCTGCCGGACGGTTCGCTGGAGACCGAGGCGACCTGCACGATCGCGCAGCTGTCCCGGTTCGGGCGGACCTGGCAGGCACCGGCGGCGCCTCTCGTCGAGCAGTGCTGCCGGGCCTTCCTCGCCTCCTTCAAGATCTGGAACATGGCGACCGTCGGCGGCAACCTCTGCAACGCCCTGCCCGCCGGACCGATGATCTCGCTCACCGCCGCACTGGACGGCGCGTGCCTGCTCCGCGCCCAGGACGGCTCGCTGCGCCGCGTGAAGGTGGCCGACTTCGTCACCGGTGCGGGCCGCAAGGATCTGGCCGACGGCGAGCTCCTGCGCTCGGTCACCCTGCCCGCCCGCGCCCTCGCCTCCCGTACGGCGTTCCGCCAGGCGTCCCTGTACGGCCTCGGGCGGTCGGGGGTGCTGGTCATCGGGGTGCTGGACCCGGTCGACGGGTCGCTGGCCGTGACGGTGAGCGCGGCGACGGTCCGGCCGTTCCGCCTCTGGTTCCCGCTGCCGCCGGACCGCGCGGGGCTGCGGGACGCGATCGACTCCACGGTCGGCGCCGACGACTGGTTCGACGACATCCATGGACTGCCCGCGTGGCGGCGGCACATGGCGCTGCGCTTCGCGGAGGAGATCCGCCGCGAACTGACTGCCGAAGGAGTGGCATGAGTTACGGGATCCACATCAACGGCCGCCCCTTCGCGGACGAGCCGCGCGCCGGCCAGTGCCTGCGTACCTACCTCCGCGAGCGCGGCTGGTTCGGCGTCAAGAAGGGGTGTGAAGCGGGGGATTGCGGTGCCTGTACGGTCCACGTGGACGGTGAGCCGGTGCACAGCTGCCTCTATCCGGCCGTCCGGGCCGAGGGACGGGCCGTCACCACGGTGGAGGGGCTGGCGGACGAGGGCGGCGAACTCCACCCCGTACAGCGGAAGTACCTGGACGCGCAGGGCTTCCAGTGCGGGTTCTGCACCGCCGGATACCTGATGACGGCCGCAGCTCTCGACGAGGAGCAACTGTCCGATCTGCCACGGGCGTTCAAAGGCAACATCTGCCGTTGCACCGGATGCCGGGCCATCGAGGACGCGGTGCGCGGTGTACGGCACACCGAGGAGCCGGACGCCGGACGGGCCGTCGGCCGCAACCTCGGTGCTCCGGCCGGGCCGCAGGTGGTGACCGGCACCGCGCGGTACACCTTCGACCTCGACGTCCCCGGCCTCCTCCACATGAAGCTCCTGCGTTCCCCGCACCCGCACGCCCGCATCCTCGCCATCGACACGGCCGCCGCCCTCCGCGTCCCCGGCGTCCACCTGGTCCTCACCCACCACGACGCCCCGGAACGCCTCTACTCCACCGCCCGCCACGAGCACCCCACCGAGGACCCCGACGACACCCGGCTGCTGGATGACACGGTCCGCTATGTCGGCCAGCGCGTCGCCGCCGTGGTCGCCGACAGCGAGGCGGCGGCCGAGGAAGGGTGCCGCCGCGTCGAGGTGACGTACGAGCAACTCCCGTACGTCACCGACCCGGAGGAGGCGATGGCCCCCGGCGCACCGGTCGTCCACGACAAGGGCCCCGAGTCGCGCATCGCCCGTCCCGAGAACAACGTCGTCGGCGAAGTCCACGGCGAGATCGGCTCGGTGGAGGAGGGGTTCGCCGCGGCCGATGTCGTGTACGAGGAGACCTTCCGCACCCAGCGCGTCCAGCACGCCAGCCTGGAGACGCACGGCGCGGTCGCCTGGTACGAGAGCGGCGAGGACGGCGAAGAACGGCTCACCGTCCGCTCCAGCACCCAGACACCTTTCCTCACCCGCCGCGCTCTCTGTGCCTTGTTCGACCTGGAGTTGAAGCAGGTACGGGTGCTGGCGGGCCGGGTCGGCGGCGGCTTCGGCGGAAAGCAGGAGATGATCGTCGAGGACATCGTGGCGCTCGCCGTGATGCGCCTGCGCCGCCCGGTCAAGCTGGAGTACACCCGCGCCGAGCAGTTCTACGGGGCCACCACCCGCCACCCGTTCACCATCGGCGTCCGCGCGGGCGCCCGGGCCGACGGCACGCTCACCGCTCTCCAGGTGCGGGTGGTGTCGAACACCGGGGCGTACGGCAACCACGGGCCGGCCGTGATGTTCCACAGCGTCGGCGAGTCGATGGCCGTCTACCGCGCCCCGCACAAGAAGGTCAACGCCTACTCCGTCTACACCAACTCCGTTCCAGCGGGCGCCTTTCGCGGCTACGGACTCGGCCAGGTCGTCTTCGCCGTCGAGTCGGTGATGGACGAGCTGGCGCGGCGCACCGGCATCGACCCGCTGGTCTTCCGGGAGTTGAACATCATCGGCCCCGGCGAGCACATGATCAGCCCCGGCGGCGAGGAGGAGGACCTGGAGATCGCCAGCTACGGACTCGACCAGTGCCTCCAGGTCGTACGGAACGCGATCGAGGAGTACGGGGACGGGCCCGGCGACGACGTGCCGGACGGCTGGCTCGTCGGCCAGGGTACCGGGATGTCGATGATCGCCACCGGACCGCCCGGCGGCCACTTCGCCGACGCCACGGTGAAGCTGCTCCAGGACGGAACGTACGACATCGCCGTCGGCACCGCCGAGTTCGGCAACGGCACCACGACCGTCCACAAGCAGATCACCGCGGGTGCTCTCTCCACGACCGTCGACCGGATCGCGATCCGCCAGTCCGACACCGACGTGGTCCGGCACGACACGGGCGCCTTCGGCTCGGCCGGGACGGTGGTGGCGGGCAGGGCGGTGATGAAGGCCGCCGACGAACTCGCCGTACAGCTGCTGGACTTCGCTGCTCAGCACCTGGGGGTGGCGGTGGGGGACTGCCGGCTGACGGCGGACGCGGTGGAGTGCGCCGGGCGCGTGATCAGTCTCAAGGAGCTGTACCAGGCCGCCCGTTCGGCCGGGCGGGAGCTTCTCGCGGACGGGCACTGGGGCGGATCGCCGCGCTCGGTGGCGTTCAACGCGCAGTGGTTCCGGCTCGCGGTGGACCCGGGCACCGGCGAGATCCGTATCCTGCGCTCCGTCCACGCCGCCGACGCGGGCAAGGTGATGAACCCGATGCAGTGCCGGGGCCAGGTGGAGGGCGGGGTGGCGCAGGCGCTCGGCGCGACACTCTTCGAGAACGTGAGGCTGGACGAACGCGGCGAGGTGACCACGGCCGCGTTCCGCCGTTACCGGCTGCCGCAGTACGCCGATGTGCCGCGCACCGAGGTGCACTTCATGGAGACCTCGGACGCGATCGGCCCGCTCGGCGCGAAGTCGATGAGCGAGAGCCCGTTCAACCCGGTCGCCCCGGCCTTCGCCAACGCGCTGCGCGACGCCACGGGCATCAGGTTCACCGAACTGCCGCTGACCCGCGACCGGGTGTGGCAGGCGCTGGACGCGGCCGGAAGGAGCTGACGACCGCTTCCGGAGGACGGTACGCCGACGGGTCGGCCGGAACGCGTGCACCCGGGAGATCCGGCGTCGCGAAGCGGGGCGGAAGGTCGGGGGTGAGCAGTGATCGTGCCTGGGCCATGGGTCCCACCTGCCTAGCCGGCGGAGTCCGGACGGGCTCCTACCAGTGATTCGGAGCCGTACGGAAAGCGGATTGGCCACCTCCGCTCCGGCCCTCCCGGGGCCTGGCCCTGCGGGCCTGCCGGACCCTACGCGGAGGGGCAGGGGTGGGGGGGCTTTCCCCGTCCAGGTACGTTTAGCTTAGGCTTGCCTAACTCTCACTCGCTCGTCCAACCATGAGGAACACCCATGCTCGGCTTCACCCGCGTGCGTCGTCACACCCTCGCCGCTTCGGCCACCGCCGTCGCCCTCGCCGTCGTCCTGGCCGGCTGCTCCTCGGACTCCGACAGCGGCAAAGACTCGGCGAAGGACGCGGGGAAGAGCGCCGGTGCCTTCCCCGTCTCGATCAAGAGCTCGCTCGGCACCGCGGAGATCGACGAGAAGCCCCAGCGCATCGTCACGCTCGGCCAGGGTTCCGCCGAGACCGCGATAGCCCTCGGCCAGACCCCGGTCGGCATCGAGAGCTACCCGTGGGGCAGCGACAAGTCCGGCTACCTGCCGTGGATCAACGAGGCCGTGAAGAAGTCCGGCGACAAGCTGCCCAAGCAGTTCGCGGGCGGCGAGGAGATCGACTTCGAGGCCATCACCGAGCTGGAGCCGGACGTCATCCTCGCCCCCTGGTCGGGCATCACGCAGAAGCAGTACGACGTCCTCAAGGACATCGCCCCCACGGTCGCCTACCCGGACCAGGCGTGGAGCACCGACTGGGACCAGCAGATCGACATCATCGGCAAGGCGCTCGGCCGGACGAAGGACACCGACGCCCTCAAGACGAAGATCGAGAAGCAGCTCGCCGACGCCGCGGCCACCCGGCCGAACTACAAGGACGTCACCTTCTCCTACATCTACAACTCCGGCCCCGGCACCCTCGGCGTCTTCAAGCCCGAGGAGCAGCGCGTCAAGATGGTCTCCTCGCTCGGCCTGAAGGTCGACCCGGTCGTCAACGGCTTCAAGGAGACGCCCGGCACCGACTCGGCCCTCATCGGCCTGGAGAACGCCGAGAAGCTGAAGGACAGCGACGTGGTCTTCACGTTCTACACGGACGCGAAGAACCGCAAGGAGATCGAGGGCCAGAAGCTGTACGGCGCGATCCCCGCGATCAAGAAGGGTGCCGTCGTCGCGAGCAACGACAACTCCTTCGTCACCGGCTCCTCGATCATCAACCCGCTGACCGTGCCGTGGACGATCGAGCGCTACCTGCCGATCATCGACGAGGCCGTCAAGAAGGCCGGCAAGTAACCCCGGCCGGGTATCCGAACCGCCGAAGCCACCAGGCACACTTCACTCCCATGGCAACCACCACGGTCGCACCGCCGAGCGGCGCCGGTACCTCGCGTACCGGCGCCGCCCGGACGGCGTTCCTCCTGCTCGCGGCGGTCGCGGCGCTGGCGGTCGCGCTCTGCGCGAGCGTCATGTTCGGCAGCCGCTCGACCTCGTTCGGCGATGTCCTCGGCGTCCTCGGCGGAACCGCCGACGACAACGTCACCGCGATCATCGAGAGCCGTTACCCCCGCACCGCCCTCGGCGTCCTCGCCGGACTCTGCCTCGCGGTCGCGGGCACCCTCATGCAGGGCGTCTCGCGCAACCCGCTGGCCGAACCGGGGCTCCTCGGCATCAACGCGGGCGCCTCCGCGAGCATCGTCGCCGCGACCGCCTGGTTCGGCGCCTCCGGGGCCACCGACACCATGTGGTGGGCGCTGCCCGGAGCACTGGTCGCCGGGGTGCTCGTCCACGTCATCGGCTCCGCCGGTACGGGCACGAGCGTGGTGCGCCTGGTGCTGGCCGGGGCGGTGCTCACCGCCGTACTGATGGCGTTCATCCAGGCGGTGACCCTCAGCAAGCCGCAGGTCTTCGACAGCTACCGCTACTGGGTCGTCGGGGCCCTCGGCGGGCGGGACTTCGACGTGTTCTGGTCCGTCCTGCCGTTCGCCGCCGTCGGCTTCCTCCTCGCGCTGGCCCTCGGCCCCGGCCTCAACGCCCTGGCCCTCGGCGACGCGACCGCCGTCGCCCTCGGCTCGCACCCGGCACGCACCAGGGGCGGCGGGCTCCTCGCCGCCACCCTGCTCAGCGCCGCCGCGACCGCCGCCGTCGGCCCGATCGCCTTCGTCGGCCTCGCCGTACCGCATGTCGTACGGGCCTTGGTCGGCGTCGACTTCCGGGTCCAGATCCTCTTCTCCGCGCTGCTGGGCCCGAGCCTGCTGCTCCTCGCGGACGTGGTCGGCCGGACCGTCATGCGGCCCACCGAACTCATGGTCGGCGTCGTCACCGCGTTCATCGGGGCACCCGCGCTGCTCATCGCCGTACGCAGGATGCGGGGCACGACATGACCGTCACCGAACCCCTTCGCACGCCCGTCAAGGCCCCGCGCGGCTATCTGGTCGTCGGCCGCACCGTGGCGCTACCGATGCGCTGCGCCTCCGTCCTCGCCGGCGCAGGGCTCCTCGTCCTCCTCCTCGCCGCCGCCGTGGCCACGCTCACCTGGGGCCGCCTCGGCCTCGACCTCGCCGACCTGCCCGCCGCCCTCCTCGGGGACGCCGAGGGCAAGGACCGCTTCGTCTTCAACCGGCTGCGCGGCCCCCGCCTCACCGTCGCCATCGGGGTCGGGGCCGCGCTCGGCCTCTCCGGCGCGCTCTTCCAGTCCGTCACCCGCAACCCGCTCGGCAGCCCGGACGTCATCGGGCTCTCCGCCGGGGCCGGAGCGGGCGCCGCGATCTGCGCGCTGATGTTCCCCGACACCGTGCCCGTCGCCGTCGGCGCGCTCATCGGCGCGGTCGCCGCGATGGGCCTCGTGTACGTGTCCACCGGCACCGGCTTCCGCAACCCGGCCCGGCTCGTCATCGCCGGTATCGGGGTCGCCGCGATGGGCGCCGCCGTCACCCAGTACGTCGTCTACGCCCTGGAACGCGACAAAGCCTCCGTTCTCACCGCGTACGTCAACGGCAGCCTCACCGCCCGGTCCTGGACCGACGCCACCACCATCTGGCTGGTCCTCCTCGCCGTCGCACCGCTGACCGCGCTGATCTCCCGGCGGCTCGACATCGGCGAAATGGGCGACGACATCGCCGAAGGGCTCGGCTCCGAGCCGAAGAAGGCCAAGACGCTCGCCGTGGTCCTCGCCATCGCCCTCTCGGCGGCCGCCGTCAGCGTCTCCGGACCCATCGCCTTCATCGCTCTGACGGCCCCGCAGATCGCCCGGCGCCTCACCCGCGGATCCGGCCCCCACCTGCTGCTCTCCGGCCTCACGGGCGGCCTGCTGCTGGTGGCCGCCGACCTCTGCGCCCAGCAGCTGCCGCTCTTCGAGGACCTGCCGGTCGGGATCTACACCATGGCCATCGGCGGCGCGTACCTCGGCTATCTGCTGACACGCGAGTGGCGTCGGGGAGTGCTGTGACGGCGCGGCCCTCTCCGCGCCGAGAAGGCGCCGGAGACCAGGCCGGAGACGATGACGACTGGTCACGTACAGGTTCGTCGACCATACTGCCCGCCGTGGAGCAGAGCATAGATTCGAACAAGAAGCCCGAGTTCGCCGCAGGCACCGACCCGGCGTTCATCCCCCTCCCCGGCCTGACGGCGCCCGTCGCGGCCCGGAAGACCGAACCGGAAGCGGAGGCCGAACCGGAGCCGGACGCGGAGCTCGACGCCGACGCGCCCGCAGCGGCGGCCGAAGAAGCTCCCGAGGCCGCGACCGAGAACGAGACGGACGCGGCGACCGAAGATGCGGAAGCGGAACCGGAAGCCGCCGAGGACGGTCCGGTCTTCGAGATCAGCGACCGGCGAGGCTCGATCCGGGTGGCCCGGGAAGGCGTCCGGTTCACGCTGGACGACCAGGAGGCCGACTTCGACTGGGCCGAGATCGGCGCGGTGGAGATGCACCCGGCCCGCTTCGGCCGCCGGTTCACCGTGACCGTGCACCTGTCGACCCGGCGCTGGTTCAACGCCGAGGTCGAGGCGGCGAGCCGGACGCAGCTCAAGGAGTGGCCGGCCGAGCTGGACGCCGCCCTGGACGCCCACTTCGAGGATTCCTGACCGGGCCTCCGCGCCCCGGACACCATCCCGGTGCGCCGGGTGGTGTCCGGGACCCGCTGGCGCCGGACGGCGTACCGGGGCGGGCGGCGCCGGAGGGGGGCCAGGGACGGGCGGCGCCGGAGCGTGACCCCGTAAGGGCCGGCGCCGGAGCCTGATTCCGTACGGGCCGGCGCCGGGCGTCACTCGCCGCGCGCGGAGTCCTTGCGGCCCCGGACACGCTTCACGACCCACCAGGTCGCCGCCAGCACGGCCAGCCCGAGCACGACCTTGGACATGAGTCCCACGTACGTCCCGACCACGTCCCAGCTGTCGCCGAGCCAGTAACCCGCCAGCACCAGCACGGTGTTCCACACCAGGCTGCCCGCGGTCGTCAGAGCGACGAACCTCGGCAGCGGCATGCGCTCCACACCCGCGGGCACCGAGATCAGGCTCCGGAAGACCGGCACCATCCGGCCCAGCAGGACCGCCTTCGTGCCGTGCCGCGCGAACCACTCCTCCGTACGCACCAGGTCCGACGCCTTGACCAGCGGCAGCTTGGCCCACAGGGCGTGCATCCGCTCCCGCCCGAACACGGCTCCGAGCCCGTACAGCGCCACCGCCCCGACCACCGAGCCGAGCGTCGTCCAGAACAGCGCGGAGGCCAGGCTGAGCACGCCCTGCGCCGCCGCGAACCCGGTCAGCGGCAGGATGACCTCGCTCGGCAGCGGCGGGAACAGGTTCTCCAGCGCGATGGCGAGACCGGCGCCCGGCCCGCCGAACGTCTCGACCAGCCCGGTGGCCCACCCGGCGATCCCGCCCTGCGGCTCCTCGGCAGCGACTGACAGTGCGAGGTGCATGAAGGCTCTCCGGCGTGGGGGTGTCGGGTGAGTGGAGGGGAGATGACCGCCTCCTGCCGCCCATCCTCCCTCAGGCCTGGTCGGGCACCGCCAACCGGGTCAGGTGGTGGAGCGCGTCCGGGCCGAGGGCGTGGGGTGCGTGGGGTGCGGGCCCGGTCGCCCGGCGCCTGTGCGACGCTTGCGGCGGTCCGGCCACCGGCGACCGCGTTCCCGGGAAGCGCGGAGCCCGGCACCGGACGGTGAAGGAGACACACGTGGCCAGGGACGCCCGGTGGGACGCGCTGCTGGAACTGGTCGGCAAGCACGGCAGGGTGGAGGTCGAGGAGGCGGCGGCCGCGCTCGCCGTGTCGGCCGCGACCATCCGCCGCGACCTGGACCAGCTCGCCGAACAGCACTTGCTCACCCGCACCCGGGGCGGAGCGGTCGCGCACGGTGTCTCGTACGAGTTGGCGCTCCGCTACAAGACCGGCCGCCACGCCCCTGAGAAGCAGGCCATCGGCCGCGCGGTCTCCGGTCTGGTCGCCGTCGGCGAGGTGGTCGGCCTGACCGGCGGTACGACGGTGACGGAGGTGGCCCGCGCGCTGGCGGTCCGGCCCGACATCGTCGGCGAGACCGCGGTGGCGGGCGGTCAGCCGACGCTCACCGTCGTGACCAACGCGCTCAACATCGCGAGCGAGCTGGCGATCCGGCCGCAGATCAAGATGGTCGTCACCGGCGGTGTGGCCCGGCCGCAGTCGTACGAACTGACCGGCCCGCTCGCCGTCGGCGTGATGAACGAGATCACGCTCGACGTCGCCGTCCTCGGGGTCAACGCCATCGACCTGGAGCGCGGCGCCTACGTCCACCACGAGGGCGAGGCCAGCGTCAACCGGCTCCTCGCGGAGCGGGCGCAGCGGGTGGTGGTCGCCGCCGACTCCTCGAAGATCGGCAGACGGGCCTTCGCCCGGGTCTGCGACCTCGGCGTGGTCGACGTGCTGGTCACCGACGCGCACATCGCGGCGGAGGCGAGGGACCGGTTCGGTGAGGCGGGCGTCCAGGTCATCACGGTGTGAGGGCTCGGAGTGGTCTCGGAGCTCGGTGTGAGTGACTCGATCCGGCCGTTCGCCGTGTCGTTGGTACGCCGAACGGGTGAGGGACGAGAGGATTGGCCGATGAACAGTGAGCGCAGCCGGCGCACATGCGACCGGCTCGATGACGGGGTGGCCGTGTGAGCAGGTACGACCGGTACGACAGATATGACGCCACCGACGAACAGTGGGAGGGGCTCGCCCAGGTCGTACCCCTGCGCGGCCGCGACGAGTGGCCGTCCCGTATCGACCACCGCACGGTTCCGGACGAGCGGGCGGCCGAGCAGCGACGCCTGGTCGTGCTACGGGTGCAGGTCTTCGCGGACGCGCGCGAGGTCGCGGAGTACCTGGTCGCCCAGGTCCCGGTGCTGCTCGACCTGACGGCCGCCGAGACGGATGTGGCCAAGCGGATTCTCGACTTCAGCAGCGGCGTGGTGTTCGGGCTCGGCAGCGGGATGCATCGCGTCGACCGGAACGTCTTCCTGCTGGCTCCGGAGGGCATGGAGGTCGAGGGGGTCACCCCGGCGGGGCTCGCCCAGTCGTAGTCCCCTTCCCTTCCCGCCTCTCTTCGTCGGCCTCGCCGGCCTTGTCGGCTTCGTCGGGCCTCGCCGCCGGACGCCCGCTCCGCTCGTGGGCGTCCGGGGCGGCGGTGGTAGACCTGGGGCCGTGACAGAACTCGATGTGGCAGAACTCCAGCGGCGGCTGGCCGCGTTCGCGGCGGCCCGGGACTGGGGGCAGTACCACACCCCGAAGAATCTGGTGGCCGCGCTCAGCGTCGAGGCCTCCGAACTGGTCGAGATCTTCCAGTGGCTGACGCCCGAACAGTCCGCCCGGATCATGGACGAGCCCGAAGCGGCGCACCGCGTGGCCGACGAGGTGGCCGACGTCCTCGCCTATCTCCTCCAGTTCTGCGAGGTGCTCGGCATCGATCCGCTGGAGGCGCTGGCGGCCAAGATGGACCGGAACGAGCGGCGTTTCCCCGTTCCGAGCCCTCCGGAACACCAGGATCGTCACTCTTCGGAGTGATCGAGTTATTCACAATCGATTTTGTGTCCACAGATTTCCGATTTCCTCTGGCCTTACGGTGCCATCTACCTCACTGTGGGTAATGAAAGAGGTGAGCGGGTTTTCGTGATGACGGGGGAAACGCATGGAAGCGGAGCGACTCATCGAGACCGGGCGGCGGTCCCTGGCGGAGAGCCGGGGTGCGCTGGAGGTGATGGCGGAGGCCTGGCAGGCGCAGGCCCTCGCGCGGACGGTCGGCAGCAGGCTGGCCCTGTTCGGCCCGATGGAGTTACGGGGAGAGGCGCGGGCCCTCGGTGAGATCGACGGCGGCTGCGCGGCGCCGGACCACCCGGCGGCCCTCGGACGGGGCGCACGGGCGGCGCAGCTTACCGGGATCGCGGATGTGCGGACGGCGCTGACCGGGCTGGCGCTGCTTCTCGGCGAGGCCGGGATCGCGCTGGTCTCGGTGGCCTGCGACACGGGCGAGGACGGGCTGTACTGGCAGTGCATCGAGGCCATGGACGCGGCCGACGAGTCGCTGGACCGGGTGCACGGGCTGCTGAGACGGCTGGCCGAGCGGGAGAGGGAGCGCGACGGCCCCTACGGCGGGATACGCGGCCCCGCCCCCTCGGCGGCGGGGCCCTGAGGAAGAGGAGCCGTCGAAGGGGCAGGATGGGTGCATGGATCTTCGAATCTTCACCGAGCCCCAGCAAGGGGCCGACTACGACACCCTGCTCACCGTCGCCAAGGCCACCGAGGACCTCGGCTTCGACGCCTTCTACCGCTCCGACCACTACCTCCGCATGGGCTCGGGCGACGGCCTCCCGGGCCCGACCGACGCCTGGATCACCCTGGCCGGCCTCGCCCGTGAGACCAAGCGGATCCGGCTCGGCACGCTGATGACGGCGGGCACGTTCCGGCTCCCCGGTGTGCTCGCCATCCAGGTGGCGCAGGTCGACCAGATGTCCGGCGGCCGGGTCGAACTGGGCCTGGGGGCGGGCTGGTTCGAGGAGGAGCACAAGGCCTACGGCATCCCGTTCCCGAAGGAGAAGTTCGGCCGGCTGGAGGAGCAGCTGGCGATCGTCACCGGCCTGTGGGCGACGGAGGTCGGCAAGACCTTCAGCTACGACGGCACCTATTACCAGCTCACCGACTCACCCGCGCTGCCGAAGCCGGCCCAGGCCAAGGTGCCCGTCCTGATCGGCGGCCACGGCGCGACCCGCACCCCGCGCCTCGCCGCGCAGTACGCGGACGAGTTCAACATCCCCTTCGCCTCGCTGGAGGACAGCGAGAAGCAGTTCGGCCGGGTCAGGGCGGCGGCGAAGGCGATCGGGCGCGATCCGGAGGACCTGGTGTACTCCAACGCCCTGGTCGTCTGCACCGGCAAGGACGACGCGGAGGTGGCCCGGCGGGCGGCGGCCATCGGCCGGGACGTGGAGGAGCTGAAGGCCAACGGGCTGGCCGGTTCGCCCGCCGAGGTGGTCGACAAGATCGGCCGGTACGCGGCGATCGGCTCGTCCCGGCTCTACCTCCAGGTCCTCGACCTGGACGACCTGGACCACCTGGAGCTGATCTCCTCGCAGATCCAGTCCCAGCTGACCTGACTCATCTTTTCGGACGGACACCGCACGACGGAGGAGGAGATGGCCGTGAGCTCCGGCCGTACGCTCGCCGAAGCGCTGGCGGAAGGGCCCGTCCTGCTGGACGGCGGCCTCTCCAACCAGCTGGAGGCGCAGGGGTGCGACCTCTCCGACGCACTCTGGTCGGCCCGGCTGCTGGCCGACGCGCCGGAACAGGTCGAGGCCGCCCACCTGGCGTATCTGCGCGCCGGAGCGCAGGTGCTCATCACGGCCAGCTACCAGGCCACGTTCGAGGGGTTCGCGCGCCACGGGACCGGTCCGGAGCGGACCGGGGCGCTGCTCGCCCGCAGTGTGGAGCTGGCCCGGCGGGCGGCCGGTGCGGCCCGCCGGGCCGACCCCGGGCGGGAGGTCTGGGTCGCCGCATCGGTCGGCCCGTACGGGGCGATGCTCGCGGACGGCAGCGAGTACCGCGGGCGGTACGGGCTGACCGCCGCGGAGCTGGAGCGCTTCCACCGTCCCCGGGTGGCGGCGCTCGCCGAGGCGGGGCCCGACGTCCTGGCGGTGGAGACCGTGCCCGATCTGGACGAGGCCGAGGCGGTGGTGCGGGTGGCGGAGGAGACCGGGCTGCCCCTCTGGCTCTCGTACAGCGTGGCGGGTGGCCGGACGCGGGCCGGTCAGCCGTTGGAGGAGGCGTTCGCGGTGGCCGCCGGGCGGGAGGCCGTGGTGGCGGTCGGGGTCAACTGCTGCGACCCGGCCGAGGCGGAGGAGGCGGTGCGGCTGGCGGTGGAGGTCACGGGCAAGCCCGCCGTGGTCTACCCGAACAGCGGGGAGGGCTGGGACGCGGAAGGCAGGGGGTGGACCGGGCGGTCCACGTTCGACCCGGAGCGGGTGCGGGCCTGGACGGGGGCCGGGGCGCGGCTCGTCGGCGGCTGCTGCCGGGTCGGCCCCGAGCGGATCAGGGAGCTGGCGGCGCTGCTGGAGCGCTGAGCCGGAGGGACGGCGGCGGGAGCACCGAAAATGCCTGGTGGGAGGCGGGGGATGGAGACCATACTCGGACAGGTGTTCCTGACGATCAGTACGACCGGCACCCTCGAACGCCCCGCCACGGACCTCGGCTTCCTGCTGCACAAGCATCCCGACCGGGCGCAGGCGTTCTCCACCTCGCACGGCACCGCGCACGTCTTCTACCCCGAGGCGTCCGCCGAGCGCTGCACGGCCGCACTCCTGCTGGAGGTGGATCCGGTGGCGCTGGTGCGGCGCGGCAAGGGCAAGGGCCGGGGCGGTGCGCCCGACGCGGCGCTCGCGCAGTACGTCAACGACCGCCCCTACGCGGCCTCCTCGCTCCTCTCCGTCGCCGTCGCCGCCGTCTTCAAGTCCGCGCTGGCCGGGGTCTGCCGCGCCCTGCCCGAGAGGGCCGAGGCTCCGCTGCCGCTGCGGATCGAGGTGCCCGCGCTGCCGGCCCGGGGCGGTGCGGAGCTGGTGCGCAAGCTGTTCGGGCCGCTCGGCTGGGAGCGGGTCGAGGTGGCGGAGGTGGCGCTGGACGAGCAGTTCCCGGCGTGGGGCGCCTCCCGCTACGTACGCCTGGTGGTGGAAGGGGAGTTGAGGCTGGCCGACGCGCTGCGCCAGCTCTACGTCCTGCTGCCGGTGCTGGACGACGCCAAGCACTACTGGGTCGCGCCCGACGAGGTGGACAAGCTGCTGAGGGCCGGTGAGGGCTGGCTGGCCGACCACCCCGAGCGCTCCCTGATCACCCGGCGCTACCTCTCCCACCGCTGGGGGCTGACACGCCAGGCCGACCAGGCCCTGGAGCTGGTCCGGCTCGCGGAGTCGGACGACCTGGACGTGGAGAGCGTCGACAACGCGGTGGACGAGAGCACCGACACCGAGGAGAAGCCGGTCCCGCTCGCCGAGCACCGGCGCACCGCGATCCTCGAAGCGCTGCACGGAGCCGGTGCGCACCGGGTGCTCGACCTGGGCTGCGGGCAGGGCCAGTTGGTGCAGGCGCTCCTCAAGGACGTGCGGTTCACCGAGATCGTCGGCGTCGACGTGTCGATGCGCGCCCTCACCATCGCCTCGCGGAGGCTGAAGCTGGACCGGATGGGGGAGCGGCAGGCGGACCGGGTCACGCTCCGGCAGGGCTCGCTCACCTATACGGACAAGCGGCTCAAGGGGTATGACGCCGCCGTGCTCAGCGAGGTCATCGAGCACCTGGACCTGGACCGGCTGCCCGCGCTGGAGTACGCGGTCTTCGGTTCGGCGCGGCCCGGCACGGTGCTCGTGACCACGCCGAACGTGGAGTACAACGTCCGCTGGGAGTCCCTCCCGGCCGGCCACGTGCGCCACGGGGACCACCGCTTCGAGTGGACCAGGGCCGAG
The DNA here is from genome assembly GCF_050942385.1 of Streptomyces sp. CA-146814. Lineage (NCBI taxonomy): Bacteria > Bacillati > Actinomycetota > Actinomycetes > Kitasatosporales > Streptomycetaceae > Streptomyces > Streptomyces sp. CA-146814. The sequence continues at coordinate 6,433,251 of NZ_CP192068.1, forward strand.
TTCCGCCAGTGGGCGGAGAAGGTGGCCGAGCGCCACGGGTACACCGTCGCGCACCTGCCCGTCGGCCCGGACGACCCCGAGGTCGGCCCGCCCACCCAGCTGGCCGTCTTCACGCTGACCGAAGCCACGACCGACACCGCGACCGACAAGAACACCGACACGAAGAAGGAGGCGAAGGCCGCATGACGAACGACGACACCACGAGCACCGACACCGCCCGCACCGACACCATCAGCACCCCCGGCACCGCCTCCCGCACCCTGCCCGTGACCGACCTCTCCCTCGTCGTCCTCATCGGCGCCAGCGGATCGGGCAAGTCCACCTTCGCCCGCAGGCACTTCAAGCCCACCGAGATCGTCTCCTCGGACTTCTGCCGGGGCCTGGTCGCCGACGACGAGAACGACCAGAGCGCCAGCCGCGACGCCTTCGACGTGCTGCACTACATCGCCGGCAAACGGCTGGAGGCCGGGCGGCTCACCGTCGTCGACGCCACCAGCGTCCAGTCCGAGAGCCGCAAGCAGCTTGTCCAGCTGGCCAGGAAGTACGACGTCCTGCCCATCGCCATCGTCCTCGACCTCCCCGAGGAGGTCTGCCTCCGGCGCAACGCGGCCCGCCCCGACCGCGCGGACATGCCCCGCCACGTCGTCCAGCGCCACCGCCGCGAGCTGCGCCGCTCGCTGCGCGGCCTGGAGCGCGAAGGCTTCCGCAAGGTGCACATCCTGCGCACCGAGGAGGAGGCCGAGACCGCCGAAGTGGTCCTGGAGCGCCGCTACAACGACCTGCGCCACCTCACCGGCCCGTTCGACATCATCGGCGACATCCACGGCTGCCGCTCCGAGCTGGACACCCTGCTCGGCAAGCTCGGTTACGTGGACGGAACCCACCCCGAAGGACGTACGGCCGTCTTCGTCGGCGACCTCGTCGACCGGGGCCCGGACAGTCCCGGTGTGCTGCGCCGCGTCATGTCCATGGTCGCGTCGGGCAACGCCCTCTGCGTGCCGGGCAACCACGAGAACAAGCTCGGCCGCTATCTCGCCGGCCGCAAGGTCCAGCAGACCCACGGCCTCGCCGAGACGATCGAGCAGCTGGAGCGCGAGGACGCCGAGCACCCCGAGTTCCGGCAGCAGGTGCGGGAGTTCATCGACGGCCTGGTCAGCCACTACGTGCTGGACGGCGGCAACCTGGTGGTCTGCCACGCCGGACTGCCGGAGAAGTACCACGGCCGCAACTCCGGCCGGGTGCGTTCGCACGCGCTGTACGGGGACACCACCGGCGAGACCGACGAGTTCGGCCTGCCCGTGCGCTACCCGTGGGCCGAGGACTACCGGGGCCGCGCCGCCGTGGTCTACGGCCACACCCCGGTGCCCACCACCTCCTGGATCAACAACACCATCTGCCTGGACACCGGTGTGGTCTTCGGCGGGAAGATGACCGCGCTGCGCTGGCCCGAGCGCGAACTCGTCGACGTACCGGCCGAGAAGGTCTGGTACGAGCCCACCCGGCCGCTGGCCACCGAGGCGCCCGGAGGCCGGGAGGGCAGGCCGCTGGACCTGGCCGATGTGCAGGGCCGTCGCGTCGTGGAGACCCGGCACATAGGCCGGATCGCCGTGCGCGAGGAGAACGCGGCCGCCGCGCTCGAAGTGATGAGCCGGTTCGCCGTCGACCCGCAGCTCCTCGCCTACCTCCCGCCCACCATGGCCCCCACCGCCACCTCCCGCGAGGACGGCTTCCTGGAGCACCCGGCCGAGGCGTTCGCGCAGTACCGCGAGGACGGCGTGGACCGGGTCGTGTGCGAGGAGAAGCACATGGGCTCCCGGGCCGTCGCCCTCGTCTGCAAGGACGCGGCCGCCGCCACCGCCCGCTTCGGCACGGACGGCCCCACCGGCGCGCTGTACACCCGCACCGGCCGCCCCTTCCTCGACGACCGCGCGATGACCGAAGGGGTCCTGGACCGGCTCCGCACGGCCGTCACGGCGGCCGGGCTCTGGGAGGAGTGGGACACCGACTGGGTGCTGCTCGACGCCGAGCTGATGCCGTGGTCGCTCAAGGCCGGCGGACTGCTGCGCTCGCAGTACGCCGCGGTCGGCGCGGCCTCCGGCGCGGTCTTCCCGTCCGCGCTCGCCGCGCTGGAGACGGCCGCCGCCCGCGGTGTCGACCTCGGCGACCTCTCCGTACGGCAGCAGGGCCGGGCGGTGGACGCGGCCGCGTTCACCGAGGCGTACCGGCGGTACTGCTGGACCACGGAAGGGCTCGACGGGGTGCGGCTGGCCCCGTTCCAGATCCTCGCCGTCCAGGGCCGCTCGCTCGCCGCCGTCCCGCACGACGAGCAGCTGGCCTGGCTGGACCGCCTCGTCGAGCACGACCCGACCGGGCTGCTCCAGGTCACCCGCCGGCTCGTCGTGGACCCCGCCGACGAGGCGTCCGTCCGCGCGGGCACCGACTGGTGGCTGGAGATGACCGGGCGCGGCGGCGAGGGCATGGTCGTCAAGCCGCTCGGCGCGCTCGTCCGGGACGCCAAGGGCCGTCTGGTCCAGCCGGGCATCAAGGTGCGAGGCCGGGAGTATCTGCGGATCATCTACGGCCCCGAGTACACCCGCCCGGAGAATCTGGAGCGCCTGCGCTCCCGTTTTCTCGGCCACAAGCGCTCGCTCGCGCTGCGGGAGTACGCGCTCGGTCTGGAGGCGCTGGACCGGCTGGCGGACGGCGAGCCGCTTTGGCGGGTCCACGAGGCGGTCTTCGCCGTCCTGGCCCTGGAGTCGGAGCCGGTCGACCCCCGGCTCTGAGCGCGGGCCAAGCCGTGGGCGATTCGCGGGGTGAACGGCGCTCCGCCCGGTGAGGATGAAGACATGGGATTCCACGTCGACTCCGAAGCCGGGCGGCTGCGCCGCGTCATACTGCACCGCCCCGATCTGGAACTGAAGCGCCTGACCCCCCGCAACAAGGACGCGCTCCTCTTCGACGACGTGCTCTGGGTCCGCCGGGCCCGGCAGGAGCACGACGGGTTCGCCGACGTCCTGCGCGACCGGGGTGTGGAGGTGCACCTCTTCGGCGACCTCCTCCAGGAGTCGCTGGACATCCCGGTCGCGCGGCGGCTGGTGCTCGACCGGGTCTTCGACGAGAAGGAGTACGGGCCGCTCGCCACCGAGCACCTGCGCGCCGCCTTCGAGGAGCTGCCGTCGGCCGAGCTGGCGGAGGCGCTGGTCGGCGGGATGACCAAGCGCGAGTTCCTGGAGCGGCACAGCGAGCCGACCTCCGTCCGCTTCCACGTGATGGACCTGGACGACTTCCTGCTCGGCCCGCTGCCCAACCACCTCTTCACCCGGGACACCTCCGCCTGGATCTACGACGGCGTCTCCATCAACGCCATGCGCTGGCCCGCCCGGCAGCGCGAGACCGTCCACTTCGAGGCGATCTACCGCCACCACCCGCTCTTCACCGGTCCTGAGGCGGGCGTCTTCCACCACTGGTCGGAGGGGCAGGACGACTATCCGTCCACGATCGAGGGCGGTGACGTCCTGGTGATCGGGCAGGGCGCGGTCCTGATCGGGATGAGCGAGCGCACCACCCCGCAGGCGGTGGAGATGCTGGCCCGCGGCCTTTTCGACGCCGGTTCCGCGCGGACGATCGTGGCGCTGGACATGCCGAAGGCCCGCGCGTTCATGCACCTGGACACGGTGATGACGATGGTCGACGGCGACACGTTCACGCAGTACGCCGGGCTCGGCATGCTCCGCTCGTACACGATCGAGCCGGGCAGCGGCCCGCGCGAGCTGAAGGTGACCGACCATCCGCCCGAGCACATGCACCGGGCCATCGCCGCCGCACTCGGCCTCGACTCGATCCGGGTGCTCACCGCCACGCAGGACGTGCACGCGGCGGAGCGCGAGCAGTGGGACGACGGCTGCAACGTGCTGGCGGTCGAGCCGGGCGTCGTGGTCGCGTACGAGCGGAACGCGACCACCAACACCTATCTGCGCAAGCAGGGCATCGAGGTCATCGAGATCCGGGGCAGCGAGCTGGGCCGGGGGAGGGGCGGGCCGCGCTGCATGAGCTGTCCGGTGGTGCGGGATCCTGTGTAGAACCGGCGTTCTCACCTCATCCTGGGGAGTACCACTCTTTTTCACCTCACGGGACCGGCGATTTCCGGACCGGCGATTTCTGGACCAGGGGGCTGTATAGGAATGCGTGTACTCGTATAGACTTCCAGGGCTGCCTGCCGGCCCCGGCAAGATCCCCGTCCCACCCTGGAGCAGTCATCATGGCCATCGACCTCATCGGCCGCCCCTTCCTCAAGGAGCTGGACTTCACCTCCGAGGAGATCCTCGGCCTGGTCGCGCTGGCCGGTGAGCTGAAGGCGGCCAAGAAGACCGGGGCCGAGGTCCAGCGGCTGCGCGGCAAGAACATCGCGCTGATCTTCGAGAAGACCTCGACCCGTACGCGCTGCGCGTTCGAGGTCGCCGCAGCCGACCAGGGCGCCTTCACCACCTATCTGGACCCCTCGGGCTCGCAGATGGGCCACAAGGAGTCGGTGAAGGACACCGCGCGGGTGCTCGGCCGGATGTTCGACGGGATCGAGTACCGGGGCGACAGCCAGCAGGTGGTCGAGGAGCTGGCCGCGTACGGCGGTGTCCCCGTCTTCAACGGTCTCACCGACGACTGGCACCCCACCCAGATGCTCGCCGACGCGCTGACCATGACCGAGCACAGCGACAAGCCCGTCACCGAGCTGGCCCTCGCCTACCTCGGTGACGCCCGCTTCAACATGGGCAACTCCTACCTGATCACCGGCGCCCTGCTCGGCCTGGACATCCGGATCGTCGCGCCCGAGATGTACTGGCCGGCCCCGTCCGTCGTGGACCAGGCCGAGAAGCTCGCCGTGATCAGCGGTGCGAAGATCACGCTCACCGCCGATGTCACCGAGGGCGTCCGCGGCGCCGACTTCGTCGCCACGGACGTGTGGGTCTCGATGGGCGAGCCCAAGGAGGTCTGGGACGAGCGGATCGCCGCCCTCGCTCCGTACGCCGTGACGATGGACGTCCTGCGGGCCGCCGGCAACCCGGACGTGAAGTTCCTGCACTGCCTGCCCGCCTTCCACGACCTCGGCACCCAGGTCGGCCGGGACGTCCACGCCGCCCACGGCCTCACCGAGCTGGAGGTGACCGACGAGGTCTTCGAGTCGGCCCACTCACTCGTCTTCGACCAGGCCGAGAACCGGATGCACACGATCAAGGCGGTCCTGGTGGCGACGCTGGCGGGCGCGTAGCCGCCTCGGGGGTCAGCGGTTTGCATGGTTCCTCGCCCGATTGGGTGAACATGCGCGGTGGTGGCTACGATGTCGCCTCTGGTGGGGTTCGAGCTCGCACGCTCGAACCCCTTACCTGTGTGCCGCCCACGCGCACGGGACCGTCCCCCCACTGCACCGCCAGAGAAGAGAACGTCCCGCATGAGCACCGGTCTGCCGCGATCCGGCACCCCGAAGCCCGCCGGCCCCCACCTGTCGGGCCTGCGCCGCAAGAGCCCCGAACAGCTCATCGCCGAATCCGGCGGCGACCTGGAGGGCCACGGCCTCAAGCGGACGATGGGCCTCTTCCAGCTCGTCTGCTTCGGCGTCGGGGCCATCGTCGGCACCGGCATCTTCGTCGGCCTCTCCGACACCGTCGCCGAGGCCGGACCCGCCGTCGTCGTCTCGTTCGTCCTGGCCGCGATCACCTGCATCTTCACCGCCTTCTCCTTCGCGGAGCTGGGCAGCGCGATCCCGGTCTCCGGGAGCTCGTACTCCTTCGCGTACGCCGCCCTCGGCGAGCGCACGGCGTTCCTCGTCGGCTGGTGCCTGATGCTGGAGTACGGCGTCTCGGTCTCCGCGGTCGCGGTGGGCTGGAGCCAGTACGTCAACGAGCTGCTGAACAGCCTGATCGGCTGGGAGCTGCCCGCCGCCGTCTCGGCCGGACCCGGCGACGGCGGTGTGATCAACCTTCCGGCGGTCGTCGTGATCGCCATGGCCGCCACCCTGCTGGTGCGCGGCGTCCGGGAGAGCGCGGGCGCGACCGCCGCCATGGCGGTCCTGAAGATCGGCATCCTGCTGGCGTTCTGCGCGATCGCGTTCACCGCGTTCCAGGACGACAACCTCGTGCCGTTCGCCGGTCACGGGCTCGGCGGGATCACGGCCGGCGCCTCGCTGGCGTTCTTCTCGTACATCGGCTTCGACGCGATCACCACCGCCGGCGAAGAGGTCAAGAACCCCCGCCGCAACATCCCCGTCGCCATCCTGATCTGCATCGGCGTCGTCACGCTGCTCTACTGCGCGGTGGCGCTCTCGGCCATCGGCGCGCTCGGCGCGGACGCCGTTTCCGACAAGCCCGCGGCCCTCTCGCTGGTCGTCAACCAGGTCACCGACTCCGCGGTCGGCGGCGGCGTCATCGCCTTCGGCGCGGTCGTCGCGATCGCCTCCGTGGTGCTCGCCGTGATGTACGGCCAGACCCGCATCCTGATGTCGATGTCCCGCGACGGGCTGATCCCGCGCGTCTTCGAACGCGTATCGCCCAGGACCCACACGCCGGTCGCCAACACCTGGATCGTGGCCTGCGTCTTCGCCGTACCGGCCGCCTTCGTCTCGCTGGACGTCGTCGTCAACCTGACGACCATCGGCACGCTCGCCACCATGGTCGCGGTCAATGTGGCCGTCGTGGTGCTCCGCCGCCGCAACCCGGACCTGGAGCGCACCTTCCGGGTGCCGCTGTACCCGGTGAGCCCGGTGCTCGGCGTCGTGTTCTGCCTCTACCTGATGTACGGGACCGGCTGGACGACCTGGCTCCAGTTCGCGGTCTTCCTCGCCGCCGGTTCGCTGCTCTACACCTGCTACGGGCGTAAGCGCTCCCGGCTGGTCAGCTCTCCGGCGAAGGACCCGGCTGGGACGGTATCGCCGGAAGCGTGAACCAGACGGCCTTGCCGTGCTCCGTCGTGCGGTGACCGCAGGCGGAGCTGAGGGTCCGGATCAGCAGCAGGCCGCGGCCGTGCTCCTGCCAGGGGTCGACCTCGAAGCCGGGCTGCGGCCGGGACAGGTCGCCGGGCGGAGCCGGGTCGTGGTCGTGCACCTCGACCTGGCAGCCGGTCGGCAGCAACTCCACGACCAGCTCGATCGGCTCGCTGCTCACCGTGTGCTCGACCGCGTTGGCCACCAGCTCGGCCGTGAGCAGCTCGGCGGTGTCACTGTCCGCCGGGGCGTGGATGTCCGACAGGGCGGTACGGACGAGAGCGCGGGCGATCGGCACGGCCGCCGTGGAGTGCGGCAGGGCGATCCGCCAGGAGGCGGGAACAGGGACATCGGGCGGCACGGCGGGGGTCCGTTCGGGAGCGGGACTTCCTTGTAGCGGGACTTCTCGACTCATCGGGGTCTCTCGACTCGTCAGCGGGGTCTCTCGACCCGTGATCGGGCTTTCCCGACTCGGCGTCGGGGCATCTCGACTCACTCGACTCATCGGCATCGCGTATCGAGACTTCCTGGGGTCAACCTTACGAACCGCACGGCCCTGGCCATAGAGGCGGTCGACCGGTGCAAACAGGACTTTCGCCACAACAGTCTCACGGTCGGCGTATCGCGACCTCGTGACGACAGTCACGTACAGGTGATAACTTCGGTGGTGGAACGCGACCCGCGCCCGGTCGGCAACCCGCCCGAATGCTGAAGGGAACCCCTTCATGAGCTCGTTTCCCAGCTCCGCCCCGCGCGTGGAGGAGTGGCGCCACCTCCGGATCACCCGGGACGACGGTGTGGTGACCGTCACACTGGACCGGCCCGAGAAACTCAACGCCCTCACCTTCGGCGCGTACGCCGATCTGCGCGACCTCCTCGCCGAGCTGACCCGGGAACGCTCCGCGCGCTGCCTCGTGCTCGCCGGTGAGGGGCGCGGCTTCTGCTCCGGCGGCGACGTGGACGAGATCATCGGCGCCACCCTCGCCATGGACACCGCCGCGATCCTGGAGTTCAACCGGATGACCGGCCAGGTCGTACGGGCCCTGCGCGAGTGCCCCTTCCCCGTCGTCGCCGCCGTCCACGGGGTCGCCGCCGGAGCCGGAGCCGTCCTCGCGCTCGCCGCCGACTTCCGGGTCGCCGACCCCTCCGCCCGCTTCGCCTTCCTCTTCACCCGGGTCGGCCTCTCCGGCGGCGACATGGGCGCGGCCTATCTGCTGCCCCGCGTCGTCGGCCTCGGCCACGCCACCCGGCTGCTCATGCTCGGCGACACCGTCCGGGCGCCTGAGGCCGAGCGGATCGGCCTGATCAGCGAGCTGGCCGACGAAGGGCAGGCCGACGCCCGCGCCGCCGAGCTGGCCCGCCGCCTCGCGGACGGCCCGGCGCTCGCCCTCGCCCAGACCAAGGCGCTGCTCACCGCCGAACTGGACATGCCGCTCGCCGCCTCCGTCGAGCTGGACGCCAACACCCAGGCGCTGCTGATGCACGGCGAGGACTACGCGGAGTTCCACGCCGCCTTCACCGAGAAGCGGCCGCCGAAGTGGCGGGGCCGGTAGCCGTGGCGCCCGGCGGCTCGTCCGTACGGCGCATCGCGGTCATCGGCGGCGGCCCCGGCGGCCTCTACGCCGCAGTTCTCCTCAAGCGGCTCGACCCCTCCCGCACGATCACCGTGTACGAGCGCAACGCGCCCGACGACACCTTCGGCTTCGGCGTCGTCCTCTCCGACGAGACCCTCGGTGGCATCGAACACGCCGACCCGGAGGTCTACCGCGCACTGAGCCGCGCGTTCGTCCGCTGGGACACCATCGACATCGTCCACCGCGGCCGCGTCCACACCTCCGGCGGCCACGGCTTCGCCGCCCTCGGACGCCGCCGGCTCCTGGAGATCCTCCACGAGCGCTGCACCGCCCTCGGCGTCGACCTCCGCTTCCGCACCCAGGCCCCACCCGCCGCCGAGCTGGCCGCCGGCCACGACCTGGTCATCGCCGCCGACGGAATCCACAGCGCCACCCGCCAGGCGCACGCGGACGCCTATCGCCCCTCCCTCACCGAGCACCGCAACCGCTACATCTGGCTCGCCGCCGACTTCGCGCTCGACGCCTTCCGCTTCGAGATCGCCGAAACCCCGTACGGCGTGATGCAGTTGCACGGCTACCCGTACGCCGCCGACGCCTCCACCGTGATCGTCGAGATGCGCGAGGAGGTGTGGCGCGCCGCCGGACTCGACACCTGCGACGGAGCCGAATCCACCGCCCGCTGCGCCAAGTTCTTCACCGAGGCCCTGGACGGCAGGCCCCTGCGCGCCAACCGGTCCAGCTGGCTCACCTTCCGTACGGTCACCAACTCCCGCTGGTCGCACGGGAACACGGTCCTCATCGGCGACGCCGCCCACACCGCGCACTTCTCCATCGGCTCCGGCACCAAGCTCGCCGTCGAGGACGCCCTCGCGCTCGCCGCCTCCATCGCGGAACAGCCGGACCTGGCCTCCGCGTTGACGGCGTACGAGGCCGAGCGCCGCCCGGTCGTCGCCTCCACCCAGCGGGCGGCGGCGGCCAGCCTGCGCTGGTTCGAGGAGCTGGCCGCCTACGTCGACCAGCCGCCGCGCCGCTTCGCGTTCAACCTCCTCACCCGCAGCCGCCGCGTCACCCACGACAACCTGCGGCTGCGCGACGCCTCGTTCACCGCCGCCGTGGAGGAGGAGTTCGGCTGCCCGCCCGCCACCCCGCCGATGTTCACCCCGCTCCGGCTGCGCGGCCTGGAACTGCGCAACCGGGTCGTCGTCTCGCCGATGGACATGTACGCGGCCACCGACGGGCTCCCCGGCGACTTCCACCTCGTCCACCTCGGCGCCCGCGCGCTCGGCGGCGCCGGACTCACCATGACCGAGATGGTCTGCGTCAGCCCCGAAGGCCGCATCACTCCCGGCTGTACGGGCCTGTGGAACGACGAACAGGCCGTGGGCTGGCGGCGGATCACCGACTTCGTCCACACCTCGGCCCCCGGCGCCGCCATCGGCGTCCAGCTCGGCCACTCCGGTCGCAAGGGCTCCACGAAGCTGATGTGGGAAGGCATCGACCAGCCCTTGGAGACCGGCAACTGGCCCCTGGTCGCAGCCTCCCCGCTCCCGTACCGGCCGGGCGTCAACCAGGTCCCGCAGGAGCTGGACGCGGCCGGACTCGCCACCGTACGGGAGCAGTTCGTCCAGGCGGCCCGCCGCGCGGCCACCGCGGGCTTCGACCTCCTGGAACTCCACTGCGCCCACGGCTACTTGCTCTCCGGCTTCCTCTCGCCGCTCACCAACCACCGCACCGACGCCTACGGCGGAACGCCGGCGAACCGGCTCCGCTTCCCGCTCGACGTCTTCGACGCCGTCCGCGAAGCCTGGCCCGCCGACCGCCCGATGACCGTCCGGATCTCCGCCACCGACTGGGCCGACGGCGGCACCGAGGCGGAGGACGCCGTCGAGATCGCCCGCGCCTTCGCCGCCCACGGGGCCGACGCCATCGACGTCTCCACCGGCCAGGTGGTGCCCGAGGAGCGCCCCGAGTTCGGCCGCTCGTACCAGACCCCGTACGCGGACCGGATCCGCAACACCGTGGACGTCCCGGTCATCGCGGTCGGCGCCATCTCCTCCTGGGACGACGTCAACTCCCTGCTCCTGGCAGGCCGTGCCGACCTCTGCGCCCTGGCCCGCCCGCACCTCTACGACCCGAACTGGACCCTCCACGCGGCGGCCGAACAGGGCTACACCGGACCGGCCGCCCCCTGGCCCCTCCCGTACGGCGCCGGCAGCCGGCCTCCGCCCACGGGCCGCACGGACGGGCCGAAGCCGCGGCTCACAGGGGAGTGACGAAGTCCGGCCGGTACTGCCAAGTCACTTCTGTCGCACGGGAATCCGAGTAAAATTGGTCTCCTACTCGGGGGAGAACGCATGTCTGAATTACTGGCAGCCGCCGCTGTCATCGCACCGTTCGTGAGCGCCGCGGCGGCATCCATGGCAGGAGCCGTCGTCGACTCCGCGCGGGACCGCCTGGCGGACAGCGCGGTGGAAGGCGGACGGAGGCTGCTGGGCGCGGCGCTCCGCCGGCATGACGACGACCTGGACCGCGCCGAGGAGGACGTCGACGCGGTCAGCGCCATCGAGCAACTGTCGGATCAGCAGCGGCACATCCTCGAGAACGCCATCGGAACATGGCTGGCCGCCGGCGGAGAACTGGATGCCCGGTCCCTGTCCCGCTCCATCGAGGACGCCGACCGCGCACACCGGGCCGGCGACGTGACCCATGTGACGTCCTACGGGCCCAGCTCCCCGGCGATCGGCAGGATCGAAACGGCGAACTTCACCTTCCACCGCGACCCGGGCGGCGAAGCAGGTTGACCGGCGAGCCGCCGGCGCCGGGCAACACCATCACCCATGGACCCAACTCGCCGGCGATCGGCTTCGTCGGCAAGCTGTTCCTGAGCGTGTTCTTCGGGGACTCCGCCGACTTCACGGACCGGGCCAAAGGCTGGAGCGTCTGGAACTGGCCGCCGTTCCTGCTGGTCGTGTCGCTCGGCGCCTACGCCCTGATCGCGGCCCCGGACGGACCGGCACGGCAGTTCCTCTGGGTCCACCTCGCGCTCGGCGCCGCGGTCGCTCTGGCGCTGATCCGGCTGGTCCTGCCGGCGCGCGGCACCCGCGCACCCTGGCGCGTCCTGATGTCGGCGGCGGCCGTGATCTGCTCCTGCGTCGGCGCGGTCGGCATGGACCACCTCGCCGACCACGGCGAGATCGACGTCACCGGCCGGAGCCGGATGAGCGGCGAAACCGTCACCAACGGCTCCCAGCTGCGGCTCGTGGTCGACAGCCCGGCCGACCGCGCCCGGCTGCGGCTGACGCTCACCATCCGGGACGCCGCCAAGGCCGCACAGTTCTGCGCACCGGAGACCCGCTACTCCGCCCAGCTGCTGGGGAACACCGGTACGCGTGTCGACGATGTGCGCAGCGGCCAGACGGTCGCGTTCCCGCTGGGCGGGCTGCAAGGGGCGATCGATGTGGAGATCACTCTGCTGACCGAAGAAGGATGCCGGATGAACCTGTCCGTCGCGGCCGCCGTACTTCACGACTGAGAGGACACTGTGGCTCCCACCTCGGATACCGGGCCCCTGCCCGCCCGGCTGCTCGGCATCGTCGCCGCGCTGGTCCTGCTGGCGGGCCTCGCCGCCTGCTCCTCCCCGGAGGAGCAGGAGCGGGAGTTCCTCGGCGTGAAGCGCATCACGGTCGCGATGCACAACGACCTGCCCGGCCTGTCGTACTCCGCGAACTACGACCGTTCCGGACTGGACTTCATCATGCTCCAGCACATCCAGGAGGAGATCGACGTCGACTTCAGCGAGCCCGTCGACGTCTCCTCGGGCGACCGGGTCACCCAACTCATCGAGCGCAAGGCCGACATGACGATCGCGTCCTTCTCCATCACCGCCGAACGGATGGACGAGATCGACTTCGTCGGCCCCTATCTCAAGACCCGGCAGGGCTTCCTCGTCGGCCCGGAGAGCGCCGGTGTGAAGCGGCTGGCCGATCTGCGCGGCAGCCAGATCTGCACCTGGCAGGGCACCACCTCGGTCGAATCCCTGGAAGGCATCAAGGAGACCGTCGGCGCCGATCCGGTCACCCTGACCGATGCGTCGGACTGCATCGAGCAGCTCATCGACGGCCAGGTGAAGGCCGTCTCCACCGACCAGGCCATCCTCTACGGATTCGCGCGGCAGTACGGCAAGGAGGGCCTGCGCGTGGTGCCGGACGTGACGATAGGAGCCCCGCAGCACTACGGCATCGGGCTGCCGAAGGGACACACCGGGGACTGCCGCAGGCTCGCGTCCTGGCTCAAGAAGCATGTGGGAACCAGCAGTTGGATCAGGGACGTCGAGACGTCCCTCCCGACCCTCATGGAGGAGGACCCGGGCTGGATCAGCAGCTACAAGCCGAGCGCCGCCGAGATCGAGGCCCGGTCGTGCCGGGACAGCATCAGTCCCTGATACCGCGCCGGGACAGCATCAGCCCTGACACCGTGCTGGGACAGCATCAGCCCTGACACCGTGCTGGGACAGCATCAGCCCTGACACCGTGCCGGGACAGCATCAGTCCCTGACCCGCACGAACCGCTCTCCCGCGTCCCGCAGCCGCTCGTGCAGCTTGCCGAACACCTCCGCCGAGCGCCCGCCCGGCCACCCCTCCGGCAGCAGCTCCTGTGGCAGACCCGGGTCCGCGTAAGGGAGTTGGCGCCAGGAGTCCAGAGCCAGCAGATAGTCGCGGTAGGCCTCCTGCGGGCGCGGGCCCTCCTCGGCCATCGGAGCCGCCTCCCACTCGCGGAGCACCGGTTCGTGCAGGTCCAGGAAGTCCCGGTGGAGGCGTGCCACCGCGTCCAGGTCCCACCAGCGGGCCACCGACGCGCGGGTGGCGGCGAAGCCCAGGTGGTCGCCGCGGAACAGGTCGACGTACGGGGCGAGTTCGAGCCGTTCCAAGGTGTGCCGGGTCTCCTCGTAGAGGCCGGCCGGGGCGATCCAGACGCCGGGCGCCGCGGTGCCGAAGCCGAGGCGGGCCAGCCGGGAGCGCAGCAGGTGGCGCTTGGCGCGTTCGGCCTCGGGGACGGAGAAGACCGCGAGGACCCAGCCGTCCTCCAGCCGGTGCGCGGGCCGGCCGTAGATGCGCGCGTCGCCGTCGTCGAGCAGCTGGCGGGCGTCGGGCGACAGCGCGTACCCGGCCGAGCCGTCCGCCGCCCGCGCCGCGACCAGCAGCCCGCGCCGCTTCAGCCGTGAGACGCAGGAGCGTACGGAAGGGGCGTCGACGCCCACGGCGTGCAGCAGGCGGATCAGCTCGGCCACGGCGAAGGGTGAGCCGTCCGCCGGACGGCCGTAGGCGCCGTAGAGCGTGATGATCAGGGAACGGGGGGTGCGCAGCTCGGCCACGTGATCACTCTAGGGGGAGTCCTCGCGGAGGAGGAACCGCTGGAGTTTGCCGGTCGCGGTGCGCGGCAGCGACTGCTCGAAGACGAAGGCGCGCGGGCATTTGTGCGGGGCCAGGTTGGCTTTCATATGGGCGCGCAGCGCGTCGGCCGTCTGCTCCGAGCCCTCCGTCAGCACCACGTGCGCCACCACGATCTCGCCGCGCAGTTCGTCCGCCCGGCCCACCACCGCCGCCTCCGCGACCTCCGGATGGCGTAGCAGGGCGTCCTCCACCTCGGGGCCGGCGATGTTGTAGCCGGAGGAGATGATCATGTCGTCGGCGCGGGCCACGTAACGGAAGTAGCCGTCCGGTTCGCGGACGAACGTGTCGCCGGTCAGGTTCCAACCGTGCCGGACGTACTCCGTCTGGCGCGGGTCGGCGAGGTAGCGGCAGCCGACCGGGCCGCGTACGGCGAGCAGCCCCGGCTCGCCGTCGGGCAGCTCGTCGCCGTGCTCGTCGACCACCCTGGCCTGCCAGCCCGGCACCGGGACGCCGACGGTACCGGGGCGGATGGCGTCGTCGGCGGCGGAGATGAAGATGTGCAGCAGCTCGGTGGCGCCGATGCCGTTGATGATGCGCAGGCCCGTCGCCTCGAACCAGGCCTGCCAGGTCGCGGCCGGCAGGTTCTCGCCGGCCGACACGCAGCGGCGCAGCGCCGAGAGGTCGTGGCCGTCCAGCTGGCCGAGCATCGTGCGGTACGCGGTCGGCGCGGTGAAGAGGACCGAGACCCGGTGGCGGGCCAGCGCGGGCAGCAGATGGTGCGGCCCGGCCTGCTCCAGCAGCAGCGCCGAGGCACCCGCGCGCAGTGGGAAGACCAGCAGACCGCCGAGGCCGAAGGTGAAGCCGAGCGGCGGGCTGCCCGCGAACACGTCGTCGGCCAGCGGCCGCAGCACCTGGCGGGAGAAGGTGTCGGCGATGGCGAGCAGGTCCCGGTGGAGGTGCATGCAGCCCTTGGGCCGCCCGGTGGTCCCTGAGGTGAACGCGATCAGCGCGACCTCGTCGGCGGCCGTGTCGACCGCGCGGTACGGGCCGGAGCCGGCGTGCGCGGCGGCCAGCCGGGTCAGGTCCTCGGGTCCGTCGCCGCCGTACAGCGTGGTCCGCAGCCCTTTCACGTCCGCCTCGGCCAGATCCTCGGCCGACCGCGCGTCGCAGAGCGCGTGGCTCACCCGGGCGAGTGAGCAGATGGTGGCCAGCTCGGCCGACCGTGCCTGCGCCAGTACGGTCACGGCGACCGCGCCCGCCTTCATGACGGCGAGCCAGCAGGCGGCCAGCCACGGCGTGGTGGGCCCGCGCAGCAGCACCCGGTTGCCCGGCACGACGGCCAGGTCCTCGGTGAGCACATGCGCGATGCGGTCGACGGTGGCGCGCAGCTCGCCGTAGCTCCAGACGGTTCCGTCGCCGGAGCGCAGCGCGGGACGGTCCGGGCCGCGCTCCTCGACCGTGCGGTCCAGCAGCTCGTACCCGCAGTTCAGCCGGTCGGGGTAGCGCAGTTCCGGGTCGTCCAGGAGGAGCTTCGGCCACTGGTCCGGCGGTGGCAGATGGTCGCGCGTGAACGTGTCGGTGTGCGCGCCGGGGACGCGTACGGACGCGTCGGCGGCGGCTGCGGGCGTGTTCGGCGAGGAATTCGGCTCCATCAAGGATCGCCCCCTTGTCGCCTTCGGAGCGTATCGTTCGGGTGACGGTAGTCAACAGTCCGCGATAAAGCGGAGACGCGACACGAAGCAGAGACGCGACAAGAGAGGCGCCGCCATGACGGCATTCTCCCTCGAACCGGAACAGACCGCCTGGTGCGAGGAGCTGCGCACCCTCGCCGGCCGGCGGCTCCGCCCACTGGCCGAGAAGGGGGAGCCCGGACGTGTCAACCGCCCGCTGCTGGCCGCCCTCGGCGAGCTGGGCCTGCTGGAGCGGATGTTCGCCTCCGGCGCGCTGGACCTGTGCCTGCTGCGGGAGTCCCTGGCCCGGGGCTGCACCGAGGCCGAGACCGCGCTCGCGCTCCAGGGCCTCGGCACCACCCCCGTCATCCGCTCCGGCACACCCGCCCAGCGCGAGCGCTGGCTCCCCGGAGTCCGGGCGGGCCGCACCGTCGCCGCCTTCGCGCTGAGCGAGCCGGGCGCGGGCTCCGACGCCGGAGCCCTCTCCCTGGCCGCCGAACCCACCCCCGGCGGCTGGCGGCTCACCGGCGAGAAGTGCTGGATCTCCAACGCCCCCGAGGCCGACTTCGCCACCGTCTTCGCCCGCACCACCCCCGGCGCCGGCTCACGCGGCATCACCGCCTTCCTCGTCCCCGCCGACCGCCCCGGACTCACCGGCCACCCCCTCGACATGCTCTCCCCGCACCCCATCGGCACCCTGGAGTTCGACGGCGTACCGGTCACCGCCGACGACGTCCTCGGCGAACCCGACCGGGGCTTCCGGGTCGCGATGGACACCCTCAACCTCTTCCGGCCCAGCGTCGGCGCCTTCGCCGTCGGGATGGCCCGCGCCGCGCTCGACGCCACCGTGGCGCACACCGCCCGCCGCACCGCGTTCGGCGGCCCGCTCAGCGAACTCCAGGCCGTCTCCCACCAGGTCGCCGAGATGGCCACCCGCACCGAGGCCGCCCGCCTCCTGGTGTACGCGGCGGCCGCCGCGTACGACGCTGGGGAGAGCGGTGTGCCGCGCCGCGCCGCGATGGCCAAGCTGTACGCCACCGAGACCGCGCAGTACGTCGTCGACACCGCCGTCCAACTCCACGGCGCGCGTGCTCTGCGCCGCGGCCATCTGCTCGAACACCTCTACCGCGAGGTCCGCGCGCCGCGCATCTACGAGGGCGCCAGCGAGGTCCAGCGCGCCATCATCGCCAAGGAGCTGTACGCCACCGCCGCCGCCCAAGAGCCCCAGGAGCCGTCCGTATGAGCCCGTCCCACCGGATCAACCCGGCCGAACTCTCGCCGCCGACCGGCTTCTCGCACGCCGTCGTCGCGACCGGCGGCCATCTGGTCTTCCTGGCCGGGCAGACCGCGCTCGACCCGGACGGCAAGGTCGTCGGCGCCACCCTGCCCGAACAGTTCGCCACCGCCCTCACCAACCTGCTCACCGCCCTGCACGCGGCCGGCGGCGCCCCGGCCGACCTGGCGCGCGTCACCGTGTACGCCACCGATGTGGCCGACTACCGGTCGCACGCCGCCGAACTCGGCCGGATCTGGCGCCGGCTGGCCGGTCGTGACTACCCGGCGATGGCGGTCATCGGCGTGGCCCGGCTCTGGGACGAGCAGGCGATGGTGGAGATCGACGGGATCGCCGTGCTGCCTTGAGCAGGACGGAAGCCCCTCCGCGCACCACAAGCGCACGGAGAACCAAAACGCACCCCCCGTAAAGAATTCGTCAAGAGAGTCGCGTTAGGCTCTCCGGGTGCGGCACCACATGGAACACCTTCACCTGCGTTCACACCGCCCCCTGCTGACGCTTCCCCGGGTCCGTCGCGGGCCTCAGCGTGCCGGGTCGCGCGCGGCGTGCCGGTCCGGTGAATCCAGTGGGGCGATATATCTGTATTTGGTGCCCTCTATCTCGGTTGTCTCGCCGCTCGACCCGGACGCCACGCTGTGATCGGGCTCATCATCGGCCACTTCGTGCTGGCCGCCTTCGCGGGCCCCCTGGTCCACCGGCTCGGCAGGCGCGCCTTCCTCGTGCTGGCACTGCCTCCCGCCGCCGCCACTGTCTGGGCGCTCACCCAGTGGAGCACCGCCGCCTCCGGCGAGGCCGTCACCTGGTCCTGGCAGTGGATCCCGGACTACGACGTCTCGCTCGACCTTCGCCTGGACGCGCTCTCCGAGCTGATGGTCCTGATGGCTGCCGGGGTCGGCGCCCTCGTCCTGGTCTACTGCGCCTCCTACTTCCGCGACAACACCCCGCAGCTGGCCCGGTTCGCCGGCAACCTGCTCGCCTTCGCGGGAGCGATGCTCGCCCTGGTCCTCGCCGACGACCTGATCACGCTCTACGTCTTCTGGGAGCTGACAACGGTCTTCTCCTTCCTGCTGATCGGCCACAGCAGCGAACACCGCCACAGCAGGCGCTCCGCGCTCCAGGCGCTCACGGTCACCACGCTCGGCGGCCTCGCCATGCTGGTCGGCTTCCTGATCATCGGTCACGCCGCCGGTACGTACCAGATCTCCGCGATCGTCGCCGACCCGCCCGAGACGACGCTCGCCATCTCCGTCGCCCTCGTGCTGATCCTGTCCGGCGCGCTGTCGAAGTCCGCGATCTGGCCGTTCTCCATGTGGCTGCCGAACGCCATGGCCGCGCCCACCCCGGTCAGCGCCTATCTGCACGCCGCCGCGATGGTCAAGGCCGGTGTCTACCTGGTCGCCCGGCTCTCCCCGGCCTTCGCCGACGTCCCCGTCTGGAAGCCCGTCATCCTGGTGCTCGGCGGCGCGACCATGTTGCTCGGCGGCTGGCGCGCGCTGCGCCTCAACGACCTCAAGCTCGTCCTCGCCTACGGGACCGTCAGCCAGCTCGGCTTCCTCACCCTGCTCGCAGGGACCGGCAACCGGGACGCGGCCCTCGCCGCCGTCGCGATGATCCTCGGGCACGCCCTGTTCAAGGCGCCGCTCTTCCTCGTGACCGGCATCGTCGACCACTCCACCGGCACCCGCGACCTACGGAGACTCTCCGGAGTCGGCCGCTCCCTGCCGTACGTCGCCGTTGTCGCCGTCCTCGCCGCCGCCTCCATGGCCGCGCTGCCGCCCCTGCTCGGCTTCGCCGCCAAGGAGGCCGCGTTCGAGGCGCTGCTGCACGGCTCGGCCGCCGACCGCTGGGCGCTGGCCGTCGTCGTGCTGGGCTCGGCGCTGACGACCGCGTACACCCTGCGCTTCGTCTGGGGCGCCTTCGCCCGCAAGCCCGGCGTCGCCGACACCCCCGTACACCGCGTCGGCTGGGCCTTCCTCGCGCCGCCCGCCCTGCTCGCCGTCCTCGGACTGGTGCTCGGCCCCGGCGTCGGCCTGACCGACCGGCTGTTCAGCGCCTACGCCGACACCTATCCGGTCCCCGAGGACCCCTACCACCTGGCGCTCTGGCACGGGTTCGGCATCGCGCTGCTCCTGTCCGCCGTCGCCTGGGCGGCCGGCACCGGTCTCTTCCTCGCGCGGAACACCGTCAGCAAGGTCTCCCGCCGCATCGCCTGGCCCACGGCCGACAGCGTCTTCGGCCATCTGCTGCTGGGACAGGAACGGTTCGCCCTCCAGGTCACCGGCTTCATCCAGCGTGGTTCGCTCTCGGTCTACCTGGCGACCACGCTGCTCGTCATGGCCGGCGGACAGCTCGCCGTACTCGTCATCGACCAGCCCTGGGAGGCCGCTCCGGCCCCACGGATCTGGGACAACGCGCTCCAGGGCGGCGTCGCCGTACTCACCTGCATCGCGGCACTGCTCTGCCTGACCGTCCGCCGCCGGATGAAGGCGGTCGTCCTCAGCGGCCTGATCGGTTACGGCACCGCCCTGCTCTTCGTCGTCCAGGGCGCGCCGGACCTGGCGCTCACCCAGTTCTGCGTCGAGACCGTGGCGATGATCGTCTTCGTCCTGGTGCTGCGCCGGATGCCGGTCCACTTCGAGGAGACCGTCTCGCCCTGGCGGCGCGCGATCCGCATCCCGGTGGCCCTCGTCGCGGCCGGCACCATCGGCGTCGCCGTCTGGGTGGCCGCCGCCGCGCGGACCGTCGAACCGGCAGGCGCCGCCATGGTCGAGGAGGTCAACGACCACGGCTACAAGGACGTCGTCGCCACGATCCTCGTCGACCTGCGCGCTTGGGACACCATGGGCGAGTCCGCCGTGCTGGCCGCCGCCGCCATCGGTGTCACCAGCCTCATCTACCTGCACCGCCGCAGCGACGGGCCGATGCTCCCGGAGGAGCTGAAGGGCCGTACCGCCTGGTCCATCGCGGCCCAGCACACCGCGCGGCTGCCGCAGGGCGACGAGGTGGCGCCCGAGCGCGGCTGGCTCGCCGCCGGCTCCACGCTCGCCCCCGAGCACCGCTCGATCGTCTTCGAAGTGGTGGCCCGGCTGCTCTTCCACCCGATCCTGATCCTCTCGGTCTACCTGCTGTTCTGCGCCGAGAACATGCCCGGCGGCGGCTTCGTCGCGGGGCTCGTCGCCGGAGTCGCCCTCATCACCCGCTACCTGGCCGGCGGCCGGTTCGAACTGGCCCAGGCCGCCCCCCTGCAACCGGGGCTCTTCACCGGACTCGGCCTCTTCATCTCCACCGGCGTCGGCCTGCTCGGTCTGATCGACGGCACCGTGCTGCACGCCTTCACCTACCACGGGCACCTGCCGGTCTTCGGCGACTTCCACATGAGTACGCCGATCCTCTTCGACTTCGGCGTGTACCTGCTGGTCCTCGGCGTCGTCCTGGACATCGTCCGGGCCCTCGGCGCCAAGATCGACCGCCAGATCGAACGGGCCGCCGGCGCCCTCACCGCCTCCAACAGCACGACGGCGGAAGGGAACTCCCGATGACCGTCAGCGCCTCCCTCCTCATCACGGCCGTGGTGCTCTGCGCCGTGGGCGCCCTCCTCATGCTGACCCGGCCGCTGACCCGCATCCTGCTCGGCGCCGTCATCATGAGCAACGGCGTCAACCTGCTGATCCTCGCCTCGACCGGCACCGCCGGCGCCGCACCCCTCCTCTACGGGGTCGACCTGCGCCGGGTCACCGACCCGCTGCCGCAGGCCATCGCGCTGACCGCCATCGTCATCACCCTCGGCACCACCGCGTTCCTGCTCGCCATGGCCTACCGCAGCCACCAGATCACCGGCACCGACGAGGTGCACGACGACCTGGAGGACCGGCGCATCGTGCTCCGCTCCGAAGTCCTCTCCGAGCGCGCCCAGCTGCGCGAGGAGTTCCGCTCGGGCGCCGAACCGCCGACGCCGGACGAGCGCGACCGCTACCGCGAGGAGCGCCGCAAGCTCCGCGACCGGCTGCGCGCCGACCGGGCCCGCCAGGCCCGCGGCCGTGACGCCTCCGGCGACCTCTGGCACGACGTCATCGGCGCCGACCCCGAGGACTACGAACGCGACGGCGACGCCAAGGCCGACGAACGCTACCCCCGAGACGAAAGAGGAGCCGCCGGATGAACGCGCTCGTCCCGCTGCCGGTACTCCTGCCGCTCGCCGCCACCGGACTCAGCCTCACCTTCGGCACCCGGATGCAGCGCTTCCAGCGTTTCATCAGCGTCGCCGTACTCACCGCCGTACTGGCACTCTCGATCATCCTGATGATCGCCGCCGACCGGCAGGGCCCGCTCTCCGTCCACCTCGGCGACTTCGCCCCGCCGCTCGGCATCACCCTGGTCGCCGACCGGCTCTCCGGGCTGATGCTCACCGTCTCCTCGGCGGTCACGCTCTGCGTGCTGATCTACTCGCTCGGCCAGGGCATGACCGACCGGGACAAGGAGACCCCGCTGGCGGTCTTCCACCCGGCCTATCTGATCCTCGTCGCCGGCGTCTCCTGCACCTTCCTCGCGGGCGACCTCGTCAACCTCTTCGTCAGCTTCGAGATCATGCTGGTGGCCAGCTTCGTGCTGCTCACCCTCGGCGGCACCGGGCCCCGGATGCGGGCCGGCTCCACCTACGTGATCATCTCGCTGTTCTCGTCGATGATCTTCCTCATCGCCATCGCCATGACGTACGCGGCCCTCGGCACCGTCAACTTCGCGCAGCTCGCCGAGCGGCTGCCCGGACTCCCGCTCGGCGTGCAGACGCTGATCCAGGCGATGCTGATCACCGTCTTCGCCATCAAGGCCGCCGTCTTCCCGGTCGCCGCCTGGCTCCCCGACTCCTACCCGACGGCGCCCGCGCCCGTCACCGCCGTCTTCGCCGGACTGCTCACCAAGGTCGGCGTCTACTGCATGATGCGGACCGAGACGCTGCTCTTCCCGGGCAACCGGATCGGCGACCTGCTGATGGCCGTGGCCCTGGCCTCGATGCTCATCGGCATCCTCGGCGCGGTCGCCCAGACCGACCTCAAACGGCTGCTCTCCTTCACCCTGATCAGCCATATCGGCTTCATGGTCTTCGGGATCGGCCTCGCCACCCGTGAGGCGTACGGCGGCGCCATCGTCTACGTCGTCCACCACATCACCGTCCAGACCACGCTGTTCCTGGTCGCCGGGCTGATCGAACGCCGGGGCGGCACCACCGAGCTGACCCGGCTCGGCGGACTCGCCAAGGCCGCGCCGATACTCGCCCTCCTCTTCTTCGTCCCCGCGATGAACCTGGCCGGCATCCCGCCGCTCTCCGGCTTCATCGGCAAGCTCGGACTGATGCGCGCGGGTGTCGCCGACGGCTCCGTCTGGGCCTGGATCCTGGTCGCGGGCTCGGTGGTCACCAGCCTGCTCACGCTGTACGTCACCGCCAAGGTGTGGAACCTGGCGTTCTGGCGGGCGGCCCCGCCCGGACAGGCCGAGGCGGGCACGGTCCTGGAGTCCGGGGACGACAGCGACGACGACACCGACGAGGGACCCGACGGAGTCCCCGGCACCGGGGACGAGGGCATCGAGCCAGTACACCGTCCGGCGGGTCAGGCCGTCGCGGCGACCCTGCACGGGCGGGCCGTCACCACCACCAGCCGGCTGCCCCGGCCCATGATGGCGGCGACCGCCGCGACCATCGCACTGGCCCTGTCCTTCACGGTGTTCGCCGGACCGCTCACCGCCTTCACCGACCGCTCGGCCGTCGAACTGCTGAAGCGCACGCCCTACATCGAGGAGGTGCTGGGCAAGTGAGCCGTTTCCTGCGGTTCTCGTTCCGCGACGCCGACCTGCCGCCGATGAGCTGCAAGGTCGGCCGGCGAGGACGGGTGCTGGACCTGTCGCTGATCGCCTGGCTCACCCTCATCTGGGTACTGCTCTGGTCCACCCTCAACCTGGCCAACGTCATCACGGGCGTCATCGTCGCGAGCGCCGTCTGCCTGGCCTTCCCGCTGCCGCCGGTCGACCTGGGGCTCCGGCTCCACCCGTGGGGCATCATCCGCCTCGCCGGATATCTGCTCTACGACATGTACACCTCCGGCGTGCGGGTCACCCGGCAGATCTTCAGCTCCACACCGCACCATGCCGCCGTCATCGGCGTGCCCCTGCGCTGCCGCGGCGACCTGATGCTCGCCGCCGTCGCCGTGGCCGTCTCCAACGTGCCGGGCGGCTCCGTCATCGAGGTGCGCCGGGCCACTGCCACCGTCTTCCTGCACGTCCTGGACGCGGACCGGCCCGAGGAACTCGAAGCCGCCCGCCGTCAGGTCTGGCGGCTGGAGGAACTGACCGTACGGGCCTTCGGCACCCGAGACGAGATCGCCCGGGTCGCCGAACCGCCCCCACCGCCGCAGCTCGCCGCTGGAAGGCCCGCACCATGAGCGTCTTCGAACAGATCGACCGT
This sequence comes from Streptomyces sp. CA-146814, assembly GCF_050942385.1. Classification (NCBI taxonomy): domain Bacteria; kingdom Bacillati; phylum Actinomycetota; class Actinomycetes; order Kitasatosporales; family Streptomycetaceae; genus Streptomyces; species Streptomyces sp. CA-146814. Next base: position 6,456,603 of record NZ_CP192068.1, read on the forward strand.
CTTCTGCTGACCGCCGCCGTCGTCCTGGTCCTGGTGGCCGGCCTGCTGCTGGTCCGGATCTGGCGCGGCCCCTCCATGCTGGACCGGGCGATCTCACTGGACGTGATCGCCGCCCTGATCATCGCCGGCCTCGGCGCCAAGTCCGCCGTCGCCCTGGACTCGTTCTACTTCCCGATCATGCTGGTGCTCGCCTTCCTGGGCTTCACCGGCTCGGTGGGCATCGCCCGCTTCATCGCCGTACGCGACCGGCCCGCCGTCACGGTCCCGACCCGGGAGGCCCCGGGACCGGACGCCGGCGAGACCAAGGAGGGCCCGAAGTGAACACCTGGCTCCAGATCCTCGACACGGCCGGGGCCCTGCTCGTCCTCCTCGGCGCCGCGATCTGCCTGCTCGGGGTGATCGGGATGCTCCGGCTGCCCGACGTGCTCTCCCGAAGTCACGCCGCTACCAAGCCCCAGACCCTCGGTATCATTCTTGTCCTGGCAGGGGTCGCCCTCCGGCTGCGCACGGGCATGGACTTCGCCACCCTCGCCCTCATCGGCTTCTTCCAGATGCTCACCGGCCCGGTCGCCTCGCACCTGGTCGCCCGCTCCGCGTACCGCACCGGACAGGTCCAGCACGAGGAACTGCTCTTCGACGAACTGGACGAGCAGCTCACCGACAGCAAGCAGCCTCCCGGCCCGGCCTGACCGAGCGGCCCCCCCGGCCCGGCATGATCACGGAACTGTTCCGGCCCGGCCAATCGCACCCCGGCCCCGGTGTCCGCATGCCATGATGCGGGCAATGCCGGACGCTGGGGGGGCGTATGGGAAGCACGGGCACGGTGCTGCGCGAACTGCGCGGCGCACAGAAGAGCGCCAAGGGCGTCTCGCTCTACTCGCGGTACGTGAACCGCCCGGCCGGGCGGGTGCTCGCGGCGGGCGCGTACCGGGCCGGACTGACGCCCAATCAAGTGACACTGGTCAGTGCACTGTTCACCTACGTCGCGCTCGCGGCGGTCGCGCTCGTGGAGCCGTCCTGGACACTGGCGCTGCTGGTCTACGCGGCGCTCGCGATCGGATTCGCCTTCGACTCCGCCGACGGCCAGCTCGCCCGGCTCACCGGCCGGGGCGGGCCCGACGGTGAGTGGCTGGACCACGTCGTGGACTGCGGCAAGCTGGTCCTCGTCCACACCGCCGTGCTGATCTCCTTCTACCGCTTCGGCGAACTATCTTCCGACGCGTGGCTGTTGCTGCCGCTCGGCTTCCAACTGGCCGCCGTGGTCACCTTCTGCGCCGGACTGCTGCGCGAAAAGCTCGGCAAGGCGGCGGTGGCCGAAGCGCCGGTGGCCCAGGCGGCCGCTCCCGTTTCACAGGTGCGGGCGGTCGCGCTGTTGCCCGCCGACTACGGAGTCTTCTGCCTGGTCTTCCTGCTGCTCGGCGCACCCGGCGCCTTCCGGGCCGGGTACGCCGTGCTCGCGGTGGTCCACACGCTCTTCCTGGCGGCCTTCCTCGCCAAATGGTTCAGGGAGCTGAGAGCGCTCCGTCCCGGCTGACGAGCACGTCCAGCGCCCGGCGCAGCTGGGTGCTGGACGTGTGCACGGTGTACGGGAAGTAGACGACCTCCACGCCGACCTCGGCGAAGTCGCGCTCCAGCTTCTTCCCCTTCTCCGTGCCGCGCCAGTCGTCGCCCTTGAAGATCACGTCGAACCGGACCTGCTGCCAGGTCTCGACCTTGTCCGGCACGGTCTCCACGAACGCGGCGTCGACGAACCGCACACTGCGGACGATCTCCAGCCGTTCACGCAGCGGAATGACGGGCGTGTGACCCTTGGCGAGGGCGGCCATCTCGTCCGAGACGACCCCCGCGACCAGGTAGTCGCACTGACTGCGGGCATGCCGCAGGATGTTGAGGTGTCCCACATGGAACAGGTCGTACACCCCGGGGGCGTACCCCACCCTGTGCTGCACCATCCGTATCTCTCCCCCCACGGTCGATCTGATCCGGTGATGTGCCAACGACCTTACTGTGAAGAACACTTGTGCAGGCCGTGAACGGATAAGCTCGACGGGGGCCGTTCCCGCAGGGAGCGGCGGCTGTTGTGGGGGGAAGGCGATCGTCCGATGTCCGATGTCGAACGGCACAGGCCGTTTCTGAACCGCCGCCTTCTGGTGGTCTCGACGAACTACGCACCAGAGGTCACGGGCATCGGCCCGTACGCCACGCAACTCGCCCAGCACTGGGCGGGGTCCGGCGCCCGGGTGCGGGCGCTCACCGGGATGCCGCACTATCCGTCCTGGCAGCTGGACGAGGCGTACCGGAGCGTGTGGCGGACGGTCGAGATACGCGGCGGCGTCGGCGTGCACCGGCGCAGACACTACGTGCCGTCCCGTCAGACCGCTGTGCGCAGAGCGGCGTTCGAGGCCTCCGTCCTCGCCACCGGACTGTTCGCGCCGCCGCCGGGCCGGCCGGACGCCGTGATCGCGCAGATGCCCAGCCTCGCCGGCGGCGTCATCGGCGCCCGTCTCGCCCACCGCCACCGCGTCCCGTACGTCCCCGTCGTCCAGGACCTGATGGGCGCGGCCGCCGCGCAGAGCGGCATACGGGGCGGCGGCAGGGCGGCCAAGGTGGCCGCGGCGGCCGAGCGGTACGCGCTGAGCGGCGCGGTCCTCGTCGGCGTCATCCACGAGAGCTTCGTCCCCGGCGTCACCGCTCTCGGTGTCGACCCCGGCCGCATCCGGATCGTCCCCAACTGGACCCATGTGGACGGCCCCACCGCCGACCGCGCCGCCACCCGCGCCCGGCTCGGCTGGGACCCGGCCACCCCGGTCCTCCTCCACTCCGGCAACATGGGCCTCAAGCAGGGCCTGGAAGTCCTCGTGGACACCGCCCGCCTCGCGCCCGACGTCCGCGTCGTCCTGATGGGCGACGGCAACCAGCGCGACGCCCTGCGCGCCCGCGCCGAGGGCCTGCCCAACGTGGACTTCCTGGAGCCCGCCGGGGCCGGGGAGTTCACCGACGTCCTGGCGGCCGCCGATGTCCTCGCGGTCACCCAGCGGGCCTCCGTCCTCGACATGAGCGTGCCGTCCAAGCTCACCTCGTACTTCACCTCCGGCCGCCCGGTCGTCGCCTCCGTCGCCGACGAGGGCGGCACCGCCGACGAGGTGCGCCGCTCCGGCGCCGGCGTGCTCGTCGCCCCGGAGGACCCGGCCGCGCTTCTGGAGGCGTTGCGGAAGCTGGCCGCCGACCCGGCCGCCGCCGACGCCCTCGGCGCCGAGGGCCCGGCGTACGTGGCACGCCATCTGAGCCGGGAGGCGGGGCTCGCCCGCTTCGACGACCTGCTCACCGAGGCCTTGCAGGACGGACCAGGGAGCGAGAGCCGATGACCCCCGTGAACCGTGTCCTGGACGACCAGGACGAACCGGCGCTGTTGCGCGACCAGTTCCGCCAACTCCTGCGCTACCGCGCCCTGCTGGCGGTCGGCGTCGCCATCGGCCTGCTCGGCGGCGGCTACCTCGCCCTCAGCGGCGAGGACACCTACACCGCCACCGGCGAGGTGCTGGTCCGCTCCGCCATCTCCGACCCCTTCGCCAGCGGCGCCACCGCCGACAAGGGCATCAACATCGGCTCCGAGCGCCAGACCGCCGTCAGCGACACCGTCGGCACCCTGGCCGCCGGCACCCTGCTCAAGAAGGGCGACGACGTCGCCGCCCGCGATCTGCTCGCCGGACTCCAGGTCACCAACCCGCCCAACACCCTCACCCTCCGCTTCGCCTACACCGGCGCCACCCCCGAGCAGTCCCGGGCCCGCGCCGAAGCCCTCGCCAACGCCTATCTGGCCCACCGCAAGGCGCGCACCGAGGAGTCCATCGAGAACATGGCGAGCGGCTACCGGGCGCAGCTCAAACCGCTGGAGGAGAAGCGCGACCAGCTGGAGGAGACCAGCACCGGCGCGGCCGACGACGTCACCAGCGCCCGGGCCAACATCATCGTCTCCATCTCCGAGCTCAGCCGGAAGATCTCCGAGCTCAAGGCCCTGGACACCACCCCCGGCTACCTCAACAAGAAGCCCGTCGCCCCCACCGAACCCACCGGCGCCGGCCTGCCGCTGCTCCTCGGCCTCGGCGGTGTCGTCGGCCTGGCGCTGGGGCTGCTGCTCTCCTGGGTGCGGCTCGTCTTCGACCCCGCCGTACGCTCCACCCGCGAGCTGGTGCGCTCGCTCGGCGGCCCGCTGCTCGGCACCCTGCCCCGCGAACGCGGAGCCGCCGGTGCGGTGCTGGCGATCGGCCGCAGCGGCTCCCGGCTCGCCGAGGAGTACCGCGCGGTCGCCTTCCGGCTCGCCTACGACCCGTCCTTCGCCGAGAGCCGCCGCCTGCTGGTCACCGCCCCGCGCGGCGACAACGAGGAGGCCGCGGCGGCCGCCGCCAACCTGGCCGCCGCCTTCGCCGAGATGGGCCGGGACGTCCTCCTGGTCGAGGCCGACCTCCGTACGCCCTCCCTCGCCCGCGCACTCGGATCCGCCGCGCACGAGGTCCGCCCGCCGCGCTGGGCGGCCGAGGAGGGCGACGGCAGCTGGCCCACCGGCGGCCGCTCCAACGTGGACGTCCCCGGCTCCGGCGCCTTCGCCCTGATCCCCGGGGAGACCGTCGACAACGTGCCGCGCGCCCTCACCTCCACCCCGGTCGGCCGGATCGTCGCCGAGGCCGACCGCCCCGGCAGCGTCGTCATCGTCCTCGCCCCGCCCGTCCTCTCCTACGCGGACGCGGTCGCGCTGGTGGACCGGGTGGAGGGCGTGATGATCGTCTGCGACCCGCGCGAGGTGCACCGCAGCGACCTGGAGCGTATCCGCGAGATCATCAGCGCCTCCGGCGGCTCCGTCCTCGGCGCCCTGCTCCACCCGGGCCGGCGGCGCCTCAGCCGCTCCGAGCGCCGCCCGAAGTCCGTCCGGCGCCGCAGCAGCGGAGACGGGCCCACCCCCGGCGCCGGGCCGGACGGGCCCGAGATCACCGGCGACCCCACCGAGACCCTCGGCCTGCGTTCCCTGACCCTGCCGACGGCGCGGCGGTGAGAGCCCGCACCGCCGTCCTCTGCTCGGTCGCGGACCAAGGCGTCGCGGCGCTCACCAACATCCTGGTGCTGGTCGCCGCCGCCCGGCTCTCCACCGTCGCCGACTTCGCCCGCTTCTCCGCCGTCTACCTGGTCTTCACGGTGCTGCTCGGCGTCTCGGGCGCGTACACCGGACAGCCGCTGGTCCTCAAGCGCGGCGGCGGCGAGGAGACCCGCGGCGCCTGCCGCTCCGCCGTCGCCTTCACCGTGCTCGCCGCCGCCGCGCTCGGCGCGCTCCTGGCCGCCGGCTGCCTCCTCGTCCCCGGCGACACCGCACGGGCGTTGCTGATGCTGGGCCTGGTCCTGCCGGTGGTGCTCGGCCAGGACGCCGTCCGGTACGCCTTCTCCACCCTCCAGCAGCCCCATCTCGCCCTGCTCTCCGACCTGTTGCGGCTCGCGTGCGTCCTCGGGGCGCTCGGGACCCAGGTGTACGGTGCGTCCCCGGCGCGCCTGATCGGACTCTGGGGCCTCTCCGCGCTGCCCGCGCTGCTGCTCTCCGCCGCGCTGCTCCACCGCGCCACCGCCGGAGCCCCGCTCGTGGTGCGGCCGATGCTCCGGCGCGGGTACCTCGGGCAGCGGTTCACCGTCGAGTTCGGCGTCGGCAACGCGACCAGCCAGCTCTCCGTCCTCGGCCTCGGCGCCGTCGGCAACCCGCTCCTGGTCGGCGCCCTGCGCGGTGCCACCACCCTGTTCGGCCCGCTCAACGTGCTGTTCACCTCCGCCACCTCCTTCGGCCCGCCGCTGCTCGGCCGCATCACCGACGAGCGGAGCCGCGTCCGGGCCACCGCCGCGCTCGCCGCCGTCCTCGCCGCCGTCGCCGGCCTCTGGGCCACCGTCCTGGCCCTGCTCCCGGACAGCGCCGGACGCCAACTCCTCGGCGACACCTGGTCGGTGGCGGCCGGACTGCTGCCTGCCACCGGCAGCCAGTACGCGGCGATGGCCGTCGGCACCTGCGGGCTGCTGGCCCTGCGGATGCTCGACCCGCGCACCACACTCGCCATCCAGGTCGTCTTCTCGCTCACCACCGTGGCGTTCCTCGCCGGCGGTTACGTCGTCGGCGGCGTCCTCGGAGCCGCCTGGGGGCTCTTCCTCGGCTCGCTCTGCAAGGCCGCCGCCACCTGGATCAGGGTTGCCCGGCTGCGCCGCCGCCGTACCCCGGAACCCGGCCACGACCTCAGCGCCGACGCCCTGCCCGCCGCTCCATGAAGGTGCTGATCGCCAGCAGACAGAGCGCGGCGATGGCCAGCTTCCCCGCCGCCTGGAGCAGTGGGCCGCGCAGCAGGATGAAGGTGTAGCCGGCGAGCAGCGGCGCGGCGACGGCCAGCACGCTCCCCGGGCCGGGACCCGCACGGGTGACGGCCAGGGCATAGCGCCGGTCGGTGCGGGACGACGCGTAACCGATCAGGGCGAGGCCGCCGATCATGCCGGTCGCGCCGAAGTCGACCCAGAACTCGGTCCACACCGGCGCCGAGAGGTTGGTCATCCGCAGCCCCATCCACTGCCCGACCCGGACCCCGGTGTCCTCCGGCTTCCCGCTCCACACCGCGCGCGGCACGAAGAACAGTGCACAGCCGGTCAGTTGACGGCCGTAGGTGTGGCCGCGGGTGTCGACCCACGAGATGGTGTTGGCGAACATCACCATCTGGTCGTAGTCCTTGGTCACCAGCGGCTCGAAGACCGAGGCCGACTGCGCGGTACGCTGGCTGGCCTGGTCGTCGTACCGGAACTTGTCCGCGTACGGGAACACCACCAGGGCCCCCACCACTCCGGTCGTCAGCACCGTGCGGTAGATCGCGGCACTGCTCGGGAACGCGGTGAAGACGAACGCCATCATCACGGTCAGGAACCAGTAACGGGCGTTGGAGATAGGGTTGTTGACCACCAGGTTCAGCGCGATCAGGGCCACCCACACCAGCACCGTCGACGGCGTGCGCCGGGCCCGGTAGGAGGTGGCCAGGCGGCGCGTGTAGAAGAGCAGCGCCAGCAGCGCCGGGACCTGGCCGAAGCCCTTGACGAACGCCGAGCCCACATTGGAGCCCTCCGTGACGACCCCGCTCGCCGCGACGGACTCGGTGATCTCCTGCCGGCTGGAGAAGAAGACCGCGGGCCCGCCCAGCTTCAGCACGTAGAACGCGCTCGCCGCGAACGCCAGCACCACCAGCAGCCGCAGCCGCACCGGATGCGCCAGCGCCGGACCGCCGCCCGAGCCTCGTGCGGAAGGCGTACGACGGCGCATCGGCCGCCGCGAGGCCAGCAGCGCCCCCAGGTCGTACGCCGCACACCCGACCAGCACCATCGCGATGGCCGTGACCAGGTCCTGGCGCGGCCCCACCATCGGCGTCGGCGTCTGCCCGATCACCACCTGCGCGAACGGCGCCACGCCCATCGCGATGTACACGAACATCCAGAAGACGCCCTGGAGCAGCCGCCGTTGGGTGGAGAGGATCGTCGTCGCCAGCCGGGCCCCCGCATAGCAGGTCAGCACCAGCTGGAGCCAGTACGCCGTGTCCCGGACCCCGCTGCCGGGCTGCGCCGCGATCACCGCGGGCAGGAAGCAGACCAGCCCCAGGATGAGCGGCACGGACACCGCCCGCGACAGCATCGACCAGGCGATCGTCCGCTCGGGCGGCTCCGGAGGGCCGCCCATGGGCCTGGGCCGCTCCGGCCGCGGCCCGGCCGCGTCGACGGCCTTCCCGGCGGCCGGTCCGTCTGCCGACGAGTGCGCCGACGTGTGCACCGACGTCATGCGCCCCCCGTTCAGTGAACCGCTGAACACTCTAACGAATCGCCCCACTTGAGGGAGGTGCGATGACTACTCTGTGAATCATTGACCGCAGTTGAGGGGAACTCTGGTGAAAATCCTGCATGTTGTCACGCTCCATACCCCGGACCATGCCTTCGGCGGTCCGACCCGGGTGGCGTTCAACCTGTCCAAGGTCCAGCGGGCCCACGGCGACGACGCCCGCGTCATGGCGCTCGGCGACGGCTTCCCCGGCGGCGAACTCCCCAGCCAGGTCGAAGGAGTTCCGGTCCACCTCTTCCAGGCCCGGCACCTGCTCCCGATGTTCGAGGTCAGCGGCATCACCTCCGCCGCGCTGCTGCGCACCGCACGCCGCATGATGCGCGGCGCCGACCTCGTCCACGTCCATCTGATGCGGGACCTGGTGACCCTGCCCGCCGCGCTCCTCGCGCTCGCGACCCGCACCCCCCTGGTCGTCCAGACCCACGGCATGATCGACCCCACCGAGAAGAAGGTCGCCCAGCTCACCGACGTCCTCGGCGTCCGCAAGGTGCTGCGCGAGGCCGACGCCGTGCTGCACCTCACCGAGATGGAGCGCGTCGACGTGAACGCCGTCGCCGCACCCGTCCCGCTCACCCGTACCGTCCGGCTGGTCAACGGCGTGCGCCCGCAGGAGCGCAAGCCCGCCCGCGAACCCGGCCGCCCGCCGACCATCCTCTACCTCGCCCGGATCCAGGAGCGCAAGCGGCCCGAGGACTTCGTCTCCGCGATGCCGCACGTCCTCGCCCGCCACCCGGACGCCCGCTTCGTGCTGGCCGGCCCGGACACCGGCGCGCTGGCCGAAACCCTGGCGCTCGCCGAGAAGCTGGGCGTGACCGGCTCGCTCGACCACCGGGGCCCGCTGGAGCACGACGAGGTGCTCGCCGCCGACCGCGAGGCCGATGTCTATGTGCTGCCCGCGATCGAGGAGCCGTTCCCGGTCTCCGTGCTGGAGGCGATGTCGGTCGGCACCCCGGTCGTCATCACCCGCACCTGCGGCCAGGCCCCCGATGTCGCGCAGGCCGGATCGGGCCGGGTCATCGACAGCCGGGTCGGCGAGGACGCGGCCAACGCCCGCAAGGTCGCCGACGCGATCCTGGAGCTGCTGGAGCCGGAGGCCGCCGAGCAGGCCGGCAAGGCCGCCTGGGAGCTGGTCAACGACCAGTTCACCATCGAGGCCGTCACCGCCACCCTCCGGCGGACCTACGAGGACGTGGTCCGCCGGAGGCGAGGGTGAGCGGGCGAGCCCGGCCGATCGGTCAACGTACGGGCTTCTCGCGGGACTTCAGCGCGATCTGCCAGCGGTAGAAGCTCATCGCCAGCGCGAAGTCGAACCCGGCGCGGCCGTCCAGGAAGCCGCGCCGGTAGAGGTACATGTACGCGAACGACACCACCGGCTTGAACGGCGCCTTGTGGAACAGCTGCCCCTGACGTGACTTGACCTGGCGCACCTGCTCCTTCACCTGGGGGTGGTGCTCCAGCCACGCCTCCCAGTCCGAGTACCGGTTGTGGCGCTCGAACCAGGCGGTGACCGGGTCGAGATCCTGGTGCTCGATCGGATGGGTCAGCGTCCCCACCGTCGCCGCGACCGGCTGGTAGTGGCCCTCCACCTCGCCGATGCCCGGCGCGTCCAGGTCGCCGACCTCCGGGTAGAAGGAGCGGGTGCGGTCGGTCAACGACCGCTTGCGGATGGTGTATCCGTGCCGCAGCCGCTTGCCGGAGAACCAGTACCCGAGCGGGATGTCGTACGCGGCGGGCTTCGGCGCCGACGGATCGCGGAAGGTCTCCCGCAGCTCGGCCAGCAGCCCCGGGCTGAGCCGCTCGTCGCCGTCGAGCAGCAGGATCCAGTCCAGGTCGGTGCGGACGTTCTCCAGGCACCACTGCTTCTTCCGCGGATGGCCCCCGTCCCAGGTGTACGTGACCACCTCGGCCCCGCACTCCTCGGCGATCTTCACCGTGTCGTCGGTGCTGTGCGAGTCCACCACGACGACCGCCTCGAAGTGGCCGAGCACCGACTTCACCGCCTCGGCGATGTTGAGGCCCTCGTTCTTCGTGGGGATCGCGACGGCTATCGGCAGCTTGGTCGTACCAGCGGTCATCCCTTGGCTCCTTCGGCCAGCCAGGCGTAGCAGCCTGTGGAGGTGAACGTACGGGCGGACTCCGGAATCGTGATCTTCCGGGATTTGCCGGTGTCGGAGGTGCCGGAGGCCAGCTCCTTGCCGCCCGCTCCTTCGATGTGCCAGGAGCAGTTCATGGTGGGCGAGGCGGATCGGTAGACGCCGGGCCGCAGCGTCCTGCCGGTGTGGCCGCCGTCGGCGTAGGCGTACGCGGCCTCGTCGACCAGGTCCTGGTGCTGGGGGCAGAGCCCCGCCACCGCGGCCGGTGCGTCGCGGATCTCCTCGGTGGCGATCGCGCCCACGGCGGTGTCCCGGTCGACCTCGACCAGGTAGCTCAGCTTGTCGCAGGTCTCCTGGCCCGTCTGGAGCACGGCGGCCGGGTCCATGCCCTGCGGCACCCGGTCCTCCAGGTACTCCTTCTGCTTCTTGGTGAAGGTCCCGGTGGCCGGGGTGATCTCGTCGGACGGGGTCTTCGGGCCCTCGGCGGTCGCGGCGGGCGCGGACGGCCCGGGGACCGCCGGCTCCTCGACGGCGGGCGCGGTGGGCGCCCCAGGAGCCGTGGGCGTGGCGGGCGGTGTGGACGTGGCGGCGATGGGGCCGGGGACGGCGGGCCCGGAGGCCGCGGGGCGCTGGGCGCCCGCGGCCTCCGGCCCGTTCCCGTCCGCGGACGAGCCGCAGGCGGCCAGCGCCGCCACCGTCATCACGACGGCGGCGCCGGCCAGGAACGGATTCCGCATGGATCAGCTATTCCTCAGTGCGTAGTGGGCGCTGACCTGGGAGCCGGTCAGCGCGGTCGGGTAGACGGCGGTCTCGTCGATCTGACCGGCGAAGAAGTTGCTGGTGGGACGGTTCGGCCAGCCGAACAGGTCGTCCCCGCCGACCCGCCAGTACCCCGGGGTGGTCTCGTTGTTGGAGATCAGGATGTTCGACGCGCGGAGCTGTCCGTCGACGTAGAGCGACATCCCCTGGCCCAGCGGGCCCTGGGTCGCGACGACGTGGTGCCACTGGCCGTCGTTGTACGCGGCCGACGTGGTGACCGTCCGGTTGCCACTGCTGTAGACGCCGAACACGAGCCGCCCGTCGTCGCGCATGTAGATGTGCTTGTCGTCCCGGGTGCTGTTCTGCTGGGTGATGTTCCCGAAGCCGATGATCTTCCCACCGCGGGTGGTGGTGGTCTTGATCCAGGTCTCCAGGGTGAACCGCCCGGGCGCCGGCTGGAGACGGTTGCTGTAGGCGTACTCGTCGGTGCCGTTGAGCCCGATCGCGGTGGACGGTCCCGCGACGGCCGCCGGGGTCTGCCGGTAGGCCGGTGCGTTGCGCAGGAAGCCGTTGTTGAGGTTGCCGCTGCTGTCGTGGGCGAAGGTGGCACTGGCCTCGTCGTAGCGCCAGTAGAGCGTGGCTCCGTCGGCCTTGACCCGGGCCGGGTACGCCTCGGTCGCGGTCGCCACGGTGGCGGACTGGGCGGGGGACTTGGCGCTGGTGTTGGTGCCGTCGCTCGCGGTGATCCGGTACGAGTAGGTCTGGCCCGCCACCACGTCGGTGTCGGTCCAGCTCAGCTGCGGCCGGCTCCAGAAGACCGAGAAGCCGGTCGTGGTGTGGATCGGGGTGTTGGACCCGTCCTTGTAGATCCGGTAGGTCAGCTCACCGTCGTCGGTGTCGAAGCTGGTCTGCCAGTTCACCTCGACCGTCCCCGGATTCAGCGTGGACAGGCTGACGTTGGGCACCCACGGTGCCCCGGTGTCCGGTCCGTTCGCGAACCGGGTCAGCCCCTGCTGCGGGGCGCTGTTGACGGTGGTGAACTCGCCGCCGACCCAGAGGTAGTGGCGGTCGCCGCTGCCCGTCTGGGTCATCACCCGCGGACCGACCGGCTCGCCGATGCCGTCGTTGGTGTCCGGGAACCACGGCAGCAGCTTCGGGTCGTCGACCGACTGGGCCAGCAGGTGCTTGCGCGGCTGGTCCGGGAAGCCGCCCATGGAGGCGCAGTCGTGGGCGTGGCTGCCGCTGTAGAGGACCCCGGAGTAGACCTCCACGGACTGGGTGGCGCCGAGGCAGGTGTCACGCCAGCGCTGCTGGAAGTTGCTCAGGTTCAGCGCGATCCGGCCGTCGAACACTCCGCCGCCGCTGCCCTCGTTGGCGGTGTAGAAGCCGGTGGCGTCGGTGGTGATGTCCTGGACGGTGGACTTCTCGTGGATGAAGCCCGGGTAGCTCTTGGTGAGCTGTCCGGTGGTGGCGTCGACCACGGCCAGTGCGTGCGTGTCGGTGCCGTTGATCTTGAGGAAGTCCCCACCGAGCAGCACGTTCTGGCCGTCCGGGGTCACCTCGATCGCGCGGGCCACCTTGTCCGCGTTGGCCGTGAACGGCAGGAGCGAGGCCCCGGCCGTGGAGACGGCCGCGAAACGGCTCCTCGTCTGTCCGCCGACGGTGGCGAAGTCTCCGGCCAGATAGACCGTGTCGGAGGTGACGGCGAGTCCCCGCACGGTGGCCGAGACACCGATCTTGAAGTTGTCGCGGACGGTGCAGGTCGCGGTGTCGATCGCCGCGATGTTGCTGACCCCGACCCCGTTCACCGCTCCGAACTGGCCTCCCGCGTACAGCGTCTGCCCGTCCGGGGAGAGCGCCAGCGAGCGGACGGTCGCGGTCCCGGAGGAGACCGTGAACGACAGCGAGCAGTCGGTGGGCGCCCCGGTCGCCGCATCGAAGGCGGCGAAGTTCACCGCGGGCTGTTCACTCGTGCCGGGCGCGGCCTTGGGCGGCCGCAGGGTGGAGAAGGTGCCGCCCGCGTAGACCACGCCGTTGCCGGCCGCCATCGCCCAGACGATGCCGTTGGTCTGCCAGGTGGAGAGGTCGTCCGCGGTGAGGGCCACCGGCGGGGTCAGTGCGGCTGCCGGTGAACCCCCGGCCGCCGTGGCGGTCAGGGCTCCGGTCAGCAGGCAGAGAGCGGCGGAAGCGGCCCGCAGACGGCCGCGCCCTCCGAATCTTTGCCCCGTACTTCCGTTCATCATTCAGCTCCGAAGGTGAGAACGAGCTGCGGCCTGGAGGCCGCCGATCCTGCCTCGCTCGACCAGATGCGCAGACTGTCCGTCCCGCTGCTGGTCAGGGCGAGTGAGTAGGCGGAGCCGAGGGCCCCGCCCAGTGCCGGCGCGGTGAGCTCCACCGAATGCTCGGTGGAGACGGCGGTTGCGCCGGTGATGCTCCCCAGCACGGACGCGGAGAGCGCCGGCCGGGAGTTGTAGGTGACCGCCGACTCGGTCCAGGCGCCGGTGACCGGCACCACGGTGTGGCTGTCGGTGGAGCCCGCCGTCGGATCCGACGACGTACGGAACTGGAGCCGGGCTCCCTTGAGGACCTGCCCGGCCGGGGCGGCGGGCAGGGTGAAGCGCAGATAGCTCAGGTAGGGCGTGAAGCCCCGGGAGGCCAGCTGCTGGTCGTTGTAGTTCGTGTTGGCCGCCACCCCGTTGACGTACGCGTCCTCATCGGCCTGGAGGCTCACCGTGGTGTCGCCGGGCGGAGCGGGTGCCTGGGCCAGCTGGTGGTGGGCGGCGACCTGGGCGGCGGTCAGTGCCGTGGGGTAGACCGCCGTCTCGTCGACCTGGCCGGCGAAGTAGGTGGAGGACGGCCGGTTCGGCCAGGCGTCGTTCATCGCGTCACCGCCGACCCGCCAGTACCCGTTGTACGAGCGGTTCCCGGCGGTCGTGTTGGCGGCGACCCGCACCCCGTCCACGTACAGCGCCATGCCGCCGGGCCCCTGCGTGGCGACGGCGTGGTGCCACCGCCCGTCGTTGAACCTCGCCGCACTGGTCAGGGTGGGGCGGCTGCTGGTGCTGCCGACCTGGACGCCGAAGGCGAGCCGCCCGTTGTCCGTCAGGTAGAGCAGCTTGTCGGAGACGGAGCTCGTATGGCCTTGTGCCGTGCCGATGCGGTTGCCGAACCCGACGATCCGGCCGCCGTTCGTCGACGTCGTACGGAACCAGGTCTCGATGGAGTACGGGGTGGGCGAGGTGTAGCGGTGCAGCCGGTCGCTGTACACGTACTCGTCGCTGCCGTTGAGCGAGAGCGCGGCCGAACCGGCGACGGCCGACGGTGTGGCCCGGTACGTGGGCGTGTTCGCGTACACGCCGCCGTTCCGGCTGTCCGACGCGTCCGCCGCGAACGCTCCGCCGGGCTCGTCGTACCGCCAGTACAGATCGGCCCCGTCGGCCAGCACCCGCTCCTGGTACGGCGAGGCGGCGGAGGCGGCGGTCACGGAGACGGCGGGGGAGAGGGCGCTGGTGTTGCCGGCGCCGTCGGTCGCCGTGATCCGGTAGGAGTAGGACTGGCCCGCCGTCACATTGCGGTCGGTGAAGGTGAGTTGCGGCCGACTGAAGAAGAGCGACGAGCCGGTCGTGGTGTGCACCGGCGTCGAACCGCCGTTGCGGTACACCCGGTACGTCAGCAGGCTGTCGTCCAGGTCCAGCGAGGCCCGCCAGCTCACCCGCACCTCACCCGCGCGCGGAGCCGACACACTGGCGGCCGGCAGGCTCGGCGCGCCGGTGTCCGGCGTGTTGGCGAACCGGGTCAGCGCCTGCTGCGCCACCCGGTTGACCGTGGTGAACTCCCCGCCCACCCAGAGGAAGTCACGGCCGTCGCGGGTGGAGACGGTCAGCGCGCGCGGCCCGACCGGCTCGCCGATCCCGTCGTTCGTGTCCGGCAGCCACCCCAGCAGCGCCGGATCGTCGACGCCCTGCGCGGTGAGGTGCTTGCGCGCCTGGTTGGGGAATCCGCCCATCGTCGAGCAGTCGTGCACATGGCTCGCCGCGTAGAGCACCGACTTGTACACCCGCAGCGCCTGGGTCGCACCCTGGCAGGTGTCCCGCCAGCGCTGGCCGAAGCCGTCCAGCTCCATCGCGAGCCGGCCGTCGAAGGAGCCGCCGCCCCGGCCCTCACCGGCCGCGTACCAGCCGCCGGAGGCGGAGTCGGTGACGATGTCCTTGATGACGGCGGTGGACGGGATGAAGTTGTTCGGATAGCCCCGGGTGAGGGAGCCGGTGGCCGCACCGGTCACCGCGATCGCATGGGAGTCGGCGCCGCCCACGGTGAAGAAGTCACCGCCGATCAGCACCGACTGCCCGTCCGGCGTCACCCGCAGCGTCCGCCCCGGGGCGTTCGCGTCCGGGTTCCACGCGGTGACCGCGCCCGCCGGGGTCAGCGCCGCGAAGGAGCGCCGGGTCTGGCCGTTCACCGACTGGAAGTCGCCGCCCGCGTAGACCGTGCCGTTCGCCGCCACGTCCAGCGCGCGGACCGTCGCCGAGAAGTTCGGCGAGAACCCCGCCCGCCGTGTGCAGGTGGTGGTGTCGACGGCGACCAGCCCGTTGGCGCTGCTTCCGTTGACCGCGTTGAAGTAACCCCCCACGTACAGCGTCGACCTGTCCGGTGAGACGGCGAGCGCCCGCACGGTGGCGGTGCCGCTGCTCCGCGTGAAGGAGAGCGAGCAGCCCGCCGGAGCCCCGGTCGCCGCGTTGAACGCCGCGAAGTTGACGGCGGGCGTGGAGGCGCCGCCGGAGGGCGTACCGGCCGGGCGGACGGAGGAGAACGTGCCGCCCGCGTAGACGACGCCTTTCGCCTCCGCCAGCGACCACACGATCCCGTTGGTCTGGTAGGTCGGCAGATGGTCGGCGGTGAAGCCGACCGGAGCGGTCAGCGCGGCCGCCGGCGGCGCGGCGGCCACCGGGGCGAGCACTCCGGCGGCCAGCGCGAGCACGGCGGTGAGGACGCCGCCGCGCCTGCGGAGCGAAGCCCGGACCCCGGTACGCTCCCGGCGCCCCGGCCCCCTCATCTGTCCACCCGAACAGCGGCCCCGGTCAGCTGGTCCGAGAGCAGGCGGATGTCCGCGTCGACCATGATCCGGGCCAGCTCGCGGGACTTGACCTCGGGCTTCCAGCCCAGCAGCTCCTCCGCCTTGGACGCGTCACCGATCAACGCGTCGACCTCGCTGGGGCGTTCGTACTTGGGGTCGTACCGCACATGCTCGGCCCAGTCGAGGCCCGCGTGCTCGAAGGCGAACTCCAGGAACTGCCGGACGCTGACGCCCTCGCCGGTCGCCACCACGTAGTCGTCCGGGGTGTCGCACTGGAGCATCCGCCACATGGCGTCCACGTACTCCGGCGCGTACCCCCAGTCCCGTACCGCGTCCAGGTTGCCCAGGTGCAGCCGGTCCTGGAGCCCGGCCTTGATCCGGGCCACCCCACGGGTGATCTTCCGGGTCACGAAGGTCTCACCGCGGCGCGGCGACTCGTGGTTGAAGAGGATCCCGTTGACGGCGAACATGCCGTACGCCTCGCGGTAGTTGACCGTCGCCCAGTACGAGTAGACCTTCGCCACGCTGTACGGGCTGCGCGGGTGGAACGGGGTCTTCTCGTTCTGCGGCGGCGGGCTCGCGCCGAACATCTCGGAGGACGAGGCCTGGTAGATCCGCGTCTCGATACCGCTCGCCCGGACCGCCTCCAGCAGCCGGATCGTGCCGAGGCCGGTGACGTCACCGGTGTAGAGCGGGGCGTCGAAGGAGACCCGCACATGGGACTGGGCACCGAGGTTGTACACCTCGTCGGGCTGGATGTCGCGCAACAGGTTCACCAGCGCCACACCGTCGCTCAGGTCCGCGTGGTGCAGGACGAAGGAGCGCTCCGGCTCCTCGGGACCCTGGTAGATGTGGTCGATCCGCTCGGTGTTGAAGCTCGACGAGCGGCGTATCAGGCCGTGGACCGTGTACCCCTTGTCGAGCAGCAACTCCGCCAGGTACGAGCCGTCCTGGCCGGTCACTCCCGTGATGAGCGCGGTCTTCGCCACGATTCCCCCTTCTCTGCTGTCCGTCCGTTCGACGAACATCTCACCGACATATCGGAATTGGAGCGTTCTGCGGCAAAACATCGCCACAGTCCGTTACTGCTGGCACAATCCGAGCCATGACGACCGAACTCCCCGTCCCACCCCAGGAATCCGCCCGCCCCCTACTGCGCCCGGGCTCCCGCATATTCGTCGCGGGCCACCGCGGACTGGTCGGCTCGGCGGTGGCCCGCCGTCTCGCCGACGACGGCCACGAGGTCCTCACCCGCGGCCGCGACCTCCTCGACCTGCGCGACGCCGCGCGGACCGAGACGTATCTGCGGGACATCCGGCCGGACGCCGTGGTGCTGGCCGCCGCCAAGGTGGGCGGGATCATGGCCAACAGCACCTATCCGGTGCAGTTCCTGGAGGACAACCTGCGCATCCAGCTCAGCGTGATCGCCGGAGCGCACGCGGCGGGCACCGGGCGGCTGCTCTTCCTCGGCTCGTCCTGCATCTACCCCCGCCTCGCCCCGCAGCCGATCCGCGAGGAGTCGCTGCTCACCGGCGAGCTGGAGCCCACCAACGAGGCGTACGCGCTGGCCAAGATCGCCGGCATCGTCCAGACCCAGTCCTACCGCCGGCAGTACGGCGCCTCCTACATCAGCGCCATGCCCACCAATCTCTACGGGCCCGGTGACAACTTCGACCTGGAGACCTCGCACGTCCTGCCCGCGCTGATCCGCCGCTTCCACGAGGCCCAGCGCGACGGCGCCGAGGAGATCACCCTCTGGGGCTCCGGCTCGCCGCGCCGCGAGTTCCTCCACGTCGACGACCTGGCCGCCGCCTGCGTGCGCCTGCTGGAGGCGTACGACGGTGACGCGCCGGTCAACATCGGCTGCGGCGAGGACCTCACCATCCGCGAACTCGCCGAGACGGTGGCTGAGGTGACGGGTTATCAGGGCCGGATCGGCTGGGACACCTCGAAGCCCGACGGAACCCCGCGCAAGCTGCTCGACGTCTCCCGCCTGACCTCCCTCGGCTTCACGCCACAGATCCCGCTCCGTGACGGCATCGCCCGCACCTACGCCTGGTGGCTCGGCCAGCTCGCGCCGACCGCATGACCGTTCGCCACCGCGCGCACAGCGCGCGCGGTGGCGCACCGGAACTCCTCGCATCGACCGTCCGCCGTTCTCAGTAGGCCCCGCGGCCGTCGGTGACGGCGCGCACCGTACGGGCCAGGAGCCCCATGTCCGTGGACACCGACCAGTTGTCGACGTACCAGAGGTCCAGCGCGACCGTCTCCTGCCAGGACAGGTCCGAGCGCCCGCTGACCTGCCACAGCCCGGTCAGCCCCGGCTTCACGGCGAGCCTGCGGCCCTCCCGCTCGTCGTACCGGGAGACCTCCTCCGGCAGCGGAGGCCGCGGTCCCACCAACGACATCTGACCCAGCAACACATTGAACAGCTGCGGCAGTTCGTCGATCGAGGTGCGGCGCAGCGCACGCCCCACCGGTGTCACCCGCGGGTCCTCGCGCATCTTGAAGAGCGGCCCGTCGACCTCGTTGTCCTCGGCGAGCTGCTCCCTGCGCGCCTCCGCGTCCGCCACCATCGTGCGGAACTTCCACATGGTGAACGGCTGGTTGTGGAGCCCTTGCCGGACCTGCCGGTGGAAGACCGGACCGCGCGAGGAGAGCCGCACGCACAACGCCACCGCGAGCAGCAGCGGAGCGAGCACCAGCAGGCCGAACAGGGCGCCGCCCCGGTCGAGTACGGCCTTGAGCGCCCCCTGCGGGCCCCCGCGCAGCGGCGGCGCGATGTGCAGCAGCGTGAGCCCGGCCGCCGTCACCGGGCGGACCCGGGACGCCGCGATGCCGGAGAGTTCGGAGGCCACGCACAGGGCCACGCCCGCGTCGTGCAGCCCCCAGCCCAGCCGCCGCAGCCGGTCACCGGTCAGCTGGGGCCCGGGAGCCACCAGTACCAGGTCCGCCTCGTGCGCGTAGGCCCCGCCGAGCACCGTCGTCACGTCGTCGTCCGCCGGGCTGGAGGCGAGCCGCCCCGGCACCGGCACACCCTCGTGCGAAGGCCGGTCCGGTCCGACCGGAATCGCGGCGACCAGCCGGTAGGCGTGGTCCGTACGGGAGCCCAGCAGCTCGGCCGCGCGCTCCAGGCCCGCCGCCTCACCCACCAACAGCACGCGGCGCACCGCCCGTTGTGCCCTGCGCGCACTCCGCAGCCCCTCCACGGCCGTGGCCACCAGCAGCCCCGGCGCCACGGCCACGACGGCCGTCGCCGGGTCCACGGAACCGTCGGCCGCCGCGTGCAGGACGGCCAGCACCCCGAGAAGGACCAGCCAGTCCCCGAGCGCGCCGAACGCACCGCCCGGCTCCCCGTGCACCGGGTCGGCGTACCGCCCGCGCGCACCGCGCAGTCCGGTCCACAGCAGACCCGCCACCGTGGCGGCGAGCCACGGTCGCGGCTGCTCGCCCAGGTGCAGCACCAGCCAGGCCGGCCCGGTCAGCGCCAGCAGGTCGGCCAGCGCGCCGAGCGACGGCCGGTGGACCGGCCTCCGGCGGACCGGGGCCCGGCCTGTCCGGTCGCGCCCCGCCGTCGGGGCGCGCCACAGCTGCTCCAGCGCCGCCGTACGATTCCGGGAGGCGGCGGTGCGGGGGCGCGGCGCGCCCCGGAGCCCCACCGGCCCGGATATGTCGGTCTCAGGTATTTCGACATGCCCCATGAACCCCCCAGTCACAGTCGCACCCCCACAAACGCGACGCATCCGTCGATCCCATGGACTGACGGATGCGCCCTCGCTCGGTGCACGATATCCACACACGTGCCATTTCGCTGGAGTTCCCGTGAAGTTCAGACGGCTCGGTCCAGACTCCCGCGATCCGGTGCAACCGGCTGATCTCGCCTGTGGGGGGCGGTCGTTGACAGGTCAACAGATCGGCAAGCGCTTGTCGAGAGGGCAGGACGCCATCCGTGGGCGGAACGGTTCACTCCGGCGCACGCCGGAGTGAAAGCGTGAACCCCCTGGCGGCGACCTGCGCCACCAGGGGGTTCACGGTCCGTGGGCGTGCCCCTGGGGTGGTAGGGGGCGCCCACGGGGTCAGACGAGCCCGGCCGTGCGCCTCCTGGCCCGGCGGTGGATCAGCAGTCCGCCGCCAAGGAGCGCTGCGGCAAGGAGAGTTACCGAGATCACAGTCACCCCGGTCGCCGCGAGGCTCCCGCCGGACGCGGTCTCCGTACCGGATCCGCCGCCGACGCCGCCACCGACCGTGGCCCCGGCGCCGCCGACGGCCGAACCGGAGGAGCCGGTGGAACCGCCGGAGGAGCCGGACCCGCCGCCGCCGGTGCCGGAGGCGCCTGTCGAACCGTCACCACCGCTGGTGCCGCTGCCAGTTGACGTATCTCCGGAGCTGCCGGTGCTGTCACCGCCGTCACCGCCGCTGTCGCCTCCGGTGGCTCCGCCGTCCTGGCCGCCGTTGTCCCCGCCGCCCGTCGCCTCCGTGACCGTCAGCGTGACCGGGGCCGTACGGGTGGTGCCGACGTCGTTGCGGAACTCGGCGCGGTAGCGGTAGCCGTCCTGGGCGGTCTTCGCGGTGAACGTCAGCACGGGCTCGGTGGCCCCGGAGAGCGCCTGCCAGGTCTGCGAGCCGTCGGTGCTCACCTCCCAGCGGACCGAAGGCTCCGGTGTGCCCTCCGCGCGCGCCGTGAGGGCCACCTCCTCGCCGGCCTTCACCGAGCGGTCGGCGGGCGCCTGGGTGACCAGCGGTGAGACCTGCCGGACGAGCCGGGTGATCCTGCCCTCGGCCGGGCTGGTCACGAAGACCGTGGCCCCGCCCGGCTCGACGGCGAGCGAGGCGGCGCCCGACTGCGAGTGGTTGCCGGGCAACGACAGCTCCTTGGCGGCCGGAGCGAAGTCCTCGGTGCCGTACACCGTCAGCGTGCCGTTGTTGTCGTTGGCCGGGTCGGAGAGGTCGCCGCCGTCCTGCCAGACGACGAAGGCGCGCCCGCTCGCCGTGTCGAAGGCGGCGTCCCGGGCCAGGTCCTTGCCGACCAGCGTCTTCACCAGCTTGCCGGTGGCGTCGAAGACCAGCACGGACCGGTTGACGCCGACCCAGACCGCGCCGCTCGCCGGGTCGGTCTCGGTGAACCCGGTCATGCCGTCGGCGCCCGGCAGGTCGAAGGAGTCCGTCACGGTGAAGGTCACGAGATCGACCCGGTGCAGCTTCCCGGCGGCGAAATCGCTGAACCAGACCGTGTGCCGCGCGTGGTCGGCGGCGAACTGGCTGCCGCCCGGCAGCGTGACGCTCCGGGTGGCCGCACCGGTCGCGGTCCCGATCTCGGAGAGCTTCGCGCCCTGCGCGACCAGCACCGTGCCCGGAGCCGTACCGGGAGCGATGTCCGTGATCGTCGAGCCGGCGAGCCAGACGCCCGAGGCGGCCGCGTCGCCCGCCTTGGCGCTCCCGACGCCGCGCAGCGGGTAGTTGTAGACCACGCCGTCGCCGGGCAGCGGACCGGAGATCCGGGCCGCCGCCGAGGCGCGCAGGGCGCCGGTCGAGCCGGGTGCGTCGCTGATCCAGCTCTCCGCCTTCCCGTCCTCGGGGTTCAGCGCGTACAGCCCGCGCTCGTCGACGTCGGCCGTGTCGGGGAGGTTGTCCGCGCCGACGTACAGCTTCTTGGAATCCGGGTGCAGGAGCAGGTCCAGCGGCTTGCCGGCCGAGGTGAAGTCGGCGACCGGCTTGTACGAGACGGTCCCGGCCGGTACGTCGACACCTTCGCTGCCCGGTTCGCCGGGCTCCTGGTCCGCGAAGGTCACCGGTATCCGCACGTCCTGCGTACGGTCGCCGCTCGACCGGTGGTCGGCCCGGGTGACGACGGAGCACGGCACGTCGGCGCAGTCCAGGCCGTCGCCCTTGGACCGGATCTCGATCTCCACGTCGAACGTGCCGCCGGGACCGAACGGCAGGGCCAGCTCGCCCTCGTACGGATCGCCCGGAGGAACGATCCACTGCGAGTTCTTCGAACCGCCGCTCATGTCGGCGCCGCCGAGGCAGGGGGAGGGGACGCGGTTGGCGCCGTTGTCCTTGCAGAGCGCGACGTAGATGCCGCTCTTCAGCCCGTACCCCTCGCCGGTGACCCGGATCTTCTGGCCCGCCGGGTCGAGGCCGGTGGTGGCCGAGACGGTGAGCTTCTGGCCCTCGGGGCCGGTGGCGCTCTTCGGGGTGGCGGCGTCGGCGCTCACCGCCGCGCCCGCCGGGACCGCGGCGAGGAGCAGGGCGGCGACGGCGGCCGCGGAGAGGCGGCGCGCGCCGGGTCTGCGGGGTCTGCCGGGGCCGGTCTGCGGGGTGCCCGGAGTGGGTGTCATGTCATTCCTCGTCACAACGCGGGGAGCCCGGCCCCGGCGGGAAGCGCCGGGACCGGGCCGATGGCTGGTGTCCTACACGAAGTCGATCGGCGTGTGGACGTCGTACTTCCGGTCGTTGGTGTCGGTGTGGTCGGCGCGCGTCACCACCGCGCACTCGACGGTGTCGCCGCAGACGTTGCCGCCGCCGAGGTCGGCCTTGACGTGTATCTGCACGCTGAAGGTGCCGCCGGCGCCGAACGGCGAGGTGTTGGGGAGGCCGCCGCCGAGGCTGGAGACCCAGTGCGAGGCGCCGGTCGTACCGGACTCGTCCTGACCGCCGAGACACGGGGAGGGCTTGTTGGCGCCCTGCGCCCCGTCCACCACGCAGAGGCTGACGTAGACGCCCTGGCCCGGGTTGTACCCGCTGCCGGTGACGGTGATGTTCTGCCCGGTGGCGGTCGCCGTGTTCGGCGCGGTCAGCGACAGGTTGTACGTCGTGCCCCCGTCGGTGATCGTACGGGTCCCGGTCGCCGCGGCGGCGGGGGAGGCGAGGGAGAGCGCCAGGGCGGCGGCGGAGAAGAGGGCGAGGCCCGTGCGGGCGACGGTACGGGTGGAGGGAACAGCACTCATCGGATGAGCACCTTTCTCGGCATCGGAACCAGAACCACGGACACCCAGTCGGCTTAGGTAAGGCACACCTAAGTCCAATGATGTTGAGGTTGTCAACAAAGTGGCGCACGAGGGCCGGTCGAAGCGATCGGATTCAGCCGAACTCGACCGGCGGAAAGGCCTGTTCCGTCCAGATGGTCTTGCCGGCCGGGGTGTAGCGCGTCCCCCACCGCTGGACGAGCTGGGCGACGATGAACAGGCCGCGCCCGCCCTCGTCGTCCTCCGCGCTGTGGCGCAGATGCGGTGAGGTGTGGCCGGTGTCCGCGACCTCGCAGAGCAGCGTCCGGTCCCGGACGAGGCGCAGCCGCAGCGGCCCGCCGCCGTACCGGACCGCGTTGGTGACCAGCTCGCTGACCACCAGTTCGGTGGCGAAGGACAGCTCCTCCAGGCCCCAGACGGCGAGTTGCCGGGTGGCCAGCTCGCGGGCCCGGCCCACCGTCACCGCTTCCGCCGGCAGCTCCCACTCGGCGACCTGGCCCTCGTCCAGCCGGCGGGTCCTGGCCAGCAGGAGGGCGGTGTCGTCGGCGGTCGTGGCGTCCGGCACCAGCGCGGAGACGGCCCGGTCGCACAACTCCTCCAGCGAGGCCGCCGGATCGGCGAGCACCCGGCCCAGCGCTGCGAGGCCCTGGTCGATGTCGTGGTCGCGGGCCTCCACCAGACCGTCCGTGAACAGCGCCAGCAGGCTCCCCACCGGCAGCTCGATCTCCATGGACTCGAACGGCAGACCGCCAAGACCCAGCGGCGGCCCGGCCGGCAGGTCCGGGAACGTGACACGGCCGTCGGGATGCACGACCGCAGGCGGCAGATGCCCGGCCCGGGCCATGACGCACTGCCGCGAGACCGGGTCGTAGACGGCGTACAGGCAGGTCGCGCCCGTGGTCAGTTCGTCGTACGCGTCCGAGGACGGGCCCTGGGGTACGCCCGGCTGTCCCACCAGGTCGTCCAGCCGGGTCAGCAGCTCGTCCGGGGCCATGTCCAGCTGGGCGAAGGCGCGCACGCTCGTCCGCAGCCGGCCCATGGTGGCGGCCGCCTGGAGGCCGTGGCCGACGACGTCCCCGACCACCAGGCCGACCCGCGTCCCGGAGAGCGGGATCACGTCGAACCAGTCACCGCCCACCCCCGTCACGTCGTCCGACGGCAGATAGCGGTGCGCGATCTCGACGGCCGACTGCGGCGGCACGTGGTGCGGCAGCAGCTGGCGCTGGAGGGCGAGGGACGCGGAGCGCTCGCGGGTGAAGCGGCGGGCGTTGTCGATGCAGACCGCCGCCCGCGCCGCCAGCTCGTCCGCCAGCGCGACCTCACCGTTGTCGAAGGTGTTGGCCGGACCGTGGGCGACCATGCGGCCGGACGCCTCGGGGCGCGTACTCCGTACGAAGCTGACGAGCCCCAGCACACTGCCGCCGACCCGCAACGGCACGACCAGCGTGTTGTCGTCCAGCACCAGACCGCCGGAGGCCAGCGAGCGGTCCTGCGGCGAACCCGGCGGATAGGCGACCGGCGGATAGCGGTTGGCCGGGCTTCCCGGAGCGCCCGGATACACCGGCTCGCCCGGATCGGCCATCCCCGGGTCCACGGAGTGCTCACCGACCCGCAGCAGGTCCATCGCCGCCGAACTCCCGGTCGCCGGAAGCTCCCCGCTCATCACCGTCACCCGCGCGATGTCGACCCGTACGACGTCGGCGAACTCCGGCACCGTCACCTCGGCGATCTCCTCGGCGGTGGTGACCACGTCCAGGACCGTGCCGATCCGGCGGCCGACCTCCACCAGCAGGGCCAGCCGCTGCTGGGCGCGCTGGCGGTCGGAGATGTCGAAGGCGTCCTCGCAGACCCCGAAGACATGGCCCTCGGAGTCCTCCAGCCGGTAGTAGGAGCACGACCACAGGTGCTGGGTGCCGGGGTCGCTCGGCGGAATGCCCTGGAAGTGCAGGTCCAGGATGGGTTCGCCGGTGTCGATCACGTGGTGCATCACCGCGTCGAGCGTCGGCGGATACCCCGGCGTGACGAACCGGCCGCCGGAGTACAGCTCGTCGGCCCGCATCCCCCGGTACTCGGCGAGCGGCTTGCCGATCTCGCGCTCGTAGGCGGTGTTGCTCCAGGTCAGCCGGAGGTCGGTGTCGTAGATCGCCAGGCCGACCGGCGACTGGGTTGCGAGCCCCTGGAGCAGCGCGAGCCGGGACTCCCACTGCCGCAGCTCCCCGAGCTCGGCCGCGACCAGCACCCGGCCCGGCGCCTGAGGGCCCTCGGCGCCGTCTCCGGCGAGCGGGCACAGGGTGGTCGCCACCAGCAGCTCGCGGCCGTCGCGGTGGCGCGCGAGGCGGATCTCGTTGCCGGGACGCGGGGCGGGGCCGTCCGGCGTGCGGATGGCCGGACCGGGGCCGTTCGAAGCGCCCGCCGTGTCCGGGACCACCGGGACGGGCCCCTCGGCGGGCAGCCCTGGCCCCTCCGCGGGCAGCGGCAACAGGAACGCGGTCAGCGGCCGGCCGACCGCCTCCCGCGCGCTGTAGCCGAGCAGCTCCGTCGCGGCCGGGCTCCACCCGATCACCGTGTCCCGGCCGTCCAGAACCACCGTGGCCGCCCTGGCGATGTCCAGGGGGCCGCGGAAGTCGGCGGCATCCGCCGCTCTGGTCGCGCTCACCGCGCCACACCGGCCTGGTCCATGGTCCTCAGAATCCGCCCTGGCCACGGCGGGCACAACTGCGGTACGCCCGCGCCGCGGCCGATCGGGGCGGATCCACGTGGCCGCCGGTGCGCTCAGCGCACGCCGGCGGGCCGGAACTGGACGCTGATGCGCGGACCCGCCGCCCGTGCCGTCTTCGGGATCGCGTGCTCCCAGGTGCGCTGGCAGCTGCCGCCCATGACGATCAGGTCCCCGTGGCCGAGCGCCCGGCGTACGGGCACCGGGCCCGGGCGGCGGGGCCGCAGCGCCAGATGGCGCGGTGCTCCGAGCGAGAGGATCGCCACCATGGTGTCCTCGGTGGAGCCTCGGCCGATCGTGTCACCGTGCCAGGCGACCCCGTCCCGTCCGTTCCGGTAGTAACAGAGCCCCGCCGTGGTGAACGGCTCGCCGAGCTTGGCCCCGTAGTGCGCGCTCAGCGCCGTACGGGCCGCGTCGAGCGCCGGATGCGGCAGCGGGTCGCTCCCGCCGAAGAAGGCCAGCAGGCGCGGGACCGCCACCACCCGCTCGTACATCACCCGCTCCTCCGCCCGCCAGGCCACCTCGCCCGCCAGCGTCTCGAACAGCGCGTCGGCCCCCTGGAGCCACTGCGGGAGTACGTCGATCCAGGCGCCGTGGCCGAGCTGCTCGCGGCGCAGCCCGGTCAGCGGGCGGACGGCGATGTCGGTCCCCTGGTCGAAGAGCGAGGACTGGAGGTGTACGGCCATGGCACGAGCCTAACGCTATTCGTACGGGTGTGCGAATAGCGTTCTCCGGGAAGGCCTCAGCTCTCCTTGATCAGGTCGGCGCACTTCTCGCCGATCATCATGGTCGTGATGCACGGATTGGCCGTGGTCAGCACCGGCATCACCGACGCGTCCGCCACCCGCAGCCCCGTGACGCCCTTGACCCGCAGCTGCGGGTCGAGCGGCGATTCCGGGTCGTCCACCGGGCCCATCCGGACCGTGCCCGCCGGGTGGTAGACGGTGTTGTGCGTCTCGCGGATGTAGTCGAACAGCTCCGCGTCCGTCGTCGCGCCCGGCCCCGGCGCCAGCTCGGTCCCCGCCCACGCGGCCATCGGCGGCTTCGCCACGATCTCCCGGGCGAGGCGGAGCCCGTACGTCATCACCCGTACGTCGTACTCGTCGGTGAAGTAGCGCGGATCGACCCTCGGCTTGTCCCGGAAGTCCCGGGTGCGGAGGCGCACCGTGCCCCGGGAGCGGGCCCGGGTGACGTTCGGGGTGAGGCAGAACGCGTTCTCGGAGGTGGGGTAGCCGCGCCGGTAGGTGTTCAGGTCGAACGGCACCGAGCCGTAGTGGAACATCAGGTCCGGCCGGTCCAGACCCGGTTCCGTGTCGGCGAAGATCCCGATCTCCCACCACTGGGTGGAAGAGGTGACCATGGGCTGCTTCGCCTCCCACATGATCACGCCCTCCGGGTGGTCCTGGAGGTGCGAGCCGACGCCGGGGGAGTCCACCCGGACGTCGATCCCGGTCTCCCGCAGATGGCCGGCCGGGCCGATCCCGGAGAGCATCAGCAGCTTCGGCGAGTCGATCGCGCCGCAGGCCACGATCACCTCGCGCCGGGCGTGCACCCGGCCGCTGTGGACGGTGTCCGGCTCCAGGTACTCCACACCGGTGCACCGTTCACCCTCGAAGAGGAGCCGCTTCGCCTGGAGCCCCGTCCGCAGCTCCAGGTTGGGCCGCTTCCCGAGGATCGGATGCAGGTACGAGACGGAGGCCGAGGAGCGGGTGCCGTCCTCGCGGGCGTTGATCTGGAACCAGTGCGCGCCCCGGACGACGGTGGTGCCGGTGTTGAACGGCGTAGTGGGGATGCCGGCCTCGGCGCAAGCCGCCAGCAGCGCCGTGCCGCACGGGTCGTCGGCCGGGACCGTGCGGAGCGTGACCGGGCCGGAGCGGCCGTGGTGGTCGCCGGGCGCGTCGTTGGTCTCCAGCCGTTTGTACAGCGGGAAGCAGTCCGCCGCGCTCCACCCCGTACAGCCGAGCGCACCCCACTCGTCGAGGTCCTCGGCCGGGGCCCAGAAGGCGATGCACGAGTTGTGCGAGGAGCAGCCGCCGAGCACCTTGGCGCGGGCGTGGCGCATGAAGCTGTTGCCGTTCTCCTGCGGCTCCACCGGATAGTCCCAGTCGTAACCGGACTCCAGCAGCGCCATCCACCTCTCCAGCCGCAGGATGCTGTCGTCGCCGACGTCCGAGGGGCCCGCCTCCAGCACGCAGACGGTGACGGAGGGGTCCTCGGTGAGCCGGGCGGCGACGACGGCACCGGCCGTACCGCCGCCCACCACGACGTAGTCGTACGCGGGCACAGGGCTCTCTTCGGGCATCGCGTCTCCAGAGCTCAGGGATTCTGCGGCGGAACGGCCGGGTCCTCGGCCTCGAAGCGGTGTTCGGCGAGCACCCCCGTACGGTGCCGCTGGACGAACCAGTAGTAGGCGAAGCCGCCGAGCGCGACGACGCCGATGAACAGGAACGCGCCCCACCGCAGGTACCAGTGCTGCGGGCCCGTCGCGTTGTAGACCTCGGCGCGCGGCCAGGCCAGGTTGAGGGACATCGCCGTGCCCCAGAGCACCGCGAGGATGTTGACCGGCAGCCCGAAGCGGCCCAGCGAGAAGGCGCCCTCGCGCGGCTGCCACTCGCCCCGCAGCCGGCGCAGCAGCATGGGCACGGTGACCATCAGATAGGCCACGTAGATCATGATGATCGCGATGCTGGTGATCACCGAGAAGATCTGCGGCTGGTTGATGTTCACCACCAGGATCACCACGCCGACCACGCCGATCAGCACGGCGGGCACCACCGGTGTCTTGAACCGGGGGCTGACCCGGGCCAGCTTCGAGCCGGCGGGCAGGTTGTTGTCCCGGGCCATGGCGAACATCAGCCGGATCCCGGCCGCCTGCACGGCCAGCACGCAGACGGTGATCGCGACGACCACCGACCAGAGGAAGATCTCCCCGATGGTCTCGCCGAGCGTCGCCAGCACCACGTACTGCAGTCCGCCCGTGGACAGCTCCTCGGCCTTCAGGTCCGGCACCGAGAGCAGCGCGAAGAGCAGGATGAACGCGCCGATCAGGAACGAGGCGATGAGCGCCCGCAGGATGGCGCGCGGCGCGTTGCGGCCCGGGTTGTGGGACTCCTCGCCCAGGGAGGAGGCGGTGTCGAAGCCGTACATGACGTACGCGGAGGCCAGCGACGCCGTGAGGAACGCGCCGAAGTAGCCGAGCGACTGGCCGCTGCCGAGGCCGTACGTCTCCGTCAGCGCGGTGCTGGGGCCCCGGGTGATGTGCGCGCCCAGGAAGATGATCAGCGCGACGGCGGCGATCAGCTCGATGAAGACGCCCGCGGAGTTGATCCGGGCCATCAGCTTGACGCCGAACGCGTTGACCAGCGTGGAGAAGAGGATCAGCACCGTGCCGAGGAGGACCGCGTTGGCCGCCTGGTCGTTCTTTCCGCTGCCGTCGCCGACGAACTGGAACCAGCCGTCGATCTGCGGCAGCGTGATCTGGTAGGCCAGCGCCACCGCCGAGAGCGTGACCATGGTGGCCGTCATCATCATCCAGCCGCCGAGCCACCCCACATGCGGGCCGCCCATCTTCTTGGCCCAGTTGTAGACCGAACCGGCCACCGGGTAGCGGGCCGCCAGCTCGCAGAAGCACAGGGCCACCATCAGCTGCCCGCAGAAGACCATCGGCCAGGACCACCAGTAGGCGGGACCGCCGAAGCTGACGCCGAAGTAGAACAGCTGGAAGGTGCCGGTGAGGATCGAGATGTAGCTGATCCCGGCGGCGAAGGTGTGGAAGTTGCCGAGCGTGCGCTTTAGTTCGGGCTTGTAGCCCAGCTCACCCAGCGCGTCGTCGTCGTGGCCGCTGTCCGCCGCCCGGTCCTCGGGTCCCCTGGTCCGGCTCACTCGAACCACCGCTGCGGGGCCGCGGCGACATTGCGCCAGATGTGCTTGGCCTCCTGGTACTCCGCCAGACCCGCCGGGCCCAGCTCGCGGCCGAAGCCGGACTGCTTCATGCCGCCCCACTCCGCCTGCGGTACGTAGGGGTGGAAGTCGTTGATCCACACGGTCCCGGCGCGCAGCCGCGAGGCCACCCGGTGAGCGCGCCCGGCGTCCTGCGTCCAGACCGCGCCCGCCAGCCCGTACACGGTGTCGTTGGCGAGCCGCACCGCCTCGTCCTCGTCCCGGAACCGCTCCACCGTCAGCACCGGCCCGAACGACTCGTCCCGCACCACCGACATGGAGGCGCGGCACTCGTCGAGCACGGTCGGCGGATAGTAGAAGCCGTCCGCCAGCGCCGGATCGTCGGGCCGCGCGCCGCCGCAGCGCAGTACGGCGCCCTCGGCGATGCCCTCCGCCACGTACGCCTCGACCTTGTCGCGGTGCGCGGCGGAGATCAGCGGGCCGCTGCGGGCCTCCTCGTCGAACGGGCCGCCGAGCCTGATCCGGCGGGCCCGCGCCACCAGCTCGTCCACGAACCGGTCGTGCAGCTCGTCCTGGACGAGGAGCCGCGCCCCGGCCGAGCAGACCTGGCCGGAGTGGAGGAAGACCGCCATCAGCCCGTAGTCGACGGCGGTCTCGAAGTCGGCGTCGGCGAAGACGATGTTCGGGTTCTTGCCGCCCAGCTCCAGCGCCACCTTCTTCACGGTCGGCGCGGCGGCCGCCATGATGGCCCGCCCGGTCACCAGCCCGCCGGTGAACGACACCATGTCGACCCGCGGATCCTCGGTGAGCGGCGCGCCCACGGCCGCGCCCGCCCCGAGCACCAGATTGGCGACGCCCTCCGGCAGCTCGGCCTCGACGAGCAGCCCCATGAGCAGGACGGCGGTGTGCGGCGTCAGCTCGCTCGGCTTGAGGACGAAGGTGTTTCCGGCCGCCAGCGCCGGCGCGACCTTCCACGCGGTCTGGAGCAGCGGATAGTTCCACGGGGTGATCAGCGCGCAGACGCCGACGGGCTCGTGCGTGATCCGGCTGTCGACGTCCGCGAGCCCGGTGTCGACGACCCGGTCGGTGGACCCGGCGGCGACGAGGTTGCCGAAGTACCGGAAGCAGTTGGCGATATCGGCCATGTCGTACGCGCTCTCCACCAGCCGTTTGCCGGTGTCCAGCGACTCCGCCCGCGCGAAGATGTCCTTGTCGCGCTCCAGCAGCTCCGCGACCCGCAGCAGCAGCCGCCCGCGCTCGGCGGCCGGCGTCCGGGGCCAGGGCCCGTCGTCGAAAGCGGCCCGCGCGGCGGCGACCGCCGCCTGGGCGTCCTTGCGCCCGCCCTCGTCGACGGTGGCGACCGGCGTGCCGTCGGCCGGGCAGCGGATCTCCCGCGTGCCCCCGTCGGCGGCGGCGGTCCACCGGCCGCCGATGAACAGCTCCGGCATGGGCTCCTCCTGTACGGGTTCCTGGTGCGGGGTGCCTGTGTGGGCCGCCGGGCTCCGGCGGCCCGGTCCGGCGGCTCCCGGGGCTTCGACGGCCCCGGTGGCCGTCCGTGGCTGCTCCAGGACCGACAGTAAGGCGGGTCGGGCGTCCGCGCAGCGCGGGCGCGGCCCCGGTGCGCCCCGTGCCGGTGGTGTTACGCCGAAGGGGTGCCCGGGTCCGCCGGGGTGCTCCGGTCCGCCGTCCCGCGCGGTCCTCGCACGGCCGTTCGTCCAGTTGGTGACCGCCGTTGTGCGGAGAGTCAACTTCCGGTCAATCTCTGCACCAACTGTCCCGTCTGCGCCCTGCACCCCACCGTCGGTGTGGCATGTTTTCGTGCGCAAAGGCAGTCGCGCGACGTCACTCTTGGAGTGCCAACATGGCCCAGCAGCACCGTGCCCAGTTCACGCGTCAGGAGCTGATCCACTCCGCGGCGGAGGTCTTCCACGGAGCCGGATACGCGGATTCCTCGATCACCACCATCAGCTCGCGCGCGGCGGTGAGCAACGGCGCGCTGCACTTCCACTTCCGCAACAAGCGCGCGCTCGGCGAGGCGGTCGAAGCCGCGGCGGCGCAGCGGCTGCTCTACCTCACCGGCCCGGTGCCGCTGCGCCACCCGGACCCGGTGGGCCACCTCGTCGACACCTCGGAGGCACTGGCCCGGGAGCTCCAGCGCGACGTGGTCCTGCGGGCCGGCTTCAGCCTCGCGGACGACGCGGGCTGGCGCGGCGGCGTGGACCTGTGGGAGCAGTGGCACGACTGGGTCCATCTGATGCTGACCGTGGCACGGGACCAGGGTTCGCTGGCGCCGGACGTCGACCTGGCCGACGCGGTCTCGGCCATCACCGCCGTCATGGCCGGATTCGCGACGCTCTCCCGCAGGAAGCGGCAGGGCGACCTCTCGGCCGGCGTCGTCCAGGGGTTCTGGCGGCTGATGCTGCCCCGGCTCACCGGTGACGGAGGCGAGCTGCCGGCCGATGACGGTCCCGCGCCCGCTCTCTGGCAGACCGAGCGGTGCCCGGACGACTGCTGGGAGCTGGAGGACTGCAGAGTGGCGTGACCGCCTCGTTTGTGCGCCGTTTGTGCGTCCTTTGAACGCCCGGGTCCACGCTGGTGGCCGGTGGGCCGCGACGGGCGGCGCGTGCGTGCGGCGGGGAGTCGTGGTCATGAGCGAGTGGTTCCGCAGGTTCGGCGGCCCGGGCGGCCAGGTCCGCCCCGAACTCCTGGCCCCCCGGCTGTACTGCTTCCCGCACGCCGGAGGCGCGGCCAGCACCTTCGTACCGCTGGCCCGGGAGCTGACGCCGGAACTCGACGTCCTGGCCGCCCAGTACCCCGGCCGCCAGGACCGCCGCCGTGAGGCGCCCTTCGCCGACATCGGCACCCTCGCCGAGGCGCTCGCCGACCACATACCCGTTGCGGACGGGACGCCGTACGCCTTCTTCGGCCACAGCATGGGCGCGGTCCTCGCCTACGAGGTGGCCCGGGTCCTCCAGCGGCGCCGGGTGACCGGGCCCGCCGCGCTCGTCCTCTCCGGCCGCCGCGCGCCGACCCCCGAGCCCAGCTCGCACGACCGGCTGCGCACGGACGCGGACATCCTGCGCGCGGTCCGCGAACTCGGCGGAACCACACCGCAGTTGCTGCACGACCCCGAACTGCGCGAGATGGTCATGCCCGCACTGCGCGCCGACTACCGCGCGATCGGCTCGTACACCTGGCAGCCCGGCCCGCCGCTCGCCGTCCCCTTCACCGTGCTCGTCGGCGACCGGGACCCGGTGGCGAGCGTCGCCGAGGCCCGGGCCTGGCAGCACGTCACCACGGCACCGGCCCGCACCCATGTCTTCGACGGCGGCCACTTCTTCCTCGACGCGCACCTCCCGCGCGTCGCCCGGACGGTCCTGGACGCGCTCGGCCACGTCATGCCCGTATCCGCGGCGAGGTGACGGCCGGAGAGTGAGCGGGACCCGGGCGGTCGGATGTCCGGTCACGGTGGTGGGCCGCGACGCACGCACGTGCGTCGCGGCCCACCGCCGTTTCCTCGCCCTCTTCTCACGACGCCCCCTTCTCATGACCTGACGAGGAGTCATATGACCTGCTGGGAAGATGTGTTCGTCGTCGCGGCCGGTCCGCAGCCCCTCTGCCCCCCGGCCCCCGCGAGCGGCATCGACCTCGTCGTCCACGCGCGGAGCGGGCGCGCGGACCGCGTACGGCCACGGCACGAGGACGGCCGTGCCACAACGGTGCGGGTGTTCCGGGAGGCGGATGGCGGCCTCGCCGCGCTGCATGTGGCGGCGCGGTACCTGTCCGCGTCCGAGGGGCCGGGCGCGGCCCTGGTCACCGCGGACCGTGGGGGCGCCGCCCCGGCCTCCGACCCCGCCGGCGCGCTGGTCGCCAGAGGCGCCGAAGGGGTCGGAGCGGCCCGCATCCTGGCGACGGCCTTTCTCGGCGGGTCGCCCGAAGGCGCTCTCTTCCGCGGCGACCTGGCCTGGCGGGAACCGGCCGCCCGCCGCTCCGGCCTCCCCCGCGTCCTGGTCGCCCGCCGCCGGAGGGCCGGGCGGTCGCCGCAGTCCGTGACGTTGCCGCCGCTCGGCGGGCCGGAGCGCGAGGCGGTGGCGCGGGCCGTGGACGAGGCGGGCGCGTCCCTGGCCGATGTCGCGCGGGTCGTCCGCACGCCGGACCAGCTGACCGCGCTCGCCGATCTGCTCCACCGGGGCAGGGAGGCCGGAGCCCCGCTGGTGGTGCTGGCCGGAGCCGGGCGCGGGCCGGACTTCGGCTGTGCGGTGCTGAAGCCGCTCTGAGACCTCCGGGCCCCCGGGGCACGGCGAAGGGCCGGGCGCCGCTCACGCGGTGCCCGGCCCTTCGCCGTACTCAGGTCACGCGGGCACGGCCGGGAACCAGCCCCGGTCCACGAAGAAGGAGACGTACCGGGCGAACAGTTCGGGCGTCATCTCCGGGCAGGCGACCCCGGTTCCGGCCAGCGCCGTCTCGGTGCCGGTGGTGTCGAAGCGCGGGTAGAACCGGTGGCTGTCGGTCGCCAGCACCTGGAAGGCGTCGAGCAGCGGGTTCATCGCGTTGTCGGTGTCCGACGCCACCCGGGCGTACCAGTCGTCCCAGCTCAGCTCGGCCAGCCCGTACCCCGCCGAGCGGAAGTGCTCGACGCACGCGGCGAACTCCAGACTGCTCGGGTTGGACAGGTGGTACGTCCCGCCCGCCGCCCGCTCCTGCCGGGACATCGTGAGGACCGCCTCGCTGACGTAGTCGACCGGCACCGGGTGCACCGCCGCCGACAGGCCCTCGGGCACCGCGCCGGCCTGGAGCAGCCCCTTGAGGCTCAGCCACACGAAGTCCTGCGTCTGGCAGGCGCCGTTGACCCGGTCACCGGAGACCACGTCCACGCGGTACACGCTGACCGGCAGCCCTCGCTCCCTGGCCAGCCCGATCATCTGCTCCGCCACCCACTTGCTCTGCACGTACCCGGTCGGCAGCTCCCGCGCCGGACCCGTCGGATCGTCCTCCCGCAGCGGCACGCCCTCGCTCAGCGCCTTCGGGAAGACGCCGACGGTGGAGACGTGGTGGACCGGGACGGTACGGTGCCGGGCCGCCAGCCGCAGGACCTCCTCGGTCCCGTCGACGTTGGTGGACTTCAGCTCCGTGTACGGGCGCAGCCAGTGCACATGGGCCCCCGCGTGGTACACCGCGTCCACGGTGCGGGCCAGGTGCTCGTACGTCTCCTCGTCCAGGCCCAGTCGCGGCCGGGAGAGGTCGCCCACCAGGACGGTGAGGCGTGCCGGGTCGACCTCGTCCGCGAGGCCGTACCACTCCAGGTTGGCCCGCAGCCGCTCGCGCGCGTCCGCCTCGTCGGCGCCGCGCACCAGGCAGTGCACCTGCGCCCGGGTCCCGCGCACCAGGTCCCGGAGGAGGAAGGCCCCGAGGAAGCCGGTGGCGCCGGTCAGCAGCACCGCATCGGGATCGACGGCCACCCGGCTGACCTCGGCCGCCGGCCGGATGTCCTCGGCCAGCCGCACCTCCGCCTCCAGGTCGACGGTCTGCCGGCCCGCGCCGCCCGAGGAGCCCGGCCCGTGCAGCGCGGTCTCCAGCAGGTGGTCGGCCAGGGCGCGGGGGTTCGGGTGGTCGAAGACCAGGCCGCTCGGCAACTGGGTGCCGACCAGGGCCGCGAGCCGGTTCCGCAGCTCGACGGAGGTCAGCGAGTCGAGGCCGAGATCGCCGAACGGCTGCTCGGGCCCGAGGCCGCTCCCGGTGGCGTCGGCGTGCCCGAGCACCCCGGCGACCTCGGCCCGCACGAGCGCCAGCACATGCGCCTCGCGCTCCTCCTCGTCGAGGCCGGTGAGCTGGTCGGCGAGGGAGAGGGCGGCGGCCGAGTTCACCGCCGTACGCCGCTGGGGTGTGCGGAGCAGTCCGGTCATCACGACCGGGACCTGAGCGGCGTTCTCGCGCAGGGCCTCGCGGTCCACCGGAGTGGCGACGACGGCGGCGGTGCCGAGTGTGAGGGCGGTGTCCAGGAGAGCGGGGCCGGTGCTCTCCGCGATGGCCAGGAGGCCCGAACGCGCGATGCGCCGGAAGTCGGCCTCCTCCATGTGCCCGCTCATCCCGGTGCTCTGCGACCACAGGCCCCAGGCGACGGAGGTGGCGGGCAGGCCCTGGGCGGCGCGGTGCTGGGCCAGGCCGTCGAGGAAGGCGTTGGCGGCCGCGTAGTTGGCCTGGCCGGGACCGCCGACGACGGCGGCGACGGACGAGAAGAGCACGAACGCCGACAGGTCGAGATCCCGGGTGAGCTCGTGCAGGTTCCACGCCGCGTCCACCTTCGGACGCAGGACGGCGGCGAGCCGCTCGGGCGTCAGCGCCGAGACCAGCCCGTCGTCCACGACACCGGCCATGTGCACGACGCCGGTGAGCGGACGGTCGGCGGGCAGGCCCGCGACCAGAGCCGCGAGCGCGTCCCGGTCGGCGGCGTCACCCGCCACCACGGTGGCCTCGGCGCCCAGTTCGGCCAGCTGCCGGACGAGCTCTCCGGCGCCTGGGGCGTCCGGCCCGCGACGGCTGAGCAGGACGAACCTGGTCACGCCGTGCTCGGCGGCCAGGTGCCGGGCGAAGAGGCCACCCAGGGAGCCGGTGCCGCCGGTGATGAGGACGGTGCCGTGGGGGTTCCAGGTGTCGGCGGTGGGCTCGGGCCCTGCCGGGTCGGCTTGCGCCTGGCCGGAGCTTGCTTCCGCTGGGCCGGGGCTTGCTTCCGCCGGGCTCGGTCCGGCCCCCGTCCCGCTCGGTCCGGCCTCCGTCCTGCTCGGTCCGGCCTCCACCGCCCTCAGCCGGGGAACCGAGACCCGGCCCGCCCGCAGCGCCGCCTGCGGTTCGCCGGAGGCGAGGATCCGCGACAGCGCCCGCCGCCACTCCGGCGTACCCACCGCGTCCCCGGCTGCGGTGTCGATCACCGTGATCCGGCCGGGCGCCTCCGACTGGGCCGAGCGCAGCAGGCCCCACAGCGCGGCCGCCGCCGGGTCCGGTGCCGTGGACTCCTCGGCCGCGATCGCGCCCCGGGTGAGGAACACCAGCCGTGTCCCGGTCAGTTCGTCGTCGGCGAGCCAGGTGGTGAGCAGCTCCAGCGCTCCCCGCGTCAGCTCGTGCGCCGCACCGGCCGCGTCGTCGCGCCCGGAGGTGTCGCACAGGACGGCCACCGCGTCCGGACGCCGGCCCGAGCGGACGGCCCGGCGCACCTCGGCGACGCCGTCGAGCAGCTCCAGGCCCGAGGCGTCCGGCCACGGGCCCCCCACCCCGGGCGCCACCTGCCCGAGCGTGGCCCAGGTCGGCTCCTCGTACGGCTCGGCGAGGGTGATCGGCCGCCAGGCGACCGTGAAGAGGGAGCCCAGGTGCGCGGCCCGGTCCGGGGCGCCTTCGCCCGGCGTCTCCGGGCCCGCCGCCAGCGCGTCGACCGAGGCGACCGGCTGCCCGGACGCGTCGGCCAGCCACAGCGACAGCTCGCCCTCGGCGGTCCGGCTCAGCCGCACCCGCAGCGCCTCGGCCTCCGTCGCGTACAGCCGTACGCCACGCCACAGCGAGGACCGCGCACCCGCCACGGCCTCCGGTACGCCGTCGAACCGGGCGGGCTGCAGTGCGGCGTCGAGCAGCACCGGATGCAGCCCGAACCCCTGTGCCACACCGACATCCTGAGGGAGCGTCACCTCGGCGAACAAGTCCGTTCCGCGCCGCCATGCGGCTTCCAGCCCGCGCAGCGCGGGAGCGTGGACCAGGCCGCCCGCCTCCAGCGCCGCGTAGCCGTCGGCGATCTCGACCGGCTCCGCACCGGCAGGCGGCCACTGCGTCAGGTCGAACGGCGCGGCGCTGCCGCCGAAGCTCGCTGTGCCGTGCGCGTGCGCGGTCCACGGCGTACCGGCGTCGGGCCGGGAGTGGACCGTGAGGCTCCGGCGGCCGTCCGCGTCCTCCGCGCCCACCGCGACCTGGAGCTGGACCGCCTGCTGCCCGGACACCGGCAGCGGCGCGGTGACCGTCAACTCGTCCAGGACCGTGCAGCCGGCCTCGTCGCCGGCGCGTACCGCGAGCTCCACCAGAGCGGCGGGCGGCAGCACCGCGGAACCCTCCACGACGAGCCCGGACGCCCAGGGCAGGGCGGCCGGAGCGAGCCGGCCGCTGAGCAGGAGGCCACCGCCCGAGGCCGGTTCGACCGCCTGGCCGAGGATCGGATGACCGCTCGCACCGGCCTCTCCGGCGGCCGTACCGCCACCCGCGCGCTCACCGTCCAGCCAGTACCGCCGCTGCTGGAAGGCGTACGTGGGCAGCTCCACCCGCCGCGCGCCCGAACCCGCGAAGAAGGACGGCCAGTCCACCGCCACGCCGTGCGCGTGCAGCCGGCCCACGCCGCCGACCAGCGACTCCGCCTCCGCGTCGAGCCGACGCAGCAGCGGCACCACCGACCGGTCGCCGCCCGCCTCCGCGAGCGTCTCTCCGGCCGCGACACTGAGGGCGCCGCCGGGACCGATTTCGATGTAGGTGGTGGTGTTGTGGGTGTGGAGGGTGGTGATGGTGTCGGCGAAGCGGACGGTGCCGCGGAGCTGGTCGGCCCAGTAGGCGGGGTGGTGGAGTTCGGTGGCCGCGTCACCGGTGTGGGTGGAGGTGATCGGGATGGTCGGGGGGTGGTAGGTGAGGGTTTCGGCCACGCTGCGGAAGTCGTCGAGCATGGCGTCCATGTGCGGGCTGTGGAACGCATGGGAGACGGGCAGTTGCTTGGTCTTGAGGCCTTGTTCGCGGAGGTGGGCGGCGAGGGACAGGAGAGTGGTGGTGTCGCCGCTGAGGACGAGGCTGGTGGGGCTGTTGATGGCGGCGATGTCGATGCCGTCGTGGGCCTCGATGTGCGGTCGGATGTCGGTTTCGGTGGTTTGGACGGCGATCATGGTGCCGTTGGTG
Source organism: Streptomyces sp. CA-146814 (assembly GCF_050942385.1). Classification (NCBI taxonomy): domain Bacteria; kingdom Bacillati; phylum Actinomycetota; class Actinomycetes; order Kitasatosporales; family Streptomycetaceae; genus Streptomyces; species Streptomyces sp. CA-146814. The sequence continues at coordinate 6,494,911 of NZ_CP192068.1, forward strand.
GGGAGAGCCTGCATGAGGGTGGCGCGGGCTTTGACGAGGGTGGTGGCGTCTTCGAGGGTGAGGATGCCGGCGGCGTGGGCGGCGGTGATCTCGCCGACGGAGTGTCCGGCGACGTGGTCGGGGGTGATGCCCCAGGACCGGATGAGCCGGAACAGCGCGGTTTCCAGCGCGAAGAGCGCGGGTTGCGTGTAGCCGGTCTGGTCGAGCAGGGCTGCCGCTTCGGTGCCGGGATCGGCGAACATCACCTCCAGCAAAGGCCGTTCCAGATCCTTGTCGAGATGCGCGCACACCTCGTCGAGCGCGGCAGCGAAGACCGGGAACGCCGCGTACAACTCCTTGCCCATACCGGCCCGCTGTGCTCCCTGACCGGTGAACAGGAAGGCCACCTTGCCTCGCCGGGAACCCGCCTCGCCGCCGATGGTGCCCGGCGTGGGCGTGTTCCGCGCGAGTGCGTCGAGCTGCTCGCGCGGGTGGGTGCCGGACCCGGTGAGGAGGACGGCGCGGTGGTCGTGTGCGGTACGGGTGGTGGCGAGGGAGTACGCGATGTCGAGCGGTGACAGTTCGGGGTGCGCCTCCACGTGCTCCAGCAGCCGCGCCGCCTGACCGGCAAGGGCCTGAGGGGACTTGGCGGAGAGCAGCCACGGGAGCACCGGCGGCACCTGCGGCTCGACCGGCTCGTCCTCCGATGCCGGCTCGGCCGACTCCCGTACCGGCGGCTGCTCCAGGATCACATGCGCGTTCGTCCCGCTCACACCGAACGCCGAGACCGCCACCCGCCGCGGGCCCTCCTTCTCCGGCCACGGCCGGGCCTCCGTCAGCAGGGAGACCTCACCGGCGTCCCAGTCCACGAACGGGCTCGGCTCGTCCAGGTGCAGCGTCCTCGGCAGTGTGCCGTGCCGCATCGCCTGGACCATCTTGATCACGCCACCCACTCCGGCGGCCGCCACCGAATGCCCGATGTTGGACTTGAGGGAGCCGAGGTGGAGCGGACGGCCTTCGGGCCGGTTCTGGCCGTACGTGGCGATGAGCGCCTGGGCCTCGATCGGGTCGCCGAGACGCGTGCCGGTGCCGTGGGCCTCCACGGCGTCGATGTCCCCGGGAGCCAGGCCCGCGTTGGTGAGGGCCTGGCGGATGACGCGTTCCTGCGACGGGCCGTTCGGCGCGGTGAGGCCGTTGGACGCGCCGTCCTGGTTGACCGCGCTGCCACGGATCACCGCGAGGACGTGGTGGCCGTTGCGCTGCGCGTCGGAGAGGCGCTCGACCAGCAGCAGGCCCACCCCCTCCGACCAGGCCGTACCGTCGGCCGCCGCCGAGAAGGACTTGATCCGGCCGTCGGCGGCGAGCCCGCGCTGCTGCGAGAAGTCCACGAAGCCGCCGGGGTCGCCGTTGACCGTGGACCCGCCGGCGAGCGCGAGATCCGACTCGCCCGAACGCACCGACTGCACGGCGAGGTGCAGCGCCACCAGGGACGAGGAGCACGCCGTGTCGATCGATACGGCAGGACCTTCCAGCCCCAGCGTGTAGGCGATGCGCCCCGACGCCACGCTGCCCAGCTTGCCCGTCATGAGGTAGCCCTGGAGTTCGCGGGGTGCCTCCAGACCGAGGTAGCTCTCCTCCACCACTCCGACGAAGACCCCGGTCCGGCTGCCCTTGAGAGTGGCCGGGTCGATGGCCGCGTTCTCGAACACCTCCCAGGCGCTCTCCATCAGGACCCGCTGCTGCGGATCCATGGCGACCGCCTCACGCGGCGAGATCCCGAAGAACTCGGCGTCGAACCGGGTGGCGCCCTCCAGGAAGCCGCCCTCCTTAGTGTACGACCTGCCGGGTGTGCCGGGCTCCGGGTCGTACAGCCCCTCCGTGTCCCAGCCGCGGTCGGTCGGCCACGGCGAGATCGCGTCGACCTCGTCGGCGACCAGCCGCCACAGCTCGTCCGGCGAGGAGACCCCGCCCGGATAACGGCACGCCATCCCCACGATCGCCACCGGCTCGTCGGCCGCTGCCGCCTCCAGGTCGGAGATCTGCTGACGCGCCTTCTGCAGATCGGCCGTCACCCACTTCAGGTACTCGACGAGCTTCTCTTCCTTGCTTGGGTCAGACATGCGACACCCACATCTCCTCGGAACACGTGCTGGGGGACTGGCTGGGGGACTGGTGGTCAGCCGGACGTGCGGCCGAGCTGGTGGTCGATGAAGTCGAAGATCTCGTCCGCGGAGGTGTACGAGCTGACGTCCTCCGCCTCCGGCCGCGCCGGCGGGACCGTCCCGGCGGGTACGGCCGTGCCGTTCACCCGGGACAGCAGCGACTGCAGCCGCGCGGCGAGCGCGTCACGCTCCTCGCCCTCCTCCGCCACCGAGGCGAGCGCCGACTCCAGCCGGTCGAGCTCGGCCAGCGCACCGCCGCCCGTCCCGGCCCCGGCCTCCGGCGCCGCCTTCGCGAGGATGTGCGCGGAGAGCGCCGCCGGTGTCGGGAAGTCGAAGACCAGCGTGGCGGGCAGCTTGAGGCCGACGGCCAGGCCGAGCCGGTTGCGGAGATCGACAGCGGTGAGGGAGTCGAACCCCAGCTCCTGGAAAGGCCGTTCCTCGTCGATGGCGTCCGGGTCCGGGTGGCCGAGCACCACGGCGAGCGTGGCCCGGACCACCTCCGCGACGGCGTCGTACCGCTGTTCGGCCGGAAGGCCGGAGATCCGGTCCACCAGCGGTACGGCGGGCTCCGCACCGGTCCCGGCCCGGTCCTCCGACCGGACCGGCACCGTGACCAGGCCGCTCAGCAGAGCCGGCACATCGCCTCGGGCCCGCAGCGCCACCGCGTCGACCGGGAGCGCCGTCAGGACCGGCCGGCCGAGCGTCAGCGCCGCGTCGAACAGGGCCGGGCCCTGCTCGTCCGTGACCGCCCGGAACCCTTCCCGGGCGAACCTGGCCCGCTCGCCCTCGCCGAGCGCCGCGCCGAGCCCGGTGTCCCGCGCCCAGAGCCCCCAGCCGATGGAGACCGCGGGCAGGCCCTCGGCGGCCCGGTGTTCGGCGAGGCCGTCGAGGAAGGCGTTGCCGGCCGCGTAGTTGGCCTGGCCGGGACCGCCGAGAGAACCCGTGCTCGACGAGAAGAGGACGAAGGCGCTCAGCGGCAGATCACGGGTCAGTTCGTGCAAGTGCCAGGCGGCGTCGGCCTTGGGCTCCAGCACCGACGTCAGCTGCTCCGGCGTCAGCGTGGCGACCATCGCGTTGTCCACGGTGCCCGCCGCGTGGACGACTCCGGTGAGCGGGTGCTCCGCCGGAATCCGCCCGAGCAGCCGCACCACCTCGTCCCGGTCCGCGAGGTCACCGCCCGCCACCGTCACCGTCGCACCCAGCACACCGAGCTCCTCGCGGAGCAGGGCCGTCGCGGCGGACTCCGTACCGGAGCGGCCCGCGAGCAGCAGATGCCGCACACCGTGCCGGACCACCAGGTGCCGGGCGAAGACTCCGCCGAGCGACCCGGTGCCTCCGGTGATGAGGACGGTCCCGTCCGGGTTCCAGGAGGCCCCGGCCGGTTCGGCCGGCTCCGTCACCCTCCGCAGCCTCGGCGCCTGCACGCCCGAGCCCCGGACAGCGACCTCCGGCTCACCGGAGCGGACGGCCGAGGCCAGCGCCGCGTACACCTCGGCGGTGTCGCCCTCCACCTCGGCCAGGACGATCCGGCCCGGCGCCTCGGCCTGCGCCGACCGCACGAGCCCGCGCACCGCCGCGACCACCGGACCGGACGCGCCGCGCACCGCCACCACGAGCGGCGTCTCCGTCAGCCGCTCGTCCGCCAGCCACTCCTGGAGGACGGCCAGCACCTCACGGGTCAGCGCGTGCACCGCGCCGACCGGATCGCCGCTGTCCGGCACCTGAGGGCCGAAGAGTACGGCCCCGAACTCCGCACCGGAGGCCGCAGTCGCCGCGTCCGGCAGGACGACAGCGCCGGCCGGCGTCGCTCCGGCCCACGGACCGAGGACGCCCCAGGCGAACGGTCCGCCGGAAGCGGCCGTCGGCACCGGAACCCGGCCCGGCTCCAGCAGAGCCGCGAACGCCGAGTCACGCGCACCGCTGAACCGGGCCTCCGGCAGCTCCACGAAGGCGACCGAGGCGACGGTGGCGACCAGCCGGCCGGCCTCGTCGGTCAGCCGCACCGCGAACGACCCGTCACCGAGATCCGTCAGCGCGGCCTCGGCCTCCGTCACGCCGGAGGCGTACAGCCGGACGCCGCGCCACCGCGCCGGGAAGGCGACGGTGCCGGGCGCGGCGGTGGCCGGGCGCGCGGCGAGCACCGCGTCCAGCAGGGCCGGGTGGAGGCCGAAGCGGTCCGCCTCGCCGCGCAGCCACTCGGGTATCCGGACGGTGAAGGGTTTGACGGCGAAGGGTTCACCGGCCCCGTCCGGGACCGGCACGTCCCCGGTGGAGAGGACGCCCTCGGCCGCCGGCTGCCAGACCCCGTCCCGGTCGTCCGGCCGGGCGAAGACCCGTACCGTACGCCGTCCGTCCGCACCCGGCTCGCCCACGGAGACCTGAAGCTGTACGGCACCGGCCGCCGGGACGATCAGCGGTGCCGGTACGTCGAACGCGTGCAGCACACCGCAGCCCAGCTCGGCGCCCGCGCGCAGCACCGTCTCCACCAGGGCGGAGACCGGCAGGACGGGCTCGTCGATCACCACCTGCTCGGCCAGCCAGGCGTCCCGGCGCGGAACGGCCCGCCCGGAGAACACCGTGCCCTCGCCACCGGCCAGCGGCACGGTGACCCCGAGGTACGGATGGCTCGTGGACCGCAGGCCCCACTCGGCGGCGTCGAACCCGGCCGGGCCCGCGTCCAGCCAGTAGCGGCGGCGCTCGAACGCGTACGTCGGCAGCGTCACCCGCCGGGCCCCATGGCCGGCGAAGAACGCCTCCCAGTCGACCCGCAGCCCCGCGTCGTGCAGCTCCGCGACCGCCGCGACGAGCGTCTCCGGCTCAGGCGCCGCCGGGCGCAGCAGCGGCCGGACGACCGGCACGCTCTCCACGTTCTCCTGGACCAGCGCACTGAGCGTACGGCCCGGGCCGATTTCGATGTAGGTGGTGGTGCCGTGGTGGTTGAGGGTGGTGATGGTGTCGGCGAAGCGGACGGTGCCGCGGAGCTGGTCGGCCCAGTAGGCGGGGTGGTGGAGTTCGGTGGCCGCGTCGCCGGTGTGGGTGGAGGTGATCGGGATGGTGGGTGGGTGGTAGGTGAGGGTTTCGGCCACGCTGCGGAAGTCGTCGAGCATGGCGTCCATGTGGGGGCTGTGGAAGGCGTGGGAGACGGGGAGTTGCTTGGTTTTGTGGCCTTGTTCGCGGAGGTGGGCGGCGAGAGTGAGGAGGGGGGTGGTGTCGCCGCTGAGGACGAGGCTGGTGGGGCTGTTGATGGCGGCGATGTCGATGCCGTCGTGGGCTTCGATGTGGGGCCGGATGTCGGTTTCGGTGGTTTGGACGGCGATCATGGTGCCGTTGGTGGGGAGGGCTTGCATGAGGGTGGCGCGGGCTTTGACGAGGGTGGTGGCGTCTTCGAGGGTGAGGATGCCGGCGGCGTGGGCGGCGGTGATCTCGCCGATGGAGTGTCCGGCGACGTGGTCGGGGGTGATGCCCCAGGACCGGATGAGCCGGAAGAGTGCCGTTTCGAGCGCGAAGAGCGCGGGCTGGGTGTAGCCGGTCTGGTCGAGCAGAGTTGCGGCCTCGGTGCCGGGATCGGCGAACATCACCTCCAGCAAAGGCCGTTCGAAGGCCCCTTCCCACTGCGCGCACACCGCGTCGAGCGCCTCGGCGAAGACCGGGAAGGTCGCGTACAGCTCCTTGCCCATCCCCGGATACTGCGCTCCCTGGCCCGTGAACAGGAACGCCGTCCGGCCGGACCCGTCCGCCTGCGCCCGGACCGCCGGCCGCGCCCCGGCCCGTACCGACCGCAGTCCGGCGGTCAGTTCGTCCAGTCCCGCACCGGTCACGCTCACGCGGTGGTCGTGTGCGGTACGGGTGGTGGCGAGGGAGTACGCGATGTCGAGCGGTGACAGCTCGGGGTGCGCCTCCACGTGCTCCAGCAGCCGCGCCGCCTGACTCGCCACGCCCTGAGGGGACTTGGCGGAGAGCAGCCACGGCAGGGCGGGCGGCACCTGCGCCTCCTCCGGCTCCGCCACCTCCCGTACAGGCGGCTGCTCCAGGATGAGATGCGCGTTCGTCCCGCTGATCCCGAAGGACGAGACCGCCGCGCGGCGCGGGCCCTCCTTCTCCGGCCACGGACGGGCCTCGGTGAGGAGAGAGATGTCACCGGCGTCCCAGTCCACGATCGGCGTCGGCTCCTCCAGGTGGAGCGTCCTCGGCAGCGTGCCGTGCCGCAGGGCCTGGACCATCTTGATGACGCCGCCGACACCGGCCGCCGCCTGGGTGTGGCCGGTGTTGGACTTGAGGGAGCCGAGGTGGAGAGGCCGTCCTTCGGGCCGGTTCTGGCCGTAGGTGGCGATGAGTGCCTGGGCCTCGATCGGGTCGCCGAGGCGGGTCCCGGTGCCGTGCGCTTCGACGGCGTCGATGTCGCTCGGAGTCAGGCCCGCGTTGGTGAGGGCCTGGCGGATGACGCGTTCCTGCGACGGGCCGTTCGGCGCGGTGAGACCGTTGGAGGCGCCGTCCTGGTTGACCGCGCTGCCACGGACGACGGCGAGGACGTGGTGGCCGTTGCGCTCGGCGTCGGAGAGGCGCTCGACCAGCAGCAGGCCCACCCCTTCCGACCAGCCCGTGCCGTCCGCCGTGGCGGAGAACGAGCGGCACCGCCCGTCCGCCGAGAGGCCGCGCTGCTGCGAGAACTCGACGAACCCCTGCGGTGTCGACATCAGCGTCACACCGCCCGCGAGCGCCAGATCGCACTCGCCCGCGCGCAGCGCGTTCACCGCCTGGTGGATGGCGACGAGCGAGGAGGAGCACGCGGTGTCGACCGTGACCGCCGGACCCTCCAGACCGAAGGTGTACGACACCCGGCCGGAGGCGACACTGCCCGCGTTGCCGCTGAAGAGGTAGCCCTCCATGTCCTCCGGGACCTGCTGGATCCGGGAGGCGTAGTCGTGGTACATCACACCGGCGTACACACCGGTGCGGCTGCCGCGCAGCGACGACGCGTCGATCCCGGCGTTCTCGAACGTCTCCCAGGCGGCCTCCAGCAACAGCCGCTGCTGCGGGTCGGTGGCGAGCGCCTCGCGCGGGGACATCCCGAAGAAGGCGGGGTCGAAGTGGTCACCGTCGTACAGGAATCCGCCGTGGCGCGAGTACGACCTGCCGGGTGTGCCGGGCTCCGGGTCGTACAGGCCCTCGGTGTCCCAGCCGCGGTCGGTCGGCCACGGTGAGATCGCGTCGACCTCGTCGGCGACCAGCCGCCACAGCTCGTCCGGCGAGGAGACCCCGCCCGGATAACGGCACGCCATGCCGACGATGACGATCGGGTCCTCGGCGGCGTCCGGCGCACGGCCGGCGCTCGCGGCGCCCTGCGGCTCCACGGGGGCGATGAGCGTGGAGAGGTAGGCGGCGATGGCCGACGGGGTGGGGTGGTCGAAGACGAGGGTGGTGGGCAGGCGGAGTCCGGTGGACTCGCCGAGCCGGTTGCGGAGTTCGACCGCCGTCAGGGAGTCGAAGCCCAACTCCTTGAAGACACGGTCGGCTTCCACGGCCTGAAGGTCCGAGTGGCCGAGTACGCCTGCCACTTGGGAGCGCACCATATCGACGAGCACCCGTCGGCGCTCGGCCTCGGAGACCGCGCCCAGCTGCTCGGCCAGCGACGACCCGGCGGCCGAACCGGCCGTCGCGCGGCGGCGGACCGCCGGCACGAGGCCACGCATCAGCGGCAGCGGCTCGACACCCTTGCGGCGGAGGTTGGCGAGGTCGAGACCGGTCGCCGCGAGCAGGGGTTCGGCGGAGGCGTGGGAGGCGTCGAACAGGGCCATGCCCGCCTCCGACGTCAGCGGAAGCAGCCCGAACCGCGCCATCCGCTGCAGGTCGACGTCCTCCAGGTGGCTGGTGCTGGCACTGCTCTCCTCCCAGAGTCCCCAGGCGAGGGAGGTGGTGGGGTGGCCTTGTGCTGTGCGGTGGTGGGCGAGGGCGTCGAGGAAGGTGTTTCCGGCGGCGTAGTTGGCTTGGCCTGCGGTGCCGAGGAGTCCGGCGATGGAGGAGTAGAGGGTGAGGGTGTGGACGGGGTGGTGGTGGGTGAGTTGGTGGAGGTTCCAGGCTGCGTCGATCTTGGGGCGCAGGACGGTGTGGAGGCGTTGGGGGTTGAGGCTGGTGAGGAGGCCGTCGTCGACGGTTCCTGCGGTGTGGATGATGGCGGTGAGGGGGTGTTCGGCGGGGAGTTGATCGATCGCGCCGGCGAGTGCGTCGTAGTCGGCTGCGTCGGCGGCGGCGAAGGTGGTGGTGGTGCCTGCCGCGTGGAGGTGGTCGCGGAGTTGGGTGGCTCCGGGGGCGTCGATGCCGCGTCGGCTGAGGAGGAGGAGGTGTTTCGCTCCTTGTGCGGCGAGGTGGTGGGCGAGGAGGGTGCCGAGTGCTCCGGTGGCGCCGGTGATGAGGATGGTGCCCTGGTCCCAGCGCGGCGGCTCGGGTGCGGTGGCGGGGTCCGGCTTCACCCGCGCGAAACGCGGCACCAGTACGGTGTCGGCGCGTACCGCCGCCTGGCTCTCACCGGAGGCGATGACGGCCGGTAGGAGCGATGCGGACGGCTCGCCGTCGAGGTCGACGAGGCCGAAGCGGCCGGGGTTCTCGCTCTCGGCGGAGCGCAGGAGGCCCCAGAGAGCCGCGTGCGTGAGGTCGGTGATGTCCTCCGGTCCCGTTGCGATGGCGCCTTGAGTGACGACCACGAGACGTGACTGTGCGAACTGCTCGTCGGCCAGCCAGGATTGGGCCAGTTCGAGGTGGCGTACGGCCGCCTCACGGGCCTGTACGGGAAGGCTGTCGTCCTGGAGCGGCTGCGGCACGGTGAGCACCACGTCCGGGACCTTGGCCCCGGCCTCCACCGCCGCCACCAGCGCCGCCAGATCCGCGTACGTACGCGAGGAGTCGACCGGCAACGCCAGCGCACCCGGATCGCCCAGCAGCGCCCAAGTCCCGTTCTTCGCAGACGAGTCCACGGCGCCGATCGCCGACCACTCCACCCGCAGCAGGCCCTCGCGGTGCGCGTCGGCCGCCGCTCGCAGCGCCTCCTCGGAGAGCGGCCGCAGCGCCAGCTCGGCCACCGAAGCGACCGGCGCGCCCAGGCCGTCGGCCACCAGGAGCGCGGCCGACTCGGGCCCGGTCGGCGTCAGCCGCACCCGCAGGACCGACGCGCCGGTGGCGTACACCGTCACGTCCGACCAGGAGAAGGGCAGCAGAGCCTGCCGGTCCTCGTCCACCACGCCCGGCAGCAGCGGGTGCAGCGCCGCGTCCAGCAACGCCGGATGGACGGTGAAGAGGCCAGCCTGCGCGTGGAGTTCGTCCGGCAGGGCCACCTCGGCGAAGAGCTCTCCCGCCTCCGCGCCCCGCCAGGCCCGCCGCAGTCCCTGGAACGCGGGCCCATACGCGTAACCCTGCTCCAGCACCCGGTCGTACGCGCCGTCCAGGTCGACCTCCACGGCCCCCGACGGCGGCCAGACCAGCAGGCCCTCCACCGCTGCGTCCGAAGCCGAAGCCGAAGCCGAAGCCGAAGCCGAAGCCGAAGCCGAAGCCGAAGCCGAAGCCGAAGCCGAAGCCGAAGCCGAGGCCGAGGCCGAATCCGAGGCCAGTCGTCCCTCGGCGTGGAGCGTCCACGCCATGTCCTCGTCCGCGGTGTCCGGCCGCGAGTAGATCTCCACTGTGCGGCGCTCGGCCTCGTCGGCCTCGCCGACCACGATCTGCAGCTGGACGCCGTCGCGCTCCGGCAGCAACAGCGGCGCGGAGAGCGTCAGTTCCTCGACCCGCTCGCACCCCGCGTACTCACCGGCCCGCAACGCCAGCTCGACCAGCCCGGTGCCCGGCAGCAGCGCGGTGCCGTGCACGGCGTGGTCCGCGAGCCACGGGTGGGAGTGGCGGGAGATGCGGCCGGTCAGCAGGAGGGTCGGCCGGTCCGCCACCGCGACGGCGGCGCCGAGCAGCGGGTGGCCGTCGGTCGAACCGAGGCCCAGACCGGCGGCGTCGCTCGGCACGGAGACCGCTTCCAGCCAGTGGCGGGTGCGCTGGAAGGCGTACGTCGGCAGGTCGACCCGGCCCGGCCGGGTGTCGCCGAAGACGGACCGCCAGTCGACCAGGACACCGCGGTTGTGGGCCTCGCCCACGGAGAGCAGGAACCGCTCCAGCCCGCCTTCGTCGCGCCGCAGCGAACCGAACGCCACCGCGTCCCGTCCCGCCGCCTCCGCCGTCTCCTGCACCGCGAGCGCCAGGACCGGATGCGCGCTGGACTCGATGAAGGTGCCGAACCCCTCCTCCAGGAGCGTCCGTACCGCGTGCTCCAGCTCCACCGGCTGCCGCAGGTTGCGGTACCAGTACCCCGCGTCCAGCTCCGTCCCCACGACCCACTGACCGGTCACGGTCGAGAAGAACGGGATGGCCGCCTTGCGCGGGCTCACCGGCGCGAGCAGCGTGCCCAGCTCCTCCTCCAGCAGCTCCACGTAGTGGGAGTGCGAGGCGTAGTCGACCGGGATGCCCCGCACTCGTACGCCGTCGGCCCGGCACTCCTCCAACAGGTCCTGGAGCGGCTCCGGTTCGCCGGAGACGACCACGGAGGCCGGGCCGTTGACCGCGGCGACCTGCACGCGGCCCTCCCAGCGGGCGATGCGCTCGCGCACCGCGTCGGCCGGGAGCGCGACGGAGACCATGCCGCCCAGGCCCGCCAGCACGCGGCCGATGGCCTGGCTGCGCAGGGTCACCACACGGGCCGCGTCGTCCAGGCTGAGGATGCCGGCCACGTACGCGGCGGCGATCTCGCCCTGCGAGTGGCCCACCACGGCGTTCGGCCGGACGCCGTGCGTCTGCCAGAGCTCCGCCAGCGAGACCATCACCGCGAACAGGACCGGCTGCACGACGTCGACGCGCTCCAGCGAGGCCGCGCCTTCGGTCCCGCGCAGCACCTCCTCCAGCGACCAGTCCACGTACGGCGAGAACGCCTTCGCGCACTCCGTGATGGAGGCGGCGAACGCCGGTGAGGTGTCCATCAGCCCGGCCGCCATGCCCGCCCACTGCGAGCCCTGACCCGGAAAGACGAACGCCGTCTTTGACGCCTCGGCCGCCGAGCCCCGCACCGTGCCCGGCGCGGGAGCGCCCTCGGCGAGCGCCCGCAGCTGCTCGCGCGGGAGGACGTCAGGCGCGGCGAGGACGACGGCGCGGTGATCGAGGGTCGTACGGGTGGTGGCGAGGGAGTACGCGACGTCGAGCGGCGACTGCCCGGGGTGCGCCTCCAGGTGCTCCAGCAGACGGCCGGCCTGGTCGGCGAGGGCCTGCGAGGTCTTGGCGGAGAGCAGCCACGGCAGGACGGCCGGCACGTCGGCCTCTGCCCGCTCGGCCTGCCCGATCGGCACATCGGTCTCGGCCTGCTCGGCCGGCTCCTCCGCCGGCGGCTGCTCCAGGATGAGGTGCGCGTTGGTGCCGCCCATGCCGAACGCGGAGACGGCGGCCCGGCGCGGCGCGTCCTTCTCCGGCCACGGCCGCGCCTCGGTCAGGAGCGACACATCGCCGGACTCCCAGTCGACGAACGGCGTCGGCTCCTCCAGGTGGAGGGTCTTCGGGAGCGTGGCGTGGTGGATCGCCTGGACCATCTTGATGACACCGCCGACACCCGCTGCGGCCTGGGTGTGGCCGGTGTTGGACTTGAGCGAGCCGAGGTGGAGAGGCCGTCCTTCGGGCCGGTTCTGGCCGTACGTCGCGATGACGGCCTGGGCCTCGATCGGGTCGCCGAGACGCGTGCCGGTGCCGTGCGCCTCCACCGCGTCGACGTCGCCCGGAGCCAGGCCCGCGTTGGCCAGCGCCTGACGGATGACGCGCTCCTGCGACGGGCCGTGCGGCGCGGTCAGGCCGTTGGAGGCACCGTCCTGGTTCACGGCCGTGCCACGGATGACCGCGAGGACGTGGTGGCCGTTGCGCTTGGCGTCCGAGAGGCGCTCGACGAGGAGCACGCCGACCCCTTCCGACCAGGCCGTACCGTCCGCCGCCGCCGAGAACGGCTTGCACCGGCCGTCGGGAGCCAGCCCGCGCAGCCGGGAGAACTCGACGAACCCCTGCGGCGTCGACATGACGGCCGCACCACCGGCCAGCGCCAGATCGCACTCGCCGCCGCGCAGCGCGTTGACCGCCAGGTGGATCGCGACGAGCGAGGAGGAGCACGCCGTGTCGACGGCGACCGCCGGACCCTCCAGACCGAAGGTGTACGCGATCCGACCGGAGGCGATGCTGCCGGCGCTGCCGCTGAACAGGTAGCCCTCGAAGCCGTCGCCGGGCAGATGCGGACGGGAGCCGTAGTCCGAGTACATCAGCCCGGTGAAGACACCCGTCCGGCTGCCGCGCAGCTGGGCCGGGTCGATGCCCGAGCGCTCCAGCACCTCCCACGTCGTCTCCAGCAGGAGCCGCTGCTGCGGGTCGGCGGCGAGCGCCTCACGCGGCGAGAGCCCGAAGAACTCCGGGTCGAACCCGTCGGCCTCGTGCACGAATCCGCCGTGGCGGACGTACGACGTGCCTACCTGCTCCGGGTCCGCGTCGAACAGGTTCTCCAGGTCCCAGCCACGGTTCTCCGGGAACGTGGAGATCGCGTCGACCTCGTCGTCGACCAGCCGCCACAGATCCTCCGGCGAGGAGACGCCGCCCGGGTAGCGGCAGGCCATGCCCACGATGGCGATCGGCTCCTGGGCCTTCTCCTCCACGTCGCGCAGCTTCCTGCGCGCGTCCCGGGCGTCGGCGATCGCCCGCTTGAGGTAGTCGCGGAGTTCCTTCTCGTCAGCCACGTGCGGTCAGCTCCCCAGTGTGTTGCGTGGAATGGCGTGCGGTGATGCCGGAGTGCCCCGGCTGCGGTGCCCGGTCAGTCGATGTTGTCGACGAGGGCGAACAGGTCCTCGTCCGAGGCGGATTCGAGATCGTCATGGCTGAGCTCCTCCCGGCCGTTGCGGTCCGTGGCCTCGACGAGCAGCAGCAGCTGCCGCAGCCGGTCACCGATCCGGTCCTGAGCGGACCCGTCGGACGGTCCGTCGGGCGCCGCCGAGCGGAGCAGCTCCTCGATCCGGTCGAGTCCGGCGAGCACGTCGCCGGACGGTCCGGCGTCCTCCACCACGAGCTGACCGCGCAGATGGGCCGCGAGCGCCGACGGGGTGGGGTGGTCGAAGACGAGGGTGGTGGGCAGGCGGAGTCCGGTGGACTCGCCGAGCCGGTTGCGGAGCTCGACCGCGGTGAGCGAGTCGAAGCCCAGCTCCTGGAAGGCCCGGTCCGCGCCCACCGCACCCTGGTCGGCGTGGCCGAGGACCTCGGCCACCCGGGCCCGTACCAGATCGACCAGGAGCCGCTCGCGCTCCGGCTCCGGTAGCCCGGCCAGCCGCTCGGCCAGCGACGGCCCGGCTTGCTCGCCGCCGCGTGCTGCGGTCCCGCGTACGGCCGGCCGGCGCACCAGGCCGCGGAAGAGCAGCGGCGGCTCCTCACCGCCGGAGCGCAGCGCGTCCAGGTCGAGACCGGTGACGGCCAGGACCGGCCGGCCGGTCAGCGGCGCGGCGTCGAAGAGCTCCATGCCCTCCTCCGGTGCCAGCGCCCGCAGTCCGCTGCGGGCCAGCCGCTTGAGGTCCGCCTCGGTCAACGAGCCGCCCATACCGCCGTGTTCGCCGTCCCAGAGTCCCCAGGCGAGGGAGGTGGTGGGGTGGCCTTGTGCTGTGCGGTGGTGGGCGAGGGCGTCGAGGAAGGTGTTGCCGGCGGCGTAGTTGGCTTGGCCTGCGGTGCCGAGGAGTCCGGCGATGGAGGAGTAGAGGGTGAGGGTGTGGACGGGGTGGTGGTGGGTGAGTTGGTGGAGGTTCCAGGCTGCGTCGATCTTGGGGCGCAGGACGGTGTGGAGGCGTTGGGGGTCGAGGCTGGTGAGGAGGCCGTCGTCGACGGTTCCTGCGGTGTGGATGATGGCGGTGAGGGGGTGTTCGGCGGGAAGTTGGTCGATCGCGCCGGCGAGTGCGTCGTAGTCGGCTGCGTCGGCGGCGGCGAAGGTGGTGGTGGTGCCTGCCGCGTGGAGGTGGTCGCGGAGTTGGGTGGCTCCGGGGGCGTCGATGCCGCGTCGGCTGAGGAGGAGGAGGTGTTTCGCTCCTTGTGCGGCGAGGTGGTGGGCGAGGAGGGTGCCGAGTGCTCCGGTGGCGCCGGTGATGAGGATGGTGCCCTGGTCCCAGCGCGGCGGTTCCGGTACGGCAGTGGGGTCCGGCTTCACCCGGGCGAAACGCGGCACCAGGATCTGGCCCTTGCGCAGTGCCGCCTGCGGTTCGCTCAGTGCGGCGGCGAGGAGCAGGGGAGTGTCGGCCGCGGTGTCTCCGTCGAGGTCGACGAGGCCGAAGCGGCCGGGGTTCTCGCTCTCGGCCGAGCGCAGGAGGCCCCAGAGAGCCGCGTGCGCGAGGTCGGTGACGTCCTCCGGGCCGGTCGCGATGGCGCCTTGGGTGACGACCACGAGACGTGACTGTGCGAACTGCTCGTCGGCCAGCCAGGATTGGGCCAGTTCGAGGTGGCGTACGGCCGCCTCACGGGCCTGTACGGGAAGGTCGTCGTCCTGGAGCGGCTGCGGCACGTTCAGTACCAGGCCCGGGACCTCGGCCCCGGCCTCCACCGCCGCCACCAGCGCCGCCAGATCCGGGTAGCGGGTCAAGGCGTCGAATCCGGCGTCCGGAGCCTCGCCCAGCAGCACGGCGTGCTCGCCGGCCACCGCACGTACCGCGCCGGCCTCCGTCCACCGCACCTCCAGCAGGCCCTCGCGGTGCGTCTCGGCCGCCGCTCGCAGCGCCTCCTCGGTCAGCGGCCGCAGCGCCAGCTCGGCGACCGAGGCCACCGGCGCGCCCAGGCCGTCGGTGACCGTCAGCGCGACGGTCTCCGGACCGGTCGTCGAGAGCCGCACCCGCAATTCCGTGGCGCCCGTGGCCCGTACGGTCAGACCCGACCACGCGAACGGCAGCACGGCCGGCCGGCCGGTGTCCGCGACTCCGGGCAGCAGCGGGTGCAGCGCCGCGTCCAGCAGCGCCGGATGCACGGTGAACCGTGCCGCGTCCGCCTGCTGCGCCTCCGCCAGCGCCACCTCCGCGAACAGCTCCGTCTCCGTGTGCCAGACCCGGTGCAGCCCCTGGAAGGCGGGCCCGTACGCGTATCCGTGGCCGGCGAGACGCTCGTACACGCCCTCCAGGTCCGCCTCCGTCGCACCCGCCGGCGGCCAGGCGCCCAGCTCGGGCACCTCGGCCGGCCGGTCCGACGCTGCCGCCAGCCGGCCGGTCGCGTGCAGCGTCCACGGCGTCAGGTCGTCCGTGCCGGGCCGCGAGTAGACCTCCAGCGTGCGGCGGCCGGCGTCGTCCGCCGCACCCAGCACCGCCTGGATCCGTACGCCTTCGCGGTCCGGCAGGACGAGCGGCGCGGTGAGGGTGAGGTCCTCGACCTCGTCGCAGCCGACGTGCTCACCGGCGCGCAGCGCCAGGTCCGCGAACGCCGTTCCCGGCAGCAGCGCGACCCCGTGCACGGCGTGGTCCCAGAGCCACGGGTGGGTGTGGCGGGAGACCCGGCCGGTGAACAGGAACCCGTCCTGACCGGCCATCGGCACCGCCGCACCGAGCAGCGGATGCCCGGTGGCCCCCAGCCCGAGCCCCGCCGCGTCGCCGGGCACCGAAGGCGCCTCCAGCCAGTGGCGCGAGTGCTGGAAGGCGTACGTCGGCAGCTCCACCCGTGTCGCGCCCGGGAAGAGGGCCGACCGGTCCAGGGCGCCGCCGCGCAGCTCCAGCAGGGCCAGCGCCGCGACGGTGGTGTGCTGCTCGGACCGGCCGGAGCGCAGCACCGGGGTCAGGAGAGCGGCTTCCTTCGTCAGGCAGGACTGGGCCATCGCTGTGAGCACGCCGTCGGGGCCCACCTCCACGAAGTCGCCGACGCCCTGGTCCTCCAGGAAGCGGATCCCGTCGTGGAAGCGGACGGCCGCGCGGATGTGCCCGGCCCAGTACTCCGGCGAGCGCAGCTGCTCATCGGTGGCGAGGACTCCGGTGACGTTGGAGACGACCGGGATCTTCGGGGCGTGGAACGTGAGGCCCGAGGCGATCGCGGTGAACTCCTCCAGCACCTCGTCCATGTGCGGCGAGTGGAAGGCGTGGCTGACGGTCAGCCGCTTCGTCTTGCGGCCCTGTTCCCGCCAGTGCGCGGCGATCTTCTCCACCGCGTCCTCGTCGCCGGAGACGACGACGGAGTCCGGGCCGTTGATCCCGGCGACGGCGACCGTGTCACCGAGGCCGGTGAGCGAGGCGAGGATCTCCTCCTCGCTCGCCTGCACCGCCGCCATCGCGCCTCCCGCACGCGCCGCCTGCATCAGCCGGCCGCGCGCGGCGACCAGGACACCGGCGTCCGCCAGGTCGAGAACGCCCGCGAGATGCGCCGCGGTGACCTCGCCGATGGAATGGCCGAGCAGATAGTCCGGGGCCGCGCCGTGGTGTTCCAGCAGCCGGAACAGCGCCGTCTCGACGGCGAAGAGCGCGGCCTGCGTGAAGACGGTCCGGTCCAGCAGCTCCGCTTCGGCGGAGTCCGGCTCGGCGAAGAGAACCTCCTTGAGGGGGCGGGGCAGTTCACCGTCCAGGTGAGCGCAGACCGCGTCCAACGCCTGCGCGAACACCGGTGAACTCGCGTACAGCTCCCGGCCCATGCCCAGCCGCTGGCTGCCCTGACCGGTGAACAGGAACGCCGTCCCGCCGCGCCGGCCGGGCGCCGCCCGCACCACCGAAGGTGCCGTACGGCCCTGCGCCAGCGCTTCGAGGCCGCTCAGCAGCTCCTCCCGGTCGCCGACGACGGCGGCCGACCGCTCGTGCAGCGCCCGCGTGCTCAGCAGCGAGAAGCCCACATCGGCGGTGCGCAGCGCGGGGTGGCGTACGAGGTGCTCGTACAGCCGGCCGGCCTGGTCGCGCAGCGCCGCCTCGTCCCGTGCCGAGACCACCAGCGGCAGGACCGCCTCCGGTCCGACCGCCTCCTCCTCGTCACGCGGAGCCTCTTCGGGGCCCTGCTCCAGGATCACGTGCGCGTTGGTGCCGCTGATGCCGAACGACGACACACCGGCCCGGCGCGGCCGCCCGTCCTCGGCCGGCCACTCCCGCTCCTCCGCGAGCAGCGCGACCGCTCCCGACTCCCAGTCCACGTGCGGCGACGGCTCGTCCAGGTGCAGCGTCCTCGGCAGCGTGCCGTGCCGCATGGCCTCGATCATCTTGATCACACCGCCGACCCCGGCGGCCGCCTGCGCGTGGCCGATGTTGGACTTCAGCGAACCCAGGTACAGCGGCCGGTCCCCGGGACGGTCCTGGCCGTACGTCGCCAGCAGCGCCTGCGCCTCGATCGGGTCGCCGAGCGTGGTGCCGGTGCCGTGCGCCTCCACCGCGTCCACCTCGGCGGCGGCGAGGCCCGCGTTGGCCAGCGCCTGGCGGATCACCTGCTCCTGCGACGGGCCGTTGGGCGCGGTGAGGCCGTTGGAGGCGCCGTCCTGGTTGACCGCCGAGCCGCGCAGCACCGCCAGCACCCGGTGGCCGTTGCGCCGGGCGTCCGACAGCCGCTCCACCAGCAGCAGACCGACGCCTTCGGACCAGCCTGTGCCGGCCGCGTCCGCCGAGAAGGAACGGCACCGGCCGTCCGGCGAGAGCCCGCGCTGCCGCGAGAACTCGACGAAGGTGTTCGGCCCGGACATGACCGTCACGCCACCGGCCAGCGCCAGGTCGCACTCGCCCTGCCGCAGCGCGTTGGCGGCCAGGTGCAGCGCCACCAGCGACGACGAGCAGGCGGTGTCGACGGTGATCGCAGGCCCTTCCAGGCCGTAGGTGTAGGCGAGGCGGCCGGAGACCACGCTGGAGAGGTTCCCGGCGAGCAGGAAGCCCTCGAACTCCTCCGGGGCCGCCGCCAGGCGCGAGGCGTAGTCGTCGTACATCACGCCGGTGAACACCCCGGCGTTGCTGCCGCGCACCGAGGCCGGGGTGATACCGGCGTTCTCGAAGGTCTCCCACGCGGTCTCCAGCAGGAGCCGCTGCTGCGGGTCGGTCGCGGTGGCCTCACGCGGCGACATCCCGAAGAAGGCCGGGTCGAACCGGTCCGCCTCGTGCAGGAACCCGCCGTGCCGGACGTACGACGTACCGATGACGTCCGGGTCCGCGTTGTACAGCTCCTCCAGGTTCCAGCCGCGGTTGTCCGGGAACTCGCTGATCGCGTCCGTCCCCTCCGCCACCAGCCGCCACAGCTCCTCCGGCGAACGCACTCCGCCCGGGAAGCGGCACGCCATGCCGACGATCGCGATCGGCTCGTCCGCCACCGCAGCCCGCACCGCGACCGGACCGGCCGCGCGGGTGCCGGAGACCTGGTCGTCGACGTACGCGGCGAGCGCGGCGGGCGACGGGTGGTCGAAGACGGCGGTCGCGGGGATCCGCAGACCGGTGGCGGCGGAGAGCTGGTTGCGCAGCTCCACACCGGAGAGCGAGTCGAAACCGGCCTCCTTGAACGCCCGGTCCGGATCGACGGCTTCGGGGTCCGGGTGGCCGAGCACGGCGGCGACCGTGGAGCGGACCAGTGCCAGGACCGCCGTCCGCCGCTCCGCCTCGCCGAGCGCCGCCGTCCGCTGCGCCCAGGACGAGGCGCCCTCGCCCGTTCCTCCGGCAGCGGCGGTACGGGGACGGGGCCTGACCAGGCCGCGCAGCAGCGCGGGCGGTGCTCCGGCGGCGGCGCGCAGCCGGGCCGCGTCGAACGTGACCGGTACGGCCAGCGCCTCCGTACCGGCGAGCGCGGCGTCGAACAGCTCCAGGCCGTGGTCCGGGTCCAGCGGCGCGATACCGGACCTGGCCCAGCGCGCGAGGTCCGCGTCGCCCAGCGTGGTGCCCATGCCGCTTCCGCCGCCCCACAGGCCCCAGGCCAGCGAGAGCGCGGGCAGCTCCAAGGCGGACCGGTGGGCGGCGAGCGCGTCCAAGTAGGTGTTGGCGGCGGCGTAGTTGGCCTGGCCGGCCGTGCCGGTGATGCCGGAGACGGAGGAGAACAGGACGAACGCGGCCAGGTCGTGGTCCCGCGTCAGCTCGTGCAGGTTCCACGCCGCGTCCACCTTCGGCCGCAGCACCGAGGCCAGCTGCTCATCGGTGAGCGACTCCACGGTGGCGTCGTCCAGGACACCTGCCGTGTGCACGACGGCCGTCAGCGGGTGCTCGGCCGGAATGCCGTCCAGTACGGCGGTGAGCGCCGCGCGGTCGGCCGCGTCGGCGGCCACCACGGTGACCTCGGCGCCCAGCTCCGCGAGTTCCGCGCGCAGCACGTCGACGCCCGGCGTGTCCGGGCCCCGGCGGCTGGTCAGCAGCAGATGGCGCACACCGTGCCGGGCCACCAGATGGCGGGCCAGCAGTCCGCCCAGGCCGCCGGTGCCGCCGGTGACGAGCACCGTGCCGTCGGGCCCGAGGACCGGACCGGTGGCGACCTCGGCGCGCACCGCACGGGCCAGCCGCGGCACATGGAGCGCGCCGTCGCGGACCGCCACCTGCGGCTCGCCGCTCGCGACGGCGGCGGCCAGCAGCTCCGTGCCCGAGGCGTCGAGGTCGACGAGGACCACCCGGTCCGGGTGCTCGGACTGGAGCGACCGGGCCAGGCCCCACACCGGTGCGGCGGCCAGGCCGGTGAGCCGGTCGCCGGGGCGCACCGCCACGGCGTCGTGCGTCACGAACACCAGGCGGGTCTCGGCGTACCGGGGATCGGCCAGCCAGCCGCGGGCGGTGCGCAGGGCCCGCGTCGCCGTTTCGTGCGCCGCCTCGGCCGTGAGCGCGTCACCGCTCGCGGGCCCGTACGTGACGACGACGGCGTCGGCGCCCGCAGGGTCCGGCAGGACGTCCCCGGCCGCCTCGGTCAGCGTCACCGTGGCTCCGGCCGGGGCGGGGACCACGGGCCAGGAGACGGTGTGGAGCGCCTCGGCGCGCGAGCCGGCGGCCTGGCCGAGCCGGTCCTTGGGGACGGGCCGCAGCGAGATCCGGTCGACGGTGGCGACCGGCGCGCCGGTGGGATCGGTGAGCGTCAGCGTGTAGGCGTCGGGTCCGGCCGGAGCCAGCCGGGCCCGCAGCTCGCTCGCGCCCACGGCGTGCACGGCCGCCCCGTTCCAGGCGAACGGCAGCCGGATCTCCCGGTCGTCGTCACCGTCCCGGGCCGCGTCCAGCACCATCGGGTGCAGCGCCGCGTCGAGCAGCGCCGGATGGACCGCGTACCCGCTCGCCGCCTCGCGCTGGTCGTCGCTCAGCCGCAGCTCCGCGTAGAGCTCCTCGCCCCGCCGCCACAGGCTCCGCAGGCCCTGGAAGGCGGGACCGTACGCGTAACCGAGCCCGGCGAGCCGCTCGTAGACGCCCGTGAGGGGTTCGGCGACGGCACCGGCGGGCGGCCAGGGGCCCGGGGCCTCGGAGGCGGGTGCGGGGGAGGGGGCGGTGAGGGTGCCGGAGGCGTGGCGGGTCCACGGGGCCGGGGCGTCGTCCGTGACGGGCTGCGCGTGCACCGCGAAGGAGCGGCTGCCGTCGGCTTCGGGTGCGCCGACGGTGACCTGGAGGCGGGTGCTGCGGCGCTCGGCCAGCACCAGCGGCGCCTCCAGCGTGAGCTCCTCCACCCGGCCGGTCCCGGCCTGCTCGCCCGCTGCCACGGCCAGTTCGAGGAAGGCGGTGGCGGGCACCAGGACGGCGTCACCGATGCCGTGGTCGGCCAGCCACGGCTGCCGGGCCGGCGAGAGCACGCTGGTGAGGATGGTGCCGTCGCGGTCGGCCAGCTCCACCGACGCGGCGAGCAGCGGGTGTTCGGACACGGTGAGACCGAGGCCGCCTGCGTCGGTCCGCTCCTCGGGGACGAACCAGTAGTGCTCGTGCTGGAAGGCGTACGTGGGCAGGTCGGCGCGGGCGGCGCCGGGGAAGAACGTGTCCAGCTCCAGTCCGGCGCCGAGCGCGTGGGCGCGGGCGAGGCCGGTGGCGAGGACGGCGGTCTCGGGCCGGCCCGCGCGCAGCAGCGGGACGGCGGTGGCGTGTTCCGTGGTGAACGAGGCCTGCGCCATGGCCGTGAGCACGGCGTCGGGACCGACCTCGACGAACCGGGTGACGCCGTCGGCCTCCAGCGTGCGGACCGCGTCCAGGAACCGCACGGTGGAGCGGATCTGCCGCACCCAGTAGTCCGGCGAGGCCAGCTCGTCGGCGGTGGCGAGCTCGCCGGTCAGCGTCGACACCAGCGGGATCACGGGCGCACGGAACTCCAGCGCGGCGGCGACCGCCCGGAACTCCTCCAGGACCTCGTCCATGTGCGGCGAGTGGAAGGCGTGGCTGACGCGCAGCCGCCGCGTCCGGCGCCCCTGCTCCCGCCAGTGGGCCGCGACCTGCTCGGCGGCCTCCTCGTCACCGGAGACCACGACCGCGTCCGGGCCGTTCACCGCGGCGACGGCGAGCGCGCCGTCGTGGCCGGCCAGACTCCGTACCACCTCGGCCTCGTCGGCCTCCACGGCGATCATCGCGCCGCCGGTACGCGCCGACTGCATGAGCCGGCCGCGCGCGGCGACCAGGGCCGCCGCGTCCGCCAGCGACAGCACTCCGGCCACATGGGCCGCGGCCAGCTCGCCGATCGAGTGGCCCGCCAGCCGGTCGGGCACCAGGCCGTGGTGTTCCAGCAGCCGGAACAGCGCCACCTCGACGGCGAAGAGCGCGGGCTGCGTGTAGGTGGTGCGGTGCAGCAACGCGTCACCGGAGTCGGAGCCGTCACCGGCGTCGGGATCGGCGAACATCACCTCCAGCAGCGGCCGTTCCAGATGGCCCTCCAGCGCCGCCGCCACCTCGTCCAGCGCCTGCGCGAAGACCGGGTGGGCGGCGTACAACTCCTGGCCCATGCCCGGGTACTGGGCGCCCTGGCCGGTGAAGAGGAAGGCCGTACGGCCGTCCCGGCCCGCGTCGCCCACCACCACGTGCGGCGACTGCTCACCGCGCGCCAGCGCCTGGAGGCCCGTCAGGAAGTCGGCGGTCTCCGTGCCGGTGACCACCGCCCGCCGGTCGAACGCGGTACGGGCGGCCAGCGAGCGGCCGACATCGGCGACCGGCAGCGACGGGCGGCCGGAGAGGTGCTCGTGCAGCCGGGCCGCCTGCGCCCGCAGCGCCGCCTCGTCGCGCGCGGAGACCACCCACGGCACCGGCGTGGCCGGCGCGGGCGTGACGGCCGGCGCCGGGACGTCGGCCTCGGCCGCCTCCTCCAGCACCACGTGCGCGTTGGTGCCGCTGATCCCGAACGACGAGACGGCGGCCCGGCGCGGCCGCCCGGTGCGCGGCCACTCCCGCTCCTCGGTGAGCAGCTCCACGGCACCGGAGGACCAGTCCACGTGCGGCGTCGGCTCGTCGGCGTGCAGCGTCCTCGGCAGCGTGCCGTGCCGCATCGCCTGGACCATCTTCACGATGCCGCCGACACCGGCGGCGGCCTGCGTGTGGCCGATGTTGGACTTCAGCGAGCCCAGGTACACCGGGTCGCCCTCGCGCTCCCGGCCGTACGTGGCGAGCAGCGCCTCCGCCTCGATCGGGTCGCCGAGCCGGGTGCCGGTGCCGTGGGCCTCCACCGCGTCGACGGCTCCGGCGGACAGGCCCGCGTCGGCGAGCGCCTCGCGGATCACCCGCTGCTGGGCGAGGCCGCTCGGCGCGGTGAGGCCGTTGGAGGCGCCGTCCTGGTTGATCGCGGTGCCACGGACGACCGCGAGGACCTGGTGGCCGTTGCGCCGCGCGTCCGAGAGCCGCTCCACCAGCAGCAGGCCCACGCCTTCGGCCCAGGACGTGCCGTCCGCCGACGCGGAGAACGACTTGCTCCGTCCGTCCGGCGCGAGGCCCTGCTGCTTGGAGAACTCCACGAACATGCCGGGGGTGGCCATCACCGTGACACCGCCCGCCAGAGCGAGACCGGTCTCCCCGGAGCGCAGCGACCGTACGGCCATGTGCAGGGCGACCAGGGACGACGAGCAGGCCGTGTCGACGGTGACGGCGGGGCCGATGAGGCCCAGTTGGTAGGCGATGCGGCCCGACATGACGCTCGCGGTGGAGCCGGTCAGGACGTGGCCGTGGACGCCTGCGGGGGCGTCATGCATACGCGGGCCGTACTCCAGGGCCGTACCGCCGATGAACACGCCGGTACGGCTGCCCTGGAGCGAGGCCGGGTCGATGCCCGCGCCCTCCACGGCCTCCCACGCGGTCTCCAGCAGCAGTCGCTGCTGCGGGTCCATGGCCAGCGCCTCGCGCGGCGCGATGCCGAAGAAGCCGGCGTCGAAGCCGCCGGCGCCGTGCAGGAAGCCGCCCGCGTCCACCGCGCTGCGGCCCGGCTCGCGGAGCTCGGGATCGAAGAGGTCCTCGGGCCAGCCGCGGTCCTCCGGGAAGCCGGAGATCGCGTCGCCGCCCTCGGACAGCAGCTTCCACAGCGCCTCCGGCGAGGTGGCGCCGCCCGGATAGCGGCAGGCCATGCCCACGATGGCGATCGGCTCACCGGCGTCCGCCGGCGCGCGGCGGCCGTCGTCGGCGGCGCCGGTGCCGGTCAGCTCGGCCAGCAGATGTCCGGCCAGCGCGGCCGGCGTCGGGTGGGCGAAGAGGAGTCCGCTGGGCAGGCTCAGCCCGGTGGCCGCGGCGAGCGCGTTGCGCAGCTCCACCGTCATCAGCGAGTCGAAGCCGAGCTCCTTGAAGGGCGCGCGCAGGTCGACCGCGCCGTCCGGCCCGTACTCCAGGACCGCCGCCGTGTGCGCGGTGACCAGCTCGGTCACCTCGCGCAGCCGCTCGGCCGCCGGAAGCGCCGCCAGCCGCTCACCGAGCCCGCCCACCGGGGCCGCGACCGGCGCGGCGGAGGCCGGCGCCGGGGCGAGGGCTTGGCGCGCGGCCGGAGCGCCGGTCGCGGTGCGGAGCCAGTACGTCTCGCGCTGGAAGGCGTACGTCGGCAGGTCGGTGCGGCCGCCACCGGAACCCGCGTACGCGGCCGTCCAGTCCACCTCCGTACCGCGCGCGAACACCGAGGCGAGCGCGGCCAGCAGCGCCTGCGGTTCCGGCCGGCCCGAGCGCAGCGCCGGAACCGCCTCGACCGCCGCCGGGTCCAGCACGGACGCGGCGGCCATGGCGGCGCAGACCCCGTCGGGACCCAGCTCTAGGAAGGTGGTGACCTCGGCGGCCTCCAGCGTCCGGACCGCGTCCATGAACCGGACCGGACGGCGCACCTGGTCCACCCAGTAGCCGGGGGAGCACCACGCCTCGCCGTCGGCTGCCTCGCCGGTCACGGTGGAGACCACCGGGATGGCCGGCGCGGTGAAGGTGAGGCCCTCCACCACGCGGCGGAAGTCGTCCAGCATCGGGTCCATGAGCGGCGAGTGGAAGGCGTGAGAGACCGTCAGCCGCTTGGTGCGCAGACCGCGTTCGGCCGCCTCGGCGGCCACGGCCAGCACCGCGTCCTCGGCGCCCGAGACGACGGCCGCCCGGGGCCCGTTCACCGCCGCGAGCCCGGCCCGGTCGCCGTACGGCGCGAGCAGCTCCAGCAGCTCCTCCTCCGACGCCTCGACGGCCACCATCGCGCCGCCCTCCGGCAGCGCCTGCATCAGCCGCCCCCGGGCCACGACCAGCTTGGCCGCGTCCGCCGCCGACAGCACCCCGGCCACATGGGCCGCCGCCACCTCGCCGACGGAGTGCCCGGCCACGAAGTCCGCGCGCACACCCCAGGACTCCACCAGCCGGTACAGCGCCACCTCCAGTGCGAAGAGCGCGGGCTGCGTCCAACCGGTGCGGTCCAGGCCCTCGCCGGTACGGATCACCTCGGCGAGCGGCCGCTCCAGCAGCGGGTCCAGCCGGCCGCAGACCTCGTCGAAGGCGCGCGCGAACACCGGAAACGCCTCGTACAACTCCTGGCCCATGCCGACCCGTTGAGAGCCCTGGCCGGTGAAGAGCACGCCGAGCCCGCCCCGTCGCGCCGCACCGGTGACGACACCGCTCGCGGGCCGTCCGGCGGCGAGCGCCTCCAGGGCGGCCCGCACCTCGTCGTCCCCGCCGAGCAGCACGGCCCGGTGCGGGAACAGGGTCCGCGTCGACAGCAGCGACCAGCCGACATCGGCCGCCGTACGCCGCTCCTCCGCCGCCGTACGCCGCTCCTCCGCCAGGAACGCGTGCAGCCGGCCGGCCTGGGCGCGCAGCGCCTGCGGATCGCGGCCGGAGAGCACCCACGGCAGCACCCCGGCCGCGGCCGACTCGCCCGCCGGCGCGGCACCGTGCTCGCGCCCGTCGGCCCCCTCGGGAGCCTCGGCCAGGACGACATGGCAGTTGGTGCCGCCCATGCCGAACGAGCTGACACCCGCGACCAGTTGGCGGTCCTCGTGCGGCCACGGCGTCAGCTCGCGCTGGACGGAGAGGCCCAGCTCGTCCAGCGGGATGCGCGGGTTGGGTGTCTCGAAGTTCAGGCTGGCGGGCAGCTGCCGGTGGCGCAGGCTCAGCAGCACCTTGAGCAGGCCGACGACACCGGCCGCGCCCTCCAAGTGGCCCACGTTGGTCTTGGCCGAACCGACGAGCAGCGGATCACCGGCGGCGCGCCCGGAGCCGAGCGCCGCACCGAGCGCCGCCGCCTCCACGGGGTCGCCGACCGGGGTGCCGGTCCCGTGCAGCTCCACGTACTGCAACTCCGCCGGATCGAGCGACGCCTTGCGCCACGCGGCCCGCAGCACCCGCTCCTGCGCCTCGGCGCTGGGCACGGTCAGACCGGCGGTGGAGCCGTCGTTGTTCACGGCGGTGCCACGGATCACGCCGTGCACGCGGTCGCCGTCGGCGAGAGCGGCGGCCAGCGGCTTCAGGACGAGGACACCACCGCCCTCACCCGGGACGAAGCCGTTGGCCCGGGCGTCGAAGGTGTAGCTCAGACCGTCGGGCGAGAGGCCGCCGAAGCGCTCCTCGGTGACCGCGTTCTCGGCGAGCACGTTCAGGTTCACCCCGGCGGCCACGGCGGTCGCGGACTCGCCCGACCGCAGGCTCTCGCAGGCCAGATGGACGGCGACGAGCGAGGAGGACTGCGCGGAGTCCACGGTGAGGCTCGGCCCGTGCAGACCGAGGTGGTACGAGACCCGGTTGGCGATGACGCCCCGGTTCACGCCCGCCATCGTGTGCTGCGTGATCGCCTCCGTACCCTGCTGGTAGACCAGGCTGGTGTAGTCGTCGCGCAACGCCCCGACGAACACCGCCGTACGGCTGCCGCGCAGCGTCGCCGGCACGATGCCGGCGTCCTCCAGCGCCTCCCAGGTGAGCTCCAGCACGAGCCGCTGCTGCGGGTCCATGGCGGCGGCCTCACGCGGCGAGATGCCGAAGAACGCCGGGTCGAAGTCGCCGACACCGTCGATGAACCCGCCGCGCCGCGCCGGACCGTCGCCGTCCGGCTCCTGGCCCGTCTCCCAGCGGCCGGGCGGCACCTCCGTGACGCCGCTGCGGCCGTCCCGGAGCAGCTCCCAGAACTCCGCGGGCGTGGCGGCCTTCGGCAGCCGGCACGCCATCCCGACGACCGCCACCGCCCCGTCGTGCTCCTCGTGCGCCTGCGCCGACACCGACCGGTGCTCACTCGCCATCTGACTCGTCCGCCCTTTCGTCGCCGCCGGAACCGCGGCGGTGTCCAAGACGTGTTGCGCTTTTTCAACACGCGCTGAAAACAGGTCATGGGTGACCGTTCGTCAACGTAGCAACGCGCCGAATACGGCCGATCAGCGAGCGGTAACACGGCGATAACCGGGCCCTGATGAGGGCTTGTGGGCGGCCTGTTACCTTCCGGTGGGGAGGGCGCGACTACGTTGGGTCCGGATTCGCACGGCTACCTGCCGATGCGTCCCGGAAAGCCACAAGCAATCTGGATCCACAGGAGGTTCGCCCCATGTCAGGGAAAACCGATGTCATCGTGCACGCCGGCGGTGTGGAAGAGCACCTCGCGTTCTACGTCCGAACGTTCAACACCGGTGACGCCGACGCCATCAACCGGCTCTACTCCGAGGAAGCGGTCTCCGTCTGGGAGCCCGGAAAGCCGCTGACGGGTAAGGAGCGCAAGGACAATCTCGCGGAATTCCTCAAGCTGAGGCCCGCGTTGAGCGCGAAGATCCGGGAGTCCCACGTCACCGGTGACACCGCTCTGCTCAGCGTCGACTGGAAGATGGAGGTCGACGGCGAGAACGGAAAGCGCGAATCGTTCGGCGGCCTCGCGACCGACATTCTGAGCCGTGATTCCGACGGTGAATGGCGTTACTCGATCGACGCGCCCTACGGTGATCCGCGGAACGAAATACCTGGCTGACTCCATGGAGAAAGCCACCGATAAGCCGCCCGACCGGCCCGAACCCGGGCCCCGAAGCGGTGGGACCATGACCAGGCCGTGGTGGCAGCGCCCCTGGATCGTTCCGCTCGCAACGGTGTGCGTGGTCTTCCTCGTACTCTCGTTGCCGCGGTATCTCACGTTCGACCCCGCACGATCCCGTGTAGCGCAGCCGGGGGACTTCGCGCTTCACTACCCCTTACTGGTGACGCACATCCTGTTCGGTGCGGTGGCCATGGTCACCTCCTGTCTCCAGGTCTGGCCCTGGCTCCGGGCGGCGCACCCCGCGGTGCACCGCGTCAGCGGACGGCTGTACGTCTTCGCCGGCGTCATCCCGTCCGGACTGCTCGGCATCGTCGTCGGCGCCACCAGCCCCAACGGCCTGACCATGCAGCTGAGCAGCGTCACGCTCTCGGTGCTGTGGCTGATCTTCACGGTCGCGGGGTGGAGCACGGCCAGGCAGCGCCGGTGGGGGGACCACCGGCGCTGGATGATCCGCAGCTTCGCCGCCACCATGGCGATCCCGCTGAACCGCGTCTACGCCGTGGTGCTGGAGGCCACCGTCCTGCCGACACCGGAGACCGACGATCCGGTCGTGCTGGAGATCTGGCTCCACACCCTGGTCGGCAACGCCGACTGGCCCGGCTGGGTCACCACCCTGCTGATCGCCGAGTGGTGGCTGACCGAGAAGGGCGTGCGGGCCAAGCACCGGGCACGAGCGGCCCGGCGCAAGGCCTCGGCCACCGGCACATCCCCGCGTACCGACCCCACCGGTACCCCCGCCCAGAAGAGAGGCACTGCCATGAGCACCGAAATCGACCTCAACTCCCTGGAACTCACCGCTGACCCCGATCAGCAGAACGAGGTCTTCCTCATCGCCTTCAACTCCTACGACGGAGCGGTCTTCGACCGGCTGTACCGGGACGACGCGATCTCGAACCTGTCGGGCGAGCCGCTGACCGGTGCGGCCCGCAAGGCGAAGATCACGGAGATGCTCGCGCTGAAGCCGTCGCTGAAGGCGACCCTGCGGGAGTCCTACACGGCCGGCGACGTCCAGCTGATCGTCGTGGACTACGAGATGGAGGTGCCGGGCCCGGACGGCGCCCGCCAGGAGCTGCGCGGCACCTGCACCGACGTCCTGCGGCGCGGTGCGGACGGCAAGTGGCTCATGGCCATCGACCGCCCCATCCCGCAGGAGCTGTCGGCCACCGGCTGACCTGTCCGTACCTGCTCCTGTTCCACCAACGGCCCCCGGCCGAGCGGAGATCGACCGCTCGACCGGGGGCCGTTCCGTGTGCGCTGTACGGGGGTGGCCGTGTGTACGACGCGTGTACGGGACAGGCCGCGGCTGCGCGACGCACGGGAGAGGGCCGCGTGTGCGCCGTACGGGACAGGCCCCGGCCGTACGCCGTACGGGACAAGCTCCCGCTGCACGACGTGAGGGACAGGCCCCCGCGCGCACGTGCGAAGGCCCGGCCGAGTGGATCGGCCGGGCCTTCGCTTCGGTGCGGTGGTGCGGTGGATCAGCGGCTGTCGCCCGCGGCGGCGGGCTCGTTCGCCAGGGCGGCACCGGTGGCCGCGTTCGGCCCGTCGGTCTCGTCCGGGCCGGCGGCCTCCTCCTCGGCGTCCTTGCCCGCCGGGACGTGGCGCAGCAGCACGATGGCCGCGATGGCCAGCCCGGCCACGATCACGGCCGCGATGCCGGACGCGAGGTTCAGACCGCTGGTGAACGCCTCACGCGCCGCGTCCAGCAGTTCGGCGCCCGCGGGGCCACCCAGCTCCCCGGCCACCGCGTCGGCACCGGCGAGCGTGTCACGTGCCGTGTCCGCCGCCGACGCGGGCAGGTCCGAGGAGAGCGCGGCGCCGATGTCCTCCCGGTACACGGCGGTGACGACACTGCCGAGACCGGCGATACCGAGCGCGATACCGAACTCCATGCCGGTCTCCGACATGGCCGCGGCCGAACCGGCCCGCTCCGGCGGCGCCGAGCCGACGACCAGGTCCGTACCGAGGACCATCATCGGGCTGATGCCGGTGTAGATGAGGACGAAGCCGATCACCAGCAGCGGCAGCCCGCCGGTGGAGTCCGCCAGGGTGATCAGGACGTATCCGAGCACCGACAGGAACAGCGAGCCGCCGACGACGTAGCCGGGACGGATGCGCTGGGCGACGGCGGGCGTCAGCGAGGAGGCGATGATCAGCGCGCCGGCCGCCGGCAGCAGCCACAGTCCCGCCTTCATCGGCGTGAGGCCCTCCACCAGCTGGAGGTACTGCGTGATGAAGAGGTAGAGCCCGCCCATCAGACCGAGGCCGAGGGTCAGCACCAGCAGAGCGGTGCTGAAGGCGCGGTTGGAGAAGAGGCTCAGGTCCAGCAGCGGGTCGGCGAGCTTGCGCTGACGCAGGACGAAGGCCACACCGAAGAGCAGACCGACCAGGAGCGTGCCGATCGCCACGACGCCGGGACCGTGCTCGGCCAGCCGCTTGATGCCGTAGATCACCGGCAGCACGGTGACCAGGGAGAGCACGACGCTCGCCAGGTCGAGACGGCCGGCGTCCGGGTCCTTGTACTCCGGCAGCAGGATCGGCGTGACGATCAGGAGCACCACCATCACCGGGACGGCGAGCAGGAAGACCGAGCCCCACCAGAACCACTCCAGCAGCGCACCACCGAGGACCGGGCCCACGGCGATACCGACGGAGAAGCAGGTGACCCAGACGCTGATGGCGACACCGCGCTGCCGGGCGTCCTGGAACATGTTGCTGATCAGCGCCAGCGTCGAGGGCATCAGCGTGGCACCGGTGATACCGAGCAGCGCGCGCGCCGCGATCAGCATCTCCGGGCTGGTGGCCTTCGCCGCGATGATCGAGGCGATGCCGAAGCCGAGCGCACCGATCATGAGCAGCTTGCGGCGGCCGATGCGGTCACCGAGCGTGCCCATGGTCACCAGGAAGCCGGCGATCATGAAGCCGTAGATGTCCACGCTCCACAGCAGCTGCGTGCTGCTGGGCTTGAGGTCCGCGCTGATCGACGGCACCGCGAGGTTCAGCACGGTGGCGTCGAGCGCCAGCAGGATCGTGGGAAGGGTGAGCACGAAGAGCCCGAGCCACTCCCGTGGCCCGGCCCTCAGCTCCGCGGAGGCCTGGGATTCTGTGGTCATGGGGGAACCCTCCAAGGTTCGTCGATCGTCCGCGCCCTGGCTGGTCCGGGGCAGGGGAGTAGGGGAGAGAAGGGGGCCGTGGAAGGCCCCGAGGGCTCAGGATTCGTACGGCTGTACGTCCCGGGCGTGGTGGAGCAGCCGCGCCCACCAGATGAGCTGGTCGAGCGTCGCCTTGACCGAGGCCGCGAAGCTCGTGGACGTCTTCGGCCACTCACCGTCGGCACCGAACTCGTCCCAGTAGTTCGGGATGCTGATGCCGTCGCGGATGGCCACGGCGTGCACCTCGGTGAAGGCGCTGCGCAGCTGCTCGGCCGCGTGCAGACCGCCCGAGGGCCCGCCGTAGGACAGGAACGCCACCGGCTTGGCCTTCCACTCGTCGAGGTACCAGTCGATGGCCGTCTTGAGCGGTGCGGGGAAACTCCGGTTGTACTCCGGGGTCACCACCACGAAGGCGTCCGCCGCCGCGAGCCGTGGAGCCAGCGCGGCCACCGGCCGGGGCAGCTCCTCGCACTCGTCGCCGAGCGTGTCGGGCAGCCGGGCCTCGGCCAGGTCGATCAGATCGACGTCGAGTTCCCGGCGCCGGCGCGCCTGTCCGGTGAACCACCGGGCGACGGTCGGGCCGAAGCGGCCCCGGCGCGTGCTGCCGATGATGATCGCCAACCGCAGAGGGCTGTTGTCGGACATCGGACGCTCCTGCGCTGGGCCGGCCTGCCGCCGACGGTGGTGGACAGGCACCAGCGTGCGGCGGAGCACTCACGACCGGCTCACCACCCGCTCACGACCGGCTCCCCACACCCTGCGGCGCTGCGTTACGGTGGCGCCCATGCGATTCGGGGTACTGGGGCCACTGGCCGTGTGGAAGGCGGACGGCAGCCTGCTCACCGTGCCCGGCGTCAAGACCAGGACGCTCCTCGCCGCTCTCCTCTCCCACGAGGGCCACCCGGTCTCGGCGGACCGGCTCGTCGACGAGGTGTGGGGCGAGCGCGAGCTGCCCGGCAACCCCGGCGCCGCGCTCCAGACCAAGGTCTGGCAGCTGCGGAAGGTGTTCGGCGACGCGGAGAGCGGCGGCCGCGAGCTGCTGACCCTGCGCGACGACGGGTATCTGCTGCGTACGGAGGCCGGCAGCGTCGACATGGGCCGGTTCCAGGCCCTGGTGGTACGGGCCAGGGCCGCCGACACCCCCCGCGCGCGCGTGGCCCTGCTGACCGAGGCGCTCGGCCTGTGGCGCGGCGCCCCGTTCTCCGGGTTCGAGGACGCCGACTTCGCCCGCCCGGTCATCACCCGCCTGGAGGAGGCCCGCCTCTCCGCCTCCGAGGAGCTGGCCGAGGCCCGGATCGACCTCGGCGAACACTTCGAGGTGGCGGGCGAGCTGACCGAACTCGTCGTACGCCATCCGCTGCGGGAGCGGCTCCGCGCCCTCCACATGCGCGCGCTGTACGCCGCCGGGCGGGCCGGCGAGGCCCTCGCCGGCTACCAGGAGCTGCGGACCCGGCTCGCCGATGAACTCGGCCTGGACCCCGGCCCCGAACTCACCGCCCTCCACCAGGCGATGCTGGAACAGGACACCCAGCTCACCACCCCCGCCGCCCCGGCCCCGCCGCGCCGCCCGGCCACCAACCTGCCCGCACCGCTCACCGAACTGGTCGGCCGCGGCGACGCGGTGGCCGAGGTCAAGGGCCTGCTCACCACCGCCCGCCATGTCACGCTGACCGGCTCCGGAGGCGTCGGCAAGACCCGCCTCGCGCTGGAGACCGCCGCCCAGCTCGCCGACGGCTTCCCGGACGGCGCCTGGCTGGTCGAGCTGGCCGCGCTCGGCCGCACCGGCAGCGCGAACGCGGTGGACCCGGTGGCGGAGGCCGTCATGACCGTGCTCGGCATCCGGGAGGACGCGGCGACCGCCACCCCCGGCGTGCCCGGACCCTCCTCACCCGCCACCAGCCTCGCCGAGGCCCTCGCGGGCAAGAGCCTCCTGCTGCTCCTGGACAACTGCGAGCACATCGTCGACGCCGTCGCCGAACTGGCGGCCCTGTTGCTCAAGCGCGCACCGGGCCTGCGCATCCTGGCCACCAGCCAGGAGCCCTTCGGCGCGCTCGGCGAGGTGGTCTGGGCCGTGCCGCCGCTGGACGTGCCCGAGGCCGCCCTGGAGGCCGGGTTCGAGGACGCGGCCCGCTCCAGCGCCGTCGAACTGTTCGTCGCCCGCGCGGCCGCCGCCTCACCCGGCTTCGCGCTCGACGCGGCCAACGCCCGGGACGTGGCGGTGATCTGCCGCCGGCTCGACGGCATCCCGCTCGCTCTCGAACTGGCCGCCACCCGGGTCCGCGCTCTCGGTGTACGGGGCCTGGTCACCCGGCTCGACGACCGCTTCCGCCTCCTCGCCACCGGCTACCGCGGCGCACCGCCGCGCCAGCAGACCCTCCGGGCGATGATCGACTGGAGCTGGGACCTGCTCGGCGCACCCGAGCGCGCCGTCCTGCGCCGCCTCGCCGTGCACGCCGAGGGGTGCACGCTGGAGGCGGCGGAGGCCGTCTGCGCCGGACCGGGCGCGGACGCGGACGACGTCCTGGACCTGCTGGCCCGGCTGGTGGACCGCTCGCTGGTCGTGATGGCCGACAGCGGCGACGAGCCCCGCTACCGGCTCCTGGAGTCCGTCGCCCAGTACGGGCTGGCCCGGCTGGACGAGGCAGGCGAGAGCGACGAGGTGCACCGCCGCCACCGCTGGTACTACACGGAGCTGGCCGAGCGCACGGCCCTGACGATCCACGGGCCCGACCAGCGGCGCCGGCTCCGCGCGCTGGACGCCGAGACCGCCAACATCCGCCGGGTGCTGGAGGACGCGGCCCGGCACGGCGGAGCCGAGGAGGCCCTCCGCCTGGTCAACGCGCTGACCTGGTACTGGTTCCTGCGCGGCAGGCTCCGTGAGGCGGGCCGGTCCCTGGAGGCGGCACTGGCCGTGGCCGGGCCCGGCGACACCGACTCCGGCCAGGACCCGGCGGCGGCGTCGCTGCGGGCCCAGGCGCGGGCGTGGCGGGCCGGGTTCGCCGTCCTCGTCGGCGAAGGCACCGAGCGGATGCGGTACCGCCGGGTCGCCGAGGAGCTCTCCCGCGACATCACCGACCGGCGTGAGCGGGCCAGGGCCCAGTGGTTCTTCGGCTTCGCGCTCTTCGGCGTCGGCGACCAGGCCACCAGCGAGGAGCTCATCGAGGAGGCCCTGGAAGGGTTCCAGGCGCTCGGCGAGACCTGGGGCACCGCCGCGGCACTGAGCGTACGGGCCAACCAGGCCCATGTCCGCGGTGATCTGGACCGGTTGGCGCGCGACGGCCACCGCAGCGCCGAACTCTTCACCGAACTGGCCGACGGATGGGGCCAGTTGCAGACTGTCGAGCCGCTCGCCTCACTGGCCGAGATGGCCGGCGACTACGAGCGCGCCGCCCA
The DNA here is from genome assembly GCF_050942385.1 of Streptomyces sp. CA-146814. NCBI lineage: Bacteria > Bacillati > Actinomycetota > Actinomycetes > Kitasatosporales > Streptomycetaceae > Streptomyces > Streptomyces sp. CA-146814. The sequence continues at coordinate 6,528,962 of NZ_CP192068.1, forward strand.
ACTCCACCAGGAGGGGCTGCGGATGGCCGAGGACCTCGGACTCTGGCCCGAGGCCGCCGACCGGCTCACCGGCCTCGGCAGCACCGCCATGCTCACCGGCGACCACGAGAAGGCGCGCGACTACCACCAGCGGGCGATGCGCCTGGCGGCCGAACACAGCTTCAAACCGGGCGAGATCCACGCCGAGATCGGCCTCGGCCTCGGCGCCCGCCGCGAGGGCCGGTTCGACACCGCCGAGGTCCACATGCTCCACGCGCTGGAGTGGCAGTCCAGCATGGCCTTCGAGCCCGGCCGCGCCCTGGTCCTGGCCGAGCTCGGCTTCATCGCCGAACAGCGCGGCGACGCGGAGAGCGCCCTGCGCCTCCACCTGGACGGCTGGACCTCCGCCCGTAACACCGGCGACGCCCGCGCCATGGCGCTCGCGCTCGAAGGACTGGCCGGAGCCCACGCCCTGGCCGGACGGCCGGCGTACGCGGCGCTGCTGCTCGGCGCGGCCGAAGCGGCCCGCGCATCGGTCGGCATGCCGCTGCCGAAGGCCGAGCGCGGCGACGTCGACCGCATCGCGGCGGCCGTACGGCTCCACCTCGACGAGGACGCCTACCAGGCCGCGTACCGCCGCGGCTCCACGCTCACCCCGGAGCAGGCCCTCGCCGCGGCCGGCGACTGAAGCCCGCCGCCTTCCCGCAGACCGTTCAGTGACCGGCCGATGAGAGGCCGTCCCTAGGGTGTGTCCGGCGGATCGGGACACGCTCCGGCCTCGTAGAGGCTTCCGGGACGTCCCATCGGCAGGCACCGGCCCCGCCGTCTCGTGCGGTGTCCGCCCGCGACCGGAGCCGCCACCACCACGGGCAGCGTGCGCGGCCCGTCACCGGCGCCGTTCTCGGCCGCCGGCTGGTCCACCGAACCGACATCGAACGAAATCTGGGGACGAAATGACTGAAGTCGCCGCGCCCGTGCTCGCCGACGCCAATGTGCGACAGATGCTCTCTCCGTTCGGGCTCGACATCGAGTACACCCGGGCCGAGGGCAACGCTCTCCACTACACCGACGCCGAGGGCCGTGAGCGCCGGGTCGTGGACTACGCCTGCGGCTTCGGCTCCCTCATGCTCGGCCACAACAACCCCGAGATCGCCCGGCGGGCCAAGGAGATCCTCGACTCGCAGATCCCGGTCCACACGCAGCTGGCCCGGCACTCGCACACCAACGACCTCGCGACCGCGCTCAACAAGATCATCCAGCGCGAACTGAACACGGACGAGCCCTACTTCGCGCTCTTCGGCAACTCCGGCGCCGAGGCCGTCGAGATCGCCATCAAGCACGCGGAGTACGACCGCCTGGAGCGTGCCAAGGCGCTGCTCGCCGGTGTGGCGGCCAACATCGACACCGCCCGTACCGCCGTTGCCTCGGGCGCCGCGCAGGTGTCGGCCGACGCCTACGGTCAGGCCGGCGTCGCGGCGGGCACCGGCTTCGACGAGCTGGTCGCGGAGATCGAGCGCCGCAACGAGGCGGCCTCCGCCACCCAGCCGCTCTTCCTCACCATCGAGGGCTCCTTCCACGGCAAGCTGGCGAGCAGCATCCAGCTCACGCACAACGAGATGTTCCGTACGCCGTTCAAGTCGCTCTCCGCGCAGGCCCGGTTCGTCCCCGCCGACCAGCCCGACGCGCTCGCCAAGATCGTCAGCGACGAGCGGGTCCCGGTGCTCGACCTCGTCACCGACGGCGGCACGGTCACCGTCGTCGAGCGGGACTTCCCGGTCTTCGGCGCCTTCTTCCTGGAGCCGATCCGCGGCGAGGCCGGCATCCGGCCGCTCAGCGCGGAGTTCGCCCGCACGATCCAGCAGGTCTCCGCCGAACTCGGCTGCCCGGTCGTCTCCGACGAGATCCAGAGCGGCAGCGGCCGCTCCGGCGCCTTCTTCGCCGCCTCGCACATCGGCCTGCGCGGCGACTACATCATCCTGGCCAAGAGCCTGGCCGGCGGCATCTCCAAGACCGGTGTGGTGCTGGTCCGCGAGGGCCGCTACCAGCACGGCTTCGAGACCATCCACAGCTCCACCTTCGGCAAGGACAGCATCTCCTCGCTCATCGCCCTCAAGGTGGTCGAGCTGCTGGAGGCCGACGGCGGACAGGCCTACCGCGCCGCCGAGGAGCGGGGCAACAAGCTGCGCTCGGCGCTCGAAGCGGTCCGCGACGACTTCCCCGACGTCGTCAAGGAGGTGCGCGGCGCCGGCCTGATGCTCGGCCTGGAGTTCCACGACCAGTCCGAGGCCACCTCCGAGGTCATCCGCGAGCAGACCCAGCACGGCATGATCGGGTTCGCCGTCGCCGGCTACCTCCTGCGCAACCACGGCATCCGCACGTTCACCACGGCGAGCGCCCTGCACACCTTCCGGTTCGAGCCGTCCATCTACGTCAGCGACGAGGACATCGCCCAGCTGGAGACGGCCCTGCGCGCCGTGGCAGAGGTCCTGCGCCGCCAGGACGAGGAGGGCTTCGGCGGCGCCTGATCCGCCGGGGCGGAGAACCCCACCACCCCCAGCCGAGCGACAGGGGCACGGCCGACCGGCGACGGACGGCCGTGCCCCTGCTCCGTCGTGCGCCGCTTCGGGCGCGCACCCGCACCGCAACCGAACCGCCGGGGCGTCAGCGTCCCGCGAACATCAGGGAGTCGACATGAACACCGCAGCCCCCGAAGCCGGACTCGCCGAACCGCACCTCGCCGAGGTCCTGGCCGCCGTCGGCCTCGACGTCGAGTACGTCAGGGCCGAGGGCAGCACGCTCCACCGGCTCGACGAGGAGGGCCGCGAGATCCCCGTCCTCGACTTCGTCGGCGGCTTCGGCTCGCTCATCCTCGGCCACAACCACCCCGAGATCGTCGCCCGCGCCCAGGAGCTGCTCAGCGCCCAGCTCCCCATCCACGCCCAGTTCTCCCGGGCCCCGCACGCCAACCGGCTGGCCGCCGCGCTCAACACCGTACTGCGCCGCGAACTCGGCGACGACGAGCAGTACTTCGCGATCTTCGCCAACAGCGGCGCCGAAGCGGTCGAGGCGGCGGTCAAACACGCCGAGCTGGACCGCTCGCTCAAGGTGGCGGCGCTGAGCCAGGAGATCGACGAGCACCTCGCGTACGCACGGTCCCAGGTACGGGAGGGGCTCGCGGTGCCGGCGGACACGGCCCACGCGCGGTTCGGCACCGGCGCCTCCGGCGACCCGGCCCGCGACGTCGAGGAACTCATCGCGGACGTCGGCCGGTTCAACGCGCTGCGGCTCTCCGAGGCCCCGCTCTTCCTCGCACCCGAAGGCGCCTTCCACGGCAAGCTCGTCGGCAGCGTCCAGCTCACCCACAACGAGGGCTTCCGCGTCCCGTTCAAGGCGCTCGCCGCGCAGGCCCGCTTCATCCCCCTCGACCAGCCCGACGCCATCCGCAAGACCATCGACGCCGAGCGGCGGGTCCTGCTCGACCTGGCCGTCGCGGACGGCCGGATCACCGTGGTCGAGCGCGAGTACCCGGTCTTCTGCGCCTTCGTCCTGGAACCGATCCAGGGCGAGGGCGGGATCAACGTCCTCACCCGCGAGTTCGCCGAGGTGGTCAGGGAGGCCTGCGACGCCATTGACTGCCCGGTGATCGTCGACGAGATCCAGAGCGGCATGGGCCGCTCCGGCGCCTTCCTCGCCAGCTCGCTCATCGGCCTGCGCGGCGACTACTACACGCTGGCCAAGAGCCTGGGCGGCGGCGTCGCCAAGACCTCCGTGGCACTGATCCGCGCCTCCCGCTACCGCAAGGAGTTCGAGCTGGTCCACAGCTCGACCTTCGCCAAGGACGCGTTCTCCAGCCAGATCGCCCTCAGGACGCTGGAGCTGCTGGAGGCCGACGGCGGGCGGCTCTACCGCACCGTGGCGGAGCGCGGACAGGCCCTGCGCACCCGGATCGACGCGGTGCGGGCCGACTTCCCCGACGTACTGAAGGAGGTACGCGGCGCCGGGCTGATGCTGGGCGTGGAGTTCCAGGACCGGTCGGACTCCGCCACCGGGAACATCCAGGATCTGGCCCGCTCCGGCTTCCTCGGCTACGCCGTCGCCGGCTACCTGCTGCGCGCCCACTCCGTGCGCCTCTTCCCGACCGGCAGCGCGGTCAACACGCTGCGCCTGGAGCCCTCCGTCCAGCTGACGGACGAGGAGATCGCACAGCTGGAGACGGGGCTGCGGGACGTCTGCTCCGTCCTGCGCGACGGCGACGAGGCGCGCTTCTTCGGCGGCTGAGCCCCAGGCGGCTTGTGGCTTCACCCCGAGGCGGTCCGGAACGATCTGTTCCGGGCCGCCTTGTCCCAGCTTTGTGAGCGGTTGGACCACGGCGCAGCAGCATGGTGGCCGAACCTGGCAGGCAGCACACGCGGCCTTCACCGCCGCGTCACCGCCGCCGGGCCGTCGGAAGCGTTCGGATGGGGGAGACATGGAATTTCGGGTACTGGGACCACTGGAAGTTCTCCGCGACGGGGAGCCGGTGGAGCTGAGAGGCACCAAACAGCGCGGCACCCTGGGCTTCCTGCTCCTCCAGGCGAACCGCGTGGTCCCCACCAGCCGCCTGCTCAACGCGCTCTGGCCGGACGAGAACGCGCCGACGACCGCGCGGAAGATCCTCCAGAACGCCGTGTACGGGCTCCGCGGAGTCCTCGCACCCGCACCGCAGGACGCCGCAGCCGACGCGATGCTGCTGACCCGCCCGCCCGGCTACATGATGCGCGTGACGCCCGACGAGGTCGACCTGCACCGGTTCCACCAGTGGGTCGGCCAGGGCCGGGAGAAGCGGGACCAGGGCGCCCCGGCCGAGGCGGCGGTCCTGCTGCGCGACGCCCTGGACCTCTGGCGCGGCTCCGCGCTGGCGGACCTGGTCGAGGCCGGTATCGACTGGCCGGAGCTCGACTCGCTCCGCAAGACCCGGCTGGACGTCACGGAGGACTACTTCGACGCCCAGCTCCTGTGCGGCCGGCACCACGCCGTGCTCGCGGAGCTGGAGTCCATGGTGGCGGCCGAGCCGCTGCGCGAGCGGTCGTGCGGCCAGCTGATGATGGCACTGTACCGCTGCGGCCGCCAGGCGGACGCGCTGAGCGCCTTCAGCCGCGTACGGTCGCTCCTGATCGAGAACCTGGGGCTCGAACCGGGCCAGCAGCTCCAGCAGTTGCAGCGGGCGATCCTCACCCAGGACCCTCTGCTGTCCTTGGACGCGAGCCCCTTGCCGACGCCTTCGGCCCGCCCGCAGGCGGTGCGGATACGGGAGGCGGAGCCGCGTACGTCCGAAGCCGCTCCCGCCGCAACGGAGGCGGCTCGCGCCGAGGCCGCCGTCCCGGCCGCGGAGGCCACCCGGCGGAACGAGGAGGCTGCGCCGGGCATCCAGCGCAGCCTGGTGAGCGTCCTGTCCGTCCGCACCCGTCTCACCACACCCCTGGACGGCTGCGTCGACACCCTCCTGGACGCGGCCGCCACCGTGGTCAGGGAGCAGATCGAACGGTACGGAGGCACGGTGACCGCCTCCATGGGCTCGCTCACCCAGGCCCTGTTCGGGCTGGACGGTCCGGACGAGGGCGGTGCCGGGCAGGCCGTGGCGGCGGCACTCGCGATCCGCGACGTACTGGACGTGCCGTGCGGGTCCGAGCCGGACCGGCCGCCGCTGTCGGTGCAGGCCGCGGCGGTGACGGGCGAGGTGCTGCTCCGCCACTCGGGCCGGGGCGCCGCGCCCACGGCCGTCGGCGCGGTGCTGGACGAGTCGCAGTCGCTGCTGGCCGGCCTGCCCGACGGCCACGTCCTGGTCGGCGAGGAGGTGCGGAGCGCGACCGAGAACGCCGTCGACTACCGGCGGGCCGAGGGCCGGCCCGCCGCCTGGCTCGCGGTCGGCCGCCGGACGGGCGAACAGGAGGCGGGCGCGGAGGACCCCGGTACGGCGTACGAACTGGACCTCCTCTGCGGGCTGGTCAAGCGCAGCCAGGACCGGGAGATCCCGCACCTGGTCACGGTGCTCGGCGAATCCGGCTCCGGCAAGAGCCGCCTGCTCCGGGAGTTCGGGGCCCGGCTGGCCGCCCGGCCCGGCCCGGTCACCGTACTGACGGGCCGTACCCCGGCCGCTCCCACCGACCACCCGCTGAAGGCGCAGGCACAGATCCTGGCGGCCTACTGCTCCATCCGCCCCGGCGACGGACCCCACTCCGCCCGGTCCGCCCTCACCACCCGGGTCCGCCACCTCTTCCGCTCCGAGCGCAGCGGCTCACGGGTGCTGGCCGGCCTGAGCCCCTTGCTGGACGCCCGGTCCGGGACGGCACCCGCCGACGTACCGGCTCCGCAGATCCTGGCGGCCTGGCGGGACTTCTTCCAGGCGGCGGCGCAGCACCTCCCGGTCGTGCTGTGCATCGACGACCTGCACCGCGCGGGTTCGGACGTGCTGGACATCGTCGAGGAGCTGGCCGAGTCCGGCGCCTCGGCCCCGCTGTTCGTCGTCGCGTCCGCCGGCCCCGAACTGCTGCTGCGCCGCCCGGCCTGGGCCGGCGGCAGGAGCCACGCGACCACCGTGACGCTGGGCCGCACGGAGGAGACGACGACCAGCAGGCAGCTGGTGGAGTTCCTGCGCACGGCGGCCCGCGAGCGGACCGCGAGCGTCAGCGGGCCGCCGGCGCCCTGAGGGGCGACGGGAAGGCCGGCCGTACATCGCGTACGTCCCGTACGTCCTCGTACGTCCGACCCGGGCGACGAGCCCATGCACAGCCGAGCAGGAGGTGGACAGATGGGGTACGAGACGGAGCCACCGGCCGCGACGGCCCGGGAGCCACGTGGTGCGGGTCGCCGGGCCCACCCCGTCGGGGCCCGACTGCCCCCGCTCCTGCCGGGCGTGCCCGCGCCGGCCTCGCGGGGACGGGCATGGGCGGCCCGCGGCCCCACCGGGTCCGGGTCGCCCGTGGAGGCCGGGGCGCGGCACCGGCGGCTGGTCGCCGACGGCGTCCGTGAGCTGGCGGTCGCCTTCGATCCGCCGACCCGGCGCGGGCACGACTCGGATGCCCCTCAGGCGCGCGGGCAGGTGGGCGGCGGCGGTGTCGCGGTCGACTCGCTGGACGACATGCGGGTCCTCTTCGGCGGAGTCCCGCTGGACCGCGTGTCGACCTACCTGGCGGCCGGCGCACCGGCCGCCGTCCTCGTGCTGCTCCTCCAACTGACAGCGGAGGAACAGGGCGTGGCCGCAGAGCGCCTGTGCGGCGCGATGGGCAACGACATCCTGGGGGAGTACCGCGACGGCGGCGCCATCTTCCCGCCCGGCCCCTCGCTCCGGCTCGTCGCCGACACCCTGGCGTACAGCGGATCGGCCCTCCCCCGGTGGACGGCGATCTCGGTCTCCGGAGCGCCGGCGGCGGCCGCCGGCGCCTCGGCGGCCGGTGAGGTCGCGTTCATGGTGGCGAACGGGGCCGCGTATGTACGTGCCGCCGTGGCGGCGGGCACTCCGGCGGACGTGGCCGCGTCCCGGCTCTCCTTCTCCTTCGCGGCGCGCTCCACGCTCGTCGAGGAGGCCGCCGCGGTACGGGCCGCACGCCGGATCTGGACCGGGACGGCGACGGAGCTGCCGGGGTCACGCCCTGCCGCCGCGCCACCGCTCCGGCGGACGCGGCGGCGCGGCGCGGAGCTGCGGCCCGCCTGGGTTGATGCGTGCGGCGGCCCGGACATCGTCGAGTCGATGGCCCGCGACATCGAGTCGGCCGCCCGCGCGCTGCTCCGCGAGATCGCGGAAGCCGGGGGAGCGGTGGCCGCGATCGAGGGCGGCTTCTGGCGTAAGGAGGCCGTTCGGTCCCGGCCGGCCGGGCCGGGCGTGGGCCGGTCCGTCGACCCCGCCGTCGCGGCCCGGCAGACCGAGCGCCTCGCCAAGTTGCGCGCCTGGCGCGACGGGCGGCGCGTGACGACGGGTCTGGACCGGCTGCGGACCGATGCCGCCGGGCACGGCAACGTCCTCCACCCGATGAAGGAAGCCCTGGCCGCGGGCGCCACCGTCGGCGAGGTCTGCGACGCGCTGCGCGAGGTCTGGGGCCGGCATCCGTCCGCCGGCGGCTGAGCGGGCTTCCCGGGCCGCTGGGCGGGGGGTTACCCGTAAATGAGTGGTCAGGGATTTCTCCGCCCTATGTTCGGATCACCAATCTCCTGAAGGGTTCGGCATGATTTCTGTATCCAGTGACAAGATTGCCAACCGAATCTCGATGGCACCGTCATCCTTGCGGGAATCGATGGCGCGTTTCGCCACCGGCGTCATCGTGCTGAGTGTCGGCGGCGACGATATCCACGGAATGACCGCCAACGCTTTCACCTCCGTATCGCTCGACCCGCCGACCGTGCTGTGCTGTATCGCCCGCAGTGCGGTGATGCACCAGGCGCTGACGTCGCAGAAGCGGTTCGCCGTATCCGTACTCGGTGCGGACCAGGAGGATCTGGCCCGCTATTTCGCCGACAAACGACGTCCTCTCGGGCCGGAACAGTTCGACCGGCTCGACTGGGAGAAGGGCGCCGTCAGCGAGGCGCCTCTGCTGCGCGGTGCGCTCGCCTGGCTGGAATGCGAACTGGCCGAGATCCATGAATCCGGTGACCACTCGATATTCCTCGGAGAGGTGGTCAACGCGAGCAGGAGCCCCGAAGGACCCGGACTGCTCTTCTTCGACGGGGCGTTCCAGGGGACCGGGTCCGCCGACGGGTCATGAACGTCCCGGAGGCCGCCATCGGCCAGTGGTTCATGGAAGCCCTCAACGAGGGCCTCAACCGGTCGGTGGTGCACACGCGCCGCCGTACCGCACCGGACGGCGACGGTCCGCGCGACCCGTTCGCCGCCGCGGTGATGCGACGCTTCGAGGCCTCTCTGCCGACGGCGCTCGGCGCGCAGGAGCGTACGGACGCCGCTCTGCTGGCCGTCCTCCACCGCCGCGCCCGCCACATCCTCGCCAGAGCCCTCGCCCCCGCCGGACCGGCGGACCCGATCAGTCCGGCCCTGCCGCTGCCCGCCCGTCTCGAGGCGCTGGTCCCCGCCGTGCTCCTGGAGTGCGCCGCGCTGCTGCTCATGGAGCCGGCGTGGTCCGGGCGGCCGGACCGGAAGCCGGTCGACGTGCTGCGGGCGATGGGGGAGGCGGTACGCGAACCCTTGATTCCGGATACCGCCGAAAAAACGCACGTGACCTGGATCACAGGATTGTCCGGGTGAGTTTCTGTCAGAATCCGGTCCATGACCAGTGACCTCCTTCTCGGAAAAGTCGTCCTCATCACGGGCGCGAGCAGCGGAATCGGTGCGGCGGCCGCGCGTGTCTTCTCCCGGGAAGGCGCCACCGTCGTCCTCGCGGCACGCAGAAAGGATCATCTGTCGGCGTTGACCGACGAATTGCGGAGCAAGGGTTCGGAAGCCTCGTACGTCGTCACCGACATCACCGACGCGGAACAGGTCGCGGCGGCGGTGGATTTCGTCATGAGTGAATACGGACGTCTCGATTCCGCTTTCAACAATGCGGGAAGAGGCGGCGACCGCACTCCTCTCCATCTCATGCAGGACGATGTGTACGACTCCGTCATGGACATCAATGTCCGTGGCGTGTGGAACTGTCTGCGCCACGAGATAGCGGCCATGCTGCCGAACGGCGGCGGCTCCATCGTCAACAACAGCAGTGTCGCCGGGCTGGTGGCCATTCCCGCCGCGGCGCCGTACATCGCCTCCAAGCACGCGGTCGTCGGCTTCACCCGCGCCGCGGCGGACGAGTACGCCAAGCAGGGCATCCGGGTCAACGCCGTCGCTCCCGGGACCACGCGCAGCGAGATCACCGCGGACTGGTTCGACCGCAACCCCGGCCTGGAGGACCACGTCAACTCCCTGACGCCGCAGGCGAGGACGGCGGACCCGGAGGAGATCGCGCAGGCGGCGGCCTGGCTGCTGAGCGACCGCTGTCCCTTCCTCACCGGTGCCGTGGTCCCGGTGGACGGCGGGTTCGTCAACCAGTGACCTGTGTCCTGCCGGGTCCGGAGTGACGGGCGGCCCCCGTCACTCCGGACCCCGGTCATCCCACCCGGCCGGTGAACGTGGCGCGGAAGGCTTCCCGGTCGTCCTGCACACCGGTGACGACGAGCGAGACCTCGCCGCCCGGCAGGACGGCAGGGGTGTCGGCCACGATCCAGCTGGGCCGGTCGAACTCGACGTACTGCTGGTAGACGACCGCGACCCCGGTGGGCTCGAACGTTCCTGGGATCACCGTCGCGTGCGCCGCCTGCTGCGCGGCCTCCAGCAAGGTGAGGCCGGGGACATGGTCGACCGGGTGGTCGAAGAGCAGCAGGTTCTCCGCGTCGTTCCGCACCTGCCAGCGCCGCGGCTCGTCCGTGGCCGAGAGCATCACGTCGGCGGCGGAAGGCCGGCCGACGACGGCCGGTTCCACGGGCGGCGGCACCGGCCACCGGCCCCAGTCGACGGTCAGGTGGTCACCGCGCAGGCGCCGGTAGGCGGCCGGTGACACCCAGCCGAAGACGGAGTCCGCGCGCGCCACGGTCTCGCCCTGATGCGAGATGCGGAAGTCCAGGGCCAGGTTCTTGCCGGCCGGCCTGCGGCCCGCGCCGTCGGTCAGCGTGACCTCGACGTCCATCCGCGCGCACGCGCCGTGCGGCAGCCGGAAGCCTGGCCGGACGGTGAAGTTGAGATGATGGAGCAGGGTCTGGTGGGTGAGCGGTACGTTCCGCTCGGCGTGCCCGACGAGCAGTCCGGTCTGTCTGATGGTCTGCGTCAACAGCCGTGGATCGTAAGGCCACTTCTCGTGGCCCGAGGGCCAGTGGGTGGTGAGGTCGACGCGGTGCTCGGAGACCCGGTCCCAGTCGGTGACGAGGATCGACGGGCTGTGGTGCAGGTGGGTGTAGGCGCGGAGCTGGTCCATCCGGTCCAGGGCAGGCCGATGACGTTCACATCGCTTGTGCAAGGTTCCCCCAGGTCCATGCGCGGAGCTCGTGAGTTGGGCTTGTAAAGTACCGGCCCTCCGGTCGGTTTCAACCCCGAGTAAATGTGACTTAAAGCACTGGTCAAGATTTCGTATGGAGGCACGCATGGCGAAGCAGGAACGCGCGATACGCACCCGGAGATCCGTCCTGGTGGCGGCCTCCGAGCTCTTCAACGAGGTGGGGTACGAGGCGGCGACCATCGGTGCGTTGCTGGAGCGGGTCGAACTCACGCGTGGCGGCCTCTACTTCCACTTCGCGACCAAGGAGCAGCTGGCCCGCGCCGTCCTGGACGAGGCCGTGACGCTGGAAGGACTTCAGCCGCAGGCCTTCAAGCTGCAGGAATGGGTGGACATCGCCCTCCTCCTCGCCCATCGGGTACCCCGCGAGCCGTTGTTGCAGGCCTCGGTGCGGCTCTCGGTCGATCCGCTGTCGCGCGGTCTGTTCGGCACCCGGTGGCCGGACTGGGTGACGGTGGGCCAGCGGCTGCTCGACGAGGCCAAGGAGAAGGGGGAGTTGCTGCCGCATGTCGACACCGCGGAGACATCGCGCCTGCTCGTGGGCGCATGGACCGGCGTCCTGCTGATCACCGAGGTGATGCCCGACTGCACCCTGCCGGAGGAGATCTCCAGCCTGTACGAGCTCATCCTGCCGAGCGTCGCCACGAGCGGGGTGCTCGCCCGTCTGGACACGTCGCCGTACCGGGCCGAACGCCTTCTGGCGGCGATGGACCCTTCCGCCGTCCACGGCGTGGGAGCCGAATGACGTACGGAAACCGGACCGGTTGACGGTTTCTTATCAGCCATCGGCTGGTCCCGGGTGGTCACCGTGTCCGCCCGAACGGGCGACGGTGCATTTGGGGGTGGACGCGAGGGTGGCTTTGCCTAAGATGCCTAGCGTCCGGTTTTCGAGGCGGTCTCTGCCTCTCACTCCGTGTCCGGCCCGGCGAGTTCGTGGACCTGTCCCTCCGTCAGGAGGGTTTCCGGCAGGCCGTCGCGGCGGATCGAAGGCGGGGAGAGGTCGTTAAAAACCGGACAACAGGTCTCTTCCCTGGCGGGGGTGGGGCCGACAGGAGACCGAAGTGCGGCCGTGGCTGCGGTCGCCGTCCACATGCGGGGGGATGACATGGGCGGGAAAGCTTCTCATTCGGGCGTCGCGGGCACTCTGACGCCTCCGACATCCGAACAGTTCTGCGGCGAGTTCTCCTCGCTGCTGTTCGCGTCCTTGCGCCGCAAGGAGCAGCGCTACAAGGCGGAGCAGTACGTCTGCGGCCTGCTCATGCGGCCGGGACGCAAGACGCTGCGCAATGTGGCCGCGCAGTTCGGCGGAGAGGCGGCGCAGCAGAGCGTCCACCACTTCATCGCCTCCTCGCCGTGGGAGTGGATGCCGGTGCGCCGGGTCCTGGCGCGGTGTGTGCACGAGGCGTTCTCACCGCTCGCCTGGGTGATCCGGCCGACGATGATCCCCAAGGCGGGCAACAGCACGATCGGTGTCGACGAGCACTACGACCCGCGGCTCGGCCAGGCCGTCAACGGCCAGCAGGCGGCGGGGGTCTGGCTCGCCTCGGACCGCTCGGCCCTGCCCGTCGGCTGGCGTCTGCTCCTCTCCGAGCGCTGGATGGAGGCCCGTTCGCGACGGCAGGCCGGTATCCCGGAGGGTGCGGCCGCCGCCGACCTGGACGCCTGTGTCCGCGGAGCGGTGGACGACGTGGTGGAGACCCGGGAGGTGCCCCGTATCCCGGTCGTCGTCGACGCGGAGCTGGCCGACTCCGTCGGGCTGGCCCGCCACCTGGCCGCTCTCGGGCTGCCCTTCCTCGTACGGGTCGATCCCATGGAGCAACTGCGCCTGGATCCGGGCAGGTTGCCGCTGTACGGAGGGCGTGAGCGCACCGCCGGCGAGCTGGTGAAGACCCTGACCCACCTCCGGCGGGCGGTGAACCTCGGCGACGGCCCCACGCCGGCCGCGGCCATCCCCGTCGTCGGCCGGAACCGGTCCGCGATACCGGGCGGCGCCGGACTGTTCCTGGTCGGCGAGTGGGCCGGGGACGGCCGCGCCGGCGGCAGGCTCTGGCTGACCGGATCGCCGCCCTCCGCACTGGCGCAGGTACTGGCGCTCACCCGCCTCCCGGCCGTGGTGAAGCGGGACTTCGACGCGATCTCGGAGAGTGTGGGGATGACCGACTTCGCCGGCCGGTCGTACCAAGGATGGCACCGGCACGTCACCCTGGCGTCGGTCGCCCACTGCATCGCCGCCTGGCCGATGCGCACCTCGGGTGCCGACTGACCTGGGGTCTCTCGTTTGGATCAGGCCGGGCTCGCGGGGTCCGGCACGCGCATCTGCCGCGTTGTCGTCAGTCGCCGATGCTCCGCGGTGACTCCCTCCTCCGCCTTGCGGCTGCACGTACCGGCCCCCGCTCCCTGATCCGGCCTGATCCAAGCGGAAGGCCCTAGCACGAACCTACTTACCGTCCGGTAACTTGACATTCCCGGGGCCTGGCCGCCCCGCGCGCCGCCATTTCTTTCTACCTTCGATACGCCACACCAGCCCCCCTCGATGCGCGCCGGGAACCGGCCAGGAAACAGGAGTGTGCGTAGTGCAGTTCAGTCTCATCGGACCTTTCGGCATAGTCACCGACGAGGGCGAGACCTTCGCTCCCAACGCACCCAAGCTCTGTCAGCTTCTGGCGGTCCTCGCCCTGCGCCCCCGCGAGCCGGTGGCGATGGGCACCCTGGTGAAGGAGCTCTGGGGTCAGGAGGCCCCGGCGGGCGCGGCCAGAACGCTGCAGACGCACATCTACCACGCGCGCCGGATGCTCGGCGGCCTGGGGATCGTCCCGGTGGAAAGGGAGTTGCTGGTCACCCAGGCTCCCGGCTACCGCCTCGACGTCGCGGACGAGGAGGTGGACGTCTGCCGCTTCGAGCGTCTGGTCCAGCAGGCCCAGGCGCGCCTCGACGGCGGCGACCCGCAGCGTGCGGCGGAGGGGCTGAAGGAGGCCCTGGCCCTGTGGCGCGGCGCCGCGCTCAGCAACGTACCGGTCGGGGAGGTCCTGCTCGGCCAGGTGGCGCGGATCGACGAACTCCGCATCCGAGCCCTGGAGTTGCGCGCCGAGACCGAGCTCCGGCTCGGCAGGCACCGGGAGTTCCTCCCGGAGCTGCGGTCACTCGTCAGCAACCACCCGCTCCACGAGTGGCTGCACGGACAGCTCATCACCGCGCTCCACCGCTCCGGCCGCCGGGCCGAGGCGCTGGAGGCGTACCAGAACCTCTACCGCATCCTCAAACGCGAACTGGGCCTCGTACCCTCGCCGGAACTGCAGCGGCTCCAGTCGCAGATCCTCGGCCAGTCCGGCCCCGAGGCGCCCGTGCCCCTGCGGTGGCGCACCGACCGCCGCCCGGGCGCCGTCATCGCGCCCGTGGCCCCCACCGCGATCGCCGGCTGACCGGCCCTCGCCACCGTCGCCCACCAGCCACGCAACGGCAGTGGGCGGCCCGTTACCGCACGATGCGCAGCCGGTTCGGGACACCCCGCTAGCGTGCTCCCATACCCCCTCCGGTGACGCGAAAGCGCCCACCAGGACCCCTCCAGGGCGCCGGCCGACGCCGTGCCGCCGGCCCTCCGCGACGCCCCGGCAGCGACCCGCGCCCCTGCGCGGCACCCCGTCGCGACCTCACAACCCGGACCAGAACAAGGAGACGTGGTGACCACCGCAGCCTTCGACGCCAACGCCGTCGTGAACGCCGTCCAGGACATCGTTCCCAAGCTCCGCGAGAACGGCCGACAGGCCGAGGAACAGCGCTGGATCCCGCAGGAGAACATCGACCTGCTGGAGAAGAGCGGTGTGTTCCGCATCGCCACCCCGAGCCGGTTCGGCGGGCTCGACCTGCCGGTCGCCGAACAGACCGAGATCCTGGCCGAGATCGCCCGCGGCTGTCCCTCCACCGGCTGGGTCGCCTCGGTGTGGGTCTCCAGCACCTGGCTGGCCACCCTCTTCTCCGACCGCGCCCAGGAGGAGATCTTCGCCGACCCCTCCGTACGCGTCTCCGGCGGCTTCACCCCCACCGGCTCGCTCACGCCGACCGACGGCGGTTACGTCCTCAACGGCTCCTGGCGCTTCAACACCGGCTGCCGCGGCGCCGACTGGAACATCGCCGCCACCGTCCTGGAAGGCCCCGACGGTACGCACACCGAGGTCATCGCGATCGTGCCGATGTCCGAGTTCACCATCGCCGACGACTGGCACACCTCCTCCGCCTCCGGCACCGGCAGCTCGACCAGCACGGCCAAGGACGTCTTCGTCCCCGCGCACCGCGTCGTCGACTTCGGCGAGGCGATCTGGAACGTCACCCCGGACCGCTCCAACACCGGTGCCAGCGGCCGTAATTACGGGCTCTTCGCCTTCATCATGGCCGAGACCGTGGCGACCTTCCTCGGCACCGCCCAGGGCGCGCTGGAACTCTTCCTGGACCGCATCCCGGGCCGGGCCATCGCCTACACCTCCTGGGAGAACCAGGCGCTCCACCCGCTGACCCAGATCAACGTGGCCGAGGCGGCCAACAAGATCGCCGCCGCGAAGGGGCTGGAGGCCGGCTGGCTGAAGGTCCTCCAGGACCGCGCCGACGCCGGTGAGCAGCCGACCCTGGAGGAGAAGGCCGCCATCCGCGGCCAGGGCGCCTACGCCGTACAGCTCGCCAAGGAAGCCGTCGAGATCCTCTACCGGACCAGCGGCGCCTCGGTCATCCAGCGGAGCGTCCCGCTGCAGCGCTTCTTCCGCGACGTCGAGGGCTTCTCCCTCCACGGCTTCCTGCTGCTCAGCACCAACCTCGAACTGCACGGACGGGTCCTGCTCGGCCTCGACCCCGAGACGCCCCTGCTGTAGGGGGTGCTTGGCCGATCAGGCCGGGCTCGCGGGGCTTGGCACCGCTCCTCGCGGCGTTGTCGTCGGTCACCAACGCTCCGCGTTGACTCCCTCCTCCGCCTTGCGATGCACGGCACCAAGCCCCGCTCCCTGATCCGGCCTGATCGGCCAAACACCCCCTAGTCACCCCCTCCGCCCGGCCCCGTCCGGGCGGCCCCCCCCCGTACCGACGCATCGACCACGCCCAGCCCCGCCGCACGGCTGAGCCGGAGGACTTCCGAGTATGAGCACCGACACCACCTCGCCCGCCACCACGCCCGTCTCCGTGATCGGCCTCGGCATGATGGGCACCGCCCTGGCCGAAGCCTTCCTCGGCCAGGGCCACCCGACCACCGTGTGGAACCGGTCCCCTCAGAAGGCCGAACAGCTCGTCAGCCGGGGCGCGACGGGCGCCGACACCGTCGGCGCGGCCCTGACGGCCGGCCCGCTCGTGGTCGTCTGCCTCTCCACCGACGAGGCGGTGCACGAGGTCCTGGACCCCGAGGTCGAGAACCTCAAGGACCGGGTGCTCGTCAACCTGACCTCCAGCACGCCCGAGGAGGCCCGCGCCACGGCCGCCTGGGCCGAGCGGAACGGCATCACCTACCTCGACGGCGCCATCATGGCGACCCCGCCGCTCGTCGGCCAGCCCCAGGCGCTGATCTTCTTCGGGGGCTCCGCCCCGGCCTTCGAGGACCACCAGGAGACGCTGCGGGTCCTGGGCGGCGCCGCCACCTACCTCGGCGACGACACCGGCCTGCCCTCCCTCTACGACGTGGCCCTGCTCGGCATCCTCTGGTCCACCGTCGCCGGCAACATCCAGGCCCTGGCCCTCCTCGGTACCGAAGGCGTCACGGCCGAGGCCTTCCTGCCGTACGCCACCGCCTGGCTCAACCACGTGGCCGTGCCCTATCTGCCGCGCCTCGCCGAAGAGGTGGACAGCCAGGACTACGCCACCGACGTCTCGACGCTCAACGTCAACAAGGAAGCCATCGCACACCTGGTGAGCGCCTCCCGCTCCCAGGGGGTCAGCCCTGATCTGGTGCTGCCCTTCCAGGCCCTCATCGAACGCCGGGTGGCGCGCGGCCACGGCTCCGACAGCCTCTCCAGCCTCATCGAGGAACTCCGCAAGCCGTCCGCCTGAGCCCACCCACCCGCACCGAGCCAAGACCTCGAAGGAGAGAGACGTGAGCACCGAGAACCTTCCCGGCGACCCCGAGATATCCGCGGCCGCAGCCCCCGGCACCGGACGACGCAACGTACTGAGAGCGGCCGGCCTCACCGCACTGCTCGGCGCGGCCGGCGCCACCGGTGTCTCCCAGGCCACCGCCGCCGAACGCCGGAGGAAGAAGCCGTCGGGCGACCACGACGTCATCGTCATCGGCGCCGGCTTCGCCGGGGTCACCGCCGCCCGAGAGCTGAGCCGCAACGGGCTGCGACCGCTCATCCTGGAGGCGCAGAACCGTATCGGCGGACGCACCTACACCGCCGACTTCGCCGGCGAGCAGGTCGAACTGGGCGGAGCCTGGTTCGAGGAGGGCCACCCGCACGCATGGAAGGAGCTGCTCCACTACAACCAGCAGCTCACCACCGACCAGGGGCCCGACGTGGCCTTCTTCCCGGCCGAGGGCGGCTACCGCGCCTACAGCCCGGCCGAAGGGTTCGGCCGGCTCGCCGAACTGGTCACGCCGGTCTTCGACGGCTCCCGCGAGTACTTCCCGCGCCCGCTCGACCCGTTCGCCCGTGAGGACCTGGTGCGTCCGCTCGACCGGCTGACCCTGATCCAGCGGATCAACCAGCTGAACCTCTCCCCGGTGGACCACTCCTGGGTCACCGGCAACCTCGGCGGCCTCTCCGGCGGCTCGGCCCGCGGCTCGTTCACGCAGATGGCCCAGTGGTGGTCGCTGTCCGACTGGGACTTCGCCAAGTTCTCCAGCGCCACCTCCTCCCGGCTCGTCCACGGCACGGCCGCCTTCATCCAGGCGATGCTGGCCGACGCCGACGCGGACCTGCGCCTCAACTCACCCGTCAGCAAGGTCGAGGACCGGGGCGGCCACGTCTGCGTCACCACCGGCAACGGCACCACCTACCGCGCCCGCGCGGTCGTGGTCGCCGTACCCGTCAACGTATGGAACCGCATCACCTTCGCGCCCGGCCTGCCCAAGGTCTACCGCACCCTGGCCGACCAGACCGTCGCCGTCCCCGCCGCCAAGAAGATCTGGCTCCACATCCGCAGCGCCGAAGGCCTCTTCTACGCCGCCGGTGCGGAGGACGCGCCCGGCCTCGGCGACGTCATCCCCGTCCAGCGCCTCGGCGACGGCCACCTCGCCTTCGCGTTCAGCCGGGACCCCCGGCTCGGCATCTCCAACCGGCGGCAGATCCAGGAGTCGCTGCGCCGCTGGGCCCCCGACGCCGAGGTCCTCGCCGTCCGCGGCCACGACTGGGGCAACGACCCCTACGCGCGCGGCGGCTGGACGTACAAGCGCCCCGGCCAGCTCACCGGCGCCCTGCGCACCGTCCAGCGCCCGGTCGGCCGCCTCGCCTTCGCCGGCAGTGACATCGCCACCGGCTGGAGCGGCTGGGTCGACGGCGCCATCGAGTCCGGGCTGCGCGCCGCGGGCCAGGTCCTCGACCGGTGAACACCCACCCGCGCGACCGTGCCGGAGAGACGATGACCGAGCAACCCACGCCGCTTCGGATCGACCCCAGCGGCAGCGACCTCCACGCCGAGAGCGACCGCCTGCGCGCGGTCGGGCCCGTCACCCGGGCCGAACTCCCCGGCGACGTGGCCGTCTGGATGGTGACGGACTCCGCCGTCGCCAAGAGCCTGCTGACCGACGACCGGGTCTCCAAGGACGCCTACCGCCACTGGCCCGCCTGGGAGAACGGCGAAGGCGAACTCGCCCGTACGTGGCCGCTGGCCTCCTGGGTCTCCGAACGCAGCATGATCAACACCTACGGCGGGGACCACCGGCGGCTGCGCAAGCTGATCGCCAAGGCGTTCACCGCCCGCCGCACCGCCGCCCTGGAACCGGCGGTCCGCACCCTCGTCCAGGAGCTTCTGGACGAGGTCGCGGCCACCGAGCCCGGCCGGCCCCTCGACATCCGGGCCGCCTTCGCCTACCCGCTGGCGATCCGGGTGATCTGCGAACTCCTCGGCATCCCGGGCGCCATGCGCGAGGACCTCTTCCGGGTCGTCGCCGACATGTTCCGCACCTCCGCCACGCTGGAGGAGGTGCAGGCCAACGGTGAAGAGATGGTCGGCCTGATGACCGCGCTCATCGACCACAAACGGCGGACGCCCGGCGACGACCTGGTCAGCGCGCTCATCACCGCCCGCGACGACGAGGAGAACTCCGGTCTGGACGAGACCGAACTCGTCGACATGATCCTGCTGATGATCGGCGCGGGCCACGAGACCACCGTCAACCTCCTGGACCACGCCATCCACTCGCTGCTCACCCATCCCGAGCAGCTGGCGCTCCTGCGGAGCGGCGAGGCGACCTGGGACGACGCGATCGACGAGGCGCTGCGCCACCAGGCGCCGATCGCCAACCTCCCCATGCGGTTCGCCGTCGAGGACATCGAGGTGGGCGGTGTGACCATCGCCCGGGGTGACGCGCTGATCGTCTCCTACAGCGGGGTCGGCCGGGACCCGGCCGTCCACGGCGCCGACGCCCACGACTTCGACCTCACCCGCGCCACCCGCAACGACCACATCGCCTTCGGACACGGCGTGCACCGCTGCGTCGGCGCGCCGCTGGCCCGCCTGGAGGCGTCCGTGGCCCTGCCCGAACTCTTCGGCCGCTTCCCCGACATCGGCCTCGCCGTCACCTCGGACCGGCTCCAGCCGCTGGAGTCCTTCGTCTCCAACGGCCACCGCACGCTCCCGGTCCACCTGAAGCAGGCCTGACCATGGACGACGAACTCTTCGACTACGTGATCGTGGGCGCCGGATCGGCCGGCTCCGTGCTGGCCGCCCGGCTCACCGAGGACCCGGACGTGCGGGTCGCGCTGATCGAGGCCGGCGGACCCGACTCCGACCCCGCCGTCCGCGTCCCCAGCGCCTCACTCGCGCTGCTCGGTACGGAGCTGGACTGGGGCTACCGCACGGTGCCCCAGCCCGGCCTCGGCGACCGCACCGTGGACTGGCCGCGCGGCAAGGTCCTCGGCGGCTCGTCCTCGGTCAACTTCCAGATGTGGATCCCGGGTTCGGCGGAGGACTACGACGCGTGGGGGAGCGCCGCCGGTCCCACCTGGTCCTGGCGCGCCGTCCGCCCGTACCTGCGCCGAGCCGAACGCTGGGCGGGCCCCGGGACCGAGGGAACCACCTACGGCGACGACGGCCCCCTCTGGATCTCGCCGCCCCGCGACCCCGACCCCACCACCCCGCACTTCCTGCGCGCCTGCGCCGAAATCGGGCTCGGCCCGCTCCCGGGCGGACTGGGCGGACCGCACCTCCACGGCAGCGCGCTCACCCCGCTCAACCAGCTCGACGGCGTCCGGTGGAGCTCCGCCGACGGCTACCTCCGCCCGGCCCTGGAACGCCCCAACCTCACCGTGTTCACCGGCGAGCAGGCCCGCCGCATCATCCTGGAGGACGGCCGCGCGAGCGGCGTGGAGCTGGCCACCCGCCGGCTCTCGGCCCGCCGCGAGGTCATCCTCAGCGCGGGCGCCATCGGCTCGCCGCACCTGCTGATGCTCTCCGGCATCGGCGACGAGCGGGACCTCGCGGCAGCGGGCGTCGAACCGCGCGTCCACCTCCCCGGGGTGGGCCGCAACCTCCACGACCACGCCACGGTCGACGTCATCCGCCACGCGGCCACCCCCGTACGCCTGGCGCAACTGGACACTCCGGAGGCGGCGAAGCGGTACGAGGAGGACCGGCTCGGCCCGCTGACGTCCAACATCGCGGAGGCGGTGGGCTTCTTCCGCAGCGACGTCGGTGAGGGCGGTGGCACCCAAGGCACCGGCGGCCGCAACGGCACCGGCGGCCCTCCCGACCTGGAGGTCATCTGGGCCCCCATCGCCTTCCAGGGAGAGTCCCTGGCGGACGGCCTGACCATCGGCGTGGTGCTCCTGCAGCCCGAGAGCCGGGGCGCGGTGACCCTCCGGAGCCCCGACCCGGACACCCCGCCCCTGATCGACCCGGGCTACCTCTCCGCCGAGGCCGACCTCCACCGCCTCGCGGCCGGAGTCCGCTTCGCCGAACGCCTCTTCGCCACGGAGACCCTGCGGCCCCTGGTCGGCGAGGCCATGACCCCGTGGACCGACGGCCTGGACGAGGAGGCCCTGCACCAGCACATCCGGGACCACACGGGAACCCTCTTCCACCCGGTCGGCACCTGCCGGATGGGCCTCCCGGACGACCCGGACGCGGTGGTCGACCCGGAGCTACGGGTCCGCCAGGTCCCGGGCCTGCGGGTGGTGGACGCGTCGGTGATGCCGCGCATCATCGGCGGCCACACGCACGCCCCGGCGGTCATGCTCGCGGAACGGGCCGCGGACCTGATCCGCGGCGCGTCCCACTGACGACCTGTGGTCGGACCACACCTCCGGCATAAGGTCCGACCACAGTTCGCCACCCCCTGAACCTGCGGGATCACGGCCCTCCCCCGCGCCGTGATCCCGCAGCCCCACCCGCCCGTGTCCCGGCGCGGAAGGGGCACGACACCCCGCCCGTCAGATGTCCCGGAAGATCTCGATCTGCGCCCCCACCGAGTTGAGCCGCTCCGCCAGCTCCTCGTACCCCCGGTTGATGACATAGACGTTGCGCAGTACGGAGGTGCCCTCGGCCGCCATCATCGCCAGCAGCACCACCACGGCGGGCCGCAGGGCGGGCGGGCACATCATCTCTGCTGCGCGCCAGCGGGTGGGGCCCTCGACCAGGACCCGGTGCGGGTCGAGGAGTTGGAGGCGGCCGCCGAGGCGGTTGAGGTCGGTGAGGTAGATCGCGCGGTTGTCGTAGACCCAGTCGTGGATCAGGGTCTGGCCGTGCGCGGAGGCCGCGATGGCGGCGAAGAACGGCACGTTGTCGATGTTGAGGCCGGGGAACGGCATCGGGTGGATCTTGTCGATCGGCGCCTCCAGCTTGGAGGGCCGCACCGTCAGGTCCACCAGCCGGGTGCGGGCGTTGTCGGCCGCGTACTCCGGGGTGCGGTCGCAGTCGACGCCCATCTCCTCCAGGACCGCCAGCTCGATCTCCAGGAACTCGATCGGCACCCGGCGGATGGTGAGCTCGGACTCGGTCACCACGGCCGCGGCCAGCAGGCTCATCGCCTCGACCGGGTCCTCGGAGGGGGAGTAGTCCACGTCCACGTCGATCTGCGGGACCCCGTGCACGGTGAGCGTCGTCGTACCGATGCCGTCGACCCGTACGCCCAGCGCCTCCAGGAAGAAGCACAGGTCCTGGACCATGTAGTTGGAGGAGGCGTTCCGGATGACCGTCGTGCCGTCGTGGCGGGCGGCGGCCAGCAGCGCGTTCTCGGTCACGGTGTCGCCGCGCTCGGTCAGCACGATCGGCCGGCCGGGGGAGACCGAGCGGTCCACCTGCGCGTGGTACAGCCCCTCCGTCGCGGCGATCTCCAGGCCGAACCGGCGCAGCGCGATCATGTGCGGCTCGATCGTGCGCGTGCCCAGGTCGCAGCCGCCCGCGTACGGCAGGGTGAACTGCTCCATCCGGTGCAGCAGCGGGCCCAGGAACATGATGATCGAACGGGTGCGGCGCGCGGCGTCGGCGTCGATCGCCTCCATCTCCAGCTGCGCCGGCGGCACCAGCTCCAGGTCCACGCCGTCGTTGATCCAGCGGGTGCGCACCCCGATGGAGTTCAGCACCTCCAGGAGTCGGAACACCTCCTCGATCCGGGCGACCCGGCGCAGGACCGTGCGGCCCTTGTTGAGCAGCGAGGCGCACAGCAGCGCCACACAGGCGTTCTTGCTGGTCTTGACGTCGATGGCGCCCGAGAGCCGGCGGCCGCCGACGACCCTCAGGTGCATGGGACCGGAGTAACCGAGCGACACGATCTCGCTGTCGAGGGCTTCACCGATGCGGGCGATCATCTCAAGGCTGATGTTCTGGTTGCCGCGCTCGATGCGGTTGACGGCGCTCTGGCTCGTGCCGAGCGCCTCGGCCAGCTGCGTCTGTGTCCAGCCCCGGTGCTGCCGGGCGTCACGGATGAGCTTGCCGATGCGTGCGAGGTAGTCGTCTGACATGGCGGCAGGATATCTCAGATATGAGATGAGGCTGGAGTGGGAGTGTGCCGTTCGAGTGACGGGAGTGCAAACGGTTGCCCGCGCCGCCATCGTGCCCCGTCCGGGGACGAGCGGCGCGGGATCCGCGTCCGTACGGGGTGGTAGGACCCGATCAGCCGCTGCGCCGTCGGGTCGTCTTCCGCCAGCCGAACGGGCCCGGCAGGTCCATCGACGTGGTGCGCCGGCCGGTGCTGCTCACCGTGCGCCGCGGACCGCGTCCGCCGCCGGTGGTGACCGACCAGGAGCGGCGGCTGATGTTCAGCCGCACCCCGGGCAGGATCCGGAAACTCTTGCGGAAGGTGATCGCCATGGTGACCTCCTCGTGTCACGACTCCGGGTGTCCCGGCGCGGTGAGGGTATGCCTGCGATCGAACAAGTACCTTGCCCTCAGGGGGGGTTCGGCCGTCGGCACGTCGCCTGCCGCCCCCTCATCCGCGCCGATCCGCCAGCCACTCCAGGGCCTCCGCGCCCGCGTCGAGCACCGAGATGTGCCCGTCCGCCGGCCGCACCCGCAGTTCGGCCGTCGGGCAGCGCTCCGCGAGCCACCGGCTGTGGGCGGCGGGCGCGATCCGGTCCTGGCCGCCGTGGAGCAGGAGCAGCGGTGCGGTGATGCGTACGGGGTCGAAGCCCCAAGGCGCCACGTACGCCAGGTCGTCGGTGATCAGGCCGTCCGGCCCCGCCTCCAGCGCGGGCCCCACGACCTGGTCGAACCAGGACCAGTCACCGGCCAGCGCCTCGTGGTCGGCCTCGGTGAACATCTCCGGGTCGTACCCGGCGCCCGCCTCGTACGCCTCCTTCGCCGCACGCCCCTCCGCGGCCGCCCGCAGCGAGGCGGCGGAGGACGGCAGCATGCCCGCGAACCAGTCGAGCCCCTCCGCGCCGTACGGCGCGAGTCCGGCGGCCGTCACCACCCCGAGGACCCGGTCGGGCAGCAGGGCCGCACAGGCCAGCGCGTGCGGGCCGCCGCCGGAGTGGCCGAGGACGGCGAACCGGCCGAGGCCGAGCGCGTCGGCGACCGCCCGCACATCGGCGGCGGCCGAGGCCACGTCGCGGCCGGGGAGCGGCGACGATCCGCCGTAACCGGGACGGTCGTACGCCACCCAGCGGATGGACAGCTTCTCGGCGGCGGCGAAGAGCGGCGCGGGCGGTGAGCCGATGTTCGGTGTGCCGTGGTGCCAGAAGACAGCGAGCCCGTCGCCGCCGGTGTCGTACACATGGAGCGTGCGGCCGTCCTCCCGCCGCACCTCGCTCTCCGTGACCCGCACTGCGGCCCACCCACCCCTCCACCGCGCCGAACTCTCCCTCCGTACGACCCTACCGACCGCCTCCGACAGCGGTCCGCCGATCACTCCGCCCGCAGAGGCAACCCACAGGTTCGCCTCCCCGTCTGGATGTCCGAGAGCGCGTTCGATCCGGAACAGACCACCGAACGGGCGCGCGGACGACCAGGGTTGAGGAGGAGCTTTGATACGTGGCCGGAGAGCATGGGCCACCGCGATAGCGGTGCTGACGGTGGCAGGGGTGGCGCCGACGGGGGCGTACGCCGCCCCCGCGCCGCCGGAGATACCCGGCGTCACCGCGACACCCGCCGACGGGCAGACGCTGCCGCCCGGCTGGCGCATCGCCGGTGAGAACGGGCGCAACCACCTGGAGTGGCGCGCGCCCGAACCGGTCCCCATGGGCGACGCCCGCGTGGAGTTCCGCGCCGACGACGCACTCGTGGGCGTACCCGAACCGCAGGGCGACGGCCGGACCTTCCGGCTCCCGCTCGACGAGGTCCGCACCGCCGACCTGGAGAACCTCCAGGTCCAGGCCGCCGGGCGCCGGCTCGACGAGGCGCCGGACGCGGGTGCGAGCCGCCAGGCCAAGCCGTCGGCCCCGAAGCTCCCGCCCAAGCTGCCCGCAGGCACCGTCGACCCGGGCAAGGCCGGCACGTACGCCACCACCACCGGCGAGTACAGCCTCGCCTCGGTGAAGATTCCGGGCCTTCCCGCCCCGGTCGAGATGCGGGGTGTCGTCGTCGCCCCGAAGAAGGCACCCGGCAAGCGTCCCGTCGCCCTCTTCCTGCACGGCCGCCACGCCACCTGCTACGTCCCCGGCAAGAAGGATGAGGCCTCCGGCGACTGGCCCTGCGCCAAGGGCAGCAAGCCCATCCCCAGCCACCGGGGCTACTTGCGCGACCAGAAGCTGCTGGCATCCCAGGGGTACGTGACCGTCTCCATCTCCGCCAACGGCATCAACGGCCAGGACTGGGACGCCGAGGACGGCGGCGCGCAGGCCCGCTCCTCGCTGGTCCGCAACCACCTCGGCCGCTGGGCCGACTGGGCCGCCAAGCCCGCCTCCGCGCCCGCCGTCGTACGCAAGGCCCCGAAGACCGACCTGTCCAAGGTGCTGCTCGTCGGCCACTCGCGCGGCGGCGAGGGCGTCAACCGCGCGGTGATGGACAGCCTGTACAGCCCGCCGGCCGCCCAGGACGGCTACCGCTCCAAGGCCCGCTGGAACATCCGCGGCA
Source organism: Streptomyces sp. CA-146814 (assembly GCF_050942385.1). NCBI lineage: Bacteria > Bacillati > Actinomycetota > Actinomycetes > Kitasatosporales > Streptomycetaceae > Streptomyces > Streptomyces sp. CA-146814. The sequence continues at coordinate 6,554,587 of NZ_CP192068.1, forward strand.
CGGTCCACATCGGCCCCACCATCTTCGGCCAGAACCCGGTGCCGGACGTCCCCTCGCTCACGATCCTGCCCGGCTGCGACGGTGACGTCTCCGACCTCCAGGGCCAGGTCTTCACGGACGGCACCCGGGGTGTCAGCCGCGGCAAGGCCCTGCACAGCTCGGTCTACATGATCGGTGCCAACCACAACTACTTCAACAGCGAGTGGACGCCCGGCCAGGCCCAGGCCCCGGCCGACGACGACTTCTGGCACGACCCCGAGGCGCGCGACCCGCTCTGCTCGCCCGGCGCCGCCGGCCGGCTCTCCGCGAACCAGCAGCACAAGGCGGGCGCGACCTACATCGCCGCCGCCGCACGGCTGTTCGTCGCCGGCGACGACCGCGTACGCCAGCTCGTCGACGGCACCGGCCGCCGCGCCCCCTCCGCCGACCCCGCCCGGGTGCTGACCCACGCGGTCGGCGGCAACCGTGGCACCGGCTTCCTCCCCGACGACCTGCGGGGCACGCCGAAGGTCACCGGCGCCAAGCTGTGCGACGCCGTCGCCCCCGGCCGTACCGCCTGCCTGAGCGAGAAGGACCCCGGCTCCTCGCCGCACTTCGCGCATTGGGGCCCCGAGCACGAGGCCGGCCGCCGCGCGGTCGCGCTGAACTGGAAGAAGCCGGGCGCCATCGCCCGTGTCACGCCCAAGAAGCCGGTCTCGGTCAAGGGCGCCAACAGCCTCGCGCTGCGCATCGCGGTACCGCCGAACACCAGCGGCACCCGCTTCGACGTCCACGTCAAGGACGCCAAGGGCAAGCGGGCCAAGCTGGGCAGCGTACGGATCGACGGGCTGCCGGGCACCGACCGCACCACCTCGTACTGGGCGCAGGAGGTCCGCGTCCCGCTGACCGCAGCGGTCCGCGCCAAGCTGAACCTCGGCGCGATCGCCTCCCTGGAGCTGACCCCCAGGTCCGCCTCCGGCAAGGCGTGGCTGATGGACGCCTGGTCGTGGAAGTCCGGCACACCGGCGGTGCAGCCCGCCCCGCTCGCGCGCGTCGACATCGGCCGCCTCACGGTCAAGGAAGGCGACTCGGGCTTCCGTACGTACCAGGTGCCCGTCCGCACCACCGGCAAGAACGTGGGCGCGGTCCGGCTGTACGTCGACGACCCGAAGACCGGCAAGTCGACCGGCCGGCTGGTCAAGGTCGGTCCCGGCACCGCCGGGATCAAGGTCACGGTGAAGGTCGAGGGCAACAAGCGCTACGGCTGGGACAAGACCCACGGGGTCGCGGTCAAGGCGGTCCGCGGCACGGTCGTCGGCGCTGACTCCGGCGGTGTCATCGCCGAGAACGACGACCCGATGCCGAAGGTGAGCATCAAGCCGGTGGCCGACGACATCACCGAGGGAGAGCCGCTGACCTGGCGGATCTCGCTCTCGGAGGAGGCGGACGTCGAGATCTGGACCACAGCCGAGCTGCTCCCCGTCCCCGACGGCCGCCCGGAGCTCTCCACGGCCGACGTCGACCAGGAATGGCTCTCCGAGCACGTGGAGAAGATCCCGAACCCGGCTGTCCCGCTCTCGCGCATCGACTACAACATTCTGTGGACGACGATCGAGGCGGGCCGGAAGTTCACCGACCTGACCGTCCCGACCGTCCGTGACCAGCTGAAGGAGCCGGCCGAGTACGTCCGCTTCGAGGTCAAGGACAGCGACGACAGGCCGCTGGGCCCGCCCTTCGAGGGCACGGTGCGCGACGCGCCGTAGCGCCGACCGCTGTACCGCGTCCGGCCCCTCCGCGACCCTGCGGAGGGGCCGGACCGCTTTCCGGACCTGTACCGTCCGGCCCCTGGGATGACCGTGCCTCCGCCGCCCGGCCGACCCCGTCGCGTACCCCCTCGTACCGGAGGCCCATGAGCTCCGCCGCACAGGCCGATGAACGTCACCGGCACGGCGGCCAGGATGAGCCGCATGACCTTACAAGGAGTCCGCAGCGCCCCCGTGGCACCGCCCCCGCCCCGCTGGGCGGTCCTGGCCGCGCACCTCACCGCACTCGTGGTCCTGCCGACCGGGCTGTGGCGCATCGCCCTGGTGCTCGGCCACCCCGCCGGCTACACGGAGGCGGGCTTCGAGCCCTTCTCGACGGTCGACGCCAAGGTCTGGATGCTGGCCCTCAGCGTGGTCAGCGAGCTGGTCGCCCTCCTGACCATCGGCCTGGTCCGCCCGTGGGGCGAGGTCGTACCGCACTGGATCCCGCTGATCGGCGGGCGGAGGGTCCGCCCCCTGGCCGCCGTCGTCCCCGCCGCCCTCGGCTCCGCGGTTCTGACCCTGACCTGGGCGGCCGTCCCCTTCTGGTGGACGTACCCGCACGCGGACCTGACCGCCACCGGGAACCTGTTCGTCGGCATCCTCTACCAGCCGCTGTTCCTCTGGGGCCCGCTGACCGCGGCCGTCACGGTCTCCTACTACCGGCGGCATCGGGTACGAGGGCGCGGGTAGAAGCGGGTAGAGGGCACCTGGGCATGACCGAGCGGCGGCTATGTACTAGAGTTATCTCGACATCGAGATATCTGCCGAGGCGCACCGCAGCCGCCGCCCGGTAAGGCATACCTAACTAAGCCTTACCTTAGCGGATGGTCGGGGCCGTAGGCGGCACAACGCGGCGCCCGCTGCCAATGAGGCGCGGCGCGGTAGACGCGCACATTGAAGAAGGAGACTGTCGTGTCGGCGAACAGCTTCGACGCCCGCAGCACGCTGCGCGTGGGCGACGAGTCGTACGAGATCTTCAAGCTGGACAAGGTAGAGGGCTCCGCGCGCCTGCCGTACAGCCTGAAGGTCCTGCTGGAGAACCTGCTCCGTACCGAGGACGGCGCGAACATCACCGCCGACCACATCCGGGCCATCGGCGGCTGGGACTCCCAGGCGCAGCCCAGCCAGGAGATCCAGTTCACGCCGGCCCGCGTGATCATGCAGGACTTCACCGGCGTGCCCTGTGTCGTGGACCTCGCCACCATGCGTGAGGCCGTGAAGGAGCTGGGCGGCGACCCGGCGAAGATCAACCCGCTGGCCCCGGCCGAGCTGGTCATCGACCACTCGGTCATCGCCGACAAGTTCGGCACCAACGACGCGTTCGCGCAGAACGTCGAGCTGGAGTACGGCCGCAACAAGGAGCGTTACCAGTTCCTGCGCTGGGGCCAGACGGCCTTCGACGAGTTCAAGGTCGTCCCGCCGGGCACCGGCATCGTCCACCAGGTGAACATCGAGCACCTGGCGCGTACGGTCATGGTCCGCAACGGCCAGGCCTACCCCGACACCCTCGTCGGCACCGACTCGCACACCACCATGGTCAACGGCCTCGGCGTGCTGGGCTGGGGCGTCGGCGGCATCGAGGCCGAGGCCGCGATGCTCGGCCAGCCGGTCTCCATGCTCATCCCGCGCGTCGTCGGCTTCAAGCTGACCGGTGAGCTGACCCCCGGCACCACCGCCACCGACCTCGTGCTCACGATCACCGAGATGCTCCGCAAGCACGGCGTCGTCGGCAAGTTCGTCGAGTTCTACGGTGAGGGCGTCGCCGCCACCTCGCTGGCCAACCGCGCCACCATCGGCAACATGTCGCCGGAGTTCGGCTCCACCGCCGCGATCTTCCCGATCGACGACGAGACGCTGAACTACCTGCGCCTGACCGGCCGCGACGCCCAGCAGGTCGCCCTCGTCGAGGCGTACGCCAAGGAGCAGGGCCTCTGGCTGGACCCGGCCGCCGAGCCGGACTTCTCCGAGAAGCTGGAGCTCGACCTCTCCACGGTCGTCCCCTCCATCGCAGGACCGAAGCGCCCGCAGGACCGCATCATCCTGGCCAACGCCTCGCAGCAGTTCGCGCAGGACGTCCGCAACTACGTGTCGGACGAGATGGAGGCGAGCAAGGAGTCCTTCCCGGCCTCCGACGCCCCGTCCACGACGCCGAACGGCGTCCCGTCCAAGCCGGTCACCGTCACGGCCCCCGACGGCTCGACGTACGAGATCGACCACGGCGCCGTCACCGTCGCCGCGATCACCTCCTGCACCAACACCTCGAACCCGTACGTCATGGTCGCCGCCGCGCTCGTGGCGAAGAAGGCGGTCGAGAAGGGCCTGACCCGCAAGCCGTGGGTCAAGACCACCCTCGCCCCGGGCTCGAAGGTCGTCACCGACTACTTCGACAAGGCGGGCCTGACCCCGTACCTGGACAAGGTCGGCTTCAACCTCGTCGGCTACGGCTGCACCACCTGCATCGGCAACTCCGGCCCGCTGCCGGACGAGGTCTCCAAGGCGGTCAACGACAACGACCTCGCGGTCACGTCGGTGCTCTCCGGCAACCGTAACTTCGAGGGCCGGATCAACCCCGACGTCAAGATGAACTACCTGGCGTCGCCGCCGCTGGTCGTCGCGTACGCCATCGCCGGTTCGATGAAGGTCGACATCACCAAGGACGCGCTCGGCACCGACCAGGACGGCAAGCCGGTCTTCCTGACCGACATCTGGCCGACCGAGGCCGAGGTCAACGACGTCGTGGCGAACGCCATCGGCGAGGACATGTTCAACAAGTCCTACCAGGACGTCTTCGCGGGCGACGCCCAGTGGCAGGCGCTGCCCATCCCGACCGGCAACACCTTCGAGTGGGACGCCGAGTCCACCTACGTGCGCAAGCCCCCGTACTTCGAGGGCATGGCGATGGAGACGACCCCGGTCGAGGACATCACCGGCGCCCGCGTCCTCGCCAAGCTCGGCGACTCGGTCACCACCGACCACATCTCGCCGGCCGGCGCCATCAAGGCCGACACCCCGGCCGGCAAGTACCTCACGGAGCACGGCATCGAGCGCCGTGACTTCAACTCCTACGGCTCGCGCCGAGGCAACCACGAGGTCATGATCCGCGGCACGTTCGCCAACATCCGCCTGCGCAACCAGATCGCGCCGGGTACCGAGGGCGGCTACACCCGCGACTTCACCAAGGATGACGGCCCGGTGTCGTTCATCTACGACGCCTCGCAGAACTACCAGGCCGCCGGCACGCCCCTCGCGATCCTCGCGGGCAAGGAGTACGGCTCCGGCTCGTCCCGCGACTGGGCCGCCAAGGGCACCGCGCTCCTCGGCGTCAAGGCCGTCATCGCCGAGTCCTACGAGCGCATCCACCGCTCGAACCTCATCGGCATGGGCGTCCTCCCGCTCCAGTACCCGGAGGGCCAGAACGCCGAGTCCCTCGGCCTCACCGGAGAGGAGGCCTTCTCCTTCACCGGCGTCACCGAGCTGAACAACGGCACCACCCCGCGCACGGTCAAGGTCACCACCGACACCGGTGTGGAGTTCGACGCGGTCGTCCGCATCGACACCCCCGGCGAGGCGGACTACTACCGCAACGGCGGCATCCTGCAGTACGTGCTCCGCAGCCTGATCCGCAGCTGATCAGCGAGCGGTACAGCGCGAGGGCCGCGCCCCGGAATCCCGGGGCGCGGCCCTCGCGCTGTTTCGCCGCCGTGGCCTCAGCTCCCGCTCCGGTCCGACGGGGTGCGCCAGACGTCGCTGATCCGGCAGGTGGTGCCGGGCGGCACCTCACCGAGGCCCTGCGCCTTTTTCACGGCGCTCGCGCCGGGCTCCAGGTCGACCACGCCCGCCCCGCCTTCCGCGACCTTGACGCCGTCCTCGTCGAGAAACTCCATCATGATGGTGTAGCTCGCCGTCGTGGACGAGCCGTTCACGACCTTCACCTTCGCCGACTGCCAGCCGATCTGCGGATCGCGCGTGCACGCGGTGATCGTGACGTCCTTCTTCGCGTCGGGTTCGGTCGCGCTGGGCCCCTCGGCGTACGGCTCCTCCTCGTACGGCTCCTCCTCGTACGGCTCCGAGTAGGGCGTCTCCGACCGTGGCGGCAGCGCGATGGAATCCTGGACCGAGGACATCGCCGCGTAGACGAGCGCCACCACCGATCCCGCCACGATGAGCCCACCGCCCACGGCGAGCGTGACGATCAGCCCCGTACGCTGCTTGCCCGGCGGTGCCGCGGGAGCCGCCCAGGGCGAAGGCTGCACCGGCGCCACCGGAACCGGGCGCTCCGGCTCCGGCTGCGGCTGTTCGGGCGGCGGAGGCGGGAAGTTGTCGGACATGCGGTCCCCCCACGGGAAGTCGATCAGGTGAGGGCCTTACGGTACGTGGCCCCAGCGACGCGACCGTCGCCACGTGCCCCACCGGCCCCACCCGCGCCACCAGCACTCCGTACAGAACCAGCACTCGGTACAGAACAGCACTCCGTACAGAACAGCACTCCGTACAGAAAGCGAACGGACCACCATGGGCGAGCTGATCCTCATCCGCCACGGCGAGACCGAGTGGTCCCGTTCCGGGCAGCACACGAGCTGGACCGACCTCCCCCTGACCGCCACCGGCGAGCGCCAGGCCCGCGCCCTCGTCCCGCTGCTCGCCGACCGGAACATCGGCCTCACCCTCGTCAGCCCCTCGATCCGGGCCCGCCGCACCGCCGAGCTGGCCGGGCTGCACGCCCCGCGCGTCACCCCCGAGCTGCGGGAGTGGGACTACGGCGGCTACGAGGGCATCACCACCCCGGCGATCCGCCGCACCCGCCCCTTCTGGAACCTCTGGACCGACGGCGTCGACCCCGGCTCCGACGAGCATCCGGGCGAGAGCCCCGCCGATGTCGGGCAGCGCGCCGACCAGGTGCTCGCGGGCGTCCGGTCGGCCGCCGAGGGGATCGGGAGCGCGGACATCGCGCTCGTCGCCCACTCGCACTTCCTGCGCGTCCTCACCGCCCGCTACCTCGGCCTGACCCCGGCCGAGGGCCGCCTCTTCCAGCTCGCCACCGGCGCGGTCTCCCGGCTCGGCACCGAACACGGCCGGCCGGTCGTCGCCGCGCTCAACGTGGCGCTGCCCGAGAGCCTCCGGCCGGAGTGACCCCGGGCCTCCCGAAAGCCCCCCGAAAGCACCCAAAGCCCACTGGAAGCCCCCACCCCCCGAAAGCCCCCAGGCTCCCATGGGCGACCCTGGAGAGGCCCGACGACCATCCGTGACCAGCCAGGAGCCAGCACCGCCATGACCGATACCACCGCCCGCGCCACCCTCCAGCACGAGGACGAGCGGGTACGGGTCACCCGCTGGGACTTCGAGCCCGGCACCCGCACCGGCCACCACCGCCACGCCTTCGACTACGTCGTCGTCCCGGTCGTCGACGGCACCATCAGCGCGTTCGCCGCCGACGGAACGGTCACCGAGTCCGCCCTGCGCGCCGGTGTCTCCTACGCCCGCCCGGCCGGTGGCGAGCACGACGTCGTGAACACCGGTGACGCGTGGCTGTCCTTCGTCGAGATCGAGATCAAGACCGACGACGAGCGCGCCCCCACCGTCTGACCGACGACGAGCGCGCTTCCGCCCTCTGACCCACGGCGAGCCCCCCGAGTGACCGGGCGCGAACACGCCGGCGGCCGGCACCCCGCCCTCCGGGGTACCGGCCGCCCGCGCTCACCGCGTCACGGTCAGGAGAGCAGCTCCACCTCCGCGAGCGTCGCCGCACCCGTCAGCACCAGCCGGTACTTGGTGTACGAGCCCGGCCTGTCCACCGAGAAGGCCCGGGTCTGCTTGTCCCAGGCGAACGACTGGCCCGAGCGGCGGTCCAGGTCCTTCCAGCTCTTCCCGTCCGACGAACCCTGGAGCGTCCAGCCCGTCGGGGCCTTGTCCGCCGCGGCCGACGTCAGCGTGTACTGGAGCGCCTTGGTGGACGCGGCCACCGGCAGCTCGACCGACTCCGCCTCCGCCGAGGTGGCCGAGCTGTTGTCGAACAGCGCGCCGTCACCCTTCAGCACATCGCCCTTCGGCGCCGGGGCCCGGTCGTCCTTCTGGATGGAGACCGGCGCCGCGTCCTTGCCCGTGCCCCAGGCCGACGGCTTCGGGCCCATGTCGAACTCCAGCGTGCCGCCCTTGGCCAGGACGTCGTGGGGGAGCGCGGTGGAGGTCCACTTCTTGCCGTTGACCTTCACGCCCTGCACGTAGATGTTCTTGTCGCTGTTCTTCGGGGCCTTGACGGTCAGCTTGCGGCCGTTGTCCATGCGGACGGTGACCTTCTTGAAGAGCGGCGAGCCGATCGCGTACTCCCCGCTGCCCATCACCAGCGGATAGAAGCCGAGCGAGGAGAAGAGGTACCAGGCCGACTGCTCGCCGTTGTCCTCGTCGCCGTGGATGCCCTGCCCGATCTCGCTGCCGACGTAGAGGCGGTCCAGCACCTCGCGGACCTTCTCCTGCGTCTTGTACGGCTGCGAGGCCGCGTTGTACATGTACGTGGCGTGGTGGGCGACCTGGTTGCTGTGGCCGTACTGGCCCATCCGTACGTCACGCGCCTCGGTCATCTCGTGGATGACCCCGCCGTAGCTGCCGACGAACTCCGGGCCCGCCGTCTCCGGCGTCGAGAAGTACGTGTCCAGCTTCTTGCCGAGCCCCGCGCGGCCGCCGTACAGGTTGGCCAGGCCCCGGCTGTCCTGCGGGGCGGTGAAGGCGTAGCCCCAGCCGTTGGTCTCGGTGTAGTCGTAGCCCCAGACGCGGGGGTCGTACTGGTCGGAGGGGAGGCGCCAGTCGCCGTTCGGCTTCTTGCCCTGGAAGAAGCCCGCCTTCTCGTCGAAGAGCTTGACGTACTTCTGCGCCCGGTTGAGGAAGTAGGCCGACTCCTCCTTGTACCGCGCCTTCTTCGTCTTCTTGTAGAGCTCCTCGCCCATGCGCGCGATGCCGTAGTCGTTGAGGTATCCCTCCAGCGACCAGGACAGTCCCTCGTGCGTCGCGGTGTTGGCGTACCCGGTGAAGACCGAGGTCTCCATGCCCTTGCGGCCGACGCCGGAGGACGGCGGGGCCACCGTGGCGTTCTTGACCGCCGCGTCGTACGCCGCCTCCGCGTCGAACTTGACGCCCTTGACGTACGCGTCGGCGAAGGCCACGTCCGAGCTGGTGCCGGTCATCAGGTCCGCGTAGCCGGGGGAGGACCAGCGGGAGGTCCAGCCGCCGTCCTTGTAGTGCTGCACGAAACCGTCGACCAGCTCGCCGGCCTTCTTCGGAGAGAAGAAGGAGTAGGCGGGCCAGGTCGTCCGGTAGGTGTCCCAGAAGCCGTTGTTGACGTACACCTTGCCGTCGACGATCTTCGCGCCGGTCTGCGTCGGGGTGTCCGTGCCGGTCGGCTTGGAGAAGGGGCTCGCGTACTTGATCTTCCCGTCGACCTTCTCGTGGCCGGAGTTCGGGTAGAGGTAGAGGCGGTAGAGGCTGGAGTAGAGCGAGGTGAGCTGGTCCTCGTTGGCGCCCTCGACCTCGATCGTCCGCAGGATGTCGTCCCAGGCCGACTGCGCCTTACGCTGCACCTTCTCGAAGGAGGTGGAGGCCGGGATCTCCATCGCCAGGTTCTTCTTCGCCTGGTCGACGCCGATCAGCGAGGTGGCCAGGCGCAGGTTGACCGTGCGGTCCTTGCCCGCGTCGAAGCGGAAGAAGCCGGTGACGTCGTCGCCGCCTCCGCCCTTCAGCCTGCCGCTGTCCGTCACCGGCGCGTCGAAGACGCCGTACACGAACATGCGGGTCGCGCCGGTGGACAGGCCGCTCTTGACGTCCGTGTAGCCGGAGAAGGAGCGGTTCTCCGGGTCCAGGGTCAGACCGCCGGCGTTCGACACGTTGTCGAAGACCAGGCTGGCGTCCTTGCCGGGGTAGGTGAACCGCATCCGCGCCGCGTGGTCGGTCGGCGCGATCTCGGCCTTGAGACCGTTCTCGAACGTGACGCCGTAGTAGTGCGGCTTCGCGACCTCGTTCTCGTGCCGGAACGGCAACGCGCGGGCCGTACGGGCGGCGTCCGGAGTGCCGGCGGCGGCCGACGGCATCACCTGGAAGGTCTGCCGGTCGCCCATCCACGGGCTCGGCTCATGGCTGGCGCTGAAGGCCTGGAGCGTCGGGAGGTTGTCCGCGTTGTTGCCCCGGTGGTAGTCGTACAGCCAGCTCAGCGAACCGGCGTTGGTGACCGGCGTCCAGAAGTTGAAGCCGTGCGGGACGGCGGTGGCCGGAATGTTGTTGCCGCGCGAGTAGCCGCCGGAGGAGTTGGTGCCGCGCGTGGTCAGCGCGTAGTCCGACAGGTGCGCCTTGCGCTTCTCCGGCTTCTTCGGCTCGATCACGATGTCGTCGACCCAGCCCTGGAACTTCGCCGGGCCCTTGGCGGAGTCGTACGCCACCAGGATCCGGTCGACCGTCCTGCCCGCCGCGACCGTGCCGATGCGCGAGGAGACCTTGTTCCACTGGTTGACGTAGAGGCGCTTGGCGTCGCCCTGGCCTTGCGGCGTCAGCAGCCCGCCGTGGCTGTCGGTGGCCTTCAGCTCGCTCAGGTACGTGCCGTCGGTGAAGGCGAGGTCCACCGCGATGTGCGTGGCCGGGTAGTTGAGGTCCGTCTCGCCCATCTGCGGATAGACGAGGTAGGAGAGCTGGGTGTCCTTGGTGACGGCCGTGTTCACGTCGAAGACCTTGTTGTACGCGTACGCCCGGCCGTCCGGCTTGTGCGTACCGGCGTAGCGCAGTGCCTTCTTTCCGGTGAATCCCGCGCCCGCCTTCGCGGTCGGCGAGCCGGAGGGGCCGCGGTCGGGCTGGCTGCGCATCTCGTCGGGGACGGGCGCGGAGGTGTCACCGTTCGAGAACTGAACGTCGGCGAGCTGGAGGATGTCCGACGAGCCGTTGTTGGCGGTGATCTCCAGCCGGAAGTGCCGGTAGGCGGTGTCGGAGGCGAAATCGTACGACTTGATCTGGTGCCGCTTCTCGAACGTCTCGCCGGTGCGCTTGTCGAGGTCGGTCCACTCCTTGCCGTCGGCCGAGCCCTTGAGCGTCCAGTCCTTCGGGTCGCGCGGGGCGTGGTCGTTGGCGGAGGTGAGCGCGTACGTCACCACCTTGACCGGCTCGTCCAGGTCGAACTCGACCCAGCCGGTCTTCGCGAACGCCAGCCACTTGGAGGCCGGTTCGACGTCGACCAGGTTCTCCTTGACCTCGCCGCCCGCGGTGTTCTCGGCGCTGGCGCGGACCTCGGTCACCCTGTCGGTGACATTGCCCGGAATCCCGGCGGAGAAGCCGCCGTCGACGCCCGACGAACGGTCGGTGCCGTCCGGGCCCTCCTCTGCCGTGTTGCGCCAGTCCGGCTGCTTCTCGTCCGCCTCGAAGGAGGAGCGGAACGTCCGTTCGCCGGACGGCTTCTGCGGCGCCCCGGACGGGCCGGCGACGGCGGCCGTGGGGGCCGCGAGGGCCAGGGCGAGTGATGCCGCGATGACGGCGGCCGTGCGGCTCCGTCTCGTACGGGCGGCGCTGCTGAAGACCTTCCCAGCGCCATGGTGGAGACCTCGTGGTGGCTGCATACCGAGCCATTCCTCCCCGGAGCGTGCTTGGACAACGTTGTCATAGCGGGATGCAAGGTCCAGTAGGGAGCCAAGTGACAGGACGTGTCAAGGGTGTTGCCGCAAGGGCGGGGAGCGAATCGGTTGTAAGGGGAGAAAGCCGCCCCGGGGTGAGGGCGTGCGGTGCCGAGGAGTCCGCGAGGTCTCAACTCGGGAAAGACTGGTCTCCCAACGTGCATTCGATCTTGCTCAGTTGGCGCCAAGTGGACTATACCTGTCGCCATCCGCGCAGCCGTTTCCCACGGATGCGCATACGGGGAACAGGGGGCGGGGGCGAGGGCGTCGTGGACGCCTTGGCTGTACGGTTCTCCGACCACCCCACTCCGCCGGTTCTTTTCTCCGGTACACCTGCATATCTGCACCACCCAAGCGCAACTGACCGCGGTGGCGGGGCCCTTCGCCTGAGGCGAGTTTTCGACGGGTGACCGGTACACCGCCTGAGTCCTGGAGAAGGCGAGGACTTGAGCATGGGATCCACCTCCGCTCACAACAACGAGGGCCTTGGCCGTCGCGACCTGATCAAGCGTTCTGCCGCACTCGGCCTGATCGCCGTCCCGACGATGAGCTTCCTGTCCGCCTGCGCGAGCGGCGGTGGCGACAGCGAGGACAACAAGGTCGAAAAGGGCGAGAAGAGCGAGAAGAACCCGCTGGCCGTCAACGGCAGCGCACCGCTGGAGATCGTCATCTTCGACGGCGGGTTCGGCACCAAGTACGCCGAGGACGCCCGGGACGTCTACAAGAAGACCTACCCCGAGGCGCAGGTCAAGTTCTCGGCGACGCAGAAGATCCAGTCGGTCCTCCAGCCGCGCTTCAACGGCGGCACTCCGCCGGACCTGATCGACAACTCCGGTGCCCAGCAGATGGACATGGGCGTCCTGGTCGGCAAGAAGCAGCTCACCGACCTGACCCCGCTGCTGGACGCGCCCTCCATCGACGACCCCGCCAAGACGGTCCGCGACACGCTGCGGCCCGGCATCGTCGAGATGGGCCAGTTCGACGGCGACCCGGTCTGGATCATGTACTACGCGTACACGGTCTACGGCGTCTGGTACTCCCAGACCGCGCTGGACAAGCTCGACGCCACGTACCCGGAGAACTGGGACGACATGCTCGCGCTCTGCGCGAAGGCGAAGAAGCAGGGCATCGCCGGCTGGACCTACCCCGGCAAGCACCCCTACTACATCCCGTTCTCGCTCTACCCGTTCATCGGGAAGATCGGCGGCGTCGATGTCCTCGACGCCATCGACAACCTGGAGCCGAAGGCCTGGGAGCACCCGGCGGTCAAGGCGGCCTTCGAGGCGTACTACGAGCTGTACGCCAAGGGCTACATCCTCAAGGGCACCCCGGGCCTGGACCACCGCGGTTCGCAGGGCGCCTGGGCCCGCGGCAAGGCGCTGTTCATCCCGAACGGCTCCTGGGTCGAGAACGAGGAGGCGGCGATCATCCCCAAGGACTTCAAGCTGTCCGTGGGCGCGCCCTCCTCCCTCGACTCCTCGGACAAGCTGCCGTTCGGCACCATCTGGGCCTCCGGCGGCGAGCCGTTCATCGTCCCGTCCAAGGCGAAGAACCCGGCGGGCGGCATGGAGCAGCTGCGCATCATGCTCAGCGAGGCCTCCTCCAAGTCCTTCACCAGCAACACCAAGTCGCTCTCCGCCTTCAACGGCGGCACCGACGGCATCGAGCTCTCCGACGGCCTGAAGTCCGGTGTCGCGGCCCTGGAGAAGGCGGGCACCAATGTGGTCAACCCGCGCCTGCAGGACTGGTACGTGAAGCTCCAGAAGGAGCAGATCGGTGTCGCCGCGCTCGGCGAGATGATGGCCGGCCGCGCCACCCCGGCCGAGACCATCAAGAAGATCCAGGCCTTCGCCGACGCGACCGCCAAGGACCAGTCCATCAAGCACTTCAGGCACCAGTGATCACGCGTCACCAGCGGCGGCAGCTCGGGGAAGGTCGGAGTCGGTAACGATGCAACACGGTAAATACCGGTTCATAGTCGGGTTCTTGGTGGTCCCGATGGCGTTGTACGTCATCTTCGTCATCTGGCCCTTCATCCAGTCCATCTACTACTCGTTCACGGACTGGACGGGTCTGAGCCCCGACTTCAAGATGGTCGGGTTCGACAACTACACCAAGATGCTCGACGACGACATCTTCTGGAAATCGCTCCAGCACAGTGTGCTGCTGGCGGTTCTGCTGCCGCTGGTGACGCTGGGCCTCGCGCTCTTCTTCGCCTTCATGCTCAACGTGGGCGGCCGGCGCCGTAAGGGCGCCGCCATCGCGGGCGTCCGGGGTTCGGGCTTCTACAAGATCGCCTACTTCTTCCCGCAGGTGCTCTCGATCGCCATCGTGGCCATCCTGTTCCAGTTCGCCTTCGACCCGGCCCAGGGCATGATCAACGGCACGCTCAAGGCCGTCGGCTTCGACGACGTCCCCGACTGGCTCGGCGACCCGGACCTGGCCCTGTGGGTCATCATGGGGGTCCTCGTCTGGTGCACCGTCGGCTTCTTCGTGGTGCTGTTCTCCGCGGGCATGGCCTCCATCCCCAAGGACTTCTACGAGGCGGCCCTGCTGGACGGTGCGAGCCGCTTCACGACCTTCTTCCGGATCACGCTGCCCCTGCTGTGGGACACGGTCCAGTCCGGCTGGGTCTACATGGGCATCCTGGCGCTCGGCGCCGAGGGCTTCGCCATCGTCCACATCATGAGCGTCGGCCCCGGCGGGCCCGACTACTCGACCACCGTCCTGCCGCTGTACGTCTACCAGTCGGCGTTCCGTGACGGACAGGCGGGCTACGCGACCACGATCGGTGTCGCCCTGCTCATCGTGACCCTGGCGTTCGCCGCCATCGTCATGCGGGTGGGCCGGCGCGAGCGGCTGGAGTTCTGATGAAGACCACTGACACCCCCGCGTCCGGCTCCGGCGTCTCCAAGGTGCCCGCCCAGCGCACCGGTACGGCCCCCACGGGCTCGTCCGCCCCCGCGAAGAAGAGCGAGGGCCAGGTCCTCAACGTCTTCTCGCACGGGGTGCTCGTCCTGTGGGCGATCATGGTCGTGCTGCCGCTGTTCTGGGCGGTGATGTCCTCGTTCAAGACCGACTCGGACATCTTCAACACCCCCTGGTCGCTGCCGAGCTCGCTGAGCTTCGACGCCTGGGGCCGGGCCTGGAGCCAGGCCCATATGAGCGAGTACTTCCTCAACACCATCCTGGTGGTGGGCGGGTCGCTCATCGGCACCCTGGTCCTCGGCTCGATGGCCGCCTATGTGCTCGCGCGCTTCGAGTTCCCGGGCAACCGCTTCATTTACTTCTTGTTCGTCGGTGGCATGAGCTTCCCCATCATGCTGGCGCTGGTCCCGCTGTTCTACGTCATGGACAACATGGGGCTGCTGAACACGATCCACGGCCTGATCCTCGTGTACATCGCGTACTCGCTGCCGTTCACCGTGTTCTTCCTGACCTCGTTCTTCCGTACGCTGCCGACGTCGGTGGCGGAGGCGTCGATCATCGACGGCGCCTCGCACACCCGGACGTTCTTCCAGGTGATGCTGCCGATGGCCAAGCCCGGCCTGATCAGCGTCGGCATCTTCAACTTCCTGGGGCAGTGGAACCAGTACATGCTGCCGACGGTGCTCAACACCGACCCGGAGAAGCGGGTGCTGGCCCAGGGCCTGGTGGAGCTGGCCTCCAGCCAGGGGTACAAGGGCGACTACTCCGGCCTCTTCGCCGGCCTGGTGATCGCGATGCTGCCGGTGCTGGCGGCGTACATCATCTTCCAGCGCCAGGTCGTCTCCGGTCTGACGGCGGGCGCGCTCAAGTAGGTCACGCGTACGCGTAAGAAGGTCACGTATCCACAACGGCCCGGTGCCCCGGCGGAGTCTCTCCGCCGGGGCACCGGGCCGTTGTGCGGTGCGCGGGTGCTCAGGTCTTGACGGAAGGCACCCCCGAACGGTCAGCTTAGAGTTCACATGTTGGAGGAAGCCGGGGTGTCATCGCTGCCGCCCCGGCCGGGGCGGTCCTCTTCGGGCCGCCCGCCAAGGGCAGGAGTGGATGAGTCGATGGAGACTCCCGGGTCGCAGACATCGCTGCACAGGGCCAATCTGGAGCGGGTCGTACGCGCCGTACGGATGGCGGGGTCGCTCACCCAGGCGGAGATCGCCCGGAGCACCGGGCTCTCCGCCGCCACGGTCTCCAATATCGTCCGGGAGCTGAAGGACGGCGGAACGGTCGAGGTGACGCCCACCTCGGCGGGCGGCCGCCGGGCCCGCAGCGTCTCGCTCAGCGGCGACGCGGGCATCGTCATCGGCGTCGACTTCGGCCACACCCACCTGCGGGTCGCCGTCGGCAACCTGGCCCACCAGGTGCTGGCCGAGGAGTCCGAGCCGCTGGACGTCGACGCGTCCTCGGCGGAGGGGTTCGACCGGGCCGAAGTGCTGGTCAACCGGCTGATCGCGGCGACCGGGATCGGCCCGGACAAGATCATCGGCGTGGGGCTCGGCGTGCCGGGGCCCATCGACGTCGAGTCCGGAACGCTGGGCTCCACCTCGATCCTGCCGGGCTGGACCGGCATCAACCCGAGCGAGGAGCTCTCCGGCCGCCTGGGCGTCCCGGTGTACGTCGACAACGACGCCAACCTCGGAGCGCTCGGCGAGCTGGTGTGGGGGAGCGGGCGGGGCGTCAAGGACCTCGCGTACATCAAGGTCGCCAGCGGCGTCGGCGCCGGTCTGGTGATCGACGGGACCATCTACCGGGGCCCCGGCGGCACGGCCGGCGAGATCGGGCACATCACGCTCGACGAGTCGGGCCCGGTCTGCCGCTGCGGCAACCGCGGCTGCCTGGAGACCTTCACCGCCGCGCGGTACGTGCTGCCGCTGCTCCAGCCCAGCCACGGCCCCGGGCTCACCATGGAGCGGGTGGTCCAGTTGGCCCGCGAGGGCGATCCGGGGTGCCGCCGGGTGATCGGTGACGTCGGCCGCCACATAGGCAGCGGTGTCGCCAACCTGTGCAACCTGCTCAACCCCAGCCGGGTCGTGCTCGGCGGCTCGCTGGCGGAGGCCGGGGAGCTGGTCCTGGGGCCCATACGGGACTCCGTGTCGCGTTACGCGATCCCCAGCGCGGCCCGGCAGCTCTCGGTGCTCCCGGGGGCCCTGGGCGGCCGTGCCGAGGTGCTGGGCGCCCTGGCCCTCGTGCTGAGCGAGATGGGGGATTCAACCCTTTTGGAGAGCACCCTCCCCGCAGCGACTCCTGCCTTCACTTAGATAACGAATGGCACCGTTGTCATCTCGTTAAGGATTTACTCCTTGACGCTGGCGCTGCGGCCGAGTTGACTTCCAGCCACCTCGGCCGCAACGTCGCGGCCTCGTCAGGGAGGTTCGAGAATGAACACGCGTATGCGTCGTGCCGCCGTTGCCGTTGCCGCCACCACGATGGCGATCTCGCTGGCCGCTTGCGGGAGTGCCAAGGAGTCCGGCGACAAGGCCGAGCAGGGCTCGGAGAAGAAGGGCGACGACCTGAAGATAGGTCTGCTCCTCCCCGAGAACCAGACGGCCCGTTACGAGAAGTTCGACCGCCCGATCATCGAGAAGAAGATCGGCGAGCTCACCGACGGCAAGGCGAAGGTCATCTACGCCAACGCCAAGCAGGATGCGAACACGCAGTCGCAGCAGGTCGACACCATGATCACCAACAAGGTCGACGCCCTCATCGTGGGCTCGGTCGACTCCAAGGCGATCGCCAACAGCGTCAAGAAGGCGAAGGACGCGGGCATCCCCGTCGTCGCCTTCGACCGCCTCGCCGAGGGCCCCATCGACGCCTACACCTCCTTCGACAACGAAGAGGTCGGCCGGGCCCAGGGCAAGGCCCTGCTGGAGGCCCTGGGCGACAAGGCCGACGGCGGCACGATCGTGATGATGAACGGTGCGATCACCGACCCGAACGCCGCGCTCTTCAAGAAGGGCGCCAAGTCCGTCCTCGACGGCAAGGTGAAGTACGGCAAGGAGTACGACACCAAGGAGTGGAAGCCGGAGAACGCCAACGCCAACATGGAAGCGGCGATCACCGCGCTCGGCAAGGACAAGATCGACGGCGTCTACTCCGCCAACGACGGCATGGCGGGCGGCATCATCACCGCCCTCAAGGCCGCCGGTCTGCCGAAGCTCCCCCCGGTCACCGGCCAGGACGCCGAGCTGGCGGGCGTGCAGCGCATCGTCACCGGTGAGCAGTTCATGAGCGTCTACAAGTCCTACCCGGCCGAGGGCATCGTCGCCGCGGAGATGGCCGTCGCCCTCGCCAAGGGCGAGAAGCTCGACTCCATCGCCACCTCGAAGGTCGACAGCGCCACCACGAAGGGCATCCCGACGGTCCTCGTCCCGGTCATCTCGCTGACCCAGGAGAACATCAAGGACACCGTCGTCAAGGACGGCATCTGGACGCTGGACGAGATCTGCGCGGGCAAGTACAAGGCCTCCTGCGACAAGATCGGCCTGAAGTAGGCCCCAGGGTGTGTCCGGCGGACCAGGGCCGGACACACCCCGGGAGCGTCCCGCCGGCCACGGCCGGAGAGGGCGCCCCCGCCGTACCGCCCGACGCGTCCTCGCGAAGGCACCACGGCACCCCTGCCGCGCACGCGCCCGCCGCACACCGGCCCGCGCGCGCCACGAAGCCTGTCCGGCGTCCCGCCCACCAACCGTCCCGCTACCGGGCGGGGCGCCGGACGGAACGCTTCCCCCTGTTTCTGTTCTTCTGCTCGACCGCCGCGCCTTCCCCCGGGCGCGGCATCCCCCGCCGGTCAGGCGGCGAAGGAGATGGTTCACGTGACCGCTACGCCCGTGTTGGCGTTGCGAGGGGTCTCCAAGCGATTCGGTGCCGTCCAGGTACTCACCGATGTAGAGCTTGAGGTCCACGCCGGTGAGGTGGTCGCCCTGGTGGGCGACAACGGTGCCGGTAAATCAACGCTGGTCAAGACGATCGCCGGAGTGCACCCCATCGATGAGGGAGTCATCGAGTGGGAGGGCAGGGCGGTCCAGATCGACAAGCCGCACGACGCCCAGAACCTCGGCGTCGCGACCGTCTATCAGGACCTCGCGCTCTGCGACAACATCGATGTCGTCGGCAACCTCTACCTGGGCCGGGAGCTGCGCAGGTTCGGCATCCTGGACGAGGTGGAGATGGAGCGCCGCTCCCGCGAGCTGCTCTCCACGCTCTCCATCCGGATCCCGAGCGTCCGCATCCCGATCGCCTCGCTCTCCGGCGGCCAGCGCCAGACGGTGGCCATCGCCCGGTCGATGCTCGGTGAGCCCAAGCTCGTCATCCTCGACGAGCCGACCGCCGCCCTCGGCGTCGAGCAGACCGCCCAGGTCCTCGACCTCGTCGAGCGGCTGCGCGAGCGTGGCCACGCGGTCATCCTCATCAGCCACAACATGGCCGATGTGAAGGCCGTCGCCGACAAGGTCGCCGTGCTCCGGCTGGGCCGGAACAACGGGGTCTTCGATGTGAAGACCACCTCCCAGGAAGAGATCATCTCCGCCATCACGGGCGCCACGGACAACGCCGTGACCCGACGTGCGGCGCGCAACGCGGAGGTTTCCAAGTGACCACCGACAAGTCCGCCACCTCGCTGGACAAGGCCGACGCCCCGGCGGACGCCCCCCAGGTAGGCAACCCGGACGCGGCCGAGGGCGCCGCCACGGTCGTCGACCCCCGCCTGCTCATCCGTGAGCAGGGCTTCGCCGGCTACCTCACCGAGTTCAAGCGCAAGATCAGCGGTGGCGACCTGGGCTCGATCCCGGTCGTCGTCGGCCTGGCGATCATCGCCATCGTCTTCCAGAGCATGAACTCCGAGTTCCTCTCCGCGAAGAACATCAGCGACATCGCCACCACGATGGTCGCCACCGGCATGATGGCCGTCGGCATCATCTTCGTCCTGCTGCTCGGCGAGATCGACCTCTCGGTCGGCTCCGTCTCCGGCGTCTCCGGTGCCCTGGTCGCGGTGCTCAGCGTCACCCAGGGCATGAACGAGTGGCTGGCGATCCTCATCGCCATCGTCAGCGGCGCCGT
Organism: Streptomyces sp. CA-146814; assembly: GCF_050942385.1. Taxonomy (NCBI): domain Bacteria; kingdom Bacillati; phylum Actinomycetota; class Actinomycetes; order Kitasatosporales; family Streptomycetaceae; genus Streptomyces; species Streptomyces sp. CA-146814. The sequence goes on from NZ_CP192068.1 coordinate 6,574,040, forward strand.
GATGGGCGCGATCCACGGCTTCTTCTTCGCCCGGATCGGCGCACCCGCCTTCGCCGTCACCCTGGCCGGCCTGCTGTTCTGGCTCGGCTTCATGCTCCAGCTGCTCGGCGACTCCGGCACCATCAACCTGGACGGCGACGGGGTGGTCGGCAAGCTGACCACGTACTACTTCTCCGACGTCGCCGCCGCCTACGGGCTCGCCGCGATCGCGGTCATCGGCTACTTCGCCGCCGCCTTCCTGGACACCCGCCGCCGTGAGGCCGCGGGCATCCCGTCCCGGCCGATCACCGACATCGCCGTGCGCACCGGCGTCCTCGCGGTGTTCGCGTTCGCCGCGGCGTACATGTTCAACCAGTACCGCGGCCTGCCGCTCGCCCTGGTCCTCTTCCTGATCGTCCTGGTCGGTACGGACTTCCTGCTGCGCCGCACGGCCTACGGGCGGAAGATCTTCGCGCTCGGCGGCAGCGTCGAGGCCTCCCGGCGTGCCGGTATCAACGTCACCGCGATCCGGATCTCCGTCTTCTCCATCGCCGGGACGTTCGCGGCGATCGGCGGCCTGTTCTGGGCCTCCAAGATCGCGGCGGCCAACCAGGGCTCCGGCACCGGCGACCTGCTGATGAACGTCATCGCGGCGGCCGTGATCGGCGGCACCAGCCTCTTCGGCGGCCGCGGCCGCACCTGGAACGCGCTGCTCGGTGTCATGGTCATCGTCTCCATCCAGTACGGGCTGTCGCTGGAGGGCATCGCCACGCCGATCCAGTACATGGTCACCGGCGCCGTGCTCCTCGCCACGGTCGTCATCGACTCCGTCACCCGTAAGACCCAGAAGACCGCAGGCCGCGCCTGACCCGCGGATCCGCGCAGGTGCCCGGCGCCCCGAGGGGGGCGGCCGGGCACCTGCGCATGTCCGGGTCCGGCTACGAACAGGGCCGCCCGCTGCCCACGTCCGGTAGCGGAACATTAGACTCATCGGATCGGCACGCTCGATCAGCTCAAACGCAAGGAGGCACGGGTGGATCTGCTGACCCGCATCAAGGGACCGCGCGACCTGGACCGGCTCAGCCTCGACGAGCTCGACCAGCTCGCGGAGGAGATCCGCACCTTCCTCGTCGACGCGGTGTCCAAGACCGGCGGACACCTCGGCCCCAACCTGGGCGTGGTGGAGCTCACGATCGCCCTGCACCGGGTCTTCGAGTCGCCCCGCGACAAGGTGCTCTGGGACACCGGCCACCAGGCCTACGTCCACAAGCTGCTCACCGGCCGCCAGGACTTCTCCCGCCTGAAGATGAAGGGCGGCCTCTCCGGCTACCCCTCCCGCGCCGAGTCCGACCACGACGTCATCGAGAACAGCCATGCCTCCGGGGTCCTCGGCTGGGCCGACGGCATGGCCAAGGCGAACGAGGTCCTGAAGAAGGACGACCACGTCGTCGCGGTCATCGGCGACGGCGCGCTCACCGGCGGCATGGCCTGGGAGGCGCTGAACAACATCGCCGCCGCCAAGGACCGCCCGCTGGTCATCGTCGTCAACGACAACGAGCGCTCGTACGCTCCGACCATCGGCGGCCTGGCCAACCACCTCGCCACGCTCCGTACCACCGACGGTTACGAGCGGGTCCTGGCCCGCGGCAAGGACATCCTGGAGCGCACGCCCGTCGTCGGCCGTCCGCTCTACGAGACGCTGCACGGCGCCAAGAAGGGCCTCAAGGACTTCATCGCCCCGCAGGGCATGTTCGAGGACCTCGGCCTGAAGTACGTCGGCCCCATCGACGGTCACGACATCGAGGCCCTGGAGTCCGCGCTCCAGCGCGCCAAGCGCTTCGGCGGCCCGGTCATCGTGCACTGCCTCACCCAGAAGGGCCGCGGCTACACCCCGGCCCTGGAGGACGAGGCCGACCGCTTCCACGCCGTCGGCAAGATCCACCCGGACACCGGTCTGCCGATCTCCACCTCCGGCCTCGACTGGACCTCGGTCTTCGGCGAGGAGATGGTCAAGCTCGGCCAGGAGCGCGAGGACATCGTCGCGATCACCGCGGCCATGCTCCAGCCGGTCGGCCTCGGCAAGTTCGAGGAGGCCTTCCCGGACCGGATCTACGACGTCGGCATCGCCGAGCAGCACGGCGCGGTCTCCGCGGCGGGCCTGGCCACCGGCGGCCTCCACCCGGTCTTCGCGGTCTACGCCACCTTCCTCAACCGCGCCTTCGACCAGGTCCTGATGGACGTGGCCCTGCACAAGTGCGGCGTCACCTTCGTCCTGGACCGGGCCGGCGTCACCGGCACCGACGGTGCCTCGCACAACGGCATGTGGGACATGTCGATCCTCCAGTGCGTGCCCACGCTCCGCATCGCCGCCCCGCGCGACGCCGACCAGGTCCGCGCCCAGCTGCGCGAGGCCGTCGCCGTCGACGACGCGCCGACCGTGGTCCGCTTCTCCAAGGGCGCGGTCGGCCCGGCGGTCAAGGCCGTCGGCCGGGCCGGAGGCATGGACATCCTGCGCGAGCCGAAGGCCGCCCGCCCGGACGTCCTGGTCGTCTCGGTCGGCGCGCTCGCCCCGATGTGCCTGGAGATCGCCGACCTGCTGGACGCCCAGGGCATCTCCTCCACCGTCGTCGACCCGCGCTGGGTCAAACCGGTGGACGAGGCCCTCGCCCCGCTCGCCGAGCGCCACCGCGTCGTCGTCACCGTCGAGGACAACAGCCGCGCCGGAGGCGTCGGTTCCGCTGTCGCCCAGGCGCTGCGGGACGCCGGTGTCGACGTACCGCTGCGTGACTTCGGCATCCCGCCGGTCTTCCTCGACCACGCCTCGCGCGGCGAGGTCATGGCCGAGATCGGACTGACCGCGCCGGACATCGCCCGCCAGGTCACCGGCCTGGTCGCCAAGCTCGACGGCCGGTTCGAGAGCCGAGCGGTGGAGCCCGCCCGCGACTGACCTGTACTGACCTGTACTGACCTGTTCTCGGGCTGATGGGCCGGGAAGACGACCCCTGTCCGGGTGGTTCTCCCGGCCCATTCGCATGAAACGGGCCAACTGGCGTGTTCCTACGCTTTTCGGTCCGCATCATGGCGTTCACAACGAGTGCGTGGAGGTACGCAGGTGAGCGCGCAGGTCACACCACCCCGCGGAAAAAAAGGCATGTTCCGCACCAAATCCGTCGAACAGTCGATCCGCGACACCGAAGAGCCGGAACACGGGCTCAAGAAGTCCCTCTCCGCCCTTGACCTGACGGTTTTCGGCGTCGGCGTCATCATCGGCACCGGCATCTTCGTCCTCACCGGCCAGGTGGCCAAGGAGACGGCGGGCCCCGCCACCGCGATCGCCTTCGTCGTCGCGGGCGTCGTCTGCGGTCTCGCCGCGCTCTGCTACGCGGAGTTCGCCTCCACCGTCCCGGTGGCCGGATCCGCGTACACCTTCTCCTACGCCTCACTCGGTGAGCTGGTGGCCTGGATCATCGGCTGGGACCTGGTGCTGGAGTTCGCGCTCGGCACCGCGGTGGTCGCCGTCGGCTGGTCCGGATACATCCGGTCCCTGATGGACAACGCCGGCTGGGCACTGCCCGACGTGCTCTCGGGGACGGACGTGGCGGAAGGATTCGGCTTCGACATCCTGGCCTTCGCCCTGGTGCTGGTGCTGACCGTCATCCTGGTGGTCGGCATGAAGCTCTCCGCCCGGGTCACCTCGGTCGTGGTGGCGATCAAGGTCGGCGTGGTCCTCATGGTGATCATCGCCGGCCTCTTCTTCATCAAGGCCGAGAACTACAAGCCGTTCATCCCGCCGGCCGAGGGGCAGGAGTCGGGCGGCGGCTGGGACGCCCCGCTGGTGCAGCTGATGTTCGGCTACGAACCGACCAACTTCGGCGTGATGGGCATCTTCACCGCCGCCTCCATCGTGTTCTTCGCGTTCATCGGCTTCGACGTGGTCGCCACCGCCGCCGAGGAGACCAAGCTGCCCCAGCGCGACATGCCGCGCGGCATCCTCGGCTCGCTCATCATCTGCACGGTCCTCTACGTGGCGGTCTCGATCGTGGTCACCGGCATGCAGAACTACAAGGACCTGTCCGTCAGCGCCCCGCTCGCCGATGCCTTCAAGGCCTCCGGGCACCCGTTCTACGCCGGTCTGATCAGCTTCGGCGCGGCGGTCGGTCTCACCACGGTCTGCATGATCCTGCTGCTCGGCCAGACCCGGGTCTTCTTCGCGATGAGCCGCGACGGCCTGCTCCCGCGCTTCTTCTCCAAGACCCACCCGCGCTTCCACACCCCGTACCGTCCGACGATCCTGCTCGGTGTGCTGATCGCGATCATCGCCGGGTTCACCAGCATCGAAGAGCTGGCGACCCTGGTGAACATCGGCACGCTGTTCGCGTTCGTCGTCGTCGCCCTCGGTGTGCTGGTCCTGCGCCGCACCCGCCCGGACCTGCCCCGAGCCTTCCGCACCCCGCTGGTCCCGCTGCTCCCGATCGTCTCCGTTGCGGCGTCGGTCTGGCTGATGCTCAATCTGCCGGTGGAGACCTGGGTGCGTTTCGGCGCCTGGATGGTGCTCGGCGTGATCATCTACTTCGTCTACGGACGCACCCACAGCCGGATGGCCAAGGAGGAGCGCCAGGGGCTGTCCGGCGGATCAGGGCCGGACACCCGCTAGGACGGGCGCTCCTGGTCCGGAGCCGGCCGTACCGTACGGGGTCCGACGCACCGGGCCCCGTACGCCTCGACCCGCTGCCGCAGGCCGCGGTCGGCGGTGACGACGACGCAGCCGCGCTCCGGGGCGGCGGCCGACGCGAGTTCGGCGATCAGGTCGTCGCCGCTGCCCGGGGCCGCGGCGATCTCCACCCCGGGCACGGACCCGACGCCCCGCGCGGCCCCTTCCACGACGAGCACGATCTCGACGGGCCCGGGCAGTCCCGGCAGCCCCTCCGCCGCGTACGGGACCAGCGAGTCGCGCAGCCGTTCCGCCGCCCCGCGCCGGTCCCGCCACCAGCCGTCGGGCACGGAGCCGACCACGTTGGCCGCGTCCACGATCACCATTACCGCCGCGTCGTCGCTCATCCCGGCAGGGTGTCACGGGACGGCGGGCGTGATGGGCCGTCAGCCGCCGGTGGCGGGTGACTTCTTCGCTTCCTCGGGGATCGCGGTGTCCTCGCGGATCGCCTTCCACAGCTGACCGGCCCGCGGCTCGGCGGCTACCACGCGGTTCGGGTCGGTCTTGTCGTACGCCACCGGCAGCATGATCGTCTCCATCGAGGCCGGGTCGACGCCGTTCATCGAACGGGCGAACTCCGCCAGCGAGGTGAGCGAGGCGAGCCCCGAGTCGGTGGTGAGCGACTTGGTGGCCGAGTTGGCGATCTTGTACGAGCTGGCCGGACTGCCCAGCAAGTCCTGCGACTTGACCTCGCTCAGCAGGGCGATCAGGAACTGCTGCTGGAGTCCGATGCGGCCGAGGTCGCTGCCGTCGCCGATGCCGTGCCGGGTCCGGACGTACGCGAGGGACTCGGTGCCGTCCAGCTTCTGCGGACCGGCGGTGAGGTGGAGCCCCGACGCCTTGTCGTCGATGTCCTGCGGCACGTCGACGGTGACGCCGCCGATGGCGTCGACCAGGTCCTTGAACCCGGCGAAGTTGATCTCCAGGTAGTGGTCGATGCGAACGCCGGACATCTTCTCCACCGTCTTCACCACACAGGCCGGTCCGGCCTGCGCGTAGACGGAGTTGAACATGACGCGCTCCTTGGCCGGCACGGTCGATCCGCCGTCCGCGGCGCACTCGGGCCGGGTCACCAGGGTGTCGCGCGGTATGGAGACGGCGACGGCCTTCGAGCGGCCCTCGGGTATGTGCACCACCAGCGCGGTGTCGGAGCGGGCACCGCCGATGCTCCCGCCGCCGCCCAGCTCCTCGTTCTCCGCCCCGGCCCGCGAGTCCGAGCCCAGGACCAGCAGGTTCTGCCCGCTGGTCGGGAGCTTCTCCGGACGGTCCTCGCCGAGCGCCTTGTCGATGTCGACGCCCTTGATGTTGCCGTCGAGCCGGTTGAAGAGCCAGTAGGCGGTACCGCCGGCCGCGAGCAGCAGGACGAGCAGGACACCGAGGGTGATCTTCAGGCCGCGGTGCCGCTTGCGCGGTTTCGCCGCGCGTCGGGAGGCGCGGGCGCCCGGAGTCGTGACGTCGTTGCTCATCCTGTTTCGAGTCCTAGGTGTCGCGGCCCCGTGGGGCTGTGGCGGGTGGACTCGGGTGGGGGGAGGAGCCGGTCCGGCAATCGTGGTGCGTAGAACTATAGACAATGCGTCGAGCGTCCGTGCGAGTGTTGGGTGACGCGGCACCGTACCGGAGCACCGACTGTCCGGGCCGGCGTGCGAACTCCGTAGGACAAAACGCTGAAACTATGATGGGCTCGCCCCTTCCCGAAGGGCGGGCCGCCGGACGGCCTTCCGAGACGGGCCGAGAATCACCAGAAGGCGACCTCACACATGCCGGTCAGATCAGCACGCTCCGCCCGGAGTACCGCCTCCCTGCCGAGCGGCTCCGAAAGTCAGGGCGGACATGCCGCCGACGCCACGGTCGAGGGGCGGTGGCTGCTGCTCGGGTCGGGCGGGAGGCTCGCCGCGTACGCGTGGAACCGGGAAGGCGTGCTCCGCTGGACCGAGGACCGGCCGGGCGGTTCCACCTGGTCGGGGCCCGACCTCTTTCCGGTGCCCGGGCTGACGCACCTCTCCGTCGCGCAGGGCGCCGACGGCTATGTGCACTTCATCGGCCGCCGGTCGGTGCCGAAGCCGGACGGCGTTCCCGCCGTGGACCTGGTCCACGCCACCCAGTACCAGTCGGGACGCCCGCTCACCGCCTGGCGCTCGCTCGGCAACCCGCACAAGGACCGGGAGAAGGCCGCGCAGTTCGGCGTGCCGGCGGGCGCGGTCGACGACGCGGGCACCCTGTACATCCTGGTGCGCAACGCCGGACGGGGGCTGATGCTCCGCCGCGAGGACAAGAACGGCAAGTGGGAGGCCTGGCGGGATCTGAAGGGCAGCATGTTCCAGGACGCGCCCGCCGTGGTGGCCGCGGCCTCGGGCCGGATCGAGGTCCTGATCCCGGGGGAGGAGGGGGCCGGGCGGTGGGTGCAGTCGGAGCCGCGCAAGCTTCCGGAGCGTGCGGAGGACATTCCGGTGGCCATCGTTCCCGGCAGCGCGGTGGCCCTGGAGACCGCACCGGACCGCGCCACCTACTACTGGACCGATCCGGAGTCCGGCTCCGTCGTCGCCCACCGCCCGGGCGGCTGGGTGATCCCGCTCGGCGGCTCTCCCTCGGGACCGGTCGCGGTGATACGCGCGATGCTGGACGACTACGACTGCACGGTCCTGGCCCACTGCGACTCCGAGGGCAACGTCATGCTCGCGGCCTGCGGGACCGAGAACGAGAGCGCCGGCCTGTGGTGGTCGCCCACCGGCGAGCGGGGCACGGGCACGCCGGGGCTGGCGCTGGACGCCCACGGCAGAGTGGTCATCGCCGCGCTCGCTCCCGACGGGAGCCTCAGGGTCGCCCGTCAGAACGACGAGCCCGGTCTGGCGATGGGCCCTTCGGTCCGCGTCTGAGGCGACACGGTCCGTGTTGACAGAAAGCGTACAGACAGTGAAGATGTGCCTGACCTGTGAAAGTTTATTGTTCATGTGAATGTGGTCGTCTGTTTCCGTGGAACGACTCCACGGAAACGGGCCGGGGGCAGCACGGCAGGCCGGTCCACCGGCCCGTCGCTGGGGGAGAACGAGGAATCATGGCTGTGCGGTCGCACCGTTGGGTCCTGGAAAGGCACGAGGGGTGACCACTATTCCCGGCCCCGCCGCGTTCGCGGCGAGGGGGACCGCCATGCCCGGCGCCCCCGTGACCATCCCGCCGCAGCCGCGCAACGACGCCCCGGACCCGGCCCCTTCGGCCGACCCGGCCGACGACGTCTACGTCATACCGGCCCTGACACCGCTCGCCGCCCGGGAGGCCAACCGCTCCGCGGTCACCGCCCTGCTGGACACGGCCGGCATCCCGCACTTCGCCGTACGCGGCACATCGGACCACGGCACGGTCGTCGCCGTAGCGGAGGACGACCGCGACCGGGTGCTCAACCTTCTCTTCCGGGGCCTGGGCCAGTTCCCCGGGCACATCAGCGCCGAGCAGCCCGAGCAGGTCCGTCCGGCGCGCCCGCTCTCCTCCCGTGACGCCAAGGCGTGGCGCGACGTCAGGACCGCGGCCGCCCTCCACGTGAGCTGGACCCGCGCCGACCCCGGCCACCACCTCGTGCTCGGTCATGAGTACGGCTGCGCCATCGAGTTCTGGCGCCGGCAGGGCAGCCACCTCGTCGCGCCCCGGGCCAACCGCGTCACCTGGGCCGTAGCCGAGCAGGGCGGCAACGTGCTCGGCGCCGCCCGCCTCTTCAGCCGGTTCATCTCGGAGTGGACCCGCCCCGGCTCCACGCCCGCGCTCGCCACCCGCCCGGAGTTCCTGGTCGAGTCGGCCGACGAGATCACCTTCCCGGTGGACGCCGTCTACACCTGGGTCGACGGCGACGACCCCGCCTGGAAGCAGCGCAAGGCCTCGGCCAAAGGTGAGGTCTACCACGCGGAATCGGCGAGCGACGCCCGCTTCATCAGCCGGGACGAGCTGCGCTACTCCGTACGCTCCCTGCACCTCTTCGCGCCGTGGATCCGCACCATCTACATAGCCACCGACGACCAGGTCCCCGCCTGGATGCGTGAGGACGTGCCCGGCATCCAGGTGGTGAGCCACCGCGAGATCTTCCGCGACCCCACCGACCTGCCGACCTTCAACTCGCACTCGATCGAGAGCCAGCTGCACCACATCGACGGCCTCTCCGAGCACTTCCTGTACTTCAACGACGACATGTTCATCGGCCGGCCGGTGACGCCGTACTCCTTCTTCACCCCCGGCGGGGTCGCGCGCTACTTCCCGTCCCGCAACCGCATCCCGCAGGGCCCGGTCGTCGAGACCGACACCCCGGTCGACGCGGCCTGCAAGAACAACCGGGCCCTCCTGCAGAGACGCTTCGGCCGGGTCATCACCCAGCCCATGGAGCACATCCCGTACGCGTTGCGGCGCAGCGCGATCGAGGAGGCCGAAGCGGACTTCCCGCAGGCCTGGGCCCGCACCTCGGCCAGCAGATTCCGCGCGATGACCGATCTCTCACCGACATCGTCGTTCGCGGTCTACTACGCGGCCCTCACCGGCCGCGCACAGCCGTCCTCCATGCCCTTCACCTACTTGCAGCTGGCCGTACCCGATCTCGCCGACCGGCTGCAGAGACTCCTCGACGGGCGCAACCAGGACTCCTTCTGTCTCAACGACGCCTTCTCCACCCCGGAGGACATCGAGGCCCAGCAGGAACTCCTCGACGGTTTCCTCAACGGCTACTTCCCCACCCCCAGTCCCTACGAGCGATGAAACGGAGTTCCTGACGTGGCCCGTCCACCGGCACTGAGCTCCGCCGCTCAGGTCTACCGCCGTATCGTCCCGCTGCCCGTCCGGTCCGTCGCGGCCAGCCGGGTCACCCCCGGTGTCCGCCGGAAGGTGAAGCGCGGTCTGGTCCGCACCCTCGACCGGCGCGAGGCGCGCCTGCACCGGCGCGCCCTGCGGCGCATCCGCAAGTCCGACTTCCGCGGGGCCTCCGAGCGCCGGGTCACGGCGCCCGACGGCCGGATCGCCCATGTCCACAGCGGCCTCACCGCCGACCTCGCCAGGCGCCTCGACCACGACCTGATCGCGCACGCCCTCGACCGGGCCGAGATCCCCTGGTTCGTCGTGCCCGCCCTCGACGACCGGCGGATCTGCTTCGCCGTCGAACAGCAGGACAAGGGCCAGATCCGCCGGGTCCTGCGGGCGCTGCTGGAGGAGCACACCGGTTACGTGGTCTCCGTCTCGCCGGCCGAGAACGGGACCAGGACCGTTCCCGGCAGCTACGTGAAGGCGTGGAAGAACTACGGCAAGGCCAAGGTGGTCCGCATCACCTGGCTCCGCACCGACCCCACGCAGAACCTGTGGATCGGCGACGACCAGGGCATCGAGATCGAGTTCTGGACCGTCAACAACAAGCTGCCCGTCGAGCGTCTCGTCGGACCGCGTCCCAACCGCGTCCAGCGGGTGGTGCCCCGTGACGCCCCCGGCATCGAGATCGGCTTCGAACGGCTCTCGGGCTACTCGGACACCGACGGCGCCATGGACCCGAGCGTCACGCTGGAGAACTTCGACATCCCGCGCCTGGAGGAGATCACCTTCCCCGTCGACGCCGTCCTCCCCTGGCGGCACGACACCCCATGGGGCGAGGAGCTGCTCCGCGCCGCGCTGAGGTCCCTGCACCAGTACGCACCCTGGGTCGACGTCGTACACATCCTGGAGCAGGCCCCGGCGCCCCGCTGGCTGCGCTCCGGCGAGCACCTCTCCGTGGTCCCGGCGGGGCCGGACGCCGAGGAGTGGCTGCACCAGCTGGCCGACCTCTCGGACCGCTTCCTCCTGCTGCGCCCCGGCGCCCTGTTCGGCCGGCCGGTCCGCCCGTTCGACTACTTCAGCCCGCACGGCGGCACCCGGCCGCGCCGCGGTCCGTGGACGGCCCAGGAGTCCTTCGCCCCCTGGACGGCGACGGCCCACGCCGCCACCGGCCGGGCGGTCGGCCACGGCTACGCGCCCGGCCCCCAGCCCTACACCCGCTCCGCCCTCATCGACCTGGCCGCCTCCGGGTTCGTCCCCGGGCAGGCCGTCGACGGGCAGCTGGCCAACGCACTCCCGTGCACCCATCCGGCGGACGGCCTGATCCACCACTTCGCCCGTACGGCGGGGCTCGCCGACCCCGCCGGCGAGGCGACCGTCGCGCTGCACGCCGCACACCCCGGGATCCGGCGCCACCTGGACCGGCTCCTGGTGCGCCGGGACACCCAGCAGATGCAGCTCTCCGGGCTCGGCCACGAAGCCTCCCTGGGGCGCGGCGGCACCGACGCCGTCATCTCCTTCCTGCACCGTTACTTCCCCGTACCGAGCCCGTTCGAGGTCGAGCCACGGGAATCAGAGGACCCGGACAAGCGCACGTGAGCATGGGCAATCCCGAAGCGTCCGCCGCGGTCGGGGTCTACCGCACCCTCGTACCGACCTCCCTCAGACGCCGTGTGGCACACCGCGTACCGATCGGCCTCCGCGCGGCCCTCAAGAGTGCGTTGCGCCGGACCCACCACCTCACCCTGGGCGTGCGCGCCGTCCGTGCCGCCCGTGCGCGGCGCCGCTGGCCCCAGCTCTTCGGCGCGCAGGAGCGGCTGGCGGTGCTCGCCGCCCGCGGCGGGCAGATCGCGCTCGTCCGCCCCACCGTCTCGCCGCTCGGCCTGCGCGAGGCCAACCTGGAACTGGTGGTCTCCTTCCTGGAGCGGTCCGGCATCGACTACTTCGCGATCCGCGGCCGGTCCGACTTCCGCTCCGCCCTCGCGGTCGCCGGCCACGACCGGGCGCGCGTCATCGACATGCTCGCGCGCACCCCCGAGGCCGGACCGGTCTACGCGGTCGCGTGCCGCGGGGAGACGGTCCAGGGCCGGCCCGCCCTGTGCGGATCGCCCCGCACCCGGCGCGTCGCGGGTGAGGCCGAGGTCCTGCGGCTCGGCATGGTGTGGAGCGACCCGGGCAACACCCTGGTGCTGGGCCTTGAGTACGGCTGTGACCTGGAGTTCTGGGAGACGGACGAGGAGGGCCGCCTGGTCGCTCCCCGCCCCAACCGCGTCACCGAGGACGTCTCGCCGGCCGAGGCGCGGGTCAGCGTGCCCATCAGCAGGCTCACCGGATTCGCCGCCCTGCACACCCGCAGGACCCGCTCGGTACGCACCATCGCCGCCTGCGCCGAGCCGCTCCCCGAGGACGTGCGCTTCCCCATCGACGTCGTCTACACCTGGGTGGACGGCTCGGACCAGGAGTGGCAGCGCCGCCGCGGGGCCTTCAGCGAGAGCGGCTACCACGCGGAGGCCGCCAACGCGGCGCGCTACATCAGCCGCGACGAACTGCGCTACTCCCTGCGGGCGCTGGAGCAGAACGCGCCGTGGGTCCGCCATGTCTACCTGGTGACCGACCGGCAGCGGCCGCACTGGCTCAACCTCCGGAGCCCCCGGATCACCGTGGTCGACCACAGCGAACTCTTCACGGACCCGGCGGCGCTGCCGACCTTCAACTCGCACGCGATCGAGAGCCAGCTCCACCACATCGACGGACTGTCCGAGCACTTCCTGTACTTCAACGACGACATGTTCCTCGGCTGCCCGGTCACCCCGCGCGACTTCTTCCTCTCCAACGGGATGACCCGTACGTTCTTCTCGCCCTCCCAGGTCCCCCGCTGGGAACTCAGCGGCGGCGACCGGCCGGTGGACGCGGCCGGCAAGAACAACCGCAGGCTCCTGCTGGAGAACTTCGGCTCCGCCATCGTGCAGAAGCTGCGCCACGCCCCGTACGCCCTGCGCCGCAGCGTGCTGTACGAGATCGAGCGCGAGTTCGCCGAAGCCCATCGCGGGACCTCCTACAGCCGCTTCCGCAGCCCGACGGACATCTCCGTACCGTCCTCGCTGTACCACTACTACGCGTACTTCACCGCCCGTGCGGTGCCCTCGGAGATCGCCTTCGCCTACCTGGACCTGGCGAAGCCGGAGATCGCCCGGCGGCTGGGCATCCTCCTGGCCCGGCGCGACCGGCAGGCGTTCTGTATCAACGACACCTTGTCGGACACCTTCGACGACGGACGGCAGGCGGCCGTGCTCAGCGACTTCCTCCAGGCCTACTACCCCGTTCCCAGCCCCTTCGAGCGGAAGGACGCCGACGTCCGATGAAGATCTCCTTCCTGATCAACAACGTCTACGGCATCGGCGGCACCAACCGCACCGTCATCAACCTGGCCGAGGCGCTGGCGGTACGCCACGACGTGGAGATCGTCTCCCTCTTCCGCCGCCTGACCACGCCCAAGTTCGAGATCTCGCCCCGCGTCAAGGTCCGCGCCCTGGTCGATCTGCGCTCCGGCTCGGGCGACCGCGCGGCCCCGGGGACCGACGAGCCCAGCGAAGTGGTGCCCCGCCAGGAGGAGTTCTCCGCCCAGTACAACCGGTTCACCGACCGGCGGATCATCGAGGAGCTGACCGGGACCGACGCCGATGTCGTCATCGGCACCCGGCCCAGCCTCAACCTCTTCGTCGCCTCGTACACCCGCGACTCCGCTCTCCGCGTCGCCCAGGAGCACATGACCCACCTGGCGATCCCGCCCGCCGTACGCGCCGAGATGGCCCGGGTCTACCCGCGGCTGGACGCCGTCACCACGGTCACGGAGGCCGACGCCCGCTCCTTCCTGGCCAACACCCCGGTGCCCGGCATCCCGGTGGTCGGGATCCCCAACAGCGTGCCGCGGCCCGCCGTGCCGCCGTCCGACGGCTCCAGCAAGGTCGTCGTCAGCGCCGGCCGGATGCACCACATCAAGCGGTACGACCTCCTGATCCGCGCCTTCTCCATGATCGCCGAGGAGTTCCCCGACTGGCAGCTGCGCATCTACGGCGACGGCGGCGAGGCGGCCAAGCTCCGCTCCCTGGTGACCGAACTCGGCCTCACCGGCCGCGCCCTCCTGATGGGCGGCTTCTCACCGATCGAGTCGGAGTGGGCCAAGGGCTCGGTCGCCGCCGTCACCTCCAGCGCGGAGTCCTTCGGCATGACGCTGGTCGAAGCCATGCGGTGCGGTCTGCCCGTGGTGTCGACGGACTGCCCGGTCGGCCCGCGCGAGATCCTCCGCGACGGCGAGGACGGCCTGCTCGTGCCCACCGGCGACGCCTCCGCGATCGCCGCGGGGCTGCGCCTGCTCATGGCCGACGACAACCTGCGGCGGACCATGGGCGAGGCCGCGCTGCGCAACTCCGCCCGGTACGACCCGGACGTGGTCGCCGCCCGCTACGTCGACCTGTTCGAGGACGCGGCCCGCCGCCGTACCGCCAGGGACAGCGGCTACCGCCGCCCGGCGCCGCCGAGGACCGCGGCCAAGGCGCAGCCGACCGTTCCGCCGGTCTCCATGCGAGCGGCGGTGGCCGATGTCACGACCGACGAGACGGGCCGGCTGAGGTTCGCCGTCCAAGGACCGCACGAGGGCAAGCACCGCTGGCAGTTCGTGCTGCGGCACGGCGCGACCGGCGACGACGCCTTGCCGGACATGGAGCTGCCGACCGACCGCACCCCGCAGAGCAACGGCGGCACGCTCCACACCGCCGAGCTCCCGGCCTCGGCCCTGGACGAGCTGGGCGACGGCCGCTGGAAGGTGACCATGCGGTCGACCAGGTCGGAGAGCATCCACCTGAAGGCGGGCCTACGGGACACCCGGTCGCTGATCGAGGCCCGGGCCCGGCTCCTCGCCCGGCCCACCAGCGCTCCGGTCGGCTGGAACCTCCCGTACGCGCAGCCGAACGGCAGGCTCATGCTGCGTACGGTGCTGCGCCAGGAACACGTCGAGTGCACCTCCGTCGAGCTGCACGAGTCCGGTATCACCGTCACCGGGGTGCTCTGCGGCGAGCGGGAGATCAGAGCCGGCGCGCGCTTCGTCGTCAGCCGCCGCGGTGAGCACCTGGTCAACCACACCGTCCCGGTCCAGGTCCTGAGCAGCCGCGCCTTCCGCGTGGAGGTGCCCGTCCGGTACGTGGTCGACCACCGGCTGGAGCGCTGGGAGGACTGGGACTGGTGGCTGCAACCGTACCCCGACCAGTGGAAGAAGACCCGCGTGTGCCGGGTGCTCGAGGACTTCCCCGATGTCAAGAGCGCCTTTGCCTACCCGCCCGTGCCTCTCGCCGGGGATGAACAGTCTGATTACGCCATGGTCCACCCGGTCCGGCCGGTATGGGTGCGCCCGTACTGCTCGGTGTCCGGTGGCATGGCGATGAACGTGGTGGACCGATGAACCGAGTGAAACGCTCCCTCCTGCACATCGTCGCGCACCAGGACGACGACCTGTACTTCATGAACCCCGACCTGGTCCGTTCCCTCCAGGAAGGGGACGAGATCACCACCGTGGTGGTGACCGCCGGCGAAGGCGACGGCATCAACGCCGACACCAACGACCCGCAACGCCTCTCCCAGCAGCCGGACTTCACCGGCTACAGCACCGCGCGCGGCTGCGGTCTGCGCTCCGCCTACGCGCGGATGGCGACCGGCGACCGCACGAGCCCCTGGCACCGCGAGCCGGTCCAGCTGGTCCCCGGCTTCACCGTGGAACGCTTCACGCTGGTGGCGCGGCCCACCGTGCGCATGTACTTCTGCCAGCTGCACATGGGCGCCCCCGGCATGGGCGGCGAGCGCACCCGCGTACATCAGCTGTGGGACGGGACCGTGCGGTCGCAGGCCACGCTGCCGGTGCGGGGCTCCACGGTCGCCGAGGTGCAGCACGTCTCCCGCGAGCAGCTCGTCGCCGGTCTGACCGCACTGCTCGACCAGGTCGCGCCGACCGTGGTGCGGGCCATGGACCCCGACCCCGAGCACGACGGCGGCAAGGACGGATTCGTGATGTCCGACCACGCCGACCACACCTCCGTCACCCAGTTCGCACTCGCCGCACTGGCCCGCCACCGCGACGCGGGACACGCCCCGGTGGTCGAGCACTACCGGGCGTACGCCAACCGGTTCTGGGGCTACAACCTGGACCCGGTCGCCGTGGCCGAGAAGGCCGAGTACCTCGCCACGTACGCCGGTCTGGACGCCACCCACTGCCCGCAGGGCACCTGCGAGCGGTGCGGCGACCGGCAGCTGGGCTCCAACCCCTACCGCAGTACGCACATGATGAGCAGCGCCCTGCGCTACTCGCCTCCCGCGAACTGGCTGCGGCTGGGACCGGGCGGCCGGCTCAACGCCTTCGCGGTCCTGGGCGGACGGCTCGCCTTCTGGACGGAGACGGGTCCCGCCTCCGGCGCCTGGCGCGGCCCCTTCGTCCTCGGCGACGGCTGGATAGCGCCGACCCTGGCCGTGACGGGAGTCCCCGGCGGCCCGGCCGAACTCGTGGGCCTGAGCCGGACCATGGTGGCCGGAGGCGGCGCCACCGTGGAGATCGTCCACACCGTGCAGGACCCCGACGGCAACGGGTTCAACGGCTGGCAGTCCCTGGAGAACCCGGACTGGACCCACCAGGACGGCCGCCGCCAGCGCGAGCTGGGAGTGCCGTCGGCCGCCGTCGACGGCGCGGGCCGGCTCCACGTCTTCGCCAGGAACTTCGCCCAGGGCATCAGCATGCGCCGCCGCAACGAGAGCGGCGCGTGGGAGCCCTGGGAGGACCTCGGCGGCTCCTTCGCGCAGGACGCCGGTGTCGCGCTCACCACCGAGCACGGGACGGTGGAGCTGTACGTCCCGGGCAAGCAGACCGTGGGCCGCTGGCACCAGACGATCCCCGGCGGCCCCTTCGTCCAGGACGACACGCTCAAGACCGGCAAGGTGGCGACCGGCGGCATCACCGCGGTCGACTCGGGCGGCGGCCGGACCTGTCTGTACTACCGGCAGGCCGGGACCCAGCAGGTCATGGCCTACCGGCAGCACGAGAACGGCAACTGGCCCGGCGGCGGCGCGAGCCTGGGCACCAGCGGAGGCACGGGCGCCGTGGCGGCCGTGTGGGCTCCCGAACGGGGTGCGCGCGAAGCCTTCCTGGCCCACCGAGGCTCCGACGGCCGGCTCGCCGTCTCGCTGCCGGTGCCCGACCGGAACGTCTCCGGCGCCCACTGGCGTGCGGTGGGCGAGATGTTCAGCCAGGCGCCGTCCATGGCGTACGACGCGGCGGGCGCCGTCGTCATGGCGGTCATCGGTACGGACGGGAGGCTGTGCCTGCGCCGCCAGCTGTCGCCGGTGGTGGGCAGCGCCCTCGGCCCGGCCCTCGCGGCGGAACCCGCCTGACCTGTGGAGACATCGACAGCGGGGAACGGCGGATGAGACGAGCCGTGCGGGTCGCCGCGGTGGTCCTGGCGGCCGCGGCGGCCCTCGTCCTGGTGACGCTCGTACGGAAGGGCCCGGAGAAGCCTCCCGCCCCTTCCGAGGTGCGGGTCCTCCACTACAACCTCTGCGGAGCGGCCGCCGCCTGCCCCTGGAACTCCGGCGGGTCCGGCCCCGGCACCTCCGTCGAGCGCGTGGTGAAGGAGGCCTCCGCCTTCGCACCCGACCTGATCACGCTCAACGAGATCTGCGCGACGCAGTACGACGCGCTCCTCGAACAGCTGAAGGACTCCGGCCGGCCCATGCACGGGACGTACGCCTCGTCGCAGGACAACGTCCCCAACTGCGGCCCCACGGGCGCGTACGGCACAGCCGTCCTCAGCCGCGGGGCCATCGCCCCCGGCGGACCGGACTACCGACGCTTCAGCCGTACCGGCGACGAGACGTACGAGAACGGCGGACGGACGGTGGCCGTCCGGCGCGGGCTGCTGTGCGCGACCACCCGGTTCGACGGAGAGCCGCTGCTCGCCTGCACCGCCCACACCTACGCCAAGGCCCCCGAACAGCTGCGGGAGATCAGGGACTGGCTCGCGGAGGGCCCGGTGCCCCGGGAGACCCCCGTGGTGCTCGCCGGGGACCTGAACCTCCAGCCGAACGAGCCCGCGCTGGGGTTCCTCTACGCCCACGCGCCCGGGCCCGGCGGCCGGCCGACCGGACGGTTCCTGGAAGGCGACGAGACGGACCGTACGTGGGCGTCCCAGGGGTCGACCGGGGGAGTGGTGTGCACCGGCGGCGAGCCGGAGCGGTGCCGCAACGGTGAACCCACGGCAGGCGAGCGGAAGATCGACTACGCCTTCGCCGACACCCGGCACTTCACCGGCGGAGACGGCGACGCGAAGCTGTTCGACGAATCGGACCACGCGATGGTGACGGCCGTCTTCACCCGTAGGTGAGAGGTCCGGGAACGGCGACGGGCCGCACAGGATGTTCTCCTGTGCGGCCCGTCGCCGTTCGAACCGTACGGACTAGGCAGGCACGCTGGCCACACCCTGCGCCAGGAACGGCTTCCCGTTCACCCGCTGCGAGACGCCCTCACGGTCCAGGTACGGCGTGATGCCGCCCAGGTGGAAGGGCCAGCCCGCACCGGTGATCAGGCACAGGTCGATGTCCTGCGCCTCGGCGACGACGCCCTCGTCCAGCATCAGGCCGATCTCCTGCGCCACCGCGTCGAGCACCCGGTCGCGGACCTGCTCCTCGGTGAGGACGGTGTCGCCCTGCTTGAGGAGGGCGGCGACCTCGGGATCGAGGACCGGCGCGCCGGAGTCGTAGACGTAGAAGCCGCGCTTGCCGGCCTTGACGACGGCCGCGAGGTTCTGCGAGACGGTGAAGCGCTCCGGGAAGGAGCGGTTCAGGGTCTCGGAGACGTGCAGGCCGATGGCCGGGCCGACCAGCTCCAGCAGCACCAGCGGGGACATCGGCAGGCCGAGCGGCTCGACGGCCTTCTCCGCGACCTCGACCGGGGTGCCCTCGTCGATGACGTTCTGGATCTCGCCCATGAAGCGGGTGAGGATGCGGTTGACGACGAACGCCGGGGCGTCCTTCACCAGGACCGCGGTCTTCTTCAGCTTGCGGGCCACACCGAACGCCGTCGCCAGCGAGGCGTCGTCGGTCTGCTCGCCGCGCACGATCTCCAGGAGCGGGAGGATCGCGACCGGGTTGAAGAAGTGGAAGCCGACGACCCGCTCGGGGTTCTTCAGCTTCGACGCCATCTCGGTCACCGAGAGCGAGGAGGTGTTGGTGGCGAGGATCGCGTGCGCCGGGGCGACCGCCTCGACCTCCGCGAACACCTGCTGCTTGACGCCGATCTCCTCGAAGACGGCCTCGATGATGAAGTCCGCGTCCGCGAAGCCCTCTGCCTTGTCGAGCACACCGGAGACCAGGCCCTTGAGGCGGTTGGCCTTGTCCTGGTTGATGCGGCCCTTGCCGAGCAGCTTCTCGATCTCGGCGTGGACATAGCCCACACCCTTGTCGACGCGTGCCTGGTCGATGTCCGTGAGGACGACCGGGACCTCCAGGCGGCGCAGGAAGAGCAGCGCCAGCTGCGAGGCCATCAGACCGGCGCCGACGACGCCGACCTTGGTGACCGGGCGGGCCAGGTTCTTGTCCGGGGCACCGGCCGGGCGCTTGGCGCGCTTCTGGACCAGGTTGAAAGCGTAGATGCCGCTGCGCAGCTCGCCGCCCATGATCAGGTCCGCGAGGGCCTGGTCCTCGGCGTCGAAGCCGGCGGAGACGTCGCCGTCCTTGGCCGCCGCGATGATGTCCAGCGCGCGGTACGCCGCCGGGGCGGCGCCGTGCACCTTGGAGTCCGCGATGGCCCGGCCGCGGGCCACGGCCGCGTCCCAGCCCTCGCCGCGGTCGATCTCGGGCCGCTCGACGGCCAGCTCGCCCTTGAGGACGGCCGCGGTCCAGATCAGCGACTGCTCCAGGAAGTCCGCGCCCTCGAAGATCGCGTCCGCGATCCCGAGCTCGTAGACCTGCTTGCCCTTGAGCTGACGGTTCTGGTTGAGCGAGTTCTCGATGATCACCGAGACCGCGCGGTCGGCGCCGATCAGGTTCGGGAGCAGCGCGCAGCCGCCCCAGCCCGGGACCAGGCCGAGGAAGACCTCGGGCAGCGAGAACGCCGGGATGGCGGTGGAGACGGTGCGGTAGGAGCAGTGCAGACCGACCTCGACACCGCCGCCCATCGCCGCGCCGTTGTAGTACGCGAACGTCGGGACCGCGAGGCCGGAGAGGCGGCGGAAGACGTCGTGGCCGCCCTTGCCGATGGCGAGCGCGTCCTCGTGGCGGCCGAGCAGCTCGACGCCCTTGAGGTCGGCGCCGACGGCGAAGATGAACGGCTTGCCGGTGATGCCGACGCCGGTGATGGTGCCGTCCGACGCCTCCTTCTCGACCTGGTCGATCGCGGCGTCCAGGTTCGCCAGCGACTGCGGTCCGAAGGTGGTCGGCTTGGTGTGGTCCAGGCCGTTGTCCAGCGTGATGAGCGCGAACCGCCCGGCACCGGACGGCAGGTCCAGGTGGCGTACGTGCGCCTGCGTGACGACCTCGCCGGGGAACAGCTCGGCCGCACCCTTCAGAAGCTCAGTGGTGGAGCTCACTTGTTGCCTCCGTCAGCGTTGAAGTGCGGGTTCTCCCAGACGACCGTGGCGCCCATGCCGAAGCCGACGCACATCGTCGTCAGGCCGTAGCGGACCTCGGGCTGCTCCTCGAACTGCCGGGCCAGCTGCGTCATGAGCCGGACACCGGAGGAGGCGAGCGGGTGGCCGTACGCGATCGCGCCGCCGTACTGGTTGACGCGGGCGTCGTCGTCGGCGATGCCGTAGTGCTCCAGGAAGGCGAGCACCTGCACGGCGAACGCCTCATTGATCTCGAAGAGACCGATGTCGGAGATCGAGAGGCCGGCCTGGGCCAGGGCCTTCTCGGTCGCCGGGATCGGGCCGTAGCCCATGACCTCCGGCTCGACGCCCGCGAAGGCGTAGGAGACCAGGCGCATCTTGACCGGGAGGCCCAGCTCGCGGGCGACGTCCTCGGCGGCGAGCAGCGAGGCGGTGGCACCGTCGTTGAGACCCGCGGCGTTACCGGCCGTCACGCGGCCGTGGGCGCGGAAGGGGGTCTTCAGACCGGCCAGCGACTCCAGGGTGGTGCCCGGGCGCATCGGCTCGTCGGCGGTGACCAGGCCCCAGCCCGTCTCGCCCGCCTCGGCGTTGGTGCGGCGCACCGAGACCGGTACCAGGTCCTGCTGGATCTTGCCGTTGGCGTACGCCTTGGCGGCCTTCTCCTGCGAACGCACCGCGTACTCGTCGGCGCGCTGCTTGGTGATCGTGGGGTAGCGGTCGTGCAGGTTCTCCGCCGTCATGCCCATGAACAGGGCCGACTCGTCGACCAGCTTCTCCGACACGAACCGCGGGTTCGGGTCGACGCCCTCGCCCATCGGGTGGCGGCCCATGTGCTCGACGCCACCGGCCACGACGACGTCGTACGCGCCGAAGGCGATGGAACCGGCCGTCGAGGTGACGGCGGTCAGCGCGCCCGCGCACATGCGGTCGATCGAGTAGCCGGGAACGGACTGCGGCAGACCGGCCAGGATTCCGGCGGTACGGCCGAGGGTGAGGCCCTGGTCGCCGATCTGCGTGGTCGCGGCGATGGCGACCTCGTCGATCTTCTTGGGGTCCAGGTCCGGGTTGCGGCGCAGCAGCTCCCGGATGGCCTTCACGACGAGATCGTCGGCGCGGGTCTCGTGGTAGATGCCCTTCGGGCCCGCCTTGCCGAACGGGGTGCGGACGCCGTCGACGAAGACGACGTCCCGGATGGTGCGAGGCACGATGGCTCTCCTCCAGGGTGCGGGATGGCACTGCTGCGGGGCACGCCCGTGGGGCGCACCGCCTGCCCTCATGCTACTTGCGGGTAACCAGACTGCCCACCCCTCATGGCCGGAGCGTCGAAGGTCACACCGCTCCCGTACCCGCCGAGGCGCCCGCGAGACGTCTCAGAGGCCGTCGAACCTGGCGCGATTTCGACCATCGGCCCGGTCCGCGAACAGGGTCTGGACAGCGGAAAACCCCCGGCCGGTGACCAGGGGTGTCTTCCGCGCGGACGATCAGGCGGTGGCGGCGAGCGCCCGCACCAGGAGCGGGCCGACCTGTTCGATCTGCCAGTGCCGGGCCCCGTACGCCGCGAGCGTGTCCTCGACGGCGCCCGGCGTCACCAGCTTCGGCGGCTCCCAGCAGACCCGGCGCACGGTGTCCGGGGTGATCAGGTTCTCCTGCGGCATGTGGAGCCGCTCGGCCAGCTCCGAGACGGCCGTACGGGCCGCCGAGAGCCGGGCGGCGGCCGCCGGGTCCTTGTCGGCCCAGGAGCGCGGCGGCGGCGGACCGGCCGGCTGCTGGCCGGGCTGCGGCAGCTCCGACTCCGGCAGCGCCTTCGCCCGCTCCACGGCCGCCTGCCACTGCTCCAGTTGCCGGCGGCCCATCCGGTGGCCGAATCCCGGCAGTGCGGTGAGCGCCTGGACGTTGGCGGGCAGGGCCAGTGCGGCCTCCACGATCGCGGCGTCGCCGAGCACCTTGCCGGGGGACACGTCGCGGCGCTGGGCCACCTGGTCCCGGGCGTTCCACAGCTCGCGGACGACCGCCATCTGCCGGCGGCGGCGGACCTTGTGCATGCCGGAGGTGCGGCGCCAGGGGTCCTTGCGGGGCGGGGCGGGCGGCGCCGAGGCGATCGCGTCGAACTCCTCCCGCGCCCACTCCAGCTTCCCCTGCTGCTCCAGCTCGTCCTCCAGCGCGTCGCGCAGGTCGATCAGGAGCTCCACGTCGAGTGCCGCGTACCGCAGCCAGGGCTCGGGCAGCGGGCGGGTGGACCAGTCGACGGCGGAGTGGCCCTTCTCCAGGGCGTAACCGAGGACGTTCTCCACCATGGCGCCGAGGCCGACGCGCGGGAAGCCCGCGAGCCGTCCGGCCAGCTCGGTGTCGAAGAGCGAGGTGGGAGCCATGCCTATGTCCCGCAGGCAGGGCAGGTCCTGGGTCGCGGCGTGCAGGATCCACTCGGAGCCGTCGAGCGCGGTGGAGAGGCCGGAGAGGTCGGGGCAGCCGACCGGGTCGACCAGCGCGCTGCCCGCGCCCTCGCGGCGCAGCTGCACCAGGTAGGCGCGCTGTCCGTAGCGGTAGCCGGAGGCGCGCTCGGCGTCGACGGCCACCGGTCCGGTGCCCGCGGCGAAGGCCGCGACCACCCGGGCGAGGGCGTCGTCGGATGCCACCACCGGGGGAATGCCCTCGCGCGGTTCGAGCAAGGGGATCGGCGCCGGGGCGACGTCGTCCGGGGGAGCGCCCCCGGTGGTTCGCAGTGAACTGTCTGCTGCGGTCTCTTGGGCGTCGGTCACGCGTCAAGGGTATCTGTGTATACGCGCCACCCGTCGACGGAACGTTCCGTCGACGGGTGGCCATGCGCGTAATCCAGCCGGAGACGCATCGGTGCACGTCCCGGTGGGGGTGGGGGTCAGTGGATGATGCCCGTCCGCAGGGCGACGGCGACCATTCCGGCGCGGTCCCCGGTGCCGAGCTTGCGGGCGATGCGGGCGAGGTGGGACTTGACGGTCAGGGCGGAGAGGCCCATCGAGACGCCGATGGCCTTGTTGGACTGGCCTTCGGCGACCAGGCGGAGCACCTCCACCTCACGTCCGGACAGTTCGCGGTAGCCGCCCGGGTGGCTCGGGGACCCGGGGGGCCGACGGTGCATACGGGCCGCGTTGGCGCCGATGGGGGCGACGCCGGGGCGGCCGGGGTGGCCGATGTTGGTTCGGGTGCCGGTGACGACGTACCCCTTCACACCGCCCGCGAGGGCGTTGCGAACGGCGCCGATGTCGTCGGCGGCGGAGAGGGCGAGACCGTTCGGCCAGCCTGCGGCACGGGTCTCGGAGAGCAGGGTCAGCCCGGAACCGTCGGGCAGGTGGACGTCGGCAATGCAGATGTCGCGCGGGTTGCCGACGCGGGGACGTGCCTCCGCGATGGACGACGCCTCGATGACGTCACGTACTCCGAGGGCCCACAGATGGCGGGTGACGGTGGAACGGACGCGCGGGTCGGCCACGACGACCATGGCCGTCGGCTTGTTCGGGCGGTAGGCGACCAGGCTTGCGGGCTGCTCAAGGAGAACGGACACCAGGCCTCCTGGGGGAGTGGCGGGACGGGGGCCGGCTCGGGGGATGAAGCCGGGGCGAACCGTGCTTGAAGGGTCATTGACCTCTTCGGCAGCAGACCCGTCCTCCTTTAGAGGAAGATCACGATTTGGTGAGTAACAATTCGGGCAAATAGGACGCGCGATCGATTGTACGAAAAGAGAGTCGGCGTGTGTGCGAAATGGGTGACGCGGTGTTACGAAACCTGCGGCCCGCGCCGCTGCGGCAGCGTCACCACCGCCGCGTCCGTCGGGTCCGACGGCGGCAGCCCCGCGATCTGGCAGAGCAGATCACCCCAGGCCATCAGGTGCGATGCCGCGTCCGGCACGCCGCCGCGCCCCTCGCGCGGCGTCCAGGAGGCGCGGATCTCGATCTGCGTCGCCGGACGGCGCGCGGAGAGCGCACCGAAGTAGTGCGATCCGGCGCGTGTCACCGTCCCTCCGGCTTCCCCGTACGACAATCCGCGCGCGTCCAGCGCCCCGGTCAGCCAGGACCAGCACACCTCCGGCAGCAGCGGATCGGCGGCCATCTCCGGCTCCAGCTCCGCCCGCACCAGCGTCACCAGCCGGAAGGCGCCCTTCCAGGCGTCGTGGCCCGCCGGGTCGTGCAGCAGGACGAGCCGGCCGTCCGCGAGATCGTCCTCGCCGTCGACCACCGCCGCCTCCAGGGCGTACGCGTGGGGTGCCAGGCGCTGCGGCGGCCGTGTGGTCTCCACCTCCAGCTCCGGCCGGAGCCGGGCGGAGCGCAGCGCGTCGACCGCCGACCGGAACGCGGGCGGGACGGGAGGACCCTCCGCACCGCCCTCGCCGTCAGCGCCATCGGAATGATCGGAAAAATGTCCCTGAGCCGGAGCCATGCCGGGAAGAGTAGGCGGAACGTGCGCCTCGCGCAGGGACAGACACCCGTGCGGCGCCGGGCTCCTTCGCCATGCGTGCGAAGATTTGGTGCGTGAGTGCCAACACCAGCCCCACGGGCCAGCAGACGACGACCGCCGCCAGCAACGACGCCACCTACGACTCGGCGTTCCTGAAGGCCTGCCGGCGCGAACCCGTGCCGCACACGCCGGTCTGGTTCATGCGGCAGGCGGGGCGCTCGCTGCCCGAGTACCTGAAGGTCCGCGAGGGCATCGCGATGCTCGACTCCTGCATGATGCCGGAGCTGGTCACCGAGATCACCCTCCAGCCGGTCCGCCGCCACAAGGTCGACGCCGCCATCTACTTCAGCGACATCGTCGTCCCGCTGAAGGCCATCGGCATCGACCTCGACATCAAGCCCGGCGTCGGCCCCGTCATCGCCGAGCCCATCCGCACCCGCGCCGACCTGGCCCGGCTGCGCGACCTGACCCCCGAGGACGTCCCGTACGTCACCGAGGCCATCGGGATGCTCACCGCCGAGCTGGGCGCCACCCCGCTCATCGGCTTCGCCGGGGCCCCCTTCACGCTGGCCAGCTACCTCGTCGAGGGCGGCCCCTCGCGCAACCACGAGCGCACCAAGGCCATGATGTACGGCGACCCGCAGCTCTGGGCCGACCTCGTGGACCGGCTCGCCGAGATCACCGGCGCCTTCCTCAAGGTCCAGATCGAGGCCGGCGCCTCCGCCGTCCAGCTCTTCGACTCCTGGGTCGGCGCCCTGGCCCCGGCCGACTACCGCCGCGCCGTGCTCCCCGCCTCCGCGAAGGTCTTCGACGCCGTCGCCCCGTACGGCGTGCCCCGCATCCACTTCGGCGTCGGCACCGGCGAGCTGCTCGGGCTGATGGGCGAGGCCGGGGCGGACGTCGTCGGCGTCGACTGGCGGGTCCCGCTGGACGAGGCCGTCCGCCGCGTCGGCCCCGGCAAGGCGCTCCAGGGCAACCTGGACCCGGCCGTCCTCTTCGCGCCGACCCCGGCGGTCGAGGCCAAGACCCGCGAGGTGCTGGACGCCGCCGCCGGTCTGGAGGGCCACATCTTCAACCTGGGCCACGGCGTCATGCCGAACATGGACCCGGACGCGCTCACCCGGCTCGTCCAGTACGTGCACGAGCAGACCGCGCGCTGACGGCGGGCCTGCCCCGGCGCGGGAGGCCTCGTCAGCTTCCCGCGCCCCGCACCGCCGCCACCGTCTTGCGGGCCGCCACCAGCACCGGGTCCCACACCGGTGAGAACGGCGGCGCGTAGCCGAGGTCCAGCGCCGTCATCTGCTCCACCGTCATCCCCGCCGTCAGCGCCACCGCCGCCACGTCCACGCGCTTCGCCGACCCCTCACGGCCGACGATCTGCACGCCGAGCAGCCGGCCCGTACGCAGCTCCGCGATCATCTTCACCGTCATCGGCTTGGCACCCGGGTAGTACCCCGCCCGCTGCGTCGACTCGATCGTCGCCGTGACATAGCGCAGCCCGACGGCCCGGGCGTCCTTCTCCCGCAGCCCGGTCCGGGCGATCTCCAGGTCGCAGACCTTGCTCACCGCCGTACCGACGACGCCCGGGAACGTGCCGTAGCCGCCGCCGACGTTGGAACCGATGACCTGGCCGTGCTTGTTGGCGTGGGTGCCGAGCGCGATGTGGCGGGGGCGGCCCGCCACCAGGTCCAGGACCTCCACGCAGTCGCCGCCCGCCCAGATGTTCTCGTGGCCCACCGCCCGCATCGCCAGGTCGGTGAGGATCCCGCCGTGCGCGCCCACCGTGAGACCCGCCTCCCGGGCCAGCTCCGCCTCCGGCTCGACGCCGATGCCGAGGACCACCACGTCCGCCGGGTAGGTCCGCTCCTCGGTCGCCACCTCACTGACCCGGCCGTCCGGACCCGTGAGGATCTTGGTCACGGAGGCGCCGTTGACCGTGGTGATGCCGAGCCCGTCCATCGCCTCGTGGACCAGCTCGCCCATGTCCGGGTCGAGCGTCGCCATCGGCTGCTTCCCGCGGTTGAGTACGGTCACCTCGAAGCCGCGCTTCAGCATCGCCTCGGCCATCTCGACGCCGATGTACCCCGCGCCCACCACGACCGCCCGCCGGCCGGTGGCATGGTCCAGCGAGTCCAGCAGCGCCTGCCCGTCGCCCAGGGTCTGCACCCCGTGCACGCCCGGCGCGTCGATGCCGGGCAGCTCCGGGCGGACCGGACGGGCCCCGGTGGCGATCACCAGCTTGTCGAACCCCGTCCAGTACGTGTCCCCGCTCTCCCGGTCCACCGCCCGCACCCGCTGCCCGGCCACGTCGATCTCGTTGGCCTCGGTGCGCATCCGCAGATCGATGTCCCGCTCGCGGTGCTCCTCGGGCGTACGGGCGATGAGGTCGTCCCGGTGCTCCACGTCCCCGCTCACCCAGTACGGGATGCCGCACGCGGAGTACGAGGTGAACGAGGAGCGCTCGAACGCGACGATCTCCAGCTCGTCCGGCCCCTTCAGCCTGCGGGCCTGCGACGCGGCGGACATGCCCGCCGCGTCGCCGCCGATGACCACGAGTCGCTCCGCTGCCATGTTCTCCGGGTCCCTTTCGCCGTGCCGGCCGTACCAGCCGTCAGGGAGCCCACGCTACGGCGCTCAGGGGGACGGTGTGGCCTCCGGCTCCGGCTTCGGCGCCTCCGGGACGCCGCGGCCGGTCCGCCGGGCGCGCAGCACCCGCCACGCCACCAGCAGCAGCGCGGCCGTCATCAGGAACGGGGCCGACGCGCCGAGCGCCACCGCGATCCACCGGAACATCGTCACGAACGCGTCCCAGCCGCCGCCCAGCGCGTCCAGGAACCCCGGGTCGTCGTCCTTCCCGCCCTGGCGCGGCGCGTCCGGCTCGCTCAGGTCCAGCGTGATCGTCGCCAGCGTGGTGCGGTCCTTCAGGCTCGACTGCTGGGCCAGCAGCGACTCCAGGTCGGCCTGACGGCTGCTCAGCTCGCCTTCGAGTGTGACGACATCGGTGATCTTCTCCGCCTGGTCCATCAGCTCCCGGACCCGCTTCACGCTCGCGCGCTGCGTGGCGATCCGGCTCTCCACGTCGACGACCTGGTCGGTGACGTCCTTCGCGTTCGAGGAGCGGGAGAGCAGCTTCCCGGCGCCGGCGAGCTTGCCGAGCACGTCCTGGTAGCTGTCCTGCGGCACCCGCAGTACGAGGTGCGAGAACTCGTGTTCGTCGTCGACCCGCTCGGTGGTCTCGGTCGCCACCAGGCCGCCGCTCGCCTCCACCGTGCTCCGCGCGGCGGCGGCCGCCTTCGGCGCGCTCTTCACCTCCACGGAGAGCTCGGCGGTCCGGATGACATGGGTGCCCGCGGCCCCCGGCTTCAGCGCCTTCTGCCGCTCGCCGCCCTTCGCCGCCTCCGGGGCCACGGAGGCCGCCGCGTCGCCCGGGGCGTACTGCTCGCCGACGATGCCCTTCTCCGCGCTCGCCTTGAGGTCGTTCGACCCCGCACCCGCATCGGACGCGCTCTCGTCGGCGGCCCCGCAGCCGCCGACGAGCAGCACCGCGCCGAGAGCGCCGACCGCCAGAGCGGCACGGAGACGGGAGCGGCGGTGGCGGAAGCGGTGATCGGTATCGCTGTTCATAACAGGTCCCCCCAGGACGTGTGTTGATACTGCCGGTTCGACGGGGGCCCTCCCGAACCGGTTTCCGGCCGCGGGTTTCGAAGTGGTCACGGTCAGGAGCCGGCAGGCGTTTGAGAGAGTGGACCCATGCAGCGTTCACATCAGGATGCGGACCCGCCCGCGCGCCATGTCGTCGTCATCGGCGGCGGCATCGCCGGACTGGCCGCCGCCCACCGCTTGGTCGCCACCGGTCTGCGGGTCACGCTCCTGGAGGCGACGGACCGGCTCGGCGGCAAGCTCATGACCGGTGAGGTCGCGGGCGTCCAGGTCGACCTCGGCGCCGAGTCGATGCTGGCCCGCCGCCCCGAGGCGGTCGAGCTGGCCGGTGCGGTCGGCCTCTCCGGCCGCCTCCAGCCGCCCGCCACCGCCACCGCCTCCCTCTGGACCCGCGACGCGCTGCGCCCGATGCCCAAGGGCCACGTCATGGGCGTCCCCGGCGACCCGGCCGCTCTCGAAGACGTACTCACGCCGGAGGGCCTGACCCGGATCGCCGAGGAGCGCGACCTGACCCCGACGCCCGTCGGCGACGACGTGGCGGTCGGCGCGTACGTGGCCGACCGGCTCGGCCGTGAGGTGGTCGACCGACTGGTGGAGCCGCTCCTCGGCGGGGTCTACGCGGGCGACGCGTACCGGATCTCGATGCGGGCCGCCGTACCGCAGCTGTTCGAAGCGGTGAAGGAGGGCGGCCCGCTGCTGGAGGCCGTCCGCCGCATCCAGGAGCGAGCGGCGGCGCGGCAGCAGACCGGGCCTGTCTTCCAGGGCATCGCGGGCGGCATCGGCACCCTGCCGGACGCCGTGGCCGACGCCGTACGGGGCTCAGGCGGCGCGATCCTCACCGAGACCCCGGTCCTCGGCCTGACCCGGACGGACACGGGCTGGGCGGTCCGTACCGACACCGGCGTGATCACCGCCGACGGCATCGTCCTGGCCACCCCGGCCTGGTCCGCCTCCGCCCTGCTCGCCGCCGAGTCCCCGGCCGCCTCCGCCGAGCTGACCGGCGTCGAGTACGCGTCGATGGCCCTGGTCACGATGGCCTTCCGCCGTACCGACATCGCGGCGTACGAGGCCCTGCGCGGCCGCTCCGGCTTCCTCGTACCGCCGGTCGACGGCCGCACCATCAAGGCGTCCACCTTCTCCAGCAACAAGTGGCAGTGGGTGGCCGACGCCGCCCCCGACCTCTTCGTGCTCCGCACCTCGGTGGGCCGGTACGGCGAGGAGGACCACCTGCACCGCGAGGACGGCGAACTCGTCGCCGTATCCCTGCGCGACCTCCAGGCGGCCACCGGACTCACCGCACGCCCCGTCGACACCGAGGTCACCCGCTGGATCGGCGGCCTCCCGCAGTACCCGGTCGGCCACCACACCCGGGTCGCCCGCATCCGCGACGAGGTCGCGAAGCTGCCCGCCCTGCGGGTCTGCGGCGCGGTCTACGACGGCGTCGGCATCCCGGCCTGCATCGCGAGCGCCCGACGCGCGGCGGACGAGATCGCCGGAGAGGTCATGAGCGAGATCATCGCCACGCCGACCCTGGTTCAGGGCACCGGGAGCGAGGCGGGACAATAGCCGTATGAGTGCTCCTGAGACTGTGACATCCAGCAAGAGTCCGAACGCCGGAAAGAAGGCCAAGGACCTCAACGAGGTCATCCGCTACACCCTCTGGTCGGTCTTCAAACTCCGCGACGTGCTCCCGCTGGACCGCGCGGGATACGCCGACGAGGTCCAGGAGCTGTTCGACCAGCTCGCGGCCAAGGACGTCACCGTGCGCGGCACCTACGACCTCTCCGGTCTCCGCGCCGACGCGGACCTCATGATCTGGTGGCACGCGGAGACCTCGGACCAGCTCCAGGACGCGTACAACCTCTTCCGCCGCACCAAGCTCGGCCGCGCTCTGGAGCCGGTCTGGTCGAACATGGCGCTGCACCGGCCCGCCGAGTTCAACAAGTCGCACATCCCGGCGTTCCTCGCCGACGAGAACCCGCGCGACTACATCAGCGTCTACCCGTTCGTACGGTCCTACGACTGGTACCTGCTGCCCGACGAGGACCGCCGCCGCATGCTCGCGGACCACGGCAAGATGGCCCGCGGCTACCCCGACGTCCGCGCCAACACCGTCGCCTCGTTCTCGCTCGGCGACTACGAGTGGATCCTCGCCTTCGAGGCGGACGAGCTGTACCGCATCGTCGACCTGATGCGCCACCTGCGCGCCTCCGAGGCACGGCTCCACGTGCGCGAGGAGATCCCTTTCTACACGGGCCGCAGGAAGGACATCGCAGACCTGGTGGCCGGGCTCGCATAGCCAGCGAGTTCCCGCACCACCCCAACCCGGAAGATCAGAAGACGGGCACCGGGCACCGACCGTGCCGCCCGCCGTTCCAGCGACACCGGGTTCGGCTTGAGGGCCCCGTGGACACGCACCGAGTGCGCGTCCACGGGGCCCGTTCGGCTTCTCAGTCCAGCGAGACCGCGTTCGGCTCCGCGCGCGGCGCGCACTCCGCGTCCCCCGTCGGCACCGCGCCCGTCAGCAGATACCGCCGCAGGTGCTCGTCCACGCAGGCGTTCCCGGCCCCGCCGACGCCATGCGTCCCCGCGTCCCGCTCGGTCACCAGCACCGCGCCGCGCAACCGCCGCTGCAGCTCCAGCGCTCCCTTGTACGGGGTCGCCGCGTCGCGCTCCGCCGCCAGGATCAGCACCGGCGGCAGCTCGCCCCACTCCGTGGAGACGTCCAGCGGCCGCTGCCGGGGCGCGGGCCAGAAGGCGCACGGCAGGTTGGTGAAGGCGTTGTTCCAGGTCTGGAAGGGGGCGACGGTCGCGAGGTCGGTGTGGTCGCGGTCCCAGACCTCCCACTCCTCGGGCCACGGCGCGTCGTTGCACTCGACGGCGGTGTAGACGGCCCGCTCGTTCTCGTCGTCCTTCGCCGTGATCGCGCGCGGCGACATCTGTGTGACCAGCGGTTCCGGGTTGCCCCGGACGTACTCGGAGAGCGCGGTGGCCCGCATCGCCCAGTAGTCGTCGTAGTACCCGGCCTGGAGGAACGCCGCGTGGAACTGCCCCGGCCCCACCTTCCCGCCCGCCGGTTCGGCCGTCAGCGCGGTGCGCACCTTGTCGTAGTGACGCTGTACGGCCTCCGGCGTGGTGCCGAGCCCGTAGACGTCGTCGTGCCGGGCGACCCAGCGCCGGAAGTCCAGCCAGCGCGACTCGAAGGCCAGCGACTGGTCGAGGTTGGAGCGGTACCAGATCTTCTCCGGGTCCGGGTCGACCGCGGAATCGAAGACCATACGGCGTACGCGTGAGGGGAAGAGGGTCGCGTACAAGGAACCGATGTACGTGCCGTACGAGGCGCCCATGAAGGTCAGCCGTTCGTCTCCGAGAGCGGCCCGCAGCACCTCCAGGTCGCGGGCGTTGTTGAGCGAGGTGTAGTGGCCCAGCGCCTCGCCCGCGTTCTTCTCGCACCCTCTCGCGTACGCCCGCGCCTGCGCGACGCGCTTCTCCTTGTACGCGGCGGTGGGGTGGGCGGGGGAGTCGGTGGGGCTCTGCGCGAAGACCGCCGGGTCCTGGCAGGAGAGCGGGGCGGAGGCGCCGACGCCACGCGGGGCGTAGCCGACCATGTCGTACGCCTCCGCGACCTCCTTCCACTCGGACATCTCGCCCATCAGCGGGAAGGTGACGCTGGAGGCGCCGGGCCCGCCCGGGTTGTAGACGAACGAGCCCTGTCGGCCGGCCGCCGGGCCGGTGGCCGTGGTGCGGCTGACGGTGAGCGCGATGGTCCGGCCGTCCGGGCGGGAGTAGTCCAGCGGGACGCGGACGGTGCCGCACTTCAGGTACTCCGGCAGCATCTCCTCCTCCGGGCACGCCCCGAAGGAGATCCCGGCCGCCGCCGCACGGGCCGCCGCCACCGCCGTACCGCGCTCCTCGGCGGAGGCCGGTCCGGGGCCGTCCGAGGCGGTGGCGGGGGCGGCGGTCAGCGCGGACAGCACCAGGGAGCCGATCGTTGCGTACAGCGGTACTGCTCTCACGGCGGGGCCTCTCTGCGGATGCGGAGAGGGGATGGTGAGGGGCGAGGTGGCCGAAGTCCAGGACCGGGCCCGTGTGTTGCGGGAATCGACCCGGTTGCGCCGGCCGTGTGGCGGTGGGTCAGGAGCTGCTGCCGCAGCTGGAGCCGCCCGAACTTCCGCCGCAGCTGGAACCGCCGGAGCTGCCGCCGCAACTCGACCCCGAGCCGCCGCAGCCGGACCCGCCGCCGCAGCCGGATCCGCCGCCGCAGCCGGATCCGCCGCCGCAGCCCGAGCCGCCTCCGCTGGATCCTCCGCAACTGGTGTGACCAGGGCCCGCGTCGGCGCACCAGACCGTCGTCGCGGCGAAACCGGACGCCGCTGCCGTACTGCCGGCGTACGCCGACGACCGGGACCGGGACCGGCGGGTCTGCGCGTGCAGCCGGGCCGCCGCGAGCAGTTGGGCCTGGAGCACGGGGTCCGGCAGCGCGCGCAGACCCTGGGTGGCGACGAGGTGGGGCGCGGTCACCTGGTAGGCGTGGGCGGCCCGGAACGCCTGAGCGGCCCGGCGGCCGGCCCGGGTGATCCGGTGGGCGGCGGCCGCGGCCACCACGAGTCCGCTGATCCCGCCGAGCGCGATCGCGGGCAGCATCTTCAGGACGAACGGGAACGGCATGTCGAACTGCGATTCCAGCGCCATGTACTGGAGGACCGTGGCCAGGACGGAGAGCGGCAGCGCGACGAAGCAGCCGATCCCCTGGGCCAGTCCCCACCGCCGTACGGAACGGCTCGCGGCCGGCGGCACCAGCAGTCCGCGCTCCGCCAGCCCGTCGCCGATCTCCTGCACCGCCGGATGGCGCATGACCGCTTCCCGTACCGCGTGCAGAGCGCCGCTCGGAGCGGCGGAAAGCTCCTGCAGCACGGCGCGTTCCACCGGGTCGTTCGCCTGCGGACGCCGTACGGAGATGATGCCGGGCCCGCCGATCAGCACGCGCCCGTCCGCGTACAGCGCGGTGAGCGCGGTGTCCACGACCCTGGCCGGGCCGCCGCCCAGGAACGCCGCCTCGTGCAGGTCGTGGACGGCGGGCGAGGGGCCGGCGGACGGGCGGCGGGACCGGGAGGCGACCAGCTTCGCGATGAGGAGCGCGATGGAGACGGCGACCGTGAGGGTCAGCAGCAGGGCGAGCGTGTTCATGGCGGTCACGTCCCTCACTTCCCTGCGAGGACGGCACGGGCCGCGCGGACGAGACGGGTGGCCCGGCCCGTCGGCCGCAGCCCCGAGCGGTCCTCCCACCAGTGCGTCAGCCGCCGCTGCGCCACCGGGTCGGCGAGGCCGCCCGAGATCAGGAGCCGCTCCACGAAGTCCAGGGCGTCACGCCGGTAACCGCCGCTCATCGGATGCGACCTGGCGTACGCGACGAAGGCGGCGCGATAGCCGTCGCCCAGGATCTCCGGCAGCTCGGGCGCCACCTTGGCGACGACATCGGCCCGCTTGGCGGCCAGCGCCCGGCTCTGCACCCGCAGCCGCCGGTGGTCGAAGCCCTCGGGCGCCGGCGTGCCCGCGACGAGCGCGGAGAGCAGTGCGGTCTGCGCGACGGCGGTACGGTCGCGGGCTCCGGGAGGTACAGGGACGGCGGGTGCGGCCGTGGCCGTCGTTACGGGGGCGGCGGGAGTGGTCGTGGTCGTCCGGGGCC
Source organism: Streptomyces sp. CA-146814 (assembly GCF_050942385.1). Classification (NCBI taxonomy): domain Bacteria; kingdom Bacillati; phylum Actinomycetota; class Actinomycetes; order Kitasatosporales; family Streptomycetaceae; genus Streptomyces; species Streptomyces sp. CA-146814. Next base: position 6,607,905 of record NZ_CP192068.1, read on the forward strand.
GTCGTGTGTCACCGGCCTTCCGCAGCGTCGCCCGGATGGTCTCCAGCTCGGCCGCCAGTTCCGCGCCGGGCGGGAAGGCGTCGTCGCGCTCCAGCAGCACGCCCGGCGGGTCGACCCGGGAGCGCAGTTCGGCCAGCACGTCCAGGACCGGGGTGGTCACCGGGTGGGCGTGCGTGTCGTGCCAGACGCCGTCCTTCTCGATCCCGCCGGCCACGTGCACGTACGCGATGGCCTCCACCGGCAGCTCGTCCAGCGCCTTCGCCGGGTCCTGCCCCAGGTTGACGTGGTTGGTGTGCAGGTTGGCCACGTCGATCAGCAGCCGCACCCCGGTCCGCTCGACCAGCTCGGCCAGGAACTGTCCCTCGGTCAGCTCCTCGTCCGGCCAGGAGACCAGCGCCGCGATGTTCTCCAGGGCCAGCGGCACGGGCAGCGAGTCCTGGGCGATCCGCACGTTCTCGCAGAGCACCTCCAGCGCGTCCCAGGTCCGCGGCACCGGCAGCAGGTGGCCCGCCTCCAGCCGCGGAGACGCGGTCAGCGGCCCCCCGGCCCGTACGAACGCGATGTGCTCGGTCACCAGCGGCGTACCGAGCAGCTCGGCGCGCGCCGCCAGACCCGCGAGCCGCTCGGCGTCCGGGCGGTCCGCACCGCCCAGGCCGAGCGAGACGCCGTGCGGTACGACGGTCACGCCCCGCTCCCTCAGCCGCACCAGGGAGTCCGGGAGGTGGTCGGCGCAGAGGTTCTCCGCCACCGCCTCCACCCAGTCGATCCCCGTGAGCGCCTCCACCTCGGCCGCGATCTCCGGCCGCCAGCCGATCCCGATGCCCAGCTTCATGGTGTCCCCCTCCTCCGCTCTGTCCCGGGGTGATGGCCCCGGCGAGCGGCGTCGAACCCGAAGAGGGGGACGTTCAGAGGATGATTTGAGGTTCCGACGCCCGCGCGTCGTTTTACGGCATCGGCGGCATCGTCGGCGGTACCGGGCGCGAGGTGAACGACTGGTCGCCGGTCGGCGTCACCGGCACCGGAGCCAGCGGCACCTGCCCGCCCTGCGGCATCGGCGGGCCGGAGGGGCTGGCCGTGGACCCGCCGGCCGCCTCACGTGCCAGCGCGTCGAAGTCGACGAGGCCGGTGGCCTCCAGCATGGTGATGTGATCCAGCACGGTCTGGTTCGCGTCACTGGCGAGCTGCCGGATCAGGGTGTTGCGGGTGGTGTGCCGGACCTGGCCTATCAGCCCGAAGACCTTGCCGTGCGCGGCCCGCAGGATGTTGGCGAACTTCCGCTCGTACTCGTCGCCGCTCGCCGCCGTCAGCTCCCGCAGCCACTCCTGCTGCTGCTCGGTCGGCTGGTTCGGCAGCTCCACACCGAGCTTGGCGGCCACGTCCCGGGCCCGGCGGTCCAGGTCGGTGTGGCCGACGACCAGATGGTCCCCGGCGGCCTTCGTCGCCTCGCTGGGCGCCCGCTCGATCGCCTGCTGCCCGGCGGGCAGCTCCCACAGCCCGGCGAGGCGCACCTTTACCAGGAAGTCCCGGTCGGTCGCGGAGAGCGGGCCCCACTGGGTGGCGACGCTGGAGGCGTTCAGGTTCGCCTCGCCGGTGCCCGAACGGTCCGCGTAGGACCAGACGGGGAAGGCGAGCGCGCCCACTGTGGCGACCAGCGCCGCGATGATGAGGGCCGTTCCGTTGATGCGTCGCAACAAGGTGTCTCCCGGGACGAGGCGTGACAGCGTCGATCAGGCGTCGGACCACCCCCAACCGACTCGCGGTGCAGGCTACTTGGTGGTAACGCCGGTGGGGCGGTATCGGGAGATACGTCAGCGGGCGCGGAAACATTCAGCCGCGGGCGGACTGATTCCGGCCGGGCGGATCGGCGAGCTGACCGGCGAACGGACCGGCGAGCTGGTCGGCCAGATCGGCCAGGCTCTCGGCGTACAGGTCGAACCGGTCCGACGCCGTGGGCGGGTCACCGACGGGCCGGGCGACATAGGCGGTACGCAGCCCGATCCGCTGCGCCCCGCGCAGGTCCCAGGCGTGGGCGGCGACCATCAGCAGCCGCTCCGGGGGCAGCCCGGAGACGGTGACGGCCAGCCGGTAGACCTCCGGGTCCGGCTTGTAGGCCCGGGCGTCCTCGGCGGAGAGGGCCTGGTGCCAGCGCAGTCCGGCATGGGCGTTGAGACCGAGCAGCGCGGTCCGGCTCGCGTTGGAGAGACCGAGGAGCGGAAACCGCTCGGCGAGCCGGGCGAGACCGGCCACGGTGTCGGGCCACGGCGGAAGCCGGCGGGCCGACCCGGCCAGCGCCGCCACGGCGGCCGGATCAGCGACCCCGGCCGCCTCGGCGACGAGCGCGGCGGCCTCCCGGTCGAGCGCGTCACTGGCGAGGTAGGGCCGGTTCCCGTCGAGGATGCGGCGCTGCTCACGTTCGATGTGCCGTTGCCACAGCAGCAGGAGCCGCTCGGTCCCGGCCTCGTCGAGCGACGGGTCGAGCCGGCGGATGCCGGCGCGGAGCCCGGCGGGTTCATCGACGAGCGTGCCGAGGACGTCGAAGACGAGGGCGTCGATCTCCACTGCTGCCATGGCCGGGGTCTCCTGCTCTCCGAGGCGGTCGGCGCTCACCGGCGGGTGCGTACGCCCGGGAGCGGGCGGAACCGCAGCCCGCCCTCCGCCACGACCGTAGGCCCGGGAGCGATCTCGGTGAACCCCGCGTCGCGCACCACCGGCAGGCCGCTCGACGTCAGCTCACGCCACCGCTCCGGGGTCGCGGTGGCCACGGAGAGCGGGAACCCGGCCTCGCGCCACGCCTTGCGCTCGGTGTCGGACAGCTCCCACCAGGCGAGCTGGGCGCCATGGCCGACCTGGGCCATCGTCTTGCCCGCCGACATCTCCACCTCCGGGTTGAGCCAGAGCACCGGGGCCTCGGGGTCCGGGGCGACGGGCGGCTCGGGGTCGTCCAGGTCGGTGCCGGAGACCTGGAGCTTGGCCAGCTCCTTGGGCCAGCCGTCGAGCGGGATCGGCGGGTACACCCGTACCTCCGCGCTGTCGCCCGTCACCGTGATCCCGGGCAGCGCGGCCGCCTTGCGCCACTCCGCGCCGCGCGCCCGGCGCACCACCTTGCGGATCCGGGCATCCTCCCAGTCCCGCATCGCCCCGGCCCACTCGCCCTCGCCGGTGGACCGCTCGTCGGCCAGGATCGTGAGCACCGCGCGGGCGGCGGTGCGCAGGGCGTCGGTCCGGGCGGGCGGGTCGGTCTTCTCCAGGTGCACCACGAGCGGAAGCACGTACTGCGGGGCCTCGTCCCGGTCGGTCGGACCATGGTGGAAGGGGCTCGGGGAGAGGGGGTTCTGGGAGGTGTCGTCGCTGCTCACCGTCCCAGTCTGCCAGGCGATCCGCGTCACCTTCTTGGCTTAACAGGCGGGCCCGGGTGAGGATGCTCGGCATGAAGAGCGACCTCTTTTCCAGCGAGCACCTGGCCCAGCAGGCCACCGCCCCCGGCATGACCCTGCAGAACTCCAAGTCGATCAAGTACGCCGTCAACGGGGAGATGCACGCCCGCCAGGGCTCGATGATCGCCTTCCGCGGCAACCTCCAGTTCGAGCGCAAGGGCCAGGGCATCGGCGGCATGCTCAAGCGCGCGGTCACCGGCGAGGGCCTCGCGCTCATGGCCGTACGCGGTCAGGGCGAGGCGTGGTTCGCGCACGAGGCCGCCAACTGCTTCATCGTGGAGATGGACCAGGGCGACCAGCTCACCATCAACGGCCGCAACGTCCTCTGCTTCGACGCCACCCTCGCGTACGAGATCAAGACGGTGAAGGGCGCCGGGATGGTCGGCGGCGGCCTCTTCAACAGCGTCTTCTCCGGCTACGGCAAGATCGGCCTGATGTGCGAGGGCACGCCGATCGTGATCCCGGTGACGGCCGCCCAGCCGGTGTACGTCGACACGGACGCGGTCGTCGGCTGGAGCCAGCACCTCACGACCACCCTGCACCGCTCGCAGAGCGTCGGCTCGATGGTGCGCGGCGGCTCCGGCGAGGCCGTGCAGCTGATGCTCCAGGGAGAGGGCTTCGTCATCGTCCGCCCGAGCGAGGCCAGGCCCGAGCGGACGGCCAACTGACAGCCCGGTTACGTACGCTCATGGCCATGGAAGACGCCGCGTACTGCGCAACCCCCGCACCCGCGACCACCGAGGCGGACGCGGGTCCGCCGTTCGCGGAGTGCGTGCTGTGCCGCGAACCCACCGAGCACCCGGAGTCCACCAGGGGCGCGACGCTCTGCCCGGTCTGCACCTGGCAGGAGGCGGCGCGCTCGGCCTGCTCGGGCTGAGCGTGCTGTTCGGGCTCAGGGCTTCGCGGGGGCGTCGTCCCAGGCCAGGAAGGACATCCGCCAGCCGGCAGGGGTGCGCAGGAACTGCGTGGTCTTGTGGCCGCCGCCTTCGAACCACTCGCCTCGGTGGTAACCGGACTTGCGGTACTCGCTGAACCGGTGGGCGACCGACCCGAAGACCTCGGTGCGCTCGGCCACCTCCCACTCGGAGAACTCCGTCAGGGTCCCGTCGGTGAGCATCTTCCGGCGTGGGGCGATGAACCCGTCGAGGTCGTAGATCACAGGTTCATCGCCGACGTTCGCGATGATCCGGCCCTCCGGTACGAAGACGTCACGGATGGCGTCGAGATCCGGCCGCCTGTTGCCGGTGTTGGTGAAGGCGCCCACGAACACGCCCATCAGCCGGTCGAGTTCGGCGCGGACGGCGGCCTCGGACCCGTCACCGGTGGTCGGCCACTCCTCGGCGAGGACCGACCACACCTCGATGTCCCACCGTCGGCCCCGGTGGACGGCGTGCCGCCGCAGCACACCGTCGCGGCTCATGCCCAGCCGGCGGGCGACCGCGATGCTGCGGGCGTTGCCCGAGGAGGCCCGCCATTCGACCCGGCTCATCCCGCGCTCCGCGAAGGCCCAGTCGATCAGCGCCCGGCAGGCCCGCGTGACCAGCCCCTGTCCTTCTCCCGCAGGCTCCAGCCAGCAGCCGACCTCGCACACGCCGGAGGCGGCGTCGAAGCGGCTGAACATGACGCCGCCGACCAGCGTGCCCTCCAGCCAGATGCCGTAGATCCGCCCGCCGTCCGCGGCCCACCGGTCGGCGTAGCCCTGGAGTGTGGCCGTGGCAGAGGCGAGGTCGGTGCTGAGGGAGGCCCAGGGGATCCACGGATCGACGGTGGGCCGGGCCCGGTCGATATGAGCCAGGAACTCCGGTGCCTGCCAGGGCTCCAGGGTGCGGAGCTGAGCACGGTCGCCGAGCGGCAGGGTGAACATGAGGCCTCGTTCTCCAGGGTTCGTGACGGGTGTCCGGTACGTCAGCCAGCAGCATGCCGCCCGCACCTGGAGACCGTGAAGCCCGCTGTCCTGACGCGGAGGACATCGGTCAGCCCTCCATCAGCTCCGACACCTTCACGAACCGGTAGCCCCGCTTCCGCAGCTCCGGAACGATGGTGCCGATCGCCTCCGCGGTGACCGGCGCCGCGCTGCGCGTGCAGTGCAGCACCACCAGCGACCCCGGCCGCACCCCGTCCAGCACCTGCGCGGCCACCGCCCCCGCGTCCGTGGCGAACGCGTCGCCGCTCACCACGTCCCACTGCACCGCCGTCACGTCCGCCGGGGTCAGCGCGCGCAGGGCCGCGTCGTCGTAGCAGCCGCCGGGGAAGCGGAAGTACGGCACCACGTTCCGCACACCGGCCTCGCGGAACGCCGAGAAGGCGCGCTCCACATCGCGGGCCATGGCGTCCTTCGCGACCACCGGCAGCCCGTAGCAGTCGGCGGTGAAGGCGTGGTGGCTGTACGAGTGGTTGGCGACCTCGAACAGGTCGTCCATGCCGATCCCCTTCGCCTGCGTCGGGTACTCCTCCGCCCAGCGCCCGGTCATGAACACGGTCGACGGCACCTTCAGCCGCCGCAGCAGCGCGATCAGCTCCGGGTTGTCGAAGCGCTCGCCCGCCTTCGCCCGAGGGCCCTGATCGGCCGTCATGTCCGCGTCGAAGGTGAGCGCCACGACCTTCTCCGCCGCGCCTCCGGCCGTCGGCCGCCGCTCGAAGACCGGCGTGCGTCCGGCCGGGCCCGGGGCCATCGTGGGCGGCTTCTTCGGGGGCGGGGGTGAGGAGGCAGGTGACGTGGCGGTCGGTGTGGGGGAGGAGGTGGGTGCGGAGGCGGCTCCCCCGCACCCGGTCAAGGCGCCACCGATCAGCACCCCCGCGACCATCAGGACAGCCGTCTTCCGTTTCCGCGCAGTAGTGATCACTCACGGAAAATATCCGACAATCTGCCCTTAGGGTTTATATGGCACTCCGGTGTCGCCCCCTCACCGCCACGCCCCCGTCACCGCGAACGTCGTCCCCGGCGTGTAGCAGTTCACATACATCGTCGAGCCGTCCGGCGAGAACGCGACCCCCGCGAACTCACCCCACTCCGGCTCCTCCGGCGTCCCGATGTTCTGCCGTCCGCGCGCCATCGTGTAGACCTCGCCCCGCCGCGTCACGCCCAGCACGTGCTGCGCGCCGCCGCCGTCCTCGCAGACCATCAGTCCGCCGTCGGCCGCCAGGCAGATGTTGTCCGGGGACTCGCCGGGCAGCTGGATGTCGGTGTCCGGGCCGAAGACCACGACCAGGGTGAGCCGGCGCTTCTTCGGCTCGTACCGCCAGACCTGGCCGTAGTGGTCGCCCGCCGAGCCCTCGTCGCTGCGGGCGAAGCTGGAGACGAAGTAGACGGACGAGCCGCCCCAGTAGCAGCCCTCCAGCTTCTGCGCGTGCGTGATGCCCTTGCGGCCGAAGTCCTGGAGCCGGATCGGCGTCTCCGCCGCCAGCGGATCCGGTACGGGCACCCACTCGACCCGGTCGAAGCTCGCCCCGGTCTCCTGGACCGCCGAGAGGTCCGGCAGCCCCGGCACCCGCATCGCCTCCAGCGCCCCGCCCGCCCGCAGCGAACCGGTGCCGCCGAGCGGCTTCTCCGGGAGGAAGCGGTAGAAGAGGCCGAACGGCTTGTCGAACGCGTCCTCCGTCTCGTACACGATCCCGCTCTTCGGGTCGACCGCGATCGCCTCGTGCTGGAAGCGGCCCATCGCGGTCAGCGGCACGGCTCCGGTGCGGCGCGGGTCGGCGCCGTCCACCTCGAAGATGAAGCCGTGGTCCTTGGTGTACCCGTTGGTCCCCGCCTTGTCCTCGGTCTCCTCGCAGGTCAGCCAGGTGCGCCAAGGCGTCGGCCCGCCCGCGCAGTTCACCGCCGTACCGGCGATGGCGACCCGTTCGCCGAGCACCTTGTTCCGGCCGTCCAGCTCCAGGGACGTACAGCCGCCCTTGGCCGCCGGGTCGTAGGTGAGTCCCGCGACCGTCGGGACGCCGATCTTCGCCGTGTGCCGGTTCTCGTGGTTGCGGACCAGGTGGATCCGGCCGTGGCGGCCCGCGAGGGCGGTCATGCCGTCGTGGTTGCTCGGCACCTGGCCCTCGCCGGAGCGCAGCGGGTCGCCCTCCCGGGACAGCACCCGGTAGCGGAAACCTTTCGGCAGGTCGAGCAGGCCGTCCGGGTCGGGGACGAGGGGGCCGTAGCCGTCGTGGCCGCGGGCGGCTGCCGTGCCCGCGAAGAGTTCGGAGAAGGCCCCGGTGAAGGCGATCGTGGCCGCTGCGCCGCTGCCGGCCAGGACCTGTCGTCGTGTCGCGGTGTGCCGGGGTTCGGTCGCTGCGGTCGCTGTGTTCCGGTTCTCGGAGGACATGAGGCAACTCCCTGTTGGCGGACAGGTGATGTGACCCGCATGTGTGTAGCACGCACAGAGGCGCGGGGGAACTATGCGCGCCCCCGCGCCTCGTGGTGCTGCTGGGACGGCCCACCGAGCGGGCCGTGGTGTGGCAGGTCAGGCCAGCGAGGCCGACAGCGTGATCGTCGTACCCGTCAGCGCCTGGCTGACCGGGCAGTTCGCCTTGGCGTCCTCGGCGGCCTTCACGAAGGCGTCCTCGTCGAGGCCGGGAACCTCGCCCACGACGGTGAGGTGGATGCCGGTGATGCCCGTACCGGGCTGGAAGGTCACCTCGGCCTTGGTCTCCAGCCGGGTCGACGGGGTGCCGGCCCCGGCGAGTCCGTGCGACAGCGCCATCGAGAAGCAGCTGGAGTGCGCGGCCGCGATCAGCTCCTCCGGGCTGGTCTTGCCGTTCGCCGCCTCCGAGCGGGCCGGCCAGGAGACGGGGTACTCACCGATGCCGGAGGAGTCGAGGGTGACGACCCCCTTGCCGTCGAGCAGGTTGCCTTCCCAGTTCGTGTGGGCCTGACGCGTGGTAGCCATGCTGGATCCCTTCAAACGGTGTACGCGGTGGTACGGGAGCCGTACGCGGTGGTACGCGAACGGAGTTACGGGCACGCCGCCGCACGGGCACCCGGTGTCACCCCCGAACCTACTGCGCCACCAGGCCCTTCGCGTCACGTGCCAGTGCTGTCAGCCGCGAGATCGCGCGGAAGTATTTCTTCCGGTACCCGCCGTTCAGCATCTCGTCGCTGAACAGCTGGTCGAACGGCAGTCCGGAGGCGAGCACCGGCACCTCGCGGTCGTACAACCGGTCCGCCAGCACCACCAGCCGCAGCGCCGTCGACTGGTCCGGCACCGCCGTCACCCCGGTCAGGCAGACCGCGCCCAGCTCGTCGGTCAGCGCCCCGTACCGGCTCGGGTGCACCTTCGCCAGGTGTTCGAGCAGCCCCGGGAAGTCGTCCAGCGACGCGCCCGGCGTGGCGTACGCGGCGCGGGTCACCTGCTCGTCGCTGTACGGCGGCGGGGCCTCGGGCAGTCCGCGGTGCCGGTAGTCCTCACCGTCGATGCGCAGCGGGCGGAAGTGCGCGGACAGGCCCTGGATCTCGCGCAGGAAGTCGGCGGCGGCGAACCGGCCCTCACCGAGCTTGCCCGGCAGCGTGTTCGAGGTCGCGGCCAGCGCCACGCCGTGCTCCACCAGCCGGCTGAGCAGCGAGGAGACCAGCACGGTGTCGCCCGGGTCGTCGAGCTCGAACTCGTCGATGCAGAGCAGCCGGTGCCCGCTCAGCGTCCGCACGGTCTGCTGGAAACCCAGCGCGCCGACCAGGTTCGTCAGCTCCACGAACGTGCCGAACGCCTTCAGCGACGGCTCGGCGGGCGTGGCGTGCCAGAGGGAGGCGAGCAGGTGGGTCTTGCCGACGCCGTACCCGCCGTCCAGATACACCCCGCGCGGCCCGGCCGGCGCGGCCGGCTTCTTGCTCCCGAACCACTTGCGGCGCCCGGAACCCGTCGCGTGCGACCCGCCGAGCCCGGCCGCGAAGCCGGACAGCACGGTCACGGCCTCGCTCTGGCTGGGCTGGTTCGGGTCGGGTACGTAGGTGTCGAAGCGCACCGAATCGAAGCGCGGCGGCGGCACCATCTCCGCGACCAGACGGTCGGCGGGGACGTGCGGCTCGCGGGCGCACAGGGACAGCGGGGCCGTTTCGGCAAGGGGGCTCTGCCCCGGAAACGCGGTGGAGGACGACACAACTCTCCACCCTAAGGCCCGTGCCAGACTGCAACCCATGCGAAGCCTGTTCCCTGTGACGGACCTGACAACAACGGCCGCCTCCACCGACCCCTCCGGGCTGCTGACGGACCGCGAGTGGAGCTTCGACGAGCTGGCCGAGGCGTACGCGTACCCCACGACGGGTGCCTCCTGGCTGCGCGCCAACATGGTCTCCACGCTCGACGGCGCCGCCCAGCACGAAGGCCGCTCGCAGCCCATCTCCTGCGCCGCCGACATGCGGATCTTCGGCACCCTGAGGGCCCTGGCCGATGTGGTGATCGCCGGAGCCGAGACCGTACGTCTGGAGGGGTACCGTCCGGCCCGCGCCCGGGAGGCGTTCGCGGCGCGGCGGGCGGCGGCCGGGCAGGGGCCCGCCCCGGCCGTCGCGGTGGTGAGCGGTTCGCTGGACCTGGACTTCGCGCTGCCGCTGTTCACCGAGCCGCTGGTCCCGACCCTCGTGGTGACCGGCGCCGCCGCTCCGGCCGACCGGATCGCCGCGGCCCGGAAGGCGGGCGCGGAGGTGGTGGTCGCGGGCGAGGGCACCCGGGTGGACCCGGCGCGGGCGGTGCGCGAGCTGGCGAACCGGGGGCTGCGGCGGCAGCTGACGGAGGGCGGGCCCCGGCTGCTCGGCCAGTTCGTGGCGGCGGGTGCGCTGGACGAGCTCTGTCTGACGCTCTCCCCGATGCTCACGGCCGGGGACGCGCAGCGGATCGCCGGAGGTCCCGGGGTCGCCGTGCCGGAACGTTTCGCCTTGGCGTCGCTGCTGGAGGAGGACGGGTTCCTCTTCGGCCGCTACCGACGGTAAGGAGCCGGACCGCCCGGCTCGCTACCGACGGTAAGGAGCCCGGTGACCGGCGGAGGCGCGCCGGGTCACCAGTGCGGGGACACTTAGCGGAATTACCCGTTCCGGTTAGCTTCGGCTGGGCACACTTACCTCTGCAGTCCCCGTGGCATCACGGGGAAGGATGGTTTCAGCAAACGACCGCCGACGGCCGAGCCGGCTGTCGGCGAGACGCAGAAGCGGAAGGGCGCCTGTCGTGTTCACAAGCGTTTTGATGATCGAGAAGCCGCTCACTCCCGAGGACGTGGACTTCGTCACCACCCTCCACGGCGAGGAGCGGATCTCGTTCGTCGTTCTGTTGCAGCCGCGCGGCGACCAGGCCGATGTCCTGCTGCGCGCGATCGACGACGTGGCGATGGGGGAGCTCAAGGAAGCCGTCCGCGAGGGCGAGGAACCGGAGGGCAAGGAGGCCCGCGAACCCGCCGAGATCGGCCTGGAGTACTCGCTACGGGCGCTGCGCGAGGCGGGCGCCGAGGCGGTCGGACAGGTGATCGAGGACCACCCCCTGGACAAGCTGAAGACCGTCGTCGAGGACGCGGGCGCCGACGAGGTCATCGTCCTGACCGCCCCGCACTACGTGGAGGAGTTCTTCCACCGCGACTGGGCCTCCCGTGCCCGGCACAAGGTCGGCGTCCCGGTGCTCAAGCTCTTCGCGCACAGCGAATAGGCTGAAGCCCGCGCGGCCCCCGGAGGCAAGCCGGGACCGCGTCGCCACGGCCAGACCACGAGCACGGAGGACCACAGATGGCACCCGGCATTCCCGCCGCCATGGAACGACCGCACTTCATCGGCATCGGCGGCGCCGGAATGTCGGGCATCGCGAAGATCCTCGCCCAGCGCGGCGCGAAGGTGGCGGGCAGCGACGCCAAGGAGTCCGCCACCGCCGAGTCGCTGCGGGCGCTGGGCGCGACCGTGCACATCGGGCACGCGGCCGGGCACCTGGCCGACGACGCCTCCTGCGTGGTCGTCTCCAGCGCCATCCGCGCCGACAACCCGGAGCTGCTCCGGGCGAACGAGCTGGCCATCCCGGTGGTCCACCGCTCCGACGCGCTGGCCTCCCTGATGAACGGCCTGCGCGCCATCGCGGTCGCCGGTACGCACGGCAAGACGACCACCACGTCGATGCTGGCCGTCGCCCTCTCCTCGCTGAGCCTGGCCCCCTCGTACGCCATCGGCGGCGACCTGGAGGGCCCCGGCACCAACGCCACGCACGGCGAAGGCGACATCTTCGTCGCGGAGGCGGACGAGAGCGACCGCAGCTTCCAGAAGTACGACCCCGAGGTCGCGATCGTCCTCAATGTGGAGCTGGACCACCACGCGAACTACGCCTCGATGGACGAGATCTACGACTCCTTCGAGACCTTCGTCGGCAAGGTCGTCCCCGGCGGCACCCTGGTCATCTCCGCCGACCAGCCCGGCGCGGTCGAGCTGACCCGCCGGGTCCGGGACCTCGCCGACCTCAAGGTCGTCACGTACGGCTCCGCCGAGGACGCCGACGTACGCGTCCACAAGGTCACCCCGCGCGGTCTGACCAGCGAGGTCACCGTCCTGCTGAACGGCAGGTTCCTCACCTTCACCGTCTCCGTCCCCGGCGCCCACTACGCCCACAACGCGGTCGCCGCCCTCGCCGCCGGGGTCGCCCTCGGCATCCCCGCGCACAACCTCGCCTCGGCCCTCGGCTCGTACACCGGGGTCAAGCGCCGCCTCCAGCTCAAGGGCGAGGCGGCGGGCGTGCAGGTCATCGACTCGTACGCGCACCACCCCACCGAGATGACCGCCGACCTGGAGGCCATGCGCGGCGCCGCCGCCGACGCCCGCATCCTGGTCGTCTTCCAGCCGCACCTGTTCTCCCGTACGCAGGAGCTGGGTACGGAGATGGGCCAGGCCCTCGCGCTGGCCGACGCCTCCGTGGTCCTGGACATCTACCCGGCCCGCGAGGACCCGATCCCGGGCATCACCAGCGCCCTGATCATCGACGCGGCGAAGGCGGCGGGCGCCGAGGTCACCGCTGTCCACGACCAGGCGGACGTTCCCGCCGCCGTCGCGGGAATGGCCAAGCCCGGTGATCTCGTTCTCACCATGGGAGCGGGCGATGTCACCGACCTCGGCCCGCGCATCCTGGACCACCTGTCGAGCGACCGGTAGCCGGCCGGCCACCGGGCGAACGACGACTTTGCCGAGCTGAGGAGCGAGCCGTGCCGTACGACGTCGAGAAGCCGGACGAGCAGTGGCGGGCGGAGCTGTCCCCCGCCGAGTACCAGGTCCTGCGCCAGGCCGGCACCGAACCCGCCTTCCGCGGTGAGTACACCGACACCAAGACGGCGGGCGTCTACTCCTGCCGCGCCTGCGGGGCGGAGCTGTTCCGCTCCGACGCCAAGTTCGAGTCGCACTGCGGCTGGCCGTCCTTCTACGACCCCAAGGACACGGACGCGGTCGAACTGATCGAGGACCGCGCCCACGGCATGGTCCGCACCGAGGTGCGCTGCGCCCGCTGCGGCTCGCACCTGGGCCATGTCTTCGAGGGCGAGGGCTACCCGACCCCGACGGACCAGCGCTACTGCATCAACTCGATCTCGCTGACCCTGGCGCCGGACGAGAGCTGAGCCGGCACCGGTCCAGAGCTGAGCGGGCACCGGACGAGAGCTGAGCCGGACGCCGACGGAACGTGAAGATGCCCGCACGGGGAGACCCGTGCGGGCATCTTCTGCGTACGCCTCCCGACACCGCTCCGGCCGTCCGCCGAAGCGCCGCCGTCACCGGCGTCCGCGCAACCGTCCGAACAGGCTGCGGGCCTGGGCGCGCTTACGGGGGTCAGCCGCGGCGCGGCGGGCCGAGTCGATGGTTCTCCGGCCCTGGGGGCTGCGGGTGAACTGGGTGATGCGGGCGATCAGGCGGGACATGGTTCCTCCTCGGGGCGGGCCTGCCTCTCGCCTACCCCGTAAACGGCCGACCGCACGCCCACGGTGACGGGGTGTTCACCGAGGGGCGCCTCACCGCTGCTGGGAGTCCTCGGCCGCCTCCGAGCGCAGCAGCGGGTGGATGACCCCGGGGAAGACGGTCGCCTGCACGACCTCCTCGGCCGACCCGCCCTGCACGACCGTCTCCGCCACACCCCAGGGCCGCCCGGCCAGGTGGATGGTGAGGGTGTACGAGGAGGAGCAGCCGGTGCACTCGTAGCGGTCGGCCCAGGTCTCGACCTCGGTGATGGAGCCCGGGTAGCGCTTCACATGGCGGTGGCGGGCGTGGCAGTGGTCGCAGGTCTCACCGGGCTCGCAGGTCCCGCCGCAGGGACACGGCACGTCGAAGCTGTCGGCGGGGGTCCAGCGCTGCACGAGGACGGCGTCGCGGGTGGCGGCGGTGTCCTTCATGGCCTTGAGGTTGCGGGCGGCGACGTTGTACGACTCGCCGGTGGCGGCCATCCGGTCGCGGATGACGTCCTTGCGTCCACGGTTGGTCGTCATGCGGCTCCTCCTGGGTTCACGCAGCCCGCCAGGAGGCCCATGAGAGACATCGGTACGTCTTTACCGTACCTGTCCGGTATCGGTACGAGGACCGGGCGGCCCGGCGGCCGGCCGCGACTCCGGAGCCCGCAGGACCGAGGGGTGCGCGTCCCGTCCCGTCCGGCCGCCCGAAACGGGACCGATCCGGGCCTCGGCGGCGGCGATCCGGAGCGTCACCGTGCCTGACCGGGCGCCTGCCGGGGCATCGGCCGACCTGGTCCGGTCTTTTCGACATGGTGACCGGCTTTGGGGACAGCAGGTGGTCCAGAGCGAAGCACGTCCCACGTCCTTTCGTCCCCCGTCCGAAAGAAGGTCACCGTGGCGATCAATCAGACGCAGCAGCAGTTGGACGACGGGCGGCCGGTCCCGGACCCCACAGAGGGGCGGTCCGCGACCGACCCCCGTGACCCGGCCGAGACCGGGCTGCCGGGGCAGCCGGAGCGCGCCCCGCGACCGCGGGCGACCGCCCTGGAGCAGGCCGGTGGAGTCCGTGGCGTGATCTACTCCGCGCTGCCCGTCCTCGCCTTCGTCATCGGCAACGCCATCGGCGGACTCACGACGGCGATCATCGCCGCTCTCGCCCTCGCCGTGGTGATCGCCGCCGAGCGGCTGATCCGCAAGGAGTCGGTCATGCCCGCCGTCGGCGGGGTCTTCGGGGTGGCCATCGCCGCCGGGATCTCCTGGTGGACCGGGTCGGCCAAGGACTACTTCCTCATCGGGATCTGGTCGAACCTGGCCCTCGCGCTGATCTTCGGTCTCTCCGTCCTCGCGGGCCGACCGCTGGCGGGCGTGCTGTGGTTCTCGCTGCGGGGCAAGAGTTCGACCTGGCGGGACGACCGGCGTGCGCGCCGCTACTTCGGCGTCGCGACGATCGTGCTCACGGCCATCTTCGCCGCCCGCTTCGCCGTCCAGCAGTACCTGTACCAGGCCGACGAGGTCGGTTCGCTGGGCACCGCGAAGATCGTCATGGGGTATCCGCTGCTGGCCGTGGGCGTGCTGGCCGTCGCCTGGGCCGCCCGCGCCGCCTCGCGCCGGTCCCCCGAGGCCGGCGAGGCCGCCTCGCGGCGGCCCTAGTGCGCGTGTCCGGCGGGAGGGGCGTATATCCGGTGGGAGAGGTGTATGTCCTGCTGAAGCGGTTACCTTCCCGCCATGCGACGACACGACCTGATCGTTCTGGGCGGCGGTACCGGCAACGCACTCATCGACGACCGCTTCGCCGGCCTCGACATCGCCTTGGTCTCCGCCGGACCCTTCGGCGGCACCTGTCTGAACGCGGGCTGCATCCCGAGCAAGATGCTCGCCGCCACGGCCGATGTGGCGGACTCGGTCCGGGAGTCGGAACGCCACGACATCGACGCCGAACTGCGCGGCGTCCGCTGGCGGGACATCCGCAGCAGGGTCTTCGGCCGGCTCGACGCGGCGGCCGAGGAGGGTGAGAAGGGCCGTCGCGACTCCGAGCACATCACGGTCTACCGGGGCACGGCACGCTTCACGGGCGCGCGTCGGCTCACGGTGGAGACCGACGACGGGCCCGTGGAGATCGAGGCGGAACGGATCGTGATCGCCGCGGGCGGGCGGCCCGTCGTTCCTCCGGTGGTCGCCGACTCCGGGCTGCCGTACGAGACGTCCGACACGGTCATGCGGCTGGACGAGGTGCCACGGCGCCTCGTCGTGCTCGGCGGCGGATACATCGCCGCTGAGCTCTCCCATGTCTTCCACTCCCTCGGCAGCCGGGTCACCGTCATCGAGCAGGCGGACCGGCTGCTGGCGCAGCAGCAGGACGAGCTGGTCTCCCGGACCTTCACCGACCTCGTGCGCGACCAGTGGGACCTGCGGCTCGGGCGTGAGCTGACCGAGGTCTCCGGCAGGCCCGGCGATCTCCGCCTCACCCTGGACGACGGCACCGAACTGACCGCCGACACCTTGCTGGTGGCCGTGGGCCGCCGGCCGAACAGTGACCGGCTGGGTGTGGCCGCGGCAGGTGTCGAGACCGGTGACGGCGGACGGATCACCGTGGACGAGCACCTGCGCACGACCGCCGACGGGGTCTGGGCCCTCGGCGACATCTCCACGCAGGTCCCGCTCAAGCACGTCGCCAACCGTGAGGCGGAGATCGTCGCCCACAACCTGCTCCACCCCGACGACCGGCGGACCATGAACTACGACGCGGTGCCGTCGGCCATCTTCACGCGCCCGCAGATCGCCCAGGTCGGACTGACCGAGCAGGAGGCCCGCGAGCAGGGTCTCGACTACGCGGTCGCGGTCCACCGGTACGCGGATGTGGCCTACGGCTGGGCGCTGGAGGAGACCGACGGGTTCTGCAAGGTGCTGGCCGACCGGCGCACCGGGCGCCTGCTGGGCGGACACATCCTCGGGCCGCAGGCGGCCACCCTGGTGCAGCCGCTGGTCATCGCGCTGACCAGCGGCATGACCGTACGAGAGCTGTCCGAGCAGCCCCTGTGGATCCACCCCGCCCTCACCGAGGTCGTCGAGAACGCGCTGAAGGACCTGGACCTGGAGCCCGAACGGAAGTGAGGCGAAGAGGTACGGGGCGGCCGCCCGGGTACCCGAACGGTGTGCTCGGGGACGGGCGCCCATCTGGCACGGAACCCACGCCTGGGCGCAATCCCCGTGAAATACTTGTGAGTTACGGGCGCGAGCGGATGCTTCGCGCCGGGAGGGGGCGGGTTTCGTGGCGGACGGCAGCGAAGCGGTTGCGGGGGAGCGGGGGGCTTCGGGCGGTCAGCTCGTGTTCCGGGTCGAGGTCAGTGGTACGCACCGGCGGCGGGAGGATCTCGCGGCGCTGCACCAGTGGCTGGAGGACGCCCCGATCCTGACGGAGGCCCGGGACGAGGGCGGGCTCGACGTGAGCCTGGTGGACTCACGACGTCAGAGCCCCTCCATGGGCGGCGAGTTGGTGCAGGACATCCTGCTCGTCGTCACCGCCGAGGTGGCCCGGTCGGTGATCGAGAACGTCTGGCGGGCGGTCCTCGCCTGGCACCGCAACCGGCGCAGGCTGGCGAACGCCGAAGAGCTTCCCCGGGTCACGCTCGACGCGGACGACGGCGACGGCGACCCCACACTCCGACGGGACACCGGAACGGGTGCCGGTGCCCGGGACGAACCCGGCACCGGCGAGACGGAGCGTCGCCCGGCGGATGAGGCGGAGGGGCCGGACACAGACGGTTCGAACACGGACGGGCGGGACGCGGACGGGCGGGACGCGGACGGGCGGCATGCAGACGGGCCGAACACGGACGGGCCGAACACGGACGGGCCGAACACGGACGGACGGGACGCGGACGGGCGGGGCTAGGCGTTGTGCCGCCGTACAACGCGCGTAGTCCGCAGAACCGGTCCAAGGCCCATCGCGCGGTGCTCATCGGCGTCGACTCCTACACCCATGAAGCCGACCTGCCCGCGGTCGCGCGCAGCCTCCGGCTCATGGCGGAGGCGCTGACCGCCGAAGGCACGGGTGTCATGGCCCCCGGAGAGCTCGTCGTCCTGCCCGGCCCGGCCGGGAGCGGCTCGGGCACGGTCGACCCGCTGGAGGCGGTCCGTGCGCTACGGGACGCCCGCGAGCAGGTCGACGGGCTTCTCGTCGTCTACTTCGCCGGGCACGGCGTGGTGCGGGCCGACGGAAAGGACCTGCACCTGCTGTTCAGCCCCTCGCGGGTCATCGCCGATCCGCACCGCCCTTTCGTCGACGCGCTCTCGTGGCGCGATCACGTCATGGCCGAGCTGCGGCTGGCGCAGGCCGACTGGGTCGTGGTCGTTCTCGACTGCTGTTTCGCCGGGAACGCGCGGCAGGATTTCCACCCGGAGGAACAGCAGAACTTCGCTCTCCTGATGGCGGCCGAGCAGAACGTGGAGATCCCACCCGGCGACGCCGCGACCGGCACCGACTTCACCGTCGGGCTCCACCGCCTGCTCACCGGGCGGACGTGGGCCTCGAAGCCCGCCACCTTCACCCGGCTGGTGGGGGAGATCCGCGAGGTGATGGCCCCGCTGAAAGCGGTCCACGATCACCGCTGGATCCCGGGGGAGCGCCGGCACGGCGACGACGTGCTGCTCGCCATCCCCGGCAGGAGACACGGGCGGGAGCCCGAGCCGTCGGAGCCGCCCGGGACAGCGCCCGGGGCCGGCCATCCGGCGCTCGCGTCCGCCGGAGCGGACGGTGCCGTCACGACACCGGGGCGGCCCGGGGAGGGCGGGGCCGAGGCCGGGAACGAAGCCGAGAACGGCCCGGCCCACCCGCCTCCGGCCGACGGTACGACACCGAAACAGCGCCCGACCTCCCGGCGCTACCGGGCGTTGTGCGCCGGCCTCGCGCTCGCCTGCCTCGCCGGAGCCGGCGTCCTGCTGAGCCTCGGCGGCGGCCCGGACCGCGGCTGCGCGCCGCCTCTGGAACTGCGCGTACTGGTGGATCCCGACATCCGGCCCACCGTGCAGAAGGCCGCCGACACCTACCTGGACCGGAGCACCGGCGACTGCCGGGCCGTGGGCATCAGCGTGTACACCGGCAACTCCACCGATGTCGTCGACGCGCTCCAGGCCGCCCCGCTCTGGCAATCCCCTCCCGCCTCCTGCCCGCCCTCCGGCGACTGCCTGTTGCCGCAACGCGATCTCGGGGCCCAGCCCGACGTCTGGATCCCGGCCGCCACGGTCACCTCGCTGCGCGTGCTCGCCGAGCAGAGCGTGGCGGCCCGAACAGTCGCGAAGCTCGACTCGCTGGGCTCGGTCGCGTACACCCCGATGGTCCTCGCCGTCCCCGCCGACGCGGGCCGGAAGCCCGGCCCTGCCGATCGCCCCGCACCGCTGGCCGACCTGGTCGCCCGAGTCCGGGACGGCGGCGCCGACGGTCCGGAGCCCTACCAGGTGTTACGTCCCGACCCCGAGGGCGGAGACGCCGCGCTGCTGTCGACCACCGCGCTGTACGGGACCGACGACCGCCGTCCAGACGACGTCGAGGCCGCCCTCACCGATGACCGGCTTCCCCCGCAGCCCACGGCGCGCGATCTGATGTGCGGCCTCGCCGACGGATCCCGTAACGCACTGGAGGACAGGGCCGCGGTGCTGATTCCCGAGCAGACCATGGCCCTGTTCAACCTGCCTTCCGCGAGCGGGGAGCCCGGCACCGTGGGACGACCGGCCTGCGCCAGCGACGTCCTGGAGCACCGTGCGGCCCGCTATCCCACCGACGTTCCCGTACTCGACCTCCCCTTCTTCCGTGTCACCTGGGCCGGGGCCGACCGGGACGCGACCGCGCGCGGGCAGGCCGTGCGGGACTTCTACGACTGGCTGGCCAAGGACCCCGAGGCCGGCGCGGTCTTCGTGCGGGACGGCTTCCGCACCGGACCGAGCGGGAAGCCGTCGCTTCCCTCCGCGGCCTCGCCGCTCACGGCGAAGGCCAACGAAGGGGCGGTGAGCCTCCTCCTGCCGCCCTCGAACCCGCCGACCTCGGCCTCCGAGGTCACCGAGGCGCTGCGCGACTACCGTCAGGCGCTCGGCCCCGGCCGCGTCCTCTACCTGCTGGACGACTCGACCTCGATGGAGGACAACCGGGTCTGGTCAGGGCCGGGACGTGCCAAGGACCTGGTGGCCCGGTCCACCGCCCCGATCGGACCCGAGGATACGTTCGGGGTGTGGGGGCTCTCACCGGGAAGCGCCGCGAACCACACGGAACTCGTCCCCTTCGGCAGCGCCGGCCCGGACCTGGGCCGGGCCCGCGCTTCGATCGGCCGGGCCCCGGCGGTGAACAGGAACGCGCGCGTCCTGGACGGCCTGCGCGACGGCCTGTCCGAGCTGCGGTCGGGCTCCGAGGGCCCCGTTCCCCGGCTGCTCGTGCTCGTCACGGACGACGAGGACTCCGCCGACCTTCAGCGCGAGGACGTCCTCGCGCTGGTGGAGACCGCGACCGAGGGGGCACCGGTACGCGTGGTCACGGTCGCGCTGCGCGGCGGCGGATGCGCACCCGAGCAGCTGAACCAGCGGCTCGCCGAGGCGACCGGCGGCCGTTGCCTGGACGCCTCCGACGACCTGGCCACCGAGCTGACCGCCGAGGTCGCCAAGACCGGGACGGGGGACGCCCGGTGAGCGGCACACCGACCCGTCACCCTGCCCGCACCCGCGTCCTGGGGTGCCTGCTGCTCACCCTGTCGGCCGCCTGTACGGGGAGCGGCGCGGACGGCCCGTCGCCGACGGCCGGCACCCAGGCACCGGGCCCGATCATCGTGGCCAGCGGCCTCGACGTGACCGGCTCCGGCGGAGTCCGCCAGCAGCTCATCGCCGAGTGGAACCGCCAACACAAGAACGACCCCGACCTGCGGGCGCAGATCGTCGAGCTGCCCGGCGGCGCCGACCAGCAGCGCAGCCAGTTGCTCGGCGCCCTCCAGTCCGGCAGCGCCGCGTACGACATCGTCAACCTCGACGTCACCTGGATACCCGAGTTCGCCGAGGCCGGACTGATCCAGGCGCTGCCGGACTCCGACACCGACGACCCCGACGTCATTCCTGAAGTCCTGAGCACCACCCGGTGGAAGAGCCGGACCTACGCCCTGCCCTTCAACACGGACGTCGGCCTGCTCTACTACCGCAAGGACCTGATCGAGCAGAGCGGCATCAATGAGAACCGCCAGCCGACCGGCGACTGGTCCTGGCAGAACCTCTACGACTCCATCGCGACCCTCGGCAGCGGACAGCCGGAAGGCGATGACCCGGAGAAGGGCTGGACCACACAACTCGCGCCCTACGAGGGGCTGACGGTCAACGTGATGGACGCCTTCGCCGCCGCCGACGTGCGGATCGCGAGCGCTGACGGCACGTACACCGCCACGCCGGACACCCTGAAGGACGGCCTCCAGGAGTTCCTCACGCATGTCGACGACAACCGCACGCTGCTGCCCCGGGCGCTGACCTCGAACGAGGACGCCACTCTGGACGACTTCGCGGAGGGCCGGGTGGTCTACATGCGGAACTGGCCCTATGCCTTCGGCGCGCTCCAGAGCCGGTTGGCACCGGATCGGTACGCCGCCGTCCCGCTCCCCGGCCGCTCCGTGCTCGGCGGCCAGAACCTCGCCGTCTCCGCCGCGTCACCGCGATCCGCCGCCGCCCGGAAGCTGCTCGCCTTCCTCACCGGGCCGCGCAGCGAACGCTGCCTCCTGGACGCCGGTTTCGCCGCGACCCGTCTCTCGTCGTACACCGCGGAGAAGACAACCGGGGCACCGGCCTGCTGGGAAGCGGTCACCGAGGCGCTGCGGCCCGGCACGGCCTCCGCGGACCCGGTGCCACGGGAGGGCAGCGCCCGCGCCCCGTCGGCGCGGGAGCGGTCGGAGTACATCGGGAGCGTACGGCGGGCGCTGGAGGAGGCGGTGCAGCGTCCGCGCACGCCGTATTACGGAGCGTTCACCCGGGCCCTGCAATCGGCGGTGTACGGACTCCTGACGGACGAGTCGCCCGATCTCGACGAAGCGGCGGAGCGACTGCACGAAGCCTTGAAAGAGGCGTTCGCGGGCCGCTAGCGGCCGCCGGGGCGGCGCGCTGTTGGGCGCGCTGTTGTCGCGGTGGCGTCTACCGCGCGGGTGCTACCGCCGTCGTGGTGACCTTCGCGGCGGCCCTGGAGGACAGCTCCGAGGCGAAGGAGGTGGATGCGGGGAGGGAGTAGCCCGCCGCGTCGTGGCCCTCGCAGAAGCGGCTGTCCGCCAGATACCGACGGCGTACCGTGCCGGTCCCGGCCACGGCGGGCTGGGGCAGCCAGGACCGGTCGGGGTGCCGGAAACGCAGATGCGACATGGCCCGGCGCACCACCCGTCCCTCGGACAGGGACAAGGGAACACGCGTGGTGGTCATCTGACCGGCCGGGCAACGGTCGCAGAGCCGGTAGGAGAACTCACCGATCACTTTGCGGTGGTGGACCAGGAGCAGATGATGCTCGCTGGTCCCGGCCGAGGGCGGACAGGCCGTCCACTCCAGACGATCGAGCAGACGCGCGTGACCCCGCTTACGCGCCCAGTGTCGCCGAACAGCTTCGAACCGACGGTTCCCGACCATACCCATGCGTGACGGGTGCCCCGGCGCGCTCGCGTCATGCTTTTCCCTGTCCGGGAGCCGCAGGGATCAGCCCTGGGAGGCGTACGCGAGGAAGTGCGTCCAGGTGGTCGGAGCGAGGGCGAGCTGCGGGCTCTCGTCGATCTTGGAGTCGCGGACGTGGACGGTGGAGGGGCAGGCGGCGACCTCGACGCAGTCATCACCGGAGCCGCTGCTGTAGCTCGACTTGTGCCATTCCAGGGCCACTTCCACGCAGGAGTCGCCGGAGCCGCTGCTGTAGCTGCTCTTGAACCAGGCCAGGTCTGTGGTGCTCATCTCGCTCCTCGCATACGCCGCATCAGGCTCTTGGAGTCGTCCAACGAGAGAGCCTGTGAACGCATACTGGCACACCGCATCTGGAGTGCGCTGATCACCTTGGGGTCGGAGACGAACTGCCCGTGCTCCTGCCCCTCCAAGTAGCCGAACCACTGGTGCTCCGGTGTCTCCAACAGCCGCATCGGTCCGTGCAGGCCCGCGTGGTGATGCCGTACCAGCGGCATGATCTGGATGTCCACGTTGCGCAGCTCGGACAGTTCGAGGATGTGGTCGATCAGCTCCCTGGTGACCTCCTCACCGCCCAACTGCCGCAGGAACAGGTGTTCTTCCAGGATGAAGGTGAACGCGGTGTTGGGGCGGTTCCGCAGGAGTTCCTGACGCTCCAGCCGGGCCGCGAGCTGCGCCTCGATCTGTTCGTCGCCGAGTGGTGGCAGCTGGTCCGTGAACAGCGTCCGCGCGTACGCAGGCGTCTGCAACAGCCCTGGAATCAACCGGCATTCGTACGTGTACAGGCTCAGCGCCCCCAACTCCAGCAGCGCCCACTGCCGGAACCAGCTCGCCAGCCCCTTCCGCCGCGTCAGATGCTTCGCCGCCGCCAGAATCACGCCGAACGCGTCGAGCACGCTGTCCGCGCGCTCCGGGAAGTCCGCAGGCGGGAGCCGGCGGCCCTGCTCGATGGAGGCGATGGTCTCCAGCGAGTACCTGACGAGCGCGGCGAACTCATCCTGGGTCAGCCGGGCCCGCTTGCGGAAAGTCTTGACGATTTCTCCGAACATCTTGAGGTTGTAGTGCGGTTCGGATCCGGGACGGACCGCGCCGCCGTTGCCGAACGTCCCGTATGTGCTGTCGATGCCATCCGTGCCGTGCGTCATGTACGGCCACCTCCCCGTGCGCCTGTCCTGGTTCGCAACCCGTCCATGCTCACGGAACGTGATTCGTACTGTCTACCCTTTGCGCCCGTACGCTGACTCAGCGTACGGGTCGCTGACCTGGTGGTGGCGGGTCGAAGCCTGGAATCTGAGGGCATGGAAGCACCTACGAAGGCCCAAACCGACGTAACCGTACGTGTGTTCAGGCGGCAGTTCAGCTCGAATCCGCGCGGTGCCCGGCTCGCCCGCCGCGTCGGCCTCTACCAGCTGCACACCTGGGGCATCCCGTACCTCAGTGACGCCTCGGAGTCGGCGGCGCTCATCATCGGGGAGCTGACGGCCAACGCCGTGACCCATGGGCGGGTCCCCGGGCGTGACTTCGAGCTGCGCCTGACGCATACGCCCGGCGACCGGGAGATCCTCGGGGTGCTGCGGATCGAGGTGTCCGACACCCGGGGCGAGTGCCGGCCGCCGGGGCCCGGCGAGATCGCCGCACCGGCCGACGGTGACGACAGCGGGCGCGGGTTGCTGATCGTGGACGCGCTGGCGGACCGCTGGGCGGTCATCGACCGTGAGCCGCCGGGCAAGACGGTCCGCGCGGAGCTGGACCTGTTGTACTGACCACCGCCCCCAGGGGCGTCAGTGGTCGGAGTAGCTGAAGTCGCCCATCGTCCAGGCGCTGACGTCCTCGATCGCCACGCGGTACATCCCACCCGTCTCCGGGATTCCCACCGCGCCTTGCAGGATCCGCGCCACGTGGAAGTGCAGATGCGTCGGCGGGCCTTCCTTGCGCGCGGTGGCGGTGAAGGCTGCGGCGAACTCGCCCAGTTGGGCCGAGTCCGCCAGGACCTCCGACACCCGCTGCCGCCAGACGGCCTCGGGGGCCAGCCGGCCGGTGATGACGGCGCCCCCGGCGACGACGGTCAGCGACATCTGGTTGCTGTGCCCGGACTCCACCAGGGCGGCGACATCAACGAGCAACTCGTCAGGCTTCGACATGGAAGCTGATTCTAGTCGGCGGCTCCGGCCGCGGTCCCTGCGGTCCGGTTCAGGTGGTGCGCGTCTCTTCGAGGGTCGGGTGGATCCGTAGGCGGGCGGGCTGACGGGCCGTAAGGGTCATCCGGTGGCGGTCAGGACGAGGATGGCCTGGTCGTCGTCGATGCCGTGGCCCCCGGTGAAGGCGTGCACGGCGTGGGTGACGGTGTCGATCAGTTGTTGGGCGGTGGGTCCGGCCGGTGCGTCCCCCAAGGCGTCGGCGAGGCGTCGGTCGCCGAAGAGTTCGTTGTCGTGGCGGCGGGCTTCGGTGATGCCGTCGGTGTAGAGCACCAGGCTCTCGTTCGGGCGCAGACGCAGGGTGCGGGCGGTGAGGTGGGTCTGCGGCCCGATGCCCAGCAGGACGCCCGGCGCGTCGACCGCCCGGACGGTGCCATGGGCGTCCAGGTGGAGAGGGAGGGTGTGGCCGGCGCGGACGAGTTCGACGTCGAGGCCGTCGTCGGTGGGGGTGATCCGGCCGTAGACGAGGGTGACGAATCCGGTGCCGTGACCGACGGGCCGGTTGCACAGGGCCTGGTTGACCGCTTCGACGACCTCTTGGGGACCGGGGACGAGAGGGGCGACGGCGCGGGCGGTGTGGCGTACCAGGGCGGTGGTGGTCGCGGCGATGGCGCCGCGGCCGCAGACGTCGCCGAGCAGGAACGCCCATCGGCCGTCGGGCAGGGGGAAGACGTCGTAGAAGTCGCCGCCGACGTCGAGTCCCTCACCGGCGGGGTGGTAGTAGGTGGCCACCTCGGTGCCGGGCACGCAGGGCAGTTCAGGCAGGAGGAGCCCTGCCTGCAGATCGCGGGCGAGGACGGCGCGGTGGGTGTACTGGCGGGCGTTGCGCGCGGCCAGGGCGGCGCGTCCGGCGAGCTCCTCGGCCAGGGCGACGGTGTGTCCGTCGAAGGTGTACCCGTCGGTGGACAGCAGCGTCACGGTGCCGACGACGCTGTCCCGGTCGAGCAGGGGGATGCACAGATAGCCGGTGACGCCCAGGTCGTGCCAGGGGCCGGGGCCGGTAGGGGTTCGCCGGGCCACTTCGGTCACGCCGGAGGCCAGGACGCGTGCGACGGCGTCGTCGGTGTCGTCGTAGACAGGGGCGTGGCCGGCGAGCAGATCCCGCTGCCACCGGTCGGGGGCGGCGGTGGCCACACGGCGGACCCGTCCACCCTCGATGACATCGACCGCGCACAGCGGTGCCAGGCGCGGGCTGCAGGCCTGAGCCAGGCGGTTGAGGGTCTGGGCGACGTCGAGGTCGGTACTCAGGAGGGTGCTGGCGTTCAGAAGGAAGGCCAGGTCGTCGCGGGCGGTCTTCTCGCGGGCTTCGGCCGCCTGATACGCCTGTTCGGCCTGGTGGCGTTCGATGGCCAGGGCAGCGGTGCCGGCGAAGACCCGGGCGAGGGCGAGGTCGGCCTCCCGCGCGACGCGCGGGACGCGGTGATACATCGCGAAGGTGCCCAGCAGCGAACCGTCGCGGGCCAGGATCGGGGTGGACCAGCAGGCGGCGACACCGGCCTTCTCGGCCAGGTCGCGGAAGTCGTCCCAGAACGGATCGGTGGCGATATCGGTGACGATCACCGGCCGGCGGCGGTGAGCGGCGGTGCCGCAGGAGCCGACACCCTCACCGGTGGCGATACCGTCGATGGCCTGGTTGTAGAAGTCGGGCAGGCTCGGTGCGGCGCCGTGGCGCAGACGGCGGCCGTCGGCGTCGGCGAGCAGGACCGACACCAGCACTTCCTCAGGAGTGAGATTCTCGATCGCCCGTGCCATGCCTTCGAGCACCTCGGAGAGAGGGGCCTGGCGGGCGATCTGCTCCAGCAGGGCCCGGTGCTCGGCCGTCAGCCGTTGCGCATGCTTGACCTGGGTGGTCTCCACCCCGATCATCCGCACGCCCATGACGTTGCCGCCGGAGTCCAGACGGGGCTCGTAGGTGAAGTCGAAGAACGCCTCGCGGGCATCCGCTCCCTCGCCCAGCACCACGCGGGCATCCCGGCCGGTATAGGCCTCACCTGTGCGATAGACACGGTCCAGCAGAGCGATGAAGCCCTGCTCGACCAGTTCCGGCATGAGCTGCCCCAGCGGCACGCCGGTACGGGTGCGCTCGATTCCGCCGATCGCCGCGAAGAACGCCGGGTTCGCCGCCTCCAGCAGGTGAGCCGGCCCGGCCATGGAGGCGAACAAGGCCATCGACTGCCCGAACAACGACCGTAGATCGTCCTCCCCGCCGCTGGAGGCGGCGGTACGTGCCGGCGGCACCTGGCCGGTCCGGACAGGCGGGCGTGCCTGCTGGTCCGGTGCGCCTGTCATCCGCCGTGCTCCGTGCCGGTCCGTGCCGCGCTGTCGGCGCCGGCCGCAACAGTTCCGGGGACATACAGGTGGGCGTCGAGAGCCTCTTCCGCGTCGGTGTGCAGACAGAAGATCTGCTTCAGCCCGGTCAGTTCGAACAGGCGGTTGAGGTTGTCGGTCACGGAGGCCAGGCACAGAACCCCGTCCTGCGCGGACATCTGGTGGTACAGCTTCAGCAGGGCGCTGATGCCGGTGGAGTCGCAATAGGCCAGGTGGGCGCAGTCGATCACCACGGCCCCCGTCACCCTGGCGGTGCCCAGTTCCTCCTCGCCGGCCTCGTACAGCTGCACCACGCTGTGGAAGTCGAGATCCCCGCGCAGAGTGAACACCACTCCTCGTGTGTCCCGCCTGACGTCTACCGTGAACACTTCGGTTTCCTCCACATGGGTTCTCCGTGACGCCCAGGATATGGGGCGGTCTCTGCCGGCAGGGACGGTGCGGTCCTCAGTGGTGTGTGGTCAGGTCGGTGAGTCCGGAGATGGTCAGTACGGGCTCCAGGAGCGGGCCGGCGATGAGTTCGAGGCGTTCGGCGTGGGGGAACAGGACGCTCAGGCCGGCGCTGTCGAGGTACTCGACGTCGCTCAGGTCCAGGACGAGGGGGCCGGGTGCGTCGTCGAGGGCGGCCGCCAGGCTCTGGGCGTTGCTCATGTCGATCTCACCGACCGCGGTCAGCACGGTGGTGCCGTCCGGCCGCCGACTGGCTGTGAGGGTCAGGGGCGTAGTCATCAGGCGATCCTCGTGTGCATGTCGACGGTGGTACCGGTCGGCCCTTGGACGACGGTGACCTGCTGCATCAGGGCACGCATCAGCCCCATACCGCGGCCGCGGTGGGCGTTGAGCTCGGGCTGGGGCACTTTCCACCGGCCGGTGTCGGCGATGGTCAGGCGCAGGTTGTCGACGGACGCCTCGGCGCGGAAGTAGACGGTGTCGCCGGGGGCGTCGCGGTGTCCGTGTTCGATGGCGTTGGCACAGGCTTCGCCCGCTGCCACCAGGACGCTCTGCGCGGTGCGCGGCGGCAGGTCGCACTGTTCGAGCCAGCCGCGCAGAGCTTTCCGGACGGGAGCGAGCTGGCCCGATTCCGCCGGGAAGGAGATCTCCAGCGGAGCCGGGTGACGGTAGAGGAGCAGGGCGACGTCGTCGTCGTAGCCGCCGTCGGGAGCCAGCCGGGACATCACGTCGCTGGCGAGATCGTCGACCGCGGTGTCCCGGCCGTCCTGAAGGGCCTTGCCGGCCCGGTCGATGCCCGCGCTGAGCGGACGGCGGCGGCGTTCGACCAGCCCGTCGGTGTACAGCAGCAGCGTGGAACGGGCGGAGATGGTACAGCTGCCCTCGGGCCGCGGCCGGTCGGGCCGCACGGCGAGGGGCAGGGAACGTCCGTCCTCCAGGAGCCTGGTGGCGCCGTCGGGCTGGACGAGGATGCCGGGGGGATGCCCCGCGCTGGAGTAGACGAGGTGCCCGGTCCGGGTGTCGAGAACTCCGCAGAAGACGGTGGTGCACATCGCGCCGGGGACACCGACGGCGAACTGGTCCAGGGCCATGAGCGCCCGGGCGGGACCGGCGTCCTGGAGCAGCAGGGCGCGACAGGCGCTGCGCAGCTGCCCCATCACGGAGGCGGCCCCCAGGCCGCGGCCGACGCAGTCGCCCACGACGATGCCGATGCGACCGTCGGGCAGGGCGACGGTGTCGTACCAGTCGCCGCCGACCTCCAGGGGACGGGTGGCGGGCTCGTACCGCACGGCGAAGCCGTCCGGGAGCCGGGACGGGCCGAGGATGGCCCGCTGCAACGCGATGGCGGTCTCGCGCTGCTGGTCGATCTGGTGAGCGCGGGCCAGGCCCTGGGCCAGGCGGCCGGCCAGCAGGGACAGCAGGAGCTGGTCCTCGCCGGTGAAGGGGCGCCGCTCGCCCAGGGCGATCCACAGGGCCAGGACGCCTTGCGGGTGTTCCAGGACGACGGTGGCCTCGCCCTGGCCCGGAACGGCGGTGAGCGCCGGCTGTTCCCGCAGACCGGTGAGCATCCGGCGTCGTTCGGCGGGCAGATCCTGCCAGACGAGGCCGGTGTCGGTGCCGGTGAGAGCGGGCTCGTCACGGGGACCGAAGACCACAGCCGTCACGTGTTGGGCGTGCCACAGCTTCTTCAGCTCCTCGAGAGAGCCTCCGAGGGCCTCGCTCAGGCTGGGGGCCTGGGACAGCCGCGTGCTCAGAGCGGCCAGGGCGGTTTCCCGCTGGATGGCGTAGTGCTCGGCGCTCACGTCGCGGAAGGTGCCGACGATCACCGTACGGCCGGTGTCGGGGTCCTGGACCTGGTTGAACGTGGCCGTCACCCACAGGCGATGTCCGTCGCGGTGGGTGACGGGAATGGTGTAGCTACCGCGTTCCTGGCCGGTCAGTGTGGCGAAGGCCTCGGCGACCAGGCGGTGGGCTTCGGGGTCGGTGGCGGCATCCGGCCACCAGGGGTGCACCGGCTGGTAGGGCAGGTCTTCGGGGCCGTACCCGAGGATGCCGGTGAAGGAGGTGTTGATCTCGATGACCGCGCCGTCCTCGTCACAGACGAAGAACGCCTCCTGGAGCGAGTCGATCAGAGCGGTACGCCACCGGGCGTGGTGGTTGCGCAGCCGGGCCAGTTTCACGTTGGCCTCGACGCGGGCCAGGAGTTCGGCGGCGGCGAACGGTTTGACGAGGTAGTCGTCCGCGCCCGCCCGCAGGCCCTCGATGGACGCCTCCTGCCCGGCGCGGGCGGACAGCAGCACCACCGGCACCGAAGCGGTACGCGAGTCGGTGCGCAGCGCTCGCACCAGTGACAGGCCGTTCAGGCGGGGCATCATGACGTCGCTGACCACGAGGTCGGGGGCGTCCGCGCGAACGGCTTCGAGGGCCTGCTGTCCGTCGACGACCGCGTCGACCTGGTATCCGGCGTCGCGCAGCAGCCGGGTGAGGTACTCGCGCATGTCGGCGTTGTCGTCGGCGATCAGTACCCGCGCCTGAGCCGACAGACGGGGCACGGGAGCCTCGCCGGCCGTCTGCGGCCCGCTGTGCGGTTCGCCGGCCGGCACACCGGTCTGCCCGCCCGGCAGCCAGCGCAGGGCCTCCTGGACGAAGGGGGCGGCGGCACCGGGAGAGGTGACGTCGTCGCCCACGCGGGTGCGGAGGGCGCCGGCGGGCAGGTGGGCGGAGCCGAACGGCAGATGGATGGTGAAGCTGGTGCCCTCACCTTCGGCGGAGTCGGCTGTGATGACACCGCCGTGCAGGCCGACCAGCTCCTTCACCAGCGCCAGGCCGATGCCGCTGCCCTCGTTGGAGCGGGAGCGGGCGTTCTCGATGCGGTGGAACCGCTCGAACAGCCGGGGCATCTCCTCGGCCGCCACACCGATCCCGGTGTCCGTGATCCGCACCACGGCCTCGTCGTCCTGGACGCCCACGCCCACCCGGATCGCGCCTTCGAAGGTGAACTTCAGCGCGTTGCTGAGAAGGTTGAGGACCACCTTCTCCCACATACCGCGATCGACGTACACCGGCTCGGGCAGGGGTTCGCACTCGACGCGGAAGTCCAGGCCGGCGTTCTCGACGGCGGAACGGAAGACGCTGGCCAGCGCGCCGGTGACCGTGGCCAGGTCGACCGGCTCGTAGCTCGCCTGCATCCGGCCCGCCTCGAGGCGGGAGAAGTCCAGCAGCGTGTTGACGAGCTTGCCCAGCCGCAGACCGTTGCGGTGCACGGCCTCCAGCTCCTCGCGCACGCGCGGGTCCGCGTCGGCGAGCCGCTCCCGCAGTTCCTCGACCGGCCCCATGATCAAGGTCAGCGGGGTGCGGAACTCGTGGCTGATGTTGGAGAAGAACGTCGTCTTGGCCCGGTCGAGCTCCGCGAGCTCCTCGGCACGGCGCTGCTGTGCCTGGTAGCTGCGGGCGCTCGCGACGCCGGCGGCCATGTGCCCGGCGACCAGGTCCAAGAAGCCCTGGTAGTCCTCGTCCAGGGCACGGAAACGGTTCAGACCCGCCACCACGAATCCGTACGGCGCTCCACCCTGCTGCAGCAGGGGCACGACCATGGCTTGGGTCGGCGCCTTCTCCCAGGCCCCGGTCGCCAGGTCCGTGAACGGCGCGCCGTCCAGGGGCACCAGCACGGAATCGCCCCGAGCCGGTACGTCGACGGGCCAGGGCGAGACGGAGTCCGGGGGAAGGATGTCCGGCGCGGCCGGATGTGCCGTCCCGATCCCGGTCGCCGCGGCGCGACGGGCACTGCCGTCGTCCTGGAACAGATAGGTCAGGGTGAAGGGAAGATCGTACGGGTTGCGACTCAGCTGCACCCCGGCGAAGTCGAGCATCTCCTGCTCGGTGCGGATGACGCTGGGGTCGGAGCCCAGGTCGCGCAGGGTCGCCATCCGGCGGTCGCCGATGACCCGCTTGGTGTCCTCGCTGACCACGCACAGCAGGCCGACCACAGCGCCGCCTTCATCGCGCAGGGGACTGTAGGAGAAGGTGTGGTAGCTCTCCTCGGTGTAGCCGGAGCGCTCCACGAACAGCATCAGCCCCTCGTCCCAGGTGGCCTCACCGCTGTTCATGACGGTGTCGATCCGAGGGGCGATGTCGTCCCAGATCTCCGACCACACCGTGGCGAAGGGCCGGCCCAGCGCCCAGGGGTACTTCTGGCCCAGGGTGTCGCGCCGGTAGGCCTCGTTGCAGAAGAACGTCAGCTCCGGCCCCCAGGCCATCCACATGGCGAACTTCGACGACAACAGGATGTTCACGGCCGTCCGCAGACTCTGCGGCCAGTCCTCAGGCCCTCCCAGCGGCGTCGCCGACCAGTCCACCTTGGCCAGTTCCCGGCCGATGTTCCGGTCGGCTGTGAACACCTCGTCCATCGCAGCCGAGGGAATGGTCAGCTCGCCGTCCTCCGAGCGCGTCACAGCAGACACCCCTTCACTGGCCTCAGCCTCTTCATGCGAAGTACCGCCCGAGGCTGCTCCACAGCGCCGCCGACCGGCAAACACCCGACCCTCTACCCCGCGGAGAACACGAGAAGCTCTCCCACCGCCCGAAGATCCGCCGGCGCAATACGTAGGATAAGACAACCCCGCCCGGTACGGATGCCACGGTAGGCAGCACCTGGCGGCAGTCCGTACGGCGGCGGCGATCGCCGAGCGGAACGTATGCGGGGGCGATGCGCGCGGCCGGGACCGACGGACCGGGTCAGCCCCGCCGTACCCGTCCCGCGATCCGC
Source organism: Streptomyces sp. CA-146814 (assembly GCF_050942385.1). NCBI lineage: Bacteria > Bacillati > Actinomycetota > Actinomycetes > Kitasatosporales > Streptomycetaceae > Streptomyces > Streptomyces sp. CA-146814. The sequence continues at coordinate 6,639,599 of NZ_CP192068.1, forward strand.
CGCCCCAGCCGCCCCAGCCCCCGCGACCTGTTCCAGTCGCGGAAGGCGTTCGCCCGGCCGCTGCTGCCTGTGCGGCCCACCGTCTCCTCGACCTCCGCCACGGCCTCCGCCGTCATCCCGCGCACCGACGGGCGCAGCACCTCCTCCAGGAGGGCGGCGGTGGTGGTCGTCCAGGCGGTGCCCGCGTGCGGGTGGGCGGTCCAGTTGGTGAAGCAGTCGGCGGCGTAGGCGGGGTGGGTGCGGAGCCTCGCGCGCGTCGGTTCTGTGCGGGCCGCGCGGTCGTACGCGGCGATCAGGTCGGTGTCGTCGCTCCGGACGAAGGCGTACAGCTCCGCGCCCGGGCGGTCCGGGGCCAGGAGGCGTTCGGCCAGGGCCGTGAACGCCCTTTCCCGGAGGGCCGGTTCGAGTGGTGCCGCCTGGTCGCGCAGGGTGCGGACCTGGTCGGTCCAGCCGGGCTCCGGTGCGCCCGAGCGCAGGTCGCGGCAGAGTTCGAGGAGCTGGAGCGCGGCCCGCTCCCGGCCGCCTATCTCCTGCGGGAAGGCCCGCAGCAGGTCGTGGGCGAGCGCGGTGGCGTCGGCCGCGTCCGCCGTCGTGTCCGTGCCGCCTGCGCCTCCCCGGTCGCCCGCCGGCCCGTCCGCCGGTGCGCCGAGCGCCGCGTCGACCAGGCGGGCCCACGTCCCGGCCGCCCGGTGCGCGTCCGAGGTCGCCGCCTCCAGGAGCAGCCGGGCCTCCTCCACCGTGGGCGCCCGGTCCTCCCAGACCAGGCCCACCGCCGTACGCAGCACCAACGGCTCGGCGAACGGGGAGAGGCCGGCCGCCCGGAGCACGCGGTGCCAGATCGCTGCCCGGTCCCGGCCCAGCGTCGTCATCGCCCTCGGCGCCTCGGCGCACATCCGCAGGTGCGGCAGCGCCTGCGTCCCGGTGAACGGCAGCGCGACCCGCTCCAGGAACCGGGCCACCGCCGCCGGATCGTCCGGCGCGATCCGGTCCAGCGCACCGAGCAACGCCGTCCGGACGTCGAACTGCTCGTCCAGCAGCTCCAGGAGCGCCGGAGCGAAGGCGGGCGCCTGCGCCGATGCGTCGGCCTCCGCCGGGGGAGCGGGTGCGGAGGCGGGCGTCCCCTCGGTCCCGTCCGCCTCCGCCAGCAGTGCCGGTGCCAGCCCGGCCACGACCCCCGGCAGCGACTCCGTACCGTTCACGCCCAACAGCTTCGCCACGCGCAGCAGTTGTACGGTGCGTGCCACCGGCCTCCGGCCGCCCGCACCGCTCTCCAGCTCCGCCAGGATCTCCGGGCCCAGCGCCTCGGCGATCGCCTCGCCGTCCGGGCCCGTGAACGCGTCCCGGCGCGGCAGCTCCAGCGAACCGTTGCCGCCCCGTACCGCCTCCGTCACCAGCATCGCGGCCAGCGGCGCCGTGACCGAGGCCGGGCACCTCCCGTCCAGGGCCCCGAACAGCCGCCCCACCGCGTCGAATTCGGAGCCCGTACGGTCATCGATCCCCGGCGACGTCAGCGCCTCCACCAACTGGCCGATCCGCTTCGCGTCCAGCGCGTACGGCCGCTCCGCCGCCCAACCGGCCGCCGCCGCACGCTCGTCGGGCCCCAGCGCCACCCCGGAGCACAGCGCCGTCACCGCCAACGGCCCGGCGGCGAACGGGTCTCCGGGCAGCTCGCGCGCCTCCTGGAACAGCTCCGGCGCCCGGCTCCGCCACACCCGGGCCGCGGTCCGGGCCCACGGGTCGTCCCCGGCGTCCACCGGTGGCCGGTCCGCGCAGACATGGACCCGCAGCCCCGCCTCCCGCGCCGCCGCCGCGTCCTCGGGAGGCGCTCCCACCACGCGCAGCGGCGAACTCCCCGGCGCCCGCGTGTACGTGGTGAACGTCAGCCGCTCCACGCTCTCCCTCGGCAGCGTCACCGCCGCCAGTCCCAGCCAGCGCGCCACATCCGCGCTCTGCCGCTCCACCAGCACCACCGGCCCGCCGCCGGCCGCCGGAGCCTTCTCCTCGCTCGCCCGGCGCAGATCGGCGAGGACCGCCGCCAGCCAGGGGCCGCGCGACACGGCGAAGTCGTCGAGCCCCTCCCGTACCGGCGCGGGACCCTGCGGCACCATGGCGAGCGGGTCGGGCTGCGCGCCGCCGACCGGCGTCGTGGCGGCCCAGTGCGGCGACCGCCACGCCTCCACCGGCAGTCGGTCGCCCGGCAACGGAACGCCCGGAGGCAGGTGCACCGCGTGCGTATGGAACCGGACCGGTGCCGTACCGTCGCCGCGCGCCGGAGCCGTACGGCCGACCACACGGCTGCCGTCGGACAGGACCGCGTACGTGAACGCCTGCGGGAGCGAACGGAGTTCGGGGGCCGTGGGCCGGGGCGAGGCGCCGTCGGGGAGCGCGTATCCGAGCAGCGGTTCCACCTCGGCGAGCAGCGCCGCCGAAACTCCCGGCCCGACGGCCGTGAACCGGCCCGCCGTCTCCTCGTCACCCGGCGCGGCGGATATGTGGTGCACCTGTGCAAGGCTCAATCGTCGGCCCTCTTCGTCCTGCCGCGCCCGGGTCCCCGCTCCACCCACACGCGACCGGGTCGGGGGAGGAGTCCACGGCCGCGGGGGCGACGTTATCAAGGACGGAGGCGGTGTCCCTACGCTGCGTCAGGTGCTGGCCTCAGGGCCGATCCACGACGTGCGGGAGGCCGTTGTGTAGAAGACTGTGGGCGGGTGCGCCGGCCCGGGCGTACCGGAAGGGGGAACCGATGCGGCATGTGCCGAATCTGCCGATGTACGACAAGGACGCGACCACCAGACTGCTCTGCTCGTCGGTCCATCTGGACGACGCGTTCGCCCGGTACGCGCACCGGGAACTCCTGGGCGACCGCCTCACCGCGATGGGCCTGCCGCTCGGTGTGAACCTGCTGGCGCTGGCCCGCCACGCGCACCGCGCGACCGGGCGCACGGACCTCCGTGACCGCAGGCTGGCCTGGCTCTGCGCGGGGTGGTGGCTCGCCGTGCTCACCGTGATCGGCGGCCTCGTGAGCGGCGCACCCGGCCTGGCGGAAGCGGCCGTCCTCGTGCTGCTGCTCGTCCTCGGATGCGCCTGGTGGCTGGTGCACCGGGCCGAATCCCAGGCGCGCACCGACGCCCTCGAAGCGCGCTACAACACCGCGCGCCCGCAGGACCTGGCCCCCGAGGTCACCGGCGAGGCCGAAGCGCGGCTGCGCGGGCGGCGGCGCCCGAACATGGTGCCGTACACCCAGAGCGCCGAGCGGCACAATCCGTTCGTCGGCAGCGGCGACAAGATCAAGGAGACGGTCTGGCAGCCGATCGACATCAGCCGCCCCGCCGACGCGCCCGGCGGCGGCAAGGCGACCCTGATCCCTTTCGACGCCGTCGACCTCCACACGTATCTGGCGAAGGAGTTGGGCAACCTCGCCGGTCTCGAAGGGCTCCGGGCGCAGAACCGCCTCTACGTGCTCGGCCCCCAGGTCTCCTACCTAGGCGACGAGGTGCTGCCCGACCGGCTGCGGCCGCCCAACAGCGAGATCCCGCCGCCGTTCGTCAAGGCGGGGCTGCTCAAGCCCGGCGCGGGCATGCGGACCTACCTCAGCCTGGAGCGGGTCGGCGAGGGCGGCCGGGTCATCGTCTCCATGCACCTGCGCGCCCGGCTCCAGCACCCCAGCCTCTCCTGGGAGGTCGCGGCCTACGGCATCCCGCCGCTGCACGCCCGCTACTACGGCGCCGACTACCTCCCGCGCGGCGGTTGGGAACGCTGGTGGAGCCTGGTCCGGTTCGCCACCTCGCACACCTGGTCCGGCCTGACCGGCGCACCGGGACGGAACGGGCGCCGCAACGCCGAGCGCAAGCGGCGCGCCCGCGAACTGGAGAAGGCGCGCAGGGAGATCACCAAGAAGCACGCGCTGTACGACTACGGCACCACGGACAGCCTGCGCGAACGGGTCGCCTCCTGGGACCAGTTGGGCCACTCCGAGCGCACCGACTCGCAGGACTTCCTGCACCGGCTCCAGCAGGGCGTGCTCATCGCCACCGAGCGGTTCCTGAAGGCCCACAACGTCGACACCAGCTCCTTCGACCAGGCCCAGCAGGTCATCAACACCCAGACCTACAACATCTCCGGCGACATCACCGGACCGGCCAACATCGGCAACAACGGACAGATCTCCGCCGCCTACGGGCAGGGCGCCCAGGCCCCGGCGGCCGCGGGCCCCACGCCCTGAGCCCGACGCCCTTAGCCCGACGCCCTGAGCCCCACCCCGTGAGCCCGCACGCACCGACCACCAGGAGAGACATGAGCACGTACAACTTCCACGGCGACATCTCCGGCCCGAGCAACTTCGGCGACCACGGAAAGATCGAGGTCACCTACGGCACACCTCCGGCCGAGGCGCTGAAGCTCGCCGCCGACCTCGTCCAGCTCGTCCGCCAGGAGGCCGCGCGGCCGGAGCTCGCGGCGCAGGCGGAGATCGTGCGGGGCGAGCTGGTCCGGGCGGGGGAGGAGGGGCGCCCCGCCGACCAGGGGCGGATCCGGCAGGCGCTGGAGACGCTGACGGTGGGGCTCGCGGCGGGCAGCGGCGGGATCGCGCTGGCCCAGGAGATCGGCCGGCTGGTCGGGCTCTGAGATGACACCCACCGATGTCGACGTCGCGACGGCCGGGGCGCGGGCCGGCGCCCTCGTGGTCCGCACCCTGTACGGCCGGCGGCTCGACCGCATCGACAAGGGCGCCGGGGACTTCGCCACCGCCGCCGACGTGGAGGCCGAGCAGGCGATCCTCGGCGTCCTCCGCGCCGCCCGGCCCGGTGACGCGGTGCTGGGCGAGGAGGGCGGGCAGCAGGGGGCCGGTCCCGCCGAGGCCGTACGCCAGTGGCTCGTCGACCCGCTGTGCGGCACGCTCAACTACGCCGCCGGCAACCTGCTGGTGGCCGTCAACGTGGCGCCGCGCGACGGGGCGGCGGCGGTGGCCGACCCGTTCGGCGGCGAGCTCTTCTTCACCGACGGCGATAGCGCCTTCGTACGGCGGGACGGAACCCACGACGTCCCGCTGGCGCCGACCCCCGCCACCCGGCTGGTGGACGTCAACCTCGATCCGCCGTTCCCGAGCGCCCCGGCGTTCCGGGCCGTGGATCTGCTGGCCCACCCGCGCTTCGCCGAACACTTCCGGCCGCGTGTCGTCTCCACCACGCTGGCCCTCGCCTGGGTCGCGGCCGGGAAGCGCGCCGCGTACGTCACCGACGGCGGCGACCTCTCCGGGAGCGTGCACTTCGCCGCCGGGATCGCGCTGTGCCGGGCGGCGGGGTGCGTGGTCACGGGGATCGACGGCGCTCCGGTCGGCGAGGGCCACGGGCTGGTGGCCGCCGCCGACGAGGAGACGCACGGGCTGCTGATGTCGATGATCCGCGGCGGATGAACTCCGGTCGCCCCGGAACTACTCCTCGATGATCTGTAGCGAATGAAGTCCGTGAGTCCCGGCGCTACTTGGCGTGGACCGACGCCTGCGCACCGCCGAGGTCCAGCCGCAGGCCCGCGCGGAGCGGGACCGTCTGGCCCGGGGCGATCTCCTGCGAGGTGCCGTCGGAGCGCGTCCCGGTCCAGCTCGTCGACGAACGGTTCGCCAGCCCGAACTTGCCCGGCCTGCTCGGGTGTTCCGTCAGCTCCGCCACCAACGTGGCGTCGCTGTAGTCGTGGCGCGAGGGCTCCGGCGCCAGGTGGTGTTCGTGCACCCGGGCGGACCGGCCCAGCCGCACGTGGCGCTCGGAGCGCGGCAGCGGCGTGAGGATGCTCAGGCGGGGCGGCAGGATCAGGGCGCTGCCGCAGGACCAGCAGGTACCCGCCGTGGTCGCGCCGGGCTGTGTCATGTTCTGGCGGCCGCAGTCGGCGCACTCCACGACGGCGTCCAGGACCGACCGCAGCGCGTCCCGCCACTGCGACTCCCGCACCCGGGCCGTGGGCTGGTGCAGGCCCACGGTGAAGTTGTGCGTGAACAGGTCCTGGAGCGCCGGAGGGGCCACCGCCCAGGTCTGCAGGACGGTGGACTGCTCCACCGGGTCGGGAGCGTTCGCCGGATCGGCCGGATCGAAGACGAACAGCGGCTGCTTCCCGTACAGCCGCTTCTCCGCCGCCTCGTCCAGGCAGTGGATCTCCAACTCCCGCTTACCCTTCAGCGGGTGATGGTTCATCAGAAGCATGAACAGCAGGACGGAGAGCGAGTGCAGGTCCGTCTGCGTGCCGGGCCGCGCCCCCGCGTCGCCGCGCACCAGCTCCGGAGCCATGAACTCCATGGTCCCCGAGATCCCGGTGCTGTCGCCCTCGACCACCGCGTTGTCGTTGTCGCAGACCAGGACGTCGCCGCCGGCCGGATCGAAGAAGATGTTGCCCCAGGAGATGTCCCGGTAGGCGATCCCGCGCGAGTGGAGCGCCTGGTAGGCCTCCACCGTGTAGAGCGCGGCGGTCAGCAGGGCGCGCGGCGTGGTTCGCAGCCTGCGGCGGAAGAGATCGGGCAGCCCCTTGAACCGGTCCGGCCGCAGGTCCATCAGATAGCCGAACGCGCCGGTGCCCGACGGCACGTACGCCGTCGGCCACAGGAAGCGGTCGTCATCGAAGTCCCGGGCCACCAACTCCCGTACGATCGCGTCCTGCTCGGGCGTCGCACAGGACGGGTAGTACCACTTCAGGGCGCGCTCGCCGGACGCGGTCGCCACCCGGTACACCTCCCCCTGGCCGCCGGCGCCGAGCATGTCGATGACGCGCACGGACTCCCCGTCGTCGGCGGTGAGGAGCGTTCCTCCGTCGAGCATGCCGGTCATGCGTCACTCCGTGGTTCGTCTGCCGCGGGGCCGTGGTCCGCCGCGTGGGGTTCGGGCCGCCGGGCGGCGACCAGGGTCGTGTCATCGCCGGAGTAGCGGGCCGCCTCGGCCAGCCACCCGGGCAGGGCGTCGCGTACGTCGTCGGGGCCGCCGGCCTTCGCGAGCCGCTGGTCGAGCCCGGTCATGAACTGCGCGAACCCCTCGTCCGAGGCGAAACTCTTGGAGAGGCCGTCGGTGGACAGGGCCACCAGCCGCGGAGTGCGCTCCCGCGCGACGACCGGCGCCCAGTGCACCCGGATCATCTTCCAGGCCTGCCGGCTGCAGAGGGACTCCGTCTCGTCGCCGAGATCCGCCTCCACCGGGGCCAGCGGCAGCGCGACCGCCCCGTCGGCCCCGATCACCGTCAGCTCCCCGTCGCCCAGCTGCCAGGCCGCGAAGACCTGCGGGGTGAGCACCGCACCGACCAGCGTCGCCCCGTACAGCAGCAGCTTCTGGCCCTTGGGGGGCGGCTCGGCCGCCGGGGCGGCCGTGTCCGGGTGGCGGTCCCAGTGGGAGAGCACGCTCTCCTGCCAGGCGGCCACCAGCTGCCGGGGCAGCTCGTTGCGCGCGTAGTTCATCAGCCAGCTCAGGCTGTGCGTGCCGTCCGGGCCCTCGGAGCGCGCCAGTTCGGCGAACGTGCGGGCCTGGGCGGCGAACAGGTCGACCGCGCGCCGCGCACCGATATGGCTGCGGGCGTGCGCCGCCGAGCCATGGCCGTCCGCCACCGCGAGGATCAGCGGATCGCCCGTGGAGCCGGATCCCTCGCTGACGTACCAGTCCTGGTTGATCTGCTTGTTGACTCCCCGCACGCTGTGTTCGAGGGTCTCCCACAGCGGCCGCTCAGGTGTGCTCACCAGACGTCGTCATCGTCGTCGTCCAACTGCGGCGGTGCGTAGGGCGGTTGCTTGAGCGTGGTGTCGGAAGGGGAGGCCACCGGCTGCGACGCCGCCTTGACCGCGGCCGTCGAGGCCCAGCGGATCGCCGCCGCCAGCTGCTTCGGGCTGTTGGCGTCCAGCGGCTGCAACTCCGGGTTGCCCAGGAACTCCTGGAGCACTCCGCGGTCCGCGTCCGCCCCGATCGCGATGGCCACCCGCACCGCCTTCCTGCCCCACGGTGTGGCGTCCAGCGCGCGCAGACCGGTCTTCCAGTCGTCGGTCGGCACACCGTCGGAGACCAGCGCCAGCACCGGTTTCAGGGCCCGCTGCGGCATCGGCGGAGTCCGGAACTCCCGGGAGACCACCTCCAGCGCCTCACCCAGGTTGGTCATGCCGTCGACCTGGACGTCCTGCCAGGTGAAGTCGTCCACCGGCACCGGGTCCTTGTGGTGCCAGCGCGCCTCCGTGGAGAACGTCATCGTACGCAGCAGGAGTTGGGCCGCCGGATTGTCGTGGGCCACCGACCGCATCTCCGGAATCGCCTCCCGGATCGCGTAGTTGAGCTGTCCGATCTTCTCGCCCTGCATGGAGTAGGAGCAGTCCAGCAGCCAGATGAAGTGGACCGGCCGGTTCGCCATGGGACCGCCGGGAATGTCACTCACTCGAAGCCCTCCTTGTCATGGTGTGTGATCCATCGTGCGGTTGGGGAAAACAGGAGCCGACAGTTGGGGAAATCAGGGGTCGCCGTCACTCGATCAGCCATCCGGTCACCTGCTCGCCCAGGAACCCCAGCCCCCAGGCCAGGAGCCCGCCGAGGACCAGGACGGAGGCGATGACGAACAGCGTGAGGACCAGCCGACGTCCTCGCGTGACGTTCGGTGTGACGACCGGCATGGGCGTGGACCGTCCCTCTCTTCTCGGACGTGAACGACCTTAACGACCACGTCAGGCTCCGTCAGCGGGTTGAACGATCTTGTACGGGAGCATCGCGCGGGCCCGGCACCGACGCGGCCGCCGGGCCGGGAGCAGGGTCCTCGGAGAGCAGCTTGCCGACCCGCAGGCCCGTCCGGGACAGAATCCACAACACCGCCTCCGCCGCCCGGCGTTGCTCGCTCACCAGCGGACCCGTCCCGGTGGCCGCGTAGGCGCTCAGCGCCCAGTACCGCCGACTGCGGAAGCGGTGCCCCAGGTCCCGTACCAGCGGGTCCAGGCCGATCGTGGCCAGCCACGGGCCGACCCCCGTGGCGGGAACCCGCAGGTGTTCGATCCGGTCCAGCACATCCCGCTTGGTGACCACCACCGCCAGCGGCAGCCGGGCGCGCCGACGCCGTCCGGCAAGCGCCGACAGCTCGCCGGTGAACGTCTGGTACGTCTGCCAGGGGCCCGGCTCCGCCGGTCCGGCCGCACGCGCCAGCTCCTCATCGGCGGCCGAGAGGGACCGGCGCACCTGGGGATCGGCCAGGACGTCGACGACCAGGACCACGCCGTCCGCATGGGCCAGATACTCCTGGCGGCGCGTGGAGTCCACGTCGTAGAAGGACTCGCCCATCGGGTCGTAGAGGTACAGCAGCCGGTGTCTGCGGCGGTGGCTGATCCGCAGCATCAGGGCCCGGGGCTGGCCCCCCTGGGTCTTGCGCACCCAACCACCCTGCTGGAGCTGCCCGTTGAGGTCCACCACGTCCCGCCGGTCGTCGTCCGTCGCGAACTCGGCCTTCAGCGGACCGTGCCCGGTGCTCGCGTGCAGTCCGGTGACCGCCGCCGCCATCAGCATCGTCTTGCCGGACGAGGTGCCGCCGATCACCGGCACGTGCACGATCCGCAGGCGGCCGATCCCGGCCGGGAGCGACCGGTCGCAGTGCGGGCACTCGACGGCGAGCCGGTCGCGCCCGGCGAACGAGGCGGCGGTGATCCGGCGGCCGCACGAGCAGAGGTGCCACAGCGCGCCGAACCGGCCCGGCCGCAGCTCCCGGTGGGCCGCACCGCACCCCGGGCACCGGTGCACGGCGAGCGGGAAGGCCCGGTAGCAGCCCGGATACGGGCACTTCATCCGGACCCGCCGCACCAGAGCCAACCCCCGGTCCGCCCCGCGCACCGCGCCGACCCCGGCCACCGCCGCCAGCCACACCAGGCCGACCAGCAGCCACATCACGAGGTGCACCAGCACCATCACCGCCGAGGTGAGCAGCGCCCCGGTGATCGCGCCGAGCGCCGTGCCCGGGGCCAGGAGGCGGACGACGGAACGGGCGATCCAGTGGTCGAAGCGGTAGCCGGTGGACGGCTGGCGGCCGGTGAACATGCGCCGGGCGGTGACCGCCATCCACCGGCCGAGCAGCCGGTGCCGTACGGCCGAGGCGGCGGCGCGGGTGGAGGTGTACGCGTCCACCCACATCAGCTGCGACCAGTACGCGCGCTGCGCGGGCTCGGAGCCGACGGACGGGATCCGACGGTCGGGCGTGCCGGGCGTGCGGGGGCGGAGCGCCTGCGCGGAGGCGCCGAGCGCCAGGGCGAGGAACTCCCAGAACGCGCGGAAGAGGCAGACCGCTACCCAGGTCGCCACGGTCAGCCAGGCCGCCGCCGTGAGCAGCCAGCCCATCAGACGCCTCCGTCCCGGGAGCCCCGGCGGCGGGGAGCCGCCTTCCCCGCCCGGCCCTCCCGCCCGCCGAACCGCAGCCCCAGCCGCCCCAGCGCTCCCGGCCGGTTCCAGGCGCGGAAGTCCTCCGCGTGCCGTGTCCCCCTCGTGGACAGGGCCGCTTCCACGGCGGCCAGATCCTCCGCGCTCAGCGCCCGAGCCGCCGGACGCAGCACCCCGTCGAGCAGTGCACCCCGCACCTCGCCCCAGGCTCCGCCCGCCTGCGGATGCCGGTTCCAGTCGACGAACCGGGCCGCGAAGTAGTGAGGTTCGCGCAGGAGTTGGTTCCGTACGGAGTCGTCCTGCGCGGCCCGTTCGTAGGCCGCGCAGAGGTCCGTGTCACCGCTGCGGATCAGGTCGTCCAGCTCGCGGCCCGCGCCGGGGTCAATCAGCAGCTGGTGCGCGAGCCTGCCGCCGACGTGTTCCAGGACCGGCGGATCCACCGGCTCGGCGGTGCTCCGCAGGCCGAGGATCCGGTCCACCCAGCCCGGCGGCGCACCACCCGCCCGCAGGTCGCGCGCGAAGTCCAGCAGCAGGAGCGCCGCCCGGTCGTGCGGTCGCAGCTCCTTGCCGAAGGCGGTGAGCAGTTCGTGCGCGAGCTCGTCCGCCTGCGGGTCCCCGGGCCGGCCGTTGAACGCGGCCGTGACGAGGAAGGGCCAGGTCTCCGCCGCGCGGTGGACGTCGGGCCCGGTCTCGACGAGGACGTAGCGGGCCTCCTGCGGCGTCGGTGCGGTGGAGCCCCATACCAGGCGGAAGGCGATGCGCAGGAGCGGCGGATGCGCGAAGACGGAGACACCCGCCGCCTCCAGCACGGCCCGGAGCTCACTGTTCCGGTCGCCGCCGCCGCCGCCTCCTCCGGCCGGGCCACGGGCCTTCCAGCCGCACATCCGCAAATACGGCAGCGCCTCCCCGCTCTCCAGCGGCCGCGTGCTTTCCAGCTCCACCGGCGCACGCTCCAGCAGCACGGTGACGGAGGCAGGACCGGCCGCCGCCGCCGTATCGAGGTCCCGCAGCAGGGCGGTGTGCAGGTCGGGCCGGTCCGTCAGGGTCTCGTGGAGCTCACCCCCGTACGCGGACGGATCGGCCAGCAGCGTGGAGGCCAGCCGGTGCGCGAGCGGCGGTACGAGGTCGGCGCACTCCACCCCGAGGAGACCGGCCACCCGCAGCAGCCGCAGCGGACGCGCGAAGCCGTCCGGCGCGTCCGCGATCCCGGCCCGCAGCTCCGGACCCAGCTCCGCCGCCAGCTGCCGGGCCACCGCGTCGGTGAGGGCTCCGCGCTCCGGCGGTCGTACCGGCTCCGGCGAGCGGACGGCGGCCGTGAGCAGCCGGGCGGCGAGCGGCGCGGCGGTCTCCGGCCGCAGGCCTCCGCCGACCCGGGCGAACAGGTCGGCCAGAGCGGCGGTCTCGGCCGCCGGTACCGCCTCCTGCCGGGGTGCCGCCAGCGTCTGTACGAGCCCGTCCAGCTCCCGTTCCTCCAGCTCGGCCGGGTGTTCGCAGGCCCACCGGGCCGCCGCCGCGCGGTGCGGCGACGGCAGGTCGATCCCGGCGCACAGGGCGAGCGCCGAGACGGGTCCCGCCGTGAACGGCTCTCCCGGGAGCCGGTCGGCGTACTGGAACAGCTCGACGGCACCGGCCGACCAGATCCGCGCGGCGGCCACCGCCCACGGGCTGGGTTCCGGACCGTCGGCGGCGGGCGGGACGGTGCAGTCGTGGACCCGGTAGCGGCGTCCGGAGCCGGCCGGTCCGTGCGCGTCGTCGGGCAGGACGCCGATGATCCGCTGCCCGGCGAGGTGCGGGCGCCGGGTGTAGGTGGTGAACGTCAGCCGGTGGGCGGCGTGCCGGGGCAGCACCGTACTCGCCAGGACCACCCAGCGGGCCACGTCGGCGCTGTCCGGCTCCACGAGGACGATCTGCGGGGCCGTCTCGTCCTCGGCCTGGCGCTGGAGATCGGTGAACACGGCGGCCAGCCAGGGCTCCCGGGACGCGGCGAAGGCGATCAGACCGGCCGGGTCCAGCCCGCTGGAGGGCGGCAGCGCGTCCAGGGCCGCCGGGACGCCTCCTTCCGGCGTGGCCGTGGCCCAGCCGGGCGACTCCCAGGCGCTGACGGGCAGGGCCCCGTCCGGCAGGTGCCGGCCCGGCGCCAGGTGTACGGCGTGGGCGTGGAAGTTGCCCCAGCGGCCGCTGTAGTCGGCGCCCGTGTAGACCGTACGGGCCAGCAGCCGGCTGCCGTCGGACAGCTCGCTGTAGCTGAACGCCCGGGGGAAGGCTTCGAGTTCGGCTGCGGAAGGACGCGAGGGCGCGTTCCGCGGCGGCTCGTAGCCGATGAGCTGTTCGGCCTCCCGGAGCACCGACTGCGGCAGCCCCGGTGTGAGCGCGGTGAAGCGGAAGCCCGAGCCGTCCGGGCCGGGCGGTGCCGAGGTGTAGTGCAGCTGTCCCAGGCTCATGCGTCGGCCTTCCCCATCCGGTCCCGGCTCTCCCGGTCGTTCTCCCGCCGGCTCTTGCGCACCGGGATCAGACCGCGCCGCCCCAGCAGCCAGAGCAGCGGGTCCTCCACGCGGACCGGCTGCGGGCCCGACTTCGGGGCGTCGGCCGGTGCGTCGGCGGGCGGCGGCGAACCGAGTGCGGAGAGGCCGAAGTACGACAGTTCGGCGAAGTCGTTCTCCAGCTGGCGGCAGAGCACTCCGGAGTCCCAGTCGCTCAGCAGGGACCTCAACTCCTCGTGTACGGCGAGCCGGTCGTCGTCATCGTGTTCGCCGCCGGTGTGGCCGGCGTTGCGCAGCAGCGGTGAGTGCGAGCCGAGCAGCGGCCGCAGCGCGTCCGTCTTCGTCACGGCGACGGCCATCGGCGTGGTGACCCGGCCCCGCGACACGCTCCGTCCGTGGGAACGGAGTTGGGCGGCGAGGTCGGAGGCGATCTGCTGCGGGGACGTCTCGACGGCGGGCAGCGGCGGCCCGTCCGCCGACGCGCCGCGGTCGCGCACCGAACCCATCTGGAGCGGGTCGACGAGCAGGATGATCCCGTCGGCGGCCGCCAGGTACTGGGTGTAACGGGCCATCGCCTCGGCGCTCTTGAGGTCCTCGCCCGCCGCGTCGAAGAAGACCAGCGTGGTGTGCCTGCTGCCCTTGGCGTACCGTCCCCGGCGCGGCACGCTCAGCCGGTAGAGCAGCGGATCGTTGAAGCCCATCGCCGCCGGACGCGTCGTGTCCGGCAGCCGCAGCCGCTCGTACAGGTCCTCCTCCATCTCCCGGTCCCGGCGCTGGGTCTCGGCGCCCATCGCGGGCAGCGAGATGGTGAACTCCCGGCCGACCCGGCCACGTAGTTCGTTGACGAGCACCGACACGTAGGTGCTCTTGCCGGACGCCTTGGCGCCGACCAGGGCGATGATGCGGCTGTCCTGGTCGCAGTACTCGCTGGGGAAGTCGTTGTGGCAGCCGCGGCAGACCCGTACCGCCGTCGCCACTCCGCACTGGGGGCACGGCTGCCGGGCGGCGGTGGAGCGCAGGGTCGCCAGCGTGCGCGGCGCGGCGAAGACCGGGCCGCGCAGCCGCCGCGACGGCGGCAGGCTCGGGCCCATGAAGTCGGCCCATACGTCGTCGGGTTCGGCATCGCACGGCGTGCCTCCGCGTACTCCGGTGGCCATCATCAGGCAGCGGTAGGGCAGGCGCGCGGCGGGTGCGCGGTCGAAGCAGTAGGGGCAGATGACGGTCGTCATGTCAGCGCACCACCAGGTTCGTCGGAGAGGGTTCGTCGAGGCGTACGTCGGCGGCCCCCTCGCCGAGAAGGAAACCGCGCAGGACGTACGGGGGTTGGAGGCCTGGCGGTACGGGCAGCTCCACCGGGTCGCCGGGGCGCAGGGTTCCGCCGTCGAGCCGGAGCAGGGTCGTCCCGTCGGTGGGCGTGCGCGGCCGGATCGGGTCGCGGCCCTTGCCGGTACGGCCGACGAGCACGAACTCCGGAAGGTCCGCCGGGACGTCACCCGGGCACGAGAGGCTGACCCGCAGCAGCGCGGGCCCTCGGCGCAGCGCCCGGCGGGGGCCGGGGACGATGCGGTAGCTGACGGCGATGTCCGCCGTGCCCCGGGTCGCGCCGCCCGGGGGAGGCACGACGACCGCGTCCGGCGTCCGGGGCGCGGCGGAGAGCGTGAGGGAGTACGCGGACGGCGCCACGTCCACGTACAGCCCCTCCCGGACGTATGTGCTGCGGGTCACCCGGCGCACGGTGCTCCGGCCGTCCTGCTCCACCGTGGCCGCCACCTCGCCCGCCTCCGCAGGCCAGTCGAACGTCACCCGCGCCCGGCCCCCGGCCACCCGTTCCACCCGCGCCCCAGCCACCGGAGGCGGACACTCCACGACCAGCCCCGGCCCCGCCACCGCGCGCGGGCCGAGCACGGCCAGCACGGACACCCGCGTGACCGAGCCCGGAGGCGGCACCAGGCCACCGCCCGCCGGGGCCTCCCAGTCCAACGCGGCGGGCCAGGGCCTCGCCGGGTCGTAGGTCAGCTCTTCCCCTGGTTCCGGCGGGTCGGCGGGCCAGGAGACCAGGCGTACGTCCGCGTCCCGGCCACCGCTCCAGGAGAACCGCACGGACCCCTCGGCCACCGTCGCGTCGAACCGGTCCACGGGCGCGGGCCAGGGGTCGACGGAGACGGCGTGCTCCGCGCCCGCCGACTCCACGACGGTGCCGTCGGGCGCCCGGTAACGGCAGTGGACGCGCACCACGTACGCGCCGACGCCCAGCCCGGTCGCGGTCAGCCCGCCCGTACGCACCGCGACCCCGCCCACCGGCCCGTCCGGGCCCTCCAGCCGGACCCGGACGTCCAGCGCACCCGACGGCTCGGTCCACGCGGCGTCGATCCGGCCCCGGCCGGTGGTGGAGCGCAGCCCGGACACGTCCGGGGCGACGAGCAGCACGTCCGAGACCTCGGGCGGTCCGTCGATCCTGCCGTCCCGCAGCGGGAACGCGGCATAGCGGACCTCCTGGCCGAACGGCGGATGCCGGTCCACCCAGCCGCCCGTCGGCGAGGCGTCCGCGATCTCGGTGATTCCGGGCGGGCCGCCCGGCACCCGGGTCAGCCGGAGGACCCGCCGGCCGGCCGGAGCGCCGGTGGCCGGACGCGCGGGGGAGAGGGACACGGTCTCGGGCGCCGGCCGGACCGCCAGCACGTCACCGGCGCCCGCGTCCGCGTCCTCCGCCGGGCGCACCCGCACCAGGCCGAGCACGGCGCGCGGGCAGTCGGCGGCCAGCCGGGCGGCCGCGAGGAAACCGGCCTGGGCCGCGCGGGCGTCACCGGACCGCTCGGCCTCCCGCGCCGCTTCGAGGGCCCGGTCGGCCTCCCGTACCCGTAACGCGATCTCCGCCAGCCGCCCGCGCAGCAGCGCGTCGCCACCGCCGTCCGCCGGCAGCCGGGCCGCGAGACGCGCGGCCCGCCGCACCTTGCCGCTGCTCCAGGCGTCCTCCAGCCCCTCGGCCGCACCGCGTTGCCGACCGTCCAGCCGGTGGCGCCCGGCGGCCGCGCGGACGAGGGCGCGTGCCTCCTGCGGGCAGATCCCGAGGCCGACGGCGGTCGCGGGCTCGGTGCCCCGCGGGTGGGCCTGGAGGAGTTCGGTGAGCTGGTAGAGGAGGACGCGGCGCAGTGCGGCGGGGTCCTGGAGCTGCACGGCCTCCAGGTGCGCGAAGAGCGGCCCGGACGCGCCACCGCGTACGGCGCTCAGCTCGCGGATCCGCTCCGCCCCCACGCGCTGCCAGCGGCGTGGCGCACGCTCCTCGAAGACCCCGTCGAGCACCCGCAGCGCCCGCCCGCGCTCGGCGAGGGCGTCGCCGATGTGCCGTAACCCCAGGGCCTGTTGCCGCTCTACGAGAGCCCGGTACTCCGGGACGAGCGGCGAGAGCGGCAGCCCGCGCAGGGCACGCCGCAGCCCGAGGTCGTGCCCGAACTCCAGCCCCACCGCGCGCCCCCGTGCTCACCGCTCATGCTCCTACCGCCCATCCCAGCAGATCCGGGGGCTGCGCGGTGCCGTTTCCCGTATCCCGGACCGCACGGGACAGGACGCGGCGACGGGAAACGGCGATGGGAAACGGCGACGGGGCGGCAGTCTGATGGCCGCCGCCCCGCCCAGGTGTTCGCCGCCGTTACGTCAGCGGCTCCACCCACACATTCCGGTACTTGATCTTGCTGCCGTGGTCCTGGAGCTTGATCGCGCCGGCCGTCGCGGCCTCGGCCGCTCCGCCGCCGGTCGGGCCGTCGACCGCCACGTCGTCGTGGACGGTGACGCCGTTCCACACGACGCTGATCCTGGCGTCCTCCGTCTTGTTGCCCGCCGAGTCGAAGCGGGCCGCACGGAAGGTGATGTCGTACGTCTGCCAGGTCTCCGGTGCGGTGGCCGCGTTCACGTCCGGCGCCTTCTTCGTGTAGATCGCCCCGGCCTCGTTGTCGGCGAGCGTGGTGTCACCGTACGAGTCCAGGATCTGCACCTCGTACCGCTCCTGGAGGTAGACGCCGCTGTTGGCCCGGTCCTGGCCGGTCACGTCCGGCGGCAGGTTCGGCAGCCAGAACTCCACGTGCACGCGGAAGTCCTCGAACCCCTGCTTGGTGCGGAGATCGCCGTCCTTGATCTCCATCTCCCCGTTGCTCACCGGCCATTGAGGTGTGCGGCCGTCCGGGTGCTGCCAGGCAGCCTGCGTGGTGCCGTCGAAGAGCGGGATACGGGCGCCCTTCGGATGGACGGCGATCATGTCGAGGTTCACATGGCCGGTGTCGCCGCTGTCGTAGGAGTACGTGATGGTGTTCCGGCCCTCGTCCAGCTCCAGTTGCTCGTTCTTCGTCGCCCAGGTCTTCCAGTCGGTGGTGGAGGCCAGGCTCGTCTGCCGGACCTTCGTACCGTTGACGTGGAGGCTGATCGTCTTGGTGCCGGGGGCCGGGTTCGGTCCGTTGGAGTAGCGCAGCCCGACGTCGTACGTCCCCGCCTTCTCCGCCGTCACGTCGAAGGTGACCGCCGCGCCCTGGTTGCCGAAGTTGTCGACGAAGCCGCCGCCCGAGTAGCCCGCGTGCTCGGTGTCGACGCCCGCGCCGCCGGTGAGAGCCGCCTCCTCCGCCTCGTACAGCGTGGGCGAAGCCTGGTCACCGACAAGGGAGTTGAGCGTGTACCAGGCCTCCGTGGACCACAGCTCCGTGCCGCTCTCGGACGAGAAGGGGCGCGGGGAGCGGACGTGGACGACGCGGTTCGCCTTGAGGCCGGGCAGGGCGAGCGTGACCTTCCTGCGGTCCTCGGAGAGCGTCGCCGAGCCGACCTGGAGGGTCTCCTCGTCGATCTTGGGGCCGCCGTACTCCGGCGTGGGCGCGTACGTCCACTGCTCGACCTGGTAGCTCTCGGCGAGCTCCGCCGCCGTCTCCTCCGAGAGCGGCTCGGTGTACTCCAGCTCGAACCCGCCGGGCTTGGCCCGCATCGCCAGGATGTCGAACGCCTTGTCCCCGCTGGGCGAGAGCTTCTGCAGCCCGTAGTTCAGCTTGCCCTCCTGGCCCCAGTTGCCGCCCGCGCCGAGCCCGCCGGCGTAGATCGCACCGTCCGGACCCATGCTGATCCGGTTGACGCCCGCCTCCAGGCCCTGGGTGAAGCGGAAGACCGCGCCCTGGTACTCGCCGTCGACCTTCTCCAGGTAGGCGCGCTGGATGCCGCCGTACGTCACGTCCCCGAACAGCATCTGCCCGGCGAACCGCCCCTCGGTCAACTGGAGAGGCGTGGAAGGCGAGTTGGCTATCTCGTTCTGCGGGAGCCAGAGCACCGGCTTGGTGACCGGCTTCGTGTCGAAGGGGCCGGACGGGTTGGTGTAGTGGTTGAAGAAGCGGTCCTGCTTGACGTGGACCAGCTTCGACGAAGGCAGCCAGCCGCCCTGGTTGTCCAGGACGAACAGGTCGTTCTCCGGACCCCAGCCGATGCCGTTGGGCGTCCGCAGACCACCGGCGATGTAGTCGACCTCGCCGGTCTCCTTGTTCACCTTGATGGTCGTGCCGCGGTTCTCCGCCGGCTGCGGGTCGGTCGTCGCGCCGCCGTAGTCGATCGCCACGGACAGGTTGAGGTAGAAGTGGCCGTCCCGGTAGAGCAGGCCGAAGGCGAACTCGTGGAAGTTGCCGCCGTACGGCCAGGTCGCCACGGTCCGCCGCTCGTCGGTGACGTCGTCGCCGTCGGTGTCGGACAGCTCGGTCAGCTCGTGCTTCTGCGAGACGTAGAGCTTGCCGTCGACGGCCTTGATGCCCATGGGCTCCTTGAGCCCCTCGGCCACCTTCTTCGCCTGCACCTGGTCCGGGCCGCTCTCGCCCTGGACACCGTCGAGGAGGTACACCTCACCGGTCTCGTTGTCCGTACCGCCCCAGGCCGTCACCGCGAGCCGGCCGTCCGGCAGCCAGTCCATCGCGGAGACCTGCGGCTCGAAGCCCGCCGGGCGCAGATCGGTCAGCGCGTAGTCCGGGTGGACATCGTTCAGCGGCAACCCGTCACCGGGCGAGTCGAGCGCGCCTTCGCACTCCTTGCGGCCCGGCGCCGTCACCCGTACGACATCGGCGTCGGTGGACAGCACGGAGTTCGGTACGACGGTGAACCCGCCGGCGCCCGGGGGCTGCCAGGCGAGCGTGACCTGCTGGCCGCCGGTGCGGTCGAAGTGGTCGATGCGCAGCGAGTGGTAGCCGGCGGTGAGCTCGACCGTGCCGTCCTTCGGGTCAGCGCCGTGCAACCCGTCGTGGTCGATGACCAGTTGGTCGTCGATCAGCAGCCGCGACCCGTCGTCGCTGGTGAGCCGGAACGCGTACGCACCGTCCTCGGGCACGTTGATGTTGCCGGTCACCTGTGAGACGAAGTGATCGTTGAAGCCGAAGTCGCCGGTCGCGTCCCAGTCGATCTGCGGCATCAACTTGTCGACGTTGGGCGTCTGTCCCGCCTTGATGTCGCACAACTTGTCCAGCGGCACCTGCACATCGAAGACACGCAGCGTCACCCCCGGTTTCTGCGGCGGGAGTTCGTCGGGAGCGGCCGGTGCGGCGGTGGCCGGGACGGCGGAGAAGGCGCCGATGAGGAACGAGGAGACCAGCAGACCGGTCAGATGCCTGCGGAACGGTCGATGACTGAGGGCGGGTCGTCTGCGGGAGCGGTGGAACGGCCGTGGATGCATTCTTCCTCCTGGCCCCTCGCGGCGAGGGGCACGTCGCGGCGGTGGGTGGGGCCACCCGGCGCCCGGGGGTGAACGGTTCGGCTCGTGCGGGTCAGGCTGCGTGACTCCGGCGTGACTCCGGCGGGTCGCGACCGAAACAGTAGGAGGCTTCTGCTGGCGCCGTCCATACTTCGTCACGCCTGTGTTCAAAGTTCGCCGGTCTTCGTGCAAAGGTCTGAACGTGGTGGGGCCTGAGTGTTTCTGTCGGTTCGTCAGCCTTGTCTCCTACCGCCCTGTCTCCGTACCGCCTGTCTCCGTACTGCCTTGTCTCCGTACTGCGTCGCCCGGCTGGTCGCGGCGTTCCGGGCGGAGACGGCGGCGTGACGGCTGAAGCGGGGAGCTGGGGATGCGGGGGAGCGGGGATGCGGGAAAGCGGGGGATGCGGGAAAGCGGGGGGCGCGGGGCGAGCGCCGGCCCCGCAATCGAAGGCGCGCGGGCGGCTGCGGTCGGTGAAGCGCTGCCCAGGCGTGAAGATCTCCTGCGACCGTGCTTAAGAAATCCTCGATGGACCCGGGGCCCCGCCGTACGGCAGCCTTCTGGGTGACGGCCGGGGACGGCACGTGGAACCCCACGGGCGTGTTCCGTCCCGTCCCGCCGTGGTCCCGCCCCCACCATGGGGACGGGACGACCCCGAAGACCACCCCGGGCCGCAGGGCTCCTCCGACAGGCCCCCAGGCCCGGGGTATCCACCACCCGCGTACCACGTGCAGGGAGCCGCAGCCGTGAAGGCACTCGTCAAGCAGAAGGCCGAACCGGGACTGTGGCTGATGGACGTGCCGGAGCCGGAGTACGGCCCCGGAGACGTCCTGATCAAGGTCCTGCGGACCGGGATCTGCGGCACCGACCTGCACATCCGCGCCTACGACGGCTGGGCCCAGCAGGCGGTCACCACGCCGCTGGTCCTCGGCCACGAGTTCGTCGGCGAGGTCGCGGCGACCGGCTCCGACGTCGCCGACATCGCGGAAGGCGACCTGGTCAGCGGCGAGGGCCACCTCGTCTGCGGCAAGTGCCGCAACTGTCTCGCCGGCCGCCGCCACCTCTGCCGCTCCACCATCGGCCTCGGCGTCGGCCGGGACGGCGCGTTCGCGGAGTACGTCGTCCTGCCCGCCGCCAACGTCTGGGTGCACCGGGTCCCCGTCGACCTCGACATCGCGGCGATCTTCGACCCGTTCGGCAACGCCGTGCACACCGCGCTCTCCTTCCCGCTGGTCGGCGAGGACGTCCTGATCACCGGCGCCGGACCGATCGGCATCATGGCCGCCGCCGTCGCGAAGCACGCCGGCGCCCGCAACGTCGTGATCACCGACGTCAGCGAGGCCCGTCTCGCGCTCGCCCGCAAGGTCGGCGTCAGCCTGGCCCTCAACGTCGCGGAGAGCACCATCGCCGACGGGCAGCGCGAGCTCGGCCTGCGCGAGGGCTTCGACATCGGCCTGGAGATGTCCGGCCGCCCCGAGGCGATGCGCGACATGGTCGCGAACATGACGCACGGCGGCCGCATCGCGATGCTCGGCCTGCCCGCCGAGGAGTTCGCCGTCGACTGGTCCCGGATCGTCACCTCGATGATCACGATCAAGGGGATCTACGGCCGCGAGATGTTCGAGACCTGGTACGCCATGTCCGTCCTGCTGGAGGGCGGACTCGACCTCGCCCCCGTGATCACCGGCCGGTACGGCTTCCGCGACTTCGAAGCGGCCTTCGACGACGCCGCGAGCGGTCTCGGCGGCAAGGTCATCCTCGACTGGACCGCCTGACCCGTCGAACCTCTTCCCGCACCCCTTTTCCCCTTAAGGACTCCAGCATGTTCGACTCCGTACGCGACGATCTGCGCACCACCCTCGACGAGATCCGCGCCGCCGGGCTGCACAAGCCCGAGCGCGTGATCGGCACCCCGCAGTCCGCGACCGTGGCCGTCACCTCCGGCGGCCGCGCCGGTGAGGTCCTCAACTTCTGCGCCAACAACTACCTGGGCCTCGCCGACCACCCCGAGGTCGTCGCCGCCGCCCACGAGGCGCTGGACCGCTGGGGCTACGGGCTGGCCTCGGTCCGCTTCATCTGCGGAACCCAGGAAGTGCACAAGGAGCTGGAGCAGCGCCTCTCGGCCTTCCTCGGCCAGGAGGACACGATCCTCTACTCCTCCTGCTTCGACGCCAACGGCGGCGTCTTCGAGACGATCCTCGGCCCGGAGGACGCGGTCATCTCCGACGCGCTCAACCACGCCTCGATCATCGACGGCATCCGCCTCTCCAAGGCCCAGCGCTACCGCTACGCCAACCGCGACCTGGCCGACCTGGAGAAGCAGCTCAAGGAGGCGTCCGGCGCCCGCCGCCGTCTGATCGTCACCGACGGCGTGTTCTCCATGGACGGGTACGTGGCCCCGCTCCAGGAGATCTGCGACCTGGCCGACCGCTACGACGCGATGGTCATGGTCGACGACTCGCACGCCGTCGGCTTCGTCGGCCCCGGCGGCCGCGGCACGCCGGAGCTGCACGGCGTCATGGACCGGGTCGACATCATCACCGGCACCCTCGGCAAGGCGCTCGGCGGCGCCTCCGGCGGTTACGTCGCGGCCCGCGCCGAGATCGTCGCGCTGCTGCGCCAGCGCTCGCGCCCGTACCTCTTCTCCAACTCCCTCGCCCCGGTCATCGCCGCCGCCTCCCTCAAGGTCATCGACCTGCTGGAATCCGCCGGCGACCTGCGCGACCAGCTCAACGCCAACACCACGCTCTTCCGCTCCCGGATGACCGAGGAGGGCTTCGAGATCCTGCCCGGCGACCACGCCATCGCCCCCGTCATGATCGGGGACGCGGCGAAGGCGGCCCGGCTGGCGGAGCTGCTCCTGGAGCGCGGTGTGTACGTGATCGGGTTCTCGTACCCCGTCGTGCCGCAGGGCGCCGCGCGCATCCGCGTCCAGCTCTCCGCCGCGCACTCCACCGCCGATGTGAACCGCGCCGTGGACGCCTTCGTCGACGCCCGGGCGGCCCTCGACGCGGAGGCGTGAGCGCCAGGTCGGGGCCCCGGCCGCGACCTGGGACAATGGGCACATGATCGATGCGCGGCGGCTGCGAATCCTCCGTGCGGTGGCCGACCACCGCACGGTGACCGCGGCCGCCGCCGCGTTGTACCTGACGCCGTCCGCCGTCTCCCAGCAGCTCGCAGCGCTGGAGCAGGAGACCGGCCACCGCCTCGTCGAACGCGGCGCGCGCGGCACCCGGCTCACCGCCGCCGGGGAGATCCTGCTCAGCCACGCCAACGTGGTCCTGGCCCAGCTGGAGCGGGCGGAGGCGGAGCTGGCGGCGTACGGCGCGGGCGTCGCCGGTACGGTCACGGTCGCCGCGTTCGCCACCGGCATCGGCCTCGTCCTCGCCCCCGCCCTCACCGAGCTGGCCCGCACCGCGCCCGGCATCCGGGTCAAGGTCCAGGACGCGGAGGGCGACGCGAGCGTCCCGATGGTGCTGGACCGGCAGGTGGATGTGGCGGTGGCCGTCGAGTACCGGGGCGCCCCCGCCGAGGACGACCGCCGCCTCACGCGCGTACCCCTCTACTCGGAGCCGTTCGACGCGGTGCTCCCGGTCGACCACCGCTTGGCGGACCAGGACCAGGTGGCGGTCGCGGACCTCGCGAAGGACCCGTGGATCGGGCCGTACCCGGGCAACCCGTGCCATGAGGTGGTGGTCCTGGCCTGCGAGTACGCCGGCTTCGAGCCGCGCCTGGAGCACTCGTCGGATGACTTCCGGGCGGTGGTGGCGCTGGCCGGGGCGGACGCGGGGGTGGCGCTGGTGCCGAGGTCGGCGCTGCGCGGCGTGGAGCTGACGGGTGTGGTCGTCCGCCCGGTGGAGGGCAGCGCCCCGACCCGCCGCGTCTTCGCGGCCGTACGCCAGGGAGCCGAGGGCCACCCGCTGATCCGCCCGGTGCTGGACGCGATGGAGGCGGTGGCGGTACGGGAGGCGGGGTTGGCGCGGGCGTGAGGGGTGCGGCCGGCCGGCCCGAGCGTGACCGGTCTCAGGGCCGATCGGCCCGGCCCGCCCGCCGGATCCTCCCGCCCCACCACCGCCCGGCCGACGGTGCCATCCCCGCCCGCCCCGGGTCGTACAGGATCTGCCAGCACACCAGCGCCACCAGGATCCCGATCGTGGCCCACGCCGGCAGCCGTACGCCCAGCGGAGCCAGCACCACGGCCACCGCCACGCACGGCAGCCCCCACCCCAGCACCCACACCCGGTCGGCCCGCTCCGCGAGCGGCAGCACGGCGACGACGCCCGCCGCGAAGTACCCCGCCATCGCCCCGCACAGCAGCCAGTGCTGCCCCTTCGGCAGGACATCGTCGAAGTGCGTGATCGCCGAGCCCAGGGCCGTGGCCAGGGCGACCAGGAACCCGGTCATCACGGCGTGCAGCAGCATCGCCAGCCGGGGTGGGAGCGCGTCCTTCCGCAGGTGCGGGATGCCGTTGGTGCCGTACCGCAGGCTCAGGGCGCAGACCCCGGCCAGCAGGCAGAACGCGCCGAGTCCGGTGGCGGCGAGCGGCAGGTCCCAGTCGTCGCGTTCGGAGGCGGCGTCGATGATCTGGATGACCCCTTCGCCCAGCACGATGATCACGTACAGCCCGAGCCGCTCGCCCATGTGCGCGGTGTCGATGCGTGACTCGCTGAGCCGGGGCGGCGCGGGCGCGGCGGCGTGCGGCGGGCCCGGCGGCGGCCGGTCGCCTCGGCGGGCGGCGACCCGTTCGGCGGCCCGGCGGAGGGTGCGGCCGCGCGTGGAGACCAGCAGGGTCACGAGGTCGACGGCGATCCCGAGCGCCCAGAGCCAGTAGCGCCACGGCGTCGGGACGAAGAGCGAGACGAGCCACGGCAGCGCCCCCGCGCCGAACTGCGCCAGCGGCCAGTCCACGACGACGCTGCCCCGCTGCCAGACGCGCCCCGCCTGCCAGCGCAGCAGGACATAGGCGACCACGAAGGTGACCGCGTGGTGGGTGAGGACCGCGTGGACGGAGGCGGCCATCACGGCCATGCCGAGCATCGCGATCAGCAGGGTGCGGACCCGGGTCGCGGAGGCGGCGATGTCCCCGTAGACGGCGAACCCGGCCCACACCGTCCAGAAGGCGAGGTAGAGGACCCCGAACAGCGCGAGGTCCGCCAGGTGCGGCCCGTCGTGCAGGAGGTGGGCCAGCTGCCCGGCCCCCGCGACGACCACCAGGTCGAAGAACAGCTCGTCCCACCCGGCGTGCCGCGCGGCGGGGGCGCCGCTCTCCGTGGACTCCATGACCTCATGGTCGGCGGAGGGCGCCCGGACGCGCCTGAGACTGTGGGCCGAATGGCGACGGGTCAGCCCGCCGGCTGGAGCAGGTCCCAGCGGTTGCCGTACAGGTCCTCGAAGACGGCGACCGAGCCGTACGTCTCGTGCCGGGGCTCCTCCAGGAAGCGCACGCCCGCCGCGCTCATCCGCGCATGGTCGCCCGCGAAGTCCTCGGTATGCAGGAAGAACCCGACCCGCCCGCCCGTCTGCGCCCCCACACTCGCCTCCTGAGCCCCGCCCTTCGCCCGCGCCAGCAGCACCCCCGTACCCGCCGCCGCCCCACGCGGGCGCACCACCACCCAGCGGGACCCGTCGCCCCGGTCGGTGTCCTCCGCCAGCTCGAAGCCGAGCGCGTCGCGGTAGAAGGCGATGGCCTCGTCGTAGTCGCGGACGACCAGGGTGACCAGGGCGATGTGGGACATGGGCTTCTCCAGGAGTCCGGTGACATGGTTATACGTAACACTAATGCTGTTGGTCCTACCGTGTTGGTGCAGGGTGGGCGGCAGGACGTCGAGCCCGGCTGGTCGATCAAAGGCGCCCTTGGCTGGTACGGGGGAGGTGTGCGGAGTCAGCGCAGGATCCACCTCGCGCCATGCCCATATTGAGCGTGGTCTGCTCACGGGGCCTACTCCACTCCGGATGCCGGACGAATGAGCGAAATCGTTCAGGCGCTCGCCGACTGGCTGTTCCACCAGCAGGCTTTGAGCTTGAACCCGACGGCTCAGAGGTGGGTCCGGGCGTGGGGTCGCAGTTCGCGGTGTCTCGTCGTTCACGGTGCACGGGCTTGTCAGGTGGTGTTCGCGTTCCCGAACCGAGGTGTTCCGGGGCGCGGTCGCAGCGGCGACGGCGTGAGACTTCCGACTGCCCTCAACTTGACCTTCTTCCTTGGCGGTTCCACGCAAATCCAGACCGTGCGGCCTGTTTTGCCCTTGAGGCACCTCCACTTCGAGGGATGAAGTCGCAGGGCTTTGCTTTCGCTACCCAGAAGGTGGTGATCTGGAACACACTTGACGAGGCTCCTTCAATCCTTGAGTCTTGGCTCACTTTTGTGAAGACCATGTGGAAAACGGGGGGGGGTGTGAGTGGTGGGGTGTGGCGTCATGTGCGTCACGGTGTGTGCGTGACGGCCGTGTTGGCCACCATGGTGAGCGTGATGCCTGCTCAAAATTCGCAGGCCATGACGCCTTTGGTTCCCGCCGCGCCCATAGGTTCGCCGGAGGTCCGAGGTTCAGCCGAAGCTGCGGCGACCGGGGAGCGGGTGGAGGTTCTGGAGGAGCGCACCGAACGGGAGACGGTCTTCGCCAATCCGGATGGGGCGACTTTCACGCTGGAGAAGTCGATCGTTCCGGTCCGGGTGGCTTCCCAGGGGGAGTGGGTTGAACCCGACGTCACCCTCGTGCGCCATACGGACGGGTCGGTCGGCCCCAGGGCAGCCGCTGTCGATCTGTCGTTCTCAGCCGGGGGTGATGGGGCGGATCTCGTCACGATCGCTGAGGGTGCGCGATCGGTATCGCTCGGCTGGCCCGGCATTCTTCCCGCGCCCCGGCTGGATGGTGAGCGGGCGGTCTACGAGGACGTACTGCCGGACGTGAACCTGATCCTTACCGCGACCGTTGAGGGCTTCCGGCAGGTGCTGGAGGTGGAGTCCCCCGAGGCGGCGGCCAACCCCGCGCTGAAATCCATCGAGTACCAATTCGGTGCGGAGAATCTGACGGTCCAGCCCAGTGCCGGAGGAGGAGTGGACGCCGTGGACGGCAACGGTCTGCCGGTGTTCCGCTCACCCGCCGCCCGGATGTGGAACTCCGCAGGTGACAGCCATCCCTCTGCCCCTGCGCAGCGTTCGCTCTACCTGCCCTCGGTCGTTGACTCCGGGACTGAACAACCGGTAGCAGCAGGCCCTGCTGAAGAGGGTGATCCGCTGGCCGGCCCGGGTCCAGGCGACGCCTCGTCGGTGATGGACCTCAAACTGACCGACTCCACGGTGACGGTTGAGCCGGACGCCGATCTGCTGGCCACTACCGATGAGCGTGACTTTCCGCTTTACGTCGATCCGTCGGTGGAGCTGAACGAGTCCGAGCGCACCGTGCTTTCTTCGGATGGTGACGTTTTCTGGAACTTCTCGGGCGGCGCCAACGGGATGAGCGTCGGCAAGTGCGGCTCGGCGGTGATCGGCGGAGTCTCCTACTACTGCGGCAACGGCTACGTGAACCGTATGTACTTCGAGTTCGAACCCGGCAAACTGAAGGGCAAGCACGTCCTGGACGCCACGTTCCGTGTCACGGAGACATGGTCCTTCTCCTGCTCTGCCCGCTGGGTCGACCTGGAACGTACGAACAACATCTCGCAGTCCTCCCGCTGGCCCGGCCCTGCGAAGCTGGACCAGATGGGTGACCGCAACGTGTCGGCGGGCCGCGGCAGCCATTGCAGTCCTGCGCAGCCGAGGGATGTCATCGAGTTCAACGACGACCCGGCGGAGACCGATGAGAATCTGACGCCCACCGTCCGCAGTTTCGCCGATGGGAAGATCCCGCGGCTGACACTCATGCTGATGGCCAAGGAGGAGTCGGACACGATCTCGTGGAAGCGGTTCGACGACGACGCTGTCCTCAGCGTTGACTACGTGGGAAAGCCGGCCAGGCCCACCAACATCGGCCCCGCCTCAGGGAGCACCCCCACGTGCAAGACGGCTGAGTCCGCTCCGGCGATCATGACTACCCCCACGCCCAACCTCACCGCTACACCCCAGACCGAGGCCGGTGGGGAGTCCGGTGCACGGCTGAGGATCGCCATGGACGTCGACAAGAAGCAGACCGACGGTACTTGGGTCAATGCCATGAGCGAATTGGAGAGGCCGAGCACGGGGTACGTCGGTGACAACGTGAGGGTGACGGCTACCCCTCCGGCGCTACCTCAGAACACGCTGCTACGGATGCGCGCCTGGACGCGGTCCTATTACGGGTCTGGAATCCTCGCGGGACCTTCCAACGCCTCCACGACAGGCTGGTGCTACTTCAAGATCGATAGCACCGCTCCGAAGCCCCCGACCATTGTCTTCAACAAGATTGATGCCGACTCATACACAGAGTGCACGGCAAACGACTGTGTGCCGCGCGGAAAGCCAGGTAAGCCCGGATCATTCACCCTCGGTCCGGCGGCCGGTGACGTCAACACCGCCTACCGGTACTGGCTGACCAGTGGCTCCTACAACTCGGGCATCTCGGCTTACAAGACCGGGGCGAAGGTGACCATCGCCCCCGTCCCACCGATTTCGGGGACCATGACTCTGCACGCCGAGGCCAAGGACACCTACGGCCCGGGTGCGACCGCAACGGTCGACTTTGTCGTCAAGGAAGGCAATGGGCCTGTCGGACGCTGGAATTTCCACGAAGCGTCCGGAGTAGCCGTCGACTCCTCGACCAGCGACCCGGCGCTCAGGGACAACGCGACCCTGACCGGCAATGCTGCCCGCACAGACCAGGGGCGACGCGGTGAGGTGACGATCACCCCTGCCTCGGGGGCCACCCCGGCGGTGAAGAGCCCCGACAACGGGCTCAAGCTGAACGGCACCACCGCCCACGCGGCTACCGCCGGGCCGGTCATCGACACCCGTGCGTCGTACACCGTGGCGGCGTGGGTCCGTATGGACGATCCGACACGCAATGCCACGGTACTGGGCCAGGACGGAGTCAACCGGAGTCCCTTCCTGCTGGGCTACGAGCACACCCTCAAGAAGTGGTCCTTCCGCCAGGCCACCGTCGACGCACCGGCAGGGGGAACCTGGTCCTACGAGAAGGTCGTATCCAAGAACCCGGCGGTTCCGAAAGTGTGGACTCACCTCGCCGGTGTCTTCAACGCCGTCGACAACACGATCAGCTTCTACGTCAACGGAGAGCACCAGGGCACCACCCCGTTCACAACGCCGTGGGCCGCCAACGGTCCTCTGCAGATAGGACGTGTGCACTGGTCCGGTACCTACACGGACTACTTTCCCGGCCTGGTCGATGAAGCAGCCGTGTGGCAGGAGGCCCTGACCGAGGCACAGGTCCGACAGGAGAGTGCCTTGCTGAATGCGGACGGAAAGGCCTCGGTCGAGCTGGTTGCCGCATGGAACCCGGCGGGAGCACAGGGATCATCCTTGGCCGACGGCGTATCGGGCTACGGCCCCACTCTCACCCTTTCTGCGGGCGCCTCACTGGCAGGTGAGGAACTGGTACTCAACGGCACCACCGGGGCAGGTACGACCCCCGGACCGCTGGTGGATGACACAGGTTCCTTCACCGTGACCACCCAGGCCGTGGTCGACCAGGCCAAGATCCTGGCCAAACCGAACGGCTACAAGGCACAGATCGTCGGCCAACGGACAGCTACCGGATCCTCTTGGAGCCTCTGGTTCGAGAAGACCGGCACCCGCCAGGAGCCCGAGTTCGACGAGAACGGTGATCCGGTCATCGACGACAACGGCAACCCCAAGACGACGACGGTACCGGTCGGCCGCTGGCACTTCGGCTGCCTGACCGCTGACGGAACCGGGACTTCCGTCCAGAGCATCGAAGAGGCCTTGATGGACACGGAAACGCGCCTGACCGGTGTCTACAACGCCCAGGACGACACGATCCAGCTGTACCTGACGTCCGACCAGCAGACCAGCGACGGCATCGGCTATACCGCGCAAGTCGGTACCGGCGAGTTCGCGGCCGGCAAGGGCTACCTCGGGGCCTGGGGCAACTTCCTCCCCGGACGGCTCAGCGACATCCGCCTATGGGCCGGGGCGCTGAACGACGGTGAGCAGGTCTCCGAGGTCGTCGGAACCTGAGGGCCTCACCCCCTTTCTCCATCCGAGCGTGGCCTGCACCACTTGGGCCGGCCACGTTCCACCACCCGTAGCAACGCCACACCGCCGTCCGGCCTGTCCGCCGTCCGGCCGCTCCTGGAGAGAAGACGTGTCCGTGTCCCGATCCTTTTCCGCGTCCGTGAGGCTCAGCGTGAAACGCCGCTCCGCCTCCGGTGGCCGGAGACTCCGTGTGCCCCTGGTCGGGGCGTTGGCTCTCATCCTCTCCGTACCGACCGGACTCACCCCCCTGGCGATGGCTGCGGACCCGTTGGGACGTCCCGATGTTCCCGCGCCCCGCGTGAGCAAGGTCAGGACCGTCTCAGCGCTCGGGGCCGACGAGGCCCGCGAGCAAGTGGCGAGGAACAAGGCTCTCAACACCCAGCAGGCTGCCCGGGCGCGCAGTGAGCGGTCCGCCCGTTGGCCGAAGGCAGCGAGAGGAACCCACGAGATATCGGGCAAGCTGGGGGCCTCCCGTACGGCATTCGTCTCCGTGACGGCGCCTGCCCCCGCGAAATCAGCAGCAGGAGGCAGCGACACCCCTGCTCCGGTCGCTGACGGCACCGCCACGGTGAAGGTCCTCGATCAGAAGTCGGCCCGCAGCGCCGGCATCACCGGCGTCGTGTTCACCGCCGCCGCCGAGTCCGCAGGCGATGCCGGACTCACCGTCGACTACTCCTCCTTCGCCGACGCGATCGGCGGCAACTGGGGCTCCCGCCTCGGCCTGGTATCCCTTCCCGCCTGTGCTCTGACCAGCCCGCAGAAGAGGGAGTGCCGCACCCGGACTCCCGTGGCATCCCAGAACGACGGGCTTGCGCAGACCGTGTCCGCGCAGGTGGAGGTTCCGCGGGCAGCTGCTGTCAACAGCAGCACGGCACCGGCGGGTGTGTTCGCCGTGACGGCCTCTGCCACCCCGGCGTCGGCGGCGGGCGACTACAAGGCAACCCCGCTGGCGGCCTCCTCCAACTGGGAGGCCGGCGGTTCCTCGGGCTCGTTCACCTGGTCCTACCCCGTCAGCGTCCCGCCGGCAGCCGCAGGTCCGGCACCCTCGCTCTCGCTGGCCTACGACTCGGGCAGGATCGACGGCCGGACTGCGAACACCAACAACCAGGGCTCCATGCTGGGAGAGGGATTCGACCTCACCTCGTCCTACATCGAGCGCAAGTACGGTTCGTGCGACGACGACGACCAGGCCGACAAGTCCGACCAGTGCTGGAAGTACGAGAACGCCTCGCTCGTCCTGAACGGCAAGGCCACCGAACTCGTCAAGGACGACACCAAGGGCATCTGGCGGCTCAAGAACGACGACGCGTCCCAGGTCACCCACGAGACCGGAGCCGACAACGGCGACGACGGCGACACCATCGTCAACGGCAAGGGCGACGGCAAGGGCGAATACTGGAAGGTCACCACCGGCGACGGCACGGTTTACACCTTCGGCTTGAACAAGCTGTCCGGCGCCGGCACCGAGCGCACCAACTCCGTCTGGACGGTCCCCGTCTTCGGCGACGACTCCGGAGAGCCGGGCCACTCCTCCGGCACCAGCTTCTCCGGTCGCGCCAAGACCCAGGCATGGCGCTGGAACCTCGACCTCGTCACCGACGTACACGGCAACGCCTCTACCTTCTGGTACAAGGCAGAGACCAACCACTACGCCAAGAACGGCGACAAGACCAAGCTCGCTGCCTACACCCGCGGCGGCTACCTCAGCGAGATCAAGTACGGCCAGCGATCGGACACCCTGTTCACCGGAACGCCTTCCGGCAGGGTGACCTTCAGCTACAGCGAGCGCTGCACCGCCGCCGACTGCTCCTCGCTGACCGAGGACACGGCGAAGAGATGGCCGGACGTCCCCTTCGACGCCATCTGCTCCGCGAGCGAGACCGACTGTCTTCCCACCGGCCCGGCCTTCTTCACCCGCAAGATGCTCACCGGCATCAACACGAGCGTCTGGTCCACGGCCGCCGAGCCCGACGCGTACAAGACGGTCGACACCTACACGCTCGCCTACGAGTTCCTGGACGGCGCGGACATCGGCAACCCGTCCGACAAAAGTCTGACGCTCAAGTCGCTCCAGCGCACCGGAAAGAACGGCGGCTCCATCGCCGTACCGCCGGTGGAATTCGACTACCACATGCGGCCCAACCGCGTCGACAGCCCGACCGACAACGTCGTCCCGCTGACCCGGCCCCGACTCAACACCGTCACCACGGAAACCGGCGCGATCACCACGGTCACCCTCTCCGACCCGGAGTGCGTCCGCGGCAGCAAGATGCCCACAGCAGAGGACGACAACAACCTCTCCTGTTATCCCGTCTACTGGCCCGTCAACGGCGGTGACCCGAAGCTCGACTGGTTCCACAAGTACAACGTCATCGCCGTCACCACCTCCGACCCGGCCGGCCAGAACCCCGCCGTTGAGAACTCCTACACCTACGAACGCCCAGCCTGGCGTTTCAACGACGACCCCTTCACCCCCGAGGGCGAGCGGACCTGGTCCACTTGGCGTGGCTACCAGAAGGTCACCACCTACACCGGGGACACCGACCACCCGCAGTCCAAGACGGTCCGCCTGTTCATGCAGGGCATGCACGGGGACAAGCGCCTGGACGGACCCACCCGCAGCGTCCAGGTCCTTGGGATCGACTTTGCGGGACTGAACGTCTCAGACGCCACGGACCTGGACGTCTATGCGGGATTCCTCCGCCAGGAGATCACCTACAACGCCGCAGAACCCGTATCCGTCACCTGGCACAACATTTGGTACAAAGAAACCGCAAGCCAGAAGCGTTCGCACGCGACCACCAAGTCGAACTACGTCCGTACCGCCCGGACATACCAGAGCACCTACCTACCCGTCAGCAACACGTGGCAGCGCAGCAGCACGACGTACACATACGACGCCACCTACGGCATGGCTACCCAGACTCAGTCGAGCGGTGACATGGCCAAGACCGGCGACGAGACCTGCAGCCGTACCTGGTACGCCCGCAATACGGCCGAGGGCCTGACCAGCCTGGTTTCCCGTACTCGCGTCGTCGGCTCCGACTGCGCGGACTCCGCCGGGGCGACGATCACCGATGACAAGTTGAACCTCCCCGCGAACTCCGAGACCCGCGGCGACGTTCTCTCCGACACCGCCGTGGTCTACGACAACTCGTCCGCCACCGGCTGGTCCGCCTCACAGACACCGACCCGGGGTCTTCCCACCTGGTCCGGCCGCGCCAAGGCCTACCCGGCTGCCGCCGGTACCGCCGACCGCCACCCCGCAGTCAACGGCGGCTGGCAGACCTCTGGCAAGACGACCTACGACAGCCTCGGCCGGCCGCTCACCGCCACCGACGCCAAGGGATACGTCACCTCCACCGCGTACTACCCAGCGGCCGTCGGCCCGCTGACCGCCACCATCGTCTCCGCGCCCAAGCTCACCTCCAACGGCCAGATCCACAAGGCGTACACCTACCTCGATCCGGCCCGCGGATCGGTGACGAGCACGCTCGACGCCAACCTCAAGAAGACCGAGAACACCTACGACGCCCTCGGTCGCATCACCGCGACCTGGGCCCCCAACCGCACCAAAGACATCGACACACCCACGGCGAAGTACGACTACAACTTCGCTCGTGGCAGTCAGCCCTGGACCTCGGTCGGCACCCTCAAGGCCGACGGCCAGAGCTACAACACCAGCTATGCCATCACCGACGCCCTGCTCCGCCCGCTGCAAACCCAGACCGCTTCGCCCCTCGGCGGTCGGGTTCTCACCGACACCCGCTATGACGCCCGTGGCCTCGCGTACGAGACGTACGCCGACGTCTACGACAACCTCAAGGCACCGGAAGGCAAGTACGCCCGTGCCTCCTATGCCCACACTCCGGCCCTGACCCGAACGGCGTACGACGCGGCGGCCCGGCCCACGAAGACCACCTTCACCGTGTTCGGCGAGGACCGCTGGTCGACCACCACGAGCTACACCGGCGACTCCACGGCCACCACAGCCGTCAAGGGCGGCAACGCCTCCCGCACCATCATCGACGCGCTGGGCCGCACCACCGAGACGCGCACCTACGGCGGTACCGCGCCGAACGACACGGCGTACGGAGCCACGACCGGCACCGCCTACACGCGCGTCAAGTACGACTACACCCGCGACGGCAAGCAGTCGGTGATCACGGGCATCGACGACGCCAAGTGGACCTACTCCTACGACCTGTTCGGCCGTCAAACCGGCACGATCGACCCGGACAAGGGCGCCTCCAGTACCGAGTACACCGACCTCGACCAGGTCAGCCTGACCACGGACGCGCGCAACGCGAAGCTCCTGTACGAGTACGACGAGCTCGGCCGCAAGACCGGCATGTGGCAGACGGCGAAGTCCGATGCGAACAAGCTCGCCGACTGGACCTACGACACTCTCCTCAAGGGGCAGCCCACCGCCTCCACTCGCTACGTCGGCGGCGCCACCGGCAAGAAGTTCACCAAGCGGATCACCGAGCACGACACGCTGGGCCGCCCCACCAGCACCGACCTCGAGCTGCCGGCCGACGACCCCCTGGTCACCTCCGGCGCGGTCACATCCCCTCTCACCTTCGGAACGGCGTATCTCGCCGACGGGAGCGTCGCCAACACCAAGGAACCGGCCGCCGGTGGTCTCCCCAAGGAGATCATCTCGCCCAAGTACAACTCGCTCGGACTGACGACCGAACTCTCCGGCACCAGCACCTACCTCCTCGGCGTCACCTACTCCGCGCTCGGCCAGGTCGAACAGCTCACCCTCGGTGCAGGTGCCAAGAACACCTACATCACCAACAAGTACGAGGCGGGCACCGGCCGTCTCACCCGCAGCCACGTCACCAATCAGACGCACCCGTACATGCTGCAGGACCTCAACTTCGCCCGGGACGACGCCGGTAACGTCCAGTCGATCCTCGACCCCACCACACTCGGCGGCACCACCAAGGCCGACAACCAGTGCTTCACCTACGACGCGCACCGCCGCCTCACCGAAGCCTGGACCCCGAAGACCGCCGACTGCGCCACGGCGGGCCGCACCACGGCCAACCTTGACGGTGCGGCACCGTACTGGACGAGCTACACCTACAACAACGCCGGCCAGCGCAGCACCGAGACCACCCACACGACCACGGGTGACACGACCACCGGCTACGAGTACAAGACCCCGACCGGCCAGCCGCACCCGCTCGTCAAGACCACTGGCGCCAAGGCCGCGACGTACGGCTACGACCTGGCGGGCAACACCACCAGCCGCCCCGGCACCCAAGCCCCCCAGTCCCTGCTCTGGAACACCGAAGGCGAACTGTCCTCCACCACCGAACCGGCGGTCGGTGCCAAGCCCGCGCTCGGCACCAGCTACCTGTACGACGCCGACGGGGAACTCCTGATCCGCCGCGCGAGCGGCGACGGGGACACGGTCCTCTACCTCGGTACGACGGAGGTGCGCCTCACCACCAAGGGTGCGGCGAAGACCGTCTCCGGCACCCGCTACTACAGCGCGGCCGGCCAGACGATCGCGGTACGCACGGCAACCGTAGGAACTGCAGGGAGCAAGCTCAACTTCCTGGCGGCCGACCACCACGGCACCAGCAGCATCGCCACCGACGCCACCACCCAGGCCGTTACCAAGCGCTACACCACTCCCTTCGGAGCCCCACGCGGAACCCAGCCGGCGGCCTGGCCCGACGACAAGGCATTCCTCGGCAAGTCGACGAACTCCGCGACGGGCCTGACCCACATCGGCGCACGCGAGTACGACACGGGGATCGGCCAGTTCATCAGCGTCGACCCCATCCTCGAACTCGACAAACACCAGACCCTCAACGGCTACAGCTACGGCGGCCAAGCCCCGGCGACGAACTCCGATCCCACCGGCACACGTCTGGACCCGGGCAACGGTCGGCCTGGTAACAGCAGCGCGGCACCGGTAGCTCCTGCTCCGCTCGATTGGGGTTCGTCACCGGGGGTTGGCCAGACAGGGGGGACGGCTGCGACCGGCAGCGGTGGCAAGGGCGGCTCCAGCGGAGGTGGTAGCGGAGGATCCGGCAGTTGTTCCGTTCTGTACGGAAACTGCACACACGATGCAATGAGCGGAGCGGCAGAGAAGGGTCCCGGACCATTCGAGGCAGTCGTTACTGGCCTTGTATCCAACGTTGTCTACGCCATCGATGGGGCTGGCTGGATCTGGGATGATGGATGCTGGGGCGATGGCGGATGGGGACAACCCGGCTGCGGGTTCGGTCCCGGATACGACGAGCAGATGGCCGGATCGGGGGTGGATACGGCAAGCGGCTACTATCTGGTTCCCGGGCTCTTGGCCTCAGTATTCGCTCACAAGCCGATGACCCAGTCCGGAAAGCCTACCTATGGGGATAGGAATGCGCGTGGCCGAAAAGGTTCAATAACGGGTAAGACTACCACGAAGACTCATTGGGCTAGGGTCGAGGTGACTCGTGGCGGCCAGATGGTAGTCACCTACAGCCTGAGAAGTGGCAGTATGACCAGCGGGGAGAGTCAATTCCAGTCCCACACGGAGATTCGGGTGATCCGAATGTCGGGCACGACCAGAATGGACATTAATGGTGATCCTTACTCAAATCTGGCGCCCATCAAGTCGGGCGACACGGTGACCATCCATGGGTTGAAGCCGCCGTGTCGGATTTGTCGGCCGCGCATGCAGCAGGCGGCGGAGGAACTGGGGGCGACCTTCGTGTACAAGCAAGGCAAAAGGGAATGGAGTTGGGGTTCGTGACTCAACCATTTACGTACTGGTCGATCACTGCGTTGGTCATCGGAGAAGCAGTGCCAGGCGCAACTTTCACCGTTTTCATTGGAGACGGAGAAGATGCAGAGAGTGACGGCTTTTACTTTGACTTCCAGCGCCCCCTGGGGGACGAGGTGGAAGAGCAAGATGTGCGGAACGAGACCGACAGTTATTGCATCGTGAACGAGAGCGACGGGGTGCACTATGGCGGCCTTGAGGAAGTTTCTATCCTGCATGGGGCGCTGCATCTCCGCTTCGAAGACGATGCTGTTGAGGCGCTCGAACTGCCGTCGAATGACATCCCACTGGCCATCTCGCCCGATCTCGACATCCGCAAGCTGAGAGTTGGTCTGAAAAGGGTCTTGTCGTACGGAAACCCCGCCAGGCGACCCAGAATCAACCTCTAGCTCCGCTTTCTGCTCAGGCGGAGGGGTTAGGGCGAATGGTGAAACATGCCCCGCCTGGCAGGCGGGAGATTTTAAGAGCGTTCCCCAGCTCTGACCCGAAGCTATTATATGCGCTTTGGGTCAGAGCCGGTCGTTCAGCATGCGGGCCACGCGGTGTACGCCCCCGCCTTCGACCGGGCCCTGGAGGAGCCGGTCGCCGGGGCCCTGGCCGTGCCGCCGGGCGTGCCGCTCGTCGTCACCGAAGGCAACTACCTGCTGCTCGACGAGGGGCCGTGGGCGGCGGTGCGCGGGCTGCTCGACGAGGTCTGGTTCCTGGACCTCGATCCGGAGGTCCGGGTGCGGCGGCTGGTGGAGCGCCATGTGCGGTACGGGAAGCCTCCGGCGTACGCGCGGGCGTGGGTGGAGCGCTCCGACGAGGCGAACGCCCGGCTGGTGGAGAGGGGAAGGGGTCGGGCCGACCTGGTGGTGCGGTTGCCGTCGTAGCCTCACGCCCCAACCCGTTCGCATACGCCCTCCTCCACGGGCAGGATGCTGGGAGTCACGCCCTGCCGTACCCGCGCACCGCCAGGAGGCCCCGATGTCCAGCCCGAACCAGCCCGCCGCGCCCCCCGTGCCCTTCACCGCCGAGGACTACCGGGCCCGGATGGCGAAGGCGGCCGAGTCCGCCGCCGAGGCCGGGCTGGCCGGGGTGATCGTCGCGCCCGGGCCCGACCTCGTCCATCTCACCGGCTACCAGCCCGTCTCCACCGAGCGCCTCACCCTCCTCGTCCTGCGGGCCGGCGAGGAGCCGGTCCTGGTCGTCCCGACGCTGGAGGCGCCCGACGCGGCGGCCGCCGCCGGAGCGCCCGCGCTCGCGCTGCGGGACTGGACCGACGGCGTGGACCCGTACGCGGTGGCCTCCCCGCTGCTCGCGGCCCAGGGCCGCTTCGGCGTCAGCGACAACGCCTGGGCCCTGCACCTCCTCGGCCTCCAGCGGGCGCTGCCCGACACCACGTACACGTCACTCACCGAGGCCCTCCCGATGCTCCGGGCCGTGAAGGACGCCGCCGAGCTGGAGCGCCTCGCGGCGGCGGGGGCGGCGGCGGACGCCACGTACGAGGAGATCCTGAAGGTGCGGTTCTCCGGCCGCCGGGAGAGTGACGTGGCGGCCGATCTCGCCGCGCTCCTCAAGCACTTCGGCCACTCGCAGGTCGACTTCACCGTCGTCGGCTCCGGGCCCAACGGCGCCAACCCGCACCACGAGGCGGGTGAACGCACCATCGAGCGCGGCGACATGGTGGTCCTGGACTTCGGCGGCCTCAAGCACGGTTACGGCTCCGACACCTCCCGTACGGTCTATGTCGGTGAGCCCACCGCCGAGGAGCAGCGGGTCCACGACATCGTCCGCGAGGCCCAGGAGGCCGGCTGCGCCGCCGTGCGGCCCGGGACCGCCTGCCAGGAGGTCGACCGGGCCGCCCGCGCGGTGATCACCGAGTTCGGCTACGGCGAGCGGTTCATCCACCGTACGGGCCACGGCATCGGCGTCACCACGCATGAACCGCCGTACATGATCGAGGGCGAGGAGCAGCCGCTCGTCCCCGGTATGTGCTTCTCCGTCGAGCCGGGCATCTACCTCCCGGGCCGCTTCGGGGTCCGCATCGAGGACATCGTGACCGTCACCGAGGACGGCGGCCGCCGCCTCAACGCCACCGACCGTGAGCTGGCGATCGTCGACTAGCGGACAGGGCCGGGGAGTTCAGTCGTCCGCCAGCACCACGCACGACTCCGGCGGCAGCCGCAGCACCCCGTCCTTCCCCGGTGCCTCCACCGGCTCCCAGGCCGCCAACACCCGTCCGCCGGACCGGCGGTGACGTCCGCGACCCAGCGGGATCGCCGCCGGTACGTCCGCCAGGTTGACCACGACCCGTACATCGCCTCTCCGGTACGCGAACCAGCGGGCGTCCTCGTCGTAGGCGACCTTCACCGCCGCCAGGTCGGGGTCGTGGAGGTCGGGCAGCGTCCGCCGTAGTGCGATCAGTCGGCGGTACCAGGCCAGCAGCCGGGCATGCGGTTCGCGCTCCGGCTCGTCCCAGTCCAGGCAGGAGCGGTCGCGGGTCGCCGGGTCCTGCGGGTCCGGGATCTCCTCCTCGGCCCAGCCGTGCGCGCCGAACTCCTGCCGCCTGCCGTTGCGTACGGCCTCCGCCAGCTCCGGGTCCGTGTGGTCGGTGAAGAACTGCCACGGTGTCCGCGCCCCCCACTCCTCGCCCATGAACAGCATCGGCGTGAAC
The DNA here is from genome assembly GCF_050942385.1 of Streptomyces sp. CA-146814. Lineage (NCBI taxonomy): Bacteria > Bacillati > Actinomycetota > Actinomycetes > Kitasatosporales > Streptomycetaceae > Streptomyces > Streptomyces sp. CA-146814. The sequence goes on from NZ_CP192068.1 coordinate 6,678,712, forward strand.
GGGCCGGTCAGCACCAGGGCCGCCGCGCACGCCTGGAGGCCGGGGGAGAGGGAGGCGGCGAGGCGGTCGCCGAGGGCCCGGTTGCCGATCTGGTCGTGCGTCTGCGCGTAGCCGACGAAGCGGTGGGCCGGGGAGCGGGAGACGTCGACCGGGCGGCCGTGGACGCGGCCGCGGAAGCTGGAGTACGTCCCGTTGTGGAAGAACGCCGACGTGACCGTCTTGGCCAGGGCGGCGAGCGGGGCCCGGGCGAAGTCCGCGTAGTAACCCTGGGACTCGCCGGTGAGCGCGGTGTGCAGCGCGTGGTGGAAGTCGTCGTTCCACTGGGCGTGCAGCCCGAGCCCGCCCGCCGGACGCGGAGTCGTCGTACGCGGGTCGCAGAGGTCGGACTCCGCGATCAGGCCCAGTGGCCGTCCCAGCTCCACCGCCAGCGCGTCGACCGCCGTGGACAGCTCCTCCAGGAAGGTGAGCGCCCGGGTGTCGGCCAGCGCGTGCACCGCGTCCAGCCGCAGCCCGTCGAGCCGGTAGTCCCGCAGCCAGGCCAGTGCGCTGCCCAGCAGGAACGCCCGTACCTCGTCCGAGCCCGGCGCGTCCAGGTTGACCGCCGCGCCCCACGGCGTGTGGTGGGTGTCGGTGAAGTACGGGCCGAAGGCGGGCAGATAGTTGCCGGACGGGCCCAGGTGGTTGTGGACCACGTCCAGGACCACTCCGAGCCCCAGCCCATGTGCCGTGTCGACAAAGCGCTTAAGTCCCTCGGGGCCGCCGTACGGTTCGTGCACCGCCCAGAGCGACACCCCCTCGTACCCCCACCCGTTGGTACCCGGGAACGGACAGACCGGCATCAGCGACACATGGGTGACCCCCAGCTCCGCCAGATGGCCCAGCCGCTCCGCCGCCGCGTCGAACGTGCCCTGAGGCGTGTACGTCCCCACGTGCAGCTCGTACAGCACCGCCCGGTTCAGCCGCCGCCCCGCCCACCCGTCGCGCCAGGCGTACGCCTCCTGGTCGACCACCGCGCTCGGCCCGTCCGGACCGTCCGGCTGGCGCCGCGAACGGGGATCCGGCAGCAGCGGCCCGTCGTCCACCCGGAACCCGTAACGCGTCCCGTCCGCCGCCTCCGCCCCGGCGCTCCACCACCCCTCCCGCAGCGGATCGCGCTCCATCGGATACCGGACCTCCGCCGCCTCCAGCACGACCGTGTCCGCCTCGGGGGCCCACACCTCGAACCGCATCCACCACTCCTCGTCCGTACCGTCCGCCACGTGCGTAACAGAGAGACCGTCAGGCCGCCCCGGTGTCCGGAGGCGGCCCCGCGCCCGGCTCACCACCATCCATGACCGCCGGCCTCTGGAACCGCCGGTTACCGGCCATTAAGGTCTGGTCCTGATCATTGCCCGGCCCGCTCACCGCTCATACAGGTTTCGTTCATCCGTACGGCTCATGGAGGCAGCGATGCCCGTACCGCAGTTCCCGCCCGGCTTCCTCTGGGGAGCCTCCGCCTCCGCCTTCCAGACCGAGGGAGCGGTGGACGCCGACGGCAAGGGACCCTCGGGCTGGGACGCGTTCGCCGCGCAGCCCGGCCGGATCAAGGACGGCACCGACACCACCCGGGGCACCGGCTTCCACGCCCGCTACCGCGAGGACGTGGCCCTGCTCGCCGGGCTCGGCGCCGACGCCTTCCGGTTCTCCATCAGCTGGCCGCGCGTCGTCCCGGGCGGCAGCGGGGCCGTCAACGCCGACGGGCTCGACTTCTACGACCGGCTCGTCGACGAGCTCTGCGCCCACGGCGTCACCCCCGCCCCGACCCTCTACCACTGGGACACCCCGCTCCCGCTGGAGGAGGCGGGCGGCTGGCTCGACCGGGACACCGCCTACCGCTTCGCCGAGTACGCCGGAATCGTCGCCGAACGCCTCGCGGACCGGGTCCCGATGTGGATCACCATCAACGAACCCGCCGAGGTCACGATGCTCGGCTACGCGCTCGGCGAGCACGCACCCGGCCGCACGCTCCTCTTCGACGCCCTGCCCGCCGCCCACCACCAGCTCCTCGCCCACGGCCTCGCGGTCCGGGCCCTGCGCGCGGCGGGCGCCGACACCATCGGCGCGGCGTTCTCCCACGCCCCGGTCTGGACGGCCGGCGACTCGGACGAGGACCGCGGGAGCGCCGAGCTGTACGACACGCTCACCAACTGGCTCTTCGCCGACCCCGTCCTCACCGGCCGCTACCCGGACGAGGCCATCGCCGCCCTGATGCCGGGCCCGGTCGCCGACGACCTCAAGGTGATCTCGACCCCGCTCGACTGGTACGGCGTCAACTACTACAACCCCACCCTCGTCGGCGCACCCCGCCCGGAGGCCCTGGAGACCTTCTCCGGCTTCGCGATGCCTGCCGAACTCCCCTTCGGGATACGGGAGATCGAGGGGTACGAGAAGACCGGCTTCGGCTGGCCCGTGGTCCCCGAGGGCCTCACCGAGATCCTCACCCTCCTGCACCGCCGCTACGGCGACCGCCTCCCGCCGCTCCACATCACCGAGAACGGCTGCTCCCTGGACGAGCCGCTCGCCGACGATCGCCGCATCGCCTATCTGGAGAGCCACCTGACCGCTCTGCGCGCGGCGATGGACGCCGGGGTCGACGTACGCGGCTACTTCACCTGGTCGCTCACCGACAACGTGGAGTGGACGGAAGGCGCCTCGCAGCGGTTCGGCCTGGTCCATATCGACTACGAGACCCTCACCCGGACGCCGAAGGACTCGTACGCCTGGTACCGCGACCTGATCCGGACCCAGAAGCAGCAGAAGCAGGGGCAGATCCGGAAGGAAGCGGTCGAGGGGGCTTTCGCGGCTCCGTCCGAATGATCAATACTCCCGCCATGGTCGCTTCATGGTGGTCCCGCGCCCGGCTGGGGATCTTCGTCCACTGGACACCCGCCTCCGTCCCCGGCTGGGCTCCGCCCTACGTCCCGCCGGACGAACTCCCGGCGGCGGGCCGGCGTGCGCCGCTCGGCTGGACCTCGTACGCGGAGTGGTACGAGAACTCCCTCCGCTTCCCCGGCTCCCCGGCCGCCGCCCACCACCGCGCCACCTACGGCACCCGCCCCTACACCGACTTCGGCCGCGACTTCGAGGACGGACTCGCCACCTGGGACCCGGCCGCCTGGGCCCGCTCCTTCCGCGAGGCGGGCGCCGGATACGCGGTGCTGGTCACCAAGCACCACGACGGCTTCTGCCTCTGGCCCTCCGAGACGCGCAACCCGCACCGCACCGGCTGGCACACCACCCGGGACGTGGTCGGCGAGTTCGCCGAAGCCGTACGGGCCGAAGGCCTCCGCTTCGGCGTCTACTACTCCGGCGGGCTCGACTGGACCTTCGACGACCGGCCCATCGGCACCGCCGCCGACATGTTCTCCGCCGTCCCGCGCGGAAGCTACCCGGCCTACGCCGACGTGCAGATGAGGGAACTGATCCGGCGCTACCGCCCCGACATCCTCTGGAACGACATCGCCTGGCCGGCCTCCACCACCGAGATCCGCTCGCTCACCGACTTCTACCGCTTCACCGTCCCGCACGGCGTCGTCAACGACCGCCTGCTCCCGTACGCACCGCACTGGCGGGCCCTGTCGCTGCCGGGCGCCAAGTCCCTCCACAACTGGTGGGACCGGCGCACGGTGGCGCAGGGCGAGGGGTTCGTGCCGCGCACTCCGCCGGAGTTCGACTTCCGTACGCCGGAGTACGCCCGGTACACCGGCTCCGACCCGTACGAGATCACCCGGGGCATCGACCACAGCTTCGGCTACAACCGCAACTCCGGCCCGGACGCCTTCATCGACCGCCGTACGCTGACCTCACTGGTCCGCGACACGGCGGCCGACGGCGGGAACCTGCTGCTCAACGTGGGGCCGCGCGGCGAGGACGCGACGATCCCCGCCGAGCAGCGACTCCGGCTCGACTGGCTCGCCGAGGAGACGGCGAGCGGCGAACTCAGCTCGGACCGAACACCAGGTCGATCCGCTCCTGAGTGACGGGATGACCGGCCCGGGCGAACGCGGCGGCCATCGGCGCGTTCGCGCAGTCCGTCGCGCCCGCGATGAACTCCGCGCCCTGTTCGACCAGGAAGCGGGTGCACTCCACCAGCAGGTCGTAGCCGTACCCGTGCCCGCGCGCCTCGGGGACGACCCCGATGAAGCCGACGCACGGGCCGGACGGGTTGTGCGCCGGCACCTGGATGCCCGCCACCTCGCCGTCCGGCGTGTACGCGAGCTGCCACCACTCACGCGGCGAGGGACACCAGTGGAAGAAGTCCAACTCCTCCTGAGCCGCCGCCTCCAGACCGCCCGGCCCTTCGATCGCCCGCCGGGCATGGGCGTCCAGCGTGACCGAGTGGACCCGGCGCAGTACGTCGAGGATCACGGCGTCGTCCGGCTCGGGCCGGAAGGTGAGCCGGCCCGGCCGCTCGGGCAGCGGGCAGTCGGACGTCCACGTGTAGCGGAAGCGCTCGACGAGCACCTCCATCCCGGCCGCCCGCGCCGCGCCGATCCGCGCCTCGGCGGCGGCCCGGACCTCGGGCACCTCCCGCCAGCCGGGCGGCACGAGCAGGGAGTATTCGGTACGGAAGGGGGCCCGGCGCAGGAGTTCGGCGGCGGCCTCCTCCTCGCCCGGCGCGAAGTCGAACCAGTCGAGCGCGATGGGCGCGGTGTCATCGGGAGCGGCCCACCAGGCGGCCCTGGCCACCACGTTGCCGTCGCGCAGGGCGACCCAGGTCCAGTCGGGGCGGTACTCGCCGCCGTCCGCCACGGTGGCGTAACGGTGGCCGAAGGCGCCACGGCCGACGAGAGCGTTGTCGTGCAGGGAAGGGAAAAGATCGGCGTCGCTCGAAGTGAGCGCGCGAATGACCAGGTCGGTCATGAAGATGTCCTCCGGGGACGAGATACCGCGCTCCCGGTCGGACGTCAGACCTTCCGAGACGTCGGACGTTCCGAGACGTCGGACGTTCCGAGAAGTAGGACTTTCCGGGACGTCAGACGGAGTCCGACACCGCCCGGTGGGCGGGGCGGGAGCGCGGGGGCGAGAAGCTGCGGATGCCGGTCATGCCGGTGGTGTTCTCACGCACGGTTTCGCCTCCTTCCATGATTTCCACGGCCCGGGGCCGATGTCGGTGCCGACCGTAGCCGCGGCCCGGACACCCTGTCCACCGATTAACGGGCCAGGCCCCGGTGCAGGTCAGCACGGGCGGGAAGCGGGGCTGTTCTGGACACTTCGGGTCCCTCGGCCCGACAATCGACGATGTGACGTCGTCCCCCGAGTTCCACACGTATCCCGCGCGGCTGTCGGACGCCCAGCGCGACCGTGTCCTCGGCGTGCTCAGAGAGGGTGCCGCACAGGGCAAGCTCTCGCACGACACCTTCATGCGGCGCATGGAGCTCGCCCTCGTCGCCCGCCGCCCCGAGGAACTGGCGGCCCTCACCTCGGACCTGGACACCGGCAGCCGCTTCTCGCAGGGGCTCGTCAAGGCCGTCGGCGGGATATCCGCCTTCCCCGGGCGGCTGCGCCGGGCCTGGCAGACCGAGCGGCTCCCGAAACTGCTGCTGCCCGCGCCGAGCCCGTATCCGCTGCTCATCGGCCGCGACCCGGGCAACGGGCTGCGCCTCAACCACGAGACGGTCTCCCGGCTGCACGCCGAACTCACCGTGCAGCACGGCCGCTGGGTCCTGCGCGACCTCGGCTCCACCAACGGCACCTGCGTCAACGGCCAGCGGCTCGTCGGCTCCATCCCGGTGCGCGACGGGGACCAGGTGAGCTTCGGCCGCATGAGCTTCCGGCTGACCGCCCCGTCCCCGCGCCCGCCCGCCTGACCTGCGCCCTTGACCTCCTGCGTTCCGTCACCGTCACCCGAACGGGCGTACGCCGACTGCGGTGAGGCCCCGGCGGTGGTCCGCTGAGAGGCAGGTGCGTCGATGGGCGACGCCACGACCGCAGGGGGCGACCAGGGATGGAGGCCGACCGCTCCGAGGCCCTGCCCACCGCCCGCCGCCCGCACCGTCTCGCGGGCGGGCAACCGGGACTGCTGGAGCCGGGCGCCTCGACCGACCCGTACCGCCTGCGGCTGTACCGGATCCTCCGCACCGACTTCCCGCTCGGTTACGACCCGGGCCTCGGCGCCTGGCTGCTGAGCCGGTACGCGGACGTGGCCCTGGCCCTCACCGACCCGCGCTTCACCGGCTACCCGCACGACGGCGCCCCGCGCGGCCCGGTCCCGGCGCCGCTCGGGCTCTGCCGGGGCAGCCTGGTCTGCACGCCGCTGCCGGACGGCGGCGCGGCCCCGGAAGGCAGCTCCGCCGTCGAGCGCACCGCGTACGTCCTGGCCCACCGGATAGCCGGCCGTGACCGGGCGGACCTGGTCGCCGAGTTCTGCCGCTGGCTCCCCGCCGGGACCGACGCCGTGGCGGCCGGACGCTCCTACCCGGACCTGCGCGCCCGGTCCCGGCCCGGCGGCGAGGGCACCGACTGCGCCCGGCACACCGGGCTCCGCGAACGGGCCCTCGCCTCGTTCCTCGCGAACATGCTGGACGACCCCGACCTGCTCACCGCCGTAGCGGGGTCCGAGGCCGGGGCCGGGATGCTGCTCGGCCGGGCCTGGGCCGAGACCCTGCGCCGTGACCCGCCCGTCCAGATCGTGCTGCGCCGCACCCGCACCGAGGTCCGGGTCAGCGGCGGCACGCTGCCCGCCGGCGCGCCCGTCGCCTGCCTCATCGGCGCGGCGGGCCGCGACCCGGCCCGGTTCGCCGCCCCGGACCGGTTCGACCCGCTGCGCGCCGACGCCGACCCGCTGCTCACCGGACCGGCCGGCTGCCCCGCCGCCCTCCTCGGCCGCCTGGAGGCCGAACACGGCCTGCGCGCCCTGCTGACGGCGATGCCCGGCATCCGCTGGGCCGACGGCTTCCGCCCGACGTCGAGCGGCGTGCTCACCCGGGGCCCGCGCACCCTCCTCGTACAGCCCTCCTGATCACCCCTTCTCCCGCACCCGCCGCAACAGCACCACCGGCCGCTCCCCGAACAGCTCGCCCGCCACCACCGCGCCGCCCGCGAACTCCCGCCCGGCCGCAGGGTCCAGCACATCCCGCCACGGCCCCCCGTCCGGCAGCTCCACCACCGTGTCCCGCCACCCGCCGTCCTCCGCGAGCCGCAGCGACAGCCGGGTCACCGCCACCGCCACCTCGCCGGACCGGCTGAACGCCACCACATGGCCGGCCGCCGCACCCCGCGCCTCCAGCGGTACGTACGTCCCCGACTCGCCGAACACCTCCGGCAGCTCCCGCCGCAGCCGCAGCGCCGCCGCCGTCACCACCTGCTTCTCCTCCTCCGGGCCCTCGGGCCGCCGGAACGGGCTCCGGTTGTCCGGGTCGACCAGCGCCAGGTACTCGCTCTCCGTGCCCTGGTACAGGTCCGGCACGCCCGGCATCGTCAGCTGCACCAGCGCCGCTCCGAGCACCTGGGCCCGGACATGCGGAGCCAGCGACTCCGCGAACGCGGTCACCAGCCTCCGGGCCGTACCGGAACCGTTGCCCGGCCCCGCCGCGACGAAGTCCGTCACCGCCCGCTCGTACGCCTCGTCCGGCTCCGTCCAGCTGGTGAACAGCCCGGCCTCGCGCACCGCCTTGAGCAGCGCCGGCTCCAGCCGGGCGCCCAGCTCCTCGGCGGGCAGCGGCGCGCAGCCGTACGACGACTGCCAGGCCTGCCACGCCAGCTGCGGGTCCGGCGCCGCGACGGGAGTCGCCCCGGTCAGCTCGGCCACCAGCTGCGCCCACCGCTCCGGACACTGCGACAGCACCGCGATCCGGGCCCGGACGTCGGCGCTCCGCTTGGTGTCGTGCGTGGTCAGGACCGTCCCCGTGGCGGGCCAGTCCCGCGCGATCCGGGCGGCGAAGGCGTGGAAGGCGTCCACGGTCACGGCTGGCTGCCCCGGGTCGCCGCCGACCTCCGTCGCCGAGATCAGCGGCACGTACCGGTAGAACGCGGTGTCCTCCACCGACTTGGCGTGCAGCGCGGACGCGGTCTGCGCGAACCGGGCGCAGAAGGACGCCTGTTCCTCCCCGTCGCCCAGCCGCCCGAGCGCCAGATCCCGTACGACATCGACGGCGGCGGCCTCCTCCGGCACGGAGAACACCGCCTTCGCGTCCCGTACGGCGTCATCCGGAAGCGTCTCCTCCGCGATCCGGGTCGGCGGGACGCCCGCCGTGACGTACGGCCGGTAGACCGGCACCCGTACCAGCAGCTCCCGGATCGCCGTCCGCAGCGCCCACGGCGCGTGGTCGCGCAAGGCCGGGTCGGCGGCGCAGACGGAGGTGGCGAGCCGGGTCAGCCAGGCGGTCTCGGACGCCAGTTCGTGGGTGGCCACGCGATAGGCGGCCCGGCGGACGGTCGCCTTCCAGTAGCCGCCGCGGTCGCCCGGCGGGCCCGCGAACTCCCGGTAGCGGCCGAGCAGCTCCGCCGCGCCCGCCGGGTCGGTGAACAGCCCGTCGATCCGGTGCAGCGCGTCGTACCCGGTCGTCCCGGCGACCGCCCACCCGGCCGGGAGGGGCTCGTCGCCGGTGAGGATCTTCTCCACCACCGTCCACCGGCCGCCGGTGGCCTCGTTGAGCTGCCGCAGGTACGCGGCCGGGTCGGCGAGGCCGTCCGGGTGGTCGATGCGCAGCCCGTCCAGCACGCCGTCGCGGAGGAGTTCGAGGACCTTGGCGTGGGTGGCGTCGAAGACCTCGGGGTGCTCGACGCGGACGCCGATCAGCTCCGAGACGGTGAAGAAGCGGCGGTAGTTCAGCTCGGTACGGGCCAGCCGCCACCAGGCGAGCCGGTAGTGCTGCGCGTCGAGCAGCTCCGGAAGCGGCAGCTCCGCCGTGCCCGCCCGCAGCGGGAACTCCTGCTCGCCGTAGCGCAGCACCGCCGAGGCGGCATCGACGGAGAAGGAACCCAGCTCGCCGCCGAGCGGACCGGCCAGGACCGGCAGCAGCACCTTGTCGCCGCCCGCCGCCCAGTCGATGTCGAACCAGCGGGCGTACGGCGAGGCCCGGCCCTCGCGCAGCACCTCCCAGAGCTGCCGGTTGTGCCGGGGCACGGCGGCCATGTGGTTGGGCACGATGTCGAGGACCAGCCCGAGCCCGTGCTCCCGGGCGGTGGCGGCGAGGCTCCGCAGCCCCTCCTCACCGCCGAGCTCCTCCCGTACGCGGCTGTGGTCGACCACGTCGTAGCCGTGCGTGGAGCCGGGGACCGCCTCCAGGACGGGGGAGAGGTGCAGATGGGAGACGCCGAGCGCGGCCAGGTACGGCACCGCCTTCTCGGCCGCCGGGAAGGGGAAGTCGGGCTGGAGCTGAAGCCGGTACGTCGCGGTGGGCGTCATGCCCTTCTACGTACCCCGCCCGGGGCGACCTGTGTCACCCCGGGCGGGACGCTCACCCTTGCCGATCCAGCGGGCAGGGCTTCAAGCGGGCCGCTTCCGGCGGCAGGGCTTCAGGCGGGCCGCTTCAGCACGGTCAGGCTGCGCCCGATCAGCGTCACCTGCTCGCCCTCGGCCACCTTCGGTCCGGTCCCCGGAGGGACACCCTCCGCGCGTGCGGTGTCCACGACGACCTGCCACTGTTCGCCGTGGTCCACCGGAACGGCGAACTCCAGCGTCTCGGCGCTCGCGTTGAACATCAGCAGGAACGAATCGTCGGCGATCCGCTCACCGCGCGGCCCCGGTTCCGAGATCGCCTGACCGTTGAGGAACACGGTCATCGCCTTGGCGTGGGCCGCCTGCCAGTCCTGCTGGGTCATCTCCTCACCCTCGGGAGTGAACCAGGCGATGTCGGAGAGCTCGTCGTGCGTGCCCTCCACCGGCCGTCCGTGGAAGAAGCGGCGGCGCCGGAAGACCGGATGGTCGCGACGCAGCCACACCATGGCCCGGGTGAACTCCAGCAGGTTCCGCCGGAACTCGTCGTCCGGCGCCTCCGGATCGGGCCAGTGGATCCAGGCCAGTTCGTTGTCCTGGCAGTAGGCGTTGTTGTTGCCCTTCTGTGTCCGGGCGAACTCGTCGCCGTGGCTCAGCATCGGCACGCCCTGCGACAGCATCAGCGTGGCGATGAAGTTCCGCATCTGCCGGCCCCGCAGCTCCAGGACCTCCGGATCGTCCGTCTCACCCTCGACACCGCAGTTCCAGGACCGGTTGTGGCTCTCGCCGTCCCGGTTGCCCTCGCCGTTGGCGTCGTTCCGCTTGTCGTTGTACGACACCATGTCGTGCAACGTGAAGCCGTCGTGGCAGGTGGTGAAGTTGATCGAGGCGAGCGGGCGGCGCCCGTCGTCCTGGTAGAGGTCGGAGGAGCCGGTCAGCCGCCCGGCGAACTCCGCCAGCGTGCGCGGCTCGCCCCGCCACAGGTCGCGGACCGTGTCGCGGTACTTGCCGTTCCACTCGGTCCACAGCGGCGGGAAGTTGCCCACCTGGTAGCCGCCCTCGCCGACGTCCCACGGCTCCGCGATCAGCTTCACCTGGCTGACCACCGGGTCCTGCTGGACGAGGTCGAAGAACGAGGAGAGCCGGTCCACCTCGTGGAACTGGCGGGCGAGCGTCGCCGCCAGGTCGAAGCGGAAGCCGTCCACATGCATCTCGGTCACCCAGTACCGCAGTGAGTCCATGATCATCTGGAGCACGTGCGGGGACCGCATGAGCAGCGAGTTCCCGGTGCCCGTGGTGTCCATGTAGTAGCGCTGATCGTCGGTCAGGCGGTAGTACGAGGCGTTGTCGAGCCCTCGGAAGGAGAGCGTCGGCCCGAGGTGGTTGCCTTCGGCGGTGTGGTTGTAGACGACGTCGAGGATGACCTCGATGCCCGCCTGGTGCAGGGCCTTCACCGCCTGCTTGAACTCCAGCACCTGCTCGCCCCGGTCGCCCCAGGAGGCGTAGGTGTTGTGCGGGGCGAAGAAGCCGATGGTGTTGTAGCCCCAGTAGTTGGCGAGCCCCATGTCGGCCAGGCGGTGGTCCTGGACGAACTGGTGGACGGGCATCAGCTCGATCGCCGTGACGCCCAGTTCGGTGAGGTGGGCGATGACCTCCGGGTGCGCGAGCCCCGCGTACGTACCGCGCAGCTCCGGTGGAAGCCCCGGATGGAGCATCGTCAGGCCCTTGACGTGGGCCTCGTAGATCACGGTGCGGTGGTAGTCCGTACGGGGACGGCGGTCGTCGCCCCAGTCGAAGTACGGGTTCACCACCACCGAGCTCATGGTGTGCGGCGCCGAGTCGAGGTCGTTGCGGGCGTCGGGCTTCCCGAACGGGTAGCCGTACACCGCCTCGCCCCACTCGATCTTCCCGGAGACCGCACGGGCGTACGGGTCCAGGAGCAGCTTCGCGGAGTTGCACCGCTGCCCGTGCTGGGGTTCGTAGGGTCCGTGCACCCGGAAGCCGTACCGCTGACCCGGCATGATGCCGGGCAGGTACGCGTGGCGCACGAAGGCGTCGGTCTCGCGGAGCTCCACCGCCGTTTCTGAACCGTCGTCGTGCAACAGGCACAACTCGATCCGGTGGGCGGCCTCGGAGAAGACCGCGAAGTTGGTTCCGGCGCCGTCATAGGTGGCGCCGAGGGGATAAGCGTGTCCCGGCCAGACCTGCATAGATGAGACTCTTCCACTTCTGATCCGGGTGCGGTGGCTTTCCTCGGCCCGTTACTCCTCGAATACTCCCCGAAAGTGGGGCGCACACCTAGTACGTCACGCGGTACGGCCGGTCCCGTCGCCCCGCTCCCGGCCACACCGGTCAACTTCGGACACCGGGGTGCCGCCCCGGACGCGATTCCGGACGCGCCCGGCCGGCGGGCGTCCGGATCGCGGCCTTCGCGGGGGTGCCTAATCACTATGAATCCGCTCACTCCACCCGATCTCGCCGCAAGGAACAGGCCGCCCGGACAGGGGAGTTGGGAAACCGGCGCGGCCATCGGGCTGCACCGGATCCCGCTCCCGGAGTACCCTTCCTTGATCGTTGGGTGGGGGAGTGGAAGGCGGTAGACGGGTGAGCTCGGGAGGGTTCGAGCTACCCCCAGGTGACGCAGGTCACGAGGGGGAATCGACCGATGCGCCGCCCGGGGCGGTGTCCCTTGCGCAGCCCATGGAGATCGGCGCGGAGCTGGACTGGGGCGCCGAGGCCTGGAGCGAGGTACGGACCCGCGCGCAGCGGGCCGGGCGCGCCTATATCTGGCTGAATCTGGTCGAACAGCGGTTGCGTGCGGTGGTCGCCGCGGTGCTCCGGCCGATCTACGAGCCGGTGCACGGCGAGGACTGGGTGGTGGCCGCGGCCGGACCGGCCGGGCAGGAGTGGGTGCAGCGGGCCGTCGCCGTACGCGAGGTGTCGCGCCGCAAGGGCTATCTGCTGGACCCGGCCGACGACAACGTCCTGAGCTTCCTCACGCTCCCGCAGCTGCGGGAGCTGATGGTCCAGCACTGGCCGTGCTTCGAGCCGTACTTCGACGACCGGCGGGACGTCGAGCTGGCCCTGGACGAGCTGGAGGTGGCCCGCAACGTCGTCTCCCGCAACCGTGCGCTGAACGAGGCGGTGCTCGCCCAGGCGGAGCGGGCCTCGGCCCGGCTGCTGGACATCCTGGGCAGCGGGGCGGGGGTGGCGTCCGCGGACCGGCTGCCGGTGGACGCGGTGGAGGAGCTGGTCGGCGACCGGTACGCGGACGTGGTCTCCGTCCACCCCGACCGGGTGCGGCTCCAGCGCCAGCTGCCGGCCGAGGACCTGTTCGGCGGGGCGCGGCGGCTGGACGCCATCGGCATAGGGCTCAACCTGCTCGTCCAGAACTTCTCCGGCCGCCGGCTGGTCCGGCTCGCCGAGTCCGGGTGCCGGGTGCGGCTGCTCTTCATCAACCCGGCCAGCAGCGCGGTGAAGCGCCGGGAGCGGGAACTGGGCCTCAAGAAGGGTGAGCTGAGCCGCTCGGTGGAGATGAACATCCTCCATATGCGCCGGGTCCGCTCCAAGCTCCGCGACCCGGGCGCCTTCGAGATCCAGGTCTTCGACGAGACCCCGCGTTTCACCGCGTACCTGGTGGACGGCGACGGGGCGGACGCGGTGGGCGTCGTCCAGCCGTATCTGCGGCGGGCCCGGGGCATGGAGGCGCCGGTGCTGGTGCTGCGCGGCGGCGGGCGGCGGACGGTGGTGCGGGCCGGTCAGGACAGCGAGGGCGGCCTCTTCGAGACGTACCGGGAGGAGTTCGAGTCGGTCTGGACGGACTCGCGCCCGGTGTCGTAGGGCCCGCACCACCCGTCCCCGCTGTTGTCAGTGGTGCGTGCGAAGGTGGTCATCACTCGGGGGAGAGCACCACGGGGGAGCACCACGAAGGAGGTATCGGGATGAGCTGGCATCAGGGACCACTGGTCGGCTTCGACCTGGAGACGACGGGGACCGACGTCGAGACCGACCGGATCGTCACCGCCGCGCTGGTCCGGCTGGACGCGGACGGCACGGTGGCCGAGCAGCGGACCTGGCTGCTCGACCCGGGGGTGGCGATACCCGAACAGGCCTCCGCGATCCACGGCATCGGCACCGACCACGCCCGCAAGCACGGTGCCCGGGCGGCCACCGCCGTCGAGGAGATCGCCCACGCGGTCGCCGAGGTGCTGCGCTCGGGGGTGCCGCTGGTGGTGATGAACGCGCGCTACGACCTCTCGCTCCTGGACCGCGAATGCGGGCGGTACGGACTGGAGTCGGTCGAGCAGCGGATCGGCGGCGTGCCGTCGCCCGTCATCGATCCTCTGGTGGTCGACAAGCACGTCGACAAATACCGGAAGGGGAAGCGGGCCCTCCACGCGTTGTGCGACCACTACGGGGTGGTGCTCGACGACGCGCACGACGCGCGGGCCGACGCGGTGGCCGCCGTGCGCGTGGTGCGACGCATGGGCGAGAAGTACCGCTCCGTCGGAGTGATGGCCCTGGAGGACCTGCACGGCCTTCAGGTGCGCGCGGCGGCCGAGCAGTCGCTGTCCTTGCAGGCGTATCTGCGGCGCACCGCCGATCCGGCGGCGGTGGTCGAGCCGGCCTGGCCGCTCATTCCCCGGATGCGCTGACCGGACCGTTCGTTTTCGGTCATCCCTCTTCCATGCCCGGGTGCCTATCCACCCGTTTGGTGGCGTATGCAGCTCGCCGGACAGCTCCTTGTCAGCCACTCCCGTTCCCGGGGGTTGTGTGGCCGTCCTGCTCTGTCCAGCATGAAACAACGTTGTCAGGAACACGTCGACATGATCGTTCGCCTGATGACACGCCATGGGCGTCCCCACAACGCCCTTAGTTCCCCCCACGATCTGGAGGACTACAGTGCGACTCTCCCACCCCCACAGCATGTCGAGACGAGCACGACTCATCGCCGGAGCGACCGGCCTGGCCGCCGTCGCGGCGCTCGCGGTCCCCGCCGCCACCGCGTCCGCCCAGCCGGCCCCGAAGACGTTCAGCGCCACCGAGCTCAACGTGACGGCCGACTCCGTGCGTACCGCCGACATCGGCGGCACCGCCTGGTACGTCGATGCCGAGACCGGCAAGGTCGTCGTCACCGTCGACAGCACGGTCACCCAGGCCGAGATCGCCACGATCGAGAACGAGGCCGGCGCCAACGCCGACGCCCTCGTGGTCAAGCGCACTCCCGGTGAGTTCACCAAGCTCATCGCGGGCGGCGAGGCCATCACCACCGGCGGAGCCCGGTGCTCCCTCGGCTTCAACGTGCAGGACGGCGCGGGCACCAAGTTCGCCCTGACCGCCGGCCACTGCACCAACATCGGCAGCTCGTGGTCCATCGGCACCACCACCGGATCCAGCTTCCCCGGCAACGACTACGGCATCATCCAGCACTCCGACCCCGGCGCGGCCGACGGCCGTGTCTCCCTCTACAACGGCACCTACCAGGAGATCGACAGCGCCGGTGACCCCTCGGTCGGCCAGTCGGTCCAGCGCAGCGGCAGCACCACCGGCCTGCACGGCGGCTCGGTGACCGGCCTCAACGCCACCGTGAACTACGGTGCCGACGGCATTGTCGAAGGTCTGATCCAGACCGACGTCTGCGCCGAGCCCGGCGACAGCGGCGGCGCGCTCTTCTCCGGGAGCACCGCGCTCGGCCTCACCTCCGGCGGCAGCGGCAACTGCTCCTCCGGCGGCACCACGTTCTACCAGCCCGTCACCGAGGCGCTCGGCGCCTACGGTGTGAGCATCATCTGATTCCCGCGCCGACCAGGGGCTTTCGCCATGGGCCCTGAGCACTGTCCCCGCCGGTTCTCCGGCGGGGACAGTGCTCGTCGCGGCGCGAACCGGCCGCGAACCGCCCGTTCAGAAGGGGTACCAGCGGACCTCCGGGTCGTTCTCACGCAGCGAGGCCACCCGGCGGCGGAATTCGGTGAGTGCCTTCGGGTTGGCCGGGGCGTGCTGGGCGACCCAGGCGCAGCTGGCCGTTTCGCGGGCGCCTCGGAGGACCGCACAGCCGGCCCACTCCCGTACGTCCCAGCCGTACGCGGAGGTGAATGCGTCGTAGGACGCGGCGGGCAGGCCGTAGCGGTCGCGGGAGAGGGCGAGGACGACCAGGTCGTGTTCGCGCAGATCGGTGGAGAAGGTCTCCAGGTCGACCAGGACCGGGCCGTCGGGGCCGATGTGGACGTTGCGGGGGAGGGCGTCGCCGTGGATCGGGCCCGGCGGGAGGTGCGGGGTCAGGGCGGCGGCCGCGGAGGCGAAGCCGTCGCGGCGGGCGCGGAGGTAGTCGGCGTCGGCCGGGTCGATCGTGTCGCCCGCCAGCGTCAGCCAGCGCTCGACCCCGCCGAGCAGTTCGCGGCGCGGGAGCGTGAAGCCCGCGGGTGCCGGGAGTGCGTGGACCCGGGAGAGCAGGGGCGCCAGATCGCGCGGTTCCGTGGGGCGTACGGGGTCGGGCAGGCGGTGCCACACCGTCACCGGGTGGCCCTCCACCAGCCGCATCCCGTGCTCGGCGGCCCGTACCGCCGGGACGCCCGACGCGGCGAGCCACTCGGCGACGGCCACCTCCCGCTCCGCCCGGGCCGCCAGCTCCGGATGGCCGGTGGCGTCCCGGCCGACCTTCACCACCAGACCGTCGGCCGCGAAGACCGCGTTCTCGCCCAGCGCCAGCAGCTCCGCCGCGCCGGAGAAGCCGGCGGCCGTCAGCACCTCACGCGCACGCATCTCGTCCATGGGTGCGATTTTCGCATCCGCGCAGGCCACCTTGACGAACCGACGGCCCGTCAGCACGATGGCCTGGGCCACCGGGACGGCCAGAAGGGTAGAAACCATGCCTAGGTGCTGGAGAAGGGTCATTCGTGGCATTAGCGACCAAGGGGGAGGCGTCCGGGGCGAGGCGCGCGCGTAACGGGCCCGGCGCGGCGGCCCGGGACCGGGCCGCCTGGTTCCTCGTACTGCCCGCCCTCCTCCCCATCCTGATCCTCAGCGTCGGACCGCTCCTCTACGGCATCGCGCTCGCCTTCACCGACGCGCAGTCCGGCCGCACCCGCTCCACCCAGTGGATCGGCACCCTCAACTTCCAGGACCTCCTGCACGACACCCTCTTCTGGGACTCCTTCCGGATCGGCCTGCTCTGGGCGTTCGGCGTCACCGTGCCGCAGTTCCTCCTGGCCCTCGGCCTCGCCCTGCTCCTCAACCAGAAGCTCCGGTTGCGCTGGCTGGCGCGGGCGCTGGCGATCATCCCGTGGGCGATGCCCGAAGTCGTCGTCGGCATCATGTGGCGCCTCGTCTACAACCCCGACGCCGGCATCCTCAACGAAACCCTCCGCGACCTCGGCCTCGGCGACGGCCGCGACTGGCTCACCGGCCTCGCCACCGCGCTGCCCGCCGTGATCCTCGTCGGGATCTGGGCGGGCATGCCGCAGACCACCGTCGCCCTGCTCGCCGGACTCCAGAACACCCCGCACGAACTCCACGAGGCGGCGGCCCTGGACGGAGCGGGTGCCTGGCGCCGGTTCCGTACGGTCACCTGGCCCGCGATCAGACCCATCGCGCTCGCCATCACCGCCCTCAACTTCATCTGGAACTTCAATTCCTTCGCTCTGGTCTACGTGCTGACCAGCGGCGGACCCGGCGGCCGCACCCGGCTGCCGATGCTCTTCGCGTACGAGGAAGCCTTCCGCTACGGACAGTTCGGGTACGCCGCCGCCATGGGCTGCGTGATGGTCGCGGTGATCTCCGTGATCCTCGCCTGCTTCCTCGTCGGCCGGATCAGAGGAGGAGGCGAGCAGCGATGAGCACTCTCCGTGGAGGCGGTACGCGATGAGTCTTCCGACCAGCAGGGCCGCGCGCGCCGGTCAGTACCTCGCGCTCCTCGCGTACCTCGTCTTCCTGGCCTTCCCGTTCCTCTGGCTGCTCTCCACCGCCTTCAAGCCCGCCCGCGAACTCGGCTCCCTGCACCCCACCTGGATCCCCGGCAATCCGACCCTCGACAACTTCCGCCAGGCCTTCGACGAACAGCCGCTGCTCCAGGCCGCCGCGAACTCGCTGATCGCCGCCGTCTCCGCCGCGCTCATCGCCGTCGTCATCGCGACCCCGATGGCCTATGTGATGGCCCGCCACCGGGGGCGGCTCGCCACCGCCGCGACCGGGTGGGTCGTGGTCAGCCAGGCGTTCCCCTTCGTGCTGGTGATCATTCCGCTCTTCCTCGTGCTGAAGAACCTGCATCTGATCAACACCCTGTGGGGGCTGATCCTGGTGTACGTCGTCTGGTCGCTGCCCTTCGCGCTCTGGATGCTCGCCGGGTACGTACGGGCCGTGCCGGCCGAGTTGGAGGAGGCCGCCGCCGTGGACGGGGCCGGGCGCGTACGGACTCTCGTCTCGGTCGTCGCCCCGCTGCTCGCTCCCGGCATCGTCGCCACCGCCCTCTTCGCGTTCATCACCGCATGGAACGAGTTCTTCTTCGCACTCGTTCTCCTCAAGACCCCGGAGAAGCAGACCTTGCCGGTCGTCCTCACGCACTTCCTCGGCGCGGAGGGCGTGGCCGACCTCGGGCCGCTGGCCGCCGCCGCGTTCCTCGCCACGCTGCCCTCGCTCGTCCTCTTCGCCTTCATCCAGCGGCGGATCACCGGCGGGATGACGGCCGGGGCGGTGAGGGGCTGATGCGCGGTGAGGGTTTGATGCGCCGCGCTCTGGCCCGGCGGGCCGCCGCGGCCGCCGCCGTCCTCGCCCTCCTGATCACCGGGTGTTCGAGCACCGACGACGGCCGGGACGCCGACGGCACCATCCGGCTCAGGTTCCAGTCGCTGGCCTGGCAGAAGGAGTCCGTCGACGCCAACAAGCAGCTGGTGAAGGAGTGGAACGCCGCCCACCCCGACGTACAGGTGGACTATGTCCAGGGCAGCTGGGACAACGTCCACGACCAGCTGCTCACCTCCTTCGAGGGCGGTGAGGCGCCCGACATCATCCACGACGCCTCCGACGATCTCGCCGACTTCGCGTACGGCGGCTACCTCGCCGACCTCCGCCCCCTCCTCCCGGACCGGCTCAAGGCCGACATCCCCGAGCAGTCCTGGCGCACCACCACCTTCGGCAGCGGCGTCTACGGGGTCCCGTTCCTCCAGGAGCCCCGCGTCCTGATCGCCAACACGAAGCTGTTGAACGCCTCGGGCGCGCGCATCCCGACGCCGGAGCGGCCCTGGAGCTGGGAGGAGTTCCGGCAGGTGACGAAGGTACTGACCGGCAAGGGCCGTTACGGGGTCGCCTGGCCGCTCAAGGAACCCGTCTCCGTCACCCTCAACCTGGGCCTCTCCGGCGGCGGGCGGCTCTTCCACCGCGACGCCGGCGGCAAGGCGGAGCTGCGGTTCGAGGCGGGCGACGAGGTGGTGACCGGCACCATCCACGACCAGGTCAACACCGACCGCAGCGCGGCCCGTACGGCGCTCGGCATGGGCGGCTCGGACGCGCTGCCCGGCTTCTTCGGCGGCCGGTACGCCATGCTCCCGCTCGGCTTCGCCTACCGCCAGCAGGTCGTCGAACAGGCCCCCGAAGGCTTCGCGTGGACGGTCCTGCCCGCACCGGCGGGCCCCGGCGGACTGGCCCAGGGAGTGAGCCCGCAGACCCTCTCCGTCGCCGAGGACAGCCCGCACAAGGAGGAGGCCGTCGCCTTCATCGACTTCCTGCTGCGGCCGCCGAACATGGTCCGCCTGGCCCGCGGCGACTGGATGCTCCCCACCGGCACCACCGCCCTCGCCCACCCTTCCCTGCACACCGCCGAGCACAGCTGGTCCACCGGTACGGCGCTCGCCCGGCACCTGCGCCCGGCGCCCGCGCAGACCGTACGCGGCTACCCGGAGTGGAAGGACAAGGTGGCGACCCCCGCGCTCCAGGAGTTCTACAGCGGTGCGATCGACATGGATGAGCTGCGGAAACGGCTGGTCGATGACGGGAACCGGGTGCTGGCCCGCTATCAGCGCTGAAGAAGGCGGCGAAAATAACTAGACGAGACGTTGCGTCTCGCTTATGGTGAAGCACATGACCGAATCCCCGCGTGCCCACGTCGCCATGTTCTCCATCGCCGCCCACGGACATGTGAACCCGAGCCTCGAAGTGATCCGCGAGCTCGTCAGCCGTGGGCACCGCGTCAGTTACGCCATTCCCGCCTCGTTCGCCGGGAAGGTCGCGGCCACCGGAGCCGAGCCGGTGATCTACACCTCGACCCTGCCGACCGACGACGACCCCGAGGCGTGGGGCACCGAACTGATCGACAACCTCGAACCCTTCCTCGACGACGCCGTCCAGGCGCTTCCGCAGCTGATCGCCGCCTTCGACGGCGACGAACCCGACCTCGTCCTGCACGACATCACCTCCTATCCCGCCCGCGTCCTCGCCCATCGCTGGGGCGTCCCCGCCGTCTCCCTCTGGCCCAACCTGGTGCCGTGGGAGGGGTACGAGAAGGAGGTCGGCGAGCCGATGACGGCCGAGCTCAAGCAGACCGAGCGCGGCAGGGCGTACTACGACCGCTTCGCGAGCTGGCTCGCCGACAACGGCCTCGGCCATGTCTCCAGCGACGACTTCGTGGCCCGCCCGCGCCGCGCTCTCGTCCTGATTCCGGAGGCGCTCCAGCCCAACGCGGACCGGGTGGACCACGAGATGTACACCTTCGTCGGCGCCTGCCAGGGCGACCGGGCCGACCAGGGGGAGTGGGAGCGGCCGGCCGGGGCGGAGAAGGTGCTCCTGGTCTCGCTCGGCTCCTCGTTCACCAAGCAGCCCGCCTTCTACCGGGAGTGCGTGGCGGCCTTCGGTGACCTGCCCGGCTGGCACGTGGTCCTCCAGATCGGCGCGCACGTCGACCCGGCCGAGCTCGGTGACGTACCGGCGAACGTCGAAGTGCACGCGTGGGTGCCGCAGTTGGCGGTGCTGAAGCAGGCCGACGCGTTCATCACCCATGCCGGTGCGGGCGGCAGTCAGGAAGGGCTCGCCACGGGGACGCCGATGGTGGCGGTGCCGCAGGCCGTCGACCAGTTCGGCAACGCCGACATGCTCCAGGCGCTCGGTGTGGCCCGGCACGTCCCGATGGAGGAGGCCGACGCGGCGACGCTCCGCGAGGCCGTGCTCGCCCTGGTCGGCGACCCGGAGGTGGCGGAGCGGTCGGCGCGGCTGCGCGAGCGGATGGCGGAGGAAGGCGGCACGCTTCGGGCGGCCGACCTGATCGAGGCCGAACTGGCTGTCTGACCGGGGCCGAACCGTCTCCGGCCGAGGCCGAACTGGCTGTCCGGCCGGGACCGAACCGCCTTTCCGGCCAGGGCTGAACCATCCCTCTGAGCGGATCCGTTGCACTGATATCCGGACGTTGTCCGCCCCGCCCCGCACCACCGCAGAGCGCCGTGGTGCGGGGCGGGGCGCTCGTCTGTGCGATGCCCGTGGTCGTTGCATCTGCACGCACCCCCCGAGTGACTCCACATATCCGGCGCGGGACTTCACCCCTCTCGCGCACTTCTTCACGCACGTTCACATGTCTTCACGCATACCCGTGAGCGATCGATGGCGTCGGCACCGGGGGTGCGGAGGTGCGGTGTGCGGCGGCGCGAAGGGGTCGTCAGCGCCTGTGAGCTGCTGGTTTCCTGTCCCGGGGTCCTCCTGGCGGACCCTCGATCCGCCTTTGTTGCCCGCATGTTGACGACCGCTGACCGTTGTGACCCGCCCTGGCCGATTTCTTGTTACGAAACCTTGTTGAGTAAGTCACAGCTGCAAGGGGGTCTTGATCTGTGCTCGTCAATCGGTCAGGGTTTCGAGCCAGCCCCCGGAGATCTTCCGGCCGGAGGTCAATCCCCCCACAGAGATTGACGAGGAGACCCCTCTTCATGGCCAAGCACCAGCGCACCATCACTCGCCGGACCAAGCTGACCGCCGCGATCACCGCCGTGGCAGCCGCCGCCGGAGTCACCCTGTTCGGAACCTCGTTCGCCGGAGCCGCGCCTGCTCCCATGGGCACGGTCTACGGCGCTGACGCCGAGACCGCCGTCTCCGGCAGCTACATCGTCATGCTGGGCGAGAAGGCGGACAAGTCGAAGCTCGCCAAGGAGTACGGCGGCAAGCTCCAGCGCAACTACTCCTCCAGCATCAACGGCTTCTCCGCCAGCGGCCTTTCGGAGACCGAGGCCAAGCGCCTCGCCGCCGACCCGTCCGTCGCCAAGGTGGTGCAGAACAAGAAGTTCAGCATCAACGCCACCCAGGAGAACCCGCCGTCGTGGGGTCTGGACCGCGTCGACCAGACCGAGACCGCGGGCGACAACGCGTACAACTACCCCGACACCGCCGGTGAGGGCGTCACCGCGTACGTCATCGACACCGGTGTCCGCGTCACCCACGAGGACTTCGAGGGCCGCGCCACCTCCGGCTTCGACGCCGTGGACAACGACGACGACGCCGACGACGGCAACGGGCACGGCACCCACGTGGCGGGCACCATCGCCGGGGCCGCGCACGGCGTCGCCAAGAAGGCCAAGATCGTCGGCGTCCGCGTCCTGGACGACAACGGCTCGGGCACCACCGAGCAGGTCATCGCCGGGATCGACTGGGTCGCCGCCAACGCGTCCGGCCCGTCCGTCGCCAACATGAGCCTGGGTGGCGGCGCCGACCCGGCCCTCGACGAGGCCGTCCAGAAGGCCATCGCCGCCGGCATCACCTTCGGTGTGGCCGCGGGCAACGAGTCCAGCGACGCCGGCCAGGGTTCGCCCTCCCGCGTCCCCGAGGCGATCACCGTCGCCTCGTCCACGGAGGGCGACGAGCAGTCCTCGTTCTCCAACTTCGGCCCCGTCGTGGACATATACGCCCCGGGCTCGGACATCACGTCGACCTGGAACGACAGCGACACCGGCACCAACACCATCTCCGGTACGTCCATGGCGACCCCGCACGTCGTCGGCGCGGCCGCCGTCTACCTCGCCGGCAACCCGGACGCCACCCCGGAGGCGGTCGCCACGGCGCTGACCGAGGGAGCCACCCCGGACGCCATCTCCAACGCGACCGAGGGCACCGCGAACAAGCTCCTCAAGATCGTCGAGTAGGAACCGCCGCCGGACGGAGGCGCCCCACCGCCCCCGTCCGGCACCCGCTCGCGCACAGCAGCCGCCGCGCCCTCCCCCACGGGGCGCGGCGGCTGCGCGCCGGAGGAGGGATCGCTCTAGGGTGTGGGGCCATGACGACGACGTACGCGGCTCTGCTGCGCGGGATCAATGTGAGCGGCCACAAGAGGGTCCCGATGCCGGAACTGCGCACCCTGCTCGGCGAACTGGGCCACACCGGCATCGCCACCCATCTGCAGAGCGGCAACGCCGTCTTCCGCAGCGAGGACCAGGACGAGAACGCGCTCGCCGCCGCCCTGGAGCACGCCCTGCACGAGCGGTTCGGCTTCTCCGTCGACTGCATCGTCCGCAGCGGCGCCTACCTCGCCGCCGTCGCCGACGCCTGCCCGTTCCCCGCCGCCGAGCTGGAGGGCAAGCAGCTCCACGTCACCTACCTCGACCGGGCGATGGACCCCGAACGCCTCGCCGACCTCGCCGCCTTCGACGCACCGGCCTACCTGCCGGAGGCCTTCGAGCTCGGTGACCGCTGCGTCTACCTGTACGCCCCCGACGGACTCGGCCGCTCCAAGCTGGCCGCGGCTCTGGCGCGTCCCCAGCTCACCAAGGGCCTCACCGCCACCACCCGCAACTGGAACACCGTGGCCAAACTTGTGGAGATGACACGTGTCTGAGCCTTCGCCCGCCGTGGCCGCAGCCATCGAAGGCGAACTGCGCCTGCTGGACCCGGTGGTACGCGCCTCCGCGGACCTCCTCGTCTCGCTGCTGCACCCGGAGTTCCGCGAGATCGGCACCAGCGGACGGCTCTGGAACCGGGAGACGATCATCGCGGCGCTCACCGCCGCCGACGCCCCGCGCCCCGGCCCGCTGACCGCCTCCCGGATGCGGGGCGTGGAGCTCTGCTCGGACCTGGTCCACCTCACCTTCGACACGGAGTCCAAGGGCCTGCGCTCCCACCGCAGCTCCCTGTGGCGGCTGACCGGGGCGGGGTGGCGGCTCTACTTCCACCAGGCGACCCCGTTCGTCGACGACCCGTTCGCGGAGGTCTGAGCTTCCGGGGCGGTCGTGGAGCCCGCGGTACGGAGGTGAGCCGCCCGCCCACTCCCGTACCGGCGCTCACCCCGCGCGGCAGAGCGTGTCCCTCGCGGGCATCTTGCCCGTGACGAGGTAGCGCGTGGTGGTGTTCAGCGCGCACGGATTGTCGCCGTACACATAGACCCCGTGACCGCTGTCGTCCACGCTGACCAGCCGGGACCGGTCTGCGAACTTCTGCCGCAGCAGTTTGCCTCCGACGTGCGGGGTGGGCACGTCGCGCAGGTTCTGGACAAGCAGGATGTTGCGCGGCCCGTCGTCGTCGATCGCCACCGGTTCCTCGGCCGGGGCGTACGGCCAGTAGGCGCAGGGGGTGATGTTGGCGGTGGCGGCGCCGAACATCGGGTAGCGCGCGCGGTCCTCGGCGACGCCCTTCCGATAGGTGTCCACACGGGTGGGCCACTTGACGTCGTTGCAGCTCACGGCGAGGAAGACGGAGAGCTGGTTGTCCATCGACGGAGGGGTGTCCGCCGCGGCACCGCGGGCGCCCGCCGTGCGCACGGCCTTGGCATCGTCGCTCTTCAGCGCCTGCCAGTACTGGGCGAGTTTCGCGTACTGCACCTCTTTGAAGAGGAGGCCGAAGGTGAGCTGGCGCAGCACATTGCCGTCGAAGCCGTCGACCGGCTCCTTGTCCAGCCGTTCCGCGAGGGCGAAGTAGGTCCTGCGGACCTGGGCGACGGTACGGCCGAGCCCGTAACTGTCGTGGCGGTCGGCCGCCCACCGTGCGAAGTCGGGGAACGTCTGCTCCACCCCGAGCGCGTAGCGGCGCATCCCGTCCCGGTCGAGGTGGGTGTCGCCGATGTTGCTGTCGAGCACGATCCGGTCGGAGCGCTCGGGGAACATCGACGCGTAGGCGGCCCCGAGTGCCGTCCCGTAGGAGTAGCCCAGGAAGCTGGTCCTCTCCTCGCCGAGCGCGTCCCGGATGCGGTCCAGGTCGCGTGCGGTGTTGGCCGTGGTCAGGTGGGGCAGCACTCCGCCCTTGTCGCGGTTCGCGCACTGCTCGGCCACCTTCTCGACCACCTCGGCCCGAGCGGTGACGGCCGCGTCGTCGACCGCGTACGGCGGGATGTTGGCGAAGTAGGGGCCCTCCGGGGTGAATCCGCAGGTCACCGCTGCCGAGCGCCCGATGCCCCGGGTGTCCATGCCGATCACGTCGTAGGTGTCCAGCACCTCGGAGGGGATCCCTCGATTCGCCAGGAAGGCGGGCTGCGACAGTCCGGAGCCGCCGGGACCGCCCGGATTGAGCATGAGCGTGCCGCGCCGCTTCCCGGGGTCCGTGCTGGCCAGCCGGGAGATCATCAGCTCGATCGAGTCGCCGCCCGGGTCGGCGTAGTCCTTCGGTACGGGAACGGTCGCGCACTTCAGCACGACCGGCGCCGCCTCGGCAGCCACGTCCTCGGGGCAGTCGCCCCACCGTACGGTCGATCCTTCCTTCTGTTGCGCACCTGCCGGCCCCGTGCCGAGCGATCCGCTCAGGCCGAGGCCGAGGGCGATCGCCAGGGCCGCGCTCCGCCGGATACCGCGTTGTCGTGTCATGTCGGCTCTCCCCATACAACCGTGCCGGTGCTGTGGTCGCTCCCATCGCACTCCGTGCCCCAAGGGCATGGTCAAGTCGGCGGTGCGGGCCGGGCCCTGGCGGCGACGGGGATGGACCGCACCGCGCGGGGGCAGGGGAGTGAACGGGACCTCCCTTCCGGGACGGCCCTCGTCGGCGCCGACGAAGTGCGGAGCATCCGGGAAAGGGTCTGCTGTGGCGTGGAGCACGAGTCAACTGGCCGAACTCGCCGGCACGACGCTCAAGACCGTCCGGCACTACCACCGGCTGGGGCTGCTGGAGGAACCCGCGCGGTCGGCCAACGGCTACAAGCGGTACGGCGTGACCCACCTGGTCCGCGTGATGGCTATCCGGCGGCTGACCGACCTGGGTGTGCCGCTGGCCGACATCCCCTCGATGGAGGCCGCCGACGGCAGGCCGGAGGAGATCCTGCGGGCCCTGGACGCCGAACTCGCGGCGGACATCGACCGGCGGCAGCGGATGCGCCGTGAGATCGCGGCGGTCCTGGAGGAGGGGGTCTCCCTCGGCCTCCCCGCGGACTTCGGGGCCGCCGCCGCGGACCTGCCACGGGCCCAGCAGTCCCTGCTGTTGGCGTACTCGAGCATCCTCACGCCGAGGGCGATGGCGCTCATCAAGGAGCAGTACTCCCGGCCCCGGGACGAGGTCGCCGAGGAGTTCGAGAACCTCCCCGTCGACGCGCCCGAGGACGTTCGCCGCCGGCTGGCCGGCCACCTGGCGGCCGAGGCCCGGGAGCAGCAGGAGGCCCACCCCTTCATCTCGGACCTGGACGCCGCCTCCCGCCGGGACGGGGCGCTCGCCCGGTCGGTCGTCGCGCAGGCCCTGGTCGCGTTCTACAACGAGGCTCAGCTTGACGTCCTGCGCAGGATGCACGCCCTGCTCGAACCGGACGGGCCCGCCGAAACCTGACCGGGCGCCCCGGGGCGGGCCTTCCGGGGCGGGTCTCCCGGGGTCCGTTCCGCACCGGGCGCCGCACAAGTTAGCCTTACCTGCGTTTGGCTGGAGTCGAGTGGCCGGAAGTCGCCCCTTCTCCTCTGACCGGTACACGCTATGAGGAGCAGGTGGGTGGGGGCTGACAGGTCCGGGCGCGGTGTCATACGCCGTGCCGTCGCAGGGCAGCGCCGGGACGTCGTCGTCGGTTCGCTGCTGGGCGCCGCCCATCAGACCGGCGAAGCGCTCGTCCCCGTACTCATCGGGATCATCGTCGACCGTGCGGTGGTCCGGCCCGACGGGGGAGCGCTCGCCGTCTGGCTGGTCGTCCTCGCCGTCGTCTACGCGATGCTGTCGTACGGCTTCCGCTTCGGCGCCCGGGCCGGTGAGCGCGCCGCTGAGCAGGCCGCGCACCAGCTGCGCCTCGATGTCGTACGCCGCGTCCTCGCCCCGCACGGCGGCGCCGAGGCCGGACGGCCGCCCGGCGCCCTGGTCAACGTGGCCACCGAGGACGCCCGGCGGGTCGGGGCCCTCAACATGGCCCTCACCCTCGGCATCGCCGCCGTCGTCGGCGTCGTCGCGGGAGCGGTCCTGCTGCTGCGCGCCTCCGTCCCGCTCGGCCTCCTCGTCCTGATCGGCGCCCCGTTCCTCATGGCGCTCGGCCACTACCTCGCCCGCCCGCTGGAACACCGCAGCCAGGCCGAACAGGAACGCGCCGCGCACGCCTCCGGGGTCGCCGCCGACCTGGTCGCCGGCGTCCGCGTACTCAAGGGCCTCCGGGCCGAGCGCGCCGCCGTCGCCCGGTACCGCTCCACCAGCCAGGCCTCCCGCGAGGCCAACGTGCGCGCCGCCCGCGCCGCCGCACTCCAGACCGGGCTGATGCTCACCCTCACCGGCGCCTTCATCGCCCTGGTCGCCCTCGTCGGCGGACGCCTGGTGCTCAGCGGCTCCATCGGCCTCGGGGCCCTGGTCTCCGCCGTCGGCCTCGCCCTCTTCCTGCCCGGACCGATCGCCGTACTGGCCTGGGTCGGCGCCGAACTCGCCAAGGCCCGCGCCTCCGCCGCCCGCATCGCCGACGTGCTGGCCGCACCCGGCGAGACCACCGGCGGCGCCGCGGAGCCCGCCACTCCCGCCTCCGGAGAGCTGCGGCTGCACGGCCTCGGCCACGCCGGGCTCGACGGAATCGACCTCACCGTCCGGCCCGGCGAGCACCTCGGCATCGTGGTCACCGACACCGCCGACGCCGCCACCCTGCTGCACTGCCTGGCCCGCCGCTGCGACCCGGACCGAGGACGCGTCGAGCTCGACGGCACCCCGGTCACCGAACTCGCGCCCGCCGCCCTGCGCTCCGCGCTCCTGGTGGCCGAGCACGACGCCCAGCTCTTCGACGGCACCCTCCTCGACAACGTCACGGCCGCCGCCCCCGCCGGAGCCGACCCGCAGCCGGCCATGGACGCCGCCGCCGTCGACGAGGTCGCCGCGACCCTGCCCGGCGGCACCTCCGGGCGGATCGGCGAGCGCGGCAGCTCCCTCTCCGGCGGCCAGCGCCAGCGCGTCGCGCTGGCCCGCGCGCTCGCCGCCGACCGCTCGGTCCTGGTCGTGCACGACCCGACGACCGCCGTCGACGCCGCCACCGAGGCCCGCATCGCCACCGGCATCCGCCGCGCCCGCACCGGCCGCACCACGGTCCTGGTCACCAGCAGCCCGGCGCTCCTCGCCGCCACCGACCGGGTCGTCCTCATCGACGGCGGCACCGTCACCGCCGAGGCCCCGCACGAGGACCTCGTACGCGACCATCCCGTCTACCGCTCGGCGGTGCTCACATGACCACTCCATCGGGCATATCGGATGTAGCGGACGGCAGTGCCGAGCTGCTCCCCATCGCCACCGGCGCCCGCACCCGGGCCGCCCTGCGCACCCTGATCCGCCCGGACCGGGGCCGCGCGGTCCTGGGTCTCGGCGTCCTGGTCGGCGCCACCGCCGTCGGGCTCCTCGTCCAGCCGCTGCTCGGCCGCATCGTCGACATCGTCGCCGACGGCCGCTCCGCCGACGCCCTGACGCTGCCCGTCGTCCTGCTCCTCGTGGTCGCCGTCGTCCAGGGCCTCACCACCACCTTCGGCCTGACCCAGATCGCCCGGCTCGGCGAGACCGTCCTCGCCCGGCTCCGCGAACAGTTCGTCGAGCGCGCCCTGCACCTCCCCGCCGACCGCCTGGAGCGGGCCGGCGCAGGCGACCTCACGGCCAGGGTCACCGGAGACGTCGCCCGGGTCGCGGAAGCCGTCCGCTCGGCGCTCCCGGAGATGGCCCGCTCGGTCCTCGCGATCGTGCTGACCCTCGGCGCGATGGCGCTGCTGGACGTACGGTTCCTCCTCGCCGCGCTCCTCGCCGTACCGGTCCAGGCGCTCACGGCACGGTGGTACGTACGCCACGCCGTCACCGTCTACGCCGACCAGCGGGTCGCCAACGGCGCCCAGCAGCAACAGCTCCTGGAGACCATCGGCGGAGCGGTGACCGTGCGCGGCCACCGGCTGGAGGAGCAGCACACGGAGAAGAGCGCGGCCCGCTCGCGCAAGGCCGTCGAGCTGACCATGCGCAGCGTCCACCTCGTGCTCGGCTTCTACGCGCGGCTGCACATCGCGGAGTACATCGGCCTGGCCGCCGTCCTGGTCACCGGGTTCTTCCTGGTCCGCGACGGCTCCGTCTCCATCGGTACGGCGACGGCCGCCGCCCTCTACTTCCACAGCCTCTTCGGACCCGTCAACGCCGCCCTCGTCCTCCTCGACGAGGCCCAGTCGGCGGCGGCCGGACTGGCACGGCTGGTCGGCGTGACCGATCTCGAGGCGAGCGCCGTACGGCTGCCGCCCCAGAGGCCGGAACGCACGGCGGCCGTCACCGTCGACGCCGTGAGCCACGCGTACGGGCCCGGCCGCACCGTCCTCCACGACGTCTCCCTCACCCTCCGCACGGGCGAGCACGTGGCGCTCGTCGGCACGAGCGGCGCCGGGAAATCCACTCTGGCCCGCATCGTGGCGGGGGTCCAGCAGCCGACGGAAGGCACGGTCTCCGTAGCGGAGGGAAAGACAGCCCCCTCCGTCGTCCTGGTCACCCAGGAGGTCCACGTCTTCACCGGCACCCTCGCCGAGGACCTCCGCCTCGCCCGCCCCGACGCCACCGACGCCGACCTCCGTACCGCCCTCGCCACCGTGCACGCGCTGGAGTGGGCCGACGCCCTGCCCGACGGGCTCGCCACCGTCGTAGGCGAAGGCGGCCACCGCCTCGACCCCGCCCGCGCCCAGCAACTCGCCCTCGCCCGGCTCGTCCTGGCCGACCCCCCGGTCGCCGTGCTCGACGAGGCCACCGCCGAGGCGGGCAGCGCCGGCGCCCGCACGCTGGAGCGCTCCGCCGAGGCCGCCCTCGCCGGCCGCACCGCCCTGGTCGTCGCCCACCGCCTCACCCAGGCCGTCGCCGCCGACCGGATCGTGGTGCTGGAGGCCGGCCGGGTCGTCGAGAGCGGCACGCACGACGAACTGCGCACCGCCGACGGCCCGTACGCCACCCTCTGGCACGCCTGGTCCGGCAGCCGTGCCGCACCCCACCTCTGACCCCCACGCCGCCCCCCGGCACACCCACCTTCCCGAAGGAAACCGCCATGTCCCGCATGTTCCAGCGCACCCGGCTGACCGCCGTGGCCGCGTCCGCCCTGCTGCTGTTCGGAGCCGCCGCCTGTGGGTCCGGCGAGAGCGACGACAAGGCCGCGCCGTCCGGCGACAGCGCGGCGAAGGGGGCCTTCCCGGTCACCCTCGACCACAAGTACGGCACCACCACCGTCAAGAACGACCCGCAGCGCATCGTCACCGTCGGCCTCTCCGACCAGGACGCGGTCCTCGCCCTCGGCAAGGTGCCGGTCGGCACGACCGAGTGGTTCGGCGAGTTCAAGGGCGCCATCGGCCCGTGGGCCGAGAAGGCCCTCGGCGACAAGGCGCGGCCCACCGTCCTCCACGACGACGGCACCGGCCCCCAGGTCGAGAAGATCGCCTCCCTGCGCCCCGACCTGATCCTCGCGCTGTACTCGGGCCTCACCAAGGACCAGTACCGCACCCTCTCCAAGATCGCCCCGGTCGTCGCCCAGCCGAAGGAGGGCGCGGACTGGGGCATCTCCTGGCAGGACCAGACCACGCAGGTCGGCAAGGCGCTCGGCAAGCCCGACGAGGCGAAGGACCTGGTCGCGAAGACCGAGAAGCACATCGCCGACGCCGCCGCCGCGCACCCCGAGTTCCAGGGGAAGACCGCCGTCATGGCGACCCCGTACGAGGGCATGTACGTCTACGGCCCGCAGGACAACCGCTCGCGCGTGCTGACCGGCCTCGGCTTCCAGCTCCCGAGCGGCCTCGACAAGGTCGTCGGCGAGGCGTTCGGCGCCAACATCAGCAAGGAGCGCACCGACCTCCTCGACACGGACGCCGTCGCCTGGATCGTCACCGACCCGGCCAAGGACGCCAAGAAGCTCCACGCCGACCCGCTGTACGGCAAGCTCGACGCGGTCAAGGAAGGCCGCGAGGTCATGATCAAGGAGAGCAGCCACTTCGGCAGCGCGATCTCCTTCGTGACCCCGCTGAGCATCCCGTACACCGTCGACCGCCTGGTCCCCATGCTGTCGGCCGCCGTCGACGGCAAGACGGACACGAAGGTCGTCCACCCCGCGTCCTGACGCCTGCCCCCCTCCGGGCCGCCCCGCGTCGGCGGGGCGGCCCGCCCACCCCTCCCGTGAGGAACCGGACCGTGGAGCCAGCCCCGTGACCCGCCCCGCCCGATGGCGCCCCGCCCTGCTCGCGGCCTCTCTCGCCGCCGTGCTGGTGGTGCTCTGCCTGCTCTCGCTCGGTCTCGGCGCCCTCCAGATCCCGCCCGGTGACGTGCTCAAGGCGCTCCTCGGCCGGCCGACCGGGCCCCGGATCGAGGACGTGATCTGGTCGGTGCGCGTGCCGCGTACGGCCCTGGGGCTGGCCGCCGGTGCGGCGCTCGGGCTCTCCGGCTGTGTGATGCAGGCGCTGACCCGCAACCCGCTGGCCGACCCCGGCATCCTCGGCGTGAGCGCCGGGGCCGCGTTCGCCATCGTGCTCGCCGCCGGGGTCGCGGGGATCGACTCGCTGCTCGGCTACATCTGGTTCGCGTTCGCCGGAGCGATGGCGGCGAGCATCGTCGTCTACCTGCTGGGGCGGATGGGGCGTTCGGGTTCCACGCCGGTGAAGCTGGCCCTCGCGGGGGTCGCCGTCACCGCCGTGCTCTCCTCGCTGACCAGCGCCATCGTTCTCACCGATCCGGCCGCCCTGGACCGGTTCCGTTTCTGGTCGGCCGGCTCGCTCGCCAACCAGGACGCCTCCACCGTGCTGCGCATCCTGCCCTTCCTCGGCTTCGGCGCCCTCCTCGCGGTGGCGAGCGCGCCCGCCCTCAACAGCCTCGCCCTCGGCGACGACGTGGCCGCGTCGCTCGGCCGCAAGCTCGGCCTCGTACGCCTCCAGGGCGTTGTCGCCGTGACCCTGCTCACCGGGGCGGCGGTCGCGGTGATCGGGCCCGTCGTCTTCATCGGCCTGGTCGTCCCGCACGTCGCCCGGGTGCTCGCCCAGTGGGCCGGACTCGGCCCGGACCACCGCTGGCTGCTGCCGCTCTCGGCCGCGCTGGCCGCCGGGCTGCTGCTCGGCGCGGACATCCTCGGCCGGGTGATCGCCCGGCCCGTGGAGGTCCAGGCCGGGATCATCGTCGCCTTCATCGGCGGCCCCTTCTTCATCGCCCTGGTCCGCCGACGCCGGCTCGCGGAGGTATGACCGTGACCACCGAATCCTTCCGCACGGGGAAGACCGGGGCCCGCCCCTTCCGCCTGGCCTTCCCGCCGGTCTCGGGCACCCTGCGACCCCGGCAGATCGCCGTCTGCACGGCACTCGTCGTCGCCGTGTTCGTCGCGCTGTGCTGGAACGTCTCCATCGGTGAGTACGGCATCCCGCTCACCGACGTCGCCCGCGCACTGACCGGCTCCGGCGACCCCGGCACCCTCCTCGTCGTCCAGGAACTGCGGCTGCCGCGCGCCATGACCGGGCTCCTCGCGGGGATCGCGTTCGGCATGTCCGGCGCCCTGTTCCAGACGATGACCCGCAACCCGCTCGCCAGCCCCGACATGATCGGCCTCACCCAGGGCGCCGGCACCGCCGTCGTCGCGGGCATCGTGCTCGGCTGGGACTTCGGCCTCGGCACCCAGGCCCTCGGCCTGTTCGGCGCCCTCGCCAGCGCCCTCCTCGTCTACGGGCTCGCCTGGCGGCGCGGCACCACCGGCTACCGCATCATCCTCGTCGGCATCGGCGTCTCCTGGATCTGCCTCAGCGTCACCGACTTCCTGCTCGCCCGGGGCGGCCGCTTCCAGGCACAGGCCGCGCTCGGCTGGCTCGTCGGCAACCTCAACGGCCGCGACTGGCAGCAGGCCGCGCCCCTCGCGTACGCCCTGGTCGTCCTGGTCCCCGCCGCCCTGCTCATCGGCCGCCTCATGCGTACGCTGCAACTCGGCGACGACGTCGCCAAGGGGCTCGGCACCCGCGTCCAGGCCGTCCGCCTCACCGTCCTGCTCACCGGCGTCGGCCTGGTCGCCTTCGCCACGGCGGCGGCCGGGCCCGTGGCGTTCGTGGCACTCGCCGCCCCGCAGATCGCGCAGCGGCTCTGCCGTACGGCCTGGCCGCCGCCGCTCGCCGGCGGACTCACCGGCGCCGCCATCGTCCTCGCGTCCGACGTCCTGGCACGCGAACTGATCCCCGGCACCGAACTGCCCGTCGGGATCGTCACCGGAGTGCTCGGCGCCCCGGTCCTGCTCTGGCTGCTCATCCGCGTCAACCGCGCGGGCTCAGGAGGCTGACCGATGTCCACCGCCGAACCCGACCTGAGGGCGAAGGACCTGCACCTCGGCTACGACGACCGGGCCGTCGTCACCGGCCTCGACCTGGCCGTTCCGCCGGGCCGGATCACCGCCATCGTCGGCGCCAACGCCTGTGGCAAGTCGACCCTGTTGCGCGCCCTGGCCCGGCTGCTGGCCCCGCGCGCGGGAGCGGTCAGCCTGGACGGCCGCACCCTGCACGCCATCCCCACCAGGGAGTTGGCCCAGCAGCTCGGCATCCTGCCGCAGTCGCCGGTCGCCCCCGAGGGCCTCACCGTCATCGACCTGGTGAACCGGGGCCGCTCGCCGCACCAGACGTGGTGGCGGCAGTGGACCAAGGCGGACGAGCACGCGGTGCACGACGCGCTGGCCGCGACCGGCACCACCGACCTCGCCGACCGCGCGGTGGACGAACTCTCCGGCGGCCAGCGCCAGCGCGCCTGGATCGCCATGGCCGTCGCCCAGGGCACCCCGGTCCTCCTCCTGGACGAGCCGACGACGTACCTCGATCTCGCCCATCAGATCGACGTCCTGGACCTCGTCGTGGACCTCAACCGGCGCGAGGGACGCACGATCGTCATGGTCCTGCACGACCTCAACCAGGCCTGCCGGTACGCCGATCACGTCATCGCGATGAAGAAGGGCAGCATCGTCGCCGAGGGCGCCCCCGCCGACGTGATCACCGCCGAGACCGTCGAGGACGTCTTCGGCCTGCGCTGCCAGGTCACCACGGACCCGGTGAGCCGCACCCCGCTGGTGATCCCGGTCGGCCGCCACCACACCCCGGACCCGGAGGAGCCACGGAAGACGCTCGCCTAACGGCCACTGCTACGGCGAACGGCCCACCGCACCACAGCTTCCGGGGGCACGGCCGCCCCGGGCTGTCCTTAGGATCGTGGACATGGCGACGGAGGCAGGGCTGTGGGGAGCGGGGCTGGAAGCCTGGTACGGGCCCGGGACCCCGCTCGTGCAGCGCGTGCGGAGCTACCGCCCTCCTCCGTGCGGCGAGCGGCGACGGTACACCTGGTCGATCGGTGCGGACACGGTGGCCCTCGGGGCGGTCGTCTGCGCGGTCGCCGGGCTGATCGGCCAGAGCTAGGGCCTGTCGTCAAACTGTCGCCTGCCGCGCGACGCCTGGCACGCACTCCCCCAAGCTCTCGGCTTCGCTCGAGCAGGGAGGGACCCCCTCCGGCGTTGCCGAAATGGCCAAGTAGCTCCTTCCCCGAGCTCTCAACTGCGTTCGAGCAGGGGAGACCCCATCCGAGACCATTCCGGCGCCTTGCGATCGCACGCACCATGCGCCGCGCGGCCGCCCTTCGGGCGACGACGGCAGTTTGACGACAGGCCCTAGCGGGTGTCCGCGCCCGGCCTCACGCCGACAGCGACGAAGCCCCCACCATCACCCGCGCCTCGTCGTACCGCTCCAGCAGCAGCCGCGCCAACTCCGGTGCCGGGCCCAGCACATCGGCCAGTACGTCCGCGCCGGCCGCCTCGGCGCCCGCCGCGATGCGGTCCGGGAGGCGGCCGGGCGCGATGACGTACGGCGCCACCGCCACCCGCTCCGCGCCCTCGGCCCGCAGGGCCCGTACCGCGTCCTCGGTACGGGGGAGAGATGCGGAGGCGAACGCAGGCCGCACGGCGCACCAACCGGTGTGCCGCAGCTCCCGCGCGATTTCAGCGATCACTGCGATCGCCTCCGGGTCTGAGGATCCCGCCGAGGCCAGGACGAGCCCGGTCCGGGGGAGGTCGCCGGGGCGGACCCCGGCCTCCCGCAGCCGCCGGCCGAGCGTGGCGTTGAGCAGCGGGGACGGGCCGAGGACGTCGGCCTGGCGGATGTGCAGCCTCGGCAGCCGGGCGCGGGCCTCGCGCAGGACCGACGGGATGTCGGTCTTGGCGTGGAACGCCCGGGTCAACAGGAGCGGCAGGGCGATGACCTCGTCCGCCCCCTCCGTGGCCAGGCGCTCCAGCACCCGGGGCACGGAAGGGGCGTTGAACTCCAGGAACGCCGTCTCCACGCGCAGCCCCGGCCGCCGCTCCCGTACCCGCTCGGTGAGCGCGTGCACGGTCGCGGCGTGCCGTGGGTCGCGGCTGCCGTGGGCGATGACGAGGAGGACGGGGTGGGACATGGCGTGACTCAGTTCTTGACGAGGAGGCCTCGGCTGCGCAGCACCCACCGCTCCAGCGGACTGAAGATCAGCAGGTCGATCGCGATGCCGACGAACAGGATGAGCAGGATGGAGAGGAAGACCCCGGGCATGTCGAAGTTGCTGCGGCCGTTCTCCAGCAACTGCCCGAGACCCAGACCGAGTTCGGGTGAGGAGGCGATGATCTCGGCGGCCATCAGCGACCGCCAGGAGAACGCCCAGCCCTGCTTGAGGCCCGCCAGATAGCCGGGCAGCGCGGCCGGCAGCACGATGTGCCAGGTGCCCCGGATGCCGGTGGCGCCCAGCGTGCGGCCCGCCCGCAGGAACAGCGGCGGCACCTGGTCGACGCCCGAGACCAGCCCGTTGGCGATCGAGGGCACCGCGCCGAGCAGGATCACCGCGTACATCATGCTGTCGTTCAGCCCGAGCCAGATGACCGCCGGGGCCACCCACGCGACCGACGGCAGCGACTGGAGGCCGGACAGGATCGGCCCGATCGCGGCTCGGACCAGCCTCACCCGGGCGACCAACAGCCCCAGCGGCGTACCGATGGCCACCGCGAGGAGGAAGCCGAGCAGACCGCGCGAGACGCTGGTCCAGACGACCTCCAGCAGCGTGCCCTTGAGCCACATCTCCTTGGCGCTGTCCCACACCGCGGACGGCGGCGGCAGCTTGTAGACCTCGGTGACCTCGGCGCGGACCAGCAGCTCCCAGACGACGAGGACCAGCGCCACCGCCACCACGGGCGGCAGCACCTTGCTCTTCAGGACTTCGCGGACCGGGGTGCGGCGGATCTGCACCGCGTCCAGGGCGTCGAGACCGGCCTCCAGGCCGGCCAGGTCGTCCGGCTTCGCGTCGACGGGTCCGGCCGCCGCGTCCGGCCGTTTGCGGTCGGACGTGATGTCAGTGCTGGCCATGTCGGCGGATCTCCCCACGCAGTTCTTCGGTGATCTCGACGGACAGCTCCGCCACGGCGGTGTCCTCGATACGGCGCGGCTGCTCGATGTCGACCGTCCACTCCCGGGCGATCCGGCCCGGCCGGGACGAGAGCAGCACGACGCGCTGCGCGAGCCGTACGGCCTCGCGCACGTTGTGCGTGACGAAGAGGACCGAGGCGTTCGTCTCGCGCCAGATCCGGGTCAGCTCGTCGTGCAGCACATCGCGGGTGATGGCGTCCAGCGCCGCGAACGGCTCGTCCATCAGCAGCAGTTGGCTGTCCTGCGCGAGCGCGCGGGCCATCGCGACCCGCTGCCGCATCCCGCCGGACAGCTCGTGCACCCGCTTGCCGTACGCGCCGCCGAGCCGGACGAGTTCGAGCAGCCGCTCGGCCTCGGTGCGGCGCTCCGACTTGGGGACGCCGCGCAGCCGCAGGGCCAGTTCGATGTTCTTGCCCGCGGTCAGCCACGGGAAGAGGGCGTGCTCCTGGAACATCAGGGCCGGCCGCCCGCCGGGGGTCTCGATGGACCCCGCGGACGGGCGGTCGAGTCCGGCCACCAGATTGAGCAGCGTCGACTTTCCGCACCCGGAGGCTCCCAGGAGGGTGACGAACTCACCCGGAGCGACATCGAGGGTGATGTCGTCCAGGACGAGCTGCTGCCCCGTGGGTCCGGCGAAGGACTTCGAGACGTGCGAGAGACGGGCGGCGTGCTCGACCGTCGTACGGTCCTCGGCCTTGGTGAGGGTGGTGGTCGCCATGGTCGTCACCTCCTGGGAATCCTGGGTCCTGTACGGGTTGGCTACTTGACGCCGAGACCGGCGTCGGAGACCTCGGGCCGGCCCTCAGCCTTGAGGATCTTGTTCAGCGGGCCCAGGTCGTAGATGCCCTCCAGCTTCGGGTTCTCCAGCAGACCGGCCTTCACCGAGAACTCCGACTGGGTCTTGAGCGTGGTGGCCAGCGGGTCGTCGGTGAACTCGACGGACTCCCACGCCGGGTCGAGGATCTCCTGGGGCAGCGGCTTGCCGCTCAGCTTCTCCAGCGCCTTGTTGGCGGAGGCCTTGGCCTCCTCAGGGTTGGCGTTGATCCACTTGTTGGTGGAGACCGAACCCTTGACCACGGCCTCGACGACATCGGGGTGCGCGTCGAGGAACTTCTGCGACACGATGATGTGCGTGATCACGAACTTCTTGTCCGGCCACAGGTCCTTCTCGTCCAGGAGCACCTTCGCGCCCTCGGAGACCAGCTTCGAGGCCGTCGGCTCCGGGACCCACGCGCCGTCCAGCGAACCGGACTTGTAGGCGTCGGGCGTCACCTTGTTGTCCGAGCGGACCACGGAGACATCGCCCTTGCCGCTCTGCGGGTCGACCTTCCAGCCCTTCTCGGAGATCCAGTTGAGGAAGGCCACGTCCTGCGTGTTGCCGATCTGCGGGGTCGCGATCCGCTTGCCCTTGAGGTCGTCCAGCGTCTTGATCTTCTTCGGGTTGACGACCAGCTTCACGCCGCCGGAGGCCGAACCCGCCACGATCCGCAGGCCCTTGCCCTGGGACTTGACGTAGGCGTTGATGGCGGGGGAGGGGCCGATGAAGCCGATGTCGATCGATCCGGCGTTCAGCGCCTCGATCTCGGAGGGGCCCGCGTTGAAGGTCGTCGACTCGACCTTGGTGCCGCCCAGCTCCTTCTGGATGGTGCCTTCCTGGATACCGACCAGGGCGGTGGCGTGCGTGAGGTTCGCGAAGTAGCCGATCTTCACGGTGTCCGCGGAGAGCTTCTTCTCTCCGCTGGAGACGTTCGCCTTCTTCGTGTCGTCGTCCTGGGCGTCGGAGCCGTAACCGCAGGCGGTGGCGGCCAGGGCCAGCAGCGGCAGGGCCGCGACGGCGGCTATCGAGCGGCGAACGGTGGAACGGGGGGCAGGCACGGGAGGCTTTCCTCTCGTTGACCCGGTACTCGCGTCCCGCTGCTGGTCAGGGGGGCGCGGCCGGGAGGTCGGCAGGTCTTCGGCGGTACGGGTGCGGGGGGTTCAGGGCGCGCGAGCGGTGCGCGTACGTCATCACGCACATCGCCCCACGCCTCCCTGGCCGCTGCCGAGGGCGCCGCTGCCCACCCGGCCGCCCTCCTTCGCGAAGGTGGAGAAGAAGTCACCGGTCATCAGAAGTCCCATTCGGCGTCGTCGTCGGCGGCCTGCGCGACGGCTTCGGCGACCGCGGCGAACGCGGCGCCCGCCATGCCGGCGCTCAGCGTCGTCCCGTCCGCCGGGTCGATCAGCAGGAACGAGCCGGTGCGCCGCGAGTCCTCGTACGTGTCGAGCGCGAGCGGCTCGGCGGTGCGCACGACGACCCGGCCGATGTCGTTGGCGACCAGCTGCCCGGGCGCCGGGTGCTGGGAGAGGTCGTCCAGGGTCAGCCGCGACGGGATGTCCTTGACGATCGCCTTGACCGTACGGGTGGTGTGCTTCAGCAGCACCCGCTGGCCCACCGAGAGCGGCTGGTCCGCCACATGGCAGACGGTCGCCTCGACGTCCTGGGTCACCGGCGGCACGTCGGCGGCCGGGGCGATCAGGTCACCGCGCGAGATGTCGATGTCGTCGGCCAGCCGGAGCGTCACGGACTGCGGCGCCCAGGCGATGTCCACGCTCTCGCCGAGCGCGTCGATACCGGTGATCGTGGTCGTACGCCCGGACGGGAGTACGGAGACGGCCTCGCCGACCCGGAAGACCCCGGCCGCGATCTGACCGGCGTACCCCCGGTAGTCCGGGAGCTCGGCGGTCTGCGGGCGGATCACGTACTGCACGGGGAAGCGCGCGTGGCAGGCGGTGAGGTCGTGGCTGACCGGGACCGTCTCCAGGTGCTCCAGGACGGTCGGCCCGCCGTACCAGTCCATGTGCGCGGACGGCTCCACCACGTTGTCCCCGGCCAGCGCCGAGATCGGGATCGCGGTGATCTCCGGGACGCCGAGGGACGCGGCGTACGCGGTGAACTCCTCGGCTATGGCGGCGAACACGGGCTCCGCGTAGTCGACCAGGTCCATCTTGTTGACGGCCAGCACCACGTGCGGGACGCGCAGCAGCGCGGCGACGGCGGCGTGGCGGCGGGTCTGCTCGACGACCCCGTTGCGGGCGTCGACCAGGACCACGGCCAGCTCGGCGGTGGAGGCGCCGGTCACCATGTTCCGGGTGTACTGCACATGGCCCGGGGTGTCGGCGAGGATGAAGCGGCGGCGGGTGGTGGCGAAGTAGCGGTAGGCGACATCGATGGTGATGCCCTGCTCGCGCTCGGCCCGCAGCCCGTCGGTGAGCAGCGCCAGGTCCGGCGCCTCCTGCCCGCGGTTGAGCGACGCCTGCTCGACGGCCTCCAGCTGGTCGGTGAGGACCGACTTGGAGTCGTGCAGCAGACGTCCCACGAGGGTGGACTTGCCGTCGTCCACCGAACCGGCGGTGGCGAAGCGCAGCAGGGTGGTGGCCGACAACTGCTCAGCTGTGGTGGTCATGGGGGCCTCTCGTGTGGATCAGGCCGGATCAGGGAGCGGGGACTGGTGCCGTGCATCGCAAGGCGGAGGAGGGAGTCATGGCGGAGCCATGGTGAGTGACGACAACGCGGCG
Source organism: Streptomyces sp. CA-146814 (assembly GCF_050942385.1). NCBI lineage: Bacteria > Bacillati > Actinomycetota > Actinomycetes > Kitasatosporales > Streptomycetaceae > Streptomyces > Streptomyces sp. CA-146814. The sequence continues at coordinate 6,718,429 of NZ_CP192068.1, forward strand.
AGGTGCGGTGCCAGGGCCCGCGAGCCCGGCCTGGTCCACACGAGAGGCCCTCAGAAATACCCCTCGCGCTTGCGGTCTTCCATCGCGGCCTCGGACATCTTGTCGTCGGCGCGGGTCGCGCCCCGCTCGGTGAGCCGGGAGGCGGCGATCTCGGTGATCACGGCGTCCAGCGTGGTGGCGTCGGAGTCGACGGCACCGGTGCAGGACATGTCGCCGACCGTGCGGTAGCGCACGAGCCGGGTCTCGGTGGCCTCGTGCTCCTTGGGGCCGCCCCAGTGCCCGGCGGTCAGCCACATGCCGTTGCGGTTGAAGACCTCGCGCTCATGGGCGAAGTAGATCTCCGGCAGCTCGATCCCCTCGCGCTCGATGTACTGCCAGACGTCCAGCTCGGTCCAGTTGGAGATCGGGAAGACCCGGACGTGCTCACCGGGGGCGTGCCGGCCGTTGTACAGCTGCCACAGCTCGGGGCGCTGGCGGCGCGGGTCCCACTGCGAGAACTCGTCGCGCAGCGAGAAGACCCGCTCCTTGGCGCGCGCCTTCTCCTCGTCGCGCCGCCCGCCGCCGAACACCGCGTCGAAGCGGTGCTGCTGGATCGCCTCGGTGAGCGGCACGGTCTGGAGCGGGTTGCGGGTGCCGTCGGGGCGCTCGCGGAGCTTTCCGCCGTCGATGTACTCCTGCACGGAGGCGACATGGAGCCGCAGCCCGTGCTTCTTCACCGTACGGTCGCGGTACTCCAGGACCTCCGGGAAGTTGTGCCCGGTGTCCACGTGCAGCAGCGTGAACGGCACCGGCGCCGGCGCGAACGCCTTGAGCGCCAGGTGCAGCATCACGATGGAGTCCTTGCCGCCGGAGAACAGGATCACCGGCCGCTCGAACTCCCCCGCCACCTCACGGAAGATGTGGACCGCCTCGGACTCCAGGGAGTCCAGGTGGCTGAGCGCGTACGGGTTCGCGGTGTCCCCGGACACGGTGGTGGTGACGGCACTCACGCCAGGCCCCTCTCGGTGAGCAGCGCGTGGAGCGCCGCCGCTGACTCCTGCACGGTCTGCTGGTGCGACTCGATGCGCAGGTCGGGCGATTCGGGCGCCTCGTAGGGGTCGTCGACCCCGGTGAGACCGCTGATCTCGCCGGCCGCCTGCTTGGCGTAAAGGCCCTTCACATCCCGTACGGAGCACACTTCGACGGGCGTCGCCACGTGCACCTCCAGGTAGGTGGTGGACTCGGCGGCGTGCCGCTTGCGGACCGCCTCGCGGCTGTCGGCGAACGGGGCGATGACGGGGACGAGCACCTTCACGCCGTTGGCGGCGAGGAGTTCGGCGACGAAGCCGATGCGGGCCACGTTGGTGTGCCGGTCCTCGCGGGAGAAGCCGAGCCCCGCGGAGAGGAACTCCCGGATCTCGTCGCCGTCGAGCACCTCCACCTTGTGGCCTTCGGTCCGCAGCCGGCCCGCCAGCTCGTACGCGATGGTGGTCTTGCCCGCGCTCGGCAGACCGGTGAGCCAGATCGTGGCTCCCGTCTCCGTCACGCTCATCGAACTCTCCTGATCAGTCGTCATCAGCCGTGCAGCCCGCATTCGGTCTTGCCCCGTCCGGCCCAGCGGCCGGCCCGTGCGTCCTCGCCCTCCAGCACCCGGCGGGTGCAGGGCGCGCAGCCGACGGAGGCGTAACCGTCCATCAGCAGCGGGTTGGTGAGCACCCCGTGCTCCAACACGTAGGCGTCCACGTCGTCCTGGGTCCAGCGGGCGATGGGGGAGACCTTCACCTTGCGGCGCTTGGCGTCCCAGCCGACGACCGGGGTGTTCGCCCGGGTCGGGGACTCGTCGCGGCGCAGCCCCGTCGCCCACGCGGCGTACGCGGTCAGGCCGTCCTCCAGCGGCTTGACCTTGCGCAGCGCGCAGCACAGGTCGGGGTCGCGGTCGTGCAGCTTCTCGCCGTACTCCGCGTCCTGCTCGGCCACGGTCTGCCGGGGGGTGATCGTGATGACGTTGACGTCCATCACCGCGTCCACCGCGTCCCGCGTCCCGATGGTCTCCGGGAAGTGGTAGCCGGTGTCCAGGAAGACCACGTCGACGCCCGGCAGCACCCGCGAGGCCAGGTGCGCGACCACGGCGTCCTCCATGGAGGAGGTGACGCAGAAGCGCGGCCCGAAGGTGTCGGTGGCCCACTTCAGGATCTCGGTGGCGGAGGCGTCCTCCAGCTCCCGGCCCGCCCGCTCGGCCAGCTCCTGGAGTTCGCGGTCGGTGAGCTCACCACTGATCAGAGTGTCCGTCATATCCGGTCCCCTTCACCGTCGTTGCGCTGGACGCCCCGGGCCAGCAGGCCCAGGAACTTCAGCTGGAACGCACGGTTGCAGGAGGCGCATTCCCAGGCGCCGTGACCGGTCTCGTTGGGGCGCAGGTCCTCGTCGCCGCAGTACGGGCAGTGGAACGGGGCGGCTCGCTCGCTCATGACAGCGACTCCGCACTGGCGCGCGCCGCCCAGGTCGCGAAGCGCTCGCCGTCCTCGCGCTCCTCCTGGAACTTGCCGAGCACCCGCTCGACGTAGTCCGGCAGCTCGGCCGAAGTGACCTTCAGACCACGGACCTTGCGGCCGAACCCGGCCTCCAGGCCGAGCGCGCCACCGAGGTGCACCTGGTAGCCCTCGACCTGGTTGCCGTCGCCGTCCAGCATCAACTGGCCCTTGAGACCGATGTCCGCGACCTGGATGCGGGCGCAGGCGTTCGGGCAGCCGTTGATGTTGATGGTGATCGGGTGGTCGAACTCCGGGATGCGGCGCTCCAGTTCGTCGATGAGCGAGGCTCCGCGCGCCTTCGTCTCGACGATCGCCAGCTTGCAGAACTCGATGCCGGTGCAGGCCATCGTGCCGCGCCGGAACGGGGACGGCGTGACCTTGAGGTCCAGCGCCTCCAGACCGGCGACCAGGGAGGCGACCTGCTCCTCGGCCACGTCCAGCACGATCATCTTCTGCTCGGCGGTGGTCCGCACCCGGCCGGAGCCGTGCGCCTCGGCCACCTCCGCGATCTTGGTGAGCGTGGAGCCGTCGACCCGGCCCACCCGCGCGGCGAAGCCGACGTAGAAACGGCCGTCCTTCTGCCGGTGCACCCCGAGGTGGTCGCGCCAGGTCTGCGCGGGCTGCTCGGGCGCGGGCCCGTCGACCAGCTTCCGCTTCAGGTACTCGTCCTCCAGGACCTGGCGGAACTTCTCCGCGCCCCAGTCCGCGACCAGGAACTTCAGCCGGGCGCGGGTGCGCAGCCGCCGGTAGCCGTAGTCGCGGAAGATCCCGATGACCCCGCCGTACACGTCCGGCACCTCGTCCAGCGGCACCCAGGCGCCGAGCCGGACGCCGAGCTTGGGGTTGGTGGAGAGGCCGCCGCCGACCCAGAGGTCGAAGCCGGGGCCGTGCTCGGGGTGGTTCACGCCGACGAAGGCGATGTCGTTGATCTCGTGCGCCACGTCCAGGTGCGGCGAGCCGGAGACGGCGGACTTGAACTTGCGGGGCAGGTTGGAGAAGTCCGGGTTGCCGATGAAGCGGCGCTGGATCTCGTCGATGGCGGGGGAGCCGTCGATGATCTCGTTCTCGGCGATACCCGCCACCGGCGAGCCGAGGATGACGCGGGGCGTGTCACCGCAGGCCTCGGTGGTGGAGAGGCCCACCTCTTCGAGCCGCCGCCAGATCTCCGGCACGTCCTCGATCCGGATCCAGTGGTACTGCACGTTCTGCCGGTCCGTGAGGTCGGCGGTCCCGCGCGCGAACTCCTGGGAGATCTCACCGATCACCCGCAGCTGCTGCGTGGTCAGCCGGCCGCCGTCGATCCGGACGCGCAGCATGAAGTACTTGTCGTCCAGCTCCTCCGGCTCCAGCACGGCCGTCTTGCCGCCGTCGATGCCGGGCTTGCGCTGGGTGTACAGCCCCCACCAGCGCATGCGTCCCCGCAGGTCGTTGGGGTCGATGGAGTCGAAGCCGCGCTTGGAGTAGATCGTCTCAATACGTGTCCGTACGTTGAGACCGTCGTCGTCCTTCTTGAACTGCTCGTTCCCGTTGAGGGGGGTGTGGTGGCCCACGGCCCACTGACCCTCGCCACGGTGGCGTCCGGCCTTGCGGCGGGGCGTGGTGGTCGCAGGCTGTTCCGGGGTAGCGGCCATGACAGGTACGTCCTTCGGGACTGCAGGAGGGCGGCTCTGAGCGGCACACTCGCGCGGAGGCGCGGCGGTGCGCGGGGCAGTGTCAGAGGTAAGGGTGCGGCGGTGTGCTGGGGCTCTCAGCGCGCCGGACAGATGGCGCTGGACATGCGGCAGAGGTCGACGTGGCGCCGACTCACCAAGGCAATTCCAGTTCCAGACATGACGGAAGCGTGTCACGCGGATCTCGGGCCAGTCCACCACTATCCACGATGTGGACGGCAGGGTCCCGAAGAATGAGACAGTGTGGTGCCGGTCACAGCTGGCATCGGCGGCAAGGGGGACAAATCGCCCCCGAGTGGGGCCGGAGACGGCCCCGGCGGCGGAATCAGGCGCCGTACGCTCCCGGCCACGGTCCCGGGGTCGCCACATCCGGCTCGACCTCGGTCTTCGTGTCGAAGAGCCGGAAGCCCCGCCGCAGGTAGTTGTCCATCGCGTACGGACCGTCCTTCGAGCACGTGTGCAGCCAGACCCGCTCCGTCGCCGGCCGCTCGGGCCACCGTTCCGCCAGGTCCCAGGCGCGCGCCGCTCCGTACGAGAGCAGATGACCGCCGATCCGCCGCCCCCGGAAGGCCGGGATCAGCCCGAAGTACAGGATCTCGACCGCACCGCCGTCCTGCGCGTCCAGCTGGACGTACCCGGCCGGTGTCCCGTTCGCGTACGCCACCCAGGTCTCGGACCCGGGACGCTCCAGCTCCTCGCGCCACTGCTCGTACGTCATCGCCAGCCGGTCGGTCCACCGGATGTCGCCGCCCACGGCGGAGTAGAGGAAGCGGTTGAACTCCGGCAGCGGCACCTCGGACCGTACGATCCGCAGATCACCCTCCGGTACGGCGGCGGGCCGCAGATCGGCGGGCGAGGTCTGCTCCAGCGACCAGGTGGTGACCTCGGTGGTGGCCACGGTCGTCACGGCCTCGGTCGCCTCGGCCTCGGTCGTCCTGGTGGCCTCGGCGGTCGGTACGGGGGGCTGCGCGGGGTTGCTCATGGCGGCCAGAAAACCATGCCGCCGCCGACCGGCGCACAGCGGGCCCGGTCAGCCCGGTGAGGCCCCCCGCCGCGCCCCCGTCACCACCGGCGCCTTCGAGTGCGGCAGCAGGTCGCCCGGGTGCTCCGGGTGGACCACCTCCACCTCCACGCCGTCGCCGAAGCGGTACGGGCGGTGCGCCAGCACCTCCGCCAGATGGCGCCGGAGCCGCGAGATCTCGGCCCGTACCGTCACCGTCCGGGTCGGATCCCCGAAGATGTCCTGCGCCAGCTCGGAGGCGCTGCGGCCCTCCCGGTGCACCGCCAGCGCGTACAGCAGCTCCGCGTGGCGCGGCGAGAGCCGCTGCGTCGACGTCCCGAGCGGCCCCACCAGGTGCACGGCCAGCGCCCGCGGCCGGCTCAGGTCGAGCACCGCCCGGCGCGGCGCCCCCTCCGCCGTACTGTCCGACACCTGCACCAGCCACCCGCCCGGCAGCGGCTCCACCCGGCACATCCCGAGCGAGGGCAGCCACACCCGCCCCGCCACCAGCGACTTCGGCAGCGGCAGCCGGTCCACCGGCGGCATCCCCGTCACCGCCGCCAGCCACCCGTGCGTGTCCACCGCCAGCGCCCGGCCGCCCAGCCGGCACAGGATCGGCGCCGCCACCGCGCGCAGCCGCTCGATCGCCACCAGATGGCGGGTGCGGATCTCGCCCTCCGCGAGCCGCGCCACCGAGTCCACCAGGGCCAGCGTCGCCGGATGGAAGGTGGCGGCCGGACCGCTGATGTCGACGATCCCCACCAGCCGCCCGTCGCGCGGGTCGCGGACCGGGGCCGCCGCGCAGGTCCAGTTGTGCAGGGCCCGGATGAAGTGCTCGGCCGAGTGGACCTGGATCGGCGCGCGGGCGGCCAGCGCCGTACCGATCGCGTTCGTCCCCGTCGCCGCCTCCGCCCAGGCCGCCCCCTCCTCCAGGCAGATGTCGTGCGCCCGGTGCATGACCCCGGAGTTGCCCTGGCGCCAGAGCACCCGGCCCTCCGCGTCGGTGACCACCATGATCTGCTGCGCGGCGTCCGCGATGGAGGCGAGCCCGGCCCGCAGCACCGGCATCACCTCGCCGAGCGCCGTACTGTGCCGCCGGTGCTCGATCTCCTCCGCCCGTAGCAGCTCGCTCTCCGGCGACTGCCCGGGGTCGATGCCGCTGCGCACGACACGCTCCCACGAGGCGTCGATCTCCGCCCGTGGCGCGACGGAGGACCGCTCGCCCGCCAGCCGGGCCTCCCGGGCCCGGTGGAGCAGCCGGGTCGCCCGCTCCGCCTCCCCGCCGATCACGCGCACCGCTCCGGCAGAACTCGTCCGACTCATGGTCCCCACCCGTTCCCCCCGAAACACTGTGAGCTCTCCGGCCCCATCCTGCCGCTGCCCGGACGCCCCCGCCGCGCAGTCCACACAATGGTTGCAACCCTTTGCAACTCTGGCGATGCCGCACCGAACCGTACGAGAGTGGGAGCGTGCCGTACGCCGGGCCCGTGCCCGGCGAGCGGCACGGTTCAAGCATGGAGGGTGGTGCCGTGTCGGCGCAGCACCACCCTCCGTCGCTTCCCCTTAGGGGGTGTCTACTCCGCGACCGGCCGGGCCCGTGCCACCACCGAGGCCAGATCCAGACTGTGCGGCAGCGTCCCGAACGCCGTGCCCCAGTCCCCGCCGAGCCGCGAGGCGCAGAACGCGTCGGAGACCTCCGGCGGCGCCCACCGCACCAGCAGCGACCCCTGGAGCACCAGCGCCATCCGCTCCACCAGACGCCGCGCCCGCGCCTCGATCCCCTCCAGGTCCGCCAGCTCCGTCAGCAGGTCCTTGATCGCCGCGTCCAGCCGGTGATCGGCCCCCCGCGCCTTCCCGACCTCCCGCAGGAACGCGTCCAGCGCCTGCGGCTCCCGCTGGAGCGCCCGCAGCACGTCCAACGCCTGTACGTTGCCCGAGCCCTCCCAGATCGAGTTGAGCGGCGCCTCACGGAGCAGCCGGGGCATGCCGGACTCCTCCACGTACCCGTTGCCGCCCAGGCACTCCAGCGCCTCGCCCACGACCGGCGTGCACCGCTTGGTGACCCAGTACTTCGCAGCCGGCACCGCGATCCGCAGGAACGCCCGCTCCTCCTCGGTGTCCGTGTCGTACGCCGAGGCCAGCCGCATCGCCAGGACGGTCGCCGCCTCCGACTCCAGCGCCAGATCGGCCAGCACGTTGCGCATCAGCGGCTTGTCGATCAGCAGCCCGCCGAACGCGGAGCGGTGGGTGGTGTGGTGGATCGCCTGCGCCACCGCCTGTCGCATCAGCGCCGCCGAACCCACCACGCAGTCCAGCCGGGTGGCCGCCACCATCTCGATGATGGTCCGCACCCCGCGCCCCTCCTCGCCGACCCGGCGGGCCCAGGTCCCGTCGAACTCGACCTCGCTGGAGGCGTTGGACTTGTTGCCCAGTTTGTCCTTCAGCCGCTGGATCGCGAACACGTTGCGCGTACCGTCGGGCAGGACCCGCGGCACCAGGAAGCAGGTCAGCCCGCCCGGTGCCTGCGCCAGCACGAGGAACCCGTCCGACATCGGCGCCGAACAGAACCACTTGTGCCCGGTGAGCAGGTACTCCCCACCGCCGGAGACCGGCTCCGCCCGGGTCGTGTTGGACCGTACGTCGGTGCCGCCCTGCTTCTCCGTCATGCCCATCCCGAAGAGGACTCCGGCCTTCCGCGTTGGCGTGCGCAGCCCTTCCTCGTACACGTACGAGGTCAGCAGCGGCTCCCACTCGGCGGCCAGCAACGGGTCGGTGCGCAGCGCGGGCACGGCGGCGTGCGTCATCGAGAGCGGGCAGCCGTGGCCCGCCTCCGCCTGCGTCCAGACCAGGAACCCGGCCGCACGCCGCACATGGCCGGCCGGACGGCCCCAGGCATCGGTCAGCCCGGCGGCGACCGCGTGGCCCAGGAGCCGGTGCCAGGACGGATGGAACTCCACTTCGTCGATCCGGTTTCCGTACCGGTCATGCGTGCGCAGAACGGGCGGATGCTCGTTGGCCTGCGCACCCCACTCCTGGGCCTGGGCCGAACCCGCCGACTGCCCGAGCCTGCTGAGTTCCTCCTGTGCCACGGGCAGGACGCCCGGCTCGATGTGCCGCTCGACGGCCTCGGACAGGGCCCGGTCGGCGGCGAAGACGTCATAGCCGACCAGCGGCGGAACCTGATTGGTCACTGTGTGGGTGGTGGCTGCCATGCCGATACGGTAAGGAGGTGCAGGCAGCAAATGAAACACCCGAGCGGCCACCGGGCCGGCTCCACCGGGCCCGAGTCCTCTACCGCAACGTCTCCAAGCGGCGGATGGCGTGGCAGTTGCTCAAGGACACCGTCAACTCGTGCATCGAGTACCGGATCCTCGGGCTGGCGGCCGAGGCGGCCTTCTTCACCCTGCTCTCCCTGCCGCCGCTGCTGCTCGGCATGATCGGACTGCTCGGTTACGTCGACGAGTGGACGACCACCGAGACGGTCGCCTCCATCGAGCGCAACATCCTCTCGGCCTCGCAGACCGTGCTCTCCGAGCGCGGGGTCAACGAGTTCGCCAAACCGCTGCTGGCCGACGTCACCACCGGCGCCCGTCCCGACGTGATCTCCATCGGCTTCGCCATCGCCCTGTGGTCCGGCTCCCGCGCGGTGAACGTCTTCATCGACACCATCACCGTCATGTACGGCCTCGACGGCCACCGCGGCATCGTCAAGACCCGCCTGCTCGCCTTCCTGCTGTACGTCGTCGCCCTGCTGCTGGGCGCGGTGGTGCTGCCGCTGCTCGTCGTCGGCCCGGACCGGGTGGTCGAGTTCGTGCCGTGGGGCACCGAGGTCATCGCCGTCCTGTACTGGCCGGTGGTGATACTGCTGACGATCGCGTTCCTCACGACGCTCTACCACGTCTCCGTCCCGGTCCGTTCACCGTGGATCGAGGACGTGCCCGGCGCGCTCGTGGCGCTCGGGATGTGGGTGCTCGGCAGCTTCCTGCTCCGGATCTACCTCACCAACACGGTCGAGGGCCCCACGATCTACGGCTCCTTGGCGGCACCGATCGCCGTCCTGCTCTGGATCGGCATCTCCGCCTTCGCCGTCCTGGTCGGCGCCGCGGTCAACGCCGCCATCGACCACGTGTGGCCCTCCCTCGCCACCGCCGCCGCCCGCGAGGCCACCGAACGCGTCCGCGCCGCCCAGGCCGCCGAGTTCGTCGCCCGCACCCGCCCGGCCACCTGGGACACCGGGGACGACGAGGAGGACGAGGACGACGGCCCGGCGTACATGCCGTCGGAGTTCCCCGAACGCTGGTCCCGCTTCCTGCCCCCCGACGACGTCAAGTCACGGCTCCAGTCGACCTGGGAGAAGGAGCCGAAGGAGCCCCGGGAGACCAAGGAGACCAAGGCCAAGGAGGCCGGGCAGCCCCGGGACAACTCCGGACCGCCGTCGGCCTGACCTCGCGCGCTAGCGTGGAAACATGGACCAGGAACAGCAGCACCGGTACCGGGAACGGCCCTCCCGCCTGCCCGGTGCCGTCGTCTGGACCTGGGACGCTCCTGACCGTCCGCTGCGGAAGGCCCGCTCGGTGCTGCCCGACGGCTGCATGGACCTGATCTGGACCGGCGGCCGCATCGTCGTCGCCGGCCCGGACACCCACGCCTTCGCGGTGGAGCCGCAGAACCGGGCCTCCTGCGCCGCGATCCGGTTCGCCCCCGGCACCGCGCCCGTACTCCTCGGCGTACCGGCGTCACTGCTGCGCGACCACCGGGCGGAGCTGGCCGACCTCTGGCCCTCCGCGACCGTACGCCGCCTCACCGAGCGGATCGACGAGGCCTCCGACCCCGCAGCGGCCCTGGAGCGGTTCGCCCTGGACCGGATCGCCGAGACCGGGCCGCCGGACCCCCGTACGGTCGCCGTCGCCGAAGGCCTGCGCCGGGGCCGTACGGTCGCGGCGACGGCGGCGGATGCCGGACTCGGCGCCCGCCAGCTCCACCGCCGCTCCCTGGCCGCCTTCGGCTACGGCCCCAAGACGCTGGCGAGGATCCTCCGCCTCCAGCGCGCCCTGGACCTCATCCGCACCGGCCTCCCGTACGCCGAAGCGGCCTCGGCGGCGGGCTGCACCGACCAGGCCCACCTCGCGCGCGAGATGCGTGACCTGGCCGGCACGACGCTCGGGACCTACTTCTCGGCAGGCGAAGCGGGAGACGCGGACGCGAACAGCGAGACCCCGGACCCGTCCGGATCCAGCACCACCGCGTAGCGGTGCCCCCACTCCGCGTCCCACGGCTCCAGATGCCCGGCGTGCCCGGCACCCGTCAGCTCCGCGTACAGCGCGTCCACCTCCGCCGGGCTGTCACACACGAACGCCAGCCCCAGCCGCTCCCCGCCCGCCGGGCGCTCCCAGCTCGGGTCGAACGAGAGGATGACGTCCTCCGTGTCCCACAACAGCCGCTGCCCGCCCGGCAGGACCACCTCCACATGCGGGGCGGCCTCCGCCCCGGCCGGGATGTCGAGGCCGAGCCTGCGGTAGAAGGCGAGCGAGGCCGCCAGGTCGGCCGTGATGATGCTGATCGCGTCGAATCGTGGAGTCATGGGACGACGGTAGGCGCAGGACGTCCGCACTGTCTTGTACGAATCGGACGCCGGGCGGCCCCGCCAGGGCCTGTCGTCAAACTGCCGCCTGCCGGGCGACGACGGCAGTTTGACGACAGGCCCTAGCCCCAGCACTCACCCACCGAGGTCCCCGCATCCGTCAGCGCCAGCCCCAGATCCGCCCGCTCGGTCACCCACCGCGTCGGCCGGTGGCGCGGGTCGCCCGTCGCCGCGTGCAGCGACCGCTGGAGCTCCAGCAGCCGCGCGGCCCCGATCCGCTCGCCCCAGGCCAGCGGCCCGGCCGGATAGCCGAGGCCGGTCGTCACCGCCAGGTCGATGTCGGCCGGGGTGGCGAGCGAACGCTCCGCGATCGCGGCGCCGACCGCGACGATCGACGACAGCAGCCGCTGCGCGACCGAGCCCGCCGTGTCCCGCACCACCGTCACCGCGTGCGGCTCGTCCGCCGCCGCCCGCGCCAGCACCGCCCGCGCGTCCCGGGCCGCGGCCGGACCGGTGGCGGCCGTCACCGCCAGGACCCGCCGCCGCCCGGCCGAAGGCAGCACCTCCACGCCCACCGTCCGCTCCGCCGGCAGCCCGCCCGCCCGGATCGCACCGGACACCGTCGTGCCCCACACCGGCACCAGCACCAGCGCCTCGGCGGACGGCCCGTCGCCCCGCTCGACCCGGACCCCGGCCGCGTCCAGCGCACCGGCGAGCGCGTCCACGTACGCCGTCGTCTCCACGGACCCGTTCGGCGCCAGGAACACCGGCCGGTCGCCGTCCCCGGTCACCGCCGGCTCCGGAACAGGTCCCTCCGCGCCTTCGCCGTACGCGTACCAGCCCTGCCCGGTCTTCCGGCCGTGCAGCCCCGCCACCACCCGGTTCGGCGTCAGGTACGAAGGGCGCAGCCGGTCCTCGTACCGGAAGCCCTGCCAGATCGAGTCGATCACCGCGGCCGTGACGTCCAGCCCGGTGAGGTCCATCAGCTCGAACGGGCCCATCCGCAGCCCCAGCACGTCCCGCGCGATCCGGTCGATGTCGGCGGGAACCGCCACCGACTCCTCCAGCAGCGCCAGCGCCTCCGTCACCAGCCCGCGACCCGCGTGGTTGACCAGAAATCCAGGGGTGTCGGCCACGGTCACCGCCCGGTGTCCGCACCCCTCCACCAGCTCGGTCAGCGCGGCCGGGATCTCCGGGCGGGTCGCCGCGCCCGGCACCACCTCCACGATCCGCATCAGCGGCACGGGGTTGAAGAAGTGCAGCCCGGCCAGGCGCGACGGGTCCTGGAGGGTCGCCGCGATCCGGGTCACCGACAGGGAGGAGGTGTTGGTCGCGAAGACGGCGGAGGACGGCAGCGCCCGCTCCAGCTTCCCGAACACCTCGGCCTTGGTCTCCAGATCCTCCCGTACGGCCTCGATGACCAGCTCCACGTCCGGCCCGGCGGACCACGGGTCGGTCAGCGGCACCAGCCGCGCCACGGACGCGTCCCGGTCGGCGGCGGTCATCCGGTCCTTGGCCACCGCCCGGTCCAGCATCGAGACGACGAACTCCACGGCGTCCGCCACCGCCTCCGCCCGTACGTCGCCCAGCTCCACGGTGTGTCCCGCGCTCGCGGCCCACTGGGCGATGCCACGGCCCATGGCCCCGGCTCCGACGATCCTGATACGCATGGCAGTTGAGGCCCTTCCGGCGATGATGGTCATGAGGAGGAGGTCAGCGGAGGTAGACGCGGTGCGGGTCGACATCGTCGCGCAGGAGCCGCAGCTCCGCATCGGTGGGCGGCTCCACCGTCGCGACCGTGTCGGCCACCTTCAGCTCCCAGCCGGTCGCGGCCCGCACCTGCTCGACGGTGACTCCGGGATGCACGGCGACCAGCCGCAACTCGTCGCCGATGCCGTCGCGGGCGAGCAGGCCCAGCTCGGTGATCACCCGGGTGACGCCGGTGCCGAGCGGGCGGATGCCGTCCGCCAGCGCCCGGTCGGGACCGGGCGTCGTACAGAAGTCGAGCTCTCCGGCGAAGGAGCGCGGAGTGTGGCGGCGCATCACCACGAAGACCTCCCGGGCGTTGGCCATCACCTCGACCGCGCCTCCGGAGCCCGGCAGCCGCACCTCCGGGCTCTCCCACGCACCGATCACCGAGGTGTTGAGGTTGCCCCACCGGTCGATCTGCGCGGCCCCGAGGAAGCCGACGTCGATGTGCCCGCCCTGGAGCACCGAGCCGAAGAGCGCGGGCATCGACAGCACCGCCTCGGCGCCCGTGATCAGCACCGCGTCCGCGATCGTCTCCGGCAGCTGCGAGGGGTGCGCGCCGCAGACCCCGGACTCGTACACCACCTCGATGCCCGGCGCGACGGTCAGCGCCGCCAGCTCGACCGCCAGTGTCGGCAGCCCGATCCCCGCGAACACGGCCCGCCGGCCCGCCAGTTCGCGCGCGGCGACGACGGAGAGCAGCTCCGAGGAGGTGACGGCCCCGGTGGCCTTCATGTCCCGCCCGCTCACAGCCGCCTCCCGTAGTCGACCTGCCCGCTCAGCGCCTCGCCGACCGCGAGCGACGCCCAGAACTCCTCGCCGAGCTTCGCCACGTACGCCGCGTGGTCGGCCGTCCCGTACACCCACTCCTCCAGCCACGCCCGCAGCCGTACCGGGTCCTTGCTGATCGCGGACCAGGCCCGGTAGAAGGCGTTGTCCCGGTCGTAGTAGCCCTGCGCGAACGACGGATGCGCGCCGCGCGGGCAGTGCACCACCGCGTCGACCGCGTGGGCCGGGACGAGGGTGCGGTTCGGGTCCGCGCGGACCACCTCGTCCGCCACCAGCTCCTCCACCACCACGACCGCCTTCTCCGCCGCGTACACCGCCTCGGCCTGGACGCCGGTCAGCCCCCAGATCTGGGTGTTGCCCCGGCGGTCGGCGCGCTGGGCGTGGATGATCGTCACGTCCGGATTGACGGGCGGGACCACGTAGATCTGCTCGGCGGTCCCGTCGGCGGCCGGATACGGCGAAGTGACCTTACGGATACCGGGGTTGACCGACGGCAGATCGCTGCCCGCGTACGAGCGCAGCGGGTAGAACGGCAGCCGCTGCGCACCGGCGAGGTAGCGGCAGACCATCCCGTAATGGCTGTACTCCTCGTACGCCAGTGGCTCGGGATCCGCGTGTTCGATGCGCCGCCGCAGCTCACCGAGCGAACCCGCCGAGGAGTTGCCCACGAAGGAGGAGACCAGCCGCGTCACGCATCCGGCTGCCAGCATCTGGTCCACCACGATGTCCGCGGTCATCCGGACGACCGTGAGATCGCGGCGGCCCTGCCGGATGATCTCGTGCCCGGCGGCGGTCGGGATGAGATGCGTGAACCCTTCGAGGCTCACGGTGTCCCCGTCGTGGACGAAGGCGGCGACGGCCTCCTTCATCGACATGACCTTGCCGGCCGTCCGGTCCACGCTTCTCCTCATCGTCCGCCTCCGCGGACCTCACGGTGTCAGCGCCATTGATGGCTGTCCAATACCGAATTAAGGTCGGATCGAGACGCTGGGAGTATCACCGACAGGAGGAGGCACCCCCATGGAGCTACGCCACCTCGACGCCTTCCTCGCCGTGGCCGAGGAGCTGCACTTCGGCCGGGCCGCCAAGCGGCTCCAGATGGCCCAGCCGCCGCTGAGCCAGCGGATCCGCCAGCTGGAGAAGGAGCTCGGCGTCCAGCTCTTCCACCGCAACACCCGCTCGGTCCGGCTCACCAGCGCGGGCGAGTCCTTCCTGGAACCCGTACGGACCGTCCTGGACGACCTGGACACCGCCGTACGTGCCGCCAGATCGGCGGGGAAGGGCGAGTACGGCCGGGTCACCATCGGGTTCGCCGGGGCCTCCAGCCACGAGACGCTGCCCCAGCTCACCCGGGCCGTGCGCGCCGCCCACCCCGGGCTCGAGCTCGTCATGACCGGCCAGACGTACGCCAACACCGCCCTCGCCCGGGTCGCCGACGGCTCGCTCGACCTCGGCTTCGTCCGGCTGCCGGTCACCCGGCCCGGCGTCGCCCACCGGGTGATCGACGAGGAGGAGCTGGTCTGCGCCCTGCCCTCCGACCACCCGCTCGCCCGGCGCGAGGCCGTCCCCCTCGCCGTACTCGCCGGTGAACCGTTCGTCTCCTTCCCCGCCAACTCCGGCTCCACCGTCCGCGACGCCATGACCGAGGCCTGCGAGAGCGCCGGATTCACCCCGAGGGTCGTCCAGGAGGCCCCGGACTCGTACACGATCCTCGCCCTGGTCGCCGCCGGTGTCGGCGTCACCCTCACGGTCACCTCCGTCCAGCACATCCAGCAGAACGGCCTGGTCTACCGCCCGCTCGCCGGACCGCCGATCCGCCTGAGCGCCGCGCTGGCCTGGCGCTCCGACAACCCTTCCGCCGCGCTGCGCGCGGTGCTCGCCGTGGCGGAGGAAGCGCTGCCGACCCCCGTGCGTACGCTCGATTGAGACGTGCGGCCTCCTGATTCGCCGCACATTCGATATTGGACCGACTCAGTGGAGCGATGCGAAGGTCACTGGACCCGCGCGTACCGCCACCGCCCTCAGGAAAGGCCCCTCCGTGCCGCTCGAAGTCGTCATCTGCGAACCGCTGCGCACCCCCATCGGCCGCTTCGGCGGAGCGTTCGCGCAGCAGACACCGGCCGCGCTGGCCGCACGCGTCATCGCGGAGATCGTCGACCGTACGGGCATCGACCCCGACCGGGTCGACGAGGTGATCCTCGGCCACGCCTACCCGACCAGCGAGGCCCCCGCCATCGGCCGGGTCGCCGCCCTGGACGCCGGGCTGCCCTCCACCGTGACCGGCACGCAGATCGACCGCCGCTGCGGCTCGGGGCTCCAGGCGGTACTGGACGCGGCGATGCAGATCCAGGCCGGGTTCAGCGAGGTCGTGATCGCCGGCGGGGTCGACGTCATGAGCGCCGCGCCCTACTACACCCACGACGGCCGCTGGGGCATCAAAGGTCCGGGCCTCCAGCTCCACGACTCCCTCGCCCGGGGCCGGGTCACCGCCGGAGGCCTCCACCACCCGGTCCCCGGCGGCATGATCGAGACGGCGGAGAACCTGCGCCGGGAGTACGCCATCAGCCGCGCCGACCAGGACGCCCTGGCCCTGCGCTCCCAGCAGCGGGCGGCCACCGCCGTCGCCGAGGGCCGGTACGCGGCGGAGACCGTTCCCGTCACCGTACGCACCCGCAAGGGCGAGACCACCGTCACCGCCGACGAACACCCCCGCCCCGACACCACCGCCGAACAACTCGCCTCCCTCCGCCCGGTGATGGCCAAGTCCGACCCGGAGGCCACCGTCACGGCCGGCAACGCCAGCGGCCAGAACGACGCGGCCGCCGCCTGCCTGGTCACCAGCGCCGGGACGGCGGAGCGCCTCGGCCTCACCCCGCTCGTCCGCCTCGTCTCCTGCGCCCGCGCGGGCGTTCCCGCCGCGACCATGGGCATCGCGCCCGTCGCCGCCACCCGCACGGCACTGGACCGGGCCGGCCTCACCCTCGCCGACCTCGACCTGATCGAGCTGAACGAGGCGTTCGCCGCCCAGGTCCTCGCCTGCACACAGGAGTTGGGCCTCGGCGAGACCGACCACGAGCAGCGGATCAACGTCAACGGATCGGGCATCTCGCTCGGCCACCCGGTCGGCGCCACCGGAGCCCGCATCCTCGCCACGCTCACCCGCGAACTCCACCGCCGCGAGGGCCGCTACGGCCTGGAGACGATGTGCATCGGCGGCGGCCAGGCGCTCGCCGCCGTCTTCGAACGCGTCACGCCGTGACAGCGGCGCCCGGTTGCTCGTACAGGTAGTGCCGCGTCCCGGCCAGCACGCCACGGAACCACGCGTCCACGTCGTCCTGCCCCATGGCCGCCCAGTCCGGCGTCTCCTCCACCTGCGCCCGGCCCATCCGGCGGCCCAGCTCCACCAAGTGGGCTCCCGCCGCCGTACGTTCATCCGCGTACCGCTCCAGCGCCGCGCCGACCGTCGGCCCTTCCCGCAGCACCCGCTCCAGGCAGAGCGCGTCCTGCAACGCCTTGACCGCACCGCTCGCCGTGTGCGGCCTGCTCACCCCGGCCGCGTCCCCGGCCAGCAGCAGCGGCGCCCGGGCGGCCCGCGGGACCTGGACATCGGCGACCGGATGACAGGCCGTCGTCCGGTGCGTGCCACGGCCGACGATCTCCGCCCACGCCGCCGGAAAGTGCTCCCGGGCCAACTCGCGTACGTACGGCCCCGGATCGGCGTTCCAGGCGCCGGGAGTCCTGCCGTAGACGGCGTACGCCAGCATACGGCCGCCCGCTCCCGGGATCAGGTAGAAGATGCCGTGCCCGCCCGGAAACCCCAGCGTCACCCACGCACCGCGCAGCAACTCCAGCTCCCGGGGGTGGTCCGCCAGCGCGCTCAGCGGAATCGCGCCGCGCCAGACCGGATAGCCGGCCGGTTCCGGAGTCAGTCCCGGAGCGAGCAACTGCCGCGTGCGCGAGGCGTGTCCGTCGGCCCCGACCACGAGGTCGTACCGCTCCTCACCGCGCGCGGTGGTGACCACCGCCCGCCCGTCGGTGTCCTCGCCGACCGAGGTGACGGGCTCTCCCCGCAGATACCGCACCGCACCGGCGCTCGCCCGCAACGACCGCCACAGCAGACCCCAGTTGCACGGCGTCACCGGCGAGGACTGGCGGGCCAGCTCCCGCGTCGACCGCCCGCCCGGCTCCCGGGTCAGCCACACCCGCGTCGCCACCGGTGCCGTCTCCATCTCCGCGTCCAGACAGCCGGAGTCGACCAGTTCGCGGTGGAGCGGCGGCGGCATCACGATGCCGAAGCCGCGGTCCTGGAGCTCGGCGCCGCTCCGCTCGTACACGGTGACCTCCGCTCCGGCCCGCGAGCCCGCGACGGCGGCCGCCCACCCGGCGATGCTGCCGCCGACCACTCCGATACGCAACGCAGCTGCCATGCCCACCCATTTTCCTGAAGTTCCCGGGCGCTCCTGGGTGCTTCCGGGCGCTCCCGGGCGTGGAGAAGGTCCGGCCGGACAGTCCCCGCTGTCCGGCCGGACCTCGTTCCTGCGGCGGGTGGCCTATCAGTCCCGCGCGTTACGGGTGCGGCGCATCAGCACCGTCCCGCCCAGCAGCATCGCGGCACTGGCGCCTGCCGCCAGGCCGAGACCGGCCGCACCGGTGTCGGCCAGGCCCGGAGTGTCGGAGCCGGGGGTGTGCGTACCGGGGGTGTTGGGGCCGGGGTTGTTCGATCCGGGGGTGTCGGTGGGCGGCTGTCCGGTGGGCGGCTCGTCGACCGGCGGCTCGTCGACGGGGGGCTGCTCGGTCGGGGGCTCGTCGACCGGCGGCTCCTCGGTCGGGGGCTCGTCGACCGGGGGCTCGTCGACCGGGGGCTCCTCGGTGGGCGGCTCGTCCACCGGCGGCTCCTCCGTCGGGGGCTCGTCGACCGGGGGCTCCTCGGTGGGAGGCTCCTCGGTCGGGGGCTCCTCGGTGGGCGGCTCCTCCGTCGGGGGCTCCTCGACCGGGGGCTCCTCCGTCGGCGGCTCTTCGGTGGGGGGCTCCTCGACCGGCGGCTCGGTCGGCGGGTAGTGGTCCTTCGGATCGCTCACGTTCGCGCAGGAGTTGCCGAACGCGGGGTTCAACAGGGCGATCACATTGACGGTGTTGCCGCACACGTTGACCGGGACGTGCACCGGCACCTGCACGGCGTTGCCCGAACCGACGCCCGGGGAACCGACGGCAGCGCCCTCGGCCGAGGAGTCGGCGTGTGCGGCACCGCCGGCCACGGCCAGGAGGCCCGACGTGGCCGCCATGACGATCATGCTTTTGTTCAAGGCCTGTCGCATTACTTGCCCTTCCTTAGGACATTCGCGAGGACATCGCGTGGGTGCTTCGCGCGCGGAGCCGTCGGGCGGTGCCGTTGTCGTGACGGACCCCCCGGGCCACCCCCACGCGAAGCCATGGTCGAAGTCGTTACACATGCGCGCTGGACGATTGCCCTAACGAGCGGCGGGCGCGCGGGAAACTCGGGGGCGCGTGGGAATTGTGTAATCACCCGAACGGATGGATGGAGTGAACCGCCCTCTGACCCCGCTACCGTTGAAGCGAAACGATTCAGCCTCAACTTTGCTCATGATCAACGGTGTTGACCGTCATGCGGGATGCGCGGCGATGGGCACGCCGCGACAGGGCGATCCACGCAGGTCGACCCGTTCGGAGGAGCGCGCCGGGCGCCGCTTCCGCAATTCCTTCACGAACAGATGGTCGTGCGAACAGAGGTGGTGTTAAAGGCGCGCACGGGCGCGGACCGGTCGCACTCCCGCGCAGTGCGCCCCCGTGCCCGGCATTCGGGTGAATGCACGGAACCAAACACCCGGCCCCGAGTTGATCAGGGGGCCCCGCCACGGGGCGACCGGTACGAGAAGGGTTAATCGTGATCAAGAAGGTTCTTGCTACGGGCGCTGTCGCCGCCTCCATCCTCGGGCTCGGCTCGACGCAGGCCATGGCGATCGCCAACGACGGCGGTACCACGACGGTCAACGGCAACGGCGCTTCGCAGTCGTACGGCAACTCCGAGACCCACGGTGACTGGAGCCCGCAGTTCGCGCTCATCCAGGGCTCGCTGAACAAG
Source organism: Streptomyces sp. CA-146814 (assembly GCF_050942385.1). Classification (NCBI taxonomy): domain Bacteria; kingdom Bacillati; phylum Actinomycetota; class Actinomycetes; order Kitasatosporales; family Streptomycetaceae; genus Streptomyces; species Streptomyces sp. CA-146814. The sequence goes on from NZ_CP192068.1 coordinate 6,737,828, forward strand.
CCCTGCATCGCGCTGCCGGCCAAGGCCAACCTCGGCTCGCTCGTCGGCCTCGTGCCGATCACGGTCCAGGACATCAACGTCCTGTCCTCGCCGCAGAACCAGCAGTGCACCGAGAACTCCACCCAGGCCAAGGGCGACGAGGCCCTGTCGCACATCCTGGAGGACATCCCGATCCTCTCGGGCAACGGTGCCGGCAACGGCTGATCCGCAGCCGCTCGACTCGGGCCCGGGCCATCGGCGTTCCTCCACCGAGCGGCTCGGGCCCGTCGTTTCACCGGGAATGCGGTACGGCCTCTCCGGCCGCATTTCCGCCGCGCGGCCCGACGGCCGTTGCGGCATTCGGGCGGATATCCGGGAATCCGCCCGTGGAACAGTTTCGAACCCGGATGTTCATCGTTACGTAGGACAGCGCCGGAGTCGCGAGCGATCAGGACCTGGCTCGGGCGGACACGACAGTCGTGACCGCACCGGACTCCGCCGAGGAAAGGGATAAACAAAGTGAAGTACACCAAGGTTGCCGCAGTCGCCGCCGGTACGCTCATGGCGATGGGTGCCGCCGCGCCGGCCATGGCCGACTCGGGCGCCGAGGCCATCGCCGCGGGCTCCCCGGGCGTGCTGTCCGGCAACATCGTGCAGGTGCCGGTGCACATCCCGGTCAACGTCTGCGGTAACACCGTCAACGTGATCGGCCTGCTGAACCCGGCCTTCGGTAACACCTGCGTCAACGCGTGAGCATCTGACCGGCCGGGCCCCGCGCCCGGAACCGGTCGGCCCCGGGACGGCATCGGCCGCCCGGGGCCTTTGCTCTGCCCGCCGCAATTCCCCGCACCCTCGGTGGGAGAAAGTCGCACGGGCACAGTTTCTCCCACCCGGCCTGATCGTTATCCCTGAGGAAAGCGGCGGAAGTCACAGGTAAAGAAAGCTTGTGTGCGGCACGGAGACGTGACCGAAGCAGACGCCGCGCAGAAGGGAACCAGAAAAAGTGAAGTACGCGAAGACCGCCGCACTCGTTGTCGGCTCCGTGGCTGCCCTCGGAACGGCCGCTCCCGCGTTCGCCGCTACTGTCCCCACGGCCCCCAACTTCAGCCTCGACAGCGGCCTCAACCAGGTGATGGCCAGCGCCCCGCAGGTCGTGAACCCGCTGGTGGACACCGTCGCCGAGACCACCGAAACGGTCTCGAAGGACGGCACGGTCGGCAAGCTGGCGGGCCAGGCGACCGGGGCGGCCGAGAGTGCCGCTCCGCTGCTCGGGGGCGTTCCCCTCGGCGGCTGACCGCCGCGGAACGACCGTTCCTCCTGGTTCCTTCACCGATCCGCATCACCGCATCACTCCCCGGAAGGGCTCTCTCATGCTCAAGAAGATCATGGCCTCGGCAGCGGTTGCCGTCTCCGTCGTCGGCGTCTCCGCCGCGGCCGCCCCGTCCGCCATGGCGATCGCCAACGACGGCGGCACCACCACCGTCAACGGCAACGGCGCCTCGCAGGCCTACGGCAACTCCGCCACCCACGGTGACTGGAGCCCGCAGTTCGCGCTGATCCAGGGCTCGCTCAACAAGCCCTGCATCGCGCTGCCGGCCAAGGCCAACCTCGGTTCGCTGGTCGGTCTGGTGCCGATCTCGGTCCAGGACATCAACGTCCTGTCCTCGCCGCAGAACCAGCAGTGCACCGAGAACTCCACCCAGGCCAAGGGTGACGAGGCTCTGTCGCACCTGCTGAACGACATCCCGATCCTCTCGGGCAACGGTGCCGGCAACAACTGAGACCGGATAGCTCCGGTCCGCACCGCGTGACCCGCGTGGGGCCAGCCCGTCCGTACGGCGACCGTTCTTCGCCCGACCGGACCCGGCTGGCCCTTCGCCGTGTGGAGGGCCCTCCGGACGGGGCACACGCTTGGGCCGGATGCCGTAGCCCCGGCTGACGATCCGCGCCGGGCCGGGTAAGGCCCCTCCATGGATCCGTACGACAGTCAGACCTCGCAGAGCAGAGAGCCGTGGCCTGCACCGGGCTCCACGCCGATCTACGACCGGCTCGTCGCCGAGTGGCAGGCCGCCGGACGCGACCACCCGATGTCCGAACCAGGGCCGGAACCCGTCCTCCGCCACGGCGCCGGTTTCGTACCGGCGGCCCGCACGTCCGGCGAGGCATCCGGCGGCTGAGGCCCGAGGTCACTGGGCAGCGGCGTCGACCTTGCGCCGGAACGAACCCATTTGAGTGGTACTGCGCAACCGATCCGGGTCCCGGCAGTTGATCAGTACGTTCCACAACGGGACGCTCCGAAAGGTGAAGTTGATGAAGAAGATGATGGCCGGCGCCGCAGTGGCCGTGTCCCTGCTCGGCCTGTCCGCAGTCGCGGCTCCCACGGCCATGGCGATCGGCAACGACGGTGGCACCACCACCGTCAACGGCAACGGTGCCGAGTCGGAGATCGGCAACGCCGAGACCGAAGGCGACTGGAGCCCGCAGAACCAGCTCGTTCAGGGCACCCTGAACAAGCTCTGCGTCGGCCTGCCCGCCAAGGTCAACGTCGGTTCGCTCGTCGGCCTCGTGCCGATCACGGTCCAGGACGTCAACGTCCTGTCCAACCCGCAGAACCAGCAGTGCACCGACAACTCGACCCAGGCGAAGGGTGACGAGCCCCTGTCGCACATCCTGGACGACATCCCGGTTCTCTCGGGCAACGGCGTCGGCAACAACTGACGCACCACAGCCTGACGTTTCGAGCGCGGGCGGTCCGGGGTTCACTCTCCGGGCCGCCCGCCCTCGTTGTCGCGGTACCGCGCCTGTCGCGGGGCCACCGTGACGCGACGGTGCCCACCACTCCACGGGGGGTGGTGGGCACCGTCATGCCCGGGTGGCGGGCGCAGGTCAGCCGATCGAGCGGACCGGGAGCAGGCAGTGGGCGGCGGTGCGGACGACCTCCTCGTTCGCCGCGAAGGCCCGCAGTTGGTCCTCGCTGACCGGCTGCCCCGGAACGGCCTCCGGCCACGGGGCCGTGGCGAACATCCCGTACACCTGGCCCTGTCCGAGCGCGGCCGCGAGCCACTCCGCGGGCGCCGGGTACTGCGACTTGAGGTGAGGCATCGTCAGGACGGCCTGGCCCGCCTGGACGAGGAGCTTCGCCTGGATGCCCGGCGCCTCGGCCGCGTCCTGGATCGGGCCGCCGACCTGGAGACCGGCCCGCTCCAGCGCGATGCGCAGCGCGTTCCGGCCGGCCTCCGGCCCGTCCTGCCCGTCGCCGAGCGAGTAGGCGAGGAGGTAGGCGGTGTCCTGGTCGGCGCCGGGCTGCCGGCTGCTCCAGCCGATCAGGATCTGGGTGCCCAACTGGGCGGGTGTGAACGTGCCGAGGGAGGTCTGAGGTGTGGTCATGACCGGCACCCTAATGGCCCCGGACCGGTCGCTATGCATGCGTATCACCCGATCGGGGGAGATCGGTGGAGATCAGGGAGATCACGGGGTAACTCCGGCGCGGGCACCGGAAAACCTGTTGACGCCGTCGGGAGCGGCGCGGCTATGGTGAGCCGCGTCGGACACCGAGGAAACAGAACCCGAGGAACCAGGAGGTGAGGACATTGATGACTGTCGTTGCGATGGGCACTGCCCACAACCAGAAGAGCATCGTTCCCACCCCCGTGGCCACCGGCTGACCCACTCCACCGAACTTCCGCGCCGAGCGCGCGGTGCCGGGGCCACCCTGTGAAGGGTTTCCCTTGTCTTTCTCGTTTCTTCCGGTTCCGTCCTCCTCGCACCCGCTGACTCCGTACGGCTGGGACGACGACTGGGCGGCCGCCTTCTCCCCTCACGCCGAGCAGGGCCTCGTGCCGGGACGCGTCGTGCGCGTGGACCGTGGCCGGTGCGACGTGATCACCCCCGACGGCCCGGTCCGGGCCGACACCGCGTTCGTGGTGCCGCGCGACCCGATGCGGATCGTCTGCACCGGTGACTGGGTGGCGCTCGACGCGGACGGCGATCCGCGGTTCGTCCGTACGCTGCTGCCGCGCCGGACCGCCTTCGTCCGCTCCACCTCGTCGGAGCGGTCCGAGGGCCAGGTGCTCGCCACCAACATCGACCACATCGTCATCTGCGTCTCGCTCGCCGTCGAGCTGGACCTCGGACGGATCGAGCGCTTCCTCGCGCTCGCCCTGTCCAGCTCCGACGGGGCCGCGCTGCTGAGCGACGGCTACGGTCCCGGTGAGCACCGGCCCGAGCCGATCGTGCTGCTCACCAAGGCCGACCTGGTGCCCGACCCGGTCACCCTGTCCCACCTCGTCCAGGACATCGAGGCCGTCGCGCCCGGCGTCCAGGTCTTTCCCGTCAGCTCCACCACCGGTGAGGGCCTTGAGGTGTTCGGCGCCGTCGTCTCCGGCGGTACGAGCGTGCTGCTCGGCATCTCCGGCGCCGGCAAGTCCACCCTCGCCAACACCCTGCTCGGCCGGGACGTGATGGAGGTGCAGGCCGCCCGGGACGTCGACGGCAAGGGCCGGCACACCACGACGACCCGCAACCTCCTCGTCCTGCCGCAAGGCGGTGTCCTCATCGACACCCCCGGGCTGCGCGGGGTCGGCCTCTTCGACGCCGGGACCGGGGTCGGCGAGCTGTTCGCGGAGATCGAGGAGCTGGCGGGCCGCTGCCGGTTCCACGACTGCGCCCACGCGAGCGAGCCCGGATGCGCGGTCCTCGCCGCGCTGGCGGACGGCACCCTGCCCGACCGGCGGCTGGAGAGCTACCGCAAGCTGCTCCGCGAGAACCAGCGGATCGTGGCCAAGACCGATGCCCGGGTCCGTTCGGAGATCCTCAAGGACTGGAAGCGCAAGGGCGCCGAGGGACGCGCGGCCGGGCAGGCCAAGCGCGGTGGCCGGGTGCGGTAGCCACCGTCGTACGCGACGTCCGAAAACCGCGAGTGCGGCAGCGGCGGCTGCCGCACACTGGACCGTGTGATGGACGACAGGAGCAGGTACGAGGCGGTGAGCAGCCGCGACGCACGGTTCGACGGCGCGTTCTTCTTCGCCGTCACCACCACCGGCATCTACTGCCGGCCGAGCTGCCCCGCCGTCACCCCCCGACGCGCCAACGTGCGCTTCTATCCGACGGCGGCCGCCGCCCAGGCAGGCGGCTTCCGGGCCTGCCGCCGCTGCCGCCCCGATGCCGTGCCCGGCTCGGCCGAGTGGAACGTCCGCGCCGATGTCGTCGGCCGCGCCATGCGGCTGATCGGCGACGGCGTGGTCGACCGCGAAGGCGTCCCCGGGCTGGCCGGACGGCTCGGCTACAGCGCCCGGCAGGTCCAGCGCCAGCTCAACGCCGAGCTCGGCGCCGGACCCGTCGCACTCGCCCGCGCCCAGCGCTCCCACACCGCCCGGGTGCTCCTGCAGACCACCGGCCTGCCGGTCACCGAGATCGCGTTCGCGGCCGGGTTCGCCAGCGTCCGCCAGTTCAACGACACCATCCGCCGCATCTACGCCCGCACCCCGAGCGCCTTGCGCGCGGAGGCCGGGACCGGGCTCGGCGGGGGCCGCGCCACGGGGCTGCGGGCCGGGATCCCGCTGCGGCTCGCACATCGGGGCCCGTACGCCACCGGCGCGATGTTCGACCTGCTGGGTGAGCAGGCCGTGGCCCGGGTCGAGGAGCTGGGCGGACCGCCGGGGCGCCGCACCTACCGGCGTACGCTGCGGCTGCCGTACGGGACCGGGATCACCGCCGTCGACGAGGCCTCACCCGGACCGTGGCTGGAGGCCCGGATCCACCTCACCGATCTGCGCGACCTCACCACCGCCGTACAGCGGCTGCGGCGGCTGTTCGACCTGGACGCCGATCCGTACGCCGTCGACGAGGCCCTCGCCACCGACCCCCGGCTCGCCCCGCTGGTCGCCGCCCGCCCCGGGCTGCGCTCGCCGGGTGCGGCGGATCCGGAGGAGGAGGCCGTACGGGCGCTGGTCGGGCGGGAGCGCGCGGCGGAGCTGGTCGAGCGGTACGGGAAGGTGCTGGACCTGCCGTGCGGCGCGCTCACCCATGTCTTCCCCGAGGCGGGCGTCCTGGCCGGTGCCGTCCCGGAACCCGCCCTGCGGACCCTGGCCACCGCGCTCGCCGACGGTGAGCTGCGGCTGGACGCCGGGGCCGACCGCGAGGAGGCGGAACGGACGCTCGCCGCGCTGCCCGGAGTGGACCGGCGGACCGCCGCGCTGATCCGGATGCGGGCGCTCGGCGATCCGGATGTGGATCCGTACGGGACGGAGGGGGCCGAACGGTGGCGGCCGTGGCGCTCGTACGCCGTACGCCATCGGGAGACGGCCGCCCACCGGCCCGCTCCTGACACCGGGCACCGTCAGCCCCAGATCAGCGCGCCCAGCCAGGCGCCCGCCACCAGCAGGCAGGCGAACAGCTCCACCAGCACCGCGTAGCCCGTCGCCCGCATGACCGAGCGCACCGACGTCCAGCCCGCGCCACGGCTGCCCAGCCGCAGCCGCTCCGCCCCGTAGATCGCCCCCACGAACCCCGCGATGCCGCCCACCACGGGCACCACGAAGAACCCCACGATCCCCGCGACCCCGCCGATCATCACCGTCCGGCGGGGCGCGCCCGACTCACCCGGGCGGCGCGGCGGCAGCAGCGGTTTGAGGGCCTGGTTCACCAGCATCAGGGCCGTTGCGCCGATCAGGACACCCCAGGCCGTCGGGGTCATGTCCGTCAGCGCCCACCACAGCACCGCCGCCCAGACGATGGCCTGGCCCGGCACGCCCGGTACCAGGACCCCGACCAGGCCCAGCAGCATGACCAGGCCCACGCCGACGAGCTGCCACACACTCATCCGACCAGCCTGCCGGAGAGTGCACCGCTCCGCGCGGTCAGCGCACCCCCGCCACCTGCACCGATGGCGGTCCGGGCGGCGCGGAACGGGCGACCCAGCCCCGCTCGTACGCATGCCAGCCCAGCTGGAGCCGGGTGGAGACCCCGGTCAGTTCCATCAGCCCCTTGACCCGGCGCTGCACGGTCCGCAGCCCCAGTTCCAGCTGCTTGGCCACGCTGGCGTCGGTCAGCCCGGCCAGCAGCAGCGAGAGGATCTCCAGATCGGTGGGGTCGGGGCCGACGCCGTCCTCGTGCACCCCGCCGTCGCCCTCACCCAGCCGCAGCGGCATCGCCTCCCGCCACACCGCCTCGAAGAGGCCCATCAGCGACTCCAGCAGCCCGCTGGCGTGCACGACCAGGGCGGCGGGCTCGGCGCCGCGCCCGGTCAGCGGGACCATCGCCGTGGTCCCGTCGGCGATCACCAGCTTCGTCGGCACCCGGTCGACCACCCGGCACTGCTCGTCCCGGCTCAGCGCCGCCGACAGCTCCAGGATCCCCGACGGCAGCGACAGCACCTCGCGCTCGACGACCACGCGGTAGGCGACCCCGCGCGAGGCCGCCCGCTCCTCCGACTCGTTCTCCATACCGGTCACCGCGATCGGCTTCCCGGTGACCAGCGCGCACACCTCGGACGCCGCTCCCAGCTGCAACTGGTGGAAGCGCTGGGAGACCGCCGCCGAGCCGGTCACCACCTCCACCAGATCGTGCACCTCGGGCTCGCTCGCCTCGGCCCGGTACTCCGCCGCCAGCAGCGCGGACGCCAGCTCCGCCTGCTCCAGCTCGTGGCGCTGCTGGATCAGCAGGGCCCCCAGCGCCACGCCCGGCGGGGCCGCCACCCAGCGGCCCGGGCGGGCCGAGGACTGGGCGGCCAGACCTTGCTGCTCCAGCCGCCGCAGCACCCGCTCGGCGTCCGCCTCCGGGAGGGACAGCCGGTGCGCGAGATCGGAGAGTTCCGCCGCTCCCGCCGCCACCAGCGCCCGGTACGCGGCTTCCTGCCTCTCGTCGAGACCCAGTGCCCCCAGCATCTCCCGACCCTCCCCGGTGTCGTGATCGCGCGTCGCAGCGCCCGTTCCGGCCGGTTCGCCGTGGCGGAAAAGGGCCACGGCGTAAACCCGCCGCGCACATCATCCCCTGTACCCCTGGTCCCTCTGCCAGTGTTGCGCCACTCCAGTACCGACGACCTGCACATCCGATGATCACACCGACCGGTCCGCCGGGCGTCCTTCCCGTGGGGGGTGGGGTCGTCCGGCGGACCTCATGTGCGGGCCACTTTTTCCTGATGTCCCGTTTTCGGGCCGCCTTCGCGGTGGACAATAAGGGCATGAGTCAGCAGGGGGAGAAGCCCGCCGCCCATGAGGACGACTGGTGGCGGAAGCTGTACGACGAGACCGCGCCGGACACCGGTCCGAGCAGCGCACCCGACAGCCTCGACGACCGCTTCGACTCCGTGTCGGACACGGTGAGCGAGGTGGTGGAGCCGGCGTCGGAGCCGGAGCCGTTGCCGGAGGTGAGACCGGATCCCCGCACAGCCTGGGACCCCTACCGCGAACAGGCGCCGCCGTCCCAGGAGCCGACGCCGGAGCCGGTCCCGGCCGCCTCTCGGGCCGCCGTCCCCGGTCCCCGCAACACCGCCTTTCCCGCTCCCTGGGAGGCGCCCGCCGGCCCGCCCGGCCCCCGCACCTTCGCCGCGCCGAAGCCGCCCGAGCCCGAGCCGCCGACCGCTCCTCCGGCCGCTTCTCCGGCCGCCGAAACCGCCACCGCGCGCGACCCCGGCGCCCTGGACACGCTCCCGCCGGACTGGGCCGCGAGCGACGCTCCGGCCGACGGCGGCGGTGGGGCCCGGCCGTTCGTCGACCACCTGGGGGACCGGCCGCCCACCTACGACGCCGAACCCGCCGCCCTGCCCGCCGCCACCTCGGAGAACCTGGACGAGCTGGTCCCCGACACCGTGCTGGACGGTGCGCGGTACGGGACGTACACCCTGCGGGCCGCCTCCGTGCGGGGCGATTCGGCGCGGTTCCGGGGTGAGCCCCGGCGGGACGCGCTGCTCACGGCCCGGTTCGGTGCGGCCGAGAGCGCGCTGGTGCTCGTCGCCGTGGCCGGAGGCGTTCGGGCGGGCGAAGGGGCGCACCTCGCGGCGGCCGACGCGTGCCGCTGGATCGGCGGTGCGGTGGCCCGCAGCCACGCCCGGCTCTCCGAGGACATAAGGGCCGGCCGCCGGGCCGACCTGAAGTCGGGGCTGCACCGGCTCACCGACCGTACGTACGGAAGACTCCGCGCCCGCGCCGCCGAACTCGGCCTGGAACCGGGGGAGTACACCACCAGCCTGCGGTGTCTGCTGCTCTCCGCCGACCCCGACTGCCGCACCCGGGTCTTCTTCGGCGTCGGAAGCGGTGGACTGTTCCGCCTTCGTGACGGGCTCTGGCAGGACCTGGAGCCCGTGATTCCGGAGGAGGCCGCGTCCGGGGTGAGCGAGGAGGGGCCGGACGGTGACCGGCTGACCATGGACCTCCAGATCACCACGCCCCCGTCCCCGTACAGCGACGGCCCCGCCCCGCCGCCCGCCGAACTCTTCCGGTTCCGGGCCTCCGTGGCCCGTCCGGGCGACACGCTGCTGCTGTGCAGCAACGGGCTGGCCGAACCGATGCGGGACGAACCGGAGCTGCCCGACGAGCTGGCCGAGCGCTGGGGGCCGCCGGGGCCGCCCGGGCTGCCCGCCTTCCTCGCCGACACCCAGCTCCGGATCAAGGGGTACGCCGACGACCGCACGTGCGCGGCGGTCTGGGAGGCGTAACCGCGCACGCCATGGGTTGATGGACTCCGGAGGCCGCACGTCCGGCCGATGTTTCGGCCTCCGGAGTCCGGACAGCCGACAGTGCACGGAGCACGGGGCAAGGGAAGGGTGCGCACCCATGGCCAAGCAGAACGTGGCGGAGCAGTTCGTCGACATCCTCGCCAGGGCGGGCGTCAAGCGCCTGTACGGCGTCGTCGGCGACAGCCTGAACCCCGTCGTGGACGCCATCCGGCGTAACTCGGCCATCGACTGGATCCATGTCCGGCACGAGGAGACCGCCGCCTTCGCTGCCGGAGCCGAGGCCCAGATCACCGGGAACCTGGCGGCCTGCGCCGGATCCTGCGGGCCCGGCAACCTGCACCTCATCAACGGCCTGTACGACGCGCACCGCTCGATGGCCCCGGTCCTCGCCCTCGCCTCGCACATCCCCTCCAGCGAGATCGGGCTCGGCTACTTCCAGGAGACCCATCCGGAGCTCCTCTTCCAGGAGTGCAGCCACTACAACGAGATGATCTCCAACCCGGAGCAGATGCCGCGCCTCCTCCAGAGTGCCATCCAGCACGCCATCGGCCAGGGCGGCGTCAGCGTCGTGACGATGCCGGGAGACATCGCCTCCAAGGCCGCGCCGGAGAAGACCGCCGAGCACGCGCTGGTCACCTCACGGCCGACCGTCCGGCCCGGCGACGACGAGATCGACAAGCTCTGCCGGATGGTGGACGAGGCCAAGCGGGTGACGCTGTTCTGCGGCAGCGGCACCGCCGGCGCCCACGCCGAGGTGATGGAGTTCGCCGAGAAGGTGAAGTCGCCGGTCGGGCACGCGCTGCGGGGCAAGGAGTGGATCCAGTACGACAACCCGTACGACGTCGGCATGAGCGGACTGCTCGGTTACGGCGCCGCCTACGAGGCTACCCACGAGTGCGATCTGCTGATCCTGCTCGGCACGGACTTCCCGTACAACGCGTTCCTCCCGGACGACGTGAAGATCGTCCAGGTCGATGTGCGGCCCGAACACCTCGGCCGGCGCTCCAAGTTGGACCTCGCGGTCTGGGGCGATGTGCGCGAGACGCTGCGCTGTCTGACACCCCGGGTGAAGCCCAAGAGCGACCGCAAGTTCCTCGACCGGATGCTGAAGAAGCACGCCGACGCGCTGGAGGGGGTCGTCAAGGCGTACACCCGCAAGGTCGAGAAGCACACCCCGATCCACCCCGAGTACGTCGCCTCCGTGCTGGACGACATGGCCGACGAGGACGCCGTGTTCACCGTCGACACCGGGATGAACAACGTCTGGGCCGCCCGCTATCTGACGCCCAACGGCCGTCGGCGCGTGATCGGTTCGTTCAGCCACGGCTCGATGGCCAACGCGCTGCCGCAGGCGATCGGCGCGCAGTTCGTGGACCGCGACCGGCAGGTCGTGGCGATGTCGGGCGACGGCGGATTCTCCATGCTGATGGGCGACTTCCTCACCCTCGTCCAGTACGACCTGCCGGTGAAGGTGGTCCTCTTCAACAACTCCTCTCTCGGCATGGTGGAGTTGGAGATGATGGTCGGCGGACTGCCCGCCTACGGCACCACCAACAAGAACCCGGACTTCGCCGCCGTGGCCCGCGCCTGCGGCGCCTACGGGGTGCGCGTGGAGAAGCCCAAGCAGTTGGAGAGCGCGCTGAAGGACGCCTTCAAGCACAAGGGCCCGGCACTCGTCGATGTGGTGACCGACCCCAACGCGCTCTCCATCCCGCCGAAGATCAAGGCCGACATGGTCACCGGCTTCGCGCTCTCCGCGAGCAAGGTCGTGCTCGACGGCGGCGTGGGCCGGATGCTCCAGATGGCCCGCTCCAACCTCCGTAACGTGCCCCGCCCTTGAGCCGGTGCGCCCCCGGGCGCCGCCCTGAGCTCCGCCGACGGCACGCACGGTACGGAGTCTCCCCGTGCGCCCCCCGCTGCCTCCGCCCGCGCTCATATCGACGCACCGGCAAGCGTGACTGTGTGCGTACAGGGGCATGCATCCCGTGAGGCTGTTCGACGGACGGCCGGGACAGAGGAGGTCGGATCGCTGTGCGGGCGGGGGAAACGGTGAAGCGTCAGAAGAGGGCCCAGGCCGGCGAGGGGCGCGGCCCTCGGGGCCGGAGGCCGGGGACGGTGCCGCAGCAGCCGGCTCGGATGCACCGAAGAGTGGGCCATACGGAACGGTCGGCGGTCGGTGAAGTCCGGCGCGAGCTGCGGGAGTTCCTCCGGCATCGCTCCGGCCCCGAACGGATCGAGGCGGCGGAGCTGCTGGTGAGCGAGCTGGTGACCAACGCGCTGATCCACACCCGGCACGGGGCGGTGGTCACCGCGACGGCGACTCCCGCCGCGCTGCGCGTGGAGGTCCAGGACTTCGAGGCGGACCTGCCCGCGCCGTACGTACCGAACGCCGACGACGGTACGCACGGCCGGGGGCTGATCCTGGTGCGGAGTCTGGCCGACGCCTGGGGGGTCGAGGCGCGGGCCCTGGGGAAGGTGGTCTGGTTCGAGCTGCGCGGCGAAGGGATCTGATACGTCCCTCCGCCGCACGCGTGCGGGTCATGACCCCGTGTACTGCTGCTCCAGATCCTTCAGTTTCTGTTCCAGCGAGTCGAGCCGGGGGAGTGCCTGGGTGTCGTCCTCCGCGGTGAGGTCGACCGTCCGCGCGTCACTTCCCGGGTTCGAAGGGCCAAGGCTCTTAGAGCTCGAACCGTCCGCCGGTTGCTTCTGGCCGACGGCTTGCAGGGATGGCCGGGGTCGCAGAGGCAGCTGACCCGGCTCTGCTATGGCGGGCTCCGCGACGGGCGGCGCGGTGCCGCCCGACGCCGGGGCGAGGGCCTGGACGTCCATCTGGTGGCCGAGGCGGCCGCGGCCCCAGGCCCGGTTCTGCCGGTTCAGGGCCTTGATCCGGGCCCGGTCCAGCTTGGCCTGTTCCCTGCGGCGGATCCGGTCCTGCTCCTGCTCCTTGCGGTCCTCCCGCACCTCGTCGACCGCCTCGTCCAGCGTGCGTACGCCTTCGAGGAGCATCAGCGACCAGGCGCCGAAGGTCTCCCGGGGCGCCCGCAGCCAGCGGACGATCCGGATCTGCGGCAACGGACGGGGCACCAGGCCCTGTTCGCGCAGCGCCGCACGGCGGGTCTGCTTCAGCGCGCGGTCGAAGAGCACCGCCGCCGAGAGGGACATCCCCGCGAAGAAGTGCGGAGCGCCCGCGTGGTCCATGCCCCTCGGTGCGTGCACCCAGTTGAACCAGGCGGCGGCCCCGGCGAACGTCCACACCAGCAGCCGGGAGCCGAGCGCCGCGTCTCCGTGGCTCGCCTCCCGTACGGCCAGCACGGAACAGAACATCGCGGCGCCGTCCAGCCCGAACGGGACCAGGTACTCCCAGCCGCCGCTCAGGTTCAGGTTCTGCCGGCCGAAGCCGACGAGCCCGTGGAAGGAGAGCGCGGCGGCGACCGCCGCGCAGCAGAACAGCAGGACGTAACTGGCGGTGGCGTAGAGCGCCTCCTTGCGCCGGCGGCGCTCCTCGCTCCGTTCCCAGGAGTCGTCGGCCGCGGCCTTGCCGGCGGCACGCTTGCCGCGTGCGACCACCGTCACCGCCGCCATGACCCCCACGAGCAGCACGGCGCCCGGAAGCAGCCAGTCAAGCGATATGTCGGTCAGTCTCATGCGCGGTCCCTTGCGTCACGTAGGGCGTTTCGTGCGCCATCGTGACGGAATTCCCGTCCCGCTCCGCGGGTTTCGGGACAAGAGCACGCCATGGGGGTGGGAGAGCTTATCGATGGGTGGAATCTTCTCGAACCACCGCTCGGATCAAACGAGTTGCGTTCGATTCCACGTCCCCCGGACGGGCGGTGTGGACGCGGTGCGGATCAGGAAGCGGTGGCGAGCTTCCGCACCCGGTCCGCGTCACAGGTGCGCGGGCAGGTGACGCAGGTGTCCTCGGGGCGCAGGGTGTAGAAGAGGCAGCAGCTCGCCCGGTCCCGGGTCGGCAGCGACTGGCCCTCGGGCCCGGTCAGCTCACGGAAGCCCGCGGTGCCGACGTACGGCTTCGTGGTGCCCGGGAGCAGCAGCTCCAGCTCGGCCATCGCGCGGCGCTCCTCGCCGAGCAGGTGCGCGATGTACCAGAGGCCCTCGACGATCTCGTCCGTCGCCATCCCCCACAGCGCCCGCTTCCCTCGCCGCATGCGCGGTCCGAACCCCGTCAGCACCGGCTCCAGGTGCTCGGTGAGCGAGGCCAGGACCTCGGCCCGCAGCGCGGCCTCGTCCGGGACCACCCGGGCGCCGGGCAGGGACGCGGCCGGGTCGTCCGGCAGGCAGGCGAACGCGCGGACCCGGACGGTCAGGTGTCCCAGCGCCCGCTGGAAGGCGACGTCGTCGACGGGGATGCGCGGCACCCGGCGGTGCAGGAACCAGGGCACGGTCACCAGCAGGCAGGCGGGCCAGGCGTACCGGTGGAGGCCGAAGCTGGCCACCACGTCCGGGCGGGCCTGCTGTCCGTAGTCCCGCAGCACCTGCGCGTCGTCCCAGGCCAGGAAGGTGTCCACGGCCGCTCCGCCGGCCGCCAGCTCGGCCGCGCCGACCCAGCCGGCGCCCGTCGGGGCGCTCGAGCCCTCGTCGAGCACCTCGGCGCGCAGCCCGGGGAAGACCTCGGTCAGGCGGGCGTACGCGGCCGTCATGGGGGACGTCGCGGCGCCGGCGAGCAGCGGGGTGAGCGTCATTCAGGGACCGCCGAATCGGGATCGTTTTGAGGTAAGGCTTACCTTACCCGACGCGATCGATGTTTGAACTGCAGCCTCCTCCCTCTATCGTGCACGGGGGGCCGGGCGCACGCGACCCGGCCCGCAAGCCCCCCTAGGAGGTCCGGGTGGAGCAGAGCAGCGCGCGAGAGGGCGTACGGCCGCCGTACGAGCCCGGCGCGTGCGCGGGCACCCCGGTGACCGGCCGGGTTCCCGAACAGTTGCGCGTCGGCCGTCCGCAGGACGCGGACCGGGCCGACGGCGTGGACCGCGCCCGCGGCGAGCACACCCACAGCGAGCCGCCCGCCCCACGTGTGATCCGTCACTCCGTCCGGGGCCAGATCCTGGAGGCCCTGCGTACCGCGCTCGTCGACGGCGAGCTGATCCCCGGCCAGGTCTACTCCGCCCCCGCGCTCGGCGCCCGCTTCGGGGTCTCCGCGACTCCGGTGCGCGAGGCGATGCAGCAGCTGGCGGTCGAGGGCGCCGTCGAGGTGGTGCCGAACCGCGGCTTCCGGGTCAGCGAGCGCGGGCCCCGCGAGCTGGCGGAGCTGGCCGAGGTACGTGCCCTGATCGAGGTACCGGTGATGCTCCGGTTGGCCCGCACCGTCCCGGCCGACCGGTGGGGCGCGCTGCGTCCGCTGGCCGACGCGACGGTCACGGCGGCGGCGGTGGGCGACCGGGCCGGCTACGCCGAGTGCGACCGGGCCTTCCACCGCGCGGTCCTCGCCCTGGCCGGCAACGAGCAGCTGGTGACCGTCGCCGACGAGCTGCACCGCCGCTCGCAGTGGCCGCTGGTCGCGGGCCCGGCCACCCGCCGTGCCGACCTGCTGGCGGACGCCGCCGAGCACACCGCGCTGCTCGACGCCCTGATCGCCCAGGACCTGGTGGTCGTCCAGGCCCTGGTACGGGAGCACTTCACGGGGGCGGAGGGCTGACCGTCCGGGCGGGCAGCGGCCCTCAGGTGGCCGCCGCCGGCCGTGGTCCCGGCACCCCCAGGTGCGGCGCCAGCCACGTCGGCACACCGCCGAGCAGCCGGAACAGCCGTCCCGCCTCCGCGCGCAGCCGGGCCGCCGCCTCCGGCTCGGGCTCCGCCTCCGCGAGGGAGATCAGCGCCGGGGCCGTACCGACCAGGTAGCCCAACTCCTCCCGGATCCGCAGCGACTCCGCGAACCCGTGCCGGGCCTCAGCCAGCTCGCCCTCCTGGAGCGCGAGGGCGGCGAGGTGGCGCCAGGTGAAGGAGAGCAGCAGCTCGTCGCCGCGCGCGGCCGCCCCGGCGTGCGCCCGGCGGTACGCGGCGCGCGCGGACTGCGGCGAGTCCGCGATGTTCTGGGCGATCAGCCCGCGCCGGAAGTCCAGCAGCGGCCGGCCCGGTGCGCCGGGTGCCAGCAGCGCCGCCGCCCGGCTCAGCGCGACGCTCGCCTCGTCGGCCCGGTCCCGTACGCCCAGCAGAGTGGAGGCGTACGCGAGATGGCCCCGTTCGCAGGCGGCCCCGCCGCGCTCGTCGTCGCTGCGGGCCAGCGCCTCGGCGGCGCGCAGGGCGTCCTCGGCGTCGGTCCAGCCCTCGCCGGTGTAGAGACAGCGCTCGGTCAGCAGGGCGGTGCGCTGGATCGCCGCCGCCGGGTCGGTCAGCGCGTGCGGCTCCAGCAGGGCGGCGGCATCCGTCCAACAGGCGCGGGACCGCAGCCGCCATACCGCTGTCTGGAGCGGCGGATCGTCATCTGCTGTCGTTCCGGAACCAGACATGGCGGTATCCGCCACATTGCCCTCCCCGAGCGCGCCATTGTGCTGTTGAGTACCGCCGAATCTCAGCACGGATCGGCCCGCCGGGCCAAGAGGTCCGACCGATGTCAGGTGAAGGAATTCACAAACGGGGGGAGCTCACCGGCGCCCGGTGGGGCGCACGGGTCAGCTCATGCGCAGGGCGAGGAAGAAGTCGAGCTTGTCCTCCAGCCGCGAAAGGTCACGGCCCGTCAACTGCTCGATGCGGCCGACGCGGTAGCGCAGAGTGTTGACGTGGAGGTGGAGCCGGGCCGCGCAGCGGGTCCAGGAGCCGTCGCAGTCCAGGAAGGCCTCCAGCGTCTCGATCAGCTCCGCGCGGTGGCGCCGGTCGTAGTCGCGCAGCGGGTCCAGCAGCCGGGCGGTGAAGGCGCGGCGGACGTCGTCGGGGACGAACGGCAGCAGCAGCACGTGCGAGGCCAGCTCGTGGTGGCCGGCCGCGCAGACCCGTCCCGGCCGGGCCGCCGCCACCCGGCGGGCGTGCCGGGCCTCCTCCAGCGCGCCGCGCAGCCCCTCCGCCGAGTGCACGGCGGCGCTGACACCCAGGGTCAGCCGCCCGTCGTCGGCGAGTCCGGCCGAGAGCGGTTCGCGTACGGAGGCGAGCAGCGCGTCGGCGTGCAGCGCGGGGTCCTGCGGCGCGCCGACTGTGTCGTCGGCGTTGTCGGTGTTGTCAGCGTTGTCGGTGGGGTGGCCTACCGTCTCGGGGAGGAGGGCGGGCACGGCCGGAAGCGGTACGAGGGCGATGGCCTCCTCGCCCGTGTGCGCGACGGCGATGCGGTCGGCGGAGTCGGGGCCGCTGACCGCCGGGTCGACGAGGATCTCCTCCAGCAGGGCCTGGGCCACCGGGCCGCCCGCGACGTCGCCCGGGACGCCCGCGGGCCCCGTCGTCTCCCCGGCGGTCCAGTCGACCCGGGCCACCACGACCTGCCACTGCGGCGCCACCCCGAGGCCCGGCAGCAGGACCGGCGCGGCGACGCGGAGCCTGGCGGCGATCTCGGCCGGAGCCGCGCCCGCCTGGACCAGCTCCAGGACCTCCTGGGCGAGCCGCCGGCGTACCGTACGGGCCGCGTCCCGGCGGTCGCGTTCGACCGCGATCAGCTGCGTGACGCCCTGGAGCAGGTCGAGCCGGGCCGCGGGCCAGTCCGAGGCGTCCGCCTCGACGGCCAGCAGCCAGTCGGAGAGCACCGACTCCCGGACGTCCCGGGCGGCCGGGACCGCGCCCCGGCCGGTGTTGCGGATCGGGAAGAGCGAATACGTCGTACCGGCGACGGCCGCCCGGTACGGGCCCCGGCGTCCGGTGCGGGTCGCGGCCAGGTGGTGGCCGGCCAGGACCGCGCCGAGCTGACCGGCCAGCGGCGCGCCGGCCCCGGCGATCTGGCGGCCGGTCGGGGAGAGGACCCAGGCCCGCAGGTCGAGGTCCGAGGTGAGGAGGTCCAGGACCACCTCCGGGCCGCCGCCCGCCGGGCCCGAGGTCATCAGCCGGCGGTGCCGGTCCACCACGGCCGCCAGATCGCCCGCCCGCTCACCGGAGACCTGGCGCACGACATGCTCGGTGATCGTCGCGAACGCCACCGTCTCGTTGACGGCGAAGAGCGGCAGGCGGTGCTGGACGCACGCCTCCACCAGGTCGGCGGGGATGTCGCCGAGCTCCGCCTCGCCCGCCGCGAGCCCGGCCACCCCGGCGCCCGCCAGGATCCGTACGAACGGCTCGGAGTCGCCCGCGTCCCGGCGCCAGGCGAGCCCCGTCAGCACCAGCTCGCCGCCCGAGAGGTAGCGGCTGGGGTCGCGCAGGTCGGTGGTCATGACGCCGCGGACCGTGCGGTCCAGCTCGTCCTCGCCGCCGAGCAGCCGCAGGCCCAGCGCGTCGGTCTCCAGCAGTGCGCGCAGCCGCATCTCGTTGCCGCCGATCTTTTCCGTAGGGGTGAGCAGGTGGGTGAAGGGGGGAACGGGTGGGGGACCACAGGGGCGAACGGGTATCTGTGAATTGCGGCGAGGTTACTGATCCCCGCCATTCGTTCGAATCTACAAGACGAGGACGGAGACCAGCCAACTCCTTCAGTGTTTCGGTGACTGCACCCGCCGGGTCCTGGCTTGTGTACTGGGCCACACACCACATGAACACCACATGAACGAGCCACACGAGGCAGACGAGGGCCGGCCGTCCCCAGCCCCGGTGTACGACCCGATTGAGAAGAAGAGAGCCACTCATGGACTTCCTTCGCCCCGCCAGCTGGGAGGAGGCGCTCGCCGCCAAGGCCGAGCACCCCACGGCTGTGCCCATCGCGGGCGGCACGGATGTGATGGTCGAGATCAACTTCGACCACCGGCGGCCCGAGTACCTCCTGGACCTGAACCGCGTCGATGAGCTGACCGAGTGGGAGGTGGGCCAGGAGAGCGTACGGCTCGGCGCCTCGGTGCCGTACAGCGCCATCATGGACCACCTGCGCACCGAGCTGCCGGGCCTGGCGCTCGCCTCGCACACCGTCGCCTCGCCGCAGATCCGCAACCGCGGCGGTGTCGGCGGCAACCTGGGCACCGCGTCGCCCGCCGGTGACGCCCACCCGGCGCTGCTCGCGGCCGGGGCCGAGGTGGAGGCCGAATCCGTACGCGGAACGCGGCTGATTCCTATCGACGATTTCTACACAGGGGTCAAGCGCAACGCCCTCGCGCCGGACGAGCTGATCCGCGCCGTGCACATCAAGAAGGCCGACGGGCCCCAGCAGTACTCCAAGGTCGGCACCCGCAACGCGATGGTCATCGCCGTCTGCGCCTTCGGCCTCGCCCTGCACCCCGAGACCCGCACCGTGCGCACCGGCATCGGCTCCGCCGCCCCGACGCCCGTCCGGGCCAAGGAGGCCGAGGCCTTCCTGAACGCGGCGCTCGAAGAGGGCGGGTTCTGGGAGAGCGGCAAGATCATCACGCCCGCCATCGCCAAGCAGTTCGCCGCCCTCGCCTCGGGCGCCTGCAACCCGATCGACGACGTACGGGGCACGGCGAAGTACCGCAGGCACGCGGTCGGCATCATGGCCCGCCGCACGCTCGGCTGGACCTGGGAGCAGTACCGCGGCGCGGGCCGCACGCTGGAAGGAGCTGCGTAACCATGCGAGTCAATTTCACGGTCAACGGCCGTCCGCAGGAAGCCGACGACGTGTGGGAGGGCGAGTCCCTTCTCTACGTGCTGCGTGAGCGTATGGGGCTGCCCGGCTCCAAGAACGCCTGCGAGCAGGGTGAGTGCGGGTCCTGCACGGTCCGCCTGGACGGCGTCCCGGTCTGTTCCTGCCTCGTCGCCGCCGGCCAGGTCGAGGGCCGCGAGGTCGTCACCGTCGAGGGCCTGGCCGACTACGCCAGGCACCGCGAGGACGCCCACCCCGGCGGCGGCTGCGCCTCCGGCGCCTGCGGCACCACCCTGGACGCCGCCAAGCGCTGGCAGTCCAAGCCCACCGACGGCCAGGCCGGCGAGGCGGCCGAGCTGTCCCCGATCCAGCAGGCGTTCATCGACGCCGGAGCCGTCCAGTGCGGCTTCTGCACCCCCGGCCTGCTGGTCGCCGCCGACGAACTGCTGGAGAACACGCCCTCGCCGTCCGACCAGGACATCCGCGAGGCGCTCTCCGGCAACCTGTGCCGCTGCACGGGTTACGAGAAGATCCTCGACGCGGTGCGCCTCGCGGCCGCCCGCCAGGAAGAGGCGGTCCAGTCATGACGACGCACCCCGAGGCCACGACGAGCCCCGAAGCCACGACGCGCCCCACGGCCACGGTGCCCAAGGCGCAGAGCGTCCCGGCCGGAACCCCCACCAAGATCACCCAGGGTTCGCCCACCAAGGGCGGCATCGGCGAGTCCACGCTCCGCCCCGACGGCACCCTCAAGGTCACCGGCGAGTTCGCGTACTCCTCCGACATGTGGCACGAGGACATGCTGTGGGGCCAGACCCTGCGCTCCACCGTCGCCCACGCGGAGATCGTCTCCATCGACACCTCCGAGGCGCTGGCCACCTCCGGCGTCTACGCGGTGCTGACCTACGACGACCTCCCGGCCGAGATGAAGAACTACGGCCTGGAGATCCAGGACACCCCGGTCCTCGCCCACGGCAAGGTCCGCCACCACGGTGAGCCGGTCGCCATCGTGGCCGCCGACCACCCGGAGACCGCGCGCCGCGCCGCCGCCAAGATCAAGATCGAGTACCGCGAGCTGCCGCTCATCACCGACGAGGCCTCGGCGACCGCCCCGGACGCCGTGCTCGTGCACGAGGGCCGCGACGACCACCACATCGGCCACGTCCCGCACCCCAACATCGTGCACCGCCAGCCGATCATCCGCGGCGACGCCGACGAGGCCGCCAAGCGCGCCGACGTCATCGTCACCGGCGAGTACACCTTCGGCATGCAGGACCAGGCCTTCCTCGGCCCCGAGTCCGGTCTCGCCGTGCCCTCCGAGGACGGCGGCGTCGAGCTGTACGTCGCCACCCAGTGGCTGCACTCGGACCTCGGCCAGATCGCCCCCGTCCTCGGCCTGCCCGAGGAGAAGGTCCGCATGACGCTCTCCGGCGTCGGCGGGGCCTTCGGCGGCCGCGAGGACATCTCGATGCAGATCCACGCCTGTCTGCTGGCGCTCCGCACCGGCAAGCCGGTCAAGATCGTCTACAACCGGTTCGAGTCCTTCTTCGGCCACGTCCACCGGCACCCGGCCAAGCTCCACTACGAGCACGGCGCCACCAAGGACGGCAAGCTCACGCACATGAAGTGCCGGATCGTCCTGGACGGCGGCGCCTACGCCTCCGCCTCCCCGGCCGTCGTCGGCAACGCCTCCTCGCTCTCGGTCGGCCCGTACGTCATCGAGGACGTCGACATCGAGGCGGTCGCGCTCTACACCAACAACCCGCCCTGCGGCGCGATGCGCGGCTTCGGCGCGGTCCAGGCGTGCTTCGCCTACGAGGCGCAGATGGACAAGCTCGCCGCGAAGCTGGACATGGACCCGGTGGAGTTCCGGCAGCTCAACGCCATGGAACAGGGCACCCTGCTGCCCACCGGACAGCCCTGCGACTCGCCGGCCCCGGTCGCCGAGCTGCTGCGCCGGGTCAAGTCCCGGCCGCTGCCGCCCGAGCAGCAGTGGCTGGCGGCCGGCAGCGAAGGCGCCTCCATCGACGTCCGGGCGCTGCCCGGCGGCCTCTCCAACACCACGCACGGCGAAGGTGTCGTGCGCGGCGTCGGCTACGCGGTCGGCCTGAAGAACGTCGGCTTCTCCGAGGGCTTCGACGACTACTCCACCGCCCGCGTGCGGATGGAGGTCATCAACGGGGAGGCGGTCGCCACCGTCCACACCGCGATGGCCGAGGTCGGCCAGGGCGGCGTCACGGTCCACGCCCAGATCGCCCGTACCGAACTCGGCGTCAACCAGGTCACCATCCACCCCGCCGACACCCGCGTCGGCTCCGCCGGATCCACCTCCGCCTCCCGCCAGACGTACGTCACCGGCGGCGCGGTCAAGAACTCCTGCGAAGCCGTACGGGAGAAGGTCCTGGAGCTCGGCCGCACCAAGTTCGGCACCTACCACCCGGCCTGGGCCACCGCCGAACTCCTCCTGGAGGGCGGCAAGGTCGTCACCGACGGCGGCGAGGTCCTCGCGGACGTGGCCGACGTCCTGGAGGACGAGGCGATCGACATCGAGCTGGAGTGGCGCCACCGGCCCACCGAGGCGTTCGACCTCCGCACCGGACAGGGCAACGGCCACGTCCAGTACTCCTTCGCCGCGCACCGCGCGGTCGTCGAGGTCGACACCGAGCTCGGCCTGGTCAAGGTCATCGAACTGGCCTGCGCCCAGGACGTCGGCAAGGCGCTCAACCCGCTCTCCGTGCTCGGCCAGATCCAGGGCGGCACGCTCCAGGGCATGGGCGTCGCGGTGATGGAGGAGATCATCGTCGACCCGAAGACCGCGAAGGTGCGCAACCCCTCCTTCACGGACTACCTCCTCCCCACCATCCTCGACACGCCGACCATCCCCGTCGACGTGCTCGAACTCGCCGACGAGCACGCCCCGTACGGGCTGCGCGGCATCGGCGAGGCCCCCACCCTGTCGTCCACCCCGGCCGTCCTCGCGGCGATCCGGAACGCGACGGGCCTGGAGCTCGACAGGACCCCGGTACGCCCCGAGCACCTCACCGGCACCTGAGAGACCGGGGCCGGGTGACCCCCGGCCCCGCCGCCTCCGAGCGGCCCCCCCAACTCTCCGGGCGGTGTGCTGAGCCGAGAACGTCACACTTTTCCGCATCCCGCACCGCCCGGAGACATCAAGTACCGCACCGCTCGCGGTTCTTCTCCGTGCACGACCAGCACGGCAGCGCCTCACGGATCATCCGTGCCGCCGGCACATCCGTATCTGCTTCAACAGTTCGTCCCGGCCGTCCCCGGGTCGTGCAGCCGACGCAGTCATCCCAAATCCCGCATTCAGGAATCTCCAAGCGGGTGCCCCTGTGAACCTTGGGAGTCAGGCATCATGACCCAGCAGTCAGTGGAACCGAAGACCAGTCCGGAGGCCGCGGGCCCCGGCTCGCGCGTCCCCGCCGGAAGATCATGGCTCGACCGGTACTTCCACATATCCGAACGAGGCTCCACAGTCGCGCGCGAGGTGCGCGGCGGCGTCACGACCTTCATGGCCATGGCGTACATCCTCCTGCTCAACCCGCTGATCCTCGGCGGGGAGGACGTCAACGGGAACCTCCTCGGCCAGAGCGGCCTGATCACCGCGACCGCCTTCGCGGCGGCGGCGACGACCCTGCTCATGGGCTTCGTCGGCAAGGTGCCCCTGGCGCTCGCCGCCGGGCTCAGCGTCTCCGGTGTGCTCGCCTCGCAGGTCGCGCCCAACATGACCTGGCCGCAGGCCATGGGCATGTGCGTGATCTACGGTGTGGTGATCTGCCTCCTGGTGGTCACCGGCCTCCGCGAGATGATCATGAACGCGATCCCGCTCGCGCTCAAGCACGGCATCACCATGGGCATCGGCCTCTTCATCGCCCTCATCGGCCTCTACAAGGCCGGCTTCGTCCACCAGGGTGCGGCGACCCCCGTCTCCCTCGGCCCGGCCGGTGAACTCGCCGGCTGGCCCGTCCTGATCTTCTGCGTGACCCTGCTCCTGATCTTCATGCTCCAGGCGCGCAACATCCCCGGCGCGATCCTGATCGGCATCATCGTCGGCACGCTGGTCGCCATCGTCATCAACGCGATCGCCGACATCCCCGCGAAGTCCTGGAGCAGCGGCCCGCCGGCCCTGGAAGGCAGCGCGGTCTCGGCACCCGACTTCTCGCTCTTCGGCAACGTCGAGTTCGGCGGCTGGGGCGACGTCGGCGTGATCACCGTCGGCATGATCGTCTTCACCCTGGTGCTGGCCGGCTTCTTCGACGCGATGGCCACCATCATCGGCGTCGGCACCGAGGCCAAGCTCGCCGACGACAAGGGCCGCATGCCGGGCCTGTCCAAGGCGCTCTTCGTCGACGGCGCCGGCGGTGTCATCGGCGGTGTCGCCTCGGGCTCCGGCCAGACGGTCTTCGTCGAATCGGCCACCGGCGTCGGTGAAGGGGCCCGGACCGGGCTCGCCTCCGCCGTCACCGGCCTCTTCTTCGCCGCCTGCCTCTTCTTCACCCCGCTCACCGCGATCGTGCCGACCGAGGTGGCCTCCGCCGCCCTCGTCGTCATCGGCGCGATGATGATGCAGAACGCCCGGCACGTGGACTGGAGCGACCGTTCCGTCGCCATCCCGGTCTTCCTGACCGTGGTCCTGATGCCCTTCACGTACACCATCACCACCGGTGTCGCCGCGGGTGTCATCGCGTACTCCGCCATCAAGCTCGCCCAGGGCCGGGCCCGCGAGGTCGGGGCCTTCATGTGGGGGCTGACGGTGATCTTCATCGTCTTCTTCGCCCTCAACCCGATCGAGAGCTGGCTCGGCGTCCACTGAAGCCGGCCGACCATCCCCTCCCTCACCTAAGGAGAGACGCCATGCTGGACATCGCCGAAGAGCTTCACCGGTGGGTCTCGCAGGGACGCGAGTTCGCCGTCGCCACCGTGGTGGCGGTCGGCGGCAGCGCGCCCCGGCAGCCCGGTGCCGCCCTCGCCGTCGACCGCGACGGCACGGCGATCGGCTCGGTCTCCGGCGGCTGTGTGGAGGGGGCGGTGTACGAGCTGTGCCAACAGGCCCTGGAGGACGGGAAGTCCGTCCGCGAGCGCTTCGGCTACAGCGACGAGGACGCCTTCGCGGTCGGCCTGACCTGCGGCGGCGTCATCGACATCCTGGTCACACCGGTACGGGCGGACGACCCCGCCCGCCCGGTGTTCGCCGCGGCGCTCGCGGCCGCCGCCGAAGGGACGGCGGCGGCGCTGGCCCGCGTCACGGAGGGCCCCGAGGAGTTGCTCGGCCTCCCGCTCCTGGTCCGGTCCGACGGGAGTTACGAGGGCGGGCTCGGCGGCCACCCGGCGCTCGACCGGACCGCCGCGGCCGAGACCCGCGCCCTGCTGGACGCGGGCCGCACCGGGCCGCTCGCCATCGGCGCGGAGGGCTCCCGCTGCGGCCGGCCGATCCAGCTCCTCGTCGAGTCCAGTGTCCCGCCGCCCCGCATGATCGTCTTCGGCGCGATCGACTTCGCGGCCGCCCTCGTGCGCGCCGGGAAGTTCCTCGGCTACCGGGTCACCGTCTGCGACGCCCGCCCGGTCTTCGCCACCGCCGCCCGCTTCCCCGAGGCCGACGAGGTCGTCGTCGACTGGCCCCACCGCTACCTCGCGGAGACGGACACCGACGCCCGTACGGTGCTCTGCGTCCTCACCCACGACGCCAAGTTCGACATTCCGCTGCTGGAGGCCGCCCTGCGCCTCCCGGTCGCCTACGTCGGCGCGATGGGCTCGCGCCGCACCCACCTGGAGCGCAACGACCGGCTGCGCGAGGTCGGCCTCACCGACCGCGAACTGGCCCGCCTCCACTCGCCGATCGGCCTCGACCTCGGAGCCCGCACGCCGGAGGAGACGGCCCTCTCCATCGCCGCCGAGATCGTCGCGGTCCGGCGCGGCGGCAGCGGCGTACCGCTCACCGGTGCCCATACCCCCATCCACCACGACAGCAGCGGACAACCGCTGGCGTCGGTGGCCTGAAACACCTGGTCCGCGCGGGGCGGTTAGCCGCCACGGCGGTTTCCCGCCCACGCCGAACGCAGCGGACACCCCGGATCAACCGGTAGATCAGCTGCATGACTTCTTCCCCCTCCTCCGCTCCCGGCCGGGCGAGAACCGCGCGCCCGGGACGCCGGGCCCTCCTCCTGGCCACCTCGGCGGCGCTCATGGGCGGCCTGCTGGTCCCCTTCGCGGGCCCGGCCGCCGCCGCTCCCGCTCCCGTCGCGCCCGGCGCCGAGGCCCCGCGCTCCGGGATACGTACGGTCACCCTCATCACCGGGGACGTCGTCCGGTACGTGGACGGGCCCGGCGGCCAGGACACCGTCACCGTGGACCGTCCCGACGGCGCGAGCGGCGGGGTCCGCGTCCAGCAGGCGGGCGGCGACCTCCACGTCCTGCCCGACGAGGCCACCACGCTGCTCGCGGCGGGCACCCTGGACCGGCGGCTCTTCAACGTGTCGGCCCTGGTGAGGATGGGGTACGACGACGAAGGCACCGGTTCCGTCCCGCTGATCGCGACCTATCCGGCGGCGAAGGGGAGGGCGCTGCCCGCCGTTCCGCGCGGCGCGAAGAAGACCCGGACGCTCGCCTCCATCCAGGGAGCCGCGCTCCAGGCGGACAAGGTCGGCGCGCGGACGTTCTGGGACGCCATCACCCGTACGCCCGGGGCCCGTTCACTCGACCGCGGGATCGCGAAACTCTGGCTGGACGGCCGTTCCGAGGCTCTGCTGGCCGACTCCGTGCCGCAGGTGAACGCGCCGCAGGCGTGGGCCGCCGGGTTCGACGGGAAGGGCACCAAGGTCGCCGTCCTGGACACCGGCATCGACGCCGGCCACCCGGACGTCAAGGACCGCGTCGTCGCCTCCCGCAGCTTCATCCCGGGCGAGGAGGTGGAGGACCGGAACGGCCACGGTACGCATGTGGCCTCCACCATTGCCGGTTCGGGCGCCGCGTCGGACGGTGCGAACAAGGGCGTCGCTCCGGCGGCGGACCTGCTCGTCGGCAAGGTGCTCAGCGACGAGGGGTCCGGCGCGGACTCCGGGATCATCGCGGCCATGGAGTGGGCGAAGGCCGAAGGCGCCGACGTCGTCTCCATGAGCCTCGGGTCGCCGGTGCCGGACGACGGCGGCGACCCGATGTCCCAGGCGGTCGACTCCCTCTCGGCGGACGGCGGTCCGCTCTTCGTGATCGCCGCCGGCAACGCGTACGGAGCGGGCACCATCGGCTCGCCCGGATCGGCGGAGAAGGCGCTCACCATCGCCGCCGTCGACAAACAGGACGCCCGCGCCGACTTCTCCTCCATGGGCCCGCTGGTCCGCTCGCACGGCCTGAAGCCGGACCTCTCGGCCCCCGGCGTCGACATCAGCGCGGCCGCCTCGCAGTCCGTTCCGGGCGCCGAAGCCCCGTACCGCTCGATGTCCGGTACGTCGATGGCGACGCCCCATGTCGCGGGCGCGGCAGCCATTCTGAAGCAGCGTCACCCGGACTGGACCGGTCAGCGCATCAAGGACGCGCTGATGGCCTCCTCCAAGAAGCTCGACGCGTACACCCCGTACGAGCAAGGGACCGGCCGACTCGATGTGAAGGCGGCGATCGACACGACGGTCGAGGCCACGGGCTCGGTCCGAGTCGCCTCGTACGACTGGCCGCACAGCCCGTCCGACCCGGTCGCCGAACGCACCATCACCTACCGCAACACGGGTGACCAGGACATCACCCTCGACCTGGCGACGGACACCGACGGGGCGGCCTACACCCTCTCGACCTCCACCCTGACGGTCCCGGCGGGCTCCACGGCCGAAGCGGTCCTCTCGCTCGACCCGTCGAAGATCGCGAACGACACCACCTTCTCCGGCCAGGTGACCGCCACCGACGCCTCGGGCACCACCGTCGCGCACACCGGCTTCGCGCTCACCAAGGAGAAGGAGCTGCACGACCTGACGCTCAAGCTCCGCGACCGCGCGGGCAAGCCGATGGACGGCGTGGTCGTCCTCGCCGAACTCGGTGACCCGCAGCTGGGCCTCGTCCAGGTCAGCGGCGGCGAGACCACGCTGCGCCTGCCGCCCGGCAACTACACGGCCTGGACCTCGGTCGACATCGACGGCGACCGTCCGGACTCCCAGGCCGTCGCCTTCCTCGCGGCTCCGGAAACGATCCTCACCAAGTCCGCCACCGTCACCCTCGACGCCTCCAAGGCCCGCAAGGTGAGCGTGCGCACGCCGAAGGAGACCGAGACCCGCCAGCTCCGCTACGACATGGCGCGCACGGCTCCGGACGGCACGGTTCAGCGTGACGCGTACCAGATCCCGCTGACGTACGACCAGTTGTGGGCCAGCCCCACCAAGAAGGTCAAGGAGGGCGACTTCAGCTTCCTGACCCGCTGGCGCCAGGGCGAGGAGCTGATCGACGTCACCGCCGACGGCCACGACGTCCCGGTCACCGTCCAGAACGGCTCCGTCGTCGCCGAGGACAGCGAGCAGAGGCTGACGGCGGTGTACGCGGGCCGGGGCGCGGCCACCGACTACCGGGGCCTCAACGCGCGCGGCAAGGCCGTGGTCATCACCCGAAGCGACGCGGTCGCCCCCGCCGATCGGCTGGCCGCCGCCGTGGCCGCCGGAGCCGAGGCGCTGTTCGTCGTCCACGACGGCCGGGGCCGGGCGATGGAGTCCTACGTGCCGTGGGGCGAGGAGTCCACGATCCCGGTCGCCTCGGTGCAACGGCTCGCCGGCGACACGCTGATCCGAGCGGCTCAGCGCGGCAGGAAGGTGACCGTCGACCAGAAGAAGTACGCGTCCTACGTCTACGACCTGGTCGACCGCCACCACGGCACCATCCCGGACCGCTCCCTCGCCTTCACCCCGTCCACCCGCGACCTGGCGAAGGTGACCAACACCTTCTACGGCCACCGGGCCACGCTCGGCGCGGGCTACCGCTACGACATCCCGGACTACGGCCCCGGCCTCGGCTTCGAGGAGTACGAGAAGTTCCCCGGCACCCGCACCGAGTGGGTCAACCCGCTGCCCGGTGACTCCTTCTGGTACGAGAACCACTCGGTGCTCAACGCCGAACAGTCCGACCGGGCCCACGAGATGCGCAGCGCCGAGCTGGACTACCGGCCGGGCAGGGACTACCGGGCCGAGTGGTTCGCCCCGGTCACCCGCCCGCGCCTGGGCACCGGCTACTGGGGCCCGTTCCGCACGGCCACGAACGACGTGCAGTTCAACATCACCCCGTGGACGGACGCGGGCGCGGGCCACTCCGGCTCGATGCCCGAGGACGAGTACGACACCACGTCGTACGCCTTCCACCAGGGCGACACGTTGATCAAGCAGGGTGCGGGCCGGGCGGGTCACGCCTGGGACCTGTCGCCGCGGAAGCTCCCGTACCGCCTGGTCATCGACTCTTCCCGCGACGCGGAGACCTGGAAGACCTCCACCCGTACGCGCACCGAGTGGGGCTTCGTCTCGGGCGCGCTCGACCCGGACGGCCCGTCCCAGGCGGACATTCCGCTGCTCCAGCTGGACTACGACATCGCCACCGACCTGGCCGGTGACATCCGATCCGGCCGCCGGACGGAGATCGGCCTCTCCGCCGGCACCCAGGAGTGGCTGCCGGGTTCGGTGAAGGCGAACAAGGCGTCGCTTTCGGTCAGTTACGACGACGGCAAGCACTGGACCAAGGCCGACCTGCGCAGAGAGGCGTCGGGCCGGTGGACCGCCGTGTTCCGCACCCCCGCCAGGGGCGCGACCTCGGTCTCGCTCAAGGCTCATGCGGAGGGACCGGGAGGGCTCGTCGTGGACCAGGAGATCATCAGGGCGTTCGGTCTGAAGCGCTGACGTGACCTGACCGGCTGAGACGTGGTCCCGCACCTCCGGAGGTGCGGGACCACGCGCGTAGATGCGGTGCGCGATGCGGCTCAGCGACCCGCCTGCAGTGCCCCCCACGTCGCCGGGCCGACCTTGCCGTCGACGCTCAGGCCGCGGCTGGACTGGTACGTGCGGACCGCGCTCTCCGTCGTCGGGCCGAAGCTCCCGTCGACGCCCACCGTGGTGCCGAGCGCCGCCGTCAGCGAGCGCTGGAGGCGCTTCACCGCGTCGCCGGAGCCGCCCCGGGCCAGGGCGGGGGTGGTGCCCGCGGAGAGCAGCGCCGTCCAGGTCTTCGGGCCCACCGCGCCGTCGGCGGTGAGGGAGCGGGCGCGCTGGAAGGCCTGGGTGGCGCTCTTGGTGGCCGGGCCGAACAGGCCGTCCGCCGAGCCCGCCGCGTACCCCTGGGCGTTGAGCAGCTGCTGGACCGCCTTCACCTGCGGGCCGGAGGAGCCCGACTGCTGGACCGCGTACGAGGGGAAGGTCAGGCTGTCGCCGGGGGTGCCGGGGCTGCCGCCGACCAGCTGCATGTAGTAGTTCCAGTCCCAGTGCTTCCCGGGGTCGGTGTGGTCGTTGCCGGGCACCTCGCTGTGGCCGACGATGTGCGTCCGGTTCTTCGGGATGCTGTAGCGCGCGGCGAGGTGGGAGGTCAGCGCGGCGGAGGAGCGGTACATCGCGTCGGTGAACCAGGCCGGGTTGTCGACCCACCCCTCGTGCTCCAGGCCGATGGAGGAGGCGTTGGCGCTGCGGGCGTGCCAGGCGGTGTTGGCGTCGCGGACCGTCTGGGTGATCTCGCCGTCCGAGGAGCGGATCACGTAGTGGGCGCTGACCTGGGACGCCGGGTTCTGGAACCAGCTGATGGAACCGGCGTACGAGCCCTGCGTGACATGGACGACCACCTTGCTGACGGCCGCGGTCCGGCCGGTGGCGTAGTTCTGCGAGGAGGCGGGGACCCAGAGCGCCGACGGGTAGTCGGGGCTCTGCGCGTAGACCCCGGCGGCGGCGACTTCGTCCTTGTCCGGGGCGACCGGGCGGGAGGGGACCCGGACCTTCTCGCCGCCGGGCGCCGTCGCGGTCAGGCCCTGGGCGAGGAAGGTGAAGACGGTGTCCGCGTAGAGCGCCGCGGCCGGGCCCTCCGCCTCGCTGTACCGGGCGACCGCCGGGTACCAGGCGTTCACGTCGCGCCGCTCCGCGCGGTCCAGGCCGAGGCGGTCGGCGTGGTCGCGCAGGACGGCCGCGCCGCCGAGGATGTTGGCCGCGGTGTCCCGGCGCAGCCGGTCGGCCGGTTCGCCGGTGAGCGCGGCGGCCTTCTCCAGGGACCGGTTCCCGGGGTTGCTGGCCAGGTGCATCACGCCGTAGCCGTTCGCCTGGCTCGGCTGTCCCGCGTGGCCGTCGAGCCGGCTCTCGCCGTAACCGACGGCGGCCAGCAGATCGCGCGGTACGCCGTACTCCTGCGCCGCCCGGTCGAAGGCGCGGTTCAGCGGGTCGGCGGCGGCCGGTGCGGGGGCGGCGGTCGCGGGCTGGCCGGTGGCGACCAGGGCCGTGACGGTGAGGGCCGCGAGGACGGACGCGCGCGCCCGGGTGCGGGCCGCGACGGGACTTCTGGGCATGGGTGCTCCTGCTCTGTGGGGAACCTGTGGGGAAATCCGCGGGAGGAGAAGAGAGAAGCCCCCGGCCCGGGTGAAGGACGCAAGGGGCTGCGAGCGCACCCAGGCTAGCGAGGTGAGAAGGGCATGACAATGACGGCCGAGTTGTGGCGTGTCACGCAACTGGCCTGAAAAATAAGGGAGTTGACGGGCAATTAGGGCCTGTCGGGTGACGAGGGGAATCACCCGACAGGGGAGGCGATGGGCCGATCGGCCCCGCCCTCGCTACCAGCGGTTCCGGTGGATGACGTCCGCCACCGGGCGGCGCCGGACCGGTCCGAAGTTGCCCTGCGGCCACCCCACCGGAACGGCGGCGAACGTCGCCATGTCCTCCGGGATGCCCAGCTCCTGCTTCCACTCCTGCTCCAGGAACAGGTGCCAGATGGTGATGTTCGCCGCGAGGCCGAGGCCCCGTGCCGCGAGCAGCAGGTTCTGGACGCCCGGGTAGACGCAGGAACCTTCCGCCAGCGCCTGGAACCGCGTCTGAGAGGCCATCATCCGCGCGCTCGCCTCCGGGCCGAGCGCCTGCGCGGAGGCGATCAGGCCCTCCTCGTCGAGCTGCGGCTCCGGGAAGCGGTAGCACGGCACGATCAGCGCGGGCGTGTCGGCGAAGTGGTCGCGCTGGTACTCGATCGCCGCCACCATCCGCCCGTACGCCGCTCCGTCCATGCCCTTCGGCGCGTACTTCCCGGTCGTCGCCAGGTACGAGTCCACGCACCGCTTCCACAGCGGTGCGAGCCGGGCCATCACCTCGCGGTCGGTCACCACGACGTACTCGTAACACTGCATGTTGCCGCCGCTGGGACCCCAGACGGCGGCCTGTACGAGCTGCTCGATCGTCTCGTCCGGAACGGCGTCCGGCTTGAGGCGGCGCATGGCGCGCATGGTGGACATGGTGTCGAAGAGAGCGGGGCCGCCGAGGGCGGACGGGCCGGCCTGAACCGTTTCGATGGTCATGATCGCGGAGTCTAGGCAGAACTCCCGGCTCATGGCAGGGGGGTGTCCGCCCGTCAGGGGCCGCGCCAGAGGTTGGCGAACGCCGTGTTCTCGATCGTGCGCCGCTGGCGTACCGCTTCCAGCTCCATCACCGCGTCGTGTACGGCCGTCACCACCGCCGTCACCGCGTCGTCGTTGAAACCGGGTTCGTCGAGACCGGGTACGTCGAGACCGGGTTCGTCGGCGCCGGCCTCGTCGTCGGGCCGTCCTGCCTTACCCTCCGGTCGTCCGGTCTCGCCCTCCGGCCGTCCGGCCGCGTCGTCGGACCGTCCGCCCCCGGCACCCACCACGGAGGCCAGGGCCGCCAGGACGGGCTCCCCCTGCTCCCAGCGCTCGGCCGCCGCACGGCGGGCCGGGGTGTCGGCCGGCTCCACGCGCTCCGAGCCGAAGGGCAGCCGGCCGCTCCGCTTACGGGTCAGCTCACCGTTCTCCTCCAGCGCGGCCTGATAGGCGGCGGAGAGGTCCCGGCCCCGGCGCCACAGCCAGTCCTCGATCCGCTCATGGGGCGGCTGCCGGGTCAGGAGCGCCGAGGCCTCGCCGAGGAGCCGGTCCTCGTACGTCGACGGCTCGCCGGGCACGATGACGTCGTCGTCCACGGTGATGGCGCCCGCGTCGATCAGATCGACCAGCTCGGCCCCCGCGAGGGCGAGCGACAGATCGCCCTGCCCCACGGAATGCTCCGGCCTCGGATCCATGGCGATGATGAACAGGTCTTTCGCCGTGGTCATGAACGGCTCCTCTCGGAACGTCGTACAGGGAACGTCGTACAGGAAATGACTTACAGGAACGTCTTCGCCCGGGCCGCCGAGCCCGGTCAGTGCCTCGTCAGCCGGACCACCGGGATGTCCCGCGCGGTGCCCGCCTGGTACTGCGCATAGCGCGGAAACAGCTCCACCAGCCCCGGCCAGACCCGGGCCTTCTCCTCGGCCGGGAGCGTCGCCGCGACGGCCGCGAAGCGCTCGGTCCCGACCCGGAGCCGGACCTCGGGGTCCGCCTGAAGGTTCAGGTACCAGAGCGGCGGGCGGTCCGAGCCGCCGTTGGAGGCCACGATCAGGTAGTCCTCGCCGTCCCGCCCGTACATCAGCACCGTCCGCCGGAGAACCCCGCTGCGCCGCCCCACGTAGTCCAGCAGCAGACAGGGGACGCCGAGCTGGGTCGTGCCCTTCGTGCCGCCGGACGACTCGTACAGCTCGGCCTGCCGGGCCACCCAGCCGGTGGGGCTGACCTCGGCCTCCGCTTCCTCCGCCATGTGCCGTTCCTTCCGCTCGTACGGTCCGTCCGTCCATCCTGCACCCCCGCCCGGCCGTACCGGCGGATTCGTACACCTGGACAGAGCTCCCACCGCACGGGGGAACGGGGGCCGGGAACCCCTCGGTGAAGGCGTATAAAGGGTCCTTCCGGAGCAGCCGGCGTCCCCCGATGGCCCCTCCCCACCTCGTCCCCAAACGCGCGGCCGGCGTCACCGCGTCACTGAGCCCAGGAGCGCCAATGACCACCTCGGAAGAGATCAGCGCCCTGCTGGTGGCGAAGTTCGGAACCGACCCCGAGGCCCTGCGGCCCGACGTTCCGCTCCACCGGCTGCGGCTGGACTCCCTCGCCCTGGAGGAGCTGCGGCTGCTCATCGAGGACCGGCTGGACGTCGACCTGGAGGACGTCGCGCTCACCTCGCGCGACACCCTCGGCCGGCTGATCGAGGTCGTCCACGTGAAGGCCACCGCGTGAGCGCCCCGGCGGCCCCCGCGACCGGGCCCTACCGCCGCCCGCCGCTCGCGCCGTTCGCCGCCGCCGTCACCGGGGTCGGCCTGGTCACCGCCGCCGGTACGGGCGTGGACGCCACCTGGCGCGGCGTCACCGAGCGCCTCACGCCCTCCGTCGGTCCGCGGCCCGAACTCGACGGCCTGCCCTGCGACTTCTTCTACTCCGTCACCGACTGCGACCCGCGCGAGCTGCTCGGCGTGGCCGCCCAGCGGCTGATGGACCGCTTCGCCCAGCTCGCCGTCATCGCGGCCCGCGAGGCGATCGCGGACGCCGGACTCGACCCGACGGTCTGGGACAGCGGACGGGTCGGCATCGTCATCGGCTCGGCCCACGGCGGGCTCGCCTTCTACGACGAGCAGCACGCCGTCCTCGCCGAGCGCGGCGCCCGCCGGGTCTCGCCGAAGCTCGCGCCCCTCAGCGTCGTCAACGGCGCGGCCAGCAGCGTCAGTCTGGACCTCGGCGTGCGGGGCCCCAGCCAGGCCGTCTCCACCGCCTGCTCCTCCGGCACCGTCGCCATCGGCACCGCCCACCAGATGCTCCGCTCCGGCGCCTGCGACATCGTCATCGCGGGCGGCGCCGAATCCACCTGCACCCGGCTGCTGATCGCCAGCGCGTGCAGCCTCAAGGCCGTCTCCACCCGCCGCGAGGACCCCACGGCCGCCTGCCGCCCCTTCGACACCCACCGCGACGGCTTCGTCGTCGGCGAGGGCGCCGGCCTCCTCGTCCTGGAACACCCCGACCACGCCCGCGCCCGCGGCGCCACCGTCCGGGCCCACGTCAGCGGCTACGGAGCCTCCAGCGACGCCCACTCCGCCGTCGCCCCGGACCCCGAAGGGCTCGGCATCGAACGCGCCCTGCGCACCGCCCTCGCCGACGCCGGGCTCTCCCCGGCCGACGTCGGACACGTCAACGCGCACGGCACCTCCACGCTCTCCAACGACCTCATCGAGGCGACCATGCTCCGCCGCGTCCTCGGCGAGAGCCCGCTGGTCACCTCCACCAAGGCGATGACCGGCCACACCCTCGGGGCGGCCGGCGGCATCGAGGCCGCGCTGACCGTCCTGGCCCTCCAGCACCAACTGGTCCCGCCCACGGTCAACTTGGACGCGCCCGACCCGCAGATCCCGATGGAGGTCGTCGCCAAGGAGGCCCGCGCCGCCTCGTTCGGCTGCGCGGTCAAGACCTCGCTCGGATTCGGCGGCCACAACGCGGCGCTCGTCCTCACCAGGGCCTGACCGGAAGGGAGTTGGGCGACCACCATGCCCGAGGAGATCATCCGTACGCTGTCCGTGGACGGAGTGCGTTACGGCTACCGCGTCCTGCGTCACGACCGCGGCGGCGGCACCGCCCCCGTCACCGAACCGGCACTCGTCCTCGGCGGCGCCCTCCAGGGCATGTACGGCTGGCCGCAGATGGACGACCACCTCGGCCCGGCCGCCGACGTGGTCACCGCCGACCTGCCCGGCATGGGCTCCGCCGACCCGCTCCCACCCGGCCCCAGCGCCGACATCCTGCGCCGCGCGGTCCTGGCGATCGCCGACGACCTCGGCGCCCCCCGCCTGAACCTCTTCGGCTTCTCCTACGGCACCGCCATCGCCTTCGGCTTCGCGCAACGGCACCCCGAGCGGGTCGCCCGGCTCGCTCTCGGCGGCGTACCGGTCCACATCGACGAGGCCCAGGTGGACTGCTGGGAGCGGGCCCGGGAGCTGCTGGCCGACGGTGACCTGGACGGCTTCGCGGCGCTGGCCGCCGATGCGTTGATGTGCCTCGATCCCGAACGGGCCGTACATCGCCGGGAGTTGGCCCGCCGCTATGTGCGCCGCTCGTTCCTGCACGCGCTGACCCACTCGCCGCACGCGGCGGACTCGCTCTACCGGGCGCTGGCGGACCGGCCGGACTTCTCCGGCGGGCTGAGCGGCGTACCGGCGCTGGTCTTCGCCGGGGAGCACGACACGGTGACCTCGCCCGCGCGGCAACGGGAGTTCGCGGCGACGATCGACGGCAGCCGGTTCCTGACGGTGCCGGAGTCCGACCACTGGGTGGTCCTGGAACGGGCCGTGGAGGTGGCGGAGTTGGTGTCGCGGTTCTTCACGGAGCCGGAGCCGGAGCGGGAGTTGGAGCTGGAGCGGGAGCCGGAGCGGCCTCGGGAGACGGAAGCCGGTCCGGTCGTGCTGCCCCGGCAGGCGGGTGCCCCGGTGGGACGGAGCTGAGAGCCGGCCCCACCGGGTGCACCGGTGAGCCGGACCTGATGGCCCGTCCCACCGGCGCTCGGCCTCAGAACCAGAAGCCGTCGACCTTCACCCGCACCACCTGCGGGTCGTGGTCGCTCGCCTGGTCGGCGAACTCCGCGTTGATGTGCACCACGTCGTAGTCGAAGCGCCGGATGCCCGGGCTCGTCAGGATGTGGTCCAGCGTCTGCGAGTTGCCGTCGAAGACATAGCTGTACCGCTCGGAGGCGGGCAGCGTCGTGATCAGCGGCTTGAGCACCCTGCCCTTGGTCAGCGCCGTGAACGTCGGGGAGAACTCGAAGTCGTTGAAGTCCCCGAGCGCCACCACCCGCGCCGACCTGTCCGCCTTCAGCAGCGAGGTGACGAAGGCGTTCACCTCGGCGGCCTGCTGGATCCGCTTCGTCTCCGACGAGCGGTTCGGCTCCTGGTAGCGGCCGTGCAGCGGCTGGTCACCGCCCTTGGAACCGAAGTGGTTGCCGATGACGAAGACCGGCTTGCCCCGGAAGGTGAACT
The DNA here is from genome assembly GCF_050942385.1 of Streptomyces sp. CA-146814. Taxonomy (NCBI): domain Bacteria; kingdom Bacillati; phylum Actinomycetota; class Actinomycetes; order Kitasatosporales; family Streptomycetaceae; genus Streptomyces; species Streptomyces sp. CA-146814. The sequence goes on from NZ_CP192068.1 coordinate 6,774,124, forward strand.
CGCCCACCAGCGGCTTGCGGCTGGCCTCCCACGCCGGGCTCGCCGGGTTGATCCGGCCGGGCGACACGGAGAGCTTCGCGCCCTTCCAGGTCTTCACCGCCGCCACCGGAGTGGTGGCGTCGCCGCCCGGCCGGTCGGCGAAGGAGACCCGCTGGGCGTTGTAGAGGAAGACGTTACGGATGTTGCCGCCGGGCTCGCCGCCGTCCTTGTTGTTCTCCGGCGCGATGTAGCGCCAGGTGTAGCGCGGGCCGCCCTGGGCGACGATCGCGTCCGTGAACCGCTTCAGCGTCGCCTCGGAGCCCACCGTGCCGTCGTTGACCGGCCCGTTGTCGTCCTGGATCTCCTCCAGCGAGACGATGTCGGGGGAGGACAGGTTCTTCGCGATGCCCTCGGCCAGCGTGTCGAACTTGGCCTGCGGGTCGGCCGCGTCCAGGTTCTCCACGTTGTACGTGGCGACCGCCAGCTCGTCCTTCTTCTGCTTGCGCGTCACCTCGCGCCGCAGCTTCTTGTCGACGAGCGTGCCCAGCTCGGTGGCCTGCACGTTGTAGCCGCCGTAACTGGCGTAGTCGAGTACGCCGGTGGTGCGGCCCTTCAGCACGTCACCCACGTTCGCCGTCGGGACCGGCTGCGCCGGGTCGAGCGACATCACCTTGAGGCGGCCGGTGTTCTGGTCCGTGTACGAGGCGTAGAGCGTGCCGCCGCGCCGCGTCGGGTTCTCCTTCGGCTTGACCGTCACCCAGATCTCGTCGTACGCCGTCGTCGCCCCGGTCACCCGGGTGTCGGCGATCCGGACCCGGACGCCCTCCAGGGACTCGTACAGGTCCAAGGCGTACCGCTTCGGCTCCAGCGGCAGCGCGTCGATGGCGCCGCCGCCCGCCGAAGGCACGTAACGGCCGGGCACCGAACGGGAGTCGAGGATCACCGGCGCGGGCAGCGCGTTGCCGGAGGAGAGGACGGTGGTGCGCGGCGCGGTGATCTGCGTGATCGACTGGGTGCCGGTGCCCGGGTAGTACTCGGCGACCTTGCCGCTCACCAGGACCGCGTCGCCGACCTTCACGGCCGGTGCGGCCGAGCCGGTGTAGACGAAGAGGCCCTCGCTGGTGCGGGCGTCGCCGTCGGGCGCGGTGTCCTGGATCCAGAAGCCGCGCGAACCCGTGGCCCGTACGCCGGTGACGGTGCCCGGCACGCCGGTGACCGCCGTGCCGTCCAGCGGCGAGACACGGGTGGTGCCCTGGATGTCGTGGATCCGTACGGGACCGGGCTCGGTCGGGCCGGGCTCCTCCGGCTCCTGGCCGCCGCCGGACGTCTCGCCCGACGCGTTGACGGGGGTCGGTGCGGCGGCGGAGAAGTCGGCGGCGTTGTCGTCGGTGTCGGCGAGCGAGGCGGCCCGGTGGGCGGAGGCGGTGGCCGAGGCGGTGGGCGCCGGGCCGCTGCCCTCCCGGACGACCGCGGAACCGTAGCCGACCAGGTCCACGATCCGGGGCTCGGCAGCGCAGTCCGCCGCCGTCCTGCAGGTGAGCGGTGTGGTGCCGGAGACCAGGGCGACCGTGCCGCTTCCGGCGGCCATCGCGACGGTGCCGGTGGCGTCGGGGGTGGGCAGGGCGACGGTGCCGCCGGTGCCCGCCGCCTGAGCGACGAGGTAGCGGCCGCCGGGGGCGATCGCGCCGCTGAGCGCGGAGACCTGCCACTGCGAACCGGCCGACGGCGCGCCCGGCAGGTACTGGACGCTGAGGCCGCCGACCTCGAACGGCGTGGTGCCGGCGTTGGCCAGCTCGACGAAGTCCCGGGTCAGCGTCGCGCCGGAGTTGCCCCCGCCGCCGTACACCTCGGAGATCACCGCGGTGGTGGACGGGGCCGCCTGGGCGGCGGGCAGGGCGGTCACCGCGAGCGCCACGGCGACGGCACCGGTCAGCAGGACGGAACCGGATCTGGATATCTGCACGGAGGTGCCCCCAACGTAGGTCTGAGGGCCAAAAGCTATGCGCGTAGATGGGACATGACAAGGCGTTGGAGGTTAATTCCCCGCATCGTGCGCATGAGCGCCCGGTGCGGCGCGGTGGGGGAGTGCACCGCACCGGGCGCGGTACGGAGGGCCGCCCCGCCCTGTCGGGGGCGGACGGGGCGGGTCCGGCTTACTGGCGGATGCGGTCGCGGATCCAGACCCCGGCCTCCTTCAGGACCCCGGTTCCGGCCCAGGTGGAGCCGTTGCAGGTGCCGGTCTTGAAGACGGCACCGGAGCGGTGGTCGTCGGAGTAGTTCCAGTTGGTCCAGGAGATCTTCTTGCGCTTCATCAGGTCGAGGTAGCGCTGCGACATCGCGAAGTCGTTGGCGCCCTCGCCCGCGTAGTTCTGCGTCCCGAACTCCGTGACGAAGACGGGAAGTCGGTCGGAGGCCCGGTCCAGCGTGGCGAGGTACGCCTCGCGGTGCGACGCCGCGTAGAAGTGGAAGGTGTACATGATGTTCGAGGCGTGGACCGGGTTGTTGACGACCTCCGACTCGTTCGAGCCCTCCGACACCCCGAACGAGGACCAGGCGCGCGTCCCGACCAGCACCACCGCGTCCGGGTCCTGCGCCCGGATCACCGGGATGATCTGCTCGGAGTAGGACTTGATGGCCGACCAGCTCACCCCGGAGGGCTCGTTGGCGATCTCGTAGAGCACGCCCGGGTGGTCCTTGTACTTCTTGGCCATCGCGGTGAAGAAGGTCTTGGCCCGCGCGAGGTTCGCGTTCGGGTCGCCCGGCGTGAGCATGTGCCAGTCGATGACCGCGTACATCCCGCGCGCGTGCGCCGCGTCGATGAACTTCTGCGCCCGCGCGGTGAATCCGGCCGGGTCGGTCTCGTACCCGCCCTCCTGTACGTAGGTGGAGACGCGCAGTACGTCGGCGCGCCAGTCGGTGGCCAGCGCGTTGAGCGACCCGTCGGTCACGCACTGGGCGTACCACTGGGTGCCGTGGGTGCTCATGCCGTTGAGGGCGATGGCCTGGCCCGAGGCGTTGCAGAGCTGCAGGCCGCAGACGCGGAGCTGGCCGTTGGCCGCGAGAGGGGTGGCGGCGGTGGGGGCGGCGGGAGCGGGTGCGGCCCCTGCCCGGACGGGGGCCAGGAGTGCGGTGACCACGCCGAGCGCGGAGGCGGCGAGCAGGGCCTTGCGGGTGAACCGGCGCCGGCCGGCCGTGGGAGTGGGCTCGGTGGGGGGAGTGGTGCGCTGGTACATGGTGGTGCTCCCTTCGGATGGGGGTGGGAGACGCCATGGCGGCAGCACTGAAAGTAAAGCCTCCTTCCAATTGCCGTCAACACTGTTGGGAAACTTTCCTGTCTATTGCCGGACGCGAGTGAAGGGGCCCCGAAGAGCCCCTGTGCCTCCCGCCGTCGCTCAGTCCTGCGGCAGCGGATACACCGCCAGCGAGAACGAGTGGCCCGCCGGATCCCCGTACACGCGGACATCGCGCGGACCGCTGTTGCTGTCACCGGTGTCGACGGGCCTCGCCCCGAGCGAGATCGCCTCGCGCTCGGCCTCGTCGATGTCGTCACGGCCCACCAGGATCCGCAGGTGGGCCTGTTGCGAGTCCTCCGGGCGGGGCCAGCTCGGCGGTGCGTAGCCGTGGTCCCGGCGGATCGCCAGCCGGACGCCGTCGTTGCCGACGATCTCCACGAAGTCGGGGTCGGAGCCGATCCGTACCTCCGCGTCGAGCAGACCGGCGTAGAACTCGGCCAGCTCCATCGGTTCGGCGCAGTCAAGGACGAGGACGCTCGTTTTCTCCACAGTCATGCGGGAACAGGTACCCCCGGCCGTCCCGGACACGCCGTGCCCCGGACGTCCGGATGAGGAAACACCCGGCCCGTCCTAAGGTGCGAACCATGGCAGAGAGCCCGGCGCGACCCGGCCCGGAGGGACGCGACGCCGCCTCCGACGGCCCCGACCCCCGGCGCTGGAAGGCGCTGGCGGTCTGTCTGGTGGCGGGCTTCATGACCCTGCTGGACGTCTCCATCGTCAACGTGGCCCTCCCGTCCATCCGGGAGGGCCTGAACACGCCCGAGTCCGACCTCCAATGGGTGGTCTCCGGCTACGCGCTCGCCTTCGGCCTCTTCCTGATCCCGTCCGGCCGCCTCGGCGACGCGCGCGGCCGCCGGGCCGTCTTCATGGCGGGCCTCGCCCTCTTCACCCTGGCCTCCGCCGCCTGCGGAGCCGCCCAGTCCAGTCTGTGGCTGGTCATCGCCCGACTGGTCCAGGGCATCGCGGGCGGTCTGATCTCGCCGCAGATCTCCGCCCTGATCCAGCAGATGTTCTCCGGGCGCGAGCGCGGCCGCGCCTTCGGCATGTTCGGCACGGTCGTCGGCATCTCCACCGCCGTGGGCCCGCTGCTCGGCGGTCTGCTCATCCAGGCGGCGGGCCCCGAGCACGGCTGGCGGTGGGTCTTCTACGTCAACCTCCCGCTCGGTGCCGTCTGCCTCCTGCTCGCCCACCGCCTCCTCCCCGACACGCCCTCCGCCGGCCGGGTCCGGCCGCGCGACCTGGACCCGTTCGGCGTCCTGCTCCTCGGCGCCGGTGTGCTGGCCCTGCTGCTGCCGTTCGTCCAGGCCCAGCAGTGGCCCGGCAACGGCAAGTGGCTCCTGGTCGTGCTCGCCGCGGCGCTGCTCGGCGCCTTCGTCGCCTGGGAGGCACGGTGCACGGGCGGGCCCACCCATCCGGTCCTGGACCTCTCGCTGTTCCGGCTGCGCTCCTACTGGCTCGGATGCCTGCTGATCCTGCTCTACTTCGCCGGGTTCACCTCGATCTTCTTCGTCACCACCCTCTACCTCCAGTCGGGCCTGAACTACACCGCGCTCCAGGCCGGACTCGCCATCACCCCCTTCGCCCTCGGCTCCGGGGTTGCCGCGTCGATCGGCGGCCGGCTCGTCGGACGGTTCGGCCGCCCGCTGGTGGTGGCCGGACTCACCATGGTCGCCGTCGGCCTCGCCGGCACCGCGCTCGCCGTCCACTGGGTCCCGGGCAGCGGGGCCGGCTGGGCGATGGCCGGGCCACTGCTCCTGGCCGGGCTCGGCAGCGGGCTGGTGATCGCGCCGAACCAGACGCTGACCCTCGCCGAGGTCCCCGTACACCGGGCCGGAAGCGCCGGCGGCACGCTCCAGACCGGGCAGCGGGTCGGCTCGGCGGTCGGGATCGCGGCCGTCGGCGCGGTGTTCTTCGCGCAGGTCGGGACGGAGGGGTGGGCGGACGCGTACGACCACGGGCTGATCGTCTCCGTCGCCTTCGTGCTGGCCGCACTGATCGTGGCGCTGGCCGATGTCGGAGCCGACCGACGGGGCAGACGACGAGAGCACAAGGAATCCACCGACCCATCGAGGAGCACGGCATGAGCGACACCGGTACGGAGACCACGAGGGACAGCGCCGGGAGCGACGGCAACACCTCCTACGGCCACAAGCCGTTCAAGCGGTCCCGCAGCCACTTCGCCGACCGCATCACCGCCGACGGCCGCGACGGATGGCCCGTCGAGCCGGGCCGCTACCGGCTCGTCGTCAGCCGCGCCTGCCCCTGGGCCAGCCGCGCCCTGGTCTCCCGCCGCCTGCTCGGCCTGGAGGACGCGCTCTCCCTCGCCGTCACCGACCCCCTCCAGGACGACCGCAGCTGGCGCTTCACGCTCGACCCGGACGGCAAGGACCCGGTGCTGGGCATCCGCTACCTGAGCGAGGCGTACGACGCCCGGGAGCACGACTACCCCGGCGGCGTCAGTGTGCCCGCGATCGTCGACGTACCGAGCGGACAGCTGGTCACCAACGACTACCAGCAGATCACGCTGGACCTGGCCACCGAGTGGACCGCCCTGCACCGCCCCGGCGCCCCCGACCTCCACCCGGAGCCGCTGCGCGCGGAGATCGACGAGGTGGTGGAGGGCATCTACCAGGACATCAACAACGGCGTCTACAAGGCCGGTTTCGCCAGCACCCAGGAGGATTACGCGAACGCCTACAAGGCACTCTTCGCCCGCCTCGACCAGGTCTCCGCCCGCCTCGCCGACCGGCGCTACCTGGTCGGTGACACCATCACCGAGGCCGACATCCGCCTCTTCACCACCCTGGTCCGCTTCGACGCGGTCTACCACGGCCACTTCAAGTGCAACCGTACGAAGATCACCGAGGACCCCGTCCTGTGGGCGTACATCCGCGACCTCTACCAGACCCCCGGGTTCGGCGACACGGTCGACTTCGACCACATCAAGCGCCACTACTACCAGGTGCATACGGGTATCAACCCGACCGGCATCGTCCCGCTCGGCCCCGACCTCTCCGGCTGGACCACTCCGCACCACCGCGAACAGCTCGGCGGCCGCCCCTTCGGCGACGGCACCCCGCCGGGACCCGTACGGGAGGACGAGCGGGTCACACCGGTCGACCAGGTCTGACCCGCGGCTCTCTCAGCCGACCCGGGGCGGGGGTGGCTGCGGCGCCAGCGTGTCGGTGGCCAGGGAGGAGCGGGCCAGCGCCACGCACCCCGCCGCGATCAGCCCCAGCCCGGCCAGCTCGGGCAGCAGCCACCAGCCGGTGCGCAGCTCCTCCTCGAAGAGCGTCACGCCGTACAGGATGCTGATCAGCGCGTCCCCGAGCGTCAGCATCGGCTGTACGGCCACCAAGGTCCCCGCGTGCAGCGCGTTCTGGAGCAGGAAGAGAGCACCGACCCCGGCGGCCGCCGTCGCGTACAGCTGCCAGGACGTCAGCAGCGCGACGGCCCCGCCGTCCGGGCCCAGATGCGCCATCGCGTCCTTCATCAGCGCCGCCGTCAGCGCATAGCCGCAGGCGGCGGCGAGCCCCAGCAGCGCCGCCCGGGCATTGCCGCGCACCCGCAGCGCTGCGACGATCAGCACCGCCTCGAACGCCCCGGTCAGCAGCAGCGTCGGCACCCAGTCCGCACCCCGCACGGAGTCCGTGCCGTCGACCGGCGCGGCCGACCCGAGCCCGATCGCCAGGCCGACGGTCACCGCGGCGACGCCGTACCAGACCGTACGCGGCGCCCGGACCCGCATCATCCAGCCGGCCAGCAGCAGCGTCGCGGGCAGCTCGATGACGAAGATCGGCTGCACCACCGAGATCGGCCCGGTCGCCAGCGCCACCGCCTGGCAGACGGCGGCCACGATCACCAGGACGATCCCGGCCAGCCACACCCGCTGGCGCACCAGATGGCCGATCAGGGAGAGGCGCATCGCCTCGCTGTCGGGCACCTTCATCGCCGCCCGGCGCTGGAGCACGGAGGCCGAACCGTTGCTCAGGGCGGTCAGGACGGCGAAGAGGACACTGATCACCGGTTCATCATGGGTCGGGCGGGGGAGGAGCGCGCGGGCGTGGGGCCGGTGGGCGTAACGCCGGTCCGCCGTCGTCGCGGACCGTACCCGTCCGGGCGCCGCTTACGGCAGCAGCCCCGCCCGGCGCGCCGCCACCACCGCCTCCAGCCGGGTGTGCGCCCCGAGCTTGCGCATCGCCGAGCGCAGATAGCCCTTCACCGTCTCCGGCCGCAGACCCAGTTGGCGGGCGGCCGCCGCGTTCGTCGCGCCCGCCGCCACGCAGGCCAGGACATCCACCTCGCGCGGCGCGAGCCGCACCTCCCGGGCCGCCGCCGGGACCCGCGCCCCGGACGCGGAGGCGAGGCGTCCGCAGACGGTCAGCAGCTCGTCGCGGAGCGCCGGGTCGGCCACGCGCGGCGCCAGCGCGCGCAGCTCCCGATGGGCCTCGCGTACGTCCTCCCAGGCGCCCGGGGCCGTACCGGGGCCGTCCACCTGCTCCCGGGTCAGGGCCAGCAGGCTGCGCACCTCGTCGCGGACGGCGAGCGCCTGCTCCACGTCACGGGCCGCCGCGACCGCCGCGTCGAACGTCCGGTCGCCGAGGCTCACCGGCGTACGCAGCGCCCCGTACAGCACGCCCCGCACCGCCCGCCGTACGACGACGGGCACCGCGACCACCGAGCGCAGCCCCTCCGCCGCCACCGCCGTGTCGTACTCGTGGCTGATGTGGCGCGAGGCGGGATAGTCCGTCACCGCGCAGGGCCGGGCCAGCGCGATGGCCTTGCCGCCGAGGCCGCTCCCGGCCGAGATGACCAGCCCGCGCAACGCGCTGGTCTGCGCCCCGTTCAGCTCGGCGATCCGCGCATGGCGGGCATCCGACAGCAGACCGCCGAAGACGACCGGCAGCCCGCTCGTCCGGCGCAGCCCGGCCAGCGCCGTCTGCATCTCGACCGCATCGACCGGTTCCGGCACTCCGACGCCTTCCCGCCCGGTCCGCGCCTCGCTCGCCGGAGGGAGGGCGCCACCCCCGTCCGGGGGTGGTGAGACCTGGGTCACTGTTTGCATGATGTCAATCGACCGGTCCGGTCCGCAACGAGGAGGGCATATGCCGGCAACGAGTGCGACGGAGACGTTCCGGGCCGCCCGGGACTTCCTGCTGGCCCACCGCGAGGAGTACGAGCGGGCGTACGCGGGATTCCGCTGGCCCCGGGCCGACCACTTCAACTGGGCACTCGACTGGTTCGACGTCATCGCCGAGGACAACGACCGCACCGCCCTGCACATCGTGGAGGAGGACGGCCGGCGCACCGAGGTCTCCTTCGCCGCCATGTCCGAGCGCTCCGACCGGACCGCCAACTGGCTGAAGGCGCAAGGCGTCCGCGAAGGTGACCGGATCCTGGTGATGCTCGGCAACCAGGTGGAGCTGTGGGAGACCGCGCTCGCCGCGATGAAGCTGCGTGCCGTGGTCATCCCCGCCACCCCGCTGCTCGGCCCCGCCGACCTGCGCGACCGGGTGGAGCGCGGGCGGGTGCGCCATGTGCTGGTGCGGGACGCGGACACCGCCAAGTTCGACGAGGTGCCAGGGGAGTTCACCCGGATCGCGGTGGGGGAGGAGGTGGCGGGCTGGCTGCCGTACGCCGAAGTGGCGGACGCCCCGGGCGACTTCACGCCGGACCGGCCGACGGAGGCCGACGAGCCGCTGATGCTGTACTTCACCTCCGGCACGACCGCCCGGCCGAAACTGGTCGAGCACACCCATGTGTCTTACCCCGTGGGCCACTTGGCGACCATGTACTGGACCGGGCTGCGGCCGGGCGACGTCCACCTCAACATCTCCTCGCCCGGTTGGGCCAAGCACGCCTGGTCCAACCTCTTCGCCCCGTGGACCGCCGAGGCCACCGTCTTCATCGTCAACTACACCCGCTTCGACGCCTCCCGCCTCATGGCCGAGATGGACCGCTCGGCCGTCACCAGCTTCTGCGCTCCGCCCACGGTCTGGCGGATGCTCATCCAGGCGGACCTGTCGCAGCTGAAGGTCCCGCCGCGCGAGGTCGTCGCGGCGGGCGAGCCGCTGAACCCGGAGGTCATCGAGACGGTCCGGCGCGCATGGGGTGTCACCGTCCGGGACGGGTTCGGCCAGACGGAGACCGCCGTCCAGGTCGCCAACACGCCCGGCCAGCTCCTCAAGGCCGGCTCCATGGGCCGCCCGAGCCCCGGCTTCACCGTGGAGCTGCTCGACCCGGTCACCGGCCGCCCCGGCGTGAGCGAGGGCGAGATCGCGCTCGACCTCTCCGACCACCCGGTCGGCCTGATGGCCGGCTACCACGGCGACCCGGAGCGTACGGCCGAGGCGATGGCCGGCGGCTACTACCGCACGGGCGACATCGGGTCGCGTGACGAGGACGGTTACCTGACGTACGTGGGCCGGAGCGACGACGTATTCAAGTCCTCGGACTACAAGATCTCGCCCTTCGAGCTGGAAAGCGCCCTCCTGGAGCACGAGGCGGTCGCCGAGGCCGCCGTCGTCCCCGCCCCCGACCCGCTGCGGCTCTCGGTCCCGAAGGCCTACGTCGTGCTGGCGGAGGGCTGGGAGCCGGGGCCGGAGACCGCGAAGGTCCTCTTCGCGCACTCACGGGCGGTGCTCGCCCCGTACAAACGGCTCCGCAGGCTGGAGTTCGCGGAGCTGCCCAAGACCGTCTCCGGCAAGATCCGCCGCATCGAGCTGCGCGAGCGCACCGCCCAAGGCACCGGCACCGAGTACGACGAGGGGGATCTCACGTGAGCGGCAGCCTGTCCTACGCACACGGCACCGGCACCACCGCGCTGCTCGGTGACACCATCGGCCGCAACCTGGACCGGACGATCGCCGCCCACGGGGAGCGCGAGGCGCTGGTCGACGTGGTCTCCGGCCGCCGCTGGACGTACGCGGAGTTCGGCGCCGACGTCGACGAGCTGGCCCGCGCCCTGATGGCGTCCGGCGTGGAGAAGGGCGACCGGGTCGGTATCTGGGCGGTGAACTGTCCCGAATGGGTGCTGCTCCAGTACGCCACCGCCCGCATCGGTGCCGTCATGGTCACCATCAACCCTGCTTACCGGGCACACGAGTTGGAGTTCGTCCTGAACCAGGCGGGCATCTCGCTGCTCGTCGCCTCCCTCGCCCACCGCACCAGCGACTACCGCGCCCTGGTCGGCCAGGTCCGCGCCAACTGCCCGTCCCTGCGGGCCGTCCACTACATCGGCGACCCGTCCTGGACCGAGCTGACCGCCACCGCCACAGCCGTCACCTCCGACCAACTGGCGTCCCGCGAGGCCGAACTGTCCTGCGACGACCCCATCAACATCCAGTACACCTCGGGCACCACCGGCTTCCCCAAGGGCGCCACGCTCTCCCACCACAACATCCTCAACAACGGTTATTCCGTCGGGGAGATGATCGCCTACACGGAAGCCGACCGGATCTGTCTGCCGGTGCCCTTCTACCACTGCTTCGGGATGGTGATGGGCAACCTCGCCGCCACCTCGCACGGTGCCTGCATGGTGATCCCGGGCCCGTCCTTCGAGCCCGCCGCCGTGCTGGCCGCCGTCCAGCAGGAGCGGTGCACCTCGCTCTACGGCGTCCCGACCATGTTCATCGCCGAACTGAACCTGCCGGACTTCGCCTCGTACGACCTGTCCTCGCTCCGCACCGGGATCATGGCCGGGTCGCCGTGTCCGGTCGAGGTGATGAAACGGGTGGTCGCCGAGATGCACATGGACGAGGTGTCCATCTGTTACGGCATGACGGAGACCTCGCCCGTCTCCACCCAGACCCGCCGCGACGACGACCTGGAGCGCCGCACCGGCACGGTGGGCCGGGTGCTGCCGCACATCGAGGTCAAGGTCGTCGACCCGGCGACCGGTGTGACCCTGCCGCGCGGTAGCGCGGGCGAACTCCGCACCCGGGGCTACAGCGTGATGCTCGGCTACTGGGACCAGCCCGACCGCACCGCCGAAGTGATCGACGCCGGCCGCTGGATGCACACCGGGGACCTCGCGGTGATGCGCGAGGACGGATACGTCCAGGTCGTCGGCCGGATCAAGGACATGATCATCCGGGGCGGGGAGAACGTGTATCCGAGGGAGATCGAGGAGTTCCTGCACGGCCATCCGAAGATCGCGGACGTCCAGGTGGTCGGTGTGCCGGACGCGCGGTACGGGGAGGAGATCCTGGCCTGCGTCATCGCCCGCGACCCGGCCGACCCGCCGGTCCTGGAGGAGATCACCGCGTACTGCCGGGAGCGGCTGGCCCACTACAAGATCCCGCGCAGGCTGCGGGTGCTGGACTCCTTCCCGATGACGGTGAGCGGGAAGGTCCGCAAGATCGAGCTGCGCGAGACGTACGCCGACTGAGGCCCGGACAGACCTCAGGCCGGGTGGTGCGGCCGGTCAGGCGGCTTCGATGATGTCGGAGCCGCCCGACCGGGTCGCCGCCGCCCACTCGATGAGCAGCACCTCGTACGTCGCGGACTCGTGGGCCGACCAGTCCTGGCCCGCACGGGAGTCGACGAGCGCGCGGATGGCCTCGTTCGCCTGGGCGGCGGACGCGACGGCGGGCTGCACGGTATGACGTGGAGTTAAATCCATGCCCTCAGCTTACGGGGCACCACTGACAGCGACCGACGGCGAGGCCGACGCCGACGGTGGCACCGGCGCCGGTGCGGGCGCCTGAGGGCGTGCGGGCAGCAGGTCGCGTCGCATGCAGACCCGTGGCCAGCGGTCCAGACCGTGCTGCGCCTCCTCACCGCGGATCGTCCGCAGCCCGTCGGTGAGTTCGCTCTCACGCAGCACCCGGAAGCCGATGCGCGTGTAGTACGGGGCGTTCCACGGCACATCGCTGAAGGTGGTCAGGGTGAGCGCGGTGAGGCCCTGTCCGGGCGCGAGTGCGGCGAGCCGGTCGATCAGCGTGCGGCCGATGCCTCGGCGGGCGGCGACCGGGTCCACCGAGATCTGCTCGATGTGCAGGGCCCCGTCGACGGGGTCGGCGATCACATAGCCGAGGGGCCGGTCGCCGGTGGCGGAGAGGGGATCGGTGGCCACCCAGCACCGTCCGGCCTGCCGGTAGCTCTCCAGCAGGTCGAGCGGGGGCGGATCGTCGTCGGCCACGGAGTGCATGCCGAGGGTGCGGAAGGGTTCCCCTGCGGCGCGCTCGATGTCCTGGAGAAGGCGGAGATCGGAGCGTCTGGCGGAGCGGATACGCATGTACTCAGTGTGCCGCGCCGGGCCGGGCACCGGTACGGGGTGGCCCGAATACACCCCTCGGAAGCGTCCTCCGGAACGGGCTCTACGCCCCCGTGCTCACGAGTTCGTCCGCCGGGCTGTTCACCGGCTGCGGCGCGCCCGTGAGGTCCATGACGAAGAGCGGCAGGCCGACGCCGTCCGCCCGGGCCCGCGCCTCGGCCGTGTATCCGGCCAGTGAGAAGAACACCCCGGCCGCCGACGCGCCCAGGGCGTTCAGCCAGAGGCACTCCACCGCGCGCAGCTCCACCGGCCGGGTCGTGGCGTCGACCTGCGCCACCAGTCCGGTGGCCCGCAGGTCGATGCCGCCCGCGGCGCGCGCCCGCTCCCTGGCCACCTCGCGGTAGCCGAGCCAGGCCAGATACAGGGCGGCCGCGCTCACCGCGTCATGGCCGGTACGGATCGTCCGCGGCCGGAACGAGGGGCGCGGGTGCGCGGCGGTGCGCGGCAGCGGGATGTGCGCCGGAACGACGGGCTCGGCTGGTGGCTCCGGCTCGTCCACCGGGCGCACCGGTATCCGCAGCAGCGCCCCGCACGGGCAGCAGAGCTCCGGCTGCGGCCACTGGTCGCGCCGTTCGCAGGCGGTGCAGCGGACCGTGACCCAGTCCTCGTCCCAGGTGCGCCGGGTGACCTGGACCGCCGGGGCGCCGGACAGCAGAGGCGGGGCGGTGGGTGCGCCGCACGGGCACGGGTAGGCCGGCGCGACATAGGCGTGGTCCCGGCCGCAGACCGGACACCGTACCGGCACGGATTTCACGATCGTCTCCCTCCGGCACGCCGTGCGGACCGCGACCGCGCTCCGTGCCTCCCTCGTCACCCCATCGTCCACCAGGAGCGAGGTTCTGGGGAGGGAATCGGCGCACTCATCGCGGGTGGGCCGCCGCGTCCGCTCTTGACGGCGACCGCGCCGCGTTTTAGATTGCTTCCGTATAGCAGAACTGAATTTCCGCAATACGGAATTGGTGCTCTCAGGTGGCGCGACAGAGCCCGACTCCACCAATCCCGAGCAGGAGCACTCAATGCCTCGTATGACCGCTGCCCGTGCGGCAGTTGAGATCCTCAAGCGCGAAGGCGTCAGCAACGCGTTCGGTGTGCCGGGTGCGGCGATCAACCCCTTCTACGCGGCCCTCAAGGCCTCCGGCGGGGTGCAGCACACGCTGGCCCGGCACGTCGAGGGCGCCTCCCACATGGCGGAGGGCTACACCCGGGCCAAGGCCGGCAACATCGGCGTCTGCATCGGTACGTCGGGCCCGGCGGGCACCGACATGATCACCGGTCTGTACTCCGCCATCGCCGACTCCATCCCGATCCTCTGCATCACCGGCCAGGCCCCGACGGCCGTCCTGCACAAGGAGGACTTCCAGGCCGTCGACATCGCCTCGATCGCCAAGCCGGTCACCAAGGCGGCGACCACCGTCCTGGAGGCCGCGCAGGTCCCCGGCGTCTTCCAGCAGGCCTTCCACCTGATGCGCACCGGCCGGCCCGGCCCGGTCCTCATCGACCTGCCGATCGACGTCCAGCTGACCGAGATCGAGTTCGACCCCGAGCTGTACGAGCCCCTCCCGGTGCACAAGCCCGCCGCCTCCCGCAAGCAGATCGAGCGGGCCGTGGAGCTGCTGAACGCCTCGGAGCGCCCGCTGCTCGTCGCGGGCGGCGGCATCATCAACGCCGACGCCTCCGAACTGCTCGTGGAGTTCGCCGAGCTGACCGGTGTTCCGGTCGTCCCGACCCTGATGGGCTGGGGCATCCTCCCCGACGACCACGAGCTGAACGCCGGCATGGTCGGCCTCCAGACCTCGCACCGCTACGGCAACGCGAACTTCCTGGAGTCCGACTTCGTCCTCGGCATCGGCAACCGCTGGGCCAACCGCCACACCGGCAAGCTGGACGTCTACACCCAGGGCCGCACCTTCGTCCACGTCGACATCGAGCCCACCCAGCTCGGCAAGATCTTCGCCCCCGACCTCGGCATCGCCTCCGACGCCAAGGCCGCGCTGGAGCTCTTCGTCGAGGTGGCGCGCGAGCTGAAGGCCGCCGGCAAGCTCACGGACCGCTCGGCCTGGGCCGCCTCCACCCAGGAGCGCAAGGCGACCCTCCAGCGCAGGACGCACTTCGACAACGTGCCGCTCAAGCCGCAGCGCGTCTACGAGGAGATGAACCGGGCGTTCGGCCCCGAGACCCGGTACGTCACCACCATCGGCCTCTCCCAGATCGCCGGCGCGCAGATGCTCCACGTCTACAAGCCGCGCCACTGGATCAACTGCGGCCAGGCGGGCCCGCTCGGCTGGACCATCCCGGCCGCGCTCGGTGTCGCCACCGCCGACCCGGAGGGCACGGTCGTCGCCCTCTCCGGCGACTACGACTTCCAGTTCATGCTGGAGGAGCTGGCCGTCGGCGCGCAGCACCGCATCCCGTACGTCCACGTCCTGGTGAACAACTCCTACCTGGGCCTCATCCGCCAGGCGCAGCGCAACTTCGACATCGACTTCCAGGTCAACCTGGAGTTCGAGAACCTCAACTCCCCGGAGCTGGGCGTCTACGGCGTCGACCACGTCAAGGTCGTCGAGGGCCTCGGCTGCAAGGCCATCCGGGTCACCGAGCCGGACCAGCTGCTGCCCGCCTTCGAGCAGGCGAAGAAGCTCGCCGCCGAGTTCCGCGTCCCGGTCGTCGTCGAGGCGATCCTGGAGCGGGTCACCAACATCGCGATGAGCGGCACCGACATCGCCTCGGTCAACGAGTTCGAGGACATCGCCACGGACCCGTCCCACGCCCCCACCGCGATCCGCCCGCTGACGGTGTCCTGACCACCCGTCACCCCGAAACGAGGCCCCCGCACCGGATTCCTCTCCGGCGCGGGGGCCTCGCCACGGGCGTACCGGCCGGCCTCCACGGTCAGGGAGTGTCCCCGCGCAGACCCGCGTCCCGGGCCAGGAGCGCCGCCTGGACGCGGTTCTCGCAGTCCAGTTTGGACAGGATGCGGCTGACGTACGTCTTGATCGTGCCCTCGCTCATGTGCAGCCGGCGGCCCGCGTCGGCGTTGGACAGGCCCTCACCGAGCAGGGCGAGGACGTCCAGCTCCCGCCCGGACAGGCGCTCCAGGCGGCGGCGGGCCTCACCGGCCCGGTGGGCGACATCCCCGGACGCCACCAGGTCGACGACCTGACGGGTGGTGACCGGGGAGAGGTACGCCTCGCCCGCGGCCGCCGCGCGGACCGCGCGCAGGAGGTCCGGCGGCGCGGAGTCCTTGAGGAGGAAGCCCGCGCTGCCGCCGGTCAGCGCCCGCAGGACGTTCTCCTGCTCGCCGAACGTCGTCAGGATCAGCACCTGCGCCGAGGGCACGGTGCGGCGCAGCTCCGCCAGCGCCGTCAGGCCGTCCATCACCGGCATCTGCAGGTCCAGCAGGACGACGTCCACCATCAGTTCCCGGGCCAGACCGACGGCCTCCCGCCCGTCGGCCGCCTCCGCGACGACGTCGATGTCCGCCGCCGAGGAGAGGATCATGCGGATGCCTGCCCGGATGAGCGGCTCGTCGTCCGTGACGAGGACCCTGATCACTGTGCTCCTGAAGGTGTTGGGCCGCCCGCTCGCGGGGCCGCGCCTCGGTCCTCCACCGCCGCGACCGGCGGTGTGCTCATCCCTTGATCTCGAAGGTCTTCTTCTCCACCAGCCGGCCGTCCCGGAAGCAGAACCGGAAGACCGGAGACTTGTCCCAACTGCTGCCTATCTCCGAGGAGTTGAGACTCAGACAGGTCGCTCCCGCAGGCTCGGCCGGTGCACCCTTGTCCAGGCCGTCGGCGAGGAAGGAGTCACCGCGCGGAAGCCGGTCGCGTACCTCCGCCTCGGACATGCCGACGCTCACGGCATCGTACTCCTCGGGCTCGATCATGGCCTTGTCGGCCTCCTTGAAGAGGAAGTAGCCGCCCACCGCCGCGGCGACCCCCAGCAGCAGCGCGACCGCCACCGCCACGCCGCAGCCCACGGCCAGACCCTTCCTCCGGTTGTCCCTGCTCATCGCTCTCGCCACGTCCTTCGCCAGGTCGGTCCTGTTGACCGCACCACCGTCGCCGAGAGGTGCCGCACCGGACTGCTCGCGAAAGTCGCCCGTTCCCGCGACGAACGTCGTGCCGTACGCGCCGTCCGGGACCGGGTCCTTGGGCAGGACGTACGGCAGCACAGCGGCCAGCCGGAAGCCGCCGCCGTCCGTGGGCGCCGTGTGCACCATGCCGCCGACCAGGCGCAGCCGTTCCGTCAGCCCGGTCAGCCCGCGCCCTCCGCTCACCACCGTCCGCCGGTCGCGAGCCGCCGGGTGCGCCGACGACGGGCCGTTCGCCACCTCCACCACCAGCGAGTCCGGTTCGTAGCGCAGCTCCACGGTGACCGGCGCGCCGGGCGCATGCTTGAGCACGTTGGTCAGCCCTTCCTGGACCGCCCGGTACGCCGCGTGACCGGCGGCCGGAGCCAGCGGCCGGGGGTCGCCCGTACGCAGGAGCCGTACCGCCGTTCCCGCCGCGCGCGAGGCGTCCGTCAGGCGCTCGACGCCCTCGACGCCTCGGCCGCCCTCCGCGTCCGGCAGCCGCGGCGCGCCGTCCCGGCCCTCCTCCGCACCGGCCGTCCCCGAGTCGGGTTCCACCCCGTCCCGGAGCAGGCCGACCACCTCCCGCAGCTCCCGCATCGCCGCGACCGACGCCTCGCGCAGGACGCCCACGGACTCCCGGTGCCGCTCGGTCAGTTCGGCGTCCACCTCCAGGGCACCGGCCCGCACCGAGATCAGAGCGAGCTGATGACCGAGACTGTCGTGCATGTCGCGCGCGATGCGCTGCCGCTCCCGCAACCGCGCCTCGTTGGCGATCATGTGGTTCTCGCGGACGATCTGCGCCCGGTACTCGTGCAGCGTGTCGGCGAGGGTGCGGCGCTGCGCCCAGTACCGGCCGGCGAAGGCCGGCACGGCGGTGACGATGAGCAAGGTCAGGAAGGCGAAGGCCGCGTAGGAGCCGGAGAAGTGCGGCAGCGACTCCGCCACCGCCTCGCCGAGCAGGATCGCGAGGGCCAGGGCGACGGTGGCGGAGGCCCGCACCAGTGAGCCGACACGGCGCCCCACCGACCAGGCGGCGATCGGCAGGAGCACGTCGAAGCCGCCCAGCGGCAGCGAGGCGACGGTGGCGATCAGGAGCACCGAGGCGGGCAGCACCCGGCGGAGCAGGCCGAGCGCCACGACACCGACCGCGCACACCGCGGTGACGGCGACGCCGTGGTGGAACATGGTGAAGGCCCAGGCCAGAGGCGCCAGCACCAGGGCGAGAAGCCCTTCGCCCGCCATCCGCCGACGGCTCCACAGCGCCGGGTCGCGCAGGGCCCGGCCCACCAGGAGCAGTCGCCGGGGTGCGGCCCTGAGGCGCGCTGTGACGCTCTTGTCGGCCGGCTTCATCGGGTCCCTGCGTCGCATACGAATCACGCCGCCACGCTAGAGGGCGGCCTCGTGGTGTGCTGCACCCGTTCGTCGCCCTCGGACACGACGAAAGTCAACTCGGCACGAGACACGTGCCCGCACATTTCAGCCCGTCCGGCGTTTGAGGACGGAACCCTTGCGCGGGTGGGCCGGCATCCCTCAGGACAGGGAATCCAGGTGTCCCCTCCAGCAGGGCCCGGCCCCACCACGTCGACGGTTCCGTCCTCAAACGCCGGACGGGCTGAGGTGGTGCGGCCCCACCATGGGCAGGGTTCCGTCCTCAAACGCCGGACGGGCTGAAAGCGGGAAACGTCGGACGGGCTGAAAGTGAGAGGGCGCGCAGTACGGGACCGTATCCGTACTGCGCGCCCTCGTTCAGGGGTGATGCGGGTGACAGGGACCGCGGCGGCGGCGATCGGAACTGGGGGAGGGCGTCTCCTTCAGGTCAGAAGACGATCCCCGGAACCTTCACCACCGCACTGGCATCGCACAGCCGCCGCGGCCTCGTCGTCCTGCCCGTGCCGCGCGGCACCCCTCATCCGGGTGCGCGGTACGGGCAGGGGTCTGTACAGGGAGGCTCAGTCCTCGCGCAGGGCGCGGACGGCCTCCTCCACGCGCTTGCCGTAGTCGGCGTCGGCGGCGTGGAAGTGGGCGAGGTTCTTCTCGATCACGTCGTCACGGGTGACCTGCGAGAGGCCTCCGGCGATGTTGGCGACCAGACGGCCCTTCTCGTCCTCGGACATCAGCCGGTACAGCTCGCCCGCCTGGAAGAAGTCGTCGTCCTTGACGTGGGCGGCCGTCTCGTAGGTGCCCGTCCAGCCGTGGATGGCGAGCGGGGCGCCGAGCGCGGCGTCGGTCTGGGCCGGACCGGCGTACGAGTTGGGCTCGTAGTTCTTGTCGTGGCGCGAGCCGTACCGCGTGGCGTGCACCCCGTCGCGGCCGTAGTTGTCGGCCTGCGTCGCCTTCGGGGCGTTGACCGGCAGCTGGGTGTGGTTGACGCCCAGGCGGTAGCGGTGCGCGTCCGCGTAGGCGAACAGCCGGCCCTGGAGCATCTTGTCGGGGGACGGGCCGATGCCGGGCACGAAGTTGTTCGGCGAGAACGCGGCCTGCTCGACCTCGGCGAAGACGTTGTCCGGGTTCCGGTCCAGGACGAGGCGGCCGACCCGCTGGAGCGGGTAGTCGCTGTGCGGCCACACCTTGGTGAGGTCGAACGGGTTGAACCGGTAGTCGGCGGCGTCGGCGGCCGGCATCACCTGGACGTGCAGCGTCCAGGACGGGTTCACACCGCGCTCGATGGCCTGGAGCAGGTCCGTCTGGTGCGAGTTGGCGTCCTTGCCGACGAGCTCGGCGGCCTGCTCGCTGGAGAGGGAGCGCACACCCTGGTTGGTCTTGAAGTGGTACTTGACGAAGAAGGCCTCGCCCTCGGCGTTCGTCCACTGGTAGGTGTGCGAACCGAAGCCGTTCATGTGGCGGTACGAGGCCGGGATGCCGCGGTCGCCCATCAGCCAGGTGACCTGGTGCGTCGCCTCGGGGGAGTGGCCCCAGAAGTCCCAGACGTTGTCCGGCTCCTGCTTGCCCGTGAACGGGTCGCGCTTCTGCGAGTGGATGAAGTCGGGGAACTTGATCGGGTCCTTGATGAAGAACACCGGGGTGTTGTTCCCGACCAGGTCGTAATTGCCCTCGTTCGTATAGAACTTGAGGGCGAAGCCGCGCGGGTCACGGACCGCGTCCGCGCCACCGAGCGAGTCGGCGACGGTGGAGAAGCGGATGAAGGTCTCGGTGCGCTTGCCCACCTCGGAGAGGAAGTCGGCGCGGGTGAAGCCGGTGACGTCGTCGGTCACCTCGAAGTAGCCGTACGCGCCGGAGCCACGGGCGTGGACCACGCGCTCCGGGATGCGCTCACGGTTGAAGCGGGCGAGCTTCTCCAGGAGGTGCTGGTCCTGGAGGAGGATCGGTCCACCGACACCGGCGGTGGCGGAGTTCTGGTTGTCGGCGACCGGGGCGCCTGACTCGGTCGTGAGCACACGCTTAGCCATGTGGCGGGATGACCTTTCGTACGAGCTGCTGACGGCTTGAGGAGCGTAGGTTCGCCGCAGAGAGAACGTCAACAGTTTGTTGAAAACGAAGTGTGTGGTTCCGGGCCGCGGCAGCGCCTGGGCGCGACAGGACAGGTGTCAGCGCCACCGCGGCCCGGAGATCAGGGGGCCCGTCATCCGGGCCGTGGCCCCGTACGAGGCCAGGGGCTCCTCACGGAGCCGGAGGGGTCAGACCTGGGAGCCGGAGAGCCGCTCGACCGAGCGCAGCAGCGCCGAGTGGTCGAGGCCGCCGTCGCCCTGGGCGCGCAGCGAGGCGACCAGCTGGGCGACCACACCGCCGACCGGCAGCGCCGCGCCGACGTTGCGGGCGGCGTCCGTCACGATGCCCATGTCCTTGTGGTGCAGGTCGATCCGGAAGCCGGGGGCGAAGTCCCGCTTCAGGAAGTTGTCCTTCTTGCGGGTCAGCACGGTTGAGCCGGCCAGACCGCCGTTGAGGACGTCGAGCGCGGCGGCGAGGTCCACCCCGGACTTCTCCAGGAAGACCACGGCCTCGGCGCACGCCTGGATGTTGACGGCGACGATCAGCTGGTTGGCCGCCTTCACCGTCTGGCCGGAGCCGTGCGGGCCGCAGAGCACGATGGTCTTGCCGAGCGCCTCCAGGAGCGGCTTCGCGGCGTCGAAGTCCGCCTGCTCGCCGCCGACCATGATGGAGAGCACCGCCTCGATGGCTCCGGCCTCGCCGCCGGAGACCGGCGCGTCCAGGACCCGGATGCCCTTCTCGGCCGCGTTCTTCGCCAGGTCCACGGAGGTCTGCGGGGTGATGGAGGACATGTCCACCAGCAGCGCGCCGCGCTTGGCGTTCTCCAGGATGCCTTCGGGGCCGTAGGCGATGGCCTCGACCTGCGGCGATGCGGGCACCATCGTGATGACGACATCGGCGTCCTTGACCGCGTCCGCGATCGAGGAGGCGCCGGTACCGCCGGCCGCGACCAGCCGGTCGATCTTGTCCTGCTCCAGGGTGTACCCGGTGACGGCGTAACCGGCCTTGATCAGGTTCTCCGACATGGGGGAGCCCATGATGCCGAGACCGATCCAGGCGACCTTGGGGAGGTTGTTGCTCATGAGGGTGCCTTCCTGAAAAACGTGTGTACGTAAGGGGGGCGGGCTCACCCCGTGGGGGAACCGGTCAGCCGGCGGCTCGGGCCGACACCGGGAGCCAGTCGAAGGCCTCCGCGCTCGGCCGGTCGCCCGGCTTGTACTCCAGGCCGACCCAGCCCGCGTAACCGGCGTCCTTCAGCTCGTCGAGCAGCCGCTCCAGCGGGAGGTCGCCGGTGCCCGGCGCGCCACGGCCCGGGTTGTCGGCGATCTGGACGTGGCCGGTCTTCGCGGCGTACGCCTTGATGACCTGGCTCAGGTCCTCGCCGTTCATCGACAGGTGGTACAGGTCCAGCAGGAACTTGGCGTTCCCGAGGCCCGTCGCCGCGTTGACCTTGTCGACGACCTCGATCGCGGCCGGTGCGCTCACCAGCGGATAGAGCGGCGACTCCGGCTTGTTGAGGGTCTCGACGAGGAGGATCGCCCCGACGCGGTCCGCCGCGCGGGCGGCCAGCACCAGGTTCTCCAGGGCGAGGGCGTCCTGCACCTGCGGGTCCACGCCCTCGACGCGGTTGCCGTACAGCGCGTTGAGCGCCGTGCAGCCGAGCGAGGCGGCGAAGTCGGCCGCCACCTCGATGTTCTCCCGGAAGCGGTCCGACTCCGTGCCGGGCACGGAGAGCGCACCGCGGTCGGGGCCGGGCAGCTGTCCGGCGTAGAAGTTCAGCCCCACCAGTTGGGTGCCGGCGTCGTCGAGCGCCTTCTTGAGGGCGTCGAGCTCAGCCCGGATGGGGGTCGGGGTCTCGATCCAGGGCCACCACAGCTCGACCGCCGTGAAGCCCGCCGCGGCGGCTGCCGCGGGACGCTCCAGGAGCGGGAGTTCCGTGAAGAGGATCGAAAGGTTCACATCGAAGCGCTGGTCCGGGTATCCCATGAGGGTTTCGGCGCTCCTTCCGTATTGCGGAAGTTAGTTTCTGCTTAACGGAAGATTGCCCGGCGGGTGGCAGGGCTGTCAAGAGGGTGCGGCGAATTCGGCCCGGTCGGCGGCGTACGGAATCGATGGCGGGGACGGATCCGGACACACGAAAGCGGGGCGGGGGCCGCCGTCGACCCCCGCCCCGCCCGGCTCTCACGCCGTAGGTACCGTGCCTAGCTACCCGGCACCGTGTCCACGGTGTCCTCGAAGGTCGTGCCCGCACTGCGGTACGACCCGACCATCGCGTTCACCTGCGCCGGGGTGAGCACCTGGTCCTTCACGTGCAGGACGTAGTCCACCTGCTGGTCGTAGGAGCGCGGCGTGGTGCTCGGCTGCCCCTGGAGGTCGATCAGCCACTGGTTGAAGTTGATCGACATCGGCCGCTCCGGCAGGAAGGCCGCGCCGTGCGTCCCGAAGTGCTGGCCGTCGATGTAGTACGTGATCTGGTTGTTGTCGATGGTCAGCACCAGGTCGTGCCAGCCGGCGTACGACTGCCGGACCTCGCTGTGCGCGTTGACCGCCTCCCACGGGTCGGGCCGGTAGGTCTCCCACGAGGTGGCGTAGAGGATGTTGGCCGGCTCGCCCCAGCCGCCGTTGGGGAGGTACTCGAAGTCGTACTCCGCGTAGTCGTCCGCCATCGGCGCCTTGAGGTCGTTGATCGTGAAGAACGTCTGCACGATCCGGTCGCCGTCCGGACCCGAGCGCGGCGCGTCGCTGAACTTCACCCGCGACGCGTACGTCCCGTTCTTGAACTTCATCGACCGCGTCAGGATCTCGGTGTGCTTGGTCGAAGCGCCCGTACCCGCCGTCGAGGTCTCCAGGTTCATCACCGAGTTTCCGCTCTGCGAGGCGAAGGTGACGTTCTCCGGTGCCCAGGTCGCGCCCGGCACCCCCGGACCGCCGGAGTTGGACCGCACGGACCAGCCGTTGGCGTTGATCTTCGGGTCGGTGTGCGAGCTGTAGTTGAAGTCGTCGAACAGCCGCGCCCCGTCACCCGGCGGGTCGGTGGGCGGGTCCGTGGGGTCCGGCGGGTCGGTGGGCCCGTTGCCGGCGGGCGCCTGGCCCCAGACGAGCGAGCCGTTCACCTGGGCCGTCACCTTGGACCAGTCGCCGTACGTGGTCCGGTCCGGGCCGAAGGAGTAGTCGTCGGACTGGATCAGCCGCGCCCAGGACGCCTGGTGGAAGCGGAGCTGCATGTCCCCGGTGTCCGCGCCCGGCGCCAGCGAACCCGCGCCCGGCGTGAAGCCGATCTCCAGGTAACGGTCGGCGGTGGCCGTCGGGTTGGCGAGCGTCCCGAAGGTGCCGGTGATGTTCGCGCACCCCTTCACCGCCCAGGAACAGGCGAACCGGTAGGCGGCGGAGGCCGAGTCGGCCTTGAAGTAGTACCGCACCTTGACACTGCTCAGCGGCACGGAGGTGGAGCCGGCGTTACGCACCTTCAGCCACGGCTCGCTCTGGTCGGCGCTCGCGCCGGACGCGCTCGTCCGGTACTGGACGACGATGCCGTCCGCCGCGGCGCTCGCCGAGGACGGCAGCGCGGCGAGCCCGGTGGCGGCCAGGGCCACGGCGGCGGCTGAGGCGGCGGCGGTGCGCAGCCTGGACCTCGGGGACTTCCTGCGTGATGTGTTCACGGGTGTGTTCCTCTCCGGAACGGTGGTGGGGGAGTGGTGACGGGTGGGGTCGCGCTGTTCCTCAAGGGGTGGGCGCGGCCGCGAGCGACCGTGCGTCCAGCGGGCGGTAGGGGACGCCGAGGGCGTCCAGCCGGGCGGTGTGGTGGCGCAGCCGCTCGACGAACCCCGGCCAGTCGCCGCGCCCGCCGGACCAGGAACGGTCGGCCAGCGCGCAGAGCCGCGGGTAGCTGAGGTACTCGATCTCCTCGGGCGTGCGGACGTACTCGGTCCAGAGCTGGGCCTGCGTCCCGAGCACCCGGGCCCGCTCGGCCTCCGGCCACTCCTCGGGAGCGGGTTCGTAGCCGTGGACCGTCCGCAGGGTGACCGGGGCGCCGGGCTGGGCGACCGGTTCGGACGGGTCGCCGGACTGGGCGTAGTCCAGGTAGGTGGCCCGGTGGTGCGCGGCGACGACCTGGTGGCCGCGGCGGGCGGCGGCCAGCGCGTGGGAGGGGTCGCGCCAGGTCATCACCGTGAAGTCCAGGGGGAGTTCGGTGCCGGTCTCGGCCCAGCCGAGCGGGATCCGGCCGCGCTCCACGAGGAACGCGCCGATCCGGCCCATGAACCAGCCGTGCAGCGCCGCCGGGTCCGCGAGCCCTTCGGCCGCCGCGCGCTCCCGGGCCGCCGGGCTGTTCTCCCACTCGGTGGTCGGGCACTCCTCGCCGCCGATGTGGATGTACGGCGACGGGAAGACGTCCATGACCTCCTCCAGCACCGCCCGGCAGAAGGCGAACACCTCCTCGTGCACACCGAGCACCGTGTCGCAGACGCCCCACCGGTCCCACACCTCCAGCCGGCGTTCCGGGTGGTTGCCCAGCTCCGGATAGGCGGCGAGCGCGGCCCGCACATGGCCGGGCATCTCGATCTCCGGCACGACGGTCACCCCGCGCTCCGCCGCGTACCGCACGAGCCCGCGCAACTCCGCCTTGGTGTACGCCCCTTCATGCGGTACGGAGTCGAAGTGCACCCCGTCAGGACCGCTCGGCCCCCGCTGCGACCGGGCCCGCCTGGCTCCGACCGAGGTGAGCCGGGGATAGGCGTCGACCGGCATCCGCCAGCCCTGGTCGTCGGTGAGGTGGAGGTGCAGGACGTTCAGCTTGTGCAGCGCCAACAGGTCGACGTACCGCCTGAGATAACCGACCGGACGGAAGTGCCGCGCCACGTCCAGCATCGCTCCGCGCCACGGCCGGTCCGGTACGTCGGTGAGCTCGACGCACGGCACCTCCCAGGATCCGGTGGCCGTCGAACCGCCCGACAGCGCCTCGGTGGGCAGGAGTTGGCGGATGGTCTGGACGCCCCGCAGCAGCCCGGTCGGGTGTGCGGCGCGCAGGAGCAGCGCCTGTGGGCCGACGGTCAGCCCGTACCCCTCCTCACCGAGGCCGCCGAGCTGACCGTCCAGCGCGAGCACGATCCGGCCCTCCGACGACGGCGCCAGCGGCAGCCCGGCGGCCGGGCCGACCAGCGAACGCAGCAGGCCGGCGGCCGGTTCGGCGCCCGGGAGCGCGCGGACGGTGGTGTCGCGGTCGAGCGTGAGGCGGCCGCCCAGCGAGGAGACCTTGGTGGGCCGGGGGAGGAGGGCGAGGTCGGGGCGCGATGCGGGCACGGGGTCTCCGGATTCGGTTCGCGGGCTTACGGGGGGCGGGCGCGGGTGGGCCCGTCCGCTCAGCCCTTGACGGCACCGGCGGCGAAGCCGGAGGTGACATGGCGCTGGAGCAGCAGGAAGATCACCAGGGCGGGCAGCGCGAAGAGCGTGGAGGCGGCCATCGTGGCGCCCCAGTCGGTGCCGAAGGTGTTCTGGAAGGACGACAGCCAGACCGGCAGGGTCCGGTTGTCCTGCTGCTTGATGATCAGGAAGTTGGCGTAGGCGAACTCGTTCCAGGCGGTGATGAAGCCGAAGAGCGAGGTGGCCATCAGCCCCGGTGCCAGCAGCGGCATCGCCACCCGCCAGAACGCGCCGGACCGCGTGCAGCCGTCGACCTGGGCGGCCTCCTCCAGCTCCGGCGGGATGGTGGCGATGAAGCCGCGCAGCACCACGATGGTGAACGGCAGCGTGATCATGAAGTAGATCAGCGTCAGCGTCGGCAGTCGGTCCAGCATGTTCGTGTCCCGGGAGATGATGTAGATCGGGATGATCAGCGACTCCCAGGGCGCCATCTGCGCGATGAAGACCATCAGCATGAACTGCCGCCGGCCCTTCCACCGCATCCGCGCCACGGCGAACGCCGCGCCCAGCGCCACCAGCAGCGCGAGGAGCACCGCGCCCAGCGTGACGAGGATGCTGTTGCGCCAGAAGAGCGCGAACCCGTCGGCTTCCACGGCCCGTTGGAAGTGGTCCAGGGTCCAGGTGTGCGGGAAGAGCTGCGGGTCGGCCGACTGGATGTCGGCGGACGGCTTGAAGGCCGTCGAGATCATCCAGTACACGGGGAAGAGGCAGACCACGACGGTCACGGCGGCGGCGATGTTGAGCGGCAGGCGCCGGAGTCGGAGGCGTACGGGCACCCGGGGACGTACAGCAGGGGTGGTCATCGGCTCTCGTCCTCCTGGCGGAACATCTGGCGGAAGTAGAGGACGAGCACCCCGGACATCAGGACCACGGTGATCATCGAGGCGGCCGAACCCAGGTCGTACCGCTGGCTGGAGAGGGCCGTCTGCACCGCGTAGACCGGCAGGATCGTCGTCGCGTCGCCCGGCCCGCCGCGGGTCATCACCCAGATCTGGACGAACGCCTTGAACGTCCAGATCACCTCCAGCGAGAAGACCAGCAGGAAGATCGGCCGGAGCATCGGGAAGGTCACCGAGCGGAAGATCCGCCCCGCGCCCGCCCCGTCCAGCCGCGCCGACTCGTACAGCTCCAGCGGCACGGTGGTGAGCGCGGAGTACAGCGTGATCGCGGCGAACGGCACCGACTGCCAGACGATCAGCGTCACCAGGATGGCGAAGGCGGCTGTCCCGTTGGCGAACCACGGATAGCGCTCGAAGGATTCGAGGCCGAGGGAGGCGAGCGCCCAGTTGACGATGCCGAACTCCGAGTGGAACAGCCACTGGAACACCGTGGTCGCCGCCACCACCGGCATCGCCCAGGCCAGCACCAGCGAGCAGAGCACCACGGTCCGCCCGGCCCGGCGCAGCCGCTCCACCATCAGCGCGACCAGCGTGGCGATCACCATGATCAGGACGACGTTGACGGCCATGAAGAGGAAGGTGCGGCGGACCACCTCCCAGAACCGGGGATCCGTCAGCAGCGTGCGGTAGTTCCGCAGCCCGACGAACTCCGCATCACCGGAGATCAGTTGGCGCAGCCGGAAGTCCTGGAAGGAGATCAGGACGGCCCGGACCAGCGGATAGACCAGCAGGTAGAGCATGCCGCCGATGGCGGGGGCGATGAGTGCGTACGGCCAGAGGCCGTGCGCGCGGCCGATCGGCTTCCGGCGTGCGGCGGGGCGCGGGGCCGGTCGCGGCCGGGGTGTGCGGGGTGCTGAGGTCGGTTCGACGGCGACCGGCACGGCACGCCTCCTTCCTGTGGCTGGTGATCGGGTGGGGCCGGGTCAGGAACCGGCGTTCATGGCTCGGGTGATGTCCTGCGAGGCCTTCGCCGCCTCCTTGGCCGGATCGCCTCCGGTGAGCACGGCGGTCATGTAGTCCTTGATCGGGTTCTCCGCCTCGACCGCCGCCCAGCCGGGTGTGTTGGGCGTGGCATGGCCGTTGGCGGCGCCGACCGCCATCGCGGCGGCTCCCGGGTCGTCCGCCACGGCGGAGGCGAGTGAGGTGCGGTTCGGTACGTAGCTCATGGCGACGGCGAGCCTCTTCTGCCAGGTGTCCCCGGTCAGCTCCTTGATGAAGGTGACCGCCTCCTCGGGATGGGCCGCGGCGGCCGGGACGACGAGGTCGGAGCCGCCGGTGAAGACCGAGCCGGGCGTGTCGGCAGTCTTGCCCGGGATCGGGAAGAAGGCGAGCTTGCCCTTGAGCCCCGGGTTCTTCTCCATGATCACGTTGGCGCCGCCCGGCGTGGAGATGACCTGGGCCGCCTGGCCCGCCGCCATCACGTCGGCCTGCGGCGGGTCGTCCTCGTCGGAGTCCTTGGGTCCCTTGCCGAGCGCCTGGAGCTCCTCGTAGAACGCCATACCGCGCAGCGCCTCGGGCGTGTCCAGCGCGCCGGACCACGTGCCGCCGGACTCGGTGGCGAGGTCGCCGCCCTCGTCCCAGATGAAGCCGGCGAGCGCGTACCACATCTGGCCCGGCAGGTAGATGCCTTGCGTACCGCCCTGGTTGAGATTGGTCGTGGCGTCGATCCACTGCTCGCGGGTCGTGATCGCCTTGGCGTCGATGCCCGCCTTCTCGAAGAGGTCGGTGCGGTAGATGACCACCCGGTTGGCCGCGTAGTACGGGATGCCGTACTGCTTCCCCTCGTACGCTCCCGGCTCCGCCAGGCCGCTCAGCCAGTCCGCGCCGTTCAGCTCGTCCTTGCGGTCGCTGAGGTCGAGCAGCCCGCCGCTTTCGGCGAACTGCGCCACCTGCGTGTTGCCCGCCTCGATGACGTCCGGGGCGTCGTTGCTGGCCAGAGCGGCGGTGATCTTCTGGCCGATGCCGTCCCACTCCTGGATCTGGATCTTCACGTCGATCTTCGGGTGGCGCTTCTCGAAGTCGGCGGTGAACTCCTTCTGGAAGGTGTCCGAGACGCTGTCGCGCATCAGCCAGACGTCCACCGTCGTCCGCCCGTCCCCGTTCGCGGAGTCGGACGGGGAACTACAGGCGCTGAGCGCGGCGGCCAGGACGAGCACGGACCCACCGGCAAGCAAGCGGTACTTCACGGTTCACCTCGGAATGCAGAACTGAGTCCGACCTGACTCCGGCCCGACCACCTGACCACCTGACCAGTGATGCCCACTGGACAGCTCACCTCTCGATGGGGGTTGAAGGTGGCATAGACCAATGAGGCCGTCAACCCCCTGCGTACGAAGGTGATTTGGTGATCTGTGCGTAACACGTACACCCTGACGCCTCGAGGTAAGCGCTACACTTCGCCTGACCAGCAAGCCAGTTGGTCCGGACCTCGGTCAACTGGTAAGGAAAATGGACCCGTCGGGAGGGGAGCGCATGGACGCGGATGTGCCGGGGACGGTGCTCAAGCGGGAGCGGACGCGCGATGCGGTGCTGGAGCTCATCGAGTCGCGCAGCCCCGGCGACGCGATCCCCTCGGAGCGGGCCCTGTGCTCGCTCCTCGGCGTATCGCGGCCCACCGTGCGCGCGGCCGTCGACGAGCTGGTCGCCGCCGGGCTCCTGGTGCGGGAGCACGGCCGGGGCATGTTCGTCGCACCCGCCAAGATCACCCAGGAGCTGGTGGCGGGGGACCGGTCGCTGACCGTGCCGCA
Source organism: Streptomyces sp. CA-146814 (assembly GCF_050942385.1). Classification (NCBI taxonomy): domain Bacteria; kingdom Bacillati; phylum Actinomycetota; class Actinomycetes; order Kitasatosporales; family Streptomycetaceae; genus Streptomyces; species Streptomyces sp. CA-146814. Next base: position 6,803,256 of record NZ_CP192068.1, read on the forward strand.
GGCGGCGGGCGCCTGGTCGAGCCGGCTGCTGGAGTTCACCACCCTCCAGGCGGGCGCCCGCGTCGGCCGCAAGCTGCGGATGTCACCCGCCGCCGAGATCGTCTACGTGGCCCGGCTCCGGCTGGTCGACGGGGCGCCGATGGCCATCGAGCACCTGCACATCCGGGCCGAGCTGGTGCCCGGGCTCAGCGCGCAGGAGCTGGAGAGCGGCGACCTGTACGAGCACCTGCGCGCCACGCACGGCGTGCACGTCCACGAGGCGGTCCAGGCGATCGAGCCCACCGTCGTGACCCGCGCCGAGGCGAAGCTGCTCGACGTGCCGGAGCTCTCCCCGGCCCTGCTCTTCGAACGGCTGACCTCCGACACGTCCGGCCGCCCGGTGGAGTACGTCCACTCGCTCTACCGGGGCGACCGCTACCGCATCGTCTCCCGCCTCGCCCTCGGCCCGGCCGCCGAGGTCGCCCCGGACCGGGAGGGCCACCACCCGGGCATCCCGCCGGGAGACTTCGCGCACGGCGACGCGATCACGTCGTCGACCAGGGGGGACATCCAGGCGGGGGCCTGAGCGTCCGGCTCCGGCAGGCGTCGCGGGGAGGGCGGCCCCGGCGGCGTCGCCGTGCCCCGGTCGCCGGTCTGCGCCCCCGCCTCCGCCGTGACCGTCGCCGCGTGACCCCCGCACGCGGCCCGAGCGCGGTTACAGTCGTGCCCCGGCCGCGCGCCCGCACCCGCGGCGAGGACATCAGGGAGGCACAGTGCGCTTGAGGGTGGAATTCACCACCGAGCCCTTCGATCTCGACGAGGCGCCCGCCCACGCGGTGGTGGCCCGCGAGGTGATCCAGAGCGCCGAGCTCGACGCCGTGGACGTCGGCCCGTTCGGCAACACGGCGGAAGGGGGCGCGGACGAGGTGCTCACCGCCGTGGACTCCCTGCTGCGCCGGGCCCTGGCCTCGGGCGCCACCCGGGTCTCGCTCCAGGTCAACGTGATCGGGGAGGAGAGCCGGTGACCGAATCCGCCGATCACTCTCCGGTCACCGTCGACCACCCCTTCGTATCGGCGGTCAAGCCGCTCGTCGACGCGATGGGCGCCGAGCTGCTCGGCCCCGAGCAGGCCCAGCCGGACGATGTGGTGCTCGCGTGGGAGGGCCAGGACGTCATAGCCGTACGGCTGCCCCAGCTCTCCGACTCGCTGGACCACATCCTCGCCGCGATGGAGCGGCGGCACGGGATGCCGCTCGCCGACCTGGACCGTAAGGCCAAGCAGTCCGTCGTCCGGACCCTGGAGGCACGCGGTGCCTTCTCCGTACGACACGGGGTGGAGACCGTGGCCGGCGCCCTAGGGGTTTCCAGATTCACCGTGTACAACTACCTGAACCGGGAACATTCGGCCAAGGGTGAGTAGTTGGCCGAACCCGCCGAACACACAGGAAAGCCGCTGTCCGCATGCCGGGACGGCGGCTTTCTCCGTTCGCGAGATTTCAACAAAGTGTTGACGTCGTGTTGCGGAGGGCGTTAGCTATCCGCAGCCCGAACAACGCACAGCGAAAAACAGCCACGGAGGCTCCCGTGACTTCGAGCTCCACACCGGGCCTCACCCGGTTCAACACCCTGGCGGACGGCGAGGCCACCCCCGCACTGCACGAGGTCTGTGCCAGTGCGGCCTGGGGAGAGACCGTCCTCGCCGGTCGTCCGTACGCCACCGAGGAAGCCCTGCTCTCCGCCAGCGACGCCGCCATGGCCGAGCTCACCGCGGAGGACCTGGCCGAGGCGATGGCGGGCCACCCGCCGATCGGGCGCCCGATCCCCGGCGACCCGACCTCCTCCCGCGAGCAGCGGGGGATGGCCGGCGCCTCCGAGGAGCTCAAGACCGAGATGCTCGAACTGAACCTGGCCTACCAGGAGCGGTTCGGACATGTCTTCCTGATCTGCGCCACCGGCGCCACCGGTGAGCAGATGCGTGACGCGGTGAAGTCCCGGATCGGAAACGCGCCCGAGCAGGAGCGGGAGATCGTGCGCACCGAACTGGGCAAGATCAACCGCATCCGGCTGACCCGTCTCGTACGGGAGACCCTCGCAGAGGAAGCTCCCGCACAGGACTCTTGAGATCAAGGAGAGTGACGGTCTTGAGCACCGACACGACCGCATCGGTGTCCACGCACATCCTGGACACCAGCATCGGCCGCCCCGCCGCGTCCGTCGCCGTCTCGCTCGCCGCCCGCAGCGGCAGCGGCTCGCCGTACGTGACGCTCGGAGCCTCCGCGACCGATGCGGACGGGCGCTGCAAGGACCTGCCGGCGCTGCCGGAAGGCACCACCCATGTGCGTCTCGAATTCGACACCGAGACGTACTTTTCCAAGAAGCAAGCCGAGGCGCAGCAGGACGCCCCCCGCGTAAGGGACAGCGGCGCGTTCTTCCCGGAAGTGACGATCGCCTTCGCGGTCGTGCCGGGCGAGCACTATCACGTACCGCTGCTGCTCAACCCGTTCGGCTACTCCGTTTACCGAGGGAGCTAGCACCGACATGCCCACGATTCTCGGCCAGAACCAGTACGGCAAAGCAGAGAACCGCGTCGTAAAGATCACGCGGGACGGCGACACCCACCACATCAAGGACCTCAACGTCTCGGTCGCCCTCTCCGGCGACATGGACGACGTCCACTACTCCGGCTCCAACGCCAACGTCCTGCCGACCGACACCACCAAGAACACGGTGTTCGCGTTCGCCAAGGAGCACGGGATCGAGTCCGCCGAGCAGTTCGGCATCCACCTCGCCCGCCACTTCGTCTCCTCGCAGGAGCCGATCCACCGGGCCCGGATCCGGATCGAGGAGTACGCCTGGGAGCGCATCGCGACCTCCGACGGCAACTCCAAGTTCATCGGCGCCGACGAGGTCAAGCACTCCTTCGCCCGCAAGGGCATGGAGACCCGCGTCTCCCAGATCACCTACGACGGTGAGAACTGGGAGGTCATCTCGGGCCTCAAGGACCTCACGGTGATGAACTCGACCAACTCCGAGTTCTGGGGCTACGTCAAGGACAAGTACACGACGCTGAAGGAGGCGTACGACCGCATCCTGGCGACCGACGTCTCCGCGCGCTGGCGGTACAACTGGACCAGCGACGAGCAGCGCATGCCGAACTGGGAGAAGTCCTACGAGCAGGCGCGCAAGCACATGCTCCAGGCCTTCGCCGAGACGTACTCCCTCTCGCTCCAGCAGACCCTGTACCAGATGGGTTCGCGGATCATCAACAGCCGCAGCGAGATCGACGAGATCCGCTTCTCGCTGCCGAACAACCACCACTTCCTGGTGGACCTCGAACCGTTCGGACTGAAGAACGACAACGAGGTCTACTTCGCGGCGGACCGTCCCTACGGTCTGATCGAGGCCACCGTGCTCCGGGACGGCGTCGAGCCGAAGATCCCGGTCGACATGACCAACCTCTGACGCGGCACTGAGCCGGTCTCCGCCCGCCCGCAGTCGGGCGGGGGCCGGTCATCCCGGAGGAAACACCCATGGCACAGCCTGCAACGGGGCCGGCCGAAGCCCCGAAAACCCTCAGCGGCACGGCAGTTCACCCGTGCGACGAGAAGCTCCCACCCGCCCGGCTCGTCCCCGCGGCTCTCCAGCACATCGCCGCCATGTACGCGGGCGTCGTCACCCCTCCGCTGATCATCGGCCAGGCCGTCGGCCTGGACACCGCCGGAATGACCCGGCTCATCGCCGCGAGCCTCCTGATCGCCGGACTCGCCACCATCGTGCAGACCATCGGGGTCGGCACGTTCGCCGGGAACCGGCTGCCGTTCGTCAACGCGGCCTCCTCCGCCGGTATCGCCCCGATGCTCGCCATCGCCGAGACCAGCGCGCCCGGACACCAACTCCCCGCCATCTACGGGGCGGTGCTCGTCGCCGGAGTCTTCTGCCTGACGGTCGGGCCGTTCTTCGGCAGGCTGCTGCGCTTCTTCCCGCCGCTCGTCACCGGTGTCGTCATCACCCTCATCGGCGTCACCCTCATGCCCGTGCCGGTCGCCTGGGCGCAGGGCGGCGACGCCACCGCCGCCGACTTCGGCGCCATGAAGTACCTGGCGCTGGCCGCCTTCACGCTCGTCGTCATCCTGCTCATCCAGCGCTTCGGCCGTGGCTTCCTCAAGCAAGTCGCGCTGCTGGTCGGCATGTTCGTCGGTACGCTGGCCGCGATCCCGTTCGGACTCGCCGACTTCTCCGCCCTGAAGTCCGCGCCGCTCGCCGCCCTGCCGACCCCCTTCGCCTTCGGCGCACCTGAGTTCCATCCGGCCGCGATCCTCTCCCTCTGCATCGTCATGCTCGTCCTGATGACGGAGTCCTCGGCCGGCATGCTGGCCCTGGGCGAGATCTGCGACCGCCGCACCGACGGTCGTACGATCACCCGAGGTCTCCGTACGGACGGCATCGCCACCCTCGTCGGACCGGTCTTCGGCGGTTTCCCCACCAGCGCCTTCGCGCAGAACGTCGGCGTCGTCTCCCTGACCCGCGTCCGCAGCCGGTACGTCGTCGCGGCGGCGGGCGGCGCCCTGCTGGTCCTCGGCGCCTTCCCGGTGCTCGGCGCGGTCGTCTCGCTCGTCCCGATGCCCGTCCTCGGCGGCGCCGGCATCGTCCTCTTCGGCTCCATCGCGGTCAGCGGCATCCGTACGCTCTCCGAGGCCGGACTCGACGACAGCTCCAACATCATCCTGGTCGCGGTGGCGCTCGGCGCGGGCATCATCCCGCTCGCCGCGCCCACCTTCTACGCCGGATTCCCGGCCTGGGCGCAGACCGTCCTCGGCTCCGGGATCAGCGCGGGAGCGCTGGTCGCGGTCGTGCTCAACCTGTTCTTCCACCATCTCGGCACCCACGGCCGCCCCGCTGTGGCACTCAAATCCTCCTAGGGTCCTGCCGTGCCCACATCGCCACAGAGAGAAGAAGGAAGCGCCATGGCAGCTTCGGCAGACCCTCAGCGCATCGTCATCGAGAACTGTTCGATCGCCACCGTCGACGCCCACGACACGGAGTACGCCTCCGGGTACATCGTCGTGGCCGACAACCGCATCGAGTCCGTCGGCGCCGGCAAGGCGCCCGAAGGGCTCACGGGAGTCGTCCGGCGCATCGACGCCACCGGGCACCTCGCCACCCCCGGCCTGGTCAACACCCACCACCACTTCTACCAGTGGATCACCCGGGGCCTGGCCACCGACCACAACCTCTTCAACTGGCTGGTCGCCCTCTACCCGACCTGGGCGCGCATCGACGAGCCGATGTCCCGCGCCGCCGCGCAGGGCTCGCTCGCCATGCTGGCCCGGGGCGGCGTCACCACCGCGATGGACCACCACTACGTCTTCCCGAAGGGCTCCGGCGACCTGTCCGGCGCGATCATCGGGGCCGCGCGTGAGATGGGCGTACGGTTCACCCTCGCCCGGGGCTCCATGGACCGCAGCGAGAAGGACGGCGGCCTGCCGCCGGACTTCGCCGTCGAGACCCTCGAAGGCGCGCTCGCCGCCACCGAGGCCACCATCGACGCCCACCACGACGCCTCCTTCGACGCGATGACGCAGATCGCCGTCGCGCCCTGCTCGCCGTTCTCGGTCTCCACCGAACTGATGCGCCAGGGCGCCGAGTTGGCTCGCCGCAAGAATGTACGGCTGCACACGCACGGCTCGGAGACCGTCGAGGAGGAGCAGTTCTGCAAGGAGCTGTTCGGGATGGGCCCGACCGACTACTTCGAGTCCACCGGCTGGCTCGGCAGCGACGTGTGGATGGCGCACTGCGTCCACATGAACGACTCCGACATCGCCGCCTTCGCCCGTACGGGAACCGGCGTCGCCCACTGCCCGTCCTCCAACGCCCGCCTCGCCGCCGGCATCGCCCGGGTCCCCGACATGCTCGCCGCCGGTGTCCCGGTCGGCCTCGGCGTGGACGGCACCGCCTCCAACGAGTCCGGCGAACTCCACACCGAGCTGCGCAACGCCCTGCTCATCAACCGCCTCGGCGCCCACCGCGAGGCCGCCCTGAACGCCCGTCAGGCCCTGCGCCTCGGGACCTTCGGCGGAGCCCAGGTCCTGGGCCGCGCCGACCAGATCGGCTCCCTGGAGGCCGGCAAGCTCGCCGACCTCGTCCTCTGGAAGCTCGACACCCTGGCCCACTCCTCGATCGCCGACCCGGTGACCGCGCTCATCTTCGGCGCGGCCGCCCCGGTGACCCTCTCCCTCGTCGACGGCAAGCCGGTCGTCGAGGGCAACCACCTCACCACGGTGGACGAGGACGCCATCGCCCGCACCACCCGCGACGAGGCCCGCCGCCTCGCGCAGATCGCCGCCGGGGCCTGACCCCGGCGGAACCCCGAACCGCCGGGCAGCACTGACCCCCGGCGGTGTCCCCGAACCGCCGGGCAGTCACCGACCCCGGCGGAATCCCCGACCGGCCGGTCGAGGGGGACGGCCCGAGACCGGCCGCCGTGGGCCCGAGCGGGGTCCACGGCAGCCGGTCCGGCGGACGCGCACCCCATGGTGGGCGCCGCCGGACCGGTGATGAACGCTGCCCGCACGCCCCCACCGTGCGCGCGCCCCTCCGTACCCCCCTCTGCACGACCTGCACCACCTGAGAGAGCCGCACGCACCACCGCACCACATACGCAGCACCTCCCTGACACCCGCGTCGCCGACGACGCGTAACCGACCGGAGGAACCGCCGTGGCCGCTGAGCCCAGGTTTCGCAAAGACGCAGATGCAGCCGCCCCCGACGTGACGGACCATGCCGTCACAGAAGCAGAAGCAGCAGGTGACGGCCGGAAACATCCGGTCGACGAGACCCTCCCGCCACTGAAGATGTTCACCAGCGGCCTCCAGCACGTGGCCGCCATGTACGCCGGGGTGGTGGCACCACCCCTGATCGTGGGGCCGGCCGTCGGCCTCACCGCCAAGGAGACCGCCTTCCTGATGGGGGCGAGCCTCTTCACCGCGGGCATCGCCACCCTGCTCCAGACCATCGGCTTCTGGAAGGTCGGCGCCCGGCTGCCCTTCGTCAACGGCGTCTCGTTCGCCGGTGTGGCCCCGATGATCGCGATCGGCAAGGACCGGGGACACGAAGGCATAGCCGTGATCTTCGGCGCGATCATCGTCGCGAGCGTGCTGGGCTTCCTCCTCGCCCCGTACTTCTGCAAACTGGTCCGCTTCTTCCCACCGGTCGTCACCGGCACCGTCATCACCCTGATCGGTGTCTCGCTCCTGCCGGTCGCCTTCAACTGGTCCCAGGGCGGCAACGCGACGGCGGACGACTACGGTTCGATGACCAACATCACCATGGCCGCCGTCACCCTGGTGATCGTGCTGGCCCTGCGCAAGCTGCTGCGCGGCTTCCTCCAGCAGATCGCGATCCTGCTCGGCCTGGTCATCGGCACCCTGATCGCCATCCCCGCCGGCATCACCGACTTCAGCGCCATCAAGAACGCAGACGTGGTCGGCTTCCCCACGCCGTTCGCCTTCGGCGGCCCGCAGTTCGAGATCGCCGCCATCATCTCCATGTGCATCGTGATGCTGGTCTGCATGACCGAGTCCACCGCCGACATGCTGGCCCTCGGCAAGATCGTCGGCCGGCCGGCGGACGAGAAGATCATCGAGGGCGGCCTACGCGCCGACACCCTCGGCAGCGCCATCAGCCCGATCTTCAACGGCTTCATGTGCAGCGCCTTCGCCCAGAACGTCGGCCTGGTCGCCATGACGAAGATCCGCAGCCGCTTCGTCGTCGCGGCGGGCGGCGGCATCCTCATCGTGCTCGGCCTGGTCCCCGTCGCGGCCTCCGTCATCGCCCTCGTACCGCTGCCGGTGCTCGGCGGCGCGGGCATCGTCCTCTTCGGTACGGTCGCGGCCAGCGGCATCCAGACCCTGGCCACCGCCGCCATGGAGAAGGGCGAGAACGCGCTGATCGTGGCGGCGGCCCTCGGGATCGGCCTGATCCCGATCGCGGCGCCGCAGTTCTACCACGCCTTCCCGGAGAGCCTGCTGGTCGTCCTCGACTCCGGTATCTCGACCGGTTGCGTGGTGGCCATCGTGCTGAACCTCGCCTTCAACCACTTCGGCCGCAAGCCGGACGGGATGGACGAGGAGGCCGAGAACGGCGAGCACGTGGTCCCGGCGGCGGCCGGGGTGGGCGTCCACTGACGTATCCGCCGTACGCAGCCTGGTGAAGCCCCGCAGTCCGGTGAAGCCCCGTGCGTCCGCACGGGGCTTCGGCCGTCTGTGCCGGGGCCGGGGCGGGGGCGGCGGTCGGGACCCGGGGCCGTGGAGCGGGCGGCAGCCCGGCGGCTGTAGCGTCAGGGGTATGGAAGATCAGTCAGTGGTGGATGTCGGCGATGTGCGCCTCGCGTACCGGACCTGGGGCGATTCGTTCGGCTCGCCCGTCGTGCTGCTGCACGGACTCGGCGGTTCCGCCGCGGACTGGGAGGCGGCCGGCCCCCTGCTCGGCCAGGAGTGGCGGGTCTTCGCGCTGGACCTGCGCGGTCACGGCGAGAGCGACTGGCCCGACGAGTACGACCTGGAGCTGATGGCCGAGGACGTCGTCGGCTTCCTCGACGAGCTGGAGCTGGACCGGGTGGGCCTGGTCGGCCACGGCATGGGCGGCGCGGTCGCCCGGCTGGTGGCCGAGGAGCACGCGGACCGAGTGGAGCGGCTGGTGCTGGTGGAGACCCCGGCCCCGTTCCCGGGCGACCCGGGCCCGGCGGGGCGGCCCGAAGGCCCGGTGGACTACGACGAGAACGCGGTGCCCGCCGTACGCGACCAGCTCGCCGACCCCGGACCGGACGCGGCCGAGGGGCTCGGCGAGATCGTCGCCCCGACGATGATCATCACCGGCGGCCCGGAGAGCCGCATGCCGCAGGAGCGCCAGGCCGACATGGCGTCCCTGATCCCGGACTGCCGGCTGATCACGGTCCCCGGCGGCCACCGCATGCACGAGACCCGGGCCGACCAGGTGGCCGCGCACATCACGGAGTTCTTCACCAGCTGACCGGTCCCGGCGGCAACGGGCGTCAGGGCGTTGTCGGAGGAACCGCGCCTCCTCAGCTCTCCGGCCGCCAGTCCGGGCGGCGGCCGCTCAGGCCGATCACCTGGTCCAGCAGCGGAGCGTCGCCCGGCACCGGAACGGGCGGGCCGAAGATGGAGCCGCGGTCCGGGTCGTCGTCCGCCGGGGCTAGCAGGGCCGCGCAGGTACGGAGTTCGGCCTCCCCCGCCTCATACGGCTGTCCGGTCGCCCGGGCCAGGTCCCAGCCGTGGATGACCAGTTCGTCGAGTGCGACGGCCCCCGCCACCTCGCCGGGCAGGTCCACGCCGCCGGCCCGGGTCATGCCCGTCCATGCGTCGGCGGAGCGCCAGGCCGCCGCCACCTCCGCCAGCCGCCGGGGCAGCACCTCGCGCCAGTCGTCGCCGAGTACGGGCAGGGCGGAGTCCGGCGGGAGGGCCGTGCTCGCTCCGAGATCCTTGCGGGCCGCGTCGCGGAAGGCGGTGGCCAGGCCGGTCAGGTGGCCGAGCAGGTGCCGTACGGCGTAGTCCGGGCAGGGCGTGGGGCCGTCCAGCCGGCTGTCGTCGATCGCGTCGAGCAGGCCGGTGACGCGCCGGGCGGCCGGGCCGAGGTCGAGGGCGGGTGCGGAGGCATCGGTGCTGGTGTCGTCGTTCATACAGGGCAGACCGCCGGGCGGCCGAGAACTCATCGGCCGGGCACGACGGAGCCGCCCGGCCGACGGGACCGACGCACATCGGCGCGGGCACAACGGCTCGGCCGGGCCGGGCCGGGGCGCGGCGCACACCGTCACATAGCGGAAGGTTCCTCGCCGTCCTCTTGTCGGCAACCCCCGCGCCATGTCATACAGGTCTGGACCATTGCTGTCCGGATGGAAGGCACCACCGTGCAACGCCCCCACATATCTGCCACGTTGGCCTGTTCCGCCCTGTTTCTCACCCCCCTCCTCGCTGCCTGTGGCGGCAGCGCCGAAGCCGACACGCAGCCGCCCGCCGTCCCCGCCGGGGTGACCGCGCAGGCCAGCAGCTCCACCTCGGTGCACGTCATGTGGGAGCCCGCCTCCGACAACAAGGCGGTCGCGGGGTACGAGGTCTACCGCGGGAAGGCCAAGGTCAAGAGCGTCCCGGCGGCCAAGACCATGATCGACGTCGACGGGCTGACGGCCTCCACGGACTACACCTTCTCCGTCCGGAGCAAGGACGCGGCCGGGAACCTCTCCGCGCCCAGCAAGGCCGTCCCCGTCACCACCCGGGCCACCCCGCCCAAGGACGACGCGCCTCCCACCGCCCCGACCGGACTGAAGGGCGCCCCCGACGGAAGCCGGGCCGCCACGCTCACCTGGGGTGCGGCCAAGGACGACGTCGGCGTCACCTCGTACGACATCTACCAGGAGGACTCCCGGATCCACAGCGTCCCGGCCACCGAGACCACGGCGAAGCTCACGGGGCTGCGCCCGGGCACCGTCTACACCTTCACCGTCCGGGCCCGGGACGCCTCCGACAAGTCCTCGCCCGACAGCAACGCGCTCGACCTCACCACCGACTCCGCCCCCGGCGCCCCCGCCAGCACCGCCCCCACCGGGCTGCGCACCGAGATCGGCAAGGAGGGCGCGGAGTTCACGGTCGACCTCTCCTGGGACCAGCCCGACACCGGCGGAGTGATCCCCGCCTACCAGCTGTACCTGAACGGCAAGCTGACCACCACCATCGTCTGGGGCGGTACGCCGCCGAAGGGCCGGGCCACCTACCGGCTGAACCTCGCCGACCCGGCGGGCACCCGCTACTCGGTCAAGCTCAGGGCCAAGCTCCCGGACGGCAAGTGGGGCGACTTCTCGGCCCAGCCCACGATCGTCCTGGCGGACTGACGCGTCACGGGCATCCGCCTCCCAGGCGTGCGAGGCTCCGCCCCTTGTGGTCCATTGATCCCGGAAGGGCGGGCAGGACCGCGGGGACCGAAGGGGCTGAGCCATGGATCCGGGAGACGACCTGAGCACGCGGGTCGATGAGCTGATGGACGGTCTCGTCGCCGACCTGGTACGGCTGACGGCCATCGCGTCCATCGCCTTCCCCGGCTTTCCGCCCGAGCCCGTGCGGCAGGCCCACGACCTCCTCGTGGACCTGCTGCGCGGCGCGGGCGTGGAGCACATCGAGCGGCTGGACCTGCCCGACACCGCGCCGGTCATCATCGCGCGGGTCCCGCCCCCGGAACCGGGCGCGCCGACCGTCCTGCTCTACGGCCACTACGACGTACAGCCGCCCGGCGACGCGTCCCTCTGGCTCTCCCCGCCCTTCGAACCGACCCCCGTCGAAGGCGGTCTGCGGGCCCGGGGCATCGCGGACGACAAGGCGAACATCCTGGTCCACCTGGGCGTGCTCCGCGCCTTCGCGGGGCGTCCTCCGGTCGGGCTGAAGATCGTCCTGGAGGGCCAGGAGGAGTACGGCAGCGCCTTCGACGACCACCCGCCCACCGACCCGGACCGCTTCGCCTGCGACGCCATGGTCATCGCGGACCTGGGCAACATCCGCCCCGGCAGCCCCACCCTCACCACCGGCCTGCGCGGCGCGGCCGAGGTCGTCGTCGAGGTCCGCACCCTCGCCGAACCCCGGCACAGCGGCGGCTTCGGCGGAGCCGCCCCCGACGCCCTGCTCGCCCTCCTCAAGGCGCTGGCCACCCTCCACGACGTCCACGGCGATGTGGCGGTGGAGGGCCTGCGCCGCGACGAGTGGACCGGCACGGCCTTCACGGAGGACGAGTTCCGCTCGCTCGCCGGCGTCGAGGAGGGCGTCCCGCTCATCGGCTCCGGCAGCCTCGGCGAGCGCCTCTGGAGCGGCCCCGCGATCACCGTCATCGGCATCGACGCCCCGAGCGTCGACCAGGCGGCCTCCGCCGTCGTCCCGTACGCCCGTGCGAAGCTGAACCTCCGCTTCCATCCCGCGCAGGACCCGCGCCAGGCACAGGCCCTCCTCGTCACCCATCTGGAGTCCCTGCGTCCGTTCGGCATCCCGCTCACCGTCACCCCCGGCGACACGGGCCCCGGCTTCGAACCCGCGACCGACGGCCCCGCCTACCGCGCCGCCCGCACCGCGCTGAGGGAGGGCTGGGGCCGCGAGGTGTCCTCCGTGGCGAGCGGCGGCTCGATCCCCTTGGTCAACGGCCTGGCCGAGGCGGCCCCGAACGCCGAGGTGCTCCTCTTCGGCGCCCAGGACAGCAGGTGCAACCTGCACGCCCCGAACGAGCGCGTCCTCTTCTCGGAGCTGCGATCGGCGGTGATCGCGGAGGCGGCGTTCCTGAGGGAGTACGCGAAGGGGTACGGCTCCGATGGGGATGGGACCGGACCCGGCGGGAGCGCGGACCCGGGCACCGCCTCCACCGGAAGCACGGCCTCCACCTTTGACGGGAGCGCCGCCCCGCGCACCGCCTCCACCGGAAGCACGGCCTCCACCCCCGGCGGGAGCCCCGCATGAGCAGCGCGGCCGACACGAAACCGGCCCCCGAGGAGGAACCCCCGGCCGGTCGCGGATTCACCTTCCCCAGCGCCCTCACCATCCTCGCCCTCGTCACCCTCGCGGTCTGGGCCCTGGCCTTCCTGGTCCCGCCCGGCGCCTACGACCGCGACGAGGAAGGCGCCCCGCTCCAGGGCACGTACCACCGCGTCGACTCCGACCAGAGCTTCACCGACCGCCTGAACGACCTCTTCCTCTCCCCGGTCAACGGCCTCTACGGCGTCCAGGACGCGGAGACGGGCGAGGTCGGCCCGGATCTGGCCGGCGAACTGTACGGCAGCGCGGGCGTGTTCCTCTTCGTGCTCGCCATCGGCGCCTTCATCACGGTGGTGTTCGCCACCGGCGCCCTGGACCAAGGGATCGGCCGCCTGGCCCACCGCCTGCGCGACCGGGGCGCCCTGCTCATCGCCGGGGTGATGCTGGTCTTCGCCCTGCTCGGTACGGTCGAGGGCTTCGCCGAGGAGACGCTCGGCTTCTACGGCTTGATCATCCCGCTGATGCTGGCCCTCGGCTACGACCGGATGGTGGCCACCGGCACGATCATCCTCGGAGCGGGCATCGGCGTGCTCTGCTCCACGGTCAACCCCTTCGCCACCGGAGTCGCCTCCTCCGCGGCCGACATCTCGCTCGGCGACGGCATCGTGCTGCGCGCGATCATGTGGGTGGTGCTGACGGCGGTCACGATTGCCTACGTCGTCCGGTACGCGGGCCGCGTCCGCAGGAACCCCGAACGCTCGCTCTCCGGCTTCCTCCCCGGCGACCGCGACCACAACGCGACGGACGCGGAGGAGCCACCGAGGCTGACCAGGCTCCACCAGGTCATCCTCGTCCTGGTCACGCTGGTCTTCGCCTTCATGATCTTCTCGGTCGTCCCGTGGTCCAGCGCACTCACGGGCGACGCCGACGCCACTCCGTACGGCTTCGAACTCGGCTGGTCCTTCCCGCAGCTGGCCGCGCTGTTCCTGGTCGCGGCGGTCCTGGTCGGCGTCGTCGCCCGCTTCGGCGAACAACGGCTCAGCGCGACGATCATCCAGGGCGCGGCCGACTTCATCTCACCCGCACTCGTCATCGTGCTCGCCCGCGGCGTCACCGTCATCATGAACAACGCGCAGATCACGGACACCGTGCTGCACTCCATCGAAGGGGTGGTCTCGGGAACGTCGTCGGCGCTCTTCGCGGTCTTCGTCTTCCTCGTCAACCTCCCTCTCGCCTTCCTCATCCCCTCCACCTCCGGCCACGCCACCCTCGCGATGCCGATCCTGGCCCCTCTGGCCGATTTCGCGGGCGTCTCCCGCGCGGTGGTCGTGACGGCCTGGCAGGCGGCGAGCGGCTGGATGAACCTCTGGGTCCCGACAACGGCCGTCACCATCGGCGGGGTGGCACTGGCGAAGATCGGCTACGACAGGTACCTGCGCTTCGTCTGGCCGCTGCTGGCGATCCTGGCCGTACTGATCTGCGGATTCGTGGCGCTGGGGGCGGTGTGGACGTGAGGGGGGGGCACCCTCGATCGCCTCTCCGGCGCGGCACGATGGCTCGGACGGGTTTCTGCTCCCGCCACTTCACCGGGGCTCCACGTCACCCGTCCGGCGGCTCGTTCTCCGAGGACACCGCCCCCGGCGCTGTGCGGTGCCGGGGGCGGAGGTGGGGCTCTTGCGGAGAAAGGGTCAGCGCAGCTGCTCGTACGCCGGCAGCGTCAGGAAGTCCGCGTAGTCCTGGTCCAGGGAGACCTGGAGCAGGAGGTCGTGGGCCTGCTGCCACTTGCCGGCGGTGAAGGTCTCCTCGCCGATCTCCTCGCGGATCGCGGCCAGTTCCTCGGCGGCGATCTTGCGGGCGAGGTCCGCGGTGGCGTGTTCGCCGTTCTCGAAGACCACGTCCGCGTTGATCCACTGCCAGATCTGGGAGCGGGAGATCTCGGCGGTGGCCGCGTCCTCCATCAGGTTGAAGATGGCGACCGCGCCCAGGCCGCGCAGCCAGGCCTCGATGTAGCGGATGCCGACCGCGACGGCGTTGCGCAGGCCGTCGTACGTGGGCTTGGCGTCGAGGGTGTCGATGGCGATCAGGTCGCCCGCCGCCACGGAGACGTCCTCGCGGAGGCGGTCCTTCTGGTTCGGCTTATCGCCGAGGACCGCGTCGAAGGAGGCCAGCGCGATCGGGACCAGGTCGGGGTGGGCGACCCAGGAGCCGTCGAAGCCGTCGTTGGCCTCGCGGTCCTTGTCGGCCTTGACCTTCTCGAAGGCCACCTTGTTGACCTCGGCGTCGCGGCGCGAGGGGATGAAGGCCGCCATGCCGCCGATCGCGTGCGCACCGCGCTTGTGGCAGGTGCGGACCAGGAGTTCGGTGTACGCCCGCATGAACGGGGCGGTCATCGTCACCGCGTTGCGGTCCGGCAGGACGAACTTGGCGCCGCCGTCACGGAAGTTCTTGACGATGGAGAAGAGGTAGTCCCAGCGGCCGGCGTTCAGCCCGGAGGCGTGGTCGCGCAGCTCGTAGAGGATCTCCTCCATCTCGTACGCGGCGGTGATCGTCTCGATCAGGACCGTCGCGCGGACCGTGCCCTGCGGGATGCCGACGTACTCCTGGGCGAAGACGAAGATGTCGTTCCAGAGGCGGGCCTCCAGGTGCGACTCCGTCTTCGGGAGGTAGAAGTACGGGCCCTTGCCGAGGTCGATCAGGCGCTGGGCGTTGTGGAAGAAGTAGAGGCCGAAGTCGACCAGCGCGCCGGGCACGGGGGTGCCGTCCAGCTGGAGGTGGCGCTCGTCCAGGTGCCAGCCGCGCGGGCGGGTGACGACG
The DNA here is from genome assembly GCF_050942385.1 of Streptomyces sp. CA-146814. NCBI lineage: Bacteria > Bacillati > Actinomycetota > Actinomycetes > Kitasatosporales > Streptomycetaceae > Streptomyces > Streptomyces sp. CA-146814. The sequence continues at coordinate 6,818,564 of NZ_CP192068.1, forward strand.
GTGGCGAGCTCGTCGGCGGGCTTCAGCGCGTACGACTTGCCGGACTTCGGGTCGGTGAAGTCGATGCGGCGCTCGTAGGCGTCGGTCAGATTGAGCTGGCCGAGGATCACGTTCTCCCAGGTGGGAGCGGAGGCGTCCTCGAAGTCGGCGAGCCAGACCTTGGCGCCCGAGTTGAGCGCGTTGATCGTCATCTTGCGGTCGGTCGGACCGGTGATCTCCACCCGGCGGTCGTTCAGCGCGGCCGGGGCCGGCGCGACCTTCCAGGAGTCGTCCGCGCGGACCGCCGCCGTCTCGGGCAGGAAGTCCAGCGTGGAGGTGCGGGCGATCTCGGCGCGGCGCTCACCGCGCCGGGCGAGCAGCTCATTGCGGCGCGGCGTGAACTGCCGGTGCAGCTCGGCCACGAACGCGAGGGCCGCGTCGGTCAGGACCTCATCCTGCCGGGGCAGGGGCTCGGCATCGACGATGGCCAGCGTGGACGGCGCTGGTGCGGACATGAGCTGTCACTCCTTCAGCGGGCGGCGGCGTCTCATGGCCGCCGGGTCGCCTGAGACGGCACGGCGTGCCATGGGCTCCGAGATACGGCCGTGGGTGCCGTCTGAGGTTCAGAGGGCTTCTGACCAGTGGATAGTAGTTTCCTCATGGTGGAAGTTCAATGGTTTGTTGATGTCGAGATTCTCCGGGTCGACAGAAACGGGGTGTCGGCGGCGCAGCGTGCCAGGGCGGGTACGGAGGGTTCACCGCAGAGTCACTCCAGATGGCCCAGGTCCTCCGCCGTGTCGATGTCGTACGCCTGTGCCACATCCGAACACTCCACCAGCGTGATCGCATCGCGGTGCTCCCGCAGATACGTCCGCGCCCCCTGGTCACCCACCGCCCCCGCCGCGATGTCCGCCCACAGATCCGCGCCGAACAGCACCGGATGGCCGCGCTCCCCGTCGTACGAGGCCGCCATCAGGCTCGTCCGCGACCGGTACGCCACCCGTACCCGCGCCACCGCCTCCGCGCCGATCCCCGGCTGGTCCACCAGCAGGACGACCGCCGCGTCCGCGCCCGTACCGGTCAGGGCCGCCAGACCCAGCCGGAGCGAGGAGCCCATGCCCTCCTCCCACCCCGGGTTCACGGTCACCGCCGACCCCGTGAGATCGGCGCGGGCCCTCACCTCGTCGGCCGCCGCGCCCAGCACCACATGGAGCGGGCCGCAGCCGCCGTTGCGCAGGGCCCGCAGGGCGTGCTCCACCAAGGGCCGGCCGCGGTGCTCCAGCAGGGCCTTCGGGCGGCCGCCGAGCCGCCGGCCGCCGCCCGCGGCGAGCAGTACCCCCGCCACCTTGGGATTCTTCGCATGAGAAGCCATGAGCCCTGGATACCACCGAGCCGTTCGCACACGCGACACGCATGTCACTCTCAGGGGTAACCCTGATTTCTTTCCGTGGGCTGGCGCGCACAGCCTGTCATGGCGTTAACTTGCGGACGGACCCCGGTACTTGGCCACCGCCCCGGGATCCGGGGGTCACACCGGCACAAGGATGTGCGAGGGGGAGTGCTGTGTTGCGAAGCGTGGGGCAGAAGCGGGTCACCGGCAGCGGCGAGGACCCGAGGGTGGCCGAGCTCCGGATAGCCGTCTCCCGGCTCCGCCGTGAACTGGCCTCGCTCTCCTTCGAATTCCCGGACCGGCCCATCGCCGAGGAAGAGCTCGCGGCACTCGATGCCATGGCGGTCGGCGGCGTCCCGGAGATCCCGCGCATGCGCAGCTCGCTGCTGCTGATCGCCGGTTCCATCGGCTCGGTCAGCGCGCTCGCCGCCGCACTGCGCGACGTACGCAACGCGGTGGACCTCTTCGGGGAGCCGCCGCGCGGGTGAGGCGGAACTCCTTGTCGGATCAGCGGCGGATCAGCCTGCGGGCGGTCGCCGCCGCGACCGCCGCCGTACGGGAGTCGACGCCCAGCTTCGCGTAGATGTGCACCAGGTGGGACTTGACCGTGGCCTGGCTCAGGAACAGCTCCTTGCTGATCCGGAGGTTCGACAGGCCCTCGCCGACCAGCTGCAGCACCTCCAGCTCCCGCCGCGTCAGCGCCTCCGCCGGCGTGCGCATCCGGTCCATCAGCCGGTGCGCCACCGACGGCGCGAGCGCCGAGCGGCCGGCGGCAGCCGTCCGTACCGCCGACGCCAGCTCCTGCGGCGGCGCGTCCTTCAGCAGATAGCCGCTCGCCCCCGCCTCCACCGCCGCCAGGATGTCCGCGTCGGAGTCGTACGTGGTGAGGATGAGGACCCGGGGGCCGCCGGGGACGGCGGTGATCGCCGCCGTGGCCTCGGAGCCGTGCATTCCGGGGCCCGGGCCGAACTGGAGGTCCATCAGGACGACGTCGAACCCGCCCGCCGCCGCCAGCGCCACGGCCTCCTCGGCGGTCGCCGCCTCGCCCGCGACCCGGAAGTCCGGCTCGGTGTCCAGGACCGCGCGCAGACCGGCCCGTACGACGGGATGGTCGTCGGCGAGCAGCAGCCGGATGGCGTTCACGCGGCACGCACCCCTTCGTGGTCCGGGACCGTCACGGGCAGCGTGACCGCCAGCGCCGTGCCCTGGCCCGGCGCCGACTCCACGCTCAGCGTCCCGCCCAGCGTGGCCGCCCGCGACCGCATCGCGGGCAGTCCGAAACCACCGTCGCCGCGCTCGGCCACCGGCGCTCCCGACGGGTCGAAGCCACGGCCGTCGTCCACCACGTCCAGCGCCACGGAGGTGTCCATGAAGCTCAGCGTGATCTCCGCCCGGCCCGCCCGCGCATGCCGCACCGTGTTGGCCAGCGCCGACTGGGCGGTCCGCAGCAGCGCCACCTCGTACGGCGTCGGCAGCTCCACCGGCGTACCACTGACCGCGAACCGTACGGTGAGGTCCGGCCCCGTCGTCCGGGCGCAGAGCCGCTCCAGCGCGGCCGCCAGCGAACCGTGCTCCAGATCCGGCGGCGTCAGCGCCCGTACGAAGGAACGCGCCTCGGCCAGGTTGGCCTGCGCGGCCTCCCGGGCGGCGCGGACATGTGCGGCGGCCGGGGCGTCCTCGGACAGCGTGCGCTCGGCGGCGCGCAGCAGGAGCTGGATGCTGGACAGGCCCTGGGCGAGGGTGTCGTGGATCTCCCGGGCGAGGCGTTCGCGCTCGGCGAGGGTGCCCGCCGTACGTTCCGCCTCGGCCAGCTCCGCCCTGGTGGCGACCAGCTCCACGATCAGCTCCCGGCGCCGCTCGCTCTCCCGGAACAGCGCGTCGTACCCGAGAACCGTGGCGATGGCGACGGCCGCCCCGAGCAGCGGCCCGATGAACGCGCCCGGAGCGATCTCCTGCCGGTGCACGACGAAGCTGGTGATCGCGGCGGCGGCGGTGACGACCACGGCGGGCACGCCCCAGCGCGTCGGCAGCAGGTGCAGCTGGAGGAAGTAGAGCGGGAAGGCGACCCAGAGGGCATCGGGGGAGAGGGCGAGCAGCGCGAGCCAGAGGGTGCAGAGCCCGGTGAGCCAGAAGGCGGCGGCCCTGGTGCCGGGGCGCAGGGGCGCCCGCTGCCGTACGGAGGTCACGCGGGCCCCCGCCACCGCCCCCACCCCGTACACCCCCGCCATCACCACCGTCAGCGCCACCACCGCCCCCGCGCGCGGCGCGCCCTCGCTCACCGCGCGGACCGCCACCAGGGCCAGCAGGCCCAGCAGCAGCGCGTGCAGGCAGAGCCGCAGGGCAGCGGTGACAGGGGTGTGCGAACGCGAATCCATGGTTCGTCCAGCGTAGCCGCGGGCCCTACGGCCTCGGTCAATCGAAAGGTTGATCTGTGAACCGCCCCCCGCGCGATGTTTCCGCACCCCGGACAGCCGACGATGGACCCATGTTCGTCGCATGGAGAGACCTCCGGTTCGCCAAGGGCCGGTTCGCGCTCATGGGGTCGGTCGTGGTCCTGATCACGCTGCTCGTGGGCCTGCTGTCCGGCCTGACCGCCGGTCTGGCCCGGGAGAACGTCTCGGCCGTCACCGGTCTGGACGCCGACCACCTCGCCTTCGCCGCTCCGCGCGGCGACCAGTCGGTGTCGTTCACCAACTCGACCGTCCGCGAGGACGACTGGCGGGCCTGGGCGGAGCGCCCCGGGGTCGAGGCCGCGCAGCCGCTCGGCATCCGGACGCTGAACGCCACCGCCCCCGGTGACCGTACGGCCCCGGTGTCGGCCTTCGGTGTCGAGCCGGACGGGACGCTGGCGCCCGAAGGGCCGGAAGACATCGGCCCCGGCCGCGTCGTGCTCTCCGAGAAGGCCGCCGAGGAGCTCGGCGCCGCGCCCGGCGACAAGATCGCGCTCGGCCGGGCGGAGCGCGAGGTCGCCGCCGTCGCGGGAGACGCCTCGTACAGCCACACGCCCGTCGTCTGGACCACGCTCGACGACTGGCAGCAGATCGGCCACGACGGCGCCGGCCCCGCCGAACAGGCCACCGTCATCGCGCTGACCACCGCCCCGGGAGCCGATCTGGCGGCCGGCGACGAGGCGGCCGAGACCCGTACGCTCTCCCTCGACGACTCGCTCACCGCCATCGGCTCCTACCAGGCCGAGAACGGCTCGCTGCAACTCATGCGCGGCTTCCTCTTCGCCATCTCCGCCCTCGTCATCGGCGCCTTCTTCACTGTCTGGACCATCCAGCGCAGCGGCGACATCGCCGTACTGAAGGCGCTCGGCGCCTCCACTCCGTACCTCCTGCGCGACGCGCTCGGGCAGGCCGTGGTGATGCTCGTCATCGGTACGGGGCTCGGCACCGCGCTCGCGGCAGGCGCCGGGGTCCTGATCGGCGGCGGGCCGGTGCCGTTCGTGCTGGACGCGGCGACCGTCCTGGTCCCGGCCGTGGTCATGATCGCCCTGGGTGCTCTCGGAGCCGCCCTCTCCATCCGGCGGATCACCGCCGTCGACCCCCTCACCGCACTCGGGAGTGCCCGATGACGCTCACCCTCACCGAGGTGACCCTCACCTATCCGGACGGCGACGGGCGGCTCACCGCTCTGGACCGGGTCTCGCTGGAGGTTCCGGCGGGCACGCTCACCGCCGTCGTCGGACCGTCGGGCTCCGGCAAGTCCAGCCTGCTGGCCGCCGCCGCGACCCTGGTCACCCCGGACTCCGGTGAGATCGTCGTGGCCGGTACGAGGACGGGCCCGCTCACCCCGGCGGCGCGGGCGGCCCTGCGCCGGGAGCACATAGGCATCGTGTTCCAGCAGCCCAACCTGCTGCCCTCGCTCACCGCCGCCGAGCAGCTCCAGGTGATGGCCCATCTGTCGGGCGGGCGGAGCCGGGAGGCCCGGCGGCGGGCGCTGGAGCTGCTGGACGCGGTGGGCCTGGCGGAGAAGGCCGACCGGCGGCCGCACCAGCTGTCGGGCGGTCAGCGCCAGCGGATCAACATCGCCCGGGCCCTGATGAACGAGCCCGAGGTGCTCCTCGTCGACGAGCCGACCTCCGCACTCGACCACGAGCGCGGGGCCGCCGTCCTGGACCTGCTGGTCACGCTGACCCGCGAGCGCGCCACCGCGACGGTCCTGGTCACGCACGACCGGGCGCACCTGGAACGGATGGACCGCACGGTGACGATGGACGACGGGCGGCTGACCGTACCGGCGCAGGTCTGACCCGCCGAGGTCAGCTCGTCCCGTTGCTCGCCAGCGCGTCCGACAGCTCTCCCGCGACCTGCTGGAGGATCGGCACGATGCGCTCCGTAGCGCTCTCCGTCACCCGGCCCGCCGGGCCCGAGATGGAGATCGCGGCCGAGGTGGGGGAGTTGGGGACGGAGACGGCCAGGCAGCGGACCCCGATCTCCTGCTCGTTGTCGTCCACCGCGTAACCCGCCCGCCGCACCTGCTCCAGCGCGTCGAGGAAGCCCTCGGGGGTGGTGATCGTCTTCTCGGTCGCGGCCGGCATGCCGGTACGGGCGAGCAGCGCGCGGACCTCGTCGGCCGGGGTGTCGGCGAGGAGTGCCTTGCCGACGCCGGTGGAGTGCGGAAGGACCCGGCGGCCGACCTCGGTGAACATCCGCATGGAGTGCCTGGACGGCACCTGGGCGACGTACACGATCTCGTCGCCGTCCAGCAGCGCCATGTTGGCCGTCTCGCCGGTCTCCTCCACCAGCCGCTGGAGGTACGGGCGGGCCCAGGTGCCGAGCAGCCGGGAGGCGGACTCGCCCAGGCGGATCAGGCGGGGGCCCAGCGCGTAGCGGCGGTTGGGCTGCTGGCGTACGTAACCGCAGACGACGAGCGTGCGCATCAGCCGGTGGATGGTCGGCAGGGGCAGGCCGCTGCTCGCGGACAGCTCGCTCAGCCCGACCTCGCCCCCGGCGTCGGCCATCCGCTCCAGCAGGTCGAAGGCGCGCTCGAGCGACTGCACCCCACCGCTGGCACCGGAGGGCTTGGAGTCGGCTGTGCTGGCGTGGGACGGCGGCACGTCAACGGTCCTTTCGAAGCGGAAGGCAAGGCAGCAGCCTACCGGGCGCTGCCCGATCGGCCCACAGCTGTCCGGCGGACGTCCGTGCCGGTCAGGGGCGGTTTTGTCCGGGTGCCGACGGTGTGCTGACGGTGTGGCGGCGGTCGGCGCGGCGGCTCGGTGCCGCCTCTCCTGGCCCATGCTACGTTCCGCACTCCGAAATATGACTTTTACTTTGTGGAAACCTCCAGTCGGGCGTCGGGGGTGGCCCGCCGGACCCCCTCGGTGGAAAGTGGGTCTTGACGAGGGTGGTTCCCGAGTGAAGACTCCTTCAGAAGTTTCAACAGTTCGTTGAATTCCTGGAGTGAGTCCTCCGGAGTGATTCCTGGAGTGAGTCCTCCGGAGTGATTCCTGGAGCGAGTCCTCCGGGGTGATTCCTGGAGTGAAGGAGGCACGGGTGTCCGGTCCGGACGTGAACCTGGTACTGCGCTCGACGCGCGTCGTCACCCCCGAGGGCACCCGCCCGGCGACGGTCGCCGTCGCGGGCGGCACCATCGACGCGGTCCTGCCGTACGACACCGAGGTGCCCGCGGGCGCCCGCCTGGAGGACTTCGGCGACGACGTCCTGCTGCCCGGCCTGGTCGACACCCACGTCCATGTGAACGACCCGGGCCGCACCGAGTGGGAGGGCTTCTGGACCGCCACCCGCGCGGCGGCGGCCGGCGGCATCACCACGCTCCTGGACATGCCGCTCAACTCCCTCCCGCCGACCACCACCGTCGAGAACCTGCGGATCAAGCAGCAGGTGGCGGCCCCCAAGGCACACGTCGACACGGGCTTCTGGGGCGGCGCGCTCCCCTCCAACGTGAAGGATCTGCGCCCGCTGTACGAGGCCGGGGTCTTCGGCTTCAAGTGCTTCCTCTCGCCCTCCGGGGTGGAGGAGTTCCCCGAGCTGGACCAGGAGCAGCTGGCCCGCTCCCTGGCGGAGATCGCCGGATTCGGCGGCCTGCTCATCGTCCACGCCGAGGACCCCCACCACCTGGCCGACGCCCCCCAGCGCCCCGGCCCCGCCTACGCCGACTTCCTCGCCTCCCGTCCGCGCGACGCCGAGAACACCGCGATCGAGGGGCTCATCGCCCACGCCAAGCGGCTGAACGCCCGGGTCCACGTGCTGCACCTCTCCTCCAGCGACGCCCTGCCGCTGATCGCCGCGGCGAAGCGTGAGGGAGTCCGCGTCACCGTCGAGTCCTGCCCGCACTTCCTCACCCTCACCGCCGAGGAAGTCCCGGACGGGGCAACGGAGTTCAAGTGCTGCCCGCCGATCCGCGAGGCCGCCAACCAGGACGCGCTGTGGGCCGGTCTCGCCGACGGCACGATCGACTGCATCGTCTCCGACCACTCGCCGTGCACCACCGACCTCAAGACCCCGGACTTCGCCTCCGCCTGGGGTGGCATCTCCTCCCTCCAGCTCGGCCTGCCCGCCATCTGGACCGAGGCCCGCAGGCGCGGCCACTCGCTCGACGACGTGGTCCGCTGGATGTCCGCCGCTCCGGCCGAGCTGGCCGGGCTGAGCCGCAAGGGTGCGATCGAGGCCGGCCGCGACGCCGACTTCGCGGTCCTCGCCCCCGAGGCGACCTTCACCGTCGACCCGGCCGAGCTCTTCCACCGCAACCAGGTCACCGCGTACGCCGGGAAGACCCTGCACGGCGTGGTCCGCTCCAGCTGGCTGCGGGGCGTCCGCATCGCCGCCGACGGCGTCCTCGCCGAGCCGGCTGGTCGCCTCCTGGAACGCGAGCACTGACCGTGCCCGTGAGCAGTGCTCTGGTACGCGACCGCTGACCGCGACCGACCCCGTGAGCAGCGCTCTCGCACGCGACCGCTGACCGTCCCCACGAGCAGTGCTCCGGTACACGACCACTGACCAAGCCCGTGAGCAGTGCTCTCGTACGTGACCACCGACCGTGCCCCGAAAGGACCCCCGACCATGACGGACGCCGCGATACCCCGCTTCACCGGTGACGCCAGCCCGTACGCGGGCGGCGACCCGTACGCCGACCACCGCACGGCCGACTTCCCCTTCACCCACCTCGTCGACCTGGCCGACCGGCGCCTCGGCGCCGGGGTCATCGCCGCCAACGACGAGTTCTTCGCCGAGCGCGAGAACCTGCTGAAGCCCGGGCCCGCCGTCTTCGACCCCGAGCACTTCGGCCACAAGGGCAAGATCATGGACGGCTGGGAGACCCGCCGCCGACGCGGGGTCAGCGCCGCCGAACCGCACCCCACCCCCGACGACCACGACTGGGCCCTCGTCCGGCTCGGCGCGCCCGGCGTCATCCGGGGCATCGTCCTGGACACCGCCCACTTCCGCGGCAACTACCCGCAGGCCGTCTCCGTCGAGGCGGCGTCCCTGCCCGGCTCCCCGTCCCCGGACGACCTCCTCGCCCCGGACGTGAAGTGGACGACCCTCGTCCCGCGCACCCCGGTCGGCGGCCACGCGGCCAACGGCTTCGCCGTCGACGCCGAGCAGCGCTTCACGCACCTGCGGATCAACCAGCACCCGGACGGCGGGATCGCCCGGCTGCGCGTGTACGGAGAGGTCGCCCCGGACCCGGCGTGGCTCACCGCGCTCGGTACGCTCGACCTCGCCGCGCTGGAGAACGGCGGCCAGGTCGAGGACGCCTCCGACCGCTTCTACTCACCGGCCACCAACACCATCCAGCCCGGCCGCTCGCGGAAGATGGACGACGGCTGGGAGACCCGCCGCCGGCGCGACCGGGGCAACGACTGGATCCGCTACCGCCTGGCCGCGCAGTCCGAGATCCGGGCCGTCGAGATCGACACCGCCTATCTCAAGGGCAACTCGGCGGGGTGGGCGAGCCTGTCCGTACGCGACGGCGAGGACGGCGACTGGTCGGAGGTCCTGCCCCGGACCCAGCTCCAGCCCGACACCAACCACCGCTTCGTCCTGGACGGCTCGGTGCGCGCCACCCACGTACGGATCGACATCTTCCCGGACGGCGGGATCTCCCGGCTGAGGCTGTACGGATCCCTCACCGACGAGGGCGCCACAGGGCTGGCCGCGCGCCACCGCGAGCTGGGCGGCTGACCGTACGCGAACAGACCGGCACCACCGCGATCGCAGGGGGATCGCGGTGGCGCGCTGGTCGTACGGCCGCCTCAGAACTCCTCGTGCGTGTCCGGGTCCCCGCCGAACCGCCGCTGCCGCCCCGACGCGATCGTGGTCAGCTCCTGCGCGGTCAGTTCGAACCCGAACAGGTCCAGGTTCTCCCGCTGCCGCCCCGGATCCGCCGACTTCGGGATCGGCACCGCGCCGACCTGCGTGTGCCACCGCAGCACCACCTGACCCGGCGTCACCCCGTGGTCCTCGGCGATCGCCACCGTCGACGGGTCCTCCAGCACCTCGCGGCCCCGGGCCAGCGGGCTCCAGGCCTCCGTGACGATGCCCTTCGCCGCGTGCACCGCGCGCAACTCCTCCTGCGGGAGCAGCGGATGCATCTCGATCTGGTTGACCGACGGCAGCACGCCCGTCTCGCGCTCCAGCCGCTCCAGATGGGCGGCGGTGAAGTTGGAGACGCCGATGGAGCGGACGAGACCGTCCTCGCGGAGCCGGATCATGGCCTTCCACGTCTCGACGTACTTGTCGACATGGGGAAGCGGCCAGTGGATCAGATACAGGTCGACGTACTCGACGCCCAGCCGGGCCCGCGACTCCTCGAACGAGGCCAGCGTCTGCTCGTACCCCTGATGCCTCCCCGGCACCTTCGTGGTCAGGCGGATCTCCTCGCGCGGGACACCGCTGCGGGCGATGCCCCGGCCGGTGCCGGTCTCGTTGCCGTAGTTCAGGGCCGTGTCGACGAGCCGGTACCCGAGCTCCAGCGCCCCCGCGACGGCCTCCTCCGCCTCGGTGTCGTCCAGCGGATAGGTGCCTAGGCCCACCGCCGGCAGGGTGGTGGAGTCGTTGAGCGTATGAACGGGTACGTCGCCCATGGTCCGCGCTGTCCTTCCGGTAGCCCCCCGGATAACCTCTCGTCACGTTCTGCCCCGTCCCGGCCAGCGTAGGCGCGCGGCCGGGACGGGGCAGCTCGGCGGAACCGGGGCCTCCGGAAGCCGAGGCCGGGTGCTCAGGCCGCGTGACCGCCGTCCACGACGACCTCCGTACCGGTGATGAAGCCCGCGTCCGCGCTCGCCAGGTACGCCACCAGCGACGCCACCTCCTCCGCCGTACCGAACCGGCCCAGTGCCGTCGCCGCCCGCTGGCCCTCGGCGAACGGCCCGCCGGCCGGGTTGAGGTCGGTGTCCACCGGCCCGGGCTGAACCAGGTTCACCGTGATCCCGCGCGGCCCCAGCTCCCGGGCGAGCGGCTTGGTCAGCCCCACGAGGGACGACTTGCTCATCCCGTACAGCGTCGATCCGGGCCCGCCCACGTACCGGCTCAGCGCGGTGCCGACCGAGATGACGCGCCCGCCGTCGGCCAGCCGGTCCGCCGCCGCCCGGCAGGCGAGGAAGACCGCCCGCACGTTCACGGCCAGGACCCGGTCGACCTCGGCGTCGGGCAGCTCCGCTATCGGCCCGAGAACCCCGATCCCCGCGTTGTTGACTAGTACGTCGAGCCGCCCGAACGCGTCCGCCGCCCGGTGCACGGCCTCGGCGGCGCCCCCGGCGTCGGCCGCATCGCAGCGCAGGGCGACCGCACGCCGCCCCACCCCCTCGATCTTCGCCACGACCGTACGGGCCGCCTCCTCGTCCCGTACGTAGGTGATGGCGACGTCCGCCCCCGCCTCCGCGAGCCGCAGGGCGATGGCCGCGCCGATGCCCCGGCTGCCTCCGGTGACCAGGGCGGTCCGGGGCGCGGAGGCGGTGATGGTGGAGGTGGTGCCGGAGCTGGACATGGTGAGGTTCCTTGCCTTCGGGGAGCGCCGCCGATCCGGCGACAGGAACCAGCAAAGTCCCCCGGAGGCCCGGAGACCGGCGGGAATCGGACGGGGTGTGACCACCACCGGCCCCACCCCTGTCAGTCGGCGAGTCACCATCGGTCGACTCGCCGACGGATACCAGGCGCTGCGTATCGCCGAGAGCTGCGCCGCGCAGGACATCCGGCGTCCGGCATCCGTGAGCTGGTCGCGGACACGGCTGCCCGCGACCGTCGTCGTACGCTGCCTGAACCGCACCACTTCAGCCGCCAACGGGGAGTCACCGCGTGAGCGATCAGTCCGGGCACGGGGCCGGCAAGCCGTTTCTGTACGTCGTCGTGTGCGCGGCGGGCATCGCCGGTGATGTCGGCCGACTGATCTCCGCAGCTCAGGAGGCCGGTTGGGAGGTGGGGGTCGTCGCCACCCCTCAGGGGCTGGGCTTCATCGACGCGCCGTCCATCGAAGCGCAGACCGGCTACCCGATCCGCTCGGCCTGGCGGTCGCCCGCCGACCCGCGCCCTCTCCCGCCCCCGGACGCCATCGCTGTCGTACCGGCGACGTTCAACACGATCAACAAGTGGGCCGCCGGGATCTCGGACACGCTGGCGCTGGGCATCCTGTGCGAGTCGTACGGCCTCGGCGTACCCACCGCCGTCCTGCCGTACGTGAACGCCGCGCTGGCGGCCCACCCCGCGTACGACGAGAGTCTGCGGCGACTGCGGGACATGGGGATCCTGGTCGGTTCCTACGAGCCCCACCATCCCAAGGCCGACGGTGGGGCGGACCGTTTCCACTGGGAGGAAGCGTTGGACCTGCTGGCGCCCAAGCTGTTCCCCGAGGCGTGATCACCTGTACCGGAACCTTTGACGCAGAGGCGATGCACGAGTCCCGACCAGGTCCAGGCGGCAAGAAGGGCCCCGGTTACTGACCAGGGCCTTCATCGAGAACGGGTGACGAGAATCGAACTCGCATCCTGAGTCTGGGGAGTTCAGGCCACCGGCAGCCGTCCGCTCTCCGTAGCCGCCGCCCGCAGCCGTCCCAGGATCGCCCGTGCCGCCTTCTCGTAGCCGAGGCGGTTGTTCTGCAGCACCGACTCCGCGTTGGCCAGTTCCAGGAAGGCGATCACCTCGAAGGCCAGTTGCCGTACGTCGGTGTCCCCGGCCAGCTCGCCCGCCGCCCGGGCCTCCTCGATGGTCTCCTCCACGAAGGTGACCCAGCCGGTCTGCGCGGCGGCCAGCGCGTCGTGCACCTTGCCGCCGCGGGCGTCGAACTCGGCGGTGGCCGCGTAGAAGAAGCAGCCGCCCCGGAAGACCCGGTCCCGGGAGTACGCGATCCACGCCTCGCACATCCGCCAGACCCGGCCGATCCCCGGCGGGACCGAGCGGGCCGGACGCAGCACATGGTCGACGTAGACGGCGACCGCCGCGCGCACGGTGGCGAGCTGCAGCTCCTCCTTCGACCCGAAAAGCGCGAACACCCCGCTCTTGCTCAACTTCAGCTCGGTCGCCAGCCGTCCCAGCGAGAGGCCTTCCAGCCCCTCCACCGAGGCGATCTGCACCGCGCGCCCCAGGATCAGCTGCCGCGTCTGGTTGCCCCGCTCGACCCGCCCGTCCAGCCGTACTGCCGCCATGTGACCACTCCGTACCTCAGAGTTACGAGGCGTCATTCTAGGGACGGCCACGGGCGCCGCCGGACCACCGGCTGCCCGGCCCGCCTCCCCGTCCACCGGCGCGCCGCGCCTCTGACCACGGGCGATACCGGTACAGGGGCCGGGCCGGATCCGGTCCGTGAGACAGGTGTTCCTTTCCGCCGCGCCCGGCACGTAGCGTGATCGTTCCGCGTGTGAGCCGGTGATGTCTCCACCATCCGTCCCGCTGTGGAGAACCAAGGAGCACCAGGTGACCGCCGCCGTCGCGCCCGCGCCCGCCCTCGTGCCGTCCCGCAGGGCCTGGCTCACCGACCTGCCTGTGCTGGCGGTCGCCGTCGTCTGGGGCGCCAGCTACCTCGCGGCCAAGGGCATCACCACCACCCACACCGTCGTCGCCGTCCTCGTCCTGCGCTTCGCGATCGTGCTGCCCGTCCTCGTGGCGACCGGCTGGCGCAAGCTGCGGGCGTTGACCGGCGCGCAGTGGCGGGGCGCCGGGGTGCTGGGACTGATCCTGAGCGGGATCTTCCTGCTGGAGACGTACGGGGTGGTCCACACCTCGGCCACCAACGCCGGGCTGATCATCAGCCTCACCATGATCTTCACGCCGCTCGCCGAAGCCGCCGTGACCCGCGTCCGGCCCCCGGCCTCCTTCGTCGCGGCCGCCGGGCTCTCCGTCGCCGGAGTGATCCTGCTGACCCAGGGCGGCGGCTTCACCAGCCCCTCGGCCGGTGACCTGCTGATGCTGCTCGCCGCCCTCGCCCGTACGGTCCACGTCCTGGCCATGGCCCGGATCAAGGCCGTGCGGTCGGCGGACTCGCTCTCGCTGACCACCGTTCAGCTCGGCGGTGCGGTCGCCGTCTTCGCCGTCCTCGCGGTCCTCCCGGGAACCGGTGCCTCGCCGTGGAGCGTGGCGGTCGGCTTCGGGCCCCGGGAGTGGGCGGGGCTGATCTTCCTCTCCGTGTTCTGCACGCTCTTCGCGTTCTTCGTGCAGATGTGGTCCGTACGCCGCACCTCGCCGTCCCGGGTCAGCCTGCTGCTCGGTACGGAACCGCTCTGGGCGGCCGCCGTCGGGATCAGCCTCGGCGGCGAACGGCTCGGCGTGCTGGGGGTGGCCGGGGCCGTTCTCGTGCTGGCGGGCACGGCGTGGGGGCGCCGGAGCGTGCAAGAGGCGGGCTGAGGAGCCGACCCCGTGCAAACGAGCGGGCTGAGGAGCCGGCCTACTTCCTCCGCACCGCGTCCGGCGCGATCATGACCGCGAAGCCCGTCACGATCAGCACGATGCTGACGAACAGCGCGCGGTCACCGAAGTAGTCGATGTGCTGGGCCAGCGTCCACAGCCGCAGCCACCCCGTCCACTCGTGGACCAGTCCTCCGATGCCCTGCAGCATGATGATGAGCCCGGCCGCCTCGATGAGTTTCTTCATACGCCGAGCCTCGCGGCCGCCCCGCCTCCGCCGCGTCGGCCACCGGGCCCGACCGCCGCGCCGAAAGTAGCGGGTTCCGCGACTTTGGTCGCTCCCTCGCCGCACCGGGCCTGTTCCGGGCGCCCGGCTGCGTAACTTTGTCGATATGACGCGCACCGAGTACCCCTGGCTGCTCCCCTCGGCGATGGCCGATGCCGAGCTGCCCGGCGACCGGGCCCGGGCCGGGTCCCGGGCGCGGCGGACCGTACGCGACTGGGTCGTCGACATCACGGCGTTCCTCATCGCGGCGGGCATCGCCCTCATCGCCCTCGCCGCGATCGAGAACGAAGGGTCGACCCCGGACGCCGTGCTCGTCGTCGACTCGGTGATCGGCGCCGCCGCCTGCTGCGCCCTCTGGATCCGGCGGCGCTGGCCCGTCGGGCTCGCCGCCGCCCTGACCGCCCTGTCCATCGTGGAGCCCGTCGCCGGCGGCGCGATGATGGTCGCCCTGTTCAGCCTGGCCGTCCACCGCCCCTTCAAGCCGACGGCGATCGTCGGGGCCGGCGCGCTGACCGTGGCGCCCCTCCAGCCCTGGCTGCGTCCCGACCCCGAGACGGGCTACCTCACCTCGGTCATCTTCGGGGTTCTGCTGATCCTGCTGGTGCTCAGCTGGGGGATGGTCGTACGGTCCCGGCGCCGGCTCGTCCTCACGCTCCGCGAACGGGCCCGCCGCGCCGAGGCCGAGGCGGAACTCCGTGCCGAGCAGGCCCAGCGGCTGGCCCGGGAGGCCATCGCCCGCGAGATGCACGACGTCCTCGCCCACCGGCTCACCCTGCTCAGCGTCCACGCCGGCGCCCTCGAATTCCGGCCCGGCGCCCCCACCGCCGAGATCGCCCGGGCCGCCGGCGTCATCCGGGACAGCGCCCACGAGGCGTTGCAGGATCTACGGGAGATCATCGGCGTGCTGCGCGGCCCCGGCGACACCGGCGACGGCGAGCGGCCCCAGCCCACCCTCACCACCCTGGACGCGCTGATCGACGAGTCCCGGCAGGCGGGCATGAAGGTCACCCTCGACCAGCGCGTCGCCGCCCCGCAGGACGCGCCCGCCGCCACCGGCCGCACGGTGTACCGCATCGCCCAGGAGTGCCTGACCAACGCCCGTAAACACGCAGCCGGCACCGAGGTCACCGTCACCGTGACCGGCGGCCCCGGCGACGGGCTCACCGTCGAGGTGGCGAACCCGGCCCCCACCGAACCCTTCGAACGGGTGCCCGGCTCCGGCCAGGGCCTCATCGGCCTCACCGAACGCGCCACGCTCGCCGGCGGCAGCCTCGAGCACGGCCCCACGCCGGACGGCGGCTTCATGGTCCGCGCCCGGCTGCCGTGGCCGACGGCGTGAGGCGGGGGCGGCGAACGGGGGAGAACGACTGGTTACGGTGGCTGTCATGAACACCCCGGTGCCTCCTCCGGCCTCCTTGCCCGTCCGGCTGCTCATCGTCGACGACGACCCGCTCGTGCGGGCCGGGCTCACGCTGATGCTCGGCGGGGCCGAGGGCATCGACATCGTCGGCGAGGGCGCGGACGGCGGCGAGGTCGCCGGCCTGGTCGAACGGCTGCGCCCCGACGTCGTCCTGATGGACATCCGGATGCCCGGTATGGACGGGCTCACCGCGACCGAGCAGCTGCGCCGCCGCCCCGACGCGCCCGAAGTCGTCGTCCTCACCACCTTCCACGCCGACGAACAGGTCCTGCGGGCCATCCGCGCCGGAGCCGCGGGATTCGTCCTGAAAGACACCCCGCCCGCCCAGATCGTGGACTCCGTCCGCCGGGTCGCCGCCGGGGACCCGGTGCTCTCGCCCGCCGTCACCCGCCAGCTCATGACCCGGGCCGCGGGCGGTGCGCCGGACGACCGCACCAGCCGGACCGAGCGGGCGCGCACGCGGTTCGCGGAGCTGGCGGACCGGGAGAGGGAGGTCGCGGTGGCCGTCGGACGGGGGCACTCCAACGCGGAGATCGCGGGCCACCTCTACCTCAGCGTCGCCACCGTCAAGACCCAGGTCTCGCGCATTCTCGCCAAACTTGATCTGAACAACCGGGTCCAGATCGCCCTGTTGGTCCACGATGCCGGGCTGCTCGACGCGGACGGCGAGCAGGACGGCGGCCTACGCTGAGCGGACCGGACCGGCCTACGCTGAGCGCACCGGACCGGCCAACGCTGCGTGGACGGACCGGCCTACGCTGGGTGGTCCGACCGGCCCACGACGAGTGGCCCGGACCGGAACGAGGGGGCTGACTGCAATGGCTGTGCTCGATCTGCGGGATCTGCCGGATTTCACGGCGAACCCCTATCCGTACTACGCGAAGCTGCGCGCCGAGGGGCCGGTGCACACGGTGCGCACCGAGCAGATGGAGCGGATCTGGCTGATCGTCGGGTACGAGGAGGCCCGCTCGGCCCTCGCCGACCAGCGGTTCGGCAAGGACTGGCGGACCACCGGGCGCTGGGCCGCCGAGGTCAACCCGATCAGCTCCAACATGCTGGAGCTGGACGCCCCGCACCACACCCGGCTGCGCAGGCTCGTCGCCCGTGAGTTCACCCCCCGCCGTATCGAGGCGCTGCGCCCCCGGGTCACCGAGATCACCACGGAACTGCTCGACGCGATGGTCCCGGCCGGCTCCGCCGACCTCGTCGACGCGCTCGCCTTCCCGCTGCCGATGACCGTCATCTGCGAACTGCTCGGCGTCCCCGACATCGACCGGGACGCCTTCCGCGCGCTCTCCAGCGCCGTCGTCACGCCGACCGCGGCCCAGCGGGAGGCGGGCGACCCGGTCAGCGCGATGAGCTCCTACCTCATCCAACTCATCCAGGACAAACGGAGTTCGCCTGGCGACGACCTGATGAGCGCGCTGATCAGGACCCGCGACGAAGGCGGCGACGGGCTGTCGGCCGAGGAACTGGTCGGCATGGCCTTCGTGTTGCTCGTCGCCGGCCACGAGACCACCGTCAACCTGATCTCCAACGGCGTACGGGCCCTGCTCGACCACCCGGACCAACTCGCCCTGCTACGAGCCGATCCCGGACTGCTGGACGGCGCGGTGGAGGAGATGCTGCGGTACGACGGTCCGGTGGAGACCGCCACCTTCCGCTTCACCCGGGAGGAGATCACGGTCGGCTCCACCGTGATCCCGCACGACGAACCGGTGCTCGTCGCCCTCGCCTCGGGCGGCCGGGACCCGGAGAAGTTCACGGACCCGGACACCTTCGACATCCGCCGCGCGCCTCAGGGCCACCTGGCCTTCGGTCACGGAGCGCACTTCTGCCTCGGCGCCCCGCTCGCCCGGATGGAGGCCCGCATTGCGATCGGGGCGCTGCTGGAGCGCTGCCCGGACCTGGCCCGCGATCCGGCGGGCGGTGAGCCGGAGTGGCTGCCCGGGCTGCTGATGCGCGGGGTGCGGCGGCTGCCGGTGCGCTGGTAGGGCCGCTGCTCACCTCCACAACTCCTAGCGAAGGGGCATCTGTTGACCGCCGAAGCAATCACGGAGGCCGAGGGCCTGGTCGATCTGGCCGCGCTCGGCGACGACTTCACCCGCGACCCGTATCCGGTCTACGCCGGGTTACGGGCCAAGGGCCCGGTCCACCGGGTCCGTATTCCCGAGGGCACCCACGCCTGGCTCGTCGTCGGGTACGAGGCCGGGCGGACGCTCCTCGCCGACCAGCGGCTCTCCAAACAGTGGGCCAAGGCCTCACCGGCGCTGGGCGTCACCAAGGTCTCCGCGGGCACGTCGATGCTCAGCAGCGACACCCCCGACCACACCCGGCTGCGCAAGCTGGTGGCCCGGGAGTTCACTCCGCGCCGGATGGAACAACTCGCCCCGCGTATCCAGGAGATGACCGACGAGCTGCTCGACCGGATGCTCGCGGCGCCCGACCGGCGGGCCGATCTCGTCGAATCGCTCTCCTACCCGCTGCCGATGAACGTCATCTGCGAGCTGCTCGGCGTGCCGTTCCTGGACCGGGCGGCCTTCCGCGAGTGGTCGAACCAGGCGGTCTCCTCGGTCGACGCCTCCAAACGGGACTCCTCCACCAAGGCGATGGCCGCCTATCTGACCCGGCTCCTCCAGGACAAGCGGACGCAACCGGGCGACGACCTGATGAGCGCGCTGATCCACACCGCCGACGAGGACGGCGACCGGCTCTCCGCCGACGAACTGATGGGCATGGCCTGGCTGTTGCTCGTCGCCGGCCATGAGACCACCGTCAACCTCATCACCAACGGAGTGCACAACCTCCTCGCACACCCGGAGCAACTGGCGCTTCTCCGCGCGGACTTCGGCCTGATCGACAACGCGGTGGAGGAGATCCTGCGCTTCGAGGGGCCCGTGGAGACACCGACGTACCGCTTCACGACCGAACCGATCGACATCGGCGGCACGGTGATCCCCGGCGGCGGTGAACTGGTCCTCGTCGCGATGTCGGACGCCAACCGCGACCCGGCCCGCTATCCCGACGGCTCCCGCTTCGACATCACCCGGGACGCCCGGGGGCATATCGCCTTCGGCCACGGCATCCACTACTGCCTGGGCGCGCCGCTGGCCCGGATCGAGGCCCGGGTCGCCGTCCGGTCGCTGCTGGAGCGCTGCCCGGAGCTACGGCTGACCGCCGACCCGGCCACGCTTGACTGGCGCACCGGCCTCCTGATGCGGGGGCCGCTGAGCCTGCCGGTGGCCTGGTAGAGGCAGGCCGGGCCTCAGCCGCCCGAGGCCACGGTCTCAGCCGCCCGGGCCGGGACGTGAGCCGCCCGGGCCAGGCCCCACCTGCCCGGGCCGGGACGTCAGCCCCCCCGGGCCGGGCCGTCACCCGCCCGGGATCTCCCTCATCGCCACCGGGCGGCGTTCGCGGCGCGAGATCTCGCAGGCCTCGGCGATCCGCAGCGCGTGCAGGGCCTCCCGCCCGTCGCACGGGTTGGTCAGCTTGCCCCGGGCGACCCGGAGGAAGGCGTCCAGCTCCGCCTCGTACGCCGGGGCGAACCGCTCCAGGAACCCGGGCCAGGGCTTCGGCGGAGTGCCCGGGCCCTCCGGCTCGGCCGAGGTCAGCGGCGTACGGTCGTCCAGGCCGACGGCCAGCTGGTCCAGCTCACCGGCCAGCTCCATACGGACGTCGTAGCCGGCACCGTTGCAGCGGGTCGCGGTGGCGGTGGCGAGGGTGCCGTCGTCCAGGGTGAGCAGCGCGGCGGCGGTGTCCACGTCGCCCGCCTCCCGGAACATCGCGGGACCGGCGTCCGACCCGGTGGCGTACACCTCGCGTACCTCGCGGCCCGTCACCCACCGCAGGATGTCGAAGTCGTGGACCAGGCAGTCCCGGTACAGCCCGCCGGAGAGCGGGAGGTAGTCGGCGGGCGGGGGGGCGGGGTCGGAGGTGACAGCCCGTACGGTGTGCAGCCGCCCGAGCCTGCCGTCCCGCACCGCGGCCCTCGCCTCCGCGTACCCGGCGTCGAAGCGGCGCATGAACCCCAGCTGGAGGATGCTGCCCGCCGCCTCCACCTCCGCGAGGGCGCCGAGCGTGCCGGGCAGGTCCAAGGCGATCGGCTTCTCGCAGAACGCGGGCAGACCGGCCCGGGCGGCGCGGGCGATGAGCGGGGCGTGGGCGGCGGTCGCGGAGCAGATCACCAGCGCGTCGGGGAGGCCGTGGCCCTCGCCGGTGAACATCGCGTCCACCGTGACGGCGGCGGCTCCGGTCCGGGTGGCCGCCACGGCGGCGCGCTCCGGGTCCGCGTCCGCCACCAGCAGGGATTCCACGGCGGGATGACGGCTCAGCACCTCCGCGTGGAAGGTGCCGATACGTCCCGTTCCGATGAGTCCGATGCGCATGGCCCCAAGGTGACGGCGGTCCGGTCATCATGTCAAGCATTTGTCCGGACAAACGCCGGACCATGGCTTTGTCCGGACAATCGAACTAGGCTCGGCCCGTGACCGCACAAGGAGCCGATCAGCCGCAGCCGCTGCCGCTGAGTGTGGACCGCACCAGTCCGGTGCCGCTCTACTTCCAGCTGGCACAGCAACTGGAGGCCGCCGTCGAACAGGGCCGGCTGGCCCCCGGCACCCTGCTCGGCAACGAGATCGAGCTGGCCCACCGCCTCGGCCTCTCCCGCCCCACCGTCCGTCAGGCCATCCAGTCGCTCGTCGACAAAGGGCTGATGGTCCGCCGCCGGGGCGTCGGCACGCAGGTCGTGCACAGCCAGGTCCGCCGGCCGCTGGAGCTCAGCTCGCTCTACGACGACCTGGAGGCGGCCGGCCAGCGCCCCGCCACCAAGGTCCTGCGCACCACCACGGAACCGGCCACCGCCGAGGTCGCCGCCGCGCTGGGTGTCGCCGAGGGTACGGAGGTCCACCTCGTCGAGCGGCTGCGGTACGCCCACGACGAGCCGATGGCCCTCCTCCGCAACCACCTGCCCCCGGACCTGCTCCAGCTCCGGCCCCCGGAGCTGGAGTCCACCGGCCTCTACCGCCTGATGCGGGCGTCGGGCATCACGCTGCACAGCGCCCGCCAGTCGGTCGGCGCGCGGGCCGCGACGGCGGGGGAGGCGCGGGCCCTGGACGAGGAGCCGGGTGCGCCGCTGCTGACGATGGAGCGCACGACGTACGACGACACGGGGCGTGCGGTGGAGCTGGGCACCCACGTCTACCGGGCCTCGCGCTACACGTTCGACTTCCAGCTCCTGGTCCGCTGAACCCAGCCCGTGCTGGGGCGCCCCAGCAAGCCCGTCCGGCGTTTGAGGACGGAACCCTTGCGTCGGTGCGCCCGCAGGCAGAGGATTCCTGGGGCACGGGATCCCCCGAGGCGACCGACCCCCACATCGACGGTTCCGTCCGCGAACGCCGGCCGGGCTGGTTATGGCGCCCCCCCGGCCCGGCAGGAGCGCCCCCCGGACGGGAGCGGGCAGGCCTCGGGGATACTGGGCAGCCGGCCCGGGACGGTACGCCCCCGGCCAGGTCAAGCGCACAGCGAGTAGCAGCGGAAGAAAAAGAAGAAGGGCACCGCGTCGTGGCAAGGGTTCGGACAGGGGTACGCGCGCTGGGCGCCGTCCTGGCAGTGGTGCTGGCAGCCGCAGGATGCAGCAGCACCGGCGGCAAGCGGGCGGAAGAGCGCGCGGCCGAGGCCGCCGAGGGCCGGGCCGCGGTGAACACGCCCCGCTGGACCTTCGCCATGGTCACCCACTCGGGCGACGGCGACACCTTCTGGGACATCGTCCAGAAGGGCGCCGAGCAGGCGGCCGTCAAGGACAACATCAACTTCCTCTACTCGCACAACGACGAGGCCAACCAGCAGGCGCAGCTCGTCCAGACCGCGATCGACAAGAAGGTCGACGGGCTGATCGTCTCGCTGGCCAAGCCGGACGCCATGAAGTCCGTGATCGCCAAGGCCGTCAAGGCGGGCATCCCGGTCGTCACGGTGAACTCCGGTTCCGCCGAGTCCAAGGAGTTCGGCGCCCTGACCCACATCGGCCAGGACGAGTCGATCGCCGGCGAGGCCGTCGGCGACGAGCTGAACGAGCGGGGTCGCAAGAAGGCCCTCTGCGTCCTGCACGAGCAGGGCAACGTGGGCCACGAGCAGCGCTGCGCCGGAGCGAAGAAGACCTTCGACGGCACGACGCAGAACCTGTACGTCGACGGCACCAACATGCCCGACGTCACCGCGTCCATCGAGGCCAAGCTCCAGTCCGACAAGAGCATCGACGCGGTCGTCACCCTCGGCGCCCCCTTCGCCGACGCCGCCGTCCAGGCCAAGCAGACGGCGGGCAGCAAGGCCGAGATCGACACCTTCGACCTCAACGCCAAGGTCGCCGCCGGCCTCCAGAGCGACAAGCTCGGCTTCGCCGTCGACCAGCAGCCCTACCTCCAGGGGTACGAGGCCGTGGACCTGCTCTGGCTCTACCGCTCCAACCGCAACGTCCTCGGCGGCGGCCTGCCCGTCCTGACCGGCCCGCAGATCATCACCAAGGACGACGCGGACGCCCTGGCCGACTTCACCAAGCGCGGTACCCGATGAGCGGCTCCACCGCCACGCCGGAACAGGTGGACGAGCGCCTCGTCCGGACCTCGCCGCTGCGCAAGCTCCTCGGCCGCCCCGAGCTCGGCTCGGTCGTCGGCGCGGCAGCCGTCTTCCTCTTCTTCGCGATCGTCGCCGACAGCTTCCTCCAGGCCTCCAGCTTCGGCACGGTCCTGTACGCGGCCTCCGTCCTCGGCATCATGGCCGCCCCGGTCGCGCTGCTGATGATCGGCGGCGAGTTCGACCTCTCCGCCGGTGTCCTGGTGACCAGCTCCGCGCTGATCTCCTCGATGTTCAGCTACCAGATGACGGCCAACGTCTGGGTCGGCGTCTTCGTGTCGCTGCTGGTCACGCTCGCCATCGGCGCGTTCAACGGGTTCATGCTGACCCGCACCAAACTGCCGAGCTTCATCATCACGCTCGGTACGTTCCTGATGCTCACCGGTCTGAATCTCGGCTTCACCAAGCTGATCAGCGGCACGGTCTCCACCAAGGCCATCGGCGACATGGAGGGCTTCGAGTCCGCCCGCGCCCTGTTCGCCTCGACGCTGACCCTCGGCAGCATCGAGTTCAAGGTGACGATCCTCTGGTGGATCGGGCTCGTCGCGCTCGCCACCTGGATCCTCCTCCGGACCCGTTTCGGCAACTGGATCTTCGCCGTCGGCGGCGAGGCGGACGCCGCCCGCGCGGTCGGCGTCCCCGTCATCCGTACGAAGATCGGGCTCTACCTGGGCGTCGCGTTCGCCGCCTGGATCTCCGGCCAGCACCTGCTCTTCAGCTACGACGTCGTCCAGTCCGGCGAGGGCGTCGGCAACGAGCTGACGTACATCATCGCGGCCGTCATCGGCGGCTGCCTGATCACCGGCGGCTACGGCTCCGCGATCGGCTCGGCGGTCGGCGCCTTCATCTTCGGCATGACCAGCAAGGGCATCGTGTACGCCGAGTGGAACCCGGACTGGTTCAAATTCTTCCTGGGAGCGATGCTGCTCCTGGCCACCCTGCTCAACGCGTGGGTGCGCAAGCGCGCGGAGGCGACGTCATGACGGCCACCACCGAGAAGCCGGTCGGCCCCCTCGTCGAGCTGGACGACGTATCGAAGTTCTACGGCAACATCAAAGCCCTGGAACACGTCTCGCTGGAGGTCCACGCCGGCGAGATCACCTGCGTCCTCGGCGACAACGGCGCCGGCAAGTCCACCCTCATCAAGATCATCGCGGGACTGCACCGCCACGACGCCGGCCGCTTCCTGATCGACGGCGAGGAGACCACGCTCGCCAACCCGCGCGACGCCCTGGACCGCGGCATCGCCACCGTCTACCAGGACCTCGCCGTCGTCCCGCTGATGCCGGTCTGGCGGAACTTCTTCCTCGGCTCCGAGCCCACCACCGGCGCCGGCCCCTTCAAGCGCCTCGACGTGAAGAAGATGCGCGAGACGACCCGTACGGAACTGCTCCGCATGGGCATCGACCTGCGCGACGTCGACCAGCCCATCGGCACGCTCTCCGGCGGTGAGCGCCAGTGCGTGGCGATCGCCCGCGCCGTCTACTTCGGCGCCAAGGTCCTCGTCCTCGACGAGCCGACCGCCGCGCTCGGCGTCAAGCAGTCCGGGGTCGTCCTCAAGTACGTCGCCGCCGCCCGCGACGCGGGCCTCGGCGTGGTCCTCATCACGCACAACCCGCACCACGCCCACCTCGTCGGCGACCGGTTCATCCTCCTCAAGCGCGGCGCCATGTCCGGCAGCCACACCAAGGACGACGTCACGCTCGACGAGCTGACCCGGCAGATGGCGGGCGGCAGCGAGCTGGAGGAGCTCAGCCACGAGCTGGAACGCACCCCGACCCCCACCCTCCCCGGCACCTCCGCCGCCACCGAAGAAGGATCCTGACCGGCGACCCGCCCCCGCGCGGCCGACCCCGGCCGACCGCTCCGGGGACCGGGCAGTGGCAGAATCGGGCGCGGCGGGCGCCGTCCGCCGCCGACCGTGACAGCGGCCCGGCCCCTCAGACCCCGCAGGGACGATGAGCACGTACCGCGACTTCGCCGACCGCGGCTCCGCCCGCGCCACCGTCCTCAAGACCGTCGGCACCAAGGAACGCCGCTCGCACCTCACCGCGCCGCGCGTTCCCACGGTCGGGATCGACATCGGCGGTACGAAGGTGATGGCGGGCGTCGTCGACGCCGACGGCAACATCCTGGAACAGCTGCGCACCGAGACCCCGGACAAGTCCAAGAGCCCGAAGGTCGTCGAGGACACCATCGTCGAGCTGGTCCTGGACCTCTCCGACCGCCACGACGTGCACGCGGTGGGCATCGGCGCGGCGGGCTGGGTGGACGCCGACCGCTCCAAGGTCCTCTTCGCCCCGCACCTGGCCTGGCGCGACGAGCCCCTGCGCGACGCCATCGCCTCCCGCCTCGTCGTCCCGGTCATGGTCGACAACGACGCCAACACCGCCGCCTGGGCGGAGTGGCGCTTCGGCGCGGGTCGCGGCGAGGACCACCTCGTCATGATCACGCTCGGTACGGGGATCGGCGGCGCGATCCTGGAGGACGGCCAGGTCAAGCGCGGCAAGTACGGCGTGGCCGGTGAGTTCGGCCACATGCAGGTCGTGCCGTCGGGCCACCGCTGCCCCTGCGGCAACCGGGGCTGCTGGGAGCAGTACAGCTCCGGCAACGCGCTGGTCCGCGAGGCCAAGGAGCTGGCCGCCGCCGACTCGCCGGTCGCGCACTTCCTGCTGGACCGGGTCAAGGGCAACATCCCCGACATCACCGGCCCGCTCATCACCGAACTGGCCCGCGAGGGCGATGCGATGTGCATCGAGCTCCTCCAGGACATCGGCCAGTGGCTCGGCGTCGGCATCGCCAACCTGGCCGCCGCGCTCGACCCGTCCTGCTTCGTCATCGGAGGCGGTGTCAGCGCCGCCGACGACCTCCTGATCAACCCGGCCCGGGACGCCTTCAAGCGCCACCTCACCGGGCGCGGCTACCGCCCCGAGGCGAGGATCGCCAAGGCCCAGCTCGGCCCCGAGGCCGGTATGGTCGGCGCCGCGGACCTGGCCCGGCTGGTCGCCCGCCGCTTCCGCCGGGCCAACCGGCGCCGTGTCGAGCGGTACGAGCGGTACGCGCAGATCTACGACCAGGCGGCGAGCACCATCCGCAACACGCGCTCGACCCGCACGGTCGACTGAACCGCACGGGCCCGAGCGGCGTCTCAGCTCGGAACCCGACTCCGTACCCGCCCCCGTACCGAACTCCTTGTTCCGACCCCGACCGGCCTCCACGCCTCCGTACCCCGCTCCGCAGCACGAGGGACCTCCTGATCATGATCGCAGCCGACCACCCCGTGGTGCCGCCCCAGTCCGAGTCGCCGGGCGACGGCGAGGGCAAGCCGCCCGAGAGCCCTCGGCGGGTCTTCAGGCGGCGGTTCATCACCGCCACGATCATCGTGCTGCTCATCGGCATCCCGGCGGGCTACCTCCTCGTCTCCGCCGGCCAGAGCCGCCGCTCGGGCATGGACAAGGAGGCCGAGGCGGCCGCCGTGGGCCTCCGCGAGGGCTGGCCCTCCAAGATGCAGCGCCGGATCTTCGAGATCCCGATCCCCGGCAACGGGATCGGGGTCCAGTACTACGAGACGAACAACTGGAAAGCCAGCCGGATGTACGCGAAGTTCCGTACGACCTCCGCCGGCCTGGACCGCTTCCTGAGCGGCGTCGGCACCGGCCGCGCGGCCCTGGAGCCCGGGAAGGTCAACATCAGCCCCCGGGACATCAAGATCACCGGCTGGTACTTCAGCTCGAACGAGAACTGGGCGAGCGTCACCCACACCAACAAGAAGCCGCGCCCCACCCAGACCATCACGGTCAACATGACCGACCCGGCCAGCCCCGTCGTCTACGTCGTATCGGCGGCGACCCCCTGACCGGAACGGGCTTCCCCTGCCTACCTGGTGATCCGGCATTCGACCCGGACCTGGCCGTACCGTAGGTCCGACGCACGCTGGGGGTGAACGGTTTCCGCACGCGAAGCTGACGGTATCCGCACGCGGAGCCGACGGTTTCCGCACGCAGAGCTGAGGGGACGTGGGGCGCAGTGACGATCTTGGTGACCGGTGCGACCGGGAGTGTGGGGCGGCATGTGGTCGGGGAGCTGCTCAAGGCAGGTGAGGACGTACGGGCCCTGACCCGCAGGCCGGAGAGTGCGGGGCTGCCCGCCGGGGCGCAGGTCCTCGCGGGCGACCTGGAGCGGCCGGAAACGGTCCGGGACGCGCTGGCCGGGGTCGAGAAGCTGTTCCTCTTCTCCGTGGCGGAGACGGCCCAGGAGGTGGTCGACCTGGCCGTGGAGGCGGGGGTGCGCCGGATCGTCGTGCTCTCCTCCGCAGCCGTCACCGCCGGCTGGGACACCGACTTCCACCTGCCCGTCGAGCGGGCCGTGGAGGCGTCCGGCCTGGAGTGGACCCATGTCCGGCCCGGCGAGTTCGCGGTCAACTCCCTGCACATGTGGGGCCCTTCGGTCCGGGCCCGCCGTACGGTCGTCGATCCGTACCCCGACAGCGCCGGCACCCCGGTCCACGAGTGGGACATCGCCGACGTCGTGGCCGCCGCGCTTGTGGAGGACCGGCACACGGGCGTCGCCTACACCCTGTCGGGGCCGTTGGAGGTGACCAACCGGGAGAAGGTGGCCGCGATCGCCGAGGCCATCGGTGAAGAGGTCCGCATCGAGACGGTCACCGCGGCCGAGGCCCGCGCCTTCTACCAGGCGCAGGGCGGCTGGGCGGCGGCCAACGCCGACTTCCTCTTCGGCTACGAGGACTACTCCGGCGACGAGGTGAATTCCGGCGCTGAGTCGGACGCCGGCGCCGAGTCGAACGCTGGCGCCGAGTCGGATCCCGGCGCCGAGTCGGATCCCGGCGCCGAGCCGGATCCCGGCGGCTCCGGTGAGCCCGGCTACGAGCGCGGCGAAGCTCAGGAGGAGCAGGCGGAACCCGGAGCGACCCCGGGGGCGGTGAGCGCTGACCTGGTGACCGGCCGGCCTGCGCGCCCGTACGCCGCGTGGGCGCGCGACCACGCCGCCGACTTCCGCTGACCGCAGCCTCCGCGTAGGGGCCTCGGAGGGTGCCCCGGTCCTCGTCCGGCCGGGGCACGGAGTCCGGAGCGCGGCCCTCCCGGGGGCTCAGGCCGGATCGTCCGTCCCGGCCGCACCCGGGACGGACCCCCGGCGGCTCCGGACCCATGGGCGGCCCTCCCCGGCGACCCCCTGCCCGCGAGCGGACGGGCGGCTCACTACCCTGGAGCGAGTGAGTGAGTTGAGCGAGACGACCCCGCAGCCCGCCCGGCCCCCGCGAACGGCCGATCCCGAGCCCCCGCAGGACGAGGTGATCCGGCCCCTGCCCCCGGCTCCCCGGCCCGTGCCCGGGCAGCCGTACGCACAGGCCCCGGTGCCTGCGGCCGGTCACCCGCCCCGGTCGGCCACCCCGCCCCCGCAGCCGGTCGCCCCGGCTCCGCAGCGGATACCCGCCGAGCCTGGACAGCCGGCCCTCGGCCCGCAGTACGCCCAGCCTGAACCGGGCCCGCAGTTCACCGACCCACAGGCCGCACCGGGCCCGCACGCCCAGCCTGCACCGGGCCCGCACTTCGCCGACCCGCAGCCCGCACCGGGCCCGCACGCGTCGCCCGCGCCCGGCCCGCAGTTCTTCGAGCGGCAGCCCGTACCCGGCCCCCCGTTGGCCGACGTACAGGTTCCGCAGGCGCTCCCCGGCCGGCCGCACGTGCCGACAGGTCCCGGACCGCAGCACGTCCAGCCGCAGGCGCCCACGCCGGAGCCCTTCGCTCCGCAGCAACCCCGCGGCGTCGGCGGCGCGCAGCCGGGCGGCCCGGCGCAGGGCCCACAGTCCGCGTCCGGCCCGGGCCAGGTGCAGGCCCCGCACGCCCCCACCGAGACCCCCCGCACGCTCCAGTACCGCTTCGACGGCCCGGAGGACGCCCCCGTCCTGGTGATCGGGCCTTCGCTCGGGACGACCTGGCACATGTGGGACCGCCAGATACCCGAGCTGACTCAGCACTGGAGGGTCTTCCGTTACGACCTGCCGGGCCACGGCGGCGCTCCCGCCCATGCCGCGCCCTCCGTCGCCGAGCTCGCGGACCGGCTGATCGCCACGCTCGACGGGCTCGGGGTCCAGCGGTTCGGTTACGCCGGGTGCTCGATCGGCGGGGCCGTCGGCGCGGACCTGGCGCTGCGCCACCCGCACCGGGTGGCCTCGCTGGCGCTGGTCGCCTCCTCGCCCCGGTTCGGCACGGCCGACGAGTTCCGGCAGCGCGGCGTGATCGTGCGCACCAACGGGCTGGAGCCGATGGCCCGTACCGCGCCGGAACGCTGGTTCACCCCCGGCTTCGCCGCCGCGCAGCCCGCCATCGTGGAGTGGGCCGTCCAGATGGTCCGCACCACCGACCCCGGCTGCTACATCGCGGCCTGCGAGGCGCTGGCCGCCTTCGACATCCGCGACCACCTGGGGCGGATCGGCGTCCCGACGCTGGTCCTCGTCGGCGCGGAGGACCAGGTCACCGGGCCCGCCGAGGCGCGCACGCTGGTCGCCGGGATACCGGACGCCCGCCTCGCGCTCGTCCCCGGCGCCTCGCACCTGGCCCCGGTCGAGCAGCCCGCGGCCGTCTGCGACCTGCTGCTGACGCACTTCTCCACCGCCTGGCAGGACGCGCCCGCCACACCTCCCGTACCGCCGCTCGTCCCCGGCCCGGCCACGCCCGCCACCTCCTTCGCCCCCATCGCCGAGATCGCCCCGGCGTCCGGCCTGCCCGAGGCCGCGGGTCCGCAGCGGGAGAGCGGCCACGAGCGCGGGACGAAGGTGCGCCGGGAGGTGCTCGGGGATGCGCACGTGGACGCCGTCAACGCCTCCACCGACGCGTTCACCGAGGACTTCCAGGAGCTGGTCACCCGGTACGCCTGGGGCGAGGTCTGGAGCCGGGAGGGCCTGGACCGCCGCACCCGCAGCTGCATCACGCTCACCGCGCTCGTCGCCTCCGGCCACCTGGAGGGCCTGGCCGCGCACGTCCGGGCCGCCCTGCGCAACGGCCTGACGCCCGCCGAGATCAAGGAGGTCCTCCTCCAGAGCGCCGTCTACTGCGGCATCCCGGCGGCAGGCGCGGCCTTCACGATCGCGCAATCCGTGATCCAGGAGGAAACGACCCCGCCCGCGTAGCAGGATGGAGCCATGAACGCATCGCCTCAGCCACTCACGCTCACCAAGAAGACCCACTCCTGCGTGCGGATCGAGAAGGAGGGGCGCGTCCTGGTCATCGACCCGGGCGGCTTCTCCGAGGACGACGCGGCGCTCGGCGCCGATGTCCTCCTGGTCACCCACGAGCACCCGGACCACTTCAACGAGGCCAGGCTGCGGGCGGGCCTGGAGGCGAACCCGGCGGCGGAGATCTGGACGCTGCGGAGCGTGGCGGACCAGCTGTCGGCCGCTTTCCCCGGGCGCATGCACACCGTCGGCCACGGTGACGCGTTCTCGGCGGCCGGGTTCGACGTCACCGTGCACGGCGAGTTGCACGCGGTGATCCACCCGGACATCCCGAGGATCACCAACGTCGGCTTCCTGGTGGACGGTTCGGTCTTCCACCCCGGCGACGCGCTCACCGTCCCCGACCGGCCCGTGGACACGCTGCTGCTGCCGGTGATGGCCCCGTGGAGCAAGATCTCCGAGGTCATCGACTACGTACGCGAGGTCAAGCCGCGCCGCGCGATCGACGTCCACGACGCCCTGCTGACCGACCTCGCGCGGCCGATCTACGACAACCAGATCGGCGCCCTCGGCGGCGCGGACCACGGCCGGCTGGCACCCGGAGGCGTCACGGAGCTGTGAGGCGGACGGCGACTGTCAGTGGGACCGGTTAGGTTGGTGGGCATGCGCATCGCCACCTGGAACGTCAATTCGATCACCGCCCGGCTGCCGCGGCTGCTGGCCTGGCTGGAGAGCAGCGGCACCGACGTGCTGTGCATCCAGGAGACCAAGTGCACGGCCGAGCAGTTCCCCGCCGAAGCCCTGCGCGAGCTGGGTTACGAGTCCGCCGTCAACGCCACCGGCCGGTGGAACGGGGTCGCGCTGCTCTCCCGGGTCGGCCTCACCGACGTCGTCACCGGCCTCCCCGGCGGCCCGGACTACGACGGCGTCCAGGAGCCGCGCGCGATCTCCGCGACCTGCGGCCCGCTCCGCCTCTGGTCGGTCTACGTCCCCAACGGCCGCGAGATCGAGCACGACCACTACGCGTACAAGCTGGCCTGGCTGGAGGCTCTCCGCAAGGCCGTCGCGGCGGACGCGGCGGGCCCGCTGCCCTTCGCTGTCCTCGGCGACTTCAACGTGGCCCCGACCGACGAGGACGTCTGGGACCCGGCGCTCTTCGAAGGCGCCACGCATGTGACGCCCGCCGAGCGCGCGGCCCTCTCGGCCTTGGAGGCGGAGGGGCTGGGCGAGGTGCTGCCGCGCCCGCTCAAGTACGACCGGGCGTACACCTTCTGGGACTACCGTGAGCTGCGCTTCCCGAAGAACAAGGGCATGCGGATCGACCTGACCTACGGAAACCCCTTGTTCACCGCCGCCGTCAAGGACAGCTACGTGGACCGCGAGGAGCGCAAGGGCAAGGGCGCGTCCGACCACGCGCCGGTGGTGGTCGACCTCGACCTCTGAGGTGACGCCGGGGACCGGGAGGGAGGCCCGCACGGCCGGGCCCCGGTGCGGCGGGCCCGGACGCGCCCCGGTCCCGCCGCTCTCCTCAAGCGCCCCTCAAACCTCAGTGCGCCGAGAACCCGCCGTCCACGAAGAGCGCCTGCCCCGTGACGTACGCGGACGAAGGCCCGGCCAGGAACACCGCGGCCCCCGCGAAGTCCTCGGCCAGCCCGTTGCGCCCGACGAAGGTACGGGCGGCGAGCGAGGCGACCTTCTCCGGATCGGAGGCGAGGTGTGCGTTGAGCGGGGTCAGCACGAACCCCGGCACCAGGGTGTTCACTGTGACGCCGTACGGAGACCACGCCTCGGCCTGAGACCGGGCCAGCGACTCAAGCCCGCCTTTCGACACCCCGTACGCCCCGCTGTTCACGAAGGCGCGGTGGGCCTGCTGCGAGGAGACGTGGATGATCCGGCCGTACCCCCGCTCCGCCATCCCGGGCCCGAACCGCTGCCCCAGCAGGAACGGCGCTTTGAGGTTCACGGCCAT
The DNA here is from genome assembly GCF_050942385.1 of Streptomyces sp. CA-146814. Lineage (NCBI taxonomy): Bacteria > Bacillati > Actinomycetota > Actinomycetes > Kitasatosporales > Streptomycetaceae > Streptomyces > Streptomyces sp. CA-146814. Next base: position 6,850,221 of record NZ_CP192068.1, read on the forward strand.
GGTGGTGTCCCAGACGTCCTCGCCGAGCTCGCCCATGGGCGGCCGCAGATTGATCCCGGCGCAGTTGACGAGGATGTCCGGCTCACCGAAGGCTTCGACCGCCCCGTCGGCCGCCGCACGCACCCCGTCGGCGGTCCCCAGATCGGCACTCACCCACGCGGCCCGGCACCCCTCGGCCTCCAACTCGCCGACGGTCGCCTTCAACTTGGCCTCCCGCCGGGCCACCACGACCACCCGCGCCCCGGCCCGCGCCAGCGCCGCGGTGATGGCCCGCCCGATCCCGGAACTGCCTCCGGTGACGACGGCGACCCGCCCGGCCGGCGAGAACAGGTCCGACACATACATCTGATCATTCATGCCCGAACTCTAGGACATCGCTTCTTCCGGGACTTGGGCGTGCCGGCTTCGATCTCGCGGTGATATCACGCCAAGTAGTGGATGTTCCTCAAGTCAGCCAAGGGCCTGCTAGGGATTGATTCCTGTATCGATCCATGTGCCCGTCGGATATTCATTGAGGTAGGCGAGATCCGAGTCGTTCAGAGCCGCAATTCGCACGGCGGAATATCCTGCCCTGTTGAGCCATGGTGCTTGCGGATCAATGGCTGGACCAACTTCCATCAGAAATTTGTCGGCTGCGTACACCTGGTATCCAGCACGGGGCCATCCCCATCCGCCGAAGCCGATAATTTTTATAGGGTTGAGAATCCGTAGCACATCCTCATCCGATACCTGTGTACCGAGCCTACTGGAATGTGCCATCAAAATGATGGACCGCACCGTCGCGTGCGTCAGCAGTTCTGGAAGGGTTTCGGAGCAGGGAATCAAGGAGCTCTTCGACTCTCCCTCATAGGTCTTGTTCGGTTGGTGGGAATCGAATGCCCATGTCCAGTCGCCTGTGGGGTCCTCCATGAACGCTACCCGCCCTGCTTTCCCTTGGATACAGGCCGGCTCGTAAATTCTCGTGCCGGCCGACCGGACCTCAAGCCAAGGAGATGTGAGCGTGTACCAATCCCTGAGCGGGGCCGGAAGGGTAGGAGGCAGCTCTTCCAACTGAACCGCGGTAAAGCGCGCTGGACCGAGCCAGCGAGCGAGAAGGGAGGAGAGATCGATTTCGGCAGGATTGATCATTGGATCACTATGGCACGTGCCTATCCGCCTGTCCGAGAGGTGCCAGGCGCTACACCTCCTCAGGGGTGTGCTGCTCTGCCGAAGCCCCTGAACCGCAAACGGATACGCCAGGTTAAGCAGGAGTTCCCCGGCACGAAAAATTCCGGCCGGGGAACTCCTGCTAGCAACGGCTAACACAATGAGGTGAATCGGCCTTGGTGACCGTGTCCGCGTCAGAAGTGCAGCGCTGTTCAGGTGTGGGGGCTTCGCTGTGAATCGTGTCGGATGACCTGTGGGAGCGGATGGAACCGCTGCTGTCACGCAAGAAACGCCGGTTTCGGCACCCGGGACGGAAGCCGCTGCCTGACCGACAGGTGTTGTGCGGCATCCTCTTCGTGCTGCACGGGCATCCAAAGGGAGTACCTGCCTAAGGGCTGTCCCGTATCTGTGGTGCGGACAGCTGTCAGGCGCTCGGGTTCCTCCACAGATGTCGCTCGTCCAGGCTCCCGAATCGCACGTCTCCGCGGGCAAGGTCGACGAGGATGGGCCAGCAGTCGAGCAGTTGCTCTCTCGCATCACGCGAGGCGAGGTACTGCACGGAGTTGTAGGGCACGATCAGGAGCCCGTTGCTCTCACAGACCCGCTCTGCGTCGATGGCGAGAGGCGGCTCGTCCTCGCGCTGGCTCTGCGCAAGAAACGTCACCGCGAGTTGCAGGGCCTCGTCCTGCTCCATCATCCGTCTCCAGTCCGTCGGCTCGAAGAAGGCACCCTAACCGGCCTGGGATGATCTTGGTGTGGCTGGTGTGATCACGGCGTCGGAGCCGTCCTGGATAGCCCCGTTCTCCGGGCTGAGCCCGCGCGCCTTCGGGAAGCTGGTGGCGGTGCTGCGTCGCGAGGGTGCGGACGCGGTCCGCCGGGGCCGGCCGTGGAGTCTTCCGCTGGAGGACCGGGTCCTGCTGGTTGCGGCGTACTGGCGGACGAACCTGACGATGCGGCAGCTCGCGCCGCTGTTCGGGGTCTCGAAGTCGGCGGCGGACCGGATCATCGACCACCTCGGGCCGATGCTCGCGCTCCAGCCCCGCAAGCGGTTCGCGAAGGACGCCGTGCTCATCGTGGACGGCACCCTGGTCCCCACCCGGGATCACACGATCGCGGAGCGGTCGAAGAACTACCGGTACTCCACCAACCATCAGGTCGTCATCGACGCCGACACCCGCCTGGTCGTCGTGGTCGGCCGGCCGCTCGCCGGGAACCGCAACGACTGCAAGGCATGGGAGGAATCCGGAGCCAAAGCCGCCGTCGGCAAGACCCTCACGATCGCCGACGGCGGCTATCCGGGCACCGGACTCGTCATCCCGCACCGCCGTAAGAGAGGCCAGACCAAACTCCCGGACTGGAAAGAAGAGCACAACAAATCCCACAAACAGGTCCGGGCCCGCGTCGAGCACGTCTTCGCCCGCATGAAGACCTGGAGGATCCTCCGCGACTGCCGCCTCAAGGGCGACGGCGTCCACCACGCCATGCTCGGCATCGCCCGCATGCACAACCTCGCCCTCGCCGGATAAGCCGACGGGCCGAACGGCAACCGACCATGCCCAAGGCGACACGAAGATCATTTACGGGACAGCCCTTAGGGAGTTGAGCTTCGGCTCGGGCATGACCTGCTGGCGGCGGCTTCGAGACTGGAACGCAGCCGGCGCCTGGCAGCAGCTCCGCGAGGTGCTGCTGGCCGAGCTCAACGCGGCGGCCCGTCTCGACTGGTCGCGTGCGGTGGTCGACTCCAGCCACGTGCGGGCCGTAAATGGGGGAGCCGGACGGGACCGAGTCCGGTCGATCGTGGCCGAACCGGATCGAAACACCACCTGATCACCGACGGACACGGCACCCCGCTCACCGTGATCCTCACGGGCGGCAACCGCAACGACGTCACCCAGCTCACGCCTCTGATCGACGCCATCCCGCCCATCAGAGGCCGGGTCGGGCACCCGCGACGCAAGCCGAACGCAGTTTCGCCTGGCTCCGCGGCTTCAAACGCCTCCGCATCCGCTGGGAACGATGAGCAGACATGCATGAAGCCTTCCTCAAACTCGCCTGATGCCTCATGACCTACCGACAGATCAGCTCATTGTGTTAGCCGCTGTAAGGCCTGCTGTAGAGGTTTGGCAGGTGGAGCCGGCTCTTGTGGCTTTGCGGGTTTACGGGGCAGCGAGAGTTGTACATTTACCGTCGGTGTGCCTGTTTGAAGTCTTCTGCCGCATACCTCAGAGGCCGCACCGGAACATATTCCGGTGCGGCCTCTGAGGGGTATTGAATTTTCCTCATCACTCACTGAGGTTTGCGTGAGACCCGCCTGGAGCGTCCTCTGCCCTCAAATCGCGGCGTAAGTCCGACGAGATCGGGCTAACTTTCGGGAAACCAGGACGGAACAAAGGAAGTTAGCTCCTCGTCCGTGACGCCACCCTCGGTCCAGCTCAGCAGTTCGAGTTTCTGCTTTACCGACCAGCCGTATGTCTTCCCGAGAGCGGATGCAGCGTTGATTTTTCTACCGCCCGCCTCTCCGAATGCTTGGAGAGACCTGGCTATGTCGACAATCGACGCGCCCGCTTGCTGTGTTCGGCGCGCTTCGGCGACCCACTCTTCCAGAGACATCGCGCCCCTCAAGATCTCGTAAATACTGGCTCAACCTTGGAATAATTCCCAGGCTCACCAATGAGCTTGAGCGACTGTAGCACGCCGAATCCGCTTCTCGTTGCTACTTTTCCTGTCCATGTCTGGAGGATTGCCTTTTCAGGTGACATGCCGCCGGCCGTGAGCTCGTTAAAGGTGTCTCTATTCTCTTCGATGAGGTTGCCGTTGATCGCCTTAACACGGTCGCCAAAGTGGTCCAGCGCCTTGTTGAACAACACGATGCCTCTGACAGGGCTTGTCTTGAGGCCAGCGAGCATTGTCATGGTTCCGTTGCCGTCAACCTCTGCTTCAAAAATGCTGCTCGACTGTGAATGTTCCCACGAGTAGGTGTTGGGGCCCAACTCCTCGGTGCCGCAATTGTGCACCAGGACCGGAGCGGCCTCAGCGACCACGTAATAGGTGTGCGTGTTGCCGACGGTGAGGTTGTGAACCGTCGCGCCCGCGCTGGTCCAGCGCTCCACAGCGGTGATCTGGACCTGCGTGCCGGCTCCGGTGTGGAGCCACTGGCCCGACTTGAGGTCGGTGGCGTCGATCCACTCGCCCAGCTCGGGTACCCAGAACGGGTGGCCGTCGGTCGCCGTGATCTCGGCGGTCTTGGTGCCGTGGTCGCCGTCGGTGTCGATGGTGACCTTGACCAGGTGCTTCAGGCCTTCGCCCTTGATCTCGGCGGTGACCGTCTCGATCCGAGTCTCGCCCGTCTTGGGGTCGGTGGCCTTGACCTTGTCGCCGACCTTCACGTCCTCGATCGGCTTGGTCGAGCCGTCAGCCATGAGGACCTTGGTGCCGGGGGTGAAGCTGTTGTTGATCGGGCAGGAACCGCCGTTGCCTTCACCGGTCTTGCCGGACCCGCCGCTTCCGCTCGAGCCGCCGTTGGAGCGGGCCGAGCCGCCGGAAGAACCACCAGGCTTGGACGTGGCCTTGGCGCCGCCTCCTGACCCCTTGCTGAGATTGGCAGCCGAAGAGGCCTTCGGGGCCGCCTTCGCCTGGGCCTGCTTCTGGACCGGGTTGCCGGTCTTCTTTGTCTGGTTGACCGCCTTGTTGCTGATCGTGTTGGCCTTCTCGGCAGCCTTCTTCTTGGCTGCCTGCGCGGCCTTCTTGGCCTTCTCGATCGCCGCCTTCTTGGCGTCGAGCGCTCTCTTCTCCGCGGCCTTCGCCGCCGCCAGTACTGCCTGGGCCGCCTTCTTCGCTGTCCTGAAGGCCTGGATGGCGGAGATCGTGCGGTTGACCGCCTTCAGGACGGACGGGATCTTGCCCAGCTTGGTCCAGGGGATCGCCCCGACGATGAGGCTTCCACAGGCCCACATGTCACCGCCGAAGCAGTTCATGGCATCGGTGATGCCGATGAAGTCCTTCAGCGCACCCCAGGCCGCCGAGAGGATCACCGAGGTCAGGGACTTGCCCATCGTCGCCTGGGCCGCGGAGACCTGGGCGGCGCTCAGGCCGGCGCCCGCGAGGGCTGCGGCCTTCTCCGACGCGGTGAGCGTCACCGCGAGACCCGTCGGGTCGGAGAGGGTGACCGGGTTGTTGTGGGCGTAGGCGTAGCCGTTGGACTGCAACGGGTCGGCCAGGTCCAGGACCGGGTCGGCGGAGAGGAAGCGGCCGACGACCGGGTCGTAGAGGCGGGCTCCCAGCGGCGTGTAGCCGGAAGCGTCGTTGCGGGTCGCGCCCAGGAACCCGGTGTGGGTCTGCATGGCAGCCGAGGCTCCGCCGCGCTGGTTGCCGAACGGGTCCTGCTTGCGGATCCGCACCTGCATCGTGTCGTTGAGGGCGACCTCCGCGTACGGGCTGCCCTGGTGGTCCGAGGCGATGGCGACCAACTGCTGGGCGCCGGTGCCGTAGCTGTAGCGGAGGACCGTGCCGCCGGGGCTGGCGTAGGAACGCTGGGTGTTGACCAGCACGCCGCCCTTCTGGACGGTGACCTCGGAGTCGCCCAGGTGCAGGGTGGCCTGCTTGCCCTGGACGGTCAGCAGGCGGCTGCCGTCGGGCCCGTAGATGTGCCGGGTCTCGTTCTGCGCCTCCCACTGCTGGGCGCCGGAGCTCGCGGAGCAGGTCGCCAGCACGATCGGTGTGCTGTTGGCTGTGGCCCCGTCCTTGACGGCGACACACAGGCCGGACGCCGGGTGGGTGAGCTGTCCGGCGGCGGTGCGCTTCAGCTGCTGGGCGGCCGAACCGTCACACTTCTGCACCTGCAGCGCCGAACCGGCCGTGTTGCCCGCAGGCTTGGCGCACCACTCCTCGTGGGTGCTCAGCGTGCCCAGGTCGCCGTCGCTCTGGTTGGGCGTGGCGGCGAAGTTCCACTTCTGGGCGGTCGACCCGTTGCAGGAGTAGAGCTGCACCGCCTGGCCCGGAGAGGCCGCGGCGGAGTTCAGGTCGAGGCACTTGTCCGCGAGACCGACGTACTCGGTCTTGCCGCCGCTGCCCTGGCCGACGATCCGCTCGACCTGGCCGTCGTAGGTCCAGGTGAGCTCCTGCTTGTCGCCCGTCGCCGTGGAGGTGACGGTCTTGGTCTCGCCGGTCAGTTCGTACAGGCGCTGCGCCTCGGCGGTGACCTGGGCGCCCTGCGGGGTGACGTACTTCTTCGTCACCTTGGTGAGGGTGCGCGGCTGGCTGCCGTCGGTCTTGCCGTACGCGTACTCGGTGACGGCGTCCTTCGCCGCGTCGCCGGCCAGGTCCTTCTCGGTGAGCTTCTTGCGGTTGCCGAGCAGGTCGTACTCGTACTCCTGCCAGTAGCCGGAACCGTCCGTGCCCGCAGTCGCGTTGGACGTGCCGTCAGGACCGGCCGGGCCCGCGGCGCAGGAGTTCTGGTCCTTGGCGGTCCAGGCCTTCGTCAGCTGGCCGAGCGGGTCGTACGTGAAGCACTGCCGCTCCTCGATGCCGAGGGAGCGTTCGCGGATGGAGGTGACGCTGCCCGCGCTGTTGTACCAGTAGGAGCGGTGCGAGACGAGGTTGCCTCCGACGACGGAGGTGTCGCCCTTCTTCTCCCGGTAGACCTGCTGGTCGACGAGTTCGCCGCTGGCCTCGTCGTAATTGGCCTGTGTCCACACCCGGTTGGGCTGTGCGCCGAGCGTGGCGCGCAGCAGCTGGCCGTAGGAGGAGTAGACCGCCTCGGCGCCGTACCAGTCCTTGCCGGAGACGGAGAGCGGCAGGCCGTCGTTGTCGTAGCGGACGACCAGCTTCTCGGCGGCGAGGTTGCCCGTGGCGGGCAGCGACGCCTCCTTCAGCTGACCGGTGTCCGTGTACGTGTAGTCGTACCGGTAGGAGGCGCTGACCCCCCATGTGCTCGCGATGGACGGCGGCAGCGACAGAGTGGTGGAGGTGGGCTGGTAGTCGGAGGTGAAGCCGCTGACCTTCAGCTCGTACGGCAGGCCGTCGGTGTAGCGCTTGACGGAGGAGGGCAGCCCCTTGCCGCCGGTGGCGCTGTCGTAGGCGTACTCGCTGAGGAGGGTGCCGGTCTCGCCGCCGAGCCGCTGCTTCTTGGGCCGGGACAGTTCGTCGTACTCGGTCCAGGTCGTGATGCCCCGGGCGTTGGTGACCGTCTCCGGGCGGTCACGGCTGTCGTACTTGGTGACAGTGGCGCCCGAGTCCGGGTCGGTGGCCTTGTCCAGCCGGCCCCGGCGGTCGTAGGTCCACGTCCAGGGACGGGAGCGGTCGGCGGAGTGGTCCGCCTTCGCCAACTGACCCCGGGCGTCGTACGCGTAGCGCATCGAGGTGTACGCGTCGCGCGCCGTGTTGGTGAACGTGTCGACCCGGGCGGTACGGCCCAGCGCGTCCGAGTAGACGCGGTAGGAGGCCGAGCCCGACGGGTTGATCACCGTGGAGTTGTCGGCGGCGTACGTGTACTTGGTAGCCCTGGCCGACATCTCCACGCCGCGCAACAGGGGCATTTCCTGGAGCACACGGCCGAGACCGTCGTACGTGTAGCGGGTGGCGTTGGGCACGGCCGTGTCGGCGAGCGGAGTGAAAAGCTCACCGGTGGGCTTGCCCTCGGCGAAGTAGGCGTTGTTGGTCTGCCATACCTCGCCCGAGGTGTTGTACAGCGTGTCCGTGATCAGCCGGCCGCCACCGGTGGCCTGCTCCTGGCTCTGCCGCTCGCGGCCGAGGCCGTCGAAGAGCGTCACCGAGGTCTCCACGCGGTTCTCGTGGCCGCGTGAGGAGGTCGTGATGTACGGGGGCTTGCCCGCCGGAGTCGTGTACGTCGCCGCGAAGTCGGGCACCGCCGATGCCGAGGGGGTGCGGCCGGGGCCCCACGCCTCCTTGAGCCGGCCCAGCGGGTCGTACGACGACTGGCTGACATGGCCGTTGGCGTCGGTCGAGTTGATGGTGGTCGCGCGACCAGGCTCCAGCTCGTCGATCTGCTCGTGCCCCAGGGAGTTCTCGGTGGTGACCTTGAACGCCTGCCCGGAGGACGGGGTGTAGGTCATCTTCGAGACCTTCCCGTCCGGGTCGGTCTGGCGGACGACACGGCTGATCTCGTCGAAGCCGGTGGTGCCCTCGTTCTGGAAGCCGGTGCCGTCCGCCTTCAGCGACCAGACCTGGGTGGCGAGGCCACGGGCGGACTCGGGGAGAGCGGCTCCGTACGCCTGGTTGTCGTAGGCGGTGCGCCCTGCCGAGCTGAGGGCGGCCAGGTTGCCGAAGTCGGCGTCGGCGCAGGTGGTGGCGGACGACTTGACCTGCTTGGTCAGGCCGATGATGTGGGCCTTCTCCTGGTGGAGGTACTCCATCACCGAGCAGGACTCGTCGCCGGTCTTGCCGGTGTCACCGAGGAACTCGACCTGCGTGGGCAGGCCGTACTCCGCGTCGTACGAGGTCTTCGTCTCGATGACGCGCTCGGTGCGCTTGTCGTCGCCGGTGCCGGAGGACTTGGTGTACGAGACCTGCTTCGGCTCGGTGACGCGCCAGGCGCGCAGGGCGGTGAGGCCGTCACCCCGCTCCCGCTTGGCGAGTTCGGTGGCCTTCGGGTAAGTGACCGAGCGGGTCAGCCAGTTGTCGTCGGGGTCCGTGGCGTTGCTGTAGGTGAGCTCCTCCGCGATACGGCCGGCGAAGGGGTCCTGGTCCTTGGCTATCTCGGTGCCGGCGATGTCCTTCACGGACACGGAGTCGCCCATGCCGCGGAAGTACCGGACGACCGACTTGGAGCGCTTGCTGCCGATCTCGGGGTCGTCGGCGCCCGTGACGGTGGTGACCTGCTCGAAGCCCGCGAACTGGGAGTAGGTGCGGGTGGACTTCTTGGTGAACTCCTGCTCGGCCAGACGCCAGCCCGCGTTCTTGTACGCGTAGGAGGTCAGCGTGGAGAACGCGCCGTCGACGTTGGGGAGTTCCTCGACGTCGGCGACCACGTACTTGTGGAACCAGTCGATGTCCTCCTTCGCTGGGTCCGGGTGCCAGAAGGAGGGGTAGCAGAGGCGGGTGTTGGACTTCAGGTCGGCGGGCTCGCCCTTGCCGGGCAGTCCGGTACCTGTGGCGCACGCGCCTTCGGGCTGCTTGTAGTTGACGACGGTCTCACCGCCGTACTCGCTGATCACACGGGCGATACGCAGCCGGGAGAAGCTGGGACGGACGTCGTCGGGCCGCATGACACGGCTGGGCATGTCCTCGGCGTTGGACTCGAAGCGCACCGGGTTGAGGGTGACCTTCTCGTCGGTCGTGCCCTTGCGCCCGTATCCGGTACGGGTGATCGACTCCAGCCAGAGGGCCGGGTTGGAACCGGCTTTGAGCGTCGGGAAGTTCTGCTTGAGCTGGTAATCGTCCACCACCTGGCGGGCGGTGGTGTCCGTGCGCCGCTGCGCCGACGTGGTGATCTTGTCGAGCCGCTTGCGGGTGAAGAAGGCGGGGTTGGCGTTCCAGCACATCTTGCCGGAGCTGCAGCGAAGGTCTGCCGGGGTGTCATACCAGATGCGGTACTTGCCCGGGTCCTTGGAGGTGAAGTTCTCCTCGGTGCAGTCGAGGGAGCCCTCCTTGAAGCACCGCTCCGCGACCGTGAAGTTGACGCGGGCCGGGGCCGGTTCGGAGAAGATCTTGTTGGCGCGCTGCCCGTAGTCGATGCGGGTCAGGTAGCCGCCGCGGTGGTAGGAGACCGGGGCCTTGAAGTTGAAGTTCTTGGCGTAGTAGTTGGTCTCGCGCGCCCACCACAAGGACATGGCGTTGCCGTGGACGTCCTCGACGTAGTCCAGGGACCAGCGCCAGGCCTGGGTGCACGAGGAGCCCGCGAAGTTGCCTGCCTTGTAGCAGTCCTCTTCGGGGTGGTTGCCGAACACCGGGACGGTCAGGACGGAGTTGGTAACCGGGTCGTCGTCATCGGTGGTGGTGGTGCCCTTGTCGGACCAGCCGGGCAGCCGGTGGCGGCCGAAGTAGTGGCGGGTCCCGTCGCGGGTGGTGACCACCCAGTGCTCGCCGTCCTTGGCGCCGTTCTTGAGGCTGGAGTCCTTCAGCAGCTGGACCTTGGAGCCGTCACCGTTGGCGGTGGTCCAGGTCTTCTCTGTCTCGTTCCAGACGAGTTCGGTGGTCATGCCGCCGAGGGACAGCGTGGCGTTGTTGGATCCCCAGCACATGTCACCCGTGCGGTGGGTGGCGTTGTTGGACCCCGGCTTCTTGGAGTCCTGGGTGCAGCCCGCGAATGTCCGGGTGATCGCGCCGGCGCTGTACTCCCAGCCGTCACCGATCCACGATGCCTGGTTGTTCGTGGCAGAGGTGCGGCCGTCCGCGGACTGCGAGGAGTAGGAGAGGTTGATCTTGGGCGTCAGGCCGCCGCCGGTCTCCGGGGTCTGGATCTGGTACCCGTAGGTGAAGGCACCGGACGAGGAGCCCGCGGACCAGGAGCCCGATGAGAGCAGCGGCGTGGCCGTGTAGTCACCGGCCGCCGAGGCGCCGGTGTCGAGTGCGCCGACGACCCGTGAGCCGGACGGGGCCGCGGCGCGCAGCGCGGCCGGGCGCACGGAGGAGCCGGCCGCGTCGGTGCGCGAGCGGGCGGAAGCGCCGTTCGCCTCGGTGGCGGGGGTCCGCTCCTCGCCGAGCAGCTGGCCCACGGGGACGCTGCCCGTGAGGACGCGTCGGGTCGGGACGTTCTTGGCGGCGGCGGTGCGGGTGGGCGCGTCCTCGGCGGACAGCAGCTCCACCTCGCTGGGCAGCGACTCGAAGGTGTCCGAGCCGGGGGTACCGGCGGACATCGTCTCCGTGCCCCCGTCGCCCGGGTCCGGGGCGCAGTCGCCGGTGCCGGAGGCGGTGTACACGCACTCCGGCAGCAGCATGAGGCCGAAGCGGTCGGCGGCCTGCGGGCCGTAGAGGTCGGCGAAGGCGGTGGTGTCGACGCTGAGCGCGACCTCGGCCTCCGGGTCGGCGGTGGCGGGCGGGGTGACCTGCATGATCAGCCCGGCGACGCCCGCGTCCTGGGAGGCCTCGGGGGCGGCGAGAGCCACGTTCCACTGTCCGGCCAGAGCGGCCGGGTCGCCGCCATCCGGGACACCGAGGGCGACCGGCAGGTCGGCGACGGGCACGGTGCCACCGGGCGCCAGGCCGGTCAGGTCGGCGGTGCCGCTGTCCTCCTGCCACGGGGTGATGGCCTGGGGCTCGTACGGGGCCACCGGGACCTCGTCGGCGGTGGTCAGGTTGGACTCGGCGCTCTCGTCCTGACCGATCGGGTCGGTCTCCGGGAGGTCCGGCAGTTCGAGCTGCGTCTCCTCCCGGTTCATGCCGGGGCCGGGGACGGCCCAGGCCTCGGCGGAGAGGCTCGTGACCATCAAGGTCGACGACATCAGCAGAACGACGGACATGCGGGCACGACGCCGCCGAGCACGCCCTGACGATGTCAGGGCCAATCGGCCACGTCCCCGCCAGGACAGCGGACCTGCAGCACGCATACGCGTCGACTCCCACCCGGGCGTGAAGAAACAGAGGAAACGGAACAGAGGTGCGTGAGCACCGGAAAGCGCACGCCCGGCCAAGGGCGCATGGGTCGGCACTCTCCGTCAGGGGTGGTCCGCCGAGCAAGATCACGGATGGTGACGACGGGGGGGATGGAGGTGAGTTGGCCCACAGGGCAAGATCCACTAGATCTCCGCACAGGATGCCAGTTCGGGCATATGCCCCCGCTTCCGCTCCTGTGAGTTCATAGCCACCCGTCAAGAGATGTCAAAAACTGATATTTCCGGTATCACTCTCCTCACTTTCCGCACAGCTGTAACGAATTAATGAACTTCTCATGGTGGACACTCCTTCCGGTCCCTGTGCGATCGTTCGGCGCTCTCCGCCGTCCGGTTCGTGAGCAGGACCTCCTTCGTCGTCCCCTTTTCCGTCCGGCCCCACGGGAGTAGCCCGCAGTGTCCGCGCCACGCCTTCTCAGCCCCTTCGTGCGTACGCGCACCAGGCTGACGTGCACCCTCGGCCTCCTGCTGGCCGCACTCACCGCCGCGTTGCTGCCCTGGTGGCAGCCCGGCGCCGACAGCCCGTCACCCGGCGGGGACGGCCCGGCCGTCGCCAAGCCGGCCAAGCCCGTCTCCACGGGGCTCCGCGACGAGAGCGCCGCCATGGCCGAGGCGCTCCGCCGCGGCAAGAAGGTCCTCGTCGACACCGCCACCACGGCCACCTCCCGCACCTGGGCGCTGCCCGACGGGCAGTGGCGTGCGGAGTTCCACGCGCTGCCGCAGCGGGTGAAGAACGCGGAGGGGCGCTGGGCGGACATCGACACCACCCTGAAGCGGACCGGCAAGGCCGACGACGGGCTGAGCATCCGCCCCGTCAACGCCCCGGTCCCGGTGCGCTTCTCCGACGGCAGTGCCGACGGCGCCCGCAAGGGCGGGGAGCGGGCCGAGCGCTCGTACGCCCGGCTGCCGCTGCTGGCCCCGGCCGACCGCGCCCCGGCCGGTGAGACCGTCCTCGCGGAATCGGAGTTCGACGGGCACACCATCGCGTACACCTGGCCCGGACCGCTGCCCGAGCCGCTGCTCGACGGACCCCGTGCCCTGTACTCCGAGGTGCTGCCCGGAGTGGACCTGCTGCTCGTCGCCCGTGACGAGGGCGGCTTCGGCCAGCTGCTGATCGTGAAGACCAAGGAGGCCGCGGCCCAGGCCGCCGTCAACTCCCTGACGTACGGCCTCCGTTCCGAGACGGCCGTGTTCCGTCACGATAAGACCACCGGCGGCGTGCTGGTCGTGGACCGGGCCACCGGTGACGAGATCACCTCGGTCCCGACCCCCTTCGGCTGGGACTCCGCCGGTATGGACCCCGAGGCCCCGGAGACCGAGCCCCGTACCGCCGTGGCCACCCCCGAGGACGTGCTGAACCTCTCCGGCCTGGTCGGCATGGAGCCCGGCGCCCGGCAGAGCCCGCTGGCGACCCGCCTGGACGGCGAGGGCTCCGGTGCTGCCCGGCTGAGCCTGGACGTCTCCAGCAGCGGACTGTTCAGCGACGAGGACGTCCTGTTCCCCGTCTTCCTGGACCCGACGATCACTCCCGGCTGGAAGGCGTGGACGACGGCCTACAAGCCGTACCCCAACACGAGCTTCTACAACGGCACCAACTTCAACTCCGGTACGGCCGACGCGCGCGTCGGGTACGAGAAGGACACCGGAGGCACCGCCCGCGCCTTCTGGCGGATGGGCTACGACACCAAGCTCAAGGGCGCGGACATCACCAGCGCCGAGTTCAAGGTCATCAACAACTACGCCTGGTCCTGCACGAAGCGCGAGTACGAGCTGTCGCTGACCGGGGCCATCTCCTCAGGCACCACCTGGAACAAGCAGCCGAGGTGGGACACCTCCCAGGGTAAGCAGTCCTTCGCCTACGGCTACAACTCCTCCTGCTCCGACGAGTACGTCAAGTACAGCGTGAAGAACGCGGCCCAGCAGGCCGCCGACAACGGCTGGGCGACGCTCACCCTCGGCATGCGTTCCCCGGACGAGTCGAAGAAGGACTCCTACACCTGGCGCAAGTTCTCGGCGAAGTCCGCGGTCCTGGCGGTCACCTACAACCGCAACCCCAACCAGCCGACCGGCGGCACGACCTCGCCTGGCGGTGCCTGCGTGCCCGGGCCGGGCGCCGGGCGTACCGTCGCGAAGGCCAACCTCGTCCTGTCCGCCACCGCCTCCGACCCCGACGGCAACCTGAAGGGCCTGCGCTTCCGGTTCTGGAAGACGGGCGGCACAGTTCCGGCGGGCACCCTCGTGACCAGCCTGAGCAGCGGCAAGGCTTCGGTGACGATCCCCTCCACCAGCCTCGCCGACAAGACCACCTACTCGTGGGACGTACGGTCCGAGGACTCGGCCGGAGCCGTCTCCACCTACTTCCCGCTGGGCACGGAGCCCTGCCGGATCACCGTGGACGCCTCCGGGCCGCCGGCTCCCGACGTGACCAGCGACGAGTTCCTGGAGGCCACCCCCGACGGCGCCACCTGGGCCACGGTCAAGTTCGGCGGCACCGGTTCCGCCACCTTCAAGGCCAGTGGTGCGACCAAGTTCAGGTACGCCTTCAACGGGCTGAACGCCAAGGAGGTGGCGGCCACCTCCGGGAGCGCCACCGTCACCAACCTCAAGCCGCCGCACGCCGGCCCGACCTATCTGCACGTGTACGCCTACGACGCGGTGGGCAACCCCAGTGAGCGCACCGACTACGTCTTCTACGTGCCGCCCCGGGACACCGCCGACGGACCCGGTGACACCGGGGGCGATGGCCGGCCCGACCTGCTGGTCATCAACTCCTCCGGGAACCTGCGGACCTACGTCGGAGACGTGGACGGCGAGCTGTTCGGCTCCCTGGCCGCCTCGTACACCACCGACGGCACGACCAACCCGCCGGGCCACTGGTACGACCCCGCCACCGGCAAGACGGCTCTGATCAGCAAGCACTCGGACGTCTACCCCGGCGACGGCGTCACCGACCTCTTCGCCCGCACCCCCGACGGAGGCTTCTGGCTCTACCCGGGCGACGGCTACGGCAGCTTCAACGTCGACAAGCGGCTGCGGGTGCGGCTGCCGTCCGACGCGCCGGACCCGGCCACCTGGGACCAGATCAAGGCGGTCGGGGACATCACCGGCGACAAGCGGCCGGATCTGTTCGTCCGGACCGGGGCAGCCTTCTGGGTGCTGACCGGGTACACCGGCGGCGGCTTCCACGAGGCGATCCGGATGAACCACGACGCCTGGGCCGCCCGCGAGATCGTCAACGTGGCCGACGTCGACCTGGATGGAACACCCGACCTGGTGTGGCGCAACCGTACGGACGGCAAGATGTACGTCCGCCACGGCAAGCCGGGCGCGGTCGTCGCCAGCGTAGACCTGGTCTCGCTCACCACGGGCGCCAACTCCCGTGACGGGGACGTGCCGTACGGGACCAGCTGGACCGATGCGAACATCTCCGCCGTCGTCGGTGTCCCTGACCTGAACGGCGACCGGATACCCGACGTGTGGGCCCGCTTCAAGGCGGACGGCCAGATGCGCGTGTACCACGCGTCGAAGACGAACGTCGATCCGCCGGTGAAGATCGTTCTGAGTTCGGACTGGAGCAACTTCAAGGCATTCACCTGAGTCATCGCATCAGTCCCGGAGGGCGCCGTCCGCGAGGGCGGCGCCCTCACCCGCTTCCGGCGGGCGTCCGCGCGCCCTATGGTGCGGAACCTGGCGGAGATGGGACCCTAGTGGTATGAACATCCCTTTCTTGGACAACTGGCGTAAGCGTCAGGGTGGTACGCAGGGGCGCGCGCTCGTGGCCGCCGTCGAAGCTGATCCCGACGGTGTGGCCGAGCTGCTCGCCGAATGCGAACTGCTGCGTGCCCGGGTGGGGCAGCAAGGGCTCGAACTCGACGACTCCCCGGCCTCGTTGGCCGCGCTCGACCAGTTGCCGCCGCGCTGGCGCGACGATCCCGAGGAGCTGCCCTGGCTGGGCAACGACGCCGGTCTCTATCTGGGCACCGTCATCGTGCGCACCGTCCCGGGGGCCGCGTGGGACATCTGGCCGAGCGGGCAGCCCGTGGTGCGGCTGGAGTCCGGGCGGGAGATCGACGTGGTCGCCGCCGGGCTGGACTGGGCGATGGCGGGCAGTCCCGAGCTCTCGCAGATGTACGCGGAGTCGGCCGAGAACTGATCTCCCGTAGCGATAAACAGCCTTATGTTCCATATGGGCGTGTCGGGTGCGAAGTCCCTTTTCGGGATGGATAGTTTGCGCTGACCTCGACACAGCGACAAGTGGGTAGGGCAGCGCATGGCCGTCGATCCGTTGATCGAACTGAGGGACGTCAACAAACACTTCGGAGAGTTGCACGTACTTCAGGACATCAATCTCACCGTCGGCCGCGGGGAGGTGGTGGTGGTCATCGGCCCCTCCGGCTCCGGCAAATCCACCCTCTGCCGGGCGGTCAACCGGCTGGAGACGATCGAGTCCGGCTCCATCCTGATCGACGGCCGGCCCCTCCCCGAGGAGGGCAAGGGCCTGGCCCAGCTCCGCGCCGAAGTCGGCATGGTCTTCCAGTCGTTCAACCTCTTCGCCCACAAGACCGTGCTGGCCAATGTCTCCCTGGCCCAGCTCAAGGTCCGCAAGCGCAAGAAGGAGGAGGCCGACCGGCGCTCCCGGGAACTGCTGGAGCGGGTCGGCCTCGCCGCCCACGCCGACAAGTTCCCGGCCCAGCTCTCCGGCGGCCAGCAGCAGCGCGTGGCGATCGCCCGCGCCCTGGCCATGGACCCCAAGGCACTCCTCTTCGACGAGCCGACCTCGGCGCTCGACCCGGAGATGATCAACGAGGTGCTGGAGGTCATGCAGCAGCTCGCCCGGGACGGCATGACCATGGTCGTGGTCACCCACGAGATGGGCTTCGCCCGGTCCGCCGCCAACCGCGTCGTCTTCATGGCCGACGGCCGCGTCGTCGAGGACCGCACCCCGGAGGACTTCTTCACCGCCCCGGAGAGCGACCGCGCCAGGGACTTCCTGTCCAAGATCCTCAAGCACTGACGGGAGGCTTCTCGTGTCGCGTACCACCAGTGACCGCAGGGGCCGCCGTGCGGCCCTCGCGCTCTGTCTCCTGCTCTCCGTCCTCGCCGCGGCCTGCGGCAAGGACGGCAGCCCGCCGGTGAAGGGCCCGAAGCCCGAGGCGCTGCCCGTCTACCGGGTGAACCAGAACTTCGACCTGCCCGCATCGCCCACCTGGCGGAAGGCCGAGCGGCGCGGCTATCTGATCGTCGGCGCCAAGGAGGACCAGCCCTACCTCGGCGAGAAGGACCCGGCCAGCGGCGTCTTCTCCGGCTTCGACATCGAGATCG
Organism: Streptomyces sp. CA-146814; assembly: GCF_050942385.1. Taxonomy (NCBI): domain Bacteria; kingdom Bacillati; phylum Actinomycetota; class Actinomycetes; order Kitasatosporales; family Streptomycetaceae; genus Streptomyces; species Streptomyces sp. CA-146814. The sequence goes on from NZ_CP192068.1 coordinate 6,867,254, forward strand.
CCCGGATGATGTCGGCCTCGCTCGGCTTCGAACCCGACACCATCCGCTTCCGGACGATCGCCTCCGCCAACCGGGAGACCGCCCTCCAGAACGGGCAGATCGACTACTACGTCGGCACCTACACCATCAACGACATGCGCAAGAAGCTCGTCGGTTTCGCCGGCCCCTACTACATGGCGGGCCAGGGGCTGCTGGTGCGCACCGACGAGAACGACATCGACGGGCCGCAGGACCTGGACGGCAAGACGGTCTGTTCGGCCGCCGGCTCCACGCCGTACCAGCGCATCGCCGAGGACTACCCCAAGGCGGTCCTCGTCGCCTACGACACGTACTCGATCTGTGTCGACAACCTGCTGACCTTCCAGGTCGACGCCGTCACCACCGACGACGCCATCCTGCTCGGCTTCGCGGCCAAGGCGCCCGACGAGATGAAGGTCGTCGGCAAGCCCTTCTCGGAGGAGCCGTACGGCATCGGGGTACCGCGCGCCGACAACGCGCTGCGGGCCGCGCTCAACGACGCGCTGGAGGCCGACGAGAAGAACGGCAACTGGAAGAAGGCGTTCGAAGCGACGCTGGGGCTCTCCGGAGTGCCCGCGCCGACCCCGCCGCCGATCGACCGCTACCCGGCGAACTGAGGGGACGGCGCCACCCATGGACGTACTGACAGACAACTTCTCCCTCTACGGCAAGGGCTTCCTCGGCACCGTCGAGCTGACCGTCTACTCCTCGGCCCTCGCTCTCGCGCTCGGCTTCGTCATGGCCTCCTTCCGCGTCGCGCCCGTCGGGTCGCTGCGGGTGCTGGGCACGGTTTGGGTGACGGTGCTGCGGAACACGCCGCTGACGCTGCTGTTCTTCGCGGTCCTCCTCGGTCTGCCCCGCTTCGGCCTCGTACTGCCCTTCCAGCTCTTCGCCGTCCTGGCGCTCGGCTGCTACACCTCCGCCTTCATCTGCGAGGTGCTGCGCTCCGGCATCAACACCGTGCCGACCGGCCAGGGCGAGGCGGCGCGCAGCCTCGGCATGACCTTCGGCCAGACCCTGAGCGAGGTCGTCCTGCCGCAGGCCTTCCGCTCGGTGATCCCGCCCGTCGGCTCCACCCTGATCGCGCTGGCCAAGAACTCCGCGATCGCCGGCGCGTTCAGCGTCACCGAGCTGCTCGGCACCTACCGGACGCTCAACGAGCTGGGCTACAGCATCATCTGGACGTTCATCTGGATCGCCGTCGGCTACCTGATCATCACCCTCACCATCAGTGCGCTCTTCAACGTGATGGAGAAGCGCTGGGGAGTCGCACGATGACCCACTCCGCCCCGACCGCCACCGCGCTCTACGACATCCCGGGCCCGCAGACCCGTAGACGGCATCTGCTGTACGGGATCGTCTCGACGGCCGTGATCCTCGCCCTCGTCGGCTGGATCGTCTATCTCCTCTTCGACACCGACCAGTTCACCGCCGAGAAGTGGCGCCCCTTCGCGTACAAGGGCATCCAGGAACTGCTGCTGCGCGGACTCGGCAACACGCTCAAGGCGTTCGCGTACGCCGCCGTCCTCTCCCTCGCCCTCGGCGCGGTCCTGGCGGTCGGCCGGCTCTCGGTGCACCGCCCGGTGCGCTGGATCGCCACGCTGCTGGTCGAGTTCTTCCGGGCCATGCCGGTGCTCGTGATGATCTTCTTCATCTTCGTGGCGCTGAAGGTCCACGCGCTGCCCGCGCTGGTCGCCGGGCTGACCCTCTACAACGGCTCGGTCCTCGCGGAGGTCTTCCGGACCGGGATCAACTCCGTGGACCGCGGCCAGCGCGAGGCCGCGTACGCCCTCGGGATGCGCAAGACGCAGGTCACGACGTTCGTCCTGGCTCCGCAGGCGGTACGCGCGATGCTGCCGACCATCATCAGTCAGCTGGTGGTCGCGCTCAAGGACACCTCACTGGGTTACCTGATCACCTACGAGGAATTCCTCCACGCCGGGAAGCTGATCGCGTCGAATCTCGACTACGATCTTCCCTTCATCCCCGTCGTGATGGTGATCTCTCCGATCTACATCGGTCTGTGCATGCTGCTCTCGTGGTTCGCCACCTGGGTGGCGCGGCGGCAGCGGCGCAATCCGAAGACGGAGGCGGTGGGGGTGGCTCCGGCCGAGCCGGGGAAGCTGCTGCCGGGAGGTCAGTAGCCGAGCATGTCCCGCCCGGCAGCAGTCGGTGATCACTTCTCGCGCAGCGGGACCGAGAGATGACTCGGGTCCGAGGCGGGCGAGGAGAAGGTCAGCTGCGCGCCGGTCGGGTTGTGCTCGATGTACAGCGGATCGACGGTGTCGATCACCAGGGCGAGCCGGTGACCGGCCGGGACGTCGTAGGCCGTGGAGAACAGCTCCAGGTCGACGGCGAACGGCCGGCCCGCCGTCCGGTCGTGGAAGGTGTACGGGGCGTTGCTGACCAGCTTGCCCACGCCGAGCGGGCCGACGTCGTAGAGGTACGCGACGAAGGTGCCGCTCGTCTTCGTGCTGGTGACCGTGGTGTGCAGCTTCGCCGTGCCCCGGATCCGCTGCTCGGAGCCGTACCTCTCCGACTGCCAGACGCTCGCGAAGGTGCGCGGCAGAAGCGGTACGGAGACGGCCGGCGGCAGCTTCAGGAACTGGTCCAGCGCGTTGGAGAGCAGCGTGACACCGCCGTTGGCGCCCGAGTCGACGTTGGCCCACACCTTCTTCGTGCCGTCGAGCGCGATGCGGTTCTTCGCCGCACCCACCGACTTCCAGTCCGCGTAGCCCTCGTACCCCTTGTCGGTACGGGACTTGAGCTGGACCGGCTGCTCGGTGTCGATGCCGTTGCGCTCGCCCTTGAGGTAGCGGTCGAACCAGCGGCGGGTGCTCGTCCAGGTGTCGTTGGGCAGCCCGAACAGGCCGGTGAGTTCGGCGGTGGCGTGGTCGCCGGGACGGAACTCCAGGCGCTTGGGGCCGGTGAGCTTCTCGTAGAGCGAGGCGTACTGGTTGGGCGGGAAGATCGTGTCGCCCCAGGCGTTGCCCATCATGATGGCGGCGCCGTTGGTGTTGATCCGGTCGAGGTAGGTCGCGGGGGAGCGCTTGGCGCCCCAGGCGATCATCTCCGGTTCCTTGTCCAGCTTCGAGCCGAGGAAGTCCTTCAGCGTCTGCGAGAGTTCGTCGCTGGGGCGGCCGGTGATCAGCCCGGCACCGCCGAGCAGGGCGGCGGCCTGGAGGTGCTGGGTCCGGCCGCTGTAGATCGAGTCGATCAGGTCGGCCCAGCCGCTGAGCGCGGCCACCGCCTTGATCCGCGGGTCGTGCCCGGCGGCCAGCAGGCTGATGCCGGCGCCGTACGAGACCCCGCCCATGCCGATCCGGTCCGGGTCGGCCGAGGTGTTCGCCAGCGCCCAGTCGATGACGGCGGAGGCGTCCGCGATGTCCGGCGGACCCGCCACCTCGATCTTCCCGCCGGAGAGCCAGAAGCCGCGCGAGGTGTAACTCACCACCACGTAACCGGAGTCGGCGAGCTTCTGGGCCTGCGCCAGATACTCGATCTGCGGCATGGCCCAGCTGGTCGGGAAGACGATGAGGGGGTGTTTCGCTTCGGCCGGAGCCCCGGCCGACGCTCCGGCCGGCCTGAACACATTGCCCTTGAGCGTGATGCCGCCGGAGCCGGGGATGTCGTGGAACGTCAGGCCCGGCGCGGAGGCGGCGCTCGCGGGGGCGGTTGCGGGCGCTGCTCCCGCCGCCGGAGCCGCGCCGAGGGCGGCTCCGGTCAGCAGGACGGCGGCGGTGGTGATCGAAGCAGTGGTGCGCAGTGCCGGTTTCGGACGTACCACGGGTCACTCCTCACGCGTGTCAGTGCAAAGTGACCCGACGGTAACCCCGGTTGTTTACCGCTGGTAACTACCGGGTGTGTTGCGTGAAGGTAACGATTGTTGGACGCCGTGTCAGTAGAGGTCCGGGTGCCGGGGCGTCACTTCAGCGCGCTCTTCGCCTGCCAGTCGGTCCAGGACACGTTCCACGCGCCGTACCCGTTGCCCTCGGCGACCGTGCCCTTGGCCTCGGCGCCGGTGATCTCGAACGGGTCGCCGACCCGCACCTGCCCGTAGAGCGCGGAGGCGTCGGCGTCGCTCATCCCGAGACAGCCCGAGCTGCGGTTGGCGTTGCCGAAGTAGGGCGCGTTCCACGGCGCGGCGTGCGCGTACATCCCGGACCAGGTCAGCCGCATCGAGAAGTCGACCATCTTGTCGTAGGCGTCGCCGAGCCCCACGGTCTCGGAGTTCATGTTGATCGTGCCCTCCTTCGACATCAGGACGGCCGTGCCGCGCCAGGACGCCTTCTTGCCGCCCGGCGTGCCGGCCGACATCGGGGCCTGGAGCACCTGCTTGCCGTCGCGGTGCAGAGTGAGACGGTGTCCGTCGAGGTCGACCTTGACGACCTGGGCCGCGCCGATGGTGAAGGTGGTGGCGTAGTCACGGACGAACCAGCCGCCGTCCGCGCCCGTGTCGATGCCGTTCAGCTCGGCGGCCAGAGTGACCTTCGTGCCGGGCTTCCAGTACTCCTTGGGCCGCCAGTCGATGCGGTCCTTGCCCGAGTGGTCCTGCAGCCAGCCCCAGGAGCCCTCGGTGCTGTTGGACGTCGACACCTTCAGCCCCTTCTCCACCGCCGCCTTGTTCTTCACCGGGTGGTCGAAGACGATCGAGAGCGGCTGGGCGATGCCGACCGTGGTGTCCTTGCCCGGCGCGAGCGACAGCTTGTTGACCTTCTCCGCCTCGGTGGTCGTGAACGTCGCCCGGTCGCTGCCGCCGTCCGCGTCCTGCGCCGCGACCGTGTACGCGGTGCCCGGCGCGGCGACCCGTTCCGATATCCAGCTCCGGCCGTCGGCGGATATCTTCCCGGCCAGCGCGCCGCCCTTGTCCGCCGTCACCGACACCGTCTTCAGCTTCCCGTGCGCCAGCGTGACCTTCACCGGTTCACCCGGGGCCGCCGCCTTGCCCTGGAGGTTCACGGAGATGCTGGTCTCGGGCGCCGCCTTGCCGTCCCCGCCCTCCTGGGCGGCGGAGCCGGACGCGCCACCGCCCGAACAGGCCGTCAGCGCGGCGGCGAGCAGCGCCGCCGGGACGGTGGTCAGGGCGGTACGACGGTGGATGCGCGGGCGTGCGGAACTCAACGGAAAAACCTCCAGGGCTGCAGGGCTCGACAGAGGAGAGGCGATTTCCCCCCTGACGGGTTCCGTTTCCCCCATGTCGGGTTCGGCTTCCCCCATGTCGGGTTCGGCCGTGCCCCCACCGGACCGGCGGGGGACCCTGCGGAGTACCCTCCACCGTCGGCCAGTACCTCGGAGCGCGGGAGAGACCAGTGGGCAGAATCGTCGAGCCCGAGGAGGCGGAAGGGGCCGGTGGGTCCGGTGGGTCCGCTGGGTCAGGGGAGTCCAGCGGGTCAGGGGAGTCCGGCAGGTCGGGGGAGTCCGCAGTGACGCCCGACGGTTCCGTCGTGCCCGAAGAAGCCGGTACCGAGCCCGCGATACCCCCGGCCCGGTCCGCCTCCGTCCTGCGCAGCGGGGCCGTGATGGCGGCGGGCTCCGTCGTCTCCCGCGCCACCGGGTTCGTCCGCTCGGCCGTCGTCGTCGCCGCACTCGGCACCGGCCTGACCGCCGACGGCTACACGGTCGCCAACACCGTCCCCAACATCCTCTACATCCTCCTCATCGGCGGCGCCCTCAACGCCGTCTTCGTCCCCGAACTGGTCCGCGCCGCCAAGGAGCACGCCGACGGAGGCGCCGCGTACACCGACCGGCTGCTCACCGTGTGCACCGTCGGTCTCCTCGCCCTCACCGCGCTCGCCGTGGCGGCGGCTCCGCTGATCGTCGGCCTCTACACCGACTACGACGGCCGCCAGGCCGAGTTGACGATCGCGCTGGCCCGCTACTGCCTGCCGCAGATCCTCTTCTACGGGCTCTTCACGCTGCTCGGCCAAGTCCTCAACGCCCGCGGCCGGTTCGGCGCAATGATGTGGACACCGGTCCTCAACAACATCGTGATCGTCGGGGTGTTCGGCCTCTACATCGCCGTCGCCGCCACCTCCGACGGCACCCTCTCCGACGCGCACGCCCACCTCCTCGGCTGGGGCACCACCGCCGGGATCGCCGTGCAGACGCTCGCGCTGATCCCCGCGCTGCGGGCCGCGAAATTCCGCTGGCGGCCCCGGTTCGACTGGCGCGGCAGCGGGCTGACCCGGCCGATGCGCTCGGCCGGCTGGCTCGTGCTGCTGGTGCTCACCAACCAGCTCGCGTACTGGGTCGTCACCCGGCTCTCCACCACCGCCGGCCAGCAGGCCTTCGAGCAGGACGTGGCGGGCGGCGCGGGCTACACCGCGTACAGCTACGCCTACCAGCTCTGGGTCGTCCCGCAGGGCATCATCACCGTCTCCCTCGTCACCGCGCTGATGCCCCGGATGAGCCGCGCGGCGGCCGACGGGGACCTCGCCGGGGTGCGGCGCGACGTCGCGTACGCGCTGCGGACCAGCGCCGCCGTCATCGTGCCCGCCGCCACCGCGTTCCTGGTCCTCGCACCCTGGGTGATCGGCTCGGTCCTCGGGTACGGGCGCACCACCGACGCCGACATCACCGTGATGGCCGGAATCATGATGGCCTTCGCCCCCGGGCTCATCGCCTTCTCCGGGCAGTACGTCCTCTCGCGCGGCTTCTACGCGATGAGCGACACCCGCACGCCCTTCCTGCTCAACCTCGTGGTCGCCGCCGTCAACGCCGGGCTCTCGGCGGCCGCTTACTGGCTGCTGCCCGTCCGCTGGGCCGTGACCGGGATGGCCGGAGCCAGCACGGTGGCCTTCGTCATCGGCTTCGCCGTCACCGGGTACGTCCTCTCCCGTCGGGTCTCGGCCACCGGGACCGGGTCCTTGCTGCGCTCGCCCACGCTCGGCGCCCACCTCAAGCTGATCGTCGCCTGCCTGCCCGCTGGTGCGCTCGCCTACGGGGCCGCCCGGGCGGCCGAGGGCGCGGGCGACGTGGCGGCCGCCGGGGCCGGGACGCTAGCGCTGCTGCTCACGGTGGTGCTGCTGGCCCGGCCGCTGAGGATCGGCGAGATCACCGCGATGGTGGACAGCGGCCGGGCCCGGCTGCGGCGCTGATTGTCCTGTAGTTTTGGATCTTGCACAAGTCAGCACCACATTGCACGTGATTTTGCATAGGTCAGCGTTGCCTTGCATCGGGGGATGAGGGGGAAGTCGTGCTGCCTGCGTTGGAGCTGTTGTCGGGTGGGGTGGCGGGGCCGCCGGTGGAGGGGTTCGAGGTCGCGTACCTAGATCCGGGCGGGTCGGAGTTCCGGCGTCCGCTGGCGGATGCGTGGGCGGTGCGATTCGAGGATGCGGCGCCGGTGCGCACGTTCGCTTCGTACAGGGGCGGCCAGCGGAACTTCCCGGGACTGTGGTGGTCGTCGACTGTGGGCGGGCACATCGGGTACGAGTCCTGGCTGGAGCGCGATCATGTGATGCTGCTGGACTTCGATCCGTCGGTGGTGGGGATCTCCTCATAGCCGTTCTGGCTGTTCTGGCGGTCGGAGACGGGCAGGAGTGTCTCTCATGCTCCGGACTTCTTCGCGCGCTGCGACGACGGCACGGCGGTTGTGATGGACTGCCGTCCGGCGGAGCGTCGTAAGCCCCGGGACTGGGCGAAAGTTCAAGAAAAAACCCGCCCGAGTGGTACGAGGCGCCGGCTGGCTGACCGTGGCCGCCCTCGTGCTGCACCGCCAGGCAGTCCGCCGCTTGCAACGCGAGGCCCGTCATGCGGGGTCGAACTCCTTGGACGAGCCCGTGTCATGATGACGCCATGCCGTTCAACCACAACGATCATTACCATGACCTGTTACTTCGTGAACTCCCCGAATCATGCCGAAGGGCCCTCGAGGTGGGCTGCGGCACAGGGAGGTTTGCACAGAAACTAGCGCTTCGAGGAATCGAAGTAGATGCCATTGACGTAGATAATCAGGTCATCACCGCCGCACGAGAGAAGAATTCTACTCTCGATCTACCCGGGCAGATCCGCTTCGAGCGGGCAGATATCACACGCCTGACCTTGAAACCGGACACGTACGACTACATCGCATGCTTGGCCAGCATCCACCACGTCCCCTTTAAGGCAGTGCAGAAGCTGCGCGCATCGCTCACCGCGAACGGCGTCCTGGTGATCCTCGGCTGCTACCGAGAAGCGACGCTATGGGACCACGCCGTAAGCCTTCTGGCCGTCCCTGTGAACGCTATTTGGCGTGCTGCGGTGTTCTTCCGAGAGAGCTGGTCAGGAAGCCGTGCCGATCGGGTCACGCAGTCTCCTTCAGTACCTGTGACACCCCCTTCGATGTCGCTTGCGGAGATCCGAGAAGGCAGTGCGGCATATCTTCCAGGCATGCAGATTCGGCGCCTCCTCTTCTGGAGATATTTTTTGGTTTTTCACAACATGAAGGCAGGGCTGGGAAGTGAGTAGCAGCCGGACACACATGGTCTCTCAGCCGCCGAGAAGATACGCCCTGGGGGCCACCTGCGTTGCGTTCAACGACGTGGGACGTGTCCTTATTGCGCGCCGCCGCTCCCCGGAACGCTGGGAGCTGCCCGGCGGCTTGGTGGATCCGGGCGAGGCATTCCATGATGCCGCCACTCGCGAGACTTACGAGGAGACCGGGGTCCACGTCAAAGTCCACGGCCCGGTGGGTGTCTACCAGCATCCGAGCCGGGAAATCCTCGCAGGCATCTTCATCGCGACAGCCGTGTCGGGGGAGCCTCGCCCAACAGCGGAATCCAGTGCCGCCGAGTGGACGGACGTGGAGGATGCTCTCACGCGACTGCACCCCCTCTATCGACCGCGCCTTGAAGACGCCCTCACAGCCAGGGCTTCCGTGACGCTCCGCGTCCATGAAGGAACGGAGGTCCTCTCACTCTTCGAAGCCACCCACGTCTGACATATCCGCGCGCCGCCGGGCTGCGATGTCGAGAATCACCCGCGTCTCCTCGGCGGACCTCGCGAGGCCAGGGGGCGGCCGCCAGCCGTTCGACGCAACGCTCCCTGGCCATCGATGGAGTCCACATCCGGCTGAAGTTACAACCAACCCAGAAATGCAAAGTCAACCTGCGCAGATCCGGGCCGCACAGACCAACACGTTTCTTCATCCCGCAGCTCAGAGCCGGGTCCTGATGCAGCAACAATCGGGACGGGACAGCGGAGCTGATGAGCATAGCGGGCCTTCAGGCCAAGGTCGTTAGCTGTGCGCCGCGCCGTAAGGGCGTAGCCTGCGCGATTCGGGAGTGGTTCATTCGGGAGGGGCGACTCGTTCCCGTTCTGACGGAGGAGGCATGGCGGCGAATCGAACCCCTGATGGGTGGCTCCCGGTCAGCCATCGACCGGCGCATACTGGTCGAAGCTTTGCTGGACAAAGCCGTCTCGGGTTGAGATACGAGCAAGCCTGAAGCCGCTGGCCATAGAGTCCATAGTCGGTGCTGCGGAACATGACCGTTGGAGGTCGGGCCGCCGACGCAGAACTCCGTACGCTCCCCGAAGCCCCTGCTGCGCCACGTCGTGCGTGACGATCTGCGCGTTGGCGGCGCAGTCCTTGATCAGCGCGGAGAGCTCCAGCAGCGCGAACACGTCGTACCGGTGCACAGAGCCTTCGGCGCCCGCGTACCGGTTGACGACCAGCAGGCACTCGGAGTGGGCCGGGAGTCCGAAGAACGCCTGCTTACGGCGGAGCTTGCGCCGCAGGAGGTAGGTACGGGCCAGCCAGCCCAGCGATCCGCTGATTCCGGCGGCTATCACGCCCAGCACGATGTTGCGCACGTCGTCCGTCATGGCCGGGCATGTTATCGGTCATTCGGGTAACCGTTCGAGGCGGTCCTGACGATCCGGGTGCCCGCGGGCTAGCCTGCGCGGAGATCCGTTGACTGGAGGTTCGTATGCGCCGTTCCGTCGGCCGGAACATGTCGATAGTGGCCGCTCTCGCCGTGGTCGCCTCGCTCGGGGCCGCCGCCCCCGCGGGCTCCGCGCAGCCCGCCCACAAGCCACCGGCCCCGCCCAAGTCCCCGGTGGCGGTGGGGTACGGGGGAGCGGTGGCCAGTGTCGACCGGGACGCGTCGGCGGTCGGGATCGAGGTGCTGCGCCAGGGCGGCAACGCGGTGGACGCGGCCGTGGCGACCGCCGCCGCGCTCGGCGTGACCGAGCCGTACTCGGCGGGCATCGGCGGCGGAGGCTACTTCGTCCACTACGACGCCAAGAAGCGCACCATCCGCACGATCGACGGCCGCGAGACCGCACCCCGCAGCGCCGACGCCTCCCTCTTCCTGGAGAACGGCAAGCCCATCCCGTTCGAGGAAGGCGTCACCAGCGGCCTCGGCGTCGGCACCCCCGGCACCCCCGCCACCTGGGAGCGCGCACTCGACACCTGGGGCTCCAAGTCCCTTCGTACGCTGCTGAAACCGGCCGAACGCCTAGCCCGGGACGGCTTCGTGGTGGACGGAACCTTCCGCTCGCAGACGGCCTCCAACCAGGCCCGGTTCGCCGACTTCCCGGCCTCCGCGAAGCTGTTCCTGCCCGGCGGTGAACTGCCCGTCGTCGGCTCGGTGTTCAAGAACCCCGACCTGGCCCGTACGTACGAGAAGCTCGGCCGCAAGGGCGTCGGGGAGCTGTACCGGGGTGAGTTGGCGGACGACGTCGTCCGTACGGTCCGCAAGCCACCGGTCGACCCGGAGGCCACCCGCACCGTCCGCCCCGGCGACCTCACCCGCAAGGACCTCTCCTCCTACCGCACGCTCCAGCAGAACCCGACGAAGGTCGGCTACCGGGGCCTGGACGTGTACGGCATGGCGCCGTCCTCGTCCGGCGGTACGACCGTGGGCCAGGCGCTCAACATGCTGGAGCGCACCGACCTCTCGCGGGCGAGCCAGACCCGCTACCTCCACCGGCTCATCGAGGCGAGCCGCATCGCCTTCGCCGACCGGGGCCGCTGGGTCGGCGACCCGGCCTTCGAGGACGTGCCCACGAAGGAGCTGCTCAGCCAGCGGTTCGCCGACGCGCGCGGGTGCCTGATCAGGGACGACGCGGTGCTGACCAGCCCGGTGGCGCCCGGTGACCCACGAAACCCGGCGCGGTGCGGGAGCGGTGGTACGGCGGCGCCGACGACGTTCGAGGGCGAGAACACCACGCACCTGACGACGGCCGACAAGTGGGGCAACGTCGTCTCCTACACCCTGACGATCGAGTCCACCGGCGGCAGCGGCATCACGGTGCCCGGCCGCGGCTTCCTCCTCAACAACGAGCTGACCGACTTCTCCTTCGCCCCGGCCAACCCGGCCGTCCACGACCCGAACCTGCCGGGCCCGGCCAAGCGGCCCCGCTCGTCCATGTCCCCGACCATCGTGCTCAAGGACGGCAAGCCGCTCCTCGCCCTGGGCTCTCCGGGCGGCGCCACGATTATCACCACCGTGCTCCAGTCCCTGACCGGTCATCTCGACCGCGGGCTCCCGCTCGTCGACGCGATCGCCGCACCCCGCGCCAGCCAGCGGAACGCGGCCACCACCGAGATCGAGCCGGACCTGTGGAACAGCCCGGTCCGCGGTGAGCTCGAAGCGCTCGGCCACGCCTTCCGGCAGAACCCGGAGATCGGCGCCGCCACCGGCGTACAGCGGCTCCCCGACGGCCGCTGGCTGGCGGCGGCGGAAAAGGTGCGGCGCGGCGGTGGCTCGGCCATGGTGGTGCAGCCGGGCGGCAGGAGCTGACCCGGCCTCATGCAGCAGGGGCGGCGGGGCCGGCCGTACGCGGTGTGTGCGCGTACGGCCGGGCCCGCCGCCGGGGGAGGGGAGAGCCGGAGATCCCGAGCCGGCAGCCGAGGAGGAGCCGTACGGGTCCCTCCGGTCGACTGGAAGGGCCGTCCCCCACGATGCGCACCCGAACGTTCGCTCTGACCGCCGCCACCTCCGCCGTCTGCGGCGCCGCCCTGCTCGGCCCGGCGGCCCTGCCCGCCACCGCCGACGTGTCCGTACCTGACGCACCGCCGGACACCCGGGTGGGTCCCGCGCCGGGAGGCCTCGCGGACGCGCCGGTGAGCGCGGACCTTCGGGCGAGCGCCGATCTTCGGGCGAGCACGCGTCTTCGGGCGAGCGCGGATCTTCCGGTGAGTGCGGAGGAGCTGCTCGCCGAGGTCCGCTCCTGCCGGCAGATCTCACGAGGCAAATACCGTACGGACGCCAACCGCGCCAAGGCCACCGTCCCGGTCTGCGCCACCACGGACGCCGTGTTCTGGAAGGCGGACATGGACATCGACTGCGACGGCCGGAAGACCAAGGCCTGCAACACGCGGACCGACCCGTACTTCCAGCCGCAGACCGCGTTCACGACCTCGCGCGGCAAACCGCTGGACTCGGCCCGGCTGCCGTTCGTGGTGGTGCCGGCGCCGGGCCGGATCTGGGACTACCGGAAGTCCGGGCTGACCGGCGGCAGCGTCGTCGCCGTGATCCACCGGGGCCAGGTGCGGTACGCCGTCATCGGTGACACCGGACCCGCCGGGATCATCGGCGAGGGCTCGTACGCGCTGGCGAAGGAGCTGTCCATCGACCCGCACCCGACGACCGGAGGTGCCGCGTCCGGCGTCACGTACATCGCGTTCAAGGACTCCCGCATCTCACCGATCGAGAGCCGCGCCACGGCGGAGAGCCGGGGCGAGGAGCTGGCGAGGGCGTTCGTCGGACGCTGAGGACTCCGGCCGGGCGGTCAGAGGGCGGTGAGGACGCGCGGGCCGGCGTCCGTGATGGCCACCGTGTGCTCGGCGTGCGCGGCCCGGCTGCCGTCGGTCGTCCGGAGCGTCCAGCCGTCCGGGTCGTGGCGGAAGTCGTCGAGGCCGCCGGCGAGCAGCATGGGCTCGATCGCGAGGACCATCCCGTGGCGCAGCGGCATGCCGCGTCCCGGCCGTCCCTCGTTCGGCACAGAGGGGTCCTCGTGCATCGAACGGCCGATGCCGTGGCCGCCGTGCCCGTCGAGGATGCCGTAGCCCGCCTTGCGGCAGACGGTGCCGATGGCGTGGGCGATGTCGCCGATCCGGTTGCCGACGACGGCCGCCGCGATGCCCGCCTCCAGCGCGGTGGTGGCCGCGTCGATCAGCTCGGTGTCGGCGGGACGGGCCGTGCCGACGGTGAAGCTGACCGCCGCGTCGCCCGCCCAGCCGCCGAGGGTCGCGCCCGCGTCCACGCTGACCAGGTCCCCGTCGCGCAGGGGCTCGGCCGACGGGATGCCGTGGACGACGGCGTCGTTGACGGAGACGCAGATGACGGCCGGGAACGGGGTCGGCGCGAAGTGCGGCTGGTAGTTCAGGAACGGCGAGGAGGCTCCGGCTTCGCGCAGCACCTCGCGCGCCGCCTCGTCCAGCTCGCGCGGCGTCACGCCGATCGCCGCGACCTCCTGGGCGCGGGCCAGGATTCGCGCGACGACGCGTCCGGACTCCCGCATGGCTTCGATGGATGTGTCTGTCTTGATGTGCACCATGCCCATTACTATACCGGTCGAAGCGGTATAGTAATGACGGTATAAGAATGGTGGACCGTAGTAGAGTGGCCTCATGGTCCGCACTCCTCTCACCCCCGAAGAGCGCCTCCGCGGCGAACGGCTCGGCCGCTTGCTCCGCGAGGCGCGCGGGGAGCGCAGCATGGTCGCCGTCGCGGCGAGCGCCGGAATCTCCGCCGAGACCCTCCGCAAGATCGAGACCGGCCGTGCCCCGACCCCCGCCTTCTTCACGGTCGCCGCGCTCGCCGGAGCGCTCGGCCTCTCCATGGACGAGCTGCTCGGCCGCTGTGCCGCCGAGCCCGCCGTCGTACCCCTGATCGCGTGACGGGTGTGCGGTGCGTAGGGTCGCGTCCGTGACTCTCCAGGACTTCGCGCGCAGCGAATACGTCAGCCTGACCACCTACCGCAAGAACGGCACGCCCGTCGCCACGCCCGTATGGGCGGCCGCCGAGGGCGAGGTGCTGTACGTGTGGACCCGCTCCGACTCATGGAAGGTCAAGCGGCTCCGGAACGACACCCGGGTCGCCGTCACCGTCTGCGACGTACGCGGCCGGATCGCCGAAGGCGCCCCGAGCGCCGAGGGTACCGGGCGTCTCCTCGACGCGGACGAGACCCGCGCGGTGCGCAAGCTGCTGGCCCGCAAGTACACCTGGAAGTTCTGGCTCGTCGACTGGCCCGCCACCGTCGCCCGCCTCGGCAAGCGCCCGCACACCGGGATCGCCGTTACTTTCTGACGGTGGCCCCCGGGGGCGCACGCCGGCCGGCGCCGTGCACCCGCCGCAGCGCGGACGAAAGCTGCGCGTAGCCGCCCCGTAACACACCTGCGGTCGAATGCCTGCGGACTGGAAGGCTCCAGTCGACGGTCGGCGAGGGCGGCGATGGTGGTGACGGTGCATCAGCAAGCAGTGGATGTAGGCACGTTCGCGCACTACCTACGGGAACTGACCGCACGGCTCGACCCCGGACGCGGGTGGTACGGGGTATTCACCCGGCGCGACCCGCAGGGCATGGGCTCCTGCCTCGACGGCGTGGAGATACCGCCCTGGGACGTGGTGGAGTCGCTGCTCGCCGACCTGGCCGCGCTCCACGGCGCGTACTTCGCCGAGCAGGCGTCGGTACGGGCCGCCGCGCTGTACTCCGCCGCCGCGGCCGCCCACGACCGCCGGCCGGGAGGACGCCAGGAGCTGGTGCACCGGCTGGAGTTGATGATCCGCGAGCAGGGCCGGGCGGCGGAGCGCCTGCGTGCGGCCGAGGTGGCGGGGGCGGGCCCTGCCGACTCGGAGGTGCTGGCCTGGGCCCAGGACGACCATCGTCGCGCCGCGGCCCGGTGCGCGGAGCTGCGGGGGCGGCTGGCGGCGGTGACGGTTCCGCATCCGCGTGTCGGGGCGTCGGCGGAGCGAGGGGGTGTACGGGGGGTGGCGCCGGAGCCTGTACGGGAGCCCTTGCCAGAGCTCGTACGGGAGCCGTTGCAGGACTTCGTACGGGAGCCGGTGCAGGGCCTCGCGCCGGGGGCCGCTCCGGCGGCAGGGGGTGCGGAAGCGCTCGGACGGTCCCGGTCCTGGTCCCGCTCCGGCGGGCCCGCCGCTGGTTCCGCCCCGGATCCCGCTCCTCGGCGGAAGAAGCCGCGTGGTGCTCGGTTCGCCGGTCTCGACGTGGACGACGAGGAGGAGACCGGGTACGTGCCCTCGGCCGTTCCCGTCCTGCCCGTGCCCGCGCCGGAGGGCGGCTCCGCTCCGCGGGGCGCTCGCTTCGGCGGCGGGGTGGCGGAGGAGGCGGAGCCGCAGGCGCCCGCGTCGGCCGAGCTGCCGGATCAGGGGGCGGGCGAGGCCGTGGCCGCCGCCGTCGCGCGGCTGGTCCGGCTCCGTGCGGAGGGGCGCAGCGGCGAGGCCCACGTGGTGCTCTGCGAGGTGGCGGCCTGGCCCGCGCCCCGGCTGCCGGTGCTGGCGGTCGCCCTGTACCGGGCCGGCCTCGCCGCCGACTGGACGACCCTGCTCTGGGAGGCGTCCTCGCTGCCGCCCGCCGCCTTCGCCGCGGCGGCGGGAGCGCTGGCCGCGGCGGGCCGGGAGGAGGACTGCGGGCTGCTGCTCCGGCAGGGGGTGGCCCGGCCCGCCGCCGAGGTCGCCGAGGCCGTTCTCGCGCTGGACGGCGCGGGCCGCGAGGGCGAGGCGCGGGCGTTGCTCGGCGCCTTCGTCCGCGTACGTACGCCGCAGGAGGCGGCCGAACTCGCGGGCGGCGGCGGGGACCGCGTGCTGCCCCACCTGCTGGCGGCGGCCCGCGAGGTGTCCGTGGAGCGGGAGTGGGACCTGGTCCACGCGCTACGGGTGGCGGGTATGCCGGGGGTGTGAGGCGGCCGGGAGCCGCCGGATGACGCCCGAACCCCCCGGCCGCACGCCACGCGAGGGCCCAACACGCCCCCGGCCGCACGCCGCTCGGAGGCCTGGCCCGCCCCCGGCCACCCGCTCAGAGCATCCCCATCGTCGTCCGCCGGTACGTCGAGCGCCGGTCCTCGATGACCGTCCAGCGGTCCCCGTACACCGTCTCGCGTACCGCCTCGTCCTGCAGGAAATCGTGCGGGAAGCCCAGCGGCACCCTGCTCACCGTGTCCAGCCGGTCCACGGCGTCCACGTCCAGCTTCACCTCCAGGCAGCCGAGGGCGTCGGTGAGCTGGTCCGGGGTGGACGGGCCGAGGATCGGGACGATGTTGCCCGGGCGGCGGCGCAGCCAGGCCAGCGCCACGGCGGCCGGGCTCCAGCCACCGTCCCGGGCGATCTCGACGACGGCCCGCACGGTCTCCCGCGCGCGCAGCTCCGCCTCGTCCGGCCGGCCTGCCACCGCCTCCTCCTGCTCCCGGCCACCCGCGAGGCGGCCCCGGGCGAGCGGACTCCAGGCGAAGACGGCCTGGTCGAACGCGCGGGCCTGCGGCAGCAGTTCGCGCTCCGGGGTGCGCTCCAGCAGGCTGTACCGCAGCTGCGACCCCGTGAACGGCGTCCAGCCGCGGAGCTCGGCGACCGTACTGGCCTGCGCGATCTCCCAGGCGGGCCAGTCGGACACGCCGACGTACAGCACCTTGCCGCTCCGGACCAGGTCGTCGAGCGCGCGCATGACCTCCTCGACCGGCGTGAAGTTGTCCCGGGCGTGCACCCAGAGGACATCGAGCCGGTCGGTGCGCAGCCGCCGGAGACTCGCCTCCACGGACTGCACCAGGTTCTTGCGGTGGTTGCCACCGGAGTTGACGTCGCCGGGCCGGGTCGCACAGGTGTACTTGCTGGCGAGGACGAGCGCGTCGCGGCGGTCGCCCAGCAGCTCGCCCAGGACCGTCTCGGAGGTGCCGCCCGCGTAGATGTCCGCCGTGTCCAGGAAATTGCCGCCGGCCTCCAGGTAGGCGTCGAGGATCCGGCCGGAGGTCTCCCGTACGGCGGCGTGGCCGGATTCGTGGCGGCCCAGGGTCATGGCGCCCAGCGCGAGCTCGCTGACGCGCAGACCGGTCCTGCCGAAGAGTGTGCAGCGCATGAAGGATCCTTTTCGCTCGACCGGTGCAAGGTGACGTCCGGAGACGCCAGCAGGCTATGAGCTGGAGCGCACTTCAGGGCAACTCCCTCACGGTTCCGCGTGACGCGCCGCACAGGCACGGAATGATGCGTACCGTGGCCGGTGTGGACCGCTCGGGTGCGAAACATGATCGACTCAGCCGGTTCACGGCGATGGTCTTGCCCCGCCGGACGGAGGGGCTTACGTTCTCCATCCATGCACCGATCTACGTGCGTAGAAAACGCGTAGAGGCTCTCTGACGCCGCGTCGAAGGAGCAGCTCATGTCCCACGTCGTACGCGCCGCACTCGTCCAGGCGACCTGGACCGGCGACACCGAATCCATGATCGCCAAGCATGAGGACCATGCGCGCGAGGCCGCCCGGCAGGGGGCGAAGATCATCGGGTTCCAGGAGGTGTTCAACGCCCCCTACTTCTGCCAGGTCCAGGAGCCCGAGCACTACCGCTGGGCCGAGCCGGTCCCGGACGGGCCCACCGTCCGCCGGATGCAGGATCTGGCCCGCGAGACCGGCATGGTCATCGTCGTCCCGGTCTTCGAGGTCGAGCAGTCCGGCTTCTACTACAACACGGCCGCCGTGATCGACGCCGACGGCTCCTACCTCGGCAAGTACCGCAAGCACCACATCCCGCAGGTCAAGGGGTTCTGGGAGAAGTACTACTTCAAGCCCGGCAACATCGGCTGGCCGGTCTTCGACACCGCTGTCGGCAAGGTCGGCGTCTACATCTGCTACGACCGGCACTTCCCCGAAGGGTGGCGCCAACTCGGACTCAACGGGGCCCAGTTGGTCTACAACCCGTCCGCCACCTCGCGCGGCCTCTCCGGCCACCTCTGGCAGCTGGAACAGCCCGCCTCCGCCGTCGCCAACGAGTACTTCGTCGCCGCGATCAACCGTGTCGGCCAGGAGGAGTACGGCGACAACGACTTCTACGGCACCAGCTACTTCGTCGACCCGCGCGGCCAGTTCGTCGGAGACGTCGCCAGCGACAAGGAGGAGGAACTCGTCGTCCGCGACCTGGACTTCGGTCTGATCGAGGAGGTCCGCCGGCAGTGGGCCTTCTACCGGGACCGCAGGCCCGACGCCTACGACGGGCTGGTGGAGCCGTGAGCGGACTGCACGAACGCCACCTGGCCGTCAGCCCCGAGTGGCTGGCCCTCTACTACCGCCACCCCATCGAACTCACCCACGGCGAGGGTCGGTACGTCTGGGACGCCGACGGCAACCGCTACCTCGACTTCTTCGGCGGCATCCTCACCACCATGACCGCCCACGCCCTGCCCGAGGTCACCAAGGCGGTCGCCGAACAGGCCGGGCGGATCATCCACTCCTCCACGCTCTACCTCAACCGCCCGATGGTGGAGCTGGCCGAGCGGATCGCCCACCTCTCCGGCATCCCCGACGCCCGGGTCTTCTTCACCACCTCGGGCACCGAGGCGAACGACACCGCGCTGCTGCTCGCCACCGCGTACCGCAGGTCCAACCAGATCCTCGCGATGCGCAACAGCTACCACGGCCGCTCCTTCTCCGCGGTCTCCATCACCGGCAACCACGCCTGGTCGCCCACGACGCTCTCCCCGCTCCAGACGCTGTACGTCCACGGAGGCGTCCGATCCCGTGGCCCGTACGCGGAGTTGAGCGACGAGCGGTTCATCCGGGCGTGCGTCGCCGATCTGGAGGACCTCCTCGGCCACACCCGGGAGGCCGCGGCGCTCATCGCGGAACCGATCCAGGGCGTCGGCGGCTTCACCTCGCCGCCCGACGGACTGTTCGCCGCGTTCCGCGAAGTCCTGGACCGGCACGGCGTGTTGTGGATCTCGGACGAGGTGCAGACCGGGTGGGGGCGGACCGGTGAGCACTTCTGGGGCTGGCAGGCGCACGCCGAGCACGGCCCGCCGGACATCCTCACCTTCGCCAAGGGCATCGGCAACGGCATGTCCATCGGCGGAGTCGTCGCCCGCGCGGAGGTGATGAACTGCCTGGACGCCAACTCCATCTCCACGTTCGGCGGTTCACCCGTCACCATGGCGGCCGGTCTCGCCAACCTCTCGTACCACCTGGAGCACGACCTCCAAGGCAACGCGCGGCGCGTCGGCGGGCTCCTCATCGAGCGGCTGCGGGGGATCGCCGCCGGATCCGACGCCGTACGCGAAGTACGCGGCCGGGGCCTGATGATCGGCATCGAGCTGGTCAAACCCGGTACGGACGAGGCGGATCCGGAGGCGGCCACGGCCGTCCTGGAGGCGGCGCGCGCGGGTGGGCTGCTCATCGGCAAGGGCGGCGGCCACAACACCAGCGTGCTGCGGATCGCCCCGCCCCTGACCCTCACGGTCGCCGAGGCGGAGGAGGGCGCGTCGGTCCTGGCCGAAGCCCTGCGCGCCGCCGGCTGACCACCGCACGCGCGCAGTCCGAGCCCCGTACGGACGGGGAGCGCCGCCCGAACGGAGCCTGTACCGAGCACCGTACGGACGCGGAGCACCGTCCGAACGGAACCCGTACCGAGCACCGTACGAAGGCGGAGCACCGTCCGAACGGAGCCGCCCGTACCGAGCGCCGTACGAGCGCCAACCGACCGGCGTACGGGGGTCCATGTGCGTGGACCCCCGTACCGCCCCAGCGAGGAGGTACCCATGAGCCGCACCGTCATCCACGGTGGTCTGGTCATCACCGCGTCCGACGAGATCCACGCCGACGTCCTCGTCGAGGGCGGGCGCATCGCCGCACTCGCCGCCCACGGCACCGACGCCGCCGAGTCCTGGAGCGCCGACCGCAGGATCGACGCCACCGGGAAGTACGTCATCCCGGGTGGTGTCGACGCGCACACCCACATGGAGATGCCGTTCGGCGGCACGTACGCCGCCGACACCTTCGAGACCGGCACCCGCGCCGCGGCCTGGGGCGGGACCACCACCATCGTGGACTTCGCGATCCAGAGCGTGGGCAAGTCGCTGCGCGAAGGGCTCGACGCCTGGTACGCCAAGGCCGACGGCAACTGCGCCATCGACTACGCCTTCCACATGATCCTCGCCGACGTGAACCCGTCCTCGCTCAAGGAGATGGACCGGCTCGTCGCCGAGGGCGTCACGTCGTTCAAGCTGTTCATGGCGTACCCGGGCGTCTTCTACTCCGACGACGGCCAGATCCTGCGGGCGATGCAACGGGCCTCCGGCAACGGTGGGTTGATCATGATGCACGCCGAGAACGGCATCGCCATCGACGTCCTCGTCGAACAGGCCCTCGCCGCCGGCCGCACCGACCCGCGCTACCACGGAGACGTCCGCAAGGTCGCCCTGGAGGCCGAGGCCACCCACCGCGCGATCCAGCTCGCCCGGGTCGCGGGATCGCCGCTCTACGTCGTCCACGTCTCCGCCGACGAGGCGGTGGAGGAGATCGCCGCCGCCCGCCACAAGGGGCTCCCGGTCTTCGGCGAGACCTGTCCGCAGTACCTGTTCCTCTCCACCGACAACCTCGCCGAGCCCGACTTCGAAGGCGCCAAGTACGTCTGCTCCACGCCGCTGCGCCCCAAGGAGCACCAGGAGACCCTGTGGCGGGGCTTGCGGAACAACGAGCTCCAGGTCGTCTCCACCGACCACTGCCCCTTCTGCTTCTCCGGCCAGAAGGAGATGGGCCGCGGCGACTTCTCCAAGATCCCCAACGGCATGCCCGGCGTCGAGCACCGGATGGACCTGCTGCACCAGGCCGTCGTGGACGGACACATCACCCGCCGCCGCTGGATCGAGATCGCCTGCGCCTCCCCGGCCCGGATGTTCGGCCTCTACCCGAAGAAGGGCACCATCGCCCCGGGCGCCGACGCGGACATCGTCATCTACGACCCGCACGCCGAACAGACCCTCTCCGCCGAGACGCACCACATGGACGTCGACTACTCGGCGTACGAGGGCAAGCGGATTACCGGCCAGGTCGAGACCGTGCTCTCACGCGGCGAACTCGTCCTCGACAAACAGAAGTTCACCGGACGCGCCGGACACGGCATGTACACCCCGCGTGCCACCAGTCAGTACCTCGACTAGGAGATCCCGCATGGACTTCGGACTCGTCCTCCAGACCGACCCGCCCGCCTCCGCCGTCGTCGGCCTGATGCGCCGCGCCGAACGCAACGGCTTCCGCTACGGCTGGACCTTCGACTCGGCCGTGCTCTGGCAGGAACCGTTCGTCATCTACAGCCGCATCCTGGAGCACACCGACCGGATGACCGTCGGCCCGATGGTCACCAACCCGGGCACCCGCACCTGGGAGGTGACCGCCTCCACCTTCGCCACCCTCAACGACATGTACGGCAACCGCACGGTCTGCGGGATCGGGCGCGGCGACTCCGCGATGCGTGTCGCGGGCCGCCGGCCCAACACACTGGCCCGGCTGGGGGAGGCCATCGACGTCATCCGGGACCTCGCGGAGGGCCGGGAGGCGACGGTCGACGGGCAGCCGGTGCAGATCCCCTGGGTGAAGGACGGGCGGCTGCCGGTGTGGATGGCGGCGTACGGGCCCAAGGCCCTCGCCCTGGCCGGCCAGAAGGCGGACGGGTTCATCCTCCAGCTCGCTGACCCGTTCCTCACCGAGTGGATGATCAAGGCGGTACGGGACGCGGCATCCGACGCCGGCCGGGACCCGGACTCCGTCACCATCTGCGTCGCCGCCCCCGCCTACGTCGGCGACGACCTCGACCACGCCCGTGAGCAGTGCCGCTGGTTCGGCGGGATGGTCGGCAACCACGTCGCCGACCTGGTCGCCCGGTACGGCGAGCACTCGGGGATGGTGCCGGACGAGCTGACCGCGTACATCGCGGGGCGCTCCGGCTACGACTACAGCCACCACGGCCGCACCGGCAACCCGGACACCGCCTTCGTCCCCGACGAGATCGTCGATCGGTTCTGCCTGCTGGGACCCGCCGAGGCGCACATCGAGAAGCTCCGGGCGCTGCGGGACATGGGCGTCGACCAGTTCGCCGTCTACAACATGCACGACGCGCGCGAGGCGACCATCGACGCGTACGGCTCCACGATCATCCCCGCACTGAACGCCTGACCCGCCTGCGCCCCCCCCCACGACCCCGTCCCGCCCGTACCGCACCCCGCCCGCACCGCCCCGCACGGCACCGCTCCCGAGCGAAGGGCTCGACCACCATGACCGCCACCGTCCCACCCACCCCACCATCCTCCTCCCCGCACGACGCGATACCCGGAACGGCTGCCGACGCCGCGTCCGGCCGCGTCGAACTCGCCCCCGGATACGTCCCCGACGACACCCGCTTCACCAACGACGACCTGCTCCCCGTCCCCGTCGAGCGGCGCACCTGGACGACGTACAACTTCGCGGCCCTGTGGATCGGGATGGCCCACAACATCCCGTCCTGGCTGCTCGCCTCCGGTCTGGTGGCGCTCGGCATGGACTGGAAACAGGCCGTGTTCACCATCGCGCTCGCCAATGTGATCGTGCTCGCGCCGATGCTGCTCACCGGGCACGCCGGACCCAAGTACGGCATCCCCTTCCCGGTCCTGGCCCGCGCCTCCTTCGGGCTGCGCGGCGCCAACCTGCCCGCCCTGATCCGGGCTGCCGTCGCCTGCGCCTGGTTCGGCATCCAGACCTGGATCGGCGGCGTCGGGATCTTCACGCTGCTCGGCAAGGTCTTCGGCGGATGGGCCGGTGCCGGGGAGATCGGCGGGCAGCCGTGGACGCTCTGGCTCTGCTTCACGCTCTTCTGGGCGCTCGAACTGGCCATCATCTACCGGGGGATGGACGCGCTGCGCCGGTTCGAGAACTGGGCGGCGCCCTTCGTCCTGGTCGGGGCCGTCGCGCTGCTCGTCTGGGTCGCGGTCAAGGCGGGCGGCTTCGGCCCGCTGCTCGACCAGCCGTCCGCGCTCGGCTGGGGCGCCGACTTCTGGCCGGTCTTCTTCCCGTCCCTGATGGGCATGATCGCCTTCTGGGCCACGCTCTCCCTCAACATCCCCGACTTCACCCGCTTCGGCGCGGGCCAACGCGCGCAGATCTGGGGCCAGTCGCTCGGGTTGCCGACCACGATGACGTTCTTCGCGCTGCTCTCGGTCTTCGTCACCTCCGGCTCGCAGGCGGTGTACGGGGTCGCCATCTGGGACCCGGTCGAGCTCGTGGCCCGGACCGACAACGTCTTCGGGCTCCTCTTCGGCCTGGTCACCGTGCTGATCGCGACGATCTCCGTGAACATCGCGGCCAACGTGGTCTCACCGGCGTACGACCTGGCCAACCTCGCGCCGAAGTTCATCAGCTTCAAGGGCGGGGCGCTCATCACGGGCGTGGTCGGGGTCGTGATCATGCCGTGGAAGCTCACGGAGACGCCCGAGCTGTACATCTTCACCTGGCTGGGACTGGTCGGCGGGCTGCTCGGTACGGTGGCCGGCATCCTGATCGCGGACTACTGGATCGTCCGCCGCACGGTCCTCGACCTCGCCGACCTCTACCGGCCCGGCGGCCGCTACTGGTACCGGGCCGGCTGGAACTGGCGGGCGGTGGCGGCCTTCACCGTCGGTGGCGTCCTGGCGGTCGGCGGCTCGCACTCGGCTCCCGGCAAGGGGCCGTTCCCGGCCGACGGACTGATCCCGTTCCTCAAGCCGCTCGCCGACTACGGCTGGGCGGTCGGGCTGGCCTCTTCGCTGGTGCTGTACGTGGTGCTGACCGGGCGGGAGCGTCGGGAGCGGGCCTGATGGCGGCGGGGCCGGTCCTGTGCGGTGTGTGCGGGGCCGGCCCCGCGACCGAAAACGCGTACTCACACCGGCTTGACGCTGCGGCCCAGCAGCGCCGTCACATCCACCGTCTCGGAGGCGGCCGGGGTCTCGGCGGGCACCGGCCGGTCGAAGCCGGAGAAGTCCACGGTCCCCTCCTCCGCTCCCTGCACGGTGATCCGCACCGGGTACGGCTCGCCCTCGGTGGCCACGTACACCGTCAGCCGCTTCTCACCCTGGGCGCGGGTCACCGGAATGACGGGCGCGCCGTCCACCTCGGTCTCCTGGCCCTTGGAGAGCGTGCCGCGCTCGGCCGCGTCGCGGTTGTCCGTGATCAGCTCGCGGAAGGTGTCGAGGTCACAGACCTCCGTGACCGTCAGCAGCCGGGCGTCATCGGCCTTCGCCTTCATGTAACGGCCGTCGAGGATCGCGTCGAACGTGGCGCCGCCGATCGGCACATGGGTCTCCCAGAACGCCTTGTCCGGTTTCAGCCAGACATCGTCGGCGCGCTTCACGATCTCCACGGACCCGTCCTCGCCCATGTCGACGCCGCCCGCGCAGTTGCCCGCCCGGTCCAGCGTCAGATCGACGCTCATCCGCTCGCCGCTCCCGTCGAGACTGCCGCGCGCGCTCAGATGGAGGGAGGAGACCTGGAGCAGCGCGTCCCGGGAGCGGTCCGCGATCTGCTCGGCGCCGAGCGAGGCGATGTCGTCGTCGGCCTGCGCGACCGCGCCACCCGTCACGGTGAGCGCGACGGCCGCCGCGCCCGCCGCCGCCCGTGCGGCCCAACGATGTCCGCTCACGTCGCCTCCTCGGAAAGGCCCCGGTCAGGGCGTACGAACCGGGGCGACCGGCACATTCGAGCGTACGCCGGGAGCGGAGGCGCCGCCCGGCGTGCGTACGGAGAGTGAAGCGCGGCGGTGTTTTCGGCCACGGAGCGTGGGCAGAGGCGCGTACGTGATCCCGTGCGGGATCACGTACACACGCGTGGGTTCACGTACACACGCGCACCACGGAGGAGAACCATGAACCTGTTCACGGGGAAGCGGACCCGGTCCGTCCTGCGGGCGCTGGTCGTCGCGGCGGCGGCCACCGCACTGCCGAGCCCGGCCACCTCGGCGACCGCCGCTCCGGCCGCGATCCCGCCCGGCCTCTCCTGCCACACCGGCAAGCACGCCGTCGACGAGTACACGGGCTACGCGCTCTGCCGCAACAACGGGAGCCAGACGCAGACGTTCTGGGTCCACCTGGTCTGCGGCTGGGCCCCGGACGTCGACGGCAACCGGGTCACGCTGCGGCCCGGCGAGTCGGGCCAGTCCACCGCGCACTGCGGGAAGATCGGCACCGGCATCGGTGAGATCCATGTCCGGCCGTAACGCCGGACGGGTGCGGCGGCCGTAACGGTTGAGCGTGCCGCCTCCTCTCGTTACCCTCCAGTAAGTACGTGTGGGCAGCGGCCGGGACGACCGGTCGACCCCGCGGCCACGAGGGAGGCGGCACGCCCATGTCCTCAGCGGAGTCCACCGAGCGGACCGACCCGGCCGTACGAACACACCTCCAGCACACCCCGCGTCCCGCCCCGGCGCCCGGCCTCGCCGAGAGCGCACGCCTGCTCGCCGACTCCGCCACCACCTCCACCGCACTCGTCGCCGACGCCCTCGCCCGGATCGAGGCCGCGCAGCCCACGCTCAACGCCTTCCGCCACCTGCGGGCCGAAGCCGCCCTCGCGGAGGCCGCCGAGGCCGACCGCAGGCTCGCGGCGGGGGAGCGGCTGCCGCTGCTCGGCGTGCCGGTCGCGGTCAAGGACGACACCGATGTGGCGGGCCTGCCCACGCACTTCGGCTGCGACGGCGACCGGCCGCCGGTCACCACGGACAGCGAGGCGGTCCGGAGGCTGCGCGCCGCCGGGGCCGTCATCGTGGGCAAGACCAACTCCTGCGAGCTGGGCCAGTGGCCGTTCACCGAGGGCCCGGCCTTCGGCGCCACCCGCAACCCCTGGAACACCGCCCACACCCCCGGCGGCTCCTCCGGCGGATCGGCCGCCGCCGTGGCCGCGGGCCTGGTCCCCGCCGCCCTCGGCTCGGACGGCGCCGGGTCCGTCCGCATCCCCGCCGCCTGGACGCACCTCGTCGGCATCAAGCCCCAGCGCGGCCGCGTCTCGGTCCACCCGCACCACGACGCCTTCCAGGGCCTCACCGTCAACGGCCCGCTCGCCCGTACGGTGGCCGATGCCGCGCTCCTGCTGGACGCGGCCGCCGGTGCGCACCCCGACGACCTCCACCGCCCGCCCGCCGTCCGCGCCTCCGACGCCGCCCGCCGCGATCCGGGCCGCCTCCGGATCGCCCTCGCCTGGCGGCCCCCGCTCACCCTCACCGGCGCCGGACCCGACCCCGAGGTGCGCCGGGCCGTCACCGCGCTCGCCGAGACCCTGGCCCGGCTCGGCCACCACGTCGAGGAGGCCCGCCCCCGGTACGGGCTGATCGGCCTCGCCTTCGTACCCCGCGCCACGGCGGGCATCGCCGAGTTCGCCGCCCGCCACCCCGAACCGGCCCTCCTGGACCCCCGCACCCGCAGCGCCCTGCGGACCGGGACGCGGCTCGGCGGCCGGGTGGTCCGGGCCGCCCGCGCCCGCGAGGTGCGCCAGCACCGCCGGATCGGCGCCCTCTTCGACACGTACGACGTCCTCCTCACCCCGACGACCGCCGCGCCCCCACCCCGTATCGGCACCTTCGACCAGCTCAGCGCCTGGCGCACCGACGTCACCATGGCCGCCGCCTGCCCCTACGCCTGGCCGTGGAACGTCCTCGGCTGGCCCGGTGTCAGCGTCCCGGCCGGCTTCACCCGTTCCGGACTCCCCGTCGGCGCCCAGCTCCTCGGGCCGTCCCGCGGCGAGGAACGCCTGATCGCCTTGGCCGCCCAGCTGGAGGACGACCGGCGCTGGTACGAGGACCGGCCGCCGATCTCGTAACGAGGAGTGATCGGGTCATCACCAGGCCCCGTACCCGGACGGTGAAGCCGTACGGGGGCCTTGTGGAGCCACGGGCGGTGACGAGATATCTTGATGTCAAGCAATGTTGCAGACGTGGAGCGGAGCACCCGGTGACTGACTCGACCATCATCTATACGCACACCGACGAGGCCCCTGCCCTGGCGACCTACTCGTTCCTGCCCGTGATCGAGGCCTACGCCTCGACCGCAGGCGTCACGGTCGAGCGCCGTGACATCTCCCTCGCGGGCCGGATCATCGCCAGTTTCCCGGAGCGGCTGAAGGCCGAGCAGCGTATCGATGACGCACTCGCCGAGCTCGGCGAGCTGGCCAGGACGCCCGGCGCGAACATCATCAAGCTGCCGAACATCTCGGCGTCGATCCCGCAGCTCAAGGCGGCCATCGCCGAGCTCCAGGAGCAGGGCTACGCGCTTCCGGACTACCCGGACGACCCGAAGAGCGACGAGGACAAGGACGTCCGCGCCCGGTACGACAAGGTCAAGGGCAGCGCCGTGAACCCGGTGCTGCGCGAGGGCAACTCCGACCGCCGCGCCCCCGCCTCCGTCAAGAACTACGCCAAGGCCCACCCGCACCGCATGGGCGCCTGGACGGCCGACTCGAAGACGAACGTCGCCACCATGGGCGTCGACGACTTCCGCTCCACCGAGAAGTCCGCCGTCATCGCCGAGGACGGCTCGCTCCGCATCGAGCTGCACGGCGACGACGGCACCACCACCGTGCTGCGCGAGTCCGTACCCGTCCTCAAGGGCGAGGTCGTCGACGCGGCCGTCATGCGCGTCGCCGCGCTGCGCGAGTTCTTCACCGCGCAGGTCGCCCGTGCCAAGGCCGAGGGCGTGCTGTTCTCCGTGCACCTCAAGGCCACCATGATGAAGGTCTCCGACCCGATCATCTTCGGCCACGCGGTCCGCGCCTTCTTCCCGAACACCTTCGCCAAGTACGGCGACCAGCTCGCCGCCGCCGGCCTCACCCCGAACGACGGCCTCGGCGGCATCCTCAAGGGCCTCGGCTCGCTGCCGGGCGTCGGCGCCGAGATCCAGGCGTCCTTCGAGGCCGAGCTCGCCGAGGGCCCGGCCCTCGCGATGGTCGACTCCGACAAGGGCATCACCAACCTGCACGTCCCCAGCGACGTCATCGTCGACGCCTCCATGCCGGCCATGATCCGCACCTCCGGCCACATGTGGGGCCCGGACGGCAACGAGGCCGACACCATCGCCGTCCTCCCGGACAGCAGCTACGCCGGTGTCTACCAGGTCGTCATCGACGACTGCCGCGCCAACGGCGCCTTCGACCCGGCGACCATGGGCTCCGTGCCCAACGTCGGTCTGATGGCGCAGAAGGCCGAGGAGTACGGCAGCCACGACAAGACCTTCGAGATCCCCGCCACCGGCACCGTCCGCGTCGTCGGCACGGACGGCACCGTCGTGCTGGAGCAGGCCGTCGGCGCCGGTGACATCTTCCGGATGTGCCAGACCAAGGACGCGCCTATCCAGGACTGGGTCAAGCTCGCCGTCACCCGCGCCCGCGCGACCGGCAACCCGGCCGTGTTCTGGCTGGACGAGGGCCGCGCCCACGACGCCAACCTGATCGCCAAGGTCACCACGTACCTCGCCGACCACGACACCGACGGCCTGGACATCTCCGTCAAGTCGCCGGTCGAGGCCACCGCCTTCTCCCTGGAGCGCATCCGCCGCGGCGAGGACACCATCTCCGTCACCGGCAACGTGCTCCGTGACTACCTCACCGACCTCTTCCCGATCCTGGAGCTCGGCACCAGCGCCAAGATGCTCTCGGTCGTCCCGCTGATGAACGGCGGCGGCCTCTTCGAGACCGGCGCCGGCGGTTCGGCGCCCAAGCACGTCCAGCAGCTCGTCAAGGAGAACTACCTCCGCTGGGACAGCCTGGGCGAGTTCCTGGCCCTCGCGGTCAGCTTCGAGCACCTGGCCACCACCACGGACAACGCGCGGGCCCAGGTCCTCGCCGACACCCTGGACCGGGCGACGGGCACGTTCCTCAACGAGGACAAGTCCCCGAGCCGTCGCCTCGGCGGTATCGACAACCGCGGCAGCCACTTCTACCTGGCCCTCTACTGGGCCCAGGAGCTGGCGCAGCAGACCGACGACGCCAAGCTGGCCGAGGCGTTCGCGCCGCTCGCCAAGACGCTGGCCGAGCAGGAGGAGACCATCGTCGCCGAGCTGATCGCGGTGCAGGGCTCCCCGGCCGAGATCGGCGGCTACTACCAGCCCGACCCGGCCAAGGCCGAGGCGATCATGCGCCCGTCCGCCACGTTCAACCAGGCGATCGCGTCCCTCGCCTGAGGCTTCGCCTGATGTAGAGGCATCACATCCGCCCCGGCCGGCCTTGTGCCCGGCCGGGGCGGTTCGCTTTGCGCCGTTACGTCGTACGGGCGCCCACCGCAGGCGAACCGGCGAGTTTCACGTGATCGGGTGATCGACCAATCCGGCTGTCCCACGGCTCCGAATGACGACCGTGAGGATCACCCGGACAGCCCTGACCCGCGGAACGCTCGCAGCCCTGAGCGGACTGCTGGCGGGATTCGCCTCCCTGACCGTCGCCGAACTCGTCTCGGCCGCCGTCAGGCCCGAGGCGAGCCCCGTGACAGCGGTCGGCGGGGCGGCCATCGACCGGACGCCCGCCGGGGTGAAGGACTGGGCGATCCGGAACTTCGGCGAGAACGACAAGTTCGTCCTGCAGCTCGGCATCGTCCTCACCCTCGCCCTCTTCGCCGTCGCCGTCGGCCTGCTGGCCCTGCGCCACCGCCGTACGGGCTCCGCCGCCGTCCTGGCCTTCGGTGTGGTCGGCGCCGCCTCGGCCGTCAGCCGCCCGGACTCCACCGGCATCGTCGACGGACTGCCGTCGCTGGTCGGAGCGGTGGCCGGAGCGGCCCTGCTGTACGTCCTCGTCGGCAGGCTCACCCGGCCGCGCAGGATCGCGGGGGAGGAGCTGGAGGAGCAGGGCGAGAGCGGCTGGGACCGGCGCGGCTTCCTGATCGCCGCCACCGCCGCGGCCGCCGCCTCCACCGCGGCGGGAGCGGTCGGCCGGACCCTCAACGGCCGCAGCGCCCAGGACGCCGTCGCCTCCCGCGAGGCCGTCAAGCTGCCCGCCCCGGCCTCACCCGCCAAGCCGACCCCGGCGGGAGCGCGGCTGCGGGTCCCCGGCCTCCCTCCGTTCACCACCCCCAACGACAAGTTCTACCGGGTCGACACCGCCCTGGTGGTCCCCAAGGTCGACGCCAACACCTGGCGGCTGCGCATCCACGGCCAAGGCGTACGCCGGGACCTGGAGTTCACCTACCAGGACCTGCTCAACCGGCCCCTGATCGAGCGCGAGATCACCCTCTGCTGCGTCTCCAACGAGGTCGGCGGCCCCTACATCGGCCACGCCCGGTGGATCGGCGTACGCCTCGCCGACCTGCTCAAGGAGGCGGGCGTCAAGCCGCCGTCCCGAGGCGGCAAGGCCGACCAGATCATCGCCCGCTCGGTGGACGGCATGACGCTCGGTACCCCCGTCGAGGACGTCATGGACGGCCGGGACGCCATGCTCGCCGTCGGCATGAACGGCGAACCGCTCCCCTTCGTCCACGGCTTCCCCGTCCGCATGCTCGTCCCCGGCCTGTACGGATACGTCTCGGCCTGCAAGTGGATCGAGGACATCGAGCTCACCACCTTCGCCGACTACGACCCGTACTGGGTGAAGCGCAAGTGGGCCCGCAAGGCCCCGATCAAGACCCAGTCCCGGATCGACACCCCCAAGCCCTTCGGGCGCCCCGAGGCCGGCACGGTCATGGTCGCCGGAGTGGCCTGGGCCCAGCACCGCGGGATCGAGAAGGTCGAGATCCGCGTCGACGACGGCCCGTGGCGCCCGGCCCAACTGGCGGAGCAGGACACCGTCGACACCTGGCGCCAGTGGTCCTACCCCTGGAAGGCGGAGCCCGGCGGACACACCCTCACCGTCCGCGCCACGGACGGCACGGGCGAGGTCCAGACCGAGAAGCGCACCAAGACCGTCCCGGACGGCGCCAGCGGCTGGCACTCGGTGGTGGTCACCGTGGACTGACCCCCCGTCAACAGACCTCTCCCCCTCAGTACTTCATCCCTTTCCCCTTACGAACGAACGATCCAGGAGAACTCCATGAACGCCCTTCGCCACCGCCGCGCAGCCGTCGCCGTCGCCGCCGCCGTGATGCTCCCCCTCACGCTGGCCGCCTGCTCCGACTCCGGCTCGGACAAGGCCTCCGACAGCTCCTCCGCCGCGGGCTCCACCCCCGAGGAGTCGAAGCCGGCCGCCGGTGACGACGCCATGACGGACAAGCCGTTCGGCCCGGCCTGTGCCGGTGTCCCGAAGGACGGCGCGGGCAGCTTCGACGGCATGGCCAAGGACCCGGTCGCCACCGCCGCCTCCAACAACCCGGCGCTCTCCACGCTCGTCGCCGCCGTGCAGAAGGCCGGCCTCGTCGACACCCTCAACAACGCCGAGAACATCACGGTGTTCGCGCCCACCAACGACGCCTTCGCCAAGATCCCGAAGGCCGACCTGGACGCGGTCCTCAACGACAAGGCCAAGCTCACCGAGATCCTCACCTACCATGTCGTGGGCCAGAAGCTCACCCCGCAGCAGCTGGAGAGCGGCACGTTCGACACCCTGCAGAAGAGCTCGCTGACCACGTCGGGCTCCGGTGAGTCGTACAAGGTCAACGACAGCGCCAGCGTGGTCTGCGGCAACGTGCCGACCGCCAACGCCACCGTCTACATCATCGACACGGTGCTGATGCCGAAGTAATCGGCAGCCCCTCTAGCAATCGGAAGCCCCGCTGCGGGAGGACGGCCGTCAACCTCCACAGGCCTCCCGCAGCGGGGCTTTTGCCCTCACCGGCCGAAGACCCTCCCCAGCGCCTCCTTCAACTCCCCGACCGTGGGCGGCCGGAGGCAGGCGCTGAGGTGGCCGTCCGGCCGTACGACGAACGCCGCACCCTCCTCCACCCCGTACTGCCGTGCGAACTCACCCCGGCTGTCGTGGTGATGAGGAAGTCCCGTCGCCTCGTCCGGCGGCGCGTCGGCAGCCAGGATCCGGCAGGTCTCCATCCGGCCGCCGGTCAACTCACCGGCCGCCGCCGCGAGATCGGCCGGCGCGTCACCGGCCGGGTGGTTCCCGTACACCACCAGGACATGGCCCCGCCCGCGCAACAGGTCGAACAGCCGCACCGGATACGCGGCGATGTCCCCGGTGAGGCCGCCGCAGTCCGGAGCCCGGTCGCCCGGCCGGAGCGCGGCCCCGTCGCCCGGAGGCAGCGGCGTCACGAGGGGGCTCTCCCGGTAGTTGACGAGCAGTTGGGCCTCGCGCAGCAGCAACGTCTCCAGGTCCGTCGGGTCGGCCTGCACACCCTCGGCGGCATGGCGCACCGTCCGGCCCACCACTTCCTCGCCCACCGGATGCCGCTCGGCGCCGTAGCTCGACAGCAGGCGCTGATCCGCCGCGCCCTCGACGGCCAGTACGAGCTTCCACGCCAGGTTGCAGGCGTCCTGGACACCGGTGTTCATGCCCTGGGCGCCGGTCGGCGGATGGATGTGCGCCGCGTCCCCGGCGACGAACACCCGCCCCTCCCCGTACCGGTCCACCAGCCGGTGGCTGATCCGGAACACCGACGACCAGCGCAGCGCGGACGCGGTGACCGGCTCCGGCGCCAGCCGGTCCAGCACCTTCTGGATGTCGGCGAGAGCGGGAGCCGTACCGCCTTCCAGGCCGTGCGCCACACCGTCCCCGGCCGATGGCTCCGAAGGACGGGATGCCGACAGCTCCGGCGGCACCAGCATCGACATCCGGTAGCGGCCCTCGCCCGGCAGCGGGATGCAGACCAGCAGGTCGTCGATCGCGCCGTCCTCCCCCCGGTGCATCGACCGCACCCCGTACCCCGGCGGCAGCCCCCAGCCCACCTCCACATCCGCGAGCATGTACTCCTCGGGGAACGCCCCGCCCTCGAAGGAGAGCCCGAGCGCCTTGCGGACCACGCTGTGCGCCCCGTCGCACCCGACCAGGAACCGGGACCGCACCTCCTCCTCGGCCCCGGAAGCGGTGGCCAGCCGGCTCGTCACCCCGGCAGGGTCCTGGGCGAACGCCACCAGCTCCGTCGACCGCTCGATCCCGGTGCCGAACCGCCCGAGGAACTCCTCCAGGACGCGTTCCGTCTCGTACTGCGGCAGCGCGGCGAAGCCGTACGGCACCTCCGGCGGGAGGGCCAGCTCGATGCGGCCCTGCGCGGCCCCGTTCACGTAACTCAGCTGTCCGCGCATCGGGACCGCCGCGTCCAGCACCTCCCGCACCAGCCCCATCCGGTCGAAGAGCTCCAGCGTGCGCGGCTGGATGCCCACCGCCTTCGCGTACGGCAGCCGGGCCGGGAGGCGGTCCACGATCCGGCAGGAGACGCCCGCGCGCCGCAGCTCGGCGGCGAGCGTCAGCCCGACCGGGCCCGCGCCCACCACGAGTACATCGGTCGATTCGCTGCGTGCCACCGGGGGCCTCCCGCCCTGGGCCCCCCTGCGTACGGTCCCCTCCATCGTCCTGCCGCCGGCCGACCTCGGCACCCGGAGGGTCAGGCGGGCGCGGGCGGCGGAGTCATCGCCCACCGAATGGTCCTGGTCAGAGCCTTCCCGGCGGGCCGTACGCAGACCTCCTCGACCCCCGGCACCCGGGGCAGCCGCAGCGGCTCCCGGGCCCACGGCGGGAGACTGGCCACGGCGTTGGCGGCGAGTACGGCGTACGGAGGACGGGCCGGCCAGGGCAGCGGCGGGTGCAGAAGGATGAAGCGGGCCGCGTCCAGGGCCTCCTGGGTGGCGCGCAGCTCCGGGCGGTAGGCGGCGATCCGGGCCGCCAGCTCCGCCCGGTCGTGCGGCGGGTCGGGGATGCCGAGGGCGTGGGCCACGGTCGCCATGTCGTGGATGTAGCCGTCGCACCCGGCACCGTCCAACGGCCGTGCGCCGTACCGCTGATGGGCCCGGAGGAAGCTGTCCACCTCGGCGACGTGCACCCAGCACAGCAGATGCGGATCCGCCGCGTGGTACGGCTCCCCGGAGGACGCGATGCCGCGCACCCGCTCGTGCACGGAACGTACGCGGTCCACCGCCTCCTGCGCGTGCTCGGCCGTGCCGAACGTGGTCACCGCGAGGAACGTGCTGGTCCGCTGGAGCCGCCCCCACGGATCGCCCTTGAACCCCGAGTGGCCCGCGACGGCGGCCATGGCGAGCGGGTGCAGCGACTGGAGGAGCAGCGCGCGCAGCCCGCCGATGAACATGGACGCGTCCCCGTGCACCCGGCGCACCGGCCGGTCCGGGCCGAACCAGCGCGGGCCGGGCGTGCCGTGGATCCGGGCCCGGTTCTCCGGCCCGGAGGGTCCCGCCACCCGGGAGAACAGGGCTCGGCCGAGCCGTTCCCGTACACCGGAGTCCGGCTGCGCTCTGTCCATGCCTCCCAGTATGCGGGGCCGCGGGGCACCCTCTACGGCACCCGGGCCGTCCACTCCTCCGTCGCGAACTTCGTCCGTACGAGCTGCTCGGCGCGCGCCAGCTCCGCGTCCGTCACGCGGCCGTCCGTGAGGCCGTGGCGCTTGCGGAACGACTCGATCATCCGCTCGATCACCACCTGGCGGGGCAGCCCGGTCTGGCGCCGCAGCGGGTCGACGCGCTTCTTCGCCGACCGGGTGCCCTTGTCCGACATCTTCTCCTTGCCGATGCGGAGCACCTCCAGCATCTTGTCGGCGTCGATGTCGTACGCCATGGTCACGTGGTGCAGCACGGCCCCCGGCCCGCCGTCCGGCCCCACCACCCGCTTCTGCGCCGCCCCGGCGATCTTGCCGACCTCGGTGGCGATGTCGTTGAGCGGCTGGTACCAGGCCTTGATGCCCATGTCCGCCAGCGCTTCGAGAACCCAGTCGTCCAGATAGGCGTAGCTGTCGGCGAAGGAGAGCCCGGAGACCAGCGCCTGCGGGACGGCCAGCGAGTAGGTGATGGTGGAGCTCGGCTCGGCGAACATCGCGCCGCCGCCGGAGATCCGCCGTACGACGTTCACGCCGTGCCGCTCCACGCCCGCCGGGTCGACCTCGTTGCGCAGCGACTGGAAGCTCCCGATGATCACGGCGGGGGAGTCCCACTCCCAGACCCGCAGCGTCGGCGGCCGCACCCCCGCCGCGACCTCGGCGGTGATCACCTCGTCCAGCGCCATGTGCAGCGCGGGCGACTGAGGCGCGTCGTGGATCAGCTGCCAGTCGTAGTCGCTCCACTCCGTGGCCTGCGCCAGCGCCCGGCGTACGGCGATGGCGACACCCTCCGCGCTCAGCCCGAGCATCACCGTGGAGTCGGGCAGCGCCGCCTCGATCCGGGCCGCGAGCCCCGCGGTGTCCGTGTTGGCCGGGGCGCCCTCCAGCGCCGCGTCGATGGCGAGGATCGCCTCGTCGGGTTCCAGGAAGAAGTCCCCGGCCACACGGACGTTCCTCAGCGCCCCACCCGCCACGTCCAGGTCCACCACGACCAGCTTGCCGCCGGGAACCTTGTACTCACCGTGCACAGCGCCGCCTCCTGCTCGGAATCTCGTCGCCCGGCTCGGTGATGAGCCGGACACATCCGGCTATAACGCGCGCGGGTTCGTCGATCATCCCTCGCTCTGTGGAGGCACCGCCCGCTGGCCGGGCCCGTTGTAGACGCCGAGCGGGCGGATCAGCGCGTTGTGTGCCAGCTGCTCGCTGATGTGCGCGGTCCAGCCGGTGATCCGGCTCATCACGAAGATCGGCGTGAAGGCCGCGATGTCGAACCCCATCAGGTGGTACGCGAGCCCGGCCGGGTAGTCCAGGTTGGGATGGATGCCCTTGCGGCTGATCATGGCGTGGCGGAGCGCGGCGTGCAGGGTCGCCAGCCGGGTCACGTCCGGGTCGCCCGCGCGCGCCACCAGCCGGTCGGTGGCCTCCTGCATGATCGGTACGCGGGAGTCGCCGTGCCGGTAGACGCGATGGCCGAAACCCATGATCTTCCGCCGGGCGGCGAGGGCCTCGTCCAGCCACTCCTCCGCCCGCCCCGGGTCACCGATCTCGTTGAGCATGTGCATCACGGCCTCGTTGGCGCCGCCGTGCAGCGGCCCCTTCAGCGCCCCGATCGCCGCCGTCACCGCGCTGTACAGGTCGGAGAGGGTGGAGGTGACGACCCGGGCGGTGAACGTCGAGGCGTTGAAGCTGTGTTCGGCGTAGAGGATCAGCGAGACCTCGAAGCAGCGCACCACCTCCGGGTCCGGCACGCTCCCGAAGCACATGTGGAAGAAGTTCTCCGCGTACCCGAGCGACGGATCCGGCGGTACGGGGGCGAGCCCGTGGCGCCGGCGGTGGTCGGCGGCGACGACCACCGGCAACTTGGCCATCAGAGCCAGGGACTTGGCGTGGTGGGCGGCGGTGCTGCCGTCCTCCTCGGTGGGGTCCTCGGAGCCGAAGAAGCTCACGGCCGTCCGCAGTACGTCCATCGGGTGGCAGGTCTCCGGCAGCCGGGCCAGCAGCTCGGCGGTGGTGCGGTCCAGCGGCCGCAGGGCGCGCTCGCGGGCTTCGAAGGCCTTGAGGTCGGCGGCGCCGGGCAGCTCGCCGTACCGGAGCAGATACGCGACCTCCTCGAAGGAGCAGCGGGCGGCCAGGTCCTGGACCGGATAGCCGCGGTAGGTCAGGGAGTTGGTCTCCTGGATGACGGTGGAGATGGCGGTGGTGTCGACGGCGACCCCGGCGAGACCGCGGTGGATCTCGGCGGTGGCGGGTGCGGGCATGGTGAACCTCCGGGCGTACGTGGGTGAAGGGCTTGGTGGTCAGGCGCCGGGCGGCAGGGTGAAGTCGTAGACCGCCGAGTCGAACGCGCCGTACTCCTCGTAACCGAGCACCTCGTACAGCCGGGAACGCGTCTGCATCCGTGGCAGCAGGGCCTGTTGGGTGCCGTCGGCGGCCAGGGCCGCCAGCCCGTCCTCCACCGCGCCCATCGCGAGGCGGAAGAGGGTCACGGGGTAGAGGGCGATGTTGTAGCCGAGGTTCTCCAGCGTGGCCGCGTCGAGCAAAGGGCCCTTGCCGAACTCGGTCATGTTCGCCAGCAGCGGTACGTCGACCGCCGCCCGGAACGCCTCGAACTCGGCCTCGTCCGCGAGCGCTTCGGGAAATACGGCGTCGGCGCCCGCGTCCACGTACGCCTTCGCGCGGTCGATGGCCGCCGTGAGCCCCTCGGGGCCGCGCGCGTCCGTACGGGCCATCAGCAGGAAGTCCGGATCGCGCCGCGCGTCGACGGCGGCCCGCACCTTGCCGACCATCTCCTCGCGCCCCACGAGCGTCTTGCCGTCCAGGTGGCCGCACCGCTTGGGGTTGACCTGGTCCTCCAGATGCAGTCCGGCCAGCCCCGCGTCCTCCATCAACTGGACTGTGCGCGCCGCGTTCATGGGCTCACCGAACCCGGTGTCCGCGTCGATCAGGGCGGGCAGGTCGGTGACGCGTGCGATCTGCTGGGCCCGCGCGGCGATCTCCGTGGAGGACGTCAAACCGATGTCGGGCAGGGCCAGTTCGGCGGCGAGTACGGCGCCTGACAGATACACCGCCTCGAACCCGGCCTCCTGGATCAGCCGCGCCGAGTACGGGTTGATCGCGCCCGGCATCCGCACCAGCCGCCCGGAGGACAGCTGTTCGCGGAAGGAGCGGCGGCGCTCGGCCGGTGTGGTCCGGGTGTGCAGCATCAGAACAGCCCCTTCGGCAGCCCCGCGTCGAAGGCGGCGACCGCCTCCGTGTCCACGACCGGGAACAGCGCGTCGAGCCCGTCCGCCGGCAGCTCCGCGAGCCCCTCGGCCGCCGCCAGGAAACGGTCCTGGTCCCCGACGGCGACGACGCCCTCCGCCAACGTACGGAACTTCGCCACATACCCCGCACGGTCGAACGGACGCGCCCCCGCCGGGTGCGCGTCGGCCACCGCCAGCTCGTCCTCGATCACCGTGCCGTCCACCAGCGTCACCACCGCCCGCCCGCCGAAGGCCCGCCGCTCCGGGTCCGGGTCGTGGTAGCGCCGGGTCCACTCCGGGTCCTCCACCGTGGAGATCCGCTGCCACAGCTCGACCGTGTTCGGCCGCTGCGCCCGCTCGGGGGCGTAGGACCGCTCGTGATGCCAGGCCCCGTCCTCCAGCGCCACCGCGAAGATGTACGGCACCGAGTGGTCCAGCGTCTCCCGGCTCGCCGTCGGGTCGTACTTCTGCGGGTCACCGGAACCGGAACCGATCACCTGGTGCGTGTGGTGGCTGGTGTGCAGCACGATCGAGCGGATCTTCTCCGTCGGGCCCGTCCGCTCCCGCAGCCGCCGCGCCAGATCGATGA
The DNA here is from genome assembly GCF_050942385.1 of Streptomyces sp. CA-146814. Lineage (NCBI taxonomy): Bacteria > Bacillati > Actinomycetota > Actinomycetes > Kitasatosporales > Streptomycetaceae > Streptomyces > Streptomyces sp. CA-146814. The sequence continues at coordinate 6,905,409 of NZ_CP192068.1, forward strand.
CCGCCTGCGCCTGGTACTCGGCGGAGTGCTCCTTCGTGTACGTGTCCAGGATCGCCCGCCGCGCCTCGCCCGGCTCCGGCAGTCCCACCGTGTACGCCGCGTCCGGGCCGTCCAGCATCCGCGCGAGGAACCCGTCCTCACCCTCGTAGACCGGCGACGGCGACCCCTCGCCGCGCATCGCCCGGTCCACCGCCTCGATCGCCGCCTTGCCCGCGAACGCCGGGGCGAACGCCTTCCAGCTGGAGATCTCTCCCTTTCGTGACTGCCGGGTCGCCGTCGTCGTGTGCACCGCCTGCTGGACCGCCTGGTACGTCGTCGCCGTGTCCAGCCCCAGCAGCGCGCCGAGCCCGCATGCGGTGGCCGCGCTCAGGTGGGCCACATGGTCGATGCGGTGTTCGTGCAGGCAGATCGCGCGGACCAGCGCCACATGGATCTCGTACGCGGCGACGATCCCGCGCAGCAGCTCCGCGCCGGTCCGCCCGGTGTGCTGGGCCACGGCGAGCAGCGGCGGGATGTTGTCGCCCGGGTGCGAATAGTCCGCCGCCAGGAACGTGTCGTGGAAGTCCAGCTCCCGTACGGCCGTGCCGTTCGCCCAGGCCGCCCACTCGGGGGAGACCCGCACGCCGGGCGTGGCGCCGAAGACGGTTGCGCCGGGCGTGCCGGTGTGTGCCAGCGCCTGGCTGCGGGCCACCGCGACCGGCCGGCGCAGAAGGGACGCCACGGCGACGGAGGCGTTGTCGACGACCCGGTTGACGGCCATCGCGGCCGCCTGCGGGTCGAGCGCGGAAGCGTCCTGGGTGCCGGTGGCGACGGCCGCCAGCTTCCAGGCGAGCTGCTCCTCACGGGGCAGCCGGTCGGCGCTGGGGTGGACGCGGACGTGGTGGTCGATCACGGGGCTCCTCGCAACATCGGTGGTGCGTTACCAGAGGAGCTTTCCCCGCCGCGCCCGCCGATGCGACCGGTCCACCGTGCGCAATCCGTACAGCCCTGAGCTGCGAATCTGCGAAAGTTGCGAAAGATGCGGATGCTAGCTTCGCAGCAGGCCTCAGCGTGGAGGCCGGGCGGGGGAGAGGAGTTTCGACCGCATGGGACGGCCTGCCGGACGCAAGATCTACGCCCATGCCAAGCTGCGGCGGCTGCGCCGCGAGCGCGGGATGAACCAGGTCGAGCTGGCCCGCGCGCTCGGCCTCTCCACCAGCTACCTCAACCAGATCGAGCACAGCCACCGCCCGCTGACCGCGCCGGTCCTGCTGCGGATCGCCGAGGTCTTCGGCGTCGACCCGGAGTTCTTCTCCGAGGCCGAGGAGGAGCGCCTCGCCACCGACCTCCGAGCCGCTCTCGGCGACGAGGCGTGCGGGACGCAGGTCCCGCTGGAGGAGGCCGCCGATGTGGCCCGTGACCACCCGGAGGTGGCCCGCGCGCTGGTCGCCCTCCACCACCGCTACCGGGACGCCGCCGAACGGGTCGTCGCCCTCGCCCCGCCGCAGGACGGCGAAGCGCTCCTCACCGCCGAACCCCACGACGAGGTACGGGACTTCTTCTACGCCCACCACAACCACTTCGGCGCCCTCGACGCCGTCGCCGAAGACACGGCGGCCGGCCTCTCCACCGGCTCGGCGGGCCGCACCGCCGACGCACTGAAGCAACGCCTCGCCACCCGGCACGGCATCACCGTCGTCACCACGGACCCCCAACGGGCAGCCGATGCCCGCCGGTTCGACCCGGACAGCGGCCTCCTCCTGCTCTCACCCTGGCTCAGCGAAGCCCAGCGCGCCTTCCAGCTCGCCACCCAACTCGCACTGCTGGAGCACGGATCACTGCTCGACACGCTGGTAGCCGGCGGCGAACTCGCCTCCGACCAGGCCGCCGGACTCGCCAGGATCGGCCTCGCCAACTACTTCGCCGGCGCGCTGCTCATGCCGTACACCGCCTTCCACCGGGCCGCCGAGGAGCTGCGGTACGACATCGAGCTCCTCCAGGCCCGCTTCGGCGTCGGCTTCGAGACCGTCTGCCACCGGCTCTCCACTCTTCAGCGCACCGGCGACCGAGGCGTGCCGTTCTCGTTCCTGCGCGTCGACCGGGCGGGCAACATCTCCAAGCGGCAGTCCGCCAGCGACTTCCACTTCTCCCGGCTCGGCGGCACCTGCCCGCTCTGGACCGTGTACGAGGCGTTCCCCGCGCCCGGCCGCATCCTCACCCAGGTCGCCGAAATGCCGGACGGCAAAAGGTACTTCTGGGTGGCCCGGACCGTGACGCGCGGCGGATTCGGCCACCGCGCGCCCCGGGCCGACTTCGCCGTAGCTCTCGGCTGCGAGCTGCGCCACGCCCACCGCCTGGTCTACGCCGAAGGCCTGGCGCTGGACGACCCGCGATCGGCGACCCCGATCGGGCTCGGCTGCCGGATCTGCGAGCGGCAGGACTGCGCCCAGCGGGCCCGGCCTCCGGCCGGAGGGCGGCTGGCCGTCGACCCCGACCGGCGTACGCATGTGCCGTACCCGGTGATCGCCGACGGCCGGCCCGTCCCACCCGGCCCGATCAGCGGTGCGTGAACTCGGCGGGCCGCTTCTCGGTGAACGCCTTCATGCCCTCCTTCTGGTCGGCCGTCGCGAACACCGCGTGGAACAAGCGGCGTTCGAAGCGGACGCCCTCGGCGAGCGTCGTCTCGAAGGCCCGGTTCACCGCTTCCTTCGCCATCATCGCGACCGGCGCCGACATGCCGGAGACGGTGTCCGCGACGGCGAGCGCCTCGGTCAGCAGATCCGCGTCCGGGACGATCCTGGACACCAGACCGGCCCGCTCGGCCTCCTCGGCGTCCATGTTCCGGCCGGTGAGACAGAGATCCATCGCCTTGGCCTTGCCGACCGCCCGGGTCAGCCGCTGGGAGCCGCCGATGCCGGGGATCACGCCGAGCCGGATCTCCGGCTGCCCGAAGACCGCCGACTCCGAGGCGATCACCAGATCGCAGAGCATCGCCAACTCGCAGCCACCGCCCAGGGCATAGCCCCGTACGGCGGCGATCGTCGGAGTCCGCAGCTGACCGAGCCGGTCCCAGGCGGTGAACCAGTCGCTGAGGTACATGTCCATGTAGCTCTGCGGCTGCATCTCCTTGATGTCCGCGCCCGCTGCGAACGCCTTCTCGCCGCTGCCGGTGATGACGATGCAGCCGACCTCCGGGTCGCGGTCCAGCGCCTCGGTCGCCTCGACCGTCTCCCGCATGACGTCCAGGCTCAGCGCGTTGAGCGCCTTGGGGCGGTTCAGGGTGAGCAGGGCGGTACGGCCCCGGCGCTCGACCAGGATCGTCCCGTACGGGCCCGGGGTGGCCGGACTCTCGCTGTGCTCGGTCACGTGGTGGTGCCCTTCTCTGCGTCGGTGGTGTCCGTCGAAGCGGCCCGGATGGCCTGGACGATTCCGGAGAAGTCCTGCTCGGCTCCGGCGCCTTCGGCGAACCGTGCGTACAACTCGGCTGCTCGAAGACCCAGTTCGGCGTCGATTCCGCCCGCACGCAGGGCGTTGGCGGCCAGTCCGAGGTCCTTGGCCATCAGGGGTGCGGCGAAACCGGGGCGGTAGTCGCGGTTGGCCGGGCTGGTCGGAACGGGTCCGGGGACCGGGCAGTTGACGGTGAGCGCCCAGCACTGGCCGGAGGCCGCCGAGGCCACGTCGTACAGCGCCTGGTCGGAGAGGCCGAGACTCTCGGCGAGGACGAACGCCTCGCTGACGGCGATCATCGAGACGCCGAGGATCATGTTGTTGCAGATCTTCGCCGCCTGTCCGGCACCGGCCCCACCGCAGTGCACCGCCTTCTTGCCCATCACCGCCAGCAGCGGTTCGGCCTCCGCGAACGCGGCCTCCTCGCCTCCGGCCATGAAGGTCAGCGTCCCCGCCTCGGCCCCGACCACTCCGCCGGAGACCGGTGCGTCCAGCGAGCGGTGACCGGTCGCCGCCACCGCCGCGTGAGCGGCGCGGGAGTCGGCCACGTCGATGGTCGAGCAGTCGATGAACAGGGTGCCGGGGCGGGCGGCTTCGAGCAGCCCTTCCTGCCCGTACAGCGCGAGGACATGGTGTCCGGCAGGCAGCATGGTGATCACCACATCGGCCGCCGTGGCGGCCTCGGCGGCGGACTTCGCCCGCTCGACCCCACTCTCCACAGCGGTCGCCAGACAGGACTCGACGAGATCGTGGCCGAGCACCCGGTGCCCGGCGCGGACGAGGTTGGCGGCCATCGGGCCGCCCATGTGGCCCAGCCCGATGAAGGCGACGGTCGTGGTCACCAGGGCACCTCCTGCGGTGAGTCGTCTGCGGCGAGGACGAGTTCCCCGTCGCCGGTCGGAGCGAAGTACCGGGCCACGTCGGCGTCGGTGACCTCCACGAGCGTGCCGGGCGACCAGTGAGGCGTCCGGTCCTTGTCGATCACCTGGGCCCGGATGCCCTCCACCAGGTCGGCGGAGGAGAGAGCGGCGTACGAGACGCGGTACTCCTGCTCCAGCACCCTTTCCAGCGGCCCGAGTTCACGCGCCCGGCGCAGCGCGGCCAGGGTCACCTTCAGCGCGGTGGGCGAGCGGCCGAGGATCGTGGCGGCCGCCTCACCCGCCGCCGGGGCCCCGGAGGCGAGCAGCCGCTCCACGATCTCCTCGACGGAGTCGGCGGCGTAACAGCGGTCGATCCAGGCCCGGTCGGTCTCCAGGGTGCCGGGAGGCGCGTCCCGGACATGGCGGTGCAGCACCTCGGCGGGCGGTTCGGTCCGCAGCTCGGCGAGGAGCGCCGGCAGGCTCTCCTGCGGTACGAAGTGGTCGGCCAGCCCGCACAGCAGCGCGTCCCGGGCCCCCACCACCGCACCGGTCAGCGCGAGATGGGTGCCCAGCTCCCCGGGGGCCAGCGCCAGCAGATAGGTCCCGCCGACGTCCGGCACGAAACCGATCCCGGTCTCCGGCATGGCCACCTTGGACCGTTCGGTGACGATCCGGACGCTGCCGTGCGCCGAGATCCCGACCCCGCCGCCCATCACGATGCCGTCCATGACCGCCACGTACGGCTTCGGATAGCGGGCGATCCGCGCGTTCAGCCGGTACTCGTCGCGCCAGAACGCGGCCGAGGCCTTGCCGCCGACGCGGGCGTCCTCGTAGATGGACCGGATGTCGCCGCCCGCGCACAGGCCGCGCTCCCCGGCCCCGGTGATCACGACCGTGGCCACCTCCGGGTCGTGCTCCCACCGGTCCAGCGCCGCCGCGACCGTCTCCACCATCGCGTGGGTGAGCGCGTTGAGCGCCTTGGGACGGTTCAGGGTCAGCACTCCCGTACGTCCCTCGGTCTGCACCCGTACGAGCTCCTCGGTCATCGCAGGGCTCCCGTCAGGCTCCGGGCCACAATGACGCGCATGATCTCGTTGGTCCCTTCCAGGATCTGGTGGACCCGCAGGTCCCGCACGATCTTCTCGATGCCGTACTCGGCCAGATAGCCGTAACCGCCGTGGAGTTGGAGCGCCCGGTCAGCGACGGAGTAGCCGGTGTCGGTGGCGAAGCGCTTGGCCATCGCGCACAACTCCGGTGCTCCGCCCGCCTTCCGGTCCAGCGCCTCGGCGGCCTGCCGCACCAGCGCCCGCGCGGCGGCCAGTTCGGTGGCCATGTCGGCCAGCCGGAACTGCAGCGCCTGCGCCTCCAGCAGCCGCGCCCCGAACGCCTCCCGGTCCGCCAGGTGAGCCAGACTGCGGTCCAGCGCGCTCTGCGCACCGCCCAACGAGCAGGCGGCGATGCCGAGTCGGCCGCCGTTCAGGCCGTTCATCGCGATGCGGAAGCCTTCGCCCTCCGCTCCGAGCAGCCGGTCGGCCGGGATGCGTACGCCGTCCAGCACCACCTGGCGGGTGGGCTGCGCGTTCCAGCCCATCTTCTTCTCGTTGGCGCCGAACGAGAGCCCCTCGTCGTCCCGTTCGACGAGGAAGGCCGAGATCCCGCCGGGGCCGTTGTCGCCGGTGCGGGCCAGCACGATGTAGAGGTGGGTGGCGCCCGCGCCGGAGATGAACTGCTTGGTCCCGGTGAGGACGTAGTGGTCGCCGTCGCGGACCGCCCGGGTGCGCAGCGCGGCCGCGTCGGAGCCCGCGCCCGGCTCGGTCAGGCAGTAACTGCCCAGCTGCTCCATGGTGCAGAGCTCCGGCAGATACCGGGCGCGCTGGGTCTCGGAGCCGTACCGGTCGACCATCCAGGCGACCATGTTGTGGATGGAGAGATAGCCCGCCACCGACGGGCAGCCGGTGGCCAGGGCCTCGAAGACGAGGACCCCGTCGGTGCGGGACAGCTCGGAGCCGCCCCTGTCCTCCCGTACGTACACGCCTCCGAGGCCGAGCCCCGCGGCCTTCCGCAGGACGTCGACGGGGAAGTGCTTGTCCTGGTCCCAGGCCACGGCGTGCGGAGCCAGGTGTTCCTGGGCGAAGTCGAGCGTCGTCTCGACGACCGCGAGCTGGTCGTCGGTGAGCAGGGTGGTCACGGCGGTCATCCCATGGTCGGAATCGTGAAGCTCGCGCCGTCCCGGATCCCGGAGGCGGGCCAGCGCGAAGTGACGGTCTTCGTACGGGTGTAGAAGCGGATGGAGTCAGGACCGTGCTGGTTGAGGTCGCCGAAACCGGACCGCTTCCAGCCGCCGAACGTGTGGTACGCCACCGGCACCGGGATCGGCACGTTGACGCCGACCATGCCCGTGTCGACCCGGCGGGTGAAGTCGCGGGCGATGTCGCCGTCCCGGGTGAAGAGCGCCACGCCGTTGCCGTACGCGTGCTCCGAAGGCAGCCGCAGCGCCTCCTCGTAGTCCGTCGCACGCACCACGGAGACCACCGGGCCGAAGATCTCCTCCTGGTAGATCCGCATGTCCGGGGTGACCCGGTCGAAGAGCGAGGCGCCCGCGAAGAACCCTTCCTCGTGGCCTTCGAGGGTGAAGTCCCTGCCGTCCACGACCAGTTCGGCTCCTTCCTCCACGCCGAGGTCGACATAGCCGCGCACCCGGTCCACCGCGTCCCGGCCCACCAGCGGCCCGAAGTCGGCGTCCGGGTCGTCCGAGCGGCCGATCCGCAGCTCGGCGATCCGCTCGGTGAGCTTGGCCACCAGCGCATCGGCGGTCTCCGCACCGACCGGCACGGCCACCGAGATCGCCATGCACCGCTCGCCCGCCGAGCCGTACCCGGCGCCGATCAGCGCGTCCACCGCCTGGTCCAGATCGGCGTCCGGCATCACGATCATGTGGTTCTTCGCCCCGCCGAAGCACTGCGCCCGCTTGCCGTGAGCGGCGGCCGTCGCGTAGATGTGCGCGGCGATCGGCGTCGAGCCGACGAAGCCGAGCGCCTTGACGCGCGGGTCCTCCAGCAGCGTGTCCACGGCCTCCTTGCCGCCGTTGACGACGTTCAGCACGCCCGGCGGAAGCCCGGCCTCCAGGAAGAGTTCGGCCAGCCGCAGCGGCACCGAAGGATCCCGCTCGGACGGCTTGAGGATGAAGGCGTTACCGCAGGCCAGAGCGGGTGCGGCCTTCCACAGCGGGATCATCGCCGGGAAGTTGAACGGGGTGATGCCGGCGACCACGCCGAGCGGCCGGCGCAGCGAGTGGACGTCGATCCCGGCGCCCGCGTTGTCGCTGAACTCGCCCTTCACCAGGTGCGGCACACCGGCGGCGAACTCCACCACGTCCAGGCCGCGCGCGATGTCACCGTGCGCGTCGGCCACGGTCTTGCCGTGCTCGGAGGAGAGCAGCCGGGCCAGGGAGTCCTTCTCCTGCTCGACCAGCTGGAGGAAGCGCAGCAGGACGCGGGCCCGGCGCTGCGGGTTCCACTCGCCCCACTCCAGCTGCGCCTCGGCCGCGTCGGCGATGGCCGCCTCGGTCTCGGACCGGCCGGCCAGCGGCACCCGGGCCTGGACCCGGCCGGTGTTGGGGTCGTACACATCGCCGTACGTGCCCGAGGTGCCGGGCGTGTGCTTGCCGCCGATGAAATGGGTGAGTTCGCGGACCATGGAAAGCCTGCTCTCGTCGGTGAGATCGTCAGGTGAGATCCGGGGATGGCGCACGGGCCCCCGCCGCCGCACAGCGCACCGGTCGGGTGCGCGCAGGGGCGTGGAAGGGCTCGCCGTCGGGGGGGACGCGGAGGGCGGAGGCCGTCAGGGGGCGGGGATAACCGCTCGCCGGGACGGGCCTGCGGGGCCGTGGGTGCGGACCGGTGCCATGCGTGTCTGCTCCATCCTCGTGGAAACACGGAACAATCCCGTGGCCGGTATCCTGACTCCCGGATCAGCGCGCGCCCTCATGCCTTCCCGACGGCGCCTTCACCGTCAGTGGCGTGTCCTGCGAGGACGAACTCCCCGGTCACAGTGGCGGGACCGCGCCGGAATCGCACCGGCTTCCCTGACACCACGGGCCTTCGAGGCGCCCGGCACCATGCCGGTCACCCCTCTGCTCACGAACATATAGTTGGACGTCCTAGTAAGTCCACCCCGCCTCGCCCCGGCCCGCCCCCGGCGCTGTCGCGCGCCCCGCTCCTGGCATGATCGGCCGACATGAGCGACGCACCACGCCACATCCTCGTCATCGGCATGGGAGCCGGCGACCCCGACCACCTGACCCTCGCCGCGATCAAGGCCATGCGCCGGGCGCAGGTCTTCTTCGTGCTCGGCAAGGGCCGGGAGAAGGAGTCCCTGACCCGGCTGCGGCGGGACATCCTGGCCGAGCACCTGGACGGTCCCTACCGGGTCGTCGAGGCCGAGGACCCCTGGCGGGACCGCACCCAGGACGACCGGGGCCGCTACACCACGGCGGTCCACGACTGGCGCCACCGCCGCGCCGACATCTGCGAACGCCTGATCATCGAGGAGCTGGCGCCGGGGGAGTGCGGGGCGTTCCTGGTGTGGGGCGACCCGTCCCTGTACGACAGCACGCTCGCGATCCTGGAGGACATCCAGGCCCGTGGCACGGTGGAATTCGGCCATGAGGTGGTCCCCGGGATCAGCAGCGTCTCGGCGCTCGCCGCCCGCCACCGCACCTCGCTGAACCAGGTCGGCCGCCCCGTCCACATCACCCCGGGCCGACGCCTCGCCGAGGGGTTCCCGGACGACGACGGCGACATCGTGGTCATGCTCGACGGCCACGAGAGCTTCACCCATCTGACGGGCCGGGGCCTGTGGATCTACTGGGGCGCCTACATCGGCACCCCGGACGAGCTCCTGGTCTCCGGACCGCTCGACGAGGTCGCCGAACGGATCAGCCGCGTGCGCGCCGAGGCCCGCGAACGGCACGGCTGGATCATGGACACCTACCTGCTGCGCCACCGGCCGGAGGGCGCCCAGGGTACGGAGAGCCCAGGCGGCACGGACAGCTGACGGGCCCCGGCCCGCGAGCGGGGGCCCGGACAGGTGGGCGGGTGACGTGACACAGGGCGGCGGGTCGCGTCGAGGCGCGAGCGGCCGCCGCACCTCGCCGTCGTACCCGGCCGGAGGTCAGCTCCGGGACTCGTGCGCCCGGATCACTCCCAGCCCGTGACCGAGGCTCGGGCACTCGGCGGTCAGGTCGTTGCCCCGCACCAGATAGTTGTGCACGCGCCCGTCGGTGGGCCGCTCGACGGCCCGGTACAGAGTGCCGTTCACCGTGATCGTCCAGTCGTCGCCGTCCTGGGCCCACCCGACTGTCTTCTTCATATAGCGCTTCCCTCGCTCGTCGCCGCCGCGGGTCGGCGGCCGTGTATTGGCAAGAAGAACGGCCTGTGACGCTCTGTGGTTCCGGTTCGCCTACGCCATTCGGTTACATCTGAGTCACCATGCCCCCACGACCTGACCGGAAGTCAGCGAACCGGAGAAGAACGGCGGAACGGGGTGCGCGGAGGGGAGCGGGGCTGCCCGGGGCCGGATCGTGCCAGGATGCCGGATCCGGTCCCGGGCAGTGATGCAGGAGCGCCCGCTCCGCGCCCCTGTGCTGACCATTCGGCGCCGCCTGCCGGGGCGGATTGGTGCGGGGGCCCTTCCGCTGCCCGACGTCACCCGTTCGGAGCCCGTCCGGGGCTCATCCGGCGTGCACTCGGTGCCCGTCCGGAGCCCGTGTCTCATATCACCGTCCGAAGAGTGAACAACGGTGTGCGCCCGGCGGCCGTCCGCTTAGGGTGGCCGGTGCAGCTGGTTCGCCCTGTCCGCCAGACAGGGTGTCGTAAGAGGGAACCCGGTGGGAATCCGGGACTGCCCCGCAGCGGTGAGCGGGAACGACCGCCGTCATACGCACTGGACCCGGCCGGGTCTGGGAAGCGACGGCCAGTAGGTATCTGCCCCGGCAGACGTGCCCGCGAGTCCGAAGACCTGCCCGTTGCCCGCACGCGACCGTTCGTGTGCGGAGTTCCCGGTGACCTCGTGGGCGGGTCGGCGTAACCGTCAGGCGGACGGACACGGTCAACGTGTCGTATTCCCGCCCGATTTCGTCACCCCTTCGCGTCCGCGTCCCGTCCCGGGAGCAGCTGGAGACATGCTCGCGAAGGAGAGTCACGTGACAGCGAAGCCCGCAGCCGCGGCAGCACGGGCCACCGTGTACGGCTACCCCCGCCAGGGTCGGAACCGTGAACTGAAGAAGGCCATCGAGGGCTACTGGAAGGGCCGCGTCGACGCGGACACCCTCCGCAGGACCGCCGCCGAACTGCGCGGGGGAACCTGGCAGCAGCTCGCCGAGGCCGGAGTCCACGAGGTGCCGACCGGTGACTTCTCGTACTACGACCACGTCCTGGACACCAGTGTCATGGTCGGCGCTGTCCCCGAGCGGCACCGCGAGGCGGTCGAAGCGGACGCCCTCGACGGCTACTTCGCCATGGCCCGTGGCACACAGGAGGTGGCGCCGCTGGAGATGACCAAGTGGTTCGACACCAACTATCACTACCTGGTGCCCGAGTTGGGCCCGGACACGGTGTTCACCGCCGACTCCGCCAAGCAGGTCGCCGAGTTGAAGGAAGCCCTCGCGCTCGGCCACACCCCGCGCCCGGTCCTCGTCGGGCCCGTCACCTACCTCCTGCTCGCCAAGGCGGCCCCCGGTGTCGCCGCCGACTTCGAGCCGCTGACCCTCCTCGACCGGCTCCTGCCCGTGTACGCCGAAGTCCTCGCCGACCTCCGGGCCGCGGGCGCCGAGTGGGTGCAGCTCGACGAGCCCGCCCTCGTCCAGGACCGCACCCCGGCCGAGCTGAACGCCGCCGCCCGCACCTACCGCGAGCTCGGCGGTCTCACCGACCGCTCCAAGCTGCTGGTCGCCTCCTACTTCGGGCGGCTCGGCGAGGCGCTGCCGGTGCTCGCCAAGTCGCCGGTGGAGGGGCTCGCGCTGGACTTCACCGAGTCGGGCGCAGGCAACCTCGCCGACCTCGCGGCGGCCGGCGGACTGCCCGGCAAGCGGCTGGTCGCGGGCGTCGTCAACGGCCGCAACATCTGGATCAACGACTACGAGAAGTCGCTCGCCACCCTCGGCACGCTCCTCGGCCTCGCGGACCACGTCGACGTCTCCGCCTCCTCCTCCCTCCTGCACGTCCCGCTCGACGCCCGGGCCGAGCAGGACATCGACCCGGAAGTCGCCCGCTGGCTCGCCTTCGCCCGGCAGAAGACCGAGGAGATCGTCGTCCTGGCGCGCGGCCTGACCGCCGGCACCGAGGCCATCACCGCCGAACTCGCCGCCAACCGGGCCGACCTGGCCTCCCGTACCGACGCCGTCATCACCCGCGACCCGGCCGTCCGGGCCCGTACGGCGGCCATCACCGAAGCCGACGGACGCCGCTCCCAGCCGTACGCCGAACGGACCCTCGCCCAGCGCGCCCACCTCGGTCTGCCGCTGCTGCCGACCACCACCATCGGCTCGTTCCCGCAGACCACCGAACTGCGCACCGCCCGCGCCGACCTGCGGGCCGGCCGGATCGACGAGGCCGGCTACGAGGAGCGCATCAAGGACGAGATCCGCGAGGTCCTCTCCTTCCAGGAGAAGGCCGGGATCGACGTCCTGGTCCACGGTGAGCCCGAACGCAACGACATGGTGCAGTACTTCGCCGAGCAGCTCACCGGCTATCTCGCCACCCAGCACGGCTGGGTCCAGTCGTACGGCACCCGCTACGTCCGGCCGCCGGTCCTCGCCGGGGACATCTCGCGCCCCGAGCCGATGACGGTGCGCTGGACGGCGTACGCGCAGTCGCTCACCCAGCGCCCGGTCAAGGGCATGCTCACCGGCCCGGTCACCATGCTCGCCTGGTCCTTCGTCCGCGACGACCAGCCGCTCGGCGAGACCGCCCGCCAAGTGGCGCTCGCCCTGCGGGACGAGGTCGACGACCTGGAGGCGAACGGCACTTCGGTGATCCAGGTCGACGAGCCGGCGCTGCGTGAGACGCTGCCGCTGCGGGCCGCCGAGCACGCGGCGTACCTGGAATGGGCTACGGAGTCCTTCCGGCTCGCCACCTCCGGCGTGCGGCCGGACACGCAGATCCACACGCACATGTGCTACGCGGAGTTCGGCGACATCGTCCAGGCCATCGACGACCTCGACGCCGACGTCATCAGCCTGGAGGCCGCCCGCTCGCACATGCAGGTCGCCCGCGAACTGGCCACCCACGGCTACCCGCGCGAGGCCGGACCCAGCGTCTACGACATCCACTCCCCGCGCATCCCCAGCACCGAGGAGGCAGCGGCCCTGCTGCGCAAGGGACTTGAGGCCATCCCGGCCGAGCGGCTGTGGGTGAACCCCGACTGCGGCCTGAAGACCCGCGGTTGGCCCGAGACCCGGGCCTCCCTGGAGAACCTGGTCGCCGCCGCGCGGGAGATCCGCGCGGAGCTGCCCACCGAAGCGGCGTGATCCGGCCCGGTACGGGAGCGGCCACCGCCGCTCCCGTACCGGCCTGAGCGGCCTCGACCCGGTTCGGGGGCAGGCCGGTTCGGAGACCCGGGCGGCCGGAGTGCGTTCTTCATCGGCGGAAGAGTTAGGTTAGCCTAACCAGCGAATCCCGGTGGTGGATCTTGCACTCCGATCGAAGGGCTTCGCCATGGAGCGTGCTCAGGACCTGCTGTCCGCCGAACTCCGCCTGGAGCGTGCGGTGTGAGTGCCGGTACGGGGGGCCTCCTCGCGGGCGGTGTCGACGGACCCGGCCACCTGCGTGCCCTCACCTCGGTCGTCCTGGACACGTTGGAGTCCGCCGCCCGCGCCCGAGGCGGGCCGCTGCCCGCCGGAGGCCCGGACGCCGTGGCCCGGCGGACCACCGCCCTGGCCGCCCCGGTGCTGCCCGAGGAGGGCATCGGGGCCGAGGCCGCGCTCGCGGACCTCGTACGAGCGGTGGCCGAGGGTGCCGCCGATCCGGCCGATCCCGCGTGCGTCGCCCATCTGCACTGCCCGCCGCTGGCCGTGGCGGTCGCGGCGGAGCTGGCCGGGGCGGCGCTCAACCCGTCGATGGACTCCTGGGACCAGGCGCCCGCGGCCGGAGTGATCGAGGAGCTGACCACGGCCGCCTTGGCCCGGCTCGTCCACCCGGACGCTCCCGCACCCGACGCGCTCATCACCAGCGGCGGCACCGAGTCCAACCTGGTCGCGCTGCTCCTCGCCCGCGAACGCGCGGCGCCCGCCCTTCTCCGGGTGGTGACCGGCGCCAACGCCCACCACAGCGTCCACCGCGCCGCCTGGATGCTCGGCCTGCCCGCCCCGACCCAGGTCGCCTGCCACGACGGCCGGATCGACCCCGCCGACCTCGACCGCGCCCTGGCCGGGCTCGGCGGCGGCCCGGTCCTGGTCGTCGCCACCGCCGGGACCACGGACGAGGGGCGCATCGACCCGCTTCCCGAGATCGCCGGCATCGTCGACCGGTACGGAGCCGAACTCCACGTGGACGCGGCGTACGGCGGGCCCCTGCTCTTCAGCGAGCACCTGGCGCCCCGGCTGGCGGGGCTCGATCGGGCGGTCTCCGTAACGTTCGACCTGCACAAACTCGGCTGGCAGCCGGTCGCCGCCGGAGTGCTGGCCGTCGCGGACACCGCCCTGCTCGCGCCGCTCTCCCTGCGCACCGACTACCTCAACGCCGACGACGACACCGAGGCCGGCCTCCCCGACCTGCTCGGCCGCTCGATCCGTACGACCCGGCGCCCCGACGCACTGAAGATCGCGGTCACCTTCCGGGCGCTCGGCCGCCGTGGACTGAGCGAACTGGTCGAGCGCTGCGTACGTACGGCGGAGGAGTTCGGCCGGGCCGTCGACGCCCGGCCCGCACTGCGCCGCCGGCCCGGCGCGATCGGGATCAGCACCGTGCTGTTCCGGCCGGTGGTGGCCGACGAGCTGGAAGCGGAGGCCGGGGACGCCGTCGTCGCCGAGGTCCGCCGCACGCTGCTCATGGACGGCCGGGCCGTCCTCGGACGAGCGGTGGCCGAGGACGGCGACGGGCGGTGCCGGCTCTGGCTGAAGGCCACGCTGCTGCACCCGGCCGCCGCGACGGCCGACCTGCTGCCGCTGCTCGACCTGGTGGAGGTGGCGGCTCGGCGGGCGGCGGCCGAAGAGAGCGGCCCCGGCGGTACCGACGCCCCGGCGGCGGAAAGGCTGTCGCCATGACGTTGCCGACGCGCACGAACCACGTGGGAGGAATCCGATGACGCCCGGACCGCGAACACCGCCCCTCGATCTGCTGGGGGTGGGCGCAGGGCCCTTCAACCTCTCGCTCGCCGCCCTCGCCGACGGCGTACCCGGCCTGCGCACCGCCTTCCACGAACAGCGCACTGCCTTCCACTGGCACCCGGGACTGCTCATCGAAGGAGCGACGCTCCAAGTCCCCTTCCTGGCCGACCTGGTGAGCCTGGTGGAGCCGACCAGCCCTTGGTGCTACCTCAATTACCTCAAGACGCGGCGCAGGCTCTTCCCGTTCTACTTCGCCGAGCGTTTCCACATCCACCGCTCCGACTTCGACAACTACCTGCGCTGGGTGAGCACCGAACTGCCCTCCACCCACTTCGGCCACCGCGTCGACGCCATCGCCTGGGACACGGGCGAGAGGACGTTCGCCGTCGACTTCACCCGGCTCGGCCCGGACGGCGAGAGCCTCGGGAGCGGGCTGACCCGCGCCCGTAACCTCGCGCTCGGTGTCGGCACCGCGCCGTACGTCCCCGAGCCGCTGAGGGCCCTGGCCGCCGACCCCGTACCGCTCGTCCTGCACTCCGCCGACTACCTCGCCCAGCGGGACCGGCTGCTCGCCGCCCGGCATGTCACGGTCGTCGGCTCGGGACAGTCGGGCGCCGAAGTCCTCTTGGATCTGCTGAGGTTGAGGCCGGAAGGGGCGGAAGGGCTGACCTGGCTCGCCCGTACCCCGGCCTTCGCGCCCATGGAGTACAGCAAGATCGGGCTGGAGCAGTTCACCCCGGACTACACCCGCTACTTCCACGGGCTCCCGCAGGCCACCCGGGACCGGCTGCTGCCCAGCCAGTGGCAGCTGTACAAGGGCGTCAGCGGGGACACGCTCGGGGACATCCACGACGAGCTGTACCGGCGCAGCCTCGGCGGTGACTGGCCCGATGTGACCCTCACCCCCGGCATCGAGGTCACCGGCGCCTCGGTCACGGGCGGCGGCCGCATCGAACTGGTCGTGGAACACGGCCAGCAGGAGACCCGGGGCCGGCTCGCCACGGACGCGGTGGTCCTCGCCACCGGCTACCGGGAGCGCCCGGTCGACACGCTGCTCGCCGCTCTGGATCCGTACATCGTCCGCGACGGTGCCGGACGGCCGCAGGTCGACGAGGCCCAACGGCTGGTCCTGGCACCGGAGATCGACGGCTCGGTCTTCGTGCAGAACGCGGAGCGGCACACGCACGGGGTCGGCGCGCCGGACCTGGGTCTGGCCGCCTGGCGTTCCGCCGTCATCATCAACGCGCTGACGGGCAAGGAGACTTACCCGCTGCCGGACCGGACCGCCTTCACCACGTTCGGACTTGGCGCGGCGGAGGAGCGGAGCGGGATGCCGGGGCGGATAGCGGAAGAGCGGCGGTGATACGGCTCCGGGCCGCGCGGTGGGTTCACCGTGCGGCCCGGAGCGGGGGTGTTGTGTCGGGGGTGGTCAGGCCTTGCGGGCGTTGACCTCGTCGGTGAGCTGGGGCACGACGGTGAAGAGGTCGCCGACGACGCCGTAGTCGACGAGGTCGAAGATCGGGGCCTCGGCGTCCTTGTTGATCGCGACGATCGTCTTCGAGGTCTGCATACCGGCCCGGTGCTGGATCGCACCGGAGATACCCGAGGCGATGTACAGCTGCGGCGAGACGGACTTACCCGTCTGGCCGACCTGGGAGGTGTGCGGGTACCAGCCCGCGTCGACCGCGGCACGCGAGGCACCCACCGCCGCGCCCAGAGAGTCGGCCAGCGCCTCGATGAGCGGGAAGTTCTCCCCACCACCGACACCACGGCCGCCGGAGACCACGATCGCGGCCTCGGTCAGCTCCGGGCGCCCGGTCGACTCACGCGGCGTCCGCCCCGTCACCTTCGTGCCCGTGGCACCCTCACTGAACGACACCGACAGGGCCTCGACCGTGCCGGCCGCGGCAACGGGCTCGACCGGGGCGGAGTTCGGCTTGACCGTGATGACCGGGACACCCCGCGAAACACGGGAGCGGGTGGTGTAGGAGGCGGCGAACGCCGCCTGCGTGGCGACGGGGCCCTTGGCGTCGGCCTCCAGATCGGTGGCATCGGTGATGATCCCCGAACCGACCCGCAGCGCCAGACGGGCCGCGACCTCCTTACCCTCCGCCGAGGACACCACCAGCACCGCCACCGGATTCACCACGTCGAAGGCGGCCTGCAGCGCATCCACCTTCGGCACCACCAGATAGTCCGCGAACTGGGCAGCATCGGCGGTCAGGACCTTCACCGCACCGTGCTCACCCAGCACACCCGCGGTCGCCTCCGCGCCGGCACCCAGCGCCACAGCGACCGGGTCACCGATCCGGCGGGCCAGCGTCAGCAGCTCCAGGGTGGGCTTACGGACCGCACCGTCCACGTGATCGACCAGAACAAGAACTTCAGCCATGACAACGCACTCCAGACGAGAGAAACAGAGACAGGAACCTACGGGCGTGCGGGATCAGATGAACTTCTGGCCCGCGAGGAACTCGGCGAGCTGCCGACCGCCCTCACCCTCGTCCTTCACGATCGTGCCCGCCGTCCGCGCCGGACGCTCGGTCGCCGAATCCACCGCCGTCCACGCACCCGCCAGACCGACCTCGTCCGCATCCAGACCCAGATCATCCAGATCCAGCGACTCGACCGGCTTCTTCTTCGCCGCCATGATCCCCTTGAACGACGGGTAACGCGCCTCACCGGACTGGTCGGTCACCGACACCACCGCCGGCAACGACGCCTCAAGCCGCTCGGATGCGGTGTCACCGTCACGACGCCCGGTCACCACACCACCCTCCACCGACACCTCCGACAGCAGCGTCACCTGCGGCACACCCAGACGCTCGGCCAGCAGGGCCGGCAGGACCCCCATGACACCGTCGGTGGAAGCCATCCCGCAGATCACCAGGTCGAAGCCGGTCTTCTCGACCGCCTTCGCCAGCACCAGCGACGTGCCCATCACATCCGTGCCGTGCAGATCGTCGTCCTCGACGTGAACCGCCTTGTCCGCACCCATCGACAACGCCTTGCGCAACGCGTCCTTGGCATCCTCCGGACCCACCGTCACCACGGTGATCTCCGCATCGTCCGCCGCATCCGCGATCTGCAACGCCTGCTCGACCGCGTACTCGTCCAGCTCCGACAGCAGACCGTCGACATCCTCACGATCCAACGTCAGGTCATCGGCGAAATGCCGGTCACCGGTCGCGTCGGGCACGTACTTCACACAGACAACGATCCTCAAGCTCACGCCGGCTCTCCTGCCTACCTGGGTGTGGTCCCATGCCGATCGGGGCCGGTCCCACCTGGGTGCGGTTTCGTAAGGGTGACCTTATGGTACTCAGTACCCTCTGTAAAGGTACCCAGTGCCAAAAGTGCCTCTCCGGTGCTACGTTTCGCCGCATGAGCGAGGCACGCGGACCCGAGAAGAAGGCACCCATGCGGGAGGTGCTCGCACAGGCGGCCTTCCAGCTCTTCCTGGAGCGGGGCTTCGAGCGGACGACGGTCGACGACATCGTGGCGCGGGCCGGGGTGGGGCGGCGTTCCTTCTTCCGGTACTTCCCCTCCAAGGAGGACGTGGTCTTCCCGGACCATGAGCGCTGTCTCGCCGAGATGACCGAGTTCCTCGCCGCGGTGGACGACGCCGATCCGGTGGGCGCGGTGTGCGACGCGGCCAGGATCGTGCTGCGGATGTACGCGGCCGACCCGGAGTTCTCCGTACAGCGCTACAAGCTCACCCGTGAGGTGCCCGGACTGCGGACGTACGAACTCTCCGTGGTGCGCCGCTACGAGCAGACGCTCGCCGGTCACCTCCGGGGCCGGTTCGGGACGGACGGCGACGGAGAGTTGCGGGCCGAGGTGATCGCGGCGTCGGTGGTCGCTGCGCACAACAACGGGCTGCGGCTGTGGCTGCGTTCGGGAGGTTCCGGCGATCCCGAGGAGGCCGTGGACCACGCGCTCGACCTGGTGCGGGACGTGTGGGAGCGGCCTGCCGAGCCCGTGCCCGTACGAGAGAAACCGGGCCTGCCGGCGCTCGGTGCGTCCGGCGTCACCACCGGGTCCGGTGACAGCGAGGTGATCGTCATGGTCGCGTCCAAAGGCACACCGATGTGGCGGGTCGTGCAACAGATCGAGGCGGCGGTCGGCGAGAGCTGAGCGGCTGCGCACCCGGCCCACCGCAGAAGACTCGGTAATAATCGGCACTCAGTGCCTTTACTCTCCGGCACTCAGTGCCATATGGTGCGGACGCGCCGTCAGCCAGGTGCGGCGCGTCCGAGTCGAGCGCAGGGGGTCGATCCGTGTCTCAGGCAGGAATGGGCACCGTCCAGAAGGCGCACGAGGAGTGCGGCCTCTCCTACAACCGCTGTCGCTGGTGCGGTACCGCCTCCTTCCGGCGGCTGCTGTGCCCGGTGTGCGCGTCCAGTGAACTGGAGCCCGAACGCACCACCGGCCACGGAGTGGTCGTACGCACCGCCGTGGTCCACCGCTACACCGAGGACGCGCGCAACGAGTCCCTGGTCCGCTTCCCCGAGGGCTTCGTCTTCCGCTGCCAGGTCGTCGGCGCCGCACCGCAGATGGTGACGGTCGGCGCCCGCGTGAAGCCCCTCGCGGGTGAGGAGCCGGAGACCGGGGCGGTGGTCCTGGAGCTCTGCGAGCCGCCGGTACAGCGGGACTGGGTCTGAGACGCCCGCAACGCCCGCGCTCACGGCCGGTGAGGCCGACGCGCGGGCGTTCCGGAGCGGTCGCCGGTCAGCCGATGCGCTTCAGCAGTTCCTCGGCCAACGGCTGGGAGGAGGCCGGGTTCTGACCGGTCACCAGGTTCCGGTCGGTGATCACGAACGGCGCCCAGGGCTCGCCCTCCTGGAAGTCCGCGCCGAGCGCCACCAGCCGGTCCTGGAGCAGCCACTTCGCCTTCTCCGCGAGGCCCGCCTGGGCCTCCTCGGCGTTGGTGAAGCCGGTCAGCCGGTAGCCGGCGAACGCGTTGGTGCCGTCGGGGCCTGTGGCGGCCAGCAGCGCCGCCGGGGCGTGGCAGACGACGCCGAGCGGCTTGCCCGACGCCAGGGTCTCGGTGAGCAGCCGCCCGGAGGCCGGGTCCACCGCGAGGTCCTCCATCGGGCCGTGGCCACCGGGATAGAAGACGGCGTCGTACGCGTCCAGCTCCACGTCCTCCAGCGCGACCGGCCGCCGCAGCTCCGCGAACGCCTCCAGTCCGGCCGCCACCTTGTCGGCGCCCTCCTGGCCGCCGTTGACGTCGGGAGCCAGGCTGCCCCGGTCCACGGTGGGGACGACGCCGCCCGGGGTCGCGACGACCACCTCATGACCGGCGCCGGTGAACACCTGGTACGGCGCCACGGCCTCCTCGGCCCAGAAGCCCGTCGGGTGGGCGGTGCCGTCCGCCAGGGTCCAGTGGTCCGCGCCGGTCACCACGAAAAGGATCTTTGCCATGTCGTACATCTCCGTTGGTCGGGGTGGCTGACCAGGCCGACGGTAGGCCCGGTCCGGCCGGGAACCGCGTCCCGCCGACGCGCGCCGGAACAGAGGCTCCCGACGGGTCGGCGGCGCTCGGCCGTCCGGCGGATCGCCTGCCCCCGACGGCCGTCCCGAACCCTCCGGAGACGCCCCCGCAGGGCCGGCGGGCCGTGCGGGGACGTCTCGGTGACGCTCCGGTCGGAAGGGTCCCGGCGGGCCGTGCTTAGCTGGAGTCATGATCGATGACTTCCTGTACGGGACCGCCGGGCTGACCGGACCGCCGCCCGAGGTCGAGGCGGCCGTGCGCGCCGCGGCCGCGGCCGAGATCATGCCGCGCCACCGGAAGCTCGCCGCGCACGAGATCGTCGAGAAGAGCGGCCCGCACGATCTGGTCACCGCCGCCGACCGGCTGGCCGAGGAGCACCTCACCGCCGCGCTCACCAAGCTGCTGCCCGGCTCGGTCGTCGTCGGCGAGGAGGCCGTCCACGCCGACCCGGCGGTCTACGAGGCCCTCGGCGGCGACGCGCCCGTCTGGATCGTCGACCCGGTCGACGGCACCCGCCAGTTCGTCCGGGGCGAGGCCGGGTTCTGCACCCTGGTCGCCCTGGCGCTGCACGGCGAGGTCCACGCCTCCTGGACGTACGCACCGGTCCTCGGCGAGATGGCCGTCGCCGTACGCGGCCGGGGCGCCACGCTGAACGGCGCGCCGATACGGTCCGGCTCGCCGGCGCCCGGCGCCGTACTGAACGTGGCGATGTCGCACCCCGACTACACCACCGAGGCACAGAAGCGGGCCCTGCTCGGCCTGCGCACCGAAGGCATCGCGCCGCGCCCCTGCGGCTCGGCCGGGCTCGAATACCTGGCCGTCGCGCGCGGCGCGCAGGACGCCGTGGCCTTCAACTGGGAGCTCGCCTGGGACCACGCGGCGGGCCTCCTCCTGGTCACCGAGGCCGGCGGCGCCCAGGCGACCCTGTCCGGCGCCCCGTACCGGATCGCTGGCGGCAACGACCTGCCGTTCACGGCGGCCCGCGACGAGGCCACCGCGCAGCGGGTCCTGACGGCGCTGCGGACGGGCGGCTGACCCGCCCCGGGCGCGCCCCGGGCGGTCCGGCCGGCCCGTGTCCCGGCCGGGCCCCCGGGGTCCCCGCGTCCGCGCTGTCGGTGCGCCCGAATACCCTGGGGTTCCGCCTGCCGGCCGACGAAGGAGTCCCAAGGTGACCTCGATGCTCGATGCGGTCGTCGTGGGGGCCGGGCCCAACGGGCTGACCGCCGCCGCCGAACTGGCCCGCAGGGGCTTCGCCGTGGAGGTCCACGAGGCGCACGACACCATCGGCGGCGGGGCCCGCACCGAGGAGCTGACGCTGCCGGGGTTCCGGCACGACCCCTGCTCCGCCGTGCACCCGCTCGGCATCGGCTCGCCCGCCTTCCGGGCCATGCCGCTGGCCCGGCACGGTCTTGAGTGGCTGCACCCCGAGGTCGACCTCGCCCACCCCTTCCCCGACGGCACCGCCGCCGCGCTCACCCGCTCCGTCGGCGAGAGCGCGATGACGCTCGGGCCCGCCGACGCGGGTGCCTACCGCCGCCTCGTCGCCCCCTTCACCGGCCGCTGGGACACCCTGGCCGCCGACTTCCTGCGCACCCCCTGGGACGGCCTGCCCCGCGACCCGTACCGGCTGGCCCGCTTCGGTCTGCTCGGCCTCCAGCCCGCCACCTGGGTCGCCCGGCGCTTCCGGGGCGAGAAGGCGCGCGGCCTCTTCGCCGGGCTCGCCGCCCACGCCATAGCGCCCACCAGCGGCTTCGCCACCTCCGCGATCGCCCTCGTCTTCGCGCTCGCCGCCCACGAGAACGGCTGGCCCGTCCCGCGCGGCGGCTCGCAGGCCATCGCGGACGCCCTCGCCTCCTACCTCCGCGAACAGGGCGGCACCATCCGCACCGGCAGCGAGGTCAAGCGACTCGACGAACTCCCGCCCGCCCGCGCCTACATCTTCGACACCTCACCCTCCGCGCTCGCCCGCATCGCCGGCCTCGGCTCCGCCTACAGCCACTACCGCTACGGCGCCTCCGCCTTCAAGATCGACTACGCGCTCTCCGGCCCCGTCCCCTGGACCGCCGAGGCCGCCCGCCGCGCCGGCACCGTCCACCTCGGCCCCGACGCCGGCACCATCGACACCGCGCTCAAGGCCGCCGTCGAGGGCCGCGACCCGAGCGTCCCCTTCCTCATCACCGCCCAGCCCAGCCTCACCGACCCTTCCCGCGCCCCCGAAGGGCGCCACGTCTTCTGGGTGTACGGACACGTCCCGGCCGGCTGGGAGGGCGACGCCACCGGCGTCATCGAGCGCCAACTGGAGCGGTTCGCCCCCGGGTTCCGCGATCTGGTGCTCGCCCGTGCGGTCTCCGGCCCGCCCGAAATCGCCGCCCGCAACGCCAATTACGTCGGCGGCGACATCGCCTGCGGAGCCTTCGCCGGCCTCCAGACCCTCATCCGCCCCAAGCTCGCCCGCGTCCCGTACGCCACCGCCCACCCGGCGGTCTTCCTCTGCTCATCGGCCACTCCGCCCGGCCCCGGTGTGCACGGCATGTCCGGCCACCATGCCGCCAAGGCCGTATGGCGTCAGCTGCGCGCCTCCTGATTCAGCCGCCGGGAGCGGTGCGGTGCCGTCGCGGGGCCCGGTCCGCCCGAGCGGGCGGCGCGGGCGCGCGGAGCGCGGCATGATGTCCGCATGAGCACCTCCGTCACCCCCGCGGTCCGCCTGGTCCGCGGTGACATCACCGACCAGTCCGTCGACGTCATCGTCAACGCCGCGAACTCCTCGCTCCTCGGCGGCGGCGGGGTCGACGGCGCCATCCACCGGCGTGGCGGCCCCGAGATCCTCGCCGCCTGCCGGGAGCTGCGCGCCTCGCAGTACGGCAAGGGCCTCGCCACCGGCCGGGCCGTCGCCACCACCGCCGGACGCCTGGCCGCCCGCTGGGTGATCCACACGGTCGGCCCGGTCTTCTCCGGAGCCCAGGACCGCTCCGCGCTGCTCGCCTCCTGTTACCGCGAATCGCTGTGTCTGGCAGCGGAGTTGGGGGCCAGAACCGTGGCGTTCCCGGCGATCTCGACGGGTATCTACGGCTGGCCGATGGACGACGGCGCGCGGATCGCGGTGCGTACGGTGCTCGCGGAGACCCGGGCCCCGGTCGAGGAGGTGCGGTTCGTGCTCTTCGACGCGCACGCGTACGTGGAGTTCGAGGAAGTCCTCGCGATGCGCGGCTGAACCCCGCGGTCCGCCGGACCGGCAGCCCCGAGGCCCATGTCGGATTTCCGCCAGCCAGGCCGCTGACCGGTGACCCATCCTGGAACCATGCACACCGACACCGAGCGTTGCGTGCGGGCCGTCCAGTCCAAGGACGCCCGCTTCGACGGCTGGTTCTTCACCGCGGTCCTCACCACCCGGATCTACTGCCGCCCCAGCTGCCCCGTCGTGCCGCCCAAGGTCCGCAACATGACCTTCTACCCGAGTGCCGCCGCCTGCCAGCAGGCCGGATTCCGGGCCTGCAAACGGTGCCGCCCCGACACCAGCCCCGGTTCCCCCGAGTGGAACGCCCGCGCCGACTCGGTGGCCCGCGCCATGCGGCTCATCCGGGACGGCGTCGTCGACCGCGAGGGCGTCACCGGCCTCGCCGCCCGCCTCGGCTACTCCGCCCGCCAGATCGAACGCCAGCTGCTGGCCGAACTCGGCGCCGGACCGCTGGCCCTGGCCCGCGCCCAGCGCGCCCAGACCGCCCGCCTCCTCATCGAGACCACCACCCTGCCGCTGGCGGAGGTGGCGTTCGCCGCCGGGTTCTCCTCGATCCGGACCTTCAACGAGACCGTCCGCGAGGTCTTCGCCCTGGCCCCCGGCGAACTCCGCACCCGCGCCGCCCGCGCCCCTCTCGCCCCCGCCACCCCCGGCGTGATCGCGCTCCGCCTCCCGTACCGGACCCCGCTCAACCCCAGCAACCTCTTCGGCCACCTCGCCGCGACCGCCGTCCCCGGCACCGAGGAGTGGCGGGACGGCGCCTACCGCCGCACGCTGACCCTCCCGTACGGCCACGGCATCGTCGCCCTCACCCCGCAGCCCGGCCACATCGCCGCCCGGCTCTTCCTCACCGACCCCCGCGACCTCACGCAGGCGATCAGCCGGTGCCGCTGGCTCCTGGACCTGGACGCGGACCCGGTCGCCGTTGACGACCGGCTGCGCACCGACCCGCTGCTCGCGCCGCTGGTGGAGGCCGGACCCGGCCGCCGGGTGCCGCGTACGGTGGACGGCGCCGAGTTCGCCGTACGCGCGGTCCTCGGCCAGCAGGTCTCCACCGCCGCCGCCCGCACCCACGCGGCCCGCCTGGTCACCGCGCACGGCGTGCCCGTCGACGACCCCGAAGGCGGGCTCACCCACCTCTTCCCGACCCCGGAGGCGCTGGCCGGGCTCGACCCCGAGACCCTGGCCCTGCCCCGCACCCGCCGCACCACGCTCACCACCCTGGTCGCCGCCCTCGCCGACGGAACGCTCCGCCTGGGCACCGACACCGACTGGGAGCGAGCCCGCACCGAACTCTCCGCACTCCCCGGATTCGGCCCCTGGACGGTCGAGGCCATCGCCATGCGGGCGCTCGGCGACCCCGACGCCTTCCTCCCGACCGACCTCGGCATCCGCCGCGCCGCCGAACGCCTCGGCCTCCCGGCCACCCCGGCCGCCCTCACCGCACGGGCCGCCGACTGGCGCCCGTGGCGCGCGTACGCCGTCCAGTACCTCTGGACCGTGGACGACCACCCCATCAACCACCTGCCCGCCTGACGGAGGAAGCTCCCCATGCCTGCCAAGCAGCACACGGTCGTCGACAGCCTCTACGGCCCGCTGACCCTGGTCGCCACCGACGGCGTCCTCTCGGCCCTCTACATGACCGACCAGCGCCACCGCCCGCCCGAGGAGACCTTCGGCGTCCCCGACCCGGAACCCTTCCCGGAGGTGATCCGCCAGCTCACGGCGTACTTCGCCGGCGACCTCACCGCCTTCGACCTCCCGCTCGACCTGCACGGCACCCCGTTCCAGCGGAGCGTCTGGGCGGAGCTGCGGAAGATCCCGTACGGCGAGACGCGTACGTACGGCGAACTGGCCGAGGAGCTCGGCAGGCCGGGCGCGTCGAGGGCGGTCGGCCTGGCCAACGGCAAGAACCCGGTCGGCATCATCGTGCCGTGCCACCGGGTCATCGGAGCCTCCGGCAGCCTCACCGGATACGGCGGCGGCCTGGACCGCAAGCAGCGGCTGCTGGCGTTCGAGGGCGGAGGCGTACGGGACGGGGTGCAGGCGCTGTTCTGAGCAGAAAAAGAGGGCTGGGGCGCACCGTCGGTGCGCCCCAGCCCTCCGTCCTCATACCGCTCAGCCCGTGAAGATCTCCACCGCCGTCCAGATCGCCAGGCCCAGCATGCAGATGCCGCCGATGCGCTGCACGGTCTTCAGCGGTACGCGCTTGGCGATGAACTTCCCCGCGAGCAGCGCCAGGGCCGACACGGACATCAGGGCGGCGGCCGAACCGATCGCGGTGGACCAGGTGCCGTTGCTCGCGGCCAGGTTGGCGGTGGTGATCTGGGTGAGGTCGCCCCACTCGCTGATGAAGACCGCCATGAACGCGGTCGAGTAGACCGGCCAGAAGCCGGTCACGGTCCTCACCTCGGCCTCGTCATCGTCGTCCCCGCCGCTGCCGCGCAGCAGGATGAACGCGCCGAACGCGAAGAGCGAGGCCGAGACGAGCTTGACGGTCCAGTCGGGCAGCAGCCCGATCAGGCTGCCCGCGCCCACGGCGATGGCGACATGCACGATGAACGCGGACGACGTGCCGAACCACACGTAGAGCGGGCGCATCCGCGTGCCCATGGCCAGCGAAGCGAACATCGTCTTGTCGGGGAGCTCCGCGAGGAAGATCAGCCCGAAGGCGGTGATGATCGCCAGAGGGTCGAGGTGCATTCCGGGTGGCTTTCTGTGCGAGCCGGGCCCCGGATCTTCGCGAAGCGCCGCTCGGGCTTTTCGGAGGACCACTCGGCCCGGCATGACGGCAGCGCCCACAGGGCGTGGACGTGTCATACAGGACCGAAGGTCTCGCCCGCCCGTGAGAAACCCTGTCCAGGTCTCACGAGCCCGGCCACCGGGAACCCGAGGGCTCCAGTGTGTCGACGACCGGTTTGCGGGGCTACTCCCCTTCGCAGCCGTCAACGATACCCCATCGGCCTCAGAAGGAGCGCGGGTGTTCGAGACGGCATCGCCTCGGTAGAGTCACGGTGATCACCGGTGACCAGCGGTGGTCGTCCTCTACCCCTTTCCCTCTCCCGCCGACCGGAAGTGCCCGTATGAGCCGCCGCCCCCGCAAGGACGTGCCCGCCCAAGGAGCCTCCCGGCCCACCGTGAGCGTCTGCCGTGGCTGCTGCTGCGGCACGGAGAAGATCCCGGGCGTCGACCACGCCGCTCAGCTGGCCCGGCTCCGCTCCGGTCTGGAAGGCGCCGCCACCGTGCGGGCCGTCGAGTGCCTGGACGCCTGTGAGCAGGGCAACGTGATCGTCGTCCAGCCCTCCGCCGACGGTCGCCGCGCCGGAGGCCGACCGGTCTGGCTGGGCCTGGTCAACGACGACCACGCGGAGCAGGACGTCATCACCTGGGCGACGGCCGGCGGCCCGGGACTCGCGGACGCGCCGGACATCCTCGACCTGTACGTGTTCCAGCCCTCGCGCCGGGTCCGGGCGGGGCTGGAGACGCCGTAGTGGGGCGCGGCCCTGCGCTGTAGGGTCCGGCCATGGCCAAGGTGAGCGTCAGTCTGGACGTCGAACTCGTCGTCGAAGTCATGGTCCTCGCGGGCGTGGGCAGCCCGCAGGACGCCGTGGAGCTCGTGGTGCGCGACTACATCGCCCGGGGCCACCGCACCGAGGCGCTGGCCGCCGAGCGCGAGGAGTCGGTACGGGACGTGGAGCCCAAGCCGCAGGCCCAGCAGGGCTGACGGTCTCCGGGCGTGGAGCCCGAGGCTGAGCGGGGCCCCTGCCTCCTGCCCTTACCCGGCCTCCAACAGGTACCCCTCCCGCCTGTGCCCCGGCCTCCAGCAGGTACGGCGCCCGCCTACGCCACCGGCTCTCCGTCCTCCAGTTCCACCGTGCCGCCGCCGGACTCCAGCGCGCCCAGGGCCGCCCGCACCCGGCCCTCCAGCCGTCCGAGCAGGTAGTCGCCCAGGTCGGCCGGAGCGACCAGCTTCCAGGAGAGCAGCTCCTCCTCCTGGAGCCGGATCGCCGCGAGCTGCTCCGGGCCGAGCACGCCGCCGTCGTACAGGTACGCCATGATCGGCGGCCGGCCGGGGCCGCGCACCCAGTCCACGGCGAGCAGCCGACCCGGGGCGATGTCGAGCCCGACCTCCTCCACCGTCTCGCGCCGGGCGCCCTGCCGGGGGCCCTCGCCCGTCTCCGACTCGATCGTCCCGCCGGGCAGCGCCCACCCCTCGCGGTAGTTCGGCTCGACGAGCAGGACCCGGCCTTCGGCGTCCCGGAAGAGGCACGCGGCTCCGGCCAGGATCTTGGGCAGCCCGGCGATGTACGTGGCGTAGTCGGCATCGGTAGTCGTCATGGGCGTCAGCGTAGTGAGGGAGGGGCGGGCCGGGCCGGCCGTTCCGGACGGCCATGGGCAGATCAGGGGGCATGCGGATAGGGTCGGGGCGGCGCGACTCTGTTCGAAGGCAAGGGATGCAAGGTGACGGACGGAGCAGATGTGGAGACCGCCCGCGTGCTCGTCGCGGCGGACAAGTTCAAGGGCTCGCTCACGGCCGTACAGGTCGCGGAGCGGGTGACGGCCGGGCTGCGGCGCGTCGTCCCCGGCGTACGGGTGGAGACCCTGCCCGTCGCGGACGGCGGCGACGGCACGGTCGCGGCGGCGGTGGCCGCCGGGTTCGAGCGGCGTGAGGCGCGGGTGACCGGGCCTCTCGGGGACCCGGTGACGGCGGCGTACGCGCTGCGCGAGTCCACCGCCGTGGTGGAGATGGCCGAGGCCTCGGGCCTCCAGCACCTGCCCGACGGGGTGTTCGCCCCGCTCACGGCCACCACGTACGGCTCCGGCGAACTGCTGGGGGCCGCGCTGGACGCCGGTGCGACGACCATCGTGTTCGGGGTCGGCGGCAGCGCCACCACGGACGGCGGCGCGGGCATGCTCGCCGCGCTCGGGGCCCGCTTCCTGGACGCGGACGGCAAGCCCGTCGGCCCCGGCGGCGGGGCACTGGCCGAGCTGGCCGAGGCCGATCTGTCCGGGCTCGACCCGCGGCTGAAGGACGTGGACCTGGTCCTGGCCAGCGACGTGGACAACCCGCTGACCGGGCCCAAGGGCGCACCCGAGGTGTACGGGCGGCAGAAGGGCGCGAGCGAGGAGGACATCGCGGTCCTCGACGCGGCCCTGAGCCATTACGCCTCCGTCCTGGGGCCGGAGACGGCGGCCCTGCCCGGCGCCGGAGCCGCGGGCGGTATCGGCTACGGGGCGCTCGTCGCCCTCGGTGCCCGCTTCCGGCCGGGCATCGAGGTCATGCTCGACGTCCTCGGCTTCGCCCCCGCGCTCGCCCGCGCCACGCTGGTCATCACCGGCGAGGGCTCGCTCGACGAGCAGACCTTGCATGGCAAGGCCCCGGCCGGAGTCGCCGCGGCCGCCCGGGATGCCGGGATCGAGGTCGTCGCGGTCTGCGGCCGCCTCGCGCTCTCCCAAGAGGCCCTGAGCGGGGCGGGCATCGCGCGCGCCTACGCCCTGGCCGACCTGGAACCGGACCCGGCACGCTCGATGGCCGAGGCCGGTCCGCTGCTGGAGCGGGCGGCCGAGTCGATCGCGCGGGACTTCCTGAGCTGATCAGCCTTCTCGGCCGGCCGCCGGACAGGGCTGGTCGTACGCAACGTACGACCAGCCCTTCTCCCTCCCGCTCCGGCCGCCCCTCACCCCCGCCCCGCCGCCGACAGCCGCAGCGCGTCCAGCGCCAGCACCGTCTCGACCAGTCCGCGCGGGTGCGACAGCGACCGTGAGGTGAGGCGTTCCAGGCGGCGCAGCCGGTTGAACACCGTGTTCCGGTGGCACCGCAGCCGAACCGCCGCCCGCCCCACCGAGCCTCCGCACTCCAGCCACGCCTCCAACGTCCCGACCAACAGGGCCCGTTCCGCCGGGGCCAGCGCCAGCAGCGGGCCGAACACCTCCGCGACCAGCCGCGCGGACAGCTCCGGCGCGGCCGCCACCAGGGCCGCCGGCCACCGGTCCTCCGGCGCCACGGTCTCCCGCGCCTCCAGCGCCCCGGCCGAGGACCGCACCTCCGCCGGCGCCCGCTCCCCGGCCCGCGTCTCCCGCCGCATCCCCGCCTCCGTCCGCCGGACCGGCGACCGGCGCCCCTCGCCCGCTGCCGGGACATCCGACGGGACACCGCCGCGGAGGCGGCCGTCCGGGCCGGTCCCGCCGGTGACCGATGAGGATGCCACCGGCCGCACGGACCGGACCCCGCCCGCCGCCGCCTCTGTGCGCGTGCACAACGAGGCCCTCCGATCGCTGGTCGCCCGCATCGACTCCGCCCCGCGCCGTGGACGCGCGCCCCGCCCGGTGCTGGTCTGTGGCACCACACGAAGCCACACCCCCACAGACCAGCACGACATGAGAAGGCGGAAGGAGGAGGACGCATGGCAACGCTAGAGATCCGCGCACTGTCCGTCGGCTACGGCCCGGTCCGCGCTCTGCGCGACATCTCCGTCGATGTGCCGGACGGCGCGATCACCGCCGTACTCGGCGGCAACGGCGCGGGCAAGACCACGCTGCTGCGGGCCGTATCGCGGACCCTCGGCTTCCACCGCGGTACGGGCACCGGCACCATCCGGTTCGACGGCCGTCCCCTGGAGGGGCTGCGGCCCGCCCAGGTGGTGGCCGCGGGTGTGGTCCAGGTACCGGAGGGCCGGCAGGTCTTCGCCCGGATGACGGTGGCCGACAACCTGCGCGCGGGCGCCCTCGGCGCGCGCGGCGGGCGCAAGCAGACGAACGCCGCGCTGGCCCGCGTCCACGCGCTGTTCCCGGTCCTCTCCGACCGCGCGCACCAGCGGGCCGGGCTGCTCTCCGGCGGCGAGCAGCAGATGCTGGCGATGGGCCGCGCCCTGATGGCCGGGCCCCGGCTGCTCCTGCTGGACGAGCCCTCGCTCGGCCTCGCCCCGCTGATGGCGGCCCGGATCGCGGAGACCGTGCAGGAGATCAACGCGAGCGGCACCTCCGTCATGCTCGTCGAGCAGAACGCGGCCATCGCGCTGCGCCTGGCCTCGACGGCGTACGTCCTCGATGTCGGCGAGGTCGCCCTGCACGGGCCCGCCGGTGAACTGGCCGCCTCCGACGAGGTGCGCCGCCGCTATCTCGGCGTGGTCGACGAGGAGGCCGCAGCCGACGCCGACGTGGCCTCCCGCAACCGGCGCACCTTGAGCAGGTGGTCCGCGTGACGACCGCACCGGCACCCGCGACCGGCACCACCACGGCCGCGCTCACCGTCACCGACGTGACCGTACGCTTCGCCGGCCTCACCGCTCTCGACGCCGTCTCCTTCACCGTGGAGCCCGGCAGCGTGCACGCCGTCATCGGCCCCAACGGCGCGGGCAAGTCCACCTGCTTCAACGTCCTCTCCGGCGTCTACCGCGCCTCCGCCGGCACCGTCCATCTCGGCACCACCGAGCTCACCGGACTCGCGCCGCACGCCATCGCCGCGCTCGGCGTCGCCCGTACCTTCCAGAACATCGCGCTCCCGCCGCACGCCACCGTCGCCGACAGCCTGCTGCTCGGCCGCCACCGGCTCACCCGCTCCGGCTTCCTCGCCACCGGCCTCCGGCTGCCGTCCGCCGCCCGCGAGGAGCGGCGCCACCTCGACCGGGTCCGCGAGATCGCCGCGTTCATCGGCCTGGAGGCGGCGTTGGAACGCCCGGCGGGCTCACTCCCGTACGGGCAGCAGAAGCTCGTCGAGCTCGGCCGCGCGCTCTGCATGGAGCCGCGGGTCCTGCTCCTGGACGAGCCGATCGCCGGAATGACCGCCGACGAACGCCGCCGTACCGCGGCCGTCGTCGCCGACGTACGCGACAGCCTCGGCATCTCCATCGTGCTGGTCGAGCACGACATGGGCGTCGTGATGCGGCTGGCGGACGCGGTGACCGTACTCGACTTCGGACGCAGGATCGCGGGCGGCACCCCCGCCGAGGTCCAGAACGACCCGGCCGTCGTCCAGGCCTACTTGGGAGCACCGGAATGACCACGTTCATCGAACTCCTCCTCGGCGGCCTGTCGATCGGTTCGGTCTACGCACTGATCGCGCTCGGCTTCGTCGTCATCTTCAAGGCCACCGAGGTCGTCAACTTCGCCCATGCTTCCCTGCTGTTGGCGGGCGGTTACGTCACCGCCGTCCTCCACGACGACATCGGGTTCTGGCCCGCGCTGCTCGTCGGCATTGCCGGAGCGGCGACCGTCGGCGCGGCCATCGAGTTCTTCGTGATGCGCCGCTACCGGGGCAGCGACCACAGCGTCCTGGCCATCGTCACCATCGGCGTCGACATCCTCCTCATCACCGAACTCACCCGCCGCATGGGCACGGACGTCCTCGCACTCGGCGACCCGTGGGGCAACGAGGTCGTCCAGATCGGCGGGATCACCCTCGCCCAGACCAGGATCGCCGCGTTCCTCGCCGCCGGGCTCCTCATCACCGTGTTCCTGCTGGCCTTCCGCTACACCTCGTGGGGCGTGTCGATGCGGGCCGCCGCCGAGAACCCGCAGACCGCCGCCCTCATGGGCATCAAGCTCGGCAGGGTCTCGCTCGCCGCCTGGGCCGTCGCCGGAGCGCTCGCCGCCGTCGCCGCGCTCTTCCTCACCGTCTTCCCGACCCCCGGCCTGGAACGCGCCACCTCGCTCGCCGCGCTCAAGGCGTTCCCCGCGGCGATCCTCGGCGGACTCGACTCCACCACCGGGGCGTTGGCCGGCGGACTCATCGTCGGCGTCACCGAGTCGCTCGCCACCGGCTACCAGAGCGACCTCTCCTTCCTCGGCCGGGGCATCGGCGATCTGGCGCCCTATCTGGTGATGGTCGCGGTCCTGCTCATCCGGCCGGCCGGACTCTTCGGCACGAAGGAGCTGGCCCGTGTCTGACACCACCGCCGAGGCCGCGCCCGAGGCGGCAACCACGCCCACCCCCGAGCCTGTTGGCGCTCCGAGCCTCACCGACCGGCTGCGCCGGCCCCGTACGTATGCCGTCCTCATCGCCTCCGTCCTGCTCCTCGCTCTTCCGTTCTACCTGGACCGCTTCTGGCTCCAGGCCGGACTGTTCGCGATGGCGGCGGCGATCGGTGCCATCGGGCTCAACATGCTCACCGGCGCCACCGGCCAACTCTCCATGGGGCACGCCTTCTTCCTCGCCGTCGGCGCGTACGGCTACTGCATCCTGGCGGGCGAGTCCAGCACCGAGAACGGCCACACCCTGACCGGGCTCGGGCTGCCCACCTGGCTGGCCGCGATCCTCGCCGTGGCGCTGACCGGAGCTGCCGGAGGGCTGTTCAGTCCGATCGCCGGACGGCTGCGCGGTGCGTACCTAGGCATCGCGACCCTCGCGCTGATCTTCATCGGGCAGCACGTCCTGTTCAACGCGGGCTCCCTGACCGGTGGTTACAACGGCCGGGAGGTACCGCCGCTCTCCCTCTTCGGGTTCACCTTCGACGACAGTGAACTCGTCATCGCCGCAGTGCCGTTCGGCTCCTCGGAGAAGCTCTGGTACGCGGGCCTGGCCGCTTTGCTGCTCAGCGCCCTGTTCGCCCGCGGCATCCTGCGGGGCAGGCCGGGCCGGGCGATGAACGCCATCCGCGACCACCGGATCGCGGCAGGCGTGATGGGCGTACCGGTGGCGCGCTACCGGGCCGGCGTCTTCGTCCTGTCGTCGATGTACGCGGGCCTCGCCGGCGTCCTGCTCGCACTGGTCTTCCAGCGGACCGTGCCCGAGTACTTCGGCATGATCCTGTCGCTCGAATACCTCGCCATGATCGTCATCGGCGGGCTCGGCAGCGTCGCGGGAGCCGTCGTCGGCGCCTTCTTCGTCTCCCTGCTCCCGCAGGTGCTCACGCACTACAGCGACTCCCTCCCGCTGGTCTCCGCCCCCGGTACGGGCGGCCTGGCACCCGGTGAGGCGTCCCGCTACCTGTACGGCGCCGCGGTGGTCGCGGTGGTCCTGTTCCTGCCCGGCGGCCTCGCCCGCCTCGGCCTCGCACGCCCGCGCCCCGGCGCCGGGCGCCCGCGTCGCTTCACGCGTCCGAAGAAATCAGGGGAGAAGAAATGAAACTCAGAGCGCTCACGGCCGTGGTCGCGGCCCTCGCCGTCACCCTCGTCGGGTGCAGCGGCAAGGCGACCGAAGGAAAGGGCGACGGGCAGGACGAGAGCGGGATCAAGACCGGGCCCGGAGTCTCCTCCTCGACGATCTCGCTCGGTGTCCTCACCGACATGACCGGCGTGTACGCCTCGCTCGGCAAGAGCGTCACCCAGGCCCAGCAGCTGTGGGTGAAGCAGATCAACGCCAAGGGCGGCATCTGCGACCGGAAGATCGAACTGACCGTACGCGACCACGGCTACGACCCGCAGAAGGCCATCGCCGGATACACCGAGCTGGAACCGAAGGTGCTCGGCTTCGCGCAGTTCATCGGCTCGCCGTTCGTCGCCGCCGTCGAGCAGCGGATCGACGGCAAGGACAAGGGACTTGTGCTGCCGCAGGCCTGGTCGGCCAACCTGCTCGGCTCGCCGTACATCCGCGTCGTCGGCGCCACGTACGACGTCGAGACCATCAACCTGATCGACCACCTGCTCAAGGAGAAGCGGATCGCCGAGGGCGACAAGATCGGCCACGTCTACTTCGAGGGCGACTACGGCGAGAACGCGCTCACCGGCTCCAAGCACGCCGCGAAGGAAGCCGGGTTGACCGTCGTCGAACAGAAGATCAAGCCGACCGACAACGACATGACGGCCCAGGTCGCCGCCCTCAAGCAGGCCGGAGTGAAGGCCGTCGTCGTCAGCGCCGGTCCGCGCCAGGCGGCCTCGCTCGTCGGCGTCGCGGCCGCCACCGGCTTCAACGTCCCGGTCGTCGGCAACAACTCCGCCTACGCCCCCCAGCTGTTGAAGACCCAGGCGGGTCCGGCCCTGCTGAAGGACTACTACATCGCCTCCTCCACGCTCCCCATCGGCGACCCCGGTGACGGCCCGTCGCTGCTGGCGAAGGAGTACGCCGCGCAGTACCCGAACGACGTCCTCGACAACGGCGTCGTCGCGGGCTGGACGGCCGCCTCCATCTTCGGCGAGGCGCTGGACAAGGCGTGCGACGACAAGGACCTCACCCGCGAGGGCGTGGACAAGGCGCTGCTCACGATCAAGGGGTACGGAACGGAGTTCGGCGTCACGCACGACTTCTCCGACCCGGCGGCGCCGTCCACCCGGGAGAGCGTCATCATGAAGCCGGACGCCACGGTCCCCGGCGGCCTGAAGGTCATCAGCCCGGCGTCGGTCTCCGAGGCGGCGAAGTCGTTCACGGTGAAGTGACGCGTTGAGTAGGTGAGTCGGGCCCGGCCGCGAGGGATGCGGCCGGGCCCGATCCCGTACGGCCGCTCAGCTCGTGTACGCCTCCACCTCCGAGAGCTGCGCGGCCGGCCAGCCGGTGTTGCCGGTGAACGCCAGCCGCAGATAGCGGGCCGAGGTCCCCGGCAGGGTGACCGTGGCGGTGTTCCCGCTGGACGGGTTGAAGGTGTAACCCGCCGACGCCTTGAGGGTGTTGTACGTGGAGTTGTCGGTGGACCCCAGCACGCTGAGGGTCTGGGAGCGCGTGGCCCAGGCGGCTGCCGGAGGCAGCTTCAGCACCACCCGCTTCACGGCTTTCGCCGAGCCCAGGTCGACCGTGAGCGTCTGCGGGAAGGCGTTGTTGCGGCTCTCCCAGTACGTGTTCGGGTTGCCGTCCACCGCGTTTCCGGCGCCGTAGACGTCGACGTGGCTGCTCGCCGTCACCGCACGGCCCTGCGCGAGGTTGCCGGTCTCCTCCGGCGGGTCGGTCGGGCCCGGCGGGTCGGTCGGGCCGCCGGGTCCGCCGCCGCCCGGCACTCCGCCGTTGGTCCACACCGGAGGCGGCCAGACGCCCGTGCAGGCGGGCGGATCGGCGTACCAGCCGGAGTTGCCGGAGCCCCGGGTGATCTGGAAGCCCGCGCCGACACAGTTGTGGATCGGGTTGGACTGCGCGATGTTCGTGGCGACGACATCGGTGAACGTGGCCCGGCCCGGCGACTGGATCTGGAGCGCGTAGGTCCCCGCCCCGTCGATCCTCACCCGGTTGAAGTTCAGCCCGTTGCTCGCGCCTTCGATGAGGTGGATCGCCGCGTAGGAGCTGTCCAGGATCTCGGTGTCGGTGACGTTGACCGTCGCGCCCTGGATCGGTTCGTTGAGTCCGCTGAACCAGACGGCTCCGACGCCGAACTGCCAGTTGAAGTCGTTGTTCCCGGTCCGGATGAGCGTGTTGCGGGCGGCGGTGTGCGTACCTGAGACAGCGGTTCCACGAACGGAGTTGACCCCGGGGTAGCGGTTGGCGATGTGCAGGCCGCCGCCGTTGGTGATGGTGTCCGACATGACGTTGTCGGAGATCGTGATGTCCTTGCCGCCGTACGTCACGATGTTGTTCGCCAGGATCGGCAGGATGACGGTGTTGAACGTGAACTTGTTGTTCACGTTCGGGATGTTCTCCGCCCACATGGCGAGGCCGTCGTCACCGCTGTTGCGGACGAAGGTGTTGGTGACGGTGGAGTTGGTGACGCCGTAGTGGAAGTTCACCCCGTCGGCCGTCTGGTCCAGGATCCGGGTGTTCTTCATGGTGAAGTTGTTCATCGGGCCGGTCAGCCAGGCGCCGCACTTGGTGTGCTGGAGCCAGAGGTTGTCGACGACCGAGTCCGAGAGCGAACCGCCGATGGCGTTCACCTGGTCGTCGTCGATCCGCTCGCGGATGTCGCCGATGATCGCGAAGTCCTTGAGCGTGACGTTCGAACTGCCGCCCTGGGACGCGTACTTGCCGTAGACGCCGACGGCCTTGTGGCGCTCCGTGGGATGCCGGCCGGTCAGCACGCTGTACCAGGGCCCCGCGCCGCGCAAGGTCACCTTGTCGACGATGATGTGGTCCTGGACCTTGAACGTGCCCTGCGGGATGTACACCTCCCGGCCCTGCGTGCGGCCCGCGTCCACCGCCGCCTGGATCTTCGCCGTCGCGTCCGCCGCGCCGGTCGGGTCGGCGCCGAAGTCGCTCACCACGTCCAGCGCTCCGGAAGGCCTGCCGATCGGCGCGGCGACCTGCTCGAAGTCGGCCAGGTCGATGGTGAAGGTGGGGGACTGGGCGGTGGAGGAGACCTGGAGGCGGACCTTGGCGCCGGTCGGCAGGGTGGAGCCGAACATGGTCCGGGTCTCGTCGTAGAAGTGGTGCGGGTTGGTGTCGCCGGGGTTGTTGTTGAACGGGTAACCCCCGTAGTACCAGCCGTACTTCGAGGTCACCGGCACGCTCTTGAGCTGTGTTCCGTTGACCCGCACGTCGATCGCGGCGTCCCGGCCCGTCCCGGCGGCGTTGTCCGGCAGCGAGTAGCGGAAGGTCATGGCGTTGGCCGGTGCGGTGAGCGTGAACTCCACGTACTCACCGACCGCGTCGAGCGTCACGGCCTGGCGGCCCGAGGCCTCCGAGGGCAGTGAGCCGTAGAGCCGGTTCGGGCCGATGAGCGTGCCGTTGGTCGCGGCGTACTCGGCCTCGTGCTCCTTGAACGGGACGGTCGCCCCGCGGCCGGGCACGTTCAGCGGCGAGGGTGCGGGGACGGCGGCGGCAGCGGCGGGCGGCGCACCGGCCACGACGATCGAGGTGGCGGCGGCCAGCGCGGTGAGGGCCAGCGCCAGGGAGGCGGAGAGGGAGCGCCGCAGGATGCGGCCGGGGCGTGGAGGTGGTGGGGGAGGGGTCACGGGAGGTCCGTCCTTGCGGCTCGGGGGCTCTGCGGACGCCCTGAGGCTAGGAGAGACCCCGCAAGGACGTCTATGCCGCTGCGCAAAATATTGTCCTGGAAGCTCAAATTAGCGACTCAGAACGGGATGTGGCGGGCTGTCACACCGGGCAAGACCTCAAAAGTCCGTGAAATCAGCCGACTTGATCAGACCTCACGCCCGTCCATCCCGATGTACCGGAAACGACCCCGCTCCACGCGGTAGATGAAGACCCCGGTGCCGGTGTACATCCCGTTGGCGGCCTCGAACGCATAGCTCTTGGACACGCCCTTGTACCGCGTCGACCGCAGCACCGGCAGCATGTCCTGCCGCGTCACACGCTCCCGGCCCATCCCCTCCGCACAGGCCGCGATCAGCCCGACCGCGTCGTACGCCTCGGCGGCCAGCAGCGGCGGTGCGCTGTCGAAGCGCTTGCGGTACGCGGCGGCGAACGGATGCACCGAGGGTACGGAGGCGGGGTCGGCGGCCGTCGACACGACCAACCACCCCGCCGCGTCCTCGCCCGCCTCCGCCAGGAACCGGGGATCGTGCACGGCCTGGGTGCCGATCTTCGGCCCGAGGAACCCCGCCTTCGTCAGCGCCCGAGCGAACCGCCCCGCATCCCGCCACCCGCCCCCGTACACCACCGCCCCCGGCTTCTTCGCCACGATCCGCTCCGCCTCGGCGTCCAGATCGGCCGTGCCTTCCCGGACCGTCTCCGCGAGGACCGTCCGCCCGTTGCCCCGCAGCCCCGCGTCCAGGAACCGGGTGGTCTGGCGGCCGTACTCGGTCCCGTCGTCCACCAGCGCCACCGTGTCGATCCCGTACGCGCCCAGGAACTGCGCCACCGGCAGCATCTGCATGTCGTTGCGCGGCCGGGCGCAGAGGAAGACCCGGTTCAGGTTCCGGGTGTCGCCGTCCACCACGCTGAGCAGCGGCAGCGCCGCCTCGTCGTACGCCACCAGCGCCTCGCGCGCCGCGTCCGCGCCGGTCGCCCCGATCGCCGCCACCAGCAGCGGATCCTCGGCGAACCGCCGTACGGCCGCCGTGGCCTTCTCCTCCGCGCCGCCGTCGTCGGCCACCACCAGGCGCAGCGTGAACGACGCGTCCTCGCGGGCGTTGTGCTCCTCGACCGCAAGCAGCGCCGCCCGCTCCTGGCCCTTGCCGGTGGCCGCCGACGGACCGCTGAGGTCGGCCTGCAGCCCGATACGCAGCTCGGGCCGGGCGGCCGCCTTGTCGCCGTCCCCCTTCCCGCCCGGGTCCTTCTCGCCGCCGAACGCCGTGGCCAGCCAGGCGGTGGTCCCGCCCGCCGCCGCGAGGACCGCGCCGCCGGTGACGTACGCGAGGAACCGCCGGCGCCCGGGAGCGGCAGGCACGGCGGTGGTGTCCCGGCCCGCGGCGCCGGTCTCCACCGTGGCACCGGCGTCCAGGCTGGTCGCCTCGATGTCGGGCAGGGCCAGCATCCTCGCCGAGCGCTCGGCGATGAGGTGGGTCACCGGACCGGGCAGCCAGCTGCCGCCCGAGGCGTCCTCGGCGAACGCGCGCCGGATGTCCCCGGCCGTCGGCCGCCCCTCCGGCTCCTTCGACAGGCACGCCTCCACCACCTGCCCCAGCCCCGGCGGCAGGTGGTGGAGGTCCGCCGGGTCGTGCACCGTACGGAAGAGCATCGCCTCGACCGGGCCGCTGCCGAACGGCCGCCCGCCGGTCGCCGCGTACACCAGCACACAGCCCAGCGAGAAGACGTCGCTCGCCGGACCGATCCGCCGGCCCTGCGCCTGCTCCGGAGAGAGGAAGCCGGGCGATCCGACGATGGCGTCCGTCGCCGTGAGGACCGTGTCGTCCAGGGCCCGCGCGATCCCGAAGTCGATCAGCCGGGGCCCGTCGAGACCCAGCAGAACGTTGCCGGGTTTCACGTCCCGGTGGACGAGCCCCGCGCCGTGGACGGCCTCCAGCGCCTCCGCCAGCATCGAGCCGAGCGCCCGCACACTGCGCTCCGGCAGCGGAGCACCACCGCCCACCGCCTCGCTCAGCGGCGGACCCGGCACGAACTCGGTGGCCAGCCACGGCGCGGCCGCCTCCGTATCGGCGTCCACCACCGGCACCGCCCACCGGTTGCGCACCTGCCGGGCGATCGCCACCTCGCGCCGGAACCGGGTGCGGAACCCGGCGTCGTCCGCGTACTCGGCCCGGATCAGCTTGATGGCTACCAGCGCACCGCCGGGCGACCGCCCCAGCAGGACCACACCCATGCCCCCGGCACCGAGCCGGCCGAGGACGCGGTACCCGGCGATGCGCGCCGGGTCGGTGGAGCGGAGCGGTTCCATCAGCGGTTACGTCCCTGCGTCGTGATCGTGTCGTCGTCCGTCCGGAGGCGCTCCGGACCTACTTCAGTTCCAGCTCGACCCGGTACAGCACCTTGGCGCCGCCCTCGGCCGCGATCCGCAGCAGATCGGTGGTCTCGTACCCCTTGGCGCCCTTGACCGAGACGGCCGTCGTCACCGAACCGATCCGGGACTTGGACCACACGTAGTCCTGCGTGCCGTCCGAACCGGGACCGGTGTACTTGCCCGCCTCGAAGAGCGAGGCGTCCGCGTTGCGCACGTCCTTCTGGTCGAACTGCAGCGACATCAGCCCGCTCAGCTGCTGCCCGCCGCCCAACTCCTGCGCAGGGCACCGGAAGCTCTCCTGCACCGTGTCCTTGATCTCCCGGTCGGCACCTTCGACGGTCTTGTGCACGGTCACGGTCACCGACCCCTTCACCCGCCCCTTGCCGTCCTGCGCCGGGACGTCGAGCCGCCGGGTGAAGGAGTCCAGCACGCCGTCGGGCAGCGCGCTCCGGCTCCAGACACAGGAATCGGACAGTACGGTCCAGGTCCCGGCGGTCTCGTACGGCGTCCCGCGCACCATGCCCGCCGTCCAGTCGGCCTCTCCGAGCGCGGCGTTACGCGTCAGCCTGCGAGCCTCCGCCGCTGTCTTCGGGACCCGCTCCGGCGCGGGCGTGAAGTCGTACGCGCTCGGCAGCGCGCCCGGCTCCTCGGACTCCTGCGGCTTCTCCGGCTCCGGCGACCCGGAGGGCTCCGTGGACCCGCCGGCCTGCCGCGCCGAGGCGGAGGGCTTCGGATCCGGGTCGTCCCCGGCCTTCGAGCCCGCGTTTCCGCAGCCCGCGAGCAGTACGCCCGCCGCCGCGACCGCCACCGCACGTACCGCGTCGAACCTGTGCTTCGCCATCATCGGACCCCCGTCGTCCCCCTGCTCCGCGTCTCCGACCGGGTCGTCGGAGCGTCGGATGCGAGGTGATTCTAGAAGCCCGGCGCGCCGGTTTGACGGCCACCCCGTACTCATCCTCCTGCCGGAACTTCTCAGCCACCGGGAGGGGTTCGCCTCTGGTGCGGGCGGACGGGGCGTGGTAGGCGCGTGGGCCGGTGGCTGAAATCAGGTGCTGGCGCGTGGACCGGGGGCCCGTACGGCGCGGACGGCGGTCCCGTACGGCAGGGGCGGTATCGGGGCGTCGGACGCCTCGTAACCACCGTGTACGGGTTCCGTGTTCGGCGGAAAATTGGTCTGGACCACCTGAAGTGGAGGTGGTTGGCTCGACTCCGGACGAGGGGCCGCCGAGGTGCGGCCCGTTCCGTTCAGGTCCGCGTATCCGCTGCTTGCCCGCGTCCCGCTGAGGAGATCCATCCCTTGATCGACATCGTGGCCGTACTCAGGGCCGAGGACGCCGTACTCGACTTCCTCTCCGTGCTCGCCGACTCCGGACCCGCCGACTCCGGGCCCGCCGACTCCGCGCCCGCCGACCGGCAGGAGCGGAGCCGCGAGGTCCACGTCCTGTTCGGCGACACCGCCGAACACCTGGTGCTCCCGGCGGACCTGCCGCTCACCGAGCGCCTCGCCGCCGTCGCCCGGCACGTCCGGCCCGTCGACGAGAGCGCCGCATCGCCAGGACCGGAGGCGCTGGCCGCACTGATCGAGGCCGCGGCCCGAGGCGCCGAGGCCCGGCTCTGGACCCACTCGCCCGCCGACACCCGGCGCAGCAGAGGCCGCCTCGGCCGGGACGCCGCCGCTGCCGTCGCTCCGGGCGGGCCGGCCGTCCTGCACGCCGTCGGCCACTCGCCGTACCTCCAGTTCATCAGTGACGTGGACCGGCCGCTGGACCGGGAGGAAGTGGGAGCCAAGCTCGGCTTCGTCAACCGGAACTGCGGCCACCTGCTGCGTACCGGGTCCGCCGAGTACGTCGTACAGACCGGGCGCGTCCATGCCACCGAGCGGTTCTTCGAAGCCGGACCGGCGGAGGAGCGTGAGCGACTGTTCGCGCTGCTGGCCAGCCTCGACGAGGACGCGGCCACGGTGGCCGACCCGTGGGAGTTCGCCGCCTCCGCGTACGAGGCCGAGCGGCTGGACGCCACCGTGGCGTGGATCGCCGGGCACTGTCCGCCCGGCAGCGGCCCCCTGGTCGAGGCCGGTGCCTGCGAAGGGGCGCTCACCACCCGGCTCGCCGACAAGGGCTTCACCGTCCACGCGACCGAACCGAACGCCGCCTTCCGCCGGCGCCTGACCGAGCGGGTCGCGGACACCGCCCGGGTCCGGCCCGATTCGCTGGAGGAGCTGGCCGCCGGCCAGGGGCTGCCCGGAGCGGCCTACCTCCTGATCGAGATGCTCTACTACGGCCAGGACCTCGCCCTGCTCGACCGGCTCCCGGCCGACCTGGTCTTCGTCGCCCTCGAACCCGAGACCCTCGCCACCCGGCTGACCCCGTGGCTCGCGAGCACCCCGCACTGGGAGAAGGCGGACGAGACCCGACTCGTCGCGCCCGCGCTGGAGACGGTCTGCGGCGGCCGCGCCTACCTCGGCAAACGCGGCAGCGTCGGCGTCCTGCTGCGGCGCACCGGCGCCTGACGGCGTCCGCCATGTACGACGTCTGCGTCGGCCTCGGCTACCACTGCGAGTCCACCTACCAGCTCCGCCGCATCACCGGCCAGGACCGGGCCCACTTCTTCGACTGGCTCGACCTCGACCTCGTCGCCGTACGGGAGACCATCGCGGCCGACTTCGCCAATGTCCTGCGGCCCGGCCTGTGCGAGCCGTTCAGCAACGGCCTCTGCGTACGGGACCGGGGCTCGAACATCCGCTTCTTCCACGACTTCCACGCCCCCGAGGGCACCCCGCTGACCCCTGACATCGTTGCCGAGCAGTATCCGCGGGTCCGGGAGAAGTTCGCATACCTCGCCGACCGCTGGCGGACGCTGACGGCCTCCCGCTCCCGGGTCCTGTACGTGCACCACGACGCGTTCGACGAGAGCGGCGCCGACGACCTGGCCGCCCTGCACGACCTCCTGCGCTCCCGCTACCCGGACCACGACGGCGACCTGCTCTGGCTGCGCCGTACGCCACCGGAGACCACCGCCGCACTCCCGCCCGGGATCACCTGGTCCACCGTCGCCGCGCGGCCCGGCCGCTGGGAGGGCGACGACACGGCCTGGGACACCGCCCTCGCCGCCCTGGACATCCCCAGGGCTTCCGCACCCTGACCCGCTCCTTCCGGAGGAACCGTGCCCGTACCGCCCCCCTGGCGCACCCTCGTCGTCTCACCGCACTTCGACGACGCCGCGCTCTCCCTCGCCGGGCTCCTGCCCACCCTGCCCGGCCCGCTCGCGATCGTCACCGTCCACGGCGGCCCGCCACCGCCCGGCGCGCCCGTCTCCTGGTGGGACTCCGTCTGCGGCTTCACCACCGCCGCCGAGGCCCACCGGGTCCGCAGCGCCGAGGACGCCCGCGCCTGCGAGCTGCTGGGCGCCGAGCAGCTCCTGATCGACCACCCCGACGGCCCGTACGTCACCGACGGCGAAGGCCCGGACGCTCTGGACGCCCTCCTGAGCGGCCTCGCGCCCACCACACAGGTCCTCGTCCCGCTCGGCACCAACCAGCCCGACCACGAGGCCGTACGCCTCCGCGCCGAACGCGCCCTCGCCGCCGCCGGAGCCCCCGCTCCCTGGGTCTACGCCGACCTGCCCTACACCGGCCACCTGCCGGAGTGGGGCACGCCCCAGGCGTCCGGGGCGCTGGCCGCCAGCCAGAAGTGGGGCACCGCCTACCAGGAGCTCACCCGCCGCCACCGGGTCACCGTCGAGCGCGAGCTGGTGCTCTCCGACGAGCAGTGGGCCGCCAAACGCGCGGCGGTCCTCAGCCACGCCTCGCAGCTCGCCGCCCTCTCCCCGGACCACGGCACCTTCCTCGCCCGCTCCGGCCCGCTGCGCGCCGAACTGATCTGGAGCCTGGAGCCGTGGGAGCCGCGCCCCGGCGAGTGAGACCGACCGCCCGGAGCCTGCGGACGGAGCGGCCGGACGGGCCCGGGCCCTGCGGAGGGAGCGGCCGGATGGAATGGTGGGTTCCGGTAAGCCCGACGGCTCGGCGACAGGGGACCTCATGGCCGACGGATTCCCGCTTCCCGCGCGGCGCGTCCCGTGGGCGCTGGCCGTGCTCGCGCTGGTCGGCGGCTTCCTGCTGAACCTCCTGGCGCCTCGTCCGTACATGGGCCTTCCGCTGCTGGCGGCGGCCGGTCTGGTGGCCGGGGCGATGCTCTCGTTCCGGGCGGCGGCGGTCGTCGCGGGCATCGCGTGCGCGGTGACGCTGGCGCTGGACCTGCACCACGGCCGGCCCGCCGACGCCCTCTACGTCGACCTGGCGGTGGTGGGCCTCATCGGCGCGCTGGCCCTGGTGGTGAACCGGCTCCTCGCCCGCCAGGTGGAGGATCTGGCGCAGGCGCGGGGCGTCGCGGAGGCGGTG
Organism: Streptomyces sp. CA-146814; assembly: GCF_050942385.1. Lineage (NCBI taxonomy): Bacteria > Bacillati > Actinomycetota > Actinomycetes > Kitasatosporales > Streptomycetaceae > Streptomyces > Streptomyces sp. CA-146814. The sequence goes on from NZ_CP192068.1 coordinate 6,949,295, forward strand.
CAGCTGGCCGTGCTGCCGGACCCGCCGACGGCGGCGGGCCCGCTGGCGGTGGCGGCGGGCTACACGGCGGCCCAGACCGAGGCCCGGATCGGCGGAGACCTGTACACCGTCCAGGACACGCCCTTCGGGCCCCGCCTGATGATCGGGGACGTCCGGGGCAAGGGGCTCCAGGCCATCGCGGCGGTCGCCGTCGCCATCGGGGCCTTCCGCCAGGAGGCCGAGTACGCGCCGACCCTGCCCGAGCTGGCCCGCCGGCTCGACGAGGCGCTGGCCCGGGAGGCGGCACGGGCGGGCGGGCCGGCGTCCGACGAGGACTTCACCACGGCCCTGCTGGCGGAGGTCGCGGCCGACGGCGGGACCGTACGCCTGCACAACCGGGGCCACCCGGCGCCGTACCTGGTGCACGGGGGAGAAGTGGTCCGGCTGGACGCCCGCGTGCCGCGGCTGCCGCTCGGCATGGGCCTCGGCGCGGCGGCGGCCGGTCCGGACGAGGCGGCCGACACCGTCGTTCTGCCTCCGGGCGCCTCGCTGCTGCTGGTCACCGACGGCGTCACCGAGGCCCGGGACGCGCGGGGACGTTCTACGACCCGTGCCGCTCGTCACGGCTCCGCAGGAGCCCGTACACCGCGCCCGGGACCCTGGTGGCCGATCTGGCGGCGGACGTCGGGCGGTGGACGGGAGACGGCCACCAGGACGACATGGCGATCCTGGCGGTCACCCGCGCTCCGGCGGACCGGTGACGGAGACGCACGAAGGCCCGGATGCCGGGGAGCATCCGGGCCCTAGGGCCTGTCGTCGTACTGCCGTCTGCCGCACGACGCCTGGCACGCACGCTCGCAGCGTTGCCGGAATGGCCAAGTAGCTCCGCTACGAGACCATTCCGGCGCCTTGCGATCGCACGCACCATGCGCCGCGCGGCCGCCCTTCGGGCAACGACGGCAGTACGACGACAGGCCCCAGCCCTGTTCCGCATACGTAACGCCGCGTCCGTACCGCTACGGGAGCTGCGCCGCCCGTGCCTCGCGCCGGTTGTCACGGAACGTGTTGACCCGTCGCGCGGTGGCGAAGAGCGGGATCACCGCACCGAGGACGACCTGGAGCGCGCAGCCGGTCTGGAGCAGCAGCTGACCGCCCGGCGCGTCGAACGCCCACGCCGCGAGCAGCCCCATCGCACCGACGATCCAGCTGAGCATCGCCACCGCGAGGATGCCCCGCGGCTTCGGGTACTCGACCCGGCTCACCATCAGCCACGCCACCCCGATGATCGCCAGCAGCGTCGGGACGAACGGCAGCTCCAGGAGCACGATCGAGACGACCGTCAGCGCTCCGAAGGGGCTCGGCATGCCCTGGAACATGCCGTCCTTCAAGGTCACACAGGAGAATCTCGCCAGCCTGAGCACCACCGCGAGCAGCACGACGATCGCCGCCAGCGCCGACACCCGCTGGTGGGCGTCGTCCGCGACCATCCCGTACACGAGCACGAAGTAGGCCGGGGCGAGCCCGAAGCTGATGAGGTCGGAGAGGTTGTCCAGCTCGGCCCCCATCGGCGAGGAGCGCAGCTTCCGTGCCACGAGCCCGTCGAAGAGGTCGAAGATCGCCGCCATCAGCATGAGGATCACGGCGGTGGCCGCCGAGTGACGGGCCATGCCCGTCTCCTCGCTGCCCGTGAGGTGCGGGATGAGGATCCCGGTGGTGGTGAAGTACACCGCCATGAATCCGCACGTGGCGTTACCGAGAGTGAGCGTGTCCGCTATCGACAGCCGCATCGACAGCGGCATGTCCTCCGCGTCGTTGTCGCTCGCCTCGTCGGCTTCCGGAACCCAGTCGGCCTGGGTATTGGGATCAACTACGGTCAATTCGAGTCACCCCCGCGGTGGTGGCCTGGCCGACCTCGACCGCGACATCGATACCTTCCGGAAGGTAGATGTCGACGCGTGAGCCGAAGCGGATCAGGCCGATGCGCTCGCCCTGTTCCACCTTCGTGCCCTGCGGGAGGTACGGCACGATCCGACGGGCGACCGCTCCCGCGATCTGCACCATCTCGATGTCGCCGAGCTCGGTGTCGAAGTGCCAGACAACGCGCTCGTTGTTCTCGCTCTCCTTGTTGAACGCCGGAACGAACCCGCCCGGGATGTGCTCGACCGACGTCACGGTGCCCGCCAGCGGCGCGCGGTTGACGTGGACGTTGAGCGGGCTCATGAAGATCGCGACCCGGGTGCGCCCGTCCTTCCACGGCATGATGCTCTGCACCACACCGTCGGCCGGGGAGATGACCCGGCCTTCGGCGATCTCGCGCTCGGGGTCACGGAAGAACCACAGCATGCCCGCCGCGAGCGCGGTGGTGGGCACGGCCGCTGCTGCCCAGCGCCCGGACTTGCGGGCGCGGACCAGGCTGAGGGCCGCGGTGGCGACGGTCGGGAGGAGCCACGGCGATGCTCCGCGTGCGATGCGGACCCCGCCGCGGGCGGAGATAGGGCTGTCGGGCATGAATGACCTTCGTAGCGGATGATGCCGCGCTGGCAACGGGGGACGGCGGCTTTCCGAAGATGGTATCGGTTGCCGGGCGCAACTGGGCAAGCCAGCAGCCGAGTCGGACTGTCGGACGACCCCCGCCGAAGGTGACCCGGTGTGATGTTCTTCGCCACCAAATCACCAGGAAGGGGACAATCAGCCCTGGAATCGGTACTCCTCGAGGAGTCGCCGACCAATGATCATTTTCTGGATCTCGGCGGTACCTTCACCGATCAGCAGCATCGGGGCCTCGCGGTAGAGGCGCTCGATCTCGTACTCCTTGGAGAAGCCGTAACCGCCGTGGATACGGAAGGCGTCCTCGACGACTTCCTTGCAGTACTCGGAGGCGAGGTACTTCGCCATCCCTGCCTCCAGGTCATTACGCTCCCCGGAGTCCTTTTTGCGTGCTGCGTTCACCATCATCGCATGGGCGGCTTCGACCTTGGTGGCCATTTCAGCCAATTTGAACTGGATCGCCTGGTGCTGCGCGATCGGCTTGCCGAAGGTGTGGCGCTGCTGGGCGTACGAAACACCCAGCTCGAATGCACGCTGTGCGACGCCACAGCCACGCGCTGCGACATTTACCCGGCCGACCTCGACACCGTCCATCATTTGGTAAAACCCTCGGCCGGTCGTGCCCCCCAGGACCCGATTGGCCGGAATGCGCAGGTCGTCCATGATGAGTTCGGTCGTGTCGACGCCCTTGTACCCCATCTTGTCGATCTTTCCGGGGATGGTCAGGCCGGGCCGGACCTCTCCGAAGCCGGGCTCCTTCTCGACGAGGAAGGTCGTCATCGACTTGTGCGGCGCGGTGCCTTCGGGGTGGCCTTCGTCACTTCGGGCCAGTACGGCGACGAGCGTCGACGTCCCGCCGTTCGTCAGCCACATCTTCTGGCCGTTGAGAACGTACTCTCCCCCACTCTCGGCTCCGCTCGAGCGGGAGGTGCCCCCTCCGTCCCACACGCCCTTGGACGTGATCGCCGAGACATCCGAGCCGAGCGCCGGCTCCGACATCGAGAACGCGCCCCGCACCTCGCCGAGCGCCATCCGCGGCAGGAACGTGTCCTTCTGCTCCTGGGTGCCGTGCTGCTTGAGCATGTAGGCCACGATGAAATGCGTGTTGATGATCCCCGACACGCTCATCCAGCCGCGCGCGATCTCCTCCACGCACAGCGCGTAGGTGAGCAGCGACTCTCCCAGACCCCCGTACTCCTCGGGGATCATCAGCCCGAACAGGCCGAGTTCCTTGAGCCCCTCCACGATCTCCGTGGGGTACTCGTCGCGGTGCTCCAGCTGGGTCGCGACCGGAATGATCTCCTTGTCGACGAAATCCCGGACCGTGGAAAGGATTTCCCGCTGGATGTCGTTCAGACCGGCGGTCTGGGCGAGTCGCGTCATGGCTGCTTCTCCTGTGGCTTCACGCGGGTTGGTTGATCGCGCCTAGATGGCGGGCGTCGGGCGGCCCGGCTGCTCGCCGCCCCGCTCCTTGATGTACGTCTCGGTGGGGACCATCACCTTGCGGCGGAACACGCAGACCACAGTGCCGTCCTGCTTGTAGCCCTTGGTCTCCACGTACACGATCCCGCGGTCGTTCTTGGACTTCGACGGGGTCTTGTCCAGGACGGTCGTCTCGCCGTAGATCGTGTCGCCGTGGAAGGTCGGCGCGATGTGCTTGAGCGATTCGACCTCCAGGTTGGCGATGGCCTTTCCGGAGACGTCCGGCACCGACATGCCGAGCAGCAGCGAGTAGATGTAGTTGCCGACGACGACGTTCTTCCCGAAATCGGTCGTCTTCTCCGCGTAGTTGCTGTCCATGTGGAGCGGATGGTGATTCATGGTCAGCAGGCAGAAGAGGTGGTCGTCGTATTCCGTGACCGTCTTTCCGGGCCAGTGCTTGTAGACGGCACCGACCTCGAACTCCTCAAAAGTGCGTCCGAACTGCATGATCAGGCCTCCGGGGCTTCGAACTTGGAGGTGCGCTGCATTCCGGCGGCCCGGCCCTTGCCCGCGATGACCAGGGCCATCTTGCGGCTGGCCTCGTCGATCATCTCGTCGCCGAGCATCGCGGAGCCCTTCTTGCCGCCCTCCTCCGAGGTGCACCAGTCGTAGGCGTCGAGGATCAGCTCGGCGTGGTCGTAGTCCTCCTGCGAGGGCGAGAACACCTCGTTGGCGGCGTCGACCTGGCCGGGGTGCAGCACCCACTTGCCGTCGAAGCCGAGGGCGGCGGCGCGGCCGGCCACCTCGCGGTAGGCGTCCACGTCACGGATCTGGAGGAACGGGCCGTCGATCGCCTGGAGGTCGTGCGTACGGGCCGCCATCAGGATGCGCATCAGGATGTAGTGGTACGCGTCCGCCGGGTAGCCGGGCGGCTGCTGGCCGACCACCAGGGTCTTCATGTTGATGGAGGCCATGAAGTCGGCCGGGCCGAAGATCAGCGTCTCCAGGCGGGGCGAGGCGGCGGCGATGTCGTCGATGTTCACCAGGCCCTTGGCGTTCTCGATCTGCGCCTCGATGCCGATCTTCCCGACCTCGAAGCCCATCGTCTTCTCGATCTGGGTCAGCAGCAGGTCCAGCGCCACGACCTGCTGGGCGTCCTGGACCTTCGGCAGCATGATGCAGTCGAGGTTGGGACCCGCGCCCTCGACGACCGTGATGACGTCCCGGTACGTCCAGTGCGTCGTCCAGTCGTTGACCCGCACGACCCGGGTCTTGCCGCTCCAGTCACCGTTGTTCAGCGCGTCCACGATGTGGTGGCGGGCGCCCTCCTTGGCGAGCGGCGCGCAGGCGTCCTCCAGGTCCAGGAAGACCTGGTCGGCCGGGAGGCCCTGGGCCTTCTCCAGGAAGCGCGGGTTGGAGCCCGGCACGGCCAGACACGAACGCCGGGGGCGCAGCCGGTTCACGGGGGTGGTGGGCGTGGTCATGCGGAGACCTCCAGAGGGTCGAGCTTGTTCGCTTTCCGGATCTCGTCGACGATACGGCCGATGATCTCCGTGATACCGAAGTCCTTCGGGGTGAAGACGGCGGCCACACCGGCTTCGATGAGCGCCGCCGCGTCGGCCGGCGGGATGATGCCGCCCGCGATCACCGGGATGTCCGGCGCCCCGGCCTCGCGCAGCCGGTGCAGCACGTCGGGCACCAGCTCCGCGTGCGAGCCGGAGAGGATGGAGAGCCCCACGCAGTGCACGTCCTCGGCGAGCGCCGCGTCGGTGATCTGCTCCGGGGTCAGCCGGATCCCCTGGTAGACCACCTCGAACCCGGCGTCACGGGCCCGTACGGCGATCTGCTCGGCCCCGTTGGAGTGTCCGTCCAGACCCGGCTTGCCGACCAGCAGGCGCAGCCGTCCCACGCCCAGGTCGGCGGCGGTCCGGGTGACCTTCTCGCGGACCAGCGCCAGCGTGCTGCCCGGCTCGGCGGTGACCGCGACCGGGGCCGAGGAGACCCCGGTGGGCGCGCGGAACTCGCCGAAGACGTCCCGCAGCGCCCAGGACCACTCGCCGGTGGTGACGCCCGCGCGGGCGCACTCGACGGTGGCTTCCATCATGTTCTCGGTGCCCGCGGCGGCCTTCTTCAGCGCGGCCAGCGCCTCCGTCGCGCGGGCCTCGTCGCGGTTGTCGCGCCACTCGTGCAGCGCCGCGACGACCCGGGCCTCGTTCGCCGGGTCGACGGTCATGATCGCGCCGTCCAGGTCCGAGGTGAGCGGGTTGGGCTCGGTCGTCTCGTAGATGTTGACGCCCACGATCTTCTCCTCACCGCCCTCGATCCGGGCCCGCCGGGCCGCGTGCGAGGAGACCAGCTCGGACTTGAGATAGCCGGACTCGACGGCCGCCATCGCGCCGCCCATCTGCTGGATCCGGTCGATCTCCGCCAGCGACTCCTCGACCAGCGAGTCCACCTTGGCCTCGATGACGTGCGACCCGGCGAAGATGTCCTCGTACTCCAGCAGATCGCTCTCGTGCGCCAGCACCTGCTGGATCCGCAGCGACCACTGCTGGTCCCAGGGCCGGGGCAGCCCCAGCGCCTCGTTCCAGGCCGGCAGCTGTACGGCACGGGCGCGGGCGTCCTTGGAGAGGGTGACGGCCAGCATCTCCAGGACGATGCGCTGGACGTTGTTCTCCGGCTGCGCCTCGGTCAGGCCGAGGGAGTTGACCTGGACGCCGTAGCGGAAGCGGCGCTGCTTCTCGTTCGTGATGCCGTACCGCTCGCGGGTGACGCGGTCCCAGATGCGGCTGAAGGCGCGCATCTTGCACATCTCCTCGATGAAGCGGACGCCCGCGTTCACGAAGAACGAGATCCGGGCGACCACGTCACCGAACTTCTCCTCCGGCACCTGGCCCGAGTCGCGGACCGCGTCGAGCACCGCGATGGCGGTCGACATGGCGTACGCGATCTCCTGGACCGGGGTGGCCCCCGCCTCCTGGAGGTGGTAGCTGCAGATGTTGATCGGGTTCCACTTGGGGATGCGGTTGACCGTGTACGTGATCATGTCCGTGGTCAGCCGCAGCGAGGGCACCGGCGGGAAGACGTGCGTCCCGCGCGAGAGGTACTCCTTCACGATGTCGTTCTGCGTGGTCCCCTGGAGCTTGTGGGGGTCGGCCCCCTGCTCCTCCGCGACCACCTGGTAGAGCGCCAGCAACCACATGGCGGTCGCGTTGATCGTCATCGAGGTGTTCATCTGCTCCAGGGGGATGTCCTGGAACAGCCGGCGCATGTCACCGAGGTGCGAGACGGGCACACCGACACGGCCCACCTCGCCGCGGGCGAGAATGTGGTCCGGGTCGTATCCGGTCTGCGTCGGCAGATCGAAGGCGACCGAGAGACCCGTCTGGCCCTTGGCGAGGTTGCGGCGGTACAGCTCGTTGGACGCCTCGGCGGTCGAGTGACCGGCGTACGTCCGCATGAGCCAGGGCCGGTCCTTCTGACGTTCGGTCATGGGAGAACCTCAGACGTTGCGGAAGCGGTTGATGGCGTCGATGTGCTGCTCGCGCATTTCCTGGTCGCGGACGCCCAGGCCCTCGCGGGGTGCCAGGGCCAGGACGCCGACCTTGCCCTGGTGGGCGTTGCGGTGGACATCGTGGGCGGCCTGGCCGGTCTCCTCCAGCGTGTACGTCTTGGAGAGCGTCGGGTGGATCTTGCCCTTGGCGATGAGGCGGTTGGCCTCCCACGCCTCGCGGTAGTTGGCGAAGTGGGAGCCGATGATCCGCTTGAGCGACATCCACAGGTAGCGGTTGTCGTACTCGTGCATGTAGCCCGAGGTGGAGGCGCAGGTGGTGATCGTGCCGCCCTTGCGGGTGACGTAGACCGATGCGCCGAAGGTCTCACGGCCCGGGTGCTCGAAGACGATGTCGATGTCCTCGCCGCCGGTGTACTCGCGGATGCGCTTGCCGAAGCGCTTCCACTCCTTCGGGTCCTGGGTGCGCTCGTCCTTCCAGAACTTGTAGCCCTCGGCGTTGCGGTCGATGACCGCCTCGGCGCCCATCGACCGGCAGATGTCGGCCTTCTCGGGGGAGGAGACGACACAGATCGGGTTGGCGCCGCCGGCCAGCGCGAACTGCGTGGCGTAGGAGCCGAGTCCGCCGCTGGCGCCCCAGATCAGGACGTTGTCGCCCTGCTTCATGCCGGCCCCGTTGCGGGAGACGAGCTGGCGGTACGCGGTCGAGTTGACCAGGCCCGGAGCCGCCGCCTCCTCCCAGCTGAGGTGGGTCGGCTTCGGCATCAGCTGGTTGGACTTGACGAGCGCGATCTCCGCCAGGCCGCCGAAGTTGGTCTCGAAGCCCCAGATGCGCTGCTCGGGGTCGAGCATCGTGTCGTTGTGGCCGTCGGAGGACTCCAGCTCGACCGAGAGGCAGTGCGCGACGACCTCGTCGCCCGGGTTCCAGGCGTTCACGCCGGGGCCGGTGCGCAGGACGACGCCCGCCAGGTCGGAGCCGATGACGTGGTACGGCAGGTCGTGGCGCTTGGTGAGCTCGCTGAGCCGTCCGTACCGCTCCAGGAAGCCGAAGGTGGAGACCGGCTCGAAGATGGAGGTCCAGACGGAGTTGTAGTTCACCGAGCTGGCCATCACGGCGACGAGGGCCTCGCCGGGGCCGAGTTCGGGGACCGGGACCTCGTCCAGGTGGAGCGACTTGCGCGGGTCCTTGTCGCGGGATTCGAGCCCCGCGAACATCTCCGCCTCGTCCTTGTGCACGGTGATCGCGCGGTAGGACTCGGGGAGGGACAGGGCCGCGAAGTCCGCGGGCGTGCTGTCCTGCGACTGGATGGCGTCCAGGATTTCCTTCACGGTGTTGCCTCCGGTGATGCGGCGTCGAGGGAACGCTTGAGGGGCCCTGCTGGCAGGGGAGCGGTGCGGTGTGGAGGTGTATTGCCGTCGGTTCGGCGGGTGGAGCTTCGGCTTGCTCGGGTGGAGCAGAAGGGTGCCTGTGACGCAGGCGTCCGGGCGCGCAGCACGGTGGTTGCGGGGACAGCCGGCGTACGTGAGATCCCAGCACGCCGGCCGCCCGGACACCTTCAACGTATGGCACTCCGTGACACCTGACAAGGCACCCAGTGCCAACAATTTCTCTCACTTGTCATCTCGTAGGCACGCATGAGCAACACGATGGGCGTTACGAGGCGTTCTGTCCTGCTGGCAGGCGGTTACCGCACCGGTCGGTACACATACGGCGTCGTCGTCCCCAGCTCCGTGAAGCCGAGCCGGCGCAGGATCGGCGCGGACATGTCGGTCGCGTCGACCTGGAGGTGGCGGTAGCCGCGCTCGGCGGCGATCCGCGCCCGGTACGCCACCAGCGCCCGGTAGACGCCCTTCCCGCGCCAGGCGGCCACCGTCCCGCCGCCCCACAGCACCGCGAACCCCGTGCCCGGGTACAGCTCCATCCGCCCGGAGCAAGCCGGCTCCCCGTCGCGGTCCACGGCCATCACCGCCACGAAGTCCTCCGGCGCCTCCGCCAGCCGCTTCACCACCTGGTGGAGGAGGCGGGTCCCGTCGGTCCCGAACGCCCGCTCATGGGCCCGAGCCATCAGCTCCGCGCCCGCCGCGTCGGTCACCGGCACCAGCGTGAGCCCCTCGGGCAGCTCGACCCGTCCGGCCAGCAGCCCGGCCGGCGCCACCAGCAGCTTCTCCGGCTCCTCCGGCACGAATCCGGCCGCCCGCAGCCGGTCACCCAGGTCGGCGGGGCGGTCATGGGCGTACAGCTTCCACTCGAAATCCGGCAGGCCGAGCGCCGTGCAGTGCTCGATCTGCGCGGCGATGGCGGCGTCCGCCCCGGCCGCGTCCAGCTCCGGGTCCGACCACACCACCCCGTTCCAGTCATCCGGCCCGCCCACCTGGCGTACGACGGGACCGGCGCGCTCCACGCGTACGCCGGGTCCGTCGGGGCGGGCGTGCTCCCGCATCTCGCGGTCGAACAGGTCACGTGTCTCTGTATGCAGCATCCGCGCACCTCAGCACAGCGGTGACCGGCGGACCAGTGGTTTTCGGCCCGCGCGCGTCGAAAGACCGGCCCGGGGCAGATGTGCGGAACCAAGTGATCTTGAAATGGTCCGGCAGACAGGGGTGGGACACCGATGGCGATACCGATCCGCAGAGGGAGCATCCACCGGCGCCGGGGCCCCTTCGACCTCCGCCGCACCACCTTCGGCTTCGCCCTGATCGCGCTGGTCCTCGCGGGCGGCGGCATGGCGCTGCAGGCCGCCTGGCGGAGCGCCGGACGCCATCCGGTCGCCGCCGGGCTCGTGATCGCCCTGCTCCTCGTCGCGGCCCTCCTGGTGCTGCGCCGCCGCCGTCGGGCCCGGCGGATCGCGGAGGCCGTCACGGACGCCGCGTACGGGATCGTGGACGCCGGAATCGCGGAGCTGGACGCCGCCGAGGCGGCGCGCGAGGAGCGGCGCCTGGCGTCCCCGGAGGTCGCCGCCCACCTGGTCGACTACGCGCAGCTGGACCCCTACGCCTTCGAGGAGGCCGTGGCCGAGCTCTGCCGGCGCGACGGGTGCGCGGACGCCGAGGTGGTGGGCGGTGCCGGGGACCTGGGCGCCGACGTCGTGGGCACCACCCCGGACGGCCGCCGCCTGGTCGTCCAGTGCAAGCGGTACGGGGCCGACAACCGGGCCGGATCGCAGGACCTCCAGCGCTTCGGCGGCACCTGTTACGCGGTGCACGAGGCGGACATCGCGCTCGTCGTCTCCACCGGCGGCTTCACCGAACCCGCGCTGGAGTACGCCGAGCAGTGCGCCATCCTCTGCTACGGCCCCGAGGAACTGGCCGCCTGGAGCGAGGGCGGCGCACCGCCGCCGTGGGAGACGGCGGCGGTCTCCGGGCTCAGCGTTCCTTGAGCGCCTGCTGGATCGTCCGCATGACCTCGTCCAGCGGAGCGTCCGTACGCGCCACCGCGACCAGCACCTCGCCCTCGGTCGCCACCGTCGCCGCCAGGGTGCCGGCGGGCTCGGCCTGGGCGGTGCGGCCGGCCCCGATGCCGGTGCCGAAGGTCTCACGCACGATGGCGAAGGCCCGGTCGAGCTGGGCCTCCACATCGCCCTGGCCGCCCGCCCGCAGCCAGCGCCGCAGCACATGGTTGTGCGCGGTGACCACGGCGGACGCGGCCACCTCCGCCAGCAGCGGGTCGTCGTTGCCCACGTGGTGGTCGCGCTCGTCGAAGTGGCCCAGCAGATAGCGGGTGAACAGCCGCTCGTAGCGGGCCACCGACGCGATCTCGGCCTCGCGGAGGGTCGGTACCTCGCGGGTGAGCTTGTAACGGGCCACGGAGACGGCGGGCTTGGCCGCGTACATCTTCATGACCTCCTTGATCCCGCGGCAGACCGTGTCGAGCGGATGCTCGTGCGCGGGTGCGGCGTTGAGGACGGCCTCGGCCCTGACGAGGGTGTCGTCGTGGTCCGGGAAGATGGCCTCTTCCTTGGAGCGGAAGTGGCGGAAGAAGGTCCGGCGGGCGACGCCCGCGGCGCCCGCGATCTCGTCGACGGTCGTCGCCTCGTACCCCTTCGTGGCGAAGAGTTCCATCGCGGCTGCGGCCAGTTCGCGGCGCATCTTGAGCCGTTGGGCGGCCGCGCGCGTTCCCGCGGTGGTCTCCGGGGCGTCGGGCGCGGCGGTGGCACGGGGTGACTTGGCGGGCTGGGACATGGCATGAACGTAACGCATCGGTGCAGGAGAGCGCGCCTTCGGGGGCGGACCGCCGGAGGGTCCCAGCAGCCCGCCCCACCCGGCTCCCCGGTCAGCGACGGGCATATTCGCGGAAGCCACGGCCCGTCTTGCGGCCGAGGCAGCCCGCGGCCACCAGGTGCTCCAGCAGCGGCGCCGGAGCCAGCCCCGGGTCGCGGAACTCCTTGTGCAGCACCTTCTCGATGGCGAGCGAGACGTCCAGCCCGACCACGTCCAGCAGCTCGAACGGGCCCATCGGGTAGCCGCCGCCCAGCTTCATCGCCGCGTCGATGTCGTCCAGCGAGGCGTAGTGCTCCTCGACCATCTTGATCGCGTTGTTGAGGTACGGGAAGAGCAGCGCGTTCACGATGAACCCGGCCCGGTCCCCGCAGTCCACCGGGTGCTTGCGGATCTTCGCGCAGACCGTACGGACCGTGGCGTGGACGTCGTCGGCGGTCAGGACCGTACGGACGACCTCGACCAGCTTCATCGCGGGCGCCGGGTTGAAGAAGTGCATCCCGATGACGTCCTCGGGCCGACCGGTGGCCCGCGCGATCGCGATGACCGGCAGCGAGGAGGTGGTGGTGGCGAGGACCGCGCCGGGGCGGCAGACCTTGTCCAGGGTGGCGAAGAGCTGCTGCTTGATCTCCAGGTCCTCGGCGACCGCCTCGACGGCCAGGTCGACCTCGGCGAACGCGTCCAGCGAACCGGCCGCCGTGATCCGGCCGAGCGTCTCGTCCCGCGCCTCGGCGGTGAGCCGTCCCTTGGCCACCGAGCGCTCCAGCGACTTCGCGATCCGGGCCTTGGCGAGGTCCGCCTTCTCCTGGCCACGGGCGGCCAGGACCACGGTGTACCCGGCCTTGGCGAAGACCTCGGCGATGCCTGAGGCCATGGTTCCGGAGCCGGCGACGCCGACGGAGGCGATCTCACGGCCGGTACCGGAGGCTGCTTCCGGCGAAGGCGTCAGCGCGTCGGCCACGACACCCTGGCCGCCCGGTGCGTCGTACGTGTAGAAGCCGCGTCCGGCCTTGCGTCCGGTCAGGCCCGCCTCGCTGAGCTGGCCGAGGATGGGAGCCGGGGCGTGGAGGCGGTCGTGGGAGGCGGCGTACATGGCCTCCAGGACCGTACGCGCGGTGTCGATCCCGATCAGGTCCAGCAGCGCCAGCGGGCCCATCGGCAGGCCGCAGCCCAGCTTCATCGCCGCGTCGATGTCCTCACGGGACGCGTAGTTCGCCTCGTACATCGCGGCGGCCTGGTTGAGATAGCCGAAGAGCAGCCCGTCCGCGACGAACCCCGGCCGGTCGCCGACCGCGACCGGCTCCTTGCCGAGCTCCCGCGCCAGCCTGGTGACGGCCTCGACGGCCGGCGGCGCGGTGAGCACCGAGGAGACCACCTCGACCAGCTTCATCGCGGGCGCCGGGTTGAAGAAGTGCAGGCCGAGCACGCGCTCGGGCCGCTGCGACTCGGCGGCGAGCCGGGTCACCGACAGGGCGTTCGTCCCGGTGGCGAGGATCGCGGTGGGGGAGACGACGGCGTCCAGCTCCCGGAACACCTGCTGCTTGATCTCGTACGTCTCCGGCACGACCTCGATGACCAATTCGGCCTCGGCGGCGGCCTGGAGGGTGTCGTGGGTACGGAACCGGGCGAGCGCCTCGGCCCGCTCCTGCTCGGTGATCCGCCCGCGCCCGACGGCCCGTGCGGTGGACGCTTCGAGAGAGGTGACGGCCTGCCGGGCGGCCGCCTCGCTGATGTCGATACCGATGACCTCGCGGCCCGCGAGAGCCAGGACCTCGGCGATGCCGGTGCCCATGGTGCCGAGGCCGACGACGGCAATGGTGGAGAGCGGGGTGTCCATCACGGGACTCCAGGGTGAGTGACGACTGTGGGAGCAGGCGGCGCGCGGCGATGAGGGAGCGGCGCGAGGCATGCGGGGCGCGTGGCCGCGTGGCGTACGGCGCGATGCGTGTCGTGGAGCGCGGGGCCGGGGCGCGGGAAGCACGCCCGGCCGTGAGGGTGAGCGACTCTGTCCCGGAGTCGCGTCGCACGGATAACTGCCGAACCGACAAGCACTCCGGATGGCTGCGTCACCAGGCCACCGGAGTCGCGGGGAGTGTGTTCCCGCTCAGATGAGATTAACCGGCGAGTAACGAGCGTGCCACCCCTGAGTCTTTGTGCGCTGGACCACATCGACTCCTCCCGGCCGTCCCACACGTAGCGTGTCCATGGATACGCTGAGCGTCATGGATGAGGAACTCCGTTCGCTCGTGGACCGGTTACGGGACGAGGTGGCGGCCAAGCCGGCCGAGTGGACCACATACGCGTCGGCCGCGCACGATCCGGCCACGTGCGACCCGGCCACGCACGCCTTGGCCGTGTACGACGTGCTGGTGGCCACCCACGACCACGAGTTGCTGGCCCGGATCCTGGTGGAGCCCGGGCGTCCGCTCTGGGCCCGGGAGATCGCCGCCTTCCGGCTCGGCTGCGCCGGCGACCGGCGGGCCTTCGAGGCGCTGGTGCTCCTGCTCAACCACCGCGACCCGGAGCGCTGCGTCTCCGCCGCCCATGCCCTGGCCCGCCTGAACGACCCGCGCACGCCCCGGGCCGCCGCCGCGCTCGCCACCAACACGCTGCGCACCGCGTACGCCCTGCACCCGGTCCGCCTGCTCACCACCCTGCGCGCTCCGGAGGCGGTCCCCGCGCTGGTCGCCACCCTCCACCGCCTGCTGGCCCCGGGCGAGAAGCACTGGAGGGTGGCGCTGGCCTGTGTCGAGGGCCTCGGCCAGCTCGGTGACCGGCGGGCCCGCCCGGTCCTCACGGCGGCCCTCCCGCACCCGCGCCTGGCGAAGGCCGCGGCGCAGGCGCTGGAGCGGCTGCCGTAAGGAATTTCTCTCTTCGAACGATCAGTGGCGCGGCCCCAGCAGCCCGTGCAGACGGCTGCCCGCGCTGTTGTCCACCGACTGGGCCGCCGCCTTCGCGGCCGGCAGCGGCTTCGGGTCCGGGAGCGCGGCGCAGACCGCGTCCGCCTCGCCCTCGCCCCGGCCGCGCGGGACGGTCCCGTCGGTCAGATAGGCCGTCAGGTGCTTGTCCAGGCAGGTGTTGCCGCTCAGCGTGATGCCGTGGTTCCCGCCGCCCTCCTCCACCACGAAGCTGGACCCCTTGAGCTTGCGGTGCATGGCGACCGCGCCCGCGTACGGGGTCGCCGCGTCGCCGGTCGCCTGGAGGATCAGGGCCGCCGGGAGGCGGTGGTTGGTGACCTGGACCGGGGTGAGCGGCGCGACCGGCCAGCTGGCGCACGGCGCGTTGTACCAGGTGTTGTTCCACGCCATGAAGGGCGCCTTGTCGTGGATCCGGCGGGTGTCGTTGCGCCAGGTGGACCAGTGGCGGGGCCAGCCGGCGTCGCGGCACTGGACGGCGGTGTAGACGGAGTAGCTGTTCCCGCCCCCGGTGCCGGTGGCGCCGAAGTTCCCGTACGCCTTCACCAGCGCCTCGTCGTCCTGGTCGTTCACGTACGCTGCGAACGCCTCGGCGAGGTAGGGCCAGTAGCCGTTGTAGTACCCGCCCGGCAGGAAGGCGTCCTCCAGCTCGCTCGCGCCGACCTTGCCGCCGACCGGCTCCGCCGCGACGGCTGCCCGCATCCGGTACCAGGCGGCCTCGACCTCCGCCGGGTCCGTGCCGAGCCCGTACGCCGCGTCGTGCTTCGCCACCCAGGCCGCGAAGGCCTTGTGGCGGTCGTCGAAGGCGTAGTCCTGGTTGAGGTTGCCCTCGTACCAGACGTCGTCCGGGCCGACCACCGAGTCCAGGACGAGGCGCCGCACCCGCTCCGGGTGCAGCTTCGCGTAGACGGCGCCGAGATACGTACCGTACGAGTAGCCGAAGTAGTTGATCTGCTCCGAGCCCAGCGCCCGCCGGATCACGTCGAGGTCCTTCGCGGCGCTGACCGTGTCCATGTACGGCAGCACATCGCCGTGCTTCTCGCCGCAGGCGCGGGCGAAGGCGGCGGCCCGGTCGCGGTTGATCCGCTCGTCGCGGTAGGAGGTCGGCACCGAGTCCGGGCGGACCGGGTCGGCGTGGCCGGGCAGGCAGTCCAGGCGCGGGCTGCTCTTCCCGACGCCGCGCGGGTCGAACCCGATCACGTCGTACTGGGACGCCACCTTCTTCGGCAGCGCCGACGCCACGAACCCGGCCATCGACAGGCCGCTGCCGCCCGGCCCGCCCGGGTTCACCAGCAGCGGGCCCTGGTAGGTCTTCGCGGTGTGCGGGATCCGGGACAGGGCGAGGGTGACCTGGCGGCCCGCCGGGTCGGTGTGGTCCAGCGGAGCGCGCACCTTGGCGCACTGGAGCGTCGGATGGTTCTCCGTCGGACAGTCGGTCCAGGCGAGCTCCGGGGCGGGCGGCGCGCTCGCCTGCGAGGCGGCGGCCGGGGCCGGAGCGGCGGCCAGCAGACCGGCGACCGTGGCGCCGGCGGCGACCAGGATTCCTGCACGTTTCGTCATGGGGCCTCCCGAGGTGGAGGGGACGCGGCGGCGGTCGGCCGGTCCCCGCCGCATGGTCCCCGAGATCCATGGGCCGGGGGCCGATTCCGCGCGGAGTTGACCCGTACGGTCACGCGATCGGGTCTGCGGGAGGCGTGCGGAGGGCGTGCAGGGGCGTGCAGGGCGTGCTTTATGTCGTCAGAGCTTCACGGCGTCAGAGCAGGGTGAGCTGGGTGGGTCCCGGCTCCGGCTCCTCCGGTGTCCGCACCGGCGTGACCCGGCGGGCCTCGCCCCGGTGCGCCGGGCCGATCCCGAACTCGTCCGCCAGCTCGTGCACCTGACGGGTGATCCGGCGCTGATACCAGGTGGGGGCGTATGCCCCGTCCGCGTACATCCGCTCGTACCTCGGTACCAGATGCGGATGGTGGAGCCCGAGCCACCGCAGGTACCACTCGCGCGCGCCGGGGCGCAGATGCAGGACCAGCGGGGTCACCGAGGTCGCCCCGGCCGCCGCGATGGCGGAGACGGTGGCGCGCAGCTGCTCGGGGCTGTCGCCGAGGAACGGGATCACCGGGGCCATCAGGACCGAGCAGCCGATCCCGCTCTCGGTGAGCGCGTGGACGACGTCGAGGCGGCGGCCGGGGGAGGGGGTGCCGGGTTCGACCGTGCGCCACAGTTCGCGGTCGGTGAAGCCGACGGAGACCGAGACGCCGACCTCGGTGACCTCGGCGGCCTGCCGCAGCAGCTCCAGGTCGCGCAGGATCAGCGTGCCCTTGGTCAGGATCGAGAAGGGGTTCGCGCGGTCGCGCAGGGCGGTGATGATGCCCGGCATGAGCCGGTAGCGGCCCTCCGCCCGCTGGTAGCAGTCGACATTGGTGCCCATCGCGATGTGCTCGCCCTGCCAGTGCCGCGAGGCCAGCTCCCGCTGGAGCAGCTCGGCGGCGTTGGTCTTGACGACGATCTGGGAGTCGAACCCGATGCCGGTGTCCAGGTCCAGATAGCTGTGGGTCTTGCGGGCGAAGCAGTACACGCAGGCGTGCGAGCAGCCCCGGTAGGGGTTCACCGTCCATTCGAACGGCATCCGCGAGGCCCCGGGCACCCGGTTCAGGATCGAACGGGCCCGGATCTCATGGAACGTGATGCCCCGGAATTCCGGGGTGTCGAAGGTGCGCGTGGTCACCGCGTCCGCGGCGAAGAGCGCGCTGTTGCCGGTCATGGGGCGGTTTTCGACCAGATTGTCCCAGCGCATGGACGCCTCCTCGGTAGCACTGGCCACAGAATAGAACACTTGTTCCCTTGATCGTGCGAACCGGCCCGCCGGCCCCGATTTTGAACGGCGCACCCGAGGTGGTTGGCTCAGCTCACCCCCCGGAATCACGGACTGCTGGAGGAACAGCCATGGCGCAGGTCGAGGCCACCACGGAGCGGATCATCGCGGCGGACGCAGAGGCGGTGTTCGATGCGCTGGCCGACTACAAGGACGTCCGCGGCAAGGTGCTGACCCCGCACTACAGCGAGTACGAGGTCCGGGAGGGAGGCGACGGCGAGGGCACCCTCGTCCACTGGAAGCTCCAGGCGACCAGCAAGCGCGTCCGCGACTGCCTGCTGGAGGTCACCGAGCCGACCGACGGGCAGCTCGTCGAGAAGGACCGCAACTCCTCCATGGTCACCACCTGGACCGTCACCCCGGCCGGCGAGGGGAAGTCCAAGGCCGTCGTCACCACCGTCTGGGACGGCGCCGGCGGCATCGGCGGCTTCTTCGAGCGCACCTTCGCGCCCAAGGGCCTCGGCCGGATCTACGACGAGCTGCTGCAGAACCTCGCCACCGAGGTCGAGAAGTAGCTCATCCGCCTGCGCCGGGCCGCCGAGCGGCCCGGCGTGCTCCGGATCGGCCGGCCTCACCGGAACGGGTGGTTTTCCGGTCCGGCCGGTTGTGCGCCGTAGTGGCTCCCACCGGCGCATAAGCCCTCCGTACGCGCCTGCGCGCCCCTCATCCCGTTTGCCCCCCCTTGCCGTGCGGTGCGAGAAATGGGCGGCGCAGGTGCGACGAAGGGGAGCGTTACGTGGTGGGCGGAATCACGCTGCTGAAGGACGAGCCGGACCGTACGGCGGCTGCCGTCGGAGATCCGCCGCCACCGGCCGACGCCCGACCGCACCCGGTGGCCGAGGAGATCAGCCCCCGCCGGGTCCGGATGGTCTTCCTCGGGCTGATGCTCACCCTGCTGCTCGCGGCGCTCGACCAGATGATCGTCGCCACCGCCCTGCCCAGGATCGTCGGCGAGCTGCACGGCCTGGAGAAGATGTCCTGGGCGGTCACCGCCTACCTCCTCGCCTCCACCATCGTCCTGCCGCTCTACGGCAAGCTCGGCGACCTCTTCGGCCGCAAGGGCGTCTTCCAGTTCGCGATCGTCGTCTTCGTCGTCGGCTCCGCGCTGGCCGGCTGGTCGCGGACCATGGACGAGCTGATCGCCTTCCGCGCGCTCCAGGGCATCGGCGGCGGCGGGCTCATGATCGGCGTCCAGGCGATCATCGCGGACATCGTCCCGCCCCGGGAGCGCGGCCGCTACATGGGCCTCATCGGCGCGGTCTTCGGCCTTGCCTCGGTGGCCGGGCCGCTGCTCGGCGGCTTCTTCACCGACCACGCCTCCTGGCGCTGGTGCTTCTACATCAACGTGCCGTTCGGGCTGGTCACGTTCGCCGTGATCGCGGTGGTGCTGAAGCTTCCGAAGCCCGCCGTACGTCCCCGACTCGACGTCCTGGGCGCGGTGTTGCTGGCCGCCGCCTCCACCTGCCTGGTGCTGGTGACCAGTTGGGGCGGAACGGAGTACGCGTGGGGCTCGCGGACGATCCTCGGCCTGACGGCCGGGGCCGTCGTCACGACGCTGCTCTTCGTCACCGTCGAGCACCGCGCGGCCGAACCCATCATCCCCTTGCGGCTGTTCCGCGACTCGATCTTCAACATCACCGGCCTCATCGGCGCTGTCATCGGCATCGCGCTCTTCGGTGCCGCCAGCTATCTGCCGACCTACCTCCAGATGGTGGACGGGGCCAGCGCCACCGAGTCCGGGCTGCTGATGCTCCCGATGATGCTCGGCATCGTCGGCGGCTCCATCGTCTCCGGCCAGCTCATCACCCGTACCGGCCGCTACCGGATCTATCCGATCGTCGGCGGCGCCGTCTCCGTCGTCGGCATGTGGCTGCTCTCCGGCATGGAGGCGGGCACCTCGCGCCTGGAGTACAGCCTCTGGCAGGCCGTGCTCGGCACCGGCATCGGCCTGGTCATGTCGGTGCTCGTGCTCGCCGTGCAGAACTCCGTCCGCCCCGCCGACCTCGGCACCGCCACCAGCGCCAACAACTACTTCCGGCAGATCGGCGGCAGCGTCGGCGCCGCCATCTTCGGCACGCTCTTCGCCGGCCGGCTCTCCGACTCGCTCGGTGTCCGCCTGCCGACCGGCGTCGAGCTGCCGCCACCGGAGTCGATCACCCCGCAGCTCGTCCACGCGATGGAACCGGCGCTGCGCGACGCCTACGTCCAGGCGTACGTCGACGCGATGCCGCGCATCTTCCTCTACCTCGTGCCGGTGCTCGTCCTCGGCCTGGTCCTCGCCTTCTTCCTCAAGGAGAAACCGCTGGTGTCCCACCACAGCCCCGAAACCGCCGCCGAGCCCTCGCCCGTCCCCGCCGCCCGCACCGCACCTGCCGGGCTCTCCGGAGTGCCCGTGCGCGGCAGCGTCCAGCACCCGGACGGTACGACGGTGGACCGGGCCGCCCTCACGCTCATCGACGTCCAGGGCCGGCAGATCGGTCGCGGGGCCAGCGGCGGCGACGGGCGGTACGCGCTGAGCGTCCCGGGCGCCGGGAACTACGTCCTCATCGCGGCGGCGGGCGGCCACCAGCCGCAGGCCGTCAGCGTCACCGTCGGCGACCGCCCCGTAGAGCTGGACGTGGTTCTCGGCGGCGCCGGACGGCTCGCCGGATCCGTCCTGACGGCGGACGGTGTGCCCGTACCGGACGCGGCCGTCACGCTCACCGACGTACGCGGCGAGGTCGTCGCCTCCACCCGCACCGGCCGCGCGGGCGGCTACGTCATCAGCGAACTGGTCGCGGGCGAGTACACCTTGGCCGCCAGCGCCCCGGCCCACCGGCCCGCCGCGCTCCCGGTCAGCGTCCAGGCGGCCCGCGAGACCCGGCAGGACATCGAGCTGGCGGGCGGGGCCGTGCTGCGCGGCGTCGTCCGGGCCACCGGCGGCCGGCCGGTGGAGGACGCCCGGGTCACGCTGCTGGACGCGGCGGGCAACGTGGTGGACACGCTCACCACCGGGCCCGACGGCTCGTTCCGGTTCGTCGACCTCTCGTCCGGCGAGTACACGGTGATCGCCGCCGGCTATCCGCCGGTCGCCACCGTGCTCCAGGTGGCGGGCGGCGGCCGCACGGAACGGGACCTCCAGCTGGGCCACGAGGACTGAAGCGACTGAGGCGTACGAGGGTGAGCTGAGCCCACGAGTCCGGTACGGGCTCCTGACGGGCTCAGCCCACCACAGCCTTCGGCGCCCCCGCCTCCCGTACCGCGTCCTCCCGCACCAGCCGCATCAGCGCCCGCGCCCCCGGGCTCAGGCTCCGCGCCGCCGGCAGCACCACCACGCTCTCGTACACCGCCTGCCGCCCACCCGCCGGTGCCACCTCCACCGCCACCAGCCGGGCCGCCTCCGGCTTGCGGGAGAAGTGGTGCGGCACCACCGCGATCCCCAGCCCCTCCTGCACCAGCTCCAGCAGGCTGTGCACGTCGTTCACCTCCAGGCCCACCGTCCGCCGGGCCTCCGCCGCCGCGAACGCCTCGTCCGCCGCCCGTCGCGGCCCCCAGTCCGGGTGGAAGTCGATGAACGACTCACCCGGCAGCTCCTCCCACGCCACCTCGGCCCGCCCGGCGAACCGGTGGCCCGCCGCGCACAGCACCACCATCCGCTCCCGCGCCAGCTCCACCAGCTCCCCGCGCCACTCCGCCGGACTCACCGTGGCCGCGAACGCCAGGTCCAGCCGCCCGCCCGCCACACCGTCCAGCAGGCTGCTCGTCCCCTCCTGGCGCAGCCGCAGCTCCATCTGCGGGTGCTCCCGGTGGAACGCGGCCAGCAGCCGCGCCGGACTCACCCCCGCCACACACTGCTCGACCCCCACCGTCAGCGTCCCGCGCAGCAACCCCCGTACGGCATCGACCGCGTCCCGCGCCGCCCGCGCGCCCGCCAGCGTGCGCTCGGCCTCCACCAGCAGCGCCCGGCCCGCCTCGGTGAGCCGGACCGACCGCGTGGTGCGGGAGAACAGCGGCGTGCGCAGCTCCTGCTCCAGAGCCCGTACGGAGGCGGAGAGGCCGGACTGGGAGACGGCGAGGCGCTCGGCGGCGCGGGTGAAGTGCTGCTCCTCGGCGACGGCGACGAAGTGCTCCAGCTGACGCAGTTCCATGATTGAGGACTGTAGGCGATGAATCCGAGCGGAATCTCCTGTTGGACTGCTGGATCGATCTGCGGAAGCCTGGACACCGTCCTTCCGGCCCTCTCCCCGCGGAGCCCTCTCCCATGTATCTGCCGTCCGCCGACCGCTACTCCGCCATGCCCTACCGGCGCACCGGCCGCAGCGGCCTCCTGCTGCCCGCCCTCTCCCTCGGTCTCTGGCACAACTTCGGCGGCGACCGCACCCCCGACGAACAGGCCCGCATCCTGCGCCGCGCCTTCGACCTGGGCATCACCCACTTCGACCTGGCCAACAACTACGGCCCGCCGCCCGGCTCCGCCGAACTCACGCTCGGCCGCGCGCTCGCCGGCGACTTCGCCACGCTGCGCGACGAGATCGTCATCTCCACCAAGGCCGGCTACCACATGTGGGACGGCCCGTACGGGGAGTGGGGCTCGCGGAAGTACCTGCGCTCCTCCCTGGACCAGAGCCTGAAGCGCCTGGGTGTCGAGTACGTCGACATCTTCTACTCCCACCGCCCCGACCCCGACACCCCGCTCGAAGAGACGATGGGCGCGCTCGACACCGCCGTACGCCAGGGCAAGGCGCTCTACGTCGGCCTCTCCAACTACAGCGCCGAGGAGACCCGGCAGGCCGCCGCGATCCTCAAGGACCTCGGCACGCCGCTCCTCATCCACCAGCCCCGCTACTCGATGCTCGACCGGCGTCCCGAGGACGGGCTGCTCACCGCGCTCGACGAGCTGGGCGTCGGCTCCATCGCCTACTCGCCGCTGGAGCAGGGCATCCTCACCGACCGCTATCTGCACGGCATCCCGGCCGGCTCCCGCGCGGCGGGCGCCAGCCCGTTCCTCACGGCGGACGCGGTCACGCCGGAGCTGGTGGAACGGCTGCGCGCGCTGGACGCCGTGGCCGAGGAGCGCGGCCAGTCCCTCGCCCAGCTGGCCCTGGCCTGGGTGCTGCGCGGCGGCCGCCTCACCTCCGCCGTGGTCGGCGCGAGCAGCGTCACGCAGCTGGAGAACAGCGTGGAGGCCGTGCGGAACCTGGAGTTCGGCGAGGAGGAGCTGAGCCGGATCGAGGAGCTGCTGAGCGAGGCCGGGACCGGCGTCTAGCGCGGGCCGGCGGGCCCGGTGGTCACCGGGACCGCAGCAGCAGGACGGCCGCGAGCGCGGAGACCGCGAAGACGCCGCCTGCGGTGGTGAAGGCGAAGGCGTAGCCCGATGCCTCCGCCACCGTACGGGCGGTGGCTCCGCCGGTGAGGCCGCCGGTGTGCGAGGCGGCCAGTGAGACCAGTACGGCGAGGCCGATCGTCGGTCCGGTCTCCAGCGCGGTGTTGACGACGCCTCCGGCCAGGCCGGACCGCCCGGCCGGAACGTCGTCGAGCAGCGTGATGGTGGCGGCGGAGAAGACCAGGGCGATGCCGGCCGGCAGGAGCAGCAGTCCGGCGAGGACCGGACCCGCGTACGGGCTGTGCGCGGAGAGGCGGCCGAGGAGGAGGAGACCGGCGGCGGCCAGCAGCAGCCCGGTGGCGATGACCGTCCGGGAGCCGAACCGGGCGACCAGGCGGCCGCCGAGCGGCCCCGCGGCCAGCAGGACCGCGGTGAACGGCAGGAACGCCGCCGATGTACGCAGCGGGGAGAGGCCCGCCACCTGCTGGAAGTGGAGCGAGAGCAGGAAGAACATGGTCGCCGTGGAGGCGGAGGCGATGAGCACCGCCCACAACGCGGTCGCCCGGCGCCGCGACGCGAGGAAGCCCGGCGGGAGCAGAGGGTCGGCAGCGTGCCGTTCGACGAGCGCGAAAGCGGCGAGCAGGACGGCGCCGAGAGTACTCGGTACCGTCACGGCGGCCGAGGTCCAGGAGGTCTCGGCCGCGTGGACCAGTCCGTAACTGAGCAGTGCCAGGCCGGCCGTGGCCAGGACGGCGCCGAGTACGTCGACCTTGCCGTCGGCTCGCGTCCCGGCGTCGCCGGGCAGCAGCCGGGGCGCCGACAGCACGGCGGCCGCCGCCACCAGCGTCGGGACGAGGAAGGTCCAGCGCCAGGAGAGCCACACGGTCGCGGCCCCGGAGACGAGGGTGCCGACCGCCGCGCCCAGCGGCGCCAGCGCGCCCCAGACGCCCATAGCCCGGGTGCGGGCCCGCGGTGTGGGGTGGAGCGAGACGGCGAGGGCCAGGGCGGCGGGTGCGGCGAAGGCGGCGCCGGCGCCCTGGAGGAGACGGGCCGACAGCAGGGTCGTCACGTCCGGTGCGAATCCGCCGACGGCGGAGGCCAGGCCGAACAGCGCGGTGCCGGCGACGAGGACGCGGCGGCGTCCGTACAGGTCGGCGATACGGCCGCCGAGGAGCAGCAGGCCACCGAAGGAGAGCCCGTACGCCGCGCTGACCAGCGTCAACTGCGCTACGGAGAGGCCCAGTTCGGTTCTGATCGTGGGCAGGGCCACGGAGAGCACGGTGATCGCCAGCACCAGGACCACCTGGACGGCGGCCAGCAGTGCGAACGCCTCCTTCGGACGGCCCGGTGCGGGGCCGGGCGGAACGGTGCCGGTGGCGGGGAGGGAATCGTCTGCGACAGACATCGGACGCCTTGCTCTGAGCGGGACGGCAGGGTGACCGGCCCGTAGGCCGGATGGGCGAGGCCGTTCCGGCCCGCCGGGGTCGGCGGGCCGGAACGGCCTGACCAGGGGAGCCGCACGGCTCAGGCGCTCGCTCCACCGTCGGTCACCAGGTCGTGGCCGACGACGAAGCTGGAGTCGTCCGAGGCCAGCCAGAGCACGGAGGCGACGATCTCGTCGGTCCCGGCGAGGCGGCCGAGCGGGATGGTGCCGTTCAGCCGGGCCGCACGCTCGCCCTCGCTCTCGCCGGGCAGGAAGGTCATCGGCGTGTCGGAGGCGCCGGGGCTGACCGCGTTGATGCGGATGCCGTCCTTGATGTGGTCGAGCGCGGCGGCCCGGGTGAGGGCGGACACGGCGGCCTTGGAGGCGGCGTACGCACCGGTGCCGGGGTAGCGGAGGTGGTGGCCGATGTTGGAGGCGGCGTTCACGATGACGCCGCCGCCGTTGGCGCGCATGTGCTGGATCTCGTACTTCATGGTCAGCATGACGCCGGTGAGGTTGACCGCGAGCTGGGTGTGCCACTGCTGCTCGTCGATGTCGCCGGCGGGGCCGAGCGCGGCGAAGACGCCGGCGTTGTTGTGGGCGATGTGCAGGCCGCCGTGGCGGGCGACCGTGGTGTCGATCATCGCGCGTACCGAGTCGGCGTCGGACACGTCGACCACGACGGCGCTCGCGGTGCCACCTTCCCGCTCGATCAGCTCGACGGTGTGCGCGGCGTTCTCGGCATGGAGATCGGCGACGACGACCGTGGCGCCCCGCTCGGCGAAGGCGCGGGCGCTGCGGCGGCCGATGCCGGAGCCGGCTCCGGTGACGAGCGCGACCTTGCCGGGGAACGTTGCGGACATGCGAAGTCTCCTGACGCTGAAGGGGAGGACGGGGCACGGATATTTCTGTGCCGCTCGATACATAAAGCGTGCACGCCCGTTCACGGCACGTCAAGAGATATATTTGCCGCACGACACAGAAAGGCGGCCGGTCATGGCAGGCAGAGGCAGACCACGCGCCTTCGACCGCGACGAAGCCCTGCGCAAGGCGCTCGGGGTCTTCTGGGAACGCGGCTACCAGGCCACCTCGATGAGCGATCTGACCGCCGCCATGGGCATCAACTCGCCCAGCGTCTACGCGGCCTACGGATCCAAGGAGGAGCTGTTCAAGGAGGCCGTCACGCTCTACACGGCGACCGAGGGCCGGTACACCCGCCGCGCTCTGGACGAGGAACCCACCGCCCGCGCGGCCGTGGCCGCGATGCTTCAGGACAACGCCGCTGCCTACGCCGACCCGGCCACCCCGGCAGGCTGCCTCACGGTGCTGGCCGCGCCCATCCCGGTACGGGAGACCTCCTCGGTCGCCGCACACCTGGCCCGCTTGCGCGCGGAGGTCCGGGAGCTGATCCGTCTGCGCGTGGAGCGGGGGATCGAGGACGGTGACGTACGGCCCGACGCGGACGCGACCGCCATCGCGCACTTCTACAGTGCCGTGCTCAACGGCCTGTCCATCCACTCCCGCGACGGCGTCCCGCTCGCGGGGCTCCAGCAGACGGTGGCCGGCGCCCTGGCCGTATGGGACACCCTGGCCGGTCCCGACGACCGGCCTTGAGCTGACTAGAGCCCACTGGAGGGACCTTCGGCGGATCCGGCCTCCCGCGAGCGGCCCCTCTCCTGGCCCCCGCCGCTCGCGGGGCGTACGGTGTGGCGGCATGAAGATCCTCATCAGCGCCGACATGGAGGGCGCCACCGGCGTGACCTGGCCTGCCGATGTGCTGCCGGGCACTCCGCAGTGGGAGCGCTGCCGGCCGATGTTCACCTCCGACGTGAACGCGGCCGCCCTCGGCTTCTACGACGGCGGCGCCGACGAGGTCCTCATCAACGAGGCCCACTGGTCGATGCGGAACCTGCTGCTCGAACAGCTGGACGACCGGGTGCAGATGCTGACCGGCCGGCACAAGTCGCTCTCCATGGTCGAGGGCATCCAGCACGGCGACGTGGACGCGGTCGCCTTCGTCGGCTACCACACCGGAGCCGGTACGGAAGGCGTCCTCGCCCACACCTACCTCGCCAACTCCATCACCGGCGTCTGGCTCAACGGCGTCCGCGCCAGCGAGGGCCTGCTCAACGCGCAGGTGGCCGCCGAGTACGGCGTGCCCGTCGTCCTCGTCACCGGCGACGACCTCACCTGCGTGGACGCCGGGGGATACGCACCCGAGGCCCGCAAGGTCGCCGTCAAGGACTACGTATCGCGGTACGCGGCCGTCTGCCGCACCCCTGCCCGTACGGCCGCCGACATCCGCACCGCCGCGCGGGAGGCCACCGCGCTCGCCGGTCGCCAGGCGCCCGTCACCGGCGGGACGTACGCCGTGGAGCTGGAGTTCGACGCCGAGCATCTGGCCGCGGCCGCGACCGTGGTGCCCGGCGTGGCGCCCAGCGGTGAGAGGCGCGTCGCCTACACCAGCGCGACGATGTACGAAGGTATTCGCACGTTCAAGGCGGTGACGACGATCGTGTCGGCCGCCGTGGAGGAACAATATGGCTGAGGCCACCCACCCGCTCGGACCCGTGGACCGGCAGGCGCTCGACGAGGTGGTGACCTTCACCTCCGAGCTGATCCGGATCGACACCACCAACCGGGGTGGCGGCGACTGCCAGGAGCGCCCGGCCGCCGAATACGTCGCCGAGCGGCTGGCCGGGGCCGGCCTCGAACCGGTGATGCTGGAGCGCACCCCCGGCCGGACCAACGTCGTCGCCCGGATCCCCGGCACCGACCGGTCCGCCGACGCGCTGCTCGTCCACGGTCACCTGGACGTGGTGCCCGCCGAACCCGCCGACTGGACCGTGCACCCGTTCTCCGGCGAGGTCCGGGACGGCGTGGTGTGGGGGCGCGGGGCCGTCGACATGAAGAACATGGACGCGATGATCCTTTCCGTCGTACGGGGATGGGCCCGCGAAGGGTTCCGGCCGCCGCGTGACATCGTCATCGCGTACACCGCCGACGAGGAGGACAGCGCCGCCGACGGCTCCGGCTTCCTCGCCGAGCAGCACCCGGAGCTCTTCGAGGGGTGCACGGAAGGCATCAGCGAGTCCGGCGCGTTCACCTTCCACGCCGACCAGGGCCTCTCCCTCTACCCGATCGCGGCGGGCGAGCGCGGCACCGGCTGGCTGAAGCTGACCGCCGAAGGCCGGGCCGGGCACGGCTCCAAGGTCAACCGGGAGAACGCGGTCACCGCCGTCGCCGCCGCCGTCGCCCGGATCGGCGAGCACGAGTGGCCCGTCCGCCTCACCCCGACCGTCCGCGCCGCCATCACCGAGATCGCCGCGCTGCACGGCATCTCCGTCGACCTGGACGACCCCGCCTTCGACGTCCCGCAGCTCCTCGCCAAGCTCGGCCCGGCCGCCACGCTCGTCCAGAACACCGTCCGCAACAGCAGCAACCCGACGATGCTCGGCGCCGGTTACAAGGTCAACGTCATCCCGGGCCACGCCACCGCCTTCATCGACGGCCGGTTCGTCCCCGGCGGCGAGGACGAGTTCCACGCGACCCTGGACCGCCTCACCGGCCCTCTCGTCTCCTGGGAGTTCTACCACCGCGAGCAGGCCCTCCAGGCCCCGGTCGACTCACCGACGTACGCCAAACTCCGCGCCGCCGTCGAGAAGTTCGACCCGGGCGCGCACACCGTGCCGTACTGCATGTCGGGCGGCACCGACGCCAAGCAGTTCGCCAAGCTCGGCATCACCGGCTACGGCTTCTCACCGCTCAAGCTGCCGCCGGGGATCGACTACCAGGCGCTCTTCCACGGCGTCGACGAGCGCGTCCCCGTCGACGCCCTGCACTTCGGCGTCCGCGTCCTCGACCACTATCTGCGTACCGCCTGACCAGCACTGTCCGACCGGTATCGTTCGACCGGACCCTGGGGGGACCTCCACCGTGAACACCGTGCCCGAAGCGCCGTACGGCTCCTGGCCGTCACCGATCGACGCGGCGCTGGCCGCCTCGCACGACGGACGGCCCGACCACCTCTCCACCGTCGGCGACGAGGTGTGGTGGACCGAGCCGCGCCCGGCCGAAGGCGGCCGCCGCGCCTTGGTGCGCCGCCGCCCGGACGGCACCACCGAGCCCGTGCTGCCGGCTCCGTGGAACCCGCGCAGCCGGGTCATCGAGTACGGCGGACAGCCCTGGGCCGTTGTGGCGCGCGCGGAGGGCGGGCCGCTCGTCGTGTTCGTCGACTTCACCGACCAGCGGCTGTACGCGTACGCCCCCGACGGCCCGGACGCGCCCCGGCCGCTCACCCCGGTCTCCGACATCGGCGGCGGGCTGCGCTGGGTGGACCCGCAGGTGCGCCTGGACCGGGGCGAGCACGGCGAAGTCTGGTGCGTGCTGGAGGAGTTCACGGGCCCCGGGCCCACCGACGTACGCCGGGTGATCGCCGCCGTGCCGCTGGACGGCTCGGCCGCCGACGACCGCTCCGCCGTACGTGAACTCTCCGACGGGCAGCACCGGTTCGTCACCGGACCCCGGGTCTCGCACGACGGGCGGCGGGCCGCCTGGATCGCCTGGGACCACCCGCGGATGCCGTGGGACGGCACGGTGGTGATGCTGGCGGAGATCACGGAGAACGGTGAATTCATCGGCGTACGGCCCCTGGTGGGCGATGACGACGAGTCGGTCTGCCAGATCGAGTGGGACCGCGACGGCAGCCTTCTCTTCGTCTCCGACCTGGCCGACTGGTGGGAGCTCCAGCGCATCCGTCCCGACGCCGTCGCCGGGGGAGTGGTGCCCAGCAGTCGCCTTCTGCCGCCCCGGGGCGAGGAGTTCGGCGGGCCGCTGTGGAAGATCGGGCTGCGCTGGTTCCACCCGCTGGAGAACGGGCTGATCGCCGTCCTGCACGGCCGGGGCTCCCAGCGGCTCGGCATCCTCGACCCGGAGACCGGCGAACTCGCCGACGTCCCCGGCCACTGGACCACCTGGGCCGACACCCTCGCCGTGCACGGCAGCCGGGTCGTCGGCGTCGCGGCGAGCCCGCGCACCGGCTACGAGGTCGTCGAACTGGACACCGCCACCGGACGCACCCGGGTGATCGGCTCCGCCCACCAGGACGCGGTCGACCCGGCCTTCCTGCCGGAACCGCAGGACCGGACGTTCACCGGCTCCGACGGCCGCGAGATCCACGCCCACATCTACCCGCCGCACCACCCCGAACGCACCGCACCCGAAGGTGAACTGCCGCCGTACCTCGTGGCCGCGCACGGCGGACCCACCGGCCACGCGCCGCTCGTCCTCGACCTGGAGATCGCCTACTTCACCTCGCGCGGCATCGGCGTCGCCGTGGTGAACTACGGCGGCTCCACCGGCTACGGCCGCCGCTACCGCGAACGGCTCCGCGAACAGTGGGGAGTCGTCGACGTGGCGGACTGTGCGGCCGTCGCCGACGCGCTGGTCGCCGAGGGTGCGGCCGACCCGCGCCGGCTGGCGGTCCGGGGCGGCAGCGCGGGCGGCTGGACGGCGGCCGCCTCCCTCACCACGACCGACCGGTACGCCTGCGGCACGATCCTCTACCCGGTCCTGGACCTGGACGGCTGGTCGACGGAGGGCACGCACGACTTCGAGTCGCAGTACCTGGAGTCGCTGATCGGACCGGCCGCCGAGGTGCCCGAGCGCTACCGGGAACGCGCGCCGATCAACGGCACCGACCGTCTCACCGCCCCGTTCCTGCTGCTCCAGGGGCTGGACGACCTGGTCTGCCCGCCCGCCCAGTGCGACCGGTTCCTCGCCGCGATCGAGGGCCGGGGCGTGCCGCACGCGTACATCGCCTTCGCGGGGGAGGGGCACGGGTTCCGGCGGGCGGAGACCCTGATCCGGGCGCTGGAGGCCGAACTCTCCCTCTACGTACAGACGTTCGGTATCGATCGGAGTGATGTGGAGCCGCTGGAGCTGAGGACGTGACGAAGGGCGCTTCACGGATGGCCCCTCCGGCCCCTCTGGCTCGACCGTCCCGGCTGCGGGCCGGGGCCCGGGTCGCCGTCGTCGCACCCAGCGGCCCCGTCCCCGCCGACCGGCTGGAGGCGGGGCTCGCGGTGCTGCGCGACTGGGGGCTCGAACCCGTCGTGGCGCCTCATGTCCTCGACGTACAGCCGGAGTTGGACTACCTGGCGGGTGCGGACGCGGACCGGGCGGCGGATCTTCAGGCGGTCTGGTGCGATCCGTCGGTGGACGCCGTGTTCTGCGCCCGGGGCGGGTACGGCGCGCACCGGATGGTGGACCTGCTCGACTGGCCGGCGATCCGGGCGGCCGGGCCGAAGGCCTTCGTCGGCTACAGCGACATCACCGCGCTGCACGAGGCGTTCGCGCTGCGGGCCGGATTCTCCACGCTGCACGGCCCGATGGTCGCCACCGAGACGTTCCTCGCCGACGCGCCGACCCGCGAGCACCTGCGCGCCACGCTCTTCGAGCCGGAGACGGTCCTCACTCTCGGCTTGGACACGGCCGCGGCCCTCGTCCCCGGACAGGCCCGGGGCGTCCTGTACGGCGGCTGCGTCAGCCTCCTCGCCGCCGCCACCGGCACCCCGCACGCCCGGACCGGCGCCCGGGGCGGCCTCCTCGTCATCGAGGACACCGGCGAGGAGCCCTACCGGCTCGACGGCATCCTCACCCGGCTGCTGCGCACCGGCGCCTTGGACGGGGTGGCCGGAGTGGTCTGCGGCTCCTGGCAGGAGTGCGGGCCGTACGAGAAGATCCGCGCGGTGCTGGTTGACCGGCTCGGTCCGCTGGAGATACCCGTGATCGAGGAGCTGGGGTTCGGCCACGGCCCGACCACGCTGACGGTCCCGCTGGGAGTGCCTGCGGTGGTCGACGCCCCTGCCGACGGCGGCCGTTGCACGCTGACCGTCGAGGTCCCCGCGCTCCTCCAGGCCTGACCGCAGGCCAGGCCGTTCCCGTCTGAACATCCGTCAACAACCGCTGTCTTGAGCGTTGACACGGCTATGACACGTGTCACACCATGAGCGCGGCCCAGTACTTACCGGTCGGTAAGGTGTCCTCGGTGTGGAGGTCTTCGTGTCAGGTGCTGTTTCCAGCTTGCGCCACCCGCTCGTCGCGGTGGCGGCTGCCGCCCTCGCCGCCCCCCTCGTCCTCTCCGGCCCGGCCCACGCCGAGCCGGCCCCGTACACCGTCACCCCGCTGAAGTTCACCGTCCAGGCGGGCGGCCGCTCCTGTGTGGTCGACGCCGACCTCTACCGCCCCGCCGGTGTCGACGCGGACCGTCCGGCCCCCGCCGTCCTCGCCACCAACGGCTTCGGCGGCTCCAAGTCCGACGGCTCGACCGACGCCATCGGCCAGGCCGTCGCCGCCCGGGGCTATGTCGGCCTCGTCTACTCCGGCCTCGGCTTCGGCAGGTCCGGCTGCCTGATCACCCTGGACGACCCCGCCATCGACGGAAAGGCCGCGAGCGGCCTCCTCGACTTCCTCGGCGGCATCCGGGCCGCGGACGACGGCACCCGCGCGGACTACGTGGTCCGCGACGGCCAGGGCGACCCGCGCGTCGGCATGATCGGCGGTTCCTACGGCGGTGCCATCCAGCTGGCCACCGCCTCCACCGACCCCCGTGTCGACGCCCTCGTCCCGCTCATCACCTGGAACGACCTCGCCTACGCGCTCGCGCCCAACAACACCGGAGCGCGCACCGGCGTCACCTCCGACACGCCAGGCGTCTTCAAGTGGCAGTGGACCAACGGCTTCTACCTGATCGGCGAGGGTCAGCCGCTCCTCAACCCGAGCCTCGACCCCTCCCGCTTCAACCGGCTCGACTGCCTGCACTTCGCCACGCAGGCCTGCGAGACCATCCGCCTCCTCAACTCCGGCCGCTACCCGGCCGACCGGGCCCGCGCGATGCTCGACTACGCCCGCAGCGTCTCGCCCGTCTCCTACCTCGACCGGGTCAAGGCCCCGACCCTGATCGTCCAGGGCCAGGCCGACAGCCTCTTCAACCTGAACGAGGCCACCGCCACGTACAAGACGCTCAAGGCGCAGGGCACCACGGCCAAGATGATCTGGCAGTCCTGGGGCCACAGCGGCGGCCAGGTCCCGGGCGAACTCGACCTGAGCGAAGGCAACCTGGAGAGC
Source organism: Streptomyces sp. CA-146814 (assembly GCF_050942385.1). Taxonomy (NCBI): domain Bacteria; kingdom Bacillati; phylum Actinomycetota; class Actinomycetes; order Kitasatosporales; family Streptomycetaceae; genus Streptomyces; species Streptomyces sp. CA-146814. The sequence continues at coordinate 6,981,602 of NZ_CP192068.1, forward strand.
AGCTACGTGGGCCGGCGGGTGCTTGCCTGGTTCGACCGGTACCTCCAGAAGAAGACGGACACCGACACCGGGCCCGAGTTCTCCTACTACCGATCCTGGCAGGACGGCTACGGCACGGCGGCCGAACTGCCCGCGCTCTCCCGGAAGATGTACCTCTCCGGCGACGGCAAACTCGTCGACAACCGCTCCAAGGTGATCCGCGGCAGCCGCCAGTACACCAACTGGCTGATCCCGACGAGCCATTCGGAGAGCTCGATCGCCCCGCTGATCGGACTGCCCGACCCGAAGCCGTACGACACCAAGGGCACCTACCTCGGCTGGCGGAGCGCCCCGCTCACCGCACCCCTTGATGTGGTCGGCGCCCCGAAGGCCACGCTGAAGGTCGTCTCACCGAAGGCGGAGCGGGTCCAGAACAGCGGGGACGCCTCCGACAAGCTCGTCCTCTTCGCCAAGGTGTACGACGTCGCCCCCGACGGCACCCGGACCCTGGTGAACCGCCTCGTCTCGCCGGTCCGCGTCCCCGACGTCACCCGGCCCTTCACGGTGGAGCTGCCCGGCATCGTCCACCGGTACGAGAAGGGGCACCGGCTGGAGTTCGTGATCGCCGCCAGCGACACCGCGTACTTCGGTAACCGGGGCATCAAGCCCGTCACCGTGGTCAGCGCGCCCGAGGGCACCGGCGTACTGGAACTCCCGGTGGTCCCGGCCGGCTGACCGCCACCCTTCCCGCGTTCACCCGAACGGCCGAACATCACCGCCCCCCGGGCCCGGCGACGATCCATGCTGGGGACACCCCGGGGGACGGCGGCGGAAGGACCGGACCATGAGTCCCAAGGACGTGACGAGCGACGGCAGGCGCGGCAGCGGGCTGTGGACCCCGGGGCGCATCGCCGTCGCGGCGCTGGTCGTGCTGGTCATCGTGTTCATCTGTGTGAACACCCGGAAGGTCACGATCCGGGTGCTGATCCCCGAAGTGACCATGCCGCTCTGGCTCGCCCTGCTCGCGATGTTCCTGATCGGGCTGGTCTGCGGCGGCTACCTGTTCCGCCGTAAGGGCAAGTGACACCCGGGGCCGACGGGACCGTCCCTCCCCGCCGCCCCCTCGTACGCGTCGTACGCTGGGACGATGCCCGATCCCGACGCTAACCCGACGCCGCCCGCCCCGTACCTCACCGAAGGCCCGCGAACGGCCTTGCGCCGCTTCACCGAGGCCGACGCGGCGGAGTTCACGGCCCGCGCCCGGGAGAGCCGCACGCTCCACCGTCCCTGGCTCTTCCCGCCGGAGCGGCCCGACGCCTACGCCGCGTACACGGAGACCCTCGCCCGGGACCCGGCCCGCGAGGGCTTCCTGGTCGTCGAGCGCGGCGAGCGCGGCGAGCGCGGCGAGCGCGGCGAGCGCGGCGAGCGCGGCGAGCGCGGCGAGCGCGGCGAGCGCGGCGAGCGCGGCGAGCGCGGCGAGCGCGGCGAGCGCGGCGAGTCCGGCGCGGACGGGGCCATCGCCGGGTTCATCAACATCAACAACATCGTCCTCGGCGGCTTCCGCTGCGGCGCCCTCGGCTACGGGGCCTTCGCCCACGCGGCCGGGCGCGGCCTGATGGGCGAAGCGCTCGGCCTCGTCATGGGCCTGGCCTTCGGACCGCTCGGCCTGCACCGCCTGGAGGCCAACATCCAGCCCGACAACGCGGCCTCCACCGCCCTGGTCCGGCGGGCCGGATTCCGGCTGGAGGGGTTCTCGCCGGACTTCCTCCACATCGACGGCGCCTGGCGCGACCACGAACGCTGGGCGATCACCGCACCGGCCGCAGAAGCCCCTCGAAGCCGACGAAACCCCTTGGGGTCGACGAAACCCCTTGGGGCCGACGAAATCCCTTGAGGCGGCCCGGAGCGGCGGCGAGGATGGAGCCCATGCGTACCATCGTGGTCCTCGACGCCCCCTCCAACCTGGGCCTCCGGCCCCCCGCCCCCGGCACCGTCCCCGGCTGCTACAAGCTGGCGGGCGCACTGCGGGAGCAGCGGATCGTCCAGCGGATCGGCGCGCTGGAAGGCGGAGTCGTGGTGCCGCCGCGCTACGACCGAGGCGACTGGCAGCCGGGCGACGGGGTCTTCAACGCCGCCGCCATCGCCCGCTACACCCGCACCCTCGCCGACCGCATCGAAGGACACGTACGGGCCGGGGAGTTCGCCCTGGTCCTCGGCGGTGACTGCTCCATCCAGCTCGGCGCCGCCCTCGCCCTGCGCCGCCTCGGCCGGTACGGGCTCGCCGCCGTCGACGGGTCCGCCGACTTCCGGCACGTGGGCAACAGCGACCATGTCGGTGCCGCCGGCGGGGAGGAGCTGGCCATCGCCACGGGGCGCGGTCAGGCGGACCTCAGTGACCTCGAAGGGCTCCGGCCCTACCTCAAGGACGAGGACGTCCGCCTCTTCGGCATGCGCGACGAGGACGAGGACCAGGCCGAGCTGGCCGCGCTGAAGATCCCCCACGCGACCGTCGGCCAGATCCGCGAGTGGGGCGCCGCCGAGCTCGCGCGGGCCACCGTGGAGAGCCTGGAGACGCCCGTACTCGACGGCTACTGGGTCCACCTGGACGCCGACGTCCTCGACCCGGGCGTCATGCCCGCCGTCGACAGCCCTGACGACGGCGGCCTGATGCCGGACGAACTCGCGCCGCTGCTGCGAACGTTGGTCTCCTCGCCGCGCTGTGTCGGGCTCAACGTCACCATCTACGATCCGGACCTCGACCCGGACGGCACGGCCGGCGCTCTGCTGGCCGACCTCGTCGTCGGGGCTCTCGTGCCGGCCTGACGCGCCGGTCCCGGGCGGACCGGTCAGACGGTGACGTTGCGGTCCACGTACTCGAAGACCGAGCCGTCCGGGTGCAGCGCGATCAGGTTGCGGCCCGCCGGCGTCGGCACCGGCCCCGCGACGATCCGCGCACCCGCCCGGGTCAGAGCGGCTTCGGCGTCGTCGACATCCTTCACGGCGATGGTCGCGCCCACCTTGCGCAGCACCTCCAGCTCCGACTCGGGCCCGCTCATCAGCAGGAAGCAGCCGATCGCGGCGACCGACACGCCACCGCGTTCGAAGCGCTGGGCCTGAGTGCCCGTCAGCTCCTGGTAGAAGGCGACCGAGGCCTCCAGGTCGTCGACGCAGATACGCAGCGTGGTTCCGAGGATCTCCATGCGTACGAGGGTAGTTGGCGTCGGCCGTGCGCGTGATCGATTCGGTCCGCCGGAATTCGGTTGCCGGGGTGGGGGCGCGGTGCGAGGGTCCCGCCATGGAACGACGTATGCCATCGGACGTGACTGTGCGGCCCTACCGGCCCGAGGACTGGGACGCCATCGCCCGCATCCACGACACCGCGCGCCTGGACGAGCTGCGCTGTTCGGTCGGTGTGGAGGCCTTCCTCACGCTCGCGGAGACGCATGAGGAGGAGGGGCTGTTCGACGGTGAGCTGTGGGTGGCGGAGGTGGTCGACGGGGCGGACCCGGAGCCGGTGGTGGCCGGTTTCGCCGCGTTCGCGGACGCCGAGCTGACCTGGCTGTACGTCGACCCCGCGCGCCAACGGCGGGGCATCGGGCGGGTCCTGCTGGGCCATGTACTGGAGGCCGACGACTCCGCCCGAATCGAGTGCACGGTCCTGGCCGGGAACGACAACGCCCGCGCCCTCTACGAGAGCGCGGGGTTCGTGGTCGTCGAGACGAAGACCGGGAAGCTCGCCGGGAATGAGCGTTTCGCGGCGACCGGGCACGTCATGGAGTGGCGCCGGCCCTGAGGCCCGTACCGGCCCATGGCCCGTGTCGTCCCGTACGTCTGCCCGAGGCCCGGGGCCCGCGCCGCCTCGTACCGTCTCCGGCGGTCACCCCCGGCAGAGCACCTCGCCGTGCGGGACCATGAACCAGCCGTCGGCCTGCTCGCCCCAGCCGCGCCACGCCGCCGCGATGGCCGTCAGCTGCCCGGTGCTCGCCTGGCCGCCGCGTACCGCCAGTTCGGCGTAGACCGAGTCCGTCGTACGGTCCGCCCACAGCCCGCTCCACCAGGCGCGGGTCTCCGGGGTGGCGAAGCACCAGGCGGCGGCGGTCGGTGTGATGTCGGTGAAGCCGGCCTGCCGCGCCCAGGAGAGCAGCATCCGGCCGGCGTCCGGCTCACCGCCGTTGGCGCGGGCCACCCGCCGGTAGACCTCCTGCCACTCCGACAGGCCCGGCGTCTCCGGATACCAGGCCATCGCCGCGTAGTCGCTGTCGCGCGCCGCGACCACGCCGCCGGGCCGGCAGACGCGCCGCATCTCGCGCAGGGCCTGGACCGGGTCGCCCACATGCTGGAGCACCTGGTGGGCGTGGACGACGTCGAAGGAGTCGTCCGGAAAGTCCAGCGCGTGGACGTCGGCGACCGCGAACTCGACGTTCGACAGGCTCCGTTCGGCCGCCACCGCTGCCGCCTGCTCCAGGATCCCGGCCCCGGTGTCGACCGCCGTCACCCGGCCCGGCGCGACCAGGGCCGCCAGATCGGCGGTGATGGTGCCGGGTCCGCAGCCGACGTCCAACACCGCCATGCCGGGACGGAGTTCACCGATCAGGTAGCCCGCCGAGTTGGCGGCGGTCCGCCAGCGGTGCGAGCGCAGCACCGACTCGTGGTGGCCGTGGGTGTAGACGGCGGTCTCTTTCGGCACGGCAGCGTCCGGCATGGCGGCGTCCTCTCTCGGTACGGCGGGTGCGCACTGCGGCCACCGTACGCCGCCATGTCGGATGGTGAGATAGGCGTCTTGAGATGTGGACGGCGCTGGTCGCTACACCGGCATCGGGCAGTAGACCGTCAGCGCCTCCGGCAGCTTGTCGATCAGCAACTCGCTTCCGGAGTGGGCCACTTCACCGTCGTACGCGTACGGAGTCCCCGGTGCGAGACCGGCCACGCGCACCCGGCGCCGGCGCACCGCCGCGTGGGCGGGGGAGCGGGTCAGGGGTCCGGCCACCGCCGCCGCGAGCAGGCGCAGTGCCGGGCCGCGGCCGCCGTGCACCACCCGGACGTCCAGCAGCCCGTCCGCCAGGTTGTGGCGCCGGCCCGGCGCCGGGCCGACCCGCTGGAAGAGGCCGTTGCCGACGAAGACCAGCCACAACGGGCGCCTGCGGCCCTGGAGTTCGGCCTCCAGCGGGCGCCGGTCGCGCAGTACGTGGAAGGCGGCGAGCACTCCGGCGGGCCAGCCGCCGATCCGTGGCGACCAGTGCTCCCGGGTCCGTACGAGCTCCGGATAGACGCCCAGGCTGAAGGCGTTGAGGAAGTAGCCGTCGGCCCCGTCCGGTCCGTTCGGGCCGGGCCGGAACCTGCCGAGGTCGACCTGTATGGCGTCGCCCGCCGTGAGTGCTGCCGCCGCCTCCTGGACCGTCTCGATGCCCAGGTCGTAGGCGAAGTGGTTGAGCGTCCCGCCGGGGAAGACGGCCAGCGGCAACCCGTGCGTCGCCGCCACCGAGGCCGCCAGGTTCACCGTACCGTCGCCTCCGCAGACCCCCAGCGCCTTGCCCCGGCCCGCCGCCTTCTCCATCGCCGTGGACAGGTCGGCGGGCGCGCACGCGACGATCTCGGCGAGCGGCAGCGCCTCGCGCACCAGCGACGCGGTCGCGGTGGCCGTGCCGGACGCCTCGTTCACCACCACCACGAGGCCCTTCCCGCCGGGCAGCGCGGGCGCCTCACCGGGCGGACGGCCGGGCGCCGGGAGCTGGCCCCGGGTCGGGACGACGCCGCGCAGGGCGAACGCGGCTCCTACGCCGAGCGCGGCCCCGGCCAGCACATCGCTCGGATAGTGGACGCCCGTGTAGACGCGGGAGGCGGCCACCGCCGCGGCGACGGGTGCGACGACCGCGCCCCAGCCCCTCGACTCCAGAGCGACCCCGGTGGCGAAGGCCGCGGCCGAGGCCGCGTGGCCGGAGGGAAAGGAGGTGGTCACCGGCTGCCGCTTCAGCTGCCGCATGACCGGCACATGATCGAGTATCGGCCGCTGCCGGCGGACCGCGCCCTTGCCGACGGTGTTGATCGCCGCCGAGGCCACGGCCAGCGACGCGACCCCGCGCAGCGCGGCCCGGCGGGACCGGGCGCTGGAGCCGAGGGCCGCGATACCGACCGCCGTCCCGAACCAGAGCAGCCCGTGGTTGGCGCTCCGGCTCAGCTGGGGCAGGAGAGGATCGGCGCCCGGCCAGTGGCGGCCCGCGACGCTGTGGAAGACGGCGAGATCCCGTCCTTGCAGCCAGCCCCGCCACCGGGCGGTGACGGATGCGGCGGTCGAAGTGTGCGGTGACGACATGGGCGACATGGCTCAGCGAATACCCGGCCGTTCGCCGCTGAACCAGCAGGCGCGCTGAGAGCCTCACCACGCTCCACCGACTACCGGCACAACGGCCCAGGCTCGCCCGGCTGCGCAAGTTGAGCGGGCGGCCTGCTCCGAACCTCCGTATAAAGGGGCCAGAGAGCGCGCCGGAGCCGCAGGGCGTGCCCGGCGGACCCGGCCCCGATCCGCCGGACACGCCCCGAGAGCCCGGAGAGCGCCCCGGAGCCGTAGACGCGGCGGTGGCAGCGGAGGAGGCCGGAATGCACGAGGACCACGGGCCCGTCCGCTACGGGCCGCCCGCCCCCGACCCCGGCCTCCCCGTCCTGCCCGAGCTGGCCGCCGTACTCGCCGCCGCGGCCGACCGCACCCGCCCCGAGCCGCCCGGCGGCGGCCGCGCCCTGCGCGAGGCGGCCGGCGGCTACTGGGACCGGCGCGGGCTCCACGGCGGCCCGGAGAACATCGTCGCCGCCCCCGGCGACCAGCCGCTCCTCCTCGCCCTGATCGCCGCGCACGGCGGTGACGTCCTCATGCCCCGCCCCAGCCCGGCCACCTGGATGCCCCAGGCCCGGCTGCTCGGCCGGCCCGCCTACCAGGTGCCGACGCCCGCCGAGTGCGGCGGCATCCCCGACCCGTACGCCCTGCTGGAGACCGTGCGCCGGGTCCGGGCCGAGAGCGGCCGGCCGAAGCTGCTGGTGCTCTCCGTCGCCGACGACCCGACCGCCACCGTCGCCCCGCCCGAACTGGTACGGGAGGCCTGCGAGGCGGCGGTCGGCGAGGGCATGCACATCATCAGCGACGAGACCTGGCGCGACACCGTCCACCGGCCCCGTGACACCGTCCTGCTCAGCCCCGCCGAGATGTGCCCCGACGACGTCACCGTCATCAGCGACCTCTGCGGCGCTTTCACCCCCGCCGCCTGGCCGGTCGCCGTCGCCCGCTTCCCGGCGACCGGGCGCGGAGCCGCGCGCCGCGCCCGTACGCTCGACGTCCTGACCGCGCTCGGCGCCCTGGTCGCCGGTCCGCTCGCCCCCGCCGCCGCCCACGCCCTCGCCGAGCCGGAGGCCGTACGGGAGCGGATCCGGCAGGCGGCGGGGCTCCAGGCGCAGGTGGCCGCCGCCGCCCATCGCGCGGTCCTCGCCTCCGGCGCCCTGGCCCGGCCCCCGCAGGCGGGCCGCCACCTCTACGCGGACCTCGGCCCGCTCCGGCCCCGGCTGGCGGACCTCGGCGTCACGGACTCCATGGAGCTGGAGGAGTACCTCACCGACCGGCTCGGCGCCCCGGCCCCGGGCGGCCACCGCTTCGGCGACGAACTGGGCGCGCTGCGCGTACGCCTCGGGACCGGGCCGCTGCTGGGTGCGACGGCGGAGGAACAGCGGGCGTCGCTGACGGCGGCGGATCCGCTGGAGCTGCCGCATGTGGAACGGGCGCTGAGCCGGTTCGCCAGAGCCTTCGGCGAGCTGCGGTGACCCAGGGCCTTCGGCGAGCTGCGGTGAGCCACGGCCTTCGGCGAGCTGCGGTGAGGTGGGCCTGACGGGAGGACGGCGGCCTCACCCCGTTGCGTCCCCCGTCCCGTGCCCGAACCGTGCGCGCAGCTTCCGCCACACCGCCGGAGCGCCACTGATCACCACGGTCAGCGCCACCGCCGCCACCACCCCCTGCCACGGCTCCGGGAAGAGCGAACCGCCCAGGATCCCGATCAGCTGATACGTCGCCGCCCACGCCAGACACGCCGGCACATCGCCCCGCGCGAACGTCTTGAGCGGCATCTTGCCCAGCAGACAGGCCAGCATCACCGGGATCCGCCCGGCCGGCACCAGCCGGGACAGGATCAGCACCGTCCCGCCGTGCTCCTCCAGCTTCTCCTGCGCCTGCGCCAGCCGCTCCGGCGCGGCCCGGCGCGTGAGCGCCGCCAGCCACTTCGAACCGTGCTCCGAGCGCACGCCCCGCTGCCCGAGCCAGTACAGGCAGACATCGCCCAGGAACGCCGCCGACGACGCCACCGCGAAGACGAGGAGCAGCGAGAACGGGGACTCCTGGTGGAACGCCACCACCGCCGCCGAACTCACCAGCGCCCCCGTCGGAATCACCGGCACCAGCGACCCCAGCGCCACCAGGAGGAACAGCGTCGGATAGCCCACGGCCTGCTGGGTCGACTCGGTGGGCAGCGCACCCACCACCGACTGGACCTCCGGGATCACCGGTCGGCCTCCGGGCGGACCCGCTCGCCGTGGGAGAGCAGGTGCACCGCCACCTCGGGTGCCCGGATGCCCGCCTGCCGGACGAACTCGTCGCCCGGCCCGTGGAACTCGTGCGGCCGCACCCCGTCGAGCCCGATCGGCCAGTACGTGCCGAAGTGCACCGGCACCGCCGAGCGCGGCTCCAGCAGGGTCAGCGCCTGGGCGGCGCGGGACGGGTCCAGGTGGCCGTGCCCCAGGTACGGGCCCCAGCCGCCCACCGGCAGCAGCGCCACATCCACCGCGCCCACCGCCTCCGCCATCTCGTCGTACAGCCCGGTGTCCCCGGCGAAGTACGTACGGGCCTCGCCCTCGACCACGTAACCGAGCGCGGGCACCTTGTGCGGCCCGACCGGCAGCCGCCGCCCGTCGTGGAGCGCCGGCACCGCCCGCACCCGCACCTCGCCGACCCGTACCTCGTCGCCCGCCCGCACCTCGGTGACCACCAGCTGCCGCCTCCGGAGCAGCATCCGCAGCCCGGGTACGGCCGCCACCGCGCCGCTCGGCACGACCAGCCGGGTGCCGGGGGCCAGCCGGGAGAGCGACGGCAGGTGCAGATGGTCGGAGTGCAGATGCGAGACCAGCACCACCTCGGCGAGCGCGGCCTGCGGCGGCGGCACCTCGCCCCGGCGGCGGCGCAGATGCGCGAAGCGCCGTACGAACAGAGGGTCGGTCAGCACCCGTACCCCGGAGTCCTCGATCGTGCAGGTGGCATGACCCCACCAGGTGACCTCCACCGGCACGTCCCGCCTCCTCGCCCGACCGCCGCTCGGCCTCCGTGACCCGCTGCCCCGGAGCGGCCCGCCCACACCTGTACGAAAGAGCGCCGCCACCACGAGACTATGCGCCCCCGGCGCTTCCCCACGACCACCCCCTGACCGGGCCCGACGCTGTGAAAAGCTGGGGAGCGGGCTCCTGACCGACGGGTCCGCAGCGGAGAAGGCGTGAGGTGGACCGGCGTGGACGAGCGAAGACGGCGTACGCCGGAGCGGCGCAAAGCGCGATGGCGTACGGCCGGCGGCGCGCTCATGCGGGTCGTCGCGGTCTGGGCGGTCTCCACGCTCACCATGCTCGCGCTCGCCGGTCTCCTGCCCGACTTCCAGCTCCAGTCCGACGACGGCGACACCATCACCCGTACCGCCTTCACGGCGGCCTGGGGCGCGGGTGCGTTCGGCCTGCTCTCCGCGCTGGTGTGGCCCGTCCTCGTCCGGGCCCTGCTCATCGTGCCCGCGCTCGTCATGGGCGCGCTGGTCTTCTTCCTCAACGGCTCGCTGCTGCTGATCGCGGTGCGGCTGATCCCGGACGGACGCGGTGAGGCCGCCCCGGAGACCGCGGTCCTCGTCGCCGCCGTGATGTCCGCCGTCGCCTCCGCCACCTCCACCGCGCTCGCCGTCCGCGACGACGAGGCCTACCGCCGCAGGCTCTCCCGCCTCGCCGACCGGCGCCGCCGGCGCGGCTCCCCGGACATCGTGGGACCCGACCGCGACGCACCGCCCGGCACCGTCTTCCTCCAGCTCGACGGCGTCGGCCACGACGTCCTGGTGCAGGCCGCCGCCGGCGGGCTCATGCCGACCGTCGCCGGCTGGCTCGCCGACTCCTCCGGCCACCGCCTCACCCCGTGGCGCACCGACTGGTCCAGCCAGACCGGCGCCAGCCAGCTCGCCATCCTGCACGGCTCCAACCACGACATCCCCGCCTTCCGCTGGTACGAGAAGGAGACCGGCACCGTCATGGTCTCCAGCCGCCCCGCCAGCGCCCTGGAGATGCAGCGCCGCGCCATCGCCCGCACCCGGGACGGCGGCCTGCTCACCATCGACGGCGCGAGCCGGGGCAACCTCTTCAGCGGCGGCGCCGGACAGCTCGCCCTGGTCCTCTCCATGGCAGCCCGGCGCGGCAAGGGCCGGCGCTCCCGTTCCGGATACTTCGCCTACTTCTCCGACCCGGCCAACGCCGTCCGTACCGCCCTCTCCTTCGCCGCCGAGGTCGGCCGCGAGATCGGCCAGTCGACCCGGGCCCGCGCCCGCAAGGACACCCCCCGGGTCAAGCGCGGCGGCCTCTACCCCTTCATCCGGGCCTTCGCGACCGTCGTCGAGCGCGATGTCGTCGTCTCCGCCGTCCTCGGCGACATGTTCGCCGGACGCACCGTCGTCTACGCCGACCTGGTCGCCTACGACGAGGTCGCCCACCACTCCGGACCGCACAGCCGCGACGCCGAGAAGGTCCTCCAGCGCCTCGACCGCTCGCTCGCGCTGATCGCCAAGATCGCCGACCACACCCCGCGTACGTACCGGATCGTGCTCCTCTCCGACCACGGCCAGAGCCCCGGCGAGACGTTCGCCGGACGGTACGGGCTGACGCTCAAGGACCTCGTACGGGCCGGCTGCGGCCTCCCGGTACCGCGCCGGGCCCGCGGCACGCACAGCGCGTCCGAGGCACGCGACGCGGTCCGGATCGCCCTGCACCGCCCGCCCGCCGAGGTCGAACCGGAGGCGGAGCAGGCCGCCCAGCACTCCGAACCGATCGTGCTGGCCTCCGGCAACCTCGGCCTGATCTCCTTCCCCGACATCGAGGGCCGCGCATCGCGCGAACAGATCGACCGCCGCAACCCGGCCCTCCTCTCCACGCTCGCCAACCATCCGGGGATCGGCTTCCTCCTCGTCCGCAGCGAGGAACACGGCTCCGTGGTGATGGGGCCGGGCGGGACCGAGGTCCCCGTCGCCGAACTGGCCGACGGCGAGGGCCCGCTGGCCGTCTTCTCCACCGGCGCGGCCGCCGCCGTACGGCGCACCGACACCTTCCCGCACGTCGCCGACATCATGGTCAACTCGATGTACGACCCCGAGACCGGCACCGTGCACGCCTTCGAGGAGCAGATCGGCTCGCACGGCGGGCTCGGCGGCGAGCAGGCCCGGCCGTTCCTGCTCTGGCCGCGCGGGATGACGGACCCGCTCGACATCGTGGCCGCAGAGGCGGCGGAGGGCGCACCGACACCGCCCGGCGGCGGACTGGTCGGCGCGGAGGCGGTGCACCGGGTGCTGAACCGCTGGCTGCTGGAGTTCTCCGGGCCCCAGGTGCCGGTGCGGACGGAGGGCTTCACGGGAGCGGCGCGGGCGGACGAGCCGTTGTCGGGGAAGGGCGTGGCCGTGCGGCCGGAGGCGCGGAACCCGGTGCTCCGTGAGATCCCGCTGCCGGAGACGCCGGGCTGAGCGGCCCCTCGGCTCAGCGTCCCCGGCTCAGGCCGACTGCCGACGTACGAGCGTCGGTGGGAAGACCACGGAGGGCGACGGGCCGCCGGGGCCGCCGATCTGCTTCAGCAGCAGCCGGGCCATCTCCGCCGCCATCTCCTCCACCGGCTGCCGCACCGTGGTCAGCGGCGGATCGCAGGCGGCCGCCGCGCTGCTGTCGTCGAAACCGACCACGGCCACATCGGACGGCACATCGCGGCCGGCCCGCTGCAGCACCGGCAGCGCGCCGAGCGCCATCAGGTCCGAGGCGATGAACACCCCGTCCAGACCGGGCTGTTCCGCCAGCAGCCGCCGCATCGCCGCCGCGCCGCCCAGATGCGTGAAGTCACCCTCGGCGCAGGCCACGTTCTCGATCCCGTGCGCGGCGAGCGCCTTCAGGAAACCGTCCAGCCGGACCTGGCCGGCGGGCCGGTCCTGCGGGCCGGAGATGGTCCCGATACGGCGCCGCCCCAGCGCGGCCAGATGGTCGGCCGCGAGCCGCGCCCCGGCCTGCTGGTCGACCTCCACATAGGCCAGCGAGGACGGCTGCGGCGGGCGGCCCGCGAGCACGGCGGGCAGCCGGGTCTCCTGGAGCAGACCGGGCAGCGGGTCGTCCGCGTGCGAGGTGACCAGGACGACGCCGTCGACGTGGCCGTGGCGCAGGTAGGACAGCAGCTGGGTGCGGGACGTCTCGTCGTCCGCCAGCATCAGCACCATCTGGATGCCCGCCGGACGCAGCACTTCCAGCAGTCCGCTGACGACCCGGCCGAAGTAGGGGTCGGAGAACATCCGGCCGGCGAACGGCTCGGAGACCGGCCGCCGTTCACGCTCCGAGATCACCAGGGCCACCGAGTCGGTACGCCGGGTCACCAGCGAGCGCGCGGCCCGGTTGGGCACGTAACCGGTCGTCGCCACCGCCTCCTCGACCACGGTGCGCAGGGCGGGGTCCACCGTGGTGGCTCCGTTGATCACCCGTGACACGGTGGCCCGTGAGACACCGGCCACGGCCGCCACGTCCTCCAAGGTCGGGCGTACGGGCGGCTCCACTTCGGCTGTCATGCAGCCCTTTATACCCGCAGCCCAGGACCCCGGTCAGCCGAGGGCCCGTCCCGCCCCCGGGAGCCCTTCCAGCTCGGCGAGCGCCGCCTCGCGTGCCGTGACCAGGGCGGTGGCCAGCCGCTTGGCATCCGCTCGGGCGCCCGCGGTGATCTCGGACCGCGACACCTGTGCGGAGTGGCGCAGATGGTCGCGGATCCGGGTCAGGAAGAGCCGGTCGAACGCGGCTCCCCCGGCCGCCTCCGCCGCCGCGAGGTCCTGTTCGGTCACCATGCCGGGCATGGCGTGGCCCGCGTGCACATCGGTGTCGGGGAGGCCCATCCGGGCCAGCAGGGGCCGGAGCCGGCCGAGTTCGGCTTCCTGTCCGCCGCGCAGCCGGGTCGCGAAGGCGCGGACGCGGGGTTCGGTGGCCCGGTCGGCGGCGAGGGTGAGCAGTGCGACCGCCTTCTCGTTCATCGGGGTCATCAGCTGGACCCAGGCGGCGTCGGTGGGGGTGGCTTTCTGCATGGGGGAGGCGGAGGGGGCGGAGTAAGTGGAGGGGGTCGGGGCGGGCGCGGGTTCCGCCGTCGAGGAGCAGCCGGTCGTGGCGGTCAGTGCCAGGAGGATCGGCAGGCTTAGCGCGACGAGCGGCCTGGACGGGGTGGAGCGGCTCATGAGGGGTCCTGGACCGGGTGGGGGCGCCGCCCCGGAGCCTGGGCCCCGGGGCGGACACCGGTGGACGGTGGAGGGGTGAGGGCCGGTCAGGGGGTGCCGTCGAAGCCGCACTTCACGATGGCGTTGATGCAGTCACGTACGCGCTGCGCCAGCTCCTCCTCCGGCCATACGTTGAAGAAGTCGCCGTGCATCGTGTAGCCGGGGCCCGACGCCAGCCGGAAGCGGGCCGGGTCGCCGCTGACCGGATAGCGCAGCACCTGGCGGAGCTTGGGCACCGGCACCGGGTGGGTGGAGGGGCACGCTCCGGCCACCGGGTAGGACATGTGGCTCTTGTGGTCGGCCGAGTCGAGATCCGTACCGTTCCAGCACTGCGGGAAGTCCAGGTACGACTCCAGCATCGTGCCGGCCGGACAGTTCACGAAGTCCTGCGAGGGGTTGACGTGACCGGCGTGCAGGCACGACCAGCGGGCGATGGTGTTGTCCTGCGGCCCGGCCGCCTTGGCGTTGCCCGCCACGATGCGCAGCCCCTTGGGGAAGGGCTGGATCTGCCGGATGACGTCGTCGCGGACGCCTTCGCCCAGGTAGTAGAAGGTGGTCCCGGTCGGCTCCACCTCCCGGTCGCCGTCGTACAGGGTGGGCACCCAGTACGAGGAGAGGTCGGTGTCGGGGGAGCAGGTCGTGCGGCCCTTCTCCAGCGACTCCAGGTCCGAGTTCCCGTTGGTGGTGTCGTTGCCGAAGAAGCTGTGCATGTGGGAGGCGCCCGGCAGGCCCGGGAAGACGATCGGGTCGTCGGGGGCCCGGTGGGTGTACGGGCACTCCGCCAGGAACTCGGCCACCCGCACGACGTCGGCGGCGGCCTCGGGCGCGAACGCGGCGGCGCGGTCGCCCGCGGCGTTGCCGATGTTGGCCTGGACGAGGGAGAGGGTGAGGGCCGCGGCGGCGAGCCCGGCGACTCTGTAGCGCCAGGACCGGGGGGAGCGTTGGCGGCGGTGTTCGCTTCTGGGTCGGTTTCGGAAGAGCACGGCACTCCTGTTCGGAAGTGGGGGGAGATTCCTGGGTGATATGAGAGAGCGCTCTCTGGTGGGAACGTAAGAGTGTCGCCTGTACATGTCAAGAGAAGGCGCAAGTGCAGCAATGGGCTTGTTTGTGAAGGCGCTTGAGAGGTGAAGGGTGGCGGTGAGCTGGGAGAGCGCTCTCCTTCGGGATCCTCGGAGTCTCTGGTTCCGCGCTGGGCGGGAGAGGCGGTCCATGGTCGGTGAGTGACGGGTGGGGTGTGAGTGGCGGGGGCCGGGTGGCGCTGTCGGGGGCGTTGTCAGTGGTGGGCGGCAGGATGGATGCCATGACGAACTCAGCCGCTGTGCTCGCCGATGCCGCCGCCTATGCCGCCGCGGTCGAAGAGGCCTCCCAGGCCGCCGCCGCGTACTACGCCACGGGCGAGAGCACTCTCGACGACGAGGCGTACGACCGGCTGGCGCGCGGGATCGCCGCGTATGAGGCGGACCATCCCGACGAGATACACGAGTCATCACCGACCGGGAAGGTGGCGGGCGGGGCCGCCGTCGGCGATGTTCCGCACACGGTGCCGATGCTGTCGCTGGACAACGTGTTCTCGGCCGAGCAGTTCGCGGCGTGGACGGCGTCGCTGGAGCGGCGGATCGGCAGACCGGCCGAGGCGTGGAGCGTGGAGCCGAAGCTCGACGGCCTCGCGGTCGCCGCCCGCTACCGGGAGGGCCGCCTGGAGAGGCTGATCACCCGGGGCGACGGCACGGCGGGCGAGGACGTCTCGCACGCGGCGGCCGCGGTCGTCGGACTGCCCGAGCGGCTGGACGCACCGGTCACGCTGGAGGTGCGCGGCGAAATACTCATGACGAACGAGCAGTTCGAACAGGGCAACGCGACCCGCACGGAGCACGGCGGCGCTCCCTTCGCCAACCCGCGCAACGGAGCGGCGGGCACCCTGCGCGCCAAGGACCGGGCGTACCGGGTGGAGACCACCTTCTTCGCGTACGGCGCCCTGCCGCTCGCCGAGTCGGGAGAGCTCGCCGAAACCCTCACCGAGCTGCCTCACAGCGAACTCCTCGCGTACGTCGCCGGGCTCGGCGTGCACACGGCCGCGGCCACGGAGGTGGCGCCGGTCCGGGTGACCACCGTGGAGGAGGTGCAGACGCGGGTCGCCGAGATAGGCGCCCTGCGGGCCGGGCTGCCGTTCGGCATCGACGGCATCGTGATCAAGGCGGACCTCGCCGCCGACCGGCGCGAGGCCGGTTCCGGCACCCGCGCGCCGCGCTGGGCCATCGCCTACAAGCTCCCGGCCGTGGAGAAGATCACCCGCCTGCTCTCCGTCGAGTGGAACGTGGGGCGCACCGGCATCATCGCGCCGCGCGCCGTCCTGGAGCCCGTCGAGATCGACGGGTCCACCGTCGGGTATGCCACGCTCCACAACCCGGCCGACATCACCCGCCGCGATCTGCGCCTGGGCGACCAGGTCATGGTCTACAAGGCGGGCGACATCATCCCGCGCATCGAGGCCCCGGTCGCCCACCTGCGCACCGGCGACGAGACGCCGATCGAGTTCCCGGCGAGCTGCCCGCAGTGCGGTTCCGAGATCGACATGAGCGAGCAGCGCTGGCGCTGCACCCGCGGCCGCAACTGCCGCCTGGTCGCCTCCGTCTCGTACGCCGCCGGCCGCGACCAGCTCGACATCGAGGGCCTCGGCGCCACCCGGGTCGTCCAGCTCGTCGACGCGGGCCTGGTCACGGACTTCGCCGACCTGTTCACCCTGGAGCGCGAGCAGTTGCTCGCCCTGGACCGGATGGGCGAGACCTCCACCGACAATCTCCTCGCCGCCATCGGGACCGCCCGCTCCCGCCCGCTGTCCCGGGTCTTCTGCGCCTTGGGTGTACGGGGGACGGGGCGCTCGATGTCCCGCAGGATCGCGCGGTATTTCGCGACCATGGACCACATCGTCGCCGCCGACGCCGAGTCGCTCCAGCGGGTCGACGGCATCGGCAAGGAGAAGGCCGCGGCGGTCGTCGCGGAGCTGGTGGAGCTGGCCCCGCTGATCGAGAAGCTCGTCCGGGCCGGCGTGACGATGACGGAGCCCGGAGCCACTCCGCCGCCGGAGCCCGGCACGGAGGAGCGGGACGGCGGCGTGGCCGGCGCGGAGCTGCCGCTGGCCGGGATGAAGGTGGTGGTCACGGGGGCCATGACCGGCGCGCTGGAGAAGCTGTCGCGCAATCAGATGAACGAGCTGATCGAGCGGGCGGGCGGTAAGTCGTCCTCCAGCGTCTCCGCGCGCACGAGCCTGCTGGTCGCGGGGGAGAAGGCCGGGTCGAAGCGGACCAAGGCGGAAGGGCTGGGGATCAGGATCGCGGCGCCGGAGGAGTTCGCGGAGCTGATCGCGGACTTCCTCACGGAGGGGGCGGAGCCGGAGGCCGACGTGGCTGTGGAGATCGTGGCGGTGACCGGTGCGGAGATGGCGGCCGTGGCTGTCGTGGCGGTGGAGGGCGCTGACGCCATGGAGGTCGTCGAGGTCTGAGCCCGGTGGGGGCACCCTTGAGGGTGCCTTGGAATCGGGAGGGAAGTGGCTTTCCCTCACCCGGTATTGCATAGTGAGGGCTTGGTCATGCCTCGCTATCAGCGGGCCGATGGGTGCGTGGACGGCTGCGGATGGCCGGCCGGGGGTGAGGGGCGATGCGTTCTCCGTACGACGGACAGCGACGCGGTCGTGCCGTCCCCCAGCCGGGTCGGCCCGGCGGCGAGCACACGGGACCGGCGCACCATGACCCTTCGGTCACGCGCGGGACCCCCCGGTCCGGCGAAGGGCGCGGGCCGCTCGGCGAGGGATCCCGCCCGTCCGGCGAAGGTCCCGGACCGCTTCGTGACGGAAGCGGCGTCGGGGGGTCCGGGACCGGGCGCGAGCCCGGGGCGCTCCGGGTGCGCCACGGACACCGTCGGCTCGGCGGCAGGACCGTGGCCGCCCGGGGACTCGCCCTGGACCTCGGCAGCTCCCGCACCCGCGCCTGGGTGCCCGGCCACGGCCTGCTCACCGACCCGCTCCTCGGCGGCGGCAGCGGCAGTCTCCTTGACGGCTCCGACCTCGGCACCGGCACGGGTCTCAGCTTCGGGTCCGACCTCGGCACCGGCCCCGGCCTCAGCTCCGGGTTCGGCCTCAGCTCCGGGTTCGGCCTCGGCACCGGCCCCGGCCTCAGCTCCGGGTCCGGCCTCGGCTCCGGGTCCGACACTGGCCTCAGCTCAGCCCTCGACCTCGGCACCGGCACCGGCCTCGGCGGAGACGCCGAGCGGCCCGTCCGGCGTGGGCGCATCGTCGACCCCGAGTCCTGCGGGCGGCTCCTCGGCCGCATCGCCGACGCGGCCCTCGGGCCCGACCGTACGGACAGCGTGATCGTCCTCAGCCACCCCGTCCTCGCCGGCGCCGTCCACCGCAACGCCGCGCGGGAGCTCCTCGCCGGGCTCGGTCCGACGCGCGTCCTGGTCCTCAGCAGCGCCCGGGCCGCCGCCGCGTACGCCGGTCCGCGTGATGCCGGCCCGCTGCTCGTCGTCGACATGGGCGCCGAGCTGACCGAGGTCACCCTCCTCGTCGGCGGCCGGATCGCCGACGCCCGGCAGGCCGAGAGCGGGCTCAGCGACCTGGACCCGGCGACGCTGCCCGCCACCCTCGTCGGTACGGTCCTCGACATGGTGAAGTCCATGTGGCGCCAGGACCGGCACGGGGCGATCCGCGGCGCCCTGCGCAAGGGCCCGGTGCTCGCCGGTGGCGGTGCGCTCCGCCCCGACGTCACCGACCGCCTCGCGCGGTGCCTCGGCACGCCCGTGCGGCTGGCGGAGGACCCGTCGACCACCGTGGTGCGCGGTGCCGGACGGATCCTCAGCTCCGTGCTCCGCCACGGGGTGACCACCTCCGTCCTGCCGGGCCGACCGAGGTGACCCCGTACCCGGGGCCGACCCGGGGGAACGTGCTCCCGGTGCGGCCGGGACCGGCGCAGCGGACCCGGAGCGTGCTGGCTGCTCTGGTTCTCGCCGTCCTCACCGTGCTCGGTGGCGCGCCCGCGGCGGGCGCAGCGCTGCCCACCGGCGCCCTGGCCGGCCTGGCGTCCACGGCCGCGAACCCGCCGAACAGCCGGGCGCCCGCCCCGCAGACCGACCGCACCGCCCACTCCGGCAACGGCCCCCACCACGACCTGCGCCGCACCCGCCCGGCCCCGACCGCCGCCGGCCCCGGCGCCGGCGGCCGCAACGCCCGCGACCAGCAGCCCAACCCGCACCGGTCCGCCGTCCGGACCGGTCCCACCGGCCCGCACGCCCACACCCTGCTCCACGAGCGGTCGCCGTCCGCCGACCCGGCCTCCCCGACGCCTCGGGCCGGCATCAGCCGCGCCCACCTCACGGGCCACGCGCCGCCACCCTCGTACGAAGGTCTGCTGCCCCGCCCGCCCGGTCCGCTCCTGCCGCGCGGGCGCATCGAACAGCCCACCGCGGCCCACCACTCCACGCCTTCCGGCCGCCGTGGCGGCCGGCCCGGAGTCCGAGGTCCTCCGAACAGCACGACCGCCGGTCACCCGGCCGTTCACCCGACCGGCCACCGTTCCCGCTGTTCTGCCGATCCGGCGTCGCGTCCTCGCTGAGGTGAGGGCGGCCGACGCCCCACCGGAGGATTTCCATGACTCGCGCCACCACGGTGCGAGCAGTTCTGGCTGCCGCCGTGCTGCTCGTCTCCGTCTTCATCACGCTGACCATGTCACCCAGACTCGGCCTCGACCTCCAGGGCGGCACCCGGATGGTGCTCCAGGCCAAGGACTCCGCCACCGTCGAGGCGGACCGGGAGACCACCGACCGCACCCTGGAGGTCCTGCGCCAGCGCATCGACTCCCTCGGCGTCGCCGAACCCGTCCTCACCCGCTCCGGCGAGGACCGCATCATCGTCGAACTGCCCGACGTCCAGGACCCGCGCCAGGCCGCCGCCGTCATCGGCCGCACCGCTCAGCTCAGCTTCCACGAGGTCCGCGGCGCCGCACCCCCCGGAACCGATCCCGCGCCCCAGCCCGAGACCGGTCCTGAGCAGCTGATTCTCCCCGACGAGCAGGGAACGCAGCTCGACCTCGGCCCCGTACGCATCTCCGGAGCGGGCGTCAAGGACGCCACCGCCTTCTTCGAGGCCCAGCAGGCGGCCGGCTGGACGGTGAAGCTCGACTTCCACAAGGACGCCGGCAAGGACTGGACGAAGCTGACCGGTGAGACCGCCTGCCACCCGGCCGGGGACGAGCGCCGACGCGTCGCGATCGTCCTCGACGAGAAGGTCATCTCCTCGCCCCAGGTCGACCCCTCGGTCGGCTGCCAGGCCGGACTGCCCTCCGGCGGCACCCAGATCACCGGCTCCTTCACCGCGAAGGAGGCCCGCGACCTGGCCCTGCTGATCAAGGGCGGCGCCCTGCCCGTCCCCGTCGAGATCGTCGAACAGCGGACCGTCGGCCCGACGCTCGGCGCCGACGCCATCGACGCCAGCACCCAGGCCGCGCTCATCGGCGCCGCCGCCACCGCGCTCTTCATCACCATCGTCTACCGCCTCTTCGGCGCGCTGGCCGCCGTGGCCCTCGCCGCGTACGGAGTGATCTCGTACGCCGCACTCGTCGGCCTCGGTGTCACGCTCACGCTGCCCGGACTCGCCGGGTTCGTCCTGGCGATCGGGATGGCGGTCGACGCGAACGTCCTGGTCTTCGAACGGGCCAGGGAGGAGAGTCAGGCCCAGCCGAAACGCTCGCTCCGCTCGGCGCTGACCACCGGCTTCCAGAAGGCGTTCAGCGCCGTCGCCGACTCCAACATCACCACCCTCCTCGCCGCCGGACTGCTGTTCTTCCTCGGCTCCGGCCCGGTCAAGGGCTTCGGTGTCACGCTCGCCATCGGGGTCATCGCCTCGATGTTCTCCGCGCTGGTCATCGCCCGCGCGCTCACCGAGATCGCGGCGGGCTCCCGCTTCGTCAGCGACTACCGGGGCATCAACGGCATCGCGCGCCCCGGCAGCGTACGGACCTGGCTGACCCGCAAGGACCCGCAGCTCTTCCGGAAGCCGGTCCAGTGGCTCGTCATCTCCACGGTCCTGGTCGCCGTCGCGATCGCCGGGATCGTGGTGCGCGGGATCGACCTGGGCGTCGAGTTCACCGGCGGGCGGCTGGTGGAGTACTCCACCAGCCGGCCCGTCGACGTCGAGACCGCCCGCTCCACGCTGGCCTCGGCCGGCTTCGCGGACGCCGAGATCACCACGGCGGGCGACGGCGACATCTCGGTGCGCACCGGAGCGCTCGACAACGACGGCGAGCACGCCCTGCGGACAGCCCTGGCCGCCGAGGGCGGTGAGACCACGAAGGTACGGGACGAGCTGATCGGCCCGAGCCTCGGCGACGAGCTGCGGCGCAACGCGCTGATCGCCCTGGGCGTCGCCGTGCTCGTGCAGCTCGCCTATCTGGCGGTCCGGTTCCGCTGGACGTTCGCCGTGGGGGCGGTGGCCGCGATGGTGCACGACGTGGTCATCGTCGTCGGCGCCTTCGCCTGGCTGGGACGGCCCGTGGACGGGATCTTCCTGGCCGCTCTGCTCACCGTGATCGGCTACTCGGTCAACGACTCGGTGGTGGTGTTCGACCGGGTACGGGAGCTGTGGGGCCGAAACCGCAAGACCCCGCTGGCCACCGTCTCCAACCGGGCGGTCCTCCAGACCGTTCCCCGTACGGTGAACACCGGCATGGGCGCCCTCTTCATCCTGGCCGCCCTCGCGGTGCTCGGCGGCGACTCGCTGACCGACTTCGCGCTCGCCCTGCTCATCGGCATCGTCGTCGGCACCTGGTCCTCGGTCTTCACCGCCGTACCGGGCGCACTCGTCCTGGAACGCACCACCAGCGCTCCGCCGCCGGTACCGGGCAACACCCGACGCGCCCGCGCACCCCGGCGCGAGCCGCTCGACAACGGGGCGCGCGTCTGACAGGCCCGTACGCCGAACGCGCCCTCTGCTCTGGCTTGTCGAGCTGGAGCAGAGGGCGTACGGCGTCCTAGGCGAGGCGCTCGCGCAGATAGGCGGCGGTCGCGTGGTCGGCGGGCAGGAACGTCTCGATGGCCAGCTCCGCCACGGTCACGTCCATCGGCGTGTTGAACGTGGCGATGGAGGCGATGAACGACAGCTCCTGGCCCCCGTGTTCGATCACCAGAGGCAGGGCGAACGACGGCGTACGCTCAGCGGCCCGGCTGCCGCCGGAACCCTGGTCCGCGACGGGATAGGCGGCGACCTCCTCGTACAGCGTCCGCAGCTCCGGTGACCGTACGAGCGCGATCTGACGTTCCATCTGCGCCAGCAGATCCGCCCGCCACTCCGCCAGGTTCAGGATGCGCGGCGCGAGGCCGGCCGGGTGGAGCGTGATCCGCATGGCGTTGAGCGGCGGGGCGAGCAGCTCCTCGGCGACGCCCTCCATGAGCAGTGCGATGCCCCGGTTGGCCGCCACCACGGTGTACGTGCCGTCGACGACGAGCGCCGGATACGGTTCGTACCCCGCCAGCAGCCGCGCCAGCCCGTCGCGCACCGAGGCCATCGCGGGGTCGTCGAGCGGGGTCTGCGCGTAGCGGGGCGCGTAACCGGCGACCACCAGCAGGGCGTTGCGTTCCCGGACGGGGATGTCCAGCTGCTCGGCCAGGCGCAGGATCATCTCCTCGCTGGGGCGCGAGCGGCCCGTCTCGATGAAGGAGATGTGGCGGGCCGAGGAGTCCGCGCGCAGCGCCAGATCCAGCTGGCTGAGCCGCCGCCGCTCGCGCCAGCCGCGCAGCAGTCCACCGACCCCCGTGTCGGGGGAGACAGTCGTCATGGGAAGACCGTAACGTCACGGGTCCGGTCGCACGCCGACATCCGAGACCCACGGGAGCCGTTCCATGTCCGCCGAACCGCTGTCGAAGACCGAGACCGAACACCGGCTGGAGTCGCTGCCGGGCTGGGCGCTGGAAGGCGACCGGATCACCCGGACCTACCGGCTGCCGTCGCACTTCGCCGCCGCCGCGCTGACCGTCCACATCGCACAGATCCAGGAGGAGCTGAACCACCACTCCGATCTGACGCTCGGCTACAACACCGTGGCCCTGTCCGTCCATACGCACGACGCCGGTGGCAAGGTCACGGAGAAGGACCTGGAGCTGGCCACCCGGGTCGCGGCCGCCGCACCGGCCCACGGCGCGGAGTAGCGGGCTTCCCGGCTCAGGGGCCTGAGGATCCGGCCCTTGAGCTGAGGGGCCTGAGGACCCGGCCCCTGAGCTGAGGGGCGTGAGGACCGGCCTCTCAGCTCACCAGCCCGAACCGCGGATTCCCGGCGAGCCACCGCGCGTAACCGGGGCTGCGGGACACGGCCTCCGCGTACGCCGCCCGGGTCTGACCGGCCACCGTCACCGCCGCCGCGTCCGCGGCGGGGGAGTGCGGGTGCCAGCCCAGCAGGTGCCGCCAGCTCAGCGGCGCACCGGCGAGCGGCCGGGTCACCAGGCCCGGGACCGGCGGGAACGTGGCACGGCACAGCCCGATCGCCCGTCCGACCTGCACCAGATGGACGACGGATGAGGTGTCCGTCTCGTACACGGAGACCGGGGTGAAACCGGCCCGTGCGCAGGCCGTGGCGAAACAGTCCGCGAAACAGCCGTCACCCGGTACGTCGGCCCAGCACTGGTCCGCCAGCGCTGCCAGCTCCAGCTCCTCCTCGCCCGCCAGCGGATGGTCCTCCGGCAGCATCACGAAGACCGGGTCCACCCCCACCACCTCCCAGACCAGCCGCTCGGCCAGCGGCGGCGGGCTCTCGCCGCAGGTCCCGATCAGCGCGAAGTCCAGGCGCCCGTCGATCGTCAGCGCGGCGATCTCGTCCACCGACCACGAGGTGTACGTGGACACCGGCGCCGCCGGGTGTGCCGTGGCGATCCGGTCGACCAGGCCGCCGAGGAGCGGACCGTGCGTACCGCCGAGCCGGAACCGCTCCAGCGGCCCGGTGGCGTTGGCGAACCGCACCGCCTCCGCCTGGAGCTCGCTCACCGCGGGCAGCACCACCCGGGCCCGCTCCAGCACCAGCTCGCCGAGCGGAGTGGCGCGGGCCCCCGTGTGGTCACGCTCGAAGAGCGTGCCGCCCAGGGCCTTCTCGATCCGCCGCAACTGGGCGCTGAGAGCGGGCTGGGCAAGGCCGAGCGTGGCGGCGGCCTTGGTGAGGCTACCGGTGTCGGCGATGGCACGGACGGTTCTCAGATGGCGCAACTCCAGCTCCATAAAGGCAAGTTATGGCCACCGGCCCGCCCGGGCAATATGTCGGTCACTCTTCTGTTCGGGCAATGTTTTCGCGCTGTACCTCCGGTGCTCGGCGCGGCGGAGGCTTCTGCTCCGGTTCAGCCGCGCCGGCCGCCCGTACGGTCCGCCGCACGGCGACTTGCCGGAGCGGCAACAGAACTTGCCTGTACGGCGGCCTCCGGTGAGGGTGGCGTCATGAGCAGCCACCACGCCGGACACGGCGACCACGACACCCACCACCCCGCGCATACGCACAGCCACGGGTCTGCCGCAGCGGGCGCCGGTACGGAGTTCGACTGGGACGTGATGGGCCCGATGCTGGAGCAGGAGGCCGAGCTGAACAGCGGCACCTACGAGGAGGCGGCCCGCTGGATCGCCGCCCTGCCGACCGCGCCGACGGTACGCCGGGTGCTGGACATCGGCAGCGGCCCCGGCGTCGTCACCTGCCTGCTGGCCGAGGTCTTCCCCGAGGCCGAGGTCGTCGCCGTGGACCCCACGCCCGCCCTGCTGGAGCGGACGCGGGAGCGCGCCCGGCGCCTCGGTGTGAGCGACCGGGTCCGGACGGTGGAGGCGGAGCTTCCGCGGGACGCCGGCCGGCTGGGCGAGGCCGACCTCATCTGGGCCGGCAACTCGCTGCACCACATGGGCGACCAGCGCGCCGCCCTCGCCGGGTTCGCCGGACTCCTGCGCCCCGGCGGGACCGTGGCGCTCCTGGAAGGCGGCCTGCCCACCCGGCGGCTGCCCCGGGACCTCGGCATCGGGCGGCCCGGTCTGGAGTCCCGGATGGACGCGGCCTTCGCCGCCCGGTTCGACCGGATGCGGACCGAACTGCCGGACGCCAAGCGGGAGGCCGAGGACTGGAGCGCGCTGATCGCGGCGGTCGGGCTGACCCCGCAGGGCACGCGCAGCTTCCTGCTCGACCTGCCGGCCCCGCTCTCGGCGCCGGCCCGCGCACATGTGATCACCAAGCTGACCCGGGAGCACGAGGTCCTCGGCGAACTGCTCGACGCAGAGGACCTCGCCGTACTGGAACGGCTGCTGGACCCCGAGGACCCGGCAGGCGTCCACCAGCGGCCCGACGTCTACCTGCTCACGGCCCGCACGGTCCACCTCGGCCGCCGCGACTGACACCCCCGGGACGTTGTCAGGACGACACCGGCTCCAACTGCCACCACTGGAAGGGGGAGTCGGTGTCCTCCCACTGCTGGACCGTCCCGCCCTCCTCCGTCGAACGGTCGGCGACCTCCATGACGAGCCCGCTGATGAAGCTCACCAGCGTCACCGTGCCCGGCGCCTCCAGGTGCTGCTCGATCAGCCACTCCTGGGCGCCGAAGTTGTTGGCCTTCCACTGCTGGATGCGGACACCGTTCTCCGTGTCGGCGTTCGCGACGTCCAGCCGCTTCCCGCTGTGCGCGTTGACCAGGTGGTAGAGGGCCGCACCCTCGTGCACCGGGGCCAGCTGCCACCGCTGGGCCGCCGTCCCGTCGTCCTTGCCCTGCTGCACCCGGGCACCGCTGCCCTTGGCCGCGCCGTACACCTCCAGCACCAGGCCGCTGCCCACATTGCGCAGGCGGTACGTGCCCGCCTCGACGACGGGCGCCGGATCGCTGCTCATCGTGTTCTCTCCCCGGAACGTTGGGCTGTTGACCGACCGACGGCGCCCCCACCGCCGTGACGGTGGGGGCGCCGGACGAACCCGGCGCTCAGGCGCCGAGGTTGAACTCCGCCGGGTCCGGGCCGAGCCGCTTGCCCTCGTCCAGCGCCGCGAAGGCGGCGAGGTCGTCGGCGTCCAGCTCGAAGTCGAACACGTCGAAGTTCTCCTCGATCCGCGACGGCGTCACGGACTTCGGAATCACGATGTTGCCGGTCTGCAGGTGCCAGCGCAGGACGGCCTGGGCAGGGGTCCGGCCGTGCTTCTGGGCGATGGCCACGACCGTCGGCACCTCCAGCAGGCCCTTGCCCTGACCCAGCGGCGACCAGGCCTCGGTGGCGATGGAGTGCTCGGCGTGGAAGGCGCGGGCCTCGGCCTGCTGGAGCTGCGGATGCAGCTCGATCTGGTTGAGGACGGGGACCACGGAGGTCTCGGCCAGCAGCCGCTTCAGGTGCTCGGGGTGGAAGTTCGACACACCGATGGCCTTGGCGCGGCCGTCGGCGTGGATCTTCTCGAACGCCCGGTAGGTGTCGGTGTACGCGTCCTTGGCCGGGACCGGCCAGTGGATCAGATACAGGTCCACGTAGTCCAGGCCGAGCTTGTCGAGCGAGGCGTCGAAGGCGCGCAGCGTGCTGTCGTACCCCTGCTCGCTGTTCCACAGCTTCGTGGTGACGAAGAGCTCGTCACGGGCGACTCCGGAGGCGGCGATGGCCTTGCCGGTGCCCACCTCGTTCTCGTAGATCGCGGCGGTGTCGATGGACCGGTACCCGGACACGATGGCCTTCGTGACCGCCTTCGCCGCCTCGTCGTCCGGCACCTGCCAGACACCGAAACCGAGCTGCGGCATTTCGAGGCCGTTGTTGAGGGTGATGGAGGGGACCTGGCTCACGAGCGGTCGATCCTTACGTCGTCGGTTGGTACTCCCCACGACAACGAGCGGACGGACCCAGGCATTCCCGCCTCAAGATCCAAAAGCTCCATGATCCGGAAAGTGTCCGACCGGTCAGTGGTAGAGCGCGTCGACCTCGACCCCGTACGCCGTCTCGATCGCCTTGCGCTTCAGCTTCAGCGAGGGCGTGAGCAGCCCGTGCTCCTCGGTGAACGGGTGGGCCAGGATCCGGAACGTACGGATCGACTCGGCCTGCGACACCGCCGTGTTGGCGGCCACCACCGCCCGGCGGATCTCCATCTCCAGGTCCCGATCGCGGACCAGCTCGGCGGGTGCGAGCGGCGTACGGCCCTGCATGACGAGCCAGTGGTCGACGGACTCCTGGTCGACGGTGACCAGGGCCGCGATGTACGGACGGTCGTTGCCGACGACGATGCACTGCGCGACCAGCGGATGGGCCCGGACCCGCTCCTCCAGGCCCGCCGGCGACACGCTCTTGCCACCGGAGGTCACCAGGATCTCCTTCTTCCGCCCGGTGATCGTGAGATAGCCGTCCCCGTCCAGTGAACCCAGGTCCCCGGTGGCCAGCCAGCCGTCCTCCAGCGCGGTCCGGGTCGCCACCGGATTGTTCAGGTAGCCGGAGAAGACGTTCGGGCCGTGCAGCCACACCTCGCCGTCGTCCGCGATGTGCACCGACGTACCGGGAATGGGCTGCCCGACCGTGCCGTACCGGGTGCGCTCGGGCGGGTTGGCGGTGGCCGCCGCGGTCGACTCGGTCAGCCCGTACCCCTCGAAGACGGTCACCCCGGCGCCCGCGAAGAACAGGCCGAGCCGCCGGTTCATCCCGGAACCGCCCGACATGGCGTGCCGCACCCGGCCGCCCATCGCGTCGCGGACCTTCCTGTAGACGACCTTGTCGAAGAACTGGTGCTGCACCCGCAGCCCGGCGGACGGACCCGGACCGAGGCCGAACGCCTTCTGCTCCAGCGCCTCCGCGTACTTCACCGCGATGTCCACGGCCTTGTCGAACGGCCCGTCCCGGCCCTCCGCCTCGGCCTTGCGCCGGGCGCCGTTGAAGACCTTCTCGAAGATGTACGGCACCGCCAGGATGAAGGTGGGCCGGAACGTCATCAGGTCCGGCATCAGCGCGTTCGCCGACAGCTCCGGCTGGTGGCCCAGTTTGACCCGTCCCCGGACCGCCGCGATCTCCACCATCCGGCCGAAGACGTGCGCCAGCGGGAGGAAGAGAAGTGTGGCCGCCTCGTCGCCGGGCCTGGAGTGGAACACCGGCTCCCAGCGGGAGACCATCGTGTCGCTCTCGAACATGAAGCTCGCGTGCGTGATCACGCACCCCTTGGGCCGGCCCGTCGTGCCCGAGGTGTAGATCACCGTCGCCACGGACTCGGGCGTCACCGCCCGCCGGTGCCGGTGCACCACCTCGTCGTCGACCGCCGCGCCCGCGCCGACCAGTTCGTCCACCGCGTCGGCGTCCAGCTGCCAGAGCCGCTTGAGGTGCGGCAGCCGGTCGATCACCGAGCCGACGGTCATCGCGTGGTCCTCGTGCTCGACCATCACCGCCACCACCTCGGCGTCGTGCAGCATCCAGTGGACCTGCTCGGCGGAGGAGGTCGGATAGACCGGCACCGACTGGGCGCCCACCGACCAGAGCGCGAAGTCGAAGAGCGTCCACTCGTACCGTGTACGGGACATGAGGGCGACCCGGTCGCCGAACCGGACGCCGTGCGCGATCAGCCCCTTGGCCAGTGCCAGCACCTCGTCGCGGAACGCCTCCGAGGTCACGTCCCGCCACTGTCCGCGCGCGTCCTTGCGGCCGAACGCGACCCGCCGCGGATCGTCCTCCGCGTAGTCGAAGACGGCATCGGCCAGACCGCCGACTTGAGGCGGCGCGGCCATGGGTGGGACCGTGAATTCACGCAATGACCTGCTCCTCGTGGCGCTCCGCACAGCGCCGCGACGCTACCCCAACCGGGGGCCCGGCGGGAGGGGCCGAACCTCGGGTAAAACGTGGCATTCACAGAGGTCAACCGTCGAAAACCGGCCAGATGGGCAAGGCACGGGCGCACTTCTGACGGAGGCGTAAGCGGCTCGCGGGCAAATCTCCACCGAATCCGACGCAGGGGGTCACTCCGGACGGCACCTGCTCTGCAGCTTCAGGCCACTCCCGGAACCCGTACCCGGGCCTGAGGTCACTCCCTGCCGTCGTGGCCCCGGTGCAGCCGGTCCCCTCCCGCCAGGATCGCCGAAGCCAGCGCGTCCGCCGCCTCCTGCGCCGCGCCCCGCCGCTCCCCGTGCAGCAGCACGAAGTCGACACCGCCCGGCTCCGGCAGCCCCATCCTGGCCGGAACCGGTACGAGCCCCGGCGGGATCAGCCTCCGCGCGTGCACCATCACACCGAGCCCCGCCCGCGCCGCCGCGACCAGAGCGCTCAGGCTCGTACTCGTACAGGCGATCCGCCAGGCCCGCCCGTCCTCCTCCAGCACCTCCAGCGCGCGGGCCCGGGTGATGCCGGGCGGCGGGAAGACGATGAGCGGCACCGGGCGCTCCGGGTCGATCCGCAGCCGCGGCGCGCCGATCCAGTCGAGCGCGTCCTGCCACACCAGCTCGCCGTGCGTGTTCCCGGTCCTCCGCTTGGCCAGCACCAGATCCAGCCGGCCCGCCTCCAGCTGCCGGTGCAGGGTCCCGGACAGCTCCACGGTGAGTTCCAGTTCGACCTCCGGATGGTCGCGCCGGAAGGACTCCAGGATCTCCGGCAGCCGGGTCAGCACGAAGTCCTCCGAGGCCCCGAAGCGGAGCCGGCCGCGCAGCCGGGTCCCGGCGAAGAACGCCGCGGCCCGCTCGTGCGCCGCGAGGATCGTCCGGGCGAAGCCGAGCATCGCCTCGCCGTCCTCGGTCAGGTCGACCCGGTGGGTGTCCCGGGCGAACAGCTGCCGCCCGGCCGCCTCCTCCAGCCGCCGGACGTGCTGGCTGACGGTGGACTGCCGGAGCCCGAGGCGGCGGGCGGCCTGGGTGAAGCTCAGGGTCTGGGCGACGGCGAGGAAGGTACGGAGCTGGGCGGGGTCGTAGGAGGTGTCCACGCCCACCACGCTAGCGGCTGCTATCGCGTCACGTGATGGCAGTCAGAGTGGTATGAGGGATTCCCGATCGCCGGACACGCGGCAGGATGGTGGGGCACACCAGCGCATCGACGCACCCGAAGAACCACGTGGAGCCCATGAGTAGCCGCCGCCGCACCCTCACCCTGCCGTCCTGGCTGCCGGTCGACGCGTACATCCTGGCGCTGGTCGGCACCGTCGTCCTCGCCGCGCTGCTGCCCGCGCGCGGCATGGCCGCCGATGTGGCGGGCGGGGCCTCCACCGGGGCGGTCGCCCTGCTCTTCTTCCTGTACGGGGCCCGGCTCTCGACGGCCGAGGCGCTCGACGGGCTGAAGCACTGGCGGCTCCATCTCACCGTCCTGGCCTGCACGTTTCTCGTCTTCCCGCTGCTGGGCCTGGCGAGCAAGGGGCTGGTGCCCTACGTCCTGACGCCGGAGCTCCAGGCGGGCTTCCTCTTCCTGTGCCTGGTGCCGTCGACGATCCAGTCCTCGATCGCGTTCACCTCGATCGCCCGCGGCAACGTGCCCGCCGCGATCTGCGCCGGCTCGTTCTCCAGCCTCACCGGGATCTTCCTCACGCCGCTGCTCGCCGCGCTGCTGCTCGGCTCCGCCGGTGGCGGGTTCTCGGCGGACTCGCTGCTCAAGATCGTGCTCCAGCTGCTCGTGCCGTTCCTCGCCGGACAGCTCCTGCGCCGCTGGGTCGGCGGGTTCCTGACCCGGCACAAGAAGGTGCTCGGCCTGGTGGACCGTGGCTCGATCCTGCTGGTCGTCTACACCGCGTTCAGCGAGGGCATGGTCGCCGGTATCTGGAGCCAGGTCACTCCGGCCCGGCTCGGTGCCCTGCTCGCGGCCGAGGCGGTCCTGCTGGCCGTGATGCTCGCGCTGACCTGGTACGGAGCCAGGCGGCTCGGCTTCGGCCGGGAGGACCGGATCGCCATCCAGTTCGCCGGGTCGAAGAAGAGCCTGGCGGCGGGGCTGCCGATGGCGAGCGTGCTGTTCGGGGCGCACGCGAGCCTCGCCGTGCTGCCGCTGATGCTCTTCCACCAGATGCAGCTGATGGTCTGCGCGGTCATCGCCAAGCGCCGCTCGCGGGACCCGGAGCCGGTGCGGGACGGGGAGGAGGCCGATGCCGGGCCGTTGTCACACCCGGCGGCTACGGTGACGTCATAGCGGCCGACCGCCGCTGACGGCTGCTGACCCCCACCGACCGACGCCGACCTGGAGGACCACCATGGCCGACCGGCCCGCCGGACCCGAGGACGACTTCCCGCACGGCGCGGGCAACCCGGCCCGCAGCGCTCTGCGGCACGCGGGCTACACCCGGCTCGCGCAGCTCACCGACGTGACGGCGGCCGAGGTGCTGGCGCTGCACGGCGTCGGCCCGAAGGCGATCGGCGTGCTGCGCGAGGCGCTGGCGGCCGAAGGGCGGTCGTTCGCCGGGGAGTGAGCCGGCGGGCACGGGCGCCGACGGGGGCGGGTGCTGGCGGGGACAGGTACGACGCGGACGGGTGCCGACGAGGACGGGTGCCAGTGGGAAGAGGCGCCGGCGGGGACGGGTGCGCTGTCTCCGCCACGGCCTCCCGGGGAGACCGCGCGTCAGCGCACCTCCGCCTCCAGCGCGATCCGGTGCTCACCCGCGTACACATTCATCGAAGGCCCCCGCAGGAAGCCCACCAGCGTCAGCCCGCTCTCCGCCGCCAGGTCCACCGCCAGCGAGGACGGCGCCGAGACCGCCGCGAGCACCGGGATCCCGGCCATCACCGCCTTCTGCGCCAGCTCGAACGAGGCCCGCCCCGAGACCAGCAGCACCGCCCGCGACAACGGCAGCCGCCCGTCCGTCAGGGCCCGGCCCACCAGCTTGTCCACCGCGTTGTGCCGGCCCACGTCCTCCCGTATGTCCAGCAGCTCGCCGTCCTCCGAGAAGAGGGCCGCCGCGTGCAGCCCGCCGGTCCGGTCGAACACCTTCTGCGCGGCCCGCAGCCGGTCCGGGAGGGCGGCGAGCAGCTCCGGCGTGACGCGTACCGGGGGAGCGTCGGCGACCGGGTGGCGGGTGGTGGTGCGTACGGCGTCCAGGCTGGCCTTGCCGCACAGGCCGCACGAGGAGGTGGTGTAGACGTTCCGCTCCAGCGTGATGTCGGGGACCACGACCCCGGGCGCGAGCTTCACGTCCACCACGTTGTACGTGTTCACACCGTCGGCGGTGGCCCCGGCGCAGTAGACGATGGACTGCACCTCCTCGCCCTCGGCGATCACGCCCTCGCTGACCAGGAACCCCGCCGCCAGCGCGAAGTCGTCGCCGGGTGTGCGCATGGTGATGGCCAGCGGCTTCCCGTTCAGCCGGATCTCCAGGGGCTCCTCCGCGACGAGCGTGTCGGCGCGGGAGGAGACGGCACCGTCCCGGATACGGAGGGTGCGGCGGCGCTCGGTGACCCGTCCCATGAGGCTGAACCCGATTCTGTCGGTGTGGAGAGCTTCCGGTGTGCGGAGCTTCCGGCCGTGGGTCGGGCCGGAGCCTGGCCCTGTCATTGTCCTGCACACGCGTCGGACCGTCATCGCCCCTCCACCCGAACGGACGGTCGGGGTGAGCATGCAGGTGAGGCTGTTGTCAATGCTCCAACGTGTGGGCCGGATTCCTGTGGGATCACGTGCCCACGTACCGGACGGTAGCCACCAAGACTGGATGTTTCCTGCCCGAAGTGACGATGGGAACCCGTATGACCGGCTCACGTGTCGTGGCGCTCGGCCACTATCAGCCCGCCAAGGTGCTCACCAACGACGATCTGGCGGCCATGGTCGACACGAGCGACGAGTGGATCACGAGCCGGGTCGGCATCAAGACCCGGCATGTGGGCGGCCCGGACGAGCCGGTCGACGAGCTGGCCGCGCACGCCGGCGCCAAGGCGCTGGCCGCCGCCGGTCTCCAGCCCTCCGACATCGATCTGGTCCTGGTGGCCACCTCCACCGCGATCGACCGCTCGCCGAGCATGTCGGCCCGGGTCGCGGCGCGGCTCTCCATGGGGTCGCCCGCCGTGATGGACATCAACGTGGTCTGCTCGGGCTTCACACACGCGCTGGCCGTCGCCGACCACACGATCCGGGCCGGTGCGGCGACCCGGGCCCTGGTCATCGGCGCCGACAAGATGGGTGACATCGCGGACTGGACCGACCGGACCACCTGTGTCCTGCTGGGCGACGGCGCGGGCGCGGCTGTCGTCACCGCCGACCCGTCCGCCCCGGACACGCCGGGCGGCCCCGGCATCGGTCCGGTGCTGTGGGGGTCGGTGCCGGAGATGGGCAACGCCGTACGGATCGAGGGGACGCCGCCGCGCTTCGCGCAGGAGGGCCAGTCCGTCTACCGCTGGGCCACCACCCAGCTGCCCCCGATCGCCCGCAAGGTCTGCGAGAAGGCGGGTGTCGCCCCGGAGGACCTGGCCGCCGTCGTCCTGCACCAGGCCAACCTGCGGATCATCGAGCCGGTCGCCCGCAAGATCGGCGCGGTCAACGCGATCATCGCGCGGGACGTGGTCGACTCCGGCAACACCTCCGCCGCCTCCATCCCGATGGCCCTCTCCAAGCTGGTGGAGCGCGGCGAGGTCGCCTCCGGCGCGCCCGTCCTGCTCTTCGGGTTCGGCGGAAACCTCTCGTACGCCGGACAGGTCATCCGCTGCCCTTGAGCACGGCCGCGAAGCTTTGTCCTGAGTGTGGAGAAAGTTGGGGCCGATTCCTGCGCAACTTCTTCCCACTCCGGGAAAGCGCTGCTACGTTCCCCTCGAAAGCCCGACGGACTGGCCGGATGTGGCGGGGAGGGACGCGTGAGACGTATGACGGCACGACCCGCGAACGCGCATCAGGCGCGGCTGCTCCGGCTGTTGCGCGACGGGGGCCCCAACTCCCGTGCGCAGCTGGGTGACCAGGTCGACCTCTCGCGCTCCAAGCTCGCCGTCGAGGTGGACCGGCTGCTGGAGACCGGCCTGATCGTGGCGGACGGGCTCGCCGCATCCCGTGGCGGGCGCCGCTCGCACAACATCCGGCTCGCCCCCGAACTGCGTTTCCTCGGGGTCGACATCGGCGCCACCTCCATCGATGTGGCCGTCACCAACGCGGAGTTGGAGGTCCTGGGCCACCTCAATCAGCCGATGGACGTGCGCGAGGGCCCGGTCGCGGTCTTCGAGCAGGTCCTGGCGATGGCGGCCAAGCTCCGGGCCTCCGGCCTCGCCGAAGGTTTCGACGGCGCGGGCATCGGCGTCCCCGGCCCCGTCCGCTTCCCCGAAGGCGTGCCGGTCGCGCCGCCGATCATGCCCGGCTGGGACGGGTTCCCGGTCCGTGAGGCGCTCAGCCAGGATCTGGGCTGCCCGGTCATGGTCGACAACGACGTGAACCTCATGGCGATGGGGGAGCAGCACGCGGGCGTCGCCCGTTCCGTGGGCGACTTCCTCTGCGTCAAGATCGGTACGGGTATCGGCTGCGGGATCGTCGTCGGCGGTGAGGTCTACCGGGGGACGACGGGCAGCGCCGGCGACATCGGGCACATCCAGGTGGAACCGGACGGCCGGGCCTGCGCCTGCGGCAACAAGGGCTGCCTGGAAGCCCACTTCAGCGGGGCCGCCCTGGCCCGCGACGCGGAGGACGCCGCCCGTGAGGGCCGCTCGCCCGAGCTCGCGGTCCGGCTGGAGGGGGCCGGACGCCTCACCGCCGCCGATGTGGCCGCCGCCGCGGCGGCCGGGGACGCGGCGGCGCTCGACCTGATCCGCGAAGGCGGCAACCGGGTCGGGCAGGTCATCGCCGGTCTCGTCAGCTTCTTCAACCCCGGTCTGGTGGTGATCGGCGGCGGGGTCACCGGCCTCGGTCACAACCTCCTCGCCAGTGTCCGCACCCAGGTCTACCGGCAGTCCCTGCCGCTGGCCACCGGCAACCTCCCCATCGTGCTGGGCGAGTTGGGCCCCACCGCCGGAGTGATCGGCGCGGCCCGCCTCATCAGCGACCACCTCTTCTCACCGGCCTGACCACGGGACCGGTGAGCAGCGCCCCGCGCCGCCTCCGGCCCCGTACGCACCACCGCTCGCCGCCCACGCCTTACGTACCACCGCCTTGGTCGGCCACCCGGCACCACCGCACGGGTCGGCCACTCGCCCTTATTCGTCAGGTACTCGTCAGGTACTAGTCAGCAGCCGCTCGTGATGCCGCCGGCTCCACGGCACCTCCAGTCCTGCGCCCTGCCCGCACACCCGGCCCTCCCCGAACCCGCCCGGCACCGGGCAAGGGCAGGGGAGACCCCATTCGCCGAGGGGATTCGTCATGGCACCAGAACCACCCCTGCTCACCATGTCCGGCATCACCAAGTCCTTCCCCGGCGTACGCGCCCTGGACGGCGTCGACCTGGAGGTCCAGGCCGGCGAGGTCCACTGCCTCCTCGGCCAGAACGGCGCGGGCAAGTCCACCCTCATCAAGGTGCTCGCCGGGGCCCACCAGCCCGACGACGGCGAGATCACCTGGCGTGGTGAACCCGTCCGGCTCAAGTCCCCGATCGCCGCCATGCGGCTGGGAATTGCCACGATCTACCAGGAACTCGACCTGGTGGAAGGGCTGTCGGTCGCCGAGAACGTCTTCCTCGGCCACGAACCGACCAGCGCGGGCTTCATCGTCCGTACGGGGGAGGGCCGTTCTGCCGCCAAGGCGCTGCTGGCCAGGCTCGGGCACCCGGAGATCGACCCGGCCCGGCCGGTCGGCTCGCTCTCCGCCGCCCAGCAGCAGATCGTCTCCATGGCGCGGGCCCTCTCCCACGACGTCCGGCTCATCGTGATGGACGAGCCCTCCGCCGCGCTCGACCCCGACGAGGTCGACAACCTCTTCCGGATCGTCGACAGCCTGACCGCCGACGGGGTCGCCGTCGTCTACATCTCGCACCGGCTGGAGGAGATCCGCCGCATCGGCGACCGGGTCACCGTGCTGAAGGACGGCCGGGCGGTCGCGGTCGGGCTTCCCGCCGCCGACACACCGACACGCGACATCGTTGCCATGATGACCGGCCGCGATGTCGAGTACGTCTTCCCGCCGCGCCCGGACGAGGCGGCCGAGAACATCACCGAACCCGTCCTGAGGGTCCAAGGCCTTTCCCGCGAAGGCGAGTTCGCACCCGTCGACCTCGAACTGCGGCCCGGCGAGATCGTCGGTCTCGCCGGACTCGTCGGCTCCGGCCGCTCCGAGATCCTGGAGACGATCTACGGCGCCCGCAAGGCGAGCACCGGGACCGTCACCGTGGGCGGCAAGCAGCTCAGGCCGGGCAGCGTCCGCGCCGCCGTCGCCGCCGGCATCGGTCTCGCCCCCGAGGAGCGCAAGGCCCAGGCCCTGCTGATGACCGAGTCCGTGACCCGTAACGTCTCCATCTCCTCGCTCTCCCGGTTCGCCCGGGTCGGCTGGATCGACCGGGGCGGCGAACGGCGGTCCGCACAGCAGGCCACCCGCGAACTCTCCCTGCGGCCGGACAACCCGGACACACCGATCCGCACCCTCTCCGGCGGCAACCAGCAGAAGGCCGTCCTGGCCCGCTGGCTGCTGCGCGGCTGCCGGGTCCTGCTGCTCGACGAACCCACCCGCGGCGTCGACGTCGGCGCCCGCGCCGAGCTCTACGCCGTGATCCGCCGGCTGGCCGACGAAGGCCTCGCCGTCCTGCTCGTCTCCAGCGAAGTGCCCGAAGTCCTGGGCCTCGCCGACCGGGTGCTGGTGCTCCGGGAGGGACAGGTCGTCCACACGGCCCCCGCCCAGGAGCTCGACGAGCACCGCGTACTCGACCTCGTGATGGAAGGGAGCCCGACGCCATGACACAGCCCGCCCCGTCGGCGCAGCACAACGGGCCGGACAAGGGGGCCCTCACCGGTCCCGCCGACCCGCCCCCGTCGAAGACGGGCGGCGGCGGCCGGCCCGGACTCGGTCTGCGGCTCGACGTCCGGATCCTGTCCCTGCTCGGCGTCCTCGCCGCGCTCGTCCTGGTCGGCGGCATCACCGAACCGGACGCGTTCCTGGACACCGGGAACCTCCAGCTGATCCTGACCCAGGCCTCCGTCATCGGAGTCGTCACCGTCGGCATGACCTTCGTCATCACCAGCGGCGGCATCGACCTCTCCGTCGGAGCGATGGTCGCCCTCGCCTCCGTCTGGGCGACCACTCTGGCCACCCAGGAGTACGGCTTCGCGGGCATCGCCTTCACCGCCGTGATCGTCGGCGTCGCCGCCGGACTGGTGAACGGTGTGCTCATCGCGTACGGCGGGATGGTCCCGTTCATCGCGACGCTCGCCATGCTCGCCTCGGCGCGCGGCCTCGCCCTCATGATCACCGACGGCAAGACCCAGATCGTCACCGTCGACTCGGTCCTCAGCCTCGGCCTGCCGGACTCCTACTTCCTCGGCATCCCGCCGCTGGTCATCATGTTCGCCGCCGTCACCGTCATCGGCTGGCTGATCCTCAACCGCACCACC
The DNA here is from genome assembly GCF_050942385.1 of Streptomyces sp. CA-146814. Lineage (NCBI taxonomy): Bacteria > Bacillati > Actinomycetota > Actinomycetes > Kitasatosporales > Streptomycetaceae > Streptomyces > Streptomyces sp. CA-146814. The sequence continues at coordinate 7,018,513 of NZ_CP192068.1, forward strand.
TTCGGCCGCCGCACGGTCGCCGTCGGCGGCAACGCGGAGGCGGCCCGGCTCGCCGGGATCGACGTCCGCCGTCAGCGCCTCTACCTCTACGTGCTGTCCGGGCTCTGCTGCGGCATCGCCGCCTTCATGCTGATCGTGCTCGCGGGCTCCGGCCAGAACACCAACGGCAACCTGTACGAGCTCGACGCCATCGCCGCCGCGATCATCGGCGGCACCCTGCTCAGCGGCGGCCGCGGCACCATCGTCGGCTCCGTCCTCGGCGTCCTGATCTTCACCACCATCACCAACATCTTCGCGCTCAACAACCTGCAGAGCGACGTCCAGCAGATCGCCAAGGGCGCCATCATCGTCGCCGCCGTCCTCGTCCAGCGCCGCACCCTGCGCGGCGGCGAGACCTGACCGACCGCCTTACCGAGAGCCGCACTTCGTACGTCACCCACCGGATGAAGGGTTCCACCGCCATGCCAGAGACCAGCCGCAGAGGGCTGCTGTTCGGAGCCACCGCCCTCTCCGCGGGCGCGCTCCTCACCGCCTGCACCAGCAACGAACCGAAGAACGCGCAGCCGGCCGGCAACAGCCAGCCCGCCGCCGACGACAAGCCCGGCAAGCCCGTCACCATCGGTTTCGCCGGACCGCAGGCCGACCACGGCTGGCTCAACGCCATCAACGTCAACGCCAAGTCGCGGGCGGAGAAGTACTCCGAGGTGACGTTGGAGATCACCGAGGGCTCCAACGACACCGCCGCCCAGATCGGCCAGGTCAAGACACTCATCAACAAGAAGGTCGACGTCCTCGTCATCCTCCCCGCCGACGGCAAGGCGCTCACCCAGGTCGGCCTGGAGGCGATGAAGGCGGGCATCCCCGTCGTCAACCTGGACCGCATCTTCGCCTCCCCGCAGGCCTACCGCTGCTGGGTCGGCGGCGACAACTACGGCATGGGCCTCAACGCCGGGCACTACATCGGCGAACAGCTCAAGGGCAAGGCGAACGCCAAGGTCGTCGAGCTCGCCGGCATCGACAACCTGGAGCTGACCAAGCAGCGCAGCCAGGGCTTCGCCGACGCGCTGAAGAACTACCCCAACATCAAGCTGGTGGCCCGTCAGGCCGCCGAGTTCACCGTCGAGTCCGGCCAGGCGAAGATGGCCCAACTCCTGCAGGCGCAGAGGCAGTTCGACGCCCTGTGGAACCACGACGACGACCAGGGCGTCGGCGCGCTCCGCGCCATCCAGCAGGCCGGCCGCGACGAGTTCATCATGGTCGGCGGCGCCGGAGCCAAGTCCGCGATGGACGCCATCAAGGCCGACAACGGGGTCCTCAAGGCGACCGTCCTCTACCCGCCGACGATGGCCGCCTCCGCGATCGACCTGGCGCGGGCGCTCGGCCAGTCCAAGGGCATCAGCGGCCTCTCCGAGATGGAGATCCCGACCTCGCTGACCCTGTACTCCGCGGTCGTCACCAAGGACAACATCGACCAGTACCTGCCGACAGGCTTCAACTGACCGGGACTCCGGGGGATGCGGCGAGCGCGTCCCCCGGCCCGTTACCGCACACCGACGAGGAGGAAGCCCGCATGGCCCGTAGTCAAGAGCAGGAGACGGAACCGCAGCCCGCGACCGTGACCGCGACACCGCCCCCGCACCAGGTGCGAGGGACGCTCGGGATCGGCATGGTCGGATACGCGTTCATGGGCGCCGCCCACTCCCAGGGGTGGCGCACCGCCGGACACGTCTTCGACCTGCCGGTGCGGCCCGCTCTCGCCGCGATCTGCGGACGTGACCGTGCGGCGGTCGACGCCGCCGCCGCCCGGCACGGCTGGGCCGCCGCGGAGACCGACTGGCGGGCGCTGATCGCCCGGGACGACGTGCAGCTGATCGACATCTGCACCCCGGGCGACAGCCATGCGGAGATCGCCATCGCCGCGCTGGAGGCGGGCAAACACGTGCTGTGCGAGAAGCCGCTCGCCAACACGGTCGCCGAGGCGGAGGCGATGGTCCGCGCCGCCGAAGCGGCCGCGGCCCGCGGTCAGGTGGCGATGGTCGGCTTCAACTACCGCAAGGTGCCCGCCATCACCTACGCCCGGCAGCTCATCGCGGACGGCCGCCTCGGCGCCCTGCGCCACGTACGCGCCAGCTACCTCCAGGACTGGCTGGTCGACCCGGCATCCCCGCTCACCTGGCGCCTCAAGCGCGAACACGCCGGCTCGGGCGCGCTGGGCGACCTGGGCGCGCACATCGTGGACCTCGCGCAGTACCTGGCCGGGGAGCTGCTCACCGGCGTGTCCGCCGTCGCCGAGACCTTCGTACGGGAGCGGCCGCTGCTCTCCGGTGGGTCGGCCGGGCTCTCCGGCGGCGCCGACGCGGTGGAGCGGGGTGAGGTCACCGTGGACGACGCGGCGATCTTCACCGGGCGCCTCGCCTCCGGTGCGCTGGCCTCCTTCGAGGCGACCCGGATGGCGGCGGGCCGGAAGAACGCGCTGCGGCTGGAGATCAACGGGGAGCTGGGCTCACTCGCCTTCGACCTGGAGCGGCTCAACGAGCTGTCCTTCCACGACCACACCGAGCCCGCCGCCACCGCCGGCTTCCGCCGCATCCTGGTCACCGAGCCCGAGCACCCGTACCTGGAGGCCTGGTGGCCGCCGGGCCACGGCCTCGGCTACGAGCACACCTTCGTCCACCAGGCCCGTGACGTGGTCCGCACGATCACCGAAGGCCTCGCGCCCCGGCCCTCGTTCGCGGACGGCCTCCAGGTGCAGCGGGTGCTCGCCGCCGTCGAGGAGAGCGCCGCCAAGAACTCCGTCCTCACCCCGGTCCCGTCCTCGTCCTAGGAGGTAGCCCGCACATGCCCCGCCCCTTCACCCTGTTCACCGGCCAGTGGGCCGACCTCCCGTTGGAGGAGGTCTGCAGGCACGCCCGGGACTTCGGCTACGACGGTCTCGAACTCGCCTGCTGGGGAGACCACTTCGAGGTCGACAAGGCGCTCGCCGACCCCGGCTACCTGGACAGCAGGCACCATCTGCTCGACAAGTACGGGCTGAAGTGCTTCGCCATCTCCAACCACCTGGTCGGCCAGGCCGTCTGCGACAGCCCGATCGACGAACGCCACCAGGGCATCCTGCCCGCCCGCATCTGGGGCGACGGCGAGGCCGAAGGCGTACGGCAGCGGGCCGCCGCCGAGATCGCGGACACCGCACGGGCCGCCGCCGCCTTCGGCGTCGACACGGTCATCGGGTTCACCGGCTCCTCGATCTGGCACCTGGTCGCGATGTTCCCGCCGGTCCCGCCGCACATGATCGAGCGGGGCTACGAGGACTTCGCCGAGCGCTGGAACCCGATCCTGGACGTCTTCGACGCGGAAGGCGTGCGCTTCGCCCATGAGGTGCACCCGAGCGAGATCGCGTACGACTACTGGACCACGAAGCGCGCGCTCGAAGCGGTGGACCACCGGCCCGCGTTCGGGCTGAACTTCGACCCGAGCCACTTCGTCTGGCAGGACCTCGACCCGGTGGGCTTCCTCTACGACTTCCGGGACCGGATCTACCACGTGGACTGCAAGGAGGCCCGTAAACGCCTCGACGGCCGCAACGGCCGCCTCGGCTCGCACCTGCCGTGGGGCGACCCCCGGCGCGGCTGGGACTTCGTCTCCGCCGGCCACGGTGACGTGCCCTGGGAGGACGTGTTCCGGATGCTCCGGTCCATCGGCTACGAGGGCCCCGTCTCGGTGGAGTGGGAGGACGCGGGCATGGACCGGCTGACCGGCGCCCCGGAAGCCCTTGCCAGCCTCAAGCGGTTCGACTTCGACCCGCCGTCGGCCTCCTTCGACGCGGCCTTCGGCGGCGGCGAGTAGGAGCTGCGGCAGAGCGGTCCCGGGTGCTCCCTGAGGTGCCCGGGGCTGCCTCGCGCTGCCCGGAATCTCCTTTGTCCTGGCGGAAGCAGAAGTTCGATCCAACCCTTGCACAAGGGCTTTCCGTCGCGGATGAACAGGTCTACCGTCCACCACGTGTACACGACATGACTCGCGTCACCGGGGTCACTCCCGTCTCCGGTGACACACGCGCGGCAGTCCCCGCGCGGCACGGCACGGCTACACCCGCCCGTACAACCGGCACTCTCCGGAGGACCTACGTGCACCGAACGCACCGAACCAGAAAGCGGCTCCTGGCCCGGACCCGCGTCCGTAAATCGCTCGCGCTGTTCACCGGCGGCCTCCTCGCCGCCGCCACCCTGACCCTCGGCTCCGCCCCCGGCGCCACCGCCCACCCCGGCCACCCGGGCCACGAGGCGCCCGTGGCGGAGGACTTCCAGCAGGTCACCCTCGCCAAGGGCGCGGAGGAGACCGGTGAGCCCATGTCGCTCGCCGTCCTCCCGGACCGCAGCGTGCTGCACACCTCGCGTGGCGGCGAGCTGCGGATCACCGACAGCGCCGGCAACACCCGGATCTCCGGCACCCTCCCCGTGTACACGCACGACGAGGAAGGCCTCCAAGGCGTCGGCGTCGACCCGGACTTCGCCGAGAACCGGGCCATCTACCTCTTCTACGCACCCCCGTTGGGCACCCCGGCAGGCGACGCACCCGAGACCGGGACCGCCGCCGACTTCGAGAAGTTCGACGGCGTCAACCGGCTCTCCCGCTTCGTGCTCAACGAGGACGGCACGCTCGACACCGCCAGTGAGAAGAAGGTCCTGGACGTCCCCACCTCGCGCGGCATCTGCTGCCACGTCGGCGGTGACATCGACTTCGACAAGGACGGCAACCTCTACCTCTCCACCGGCGACGACACCAACCCCTTCGCCTCCGACGGCTACACGCCGATCGACGAACGCGCCGACCGCAATCCGGCGTTCGACGCCCAGCGGACCTCCGGCAACACCAACGACCTCCGCGGCAAGATCCTGCGCATCAAGGTCGCCGAGGACGGCTCGTACACCGTCCCCGAAGGCAACCTCTTCGAGCCCGGGACGGACAAGACGCGCCCCGAGATCTACGCGATGGGCTTCCGCAACCCGTTCCGCTTCTCCGTCGACCAGGCCACCGGCATCGTCTACGTCGGTGACTACGGCCCCGACGCCGGTGCGGCCGACCCGAAGCGCGGGCCGTCCGGCAAGGTGGAGTTCGCCCGGGTGACGAAGGCCGGCAACTTCGGCTGGCCGTACTGCGTCGGTGAGAACGAGCCGTACATCGACTACGACTTCGCCACCAAGGCCTCCGGCGCCGCCTTCGACTGCGCTGACCTGAAGAACGAGTCGCCGCACAACACCGGCCTGGTCGACCTGCCGCCGGCCGAGGCCGCCTGGATCCCGTACGACGGCGGTTCCGTGCCCGAGTTCGGCACCGGCTCCGAGTCCCCGATGGGCGGACCGGTCTACCGCTACGACGCGGACCTCGACTCCCCGGTCAAGTTCCCCGAGGCGTACGACGGCGACTTCTTCGCCGGTGAGTTCGGCCGACGCTGGATCAAGCGCATCGAGCAGGACGCGGACGGCGCCGTCCAGTCCATCAACGACGTGCCGTGGTCCGGTACGCAGATCATGGACATGGCCTTCGGCCCGGACGGGGCCCTGTACGTCCTGGACTACGGCCTCGCCTGGTTCGGCGGCGACGAGAACTCCGCGCTCTACCGCATCGAGAACGCCACCGGAGGCCGCTCACCCATCGCGGAGGCCTCGGCGAACAAGACCTCCGGCACCGCACCGCTGAAGGTCAAGTTCTCCTCGGCCGGCACGTCGGACGGCGACGGTGACCCGCTCACGTACGCCTGGGACTTCGGTGACGGCGGAACGTCCACGGTCGCGAACCCGACGTACACGTACAAGAAGAACGGTACGTACGTCGCGACCCTCACCGCCGAGGACCCGACCGGCCGCACCGGCTCGGCCAGCGTCCACATCACCGTCGGCAACACCGCCCCGACCGTGGAGCTGGTGCTCCCGGAGGACGGTCAGCTCTTCGAGTTCGGTGACTCCGTACCGTTCAAGGTGAACGTCAGCGACCCGGAGGACGGCACCATCGACTGCACCAAGGTCGAGGTCAAGTTCACGTTGGGCCACGACAGCCACGGCCACGACATCACCACCGAGCACGGCTGCGAAGGCACCATCAAGACCGCCATGGAAGGCGGCCACGACCCCAACGCCAATATCTACGGCGGTATTTCGGCCTCCTACACCGACAACGGCGGTGGCGGCCAGGCCAAGCTGACCGGCAAGGACGCCGCGCGCCTCCAGCCCAGGCACCGCCAGGCCGAGCACTTCGACGACTCCTCCGGCGTCACCACGCCCAGCAAGTCGAGCGCGCACGGCGGTAAGACCGTCGGGGACATCCACAACGACGACTGGATCTCCTTCAAGACCTACGTCCTCGGTGGCACCACCAAGCTCACCGCCCGCATCTCGTCGGCTGGTTCGGGCGGCTTCCTCGAAGTCCGTACGGGATCGCCCACCGGCAAGATCCTCGGCTCGGGCCCGGTCCCGGTGACCGGGAGCTGGGACACCTTCCAGGGCATCGACATCCCGCTGCGCGGAGCGCCCAAGAAGCAGACCGAACTCTTCCTCGTCTTCAAGGGAGGTGACGGCGCGCTCTACGACGTCGACGACTTCGAACTGTCGAACAGTCCGGTCGACAAGACCGCCAAGCGCGTCCTGGTCTTCTCCAAGACCGCCGGTTTCCGCCACGACTCCATCCCGGCCGGCGTCGCCGCACTGAAGGAGATCGGCGAGGACACCAACATCACCGTCGACTCCACCGAGTCCGCCGCCCAGTTCACCACCAGCAACCTCGCCCGCTACGACGCCGTCGCCTTCCTTTCCACCACCGGTGACGTCCTCAACGCCGAGCAGCAGAAGGCGTTCGAGAACTACGTGGCCACCGGCGGCGGTTACGTCGGCATCCACGCGGCCGCCGACACCGAGTACGACTGGGAGTTCTACGGCGGCCTGGTCGGCGCCTACTTCGACTCGCACCCGCAGATCCAGCCCGCCACCGTCCGTGTCGAGGACCACGACCATCCGGCCACCGCGCACCTGGACGAGGAGTGGGAGCGCACCGACGAGTGGTACAACTACCGCATCAACCCCCGTGACCAGGCAAAGGTGCTGGCCACCCTCGACGAGACCACCTACACCGGCGGCAACATGAAGGGCGACCACCCGATCTCCTGGTGCCAGACCTACCAGGGCGGCCGCTCCTTCTACACCGGACTCGGCCACACCAAGGAGTCCTACGCCGAACCGGCCTTCCGCCAGCACCTGTCGGGCGGCCTGCGCTACGCCACCGGCCAGGTCAAGGCCGACTGCAAGCCGAACAAGGACTACCGGCCGATCTTCAACGGCAAGACCCTGGAAGGCTGGAAGCAGGCAGGCCCGGGGAGGTTCTCCGTCAGTGATGGCGCCCTGCACTCCGAAGGCGGCATGGGCCTGCTCACCTACCAGGCCAAGGAGCTGAAGGCGTACTCGCTCAAGCTCGACTGGAAGATGGCCGGCGACGACAACTCCGGTATTTTCGTGGGCTTCCCGGAGTCCGACGACCCCTGGTCGGCCGTCGACAACGGCTACGAGATCCAGATCGACGCCACCGACGCCGCCGACCGCACCACCGGCGCCGTCTACGGATTCAAATCGGCCAACATCAAGGCCCGTGACCGCGTCCTGCGGCCGCCGGGGCAGTGGAACAGCTACGAGATCAAGGTCCAGGGCGAACGTCTGCAGCTCTTCCTCAACGGAGCGAAGATCAACGACTTCACCAACACCGACCCGGCCCGCTGTCTGAAGGATGGCTACATCGGCCTCCAGAACCATGGAGCCGACGACCAGGTGTCCTTCCGCAACATCCAGCTGAAGGAGCTGCCCTCGACGTAGGGCGGCCACCTCTGCCGACGACGGGCGGGGAAGGCACCGACCCCTTCCCCGCCCGCCGTCCTCCACCTCTTCATCCCCCAGGGAGGCAGCCCGTGACCGCACATGCCGATCGTGAAGGCCGTACGGAGAGTCCACACAGCGCGGCCGACGGGCCCGGCCGCCGTACCGGCGTCTGGTTCATCGGAGCGCGCGGCTCCGTCGCCACCACCGCCACGGCGGGATGCGCGGCGATAGCGGCGGGCCTCCACCCGCCGACCGGCATGGTCACCGAGACGCCTCCGTTCGCCGACAGCGGCCTGCCGCCGCTGACCTCGCTGGTCTTCGGCGGCCACGACACCCTGGACTGCCCGCTCGCCAAACGCGCCGAGGCGCTGGCCGAAGGCGGTGTCCTGCCGTACCGCCTCCCGACCGCCGTACGCGGCGAACTCGACGCCGCCGACGCCGAGATACGTCCCGGCGGACCGCTTCCCGGCGACACCCGCACCGACCAGGAACTCATCGCCGCGTTCGCCGCCGACCTCACCGACTTCGCCCACCGCCACGACCTGGCCCGCACGGTCGTCATCAACGTCTCCTCCACCGAACCGACCCCCGGTCCCGACGACCCGCGCCTCCCCGCCAGCTCCCTCTACGCGGCCGCCGCACTCCGCGCCGGCTGCTCCTACGCCAACTTCACCCCGTCCACCGGCCTGCGCGCCCCCGCGCTCGCCGAGACCGTCGCCGACAGCGGACTTCCCCACGCCGGACGCGACGGCAAGACCGGCCAGACGCTGCTCCGCTCCGTACTCGCCCCGATGTTCCTCCAGCGCGCCCTGCCCGTACGGGCCTGGTCCGGGTCGAACCTGCTGGGCGGCGGGGACGGGGCGGCGCTGGCCGACCCGGCGGCGGCCGCCGCCAAGAACGCGGGCAAGGAACGCGTCCTCGCCGACACGTTCGGCACGGCCCCCGAAGGCGAGGTCCACATCGACGACGTACCGGCGATGGGGGACTGGAAGACGGCCTGGGACCACATCGCCTTCGACGGCTTCCTCGGCTCCCGGATGGTCCTCCAGACCATCTGGCAGGGCTGCGACTCGGCCCTCGCGGCCCCGCTCGTCCTGGACCTGGCCCGGCTGCTGGCCCGCTCGCACGAGCTGGGACTGAGCGGCCCCCGGCCGGAGCTGGGCTTCTACTTCAAGGACCCGGACGGCGGCACCTCGGCCGCGCTCGCCGAGCAGTACGCCACGCTGCTGGCCTTCGCCGAGCGGCTCCGGGGCCGGGCATGAGGTGGCGGCTGCGGGCCCTGCCGGCGCTCGGGGCGGGCCTCCGGGCGCCCTCGACGGCCCCGGGCCGCGCCTCCGAAGACGGCCTGTCCGGTACGGGTGGGACTGCGCCCGCACCGGACAGGCACCGCCCGTCGCCCGGTCGCGGGAGAGGGGACACGGTGCGGGCCTGGACCGAACTGTTCCGGGTCTCCGCGCTGTTCTCCGTGCCGGGTGACGCCCTGGCCGGGGCCGCGGCGGTGGGCCGCGGTCCCGGCCGGGGTACGGCACTCGCGATCGGCGCCTCGCTCTGCCTGTACGAGGCGGGGATGGCACTCAACGACTGGGCGGACCGCGAGGAGGACGCGGTGGACCGCCCGCACCGGCCGATCCCGTCGGGCCGCATCAGCCCCCCGGCCGCCCTGGGCGCTGCCGGGGTCCTGACGGCGGCGGGGCTGGCCCTCGCGGCGCGGGCCGGCCGCCCGGCGCTGGCGGTCGCCACGGGCCTGGCCGCCACGGTCTGGGCCTACGACCTGCACCTCAAGCACACGAAGGCGGGCCCGGCGGCGATGGCCGCGGCGCGGTCACTGGACCTGCTGCTGGGAGCGACGGCGACGGCGACCGCGACGGCGGGGGCGGGGGCGTCGGCGTCGGCCGGGAGGGGGCCGGGGCCCGGACCGCGCACCGCCCGTCCGGTGCACGGCGGGGCCGCCGCGCCCGACAACGTTGCCGCACCGCCTCGTCCGGCGCTCGGCGCTCTGGCCGCCGCCCTCCCCGCGGCCCTGGTCCTCGGGGCGCACACGTACGGCGTCACCGCCGTCTCCCGCCACGAGGCGCAGGGCGGTTCCACCGCCGTACCGCTGGCGGTCCTGGCCACGACGACGGCGCTGGGCGCGGCGGTGCTCACGGCGGACCGGGCAGCTCGGACCAGGGCACCGGGGCCCGGCGCAGGCGGCCTGGGCGTGACCGTGGCGGGGCTCGGCACGAGCGGCCTCGGCGCGACGGGTCCGAGGGAGCGCCGGGCGATCCGCCCCCACCACGCTCCCGCCCTCACCTTCCTCCTCCTCACCGCCTTCACCGGTGCCTACCTCCGCACCGCCGGCCCACCCCTCCTGCACGCCGCCCTCAACCCGTCGCCGCCCCTGACCCAGCGGGCGGTGGGCGGCGGGATCCGCGCCATGATCCCGCTCCAGGCGGCGCTCGCCACCCGCGCCGGAGCACCCGGCTCCGGTCTCGCCGTCATAGCACTCGTCCCCCTGGCCCGCGCCCTCGCCCGGAAGGTGAGCCCCACATGACCCTCCACCTCGGTTACGGCACCAACGGGCTCACCGACCTCCGCCTCGACGACGCCCTCGGGCTCCTCGCCGACCTCGGCTACGAGGGCGTCGGCCTGACGCTCGACCACATGCACCTGGACCCCCTCGCCCCCGACCTCGCCGAACGCACCCGCGAGGTCCGGCGCAGGCTCACCTCCCTCGGGCTCCGGGTCACCGTGGAGACCGGCGCCCGCTATGTCCTGGACCCGCGCCGCAAGCACGGCCCCTCCCTCCTCGACCCGGACCCCGACGCCCGGGCCGCGCGCACCGCCCTGCTCGTCCGCGCCGTGGACGTGGCGGCCGAACTCGGCGCGCACGCCGTCCACTGCTTCAGCGGCATCACCCCGCCGGACACCTCCACCGACACCGCCTGGAAGCGCCTTACCGAGGCGATCACCCCCGTACTCGACGCCGCCGAAAGGTCGGGCATCCCCCTCGCCATCGAGCCCGAACCCGGTCACCTCCTCGCCACCCTCGCCGACTTCCACCACCTCCGCGCCCTCCTCGGCGACCCGCCGCTCCTCGGCCTCACGCTCGACATCGGCCACTGCCAGTGCCTGGAGGAGGCCTCACCCGTGCAGTGCGTCGTCGACTCCGCGCCCTGGCTCCGGCACGTCCAGATCGAGGACATGCGGCGCGGTGTCCACGAGCACCTCCCGTTCGGCGACGGCGAGATCGACTTCCCGCCCGTGCTCGCCGCCCTGGCCGCCACCGACTACCAAGGCCTCACCGTCGTCGAGCTGCCCCGCCACTCCCACGCGGGCCCCGAACTCGCCCGCACCTCTCTCGCCTTCCTGCGCGACGCCATGACCAGGGGCGCGATCGACAAGAAGGGCGGCGCACCGTGCTGAAGTCCCGCAAGGAACTCGACACCGAACTCGACGACACCGCCCGCGCCTGGCTCGACGCGGCCCTGACCGAAGCCGCGCACGCGGCAACAGAGGACGTCACGGCCGAGGCCTCCCCGTACGCCTCGCCACCCTGGGAGCTTCGCTACGCCGCCGCCGGCCGCCACTGCGGACCGGCCCACGCCGACTCCGTACGCTCCCTCCTGCTCATCGCGGCCCGCCCCCCTCTCTCCTCCGTCACCCGGCTCTACGAACAGGGCACCGCCGCCGAACGTCGCGCCGTCCTCCTCACCCTGCACCGCCTCGACATCGGCTCCACTGCCCTCCCGCTCGTCGAGGACGCCCTGCGCACCAACGACACCCGGCTGGTCGCCGCCGCCGTCGGCCCGTACGCCGCGGCGCACCTCGATCCGCACGCCTGGCGCCACGCCGTACTGAAGTGCCTCTTCACCGGCGTACCGCTGGCCGCCGTCGCCCGGCTCGACGAGCGGGCCCGAGGAGACGCCGAACTCGCCCGTATGCTCAGCGACTTCGCCGCCGAGCGGACCGCCGCCGGCCGTGACGTCCCGGCCGACCTGCGCACCGCGCTCACTCTCGCCGAGATCACCCCCGCCGCCCCCACGGAGGAGTCCTGATGCGCATCTTCGACCCCCACATCCATATGACGTCCCGGACCACGGACGACTATCAGGCGATGTACGACGCGGGCGTCCGCGCCCTCGTCGAACCCTCCTTCTGGCTCGGCCAGCCGCGCACCTCGCCCGCCAGCTTCTTCGACTACTTCGACGCGCTCCTCGGCTGGGAGCCCTTCCGCGCCTCTCAATACGGCATCGCGCACCACTGCACGCTCGCCCTCAACCCCAAAGAGGCCAACGACCCCCGCTGCACCCCCGTCCTGGACGCCCTGCCCCGCTATCTGGTCAAGGACTCCGTCGTCGCCGTCGGGGAGATCGGCTACGACTCCATGACCCCGGCCGAGGACCACGCGCTGGCCGCTCAGCTCCAGCTCGCCGCCGACCACGGGCTGCCCGCCCTCGTCCACACCCCGCACCGCGACAAGCTCGCCGGTCTCCACCGCACCATCGACGTCATCCGCGAATCGCACCTCCCCCCGGAGCACGTCCTGCTCGACCACCTCAATGAGACAACGGTAAAGGCCGCCACTGACAGCGGCTGCTGGGCCGGGTTCTCCATCTACCCGGACACCAAGATGGACGAGGACCGCATGGTCACGATCCTCCGGAACCACGGCACCGAGAAGATCCTCGTCAACTCGGCCGCCGACTGGGGCAAGAGCGACCCGCTCAAGACCCGCAAGGTGGCCGACGCGATGCTGAAGGCCGGGTTCACCGAGGACGACGTCGACCAGGTCCTGTGGCGCAACCCGGTCGCCTTCTACGGCCAGAGCGGCCGCCTCCACCTGGACGCCTCCGCCCCCGACGCACTCCACGAGGGCAACTCCATCCTGCGCGGCGGGGAGTGAAGCCATGCGCTTCCGCCACCCGGACGGCTCGATCGTCCACCTCTCCTACTGCACCAACGTCCACCCCGCCGAAACCCTGGACGGCGTCCGCGCGCAGCTCCGCGACCACTGCGAACCCGTACGCCGCCGTCTCGGCCGGGACCGGCTCGGCATCGGCCTCTGGCTCGCCCGGGACGCCGCCCGCGCCCTGATCAACGACCCCGCCGAACTCCGCGCACTCCGCGCCGAACTCGACGGCCGGGGCCTCGAAGTGGTCACCCTCAACGGCTTCCCGTACGAGGGTTTCGGCGCCGACGAGGTCAAGTACCGGGTCTACCGGCCGGACTGGACCGAGCCCGACCGCCTCGCCCACACCACCGACCTGGCCCGCCTTCTTGCGGCCCTGCTCCCCGACGACGTCACCGAAGGCATCATCTCCACGCTCCCGCTGGCCTGGCGCACCCCATACGACACCGAACCCGCCGCCGCCCGCACCGCACGCACCGCCCTCACCACGCTCGCCCAGCGCCTGGACGCCCTCGCCGAACTCACCGGCAAGTCCATCCGCATCGGCCTCGAACCCGAGCCGGGCTGCACGGTGGAGACCACCGCCGACGCCATCGCGCCGCTCACCGACGTCGGCCACGAGCGCATCGGCATCTGCGTCGACACCTGCCACCTCGCCACCTCCTTCGAGGACCCGGACACCGCGCTCGACGCCCTGACCGCAGCGGGTATCCCCGTCGTGAAGTCCCAGCTCTCCGCCGCCCTGCACGCCGAACACCCCCACCTCCCCGAGGTCCGCACCGCGCTCGCCGCCTTCGCCGAGCCGCGCTTCCTGCACCAGACCCGTACGCGCACGGCCGCCGGGCTGCGCGGCACCGACGACCTGGACGAGGCCGTCGCCGGCGGCGCGCTCCCGGACTCCACCCCCTGGCGGGCCCACTTCCACGTACCGCTGCACGCGCCGCCCGCGCCCCCGCTCACCTCCACGCTCCCCGTGCTCCGCGCCACGCTCGCCCGGCTCGTCGGGGGAGCGGTCCCGCTGACCCGGCACCTGGAGGTGGAGACGTACACCTGGCAGGCGCTGCCCGCCGAGCTGCGGCCCCGCACCCGTACCCAACTCGCCGACGGCATCGCCGCCGAACTCACCCTCGCCCGCGACCTCCTGGTCGACCTCGGCCTCAAGGAGCTGCCATGAGCGCGCCCGAACCCGGAACGGAAACCGCACAGGGGGCCGGGGCCCCCACCCCCCTCCTCGTCCTGGACGTCGTCGGCCTCACCCCGCAGCTCCTCGCCCACATGCCGAACCTCACGGCGCTCGGCAAACAGGGCGCTCGGGCCCCGCTCTCCACCGTCCTGCCCGCCGTCACCTGCGCCGCCCAGTCCACCTTCCTCACCGGCGCCATGCCCGCCGAACACGGCATCGTCGCCAACGGCTGGTACTTCCGCGAGCTCGGCGACGTCCTGCTCTGGCGCCAGCACAACGGGCTCGTCGAAGGCGACAAGCTCTGGGACGCGGCCCGCCGCGCCCACCCCGGCTACACCGTCGCCAACATCTGCTGGTGGTACGCGATGGGCGCCGACACCGACTGGACCGTCACCCCGCGACCCGTCTACTACGCCGACGGCCGCAAGGAACCCGACTGCTACACCCGGCCTCCCGCCCTGCACGACGAACTGACCGACAAGCTCGGCACGTTCCCCCTCTTCCACTTCTGGGGCCCCGGCGCCGACCTGGTCTCCTCCCAGTGGATCATCGACGCCACCCGCCACATCATCGCCACCCGCACCCCCGACCTCGCGCTCTGCTACCTGCCGCACCTCGACTACGACCTCCAGCGCTACGGCCCCGACGACCCCCGCTCCCACCAGGCCGCCGCCGACCTCGACCGGGCCATCGCCCCGCTGCTGGCCGACGCGCGCGACGAAGGCCGTACGGTCGTGGCGCTCTCCGAATACGGCATCACCCGCGTGAGCCGGCCCGTCGACATCAACCGGGCGCTGCGCCGGGCGGGGCTGCTGGAGGTGCACACGCAGGACGGCATGGAGTACCTCGACACGATGGCCTCACGCGCCTTCGCCGTCGCGGATCACCAGCTCGCCCACATCTACGTACGCCGTCCCGAGGACCTGGAAGCGACCCGGGCCGCACTGGCCGACCTGCCCGGCATCGACCAGCTCCTGGACGACGAGGGCAAGAAGGCGCACCACCTGGACCACCCCCGCTCCGGCGAGCTGGTCGCCGTGGCGGAGAAGGACGCCTGGTTCACGTACTACTACTGGCTCGACGACGCCCGCGCGCCCGACTTCGCCCAACTCGTCGAGATCCACCGCAAACCCGGCTACGACCCCGTCGAGCTCTTCATGGACCCCGAGGACCCCTACGTACGGCTCAAGGCCGTCTCGGCGGTCGCCCGCAAGAAGCTCGGACTGCGCTACCGCATGGCGGTCGTCCCCCTGGACCCCTCACCTATTCGCGGCAGCCACGGCCGCCTTCCGTCGAGCGACGACGAAGGTCCGCTCATCCTCTGCTCCACCCCCCACGCGTTCACCGACCGGGTCAGGGCCACCGAGGTGAAGTCCCTGCTCCTCAAGCTTGCCGGACTGCACTGACAACGGACCGGCATCGCACCGCTCACCGCACTGCTCACCCCACGTCACCCAAGGGAGTCACGCGAACATGAGCCGCACCTCCAAGGACACCGAACTCGCCCGCAGACTGAGCCGCCGCAACGTCCTCGGTGTCGCCGCCGGAGCCACCGCCGCCACGATCATCGGCACGGCGAGCGCCCAGGCCGCAGGCCAGGACCACGCCCAGGGACCCGGCAAGGGCCACGGCCACGGACCTGGCCACGGACATGGTCACGGCAAGGGCAAGCCCGTCCTGCCCCCCGGCCGCCTCGGCATCCAGCTCTACAGCCTCCGCGACCAGATCTCCACGCTCGGCTTCGCCCCCGTCTTCGCCGAGTTGGAGAAGTACGGCTACGACGAGATCGAGCTCGCGGGCTACACCCAGGGCTCCGCAGGACCCATCACCCTCGCCCAGCTCAAGCGGCTGGCCAAGGACCACGGCCTCAACCCGATCGGCAGCCACGTCGGCTACTACGACGACAACAACCCCGGCGCCTACACCTTCGCCCAGAACCTGGAGAAGGTCCTCGACGACGCCCAGGCGCTCGGCCTCAAGCACATCGGCACGGCGTCCGGCCCCTTCCGCTACGGCTCGACGGTCGACGGCTGGAAGCGGGCGGCCGACGACTTCAACACGTACGGGGCGGCCGCCCGTAAGCGCGGCATGAAGTTCTACCAGCACAATCACGCCGAGGAGTTCTCCTTCGCGACCGACAAGCCGAAGGTGCGCCTCTACGACGTCCTGCTCGCCGAGACCGACCCGGACCTGGTCTATCTGGAGATGGACATCTACTGGGCGTACTGCGCGCAGTTCCGCTTCAGCAAGCGCGCGGACGGCAGCAAGGCCCCGCTCGACCCGCTGAAGTACGTCCTCAAGCACCCGAACCGCTACCCGCTCTTCCACGTCAAGGACGGTGTCCGCGACGACACGACGCGCGACGGCTACCGGATGTCGGACGTGGGGGACGGGGACATCGACTACAAGACGTTCCTCTCCAAGGTGACCAACCGGACCCACCACGGCCGGAGCTACCACCACTGGCAGGCGGAACACGACAATCCGGTCGACTCGCTCGCCTTCGCCCGGAAGTCGAGCGAGCACCTGCACTCGCTGCGCGAGGGCCGCTGCGGCGACTGACGCGCGCCGCGCATGCGGGACCGGCGGGGCTATCCGATGCCCTGCCGGTCCGGCAGCAGCGCGAACTCCCGGTCGGCGGCCACCGGAACGGTGCGCTCCACCACCTGGACGAGCAGTGCCCGATGCCGCACCAGCGGCTGCTTCCGCTCCTCCGGCGCCAGCAGCAACAGATCGTCCAGCCCCGCCAGCAGCCGCCGCGACACCTGCGGGCTTCCGGCCACACACCACCGGATCTCCTCGAAGGCGAGATCCACCAGGTCCTCCCAGTCCGGCCCCTCCTGCACCAGCCGCACCCGCCCGGACCGGTCCCGATGGTGGACGGTACCGAGCGGCAGGCCCACCACGGCGGCGAGGAACTGCACGATCCGGTCCAGGCACTGCACGGCGGTCGTCGGATCGTTCACGGACGTCGACAGGGCCCGCAGCGCGATGTCGACAAGCTGACGCAGCCCGAAGGCCAGATCCTGGTGCAGGGTGCGCTCCACCCCGACGGAGACGGTGTACCGCAGCTGCCGCCGCGACGGTACGGCCCCGCCGTGGACGGCGAGCACCGGCGTGCCGGGCACCACGAAGTCCCCGATGCGGGGGATCAGCCGCAGCACCACATCCTGCCGCCGCGCGGCCCGGACGAGCCGCGCCGTATTGACGTCCCGCAGCACCCCGGCCCGGCCCTCGTACACCACCCGCCCGGTCTCCGGCCCGAGCCCCTCGGCCCCGCCCGGCCCCCGAGGCATCCGGCCGAGCACACGGAAGGAGTCACGGGTGATCCTGTCCACCACCGGCCCGACCTGCATGAGCCGCAGCGTCGAGCTGACATAGGCGATGAACAGCAGCAGACTCAGCCCGACGAGCACCAGCGTGAGCAGGCTCTGCAGCAGCGGGACCGAGACCACCCGGCGCGGGTCGCTCTCACTCTCGTACGAGGCCAGGACCAGCAGGGAGAACAGGAACGTCGCCAGGAACACCGTCAGCGTGAGCTTGCTGATGCGGCTGCGGACGAAGATCCGCACCACCCGTGGCGTGAGCTGCCCGGCGGCCATCTGCACCGCGACCAGCGAGATGCTGAACACCACGCCGATGAAGGTCATCATGGCGGAGCTGATCTGGGTGACGATCGTCTGGGTGTCCCGGGCGAAGGCCATCAGGTCACCGAGCTCGTCGTACGCCTCCTCCCGCTTGAGAAACGCGACGATCTCCTCATCGACCTCGGAAGCGATCAGCCACAGTACGAACACACAGACGAACCCCATGGTCGGGGCGAACCAGAACGTGTCGCGCAGATGCTCGCGCAGGGGAGACAGCGGACGGGGCCGGCGGTAGCCGCGATCACTCATGGACGCGAAGGTAGCCCCGCGACCCCCGCAGACGGTGGAGGCCACGGCCCCACCGGCCCGCCACACCGCACTGACCTCCGGGTATGCGCCGGATACGCAGGTGAAAGGCGCGTCGAACCCCTGGTATTGTCTTCCATGTCGCCGCGGGGAACACACCGCGAACGGCAGACACCTTGTCCGGGTGGCGGAATGGCAGACGCGCTAGCTTGAGGTGCTAGTGCCCTTTATCGGGCGTGGGGGTTCAAGTCCCCCCTCGGACACTGTGGTCAACCGACCAAATAGAGCCGGTCGAAGCGACACTTTGTCGCTTTGACCGGCTTTGTTGTTGTGGTGGACGTGTTCCGGCCCTCTGCGGGTTCGCAGAGGGCCGGATGTGTTTGTGCTGTTCAGGTGGGGTGTGGGGGGTGGGGTGGATCAGTTCTCGGGTGTGGTGTCGGGGAGGTAGCCGCCTGGGGTCCAGTCGCGGGGGTTCTTGAGTTTGTGGCGGTTGGAGGGGCGGCGGCGGGCGGGAAGGCCCCCTGTCTGGAGGGTGTCGAGCCAGCTGGCGAGTTTGCGGTGGTTGGCGTGGGCGATCTGGAAGGAGAGGAGGAGGGACTGGGCGGCGATTCCGCGGATGCGGCGGGTGCGGCTGCGTTCGATGCCTTCGTGGTCTTTGGCGTAGCCGTTGAAGTGCTCCACACGGTTGCGCAGGCGGAAGTAGTGGTGGACCCATGGGGCGAGGCCGTGGTCGAGTTCTTGCCAGTGACGGATGCCGATGTCCCGGGTGAAGGTGAGGGACTCACGGCGGCAGACCTCGGGGTGTCCTGCCGGGGTGGGGGTGACGTCGATGAGGGGAAGGCGGGTGTCGCGGCCGAGGCTGCGGCGCTTGACGGGGCAGGCGACGGTGGGGTGGGTGCCTGCTGCGGGGCAGAGCATCCTTCGTGCGCCTCGGTGGTCGGGGGCGGCTTTGGGGCGCAGGCGGTAGGAGGCGCGGGCGTCGACCCGGGTGCGCCAGGTGTGTTTGTCGATCTTCTTGGTGAGGAGGTCGGCGGTGGCTGTGGTCAGGTTTGGCGGCAGGTTGGGGCAGTACCAGGTGCCGTCGATGAGGAGGGCGCCGGCGTGGGAGCCCTGGATGCCGAGCTGGTCGATGCGGTAGTCCCAGATGGGGCGGTAGCCGAGGTCGCGGACGGGGATGTGGAAGGTTTCGGGCAGGGCGGCGTTGTAGGCGCGGTCGGCGGCGAGCCAGCCGGTGGGGTAGTTGCGGCGGCGCATGTCCTTCAGTGCGGTGATGGCGTTGCCGGCGGGGTCGTGTCCGGGTTTGTGGACGGTGAAGGCGAGAACGAGAGCGGGAAGGTGGCGGCTGTGGTCGCGGGTTGCCGCGGGGCGGCCGCCGAGCGGGGTGGTGGAGGTTTCGCCTGTGACGACGAGGGTGGCTTCGAACCCGTAGAGGTAGCGCTTGGCTTTCCGGGTCTTCTTGCCGTTGTGGAGGCTGTGTTCCTGAGGGTCGGATGCGGGGTCGCGGTGGTTGCCGTCGCGGACGTACCAGGCCGCGTCGGGGTCGGTGGCGGTTTTCGGGTCCTTGGCGCTGACCCCGCGGGAGAAGGTCCGGATCGGTGTGGCGTCGACTGCGGCCGAGCCGTCCCAGAACTCTTCGATCACGGTTCTGGCCGGGGCGAGGGAGGCTTCGACCAGGCGGTTGGTGACCTCGATGAGCAGTTGGCGGCGGGCGGCGAGGCCCTGCTGGTCGGCTTCCTGCTCCAGGCGCAGGACATCGGCGCGGGTGAGACGCCGCTTGGGCAGCGGGGAGGGGTCCATGACCGCCTCGGCGGAGTGGAAGGCGCGGCGCACGGCGAGGTAGGCGGATTCGAAGCCGTCGATGGTGTCCGGCCATGCGGGGAGGGCGAGTTGGGTGCGCGCGGCGGGGGTGAGCTGGTGGGCGAGGATGTCGGCGACCTCGGCGAGGACGACGCGCCCTTGGTTGCGCCAGGAGTCCAGAGCCATGGCGATGAACAGGGCGTGCAGGGTGACGGTGCGGGTGCGCCCGGCGTTCGACTTGCGGGCGCGCTGCTGGGCGTGGTGGATCAGAGGGATGACGCCTGAGCGGTCGACGAACTGGCGGGCCCGGGTGAAGTCAGCCGCCCTGACACTTTGGCGGCGCTCGCGCAGCTGCTGCAGCCATAGGGGTGCGTCGGGTTGGTTGCGCGGGCTTGGACATGAAGGGCGGGCGGGGGTCACGGCATCTCCCTAAGGGTGGTGTGGGCCTGCTCGGCGCTGGTGCCCTTGAGGTAGGGCAGCAGGCGGGAGAGGGCGTGGAGCGAGTCGAGGCCGGCCGCGGCCAGCAGGACGGGCAGGGGGATGGGGACGTTCATGCGCTCAACCAGCCAAGTGGCGCGGCAGCGGCCCATGACCAGGCGCGGTACGCGTGGGTCGCGGGCGGCGCGGTAGACGAGGTCGGTGACGGTGTTGGGGCCGCGGGCGAAGCTGGAGGGCCGGAAGAGGTAGCCGGTGTCCGCGTGCCGGGAGGCCTCGGCCAGGGTGCGCTCGTAGGGCCGCGAGCAGATGATCAGGCGGGAGCGGCTTCCCCGGACCGCCAGGACGCAGGAGCCGTCCTTCAGGACGCGTACGTCGGGGCCTCGCAGGGGGATGATCTCGGTGGTGTCGAGGCCGCAGCCCAGTCCGAGCGCCAGCAGGAGCCGGAGCCCTCGTCGTAGTTCGTCCGTGGGCTGGCCGCCGGCCCAGCCCCACAGGTCGGCCTTGTCGTTCGAGCCGAAGGGCTGCGAGGGGTCGGAGGCGGAGAGCGGGACGGGGCGCCCGCCGGGCAGGTCGGGCCCGAGCACCGCGGTTCTGAGGGCGGTGAGGCAGGCGCGGTAGTTCGCACGGGTCGCCTCGGTGACTTCCGGGCACCCGGTCGCGGTGAACCGCTCCACCATGGCGGGTGCCAGCCACAGGCGGGCGTCGGCGGGGTGGCCCTGCTGGTCGGCATAGACGGCGACCCTGGTCAGGGCGGTGAGGAGATCGCGGGCACGGTGGGTGGTGGTGGGGGTGGCACTGGCGACGGTGGTGCGTACTTCGTCGGCGACGCGTTCCCATGCGGGTGGTCGGTTCGAGGGCCGGTACTGCGCGATGCGACGCTCCATCAGCATTCTCCAGACGAACACCCCCGGCGGGGTGCCATTGGAATACCATGCTGGGTGCTGGGGGATGCCGGGCGACCCGGGAGATCCGGATGGGTGAGACTGGGGTACGTGCCCCGAGGAGACAGCCGCTTCGTCAGTCCGCGCGGATACGTGCGAGCCGGGCCCTGGCCCAGGGATGCGACCGTCGGGCCGTGGCCCAGAGCCGCCTTGACTGACCATCACGGAGCCAAGGTCGCCCAGGCGCTGGCTCTCCGGCTCACCGCCGCGCTGGAGACAGCCGGCTGGTCGGTCGCCGAACTGTCGCGGCGCAGCGGGGTGAGCCGGCTGACGATCGCCAACGTGCTGGCCGGCCGGGTCTGGCCGGACCTGCTGACTGTCGCCAGCCTGGAGCGTGCCCTGGAGTGCGACCTGTGGCCGGGCAGAGACGTGTGAGGTGTCGCGCTTGTGCGCGGGAGGAGTTGGTGGCATCGCGACCGTCCTTGACGGGGTGGCCCGCCAGTGGCGGGCCACCCGAAGGGATGACGGCGCGGCCGTACCGGGACCTGGCGCGGGAGCGCGCGCTAAGGTGCCGAACACGACCGGACCGCGGTGACCGTCCCGGTCCACCCTCGGGGCGGACCGGGACGGCGCGGAGTGGTTTCTGCTGAGGTCCGGGTCGTTGGGGCCGCCGCCGATGTTGGAGTCGGCGGCGGCCCGGTGTCCTGCTTGACCGTCCGGGAACGGGTCAGAACATGGTCGCCTCCTTCGCCGAACCAGCCGGCTCCGGGCGGTGATAGACCACCGCCCGCGGGTGGAGTTCGGTCTTCACCAGCTGCCCTTGCTCGGCCATCCGGTCCAGGACCGGGCGCAGGCTGCGCAGGTTCGCGTGACCGATCTCCAGGGCTACACCGCGCACCGTCAGAGGGGCGCCGGGCCGGAACGTCTCCAGCACGGCTTCCACGCGCTCTCGCAGCGTCGGCCCCTCCCCGCCGGGCGGCGCCGCCTCCTTCCGCCCGCGCCCGCCCTCACGGTGCTTCGCCGTCGCGTCCTGGCTACCGGCGGGCCGTCGCGGGGGCGGAACGAATCCGGCGCTCGTCTCGCCCTTGTCCTCGCCCATGGCCTCTTCCGGTCCGGCCGCGTGTTCACCTGCCGGAGGCGTGGGCTGCCCAGGCGCGTCACCGGGGCCGCAGTCCTGTGGCCCGGCGGGTGCCGGACCGTCCTCCGGGCCGCCGTCCCCGTCGGCCGGGGATGACGTCCTGTCAGACATGTTCCCGTCAGCGGGGTTTCCAGATTTCTGACCGTCGCCGGGTGCGGTGGTGTGCAGGAAATCCCCCATCGCGGAGAACGGTGGCACGTTCTCCAGCCACTCGCGCAGTGTGCGGGACCGGGCGATATACGTCTCGGCCTGTTCTTCGAGCCTCCTGAGCAGCGCAACGGCGACCGACGGATCGGCCAGAGCGGCTTCCCAGGTCAGGCTGATCCTGTCCATGGCCGACACCATAGGACTCCGCTCACAACGTGCGGCCACGCAAGCGGATCTCTCCACCCTGACGAGTGACCCAAGCCTCGCCGAGGCGACGGCCGCAGCCCACAGGGCCCCCAGCCCACAGGGCCCGGCAATGCGCTGCCGCATCCCTCGTCGCGAGACCGCGCGCCCTCGGGGCTCACTCGAAAGCACCCGGCCGGGGTGCCATTGCAATAGCAGGAGGGGAGGGTGGCGTCATGGAACCGACTGCCGTTCTGCTGCCGAGCACCGTGGCCGACCTGGCCCTGGTGGACCGCTCGCAGGCCGAGGTACTCCTGCACGACCACACGTCCTTCTGGCAGCCGCCACACGTCGAGGTGCGGGCCGGCCAGTCCTGCCGGTCCGCGGTCCGTGATGCCGCCCGGCACTGGTGGGGGCTGCCCGACGCAAAAGTCGCCACGACCGTCGGGATCCCTTGGTCGCGCACACCAGGACCGGCGGACCACGACCGGGCGGAGCGGCGGCTCCTGCTGGTCCTGCTGCCGCCCGGCGTGCTACGACCCGCGGCCGGGCCCGGAGCGCGCAACGCGTCCTGGTGGCCGATCACACGGCTGCTCGCGGGCGAGGTGGTCACCCGACCCGCTGAACTCGCGGCGTTCCTGGACGGCTACCTGCAGGGATGGCTGCCCGACGGACAGCACGCCCTGGACTGGTAGCGGCCGCATCGAGCACTTCACTCATACGGGGGACATGGGGGTAGACGGCTTTGAGCTGGCTGGGCCTGCCACTACCGTGCCGGGAGTGGAAACTCTTCGGTCCTGGTGCGATGTGAAGACCCCGGCCGACGCGCAGGCCCTGCGGGCAGAGTTCGACCGCCGTGCCCAGGCGGCGTTGGCCGAGGCCCGGATGTACGAGCGCCTGCGCGACACCGTGGCCGACATCCCGCGCCTGGGCCGGCTGTGGGACGAACTGGTCGCCAACCCGGTGGACCTGGCCGTTGTCCTGCCCGCCGACCCCACCCCGCAGCCTCCCCCGCCCGCCCAGCCACCGCCGCCCGAGCAGCAGCTGGATACCGGCACCATTCTGGCTCTCGTGGGCCAGTCCCCTCAGCGCCTGTGGTCCGCCGAAGACGTCCGTGCCGCCCTCGGCGCCACCTCGCGCCGTCACGTCCGCCAAGCCCTGCGCGACTTGGCCGGACAGGGCCTGCTCGAAGAGATCCACCGCAAGGCCCGCCACGTACTGTTCCGCATCCCGCAGACCACGTCCCCTCCCGCCTGACCCCCCCTCGGATGCTCCTGGGGAAGCCATCTCGCCGGGGAGCAGTGGAGTCGGCCATGGGATGGCCACGAAGCAGAAGTATCGAGGGCGCGCCTCGATCCGCAGCCCGGGCCGTGCGGCCCCCAACCGATCGAGAACCCGCTGTGTGCCGAGCGCGTGCTCGAAAAGATCCGCCGGACATCGGTGCGGCCGCCCAATGAACCCGCTTCCGTGAAGGACCCGTCCACAACAGCGGCCACTCGGCGGCCTCGGGCCGCGAGAAGCACCCAGATGGACGGGAAAGCAGGTCCAAACCCCAGGATGCGGGTAGAACGGAAGCAGGGCCCGGGGCGGAGCGCACGCAGGCGAAGCCCCGCCGGGCCACCTCCCGGCGGGAGAACCGACCCGGGCCCTCCATGACCGCCTTCGGCTACCTCCGGGCCGTAAAGGCCGGAGCGCATGTACGGCAGGTGCCTTCGAAGCCGTCGACACAGCTGCCATGCCCCGTGAAAGTCAGTACAGAGCCACGAGGCCACACTGATTGACGCCTTGGTGCTCCAGCACCTGACGTGCAGCATCAGCCGATACATCGTGAGGTATCGACACGGGGGCCGGTAGCGCGTAGAGCCGGAAGATATAGGGCCGAGGTTCACCGTCTGACGCGTCGGGGCCGCCCCAGCCCACCTCACCGTAACTGTTTCTGTGCACGTGACTGCCAGGGTCGCCGGTGCCTGTGTCCAATCCTGTACGGCGTGGATCGATGCCGGTCACGAGCCAGAGCAGAAAGCCGTCGCTGGAAAGTGCGTCGAGGCTCTCACAAAGGAGGGCCAGCTCCGACGCCTCCTGGGGCACTCCAGTCCACGACAGAGGTGGTGAAGTGTTGTCACCGGTCCGTGCGCATTGAGGAGGAAGACGCCCTTGACCACGGAACGCTGGACTGCTCAACTCCATCTGCGTCATGAAGAGCAGCTACCCCGCAACGGCAGCTGCACGCCATCGTGTTACACGCGCCAAACCCGCGATGGGCCTTTCCGTGCGCGGCGGAACAACTTCCCGCACCACAGCAATCGGGGGAGGCGAAGGGCTACCCGCCTATCGAGTTCAGCATGCCGCGGACACGGCTGCAAAGCCGGACCGCCGGTTCCCACCGCCGACCGGGTGAGAGCTGGAAGGACTCTCTCTTGGGGCTGCCGGCCCGTAGTAGTCCTCGCTGAAGTTCACCGACGATTCCTCTTGGACCGGGCGGTCCGCGTCACGGGTCTGCAGGTCGAGTCGGGTGGCGCACCGAGCCCTTCCTGCCTGCTCGGAGCAGCCTCTTTGCTATGTCCCGACGGGTTACGCGTAAGCGGGCCGAAGTCGGGCACTCAGGGAGGAGCGCCCGAACGGGCGCGACAGAGCCCTGCGAGACAGACCAGGAGGACTTCATGGGTACCAACCCCATCCCCGTTCTGACCAAGCTCTCCGATTCACCCCACGTCATCGCCTCTCCTGACGAGGACATTCTCGGCAGGAAGGTGACCGACCGGTCTGGCACCGAGATCGGCAAGGTCGGCGACCTCGTCATCGACGAGAACGAGCAGAGGGTCCGCTTCCTCATCCTGGAACACGGCGGCCTTCTGGGCATCGGCGGTAAGGAGACCTACATCCCGGTCGACGCGGTGTCAGAAGTGACCGATGACCGTGTGCACATCGACCGCACAAGGGACGACGTTGCCCAGGCACCTGGCTACGACCCCGAACTGCTGGATCAGAACGAGTACTACGGCAGCCTCTACAGCCACTACGGCTACACCCCCTTCTGGGGAGCCGGCTACGTCTCCCGCCCCTTCCACCCCTGAGCCCGGCACCGGGTCACCGCACTGGGGCCCCGAGTCTTGCGATCCCGCTCCTTCCGCAAGCACGCGACCGTCACAGTGCCGCTTTCGCGGGGTAGGGAAGGCGCGGGACGCATGCGCCTCTCGGTCTCGTCGGGGAAGCTCCACCACCAGGCACAGGGGGGCAACAGTCTGGGTTCGCGGCTTCGTTCGTGTGAAGGTGGGCTGTCACGAGTACGGCGGCGTCGCGTTCGCGGGCGAACCTCTCCAGTTCGCCGAACGTCGCCGAGTCGACGTACTTCGATGGTGAGGTCGACTTCATGGCCTCGGCGCACTCCAGCGGCACAGTTCCCTTCCACGGCACGGATGCCCGGCCAGGGCCACCATCCATTGGGGTCCCTTCCCGGCTTGTTGACCTGGCATGGCCACCGCGATCACCACCTGCGGATGGTCCTCGGACCGGTCGACACCAAACAGGCGGCGGTCCGGCGCGGCTGATCGGCGGATTCTGCTCTTGCGGATACCCAGAGCCAGGGCCGGGAATGCGGCCACCGTGGCCGATGGAAGCGGCCGACGACCGGTGCTTTTCGGTGTCTCCGTGCGCCCGTGTCGGTTCGATCCTTCGGTGGTTGGCCTCTTCCGAAGGCTCGCTGCCTTGGCACACTCCTCTCACTCAAGGCAGCTGAGGACGACTAGCTAGAAGGGCCGTGTGTCGTCGGCCAGAACTGTGCCAACAGGCGCATGGTGGTTCTCTCGTCATCGCATTCTCGAAGGAGGGCGGCGTCATAGGAGCTCACGGTCAACCGCAGCCGGTAGCGGCAAGCTTGGCTTTCCTGCCCGGCCCGCCGGCCGTCTGCATGCCCGCGCGCACCTGCCCGGACGGCACCGGCCCTCTCCCCGTGCGCCGCCGGTCCCGGGCACGGACACCGCACGTAGGGGCCGGGGCCGTGCGGCTGTCCCCGCCCGCAGTGATGCCCGGCATCCGGGCCGATGCCACCCGCCCGGCCCCTTCCACCGATGCGTGACACGCTCCGCGCGCAGCTGTGGCCACTGCCGACGCTCGGCGTCGTACTCGCTGTGGCCGCCGGTGTGGGGTTGCCCCGGCTGGACGCGTGGATCCAGCACAACATCCCGTTCTGGCTGAAGGACTACCTGTTCGGTGGAGGCGCGGACGCCGCGCGGACGGTGTTGGAGGCGATCGCCGGCTCTCTGATCAGTGTCACGGCGCTGACCTTCTCGCTCACGGTGGTGACGCTGCAACTGGCAAGCAGTCAGTTCTCCCCTCGGCTGCTGCGGACGTTCACCGCGGACAGGTACGTGCAGGCGACCCTGGCGTTGTTCCTCGCGACGTTTGCCTACGCCCTGACCGTGCTGCGCACTGTGCGGACCGGTGACGATGGGCAGGCCATGTTCGTTCCCCAGCTCTCGGTCACCGTGGCGTTCCTTCTCACGCTGGCGAGCGTGTTCGGCCTGGTGCTGTTCCTGTCTCACCTGTCACGCGAGATCCGGGTGGAGACGATGATGCAGAGCGTCCATACGGCCGCCGAGGGCACCATTCACCGGCTTCTCTCCGAGAGGTCCCCCGCCGCCGGAGGTCCGGGCGTGCCAACGGAGCCGCCCGCCGACGCCCTGCCCTTGGCCGTGCGAAAGCCGGGCTTCCTGACCGCCGTGGACGAGGAGGCTCTCCTGGAGGCAGCTGTCGAGGCCGGTGCCGTCCTGCTCATCGACCGCCTTCCCGGCAGTTCCCTGAATACCGGTACGCCCCTGGGCGCCGCCTGGCCCCTGACCGGAGAGCCCTTCTCCCACGAGGTCCGCACGGATCTGGTTCGCAAAGCCGTGGAGGCGGTGTCCACCGGCGCGGAACGCACCGAAGCCCAGGACGTCGCCTTCGGACTCCGCCAGCTCACCGACATCACCGCCAAGGCGCTCTCACCCGGGATCAACGACCCCACCACCGCTGTCCACGCCCTGTCCCACTCCTCCGCTCTGCTGTGCGAGCTGGCACGCCGCGGCCTGGGCCCCCGGGTACTGCACGACGACCAGCGACGGGTGAGGGTCGTGCTGCGGCGCCCGGACCTGGCGGATCTCCTCGATCTCGCGGTAGCACAGCCCCTGCGCTACGGGGCAGCCGAGCCCCTCGTGCTGAACCGCGTCGCGATGCTTCTGCGGGAACTTGCGTGGAACTGCGCCCCCGACCGGCATCCGCCGATTGTGGCCGCACTTGGCCGACTGCGCTCCGCCGCCGCCGCCCAGGACTTCCACGCCACCGAGCACACCCGGCTCACCGAGCTGGTCCAGCAGGCCGAGGAGGCCCTGGCCGGGCGCTGGGCGTACGACCGGACGCACTGACCAGCCGGTCCCGGCCACGCCCGGACCGGTCCGGGCGACCGGGCGGCACCGTGCCTCAGGGATGTCGCCGGCCGCGAGGAGAGGCGGACCGAGAGCTCGGCGGCCTGCCTGCTCGGGACGCCGTGAGCGCGATGGCCAGGGAGACGACCGGGAGGACGACCAGCACGCAGCCCGCGGCGATGTCGTTAACGCGTGCGGCGTCAGCCGCGGCTGTGTCGCCGTAGCTGACCACGCACGGTGCCACGATCAGCAACACCCCGGCGGCCAGGACGAGCACGTCGCTCACTCGTCCTCGCGGCCGGATCAGCCGGGCCAGGGCAACGCAGAACACGACGATGCCGGCGAGAATCTCGATGGTATGGGCGTCGACGGCCGGTTCCGTGAACGGGTAGCCGATGATCCAGGCTCCGACGAACAGCCAGAGCGAGACGATGAGCAGGAGGAAGCTGATCGGTTCGTTCCGCACGCCGCGTGCCAGCTCCCTCGGCTGAGGGCCGGTCTCCGGCGGCGGCGTGGGCTGTCCAGGGGACATGACGGTCTCCTTTTCGGGCGCGGTACTCGACCGGTGCGGCGGATACGGTCGCATGGGTACCCGTGTGGCCGGCTTGCACACGGGGCGTCGTCCTGCTGTGCGGTCACTCTCCGGGTGAGGGTGGCGTGAGCCCCGGGGTGTCGGTGGCGTCCTCGTCGATGTAAGTGGGCAGCTGCGCGTGCATCTGGAGCGCCACTTCGCCCGCCCGTTCGAAGCGCAGGGTCACCCAGGCGTAGTCGCCGCCCCGCATCTCCTCTTTCAGCCCTCGCAATAGCAGGTGCGGCCGGTCCTCCTCCAGCTCCACCAGCTTCTCGGGCGGGACCTCCACCGGGCCCCGCTCGGCTCCGTCTCCCGTGACGATGTCGACCGACCGTGCGATCGTCGTCTCAGCGCCGAGCAACCGGTCCGCGGTGGGTCCCTCGTTGTAGAGCCATACGTACAGGGGGGCGTCGTCCCCGATCTCCCATGGTCCGTTCGGCGGCTCGGAGATATGGGCGTAACGGATCAGCATGTTCCCGACCCGGACGTTCGCGCCGGGCGGGTTGTACTCGCCTTCGTGGGTGGTACAGCCGGCCAGCATCGTGGCGGTGAGGCAGCAACTGACCAGAGCGTAGGCAGTCCGGCGCAAGGAACGGCCGAGGCGTGGAAAGCGGTTCATCGAGGTCCCCATCTTCGTCGTGCCCTGCGGGTTCACCCGCAGGTATGCCCGCATGCGACCTCATACGTCGACGGGTTGAGCCGGATGGCGGACCGAAGCGCCACGACGGGTGCGGACGCGAGCGACGGACACAGCGGGACGCGAAGCAGGCGCTGAAAGCCGTACAGCCATTGGACGGCAAGATGCAGGATCTGCGGTGTTGCAGGTGTTTCGCTGACGTCTCTCCCTACGGATACGGTCCGTCGATCCCGCTTCCCCGCCATCAACTCAGCTCCCTCGTCGTCCGCAACCGACGGCCAGCCCGCCGCCGGTGCGCGCCGGGTTCGGCTGCGGAGCGCAATGGGGCCCTGGGACCCGAAGATCTCCTCGTAACCGGGTTGTCAACCCGGACAGGGGGGAGCGCGAGTTTTGTCCCCCGGCGGGTGCACCCGTAGCCGGAGACCGGCCAAAGTCCCACCAAGGGGGTCTCCTCGGTCGGCGGGCCCCGCTGATCGCGGCAGCATCGAACTCGATCTTGGAAGGATGGTCCTGAGCCGGGCGCCACACAGGGCACAGCGGCGGACCCGGGTCACGTCCGCCGGGAGGACCGGGCGAAGGTTACCCCCGTGCCCTTCACCGCCCGGCGGCGCAGCGCCGGCTGCGGTCTGGTGTCTCGAGGGCGGGGCGGCCGGGTGCTCCGGCCGGGAATCGCCACCGGGAGGCAGTTCTTCCTCACCGTCCCGGCCCATTTGCTCTGGGCGGGACCACGTCGCGCGCGTGTCGTGCACGCGTGAGGCGAGGAACCCGGCGCAGCAAATCGCCCCGGGGCAGCCCTAGATGGTCCGGACTATAGACGCAGCCAGCGACAATCGTCTCGCAGGTCTCAGGTGAACGATCGCCGCCCGTTCGGTGGGTGCCATCCCCTCTGAGGCAGGGGCCCGCGCAAGGCGCCTGAGCTGAGAAAGCCAAAACCCCTGGATGGACGGAAAAACAGGCTCAAATCCCGGGATTCGTGTAGAAGGGAAGCGGGGCCCGGGGCGGAGCACACGCAGGCGAAGCCCGCTAGGCCACCTCCGGCGGGGAACCGCCCCGGGCCCTCCACCGTCCCGTTCGCCCCGAGCTGGACACATGCCCGCCCGGTTCGCACCGGCACGCCTGCCGCCAGCCAGTCCGGTTTGCGCCATCCGGCAATCGCCAGCTCGTGCACCGCCACGGGTGACGGTGCATTGGGTCCGCTTCCTGATCCTGGAACACGGCGGCTTTCTGGGCACCGGGGAGAAGGAGACCGGTATCTTCGTCGACGCAGTGTCATAAGTGACCGACGACCGTGTGACAAGTGCACATCGACCGCACCAGGGACGACGTCAGCCAAGCCCCCGGCTACGGCCCCGAACTGCTGGACCGGAACGAGTACTACGGCAGCCTCTACAACCAGCGCGTGGACCTCTCGGTCGCGTCGGCGAAGCTCCAACGCCGGGTACGAGGGCCCACGGACGGGGTTCGCCGTCGATGCTGCCTCCTAGCCGCTCCGCTCTGCTGCCTCGCAGACGGTGCACAGCATGCGGCGGACGGGCCGATTCTTTGTGCGCTTCCCCAGACCGGCCTGCTGATGCAGCTCCTGCATCTCGACCCGTACGTGATCAGTGCACACCCCCGCCCCGCAGCGCTGGCACACGGCCTCTGCTGAAGCGGCTACGCGACCCTCTCTGCGGCATTCGTAGCAATTCATGGAGTCCTCCAATCCGGTCTCTCTGTCTCATCGCCGCTGCTCCGCGACGGATCGATCGACAGCTGGCATGTGTGGCGCATCAGCTGCTGTATCCAAGTTGCCATGATCGCGACCGGGTCGTGTGATGGAGGCGAGTCCATATCGGCCCAGAGCCTTTCAGCGCTGGGCTGCGGGAATCCGGACGAACAGCGGGAGGGAAGATGACCATGGACGAGCAGCTCATGACCGGATCAGTGGTGGTGGGGGTGGTGGACACTGGGGAGCAGAGGCTGGTCGTACGCTACGCCGCCGAGGAGGCGGTTCGGCGTGGGGCAGTCCTGCGCATTCTGCATGCGGTCGAGTGGCCTGCGCCCCCGGGGTCGGCTGAATCGACCGGCCGGGGTGCGACTGCACCGGAGGCGGAACGCGTGATCGCCTCGTTCGCCGAGTCGGTGGGGCAGCAATTCCCGCAGCTGGAGGTCGTTCCCGACGTAGTGTCCGGACCGCCCGCGCAAGCACTTCTCGACCGGTCCTCGGCCGCGTCCTTGATCGTTGTCGGCCACCGGGGCGCCGGTGGGTTTCCCCGGTTGCCCCTTGGCTCGGTAAGTCTCCAGGTCGCCACGCACTCGGAGTGTCCGGTGCTCGTGGTGAGGCCGGGAGAGCGTGAGGAGCCGGGGGAGAACCGAGTGGTGGTAGGCGTCGATGTGGACGATCTTCCGTCCGGTCTGATGGAGTTCGCGCTGGAGGCGGCGCAGGCCCGTAGGGCTGCCCTTGAGGTGGTCCACGTGGCGACCCGGCCGGAGCTTTTGGGTACCGGTCCCACTGGACCTGCGCTCATGGACGACGAGGCGGTTTCCAGCAGCGCGCAGGAGGGGCTGGAGCACATTCTGGCCCCGTACCGGTCTCACTACCCCGGCCTGGACCTACAAGGGCGTGTCGAGCGGCACCAACCCGCGCAGGCCCTGGTGGATGCCTCCCGGCAAGCCGGCCTGCTGGTGGTCGGCTCTCACGGCCGCACCGGGTTGAAAAGGCTGCTGCTCGGCTCGGTGAGCGGCAAGGTGCTGCATACCGCACTGTGCCCGGTAGCCGTGGTCCCGGCCGCGCATCCGGGCCGTGCAGAGAGTTGAGACGATGCTGGACTTCACCCGCACCCACGCGCTGGAGACTCTCCGCGCTGTGTGAACGGCCCGGCCTCCGGGGAGGGCGGACGTGCTTCGTCGTGAAGTCAGTCAGCGGAGTAGTGGGCGATTGGCGCTTCGTTTTCGAGGTGCCGGCGACTGGCCGAAGCCAGTGGCATCAGCAGGGATTGGAGCCGTGATGCGCCCGCGCTGGTCGTCGGACGCAGCCGCGCCCGACGGAGAGGCGCTTTCAGGTTGCGTGATGCGAGGCTGGGTCGTAGGCAGGGAGTATGAGCGATGAGACGGTGAGTTGGCACCCTGGTGAGATCGTGCCCGCCAGCGGGATCTACAAGTGCGACTGCGGTGGCGAACACCATTGGAGTACGGATGTGAAGGGGCACCGTTTCCCGCCTCTGCCGTCAGGTTGCTCGGGCCGATCCTGGATGTTGCAGAAGCCGACGCACCCCGAGAACTACCTCGGCTGATCCCGACGACCCCTACCGCTGGGTCCTTCCGAGGCCTCTTCGGCGATCACGGGCCGCATGGGATTTTGCCTTGTCGCCATTCAGCTGCCTCAGCCCAGTGGGTGCAGTTCGGCGCTTTCGTCCAGCAGCGGTGCCGGTGGCTCGCCACCTGCTTCGTTGAAGTCGTTGAGGGCGTTGATGAGCGCCGTTCGCTGGTGCGGAGCGAGCCGCTGGACGATCGAGGTGACTTCTTCGCGTCGGCGTGCGGTGACGTTTTCGACTGTGCGGTGTCCTTCGTCGGTGAGTCGGAGGAGCGTCTCGCGGCGGTTGTCCGGGTTGGTCTTCCGGTCGGCGAGCCCTGCTGTGATCAGCCGGTCGAGCATGCGCATCGCCGTCGAAGGTGCCACGTGCAGTAGTTCTGCCAGCGTGACGAGTTTGGTGGTTCCGCGCGTGGAGAGCACCACCAGCATCCGGAACTGCGGCAGGGTGACGCGGTCTTCGACGTGTGCCAGCGAGCGCGCCGACACCGCGACCAGCAGCCGAGAGGCGGTCAGTACTGCCTGGGTCACCGCGTCCACATCATCCACGCTCTCCGGCGGAGCTATCTCCCTGGCCATGCCACTCTTTCTTCCTTGCTCCGGGTCACTCTCGTCCTTCTCTCCTCATACTCACGTTCACCCGCGGCGGTAGCGCAGCAGGAGCATGGCCGCATCGTCGTTCGGGCCGCTGGCGTGCAGGACGATGTCCGTGCGCAGCACTTCGAGTGCGGCGTCGGCGTCGAAGAGGTCGAGGAGCCCGGCTCGCTCCTCCAGGGGGTAGAAGGTGCCCTCTGCGTTCCGTGCTTCGGTGACGCCGTCGGTGTAGAGGAGGAGTTGTTCGCCGGGGCCGAAGTCGGCGCGGTAGGGGTGGGGCGGGTCTCCTCCGAGTTCTGCCATCCCGAGGGGCAGTGCGTAGGCGGGTGGGAGGGGGAAGTCGACGGAGCGGTCGGGGCGGATGATCATCGGGGCTGGGTGGCCGCAGTTCAGGAACGCAATGGACTCTTCGTCGGTGTGAATCTCGGCGAGGATGGCGGTCACGAACTTTTCTCCGTTCGCCTCGCGGGCCACCGTGCGCTCCAGCCGCGCGGCGACGGCGGCCAGGTCGGGCTCGTCGTGCGCCGCTTCACGAAAGACACCCAGGACCAGGGCGGCCGTCTCCACGGCAGCGAGCCCTTTGCCCTGGACGTCCCCGACGATGACGCGAACTCCGTACGGCGAAACCACGACCTCGTACAAGTCACCGCCGATACGTGACTCGGCAACCGCCGAGGTGTAGGAGGCCGCCACCTCAAGAGGGCCGACCTGGCGCGGTACGGGACGCTGCAGTACGCGCTGCGCCACCTCGGCGATGGAGCGCACGCTGGCCAGTTCCGCTTCGCGGCGCATGCGTGTGCCCGCCGCCAGGGCGCCGGCCAGTGTCACTCCGGCGACCGAAGCCATGGCCGTGTAGCCACGTCGGGTGTCGAAGAGGCCGTCATACACTCCCAGGCCGGCGCACAGCAGCAGCGCCGCGCAGCCGATGAGCACAGTGCGCCGCCAGGTGCCGATCAGCCCGGCGAAGGCAGGACCGAGCGAGACGAGGGGAAGGAAACCAGCCTGCGGTCCGGCGGTGATGTCCATGGCAGCCACCAAGGCCATCACCACGATCGGAAGCCAGGAAAGCACCGCCGGATCGCCTCGGCGCTTTGCAGTGATCATGACGCTCCCAGCAGTGTGACGGCTTCGGCCCGACGCAGCCGGTAGCCCCTAAGCTTTAGATTATGCAAAGATTTCCTAGACTAAGGGCTGGGCCCCACCTCTGTTATGCGATCGGTTCCCTTCCGCGCTCTCAGGATGCATGGTGATGATGCAGGAACATGGTGAGCCCGGCCGACCTCGCCTGCCCCGCGGCTGGAGGCGGCGCTTTGCTCGGCTGTCCATAGCGTTCTACCGGGTCGGCCTCGGCCCGGCTCTAGGTCGAAGGCTGCTGCTCCTGCGCCACACCGGCCGGCTCAGTGGCCTCGACCAGTTCGTGGTTCTGGAGGTCGTCGCGCACGACCCCGAGGGGGGAACCTGGATTCTGGCCTCCGGTTTCGGCCCTGACGCAGCCTGGTACCGGAACCTGCAAGCAGCGCCGCAGACCACCATCCAGGTCGGCAACCGTCACTACGCCGTCACCGCGCACTTCCCCAGCGCCGACGAGGGCAGTGAACTCATGGCCCGATACGCCCGCTCTCATCCTCGTGCAGCCCGCCGACTGTGCGCGTTCATGGGTGTGCGGGTTCCCGATGGCAGTCCGCACTCCTATCGGCAGGCCGGCCTGCGTATACCCTTCGTTCGTCTTGATGCGGCCCTGGGGCAGCACTTGCCCTGAACAGGAGAGGCTGGCGGCGACACTGAGCGTTCCCCAGCTTCGCGATGATGCGAGGTGAAGGACGGGGACGGCTTTTACGCCGCCGGTGGGCCGGTTCGCAGGATGTCGTCCAGGATGACGAACGCCCCGGCGACTGGTGAAGACCGAGCCGACCCTGCTTCTGCGCGTCGGCCGCATGCTGCACGACGCGCTGCGACATCAGCGGGTTACCCCGACGAAGTACGCCAGGTGGCCCGCCCTCGGGGGGCAGGCGGACTGGAGCTGGTGCACGCGGTGGTCCTGGAGACGGACGGCACCTTCAGCGTCATCCCTCATGCGCATTACGGCTCGGGAGACGCCCTGAGGGATCTGGGCCGCCGGCAGACATTTTCCGACGACGCTGACCCGCTCTGAGAGGACCTTGTGGCCTCCACTGCAGCGGGGCGGGGCGTGTTCCTTGTAAGGTCCCTCGAGCGGCTCACGCCCGGACGGGGACGAGGCCGTGGTCGTGCGCGTATGCGGCGAAGATTTCCATGGGGCCGCCCGGGACCTTCAGGAACTGCTCCTCGAGTACTGAGGCGAGTTCTTCCAGCGCGGTGGCGAGCATGGTGGCGCTCGTGCGGACGTCGGCTGCCCGGGACCGCTGTCCTGCCAGGGCGAGGTCTGCCGCGTAGCTGCTCAACGCGGCCAAGCTGGGGCTGCCGTCACGATCGTGGAAGTAGTACGTCTCGGCGCGCTGGCTCAGGTCCACGCGAACCTGGATCACCTCCGCGGCCAGGTTCTCCAGCAGCATCGCGGTGAACGTCGTATCCGTCAGCCTGCTGGAGCCTCGTGACCTGCGGATCGCTTCGAGCCGGTGTGCCAGGACCAGTCGGCGTGTCAGCGCCGGGTAGATCTGGCCCACCCAGGAGACGGCAGCCGTGAGCAGTGCGAAGCCGAGGAGACCTTGCAGGGGCGCCGCGATCCGCAGCCAGCCTTCGGCGGGGACGATGTCACCGAAGCCCAGCGTGGCGACCGTGACAAGCGACAGGTAAAGCCCGTCGAGCAGAGGTGCGCGCTGCGAGGGCTCGAGACCGGGGGCGAAGGAGAAGCCCCCGGGCATGTGGGGCACGTAGACGAGCGCCCAGCCCACCACGATGAGCGATGTCCACACCGCGATGACCACGACCAGCGCCGCAGGTCCTGCGG
Source organism: Streptomyces sp. CA-146814 (assembly GCF_050942385.1). Taxonomy (NCBI): domain Bacteria; kingdom Bacillati; phylum Actinomycetota; class Actinomycetes; order Kitasatosporales; family Streptomycetaceae; genus Streptomyces; species Streptomyces sp. CA-146814. Next base: position 7,054,333 of record NZ_CP192068.1, read on the forward strand.
CAACGGCGAGGCGGCCCTGTCCGCCGGGGGTCCTGCAGCAGCGCCACACCCCGGTCATGACCAGGGTGCTGAGACTGCCCCGGCCGACGGGATGCCACAAGGTGTGGAACACATCGCGCAGGGCCACCAGAATCAGACCCGCTCCCGCCGCTGAGATCAGAAGATCAAACACCACCGGCATGCTCCTCGCTACCCCGCCGACACAGACCAGAAGGCGGGGCACAAGGCACCGCTCGTGCCTCCTGCCCTGCGCGGCTACGCCGACCGGCGCCCTCCGTTATGTGCCCCCCTGCCGTCATCAGCCCAGGCCCGCGAGAAGTGCGTTGCACGCCTGCTCGCATCGGCGGCACGCTTCGGCGCAGACCCGACAGTGCTCGTGCATCTCAGCGTGGCCGTCGCACTCGTCGGCACACGCCTTGCAGATCGCGGCGCATGCCTGGAGCACCACCCGGGTGACGGTGGCGTCGTAGCCCGTGCGGCGGGACAGGACCGCAGCCGTGGCGGCGCAGACGTCAGCGCAGTCCAGGTCCGTGCGGATGCACTTGGTCAGCTCGGCGACCGTGTCCTCGGCCAGACAGGCGTCCGCGCATGCCGTACACGTCTGGGAGCAGGACACGCACGCTTCGATGCATGCAGCCAGGGCATCGCGGTCCAGGGCGCCCAGGTCTGCGGGGTAGGAGTCGAGCATGCTTCGCGCCGCTGTGGTCATTGGTCACACCCTTCGTTGCCGTCGTTCAGCCGGCGCTGCCGGCAGCGCCGGCTGGACGACGGAGCCGTCAGTGACTGACGCGTACCACCCCCCAAGAGGGCACAAACAGACTCTCCGTCCGGGCTTCCGCCGACCGAGAGCCCCTGTCGTCATGACGAGAGCAGTCGCGGGCGTTCTCTGCGGGGCGCCCGTAGGCGGCCTGACAGGGCGTGCAGTGACGTGCGAACAGGGAGGCCCTGTGCGCAGACCATCAACGGGGCGGGGAGAAGTCGGTCTGTTCCTGGAGGCTGGGGCCGTGCTGGCCTTGGCGGCGCTGGGATCCTTTGCAGCTTCGCCACTCCAGGGTGACGCCGTGGTCCTCGCTTGAGTCCTGGGAGCTCCTCGGCTGGGTCCGCCGGGCACGGTGGGTTGTCTGTGAAAAGTCGTGGCCGGTCACTTCGCTGAGGAGCTGGCTCTGCGCTTCGGGGCGGAAGACGTCGCGGAGATAGATAGAACGTATGCCCGAAGTATCATCCCTGCAAGGCTGTCCGGCCGGTACCTCCCGACCTTGCGCAGTGGCGTAGTCGGACGGCGAAATCCCTGTAGAGGGGGCATAGGGCGATGAGTGTCGCTGAGAGTTGGTCGCGTGTGATGAGTCTCCCTCGGGAGCACGCGCCGGCCGATCACGCGGATCTACCCGGGCCCGCTACGCAGCAGATGCTCGCGGCAGCCGAGGAACGGATGGGGGTCTCCCTGCATGGGGATCTACGGACGTGGCTGTTGCAGAACAATCTGGATCTGCCGGAGGAAGATTTCGACGACGAAGTGCAATGTTGCGGCTTCGAAGGGTTCCCCGACGAGGGGAGCTTCTTTCTGGGCATCCGGGCGATGGAGAGGCTCTACGCGAACCGCTTCATGCCCGGCGGATTCGACCCTCCGGACCAGCCGGACTACCCGTTCTGGCGTAACGAGTGGATCCCGTTCCTGTCGGACCAGGACGGCTGGATGGGAAAGTTCATCGATGTGCGGGACGGGCGTGTCGGCAACTGGTTCGTGGGTGGCCCCACGGTCACGGGCGAGTACGAATCGATGGCCCAGTATTTCGACTCTGTGGCGGAGACGCTGACGAGGATCGCCGGTGGAAGCTCCCGGGGCAGTCGGTTCGCCGAAGGTCGGCTTGTCTGGTTGTGAAGCGGTTCCCGACTGGATGACGGCCATTGCCAATCCGTCCTCACCCTGGAACGGCCATGAGATTCACCAGTGTTGACGTTCCAGGGTGAGGATGGCTGCGGCGATGACGGTCATGCGGTTGGGGCTGCAGCGGCCCGGCGGAAGGTCTGCCAGGACTTCAGCCTCGCGATGCTTCGTTCGACCGGTGCCCGTGCTGCCGACAGGGCCCGGTTGATCGTTCGCTGGGTCGTGGTGAGGTCTCTGTTCGGGAGCCGTCTGATCGGTGTGGTCACCCAGGGGCCGGCTCCGATGTAGGCGCGGTCGGCAAGGTGGGGACGCCCTGGCGTTCGCAGATCCGGATGATTCGGTGGGTTCGGGCCGCGGTCAGGTCGTGGGTGCGGCCGGGCAGCGCGCGTGGGACAGCAGCTTGCCTGCGGGGTCGGCGATGACCTGCACGTTCACGCCGTGTCGACGGTGCTTCTGCGAGGAGTCGCTCCGACTGTCGCCGACCCAGTCGCACTCGGGTCACCGTGGCCAACGTCGCAGCCTTGCGGCCAAGTTGCGGAAGGGGGCTAGGCAGTGTCTTCAAATGATCACCGCTGGTGGATCATGGTGTCGTGATACGTCGCCATGAACTGTCGGATGCCGAGTGGGAGTTCGTCCGGCCGCTGCTGCCCGCGTCGTTGCGGGGACGCAAGCGGTTGGACGATCGCAGGGTCCTGAACGGGATCGTGTGGAAGTTCCGGACCGGGACGGCCTGGCGGGACGTGCCCGAGCGCTATGGCCCGTGGGCCACGCTGCATACGCGTTTCCGCAGGTGGGCGGCGGACGGGACGTTCGACCGGATGCTCCGCGCCGCCCAGGCGAAAGCGGATGCGGCGGGCGACGTCGACTGGCTGGTGTCCGTCGACTCGACGATCGTCCGCGCTCACCAGCACGCGGCCGGGGCCCGAAAAGGGGCTCCGCGACCCGGCCCTCGGCCGGTCAAGAGGCGGTCTGACCAGCAAAATCCACCTGGCCTGTGACGGGCGGGGCCGACCCCTGGCATTCGTGGTCACGGGTGGAAACACCAACGACTGCACCCGGTTCACCGCCGTGATGGAAGCGATCCGCGTGCCCCGGATCGGACCCGGCCGTCCCCGGGTCCGGCCCGATCACGTCCTGGGCGACAAGGGCTACAGCTCGAAGGCGATCCGCGCCTGGCTCCGTCGCAGGGGCATCGCCCACACGATTCCCGAACGGGCCGACCAGGCCCGCAACCGGGCCCGGCGAGGCAGCCGCGGAGGCCGCCCGCCGGCCTTCGACCGCGAGGTCTACAAGCACCGCAACGTCGTGGAACGGTGCTTCAACCGCCTGAAGCAGTGGCGCGGGATCGCCACCCGGTACGACAAGACTGCCGAGTCCTACGAAGCAGCTGTCACGCTCGCGTCACTCCTGATGTGGGCGTGACATTTGACGACAGGCCCTAGGGGACGTAAGGCTCTACGCGTTCGTTCGTTCAGTGAGACGCGAAGGTCGCCGGGGCGAGCTCTCACTGATCTGCGCCTCTCTCGTCCTGGGTCCGCTCGCTCATCCAGCGGTAGAGGGCGAGGCCGGGCGCGGTGGTGATGCCGTGGGCGACAGTGCTGGCCACGACGACCAGAGTCCCCGCCGCCATCACGGTCGGATTGATACCGAGCCGATCGGCCTCCATGGTCAGGTAGAACAGGGCCGAGACGCCGATGGGCCCGAACCAGCCGAGGAAGAGTGCGTCCCGCCAGGTCAGCGAGAGCGGGCGTTTGAGGGCGAGCAGTACAGGGAGACGGCGCAGCAGCAGCGTCCCCAGGATCAGGAGCAGAACTCGCCACCAGCCCAGCTCGCCCCATTCGCGCCAGGGGATCATGGCGCCGAGTGCGACGAACAACGGCAGGACGATGAACCGGTTGACCGCCTCGTCGACCTTGTTCTCTTCCCTCCGCTCCTCCCACGAGCTGGTCGCGTTGAAGGCCAGGCCGGCGACGAAGATGGCCAGGACGCCGTCGACGTGCAGCAGCCCGGAGGCCCCCAGCACCAGCAGTGCCAGCAGCAGGGTGTAGACAAGCAGAGGGCCGGACTGCATGGTCCGGTGCCGCTCGGCGACGGACAGCACCTTGCCGCCCAGCCGCCCGGCCACGACTCCGAGGAGGGCGGCGCCCAGGACCTGCCAGAGCGACTCCAGCAGCGCTTCGCCGCCCCCCGCTGGTCCGGCGATCGCGATGGCGACGAGCACCAGGGGCAGGGCGAGACCGTCATTGGCCCCCGACTCCAGGGAGGCCAGCCGTCGGGTACGGGGGGAGACGCTCTTCTCCGCCGGCTCGCCGGAGACCACGCTGGAGGCGAGCACTGGGTCGGTGGGGCACAGGGCCGCGCCCAGGAGCGCCGCCGCGCCCAAGCCGATGCCCAGAGCGGCGGCCGACACCGCGGTCGTGATTACGGCCATGGCGGCCATGGCCCCGATCAGCAGGGCGGTCACCGGCCGTGCCAGCGCGCGCACATCACGGAACCTGTAGCGCAGGGACACGGCCATCACCGAGATCGCCAGGAGCAGACGCGAGAACTTGTGCAGGTCCTCGTGACCCTCCAGCACGGTGGGCAGGTCAAGGACCCCCAGCATCTCGGGGCCGACGACGATCCCCGTCACCAGGGCCAGGAGCGGCGCGCTCAGTGGCGCACTCTGCACCCACCGGGAAAGAGCGGCGACGACGAGGGCCAACGAGCCGACCACGGTCAACAGAACATCGAGCATGACGGAGCAACTCCCCGATCCGGTGGTGGATGCCCTTTTGGCGGCCCAGTACCTCCAACGGCCGAGCTGCGCGTCGGTGACCGGGTGATCGGGTGTCTTTCCACCTTGCCGGGCCCGGGCCGGTGTCTTCCACCCGGGCCGCAGTTCCCCCCTTTTCATGGTCTCGGCGTGGGGCGCCGGTTCTCCCAGCGCGTTGGGGGGCTTACCGGTAGAGCAGGCAGGTATACGTAGCACTGGGCGTTCCGCTCGGCTCATCTGGCGTCGGTAGGACGGCACGGCCCCGCGGCCGTCATCGGCCGCCGCGAACCGATACCGGCACAACCGTGAGAAAGGCGGCACACTCGTGCGCGCACTGACCGTTAAGCCTGGCCGACAGGACTGCCTCGAGGTGCGGGAGCTGCCGGACCCGTCCCCGGCCCAGGGGGAACTGCTGGTACGCGGCCTGGCCATGGGTGTCTGCGGGACGGACCGTGAGATCACTGGAGGCCAGTACGGAAAGGCGCCCTTGGGCCGGGACTGGCTGATTCTCGGTCACGAGTCGCTCGGCAGGGTCGAGCGGGCCCCGTCGGGCAGCGGGTTCTCGGCCGGTGACCTGGTGGCCGGGGTGGTGCGCCGGCCCGATCCCGTGCCCTGCGGGGCCTGTGCCCGGCAGGAGTTCGACATGTGCCGCAACGGACGCTACACCGAACGCGGAATCAAGGAGCTCGACGGCTTCGGTGCCCAGGCATGGTGTGTTGAGCCCGACTACGCCGTGCGGTTGGAACCCCAGCTGGCGAGCGTCGGCGTGCTCATGGAGCCCACCTCGGTCGTGGCGAAGGCCTGGGAGCAGGTGGACCGGGTCGGGGGGCGCTCCTGGTTCGAGCCGCGTAGGGTCCTCGTCACGGGGGCGGGACCGATCGGACTGCTTGCGGCCCTCCTCGGCGTTCAGCGGGGGCTGGAGGTGCACGTTCTGGACCGCGTGAGCGACGGTCCCAAGCCCTCGCTGGTCCGCGATCTCGGCGCCGCCTACCACACCGAGGACGCGGAGCGGGTGATCGACGACGTCTGCCCGGACGTCATCGTCGAAGCGACCGGAGCCAGCAGCCTGGTCTTCGCCTCGCTGACCGGAACCGCCTCGTACGGGGTGGTGTGCCTGACCGGTGTCTCGCCCGCCGGCCGTCGCATCACCGCGGACGCCGGCACCATCAACCGGGAAATGGTGCTGCAGAACGACGCCGTGGTGGGCTCCGTCAACGCCAACCAGCGCCACTTCCGGCAGGCCGCCGCCGCTCTGGCGCGGGCGGACAGGAGCTGGCTGGAACGGCTGATCACCAGACGAGTCCCCCTCGAACGCGCCGCCGAGGCGCTGGAGTCCCGGCCGGACGACGTCAAGGTGGTCATCGACCTGGAGGAGTGAGAGCCCGGCCGCCGATCTCCTGGTTGGGGAACCAGACGCGCGGGGTACCCGTCAGCCTGTGTTCTACGACTCCTGGAACGAACTGCTCCGCGTCCCGGCCATGGCAGGGCTCGCCTACCTTCTGTTGATCGCCGCGGTACGCGCGTCGGGCAAACGGACCCTGTCGAAGATGAACGCCTTCGACCTGGCGGTCACGGTCGCCCTGGGATCGACCCTGGCCACCATCCTGCTCAACCGTCAGGTGGCGCTGGGAGAGGGAGCCCTCGCGCTCGGCTCCCTGGTCGCGTTGCAATTCGTCACCGCCTGGGCCTCGGTCCGATTCCGGTACGTACGGCGACTGGTCAAGGCCGAACCGACCCTGCTGCTGCGCGACGGCCGGATGCTGCACGACGCGATGCGACGCCAGCGGGTCACGGAGGACGAAGTGCGCCAGGCGGTCCGTACGCAGGGGACCGGAGGGCTGGAGCTGGTGCACGCGGTGGTGCTGGAGACGGACGGCACCTTCAGCGTGATCCCTCGTTCTCAGCGCGGCTCCGGGAGTGCCTTGGCCAACGCGGACCCGGCGCAGGCCCGCGCCGAGGTCGCCGACCGGCCCTGAGTCCCGCGGGCCGCGCCGCGTTAGCCTGATGCGATGGCGCAGAATGGGAACGCTCCGTTGGTCGTGGTGATGGGTGTGTCAGGGTCCGGCAAGACGACGGTGGGCCAGTCCCTGGCGGGGTCGCTCGGCGTGCTGTTCGCTGAGGCCGACGATTTTCACCCCCCGGAGAACGTGGCCAAGATGCGTGCGGGGATCGCCCTCAGTGACGAGGACCGGCGTCCCTGGCTCGACGTCATCGCCGGGTGGCTCCGAGAACACGCCCCTGACGGAGGAGTCATCACCTGCTCGGCCCTGAAGCGGCCCTACCGCGACCGCCTCGTCTCGGCGGCGCCACGGGTGTTCTTCGTCCACCTGGACGGCCCTGCCGAACTCATCGCCGAGCGCATGGCTGCCCGGCGAGGACATTTCATGCCCTTGGAGCTCCTCCGGTCCCAACTGGACGCACTGGAGCCACTCACCGACGAGGAGCGAGGAGCGATCGTTCCCATCACCGGCACGGTGGAGGAGACGACACACTCCGCGCTCAACGCCGTCCGCGACCGCGACCGCGACCGCTAAACGCTTCGACCGGCCGTCCCCGGCGTCCCCCCGGCTCCCGTACCCGGCTCGCGGACGGCGATGGCAGGATCTGCTGACGTACGCGAGAAGGAGGCAGGGTGCACAGACCGCCGAGGAAGCGGGGAACGGTCGGTCTGCCTTCCCAGGCCGCCGCCGTGCTGACCGTCTCGGCCCTGGGTGCCGGTCTGCTGGAAGCGGCGATTGCGACCGACGCGGTGACCGCGACGCGCAACGGCGGCGGCGCGTTGGCCCCCTCGGTGTCACGAGCCGTCTCCCACGGGACGCCGGCGGCCGGGACTTGCGTCGCCCTCCTTGTTCTCTGCTGCAGAGGCGTCGCACTCTGCTGGAACCGGGCACGCGGACGGCGTTGGGATGTGCGCAGGGCCTGACCGTCTCCCCGGCGGCACGGCGTGGTGGCGGAAAGGATCCGAGAGCCGGCACGTCCGTACGGGGCGCACGGGTGACCGGCATTTCGACGGGCAGACGTTCGAGGTTGGGTTTTCTCGGACCGGGCGCAGGGCCCGACCGGCGCCGACGCCGGTTCGGTCGATCGACAGCGGGGAGCGCGTCAGATGGTCTTGGTCATCGTCTTCGGAGTGGCACTGCTGGTGGCCGTGCTGCTGTCCGGGCTCGCCGCCCGGTCGGTGCTCTCCACATCGCTGCTGTTCCTGGTGGGCGGCGCGCTCGTCAGCGACGGCTTCCTCGGCCTGATCCACATCACCCCGGACAGCGACATCGTCAGGGTCACCGCCGACCTGGCCCTCTTCGCGGTGCTGTTCACCGACGGCATGCACGTCTCCTTCCCCGCGCTGCGACAGGCGTGGCGCAACCCCGCCCGCGCCCTCGGCCTCGGCCTGCCGCTGGCTTTCGTCGGCGTCGCCCTGCTGGCCCACTTCCTCGTCGGCCTCGACTGGACGACCTCCTTCCTCGTCGGCGCCGTGCTGGCGCCGACCGACCCGGTGTTCGCCTCCGCCATCGTGGGCCGCGAAGAGGTCCCCGCCCGGCTACGGCAACTGCTCAACATCGAAAGCGGCGTCAACGACGGGCTGGCCCTGCCGTTCGTCCTCATCTTCATCGCGGCCGCCGCACCCACCGGCCATGCCGAGGACGTCGGCTTCGCCTCGATCGGCGGTGAACTCCTGCTCGGGCTGGTCTTCGGAGTGACCCTGCCGCTGCTGGTGCACTGGCTCGTCCGGTTGCGTCTGCTGGGCGCGGAACCTCGGCTCCAGCCCCTGTTGCCGCTGGCGGTCGCGGTCATTCTGTACGCGGCCTGCCACCTCACCCACGCCAACCCGTATCTGGCCGCCTTCTCCGCGGGCGCGGTGATCGTCGCTGTTGCGCCCGAGGCCAAGACCGCCTTCGAGCCGCTGGGCGAAGCTCTCGCCGAGCTGGCGAAGTTCGCGGCACTCCTGGTCTTCGGAGCTCTGCTGACCCCTCACCTCTTCGGCGAGCTCCCGATCGGCGGCTACGCGGTGGCGGTCCTGGCCATCTTCCTCATCCGTCCGGCCTCGCTGCTGCTGTCCCTGGTGGGCACCGACTTCGACCGCAAGGAGAAGCTCACGGCGGCCTGGTTCGGCCCCAAAGGCTTCGCCTCCGTGGTCTACGGGTTGCTGGTGCTCCAGGCCGGCATCCCCCAGGGCGAGGAGGCGTTCACCCTGATCGCCGTCACCATCGCCTTCTCCATCGTGGCCCACAGCAGCACCGACGTCCCGATCGCCCGCATCTTCGACGTCGAGGAACTCGTCGGTATCCGCGACGACCACAAAGAGACACCTCGGCGCAGGGCCCCCCGCGATGCCGACTGCAACAAGAGCGACAGCGAATGGAGCGACGGCCACGGTTGACCTGCCGGTAATCCTGACGAGGCATCTTCACCCAGCACGACGAAGTACCCGAGTTCGGCGCCGGGACCCCGGCAGGATGGGCCCTGCGTCCAGATATCACCCGAATAGGCCAACCTCCCGATTCGACGTGCTCACGGACGGCATCCCCGCGGACCTCTCATGTTGAGGACCTGAGGGCCGGGCCCCGCTCTACATTTCCACCGTCGACAGAGGAGTGAGCGGCGGCCCCATGCCGCAGAGGGCAGGCCCTGCCGTGCCACAACTTCCCGGGCTCGCATCGACCATCACGCAGTCGGACCGGCCGACGAAGCCCCGAGGTGCGGCCCCTCGACGCCATCCCATCGAGAAGGTCCGTAGTGCGCGTTTCCCTAGCGAGCGGCGGCCGTTCGGTGGCGAAGACCCGTATGGCGAAGCCTCCCTGTGGACGTGCGAACGCAAAGACCTCAATCCCTTGCACGTCGGCTACCACGAGTGGACGCCTGGGAACTAATCTTGCTCCGGCGGGGAACGATCTCTTCCAGAGAAGCCCATCAGCGCAGGCCAGCGGATAGTGTCGGTTGGCCACTTTCTTACGCGGGTGCTGACCTCTTCGGTCAGCACCCGCAGTGCTTTCCGCTCGCTCCTCCGGCTCCCCCGTGGCTGCCGAACCGCGAGTTTCGCCCGCCTCCCCCCCCGTTCCTCCGCCCCCTCCTCCTGTCACGATCCGGTCTCGGACATGGGGGAGGGTCTTGTTTTCAGCCATGTAATCGATTCCAATCGTCCCTGTAATCGATTCCACGGCGTCGTGCGAGCGGTCCGCCCCTGGTTTCGAGGTGTACGGAAACCACAAGGAGGTGGTCCGGACATGGCGAGCATCAAAGATGTCGCGGCCCAGGCGGGGGTCTCCGTCGCCACGGTCTCGCGGGTGCTGAACAGCCATCCGTCAGTCAGCGCCGAGGCGCGTACCCGCGTTCTCGCCGCTGTCGACGCCCTCGGCTACCGGCCCAACGCCGTGGCCCGCTCGCTGCGTACCGCGCAGACCCGGACGCTCGGCCTGGTCATCAGTGACGTACTCAATCCGTACTTCACCGAGCTGGCCCGCTTCGTCGAGGAGGAGGCCCGCGCGCTCGGCTACAGCGTCATCATCGGCAACGCCGACGAGCGGCCCGAGCTCCAGGACCACCACATCCGTACGCTCATCGACCGAAGGATCGACGGGCTGCTCGTCTCGCCCGCCGACGGCGGCTCGCCGCTGATGCGGGAGGTGGCCCTGAGCGGTACGCCGATGGTCTTCGTGGACCGCTGGATCCCGGGCATCGACGTCCCCGTCGTCCGGGCCGACGGTACGGGAGCGGTCAAGGATCTCGTCGCGCACCTGCACGGCCTCGGCCACCGCCGCCTCGCGATCATCGCCGGGCCCGCGGCGACCACCACCGGCAACGAGCGCGTCGAGGCGTTCCGGGAGGCGATGCGCGGGCTGGGGCTCGCGTTGCCCGACGCCTATATCGGGCAGGGCGACTTCCAGGCCGCCAGCGGGCGACGGGCCACCGAAGGGTTCCTCGCGCTGGCCGAGCCGCCCGAGGTCGTCTTCGCCGCCGACAACCTGATGGCGCTCGGCGCGCTGGACGCGATCCGGGCCCGCGGCCTGCGGGTCCCCGACGACATCGCGCTCGCCGCCTTCGACGACATCCCGTGGTTCGTCCACACGGACCCGCCGATCACCGCCATCGCCCAGCCGACCGCGGACCTGGCCCGTGCCGCCGTACGCGCACTGGCCGACCTGATCGAAGGACGGACCCCGCAGTCCGTCACCCTGCCCGCCCGTCTCGTCGTGCGCCGCTCCTGCGGCCAGGACGCGACCGACCAGAGGAGCGAACGGTGACCGCACCGGACAAGCGGCCGGAGCGACCGGCACCGGAGGAGGAGCCGGAGCGACCGGCACCGGAGGGCCGCACGGAGCCGAAGGTGACCGTGCCGGACGAGCAACTGACCTCACACCCGGACGAGTTGCTGCGCATCGAGGGTCTACGCAAGACCTTCCCCGGCGTCGTGGCACTCGACAACGTCGACTTCGACCTGCGCAGAGGCGAGGTCCACGTCCTGCTCGGCGAGAACGGAGCCGGCAAGAGCACCCTCATCAAGATGCTCTCCGGCGCCTACCGGCCCGACCGCGGCCGGATCCTCGCCGAGGGCCGTGAGGTGCGCATCACAGGCGCGCAGGACGCCGAACGGCTCGGTATCGCCACCATCTACCAGGAGTTCAACCTGGTGCCCGATCTGACGGTGGCCGAGAACATCTTCCTCGGCCGCCAGCCGCGCCGCTTCGGTCTCGTCGACCACCGGCGCATGCGGGCGGACGCGAAGAAGCTGCTGCGCCGGGTCGGGGTCGACGTGCGCCCGGATGCGAAGGTCCGCGAACTGGGCATCGCCCGGCTCCAGATGGTCGAGATCGCCAAGGCGCTCAGCCTGGACGCACGCGTTCTCATCATGGACGAGCCGACCGCCGTGCTCACCTCGGAAGAGGTCGACAAACTCTTCGCGATCGTGCGGCAGTTGCGTGCGGACGGCGTCGGAATCGTCTTCATCACCCACCACTTGGAGGAGATCGCCGCGCTCGGCGACCGCGTCACCGTCCTGCGCGACGGCCGCAGCATCGACCAGGTGCCCGCCTCCACACCCGAGGACCGGCTCGTCCAGCTCATGGTGGGCCGCAGCATCGAGCAGCAGTACCCGCGCGAACGGCCCGATGCCGGTGAGGTGTTGCTGTCCGTCCGCGGGCTGACCCGGGACGGCGTCTTCCACGACATCGGCTTCGACGTGCACGCCGGTGAGGTCGTGGGCCTCGCCGGACTCGTCGGCGCCGGTCGTACGGAGGTGGCGCGCGCGGTCTTCGGTGCGGACCCGTACGACGCCGGCACCGTCGACGTACGCGGAGAACGCCTCGCCCGGCACGACGTGCCCGCCGCGATGGGCGCCGGGATCGGCCTCGTCCCGGAGGACCGCAAGGGCCAGGGCCTGGTCCTCGACGCCTCCGTACAGGAGAACCTCGGCCTCGTCACCCTGCGTTCCGCGTCCCGCTCCGGGCTCGTGGACCTCAAGGGGCGGCGTACGGCGGCCGCCCGCATGGCGAAGCAGCTCGGCGTCCGCATGTCCGGGCTCGGCCAGCACGTCCGTACGCTCTCCGGCGGCAACCAGCAGAAGGTCGTCATCGGCAAGTGGCTGCTGGCCGACACCCGGGTGCTCATCCTCGACGAACCCACCCGCGGCATCGACGTCGGGGCCAAGGTCGAGATCTACCAGCTCATCAACGAACTCACCGCATCCGGCCACGCCGTCCTGATGATCTCCAGTGACCTGCCCGAAGTCCTCGGCATGAGCGACCGGGTGCTGGTCATGGCCCAGGGCCGGATCGCCGGCGAACTCGCGGCCCAACAGGCGACCCAGGACGCCGTCATGGCCCTCGCGGTCGGTACCGCCGCGACGCACGAACACGAACTCCCCGCACCGAAGAAGGAAGAAGAGGAGGGCCCCCGTGGCCACTGAGACACTCAAGAGTGACACGGGCGCGGGTGGCACCTCCGTGATACGCCGCGTCCTGCTCGACAACGGCGCGCTCAGCGCCCTGGTCGTCCTGGTGGTGGCGATGTCGCTGCTCTCCGGCGACTTCCTCACCACGCAGAACCTGCTGAACGTCGGCGTGCAGGCGGCCGTCACCGCGATCCTCGCGTTCGGCGTCACCTTCGTCATCGTCTCGGCGGGCATCGACCTGTCCGTCGGCTCGGTGGCGGCCCTCTCCGCGACGGTCCTCGCCTGGTCGGCGACGTCCGCCGGCGTCCCGGTGGTCCTCGCGGTCGTGCTCGCGATCGTCACGGGCATCGCCTGCGGATTCGTGAACGGCGCCCTCATCTCGTACGGCAAACTCCCGCCGTTCATCGCGACGTTGGCCATGCTCTCGATCGCCCGGGGCCTCTCGCTCGTCATCTCGCAGGGCAGCCCGATCGCGTTCCCCGACTCCGTCTCGCGGCTCGGCGACACGCTCGGCGGCTGGCTCCCCGTACCGGTCCTCGTGATGATCGCGATGGGCCTGCTCACCGCGCTGATCCTCGGCCGCACCTTCATCGGCCGCTCGATGTACGCGATCGGCGGCAACGAGGAGGCGGCCCGGCTCTCCGGTCTCCGCGTCAAGCGCCAGAAGATCGTCATCTACGCGCTCTCCGGCCTGTTCGCCGCCGTCGCGGGCATCGTCCTGGCCTCGCGCCTCGTCTCCGCGCAGCCGCAGGCCGCCCAGGGGTACGAACTCGACGCCATCGCGGCCGTCGTCATCGGCGGCGCCAGCCTGGCCGGCGGCGTCGGCAAGGCGTCCGGGACGCTGATCGGCGCGCTCATCCTCGCCGTCCTCCGCAACGGCCTCAACCTCCTCTCGGTCTCCGCGTTCTGGCAGCAGGTCGTCATCGGCGTCGTCATCGCGCTCGCCGTCCTCCTCGACACGCTGCGCCGCAAGGCCGGTTCGGGCGCGGCCTCCTCGGCAGGCACCGCGCCCGGTGCTCCGGGATCGGGGCGCAGGGGAGCGTTCAAGTTCGCCGGAGCGGCGCTCGCCGTGGCGCTCGTCGTCGGAGGCGTGTCGTATGTCAACTCCGGTTCCTCCGGAGGCGCCACGAAGGTCGGGATGTCCCTCTCGACGCTCAACAACCCCTTCTTCGTACAGATGAAGGACGGCGCACAGGCCGAGGCGAAGAAGGCGGGCATCGACCTCACCGTCACCGACGCCCAGAACGACGCCTCGCAGCAGGCCAACCAGCTGCAGAACTTCACCAGTTCGGGCGTTTCGTCGATCATCGTCAACCCGGTCGACTCCGACGCCGTCGGACCGGGTGTCCGCAGCGCCAACAAGGCCGACATCCCGGTGATCGCCGCCGACCGCGGCGTGAACAAGGCGGACGCCGCCACCCTCGTCGCCTCGGACAACGTGGCGGGCGGCAAGCTCGCCGCAGACGCGCTGGCCGACAAGCTCGGTGGCAAGGGCAGCATCGTCATCCTCCAGGGCACGGCGGGGACGTCGGCCAGCCGCGAGCGCGGGGCGGGCTTCGCCGAGGGGCTCAAGGCGTACCCGGACATCAGGGTGGTCGCCCAGCAGCCCGCGGACTTCGACCGCACCAAGGGCCTGGACGTCATGACCAACCTGGTCCAGTCCCACCCGGGCATCACCGGTGTCTTCGCCGAGAACGACGAGATGGCTCTCGGCGCGGCCAAGGCGCTCGGCAGCAAGGCCGGTAAGTCCGTCTCGGTCGTCGGCTTCGACGGCACCCCGGACGGCCTGAAGGCGGTCGAGGCCGGGACGCTGTACGCGTCGGTGGCCCAACAGCCCAGTGAAATCGGCCGGATCGCGGTGCAGAACGCCGTGACGGCGGCCAAGGGCGAGAAGGTGGAGAAGACGGTGAAGGTGCCGGTCAAGGTGGTCACCCGCGAGAACGTCGCCGACTTCTCCTGACCCACCGCCCCGCCCCGCCCCGGCCCCGTCCGACGAAAGCAGGAAGCAGGAAGCATGCACGACAACGCCCCCGACGACCGGTACCGGTACGACCTCCTGGTCGTCGGCTCGGCCAACGCCGACCTGGTGATCGGCGTCGAACGCCGCCCCGCCCCCGGCGAGACGGTGCTCGGCTCCGACCTGGCCGTCCACCCGGGCGGCAAGGGCGCCAACCAGGCAGTCGCGGCAGCCCGGTTGGGAGCCCGTACGGCCCTGCTCGCCCGGGTCGGCGACGACGACCACGGCCGGCTGCTGCTGGAGAGCCAGCGCGCGGCGGGCGTGGACACGGACGGCGTCCTGGTCGGCGGGGCCCCGACCGGCGTCGCGCTGATCACCGTCGACCCCTCGGGCGACAACAGCATCGTGGTGTCCCCGGGCGCCAACGGGCGCCTGACCCCCGAGGACGTACGGGAGGCGGCCCCGCTGCTGGCCGCCGCCCGGGTGGTCTCCGTACAGCTGGAGATCCCCCTGGACACGGTCGCGGAGACGGCCCGCCGCCTGGCCCCCGGGGCCCGCCTTGTCCTCAACCCGTCCCCGCCCGCCCCGCTGCCCGACGAGGTGCTGGCCGCCTGCGACCCGCTGGTGGTCAACGAGCACGAGGCGCGGTACATCCTGGGCGAGGCGGCGGGGGACACCCCGCACGACTGGGCCCCGGCCCTGCTCGCGTTGGGCCCGCGCTCGGTCGTGATCACCCTGGGCGCGGCGGGCGCGCTGGTGGCCGACAGCCGGACGGACTCCCTGGACCACCTGGTCAGCCCGAAGGTGGGGGCCGTCGACACGACGGGGGCCGGGGACGCGTTCACCGCCGCTCTGGCCTGGCGCCTGGGCCGGGGAGACGACGTACGGGAGGCGGCGGCCTTCGCGGTACGGGTGGGGGCGGCGGCCGTCACGTCGAAGGGGGCGCAGGCGTCCTTCCCGACGCTGGAGGAGGTCGACGCGCTGTGAAGAAGTCGGGCATCCTCAACCGCCACTTGGCCGGAGCCATCGCCGAACTCGGCCACGGCGACGAGGTGTTGATCTGCGATGCCGGTATGCCGATCCCGCCCGGTCCGCGCGTCGTCGACCTCGCCTTCCGCGCCGGTGTCCCGTCGTTCGCGGAGGTACTGGACGGCCTGCTCGACGAGTTGGTGGTGGAGGGAGCGACGGCGGCCCTGGAGGTACGCGCCGCCAACCCGGAAGCCGCGTCGCTCCTGGACAGCCACTTCCCCGGCCTGGACCTGATCCCGCACGACGACCTGAAGGCCCGCACGGCGTCGGCCCGCCTGGTGGTACGGACGGGGGAGGCCCGGCCGTACGCGAATGTGCTGGTGCGGTGCGGGGTGTTCTTCTGAGCGGGTGAGACGGGAGGCGGCACGGGGTCGGGGCGCGCCTTGATGAGGGGCGGGCCGCACCTCGACGACGGGTGCGGCCCGCGCATGCAGAAAAGCTCTGGCCGATCGTGGTGGCCGGAGCTACGCTTCCCGCGATGACTCACTCCATGAACAGATTGGGGGACCCGTCCGCGCAAGGTGAGTGCTGATGCTCACCCGAACCGCGAACCGGGGTTCCCACCCGTCCTTCTGGCCGCGCGTGCGCGAGTTCGCCGTGCCGGCCTCCATGATCGAGACTGCGACCGCCCGCCGTGAGGCCGGGGATTGGGCAGGGGCGTGCGCTGCGGCGGGCGTCGACGTCGATCTCCAGTTGCGCTCCGTGGCCCGTACGCATGGCCAGGAACTCGCCGCCCGTATCCGGACCGACCTGCGCCATCTGGCGCCTGACCTGCTGCGCTGGCACATGCCGAGGGTGGCCCCGCACGGGTTGCTGCGCCCGGGGCTGACCATCGCGCTGGCGCGGTACAGCGCTCCCGAAGGGCCCGGCCCGCTTCACCTGGTGGTCCGGACCCCGTCCGGCTGGGCCGATGCCGGGCAGCGGATCAGCCTTGCGCTGGGGGACGGGTCGCACACCGAGCCCGGGGCCCGCCGTCATCCTCACCCCCGCCCGAACCGGCGCTTCCGCCTGGACCTGCACCGGCACCTGTGGGACGTCCGCAGGGCCGGTGAGCTGCGGAGCCGCTCGGCTGTCGACGGCCCTGCGGATGTCGATCCGGAGGTGCTGGCGGCGTTGCCACCAGGTGGGTCGTACGCCGTCGAGCGGTGGGCGGCGGAGGCGGCGATCCTGCTCCGCGCCGAGGGGCACGGCGCGGGTGACCCGGTGAGCGTGCGGCTGGGCGGACGACGCCGACTGCTTCTCGCCGTGTACGCGGACGGGTCGGGGCCGAGCCCCGCCGAGGAGCCCGGGCCATCGGCTCCGAGCGGTGCCGCGACCCCCTGCGTACGGATCGCGGCAGCGGTCCCCGGGCCCGGTACGCCCGAGCCGCCGGTGCTGCCGGATGCGGCGACCTGGGTGCTGCCCGACCTGGAGCTGATCCGTACCGGCGCGATCGACGCCGACCGGCTGCACCCGCTGGTCGCGCGGGCCCTCGTACCGGATGGGCCGTCCGGAGGCCCGCAGCCGGTCCGGTCACGGGCCGTGGACCTGGCGGCGGAGCCGCGCCTGGTGGAGTGCCGTGGGGCCCGGCACCGGATCGGCCTGGTGGACGGGGTGCTGGCTCCGCTGGACCATGACCCGGCCGAGATCCGGCGCGAAGAGCTGCTGGCGGCCCTGACCGGTACGCCTCTGCCCTGCCTCCGGGCCATCGACGCGGCGCACCGGCGTCCCGACTGTCTGAGCGGTGTCCGCGAACGCCTGGACCACGGCGACATCGCCGGTGCGCTGGCCGTCGTCGAAGGGTTGCTGGGGCCCGACGCGGTGTTGCGCAGTGGTCCGCTCCGGGACGAGCTGGACACAGCCGCCCAACGGCGCATCGCCTACGGGCTGTTCAGAGCGGATCTGCTCGGGCCCGGACCCGCCCGCTACCGCCCGGACCAGCGGCGTCCCGGTGACCGCCGCCCCCGCCCGCACCGCACCGCCGTCCACTGATCCAGGGCCTCGGCCCCATCCCCGTACCCGTATGCGTACTCCCTCTCACACCCTCAGGTGATCACTCATGCTCACTCGCACCCCGCCCTCCGCCGACTCCCAACTCGCTGTCGCCGAAGCCTTGATGGCCCTTCTCCGTGACACCTCTACCGAGCCGCGCCCCGACATCCGGCTGGAGGCGCTGACGCTGGCGGTCGCCGCCGACCTGCCTGTCCTCCTGTGGGGCGAACCGGGGATCGGCAAGACCGCGGCTCTCACCCAGCTCGCCGAGTCGCTGGATCTGCCGCTGACCACCGTGATCGCCAGCGTGCACGAGCCGTCCGACTTCTCCGGGCTGCCCATCGTGGGCGACGACCCCGCGGAGCAGGGCGTTCCGATGGCCCCGCCGGACTGGGCCGTCCGCCTCGTACGGGCAGGGCGCGGGCTGCTGTTCCCGGACGAGCTGTCCACCGCGCCGCCGGCCGTGCAGGCCGCGCTCCTCCGTCTCGTACTGGAGCGGCGCATCGGAGCCCTCCAACTCCCGCCCGGCGTACGGATCGTGGCCGCCGCCAACCCGCGCTCCTCGGCGGCCGACGGCTGGGAGCTGAGTGCGCCGCTCGCCAACCGGTTCGTCCACCTCCAGTGGGTCCACGACCACGAGGTCGTCGTCCGTGGCCTCGCCGGTACCTGGCCGCGCGCGACGCTGCCGCGGCTCGACCCCGGGAAGCTGCCCGAGGCCGTGGAGTTCGCCCGGCGCGCGGTGTGCGGGCTGCTCGCCGCCCGGCCCACGCTCGTCCACCGGCTGCCCACCACGGAGACGCGCCGAGGCGGTGCCTGGCCCTCGCCGCGCAGCTGGGACATGGCGCTGACCCTCGTCGCCTTCGCCACCGCCGCCGCATCCTCCCGGGACGTGCTGTCCCTGCTGGTCCGGGGTACGGTGGGCGACGGGCCGGGGCTGGAGCTGCTGGCGAGCCTGGACCGGATGGACCTTCCGGACCCCGAGGAGCTGCTCGCCGATCCGGCGGCGGCCGTGCTGCCCGAGCGCGGTGATCTCCGGCAGGCCGCGCTGGACGGTGTGGTCGCGGCGGTCCGCACCCGTCCGGACCGGGAGCGCTGGGACGCCGCGTGGGCGCTCCTCGTCCGGGCGCTGGAGACCGGAGCCCCGGACCTGGTGGTCGTCCCCGCGACCACCCTCGCCACGCTGCGCCAGGAGGACTGGGACGTTCCGGCGGTCATCGAGCACCTCGCCGGAGTGGTCTCGCTGTCGCAGCGGGCGGACCGGGCGGCGGACCGCGTGGCGGTCCGGGCCGCGACGGCGGCGCAGGCCGGCCGATGACGACGACGGGTACGCCGTCGAGCACGCTCGACCTGGGCAAGCTCTTCGCCGCCCGGCTGCAGGCGGCCAGGGCCCGCCCCTACCTGGCCACGGCCCTGTTCGCCCTGCACACCGTGGAGTCGCGGCAGGTCCCGACCATGGCCGTCGACCGGTACTGGCGGTGCTACGTCTCGCCCGCCTTCGTGGCGCGGACCCCGGTGGAGGAGCTGGCCGGGGCCTGGGTCCACGAGGTGTCGCACCTGCTCCGCGACCACCACGGCCGCAGCGACCGGGTCGCCCGGCAGCGCGGGCTGACCGGCCCGGGGGAGAGGCTGCGGATGAACATCGCCGCCGACTGCGAGATCAACGACGACGTGTACGGGGACGGCCTGGCCCGGCCGAAGGGCATCGTGTACCCGTCGACCCTGCGCCTGCCGTCCGGCGAGCTCATGGAGGACTACCTGCGCCAGTTCCGGCTCGGCCCGCGCACCCAGGACCTCGCCTGGCTGGACTGCGGCAGCGGTGCCGACGGACTGGACAGGGACTGGGAGTTGGGGCCCGACGGCGCGCACGGGCTGAGCGGGCAGGAACGCGACGCGGTCCGCTTCCGGGTGGCGCGGGGCATCAGGGGCCGTCCCGGGAGCGCGTCGAAGGGCTGGAAGCGGTGGGCGGAGGAAGCGCTCCACCCTCCGCAGCCCTGGCGGGAGTTGCTGGGCGCGGCGGTACGCTCGGCCGCCTCGGGACCGGGTGCGGGCGAGGACTACACGTACGGCCGTCCCTCGCGTCGCTCCGCCGGGCTCCCCGGTGTCGTCCTGCCGAGCCTCCGCCGCAGACCGCCCCGGGTCTCCGTGGTCATCGACACCTCCGGCTCGGTCAGCGACGCCGAACTGGGCAGTGCGCTGCTGGAAGTCGCCGCCATCTCCCGCGCCGTGGGCGGCCGCCGCGACCTGGTCACCGTCCTCGCCTGCGATGCGGCGACCCGGGTGGTGCACCCTCTCTGCCGCGCCGAGGGCATCCCGCTGCTGGGCGGCGGCGGCACGGATCTCCGTGCGGGCTTCGCCAAGGCGCTCAGCTCCCGCCCGCGCCCCGACGCCGTCGTGATCCTGACCGACGGACAGACGCCCTGGCCCACCGCTCAGCCGCCGTGCCGGACGGTCGTCGGCCTGTTCCCGAGGGACCACCGGCGCGGCTCCTGGGACGAGGACGACCCCGACCACGTACCGGACGGGCCGCCGGCCTGGGCGCGGGTGGTGGAGATCGGGTAGCCGCTTCCGCCGGAGGCTGTGCGCCGCGTCAGCAGGCGGCCACCAGCTCCGCCAACGCCCCCGCCAGTGCGTCGAGCCCCGGCCCCGCAGGACCGCCCGGCTCGGTCATGTACGTGTCGCGGCGGATCTCGATCATCAGGGCCGTGACCCGGCGGTCCGTGCCGTAGTGCTTCAGCGGGACGTACGTACCGGCGAACGGGCTGTCGACGCCCGTCCCGCCGAAACCGGCGAACGCCTCCTCCGCCAGGGCGCGCAGCTCCGGCGGCGTGTGGAACGGGTCGGTGCCGAGGCAGATCGGTGGGCGGGGGCCCGTGCCGTGGAGTTCGTACGGGAGTGGCGCCGTCGGGTACGAGTGGACGTCGACGATCACCGCGCGGCCCGTGGCGGCGATCCGGGCGTCCACCGCCTCCGTCATCGCCTGCGCGTACGGGTGGAAGTAGCGCTCCAGCAGCGGGCGTTGGTCCGCGTCCGGGGCGCGGAGGCGTTCGCGGTGGGTGGTGTGCGTGTACACCGCGCCCATGCCCACCGCGCGCATCTCCTCGCGGTCGTCCGGAAAGCGTTCCGGATCGACGACCAGGCGGGAGAGGGCGTTGACGTACCGCCAGGGCCGGGCGGAGCAGAACTCGGCCGCGCGGGAAGTCAGTTCGGCTGTGTGCGCGTCGGTGATGTGGTCGAGTTCCCGCTCCAAGGCACCGTCGTCCAGCAGGATTCCGTCGCGCACCTCCCCGGGAATCGTCCGGGACCCGTGCGGTACGTGCAGCAGTACCGGGGAGTCGGGGCTTCCGGGGAGGAGGTGGAACGACGGCTGGGGGGCGGTGCCCATGGAGCGGGTCCTTCACGGTCGGGGCCGAGGGCCCCGATCGTTTCATCGGTGGCGTCAGCCGGCGGAGCCGATCACCGGGTAGTGGTCGGAGAGGTTCGTGTACGTGTAGTTCTTGCCCCAGCTGGAGACCGTCCAGGGCGCGCTCTGCTCCTTGATCACGTCGTTCTTCCAGCCCGACGGCTTCGCGTGGCCGGCGCGGTGCAGGACGTGGTCCAGGTCCTCACGGGGGTCGTTCGGGTAGCGCTCGGAGGCTATGGAGTTGTCGCGGGTGTCGAAGGAGTACGGGTGGCCCGTCTTCGAGTCCGGCGCGGTCAGGTCCGCGTCCTTGAGGAAGGAGGCGTACTCGGCGGAGTGGCCGTCCACGTTGAAGTCGCCCGCCACGATGACCTGTTCGGAGGCCGGGATCTTCTTGGCGTCCAGGAAGGCGTCCAGCGCCTTGAACTGGCGGCTGCGCATCTGGGCGGCCTCGCCCGCCGAACAGCCGGGGTCGGTCGACTGGGCGTGCGTGCCGACGACGTGGACGCGGGCGCCGTTGACGTTCAACACCGTATAGGCGAAGCCCTTGTTGGACCACCAGTCGGCGCCGCAGGCGTCCTTGTAGACGTACTGCTCCTTGCGGACGATCGGCCACTTGCTCAGGATCGTGACGCCGCCGTCCTCCGGGGTCGTCGCCGAGTACGAGCCGCCGGTGGCGTCCCAGCCGCTCTTGCTCCGGCCGACCACCGGCGTCTGGTACGGGTACTGGGCGGCGGAGTTCCGCTGCAGGGCGTCGGAGGCCCCGTTGTCGAAGGCCTCCTGGATCACGACCACGTCGTTGCCCCGGAAGAACGAGGTCTTCGGGATCTCCGCCGCCCGGTGGTCCTGGCCCCAGTTGGGGTACAGGGTCTTGCTGAAGATGAACGCGTTGTACGAGAGCACCCGCAGCGACGGTGTCTCGGCGGCGGGGGCCGCCGCGGCCTGCGGGGTGTTCACGGCCAGCGGGACGGCGGCGAGCGCGGCGGAGAGGGCCACGCCGGAAAGGCGGCGGAACGTGGAGTGCGGCACGAGGTCTCCTGCTGATGAGTGGGGGCGTACCGGGTGGCACCCATCAAACCAGCGGGAGTTACCCACGGGTAGACATCGGATGCCGTGAGTCTGTCCGGGCGAATGCCATCAGGGATCGGCCACAGGCCGGCGCGGTCCGGCTCAGCTCAGCTCGGCGTAGACGATGAGGTTGTCCACCGGGTGGCCCTCGGCGTCGAACGCTCCGTCGCACGTGACCAGCCGCAGCGTGCTGCCCTTGGTCGCGCCGTAGACCCGCTCGGTCGGGAACGCCTTCTTGCTGACCGTCTCCTTGCTCGTGACGGTGAAGCGGAGGGGTGTGCCCGCGCCGTCGCGGACCACGACCTCGGCGCCCTTGCGGATGTCCTTGAGGTCGTGGAAGACGGCCCGGCCGAAGCGGGTGTCGTTGTGGCCGATCAGGACGGCCGGCCCCGGACGGCCGGGTACGGCTCCGCCCGTGTACCAGCCCGCCGTCATGCCCTTCTCCGCGGGCGGGACCTCGACCGTGCCGTCCGCGTTGAGCCCCAGGCGCATGAGGGGGCTGCTGATCTTGAGGGAGGGGATGGTGACCTGGGTGGGGGCGGCCGTGGCGTCCGGGGCGTCCTTGGCGTCCCTGGCGGGCGGTTGCCCGTGCGTGGTCGTGGGGGTCGGCGCCGAGGGCGCCGGAGCGGACGCCGCCGCCGGGGGTGCGGCTGCCGACGGTGCCGGTCCGGCGCAGGCCGTCAGGGCCGCGCAGGTCAGCAGTGCGGTGAGCAGGGCTGCCGTTCGGGGCCGACGGGAGGGGGTGCGGGCGTGCATGAAGGGCTCCAGGGGCGAGCACCGGGCGTGGCGCCGCCCCGGATACGGGACGGCGCCACGGTCGGTGTGGGTGGTGAGGGGTGACTACCGGTCAGCCGTTGCGGCGGCGCAGCACCAAGGTGCCCGCACCGGCGAGCAGCGCGAACCCCGCCACCGAGCCGACGAGGGCCGTCGTGCCGTGGTCGCCGGTGCCGGCCGGGCGCTCACCGGCAGCCACGCCACCGCGCGGCGCGACCGCCGGAGCGGAAGCGGCCTCACGGGGTGCCACGGGTGCCGGGCGGTCGCCCGCCGCGACGCCGCCACGGGGTGCGACGGAGGGGCGGGCGGCCTCGGCGGCCTTGGCCGCCTTGGCGGCTTCGGCTGCCTTCGCCCGCTCCGGCGACACCTCCTGGGCGCTGTCGGCGGGCGCCGAGGGCTTCGGCGTCGCGTCGGCGAAGGCGGCGGTGGACGGGATCAGCACCGCGCCGGCCGCGACGGCGGCGAGCACGGCGGTGCGCAGGGTGAGGCGAGCGGTCAAAGCGGTCATACGGATGGCTCCATTCCATGCGTCGCCCCGTGGGGGCCCGGTGCCGTTGTGCACCGGGTACGGGGCAGGGAGCCAGGCTGTCCGGGAGTTATGAGGAACCTGTCAGGGCGCTGTGGTCATCCCATCAGGGCCCCCGGGGCGGTGGCCGGGAGCCGGAGCGTGAAGGCCGAGCCCTTGCCCTCCGTACTGGTCGCGCTCGCCGTCCCGCCGTGCGCCTCGGCCAGCTTCCGGACGATGGCGAGACCGAGGCCGCTGCCTCCCGTACGGCGGCTGCGGGACTTCTCCGCACGCCAGAAGCGGTCGAAGACGTACGGGAGGCTGTCGGCCGGAATGCCGCTCCCGGTGTCCGCCACCTCGATCACCACCAGGTGACCGGACTCCTCCCCGTACGCGCGCAGCGTCACCGTCCCGCCCGCCGGTGTGTGCCGTACGGCGTTGGAGACCAGGTTCCCCACCGCCTGCCGCAGCCTGACCGGGTCCGCGCACACCGTCGTGGCCGCCCCCGCCTCCACCGTCAGCGTGACCCCGGCCGTCTCCGCGCGGGCCTGGTGCGCGGCGGCGACCTGGCTCAACAGCTCCCCGACGCGCACCGGTTCGGGGTGCAGCCGCAGCACCCCCGCGTCGGCGGCGGCCAGGTCCTGCAGGTCGTCGATGATGTGCTGGAGCTGCACCGCCTCCTCCAGCAGCGAGGAGACGAACGCCGGATCCGGGTCGGCCAAACCGTCCTGGGCCGCCTCCAGCCAGCCCCGGATGTTGCTCAGCGGGGTGCGCAGCTCGTGGGCCACATCGCTGACCATCGCCTTGCGCTGCTCCTCCAGACGCGCCCGGTGCGCGGACATGTCGTTGAACGCGGCGGCCAGCCGGCCGATCTCGTCGTCCCCCGACACCGGCACGGAGGCGTGCTCCTGGCCGTCCCGCAGCCGCTGCGCCGCCCCGGTCAGCGCGTGCAGCGGGCGGACCAGCCGGGCGCCCGCGAGCACCGAGGCGCCCACGGTCAGCGCCAGGACCAGCGCCGCCGCGCCCGCGATCTTCGCGGTGTTGGCGGGGGAGAGGTCGAAGCCGGGCACCGTCGCGCCGCCCTCGTCCCCGATGAACAGGAGCGCGGGGGAGGCCACGTACGAGCTGAGCTGTTCGCTGCGCGCCGTCCCCACGCACGAGGCGATGGCCCGGTCGTCCTCCCCGGTGAACTCCCGGGGCGGCTCGACGGCCGGCACGGGGCGCGCCTCGCGCGCGTCGCCCGGCAGCTGACGTGGCTCGGTGACGGCGATCTCCTTGCCCCAGTACAGGCCCCTGTTCAGCCGCACGCCTTCGCGCCCCTGGCGCTTCAGGCAGGCGTCGGCCAGCCCGTTGAGCGCGTCCAGCGCCTTGCGCTCCGTCGCGGTGGGCGCGTCCAGATCCGAGAGTTCGCACTTGGTGTACAGCGCCCGTTCGGGGTCGTTGCCCACCATCTGCACCCGGGGCCGGCCGCTCGGCCCGACGACCACGTCGGAGGCGATCCCCGCCCGGTTCAGGCACTCCGCGTTCCGGTCGGCCATCCGCCGCAGCGCCGTACGCTCGGCCGCCGGCAGCAGGAACGGCCCCACCGCCCGCGGGTCGATCCGGTCCGCTGCCGTGCCCTGCCCCTCGGTGGACCGCGCGGCCAGCACGGTGTCCACGGACAGCGGGTCGACCACCGCCGAGGCCTCCGGCGGCAGCGCGGGCGGGGTCGTCGCGGTGGCGGAGTCGGCGAGCGGCTGCCGGCTCTGCGTGGTGAGCGCCACCCGGCGCCCCGACTGCTCGGCGAGCTCCCGTACGGTCGCGTCCACCCCGTCCCAGGTCCGGTTGCGGGCGGCATAACCGAGCAACGTGTCGTAGATCCGGGCGTCGGCGGTCAGGTTCTGGCCCTGCTCCTGCAGAATCGCACCCGAGGTGGTCTGGACGGCCAGCCAGGCGGTGGCCGCCACCGAACACGCGGCGACCAGCGCCGACACACCGAGCAGCCGCCCCAGCAGACTCCGCCGCAACGGCACCCGCGAGGCCCGGTTCCTAGGGCCTGTCGTCAAACTGCCGCCTGCCGGGCGACGACAGGCCCTACGCACGCCGCGCGGCCTTCGCCGGATCGGTCAGCTTGTAGCCGACCCCGAAGACGGTGAGCAGGCGCACCGGCCGGCGCGGCGCGGGCTCGATCTTCTTGCGCAGGTTCATGACGTGCACGTCGACCGTCCGGTCGCTGATGTAGCGGTCGAAGCCGTGCAGCTCCTCCAGCAGCCGCTGACGGCTGAACACCCGGTCCGGCCCGGCCGCCAGCGCGGCCAGGATCCGGAACTCGCCCCGGGTGCACTCCACCGGCTCGCCGTCCACCGTCACCTCGTGCCGCTCCGGATCAACCACGAGCCCGCCCACCCGCAGAACGCGGTCGTCGGCCGCTGCTGCCGCACCACCCGGCCGCCGGGTGCGGCGCAGCAGCGTACGGACCCGGGCCATCAGCTCACGCGGGCTGTACGGCTTGGTCATGTAGTCGTCCGCGCCGAGGTCGAGCCCGAGCAGCAGATCGTCCTCGGTGGACCGCGCGGTCAGCATCAGCACCGGCAGCTCCCGCGCCTCGGCCCGCAGCACCCGCACCACGTCGAGACCGTCCGCCCGAGGCATCATCACATCGAGGACCAGCAGGTCGGGCTCCCGGTTCCGGACGGCGTCGAGCGCGGCGAGCCCGTCGCCCACGATCCGTACGGCGTGTCCTTCCCGCTCCAGATAGCGGCGTACGAGCTCGGCCTGCTTCTCGTCGTCCTCGGCAACTATGACGTCTGCGCACACGCCCCCGATCGTAGAGCGCGGCTACAGTGCGAGGCCGGGGCGGGTTCCGGAACACGGAAGCCGGGAAGGGAACCCGGCGCGTCCACCTCAGCGGGGTGGCCGCACCGGGCGGAAGGAGACGGGTTGAGCAGCCTCGGTACCGACGGCGGCGGATCGACGCACAACACGGTGTCCGGGGACGCCGTCGTCGTCAACCCCCTTCTGATGGCGCAGCGGATCGAGGGCATCCACCTGCCGCCGGCGCCGCCGGACGTCCCGCCGAGCCAGGGGCCGCCGCCCAGCCGGGTGTTCGTCAACCGGACGAAGGAGCTGGCCGATCTGCGGGACGGAGCGCTGGCCCTGGCCGCCGGGGAGGAGCCGGGTGTGCTGCTGGTGGTCGGCGTCGGCGGGGTCGGCAAGACGCAGCTCGTCGCCCAGTGCGCGGGCCGCGACCTGAAGCAGCTCTTCCCGGACGGCCAGCTCTACGTCGACCTGGAGGACCACCGCCGGGACGGGGCGGTCGACCTCGCCGCGGTCCTCTGCGGGTTCCTCCGCGCGCTCGGGGTCCACAAGGACTACGTGCCCGGCCCGCTCGCCGAACGTACCGCTCTCTTCCGCAGCGTCGCCGCCCGGCTCCGCCTCCTCGTCAAGGTGGACAACGTCCAGCACGCCCCGGAGGCCAGGACGCTCGTGCCGCCGCGCGGGCTGCTCGTGGTGACCGGACGCCGGGTCCTGCCGTCGCTGCTGATGGACGGGGCCGTGCTGATCGATGTGGCGCCGCTCGACGAGAGGGCGGGTACGGAGCTCGTACGCCGCTGGCACGCCGGTGCCGACGAGGAGACGGCCGCCGGCGTCGTACGGCTCTGCGCGGGCCACCCGCTGGCGCTGCGGGCTGCGGTGGAGTGGCTGGCCGCGCGGCCGCATCTGACCCTGGAGGACGTGGTACGGGATCTGACGGCCGGGCGGTACGGAACGGGCGGCGACGGAGCACGGGAGGCGACGGGGGTGGCCATGGGCGCGGGTGAGGGAGCCGGGGAGGGCGGCGTGGGCGAGGCGGTGGACGCGGTGCTGGACTCGGTGGTGGCCGGGGTGTCCGAGCACACGCGGTACGTCTACGAGCTGCTCGGGGTCCTGCCCGGCACGACGGCGACGGTGGACCTGCTGACGGCCGCCGGTGCCACCCGGGCCGGCGAGGCGCTCGGTGAGCTGGTCTCCTCCCGGCTCGCGGTCCTGGTGGAGTCCTCCGACCGGCCCGGGCGCTACCGGCTGCACGATGTGGTACGCGCCCATGCCCGGTCGCTCACCCGGGAGTTGACCCCGGAGCGGCGGCGGGACGTCCTGCGGCTCGTCGTGGACTTCTACGCCGACGCGGCGGCGCACGGCGATGCGCTGGTGCTCGGCGACCGGTTCAGGATCCAGCCGCCACCGGTCCGCCCACTCGGCGAACTCGCCGCGCGAGGAACGCTGTTCACCGGCCGGGCCGACGCCCTGGAGTGGCTCGACGCGGAACGTACCAACCTCCAGGCCGTCATCCGGGGCGCCGCCGACGAGGGATGGTACGAGGAGGTGTGGCGGCTCTGCGAGTCGCTGTGGGCGCTCTACCACAGCCGCAAACACCTCGCCGACTGCGTCGAGTCGGGCCTCCTCGGCATCGAGGCGGCCCAGCACCAGGTGCGCCCCGACGTCGAGATCCGGATGCGCAACCAGGTCGCCCGGGCCGCCTACGAGCTCGGCGATCTCGACCGTGCCGAGTCCCAGCTCGACGCCGCCGCAACCCTTCTGGAGCTCGCCGGTGACCCGCGGCTGAGCGGTGTCGTCCAGGAGAGCCGCGGGCTGATCGCGCTCGCGCGCGGCCGGTCGGCACCGTCGCCCGAGGAGGCACGCGCCCACGCCGAGGAGGCGCGGCAGCTCTTCGAGCGCGCGCTGGCGGCCAACCGCGCCGTCCCCGACCCGCACGGTGTCGTCGTGCAGAGCTACAACGTGGCCCAGGCGCTGGTGGCGGGCGAGCGGTGGACCGACGCCCTCGACGTGCTGGACGAGGCGGCCGGGACCGCCCGGGCCACCGGTGACGAACCCATGCTGCCCCGCATCGACCTCGTACGGGCTCATGCCTTCGCCGGGCTCGGTGCGCTGGACCGGGCGGTCACCGCGGCGGGCTCGGCGGCCGACCGGGCGGCCGCGCTCAAGCAGTTCGCCAAGCTGGACCAGGCGCTCGAACTGCTGACCGCGCTGGCCGACCGGGCCGAGGACCGGCCGCTGAGGGCCGCCTGCGAGGAGAAGCTGCGCGAGTTGCGGCGGACCATGGGACTGAAGCCACCGGCCGCACCCACGGCCTGACCTCCGCCTGTCCTCCTTCGTCC
Source organism: Streptomyces sp. CA-146814 (assembly GCF_050942385.1). Classification (NCBI taxonomy): domain Bacteria; kingdom Bacillati; phylum Actinomycetota; class Actinomycetes; order Kitasatosporales; family Streptomycetaceae; genus Streptomyces; species Streptomyces sp. CA-146814. The sequence goes on from NZ_CP192068.1 coordinate 7,082,694, forward strand.
CTCCTCCTTCCTCCTTGCCGTCCTCCTTCGTCCCCCGGAGCTCCGCGTTGTCCTCGGTGCCGTCGCTGCTCAGCCGTACCTCCGCCCGGTTCCGCCGTGCCGTCCGGCCCGGCCACGACCGGTGGAACACCTGGGACCCGCCGAAGGCGGAGGTGCTCGGAGTGGCGCGCACGCTCACCTCCGCCACCCGGCTGGTGGACGTCATGCACCTGCTGCGCACCGAGGACGGGATCGACAAGTACTTCACGGTCAACCCCGGATCGGCGTTCGCGGACGGGCTCGACGCCTATCTCGCCGGGCTCGGCGTCCAGGTGCTGAGCTGGAAGGAGGCCACCCGGCGCTCCTTCGACCTGGCCGTCAGCTGCTCGGTCCACCCGTCGATGCGCCGGCTGGACGCGCCGCTGATGGTGCTGCCGCACGGTGCCGGGTACAACCGGCTCGTCACCGAGTCGACCGGCGACACGCTCGCCCCCGCCGGGCTCTCCCGGCGGGAGCTGATGTGGCGCGGCAAGGTCGTCCCGGAGGCGATCGGCGTCTCGCACCGGAGCCAGATCGACCGGCTCGCCGAGACCTGCCCCGAGGCCGCGCCGTACGCCCTGGCCGTCGGTGACTGGTGCTTCCAGCGGATCACCGCGAGCATGGCGCACCGCTACCGCTCGCGGCTCGGCGCGGTCGACGGGCGGCGGCTGGTGGTCGTCCACTCCACCTGGAGCCGCCACTCTCTGCTCGGCCGCCACCCGGAGCTGCCGCTGCGCCTGGTCACCTCGCTCCCGGCGGACGAGTTCGCCGTGGCGGCCGTCTTCCATCCGAATGTGTGGGCCCGCCACACCCGGCCCGGTGTGCTGGAGCGGCTCGGCGCCGCGATGGACGCCGGGCTCATGATCATCCCGCCGCAGGAGGGGTGGCGCGCGGCGGTGGTGGCCAGTGACTGGGTGGTCGGCGACCACGGCAGTACGACGTTCTACTCGGCCGCCGCCGACCGGGTCACGGTGCTCGCCGCGACCGGTCTGGACGAGCTGGATCCGGCGTCGCCGGCCGCCGCGTTCGGGCGCGGGGCGCCCCGGCTGGATCCGGACGGCGATGTGTACGCGCAGCTGTTGGCGGCGGCCCGCGGCCACGACCCGGCGGAGCTGCGGCCGGTCGTGGACCGCCAGCTCGCCTCGGTCGACACCTCGGGTGAGGTGACGCGGGCCCGGATGTACGGGTTCCTCGCCGGGCGCGGGGTTGTCGTGCCGACGGCGGCGCCGCAGCCGCTGCCCGTACCGGCGCCCGAACCCGTACGCCGTACGGCCGCCACGGCGTACGACGTCACCGGCGCGTACGACGCCCGGGGCACGGTCGACCTACAGCGCCGGCCGCTGGTGGCCGGGCACCACACGGAGGCCCTCGGCTTCTACGCCGTCACGACGGAGGAGAGCCATCCCCACTGGCCGCACGCGGCGGAGGTGCTGGCCCGCACGGCCGCGGACGCCGAGGTGGCGGCCCTGGACTGGGTGGCGGACGCCGCCGTGCGGTACGAGAACCTCAACGTCCTGGTGGCACGGCTGGACGAGAGCCGCTGCCTGGTGCGCCTGCGCGGCGGACGCCGGCTGGAGGCCCGTACGGAGCGGTCCTGGGGCGCGCGACGGCCTTCGCTCGATCCGGTGCTGCTGGGGTCGGCCGTCAACCTCTGGATGACCGAAGCGGAACGCGCGGAGGACCTCACGGACGGCCTGACGCTGTGCACGGGGGAGTGGCGGATCCAGGTGGCGTTCAGCGAGCAGGGATCCCTCGGCGGCCGGCCCTGAACCGGAGGTACCGGTTCCAATGTCGATCTTGTGATCAAACCTGCGCAGATGTCGTACGGGAGTGATTGGCGCAGTGGGCGCAAGCGGCCGGGACCGTGCAGGAAAGGGCGCGATTCGGCCCCGCCGGTTCACCGAACCTCCTTATAGTGGTGCCGCGTTGATCGTATGGTCGCAACGCGCGAAGCCGTCGCCACTGGAGTCCGTACGATGACGAACCCCTCGTCCGCCCTGCCCGCGCCCTCGGCCGGTGAAGGCGGTGGCTGCCCCATGGGCCACGGCACGGGAGCCGTTCCGCTCAGCGGGCCCGGCTTCCACACCGAACCGCAGGCGCTCTACCGCACCATGCGACGCGACCACGGCCCCGTCGTCCCGGTCGAGCTGCCCGGCGGATTCCCCGCCTGGCTGGTGATCGGCTACCGGGAGCTCCACCAGGTCACCAGCGACGGGGAGTTGTACCCCCGGGACGTCTCCCTGTGGAACCAGTGGGAGAACATCCCGGCGGACTGGCCGCTGCTCCCCATGGTCGGCACTCCCATGCCGTCCATCTACTTCACCGCCGGAGCCGAGCACCGGCGCCATGTGAAGATGGTCGTTCCCGCGCTCGAAGCCGCCGACCCCTTCGAGATCCGGCAGCACTGCGAGCAGCTGGCGGACCGGCTCATCGACGCCGTGTGCAGCCGCGGCACCGCCGACCTGGTCGCCGAGTTCGCCGAGCCGCTCCCCGTCCTCGTCCTCGCCCGCCTCGTCGGCTTCCCCGACGACGAGGGCGCCGACATCGCCCAGGTGCTCAAGGACCTGGCCGACGGCGGCCCCGGCGCCCAGAAGGCCCACCTCCGCTTCGGCGAGCACATGCACCGGCTCGTCGCGGCCAAGCGGGCACGCCCCGGCGACGACGTGACCTCGCGGATGCTGGCCCACCCGGCCCCGTTCACCGACGAGGAGTACGCGCTCGACCTCATGGCCGTCACGGCCGCCGGCCACCTCACCACCGCCGACTGGATCAGCAACTCCACCCGGCTGATGCTCACCGAGGACCAGTTCGCCGACGCCCTCGCCGGCGGCCGGCACAGTGTCGCCGAGGCCATGAACGAGGTGCTCTGGGAGGACGCGCCGACCCAGATCCTGGCCGGCCGGTGGGCCTCGCGCGACGCCCGGCTCGGCGGCCAGAACATCGAGCGCGGCGACATGCTCCTCCTCGGTCTCGGCGCCGCCAACGGCGACCCGCACATCCGCCAGCAGGTCACGGACCTGGTGGTCCGCTCCGGGCGCGGCGGCAACAACGCCCACATGGCGTTCAGCCACGGCGAGTACCGCTGCCCCTTCCCCGCCCAGGAGATCGCCGAGATCATCGCCCGTACCGGCATCGAAGTCCTCCTCGACCGGCTGCCCGACCTGGAACTGGCCGTCCCCGCCACGGAATTGGTTCGCAGGCCCTCCGCCTTCCTGCGCGGGATGACCGCGCTGCCCGTCCGCTTCACCCCCGTACGCACGACAGGAGACGCGTTGTGACATGCCCGCACGCCGGAGCCGCCGGAGCCGCCGCAGCAGACCTCGGCGCCGGGGCGATCACCATCGACCCCATGGTCCAGGACCTCGACGGAGAGACCGCACGGCTGCGTGACGCCGGTGTGTTCGCCCGGATCGAGCTGCTCGGCGTCCCCGCCTGGACGGTCACCCGCCACGCCGAGGCACGCCAACTCCTGGTGGATCCACGGCTGGTGAAGGACATCAATGCCTGGGGCCTGTGGCGGAGCGGAGTGGTGACACGTGCCTGGCCGCTGATCGGCATGATCGACGCCGGGCGGTCCATGTTCACCGTGGACGGGCCCGAGCACCGGCGGCTGCGCACCAAGACCTCGCAGGCGCTCACCCCGCGCCGGCTCGAAGCGATCCGCCCCGCCATCGAGAAGTTCACCGACGAACTGCTGGACCACCTCGACGCGGCGCGCGGCGAGGACGGGGTCGTCGACCTGAAGGCGGTCTTCGCCCAGCCGCTGCCGATGAAGGTGGTCGGCATGCTGATGGGCGTCGACGAGTCGCAGCACGCCATGCTGACCCGGCAGTACAAGGCGTTCTTCTCCATGCTCACTCCGCAGGACGAACGCCTGGCGCTGCTCGCCGAGTTGGACGTCTTCTACACCGACCTCGTACGCGAGAAGACCGCGCACCCGACGGACGACCTCACCAGCGCGCTGATCCTGGCCGAGGAGGGCGGCGAGCCGCTCACCGAGGAGGAGGTGGTGGGCAACCTGAAGGCGATGGTCGCCGCCGGGCACGAGACGACGATCGGCCTCATCCTCAACGCCGTACGCGCACTGCTCTCCCACCCCGACCAGCTGGCGAAGGTGCTGTCCGGCGAGGTCGGCTGGGACGCGGTGATCGAGGAGACGCTGCGCTGGGACACGCCCACCACCCACCTCCTGATGCGGTTCGCGACCGAGGACATCACCGTCGGCGACACCGTGATCAAGGAAGGCGAGGGCGTCGTCATCTCCTACCGCGCCATCGGCCGCGACACCGGGCAGCACGGCGAGGACGCGGACGCCTTCGACGTCACCCGCGCCACCCGCAACCGCCACATGACCTTCGGCCACGGCCCGCACATCTGCCCCGGCGCCGCGCTCTCCCGTGTCGAGGCGGCCGTCGCCCTGCCCGCGCTCTTCACCCGCTTCCCCGGACTGCGCCTCGCGATCCCGGACGCGGAGATCACCAAGCTGCCGGTGATGACGCAGAACGACATGGCGGCCTTCCCGGTGCTGCTGGGCTGAGGGCCGCGCCCGTACCGCGCCCTGGCGCGGCACCCCTGGCAGGACACCCGTAGGTGTCCGCACGCATCTCCCGAGTGAGGTGCGTCACGCAGAGTGAAATTCTTGGCATACATTCCGGCGGACGGGGGAGGGGCCCGGACCGCTGGTGTGGCCGTACCCCGGTCCGCCGCGCAGGACGCCCCCGTCCGAACCGAACGGGGGCATTTCGGGTACGGAAGGCGAAAAACGACATGTCGGCGCTCAGCACCATCCACATCGACGGCACCTGGCGGGCCGCCGGATCAGGCGCCACGCGCGAGATCCTCGACCCCGCCGACGCCACCGTCTTGGCTGTCGTCGCCGAGGGCGGCGTCGCGGACACCGATGCGGCGATCGCGGCGGCGCGGCGCGCCTTCGACGACGGCCCCTGGCCGCACAAGCCCGTCGCCGAGCGCGCCGGGCTGCTGCGCCGGGTCGCCGACCTCCTCCAGCGGGACCGCGAGGAGATCGCGATCACCGAGAGCCGCGACACCGGCAAGACCCTCGAAGAGGGCCGGGTCGACGTGGACGACGTGACCAACGCCTTCCGCTACTTCGCCGACCTCGTGATGAACGAGAGCGGCGGCCGGGTCGTCGACGCGGGCGACCCCGACGTGCACAGCATCGTCGTGCACGAGCCCGTCGGCGTCTGCGCCCTCATCGCGCCCTGGAACTACCCGCTCCTCCAGGCCAGCTGGAAGATCGCCCCGGCCCTCGCCGCAGGCAACACCTTCGTGCTCAAGCCCAGCGAGGTCACCCCGCTCTCCACCGTCCACCTGATCAAGCTCCTCGCCGAGGCCGGCCTGCCCGACGGCGCCGCCAACCTCGTCACCGGCGCGGGCGACCCGGTCGGCGCCCGGCTCTCCGAGCACCCGGACGTCGACCTGGTCTCCTTCACCGGCGGCCTCGCCAGCGGTACGAAGGTGGCGCAGGCAGCAGCCCCCACCGTGAAGAAGGTGGCCCTGGAGCTCGGCGGCAAGAACCCCAACGTGGTCTTCGCCGACGCCTGCGCCACCGAGGACGGCTTCGACACCGCCGTCGACCAGGCCCTGAACGCCGCCTTCTTCCACAGCGGCCAGGTCTGCTCCGCCGGCGCCCGCCTGATCATCCAGGACACGATCAGCGAGCGGTTCGTCACCGAGCTGGCCCGCCGCGCCGACGCCATCCGCCTCGGCCGGGGCACCCTCGACGGTGTGGAGTGCGGCCCGCTCGTCTCCGCCCAGCAGCTCGCCAAGGTCGAGGCGTACGTCGCCTCCGCCCGCGAGGAGGGCGCCATGGTCCGGGCCGGTGGCGAGCGCCCGAAGCCCAACGACGTACGCCCCGAAGGCGGCTACTTCTACCGGCCGACCGTCCTGGACGGCTGCCACCGGGAGATGAAGGTGGTCCGCGAGGAGACCTTCGGCCCGATCCTCACCGTCGAGACCTTCCGTACCGAGGAAGAGGCCATCACGCTGGCCAACGACACCGACTACGGTCTCGCCGGCGCCGTCTGGACCACGGACGCGGGCCGGGCCCGCCGGGTCGCCGGACGTCTGCGCCACGGCACCGTCTGGATCAACGACTACCACCCCTACCTCCCGCAGGCCGAGTGGGGCGGCTTCGGCAAGTCCGGTACGGGCCGTGAGCTCGGCCCCACCGGCCTCGCCGAGTACCGCGAGTCCAAGCACATCTACCAGAACCTCAACCCGCGCCCCCAGCGCTGGTTCGCCGGCTGACACACCTGCTGGGACCCCGGTGGAACCAACCCTGGGGCCCCGCCCGGCTGTTCGCAGCACCACGCACACGCACGAACCTTGCAGAAGGAGCAGTGACCGATGCCTCCCACCCCCCGTTCCACCGCGGTCCCCGACCCCGAAGGCCCCGTGGCCGACTACGTGATCGTCGGCGGCGGCACCGCCGGATCGGTCATCGCCTCCCGGCTCACCGAGGACCCCGACGTGACCGTCACGGTCATCGAGGGCGGCCCCACCGACATCGACCGCGACGACGTGCTGACGCTGCGCCGCTGGCTCGGCCTCCTCGGCGGCGACCTCGACTACGACTACCCCACCACCGAGCAGCCGCGCGGCAATTCGCACATCCGGCACAGCCGCGCCCGGGTCCTCGGCGGCTGCTCCTCGCACAACACGCTCATCAGCTTCAAGCCGCTCCCCGGCGACTGGGACGAGTGGGCCGAGGCGGGCGCCGAGGGCTGGGACGCGGCCGCGATGGACCCGTACTTCGCCAAGCTGCGCAACAACATCGTCCCGGTCGACGAGAAGGACCGCAACGCCATCGCCCGCGACTTCGTCGACGCCGCGCAGGCGGCGGCCGGAGTTCCGCGCGTGGACAGCTTCAACAGCAAGCCGTTCCACGAAGGCGTCGGCTTCTTCGACCTGGCCTACCACCCGGAGAACAACAAGCGCTCCTCCGCCTCGGTGGCCTACCTCCACCCGCACATCGAGGCCGGCGACCGCCCGAACCTCCGCATCCTGCTGGAGACCTGGGCGTACCGCCTGGAGTTCGACGGCACCCGCGCCACCGGCGTACACGTCCGCACGAAGGACGGCGAGGAGATCCTGCTGCGCGCCGCCCGTGAGGTCATCGTCTGCGCGGGCGCGGTGGACACGCCCCGGCTGCTGCTGCACTCCGGGATCGGTCCGCGCGAGGAGCTGGACGCGCTGGGCATCGAGGTGCGCCACGACCTTCCCGGCGTCGGCGAGAACCTGCTCGACCACCCCGAGTCCGTCATCGTCTGGGAGACCGACGGGCCCATCCCGGAGAACTCCGCGATGGACTCCGACGCGGGACTCTTCGTCCGCCGCGACCCCGAATCGCGGGGCCCGGACCTGATGTTCCACTTCTACCAGATCCCGTTCACCGACAACCCCGAGCGCCTCGGCTACCAGAAGCCCGAGCACGGGGTGTCGATGACGCCGAACATCCCCAAGCCGCGCAGCCGTGGCCGCCTCTACCTCACCAGCGCCGACCCCGAGGCCAAGCCGGCCCTGGACTTCCGGTATTTCACCGACGAGGACGACCACGACGGCCGCACCCTGGTCGACGGCATCAAGCTCGCCCGCGAGATCGCCGCCACCGAACCGCTGGCCCACTGGCTGAAGCGCGAGGTCTGCCCCGGCCCCGAGGTCACCTCGGACGAGGAGATCAGCGAGTACGCCCGCAAGGTCGCCCACACCGTCTACCACCCGGCCGGTACCTGCAGGATGGGCGCCACCGGCGACCAAGAGGCGGTCGTGGACCCGCAGTTGCGCATCCGCGGCCTGGACGGGATCCGGATCGCCGACGCGTCCGTCTTCCCGACCATGCCCGCCGTCAACCCGATGATCGGCGTCCTCATGGTCGGCGAGAAGTGCGCCGAACTCCTCGCCGGGCAGGCGCACACCGCCGCTCCGGTCACCAGCACCAGTACCAGTACCAGCACCGGAGGCGATGTCCGATGACCGGAACCGAGAAGCAGAGCGTGCAGAGCACGGACGACGCCGTGTTCTCCGTACGCAACCTCTGGAAGGTCTTCGGCCCCAAGGCCGACCGCATCCCCGGCAGTGAGCACGCCGCGCTCCCGCCCGCCGAACTGCGCGAGGCCACCGGCTGCACCGCCGCCGTACGCGATGTCTCCTTCGACGTCCGCAAGGGCGAGGTCTTCGTCGTCATGGGCCTGTCGGGCTCCGGCAAGTCGACCCTCGTCCGCTGTCTCACCCGGCTGATCGAGCCCACCAGCGGCACGCTCGCCATCGACGGCGAGGACGTCCTCGCGATGGACCGCGCCCGGCTGCGCGAACTGCGCCGCCACCGCGCCGCGATGGTCTTCCAGCACTTCGGACTGCTGCCGCACCGCACGGTGTTGGACAACGTGGCCTACGGCCTGGAGATCCAGGGCCTGAGCAAGGCCGAACGCCGCGCCAAGGCAGCCGAGTTGGTGGAGAAGGTCGGCCTCGCCGGCCTGGAGGACCGCCGCCCGTCCCAGCTCTCCGGCGGCCAGCAGCAGCGCGTCGGTCTCGCCCGCGCACTCGCCGTCGACCCGTCCGTCCTCCTCTTCGACGAGCCGTTCAGCGCGCTGGACCCGCTGATCCGCCGGGAGATGCAGGACGAGGTGGTACGGCTGCACCGCGAGGAGGGCCGCACCATGGTCTTCATCACCCACGACCTCAGCGAAGCCCTGCGCCTGGGCACCCGGATCGCGCTCATGCGCGACGGCGGCATCGTCCAGCTCGGCACGCCCGAGGAGATCGTGGGCTCGCCCGCCGACGACTACGTACGCGAGTTCGTCCGGGACGTGCCGCGCGAACAGGTCCTCACCGTCGCCACCGCGATGCGCCGGCCGCTCGCCGGAGAGAGCGAACGCGGCCCGGCCGTGCGCCCCGACGCCACCGTGTACGAGGCCATCGAGGCGGTCTCCCGCTCCGGCGACCCCGCCGCCCGGGTGATGGACGAAGGCCGGCTCGTCGGCGTCGTCGACCAGGCCCGCCTGCTGGACGTGGTGGCCGGAACAGCCGCTGTCGACGCCCCCACCGCGCCCGACGCTCCGGACGGCACCCGCGAGGTGACCGTCTGATGGCCACCGCCCAGGCCACTCCCGTCCGCCCCGCGCAAGCGGGCGCGCGCCGGGGCCCGCTGGCCGCCCTCCGCGAACGCCCGGTTGCCGGGAAGCTTCTGCTGCTCGCGCTCGCCGCCGTCATCCTCGTCCCGCTCGCGCACAGCCGCTGGGGCGGCGGCATCTGGCCGGACGCGCTCACCGCCGACCTGTCCGGGCCGCTCGGCGACGTCACCGACTGGATCATCTCCAACCGGGACGACCACCCGCTCTTCCTCTACTTCTTCGGCCACATCAGCAACGCCGTCGTGCTCTCCGTACGCGGTGTCTACCTGGTCCTCCTGGCCCTCGGCTGGGCCGGCGTCACCGTGCTCGCCGCCGCCGTCGCCTGGCGGGTCGCGGGCCTCCGGCTCGCGCTCACGGCGGCCGTGTCGTTCCTGGCCTGCGGGCTGCTCGGCATGTGGGTGCCGACCATGCAGACGCTCGCGCTGATGGTGGTCGCCGTCCTCGCCTCCGTCGTCCTCGGCCTCCTCCTCGGCCTGGCCGCCGGCCTCTCCGACCGCGTCTTCCGCATCCTGCGCCCGGTGCTCGACACCATGCAGGTGCTGCCCGCCTTCGCGTACCTGCTGCCCGTGGTGCTGATCTTCGGCATCGGCGTGCCCGGAGCGGTCCTCGCCACCGTCGTGTACGCGGCTCCGCCGATGGCCCGGCTCACCGCGCTCGGCCTGCGCGGCGCGGACGGCGGCGTCATGGAGGCCGTGGCCTCGCTCGGCGCGACCGGACGGCAGCGGCTGCTGAGCGCCCGGCTCCCGCTGGCCCGCAAGGAACTGCTCCTCGGCCTGAACCAGACCATCATGATGGCGCTCTCCATGGCCGTCATCGCCTCGGTGATCGGCGCCGGCGGCCTCGGCGACCGCGTCTACCAGGCGCTTTCCTCCGTCGACGTCGGCGCCGCCCTCGCCGCCGGCATCCCGATCGTGCTGCTGGCCGTCGTCCTGGACCGTACGACGGAGGCCGCAGGCCGCCGCATCGGCGCCGAGCCCTCCGGCCCGGCCCTCCTCCGCGGCTGGCGCGGCTGGACCCTGGTCGCCGTGGCCACCGCCGCCGTCGCCCTCGTCGGGCGGCTCACCGACGGCCGGGTCTGGCCCGACGACGTCACCGTGGCGATCGCCGGACCGGTGAACACCGCCAAGGACTGGATGGTCGACCACCTCTACACCGGTGTGCCCGTCGTCGGCGGCACCGCCGATCTGGCCTCCCACTTCACCAGCGGCGTCCTCAACCCGCTGCGCAGCGGACTCACCGGCCTGCCCTGGTGGTCGGTGCTGCTCATCGTCGCCGCGCTCGCCTGGACCATCGGCACCTGGCGCACCGCCGCCACCGCCGTCCTCGCGATGGCCGCCATCGGTGTCCTCGGCGTCTGGGAGCCGTCGATGGACACGCTCAGCCAGGTGCTCGCCGCCGTGGCGGTGACCCTGGTCATCGGCTTCGCCATCGCGATCGGCGCGGCCCGCAGCGAACGCCTGGAACGGCTGCTGCGACCGGTCCTGGACATCTTCCAGACCATGCCGCAGTTCGTCTACCTGATCCCCGTCGTCGCCCTCTTCGGCGTCGGCCGCGCGCCCGCCGCCGCGGCGGCCATCGTCTACGCGCTGCCCGCCGTCGTCCGCATCACCACGCAGGGCCTGCGCGGCGTCGACCCGGCCGCGATGGAGTGCGCCCGCTCGCTCGGCGCGACGCCGGGCCAGCAACTGCGCCAGGTCCAGATCCCGCTGGCCCGGCCCTCCCTGCTGCTCGCCGTCAACCAGGCCGTGGTCCTGGTCCTCGCGGTCGTCATCATCGGCGGACTCGTCGGCTCCGGCGCACTCGGTTACGAGGTCGTCCTCGGCCTCGCCCAGGGCGACCTGGCCACCGGACTGGTCGCCGGAGCGGCGATCGTCTGCCTGGGCCTGATGCTCGACCGGGTCACCCAGCCCACCACCCGCCGCCAGCGACAGGAGAGCTGAGATGAACCGCTCCCGAACCCGCCTGCTCGTGGCGCTCGCCTCGGCCACCGCACTGCTCACCACGGCGGGCTGCGGCGCCGCCGACATGACGAAGCAGTCCTCCCCGTTCGCCGCCCCCGCCGGGGTCAAGACGGTGACCCTCTCCGTCCAGTCCTGGGTCGGCGCGCAGGCGAACGTCGCCGTGGCCGAACAGCTCCTCAAGGAGAAGCTCGGCTACCGCGTCGACCTCGTCCAGACCGACGAGGTCCCCGCCTGGGACGCCCTCAGCCAGGGCCGCGTCGACGCGATCCTGGAGGACTGGGGCCACCCGGACCAGGAGAAGCTGTACGTCGACGAGAAGAAGACCATCGTCCGCGGCGGCGACCTCGGCGTGACCGGCCACATCGGCTGGTACGTGCCGAAGTACTGGGCCGACGAGAACCCGGACGTCACGGACTGGAAGAACCTCAACAAGTACGCGAAGGAACTGCGGACCGCCGAGAGCGGCGGCAAGGGCCAGCTCATGGACGGCTCGCCGTCCTACGTCACCAACGACGTGGCCCTGGTGAAGAATCTGGACCTGGACTACAAGGTGGTCTTCGCCGGATCCGAGGCGGCCCAGATCACCCAGATCCAGCAGTTCGCCAAGGAGAAGAAGCCCTTCCTGAGCTACTGGTACCAGCCGCAGTGGCTGTTCAACGAGGTGCCGATGGTCGAGGTGAAGCTCCCGGAGTACACCGACGAGTGCGCGGCCAAGGACCCGAAGGACATCGACTGCGCCTATCCGACGACGCCGTTGCAGAAGTTCCTCAACGCCGACTTCGTGGAGCGCGGCGGTGACGCGGCCTCGTTCCTGAAGAAGTTCCAGTGGTCCGAGAAGGACCAGAACGAGGTCTCCGAGATGATCGCCTCCCAGCGGCTCACCCCGGAGGAGGCGGCGAAGCGCTGGATCGACCGCCACCCGGACGTCTGGAAGAAGTGGCTTCCCCGGAGCTGACGGCCCGGCGCCCGGCTCCCTGACAGAGCCGGGCGCCCACCGGACCGGCTACCGCGCCCGCACGGTCGCCAGCACATCCCGGTCCGGCTGAAGCGTCAGGCTCGGTACGGGCTCGACGGTGCCCGGGTCGACGTCCAGGTCGAAGCGGCGGGCCAGTACGGCCAGGATGAGGACCGCCTCCACCATCGCGAAGCGCGTACCGATGCAGACCCTGGGTCCGCCGCCGAACGGGAACCACGCGTACTCCGCGATCTCGTCGCCGCCCGTGGCGTCCCAGCGCTCCGGCCGGAACTCCTCCGGCTCGGGGAACCACCGCGCGTCGCGGTGCGTGGCCCACTGGCTCGTCCACACCCGGGTGCCCTCCGCCATCGGCAGGCCGCCGATCGTCGCCCCTTCCTTCGCGACGCCGGTGATCAGCCAGATCGTCGGGTAGAGGCGCAAGGTCTCCTTCACCATGGCCTGGGCGTACGTGAGTTGGGCGTAGTCGTCGAAACCCGGCTCCCGGTCGCCGAGCACCCGGTCCAGCTCCTCGGAGAGCGCCTCGCGGACGCGCGGGTTACGGGAGAGCAGGTACCAGGCCCACACCAGCGTCGAACTCGTCGTCTCATGGCCGCCGATGTACAGGGTGACCGTCTCGTCGCGGATCTCCTCGTCGCTGAGCCGCGTGCCGCTCTCGTCGACGGCGGTGAGCAACCGGCTGAGCAGATCGGGCCGTTCGGTCTCGCCGTCCCGGTGCCGGGCCACGACCCGGCCCACCTCGGCGTCGATCACAGCCGCCGCCTTCCTGATCCGCGCCCGGCCCGGCGTCGGCACCCAGTCCGGCAGCAGCGCCCCGATCCCGGCGAACTCCTTGCCGATCTCCATCTGGGCGACATCCATCGCCCGCCCCATCGCCTCCGAGTCCGCCGGAGTGTCCACGCCGAAGATGGTGCGCACCGCGATCTTCTGCGTCAGGGCCGCCATCTCCCGCTTGATGTCCACGCGTTGGCCGTCCGACCAGGTGTCGGCCAGATCCACCGCGGAGGACGCCATGGTGGCCGCGTACGACTTGACCTGCTTGGGCCGCACCGACGGCTGCACCAGCGACCGTTTACGCCGCCAGTCCCGGCCGCGCGCCACGATGATGCCGTTGCCCATGACGGCCCGGAACGCGACGCCGAGCGAGGGCTGGTCGAACGTGCCCTCCGTCTCGGTCAGCAACTCGCCGATGCACTCCGGATCGGCGATGAACACGCACCGGTTGCGTCCGAACCGCCACCGCACCATGTCCCCGTGCCCCCGCAGGAGTTCGAAGAAGGCGAGGGGGTTCTTACCGAACTGCGGCAGGTTCCCGAGCAGCGGCAGCCCCTTGGGGCCCGCGACGATCTCATGGCCGCGGGACGGGGTGTCGAGCGCCGGGCCGGTCTGCGTGGACATCGAAAGGACTCCGCTCCCTGGGATGCGCCACGGGTGGCGCGCCATCGTTCGAACCTCATCGAACGCGATGAGGGCGGTACTCCGCCAGAGCGCCGGTCCGGCGTGGCCGGAATCCGTCAGCAGCCTTGTGGAGTACGCGAGTTGTCGAGCGTAGTCGCAGCGGCCACCGGGTTCGAACAAAGGATGACGGCAGATTTTCCCTCTCATGTGACAATCCCGTCATGTCGATCGATGCAACGGTGGACCGCGCCCGAGCGCTGTGGCAGGAGCTGGCAGCCGCGCCGGACGCCGCCTTCGGAACCCCCGGAGTGTGCGTCTCCCCGGGCTCGTCCCTGGCGCCGCAGTCCTGGGTGGGCGTGGTGACCATCGGGGACACCGCCCTGATCACCGCGCCCACGGACCGGGCCGCCGATTCCGTACGAACGGCCCTCAACGGCCTCCCCACCACACGCCTTACCGATCCGGCGACCCTCACCGCCCTCCTCCCGGTGTCCGACACCCTCGGCCCGGCGGCCCTTGCCTACCTGACCCCGGAGGATCTCCGCCCGCCCGAGGCCACCACCGCTCCGACCGGGCGCCTGGCCCCCGGTCACGCGGAGGTGCGAGCCCTGTCACAGGAGGCGGGGGAGGCGGACGCGGGGGAGAGCGGGCTGGAGGAGATCACCTCACCGGTCTTCGTCGTACGGGACGGAGGCGCGCGGCTCCTCGCCGCCGCCGGCTACGCCCACTGGCCGCGTGGCGCCGCCCACCTCTGCGTCCTGACCGCACCGGACGCACGGGGCCGGGGCCTCGCCCGGCAGGTGGCATCCGAGGCCACCGCCCACGCCCTCGCCGCCGGACTGCTCCCGCAGTGGCGGGCCCGGCCGGCCGCCTCCCGCCGGGTGGCGGCGGCGCTGGGCTACCGGGAGCTGGGCGCTCAGCTGAGCGTACGGCTGGGGTGAGGGCGGTCCGAGCGCTCCCCGCGGACCAGGTAACGTCTTCGGCGTGTCCATCCAGGCGCCGATGGACGAGTGAGAGCGTGACGGGCCCCTGCTGACGCCTTTCACCGACGCATCCGTAGATCACTTCACCTCATCGACCGGGAGAACCCGTGACCGACAGCAAGAACATCAACAACCCGGTGGGCCAGGGCGGCGGCCAGCGCAAGCGGCAGTCCCGCGCCGAACGGCAGAACAACGGTCCGCACCGCAACCTCGACCGTCAGAACGCGGCCGACCGGAAGGCGGAGCTGGTGCGCAAGATGCGGGAGAAGGCAGGCGCGGCCGAGAACGACGGGCAGTCGGGCGACGACACCGCACAGAGCTGACCGGTCGGCCGGTCAGAGTCCCACGATCAGTTGGATGCAGACGATCTTGACGAGGATGGCCAGCGCGAAGAGCGTCGAGTAGCCGTTGTTGATCCGGCTGTCGCTCGCGCGGCTGTTTGCGTACGCCACGAGCGCCGGGTTGCCCACATAGCCCGACAGCAGCCCCATCGTCCGCTCCCGGCTCTGGCCGAGCCCCTTCGCGATCAGCACCATCAGCGAGTAGCTCACCACCGCGCCGATCGCCAGCACGGCCGCCAGCTTCAGGCCGAAGAGCGAGAAGGCGTTCTCGCGGAACGAGTAGCCCGAGGTCAGCCCCACCACCGCGAGGAAGAGCAGCAGGCCGATCTGGCGCAGGGTGAGGTTGGCCCGGGTGGGGAGGGTCCAGACGAGCGGGCCCGTGCGGCGGCGCCAGCCGAGGATCATGCCCATCACCAGCGGGCCGGCACCCGTGCCCAGCGCCAGCGTGGTGGAGCCGAGCGTGAGGGACGGGATGCCGATCAGGAAGCCCAGCGTGAGCCCCAGGCCCAGGCTGACCGCGCTCACCTCGCTGACCTTCGCCTCCGTGTCGCCCAGGTACGTGGTGACCTCGCCCGTCCGCTCGCGCGGCATCACCACCCGGACCCGGTCGTCGAGCTGGAGCAGCAGGTCGTCGTGGGCGAGCATGTCGAAGTCGCCGCGCCGGACCCGGCTCACCACGGCCCCGTACTTCTCGCCCAGGCCCAGTTCGGCGACCGTGTGCCCGGCCAGCTCCGGGTTGGTGAGCAGGACCCGCCGGTAGTCCACCGTGGAGCGGTCGTCCAGCAGGTGGCGCGGGGCGAGTGACCCCAGCGCCTCCGTCGCCTTCCGTGCGTCGTCCTCGCCGCCCACCAGGACGACCTGGTCGCCGGGGGAGAGGCGGTCCAGCTCCCGGGCGACCCGGGTGGTGGCCCCGGCGGGCCGGTACTCGCTCGCCAGCACCCGGTGCCCGGCCACTCCGGGGACCTCGGCCCAGCGGGTTTCGCGGGCCACCTGGACCGTACGGGTGATGAGCGTGGCCGGGAGGCCCGAGTCCGGGTCCCGGCGCGCGGCCCAGTGGCGGCGGGCCGCGACGGCCGCGAGGAACAGGATCGTGATCACCACGGCCAGCGGATAGCCGATGGCGTACCCGACGGCGGGCTGGGTCGGGTCGGCCGAGGCGTCCTGGGCGGCGGCCAGGCCCGGAGTGGTCGTCCCGATGCCCGCGTACCCGCCCGCCAGGAACGGTCCGCTGATCCCGAACCAGCCGTGTCCGACGAGGCCGACCACCACCGCCGTGACCGCGAGGGCCACCACCGCCCCGGCCATCACCGCCAGCTGGCCGCGCAGTTCACGGAAGAACGCGGGCCCCGACTCCAGCCCGACCGTGTACACGTACAGGGCCAGACCCAGCGCCGACACCCCGGCCGGTACGGCGGCGGCGATGTCCTCGTCCAGCGCGCCCACGAAGAGGCCGACGAAGAGGACACCGGCCGCTCCCAGCCGTACCGGGCCGAACCGCACCATGCCGAGCAGCGCGCCGAGCGTGATCACCGCGAAGACGGTCACCCACGGGTTGTCCGCGAAGAACTGCCACACCGGCGGTGCCTCCCCGTCTCGAAGCGAACCCGTTCAGGATCTTCGAGGAGCGGGGAGGCCGCCACCTGACCTCAAGGAGCGTCAGACCCCGTGCGGCACGTGCGCCGGGCGGCCGCGGCCGCGTGTCAGCGAGTAGCCGAACACGGCCGCGAGCGCGGCGAGCACGCCGCCGCCGACCGTCCACAGCCAGCGGGTCGTCCACCAGCCCGAGGCCCAGCCGTCCTCCGGCTCACCGGCGGTCCGGGCCTGCGTGGCTCCTGACGCGTCCGTCACCGAGATGCCCGGCACCAGCGGCTCGGCGAGCGCGCCGTCCACGTGGTGGGCGCCGCCCGCGTCCACCACGTCGGCCCGGACCTCGGCCTCGAACGGCAGCCCGAGCTCGTCGGCCGGGAGGTTCACCACCGTGAGCCGGACGTAGTAGCTGCCGGGCAGC
The DNA here is from genome assembly GCF_050942385.1 of Streptomyces sp. CA-146814. NCBI lineage: Bacteria > Bacillati > Actinomycetota > Actinomycetes > Kitasatosporales > Streptomycetaceae > Streptomyces > Streptomyces sp. CA-146814. The sequence continues at coordinate 7,099,528 of NZ_CP192068.1, forward strand.
GGGTCGTTCGCCCACGGCTCGGACCAGGACCGTACGGTGCGCAGCACACAGGACAGCTCGACCGCCGACGCGTCGGCCGCCGCTTTCCTGGTCTGGTGGCCGTACTGGCACGCCTGGCGGCGGCGCAGCCCGTCGTACACGTCGATCTGCCAGGTGGAGCCCGAGCGCTCCACCTCGCTCTCCGGCAGCTTCACCGTCGCCTTCACGGTGGCGTGCTGTCCGGCGTCGGCCGGGAACACCCAGTACAGGTAGTCGCCCGACGACGCCTGCGCGGTGCCGGTCTGACCCTGCTGGAGTGCGGTCGCCGTACGGAACGTGGTGCCGGCCTCGGTGGGCCCGGGGCCGTCGTCGCCGGGGCTCGCGCTCGCCGACGGGTCGTCGGCCACGGCCGTACCCGCCGAGGTGAACAGGGTCAGCCCGGCGAGCAGCGCACCGGCGAACGCGCGCCGCACGCCACGGGCGCGGCGGGAAGTCGTCGTCACCATCAGTTGGTCCTCCATACGGCGATGCGCCAGCGCGAGATCCAGCCGAACAGCAGCCCCGCGACCAGTCCGGTCAGGACGAGGACGCCGAGCAGCCACCAGCCGCGGCCGAGCCCGAAGGCCGCCACGTCGGACGCCCGGTCCGGTCCGTCCACCACGTCCACGGTCAGCTCGACCGGCAGACCGGGCGTCCGCTTCACCGAGGCGGGCGCGGAGAACGCGTGGGAGAGCTGGAGGCAGACGGTCTCGGCCGCGGGCTTGCCGCTGCCGTTGTCGCCGTCCTCGATCTCGGCCTTCGGGTAGCGCAGGCCGGACGAGATCACATCCGTACGTCCGGTGCCGGAGGCCTCGCCCCGGACGATCTCGCGTCCGGCGTCCGTCGCCGCGCGCAGCAGCACGCCGTAGTCGTTGTCGACGGCACGGTCGGCCGCCACGCTCACCGAGGCGCGCAGCTCCTGGCCGGGCAGCACGTCGACCCGGTACCAGCGGTGCTCGCCGATCACCTGGCGGTCGGTGTAGAGGCCCGGCTTGAGCACGGGTGCGGCGGAGCAGCTGTCCGCGCCTTCGGTGGCGACCGGGGTCACGACCGGCTCGGCCGCCCGGTCCACCAACTGCTTCACGCGGCGCGAGAGGTCGTCCTTGTGCTGGACGGCCGTGTACGTGCCCCCGGTCGCCTCGGCGATGCAGGTGAGCTGCTGGCGGATCTTGGCGTTCGGCACCAGGCCGAGCGTGTCGATGACCAGGTGCGTGCCGCGCGCGGCGATCTCGCGGGCCACCTCGCACGGGTCGAGCGGGCCGCAGGTGTCCTCGCCGTCCGTGATGAGGACGATCCGGCGGGTCGCCTCGCCGCCTTCGAGGTCGTCGGCCGCGCCGAGCAGCGCCGGGCCGATCGGGGTCCAGCCGGTGGGCGCGAGGGTGGCGACGGCGGTCTTGGCCTCGGTGCGGTCCAGCGGGCCGACCGGGTAGAGCTGCGCGGTGTCCTCGCAGCCGACCTTGCGGTCGTCGCCCGGATAGTCGGCGCCGAGCGTGCGGATGCCGAGGTGGACCTCTTCGGGCACCGCGTCCAGGACGTCGTTGAACGCCTGCTTGGCGGCGGACATCCGGGACTGGCCGTCGATGTCGCGGGTGCGCATGGAGCCGCTGACGTCGAGGACGAGTTCGACCTTGGGGGCGGAGGTGGCCGGTGGTCCGTCGGCGGCTGCGGGGAGCACGGAGCCGAGCCCGGCGGCCAGGGTGGCCAGCGCTATGCACACCCCGGTCGTCAGCCGATTTCTTGTGATCATCGCCGGATCTTATGGAAAATCAGTTCGTATTCCCAACCGGGGCCTTGGGTGGCCGGACCCGGCTCGTCCGTCAGCCGCCGAGCAGCGGCTCCGCGGCCCGGTCCAGTACCGAGGTGACCCGCTGCCAGGTCTCCATGTCCCGTTCCTGGGACTCGAGTTGACTGCCCGTGTCGCCCGCGCCCCAGGAGGTCGCGAGCGCCACCGGGTCGCCGCCGCCCGCGGCCGACGCGGCGAGCGCTGCCGCGCCCAGGGCGACCAGCTCGCCGCCCGCCGGGATGACGAGCGGGCGTCCGGAGAGCCGGCCCACCGTCTCCACCCAGCTCCGCCCCTGCGCGCCGCCGCCGATCAACCGCAGCGGACGGGAGGCCACTTCGGGCGCGTCCGGGTCCAGGCCGCAGGCCCGTAGCAACGTGTCCAGCGCCCGCAGCACGGTGACGGCCGCGCCTTCGTAGGCGGCACCGAGCAGTTGCTGCGGGGTGGTGTCGTGGCGCAGTCCGGTGAGGAGCCCGGAGGCGGTCGGCAGGTCGGGCGTGCGCTCGCCGTCGAGGTACGGCAGGAGTACGGCTTCGCCACCGGGGGCCGTGTCCTCGCGGTGCAGGCCGAGCAGCGAGGCGACCTTGTCCACGGCGAGCGTGCAATTGAGGGTGCAGGCCAGCGGGAGGTACGTGCCGTCGGCGGCGGCGAACCCGGAGAGCGCCGGTGCGGTGGAGCGCGTGCGGGAGGCGGCGAAGACCACGCCGGAGGTGCCGAGGGAGAGGACCGGGTGGTCCAGCAGCCCGGCGCCGCCGAGACCGAGGCCCACGGCCGCGCTCATGTTGTCGCCGGTCCCGGCGGCGACCGCGATGCCGACGGGCAGCCCCAGCGCCTCGGCCGCAGCCTCGGTGAGCGAGCCGATCCGGGTTGCCCCGGTGGGCGCGACCTCGGGGAGGAAGGCCGGGTCCAGGCCCAGGAGATCCAGGAGTTCGGGGTCGTACGCGCCGGTGGCGGTGGCGTACCAGCCGGTGCCGGAGGCGTCGCCGGGATCGGTCGCCGCCACGCCCGCCAGGCGCTCGGTGAGGAAGTCGTGCGGCAGCCGTACGCCGACGGCTCCCTTCGCCGCTTCCGGATCGTTCTCGCGCAGCCACTGCCACTTGGAGGCGGTGATCGAGGCGACCGGTACGGAACCGGTCCGCGTGGTCCAGGCGTCAGGGCCACCGAGCGAGGCGGTGAGGGCGGCGGCCTGCGGAGCCGAGCGGGTGTCGTTCCACAGCAGCGCCGGCCGCAGCGGACGGCCCGAGCGGTCCACCACGACGAGTCCGTGCTGCTGTCCGGCCACCGCGATCCCGGTGACCGAGCGCGCGGGCAGGCCCGACTCCTTCAGTCCGGCCGCCACCGCGTCGCCGAGCGCCCGCCACCAGACCTCCGGATCGCTCTCCCGGGCGCCGCCCTCGCCGGTGACGACATGCGGAGCGCGGCCCACCGCGAGCTGCTCGCCGGTCACGGCGTCGATCACGGCGGCCTTGGTGGACTGGGTGGAGCTGTCCACGCCGATGACGACGGTACGGGACGACATGGGCGGCCTCTTTCGCAGGGAACGGGCTCATTCGGCTGTGCCGCGAACAAATTACGTGATGTGCGGCCTGGGGAACAGGCCCCGGAGCCACCCGCCGCCGACCAGGGGGTTACGCCGGACGGCGACCCCGTGCATGATTAGTCATGACACTGAACAAATAGGGGTTCGGGGCTTCCGGCCCAGCCCCGACGGCAGGCGAAGGCGGTCGGACGACGATGACGGAACGCTTCACCCCCACCTCCGGGGACAGGTTCACCCCCACCCCCGAGGACAAGTTCAGCTTCGGCCTGTGGACGGTGGGCTGGCAGGGCCGCGACCCCTTCGGCGACGCCACCCGCGCGGCCATCGACCCGGTCGAGTCCGTCCAGCACCTCGCCGAGCTCGGCGCCTGGGGCGTGACCTTCCACGACGACGACCTGATCCCCTTCGGCGCGCCGGAGACCGAGCGCGAGGCGATCGTCAAGCGGTTCCGCCAGGCCGTCGACGCGAGCGGCCTCGTCGTGCCGATGGTGACGACCAACCTCTTCACCCACCCGGTCTTCAAGGACGGCGGGTTCACCGCCAACGACCGTGACGTACGCCGCTACGCGCTCCGCAAGACCCTGCGCAACATCGACCTCGCCGTCGAGCTCGGCGCCACCACCTTCGTCGCCTGGGGCGGCCGCGAGGGCGCGGAGTCCGGCGGGGCCAAGGACGTACGCCTCGCGCTGCACCGGATGAAGGAGGCCTTCGACCTGCTCGGCGAGTACGTCACCGAGCAGGGGTACGACCTCCGCTTCGCCATCGAGCCCAAGCCGAACGAGCCGCGCGGCGACATCCTGCTGCCCACCATCGGCCACGCCCTCGCCTTCATCGAGCGCCTGGAACGGCCCGAACTGGTCGGCGTCAACCCGGAGACCGGGCACGAGCAGATGGCCGGGCTCAACTTCCCGCACGGCATCGCCCAGGCCATGTGGGCCGGCAAGCTCTTCCACATCGACCTCAACGGCCAGTCCGGCATCAAGTACGACCAGGACCTCCGCTTCGGCGCCGGCGACCTGCGCCAGGCGTTCTGGCTCGTCGACCTGCTGGAGAGCGGCTACGAGGGCCCGCGCCACTTCGACTTCAAGCCGCCGCGCACCGAGGACTACGACGGCGTCTGGGCCTCGGCCGCCGGGTGCATGCGCAACTACCTGATCCTCAAGGAGCGTGCGGCGGCCTTCCGCGCCGACCCCGAGGTCCGGGCCGCGCTGCGGGCGGCCCGCCTGGACGACCTGGCGCGCCCGACCGCCGGGGACGGCTTGGCGGCCCTGCTGGCCGACCGTACGGCGTACGAGGAGTTCGACGTGGAGGCCGCCGCGACACGCGGCATGGCCTTCGAGGCGCTGGACCAGCTGGCCATGGACCACCTGCTCGCGGTGCGCTGACGGTACGGGTGAGCCGCGGGGCCCGGTCCCCCCCCCGGCTCACCCGCCCGACGGCTCCGCGTACGCCACCGGGTCGTCCAGCACGTCCTGCACCACCAGCGCCGCCGCGCCCCGCGCCGCGTCCCCCGCCACCGACGACGCGCGGAGCCGGCCGCTGCCCGGGGACCAGAGCCCCGACACCACCCGGCCGGTCAGCTCCTCGTCGGCCGGGGGCGCCAGCCACGGCATCAGCCCCCGGTAGATCCCGCCGAGCACCACCGCGTCCGGGTCGACCAGGTTCACCGCACCTGACACCACCCGGCCCAGCATCCGCCCCGCATCGGCGAGAGCCGCCACCGCCCGCGCGTCCCCGGCCCGCGCACGCCGCTCCAGCTCCAGCACGCCGGAGCCGCCCCCGGCCCCCGGCCCGTCGACCCCGGCCGCCCGCAGGAGCGCGCTCTGACCGGCGTACTGCTCCAGGCAGCCCCGCGAACCGCACCGGCACTCCGGCCCGTCCGGGTCCACCACCACATGCCCGATCTCCCCGGCGAACCCGTGCGCCCCACGCAGCAGTTCGCCGCCCAGCACCAGCGCGCCGCCGACGCCGATCTCCCCGGTCAGATACAGGAAGCTGCGTACGTCACCGAGGCCGCCGAACCACAGCTCGGCCAGCGCCGCGAGATTCGCCTCGTTCTCCGAGACGACCGGCAGCACGGGAAGGCCGGGACGCAGCGCGGCGAGCGCGTCGCCGAAGAGAGCCTGCGCCGGGACCTCGTTCCAGCCGAGGTTGGGGGCCTGCCGTACCGCGCCGCCGGAGACCAGGCCCGGCAGCGCCAGCGCCGCGCCCACCGGGCGCAGCTCCTGCTCACGCGCCGAGTCCAGGGTCCGCGCGGCGATCGCGGCGGCGCGGGCGAGGACGTCCTCGGCGGGTGCGCCCCGGTTGTCGAGGTGTTCGGTCTGCCGGACCCGGCCGGTGCCCGCGAGGTCGACGACGCAGACCGAGACGTAGTCGATGTTGATCTCCACACCGAGTCCGGCGGGACCGGTGCGGGCCACCTTGAGCGCGGTGCCGGGACGCCCGGCCTGGCCGCTGAACGTCTTGCCCGACTCGGTGAGGAACCCGCTCTCCATGAGCTGCTCGACGAGCGAGGAGACCGCGGCCCGGGTCAGTCCGACCCGCGCGGCCACTCCGGCGCGGGTCGCCTCACCGCTCTCGCCCTCGTCCCGCACGGCGCGCAGTACCAGGCTCAGATTGTGCCGTCGCACGGTGTCCTTGTCGGCCTTGGGCCCCAGCGGAGTGAGGATGCTCTTCATATCGTCGCCGAGCCTATGCGATCGCGGGCACGGCGGGCAGCACGGCGGAGACGGCCCCCTCCACGACGTACGGGAGGGGGCCGGTCCACGGTGGGTCAGGGCTTCGCGCCCCGGGCCTTCAGCATGTCCGCCATCAGCCCGATCTCGGACTGCTGGCCGCTGACCATGCCCTGCGCCAGGTTCCGGATGACGTCCGTCCCGGCCGCTTCGGCCCCGGCCCGCGCCATGTCGACTCCGGCGCGGTGGTGCACGGTCATCAGCCGCAGGAACAGCACCTCGGCCGCCTTGCCGTCGGCCCCCTCCAGCGCCTTCAGCTCGGCGTCGGTGGCCATGCCCGGCATCAGCGAACCGTCGCCCGTCGGCTTCACGGTGTGGCCCATCCACGCCATCGGCGGCTTCGCCGAACTCTTCGGCAGACCCCACTGGTCCAGCCAGCCCAGCATCATGCCGCGCTGGTTGGCCTGGGTGTTGATGATGTCGTACGCCAGGCGCCGCACGTCCTCGTCCTCGGTGCGGTCACGCACGATGAACGACATCTCCACCGCCTGCTGATGGTGGATCGCCATGTCCCGGGCGAACCCCGCGTCCGCCGACTCCTCTGCCGGAGCGGAGAGCGACGCCTTCGCGGACGGGGACGCCGCGGACGGCCGTACCACCATCACCACCACCAGGCCCACCGCCAGCAGCAGCACGGCGGCGCCCGCGAGCACCATCCGGCGGGGGGCGGAGAAGGGGCCCGTCATGGAGGTCACTTGTCGAGCCCGCCGGTGCAGGCGGCACCCGGCTCAGGCGTCTGCGGGCCCTGCACGTACTGGGTGAAGAACTTGCCGACGCGGCCGTCGGTGGCGCTGTCGACGGCGACCTGCTTGCCCCACGCGCTGAGCATCAGCGGTTCCTTCTGGTCCTTGACCGGGCTGATGAAGGAGTACGGGGTGGACTTGACCTTCTCCGTGAGCGCCTTGACGTCGCCCTCCGAGGCCTCGTCGTTGTACGTGACCCAGACCGCGCCGTGCTCCAGCGAGTGGACCGCGTTCTCCTTCGGTATCTCCTGGGTGTAGACGTCCGCGTTGCAGTTCATCCAGACCTGGCTGTGGTCGCCGCCGACGGGCGGGTTCATCGGGTAGTCGACCTCGGTCTCCACGTGGTTCTGCTTGAGGTCCTTCCACGTGCGCTCACCGGAGATCGGGGCCTTCGCCGCCTCCTCCTTCTCGTTCGCCTGGTACACCAGGTAGCCGCCTCCGGCGACCAGTGCGACGACCACGGCGACCGACGCGCCGATGGTGATGAGACGGCCCCGGCGCTCACGGGCGCGCTCCTGGCGGCGGGCCTCCTCCAGCTTGGCGCGGCGCGCGTTGGCGGGGGAGTTCTGGTTCTTGGCGGAAGCCATGGAAGGTCCTCGTCGTTCAGCGGATGCGGGATGCATGCGGGGGCGCATGCGGAGACGCATGCGGGGATGCGGGTGCGGACGGTCGTGCGGGAAAGCGGCGGGGAGCGGACCCGGCTCTAGATCCGCTGGACCTGAAGACGCAGCTGATCGACGGAGTGGACGCCGTCGTGGGAGGGCCCGCGGATGGCGGCCGCGCCGCTCTGCGGGGCGGCGGGCACGAAGGCCACGGGCGAGGGGAGCGCCACCGGGGCCGATGCCACCGGCAGCACGACGGCCGCCGAGTGGGGCGAGCCGCCGTGGCACGAGGTCCCGAGGCCCCGGTCGGCCGGGGCGGCCAGGACGACCGGCTCGACGGCGAGATGAGGCACCGGCGTCAGCGTCCGTACGGGGGCCGGCCCCGGAGCCTCCACCGCCACCGGCACGGTGGCGGCGGCCGAGGTGGTGACGGAGCAGCAGAAGAGCAGCGCCAGCAGGGCGAACAGCGGGCCCAGCGAGGCGGGCAGGCGTGAGCGGTACCGCTGCCGGTCGGTCCGAGCGCTCACCCTGGTCATGGCCCGTCATCGTAGTAGGTGCATGAAGATTCAAAGAATATGGGTCACCGTTCCGCGGGCCAGTGTGCCGGACGCTCGCGAGGTGCGACAGAGGGTAATTCTTTTACGGGTGTAATACCTGTTAACGTGTTTTGGGTGAGTGATACATCCACCCGGCCTCGGCGACCCTTCGTCCGTCCCCTTCCCCTCGCCGCCGCGCTCCGGCTCGGCCGCCCCTCGGAGACCTGGTTCAAGCCCGCGCTCAGCGTGGTCGTCGCCTCCGCCGTACCGCATCTGAAGCTTCTGGTCCTGGGCCGGCTCGACCTCGTGATGTACACGATGGCCGGTTCGCTCTGCGCGCTGTACGGCCACGGCCTGCCGTACGCCCGGCGGGCCAGGACCGTGGGCGGCGTCGTCCTCGCCATGACCGCCGGGCTCGCGGTCGCGCTGGTCACCGCCTCGCTCACGCACTCCACCGCCGTGCTCGTCGCGGTCGGCGCGCTCCTCGCCGCCGCGCAGAAAGCGGCGTGCGACGCGGTCCGGATCGGCCCGCCCGGCCATGTCATCCTCACCTTCGTCAGCTCCGCCGCGCTGTTCGCCCCGCAGCGCCTCGCCCAGGTCCCGGCCCACCTCGCGCTGACCCTGGCCGGGGGCGCGGTCGCCTGGCTCGTCTGCACGGGGCCCGCGCTGGTCCGCCGCGAGGGGCCCGAGCGCCGTGCGGTCGCCCGCGCCCTCGAAGCCGCCGCCGACTGCGCGGCCGCACCCGGACCGCGTACGCGCCACAGTGCGGCCGCCGCCGTGCACGCGGCCTGGCAGTGCCTGCTCGCCTCCGGCCGGCCCACCCCCGTACGCCGCTCGCTGGAACGGCTGGTGGTGCACGCCGAGTCGGCCGTCGCCTCCACGCACCCGGACGACCTGGAACAGCTGCGCGCCTGGGCCGTGCAGACCCGGGCCCGGGGGCCGGTCCCGGAACCGGCGGCCGCACCCGGTACGGCCGCCGAGCTGTACGGGATCGCGGCCGAGCGGGCCTCCGGTGGCCTGCTCCGCGGCCTCGGCCCCGGATCGCACCTGCTGCCCATCGCCGTCCGTACGCTGACCGGCTGCGCGCTCGCCGGATACCTCTGCGCCGCCATCGGCGCCGGCCGCCCCTACTGGGCCATCGTCACCGCCGCCTCCCTCTACCAGGCCAACACCACCCTGACCTGGAACCGGGCCCTCCAGCGCACCCTCGGCAACGTCCTGGGCGTCCTCGTCTTCGCCGCGGTCCTGCCGCTCTCCCGCACCGGCCCGCTCGCGCTCGTCCTGTGCTGCCTCTTCTTCAACTTCGCCGCCGAGGCCCTGATCACCCGGAACTACTGGCTCGGCTCCGTCGCCGTCACCCCGATGGCCCTCCTGGTCCTGGAGTTCGGCGGAGCCCACCCGGCCGGCGAGCTGATCGGCGACCGGGTCCTCGACACCGTCCTCGGCGCACTCGCCGGATTCCTCGCGGCGGCACTCGTCACCAACCGGAGGGCGGCGGGCCGCGTCGAGCGCGCACTCCAAGCCACCGAGAAGGCCCGTACGGAAGCGGAGCGGTCCCTGGAGCGTCCGCACGCCGAGCGGGCGCGGGCGCGCCGCGCGCTGACCGCGACCCTCGTCGAACTCCGCGAGGCCGCCGACATCGCGGCGGGGGAGTGGTGGCAGCGCGCCCTGCCCGAGCAGGAGCTTCTCGCGGCCGAGCAGGCCGGACACCGTACGCTCGCTGCGACAGCACAACGGCTCGGCCCACCGCCCCGCGCCCCGCGGACGCGGCGCGGTGAGGCGGCCCGAGCCCCTTCGATCGGAGCGGCGTGAGCGACGACATCGTGGCCTCGGTGGTGCGGCAGTGGCAGGCCGTCAACCCCGAGCTCGACACCGGCCCGATGGAGATCATCGGCCGGATCAACCGCTGCGCCGCGCTCCTCCAGCAGGCGGAGGACGCCCCGCTGCGGTCCGCCGGACTGACCCGCCCCGAGTTCGACCTCCTCGGCGCCGTACGCCGTACCGACCGGGAACTCACGCCGGGCGAGCTCGCCCGGGAGACCTTCTCCTCCGGCGCCGCCGTCACCAAGCGGCTGCGGGCCCTCCAGGAACGCGGCCTGGTGGACCGCCGGGGCGACGAGCGCGACCGGCGGGTCGCCCACGTCCGCCTCACCGGGGAGGGCCGCGCCCTCGTCGACCGGCTGCTGCCCGAGCAACTCGCGTACGAGCGGGCGGTGCTGTCGGGCCTCGGTGAGGAGAGCCGGGGCGAACTCGGCTCGGGGCTCAGTGAGTTGCTGGTGCAGCTGGAGGGGCGGATCGGCGGGGCGCGGCGCTGAGTGGACCGTACGACCATGGCCGGCCCTGGTCAGGCCGTCAGCAGAGCCGCCGACTCCCTTAGCCGTTCGGCCCGTTCGGCCACCTCCGCCTCACCCGACCGGTCCGCCGGGGCCGCGGCGACCAGGGCGAGCCGGTCCCGCCAGCTGGATCCGGCCAGTGGGACGGCGACCGACGTCATGCCCGGGACCGCCGCACCCCGGCTGACCGCGTGGCCCTGCCGCCGGATCAGCGCCAGCTCGTCCAGCAGGGCCGTCCGCGAGGTGAGCGTGGCCGGGGTGACCGCCTCCAGCTCCTCGTACGGGTACAGCGCGCACACCTGGTCCGCCGTCATGCGGGAGAGCAGCAACAGGCCGCCCGATCCCGCGTGGGCCGGGCCGGTCCGCCCCAACTCCAGTGCCACCCGCACCGGATGGGACGATTCGCGGCCGTCGGTGACGATGACCTGGTCGCCGATGAGCGCCACGCTCCACACCGTCTCACCGGTCCGCGTGGCCGCGTCCTCCAGCACGGGCCCCAGCCGCTCGCGGGCCGCGCGGCCGAAACCGGCGGGCCGACCGAGCCGCACCAGCTCCGGCCCCGCCGCGTAACCGCGTCCCGAGGTGTCCCGGATCGCGAAACCCCGGCTCTCCAGCGTGCTCAGCACCCGGTGCGCGGTGGACCGTCCGACGTGGAGGCGCTCGGCGGCCTCGGTGACGGTGAGGGTGTCATGGGTGAGGAAGAGCCGCATGGCGCGGAGCCCCGTATCCAGCGAAGCGATCGTGTAGTCACCTGTCGCCGTCATGGTTCCGCCCGCTCCCTCTCGTCACTCCGGGTACCCGCCGACGCCGTCGCAGGGTGGCGCCGACCGCCATGATCGCCGCTGCGGCGCCCCTCGCGCGGGGCGCCCGACGAGTCCGTGGAATCTGCGGTCGTATACGCGTCAGCGCGGCGATTTTCCGGGTCACCCCTGGAGTGGTCGGGAATCTGCACCTTTCGATCCGGCTCGATCATGTGTGCCTCTGTCCTGTTCTGCGGTACAAAATCCACTGCGAGAAGGGTGAATTGAGCGGGTATCACCGATATCAGGGTCAACTCCGTACCGGTGAACGGGACGTGGAAGCCGAACCGTAGCCCCTTTCCGGGCATCGTCACTCCCCGCGCACGCTCCACAGCGGTGCGTGCGAAAACTGGCGAGTGTATTCCTCTTCGCGGGCTCCCGCAGGGGGTTGGGTGAATATGCCGATCCCCTGTTCTGATCTGGCTAAGCTCACGCGCAGTGAAGTCGAGTTGATGCGAATTCGAGCACTTGTTCCTGAGTCTCCGCTCACATGCGTATACATCCCGGAATCAACCGCCAGAGGGTTTTAGATGGTCCGTGTTGAATCACCGCCGACCGACAGAGCAGTCCCCGTCGTCCGCGTAGTCCTGCCGCCCGTGGTCCTGCTGGCCGGCGCCACCGCCGCCGGCGTGGCCCTGGCGGTCCCGGCCGCGCGGATACCAGTCGCCGTGTGCGGCGCGATCACCACGCTGGTGGTCGCCGTGCTCACCGTGGCGCTGCACCGCCGCAGGCGCGCCATGGCCGCCCAGCGCGCGGAGTACGAACAGCGCATCGCCTACCTGGAACACCGCATCCTCAGCCATGACTCCGAGACCGTGCGGCTCACCAAGGAGGTCATGCCCGCCGCCATCCGGCGCCTGCGGGTGGGCAACTCGCCCGAGGAGGTCATGCGCGACATCGTCGACGCGGATGTGGCCAACCGGCATCTGCCCAAGGCGCTGCGCGAGCAGATCTACCAGGTCCTCGAAGTCATCGACAACGAGGAGGCCCGGCGTGACTCCGCCCAGCGCGCCTTCGTCAGCGTGGCCCGCCGCGTCCAGGCGATCGTGCACCGCCAGGCCAGTGAGCTCCGGGAGATGGAGGACCACTACGGGCGCAACCCCGAGGTCTTCGACGACCTGCTGCGCATCGACCACGGCACCGCGCTGATCGGCCGGCTCGCCGACTCCATCGCCGTCCTCGGCGGGGCCAGGCCCAGCCGCCAGTGGCCCAAGCCCGTACCGCTGTTCAGCGTCCTGCGCGGCGCCATGTCCCGGATCCTGGAGTACCAGCGCGTCGATCTGCACTCGATCGCCAAGGTCGCCATCGTCGGCACCTCGGTCGAGCCGCTCATCCACGCCTGCGCCGAACTCCTCGACAACGCGACCCGCTACTCGCCGCCGCAGACCCGCGTGCACGTCACCGCGGTCGAGGTGCAGACCGGCATCGCCATCGAGATCGAGGACGGCGGCGTCAGCCTCAGCGAGGAGGCCCGCGCCCGGGCCGAGAACATGCTCGCCCAGGCCCAGGCCGGCATCAACATGAACGACCTCGGCGAGTCCCCGCGGCTCGGCATGGCCGTCGTCGGCCGCCTCTCGCGGATGTACCAGCTCCAGGTGTCGCTGCGCCAGTCGGCGTACGGCGGGGTCCGCGCGGTCCTCATCGTGCCGCGCGACATGATCACCACCGGCCCGGCACCCGGCATCGCCCACGGCATCGGCGCCACCTCGCGGCCCACCAGCTCGCTGGACATGTCGCAGCTCCAGCACGTGGTGCCGCCGCCCGGCAAGCGCAAGCCCAAGCCCGCCGCCACCGGTCCGGTGCCCTCCGTGGCCGCACCGGTCCCCGCCGGCGCCCCCGTGGCCGCCGCCCGTCCGGCCGCGCCCGTACCGGCCATGGAGGACGACGTCCCGGTGGTCACCGAGTGGACCGAGAACGGACTGCCGCAGCGCCGCAGCCGGGGCCGCGCCCCGCTCGGCTCGCACAACCTGCCGCAGCAGCCCCCGCCGCCTCCCGCCCCCGTCAACGGCGGACTGCCGAGCCGGGGCGGACACCCGGACGGCGGGTACGGCGGGCCTGCCGGACACGGCGGTTCGGGCGGTTCCGGCGGTTCCGGTGGCTCCGGTGGCGAGAAGCCGCCCGGCCTCTGGCTGGAGGCCTTCACCAAGGCCGTCAACGGCGTACCGCAGGAACCGAAGCACGGCGAAGACTCCGACGACGCGTGGGACAAGGGAGACCTGAAGTGATCCAGCAGCGGGGAAACATGGACTGGATGCTCAAGGAGCTGGCCGACGACGTGCCGAGCATCCACCAGATCGTGGTGCTCTCCTCGGACGGGCTGCGCATCGCCATGCACGGCGGCGACCCGGACGTCGCCGACCGGCTGGCGGCCGCCTGTGCCGGGCTGCAGAGCCTGGCCGCCGCGGTGGCCACCGAGATCCCGTACAGCGACGGGCTGATGAAGCTCGTCGTCATCGAGGTCACCGGCGGGTTCTTCTACCTGATGGCCGCCGGGACCGGCGCGTATCTCGCCGTGCTGGCCGGTGAGACCGTGGACGCCGGCCTGGTCGGAGCCCGTATGCGGGACATGGTCGTGCGGATCGGCGCCCACCTGACCAGTCCGCCCCGCCACGGCGGGCAGTCCGGATGAGCGGACCCCGACGAGAACGCCGCACCACCGATCCGGCGCTCAGCGATCCGGAACGGCTGTACGTGATCACCGGCGATCTCGACGACAGCGAGCGCGCCGCGCTCGACCTGGTCACGATGGTCGTCGCGCAGGCCGAGCCCTCGCCGACGTTCCAGCCGGAGCAGGCCGCGATCCTGCGGCTCTGCCAGGCCCCGTTATCGGTCGCCGAGATCTCCGCCTACCTCAGCCTGCCGTTCAGCGTGGTCACCTCGCTCCTGAGCGATCTCCTCGCGACCGAACTCATCGAGTCGCGTGCGCCGATCGTCCGCGCCACACTCCCCGACAGGTCCCTTCTCGAAGCGGTGATGCATGGACTTCAGAAGCTCTGACACGATCACCGGACCCCGCACCGAGGACGTCCTTCCGACCACGGCCACCGCCGCGGTGAAGGTCGTGATCGTCGGCGGGTTCGGGGTCGGCAAGACGACCATGGTCGGCTCGGTCAGCGAGATCCGGCCCCTGACGACCGAAGAGACCATGACCCAGGCCGGCGTCGGCGTGGACGACAACGCCGGGGTCGAGACGAAGACCGCCACCACCGTGGCCATGGACTTCGGCCGGATCAGCCTCAGCGAGGAGCTGATCCTCTACCTGTTCGGCACGCCCGGCCAGGAGCGGTTCTGGTTCCTGTGGAACGGCCTCTTCGAAGGAGCCCTCGGCGCGGTCGTCCTCATCGACACGAGACGGCTCGAAGTCAGCTTCGACGTCATCGGCCGGCTGGAGGAGCGCGGAGTGCCGTTCGTGGTGGCCGTCAACACCTTCCCCGACGCACCGCACCACCCGGTCGAGGCCCTGCGCAGAGCGCTCGACCTGCCGGACGAGGTCCCGATGATCGACTGCGACGCCCGGCTGCGGGCCTCCAGCCGCGATGTGCTGATGACCCTGATGCGCTATCTGCACAGCCTGGCGGTCCCGCTGGCCTGACGGCTCCGGGCCGGCTCCGGCCCCGGTCCTCCTGCCGATTTACCGTCGGCGCCGGGACGGTTTCCAGGCCGTCCCGGCGCCGGGGCTGCGCGCCGTTCCCCCGGCGCGCTGCCCGTACACCCCGTACAGCTCTTGCCCACCCCTGTCCGATCCATGGCCGTCCTGATCCCTGGAGCCACAGTGACCACCCCCTTCCACCACGAACCCGGCGCCGTCCCGCCGCCCCAGTGCCCGGCCCACAACCTCGGCACCGGCCCCGGCGGCCGGCGCCGGCTGTACGGCCCCGAGGCGGAGAACGACCCCGCCGGCCTCTACGACAAGCTCCGCGCCGAACACGGCACCGTCGCCCCGGTCCTCCTCCACGGCGACGTGCCCGCCTGGCTCGTCCTCGGCCACAGCGAGAACCTCCACCTCACCCGTACGCCGTCCCAGTTCTCCCGGGACTCCCGCCGCTGGCGGGCCCTCCAGGACGGCAGCGTCGCCCCGGACCACCCGCTCGCCCCGATCTTCACCTGGCAGCCCGTCTGCGTCTTCGCCGACGGCGCCAAGCACGAGCGGCAGCGCGGCGCGGTCACCGACAGCATGGAGCGCATCGACACCCGTGGCGTCCGCCGCCACATCAACCGCTTCAGCAACCGCCTGGTCAACGACTTCTCCGAGAAGGGCAGCGCCGACCTGGTCAGCCAGTTCGCGGACCATCTGCCGATGATGGTGATGTGCGCGATCTTCGGCATGCCCGAGGAGTACGACGAGCGGCTCGTCCAGGCCGCCCGCGACATGACCCGTGGCACCGAGACCGCCGTGGCCAGCAACGCCCACATCGTCGGCGTGCTGAACCGGCTGGTGGAGCGCCGCCGCGCCGAACCGGCCCCCGACTTCGCCTCCTGGCTGGTCGAGCACCCCGCGACGATGACCGACGTCGAGGTCGTCGAGCACCTGCGCCTCATCCTCATCGCGGCGTACGAGTCCACCGCCAACCTCATCGCCAACGTGCTGCGCATGGTCCTCACCGACCCGCGCTTCCGCGCCCGGCTCAGCGGCGGCCACATGACCGTGCCCGAGGCGGTGGAGCAGACCCTCTGGGACGAACCGCCGTTCACCGCCGTCTTCGGCCGGTGGGCGGTCGGCGACACCGAGCTCGGCGGCCAGCAGATCAAGGCGGGCGACGCGCTGCTCGTCGGCATCGCCCCGGCCAACACCGACCCGACCGTCCGCCCGGACCTCACCGCCAACATGGAGGGCAACCGCGCCCACCTCGCGTTCAGCGGCGGCCCGCACGAGTGCCCCGGCCAGGACATCGGCCGGGCGATCGCGGACGTCGGCGTCGACGCGCTGCTGATGCGGCTGCCTGACCTGGAGCTCGGCGTGGAGGAGAGCGAGCTGCGCTGGGTCGGCAACATCATGTCCCGCCACCTGGTCGAGCTGCCGGTGAAGTTCGCGCCCAGCCCGCAGCAGAAGCTGGACGCCGACCCGCTCTCGGTGATGGCCCGCGCGACCCGTCCGGCCGGCGACTGGGAGATCTCCTCCCCGGCCCGCCCGGTCCCCGAGCCCGCGCACTCGCTGGCCGGAATGCAGCCCGCCCACGCCCCGGGCGCGACCCCGCAGCCCCGCCAGGCCCCGGCTCCCGCAACTGCGCCCGCCGAGCCGGCGCCGGGAACCGCCGTGGTCCCGCAGCAGCGCCGCCCGGCCGCGCCCGCCCGGCTCTGGCAGGCCGTCTCCCGCTGGTGGAACGGCTACTGACCCGCTCCGGCGGCGGCACCGGACCCGTACGACAGGCCCGAGGGTCCGGTGCCGCCGCCGACGTGCGCGGGGCGCACCCCCGTACCATCGAGCAGCGTGAAGCTGACAATTCTTGGCGGTGGCGGATTCCGGGTGCCTCTCGTGTACGGGGCCCTGCTCGGCGATCACGCCGAGGGCCGCGTCTCGCAGGTCACCCTGTACGACACCGACGCCGACCGGCTCACCGCCGTCGCCCGGGTCCTGGAGGAACAGGCGCGCGGCATCCCGGACGCACCCGCCGTCGTCGCCACCACCGAGCTGGACGAGGCGCTGCGCGGCGCCGACTTCGTCTTCTCCGCGATCCGCGTCGGCGGCCTCGCCGGACGGGCCGCCGACGAACGGGTCGCGCTGGACCTCGGCGTGCTCGGCCAGGAGACGGTCGGCGCCGGAGGCATCGCGTACGGACTGCGCACCGTTCCGGTCGCCGTCGACCTGGCCCGGCGCATCGCCCGCCTCGCCCCGCACGCCTGGACCATCAACTTCACCAACCCGGCCGGACTGGTCACCGAGGCCATGTCCCGCCACCTCGGTGACCGGGTCATCGGCATCTGCGACTCACCGGTCGGCCTCGGCCGCCGCATCGCCCGCACGCTCGGCGCCGACCCGGACCGGGCCTGGATCGACTACGCCGGGCTCAACCACCTCGGCTGGGTACGGGGCCTGTACGTCGACGGGCGTGACGAACTGCCCCGGCTGCTCGCGGATACGGAGCTGCTGGGCTCCTTCGAGGAGGGCCGGCTCTTCGGCCCGGAGCTGCTCCGGTCGCTGGGTGCGATCCCCAACGAGTACCTGCACTACTACTACTTCAACCGCGAGACCGTCCGCTCCTACCAGCAGGTGGAGCAGACCCGGGGCGCCTTCCTCCGCGACCAGCAGGAGGGCTTCTACGCCCGGATGCGCGAGCCCGGCACACCTGCCCTCGCCACCTGGGACCGCACCCGTGCCGAGCGCGAGGCCACGTACATGGCGGAGAACCGGGACGTCGCCGGAGCGGGGGAGCGGGAGGAGAGCGATCTGGAGTCCGGCGGCTACGAACAGGTGGCCCTCGCGCTGATGCGGGCCATCGCCCGCAACGAGCGCACCTCGCTGATCCTCAACGTCCGTAACCGCACGGCCCTTTCGGCCCTGGACGCCGAAGCCGTCGTGGAGGTGCCCTGCCTGGTCGACGCCAACGGCGCCCATCCGGTGGCCGTTTCGCCACTCCCGTACGACGCCGTCGGTCTCGTCACAGCGGTAAAGGCCGTGGAGCGTACGGTGCTGGAGGCGGCGGAGAGCGGATCGCGGGCGGCGGCGGTGCGGGCCTTCGCGCTGCACCCGCTGGTCGACTCCGCAGCGGTGGCGGCGAAGCTGGTGGACGGCTACCTCGCGGTCCATCCGCAACTCGCCTATCTCGACCGGACGTAGAGGGCCGGCTCAAGGGGCCGGGACGACGCTCCTGGCCCAGGTCGGTGCCACGCCCGCCACCTGGCAGACCATCAGGAAGAGCGGGATGGGCGGGGTGTACGGGGTGAGGCTGTCCGGCGAGTGGATCAGGCGCGGCCGTACGGCGGGGACGTCGGCGCCCCGGGCGTACATCACCTGCTCGGGCCAGTCCAGGTCCAGATCGGAGCCGGCCGGGACGATCCACCACCAGCGGTCCGCGTCGGCGAACACACAGCCGGTGCGCGGGAGATGGGACATCAGCCGGAAGCCGTGCCGGGCGGGCACACCGACCGCGTCGCACCCCAGGCTGGCCGACATCGCGGGCGGCAGCGACAACCGCACCCGCCCGCCCCGCGGTTCCTCGGCCGTCCGCGGCCGGTGCGCACCGCGCAGCCGGGACAGCGCGTTCCTCAGCATGGCTGTTCCACGCCGTGCGGCAGCTCCGCCCACACGATGCGCCCCGATTCGTCCCCGGCGTCGTGGGACCCCCACGAGCTGCTCATCGTGTCCACCAGCAGCAGACCGCGCCCGTGCTCGTCGTCGGAACAGCGGCGCAGCCGGGGGCCGCCGGGCTGGTGGCCCTGGTCCTGGACGGCTATCCGCAGACGTCTGCCGAGACACCGCAGCTCGCACACCACCCGGGTGCTCGCGGTGTGCACGACCGCGTTGGTGACCAGCTCGGACACGATGAGCACGGCCGCGTCGTACACATCGCCGCCCAGCTTCCAGCTCTCCAGCCGCGCCCGGGTCAGCTGCCGCGCACCGGCCACCGACTCCGGGTGCGCGGGCAGCGCGAAGCAGTAACGGAGCGCTTCCGTCCCGGGGCTGAGATCCATGGTCCGGGGGATGAGCGCACTGCCAGGTGCCACGACCGATTCCTCACAGTGGGGGCTGCGTCACGCTTCGTTCCCCGGTGTGGTGAGGAGCGGTCATGACTGAGCGAACTGGTTCGATGGCCAACTTTCCCCCTGTCGAAGACACTTGGCAAGGGGCACTCTGAATTTTCCAGAGTGACTGTGTCGTTGGGGGCGCACGCGTGGCACACTGCTCGCAAAACAGCGCATGGGGAGGTCTGAAGTGAGCGAACCGCGGTCCGCCCCGACCGTGGGCCAGGTGGTGCTCGGCAAGCGGCTGCAGGATCTGCGGGAGCGCGTCGGCCTGACCCGCGACCAGGCGGCGAAGGTGCTCAGGGTCGCTCCCGCGACGATACGCCGGATGGAGACGGCCGAGGTCGGCCTCAAGATCCCCTACGTCCAGCTGCTGCTGAAGGCCTACGGCATCGCCGACGACGAGGCCGAGGCCTTCGTCGACCTGGCCGAGGAGGCCAACAAGCCGGGCTGGTGGCAGCGGTTCCACGACGTGCTGCCGGACTGGTTCAGCATGTACGTCAGCCTGGAGGGCGCCGCGAGCCTCCTGCGCATGTACGAGCCGCACTTCGTGCCCGGCCTGCTCCAGACCGAGGAGTACGCACGCTCGGTGATGCGCACCGGAGCCGTCGGCCAGACCCGGCCCGAGGAGATCGAAGGCCATGTGGCCCTGCGCATGGAACGCCAGTCGCTGCTCACCAAGGACGACGCGCCGCGACTCTGGGTGATCATGGATGAGACCGTCCTGCGACGGCCGGTGGGCGGCGCACAGGTGATGCGCGCCCAGATCGACAAGCTGCTCGAATCGACCGAGCTGCCCCATGTCACCCTGCAGATCGCGGAGTTCGCGAGCGGCCACCACCCGGGCACCTACGGCCCGTTCGTCCTCTTCCGCTTCGCCGTCCCCGAACTTCCGGACATGGTCTTCAGCGAGTACCTCACCGGAGCGGTCTACTTCGACGCCCGGCCCGAGGTGGCCTCGTACCTCGAAGTCATGGACCGCATGGCGGCTCAGGCCGCGACTGCACAACGCACGAAGGAAATCCTCCGGGACTTCCGCAAGGAGCTGTGATGAACCACATATACAACGGCATGCCGGCCGCCGACCTCGGCTCCGAAGGCTGGTACAAGCCCTGGAGCGGCGGCAACGGGGGCAACTGCATCGAGGCCATGAAGCTCGCGGACGGCCGGGTCGCGGTGCGCCAGTCCGCCGATCCGGACGGCCCCGCGCTCATCTACTCCAACGGCGAGATCGCCGCGTTCATCCAGGGCGCCAAGGCGGGCCAGGCGGACTTCCTTCTCACCTGACGCACCACCACTCATCCTGTCCGACCCCTATCCATGGAGTACGCCATGACCGGGCAAGACCCCCAGGCCATCGAGATCGACACGAGCAAGCCGCATCCCGCCCGGATGTACGACTGGTTCCTCGGCGGCAAGGACAACTACCCGGTCGACGAACAGATGGCTCGCCAGCTGCTCAAGCTGGACGCGCGGGGCCGGGACATGGCCCGCGTCAACCGGGCGTTCATGCACCGGGCCACCCGCTGGCTCGCCGAGAACGGTGTGCGCCAGTTCCTGGACATCGGCACCGGCATACCCACCGAGCCGAACCTCCACCAGGTCGCGCAGCAGACCGCGCCCGACGCCCGGATCGTCTACTGCGACAACGACCCGATCGTCCTGGCCCACGCGGCGGCCCTGCTGCGCTCCACGCCCGAGGGCGCCACCGAGTACATCCAGGCCGACGCCCGCAAACCCGAGGCGATCCTGGCCGAGGCCGGAAAGGTGCTGGACTTCGAGAAGCCGATCGCGCTCTCGCTGCTGGCGCTGCTGCACTTCATCGACGACGAGGACGGCGCGGCCGAGCTGGTCGACAAGCTGGTCGACCAGCTCCCCTCCGGCAGCTACCTGGTGCTGTCGCACACCACCGGCGACTTCAACCCGGAGGGCGCGGCCCAGGCACGGGCCATGTACAAGGAGCGCGGGATGACCCTGCGCCCCCGCTCGCGCGCCGAGCTCACCGCCTTCTTCGACGGCCTGGAACTGGTCGAGCCGGGCGTCTCGCTCTCCGCCGACTGGCGTCCGGAGCTCGGCGAGGTCATCGGCGTACCGGGTGACGAGCCGATCCCCGGTTACGCGGGAGTCGCGCGCAAGCCCTGAGCCTCACCGGGTCAGCGCGTGGCCCGTCGTCGCGTCCACATGGTCCGGTACGGGGTCGTGGTCGTCGCCCACCGTCGACGTACCGGAGGGCTCGAAGAGCAGCAGGGAGGCACCGTCCGCCGAGCGCGGGCGGTGCCAGGTGGAGCGCGGCACGACGAAGACCGCGCCACGGGTGAGGGTGACGGTCCGCTCGTCCTGCCCGGCGGTGCCGTCGCGCAGGTCGATGTCCAGCGTGCCGTCCACCACGAGGAAGAACTCGTCCGTGTTCTCGTGCACATGCCAGACGTGGTGGCCGTGCACCTTCGCGACGCGTACGTCGTAGTCGTTGACGCGGGCCATGATGCGCGGGCTCCAGAGCGCGTCGAAGGAGCCGAGGGCATCGTCGATCAGGATCGGTTCGGTGGCAGGTCGTGCCGGGTCCGTGGTCATGCCTCCACCCTGGGCGCTGGACCGCCACGCCCGTGAGTGCTACGAATCGCACATGGCGAAAGAATCCTCGCACCGGACCTCACACGGGGCCTCGCACCGGACCTCACACGAGGCCTCGCACCGGGTCGTCATGATCGTCTCGGCCGGATCGAACCCCTTCGAGATGGGCGTGGCGACCGAACTCTTCGGCCTGCGCCGACCCGAACTGCCCGTCGACTGGTACGACTTCGCGCTCTGCTCGCCCACCCCCACGGTCCGGATGCACGCGGGCTTCTTCCAGCTCTCCGACGTGTCCGGGCTCGACGCCGTGGACCGCGCCGACACCGTCATCGTCCCCAACCGGCCCGATCCGCTGGAGGACCCGGGACCCGAGGTCCTGGCGGCAGTCCGGCGGGCCGCCGAGCGCGGCGCCCGGCTGGTCAGCTTCTGCACCGGGACGTTCACGCTCGCCGCCGCCGGCGTCCTGGACGGCCGACGGGCCACCACGCACTGGCGGTGGGCGGAGGCCTTCACCGCCCGGTATCCGCAGGTGGACCTTCAGCCCGACGTGCTCTTCGTCGACGACGGGCAGGTGATCACCGCGGCGGGCAGCGCCGCCGCCCTGGACACCTCCCTCCACCTCATCCGCGCCGACCACGGGGCCGAGATCGCGGCCGCCGTCAGCCGGCGGCTGGTCCACCCGGCGCACCGGGACGGCGGCCAGCGCCAGTTCATCGAGTACCCGCTGCCCGAGGTCGCCGACGCCTCGCTCGCCCCGCTCCTCGCTTGGGCGGCCGAGCACCTGGCCGACGGCCTGGACGTGTCCGGCCTCGCCGCCCGCGCGGCCGTCAGCCCGGCCACCCTCCACCGCCGCTTCCGGTCCCAGCTCGGTACGACCCCGCTGGCCTGGCTGACCGAGCAGCGGACCACGCTGGCCTGCCGCCTCATGGAGCGCGGCGAGGACCGCCTCGACGTGATCGCCCGCACCTGCGGCCTCGGCACGGCGACCAACCTGCGTACGCAACTGCGCCGCCGTACGGGGCTGACGCCCACGGAGTACCGCAGCCGGTTCGCGGCGGGGCGCTGAGCGGCGGGGCACGGGGGAGGGATGCGGCGCCGGACCGGGGGGACAATGGACCCATGTCACGACGCACCTCCCGCCCCCGGCAGCCCGCCACCCCGCAGGCCCCGCGCACCACCCCCGCCTCGCCCTGCCCCTGCGGCCTGACCGCGCCGTACGGGGAGTGCTGCGGCCGCTTCCACTCCGGCAGCGCCGCCGCTCCGACCTGCGAGGCCCTGATGCGCTCCCGGTACGCGGCGTTCGTCGTCCAGGACGCGGCGTACCTCCTGCGCACCTGGCACCCCGAGACCCGGCCGCCGGGCGTCGACTTCGACCCCGCCATGCGCTGGACGGGTCTGGAGATCCTGGACACCACCGAAGGCAGCGCCTTCCACACCACCGGGACCGTCACCTTCCGCGCCCACTACACCGACGACGGCCGCCCGGACTCCCTCCACGAACACAGCCGCTTCGTCCGCCACGAGGGCGCCTGGGTCTACGCGACGGCCGTCTTCGTCGACTGAGGAGCGGGCGAGCACACCGGGCGGGGCCTTCAGGCCGGCGCCCCCACCCGCGTGGAGCCGCCCGGGTGCGGGGCCGGCGACAGCTCCTGGGCCAGGTCCTCCGCCAGCAGCCGTTTCGCGATCATGTCCACGGCGATGCGGAGCTGTCCGTCATCGGGCCGGGCCCCGTCCTCCGCGAGCCGCTCGTTGAGCCAGCGGCCCCAGGCGTCGGAGATCACGTTCGCCTCGCGCCGGCCCGCCGCCGTATGGGAGAAGAGGCGGCCGTCCCCGGTCAGATAGCCCTCCTCGATCATCCGGTCGAAGACGGGGACCAGCACCTCCGGCGGCAGGCGGTGCCGGGCCGCGATCAGCCGCAGCCCCGCATGGCCGACCATCCGGGTGAAGAGGTCCACCTGCATCACCGCCCACGCGCCCGCCATGTCCAGCCGGGTATCGGACTCCCTGATGATCCGCCGGGCCGTGTCCGGGCCGGCGCCGTGCAGGATCTGGGCCACCGCGATCTCCAGGAGCTTCTCCGAGTCGCCGCTGCCGGGCTGGGCGAAGCCGTCACCCATGTCCGTCGAGGCGAGCCGGGCCGAGTCGCGCAGCTTCACCTCCTTGAGGAACAGCGCGACGACGAAGCCGATCAGCGCCACCGGAACCGTCCACAGGAACACGGTGTGCAGGGTCTGCGCGTACGCCTGGGCCAGCGGTTCCACCTGGGCGGCGGGCAGCGCGTGCAGGGCCTGCGGGCTCTCCGAGGCCCGAGCCAGGACCGCCGGGTCACCGCCCGCCGCCACCGCCTGGCCGACCCCGTCCCGGAGGTTGGGCGTCAGGGCGTTGGCGTAGATCGTCCCGAAGACCGCCGTGCCGAAGGCGCTGCCGAGCGTACGGAAGAACGTCACGCCCGAGGTCGCCGTACCCAGGTCCGCGTAGTCGACGGTGTTCTGCACCGCGATCGTCAGCACCTGCATGGCCAGCCCGATGCCGAGCCCCAGCACCACCATGTAGAGCGACTCCAGCCACACCCCGCTCTCCGGCCCCATCCGCGACAGCAGGAACAGCCCGGCCGCCATGATCAGCGTTCCGATGATGGGGAAGATGCGGTAGCGGCCGGTCCTGCTGACCACCGTGCCGCTGAAGATCGAGGCGACCAGCAGCGCGGCGACCAGCGGCAGGGTCCGCACGCCCGAGAGCGTCGCCGAGTCCCCGTCCACGTACTGGAGGTAGGTCGGCAGGAAGATCATCGAGCCGAGCATCGCGAAACCCACGATGAAGCTGAGGATCGAGCAGACGGTGAACACCGGATTCCGGAACAGCCGCATCGGCAGCATCGGTTCCTTCGCCCGCGTCTCCACCAGGCAGAACAGCGTCAGGGCGATGATCCCGCCGATGAACAGCCCGATGATCATGGGCGAGCCCCAGCCGTACTCGTTCCCGCCCCAGCTCGTCGCGAGGATCAGCGCGCTCGCGCCGACGGCGACCAGCGCGATGCCCATGTAGTCGATGACCGGGCGTCCGGCGGCCTTCACCGACGGGATGTTGCGGGCGGCGGCGATCACCACCACGATCGCGATCGGCACGTTGACGTAGAACGCCCAGCGCCAGGTCAGGTGGTCGGTGAAGAGCCCGCCGAGCAGCGGTCCGATCACCGTGGAGATGCCGAAGACCGCTCCGATCGCGCCCTGGTACTTGCCGCGCTCGCGCAGCGGGATCACATCCGCGATCAGCGCCATCGACGTGACCATGAGGCCGCCGGCGCCGATGCCCTGCATCCCGCGCCAGATGATCAGCAGCAGCATGTCCGAGGCGAGGCCGCAGAGGAACGAGCCGGTGATGAAGACGATCGCGGAGACCTGGAAGACCAGCTTCCGCCCGAACAGGTCACCGAACTTGCCGACCAGGACGGTGGCGACCGTCTCGGCGAGCAGGTAGGCGGTGACCACCCACGACATGTGCTCGGCGCCGCCCAGGTCCGAGACGATCGTCGGCAGGGCCGTGCCCACGATCGTCTGGTCCAGCGCGGCCAGCAGCATGCCGAGCACGATGGTGGCGAAGACGATGTTGCGCCGCCGCCGGTCGAGGACGGGCGGCGGCGCGGCGGCACTCTGCGCGGCGGGGGCTTGCTCGCTGGCAGTGGTCACCTCTGCACCCTCACACCGCGCTCCGCCGCCCGCATGCGGGGGCCGTCCGGATGGGCGTCAGCCGATCAGCGCGGCGATCGACGCCTTCAGCCGCGCCACGAACGCCTCCCGGACCTCCTCGTCCACCCGGTCGAGCGAGAGGTACGGGTTGAGGTCCTCCAGCTCCACGAGGAGCAACTTGCCCTCCTCCGTACGGCAGGCGTCGACCCGCTGGATGCCGTGGCCGAGCGCGTTCCACTCGATGAAGCGGCGCGCGAACGCCAGGTCCCCGGCACTCGCCGCGTACGGCTCCAGCACCCACCGCCGCTCCGGGTCCGGTGCGTACAGCGCGTACTGGAAGTCGTGGTCCACGAAGTAGAAGGACACCTCGTACCGGAAGCCGATCCGTGGCTGCACGAGCAGCACGCCCTCGTCCTCCCTCTCCAGCTCGCCCGCCGCCTCCGCCCCCGCGACGAACCGCAGCCCGACCGAGTCCGCCCCCAGCTTCGGCTTGACCGCGTACTCCCGCGCCTCGGGCAGCAGCCCCAGATCCGCCGCCCGGTCCACCGTCGGGATCACCGGGAACCCGGCCCGGCTCAGCTCCACCAGATACTCCTTGCCCGCCGTGTCGCCGCGCCCGTCCAGCGGGTTGTAGACCGGCACCCCCGATTCCAGGGCGCGTGCGCGGAACGCGTCGTACGCCTCCCGGTAGTGCAGGACGGGACCGCTGTTGCGTACGAGGGCGAGGTCGAAGCGGTCCAGCAGCGCGGCCGCGTCCCGGGGATGGCAGAGCGCCACGTCGAAGGCCTCGCGGAGCCGGGAGGCCAGGTGGATGTCCTCGTCGCAGTAGCGGCGGCCGCGCGCCTCGTAGCCGAGATCGGTGACGAGGAGGAGGGAGGGGCGGTGGGCACCGTGGCGGGCGGTCATGGGTACTCCGGGGAGGGATGCGGACGGACGCCCACTATCCCTGACGGCTCCGCCCGGCCCGGCGGAGGGTCGCCCACGGGCCGGTGCACCGTTACGCGAACGACCCCGGACCCACCGCCAGCCGCGGGTGGTGAGCGGCCAGGATCTTGTTGGCGCGGGCCAGCTCCGCCAGAGCCTGCTCACGGTCGGCCTGGTCCTCGACGCCCAGCCGGGGGCCCCGGAACCTGCGGACCTCACGGGCCGCGCAGTCGGCATCGAACTCCGCCTCCAGGATGTGCGGCGGGATGCACGAGCCGATCAGCGCCGCGACCCGGTCCGGGATCGGCACGGGGACGAGGAGGTGCGAGGCGGTCATGGGGTGTTCCCTCTCGGATGGTCGGCCAGGAGGCGGTACGTGAGTGCTGCCGCCGGATGAGCGGCAGACTCCTCCTTGTGTACGGGACGCGGTTCCGGGTTTCTCGTCGGAGACGTCTCCGTGTCGCAACCGTTTGGGACTGACCGTCTATTTCGCCTTACGCGCGGGTAAGTTGACCTGCCGCGCCGAACGTGATCCGGATCAGGGTCTTTCGTTTGGATCAGGCCGGCGTGATCCAAACGAGAGGCCCTAGGGCCTGTCGTCAAATGTCACGCCCACATCAGGAGTGACGCGAGCGTGACAGCTGCTTCGTAGGACTCGGCAGTCTTGTCGTACCGGGTGGCGATCCCGCGCCACTGCTTCAGGCGGTTGAAGCACCGTTCCACGACGTTGCGGTGCTTGTAGACCTCGCGGTCGAAGGCCGGCGGGCGGCCTCCGCGGCTGCCTCGCCGGGCCCGGTTGCGGGCCTGGTCGGCCCGTTCGGGAATCGTGTGGGCGATGCCCTTGCGACGGAGCCAGGCGCGGATCGCCTTCGAGCTGTAGCCCTTGTCGCCCAGGACGTGATCGGGCCGGACCCGGGGACGGCCGGGTCCGATCCGGGGCACGCGGATCGCTTCCATCACGGCGGTGAACCGGGTGCAGTCGTTGGTGTTTCCACCCGTGACCACGAATGCCAGGGGTCGGCCCCGCCCGTCACAGGCCAGGTGGATTTTGCTGGTCAGACCGCCTCTTGACCGGCCGAGGGCCGGGTCGCGGAGCCCCCTTTTCGGGCCCCGGCCGCGTGCTGGTGAGCGCGGACGATCGTCGAGTCGACGGACACCAGCCAGTCGACGTCGCCCGCCGCATCCGCTTTCGCCTGGGCGGCGCGGAGCATCCGGTCGAACGTCCCGTCCGCCGCCCACCTGCGGAAACGCGTATGCAGCGTGGCCCACGGGCCATAGCGCTCGGGCACGTCCCGCTAGGCCGTCCCGGTCCGGAACTTCCACACGATCCCGTTCAGGACCCTGCGATCGTCCAACCGCTTGCGTCCCCGCAACGACGCGGGCAGCAGCGGCCGGACGAACTCCCACTCGGCATCCGACAGTTCATGGCGACGTATCACGACACCATGATCCACCAGCGGTGATCATTTGAAGACACTGCCTAGGGGGATGTGCCGGCCGAGCGGGTGCGCAGCCGTAACGCGCGGAGCACGGCCTCGGTGGCGAAACGGCTTTCGGGGTCGACGAGTTGATCACCGAAGATGGTCTCCAGGCTGCGCATGCGGTAGCGCACGGTCTGCGGGTGCACATCGAGCAGTTCGCCCATCTGGGCCGCCGTGCCGCGGGTGTCGAGCCAGATCCGCAGCGTCTCGATCAGCCGCTCGCGGCGGGTGGTGCTGATCCCGGCCACGGCGGCCAGCTCCCGCTGGGCGAGCTGGTCGAGCAGGGCGGGGTCGGAGAGCAGCCACAGGGTGATGAGGTGGTCCTCGCAGCGGATCACCGGGGCGTCGTCGATCACGCCGGAGTCGACGAGCTCCAGCACCCGGCGGGCCCACCGGATCGAGTCGCAGGCCAGGCCCGTCGGAACGGTCAGCCCGATCGCCGCGCGGCCGGCCGGCAGGGCCTGTTCCAGCATGGATCTTCGGGCCTCGTCCACCGGGCCGGGGATGAGCAGGTGCGGCTGCGGGTCGCTGAGATCGAGGAGGAGGTCCCGGTCGGCGCCGAGCCGGTCGAGCGTGGCCGGGGCGCGGACGGCGACCAGGGTGACCTCGTCGGGCAGCGTCCAGCCGGTCTGCTCGCAGAGGTCGGCGATGGCGCTGCGCGGGGCGGGGCGCCCGGCGAGAATGAGGTGGAGCAGGCGCCGGCGCAGCGCCTCGCTCTGCTCCCCGGACTGCGACTGGACCTCCAGGAAGCCCTCGCGGGAAAGCGATTCCAGCTCGTCGACGTAGGCGAAGAGCGCGTCGGCGAAGCTGAGCATGAGGGTGGGGGAGAGGTGGTAGCTCTGCCCCACCTTCTTGGCCCGCCGCAGCGCCACCCGCGCGCCGAGCCGGTAGGCGCCCTGGAGGGCGTCCATGGTCCGGCCCTCGTACGCCTCGAAGCGGCCGAACCGCCGGCACATGTCGTCCCGGAGCGTGGTGGAAGTGGTGGGCTCGGCCACCAGGTCGACGAAGGAGGCCAGACTCTGCTCCACGCCGACCCTGATGGCCTGGCCGTTGGGGCCGTCCAGGAGCCGGGCGTACTCCGGATAGGCGCGGGTGACCTCCACGCCGATCTCCTTGATGAGGCTGGGGAGTTCGGGCCGCATGATCGCGGCGAATTCCTGGGGGAGCGGCCCCAGGGGGTCATCGGTGTCCAACGGCTGTATGAGGTGTGCCATGCCATGTCCCCTCTGCTCTCGGCGCCCGGTGGTGGGGTGAGACGGCGGGGGAAAGCGCTCCCACGAACCGACAGGTGCGGACATCAAGTCCGCGACGAAGATAGACCAAGGAACAGGCACTGCACACCACTTGGACAAGATCGGAGTGCAGGGGCCACGCATCGTGTCCACGCGGTGGGACTTCCGCGCAGGTCGGACACTGCTGCGCGCTTTCGGACAATGAATTTCGGCCGCCTGCTCAGGCGGTGACAAGGCACGTGACAAGACGGGTGGGGTGCCTCCCCTGACGCCGGTCTGGTGGCGTTCTGCGCCGAGGTGCGAGGCCAGGTTCCAGCGGCCGGAACGTATTCGGACGCCTCCGGATGCGCATTCCTTGACAAGGGGGTGACCCCCGGTTACTCATCCGCGGATCAAAAACGGGGCCGCGCAAAAATTCTTGGACGGACGGATTGTGTCGCTGTGTTTCCCGCGAGTAACATCACGCTTCGTTCAATTGGGCCATGAAATCTGCCCGAAATTTGACGCTCAGATCTTTCTCCCCGGGTCCACCCCGCGGCTCCACCACCGCCGACGAATCCGTCGCGGTGCGGGCATGCGCGGAGAACCGGTCAACTTCGCGCACCAGGCCGCAATGTGGCGGCTCACCAGAGGGGACGACATGAGATCCGTTTCCAACCGCACCCGCATAGGGCTGCTCGCGGCATTCACCGCCTTCAGCGC
Source organism: Streptomyces sp. CA-146814 (assembly GCF_050942385.1). Taxonomy (NCBI): domain Bacteria; kingdom Bacillati; phylum Actinomycetota; class Actinomycetes; order Kitasatosporales; family Streptomycetaceae; genus Streptomyces; species Streptomyces sp. CA-146814. Next base: position 7,128,891 of record NZ_CP192068.1, read on the forward strand.
CGTGCTCTCCACCGGTTCGGCCACCGCGGCGACCGAACTCAACGGCGACTGGGCGCCGTTCGACCGCTGCCCGGTGGACGCGCCCGCCATGCTCGCGGCGGACGGCATCAACACCATCGCCACCTGCATCGCGTCGAGTTCGGTCACCGGCTCCATCACGCTCGGCAAGAGCAAGGTGCCGACCGCCAACAGCGATCTCCAGCTCGGCGTCATCCAGCGCAGCGACGGCACCAACTCCCTGGTGGCGCCGCCCGAAGGAGCGCTCACCGCCGACGCGGCGGAGGTCCCCGGCGGACTGCTCGGACTGATGTGCCCCAGCGCCATCCCGTTCGTCTCGGCGATCTGCCGCCAGTTGACGGACAACAACCTCAACCGGATCACAGCCACCATCGAACCGGCCGGCGCACCACGGGACTTCAATATGGTGGCGGCCTTCTCCACCGGTGAACCCATTCTCACGATTCCGGTCCGCATCCACCTCAGGAACCCGTTCCTCGGCGACAAGTGCTACATCGGCACCACGGCCAATCCGGTGCTGCTGAAGCCGCAGAACCTGAACGTGCCGAGCCTCTCGCTCCAGCGGTTCGCGGCCGACGGAACCCGCGACGACGAGGGCGAGATGGGCCGCTACACCTTCGCCGGCGCCGACCAGGGCGATGCCGCGTTCGCCGTACCGGGAGCCAGCGGCTGCGGGGCCGGACTCCTGGACTGGGCGGTGAACCTCAAGACCGGTCTCCCGTCGGCCGCCGGCAAGAACAGCGTGAAGCTCAACGACACCTCGACCTACTTCGGCAGCCCCTACGACCCGGCCGGCCTGGCGCCGGACGAGGGCAAGAAGCTGTCGGAATTCTGGCACTCCGCGGTGCGGTAGGAGCCGACGCCCTCCATTCCTCCGAGGGCTTTGCGGAACCCGAAGAAGGAGGTGGTACGACAACTGCCCGGCCGCTCCTGACAGAAGACGGCCCACAAAAGGATCCGCGCCTTCTCCAGTCCAGTTCGAAGCGTGCCGCCCGCATTTTCCGTGCGCACGTCCACTCGTATCCCCAACGGGACAAGAAAAGGGAGTCATTCCATGATCAAGCGATCCGGTGTACTGACCGCGATCGGTGCCGCCGTGGCATCCGTCGCGCTGGCCGCTCCGTCGGCCATCGCCGCCCCGACCAGCTGGACCATCACGCCGACCGGTGCCTTCACGGGCAGTGCCGGCGTGACCGTCCTGACCGACAACAACGGCAACAAGATCCAGTGCGCGTCCTCCGCCGCGTCCGGCTCCGCCCCCACGTCCCCGGTGGCCGGCTCCCCGGCGCAGCTCGCCTCCATCTCGGCGATCTCGTTCAACTCGCCCTGCACCGGCCCCTTCAGCTCCACGTGGACCGTGACCACCACGCCTCCGTGGCAGATCTGGGGTCTCGACTACGCGGCGGGCGCCGGCACCAACTCCACCGGCCAGGTGACCGGTGAGATCAGAGCGATCAAGGCGAAGGTGAGCGGCAGCAGCCTGCTGGGCCCGTGCACCTTCGACGTCACCGGAAAGGTGGCGGCCAAGTACAACAACCCGAGCGCCGGCGGGAGCAACGGCACGCTGAACACGGCGGGCGGCGGTCTCACGCTGACCATCGCCAACAAGGTCGGCGGCGGCTGCGGCATCGTCGGCACCACCGCCAGCTTCCAGGGCCTCTACACCATCAAGAACACGGCCTCCGGCAAGTCCCCGGTCATCAGCGGCTGATCCCGTACGCCTCTGATGCTCAGCACATGAGCGCAGTGCCCGGCCGTGCGCCCTCGACGGCCGGGCACCTCGCGCTTCTCCACTCACTCGCCGACAACTCCACGGGCCGGAATTGTCATCGCCTGCCAAAAACCGGGCCTCCGCGAAACGGCGTAATTCCCGGCCCTTCCCAGAGCGCTGACCGTATGCGTAGCGTACCGGTCGGTAGGAGGATCATTCCCGGTCCGCCCGAAAGGCCGTTTGCCGAGAAGTGGACCCCATTTCGCAGCCATCGGAACGATGGGCCCGCGCGCGCCGGAAGGACACCATCCGCATGACCCTCGATGCACGCGCCGCGGCGAGACGCCCGCTCCATCTCGCCCTGGGCGGGGCGCTCGTCGTCGCCACCGCGCTCATTCCCAGCGCTGAATCGGTGGCGGCCGATCAGACGTCCGAAGTCACGCTCCCTTATACGTGCTCCTTTCCGTCCGGCGCGGAGAAAGTGGACGTCACGGTCAAGGCGGTGCTGCCCGTCTCGGTCCGTACGGAGGAGGAGATCCGGCCCGGTGACGTCTCCGTCGACGTGAGCCTGGCACGGTCGGCGCTGGCGCAGTTCACCGCGCTGGAGGCGTCCACGCTGTCGGCCGTCGCCGAGCTGACCGTACGGAACACCATCGGCGAGCACTCGGCCGACGCCTCCTGGCAGCAGCTCGAAGCGCCCGCGGTCCCGCTGCCACCGGAAGGCGAAGGCGAAGGCGAGGACGAGGACCAGGACGGTGTCGTGCTCGCCGCCACCGGCGACGTCCCCACCGTCGCGTTCGGCAGCCCCGGACGCGCGACCATCACCCCCGCCGCGCTCAGCCTCACCCTCGCCTCCTTCACCGAGGACGGCGCCCCGACCTCGCCTCCGCAGCTCACCGTCGTCTGCGAGCCCGCCGACGACGAGGAGCGGCCTCTCGCCGACATCACCGTCCGCGACAGCGTCGGCCCGCCGGCCCCGACGCCCGGCCCGGACGAGCCCGCGCCCGGGAAGGAGGAGCCGGCCGAACCGCCCGAGCGGCCGACCCCGCCGGCCCCCGGCCTCGACCCGGACGCCCACCGCAAGATCGACGACCTCACCGAGGAGCGGCGCGAAGCCCTCGACGAAGCGGACCCCGGAAGCTGCCCGATCGAGATCCCGCCCGAGTGGGTGATGACCACCGCGGAGACGTACGCCGCCGGGTACGCCAACGCCGTGAAGCTGGACGGTGCGGCGGCGCTCGGCCCCGCGTTCATGAAGGTGGTCCTCAACAAGCGGTACATCAACGACTCCTGCGCCTCCACCGTCGACGTCACCTCCGAGGTCGATTTCGAGTACGAGGGCAAGCGGCAACTCCCGCCGACGCAGGCCACCTTCCTCAGTTACGGGTTCATGCCGACGACCGCCACGATGGTGCTGGAGCAGGTGGGCCCGCCGGCCGTCGTCCAGACCCACACGGTCACCAACACCCCGACCTACCCCGAGGAATCCACGGTCACCGCCCAGCTCTCCATGCGCCTGTACGACGTGAAGGTGAACGGCGTCCCGCTGGACGTGGGTCCGAACTGCCGCACCGAGCGGCCCTTCGAGCAGGTCCTGAAGGGGTACGGCCAGAGCTACCCACCGGCCGGCTACCTCGTGGCGACCGGCGGCAATCTGACCGGTTACGCGCACATCCCGCCGTTCAAGGGATGCGGCGTCGGCGAGGACCTCGATCCGCTCTTCACCTCGGCCATCTCCAGCGTCGGCAAGAAGGCCGACAACTACACCAAGATGACGCAGGCGCCGCTCTGCGTGGCGACGAACCCGGACGGCCCCGACTGCCCGCCGAAGGTGCCGAAGCCCGAGCGGTGACCGTACCGCCGGTGATCCGCCGGTGATCCACCGTGTTCCTCTGGCGTCCGCCGGTGATCTGGACCAACCCCGCAGCCCTTCCGGCCGAGCGACGGCCGGAAGGGCTCTTCGGCGGGGAAAGACGTCCGCCACCGAGCGGAAAACTCATCAACGATTAACAGGTTTGGCGCGCCGATCACTCACTCGGAAACAAGTAATCCGGGCGCCGCGATCACGCCGCAGAAAGTTCCGTATCCAGTATTGCGAACTGAGGTTACCGAGCCGTAGCGTCCCGGTTGAGCGGCCCGAAACCCCTCCGTACCTGCTTGTTTTCCGAGAGCCGGAGCGTTGACAGATGACCGAAGTCGCCACCACGTCGAAGGAGGGTCGATGGGAATCGAAGTCGTCGTCGAAGGCCTGACGAAGTCCTTCGGCAAGCAGAACATCTGGCAGGACGTCAGCCTCACCCTGCCCGCCGGTGAAGTGAGTGTCATGCTCGGCCCTTCCGGCACCGGAAAGACCGTCTTCCTGAAATCCATCATCGGACTTCTGAAGCCGGAACAGGGACGCGTCCTCATCAACGGCGTCGACATGGTGAACAGCTCCGAACGCGACATCATGGAGACGCGGAAGCTCTTCGGCCTCATGTTCCAGGACGGCGCGCTCTTCGGCTCGATGTCCCTCTTCGACAACATCGCCTTCCCGCTGCGCGAGCACACCCGCAAGAAGGAGTCCGAGATCCGCCGCATCGTCATGGAGCGGATCGACATCGTCGGACTGCTCGGTGCCGAGGGGAAGCTCCCGGGCGAGATCTCCGGCGGCATGCGCAAACGCGCCGGCCTCGCCCGCGCCCTCGTCCTGGACCCGCAGATCATCCTCTGCGACGAACCGGACTCCGGACTCGATCCCGTGCGCACCGCGTACCTCTCGCAGCTGCTCATCGACCTGAACGCGCAGATCGACGCCACGATGCTGATCGTCACCCACAACCTCGACATCGCGGCGACCGTCCCGGACAACATGGGGATGCTGTTCTGCCGCAACCTCGTCACCTTCGGCCCGCGCGAGGTGCTGCTCACCAGCGACATGCCGGTCGTCTCGCAGTTCCTCGCCGGACGCCGCGAAGGGCCCATCGGCATGTCGGAGGAGAAGGACGCCGCCACGCTCGCCGCCGAGCAGCAACGTCACGACTCCCTCGGCACCACGGCCACGATCGCCGCACCCCGGACCGTCGTCCCGCAGCTGGAGCCCTCGCCCGGCATGCCCGTACGCCAGGGAGCGCTGCGCCGCCGTGAGCGGGTCATGGCGATGATGGGCCAGCTGCCGGAGGCCGCCCGTACGGCCATCCTCAACAGCTACGCCCCGGCCGCGGGAGGTGCGAAAGCGTGACCGCCCCGATGCCGGTGCGGCCGCCCGAGCCGCCGGAGAAGGCCCCGCCGGCCCTCTCCAAGAACCCCGAGCAGCGCCGCCCCAGCCGACTGCTCGCCCCGCTCCGCGAGACCGGGAAGCTGTTCGCGCTCGGTATCGCCGTGGGCCGCGCCATCTTCCGCAGGCCCTTCCAATTACGCGAGTTCATCGAGCAGTTCTGGTTCGTCGCCAGCGTCACCATCCTGCCCGCAGCCCTCGTCTCCATCCCGTTCGGCGCGGTCATCGCCCTCCAGGTCGGCTCGCTCACCCAGCAGCTCGGCGCCCAGTCCTTCACCGGCGGCGCCAGCGTCCTCGCGGTGATCCAGCAGGCCAGCCCGATCATCGTGGCACTGCTCATCTCGGGCGCCGCCGGCTCCGCGATCTGCGCCGACCTCGGCTCCCGCAAGATCCGCGAGGAGCTGGACGCGATGGAGGTCATGGGCGTCTCGCCCATCCAGCGCCTCGTCGTCCCGCGCGTCCTCGCCACCATGCTCGTCGCCGTCCTGCTCAACGGCCTGATCTCGGTCGTCGGCACGCTCGGCGGCTACTTCTTCAACGTGATCATGCAGGACGGCACACCGGGCGCCTACCTGGCGAGCTTCTCCGCCCTCGCCCAACTGCCCGACCTGTACGTCAGCGAGCTCAAGGCCCTCATCTTCGGCTTCATCGCGGGCATCGTCGCCGCCCACCGCGGCCTGAACCCGCGCGGCGGTCCCAAGGGCGTCGGTGACGCGGTCAACCAGTCCGTCGTCATCACCTTCATGCTGCTGTTCTTCGTGAACATGGTCCTCACGGCGATCTACCTCCAGATCGTCCCCGCGAAGGGGGGCTGAGGACGATGGCGATGCTCAGCTGGCTCGACCGTTCCGGCGACCAACTCACCTTCTACGTAAGGGCCCTGGTCTGGATCCCGCGCACCCTGCGCCGCTACCTCAAGGAGGTGCAGCGGCTGCTGGCCGAGGTCGCCTTCGGCAGCGGCGGCCTCGGTGTCATCGGCGGCACCATCGGTGTGATGGTCGCGATGACCCTGTTCACCGGCACGGTCGTCGGCCTCCAGGGGTACGCGGCGCTCGACCAGATCGGCACCTCGGCGTTCACCGGGTTCATCTCCGCCTACTTCAACACCCGTGAGATCGCGCCCCTGGTCGCCGGGCTCGCCCTCTCCGCCACCGTCGGCGCCGGCTTCACCGCGCAGCTCGGCGCGATGCGGATCAACGAGGAGGTCGACGCGCTGGAGGCGATGGGTGTGCGGTCGATGCCGTACCTCGTCACCACCCGGATCATCGCCGGCGTCGTCGCGATCATCCCGCTGTACGCGATCGGCCTGCTCTCCTCGTACCTCGCCTCCCGCTACATCACCATCCTCTTCAACGGCCAGTCGGCGGGCACCTACGACCACTACTTCAACCTCTTCCTCTCGCCGGACGACGTGCTGCTGTCGGTGCTCAAGGTGCTGATCTTCAGCGTGCTGGTGATCCTCGCCCACTGCTACTACGGCTTCCACGCCACCGGCGGACCTGCCGGAGTGGGTGTGGCGGTGGGGCGGTCGGTGCGGAACGCGATCGTGCTCATCAGCGTCACCGACTTCTTCCTCTCGCTCGCCATCTGGGGCGCCACGACGACGGTGAAGGTGGCCGGCTGATGAGTGCACGTGCCACGCGAACCGTCCGCCGCAGAGTCGCCGGAGTCGCCTTCCTCCTGGTCCCCGCCGTCCTGGTGTGGGTCTCGGTCGCGGTGTACGACAAGGAGTTCACCGACGACGCCACCGTCACCGTACGGACCGGTCCGGTCGGCAACGAGATGCACGAGAACGCCGATGTGAAGCTGCGCGGAGTCGTCATCGGCCAGGTCAGGTCCATCGCGACCGACGCCGAGGGCGCCCGCCTCACGCTCGCCATCGACCCGGACCAGCTGGACCGGATCCCGGCCGACGTCACCGCGCAGATGCTGCCCACCACCCTCTTCGGCCAGCGTTTCGTCGCCCTGGTCCCGCCGCGCGTCCCTTCCACGCGCACGCTGAGCGCCGGTGCGGTGATCCCGCAGGACCGCTCCAGCAACGCCATCGAGCTGGAGGAGGTGCTGGACAACGTGCTGCCGCTGCTGACCGCCGTGAAGCCCGAGAAGCTCTCCGCCACGCTCGGCGCCGTCTCCCAGGCGCTCGAAGGCCGCGGCGACCAGCTCGGCCGGACGCTGACCACGCTGGACGCCCACCTGAAGAAGTTCAACCCCCAACTCCCCACGCTCAACGAGGACATCAAGCAGCTCGTCAAGGTCAGCACGCTCTACGCGGACGCCTCACCGGACATTCTCGACGCTCTCACCGACGCCACCACCACGAGCGGCACGATCGCCGAACAGGAGGCGCGGCTCGCCGCGTTGTACGGCACCACCACCGCCTCCGCACGCGACGTCACCTCCTTCCTGCGGGAGAACAAGGAGAACCTCATCCGGCTCTCCTCCTCCGGCCGGCCCACGCTCGAACTCCTCGCCCAGTACGCCGACGCGTTCCCGTGCACGCTCCGCACGGTCGCCGGCTTCGTGCCCGCCATGGACAAGGCGCTCGGCAAAGGGACGAACGAGCCGGGCCTGCACGTGACCGTGAAGTCCGTTCCGTCAAAAGGGAAGTACGTCCCCGGCAAGGACACCCCGGTCTACAACTCCAGCGGTGGTCCGCGCTGTTACTCGGTGCCGTACGTCGGCAAGGGCGGCGCCCCGACCGCCGACAACCGCCGTGCCACCGACGTCACCGCACCACCACCGGCCGCCCAGGACACCGCGCTCGGCCTGCCCAACTCGCCCCAGGAGTCCCAGCTCGTCAACGAGTTGGTCGCCCCGTCACTGAAAGTCCAGCCGCAGACCCTGCCCGACTGGAGCAGCGTGCTCATCGGACCGGCCTTCCGCGGTGCGGAGGTGAAGCTCAAGTGAAACGCCGCTCGCTCGCGGGACCGCTCACCAAGTCCCTCGTCTTCGTCCTGGTGACCGTCCTCGCCACCACCGTCCTCGGGCTCTCCATCGCCAACACGGGCGTCGGCGACACCACCACGTACAAGGCGCGGTTCACCGACGCCACCGGCCTCATCCCCGGCGACAGCGTCCGCATCGCCGGAGTGAAGGTCGGCCAGGTCGAGTCCGTCCGCGTCGCCGACCGCAGGGTCGCCGAGGTCACCTTCGGCGTACGGAAAGGGCGTACGCTCCCCGCCTCCGTGACGGCGTCCATCAAGTACCTGAACATGGTCGGCCAGCGCTATGTCGACCTGGACCGTGGCGCCGGGCCGGTCGGCCGGACCTTCGCGGCCGGGGCGACCATCCCGCTCTCCCGCACCACCCCGGCGCTCGACCTCACCCAGCTCTTCAACGGCTTCCAGCCCCTCTTCGAAGGGTTGTCCCCGCCGGACGTCAACCAGCTCGCCGGCTCCATCGTCCAGGTCCTCCAGGGCGAGGGCGGCACCGTCGACTCCATCCTGCGCCACGTCGGCTCGCTCACCAGCACCGTCGCCGCGAAAGACAAGGTGATCGGCGAGGTGATCAAGAACCTCAACACGGTCCTGAAGACGGTCAACGACCGGGAGGCCGGGTTCGACGACCTCGTCATCACGCTGGAGAAGCTCGTCTCCGGCTTCTCCGGTGACCGCGAACCGCTCGGTGAGGCCGTGACGGCCATGGGCGCTCTGACCACGGTCACCGCGGACCTCTTCCAGGACGGCCGGAAGCCCCTCAAGGAGAATATCCGGCAACTGGGGCGACTGAGCGACCAGTTGGACAAGGGGAGACCCCAGATCGAGAACTTCCTCGACAAGACCCCGGCCAAGATGGAGGCGATCAGCCGCCTCACCTCCTACGGCTCCTGGCTCAACCTCTACCTCTGCGAGGCCACGGTCGGCGGGGTGGCCACCGACGACGGCTCCGCGCCGCCCACCGGCATCGCCATCACCCAGCCGAGGTGCCTGGCATGACCCTCACCCCGATCCGGGAACGCAACCCGGTCGCCGTCGCCACCGTCGGACTCCTCGTCCTCACCCTCCTGGCCCTCGCCGCCTGGCGCGCCGACTCCCTGCCCTTCATCGGCGGCGGAACCTCGTACAGCGCCGACTTCAGCGAATCCGCCGGGCTCTCCGACGGCGACGAGGTGCGGATCGCCGGAGTCAAGGTCGGCGAGGTCACCGGCGTCTCGCTCGACGGGCCGCGCGTGAAGGTCGACTTCACGGTCGAGGACGCCTGGATCGGCAACGCCTCCACCGTGGGCATCGCCGTCAAGACGCTCCTCGGCGAGAAGTACCTCGCCGTCGACCCGCTCGGCAACGCCCCGCAGGATCCCGGCTCCCGCATCACCGCGAGCCGTACGACCTCCCCGTACGACGTCACCCAGGCGTTCAACGGGCTCGGCGAGACCATCGCGGAGATCGACACCGAGCAGCTGGCCAGGAGCTTCGAGACGATCTCCGCCACCTTCAAGGACTCCCCGCCGCACGTCCGCAGCGCGGCGGAAGGGCTCTCCGCCCTCTCCCGTACGGTCTCCCAGCGCGACGCCCAGCTCGCCACGCTGCTCCAGGGGAGCAAACGCCTCACGAAGACGCTCGCGGGGAAGAAGAGCAGCTTCGAGACCCTCCTGGAGGACGGCAACCTGCTGCTCGGCGAGCTCCAGGCCCGCCGCGACGCCATCCACCTGCTGCTCACCGGCACCCGCAGCCTCGGCGTCCAGCTCACCGGCCTCGTCGAGGAGAACGACCAGCAGCTCGGGCCGACGCTGGCCTCGCTCGGCCGGGTCACCGCCGTCCTCGCGAAGAACCGCAAGAGCCTGGACAAGGTGCTCGCCATGACCGGCTCGTACAGCCGGCTGGTCGGCAACACCCTGGGCAACGGCCGCTGGTTCGACACGTACGCCTGCGGGGTCGTGCCCCGGAACTACCTGCCCGCCGGTACACCACCGGCCACCGGATGCATGCCACCGAAGCAAGGCGGCCGCTGACATGAGACGCACACGCATCATCGGCATCGGCGCCGGACTCGCGGTCGTCGCCGTCGCCGCCACCACCGGGGTCAGCGCGGTGCGGGAGGACTCCCGGACCACCGTCACCGCCTACTTCGAGCGGGCGACGGGCGTCTACGCCGGGTCAGACCTGCGGATCCTCGGCGTCCGGGTCGGCACGGTCGAGTCCGTCACGCCCGAAGGCCGGGAGGTGAAGGTCGTCCTCCGGCTGGACGAAGGTGTCAAGGTGCCGAAGGACGCCCACGCGGTCGTCGTCGCGCCCAGCCTCGTCGCCGACCGGTACGTCCAGCTCGCCCCGGCCTACGAAGGCGGACCGCTCCTCGCGGACGGAGCCCAGCTCCCCGCCGCCCGCAACGCCACGCCCGTGGAGGTCGACCAGCTGTACGCCTCCATCACCGAGATCACCACGGCGCTCGGCCCGAACGGGGCCAACGCCGACGGGGCACTGGCCCGGCTCCTGGAGACCGGTGCCAAGAACCTGGACGGCAACGGCAAGGCCATCGGGAACTCCGTCGAGCAGTTCGGCAAGGCCGCCAAGACCCTCGACAGGAGCAGCGGCGACCTCTTCGACACCCTCGCCCACCTCCAGTCCTTCACCACCATGCTCAAGGAGAACGACAGCGAGGTCCGCACCGCCGAGCAGCAGCTGAACTCGGTCACCTCGTTCCTCGCGGACGACAAGAAGAACCTCAGCGCGGCGCTGAAGGAGCTGGGCGCCGCGCTCGGCCAGGTGAAGACCTTCATCGCCAAGAACCGGGGCGCGCTGAAGAAGAACGTCGACGCGCTGGTCCCGATCACCCAGGCCCTGGCCGACCAACGTGCCTCGCTGGCCGAGGCGATGGACACGCTGCCGCTGGCGGCGGGCAACGTCCTCAACGCGTACGACCCGGCCCACCGGACCCTGAACGGCCGCGCCAACCTCAACGAGCTCTCCATGGGCGGCCCGCTCGTCGGCCCGGACGCGGCCGCCGGCCCGCCGCCCGGGCTCGCGCCCGTCGACGCCAACCGCCGGAAGGCTCTGCCGGTGCTGCCGCTGCCGGAGATCGGGACGGTCTTCGGGACGCCGGAGAAACAGCCCGCGCAGCAGAAACCGGACGACAGGAAGGGGGCGGAACGATGAGCGGTTCCCCGCGCACCACCGGGAAGCGCACCACCGGCATGCGCACCACCGGCACGCGTACCGCTGTCCGGGCGGCGACCGGAGCCGTGGCCCTGCTGGCCACCGGCGCGCTGATCGCGCTGGTCGTGGTCCGCACCGACGGCCCGGTCCTCACCGGCATCGAGCAGATCACGCTGCCCGGCGGCGCCGACCTCGGCGACCAGCCGTACGAGATCACCGCCGAGTTCGGCGACGTTCTCAGCCTGGCCCCGCAGTCCTCGGTCAAGGTCAACGACGTCTCCGTCGGACGCGTCACCAGGATCGACCTCGCCGCCGACGGCTGGAGCGCCAGGGTCACCATGCGGGTCAACGGGGACATCGAGCTCCCGGCCAACGCCTACGCCCGCCTCGAACAGTCCAGCCTCCTCGGCGAGAAGTTCATCCAGCTCACCCGGCCCGCCGAGGGCACCGCCCGCGGCTCGCTGGCGGAGACCGGCCGCATCCCGCTCACCCGCACCAACCGCAACCCGGAGGTCGAAGAGGTCTTCGGCGCCCTCTCCCTGCTGCTCAACGGCGGCGGGATCAACCAGCTCAAGACCATCACCACCGAGCTGAACAAGGCGCTCACCGGCCAGGAGCCGCAGATCCGCTCGATGCTGAAGCGGGTCGACACCCTCGTCACCAACCTGGACAGCAACAAGGGCGACATCACTCGGGCCCTGGACGGCGTGAACCGGCTCGCCGCCACGCTCGCCACCCGCAAGCAGGACGTCGGAACGGTCCTCACCGGGCTCAGCCCCGGACTGAAGGTCCTGGAGAAACAGCGCGGTTCGCTGCTCACCATGCTGCGCTCGCTCGACACGCTCTCCACGGTGGCCGTCGACACGGTCAACCGGAGCAAGGCGGACATGATCGCCGACCTGAAGGCGCTCGCCCCGACCCTGAAGGCGCTCGCCGACTCCGGCCAGGACCTGCCCGACGCGCTCCAGGCCTCGCTGACGTACCCGTTCACGGACGAGGTGCTGCGCGGAGTGAAGGGCGACTATCTGAACGTCTACCTGGACGTCACGGCAGCATCCGGTACGCGGATCATCCCGGCCCTCACGCCGGACGACCCGACCCTGCCTCCGCCACCGCACGAGCCGCCCGGCGAGGACGGCGGAGACGGTACGGAGGGCGCGTCGGCGGCCCGCGGCGCGCTGCCGTTTCCGCTGCCGGCCGTGTCGCGTACGTCGGGCCCCGAGGCCTCGGAGAAGGGCGGCACCCCGTGATCACTCCCGCCATCCGGCTCAAGAACATCGCCTTCCTCGTCATCGCCGTGCTCGTCCTGGGCTACCTCGGCGTCCGGTACGCCGGCCTCGGCCACTACGTCGGACTGCGCAGCTACTACACCGTCACGGTCCAACTCCCGCAGACCGGCGGCCTCTACACCCACTCCAACGTCACCTACCGGGGCGTCTCGGTGGGTCGGGTCGGGCCCATCGAGCTGACCGAGGACGGTGTGGCGGCCGAGCTGCGGATCGAGAAGGACGCCCCGCCCATCCCGGACGGCCTGAAGGCCGTCGTCGCCAACCTCTCGGCGGTCGGCGAGCAATACGTCGACCTGCGCCCGACCCGCTCCGCCGGCCCCTACCTGGGCAACGGCTCGGTGATCGAGGCGGCCGACACCACCCTCCCGGCACCGCCCACCGAGGTCCTCACCAGCGTCAACGACTTCGCGAGCTCGGTCGACCCGGAGCATCTGCGCACGGTGGTCGAGGAGTTCGGCACCGCCTTCGAAGGGCGCGGCGACGACCTCCAGGTGCTGCTGGACAGCGGCGGCGACTTCGTCGAAGCGGCCGACCGGGCACTGCCGACGACCACCCGGCTGATGGCCGACGGCGAGACCGTGCTGCGCACCCAGGCCGAACAGGGCGCGGCGCTCAAGGGGTTCGCCTCCGGCGCCAAGGAGCTGGCGGCCGAACTCAAGAGCTCCGACGGCGACCTGCGGCGGCTGATCGCGACGACGCCGGACGCCGCCGTACAGATCAGCGGGCTGCTGCGCGACCTGGACCCGGCCTTCGGTGTCGTCGTCGCCAACCTGCTCACCACATCGGAGGTCGCCGTCACCCGCCAACGAGGTCTGGAGGAACTGCTGGTGAAGCTCCCGGCGGTGGTGGCGGCCGGATCGAGCGCGGTCGACGAGGACGGGGCCCGGTTCGGTATGTCGGTCACCTTCTTCGAGCCGCTGCCCTGCACCGCCGGATACGGTGCCACGACCTACCGCAACGGACTCGACACCTCACCGGCTCCCGCGCTCAACTCCGGTGCCCGGTGCGCCTCTTCAGCCGGTACCGGCATCAACGTCCGAGGCAGCGCCAACGCGCCGAAGGGCGGCCCGGTGCCCGCACCCGCCCAGCCCGGCTCGATGCTGCTGGGGGAGGGGGCCGACGCTGACGTGAAGGACCGGCTCCCCGGAGCACTCGGCACCGCACCCGGTACCGCACCTCCCGCCCCCGGCATGGCCGGACTCCTGGGGCTGGGAGGCGGTGGCTCATGACGCTCCGCACCCGGCACCTCGGCGGCTGGGCCGTCCTGCTGGCCGCCGCGCTCGTCTGCGGACTCGGCACCTGGTCGTACGCCCAGGCGCGCGGCGACCGCACCCTCGCCTACGCCAAGGCCCGCGATGCGGCACTGGCGCAAGGCAAACGGCACCTGGCCACGCTGAACAGCCTGGACGGCAGGGACGCCACCAGCGTCTCCGCTGGGCTGCGGGCCTGGCGGGAGGCCGCGACGGGACCGCTCCACGACCAGCTGAAGCGGACCTCGGCCGCCGACGCGAAGACGCTCACCGAAGCGGGCGACACCGCCGACTCCGAGGTGACGTCGGCGGCGCTCACCGCCCTGGACGACCGCACCGGCACGGCGGAGCTGATCGCCACCGTGGACGTCGAGGTCACTCCGCGCACGGGCGCACCGGGCACTCAGCGCAAGCGCTTCACCGCCACGCTCGCCCGTACCGAGGCCGGCTGGAAAGTGAAGGCGCTCACGGCGATGGCGGCGGGAGACGGCGGATGAGCGAACGAACAGTGTTGCTGGGCAAGGCTGTTGAGGGTGAGGAGCATCTCGACGCCGTCGAACCGGACGCCGTCGAACCGGACGCCGTCGAACCGGACAGCACCGACGAGCCCGGCCGCCGTCCCCGGTGGCCTCGCATCCTCGGCGCCACCCTGGCGCTCGCTCTCCTCGTCACCGGCGGCCTCCTCTTCGCCGAAGGCCGCGAGCTGCGCGACACCCCGGCCACCACCAACCTCGCCCTCACCGACGCCGAGGCCACCACCCGGGTCACCGGCGACGTCAGCAACGCGCTCGGCCGGATCTTCTCGTACGGCCCCGACGCCACCGGCCTCACCAAGGAAGCCGCGCAGGAGGTCCTCGCGGGCAAGGCGCTCCAGCAGTACGCGGCCCTGTTCGGCCAGGTCGAGAAGCAGGCCGCCGACCAGAAGCTGACGCTCACCACCCATGTCGTACGGGCCGGAGTCACCCGGCTGTCCGGCACCGGCGCCCACCTCCTGGTCTTCCTCGACCAGGTCTACGAACGCCGGGGCCGGCCCGCCACCACCGCATCCGGCCAGCTCTCCGTCACCGCCGAACTGCGGGACGAGCGCTGGCGGATCGTCGAGATCAGCTCCATATGACGGCAGGGGAGAGGCAGCACATGGCACGCGCGGGAACGACGAGAAACCCCCTGGTGATCGCGGCGACGGCACTCGCGGTCGTGGCGGCCGGAGCGGCAGGCTTCGGCGGCTGGCAGCGCTACGACGCCGCTCACGACGGATCGGCCTCGTACGCGCAGGCGAGGGACGACGCGCTGGCGGCGGGCGAGCAGGCGGTGCAGAACATGAACACCCTGGACCACCGCACGCTGGAGAGGGGACTCGACAGCTGGGAGGAGTCGACCACCGGCGACCTCCACCGCCAACTCGTCGAAGGGCGGGACGCGTTCGCGAAGCAGATCGTGGCGGCGAAGACGGTCAGCACCGCGAAGGTCCTCTCCGGCGCGGTGACCGAACTCGACGAACGCGCGGGCCGGGCGGGGGTCATGGTGGCGCTCCGGGTCACCGTCACCGCGCCCAAGGGCGACCCGGCGGTGAAGGAGAGCCGGATGCTCGGCACCCTCACCCGGACCTCCGCGGGCTGGAAGCTCAGCGCCCTCGGCCAGGCACCCGTCGGCTCCACGGCGGGCTGAACCCCGCCTCGTACCCGCGCAGGCCCCGCCGCCCCGCATCCGAGAGGACCTTCCGACATGTCGACCACGCGCCACCTGGTCAACCGCCGCCGCAGACTGGCCACTTCGCCATCCCGCCCGAGCCCGTCAGCCGAGCTGGTCTCCAAGCCCGTTACGGAAGTGGACCCGGAGGCCGCCACGGCGACCGAGCGCGAGCCGAAGGCCGTGACCGGGTCCGAGCGTGAGCCGGAGGCCGTGACCGGGTCCGAGCGTGAGCCGGAGGCCGTGACCGGGTCCGAGCGTGAGCCGGAGGCCGTAACCGGGTCCGAGCCGGAGCCCAGGGCGGCAGCCACCTCCCGGCGGCGGCTCCGCCCCCGCCTTCCCGCACTCCTCTGCGCCCTCACCGTCCTCCTCGGGGCCTTCGCCGCCTGGGCGTTCACCTCGGCGGCGAGTCTGCGGGACGAGCCCGCGCGGCAGAACACCGCGCTCACCGACATCGCCGCGACCAGCGAGGTGAAGGGGCGGATCAGCGAGGCGGTCGGCGCGGTGTTCTCGTACGACTACGCCTCGCCCGCCCGCTCGGACCGTGCGGCGAAGACGTACCTGACCGGCAGGGCCGTGCAGCAGCACCAGGACATGCTCGCGGAGGTACGGGAGCAGGCGCCGCGGCAGAAGCTCGTCCTCACCACGACGGTCACCGCGAGCGGGGTCGAGTATCTGGACGGTGACCGCGCCCGGCTGCTGGTCTTCGCCGACCAGAGCAACACCCGTACCGGCAAGGACGAGGAGACGACCTTCGCGGCGGCCATGTTCGCCGTGGACGCCGTCCGTCGTGGGGACACCTGGCGGATCGCCGCCATCGACACGTTCACCCGCTGAACCGCCAGGCCGGGCAGCCGGGGAGAGGGGACCTGCTATGAGGTTCAACGGTACGGTGCGCCGCCAGCTCACCGGTACGGTCACCGCGGTCGCCGCGATGGCCGCGCTCACCGCGTCCCAGGCGCCCGGCTTCGGTGACGCGGACGCGGTGGCGGCGACACGCGAAGTGCGGGCCGCGTCGGGCACGGACGACGTGGTGTGGAGCGAGGTGGAGGGCGACGACTCGTACCACACCGAGCTGCCACCGCTGGAGAGCCCGCAGCCGCCCGCGCCCCTGAAGCCGCCACGGGCCGGGACCCAACCGCCGCTTCCGCTGGTGGCCCGGCCCCGTTCCGAGGCGGGCATCCCGGCGACCGTGCTCACCGCGTACCGGAACGCCGAGCGGTCCTTACGCCGCAGCGACCCCGGCTGCCGGCTCCCCTGGCAGCTGCTCGCGGCGATCGGCAAGGTGGAGTCCGGGCAGGCGGCGGGCGGGCGGGTCGACGTGCGGGGCACGACGCTCACGCCGATCCTGGGGCCCGCGCTCGACGGAGTGGGCTTCGCGCTGATCCGGGACACGGACAACGGGGTGTACGACGGCGACCGGACGTACGACCGGGCCGTCGGGCCGATGCAATTCATCCCGTCCACCTGGGTGAACTGGGCCAAGGACGGCAACGGCGACGGCCGCAAGGACCCGAACAACATCTACGACGCCGCTCTCGCCGCCGGGGACTACCTCTGCGCCGGCGGCCGCGATCTGACCGTCCGGGCCGACCTGGACCGGGCGATCCTCAGCTACAACCGCTCCGGCGCCTATCTCCGTACGGTGCTGTCCTGGCTGGAGTTCTACCGCCAGGGCACCCATCCGGTCGCCGATGGGCAGGGCGTTCTCCCCGTCAGCCCCGGGCCCGGCGGCGTGAACCGGCCGAAGGCACCGGTCGGCTCCGGCACGCCCGTGGAGCCCGGCAAGGGTGGCGGCGGCATCGTCATCGGCCCCCAGCCCACTCGCCCCCCGGGCCCCAACCCCACACCCGCCCCCACGAAACCCGGCTCCCCGAGCCCGAGCCCCTCCGACCCCGGCACCCCGACCCCGACGCCCGGCCCGACGGATCCCACCCCTGACCCCACGGATCCCACGGACCCCGGCCCCGGCCCCACCGACCCCGGACCCACCGACCCGGACCCCACCCCCACCGACCCGACACCCACCCCCACCGATCCCGGCCCCGACCCCACCGACCCGGGCCCGCCCGAGCCCACCCCCACCCCCACCCCCACCGACGCAGCTCCCACCGACCCGGCCCCCACCACCGACCCGGGAACCACCGACCCCGCAACCACCGCCCCGTCCGCCACCTGAGCCGAGAATGTGTGAAGACCTCGAAAGAGTGACGTGACCGTCTTGTGCCACAGGTGACCCGCATGGTGGACGCACGCGGGATCGGGTTGATATTTCGGGCGGCCTCCGAGATGTTTGCCCGAAGGAAACAGTTCGTTCCGATCGGAAGGTGGTGCGACTCGCCGCAGGCGGGTCCCCCCTCATGGCTTCACCCAAGGCAGAGACCGGCACACCCACGAAGGAGCGATGCACTCCGACCGACTGGGGCCGGCCGCCGCACGCCGTGATCGTGGTCGTCGACCGCGCCGGAACGGCCGTACGGATCGACGGGGACACGGGCCTGCTCCCGGGCGTCCGGCAGGACACCCGGCTGCCCGACGGCCTCGCCTGGCTGTCCCGGGCCACCGCCGCGGTGGCCGAGGACGCCGTGCACCAGGGCGGCTCGCGGCTCCCCGCCGTCCAGGGCGGGTTCGAGGGCCGGAGCTTCGAGGCCCATCCGACCCGGCGCGGGGACGGCGAGGTGGTGTGGTGGCTGGTCGACCAGACGGCCCGGTACGCCGCCGAGGAGGCGCTGACCACCGAACGCGAACGCACCAGGTTCCTCGCCGAGGCGTCCAACGTGCTGCTGTCCTCGCTCAACTCCGAGCGGTGCATGGCAGCCACCGCCCGGCTGGCCGCCGGATTCCTGGCCGACGCGGCCGTCGTGGTGGCGCCGTCGGCGGGCCGCCGGCTGCCCGTGACCCGTGCCGTGCAGGGCCAGGACGTCAGGCAGGACATGATCGCGGCCGACCCCACCGACGTACCGGGTCTCGCCGAGGCGCTGAGGGGCTTCCCGCCCGTCCCGTCGCGG
Source organism: Streptomyces sp. CA-146814 (assembly GCF_050942385.1). NCBI lineage: Bacteria > Bacillati > Actinomycetota > Actinomycetes > Kitasatosporales > Streptomycetaceae > Streptomyces > Streptomyces sp. CA-146814. Next base: position 7,147,201 of record NZ_CP192068.1, read on the forward strand.
TGGATCGACCCGACGTCGCTGCCCGACTGGCTCGTGCCCGAGGGCTTCGGTACGACGGTCGGCTCGGTGGCCGTGACCCCGCTGCCCGGCCACGGCGTGCCCGCCGGGGCGCTGATCCTGCTCCGCGCGGACACCAGCAGCGGGTTCAGCGAGACGGAGGAGACGTTCGCCCGGCTGTTCGCGGCCCGCGCCGGAGCCGCCCTGTCCGCGGCCCGCCTCTACGCCGAACAGCACAGCATCACCCGCACGCTGATGCGCGATCTGCTGCCGCCGCGCCTCCACCGGGTGCACGGCGTCGAGTTCGCCGGCGGCTACCGCCCCTCCAGCTCCCACGAGCGGGTCGGCGGCGACTTCTACGACGTCCACCCCGGCCCCACGCCCTCCGACCCGTCGCTCGTGGTGCTCGGCGACGTCTGCGGCAAGGGGCTGGAGGCCGCGGTCCTCACCGGCAAGATCCGCAACACGCTCCAGGCCCTCATGCCGATGGCCGACGACCACGAACGGGTGCTGCAACTCCTCAACGGAGCGCTGCTGAACACCGACAACACCCGGTTCGCCACGCTGGTCCTGGCATCCGTCCGGCGCACCGAGAACCAGGTGCGCCTGCGCCTCACCTCGGCGGGCCACCCGGCGCCGCTGGTGGTGCGCGACGACGGCCGGGTGGAGGAGGTCCCCACCCGCGGCAGCCTGGTCGGAGCACTGGACCAGGTGACGGCCCGGACCGTCGAGACCGCCCTGTTCCCCGGCGACACGTGCCTGCTCTACACCGACGGCGTCACCGAGGCCCGCGGCGGCCCGCTCGGCGGTGAACTCTTCGGCGAGGAACGGCTGAAGCGGGCGCTGGCCGAGTGCGGCGGCATGCCCGGCGAGGCGATGGTGGAGCACATCAGGATGCTCACCGCGCAGTGGCTGCGCGACGGTGGCCACGACGATCAGGCGGTGGTCGCCATCACCGCACCGCGGACCACCCATCTGAGTGCGGTGGACGGTCACACACGGGGCAGGTACACCTCATGACCACCACCGTCGACGCTCCCGGTCTCGACACGCTGCGCACCGACCTGTGGACCGCGGTGACCGGCCGGGACGAGTACCGGGCCGCGGACATCGTGTTGCGGGCCCTGGACGCCGGAATATCTGCCGAGTCGGTCCTGCTCGACGTGATCGCCCCCGTGCAGGCCCGGGTCGGCCACGCCTGGCAGGCCGACCGGCTGACCGTCGCCCAGGAGCACGCGGCCACCGCGATCGCCGAGCGGGTGATCGCCGCGCTCGCGCACCACCCGGCCCACCGGCCCGCCCCTTACGGCGGCCGGATCACCGTCGCCTGCGTGGACCAGGAGTGGCACAGCCTGCCCGCCCGGCTGCTCGCCGAGGTCCTCACCCTGCGGGGCTGGCGGGTCGACTTCCTCGGCGCGCAGGTGCCCACCCCGCACCTCGTGACCCATCTGCACAACACCGGCGCGGACGCGGTGGCCCTCTCCTCGTCCCTCGCGACCCGGCTGCCCACCGCCCACACCGCGATCACCGCGTGCCAGGCGGTGGGCGTGCCCGTGCTGGCGGGCGGCGCGGCGTTCGGCCCGGACGGCCGCTACGCCCGGCTGCTCGGCGCCGACGCCTGGGCGCCCGACGCGCGCGCCGCGGCCCGGCGGCTGGCCGACGGCATCCCGGCCCCCGACCTGGCGGTGGGGCGGCGCGAGGCCGACGGCCTGGAGCACCTCACCGACCAGGAGTACACCCTCGTCGCACGGGCCGGAGCCCGGCTCGTCCGGGTGGTGCTGGCGTACCTGGAGGAGAACTTCCCGGCGATGGCGGAGTACTCCGGACGGCAGCGCGAGCGCACCGCCGAGGACATCGCCCACATCGTGGAGTTCCTCGGCGTGGCCCTCTACACCGACAGCGACGACCTCTTCACCGACTTCATCCGGTGGACCGCCGCCGTCCTGACGGCCCGCAACGTGCCCGCCCGGTCCCTGCGCCCCGCGCTGGACGCCCTGGGCGCCGAGCTCAAGGACTTCCCGCGGGCCACCCGCATGATCGACCGTGCCCGCCTCCACCTGGACGAGGCCGTGCCCACCACCGACCAGCCACCCGGAGCCTCCGCATGACCGCCCTGCCCACTCCCCTCCTCACCGTCACCGCCGAGGAGGGCCGGGGCTGGGTCCGGCTGCGCCTCACCGGGGACCTGGACTACGACACCAGCCACGAGCTGGTGGTGCGGGCGGGGGACTGGCTGGCCGTCCGGCCGGAGCTGCGTGACCTCCGCCTGAACTGCGCGGAGCTGAGGCTGTGCGACTCCATGGGCGTCTCGGCCCTGCTGCAGATCCACCGGGACGCGGCTGCCGAAGGCGTGTACCTGCATGTGGAGGACGCGCCGCCGTTCCTGGAGCGGATCATGCGGATCACCGGGATCCAGCACCTCTTCGCCTCGCAGCAGGACCGGCACAGCGCCGGCGAGGCGGCACCGTCCACCGAGCAGCGCCCGTCACCCTCGTCCTGAGCCGCAGCCGCCAGGCGCCGAGCCGGGCAAGCGCGGCGGCTCCAGAACAGGGCCACCACGGCGGCTCCAGAACAGAGTCACCACGGTGGCTCAGAACAGAGCCACCACGGCGACGATGCGCTTGCCGCCCTGGTGGGAGGTGACGGACAGCTGCCGGGTGAGCCGGTGCACCAGCGACCAGCCGTAACCGCCCTCGCCGACCGACCCCGGCGGCGGCTCCTGGAGCACGGGATGCCGGGGGTCCGCGTCGTCGACGACGAGGCGGAGCCCGTCGTCGGTGATCCGGGCCGAGAAGCCGGTGAGGCCGCCGCCGTGCCGCAGTGCGTTGGTGACGATCTCCGAGGTCACCAGCAGGGCGTCCGCCACGACCACGTTCGAGAGGATCTCGTCCGACAACTCGTCGAACTCCGCCGCCAGCAGCCGGGTCACGACATCGCGCGCCTCGCCCGCGGTCCGCGGAGTCTCCGAGGAGGTGCCGTCCGCGTGACGTACGCGAGGGGTGCTGTACACGCCCGTACCTCCTTCCGTGCCGTCGATCTCTTCCACTCCGGGTGGAAACCACCGCATTCCCCCTGTCGCCACCTCCATACCTGGCTGACCCCGATGGCTCACCTGTCGGCCCCGCCGTCAGGGCTGCTCGGGATGGTCGCCCGGCCCGTGGACCCGGGTGGCCAGCGGGGTGGGGGAGAGGTCGGACCGTTCCTCGCCCGGTTCCAGCAGCGTGTCCGCGGCACCGATGATCAGCGGGTCCGGGGTGCCGACGGCCTTGTCGTCCTTGCTGTCGTAGTCGAACCGCCACAGCAGACTGCGCATCGCCTCCAGCCGGCCGCGCTTCTTGTCGTTGCTCTTCACCACCGTCCACGGCGCGTGTTCGGTGTCCGTGGCCCGGAACATGTCGACCTTCGCCGCCGTGTAGTCGTCCCAGAGGTCGAGCGAGGCCAGGTCGGTCGGCGACAGCTTCCACTGGCGCACCGGGTCGACCTGCCGGATCGCGAACCGGGTGCGCTGTTCGTTGCGGGAGACCGAGAACCAGAACTTCACCAGCAGCACACCGTCGTCGACGAGCATCCGCTCGAACAGCGGCGCCTGCTTGAGGAAATGGCCGTGCTGCTCCGGGGTGCAGAACTCCATCACCCGCTCCACCCCGGCCCGGTTGTACCAGGAGCGGTCGAAGAAGACGATCTCACCGGCGGTCGGCAGATGGGACACGTACCGCTGGAAGTACCACTGACCGCTCTCGCGCTCGGTCGGCTTCTCCAGGGCCACCACGCGCGCGCCACGCGGGTTGAGGCGCTCGGTGAACCGCTGGATCGTCCCGCCCTTGCCCGCCGCGTCGCGGCCCTCGCACAGGACCACCAGCCGCTGCCCGCTCTCCCGGACCCAGCGCTGGAGCTTCAGCAGCTCGATCTGGAGGATGCGCTTCTCCTTCTCGTACTCCCTGCGCCGCATCCGCTGTTCGTACGGGTAGTTCTCCCGCCAGGTCTCCAGTGGGCGGCCCCGCTCGTCGAGCAGCACCGGCTGCTCGGGCCGCCGTCCGTCGACGGTCAGCCCCTTGAGCAGCTCCGCCGGGTCGGTCTCCGGGCCATCGGCCATCTTCGTTCCCCGTTCTCCTCGGTACACCCCTGCCCGCAGCCTGGTGCCCCCGTCACCGCCGCTCATGTCCGCGGAGGCGGCCCTTCCGGATCAGCCGCCCGCGAACACCTGCGCCAGGTCGTAGGAGACGACCTCCTCCAGCTGCCCGTACGTACAGCCGGCCGGGTCCCGGTCCGGGCGCCACCGCCGGAACTGCGTCGTATGGCGGAACCGGTCCCCCTCCATGTGGTCGTACGCCACCTCGCAGACCCGTTCCGGCCGCAGCGGCACCCACGACTGGTCCTTCTTGCCCGACCAGCGGTTCTGCGTCCCCGGCAGCCGCGCGGCCTCGTGCGCCGCCGCCTCGGCCCACGCACCCCACGGGTGGTCGGCGAACGCGCAGCGCAGCGGGGCCAGCTCCTCGGCCAGTTCGGCGCGCCGCTTCATCGGGAAGGCCGCGCAGACGCCGACGTGCTGGAGCACGCCCTCGGAGTCGTACAGGCCGAGCAGGAGCGAGCCGACGACCGGGCCGCTCTTATGCTCGCGGTACCCCGCCAACACGACATCGGCGGTCCGCTCGTGCTTGATCTTGTACATCACCCGGGTGTCGGGCCGGTACGGCAGATCCAGCGGCTTGGCCACGATCCCGTCCAGCCCCGCTCCCTCGTACCGGTCGAACCACTCGCGGGCCAGCTCGATGTCCGTGGTGGACGGAGCGAGGAGTACAGGCGCGGAGGCGCCGGAGAGAGCGGCTGTCAGGACGGCCCGGCGGTCCACCTGCGGGGTGCTCAACAGGGAGGTGTCGTCGACCGCGAGGACGTCGAAGGCGACGAAGCTCGCCGGGGTCCGCTCTGCCAGCATCCGCACCCGGGAGTCGGCCGGATGGATGCGCTCGCTGAGCCGGTCGAAGTCGAGCCGTCCTTCGTGGGCGATGACGATCTCGCCGTCGATCACACAGCGCGGCGGCAGGTTCTCCCGTACGGCGTCGACCAGATCCGGGAAGTAGCGGGTCAGCGACTTCCCCGTACGGCTGCCGATCTCCACCTCGTCGCCGTCCCGGTACACGATGGCCCGGAAGCCGTCCCACTTCGCCTCGTAGCTCATGCCCGGCGGGATCTTGGCCACCGACTTGGCGAGCATCGGCTTCACGGGCGGCATCACCGGCAGGTCCATGGCCCGATTCTGGACCGGCCACCTGACCGTGTCTCCCGATATGCGGCATATGTGCGACCGGCCTACGGTGGCCGTCATGGGAGCTGCGGTGGAGCTGGACGCGGGCGGACGAGCGGTGAGGCTCTCCAACCCGGACAAGGTGTACTTCCCGGCGAAGGGCTACACGAAGAGGGACGTGGCGGAGTACTTCCTGGCCGTGGGTCCCGGGATCACGCGTGCCCTGAACCACCGGCCGACCACGCTCCAGCGGTTCGTGGACGGCGTCGAGGGCGACTTCTTCTACCAGAAGCGCGCCCCGAAGAACCTCCCCGAGTGGATCCCCACCGCCCGCATCGCCTTCCCCAGCGGACGCCCCGCCGACGAGCTGTGCCCCACCGAGCTCGCCGCCGTGATCTGGGCCGCCAACCTCGGCACCCTCACCTTCCACCCCTGGCCGGTCCGGGCCGGGGACACCGACCACCCGGACGAACTCCGTATCGACCTGGACCCGCAGCCCGGCACCGACTACGCCGACGCGGTCACCGCCGCCCACGAGCTGCGCTCGGTCCTGGAGGACCACGGCGTACGCGGCTGGCCCAAGACCTCCGGCGGGCGCGGGATGCACGTCTTCGTCCCCATCCAGCCCGCCTGGACCTTCACCGAGGTCCGGCGCGCCGCCATCGCCGCCGGGCGCGAGCTGGAGCGGCGGATGCCGGAGCGGGTGACGACGGCCTGGTGGAAGGAGGAGCGCGGCGAACGGATCTTCGTCGACTTCAACCAGACCGCCCGCGACCGCACGATCGCCTCCGCCTACTCCGTACGCCCCTTCCCGCACGCCCCGGTCTCCGCGCCGCTGCGCTGGGAGGAGATCGACGACGCCGAACCGCGCGACTTCGACATCCGCACGCTGCCGGTGCGGTACGCCGAGGTCGGTGACGTCCACGCCGACATGGACCAGGAGGCGTTCCGGCTGGACGGGCTGCTGGAGCTGGCGGACCGGGACGAGAAGGAGCGCGGGCTCGGGGACATGCCGTACCCGCCGGAGTACCCGAAGATGCCCGGCGAACCGAAGCGGGTGCAGCCCAGCCGCGCACGCCACGACGACGGTGACGATCCCGCGTGAGCGGCAGCGGTGAGAAGCACGGGGCCCACGGCCGACCGCTGACGTTGCGCGAGCGCTGGGAGGCGTACAAGAACAGCCCGTTCCTCCCGGCGACCGTCCTGGTCCTCATCGTGGCCGCCGCGGCCGGACTCTTCGCCGGCTCCTACACGTACGCGATGGCCAAACCCACTCCGCACCGCATCCCGGCCGCCCTGGTCACCCAGCCGGAGGTGGAGCGCGGGGAGGCGTTCGTCACCGGGATGGAGAAGGCGCTCGACGCCTCGCTCGAACTGCGCGACTATCCGGACGTCGCCGAGGCCCGCCGCGCCCTGGACGAACAGAAGGTCTTCGCCATCGTCCGCGCCTCCGACACCGGCGTTGCGCTCGACGTGGCCGGGGCGTCCGGTGCCTCCGTGGCCGAACTGCTCGGCAAGGCGGGGCTCGAAGTGGGTGATGCCACCGGGGTCGAGGTCACCGTCCGGGACGTCAAGCCGCTCCAGCGGGGCGACCCGCGCGGGCTCGCGCTGTTCTACATCTCGCTGGCCGCCGTCATCATGGGCTTCCTCGGCGCGATCCAGCTCAGCGTCCACGCGCACGGCCTCAACCCGGCGGAGCGCATCGCGTTCACCGCCGCGTACGCCCTGCTCGGCGGCTTCGCGATCGCGGCGGCCGTGGACTGGTGGCTCGGCGCCATCGACCTGCCGTTCGTCCAGTCCTGGCTGATCCTGGCGTTCACGATGTTCACCTCCGGCATGGTGTTCACCATGTTCAACACCCTGATGGGCCGCTGGGCGATGATCCCGACCTGGGGCGTCATGGTGCTGCTCGGCAACCCGTCCTCCGGCGGCGCGGTCTCCTGGCCGCTGCTGCCGTCCGTGCTCGGGCACATCGGGCGCTGGCTGCCGCCGGGCGCCTCGGTAAACGCGCAGCACACCGCCGTCTACTACCAGGGCCACCAGTTCGTCTTCCCGTACCTGGTGCTCGCCGCCTGGGCGCTGGTCTCCTGCACGGTGTTCTGGGTGTGGCGCCACCGGCACCCAGGAGGCCGCGCCCGCACGCCCGAGCATGCGGCCACGGCCTCCTGAGACCTTTCCGTACGGCTTACAGCATCCCGTACGGCTTACAGCTCCTTGATCCGGATGTCGCGGTACGAGATGACGTCCGTGACCCCGTGGACCTGGAGCCCGATGTAACCGGAGGCGAACCGCCGGCCGTCGGTGCCCGGGTCGTCACCGCGCGGCGGCTCGAAGAGCTGGCCACCGGTGTTGTCGAACTCGTTGATCAGGACACCGTTGCGGTAGATCGAGTAATGCTGGCCGACCACCTTGATCTCGTAGTCGTTCCAGGTGCCCTTGGGTGTGACCCCGGCGCCGCCGAGGCCCACCCGGTCGAAGCCGTACACCGAACCGGTCTTGTACATGTCGCCGTCCGGCCGGTCGTTGACCTGGATCTCATGGCCGTACTTGATGGCGACCCACTCCGGACGCGACTCCTCCGGGTGGTCGTGGACCTTCGGGAAGCGGACGAAGACCCCGCCGTTGGCGTTGCCCGAGCCCGGGGCGTCGTCCCGCCACTGGAGCTTCAGCGAGAAGTCACCGTACGCACGGGTCGGGAACCAGAGCATGCCCATGCCGCCGACCGTGGTGGAGCTGGTGATGGACTCCTCCTCCTCGTTCAGCCCGAACTGCCCGCCGCCCACGTGCTGCCACTTGGCGAGCGAGGCCGCCGTGCCGTCGAAGAGCTTGGTGTACCCCTCGGACTGGCCCGGCTTGCCGATGCCCGACTGCTTGGCGGCCTGGTTGATGGCCTTGCGCTCGCGCTGGTCGATGACGCCGTCGGTCTTCAGCTTGTCGAGCACCGCCGTCACGTGCTTGAGGAACAGCGCGTGCGAGGACCAGTCCTTCTCGTCCTCGATCAGCTCGTTGATCGTGCAGCGGTTACGGGTGATCCGGTTCGGGACGCCCGTGTCGACCGTGCCGACGAAGACGGTGTGCCGCTCGTCGAACTCCGCGCAGTTCGGCGCCGGGACCCCGCCGCCCTGGGCGATGGTGAACGACACCCTCTTCGCCTCGGAGGTGTTGCCCGCCTTGTCCGTCGCCCGGTGCGCCACCGTGTGGTGGCCGACCCGGTCGACGATCACGGGGGTGGTGTACGCGAGGTAGGGGCCGCCGTCCAGGCTGTACTCCACCTTCTCCACGCCCGAGTCGTCGTCGGTCGCGGTGACGGTGGCCTTGGCGCTGGTGATGAACGCGCCGTCGGAGTTCTTGTTCCCCTCCAGCTTCACCGAGGTCTCCGGCGCCGTCTTGTCCTGCGACGGCGGCTCGACGACGGTGAACGCGACGGACTTCTCGTCCGCGACGTTCCCCGACCGGTCGGTGGCCCGGTAGCGGACGGTGTGCTCGCCCACCTCGTGGACCATCACCGGTGCGGTGTACGGCTGCCACGCGCCGTCCGCACCGAGCGCGTACTCGATGGTGTTGACGCCGGACCCGGTGTCGGACGCGGTCACGGTGACCGTGGCCATGCCCAAGTAGGCTCCGTCGCCGTCCTGTTCACCCGAGACGGTCGCCGAGGTCTCCGGCGGCGTCTCGTCGTCGGTGGGCGGCGCGGCGACCGCGAAGTCGACGGATTTCTCCGCCGCCGCGTTGCCCGCCTTGTCGGTGGCCCGGTAGCGGACCGTGTGCTCGCCGACCTCGTTCACCACGACGGGCGCGGTGTACGGCTGCCAGGCACCGTCGGCGCCGAGTGCGTACTCGACGGTGTCGACGCCGGAGCCCGCGTCGGTGGCTTCGACGGTGACCGTGGCCTGGCCGATGTACGCGCCGTCGCCGTTCTGGTCGCCGTCGACCTTCGCCGAGGTCGCCGGGGCCTCGGTGTCCTCCTCGCCACCGCCCTCGGTGACGGTCAGGACGCCCTTCATCTCGCCGTGGCCCGGGATCGTGCAGTAGTAGAGGTACGTGCCCGGCGTCAGCGTGACCTCCACGCTGTGCTTGCCGCCTTCGGAGTCACCGGGGTTGGCCAGGATGTTCACCTGGACGTCGTTGTTGTGCTCCGGGTCCGAGACGCTGAACGTCAGCGTGTGCGGCATGCTCGTGGTGTTGCCGGTGGCCGTGCTGTTCTCGAAGACGATCGTCGCCTTGCCGGCCACCGCCGTCTGCGGAGCGGTGAGATAGCGGTCGATCGGGTCGCCCGCCGTCCAGGTCAGCACCTGGTCGGCGGCCTGGGCGGCGGGAGCGTCATCTCCCTTGCCGTACGCGGCCGTCGAGGTCAGTCCGAGGACCATGAGCAGGGAGGCCATCAGGGCCACCCAGAAACTGGGCGGCCGATGCCGCCGCCGGGCGAGGTACGTGGGGTGTCTCACTGCGCTGCCGCCTTTCCAACCAGGTCCTTGACGGCCGGAGTCGCCGCGCCGCCCTTGTAGGTCACGCGCCACAGCGCGGACTTGGCGTCGGAGGTGAAGAAGCCGCGCCCGTAGTCCAGGACGTAGAGTGAACCGTCCGGTGCGAACTTCCAGTCCATGAGGTTGCGGATGCCGTCGTTGCCCACCGGGATGATCTTCTTCAACGACTCGGCGTGCACCGGCAGTCCACCCTTGCCGACCGTCTTCGGGTCGGTGATCACCGCGTGGCGCGGCTGCGTGTCGTCGTAGAAGTCACCGACGAACCACTTGCCGTCCCAGTACGCGGGCCACTTCGCCGCCGACTCGCTCTGCGCGTTGTAGCGGTAGACCGGGCCGTTCATGGTCGCCTGGCCGCCGCCCTTCAGCCAGGGCAGCAACTCCTTCTGCTCCTCGGCCTTGTAGCTCGGCACACCGTTGGCGTCGCGCGGGTAGTCGACCCCGCCGCCCTGCGGTGAGTACCAGATGGTGTTCGGGGTCACCGGCGGCAGCTTGACCAGGCCGTCGTTGTTCGGCGACTCGTTCTTCGGGGCCTTGCAGTCGTACCAGCCTAGCGGCTTCGACGGGTCGGGCAGATTGCGGTCCCGGTAGGGCTGGTTGTTGCCCATGCAGAACGGCCATCCGTGGTTGCCCGCCTTGGTGATCGCGGCGAACGTGTCGTACTTCGCCGGGCCCCAGGTGGTGGAGGCCGAGCCCGCGTCGGGGCCGACCCAGCCGGCGTACAGCGTATCCGTGGCGGGGTCGATCGAGATCCGGGCCGGGTTGCGCACGCCCATCACATAGATCTCGCCCCGGGTCTTCCCGCCGCCCTCGTCCGGCTCCTTGCCGGTGAAGAGGTTGCCGGACGGGAGGGTGTACGTACCGTCGTCCTCCGGGTGGATGCGGAGGATCTTGCCGTTGAGGTTGTTGGTGTTGCCCGAGGTGCGGCGGGCGTCGGCGAAGGAGACGCCCTTGAAGTTCGGCTCCGGGTTGTTGCCGGAGTAACCGCTGCTGAAACCGGAGGAGTTGGTGTCACCGGTCGCGATGTAGAGGTTGTCCTTCGAGTCCCACGCCATACCGCCGCCCGCGTGGCAGCAGCTGTGGATCTGCACCGGCCAGCCGAGCAGCACCTTCTCCGAGGCGAGGTCCAGCTTCCCGGACGCCGAATCGTAGGTGAAGCGCGAGACCTGACGGGTCGCCATGTGCTTGTCCCGGTCGATCTTCGCGTGCGGGGTGTAGTGCAGATAGACCCAGCCGTTGGAGGCGAAGTCCGGGTCCAGCTCGATCCCGAGCAACCCCTCCTCGTTCTTGGTCAGCTCGTCGCCGCCGCCCTTGTTGCCGAAGACGTCCAGCGCACCGGCGAGGGTGACCTTCTTGGTCTCCGGGTTGTAGACGTGGATCTCGCCCTTGCCCTTGCCGATGTTCGGGTTGTTCCAGTCGGTGACGACCGGGACACCGCTCGCGGCGCCGCCGCGCCCGATGTAGAAGACCTTGCCGTCCGGAGCGGTGACGAGCCCGTGCGGCTCACCGATCTGGTCGTTCTGGCCCGGCTGGTTGGGCTGGGTCAGGCGCTCGGCCGCGTAGTTGGAGGTGATGGTCGCCTTGCAGTCGGCCTGCGAGGTCCGGTTCGTCCAGGCGAGGGCGCCGCGCAGGTGGTCGCGGAAGTCGGTCTCGGCGAAGCTGTCCGCCGTACCGCCCATCGCCGTGTAGAAGGAGCGCCCGCCGTCGTAGTCGCGGCACCAGGAGACCGGGTGGTCCCAGCCGTTGGCGCTCGCGCCCGGCTTGTACGTCAACTCCCGTACGCGCGCCACGGTGTGGACCTCACCGGACGGGTTCTTCGTCCAGTTCAGCCACTTGTCGGGACGCTTCCACTCCAGCGGCAGGCTCTTGGTTGCCGGGTGGACCCGGTCGCCGATCTCGACGGTCGCGCGCTGCACGGCGGTCGGGCTGTTCGCCGCCGGACGGGCGCCGACCAGGCCGGTGAACCAGTCCGAGTACGGCTCGGTGCGCGCCGCGTCATGGATGCCGAGGAAGCCGCCGCCCGCCTCCATGTACGCCTCCAGGCCCGCTTCCTGCTCCGGGTCCAGGACGTCGCCGCCGCCGGTGAGGAAGACCACCGCGTGGAAGGAGCCGAGCCGCTTGCCGTTGGTGAAGACGTTCGGGTTGGCGGTGGCCACGGTGGTGAACCGGCCGGCCTCCGGGCCGCTCTGCCCGATCTTCTCGATCGCCGCGATCCCGGCGTCCGTGTACGGCGCCTCGTCGGCCGCCGACGCGTGGAAGACCAGCACCTTCACCTGGTTCTTCGCGCCTGGCGGGGACGGTAGGGACAACGTTGTCGCCATCTTCTCGACCAGGTCCCGGTCCGGCGACGTGCCCGCGTTGGCCGGACCGCCCGCGCTGAGCAAGGACACGGTCAGTGCGCCGGCCGCCACGGCCGCCGCGAGGCCGCGTCGGTGTCGTGATCTGGACCGGTGATGCGGTGCGCCGTGCATGTGGGTCACCCAACCCTTCTGTGGTCACTGCAGCGTTGACTGCGACAGCGCACGAAGCTAGACCTCTTTTCGTGGTCCGCCAATAGCTATGGCAGCAATCGCACAAACTTTGTCCTGAGTGTGGATAAACGCTCGGCCCCCGGCTACGGTGTGGCCCGTTCCGGTAGCTCCGGGGCTCTCCGTCTCCGCCAGTTTCCTTATCCCAGTGGGGAGTTCGACATGGACCGAAGGACCTTCAGCCGGCGGATGCTGATCGGCGGCGCGGCCGCGGCGGCCACCGGTGTGACATCGTTGTCGCTCGGCGCGGTGGAGGCAAGCTCCGCCGAGAACCCGCCGCGCACGGCCCCGGACGGGGGAGCGGTGCGCCGGATCAAGATGTACGCCGAGAAGCTGCCGAACGGCGAGCTGGGCTACGGCTTCGAGAAGGGCAAGGCGTCGATCCCCGGCCCGCTCATCGAGCTGAACGAAGGCGACACGCTGCACATCGACTTCGAGAACCTCACCGACGTGGACGCCAGCCTCCATGTCCACGGTGTCGACTACGACATCGCCAACGACGGCACCCGGATGAACAAGAGCCACGTCGAGGCCGGCGGCAGCCGTACGTACACCTGGCGCACGCACAAGCCGGGCCGCCGGAAGGACGGAACGTACGAGCCGGGCAGCGCGGGCTACTGGCACTACCACGACCATGTCGTCGGTACGGACCACGGAACCGGCGGCATCCGCAAGGGGCTGTACGGGCCGCTCGTGGTGCGGAGGAAGGGCGACCTGCTGCCCGACCAGACGTGCACGGTCGTCTTCAACGACATGATGATCAACAACAAGACGGCCCACAACAGCGTCAACTTCGAGGCCACGGTGGGGGACCGGCTCGAATTCGTGATGATCACGCACGGCGAGTACTACCACACCTTCCACATCCACGGTCACCGCTGGGCGGACAACCGGACCGGGATGCTCACCGGCCCCGACGACCCGAGCCGGGTCATCGACAACAAGATCTGCGGGCCCGCCGACTCCTTCGGCCTCCAGATCATCGCGGGCGAACGCGTGGGCGCGGGCGCCTGGATGTACCACTGCCATGTGCAGAGCCACTCGGACATGGGGATGGCCGGGCTGCTGCTGATCAAGAAGCCGGACGGCACGATCCCGGGGTACGAGCCGCACCATGTGGCGGGCGGGGCGGAGAAGAAGGCCGCCGACGGCAAGGAAGAGAACACGGGCGCGGCAGAGCACCAGCACTGACCGCCCGTCACACAGGGGGGGCGAGCCAGTCGCTGGTGCTTCTCCTCGGCGATCCGACGGGCCGGCTCAGTCGGTGTTCCATGATGGACACGCCGTCGCCCCGTCCCCGCACCCCGGCTTGCGCACGTCCCGCTTGAGGAGGTCGAGGCCCGGCCTGGGCCGGCCGTGGCGGATGTTCACCGTCGTGTGGCCCCGGTGACGGCAGGGGTGTCCTGGGCGATTTCGGAGGCCGTGAGCAGACCGACGGTGAGGAGCAGGGGGTTCCGTCGCGAGGCGTTACGAACAGGATGCCGGCCCCGCGGCGGGCAAGGCGGGCCAGGGTCCGGCCTTCGCCGTGGGTGCTGGTGAGCGCGGTGGCGATGCCCTCTGCCTGATCATGGCCGGAGTCCGGTCACTCAGCAGCGGAGCGGCGCCGCGGCGGGGCCGCTCCGAACGCTGAATACCTGCTGAGCGGGCGGAGAATGACTGGGTGAGGTGTCAATGGCCGGAGCCGGCGATCGCGGTGACGCGGATCTCCACGCGCATGGCGGCAAGGCCGAGGACGGTGACGCCGGTTTCGGTCCAGATCGGCGCGCGGCCGTCCAGGCGGAGGCGGAACTGCTCGGCCATGATGCGGTTGACGTCCTCACTGATGACCGTCTCTCCGGGGGCCACCTTGTGGTACGAGTTGACGTGGATGACGTCACGCCAGGTCGCCCCGACCGTGGCGAGCGCGCGTCCCACGTTCTCGAAGGCCTGGACGATCTCCTCCTCCAGTGAGTCGGGAATGTTCAGGTCGTCGTCCACACCTGCCTGGCCGGAAATCTCGACCCGGTCTCCGACGCGGACGGCGCTGCTGTAGCCCAGGGCATCGTGAAGCTTCTCGCCATAGCCCGGAACGATGCCGAAAGTGACCGTGTCCATGGTGCTCCTTCTCTCCTCTCCAGGGCCGTGCGTTGCCCTGACATGACTTCACGCGTAAAGTGACTGTAGCGGGAGATGACTTCAAGTGCAAAGTGAAGAAGGGTCTCCCCGTGGAGCGGTGACCCCAGGAGGAGAGTTCGTGAGCGCCAGGGACGAGCGTGAGAGTGACGAGGAACTGCGCTGGCTCGACAGCCAGGAGAAGGCGGCCTGGACAGGGTTGATCTCCCTGGTCCTGCTACTGCCGGGCAAGCTGGAATCGCCGCTACGGGAAGAGCACGGCATCACCTTGTTCGAGTACCTCGTGCTCAGCCATCTCTCCGAAGCCCCACGGCGCCGGCTGCGGATGGGTGAGCTCGCCTTCCTCGCCAGCGGGTCCCTCTCCCGGCTGTCCAACGTCATCAAACGGTGTGAACAGCGCGGCTGGGTCGTCCGAAGCCCTGACCCGGCCGACGGGCGTTACACCCTCGCCGAACTCACCGACACGGGCTTCGACATCGTGGACCAGGCGGCCCCCACCCACCTGCGCGCCGTACGCGGTCTCGTCCTGGATTCCCTCAGCACCGCCGACCAGAAGGCCCTCGCCCGGATCGCGGAGAAGATGCACATCGTCCCCGACGACTTCGCCTGAGGCCCGTCCGGACCCGGCCTGAAGTTCCGGTGCGGTCGGCGCCCGGACGGTCAGTGCGAGTGCGACCGCCGACCCCTGGGCCGTCGGCCCTCGAACCGAATACCGACGTGGCGCGTTCACCGCCCGGCATCCAGCAGGTCATCTCGCACTGCGCTCGGAATCCGGCGTTCTTCGCCCGCGCGGAACGACATGCGGTGAGCTGCTGGGCCTGCTGTCACCGCTGGAAATGCCCCGAGTTCGGCACGTATCCGGGAGGCTTGCCGGCGGAGGCGTTTCGGACGGCCACCCCGGAGCGGGTGGACGCACCATGGCACCGACACACACCCGCCCCAGTGAGCGTCCGCTCCTGGCTACGCCCGGCGCGCAGCCAGGACCCATGACGGCATGTTCTGTTCCGCCCAGACGATCTTGCCGGTCGCCGTGCGGGACGAGCCCCAGCGGCGGCACAGCATGTTGATGAGCTGAAGGCCCCGTCCGCCCTCGTCGCTGAGGCCCGCGTGCTGGATCTGGGGCAGGTCGGGGCCGGTGTCCGACACCTCCACCACGAGGCGTTCCCCGCGCAGCAGCCGTAGCGTGCCGGGGCCGTTCCCGTAGCGGAGTGCGTTGCCGACCAGTTCGGAGACGACGAGCTCGGAGACGTCGGCGAGCTCATCGAGGCCCCATGACGCGAGCTGGCCGGTGACGAGACCACGGGCGGCCGAGGCGGCCCGGCCGTCCTGGGGAAGCTCCCACACCTTCAGATCCCCCGCCGGGAGCGCGGCGCTCGTGGTGACGAGGAGCACCGCCTCGTCGAACCGGGCGGCGGCGGCCGGGGCGCGTTCCACCAGACCGCCCTTCTCCAGCGATCCGGTCGGAAGGCTCAGGGCCGCCGTACGCAGCCGGTCCAACTGGGCGTCCACATCGGCGTCCCGGGACTTGATCAGGCCGTCTGTGTACATGACCAGGTGGGCACCGTCCGGGACGCGCAGTCGCAGGGGGTCGTACGGGATCACGCCCGCCCCCAGTGGAGCGCCGGTCGGCACAGGGACGAGGTCGGCGGCTCCGTGACCGTCGAGGAGCAGGGGTGGCAGATGCCCGGCGCTCGCCAGCGTGTAAGTGGAGTCGGCTGGGTCGTAGACCGCGCACAGGCAGGTGGAGACCTGCTCGTCCTCCAGGTCACGGGTGGCCAGGTCGAGCCGCGCGAGGATCCGCTCAGGGGCCATGTCCAGGGTCATCAGCGCGCGGGCCACCGTCCGCAGGCGCCCCATGGTCGCGGCGGCGGCCAACCCGTGCCCCATCACATCGCCCACCATCAGGGCCGTCCGTCCACCGGGCAGGGCCATCACGTCGTACCAGTCCCCGCCCACGCCGTTGTGCACCGCTGCGGGCTCGTACTCGGAGTGCACCAGTAGCCCCGGTGTCGCCGGGGTGACGCGCGGCAGCAAGGAACGCTGCAACGAGACGACGTGCTCGCGCTCCCGCCCGTACAGTCGCGCGTTGTCGATGAAGACCGCCGCCTTGGAGGCGAGCTGCTCCGCCAGCGCCAGGTCGGTCGTGGAGAACGGCGGGGTTCCACGGCCGCGTACGAAGTCGGCGCTGCCGAGCAGCAGCCCACGGGCGATCAAGGGCACGGCCAGGTAGCTGTGCACACCGGCGGCACGCAACTGGGCGGCTGCGCTCGCGGTGGGCGCGACGCGGATGAAATCGTCGTCGCGCACCTTGCTCAGCAGCACAGGCTTGCCTTGCCTGAGGACGTACCGGTGGAGCAGCGTTTCGTGCGGCTCCTTGGCGTGCACGAAGGTCTCGCCCACCGGGGTCGGCTCCAGGTCGGAGAGCTCCTCGATGGCGCACAGCGCCGTGGCTCGCATCTGTGGGACGCCGGGTTCGGTCTGCCGGGAGCCCTCGTCACCTCGCAGAACGCTCTCGAGGATGTCCACAGCCGCTCCGTCGGCGAAACTGGGCACAGTGAACTCGGCGAGTTCTCGAGCAGTGCGCTCCAAATCCAGGGTCGTGCCGATGCGGGAGCTGGCGGAATTCAGCCAGGCAAGTCGGCTACGGGTGGTGAAGCGGTCCGGTGGCAAGACGCCTTTGCTCCGGCGGAACCGCACGTTTGCGCAGGCCGAGCGCCGTCCGGCGGAGCCCCGGCCGTACAGGCGCCGTTTACCACTGCCGGAGTTCACTCTTCTGCCTCCAAAACAGGACTCGACGCCTCTTGGTGCCCAGTGTGCATTGGAAACAGCGGCGGCACCTCCGGGTGACCCTGGTTGGACCGCCTGCCCAGAGACCGTGCTCCGGCGCCCGTTCCCCGTCCTACTGGTCCGGCTCGCGGGTCGGCCCGGTCCGGATCGGTCCTGTCACCTGCCTCGTCCCCGGCTCGGAGTTGCCGTACGGCGTCATCACAGGCTGACCCTCTGCACCACCGTATGCGCCTCAGGTCGCACCGAACCGCGACGTCAGGCCGGTGCGGCTCGGTGCCGGCCACCCGGACGATGAGTCCATGCCTTCAACGATCAGCGGCCTCCCGTTGTCCGGCCCGGAGGCTCTCACCGTCTTCGGCGCCATCACCCTCGTACTGGCCCGCTGGCTTCCCCACCGCTTCTGGACGCGTGGACCTCACAGCCCGGTGCGAACGGGTCGAAGCCCTGCTCGGTCAGACAGCGAACTGCCATCAGTCTGCCCCGCGCCGAGAGCCGAGAGCTGAATCGCTGTGCCGCGAGCCGTGAGCGCGAGGACAGCGCACCCGGTCATCTCATGTACCGCTCCACTTCACGGTTTCCTGGCGACCACTCCGTACATGGCGATGTCGCGGCTGTCGACGCCGTTCTGCTCCGGGCCGGGGCGCCAGGCATGCACCTGGGTGACCCCCGGGTCCTGCAGCTCCAGGCCGTCGAAGAACGAGGTGGCGGTTCGTAGATCCCGCAGGACAAAGGGCATGCCTTGCTCGCGGTACTCCTGGGCGACCCGGTTCACCTCCTCTGGCGCGAAGTCCGCGGTCCCGATGGTCATCGCGAGGTAGCTGCCGGAGGGCAGCGGGTCCAGCAGGTCTTGGACCAGACGCCGGTCGTCGGGCGGCAGGATGAAGTGCATGATGCCGATCACCATGAGGCCGACGGGCCGGTTCAGGTCGATGAGCTCGCGGAACTCGGGACTGTCCAGGATGGTGCCGGGGTCGTGCATGTTCGCGTCCACGTAGGCGGTTGCGCCCTCGGGCGAACTCTGCAGCAGGGCGCGGGCGTGAGCCAGGACGATGGGATCGTTGTCGACGTAGACCACGTGCGATTCCGGGGCCACCTCCTGCACGATCTCGTGCAGGTTGGGAGACGTCGGAAGACCGGTTCCGATGTCGAGGAACTGGCGGATGCCTCGCTCCTCTGCCAGGAAGCGCGCCGCGCGGTGCATGAACCGGCGGTTCTCCATCATGTGCACGGGCAGGGCGGGCCAGTGTCGGCACATGGCGTCGCCCGCTTCCTCATCCACGGGATAGTGGTCTTTGCCACCCAGGATGTAGTCGTACACCCGGGCGGAGTGGGCGCGTGAGGTCGCCAGTCCGCCCTGACGGTCGTTCGGCGCGTTCATACGGTGCCTCTCTCCTCCGAGGACGGGCCTTTCCGACGGTATAGAGACACTCTTCCGGGTGCAAACGATGAAATTCGCGAGCGGCGCGGTCATGAGTCCGGCA
Organism: Streptomyces sp. CA-146814; assembly: GCF_050942385.1. Classification (NCBI taxonomy): domain Bacteria; kingdom Bacillati; phylum Actinomycetota; class Actinomycetes; order Kitasatosporales; family Streptomycetaceae; genus Streptomyces; species Streptomyces sp. CA-146814. The sequence goes on from NZ_CP192068.1 coordinate 7,165,829, forward strand.
GGGCCTGCAAGGCGATGATGGCGATGTCGTCCCGGCGGTGGTGCACAGGTGGCAGAAGGCTGTGGATGAAGGAAGACAGGGGCATACCCCGGCGGGCCAGCACGTCGGAGCGTTCACGCAACCGCCGGAGGTTGTCACCGATGTCCGTCTCTCGCGTCTCCACCAGCCCGTCGGTGTAGAGCACCAGGATGTCGCCTGCGTGCAGGTCCGCGTCGAGGGTGGTGCGGGCGAGGGAGTCGGTGACACACAAGGGCGGGTCCGGGGCCGTGAGGCCGTTCAGATACTGCGATGGGGCGTCCGCCGGGATAACCAGGGGCGGCGGATGCCCGGCGTTGGACAGGGCGATGTGCCAGCGACCGTGCATCCGCCGGCGCAGGACCGCGTGCACCGCCGTGACCATCGAAGGACTGTCGAGCGCCTGCACGATGCGGTCGAGACGACCCAGCGTGGACGCCGGACTGGCGGCCGGGCCGCGGTCGTAGGCGAGTCCCCGCAGGATGCTGTTGACGCGTCCCATCGCCATGGCCGCGTCGAGGTCGTGCCCCGCGATATCGCCGATGGACAGGGCGAGGGCGTCGGCGGAGAGCCGGACGGCGTCGTACCAGTCCCCGCCGACCTCCGCCGCCGAATCCGCCGGATGGTAGAGCGCGGTGATCGTGAGACCGTCGATGGTCGGCGGGGCCGCCAGGAACGACTGCTGCAGCGCGAGCGCCTTACCGCGGATGCTCTGCAACTCCATCGTCCGGCGCAGCGGCCCGCTCATCTGCTGGAAGACGTCCCGCAGCAGTGAGAGGTCGGCCTCGTCCGGGGGCGGGTTGCCCCGGCAGGTCGCGATCGTCGCCAGCGCGACGGTCCGGCCGTCCACCACCACGGGCACCAACGCCATACCGGTCGCTCCGGCCTCGCGCAGCCACCGTACGGAAACGTTCGAGAGCCCTTCGTCGGGCGGCCCGTCGGGCGGGAAGACCAGCAGCCGGGCCTCCTGGCTCCTGATGGCCCGCTGGGCGACCGGCCCCAGCATGAAATCGGCGTCCAGAGGGGGCAGGGAAGGCAGGCCGGGGGCAAGCCCCACACGCTCCGGCGGCGTTGGGTTGGATGCGCGGGTAGGCTGCACACCCGCTTCGACGCCGTCCGCTACGCGGAAGATGGCCACTGCGTCGGCGAGCTCGGGCACGACGGCCGCAGCGGTCGTCAGGAAAGCCTCCGAAAGATCGCGGGCCGCGGGTACCGCCGCCATACGTGCCAGCAACTTCTCCCGCATACGGGCACGCCAATGCTGCTCGGCGTCGGTGGCAGTTCCGACAAACTCCACTTCCCCGTTCTCGTCGGTGGCGGGCGCAGCGATGATCTTGACGTGGCGAAAGCGGTCGACGGCTCCGTCGAGCCGCACCCTGACGATCGCGTCGAGCGTCGACCGCTCGCGGGTGGCCCTGCGCCATGCACGTTGGAACCAGTCCCGGTCCTTGGGATGCACGGCGTCCATCCACGAGGTAGCGGTGCCGGGAGTCCACAGCGTCTCGGCGATCCCGCCGCGGGACAGTACGGAGACGTCACCGCTGGACGACATCACCCACACCGACTGCGGTAGGGCCCCCATGACTGCCCGGTACCGACGGAGGAGCTGCTCCTCGTTCACGGCAGTGCCCTCCGCCATGGGGCTGACGAGCCCGGGATCCAGGCCGACGGCATGGCATCGTCCGCCGCCGATCGCCTCCGCCCGCCCCACTCTCCGGACGACGGCAGGAGACCATCACCACTCATGCCCCGATGATCCCCCGCACCCGGGACATCAGCACGCCCAGGCGTTCCACCCGGCCACAGGGCCTCCGGCTCGGCCGACGGGCCGCCCACCGCGGCGTGACCGCCGTGTACCGGCGCCGTGGTCCGAGGTAGCCGACGACGAGCGCGTCTTCGGTGTCGGCGCGCCTGATCCTCAGCCCCGATCGCACCCCCTCCGGCGATCAGGGGGACGGCGTGGGCATGCCCGGCGAGTCGTGTATCGGGCCATGACAGCTCTTGGACGGTCGGCTTCTTTCAGGCTGCCCGGCGGGCAGGCTGGGACTGTCCGACGTCGGTGACGGCCGCGGTGTACAGCTGTGGCTGCCTGCACCGCAGGCGGCTGCCGGGGCACCGGTTCTTCCTGTCCACCTTGGTCCCGTCCTACTGAGACGTGATCGCGCGGGCAGTCAGAACTGGAGACGGTCCCCCCGGCCTCGGAGGTACGCCGCCGACCTGCGGAGAAGCGAGGTGCGGCCCCGGTCGGCCCCGCGCGGACTGCGGTGGCCGACGGCCGGTGCGAGACTCGACGGGACAGGGAACAGCCCCCGCGCCGCCGCGTGCGCGCGGGGTCAAGTGATCCGCCGAAGGAGCACGCCATGCTCAACCCCACCTTCCCCGACGGAGCACCCAACTGGGTCGATCTCGGCACGCCCGATGTCGACGGGGCCGCCGCCTTCTACGGGGGCCTCCTGGGCTGGGAACACGTCCCGGGCGGCGACGAGGTCGGGGGGTACGGGATGTTCACCCTGGACGGCCACACCGTCGGCGGTGTCATGGCCGTCCCCGAGGAGCAGTCCGCCAGCGCCTGGTCCCTCTACTTCCGGTCGCCCGACGCCGACGCCATCGCCCGGCTGGTGAACCAGGCCGGCGGTCGTTCCGCCTTCGAGCCGATGGACGTCCTGGACTACGGCCGCATGGGCGGCTTCACCGACCCGGCCGGAGCCTATTTCGGCGTATGGCAGCCCCGGCAGAACCCGGGCCTCGGCGTCGTCCAGCAGCCGGGCTCGCTCCTGTGGGCCGAGCTGTACACCCCGGATGTCCCGGCGGCGGCCGCGTTCTTCGGCGAGGTCTTCGGCTGGAAGACCGACGCGATGAAGGTGGAGGGCACCGAGTACGTCTACACGACGGTCCACCCCGCCGACACCGGCCCCGAGCGCTCCTTCGGCGGCCTCGTCACGATGGGTGACGTCCCGGCCGAGGCGGCGCGCGGGCCGCACTGGATGCCGTACTTCCAGGTCGAGGACGTGCAGGCCGCGGTGGACGCCGCCAAGCGGCTCGGCGGTGCGGAGGCGCTGCCCGCGATGGAGGTGCCGGGCGTCGGCACCATGGCCAACGTCACCGACCCGTTCGGAGCGGTCTTCGCGCTGATGAAGCCCCAGCCGCGGCAGTAGAAGCAAGGGTCCGCCGGGTGATTGACGGTTCGTTGATCAGTCGTTTATCGAACCCGTGCACCGTGTGACCCATGCTGATCAATACGGTGACCGAGGACGCGCTCGACTGGCAAGAGACCGCGTTGTGCGCGCAGGCCGGACCCGAGTTCTTCTTCCCTGCCCCGGGCAGTTCGACGCGCGAGGCCAAGCAGCTCTGCGGAGCGTGTGAGGGACGTGTGGCCTGTCTGGAGTACGCACTCGCCAACGACGAGCGGTTCGGCGTCTGGGGCGGGCTCTCCGAGAAGGAGCGCGAACGGCTGCGCCGGGAAGAGCGCAAACAGGGCTGAACCGTCCCCGCACGTGCCGGAACTCCGCGTCAGGACGCGGGCACACCGGACATCGGCCGAAACCTCTTGGGTCACCTGTCCTCCGCCGTCACTGTGCGCTGCCCGCTGCCCGCTGCTTTCTCCCGGTCTGACCGGGAAATGGCGGGGCAGGAGATCCTGGGCCGGGCAGGGAAGCTCCCCCGGCGACGACGAGAGGGAGAAACGCACTGATGTCTCCGGTTACCGAAGAGTGGAACGAGGTCCTGCGCACGCATCTGGCTCTGGACGAGAAGGGCTCGCCTGTCCTGGCAGCCGCCGCGTTCTCCGCCGAGGCCGGCTTCTTCGCCGTCGTGGGGCGGGGTGACGAGGACGGCCAGCCGTACTTCCGCTCGATGCCGTACGACGCTGAAAGCGTGGTCCCGGATGATGTCGAGGCCTTGTGCACCGTGTGCGAGGAGGCCGTTCACCCTCGGGGCCTCCACATCGCGGGCACGCTCTGGCGACGTGAGAGCCGTGAGGTGATCAGCGATGTCGTCACCGGGAGTGAGCTGGAGCTCGCTCTGCTACGGGACGGAGACCGCGCCATGTGGGTCGTCCGGACTGCCCAGGGCATCTGCACGTTCGTGCTGGTGGACGGGGACAGCGGAGCCCCCGTGACCGAGGCCCGGTCCCTGGCGCTGGACTTCGACTCCTTTCTGGTCGGCCAGGGGTACTGAGCCCGGCCTTGACCGGCCGATACGTGATCGGCCGGTGGCATCGGGTCAGAGGTAGCGGCGGATCGGTACGACGGCTGCTTCCCGTACCCGCTGGAGGGCATCGCGCCGCTTCCACCGGCCCCGCTCGATCAGCACGCTCTTCTCGCGGTCCTCGTCGAAGTGGGCGTCGAGCGCGTCCGTGAACTCCCGGTCCATGACCGCGAGCATGACCTCCTCGTCATGTTCGAGGGAGCGCCGGTTGAAGTTGGTGGAGCCGATGAGCGAGGCGACCCGGTCGATCGTGAGTACCTTCGCGTGCATCATCGTCGGCTGGTACTGGTAGATCTTCACCCCGCACGCCGTCAGCTCCTCGTAGTGCCGCTGCCCGGCGAGCTGGCAGACCCGCTTGTCGGTGTGCGGCCCCGGCAGCAGGATCTCGACCTCCACCCCGCGCCGGGCGGCGGCGCAGAGCAGCCCGGTGAAGTAGTCGTCGGGCGCGAAGTAGGCGGTGGTGAGGCGGATGCGCTCCTCGGCGGATTGGAGGACGACCCGCATCAGGGTCTGCATGTCCTGCCAGCCGAACGACGACGAGCCGCGCACCACCTGGACGACCGCGTCACCGTGGTGGTCGCTCGCCACGAACCGGTCGCGCTCGTCGAACAGTTCGTCCTGGCACTCGGCCCAGTTCTGCGCGAAGGCGGCGGCCAGACCGTCGACGGCGGGCCCGCGGACCTGCACATGGGTGTCTCGCCACTCGTGCTCGTTGCGCGCGTCGCCGCACCACTCCTCGGCTATCCCGACGCCGCCGGTGAACGCGGTGGACTCGTCGGTGATGAGGACCTTGCGGTGGCAGCGGTGGTTCTGCTTGAGCGGCGAGAGATAGAGCGGCTTCCTGAACCAGGCCACCGTCACCCCGGCCTCGTCCATCATGTCCAGCTGACCCTTCTCGATCAGCCGGCAACCGAACCCGTCGAGCATCAGCCTCACCCGGACACCGGCCCGCGCCCGCTCCGCGAGCGCCTCGGCGAACTCCTGGGCGATGTCACCCCGCCAGTAGACGAAGGTCATCATGTCCACGGTGTGCTCCGCCTCGCGGATCGCCTTCAGCATCGCGCCGAAGATCTGGTCGCCGTTGCGGAGCGGGAGCAGCGAGTTCCCCTCGGTCGCCGCGATCCCGATCAGCCGCTCCAGCCTGCGCCTGAGCCGCAGGGAGCGTCTCTCGCACACATCCGGATCGAGTTCGGCCCGATCGTCCGATGGTGTATCAACTGGGGTTTCGATGACCTCGGACATGGTGCACCTCTGAGTGCATGAGGCTGCGGCGAGGCAGCGTTCCGGCGCTACGTGACGGATGTCAAGCAGCGACCGTCTACCCCCTGACAGCCCGGGGATTCAACTGACCGAGCGGTTTGCCGCGCAGAGAGTGCAGGGCGTTCCTCAAGTCGGCGGTCCGGCGCCCAGGTCGGTGAGGCCGCAGGTGACGAGGAGAGGCGGGGCAGGGGGCGCCACACCCCGGCACACCGTGATGGGCACGGTGCGCCGGAGTGTGCCGTCGCGCGGGTTCTCGTGCGCTCGGTCGGCCGTCCGCCCGAAGACCCGCCGACTGAGCTACAGGACGGTCGCCCCGTACGCGCTCAGCGCCTCGGTGACGGGCTGGTAGAACGTCGTGCCGCCGGTCCGGCAGTTGCCGCTGCCGCCGGAGGTGAGACCCAGAGCGGTGCTGCCCGCGAAGAGCGCGCCACCACTGTCGCCCGGCTCGGCGCAGACGTTGGTCTGGATCATGCCGTACACGATCCCGCTGGAACCGTAGTTGACCGTGGCGTTGAGGCCGGTGACCGAGCCGCTGCGCAGCCCGGTGGTGCTGCCGCTGCGGCGGACGGACTGGCCCACGAAAGCGTTGCCCGCCGTCGTGATGTCCTGGTACGAGCCGTTGTACAGGTAGACCCGGCCGTCGGCCGCCGCCGGGTTGGAGTGGCGGATGATCCCGTAGTCGTTGTTCGGGAAGCTCGTTCCGGTCCGCGTGCCGATGGACCAGTTGGCGCTGATGTTGGTGCAGTGGCCAGCCGTCAGCGCGTGGGCGACGCCGTTGACCGACACGTTGAAGCCGAGCGAACAACGGCTGCCACCGGTGGTGATGGCCTCGCCGCCGGCGATCAGCGGGCTGAATTTGCCCTCGGTGCGGTTGACCGTGAGTTCCGCCTTGGACGATGCCAGGGCGTTCTTGATCTTGGTCAGTTCGGACTTCGACACGGTGCTGTCGGCAGTGAGCACGATCTTGCCGGTGCTTGCCTCCGTGTACCAGGCGGTGCCCGGCACATCGGCGGCGAGGACCGCGGAGCTGGCGTCGGCGAGCTGCGAAACGGTCGCCTTGGCCTCCGCCTCAGGAGCGGCGACGGCCGAGGGTGTCGCCAGGGCCACGGCGGCCACCAGGCCGGACGCCACGGCGAGGAGCCGTGCGTGTCTGGGCATGCCGCTGATCGGCGAGAAGCGCTTGAAGGTCACGAGGTCCTCCGAGGTATGGGGGGCAGCCCCGGTCGGGTGAGGTGGGGCTGTTGGCGCGAGAGGTTCCCACCCAACGATCATTGGGCGTGAACCTGACAAGCTGCGTGCTGGAATCGTTGACGGTGCAAGGTGCTGACGCAAGGACGGATTCGCGCCCGCGAGCCCGGAATGCAGTGGAGGGGGTGAGGGGCGGTGGGTCCGATCCGTCACGCACAAGTGCCCTCAATGGCGAGATTGGTGCCTATGGCCTCTATGTCCCGTGAGCGGTGAGGAATTTGTCATCCCTTTACACAAAGTTACCGCCAGTTACGCTGCATTCGCGTATCGTTCGCTCACGTTTCAGCTCCGTGCGGCCCACTCGCGTCAACCATGCAAGGTGCATAGGTGGGAATTCTCCTGGATGGGGCAATAGGGGAATTCTGGCGACACATTGCCTATTTGCCGCTGCTTGGGGCTGGCTGAATACTCGCCTCCGTCCTTGGGGCGCTGCCATCTCCGGCCTTGAATACGTCCGGAGACGCCCTCTTGCGGACTGGTTCGGCGTGTGCAGCCAGCGCGGTGGCGGGGGCCGTCACCGATGCCACGTGCGTGTCGGCGGTAGCGGTGGTGAGCTTGCCGACAGTCGGGGTAGGCGGAATTCCGGTCGGTGCCGCCCGTCCGTCAGCGCCACGGCCGGCTGACCGGGGCGCTGAACGGCAAGGGGGATCGGTGAGGGGGCGTCAGGCCCGGCCGCGCGCGGCCATCCGCGCCTTGCGGGCGGCGAGCTTCTCGTCGAACTTCGACGCCTCGCTGTCCAGTCCGCCCATGTACAGACCCAGCTCCTCCTGCGCCTTCGCGCCCTCCGGGCCGAGCCCGTCGATGTCCATGACCTTCAGGAAGCGCAGCACCGGCTGGATCACGTCGTCGTGGTGGATGCGCATGTTGTAGATCTCGCCGATCGCCATCTGCGCGGCGGCCCGCTCGAAGCCGGGCATGCCGTGGCCGGGCATCCGGAAGTTGACGACGACGTCGCGCACGGCCTGCATGGTCAGGTCCGGGGCCAGCTCGAAGGCGGAGCCCAACAGGTTGCGGTAGAAGACCATGTGCAGGTTCTCGTCGGTCGCGATCCGGGCCAGCATCCGGTCGCAGACCGGGTCGCCGGACTGGTGGCCGGTGTTGCGGTGCGAGACGCGGGTGGCCAGCTCCTGGAAGGCGACGTACGCCACGGAGTGCAGCATCGAGTGCCGGTTGTCCGACTCGAAGCCCTCCGCCATGTGCGCCATGCGGAACTGCTCCAGCTTGTCCGGGTCGACGGCGCGCGAGGTGAGCAGGTAGTCACGCATCACGATGCCGTGGCGGCCCTCTTCCGCCGTCCAGCGGTGCACCCAGGTGCCCCAGGCGCCGTCGCGGCCGAAGAGGGAGGCGATCTCGTGGTGGTAGCTGGGGAGGTTGTCCTCGGTGAGGAGGTTCACCACGAGCGCGATCTTGCCGATGTCGGTGACCTTGGACTGGTCCGCCGCCCACGCCTCGCCGTCCTCGAAGATGCCCGGGAAGTTCCGTCCGTCGGAGAAGGGGACGTACTCGTGGGGCATCCAGTCCTTGGCGACCTTGAGATGGCGGTTGAGCTCCTTCTCCACCACCTCTTCCAGCGCGTACAGCAGCTGGGCGTCGGTCCACGCCTTCGAACTGCCGAGGTGGGGAGAGGTGATCGTCACGGGGAGCTCCTGGGGACGGGAGTGGGGGACGGGAGTTACCTACGGATTCGTAGGTTACGTGACCGTAGGTTAAGGCGACGGTAAGGGGTAGGCCAAGCCCGTCCCCGCGGGCACCCGATTACGTACCGTTATGCGCGCAGCTCGCGGCGGACTTCCGTGAGCTCCAGCGGATCTCCGCAGGTCAGTGGCGGTCTTCAGGCAGGCCGAGGTCCCGGCGCAGATACCGGGCGGTAACCGAGGTGCGGTCCGCGAGCAGCCCCTCCGGCGTTCCTTCGAAGACCAGCTCGCCGCCCTTCTTCCCGCCGTCCGGGCCGAGGTCGATCACCCAGTCCGCCCGCTTGAGCACTTCCAGGTTGTGTTCGACGCAGATCACCGTGTTCCCCGCGTCGACGAGCCGGTCCAGCAGATCCACCAGCGCGCCGGTGTCGGCCAGGTGCAGTCCGGTCGTCGGCTCGTCCAGGACGTACACGCTGGAGGTGCGGTGCAGCTGGGTGGCGAGCTTGATCCGCTGGCGCTCGCCGCCGGAGAGGGTGCTGAGGGGCTGGCCGAGCGTGAGGTAGGTGAGGCCGACCTCGTCCAGCGTGCGCAGCTTCCGCAGCAGTGCGCGGTCCTCGAACAGTCCGACCGCCTGCGCCGCCGTCATCTCCAGCACATCGGCGATGGACCGGCCGTCGACCCGGTGCTTCAGTACGTCGTCGTGGAAGCGGCGGCCCTCGCACTCCTGGCAGGTCGTGGTGACCGGGTCCATGAACGCCAGGTCGGTGGAGATCTCCCCGCGCCCCGAGCAACCCGGGCACGCTCCGGCGGAGTTGAAGCTGAACAGCCCGGCGTCCACGCCGTTCTCCCGGGCGAAGACCTTGCGGATGGTGTCCAGTGCGCCGATGTACGAGGCCGGGGTCGAGCGGGACGAGGCGGTGATCGCGCTCTGGTCGATGACCACGGCCTGCGGGTGGGCCGCCGTGAACACCTCCGACACCAGCGTCGACTTGCCCGAACCCGCGACCCCGGTCACCACGGTCAGCACCCCGGCCGGGAACGACACGTCGAGCCCTTTCAGGTTGTGCAGATCGGCTCCACTGACCGGTAGGTGGCCGGTGGGGGAGCGGAACGCGTCTTTGACGCGCGTCCGTTGACGCAGGCAGCGGCCGGTGAGCGTGTCCGCCTCGCGCAGCCGGTCGAACGGCCCCTCGAAGACCACATGGCCGCCCTCCGCTCCGGCGCGCGGTCCCATGTCGACGATGTGGTCCGCGACCGCCATCACATCCGGGTCGTGCTCGACGACCAGCACCGTATTGCCCTTGTCGCGCAGCCGCACCAGCAGATCGCCGAGCCGTCCGACGTCCCGTGGATGAAGCCCGACGCTCGGCTCGTCGAAGACGAAGGTCAGCCCGGTCAGCGAACTCCCCAGGTGCCGCACCATCTTGAGCCGCTGCCCCTCACCGCCGGAGAGCGTGGTCGTCTCCCGGTCCAGGCTGAGATAGCCGAGCCCGATCCCCACGAGCCGCTCCAGCCGCTCACGCGCCGCCGCCGCGATCGGACCGCCCACCGGATCGTCGATGTCGGCCAGGACGGAGACGAGGTCGGCGACCTCCATCCGCCCGTAGTCCGCCGGCGACAGCCCGTCGATGCGGGTGGCGAGCGCCGCCGCGTTCAGCCGCGCACCACCGCAGGAGGCGCAGACCCGCTCGACGGTGAACCGGTCGGCCGCCGCACGCCGCTTGTCCGACAGGGACGCCGTGTCCCGCTTGAGGTAGAGCCGCTCGAACCGCGTCACCACCCCCTCGAACCGCATGTCCGCCGACCCCGTCCGCATGTCGAGCCGGACGGTGAACCCGGACCCGTACAGCAGGAGTTGCCGGTCCTCCTCGCTGAACTCCCGCAGCGGCAGGTCGTTGTCGAACCGCTCCGACCCGCCGTACAGGTTCCACTCCCAGCTGCCGACCCCGAGCCCGGGCAGCAGCAGCGCACCCTCGTTCAGCGACTTCGACCAGTCGACCGCCCGGTCCAGGTCGAGCCGGACGGTACGCCCCACCCCGTCGCACTCCGGGCACATCCCCGTCGGGTCGTTGAAGGAGTACGCGGTGGCTCCGCCGGCGCTGGGTGTCCCGTACCGGGAGAACAGCACCCGGATCACCGACCAGATGTCCGTCGCCGTGCCCACGGTCGAGCGGATGTTGCCGCCCAGCGGCTTCTGGTCGATGACGACGGCCACGGACAGGTCCTCCATGGACTCGGCCCGTGGCCGCTCGTACTTCGGCAGCCGGTTCCGCAGGAACGAGGTGAAGGTCTCGTTCAGCTGCCGCTGCGACTCCACGGCGATCGTGTCGAAGACGACCGACGACTTCCCCGAGCCGGAGACCCCGGTGAAGACGGTGATGCGGCCCTTGGGCAGGGCGAGCGAGACGTCGCGCAGATTGTTCTCGTGCGCTCCGGTGATGACGATGGAGCGCTCGGGGGAGTGGTGGCCGTTCGTGGTGGTGCTGCGTCCGGTGCTGTGATCCATACCGGCGACGCTAGGCGGGATACCCGACAGCTTCTGTCGCCTTTTCCCGCGGATTTTGGGCCGTTCACCGCCCCGCTCGCACCTCCTCCGGAGTCGTGTCCCGCAGCTCCCCGTCCAGCCGCAGCCACCGGGTGATCCCGATCGACTCCAGGAACGGCACGTCGTGGCTCGCCACGATCAGCGCCCCTTCGTACGCCTCCAGCGCCTCGGTCAGCCGCCGTACGCTGGCGAGATCGAGGCTGTTCGTCGGCTCGTCCAGCAACAGCAGCCGGGGCGCCGGGTCCGCCAGCAGCAGCATCGCCAGCGTCGCCCGGAACCGCTCCCCGCCCGACAGCGTCCCGGCCGCGTGGTCGGCGGCGCCTCCCTTGAACAGGAACCGCGCGAGCCGGGCCCGGACGACGTTGTCGCTCAGGCCCGGGGCCGACCGCTTGACGTTGTCCGCCACCGACAGCGCGTCGTCCAGCGTGTCCAGCCGCTGCGGGAGGAAGCCCAGCGGCAGCGGCGTCACCGCCTCGCCGGAGAGCGGGGCCAGCTCGCCCGCGATCGTCCGCAGCAACGCCGTCTTGCCGGCGCCGTTGCGCCCGGTCAGCGCGATCCGCTCGGGCCCGCGCGCCGTCAACTCCCCCTGCAGAGCGGGTCCGTAGGGTGGGACCGGATCCCGCAGGAGCAGCACCTCGCTGCCCGGGTGGACGCGTGTCGCCGGCAGCTCGATACGGATCTCCTCGTCCTCACGCACCGCCGACTCCGCCTCGTCGAGCCGCTCCCTGGCCTCCGCCAGCCGCTCGGTGTGCAGGATGCGGTGCTTGCCGGCCGACTCCTGGGCGGACCGCTTGCGCTGTCCCATCACCACCTTGGGCTCGCGCTTGGTGTCCCACATTTTCTGCCCGTAGCGCCTGCGCCGGGCCAATTTCATATGGGCGTCAGCCAGTTCGCGCTTCTGCCGCTGTACGTCGGACTCCGCGGCCCGCACCATGCGCTGCGCCGCCTCCTGCTCGACGGCGAGCGCCTCCTCGTACGCGGAGAGGTTTCCGCCGTACCAGGTGACCGAGCCCTCGCGCAGATCCGTGATCCGGTCGACCCGCTCCAGCAGCTCCCGGTCGTGGCTCACCACGAGCAGCGCACCGGTCCAGGCGTCGACCGCGTCGTACAGCCGCCTGCGGGCGACCGCGTCCAGGTTGTTCGTCGGCTCGTCGAGCAGCAGCACCCCCGGGCGGGCCAGCAGCAGGGCCGCCAGCCGCAGAAGCACGCACTCGCCGCCGGACATCTCGCCGACGGTGCGGTCCAGGCCGATACGGCCGAGGCCGAGCCCGTCCAGCGTGGCGCGGGCGCGCTGCTCCACGTCCCAGTCGTCGCCGATCACGGTGAACAGCGCCTCGCGAACGTCGCCCGCCGCGACGGCGTCGATCGCCGCGCGCCGCTCCGCGATGCCGAGCACCTCATCGACCCGCAGCGCGGTGTCCAGCGTCACGGTCTGCGGCAGGTATCCGAGTCCGCCACGGATCCTGATCTCGCCTTCCAGCGGCGTGAGTTCACCGGCGATCAGCCGCAACAGGGTTGATTTACCGCACCCGTTGAGCCCGATCAGCCCGGTACGGCCGGGGCCCACGGTGAGGTCGAAGCCGGAGAAGACCTCGGTGCCGTCGGGCCAGGCGAAGGCGAGGGAGGCACAGCTGATATGGGTGTCGGAAGCAGACATACGGATCTCCCGTGTACGTCGGAGGAGGGCAGGAGGACGGCCGGCGAGCTGAGATCGCACACGGGCGCCTCCGGCCACGACAAGGCGTGGCGGGCGCCGCACGGTGCGGGGAGCTCAGATCAGCAACGTCCCTCTCCGATCCGACGACAACAGGAACATCACGAAGGTAGAACCGGGGCGCGCACCCCGGCAAACGATTTTCGGTTACAGCGGCGGTGGTCCGCCGGTCAGCAGGTGCCGCCGAGCAGATCGGTCAGGCTCCGGTCCAGGTCCAGATGGCGGTACTCGTCGCCCACCGGCACCAGCTCCTGCGCCCGCTCCAGAAAGCGGCGCAGCTCAGCGGTGCGTACGTGGACCATGGCGATGCCCTCGGCCGCGTGGAACTCCAGCACCGTCCGCTCGTACCCGAACGGCCTGACCCGCACGTCGCCCTCGCCGGCAGGCGTGTCGATGCCCGCGGTCAGCAGCTCACGGGAGAACTCCCACGACACCTCGGTCCCCTCCAGCGTCGCCGGGGCCGGGAACGCCATCCGCACGGCGAAAGGGTCCTTGCGGTCGTAACTCAGCGTGGCCGGCAGGGTTTCCATCCGCGGGGCGGACGCGACCATGCGGGCCTGCACGGACTGCTCGATAAGGCTGGACAAGACCTGCTCCCTCTCGCGGCTGGGTGAACGGTTCCCGGCATTGGAGTAGACGACGGAACGCATCGATCCGTGCACCGGCGGGTGGCGTGAGCTGCGTCACCGCCCACGCCCCGCTGCTCCTCCGGGCTCTCCTGTACCCTCGCCCTCCTGCCCGCTCCTGGGCCGCGCACCCTGACCGGCGTGCGCTCCGGCCTGCGGAAAGCCGGAGGGAGAGCGGCCCACGTGGCCTACTGGGCGGGCAACTCCTGTTTGAATGAGGCCAGTTCGGGTGCGGTCTTGGTCGCGATGAATTCGGTGATCCGGTAGGCGCAGACCCCGTGCGCGGCGAAGGGATCGGCCGCGGTGATCTCCTCGATCCGCTCCCGGTCCTCCCCGACGGCGAGGATCACCCCGCCGTCCCGGGGGTTCTTGCGGCCCGACGCGATGAAGACACCGGCCGCGTACTGCTCGTCGAGCCAGGCGATGTGCTCCTTCATCAGCGCGTCCGCGCGCTCGACGGGAGCCGTGTAGGTCAATTCGAGTACGAACATGATCGCCAGGCTACGGGACGGAGGACGCCCGGGAACCGCCTAAGCTGCAGGTCATGACTACGCAGCCCACCCCCGCCCATGAGACCCCCGCAGACGAGGCCGAGGGCCGGGCGATCCAGGACCGCCTGCGCGGCCTGGTGGTGCTGGACGAGCCGGGCCCGCCGCCCGGGACCGGTCTGGTGACCGGGGTCGACGTGGCGTACGACGACGAGAAGGACGTCGTCGTCGCGGCCGCCGTGGTGCTGGACGCCGAGACGCTGGAGACCGTGGACGAGGCCACCGCCGTCGGCAAGGTCGCCTTCCCCTACGTCCCCGGCCTGCTGGCCTTCCGCGAGATCCCGACCGTGCTGGAGGCCCTGGAGTCGCTCACCGTCGACCCCGGCCTCGTCATCTGCGACGGATACGGCCTCGCTCACCCGCGCCGCTTCGGCCTCGCCAGCCACCTCGGCGTACTCACCGGACTGCCGGTGATTGGTGTCGGCAAGAACCCCTTCACCTTTTCGTACGAAGCCCCCGGCCCCCGGCGCGGCGACTTCTCGCCGCTGGTGGACGGCGACGAGGTGGTGGGCCGGGCGCTGCGCACCCAGGAGAACACCAACCCCATCTTCGTCTCCGTCGGCCACCGGATCAGCCTCGACAACGCCTGCGCCCACACCCTGCGCCTGGCCCGCCGCTTTCGTCAGCCGGAGAGCACCCGCCGGGCGGACGCCCTGTCCCGGCAGACCCTGCGGGAAGCGACGGCCTGAGGACCACCGCTTTCCGCCGGATTCGATTGAGTATCCGTACGGATGGCATAAAGCGATCTTGCTGGGCAGGCTGAACGCATGAACGCCTCTCGCACAGCCATCCGCCCCGCGCCCCTCGCCCCCGCCCAGCGCCGCATCGCGCTCGGGATGGCCCTCGGCGGGGTCGTCGGCCTCGTCTGGCTCGGTGCGATGCTCTACACGCTGGCCAGCTGGATCTTCTAGACCTCGGTCCGGCGCCTCACCGCACCGCCGCCACCCGGAAGCGCAGCCCCGCCGCCGTCAGCCGTTCCAGCAGCGCATCGCCCATCGCCGTGGCCGTGGTGACCTGGCCCGAGGTCTCCGGGAGCTCGTCCAGCGCGAGGCAGAGCGCCGACTCGGCGAGCATCTTGGCCGTCTCGCCGTAGCCCGGATCGCCGCCGGACACCTCCGTGAAGACCCGCCGGCCGCCGCCCTCCCCGACGAAGCGGACGGTGAACCAGCTCCGCCCGCGGCGCTCCGCGTCCGGCCCCTGCCCCGCTTCGTACCGCCCCATCAGCCACTCCCGTACGCCTTCGATCTGCGCGGCGGCGACCAACGCCCCCATGGCCGCCGGGCCGCCGAGGGCCATCGGCAGGGTCTTGACCGAGGCGAAGTGGCGGTAGCGGAAGTCGGGGCCGTACCGCTCCAGCGCCCGCGCCGAGCGGCCCACGATCGCCGGGTCCACGGTCGGCAGCGGCAGCCCAGGTGCCGGTGGACCCGTTGAAGTGCGGTGCGCCCACGGGCGTGCGGACCCGGCGGCCGACCTGGCGCGGCTCGTGCAGGCGTCGCTCCCGGGCCGCGAGCACCATCTGCGGACCGCGGCCCATCGCGGTGAGCGCCGAGGCGAACGTACCGCCGGAGAAGACGGCGTTGCTGCGGACGAACCCGTCGACGGTCAGCGGCACACCCTCCGGCAGCTGCTTGACCGTGAAGTACGCGCCCAGATCATGCGGTACGGAGTCGAAGCCGCAGGCGTGCACGATCCGGGCGCCCGTCTCCCGGGCCCGCGCGTCGTGGCGCACATACGTCCGGTCGATGAACTCCGCCTCGCCGGTGAGGTCCAGGTAGTCCGTCCCGGCCTCGGCGCAGGCGGCGACGAGCTTCTCGCCGTACAGGATGTACGGGCCCACGGTCGTGGCCACCACCCGCGCGGATGCGGCGAGTTCGCGCAGCGCGTCCTCGTCGTCGGCGTCGGTCTCCACCAACGGCAGCTCGGCGCAGGCGGGTTCGATCGCGGTGAGCCGTTCGCGCAGCCGCTCCAGCTTGGTGCGGCTGCGGCCGGCCAGCCCCCAGCGCAGCCCTTCGGGTGCGTGCGCCGCCAGGTACTCGGCCGTGAGCACCCCCACGAAGCCGGTGGCACCGAAAAGGACGACGTCCAAGGGGCGTGCCGCCCCGTTCTGCCTGTTCACGAGTACCTCCGGGAGGGCGGTGACGGGTGGAGACGTGGCAGGCAGGCTAGCGGAGGAGGGCGGCGCGCGGCGGGGCGGGGCGTGGGAGTACGGCCGGGACGTGGGAGCACGGCGGGGGCGTGGGTGTTGGCGTGGCCGCGTGGAAGGTCCGGCGGGGATGAGGGAGGATCGCCGGGAAAAGAACTAAGCGCTTGCTCGGCCCAGGGGGTTGTGCCGAGCCGGGCCCGTTCTTAGCATCATTGATGTTACATCGGTTGTGTCACACCCCTGGGGGCTCACGGATGGCAAGGACCGGGCAGCACGGCCCGCTGGCAGGAGTCCGTGTCGTCGAGCTGGCGGGGATCGGCCCCGGGCCGTTCGCGGCGATGCTGCTGGCGGACCTCGGCGCCGACGTCGTACGGGTCGACCGGCCCGGCGGAGCGGGTCTCGGCATCGACCCGGCGTACGACATCACCAACCGCAACAAGCGATCGGTCCTGGTCGACCTCAAGGCGG
Organism: Streptomyces sp. CA-146814; assembly: GCF_050942385.1. Lineage (NCBI taxonomy): Bacteria > Bacillati > Actinomycetota > Actinomycetes > Kitasatosporales > Streptomycetaceae > Streptomyces > Streptomyces sp. CA-146814. The sequence continues at coordinate 7,182,236 of NZ_CP192068.1, forward strand.
AGGGCGGCGCCGACCGCGTCCTCGACCTGGCCGAACGCGCCGACATCCTGATCGAGGGGTACCGCCCCGGCGTCGCGGAGCGGCTCGGCGTCGGGCCCGACGCCTGCCTCGCCCGCAACCCGAGGCTGGTCTACGGGCGGATGACCGGCTGGGGCCAGGACGGGCCGCTGGCGCAGCGGGCCGGGCACGACGTCGCGTACCTCGCGCTCACCGGCACGCTCTCCATGATCGGCAGTCCGGACGAGCCGCCCGTGGTCCCCGCCAACCTGGTCGGCGACTACGCGGGCGGCTCGCTCTACCTCGTCGTCGGGGTCCTCGCCGCCCTCCAGCACGCCCGCACGCCGGGCGGCTCGGGCCAGGTGGTGGACGCGGCGATCGTCGACGGCGCCGCCCACCTCGCCTCGATGATCCACGGCATGCTGGCCGCCGGGAGCTGGCAGGACCGGCGCGGCGCCAACCTGCTGGACGGCGGCTGCCCGTTCTACGGCACCTACGCCACCTCCGACGGCGGCCACATGGCGGTCGGCCCGCTGGAGGGGCAGTTCTACGCCGAGTTCATCGGCCTCCTCGGCCTGGCCGACGCCTTCCCCGACCGGTGGGAGCTGGCCCGCTGGGACGAGCTGCGCGCCGCCGTCACCGAGCGCTTCCTGACCCGTACGCGTGCGGAGTGGACCGAGGTCTTCGAGGGCACCGACGCCTGCGTCGCCCCCGTCCTCTCGCTCCGCGAGGCACCGCACCACCCGCACCTCGCCGCCCGCTCCACCTACGTCGAGCACAGCGGCATCACCCAGCCCGCCCCGGCCCCGCGCTTCTCCGCCACCCCCGTCTCCGTCCGCAGCGGCCCCGCACAGCCGGGCGCCGACACGGAGGCGGTCGCCGCCGACTGGGACGTACCGGCGCTCCGGCCCCACCCTCACGACTAGGAGACCCCGTGCAACGCCAGATCTTCACCGAGGAGCACGACGCGTTCCGCGAGACCGTCCGGGCCTTCCTGGCCAAGGAGGTGCTCCCGTACTACGAGCAGTGGGAGCAGGACGGCATCGTCTCGCGCGACGCCTGGCTCGCCGCCGGGCGCGCCGGGCTGCTCGGTCTCGCCGTCCCCGAGGAGTACGGAGGCGGCGGGTCGACCGACTTCCGCTACAGCGCCGTCCTGGCCGAGGAGTTCACCCGGGCCGGGGCGCCCGGCCTCGCGATCGGCCTGCACAACGACATCATCGGCCCGTACCTCACCGGTCTCGCCACCGACGAGCAGAAGCAGCGGTGGCTACCCGGCTTCTGCTCCGGCGAGACCATCACCGCCATCGCCATGACCGAGCCGGGCGCAGGATCCGACCTCCAGGCCATCCGCACCACCGCCGAGGACAAGGGCGACCACTGGCTGCTCAACGGCTCGAAGACCTTCATCTCCAACGGCATCCTCGCCGACCTGGTGATCGTCGTCGCCAAGACCACCCCTGACGGCGGCGCCAAGGGGCTCTCGCTGATCGTCGTCGAGCGGGGCGCGGAAGGGTTCGAGCGCGGCCGCAACCTCGACAAGATCGGCCAGAAGTCGCAGGACACCGCCGAACTGTTCTTCAACGACGTCCGCGTTCCGAAGGAGAACCTCCTCGGTGAGCTGGACGGCGCGTTCATCCACCTCATGACCAACCTGGCCCAGGAGCGCATGGGCATAGCGGTCGCCGGGATCGCCGCCGCCGAACACCTGCTGGAGATCACCACGCGGTACGTCAAGGAGCGCGAGGCGTTCGGACGACCGCTGGCCAAGCTCCAGCACATCCGGTTCGAGATCGCGGAGATGGCCACCGAGTGCGCCGTCACCCGTACCTTCCTGGACCGGTGCATCGTCGACCACTCCGACGGGACGCTGGACGCCGTCCACGCCTCGATGGCCAAGTGGTGGGCCACCGAATTGCAGAAGCGCGTCGCCGACCGCTGCCTCCAACTCCACGGCGGCTACGGCTACATGAGCGAGTACAAGGTCGCCAAGGCCTTCACCGACGGCCGTATCCAGACCATCTACGGCGGCACGACCGAGATCATGAAGGAGATCATCGGCCGCTCGCTGCTCGCCTGACGACCTCCTCGATCTCTCCTCAACCACCCTTGAAAGGCAGCTGCCTTGAGTACCGAAGCATTCGTCTACGACGCGATCCGCACCCCGCGCGGCCGCGGCAAGGCCAACGGCGCCCTGCACGGCACCAAGCCGATCGACCTGGTCGTCGGCCTCATCCACGAGATCCAGGGCCGCTTCCCGGACCTGGACCCGGCAGCCATCGACGACATCGTCCTCGGCGTGGTGAGCCCGCTCGGCGACCAGGGCTCCGACATCGCCCGGATCGCCGCCATCGCGGCCGGCCTCCCCGACTCCGTCGCGGGCGTCCAGGAGAACCGCTTCTGTGCCTCGGGCCTGGAGGCGGTCAACCTGGCGGCCGCGAAGGTCCGTTCGGGCTGGGAGGACCTGGTGCTCGCCGGTGGCGTCGAGTCGATGTCCCGGGTGCCGATGGGCTCCGACGGCGGCGCCTGGGCCATGGACCCGATGACCAGCTTCGAGACCGGCTTCGCGCCGCAGGGCATCGGCGCCGACCTCATCGCCACCATCGAGGGCTTCAGCCGCCGCGATGTCGACGAGTACGCCGCCCTCTCCCAGGAGCGTGCCGCCGCGGCCTGGAAGGACGGCCGCTTCAACCGCTCCGTCGTCCCGGTCAAGGACCGCAACGGCCTGCTCGTCCTGGACCACGACGAGCACATGCGCCCCGGCACCACCGCCGACTCCCTCGCCGGCCTCAAGCCGTCCTTCGCCGCCATCGGCGACATGGGCGGCTTCGACGCGGTGGCGCTCCAGAAGTACCACTGGGTCGAGAAGATCGACCACGTCCACCACGCGGGCAACTCCTCCGGCATCGTCGACGGCGCCGCCCTCGTCGCCATCGGTTCGAAGGAGGTCGGCGAGCGCTACGGCCTCACCCCGCGCGCCCGCATCGTCGCCGTCGCCGTCTCCGGCTCCGAGCCCACCATCATGCTCACCGGCCCCGCCCCGGCCACCCGCAAGGCGCTCGCCAAGGCCGGGCTCACCATCGACGACATCGACCTCGTCGAGATCAACGAGGCCTTCGCCGGGGTCGTCCTGCGCTTCGTCAAGGACATGGGCCTGAGCCTGGACAAGGTCAACGTCAACGGCGGCGCGATCGCGCTGGGCCACCCGCTCGGCGCGACCGGCGCGATGATCCTCGGCACCGTCATCGACGAACTGGAGCGCCGCGACCAGCGGTTCGGCCTGGTCACCCTCTGCGTCGGCGGCGGCATGGGTGTCGCCACGATCGTCGAACGCATCTGACCTGTTCCCGGCCCCGGCCCCACCTGCTTACGGAGAAAACACCGACATGACGACCGAGAGCACCACCATCCGCTGGGAACAGGACGAGACCGGCGTCGTCACCCTCGTACTCGACGACCCCGACCAGTCGGCCAACACGATGAACCAGGCCTTCAAGGACTCCATCGCGGCCATCGCGGACCGCGCCGAGGCCGAGAAGGACTCCATCCGCGGCATCATCTACACCTCCGCCAAGAAGACCTTCTTCGCGGGCGGCGACCTCAAGGACATGATCAAGGTCGGCCCGGAGAACGCCCAGGCCGCCTTCGACACCGGCACCGCCATCAAGCGCTCGCTCCGCCGCATCGAGACCCTCGGCAAGCCCGTCGTCGCCGCCATCAACGGCGCGGCCCTCGGCGGCGGTTACGAGATCGCGCTCGCCTCCCACCACCGCGTCGCCCTCGACGCCCCCGGCTCCCGCATCGGCCTCCCCGAGGTCACCCTCGGCCTGCTCCCGGCCGGCGGCGGCGTCACCCGTACCGTACGCCTCATGGGCATCGCCGACGCGCTGCTCAAGGTGCTCCTCCAGGGCACCCAGTACACCCCGCAGCGCGCGCTGGAGAACGGCCTCGTCCACGAAGTCGCCGCCACCCGCGAGGAGATGATCGAGAAGGCCCGCGCCTTCATCGACGCCAACCCCGAGTCCCAGCAGCCGTGGGACGTCAAGGGTTACCGCATCCCCGGCGGCACCCCCTCCAACCCCAAGTTCGCCGCCAACCTCCCGGCGTTCCCATCCAACTTGAAGAAGCAGATCGCGGGCGCGCCCATGCCCGCGCCGCGCAACATCCTCGCGGCGGCCGTCGAGGGCTCCCAGGTCGACTTCGAGACCGCGCTGACCATCGAGGCCCGGTACTTCACCGAGCTGGTCACCGGCCAGGTCTCCAAGAACATGATCCAGGCGTTCTTCTTCGACCTCCAGGCCGTCAACTCCGGCGCCAACCGGCCCAAGGACATCCCCGAGCGCCCGGTCCGCAAGGTCGCCGTACTCGGCGCCGGGATGATGGGCGCGGGCATCGCCTACTCCTGCGCCAAGGCCGGGATCGAGGTCGTCCTCAAGGACGTCTCCACCGAGGCCGCCGCCAAGGGCAAGGCGTACAGCGAGAAGCTGCTCGCCAAGGCGCTCTCCCGGGGCCGTACGACGGAGGCGAAGCGCGACGAGCTGCTGGCCCGGATCACCCCGACCGGCGACGCGGCCGACCTCGCGGGCTGCGACGCGGTGATCGAGGCCGTCTTCGAGGACACCGCGCTCAAGCACAAGGTGTTCCAGGAGATCCAGGACGTCATCGAGCCCGACGCGCTGCTCTGCTCCAACACCTCCACCCTCCCCATCACGGTCCTCGCCGAGGGAGTGTCCCGCCCGGCCGACTTCATCGGCCTGCACTTCTTCTCACCGGTCGACAAGATGCCGCTGGTCGAGATCATCAAGGGCGAGCGGACCGGCGACGAGGCGCTGGCCCGCGCCTTCGACCTCGTACGGCGCATCAAGAAGACGCCGATCGTCGTCAACGACTCGCGCGGCTTCTTCACCTCGCGCGTCATCGGCCAGTTCATCAACGAGGGCGTGGCGATGGTCGGCGAGGGCGTGGAGCCCGCGTCCATCGAGCAGGCCGCCGCGCAGTCCGGCTACCCGGCCAAGGTGCTCTCCCTGATGGATGAGCTGACCCTGACCCTGCCCCGCAGGATCCGCAACGAGACCAAGCGCGCGGTGGAGGAGGCCGGCGGCACCTGGCCCGGCCACCCCTCGGACGAGGTCATCGACCGCATGGTCGACGAGTTCGGCCGCCCGGGCCGCAGCGGGGGAGCGGGCTTCTACGACTACGACGAGGAGGGCAAGCGCACCGGTCTCTGGCCGGGCCTGCGCGAGCACTTCACCACCAAGGCCGAGGCGGACGTCCCCTTCGAGGACATGAAGGAGCGGATGCTCTTCTCCGAGGCGCTGGACAGCGTCCGCTGCCTGGAGGAGAACGTCCTCATCTCCGTCGCCGACGCCAACATCGGCTCCATCATGGGTATCGGCTTCCCGCCGTGGACCGGCGGCGTCCTCCAGTACATCAACGGGTACGAGGGCGGCCTGCCCGGATTCGTCGCCCGCGCCCGGGAGTTGGCCGAGCGCTACGGCGACCGGTTCCTGCCGCCCGCGCTGCTGGTGGAGAAGGCGGAGAAGGGCGAGACCTTCCACGACTGAGGCCGTTCCGGAGCGCGTTGACCGTCACTCGGCGGTGAACGCGCTCCGCAGCTCCTCCTTCAGCGACCGCTGAAAGGCCGTCACCAGGGCCTGCACGACGATCGGTTGCATGTGCGCGGAGAGCGACTTCATCGCCGCCACATGCTCCGGATCGCCCTCGCGCTCCCGGTACGGATTCCACACCTCGTCCCGGAAGAGCCGGGTCATCTCCTGAGCGGCCGACCGGGTGTGCTCCAGCAGCACGGTCCGCGCAGCCAGGATCGTCTCGTGCGCGATCGGCACGTCCAGCAGCTCGACGCCGAGCCGCAACAGCCCGAGATCCACCCGGTACGTACCGCCGTCCTCCTCCGGCCGCACCAGCACGCCCATCGCCGCCAGCCGCTCCACATCCGGCTCACCGAGCACCCGCCCGGCCCTTTTCTCCAGCTCAGCCCGGGTCAGGTCCTCCGCCGTGTCCGGCGCCCAGGACGCCACCAGGGCCCGGTGGATCGCCAGATCGTGGGCGCTCAGGTCGGGCGGCAGCTGCTCCAGATAGCGCTCGATGGCGGCGAGTGTCATGCCCTGGTGCTGGAGCTCCTCGATCAGCGCGAGCCGCGAGAGGTGGTCGGCCCCGTAGTGCCCGACCCGGCGGGGCCCGATGACCGGCGGCGGCAGCAGACCCCGGGTGCTGTAGAACCGCACGGTACGCACGGTGACGCCGGCACGCGCCGCCAGCTCGTCCACCGTGAGCGTGGGCTCGTCGGTCCCGGTCCCCGTCGCCATCTCTGCTCCCCGCAGTCGACCTCGTATCGAACAGTGCCGCTGTCTCACCACTCCTGCCAAAGTCTCCGGCACCGCGGCCCCGCCGTCCACCCCGGGCCGCGGCCGACCCGGCCCTCGCCATTGCGGCCTCCGGCGGCCCCGGACCCCCCGCCACCCGATCCCCCGTATACGAGGGATCATGGAGAGCACGGGACGGGCAGCGCACCGCAGGCCCGCCAGGAGTGCGGGAGCACCGGATGAGCAGCGCGAACGGCGTCGAGGAGCCCCTGCCGCCCCCGCCCGGCGGCGTCCTCTGGAGCCTCTCCGGTGACATCCGGGCCCTGCTGATGCTGCCCGCCGCCCTCACCCTCCAGGTCGCCCACCCGGCCGTCGGCGCGGGCGTCGACGAGCACTCCGTCTTCCGTACCGACCCCTGGGGGCGCGGCGAACGCTCTCTGCGCTCGCTCCAGCTCTGGGTGTACGGCGGTACGGAGGCTGCCGAGGAGGGCCGCAGGCTGCGTCGGCTCCACCGCACCATCCAGGGCACGGACACCCGGGGCCGCGCTTACCACGCGCTGACGCCCGCCCACTACGCCTGGGTGCACGCCACCGGCTTCCCCGTCTACCGGCACGCCGCGCGCTACCTGATCCGGCCCATGACCCCGGCGCAGGAACGCGCACTGTACGCGGAGTGGCTCCAGGTCGGCCGGATCCTCGGCATCCACGACCGGGACATGCCGCAGACGATCGAGGAGTTCTGGCCTTACTGGGAGAAGATGCTCGCCGGCGAGATCGAGGCGACGACCGTGGTGCGCGAACTGGTCGACGTCGACCAGCCCGTGCCGCCGCCGGACCGTGGCCCGTGGCCCGTACGGATGGCGCTGCGGGCCCTGTGGCCGGTGCTGCTGCCGCCGCTGGCCCGCGGTCGGCGGTTCCTCACCATCGGGCTCATGCCGCCGGACGCCCGCACGGCGATCGGCCTGCCGTGGACGGCGGCTCAGGAGAAGCGGCTGCGGCGGCTCTGCTCGGTGCTCCGGGTCGTCGTGCCCGTACTCCCGGAGCGGCTGCGGTACCTGCCGATGGCCCGGGCGGCCCGGGCCGCCCGGGCCGCCAGGGGCCGTCGGAGCGGCTGAGCTTCGCCGCTCCCACGTCCCTCGACGGAGCACATACAGCGGGTCAGCGGTGGCCGTGGCCGCCGTGACTGTGGTCCCTGTGGTCATGGACCGTGTTGGTCGCCGCGATCTTCTTCCACGACGCCGGCCGCTCCGGCCGGATCGCCGCCGCCGGGACGGTCGACCGGGCGGAGGGTGCCGCCGAGCGGTCGTGGAGCCGGGCAGGGGTGGTGCCGACCGGTCGTGGGACCGGGCAGGGGTGGTGCCGACCGGTGGCGGGACCGGGCGGGGGGTGGTGCCGACCGGTCAGGAACGAGGCTATGCCGCCCACCGGGCAGGACGGTCGAATCCGTGCGTCCTTGTCACACGAACGCCATGCCCTCGTCACGGCCGGCAGTGATCGCCCCCTGTTGCACGGGAGTTGACCGGGGTAACGTCCGCGACACCGACCGACCGGTAGGGCGCGCGGTGCCCGCCGCTCGACCCCGCCGGTACTGCGCCCGTATTCCGCCCGTACTCACTCGTACTCCGGGAGCCAGCCGCTGATGACCCCTCGCATCACCCGCGCACTCCGCATGCTCAGCCCGCATCCATGGCTCGCACCCGTCGCAGGGCCGGGCCGCCCGCCGTCCGGTGCGCACCGACGTGGCCAGGCGGGACGGCGGCGGAGTGCGGTGGTGGCGGGGGTGCTGGCGGCGCTGGCCGTCCCCTTCGCCATCGCACCGGCCGAGGCGGCGCCGCGCCCGCCGCGCACCGGGTTCGAGACGAGCGAGGGGGCCCGCTGGACCGGGCTCGGTGAGGAGCAGGCCTTCCTCGGAGCGGTGGACCGGGGGAGCGACCGGGTCGCCGTCGACCGGATCGGGACGACCGGGGAGGGCCGCCCGCTCCAGCTCGTACGCATCGGAAAGCAGCGCCCCGCCGCCACCACGGTCCTGCTGATCTGCAGCCAGCACGGCGACGAGCCCGCCGGCCGCGAGGCCTGTCTGACCACCGTGCGCGACCTCGCCTACGCCGAGGACCGCGCCACCCGCGCCTTCCTCTCCCGTACGACGGTCCTGGTCCTGCCCACCGCCAACCCGGACGGCCGCGCCGCCGACATCCGGGGCAACGCCGACGGCGTCGACATCAACCGGGACCACATCGCCCTGGCCACCGCGGAGGGCCGGGCCATCGCGGCCGTCGTCCGCGACGAACGGCCGGATGTCATCTACGACTTGCACGAGTACGGCGCCACACCCCCGTACTACGACAAGGACCTCTTCGTCCTCTGGCCCCGTAACCTGAACGTCACCGGCCGGGTCCACGACGCCTCGCGGACCCTCTCCGAGCAGTACGTACGTCCTGCCGCGACCGGCGCCGGCCACAGCAGCGGCCACTACGGCATCTGGACCGATCCGGTCACCGGCGACCCCATCAAGCAGACCGCCGGTGACGGCCAGGAACGCATCCTGCGCAACGCCTCCGGCCTCAAGCACGCGGTCGGCCTCCTCATCGAGTCACGCATCGACGCGCTCAGCGAGGAGGAGAAGGACGACCAGGCCCTCAACCAGCGCCGCAGGGTCCACTCCCAGCGGACCGCGCTCGGCGGCCTCTTCGACTTCACCGAGGAGCAGCGCCTCCGCATCCGCGCGGCCACCGGGCTCTCGCGCGTGGCCGGGTACGCCGACCGGGGCCCGGTGTATCTCGGCGGCGCCGACAACGACCCGGCCGAGCCCGGCGAGATCCTCACCGACCCGCCGTGCGGCTACCGGCTGACGGTGGCCCAGTACGCCGACGTGAAGGACGAGCTGGCCCTGCACGGCGTCCGGTCCCACCGCGATGGTGATGGCGTGTTTGTGCCCCTACGTCAGTCGGGCAGGAACCTGATTCCGCTGCTTCTCGATCAGCGGGCGACATATCCGATCACACGTGGTCAAGCCAACACCACTTGTTGATCCTTCGAGATCGTAGGCAGGTGTGGTACTGCCTACGAAGAGTGTTTTTCAGACTCGGTGAAAGGTGCCATCAGTGTCCCAGGACGATCAGTCAGCGGAGGGCCGGGAGGAACTGTCGGTCACGGCGGACCTGCCACCCGAACCGGTCAGCACCCGGACCCCGACCACCGACCGGGTGGTCTTCGGCGTCACGGCGGTCCTCACGCTCGCCTTCGTCATCTGGGGCGCGACCGCCACCTCATCGTTGGAGACCGCGTCCGGCAAGCTGCTCGAAGGGCTGATCCACAACGGCGGCTGGGCCTTCATGCTCGCCGCGTCGGGCTTCGTCATCTTCGCCCTGTGGCTGGCCATCAGCCGGTACGGGAAGATCACCCTCGGCCAGGAGAACGAGGAGCCGGAGTTCCGGACCATCTCCTGGATCGCCATGATGTTCAGCGCCGGTATGGGCATCGGGCTGATGTTCTGGGGCGTGAGCGAGCCCCTGGCCCACTACCGCACGCCGCCGCCCGGCACCGACCCCGCCGACTCGGCCGATGCGATGCAGACGGCGATGGCCACCACCCTCTTCCACTGGACGCTGCACCCGTGGGCGATCTACGCGGTGGTCGGCCTCGCCATCGCCTACAGCGCGTACCGGATGCGCAGGCGCCAGACGATCAGCGCGGTCTTCGAGCCGCTGATCGGCAAGCGCCACGCGTACGGCGGCTTCGGCCGCTTCATCGACATCCTGGCCATCTTCGCGACGCTCTTCGGCTCGGCGGCCTCGCTCGGTCTCGGCGCGCTCCAGATCGGCAGCGGGATCCAGGAACTGGACTGGCTGGAGAAGGCCGGCACCGGCCTCCTCGTCGCCATCATCGCCGTGCTGACGGTCGGTTTCGTCGCCTCCGCCGTCTCCGGTGTGGAGAAGGGCATCCAGTGGCTCTCCAACATCAACATGGTGCTGGCCCTGGTCCTCGTCATCTTCGTCTTCATCGCCGGTCCCACGATCTTCATCCTCGACCTGGTGCCGACCTCGCTGGGCGCCTACCTCAGTGACCTCGGCCAGCTGGTCGGGCGCACCGAGGCGACCGGCGGCGGTGAGGTGGCCGAATGGCTCGGCGGCTGGACCGTCTTCTACTGGGCCTGGTGGATCTCCTGGACGCCCTTCGTCGGCATGTTCATCGCCCGGATCAGCCGCGGCCGCACGATCCGCCAGTTCGTCGGCGGCGTCATCCTGGTGCCCAGCACGGTCAGCCTGATCTGGTTCGCCGTCTTCGGCGGCACGGCCATGAAGCTGGACGAGGCGGGCAAGCTCACCGGCGCCGAGACCCCCGAGGCGCAGCTCTTCGGCGTCCTCCAGGAGTTCCCGATCGCCACCGTGACGAGCATCCTGGTCATGGTCCTCGTCGGCATCTTCTTCGTCTCCGGTGCCGACGCCGCGTCGATCGTCATGGGCACACTCTCGCAGAAGGGCGTCCTGGAGCCGGGCAAGCTGGTCGTCATCTTCTGGGGTGTGGTCACCGGAGCCGTCGCCGCGATCATGCTGCTCATCGGCGACGGCAAGGAGAACGCGCTGGAGGGGCTCCAGAATCTCACCATCCTGGTCGCCGCCCCCTTCGTCGTCGTGATGATCGGCATGTGCGTGGCCCTCATGCGCGACCTGCGCCGGGACCCGCAGATCGTCCGCCAGGAGTTCGGTGTGGAGGCGGTCGAGTCCGCGGTGATCGAGGGGCACGCGAAGTACGACGGCGACTTCGAGATCCGGATCGGCCCCGGCACCACGGTCACCACGGACGAACGCCACAAGGAGGTCCCGATCGAGAAGCGCCCCCAGGACTGACCTTCCAGCTCCCGGGGACGACTTCCTCGTACGTGTACGGCGGAGGTTCCTCCTCCGTGTACGGCGGCGGTTCCTCGTACGTGTACGGCGGCGGCTCAGCCCACCAGGGCGGCCGCCGCCCGTGCGCAGCCCCAGGCCACGGTCACGCCCGCGCCGCCGTGGCCGTAGTTGTGCACCAGGAGACCGCCGCCCGGCAGGGCCTCCGCCTCGATCCGCACCCCGGCCTCCCGCACCGGCCGCAGCCCCACCCGGTGCCCCAGCACCCGGGCGCGCGCGATCTCCGGCCGCACCCGCGCACACCGCGCCACGATCTCCCGGGCCGTCCCCGCGTCCGGTTCCCGGCGCTCGTCGTCCGCCTCGGCCGTACCGCCCAGCACCAGGCCGGCCGGCTGCGGGAAGAAGTACGTCGTGGCGGCCGACGCCGAGTCCGCCTCGGTGAACCACTCCGCGATCCCTGGGTTCTCCACCACGACCAGCTGCCCCCGCACCGCCCGCACCCCCGCGTCCGGCACCAGCTCCCGCGCCCCCAGCCCCGTGCAGTTCACCACCACCGGGGCCCGCGCCGCCGCCTCCGCGAACCCCGCCACCGCACGCCGCTCCACCGCACCGCCCGCCGCCACCAGCCGCCGCTCCAGCCACGCCAGGTGCACCGGCATGTCCAGCAGCGGCAGCACCACCCGCAGCCCCTCGGCCACCTCCACCGCGCCCTTCAGCTCCGCAGCCCACGGCCCCAGCGCCGCGAACCGCTCACCACCGTGCACCCCCGCCACCAGCCGTACGCCGGTGCCACCGGGCCCGGGGCCTGTCGTCAAACTGCCGTCTGCCGGGCTTCGGGCGACGACGGCAGTTTGACGACAGGCCCCGGCCGCCAGCTCCTCGTACACCGCAAGCGTCTCCAGCGCCCAGACGCCGACCCGCTCCGCCGGTTCGATCCGGTACGGCCACCACAGCGCGCCCGCCACCGCCGAGGTCGTCGCCCCGGCCGGATCGCGCGACCAGACCCGCACCCGCAGCCCGCGCTCGGCCAGCGTCACGGCGGTGGTGAGACCGATGACCCCGCCGCCCAGCACGATCACATCCGCCACGTCCGCCACACCTGCGTCATCCGTCGCCATGGTCACTCCTGTCCCGTCCGTACGCACCTGTCGCTGCCCGGACGCTAACGGAGAACCCCACGTCGGGGGCAGAGGGCAGCGGAGGGCACCGGCCACCGGCGACTAGGATCGGCACCCTGATGACTGCCACCCTCGTCGCCAAGGACCTCGCCGCCGGACACGGCGACCGCACACTCTTCGCCGGACTCGACCTCGTCGTCGCCCCCGGAGACGTGATCGGTCTCGTCGGAGTCAACGGCGCCGGAAAATCGTCCCTGCTCCGCCTGCTCGCCGGACTCGACCGCCCGGAGGAGGGCGAGCTGCGCCTCTCGCCACCCACCGCCACCGTCGGCCACCTCCCGCAGGAGCCCGAGCGGCGCGAAGGCGAGACCGTGGCCGCGTTCCTGGCCCGCCGCACCGGCGTCGCCGACGCCCAGCGCGCCATGGACGAGGCGACGGAGGGCCTGGTCTCCGGCGCTCCGGGCGCGGACGACGCGTACTCCGAGACCCTGGAGCGCTGGCTGGCCCTCGGCGGCGCGGACCTGGAGGAGCGGGCCGCGCAGGTCGCCGCCGAACTGGGCCTGAGCGTGAGCCTCGACCTTCCGATGACGGCGCTCTCCGGCGGCCAGGCGGCCCGCGCCGGACTCGCCTCGCTCCTCCTCTCCCGCTACGACATCTTCCTGCTGGACGAGCCCACCAACGACCTGGACCTCGACGGTCTGGAGCGGCTGGAGCGCTTCGTCTCGGGGCTGCGGGCCGGGACCGTCGTCATCAGCCACGACCGCGAGTTCCTGATGCGCACGGTCACCAAGGTGCTGGAGCTCGACCTCGCGCAGCAGCAGATCAACCTGTACGGCGGTGGCTACGCGGCCTACCTGGAGGAGCGCGAGACCGCCCGCCGGCACGCCCGCGAAGGGTACGAGGAGTACGCCGACAAGAAGGCCGCCCTCGAAGCGCGCGGCCATATGCAGCGCTCCTGGATGGACAAGGGCGTCAAGAACGCCCGCCGCAAGGCCACCGACGGTGACAAGCTCGGCCGCAACGCGCGCAGCGAGGCGAGCGAGAAGCAGGCGGCGAAGGCCCGGCAGACCCAGCGCATGATCGAGCGCCTGGATGTCGTCGAGGAGCCGCGCAAGGAGTGGGAGCTGCGGATGGAGATCGCCACCGCCCCGCGCTCCGGCTCGGTCGTCGCGACCCTGCGCGAAGCCCAAGTGGTGCGCGGCGACTTCTCGTTCGGCCCCGCCTCGCTCCAGATCGACTGGGCCGACCGGGTCGCCATCACCGGCGCCAACGGCGCGGGCAAGTCGACGCTGCTCGCCGCCCTGTTGGAGCGGCTCCCGCTCGACTCCGGCCACGCCACGCTCGGTTCGGGCGTCGTGGTCGGCGAGGTGGACCAGGCCCGCAAACTCTTCCTCGGCTCCCAGTCGCTGCTGGAGGCCTTCTGCGCGGCGGTGCCCGACGAGGAACCGGCCGAAGTCCGCACGCTGCTCGCCAAGTTCGGACTCCGCGCCGACCATGTGATGCGCCCGGCCACCAGCCTGTCCCCGGGCGAACGCACCCGCGCCGCCCTCGCCCTGCTCCAGGGCCGAGGGGTCAACCTCCTGGTCCTGGACGAGCCGACGAACCATCTGGACCTGCCCGCCATCGAGCAGTTGGAGTCGGCCCTGGAGAGCTACACGGGCACGCTGTTGCTGGTCACCCACGACCGCCGGATGCTCGAAGCGGTCCGCGTGACGCGCCGCATCGAAGTGGCGGACGGCCAGGTCAAGGAAGTCTGAGCGGAGTGACGGGGGTTGAGTGCGGCCCGCACTCAACCCCCGTAACCCCGCGAGGGGGCGGGCCGCCCCCGGAGACCACCGAGGCTCAGCGCCCCCGGCCGCCCTGCTTCGGATCGGTCAGCCCGGCCCGCCGCAGCGCATCGGCCATCGCGCTGTTCGCCGGAGCCGGAGCACCCTGCCCCTGCCGCGATCCACCGCCGCCACCGCCGCGCCGGTCCCGGCCGCCGCCCTGACGGCCCTGCCCGCCACCGGACCCCTGACCGCCCTGGCCCTGCCGCTGCTTCGGCGGACGCGAGCCGCGCTCACCGCGACCCTGCCCACCGCCACCCGCGCCCGGCTCGTCGTCCAGCCGCAGCGTCAACGAGATCCGCTTGCGCGGCGCATCGACGTCCATGACCTTGACCTTCACGATGTCCCCGGGCTTCACGACCTCACGCGGGTCCTTCACGAACGTCTTCGACAGCGCCGACACATGCACCAGCCCGTCCTGGTGGACGCCGATGTCGACGAACGCGCCGAAGGCGGCCACATTCGTCACGACGCCCTCCAGCACCATGCCCGGCTCCAGGTCGCCGAGCTTCTCGACGCCCTCCTTGAAGGTCGCCGTGCGGAAGGCGGGCCGCGGGTCGCGCCCCGGCTTCTCCAGCTCCTTCAGGATGTCCGTCACGGTCGGCAGACCGAACATGTCGTCCACGAAGTCCGCCGCCCGCAGCGCCCGCAGCGCCTCCGCGTTGCCGATCAGCGAGGCGACCTCGCCGCCCGCCGTCTTCCCCATCCGCCGCACCACCGGGTACGCCTCGGGATGCACGCTGGAACCGTCCAGCGGGTCGTCGCCGCCCCGGATCCGCAGGAAGCCCGCACACTGCTCGTACGCCTTCGGACCGAGCCGCGCCACGTCCTTGAGCGCCTTGCGGGAGCGGAAGGGGCCGTTGGTGTCGCGGTGCGCGACGATGTTCTCGGCGAGACCGGAGCTGATCCCGGAGACCCGTGAAAGCAGCGGCGCGGAGGCGGTGTTGACGTCCACGCCGACGCCGTTCACACAGTCCTCGACGACCGCGTCCAGCGAGCGCGAGAGCTTCACCTCGGAGAGGTCGTGCTGGTACTGGCCGACGCCGATCGACTTCGGGTCGATCTTCACCAGCTCGGCCAGCGGGTCCTGGAGCCGCCGCGCGATCGACACCGCGCCGCGCAACGACACGTCCATGTCGGGCAGTTCCTGCGAGGCGAAGGCGGAGGCGGAGTACACCGAGGCGCCCGCCTCCGAGACCATCACCTTGGTGAGCTTCAACTCCGGGTGCTTGTCGATCAGTTCACCGGCGAGCTTGTCCGTCTCACGGGAGGCGGTGCCGTTGCCGATCGCGATCAGGTCGACCGCGTGCTCCTTCGCCAGGTGCGCGAGCTTGGCCAGCGCCTGGTCCCACCTGTTGGCGGGCACGTGCGGGTGGATCACCTCGGTGGCCACCACCTTGCCGGTCGCGTCGACGACCGCGACCTTCACCCCCGTACGGAAACCGGGGTCCAGACCCAGCGTGGCCCGCGTCCCGGCCGGTGCCGCGAGCAGCAGATCGCGCAGGTTCGAGGCGAAGACCCGGACCGCCTCGTCCTCCGCCGCCGTACGCAGTCGCAGCCGCAGGTCGATGCCGAGGTGCACCTGGATCCGGGTCCGCCACGCCCAACGCACCGTGTCCGCGAGCCACTTGTCGCCCGGCCGGCCCCGGTCAGCGATCTCGAAGCGGCGGGCGATCATGTTCTCGTACGTCGAGGGGCCCGGCCGCTCGGCGGCCTCGGGCTCCTCCGGCTCCAGGACCAGGTCGAGCACGTTCTCCTTCTCGCCGCGCAGCATCGCGAGCACCCGGTGCGAGGGCAGCGCGGTGAACGGCTCCGCGAAGTCGAAGTAGTCGGCGAACTTGGCGCCCGCCTCCTCCTGGCCCTCACGCACCTTCGCCGCCAGCCGGCCACGGGTCCACATGCGCTCGCGCAGCTCACCCGTCAGGTCGGCGTCCTCGGAGAACCGCTCGGTGAGGATCGCCCGCGCGCCCTCCAGAGCAGCCGCCGCGTCCGCCACGCACTTGTCGCCGTCCACGAACGCGGCGGCAGCGGCGAGCGGATCGGCCGACGGGTCCCCGAGCAGGCCGTCCGCCAGCGGTTCGAGCCCCGCCTCCCGGGCGATCTGCGCCTTCGTCCGCCGCTTCGGCTTGAACGGCAGGTAGATGTCCTCCAGGCGCGCCTTCGTCTCGGCACCCCGGATCGCGGCCTCCAGCGCGGCGTCGAGCTTGCCCTGCTCGCGTACGGATTCGAGGATCGACGTACGCCGCTCCTCCAGCTCCCGCAGATAGCGCAGCCGCTCCTCCAGCGTGCGCAGCTGCGCGTCATCGAGCGATTCGGTCGCCTCCTTGCGGTAGCGAGCGATGAACGGCACGGTGGACCCGCCGTCGAGCAGCTCGACGGCCGCCCTGACCTGTCGCTCACGTACGCCGAGCTCCTCGGCGATCCTGCCTTCGATGGACGTCGTCACGGTTTCCCGACTCGCCTTCTCGTACTGGCTGTGCAGTTGACAGGGCCCTCTCGGTCGGATCGGACCCCCAGAGCTGCATTGTGCCGGGTGGTCGGGGGCGGTGTCGCATGACCTCGGGGAACACGCCCGGGAGCTCCCGTACCGGGTACGGGAGCTCCCGGGCCGGTCGCGCGGGTCAGCGCCCGGTCGCCTCGGCCGGGAACGCGCCGTTCGCGGCCGCCGTGAACAGGAAGCCGCGCCCCAGCTCGGTGAGCCGCTCCACGCCTTCCGCGCCGAGGTGTTCGTACGGGGCCCGGTCCATCCGGTCCGTCGCCTCCTCCACCTCCGCGCGCAGCGCCGTCCCCGCCTCGGTCAGCGCCAGCTCCTCGCCCGCGACCAGCAGCCCGCGCTCCCGCAGCCGCTCGGACGCCGCCTCCCAGTCGGTGCGCCGCCAGCCGCGCGAGGAGAGGATCCAGCGGATGGCCATGCCCTTGCCGGTCGCGGTGTGGCTGACGAGCGACTCGACCGGGTCCAGACCGGCGGCGAGCAGCGCGGCCAGGTGCGCGTCGCCTCGGTGTTCGCGCAGCAGGGTCGCGGCGTGCCAGAACGCCAGGTGCGGCTCCTCGGGTACCGGCAGCTCCGCGTGGGCCGCGTAGAGCGGGCGGGCGTGCGGGGTGCACGCCTCGGTGGCGCGCAGCGCGAGCCGGGCCGCCTCCGCCATCTCCTCGGAGCCGATGATCTCCTCGCCGAGCAGCCGCCGCAGCGTCGCGTCCGCTGCCCGCAGCCGGGCCCCGAGCACCTGCCCGGGCGAGGCCACGGACCAGACGGCGGGCACGTGCTGGGCGACCAGGGCGGGGTTGAAGTTGTAGAAGGTCGCGGTGACGGCGCCCGCCCCCACCGCCCCGAACGCGGCGGCCCGGGTCGCGAAGTAGGCGGCGCTCGGGTCCTCGATACCGAGCTTCCCCATCTCGGCGCCGAGGTCGGGAGAGAAGAAGAGGCACGAGTGCAGCGGGTTGACGGCGTTGTGGCAGCGGCGTTCCGCACGGGCCGGAAGAGTACTCATACCCGCACGTTACCGACTGGTCGGTACGCCGTGAAGTGCGGGGGACGTGTCCAGCGCGGGAAAGGCCCGATGGCAGAAAAGGTGGGGTACTCGTCATTGCGGCCACCGCCGCTCACCGCCCAGGATGACAGGCGTGACCCAGCGAACCGTGCTCGCCGTCCTCTTCGACGGCGTCCAGAGCCTCGACGTGACCGGTCCGATGGAGGTCTTCGCCGGAGCCTCCCGGGCACCGGGCGTCGCCTACGACCTGCGCACCGCCTCGCTCGACGGCGGCCCGGTCCGCACGAGCAGCGGACTGGCCCTGGTCCCTGACGGCAGCCTCGCCGAGGCACCCGTACCGCACACGCTGCTGGTCCCCGGCGGACACGGCACCCGCGACCCCCGCCCGGAGCTGACCGCCTGGCTGCGGGCCCACGCCGGGCAGGCGGAGCGGCTGGTCTCCGTGTGCACCGGGGCCCTGCTGCTGGCCGAGGCGGGCCTCCTGGACGGCCACCGCGTGACGACCCACTGGAACTACTGCGCACAGCTCGCCCGCGACCACCCGGCCGTCCACGTCGACCCCGACCCGATCTTCGTACGGGACGGACGGCTGGCCACCTCGGCGGGCGTCACCGCCGGCATCGACCTGGCCCTCGCGCTGGTCGAGGAGGACCACGGCCGGGACCTCGCGCTGACCGTCGCCCGCCACCTCGTCGTCTTCCTGCGCCGCCCCGGCAACCAGGCCCAGTTCAGCGCCCAGCTCAGCGCGCAGACGGCACACCGCGAACCGCTGCGCGAGGTCCAGCACTGGATCACCCAGCACCCGGACGCGGACCTCGCCGTGGAATCCCTCGCGGCCCGCGCCCGGCTCTCGCCCCGGCACTTCGCCCGCGCGTTCCGGGAGGAGACCGGGATGACACCGGGGCGGTACGTGGACCGCGTACGCCTGGAGCACGCCCGCAGGCTCCTGGAGGACACCTCCGACCCCGTCGAACAGGTCGCCCGCGCCAGCGGCTACGGGACGCCGGAGGCCATGCGCCGCGCCTTCGTGAAGGCCCTCGCCACGGCACCGGCGGAGTACCGCCGCCGCTTCCGTACCCCGGTCTCCACCACCACCTGACCCGACCTGACCTGACCCGTCCACCGAAAGGCAGCCCCGTGCAGATCGCCATCGCGCTCTTCGACCGCTTCACCGCCCTGGACGCGGTAGGACCGTACGAGATCCTCGGCCGCGCCCCCGGCGCCGAGGTCGTCTTCGTCGCCGAGCGGACCGGCCCCGTGGCCAACGACAGCGGCAGCCTCCAGCTCGTCGCCCACCAGACCTTCGCCGAGGTCCCGTCACCCGATCTGGTGATCGTGCCGGGCGGTCCGGGGCAGAGCGCCCAGATGGAGAACGAGGCGCTGCTCGGCTGGCTGCGCGCGGTGGACGCCACCACCACCTGGACGACTTCCGTCTGCACCGGCTCGCTGCTGCTGGCGGCGGCCGGGCTGCTGAGGGGCCGGCGGGCCACCTCGCACTGGCTGGCGCTGGAGGCGCTGAAGGAGTTCGGCGCCGAGCCGACGGGGGAGCGGGTGGTGTTCGACGGGAAGTACGTCACCGCCGCCGGGGTCTCCTCCGGCATCGACATGGGCCTCACCCTGCTCGGCCGGATCGCGGGCGACGACACGGCCCGCTCGGTGCAGCTGCTCACCGAGTACGACCCGCAGCCGCCGTACGACTGCGGGTCGCCGGAGAAGGCTCCGGCGGCACTGGTGGAGGAATGGCGCGCCAAGAGCCGACACGTCACCCAGTAGGACCCGATCGACCGCGTGATCCCTTTAAGGCCGACGCGTGACCCTATGGAGCGCGCGTCACCTCTTAGGGCTCGTCACCTCACAGGGCCCGTCGAGCCCGTCGTGTACGTGAACTTCGGCTCCCGCCGCTCCAGGAAGGCGGCGACCCCCTCCGCGGTGTCGCCGCTGCCCTGCGCCTGGCCGGTCCAGTACGCGTCCCGGTCCTGCCGCCCGGCCGCGAACTCCTTCGCCGCCGCCTGCGTCAGCTGGGAGCGCGAGGCCAGCACCTCCGCGTACGCCGCCACCCGCTCGTCCAGGCCGCCGGCCGGCAGCACCTCGTCCACCAGTCCGGTGCGCAGGGCCCGCTCCGTGTCGATCAGCTCGCCGGAGAAGAGCAGGTGCTTCGCCGTGGCCGGACCGACCAGGCCGGCCAGCCGCCGGGTGGAGGAGGACGGGTAGACGATGCCGAGCTTGGCGGGCGTGACGCCGAACAGGGCGCCCTCCTGCGCGAACCGCAGATCGCAGGCGGCCGCGAGCTGACTGCCGCCGCCCACGCAGTAGCCGCGCACCGCGGCGAGCGTCGGCCGCGGGAAGGCGGCGAGCGCCTCCTCGGCGGCCACCGCCAGCGCCTGCGCGTCCCCGGCGCTCTCCCGCAGCGTGGAGATGTCCGCCCCGGCGCAGAAGGTGTCCCCGGCGCCCGTCAGCACCAGCACCCGGACCGCCGGGTCGGCGGCCAGCCGCTCCAGCAGCTGCGGCAGGCCGCGCCACATCGCGGTGGTCATGGCGTTGCGCTTGGCGGGGTGGCTGATCACGACGGTGGCGATTCCGTCGTCGACCGAGCAGAGCAGCTGGGGTTCCGTACGGTCCATGCGCCGGATGCTATCCGCAGGGTTCGAACCTATGATCAAGAAGGGGTCGCGAAGCGGACACGCACCGTAAGGAGCTGTCGATGAACGGACCCACCGCCGAGGGCAGGAAGCACGGACCCGGCACCCAGGGCGGTAAGCGCGGACCCACCGCCGAGGGCAGAAAGCTCACCCGCAGCTTCAGCTGGCTCGCCCTCCTCGGCACGCTGCTGGTGATCGCGGGCATCATCGGCCTGATCTACACCGGCGTCGCCACCCTCACCTCGATGCTGCTCTTCGGCTGGCTGCTGCTGATCGGCGGTCTCGTCGGCCTGGCGCACGCCATCGAGTCGCGCGGCACCAACTACTTCTGGCTCGGCGTCGTGGTCGCCGCGCTGAACCTCGCCGCCGGTGTCGTGGTCATCCGCCACCCGGAAGGAACCGCCGAGGCGCTGACCATGTTCGCCGCGCTGCTCTTCCTGACCGGCGGAGTGTTCCGGCTGGTCGGCAGCGTCGTGGTCCGTGGCCCTCAGATGGGGTGGACGCTGCTGCAAGGCGCCTTCGGGCTGTTGCTGGGCCTGCTGGTGCTATTCGACTGGCCGCACAGCAGCCTGTACGTTCTCGGCGTCTTCTTCTCGCTGGCCCTGCTCTTCGACGGCCTCGGCCTCATCGCCATCGGGGTCGGCGGCCGGCGCATCGTCAGCATGGTCTCGGAGCAGCTGGAAGGCCGGCCCGACGATCGGCTCGATGCACCCGGCCCGACTACGGACCGTACGCCCAAGGCCCCGGGAGACGGTCAGAAGTAGGCTGCCACCTGGCGCCATCGCGCGCCTTCGGTCAAATAGCGCCGATACACAGCTATTTCCGATCAGTGGCACGGTACGGACCAAGCCATTCCCAACACTCTTTACTCGACGGTCAGTGCAGTGCGAGTGAGAGCTGGTGCCGGACGATGGAGAGCCTCGGGAGTGCCCCTGCCGATCCCGTGTCGTACGAGGGGGTGTGGCGCTTCACCGCCCCCGCCGTGGATGTGTCCGTGCCCCAGTCCCGGCACGCCGTGCGCGACCTTCTGAACCGCCAGGGCGTGCCGATCGAGGAGGACATCCTCCAGGGTCTGCTGCTGATCGTCTCGGAGCTGGTCACCAACGCCGTCAAGCACGCGGCGCTGCTCTCGCCCGAGCTGGCGGTCGAGGTGGCCATCGGGGCCGACTGGGTCAGAGTCTCGGTCGAGGACAGCCACCCCTACCGGCCCACCGCGCTGGAGACGGACTACGCGCAGACCGGCGGTCGCGGACTGCTGCTGGTCAAGGAGGTCACCGCGGAGGCGGGCGGGACCTGCGACGTGGAGCACACCGCCGGCGGCGGCAAGATCATCTGGGCGGCGCTGCCGTTGAAGACGCAGCTCTGACCGCCCCGTACGCGATCCGCGCGAGGCTCACCAGCCCGCGGACGGACCCGTCAGCTCACGGATCGCCGGACGCGCCGCGTCCAGCACCGTCATGAACCACGCCGAGAACGGCGCCTCGGCATGCCGCTCCGCCAGCTCCGCCGCCGTCACGAACGCCGTCTCGCCGACCTCCTCCGGGTCCGGCTTCAGCGCCTCCTGCGCCATCCCCACGAACAGGTGGTTGAACTCCTGCTCCACCAGGCCCGAGGCCGGGTCCGGATGGTTGTAGCGGACCGTGCCCGCCTCCGCGAGCAGCGAGGGCGCGATGCCCAGCTCCTCGTACGTACGCCGGGCCGCCGCCGCGAAGGGGGCCTCGCCCGGGTAGGGGTGGCCGCAGCAGGTGTTCGACCAGACGCCGGGGGAGTGGTACTTGCCGAGCGCCCTGCGCTGGAGCAGCAGCCGTCCCTGCTCGTCGAAGAGGAAGACGGAGAACGCGCGGTGCAGCTGCCCGGGGGCCTGGTGGGCCGCCAGCTTCTCCGCGGTGCCGATGGTGGTGCCGTTCTCGTCGACCAGTTCGAGCATGATCGCTTCTGCGGTGCCGTTCGACGAGCTGTGCGTCGCGGTGGCTGGTGTGGTCGGCATACCCATCCTTGTCTGTGGTCCCCGGCCTCGTGCGCCGGACCCCTCGAGTCCGGCCAAGTCTGCCGTACAAAAGCCGCTTGTCCGTACTTCGGGTCCGGGCATGTCCGGCCCGCCGCGCCCGGTGAGCGCGGCGGGCCGGACGGGCCGTCAGACCCCGAAAGCCGCCGGATAGCGGATCATGCCCACCGGAACCGGAACGGAATCGTCCAGGACCAGCGCCATCATCGCCTCGTCCGGCACCGCGAACCCGGCCCGGATCCCGTACCGGGAAGCGGGTACGCAACCGAAGCGCGCGTAGTAGTCGGGATCACCGAGCACCACCACCAGCGCCTCTCCGCGCACCCGGGCCGCATCGAGCGCCGCCCGCACCACGGCCTGCCCGGCGCCCTGCCGCTGGTAGGCGGGCGAGGTGGCGACCGGGGCCAGCGCGAGCGCCGGAGCGTCCCCGATCCGGCACCGGGTCAGCAGCGCGTACGCCGCCACGGACCCGTCCGGCGCCTCGGCGACGTACGACAGCCCCGGCAGCCAGGCCTCGGCGTCGGCGCGCAGGGCGTCCACGAGGTCGGCCTCGTCCCGGGTCGGGAAGGCGGCCGAGTTGACCGCGTGCACGGCCTCCCGGTCCGCCGCCGTCTCCGGCCGGGTGGTCCAGCGGGGGTCGGCCGGGCGCAGCACGTACGCGGCGTAGCCGTACTCCGCGCCGTACTCACGCCGTACCGCCAGCTCCTCACGGGTGGCCGCGAGCGCCCACTCCATACCGGGAGACATGCCGGGAGCCGTGGGACCGGCGCTCTCCACCCGTTCGGCGAGCGGGACGTAGTACGTGTCCCAGTCGCTGTCGGGCTGGAGCAGGACCGACGAGACCGTGCAGCCCGCGGCGACGGCCGCCGCGGTGGTCTCGGGCCGGGTGCGCAGGGAGCCGTTGCGGTCCCAGAAGTCGCGCGCCCCGGCCGAGGGCGCGTCGGTGGTCCAGACGCACTCGGAGACCACCATCGCGCCGCCCGGAGCGAGCAGCCGCTGCCAGTCGCGTACGGCGGTGGCGAAGCCGATGCAGTACGCCGACCCCTCGGCCCAGATCAGGTCGAAGGAGCCGGCCGGGAAGCCGGGGCCGGTGAGGTCGCCCATGTCGGCCCGGACCGTACGGATACGGTCGCCCAGGCCGCGCGCCTTCGCCGCCTCGTCCAGCTCGTCCAGGAACGGCTGGTGCAGGTCGACCGCGGTCACCTCGGCGCCCGCCTCGGCGGCGAGCAGCAGCGAGGCGCGGCCCGGACCGCAGCCCAGGTCGAGGACGCGCGGACGGTCGGGGAGAGGGCCGGCCAGAGCGAGCAGCCGGCGCGTGGTGGCGTCGGAGCCGGGGCTCTGGCGGGGGAGACGGTGGTGCAGGGTGAAGAACGCCTCGGTGCGCGAGGCGTCGTCGGTGTGGTCGGTCAACGTGGGAACCCTTGCGTGCGAGGGCTCCGGCTGATCCGGGAAAGGTGGACCTAGCCGGAAACCCGGGAGATGAGGGAAGAACGATTGCCGCGCCGGGAAGACGTCGTCGCGACCGTCATCAACCTCAGCTCCTCTCGAAAGGTCCCGGTGTGTCCGGGAGTCGTCCACGGTGAGACTCGAACGTCTCAGCGATCCAGC
Source organism: Streptomyces sp. CA-146814 (assembly GCF_050942385.1). NCBI lineage: Bacteria > Bacillati > Actinomycetota > Actinomycetes > Kitasatosporales > Streptomycetaceae > Streptomyces > Streptomyces sp. CA-146814. The sequence continues at coordinate 7,206,081 of NZ_CP192068.1, forward strand.
CTAGCACCACCACCTCGACCGCCTCAGTGGCAGAGATGCGCCTCGTGCTCCGCGTGACCGCTCGGCTCCAGCTGGAAGGTGCAGTGCTCCACGTCGAAGTGGTCGCCGAGGCAGCCCTGCAGCTCGTGCAGCACCTTCTCGTGCCCTATCGAGTCGAGCATCTCCTGGCGCACCACCACATGCGCGGAGAGCACCGGCATGCCGGAGGTGATCGTCCAGGCGTGCAGGTCATGGACGCCCAGGACACCGGGCAGCGCCGTGATGTGAGCCCGTACCTCCGCCATGTCCACGCCCTTGGGCGCCGACTCCAGCAGCACGTTCAGCGTCTCCCGCAGCAGCTTCACCGTGCGGGGGACGATCATCAGGCCGATCACCAGCGAGGCGATCGGGTCGGCGGCCTGCCAGCCGGTCGCCATGATGACGGCCGCCGAGACGATCACGGCGACCGAGCCCAGGGTGTCCGCCAGCACCTCCAGATAGGCGCCGCGCACATTGAGGCTCTCCTTCTGTCCGCGCATCAGCAGAGAGAGGGAGACGATGTTGGCGACCAGGCCGACGGTGGCGAACGCGATGGCGAGGCCGCCCTTGGTCTCGGCCGGGGTGATGAACCGGTCGACCGCCTCGAAGATCAGGAAGCCGCCGACGCCCAGCAGCAGCAGACAGTTGGCGAGCGCCGCCAGGATCTCGGCGCGGGCGAAGCCGAAGGTGCGGTTCGGCCCGGCCGGCCGGTTGGCGAAGTGGATGGCGAGCAGTGCCATCCCGAGCCCCAGGGCGTCGGTGGCCATATGGGCGGCGTCCGCGATCAGGGCCAGCGAGTCGGAGAAGACCCCGCCGACGATCTCCATGACCATCACGCTCAGCGTGATCCCCAGGGCGACGCGGAGCCTGCCCCGGTACGCGGCGGCCGCCGTGCCGGTCGGAGGCGGCCCGCCGTGCGTGTGCCCGTGATCGTGGCCAGCCCCCATGCGAAACGCCTCCAGCTCCGTGCGACGGTGCCCGGCGAAACCGCCCGACGACGCCAGTGAACTACGGGTGGGGGGTATCGGGCAACACGGGACTGAACACCGTTGTCATCTGCTCTGACCTGCGGAAACGTTCCGCAGGTCAGAGCGCTGACGTGATCGTTTACGGGCGTCCGCCGTGGGCGTCGGTACGTGCCTCCGGGTGGTGCAGGCACCACCCTTCCCACGCCGACCCCACCATCGAGCGGACGTCCCGGCGGGCCGTCCAGCCCAGCTCCCGGACCATCCGCGCGTCCGAGGCGACCGCCTTCGCCGCGTCACCGGGACGGCGCGGCTCCACCACCGGCTCGACCGCGTACCCGGTCACCTCGGTGATCACGTCGATCAGCTCCCGTACTGACACGCCTTCGCCCCGGCCGACGTTCAGCGTCAGATCGCCGCCCTCGCGCACGCCGAGTTTCCGTGCCACGGCGAGGTGGGCGTCGGCCAGGTCGGCGACGTGGATGTAGTCACGGATGCACGTGCCGTCGGGCGTGGGGTAGTCGTCGCCGAAGATCCGCGGGGCCTCGCCCCTGGTCAGCCGGTCGAAGACCATCGGGACGATGTTGAAGACCCCGGTGTCCGCCAGCTCGGGCCCGGCCGCGCCCGCCACGTTGAAGTACCGCAGACAGGCGGTCGAGATCCCGTGCGCCTTGCCCGTGGCCCGCACCAGCCACTCGCCGGCGAGCTTCGTCTCGCCGTACGGGTTGATCGGCAGGCAGGGCGTCTCCTCCGTGACGAGGTCGACGTCCGGTACGCCGTAGACGGCCGCCGACGACGAGAAGAGGAAGCGCCGCACCCCGGCAGCGACCACGGCCTCCAGCAGCACCGTCAGCCCGGCGATGTTCTCCCGGTAGTACAGCAGCGGCTTCTCCACGGACTCGCCGACCTGCTTCTTCGCCGCGAGATGCACCACACCGCTCACCTGGTGCTCGGCCAGCACCCGGTCCAGCAGTGCCCGGTCCGAGGCCGAGCCCTCCACCAGCGTGACGGCCTCCGGCAGCCGGTCCACGACGCCCGTCGAGCGGTCGTCGACCACCACGACCCGCTCGCCCGCCGCGACCATGGCCCGCGCCACGTGTGCCCCGATGTAACCCGCTCCACCTGTGATCAGCCATGTCATGACCGTCAGCCTAAGCGTCACATTCGTCCGGCCCGACCGGCGGTTTGTCGGCCGGGGCACCGATCAAGGATGATGATCGCCGAGGGAACCGGCCCGGTCGGAGCCACCCGAACAGCGCGCAAACGGGTGGTGAACTCGGCCTTCCGTTCATCCGATAGCCTCAGCCGACATGCCGCCGGCCCGCCTCGTGGCCGTGCTGCCGAGTGTCGTCCACCGTCAGTGCCAAGGAGTGAGTTCGTCTGTCGACCGCCATCCTCACCGGTACGCCGGTACCCGGGTCGTCGCTCGCGGACGATCTGAGGTCCCTGGGCTTCGACGTGCTCAGCGCCGCCGACGCCGGTGACGCCGCAGCACTCCTCGCCGCCGTCCCGGCCGACCGCCGGGTCGCCCTCGTCGACCCGCGCTTCGTGGGTCACCTCCACGCGCTGCGGCTCGGCCTGACCGACCCGCGCTTCCCAGCCGCCACCGTCCCCGGTGCGCTCACCGCCCAGCCCCAGGCCCGGCCGGCCCTGCTGCGCGCGCTGCACCGCACCACGGCCGCGGTCGGCGCCGGCGCGCCCGTCGTCGCCCCGGACACCGACCCGGCACCCGAGGACCGCACCGTCCCCGGCCGCATCGCCGTCGCGCTGGAGGCCGAAGGCACCGCCGTACAGCGCCCCGCCCTCGGTTCGCTCGTCGCCGCCGTCCCCACCGACCCCGAACAGCAGGCCGCGGCCGAGGCCGGGGTCGCCTCCGTCGACGACGAAGCCGTACGGCTGCGCAGCGCGGTCAAGGCCCACGACGGCTTCTTCACCACCTTCTGCATCAGCCCCTACTCCCGCTACATCGCCCGCTGGTGCGCCCGCCGGGGCCTCACGCCGAACCAGGTCACCACCGCCTCGCTGATCACCGCGCTCATCGCGGCGGGCAGCGCGGCCACCGGCACCCGGGGCGGTTACGTCGCCGCCGGGATCCTGCTCCTGGTCTCCTTCGTCCTGGACTGCGCCGACGGGCAGCTCGCCCGCTACTCGCTGCAGTACTCCACGATGGGCGCCTGGCTGGACGCCACGTTCGACCGGGCCAAGGAGTACGCGTACTACGCCGGCCTCGCCATCGGCGCCGCCCGAGGCGGTGACGACGTATGGGTCCTGGCGCTCGGCGCGATGGTCCTCCAGGCCTGCCGCCACGTCGTGGACTTCTCGTTCAACGAGGCCAACCACGACGCGGTCGCCAACACCAGCCCCACCGCCGCGCTCTCCGACAAGCTCGACAGCGTCGGCTGGACGGTCTGGGCGCGCCGGATGATCGTGCTGCCGATCGGCGAGCGCTGGGCCATGATCGCGGTGCTCACCGCGCTCACCACCCCCCGCACCGTCTTCTACGCCCTGCTCGCCGGCTGCGCCCTCGCCGCCTGCTACACCACCGCCGGCCGCCTCCTGCGCTCGCTGACCCGCAAGGCCGGCCGCACCGACCGCGCCGCCCAGGCTCTGGCGGACCTCGCCGACTCCGGCCCCCTGGCCCAGGGAGTCGCCGCGGTCGCCGCCGGCCTGCGGGGCGCGTTCACGGCCCCCGCCGTCGCTCTGCTCGGCACCCTCGTGATGGTCGGCGCCGCTCTCTTCCTCCCGTACGGCAGCCCGCTCACCGTCGCCGCCGCGGCCGTGTACGTCCTGCTCTCCGGCCTCGCCGTCGCCCGCCCCCTCAAGGGTGCGCTCGACTGGCTGGTGCCGCCGTTCTTCCGGGCGGCGGAGTACGTCACGATCCTCGTGCTGGCCGCCCGCAGCGACGTACCGCACGCCGTTCCGGCAGCCTTCGGACTCGTCTCGGCCGTCGCCTACCACCACTACGACACGGTCTACCGCATTCGCGGAGGCACCGGCGCACCGCCCCAGTGGCTGGTGCGGACGATCGGTGGCCACGAGGGCCGTACCGCGCTGGTGGCCGTTCTCGCCGCCGTACTCACCCACACCTCAGGTTTCACCACGGCTCTCACCGTCCTCGCGGTCGCCGTGGCTCTGGTGGTGCTCGTGGAGTCCATCCGCTTCTGGGTGTCCTCCTCGGCGCCCGCCGTACACGACGAAGGAGAACTCGCATGATCGGCCTCGTACTGGCAGCCGGTGCAGGACGACGTCTGCGCCCCTACACGGACACGCTCCCCAAGGCGCTCGTCCCGGTCGACGGCGACAGGACGGTCCTCGACCTGACGCTCGCCAACTTCGCCGAGGTCGGACTCACCGAGGTCGCGATCGTCGTCGGCTACCGCAAGGAGGCCGTCTACGCCCGCAAGGCCGAGCTGGAGGCGACGTACGGCGTCACCCTCACCCTCATCGACAACGACAAGGCCGAGGAGTGGAACAACGCCTACTCCCTGTGGTGCGCGCGTGACGTCATCAAGCGCGGCGTGATCCTCGCCAACGGCGACACCGTGCACCCGGTCTCCGTCGAGAAGACCCTCCTGGACGCCCGGGGCGAGGGCCGGAGGATCATCCTCGCGCTGGACACCGAGAAGAGCCTCGCCGACGAGGAGATGAAGGTCATCACCGAGGAGGGCGAGGGCGTCCGGCGCATCACGAAGCTGATGGACCCGGCCACCGCGACCGGTGAGTACATCGGCGTCACCCTCATCGAGCCCGAGGCCGCCGAGGAGCTCGCCGACGCGCTGAAGGCCACCTTCGAGCGCGACCCCGACCTCTACTACGAGGACGGCTACCAGGAGCTCGTCAACCGCGGCTTCACCGTCGACGTGGCTCCGATCGGCACCGTCACCTGGGTCGAGATCGACAACCACGACGACCTGAAGAAGGGCCGGGAGATCGCGTGCCAGTACTGACCCGGCTCATTCCGTCCCCGGTCGTCGTCGACATCCGGCGCGGCGCCATGGACGATCTGGCGGGTCTCCTGGCCGATCAGCGGATCTCCTCCTCGGGCAAGCTCGCCATCGCGATCAGCGACGGCTCCGGGCGCGCCCTCAAGGAGCGGCTCGCCCCGGTCCTGCCGGGCGCCGACTGGTACGCCGTCCGCGACGGCACGATCGACTCCGCGGTGAAGCTCGCCGACGAGATCAAGGGCACCCGGTACGACGCGGTGGTCGGCCTCGGCGGCGGCAAGATCATCGATGTGGCGAAGTACGCCGCGGCGCGGGTCGGGCTGCCCCTGGTCGCCGTCGCGACGAACCTCTCGCACGACGGCCTCTGCTCGCCGGTCGCCACGCTGGACAACGACAACGGACGCGGCTCCTACGGCGTGCCCACGCCGATCGCCGTGGTCATCGACCTCGACGTGATCCGTGAGGCGCCCGCCCGGTACGTCCGCTCCGGCATCGGTGACGCCGTCTCGAACATCTCCTGCGTCGCCGACTGGGAGCTGGCCCACGAGGTCAACGGCGAGGAGATCGACGGACTCGCGGCCGCCATGGCCCGCCAGGCCGGCGAGGCCGTGCTGCGCCACCCCGGCGGCGTCGGCGACGACGCCTTCCTCAAGGTGCTGGCCGAGGGGCTGGTGCTGACCGGCATCTCGATGTCCGTCGCGGGCGACTCCCGTCCGGCCTCCGGCGCCTGCCACGAGATCAACCACGCCTTCGACCTGCTGTACCCGCAGCGGGCGGCCAGCCACGGCGAGCAGGTCGGCATCGGCGCCTGCTTCGCCATGCATCTGCGCGGTGCCCGTCAGGAGGCCCTCCAGATGGCATCGACCCTGCGCCGCCACGGTCTGCCGGTGCTGCCCGAGGAGATCGGGTTCACCGTCGACGAGTTCATCCGGGCCGTCGACTACGCGCCGCAGACCCGACCGGGACGCTTCACCGTCCTGGAGCACCTCAACCTGTCCACCGACCAGATCAGGGACGCGTACGCCGACTATGCCTCGACCATCAGTAGCTGAACTCCGTCCGGTCGTGCACCCTCCGGGGGTGAAGGACCGGCGCAGCGGCGAGCACTGGGCCGGCCGCCTGTACATGCGTGAGGTCTCCCTGCGGGTGGACCGCTACCTGGTGAACACCAAGGTCACGCCGAACCAGGTCACGTACGTGATGACGCTGGCCGGAGTCCTGGCCGCACCGGCCCTGCTGGTGCCCGGCATACCGGGCGCCCTCCTCGGTGTGCTCATGGTCCAGCTCTACCTGCTCTTCGACTGCGTCGACGGCGAGCTGGCCCGCTGGAAGAAGCAGTACTCACTGAGCGGGGTCTACCTGGACCGGGTCGCCGCCTACCTGTGCGACGCGGCCGTCCTCGTCGGCCTCGGCCTGCGTGCCGCCGACATCTGGGGCGAGGGCCGGATCGACTGGCTCTGGGCCTTCCTCGGCACGCTCGCCGCGCTCGGCGCGATCATGATCAAGGCCGAGACGGACCTGGTCGGCGTCGCGCGCCACCAGGGCGGGCTGCCGCCGGTCAAGGAGGCGGCCTCCGAGCCGCGCTCCTCCGGCATGGCGCTGGCCCGCCGCGCGGCCGGAGCGCTCAAGTTCCACCGGCTGATCCTCGGGATCGAGGCCTCGCTGCTCATCCTGCTCGTCGCGATCCTGGACACCATCGGCGGCGACCTCTTCTACACCCGCCTCGCCACCGCCGTCCTGGCCGGCATCGCACTCCTGCAGACCCTGCTCCACCTCGTCTCCGTGCTGGCGTCCAGCAGGCTGAAGTGACCTCTGCCATGAGACTGGGCGCGGTGATCATCACCATGGGCGACCGCCCCGACGACCTCCGCGCCCTCCTCGGTTCGGTCCTCGCGCAGGACGGCGACCGGATCGAGGTCGTGGTGGTCGGCAACGGCGCCCCGGTCGGGCCCGTGCCGGCCGGGGTACGGACGGTGGAGCTGCCGGAGAACCTCGGCATCCCCGGCGGCCGCAACGTCGGCATCGAGGCGTTCGGCCCGTCCGGCGCGGACGTGGACGCCCTGCTCTTCCTCGACGACGACGGGCTGCTCCCGAACCGGGACACCGCCGAGCTCTGCCGTCAGGCGTTCGCGGCGGACCAGCGGCTCGGCATCATCACCTTCCGGATCACCGACCCGGACACCGGCGCCACCCAGCGCCGCCACGTGCCCCGGCTCCGGGCGGCCGACCCGATGCGCTCCTCCCGCGTGACGACCTTCCTCGGCGGCGCCAACGCCGTACGCACCCGAGTCCTCGCCGAGGCGGGCCCGCTGCCGGAGCAGTTCTTCTACGCCCACGAGGAGACCGACCTCGCCTGGCGGGCGCTGGACGCCGGCTGGATGATCGACTACCGCGCGGACCTGGTCCTCCACCACCCCACCACGGCCCCCTCCCGGCACGCCGTCCACCACCGCATGGTGGCCCGCAACCGGGTCTGGCTGGCCCGCCGGAACCTGCCCGCCCCGCTGATCCCCCTCTACCTCGGGGTCTGGCTGCTGCTGACGCTGGTCAGGCGCCCGTCACCCCCCGCGCTGAAGGCCTGGTTCGGCGGTTTCCGGGAGGGCTGGGCGACGCCCTGCGGGCCGCGCCGCCCGATGAAGTGGCGTACGGTGTGGCGGCTGACGCGGCTGGGGCGACCTCCGGTCATCTGAGAAGCTTTCCTCTGAGAGCATGAGGCGTATTTTCTTTCCGGGACCTGTCCGCCTGAGCCGCGCCCGCGACTGGCTGCGCGTGAAGACGAGAGTTTCAACTTGTGAGTGACACGACCCACGACGCCGGGGTGGCCCTCGGGGCCCCGCCGTCCGCCGACGAGGGCCTCGGCGCGGCCCAGCTGGCCGCCAAGTACGGCCTGACCGTGAGCGGTGCCCGGCCTGGACTGCTCGCCTATCTGCGACAGCTCTGGGGCCGGCGCCACTTCATCCTGGCCTTCTCCCGGGCCAAGCTGACCGCGCAGTACAGCCAGGCCAAACTGGGCCAGCTGTGGCAGGTGGTCACCCCTCTCCTGAACGCCGCTGTCTATTACCTGATCTTCGGGCTCATCCTGGGGACCAGGGAGGGGATTCCCCACGACGTCTTCGTGCCGTTCCTGGTCACCGGCGTCTTCGTCTTCACCTTCACCCAGAGCTCCGTGATGGCGGGCGTCCGGTCGATCTCCGGCAACCTCGGACTGGTCCGGGCCCTCCACTTCCCCCGGGCCTCGCTCCCCATCTCCTTCTCGCTCCAGCAGCTCCAGCAGCTGCTGTTCTCGATGATCGTGCTGGTCGCGGTCGCCATCGTCTTCGGCAGCTACCCCTCGCCGTCCTGGCTCCTGGTGATCCCCGCCCTGATCCTCCAGTTCTTCTTCAACACCGGCCTGGCCCTCGTCATGGCGCGGCTCGGCTCCAAGACGCCCGACCTCGCGCAGCTGATGCCGTTCGTCACCCGGACCTGGATGTACGCCTCGGGCGTGATGTTCTCCATCCCGGTGATGCTCAAGGACAAGCCGGCGTGGATCGCCGACGTGCTCCAGTACAACCCGGCGGCCGTCTACATGGACCTGGTCCGCTTCGCGCTGATCGACGGCTACGGCTCCGAGAACCTGCCGGACCACGTCTGGGCCGTCGGCCTCGGCTGGGCCGTGCTGCTGAGCGTCGTAGGATTCGTGTACTTCTGGAAGGCAGAGGAACGGTACGGCCGTGGCTGAGGACAACAAGCAGGGCCGGATTCCCACGGTCATCGCCGACGATGTCCACATCGTCTACCGGGTCAACGGCACCGGCGGTGGCCGGGGCAGTGCCACCGCGGCGCTGAGCCGCATGATGCGCCGCGGCAAGGGCGAGCCGCGCGGGGTCAGGAAGGTGCACGCCGTACGCGGCGTCTCCTTCACCGCCTACCGCGGCGAGGCCATCGGCCTCATCGGCACCAACGGCTCCGGGAAGTCCACGCTGCTGCGGGCCATCGCCGGCCTGCTGCCGACCGAGTCCGGCCGGGTCTACACCGACGGCCAGCCCTCGCTGCTCGGCGTGAACGCGGCGCTGATGAGCGACCTCACCGGCGAGCGCAACGTGGTGCTGGGCGGCCTGGCCATGGGCATGACCCAGGCCGAGATCCGCTCCCGCTACCAGGAGATCGTGGACTTCTCCGGCATCAACGAGAAGGGTGACTTCATCACCCTGCCGATGCGGACGTACTCCTCCGGCATGTCGGCCCGCCTGCGCTTCTCCATCGCCGCCGCCAAGAACCACGACGTCCTCATGATCGACGAGGCGCTGGCCACCGGTGACCACAAGTTCCGCGTCCGCTCCGAGCAGCGGATCCGCGAGCTCCGCAAGGAGGCGGGCACCGTCTTCCTGGTCAGCCACAACAACAAGTCGATCCGGGACACCTGCGACCGGGCGCTCTGGCTGGAGAAGGGCGAACTCCTGATGGACGGCCCCACCGAGGAAGTCCTCAAGGCGTACGAACGAGAGACGGGCAAGTAGTTTCCCAGCCATCCGTGGCCTCCACCGGACCGCTTCCGGTGGGGGCCACAGCGGTGTCCGGGGCCGGTGGAGGCCACCCGCAGTAGCGCTTGGGGGTGATCTCCTCCCGGCGGATGACGTCAATCCACCGGCGTACGAGCAAGGTTGACGAGCGGGTGCGGTGTCGGCGCCCCGGGCGCTCCACCCCCGCGCACCCCTGTGAGCTGTACAACGTAAGCTGTAGCGGTGCTGATTCATGGCAAGTGGGGCGATCCGCCCCCGGCGCTCCGCCCGCTGTGCCGCAGTGCACTCGGAAGAACGAGCGGCGTGTCCGAAAAGGGATGTTTTGGGTCAGCAGTGTAGAACGGGAGATGTGACGGCAATGACGGAAAATCTCCAGCTCCGACGTGATTCCGCCGTCCCCGCGCCGGGCGGTCCGCAGTGACCTCCACGCCCGAGGCGCGCACCGGCCACGCCACGCTCGGCAAGGCCGCGGACGAGAACTTCCCCGTGGCCCCCTTCTTCCTGCCCCGCGCCTGGCGCGACGACCTGATGGCGGTCTACGGCTACGCCCGGCTCGTCGACGACATCGGCGACGGCGACCTCGCCCCCGGCGGCGCCGACGCCCGCCACCTGGGCCTGGAGCCGGAGCAGAGCGACGACCGGCTCGCCCTGCTCGACGCGCTGGAGACCGACCTGCACCGGGTCTTCGCCACCACCGGCCAGGAGCCGCACCACCCCCTGCTCCGCGCCCTGCGCCCCACCGTGCGGCGCCGCGCGCTCACCCCCGAACCCTTCCTCGGCCTGATCGAGGCCAACCGGCAGGACCAGAAGGTCCGCCGTTACGCCACCTACGCGGAGCTCGCCGCCTACTGCGAGCTCTCCGCCAACCCGGTCGGCCGCCTCGTCCTCGCTCTCACCGGCACCACCAGCCCGGAGCGCGTACGCCGCTCCGACGCGGTCTGCACCGCGCTCCAGATCGTCGAGCACCTCCAGGACGTCGCCGAGGACCTCGCGCGTGACCGGATCTATCTGCCCGCCGAGGACATGGACCGCTTCCGGGTCACCGAGGCCGACCTGGCCGTCCCGTCCGCCGGAGCCTCGGTCCGCGCCCTGATCGCGTACGAGGCACAGCGCGCGAGCGAGCTGCTGGAGGACGGAATTCCCCTGGTGGGGAGCGTCGACGGCAGACTGAAGTTCCTGCTCGCCGGATTCGTCGGCGGCGGCCGCGCCGCCCTCACAGCGGTCTCGGCCGCCGGGTTCGACGTCCTGCCCGGACCACCCAAGCCCACCAAGCCCAGCATGCTGCGCGAAGTCGCAGTCGTCCTGCGAAGAGCGCGTAGAGAGGGGTGAGCTTGACCGTGGAGGGACAGACGACGGACAAGTCGCCACCGGTACAGGCCGCATACAGCTACTGCGAGGCCGTCACCGGACAGCAGGCCCGGAACTTCGCCTACGGCATCAGGCTGCTGCCGTACGAGAAGCGGCAGGCCATGTCGGCGCTGTACGCCTTCTCCCGCCGCGTCGACGACATCGGCGACGGCGAGCTCGACCCGGCGACCAAGCGGACCCGGCTGGAGAGCACCCGCGAGCTGCTCGACCGGGTCCGGCACGGCAAGGTCGAGGAGGACGACACCGACCCGGTGGCCGTCGCCCTCTCCGATGCCGCCCGCCGCTTCCCGCTCCCGCTGGAAGGACTCGACGAGCTGATCGACGGCGTCCTGATGGACGTGCGCGGCGCGACCTACGAGACCTGGGACGACCTGAAGACGTACTGCCGCTGCGTCGCCGGTGCCATCGGCCGCCTCAGCCTCGGCGTCTTCGGTACGGAACCGGGCGCGCCCGGCGCCGAGCGGGCCCCGGAGTACGCCGACACGCTCGGCCTCGCCCTCCAGCTCACCAACATCCTGCGCGACGTCCGCGAGGACGCCGGCAACGGGCGCACCTACCTCCCCGCCGACGACCTGGCCAAGTTCGGCTGCTCGGCCGGATTCCTGCGGTCCACCCCGCCGCCCGGCTCCGACTTCGCGGGCCTCATCCACTTCGAGGTGCGCCGGGCCCGGGCCCTGTTCGCGGAGGGGTACCGCCTGCTGCCGATGCTGGACCGCCGCAGCGGCGCCTGCGTCGCCGCCATGGCCGGGATCTACCGCCGCCTCCTGGACCGCATCGAGCGCGACCCGGAGGCCGTACTGCGCGGCCGCGTCTCACTGCCCGGCCACGAGAAGGCGTACGTCGCGGTGCGCGGCCTCTCCGGCCTGGACGCCCGCCACATCTCGCGCCTGACCTCCCGGGGGCGGGCCTGATGCGCTCCGGCACGCCCGGCGCCCGGTCAACCCTCCGGTGGCCGCACGCGTCCACGACTGCGACGATTCCTTCCGGGACGACCCGGCGATCGGCGACGGTCCGGCGATCGAAGACGGCCCGGCGAGAGGGGCAGGCATGAGCGACGAGACCCCGCGCCCCGTCGCGGTCGTCGTCGGAGGCGGCCTCGCCGGCATCACCGCGGCCCTGCGGCTCGCCGACGCCGGCCTCGACGTCACGCTGCTCGAAGGGCGGCCCCGCCTCGGCGGCCTCGCCTTCTCCTTCCAGCGCGGCGACCTCACCGTCGACAACGGCCAGCACGTCTACTTGCGCTGCTGCACCGGCTACCGCTGGTTCCTCGACCGCGTCGACGCCGCCCACCTCGCCCCGCTCCAGGACCGCCTGGACGTCCCCGTCCTGGACGTCGGCCGCGCCGCCGGACCCCGCCTCGGCCGGATCCGCCGCACCGGCCTGCCCGTACCGCTGCACCTCGCCGGCGGCCTCGCGGCCTACCCGCACCTCTCCCTCGCCGAGAAGGCGAACGTCGGCCGCGCCGCCCTCGCGCTCGGCCGCCTCGACCCCGCCGACCCGGCGCTCGACCGCATCGACTTCGCCACCTGGCTCAGGCAGCACGGCCAGTCCGAGCGGACCATCGAGGCCCTCTGGGACCTCGTCGGCGTCGCCACCCTCAACGCCACCGCGCCGAACGCCTCCATGGCACTGGCCGCCAAGGTTTTCAAGACCGGCCTGCTCTCCGAGCCCGGCGCCGCCGACATCGGCTGGGCCACCGTGCCGCTCGGCGAGCTGCACGACACCCTCGCCCGCAAGGCCCTGGACACCGCGGGCGTCCGCACCGAGCTGCGCGCCAAGGTGGGGTCGCTGACCCGCACCGAGGACGGCCGCTGGAGCGTCGAGAGCGCGGGGGAGCGGATCACCGCCGACACCGTCGTCCTCGCCGTACCGCAGCACGAGACCTACGACCTGCTGCCCGCCGGCGCACTGGACGAGCCGGACCTGCTCCTGGACATCGACAACGCGCCCATCCTCAACGTGCACGTCGTCTACGACCGCAAGGTGCTGCGCCGCCCCTTCTTCGCGGCGATCGGCTCGCCGGTCCAGTGGGTCTTCGACCGTACGCACTCCTCGGGGCTCAAGGGCCCCGGCCAGTATCTGGCGGTCTCCCAGTCCGCCGCCCAGGACGAGATCGACCTCCCCGTCGCCGAGCTGCGCGAGCGCTACCTCCCCGAGCTGGAGCGGCTCCTGCCGGCAGCACGCGGCGCGGGCATCCGGGACTTCTTCGTCACCCGCGAGCGCACCGCCACCTTCGCGCCCGCCCCCGGCGTCGGCGCGCTGCGCCCCGGACCCCGGACGCGAGCGCCCGGACTCCACCTGTCGGGCGCCTGGACCGCCACCGGCTGGCCCGCGACGATGGAGGGTGCCGTGCGCAGCGGCTTCCAGGCCGCCGACGCGGCCCTCCACGACCTCGGCCGCCCCCATGGACATCCGCTGCAGGAGGCGGCATGAGCAGTACCACCGGAACAAGAGGAGAGTCAGTGACCCCGGCGAATCCGGCTTCCGACACCGTGGACCAGACCACGGACGTCACCGCGCTTCTGGAGCGTGGACGAGCCCTGTCAGCGCCGGTCCTGCGGGCTGCCGTGGACCGGCTGGCGCCGCCCATGGACACCGTCGCGGCCTACCACTTCGGCTGGATCGACGCCGAGGGACGGCCCTCGGACGGCGACGGCGGCAAGGCCGTGCGCCCGGCGCTCGCCCTGCTGTCGGCCGAAGCGGCGGGCGCCCCCGCCGAGGCGGGCGTCCCCGGCGCCGTGGCCGTCGAGCTCGTGCACAACTTCTCGCTGCTGCACGACGACCTGATGGACGGCGACGAGCAGCGCCGCCACCGCGACACCGTATGGAAGGTGCACGGCCCCGCCCAGGCGATCCTGGTCGGCGACGCGCTCTTCGCGCTGGCCTACGACGTCCTGCTGGAGCTCGGCACGGTCGAGGCGGGCCGCGCGGCCCGCCGGCTGACCTCCGCCACCCGCAAGCTCATCGACGGCCAGGCCCAGGACATCTCCTACGAGCACCGCGAGCGGGTCACCGTCGAGGAGTGCCTGGAGATGGAGGGCAACAAGACCGGCGCCCTGCTCGCCTGCGCGGTCTCCATCGGCGCGGTGCTCGGCGGCGCCGACGACCGCACCGCCGACACCCTGGAGGCGTACGGCTACCACCTCGGCCTCGCCTTCCAGGCCGTCGACGACCTGCTCGGCATCTGGGGCGACCCGGAGGCCACCGGCAAGCAGACCTGGAGCGACCTGCGCCAGCGCAAGAAGTCCCTCCCGGTCGTCGCCGCGCTCGCCGCCGGCGGACCGGCCTCCGAGCGACTGGGCGAGCTGCTCGCCGCCGACGCCAAGAGCAACGACTTCGACAGCTTCTCCGAAGAGGAGTTCGCCGCCCGCGCGGCGCTCATCGAGGAGGCGGGCGGCCGCGAGTGGACCGCACAGGAGGCCCGCAGGCAGCACGCGGTCGCCATCGAGGCGCTGCACGGTGTCGACATGCCGCACCGGGTGCGGGCGCAGCTCACCGCGCTCGCCGACTTCGTGGTGGTGCGGAAACGGTGATCAGCACCCGTGGTGGTGCGGAAACGGTGATCAGCACCCGTATATGACTCGCAGTCGCCGGCCGGCGCCCTGACCAGGGCGCCGGCCGACGGAGACCCCAGCACAGCAGAGAAACCACTGCACGTAAGGGGAAGCTCATGACAGCGACGACCGACGGATCGACCGGGGCCGCGAACTTCTCCGCGCCTCCGGCAGCACATCCGGCCGATACGACCACCGCCGCGGACGACGTGCTCGCCGCCGCGCGGCAGGCCGCGGAACGCTCCGTGGCCCACCTCCTCGGACGGCAGGACGAGCAGGGCTGGTGGAAGGGCGACCTGGCCACCAACGTCACGATGGACGCCGAGGACCTGCTCCTGCGCCAGTTCCTCGGGATCCAGGACCCGGAGACCACCCGGGCCGCCGCCCTCTTCATCCGCGGCGAACAGCTCGGCGACGGCACCTGGAACACCTTCTACGGCGGACCGAGCGACCTCTCCGCCACCATCGAGGCCTACGTGGCCCTGCGGCTGGCCGGTGACCGCCCCGACGAACCGCACATGGCCCGCGCCTCCGGCTGGATCAGGGAGCAGGGCGGCATCGCGGCCGCGCGCGTCTTCACCCGGATCTGGCTGGCCCTGTTCGGCTGGTGGAAGTGGGACGACCTCCCCGAACTCCCGCCCGAGCTGATGTTCTTCCCCAAGTGGGTCCCGCTCAACATCTACGACTTCGGCTGCTGGGCCCGCCAGACCATCGTGCCGCTGACCATCGTCTCCGCCAAGCGTCCGGTGCGGCCCGCGCCCTTCGCCCTGGACGAGCTGCACACCGATCCCGCCGAGCCCAATCCGGCCAGGAAGCTTGCTCCGGCGGCCAGTTGGGACGGCCTCTTCCAGCGGCTGGACAAGGGCCTGCACCTCTACCACAAGGTCGCACCGCGCCCGCTGCGCCGGATCGCGATGAACGTGGCGGCCCGGTGGATCGTCGAACGCCAGGAGAACGACGGCTGTTGGGGCGGCATCCAGCCGCCGGCCGTCTACTCGATCATCGCGCTGCACCTGCTCGGCTACGACCTGGACCACCCGGTGATGAAGGCCGGGCTGGCCTCGCTGGACCGGTTCGCCGTCCACCGCGAGGACGGCGCCCGGATGGTCGAGGCCTGCCAGTCGCCCGTCTGGGACACCTGCCTGGCCACCATCGCGCTGGTCGACGGCGGACTCAGACCCGACCACCCGGCGCTCGTGAAAGCCGCCGACTGGATGCTGGCCGAGGAGATCACCCGGCCCGGCGACTGGTCCGTACGCAAACCCGAACTGGCGCCCGGAGGATGGGCGTTCGAGTTCCACAACGACAACTACCCGGACATCGACGACACCGCCGAAGTCGTCCTGGCACTGCGCCGGGTGCGCCACCCCGACCCCGCCCGGCTGGAAGCCGCCATCGAACGCGGGGTGCGCTGGAACCTCGGGATGCAGTCCCGCAACGGGGCCTGGGGCGCGTTCGACGCCGACAACACCAGCCCGTTCCCCAACCGCCTGCCGTTCTGCGACTTCGGCGAGGTCATCGACCCGCCGTCGGCCGATGTCACCGGCCATGTGGTGGAGATGCTCGCCGTCGAAGGGCTCGGCAGCCACCCCCGTACGCGACGCGGCATCGAGTGGCTGCTCGCCGAACAGGAGGCGTGCGGCGCCTGGTTCGGCCGCTGGGGCGTCAACTACGTGTACGGGACGGGGTCGGTGGTGCCCGCGCTGGTCGCCGCCGGACTGCCCGCCGCGCACCCCTCGATCCGCCGGGCGGTGACCTGGCTGGAGTCCGTGCAGAACGACGACGGCGGCTGGGGCGAGGACCTGCGCTCGTACACGGAGGAGAAGTGGATCGGGCACGGTGAGTCCACCGCCTCGCAGACCGCCTGGGCACTCCTCGCCCTGCTCGCCGCGGGCCGCCGAGACAGTCTGGCCGTGGCGCGCGGGGTCACCTGGCTGACCGAGGCGCAGCAGGCGGACGGCTCCTGGGACGAGCCGTATTTCACCGGCACCGGCTTCCCGTGGGACTTCTCGATCAACTACCACCTCTACCGCCAGGTCTTCCCTCTGACGGCCCTCGGGCGGTACGTGTACGGCGACCCGTTCGCCGACCGTACGGGCGTGGCCAAGGGCGCCTGATGGCCGACGCACCGGGGCCCAGGGCCTCCCAGGCGCCGCTGCTGGTCGCCTGCGCGCTGGGCATCGAGCAGCTGGCCCTGCGCAGCGGCAAGCGTGCCGGCGGCCCGGTACGGGTCCTGCGGACCGGCATGGGCCCCCGCGCGGCGGAGGCGGCCGTGGCGGGCGCCCTCGCCCCCGGTGGCGTACCGGACGCCGCCGTCATGGCCTCCGGCTTCTGCGCCGGCCTCGCCCCCGGCATGCACCCCGGCGACCTCGTCGTCGCCGAGGAGACCCGGGACGCGGACGGCGCCACCCCCTGCACCGGCACCGGGCTGCTGGTCGCCGCCCTGGCCCGGGCCGCGCCCGGCTCAGCCGTGCACACCGGCCCGCTCACCGGCTCCGACCACGTCGTACGCGGCCCGGAGCGGGCCGCACTGCGGGCCACCGGGGCCGTCGCGGTGGACATGGAGTCCGCAGCGACACTGCGTACCGCCCTGTGCCACGGGCCGCGCCCGGTTGCGGCCGTCCGGGTGGTCGTGGACGCTCCAGAGCATGAGCTCGTCCGTATCGGCACGGTTCGCGGTGGAATATCGGCCTTCCGTGTTCTCCGTGCCGTCCTTCCGGCTTTCTACGAATGGCACCGATCTTTACTGCTCCCCAGGAGGTGAGCCAGATGGCCATGCCGCTCCGCCAGTCCATCAAGGTCGCGACGTATCTCTTCGAACAGAAGCTCCGCAAGCGTGAGAAGTTCCCGCTGATCGTCGAGCTGGAGCCGTTGTTCGCCTGCAACCTCGCCTGCGAGGGGTGCGGGAAGATCCAGCACCCGGCCGGTGTCCTGAAGCAGCGCATGCCGGTCGCCCAGGCAGTGGGCGCGGTGCTCGAATCCGGTGCCCCCATGGTCTCCATCGCCGGCGGCGAGCCGCTGATGCATCCGCAGATCGACGAGATCGTGCGCCAGCTCGTCGCGAAGAAGAAGTACGTCTTCCTCTGCACCAACGCGATGCTCATGCGCAAGAAGCTCGACAAGTTCACCCCGTCGCCCTACTTCGCCTTCGCCGTGCACATCGACGGGCTGCGGCAGCGGCACGACGAGTCGGTCGCCAAGGAAGGCGTCTTCGACGAGGCCGTCGCCGCGATGAAGGAGGCCAAGGCGCGCAGTTTCCGCGTCACCACCAACTCCACCTTCTTCAACACCGACACCCCGCAGACCATCATCGAGGTCCTCAACTACCTCAACGACGACCTGAAGGTCGACGAGATGATGATCTCGCCCGCCTACGCCTACGAGAAGGCGCCCGACCAGGAGCACTTCCTCGGCGTCGAGCAGACCCGCGAACTCTTCAAGAAGGCCTTCGCGGGCGGCAACCGGGCCCGCTGGCGGCTCAACCACTCGCCGCTCTTCCTGGACTTCCTGGAAGGCAAGGCGGACTTCCCGTGCACCGCGTGGGCGATCCCCAACTACTCGCTCTTCGGCTGGCAGCGCCCCTGCTACCTGATGAGCGACGGCTACGTACCGACGTACCGTCAGCTCATCGAGGAGACCGACTGGGAGAAGTACGGCCGGGGCAAGGACCCGCGCTGCGCCAACTGCATGGCGCACTGCGGCTACGAACCCACCGCCGTCCTCGCGACGATGGGCTCGCTCAAGGAGTCGCTGCGCGCGGCACGGGAGAGCGTCGGCGGGAACCGGTGACGTCGTGACGGTGAGGGGGCCGGCCGCACCCGGCCCCCTCGTAACACGCAGCGAAGGAGACGAACGGGCGATGACGGACGGCGGGCCGCAGGGCTTCGACCTGGAACGGCTCCTCGCGGAGCGCGGCCACGAGCGGTACGAACTGCACGCGTGCCACCTCAACCACCAGCTGCCGCGCATGCTGCACACCATCGGCTTCGACAAGGTCTACGAGCGGGCCGAGGGCGCGTACTTCTGGGACGCCGAGGGCAACGACTACCTGGACATGCTCGCCGGGTTCGGTGTGATGGGCATCGGCCGGCACCACCCGGTCGTCCGCCAGGCCCTGCACGACGTGCTCGACGCCCAGCTCGCCGACCTCACCCGCTTCGACTGCCAGCCGCTGCCGGGGCTGCTCGCCGAGAAGCTGCTCGGCCACAGCCCGCATCTGGACCGGGTCTTCTTCGGCAACAGCGGTACGGAGGCGGTCGAGACGGCGCTGAAGTTCGCCCGGTACGCCACCGGGAAGCCCCGCGTCCTCTACTGCACCCACGCCTTCCACGGGCTCACCACCGGCTCCCTCTCCGTCAACGGCGAGAGCGGCTTCAAGGAAGGCTTCGCCCCGCTGCTGCCCGACACCCCGATCGCGCTCGGCGACCTGGACGCGCTGCGCCGGGAGCTGAAGCGCGGCGATGTGGCGGCCCTGGTCGTCGAGCCGATCCAGGGCAAGGGCGTGCACGCTGCGCCGCCCGGCTTCCTCCGCGAGGCGCAGGAGCTGCTGCACCGGCACAAGGCGCTCCTGATCGCCGACGAGGTGCAGACAGGGCTCGGCAGGACCGGCGACTTCTACGCGTACCAGCACGAGGACGGTGTCGAGCCCGACCTCGTCTGCGTGGCCAAGGCGCTCTCCGGCGGCTATGTGCCGGTCGGCGCGACGCTCGGCAAGGAGTGGATCTTCCGCAAGGTCTACTCCTCGATGGACCGGGTCCTCGTCCACTCCGCCAGCTTCGGCTCCAACGCCCAGGCGATGGCGGCGGGGCTCGCGGTGCTCACGGTGATGGAGGACGAGGAGACCGTCGCCAACGCCCGGCGCACCGGTGATCTGCTGCGGGAGCGCCTCTCCGCGCTGGTGGACCGCTACGAGCTGCTGCACGAGGTGCGCGGGCGCGGGCTGATGATCGGCATCGAGTTCGGGCGCCCGTCCTCGCTGAAGCTCCGCAGCCGGTGGACCATGCTCCAGGCGGCCCGCAAGGGGCTCTTCGCCCAGATGGTCGTGGTGCCGCTGCTCCAGAAGCACCGCATCCTCACCCAGGTCTCCGGCGACCACCTGGAAGTGATCAAGCTGATCCCACCGCTGATCATCGGAGAGGCGGAGGTGGACCGCTTCGTGGCGGCGTTCACCGAGGTCATGGACGATGCGCACAGCGGCGGCGGTCTGATGTGGGACTTCGGCCGGACACTGGTCAAGCAGGCGGTGGCCAACCGCTGAGCTTTTGCCTCTGGGGTAAGTTATTTGCCCCGGAGGAAAGTTCCTGGCCCAATGGACACATGAACCCTCCGGACGAAGGGGCGGCCGACGAGCTCCCCGGCGTCGCCCCCCGCCTGCGCGACCTGCGCCGCGGCCGCGGTCTCACCCTGGAGACCGCCGCCCAGCGGGCCGGACTCTCCCCGGCCCACCTCTCCCGGCTGGAGACCGGCCGCCGGCAGCCTTCGCTTCCCATGCTGCTCGGCCTCGCCCGCATCTACGGTACGACGGTCTCCGAGCTGCTCGGCGAGAAGCCGCCCGAACGCGAGGCGGTCATCCGGGGCGGCGCGTTCGAGGGTGCCGAGGCGGACGGCTGGATGTACCGCCGGGCCGGCGGCTCGGGCCGCGCCATGCAGGCGCTGCGGGTCCGGGTCCCGTACGGCGCCCAGGGCGATCTGGTGCGGGTGCACCCCGGTGAGGAATGGCTGTACGTCCTCGGCGGGCGGCTGCGGGTCGCGCTGGGGGAGACCGTGCACGATCTGGACCCGGGCGACAGTGCCCACTTCGACTCGCTCACCCCGCACCGGATCGCGGCCCTGGACCGGGGCGGGGCGGAGCTGCTCTTCGTCCACTCCCTGCTCCAGAGCCCCGCGGCCGAGCTCTGCCTCGGCAACGCGCTCCACACGCGCTGACCCCGGCGCCCCGCTCACCGCCGCGACCTTCCGTACCACCGGAGCCTTCGTACCCACCGGCCGCGAGGCCGGCAGAGAGGACCGTCATGTCCGATTCCGAGCACTACGACCCGCTGACCCCGAGGCGCCCGAAGGCCACCGAGGACACGCAGGAGCGCCGGATGCCGCGCGGCCTGGTGATCCGGCTCTTCGCCTACCTGGTGGTCGGCCACGTGATCGCGGCCTTCCTCTACCTGCTCTTCGTGGTGGCGGGCGCCGAATAGCCGCTCAGCCCTGGTCGAGCAGGCGCTCGCGGAGCCGCTCCCGGGTCTCGGGGGAGACCTTCAGGCCCTCCGTCAGATAGCGGTCCGTCGTGCCCCAGGTCTCGTCGATGGCCGCGAACGCCGCTTCGAGGTAGGAGGCCTGCGCGCCGAAGAGCGGATTGAGCAGCTCCATCACCTCGGGGGACATTCCGGTCTCGGACATGTCCGTGCGCTTCACCTTGTACCGGCGGTGCGGGTCGTTGGACTTGAGGTAGTCCGCCTCGATCGCCTCGCGCTCGACGCCCACCGCGAGCAGCGAGACCGCGATCGACAGACCCGCCCGGTCCTTGCCGGCCGCGCAGTGCATCAGGGCCGGCACGCTGTCCTCCGCGAGCGCGTGCAGGACGCGGCTGTGCTCGGCGGTGCGGTCGACGATGGTCGAGCGGTACATGGTGATCATGCGCTCGGTGCCCTTGCCGTTGGCCAGGATCGACCGCAGCTGCTCGATGTTCCCGTCACGCACCAGTCGCCAGAACTCGGCGCCGTCCGCCGGGTCGGAGAGCGGAATGCTGACATTGCGGACACCGGTCAGCTCGATGTCGTACCCGTCGAGCGCGTGGTCGGCGGAGTTCCGGAAGTCGAAGACGGTGTGCAGCCCGAGCCCGGCGAGGAAGAGCGCGTCCTCGGCGGTGGCGTGCGCCAGGTGGCCGCTGCGGTAGAGCCGGCCGAAGGCGGTGCGCCGCCCGTCCGTGGTGGGAAGCCCGCCCACGTCGCGGAAGTTGCGGACTCCGGTCAGTGCGGTCTCGGTCGGCGGGACCTGCGGCACCTGCTGCGTCACGGTGGCTCCTGGAATCTCTGGCGTCGGCGCGGCTCTCCGGCGAGGGCGCTCCTGTGACGATACGACATCGGTTCACCGGGCAACCATCGGCTGACTGACGGTGCGTCAGGGCTCCCGCCGACGGCATGTCCGTATTGGTGCATTTCGCAGAACATGCCCCGCTAATGGGGGAGATGGGAATCCGTAGGTGAGCGGGATCATATCCGTGACGGACGGTGGCGGTGGCTCCGAGGCGTTTTCCCGGGATCCGCAAGGAAAGCCAAGATCCGTAATCCACGGAGTGTGACGGGAAATCCGGAGCGAAATTGAATCGATGATTCCGGGGCGGAACCGACGGCTTGTTCCTGTCGTCCCGACTCGTTTACGGTCACCGTCAATCCGGACGGACCGCCTAATCCTGCCGCCGCCCGGAATTCGCACCCACCCACTCACGTGTGGCAGGAGCGGGGGAACCAGGTAAGCCGCCGGCCCGGAGCGATCCGGACCGGCTCGGGGTGAAGTCGCCATCCGGCGGCCGGGCATCTCCAGCCCGAACCCGACAGCTCACCTCGCAGGCGCCGGAGAGGAACTTCCCCATGCCCGCAAAGGGTAAGCACCGCCGTCCCAAGTCCGGCCCGATCCACCGCGGCGTCCTCGCCGCGGGCACCGGCGGCGCCGTACTCGCCCTCCCGCTGTTCGGCGCCACCGGCGCCCACGCCGCGGAGAAGGCGGCCCCCGCCGTCAAGCCCGCCGCCGCCTCGGCCGCCGCCCAGGCCGCCCCGCAGGCCGCGCCCGCCACGGCGAAGACCACCGCGAAGACGTACGCCGTCGTCTCCGGCGACTACCTCGCCAAGATCGCCTCCGAGCACCAGGTCAAGGGTGGCTGGCAGAAGCTGTACCAGGACAACCGCTCCACCGTCGGCGAGAACCCGAGCCTGATCTTCCCGGGCATGAAGCTGACCCTCGGCGCCAAGGCCACCGGCTCCGCCGCGCCTTCGGAGGCCAAGAAGTCCGCTCCGGCCCCCAAGGCCGCCGCGCCGAAGAAGGCCGCCCCGAAGAAGGCCGAGCCGGCCCCGAAGGCCGACACCGTCTCGGCCGACGAGTCCGACGCCGCCGCCGAGTCCGGTGCCTCCACGCAGACCGGCTCCTCCCAGGCCACCGGCTCCGGCTGGACCGCACCGCTCGACAACGCCAACGTCACCACCCAGTACCGCGCTTCCGGCGCCAGCTGGTCCAGCGGCTACCACACCGGCTCCGACTTCCAGGCCGCGTCCGGCACCCCCGTCAAGGCCATCGGCCCGGGCACCGTGGTCTCGGCCGGCTGGAGCGGTTCGTACGGCAACGAGGTCGTCATCCAGCACGAGGACGGCATGTACTCCCAGTACGCCCACCAGTCCTCGCTGAGCGTCTCCGCCGGCCAGACCGTCACCGGCGGCCAGCAGATCGGCCTCTCCGGCTCCACCGGAAACTCCACCGGCCCGCACCTCCACTTCGAGGTCCGCACCGGCCCGGGCTACGGCTCCGACGTCGACCCGGTCGCCTACCTGCGGCAGCACGGCGTCTCCCTCTGACCCGAGGGCGAGAAGAAGTGAACGAGGGGCGGTGCGCGGCGGCGCACCGCCCCTCCACTTATTCCGGCTTTACCGAAATCTGACCGGGTGGTCTATGTCACCACCCGTCAACCCCGTATTACGGTCGCGTAGGTCACATTGAACGGTGCAGGATATGGGCTTGTGGCAGACGATTCGAGAACCCAGCAGCAGAACATCATCGGGTCGTACGCGGCGATCGGGGACAGTTTCACCGAGGGCGTCGGCGACCCAGGCCCCGACGGCGCCTTCGTCGGCTGGGCGGACCGGTTCGCGGTGCTCCTCGCCGACCGGCTCCCGGTCCCCGACGCGGCGACGAACCCGGACGACGACACCCGGCACGGCAATTTCCGTTACGCCAATCTCGCCGTACGCGGACGCCTCCTCGACCAGATCGTGGCGGAGCAGATCCCCCGCGCCAAGGAACTGGCCCCCGACCTGGTCAGCTTCTGCGCCGGCGGCAACGACATCATCCGGCCCGGCGCCGACCCCGACGACCTGGCCGAGCGCTTCGAGCGGGCCGTCGCCGACCTGACCCAGGCGGTCGGCACCGTCATGGTCACCACCGGGTTCGACACCCGGGGCGTTCCGGTGCTGCGCCACATGCGCGGCAAGATCGCCACGTACAACGTGCATCTGAGGGCCATCGCCGACCGGTACCGGTGCCCCGTGCTCGACCTGTGGTCGCTGCGCTCGGTCCAGGACCGGCGCGCCTGGGACGCCGACCGGCTCCACCTGTCGCCCGAGGGCCACACCCGCGTCGCGCTCCGCGCCGCCCAGGTCCTCGGCCACGACGTGCCGGCCGACCCGGACCAGCCGTGGCCGCCGCAGGCCCAGCGCACGCCCTTCGACGCGCGGCGCGACAACGTCCAGTGGGCGCGGGAGTACCTGGTGCCGTGGATCGGCCGACGGCTGCGCGGCGAGTCGTCCGGCGACCACGTCGCGGCGAAGCGGCCGGACCTGCTGCCGCTGTAGAGGTCAGGGGCCGAGCAGCGGGAGCGTACGCCGGGACGGGCCCGGGACCACCGGTCCGCCCGGCGCCGGGCCCGCGCCGAACCCGGCGGGTATCCGCTCCAGCACGCCGCCCGCGAACACGTCGTACAGCGGCAGCGTTTCCAGGTGCACATAGCCGATGTGGCAGTCGCACACGGCGAGCGGACAGGCCCGTGGGCCGAGCGCCGCGCGGTAGCTGCCGTCGTAGAGGTTGCCCAGCTCCGCCTTGACGAAGTGGCAGCGCCGCACCGTGCCCTCGCCGTCCACCGAGATCACCGACTCGCCGGTCCGGCAGGGCAGCCCGGCCGAGCGGTGCGGATGGCGGCTGTACGGGAAGAGCGGGTCCAGCTCCGTCCACCGCTCCGCCTCCTCGTCGGTGTACGTCTGCCCCTCGGCCGCGTTCACCCAGAGGTACACCTCGGCGGGCAGCGCCGCCCGCAGCCGCCGGGCCTCGTCCAGGTGGGCCTCGAACCCGACCACGCCGGCGCTGTAGCGGATGCCTCGCGCGGTCAGCTCCCGGCACTTCCCGAGGAACCGCTCGTACGGTGTCTGGCCCGGGTGGTACGTGCACCAGAGCGCGATCCGCTCCGGGTCCGCGTCCGCCAGCCACGCCGTGCGGCCGCTGAGGTTCGTCTGGATGGCGACCCGGCCGATGTGCGGCAGGTGCGACAGCTCGGCCAGCGCCCGCCGGTACCAGGAGCGCACCAGACCCTCGCCCCACGGCGTGAACAGCACGGAGAGCCGGTCACCGGTCTGTGCGGTGGCCCACGCGGTGAACCGCTCCAGCGCCTCCCGGTCGGACGTCAACCGGTCCTTGCTGTCCCGCCGCTTGGCGAACGGGCAGTACGGGCAGTCGTAGTCGCACGACGCCAGCGGGCCCCGGTAGAGGATGGTCAGATCCACGGCCCGCTCACTTCCGCTCGTACGCGGCCATCGCCGCCCGCACCCCGGGCGAGAACAGCGCCGGACCCAGCGCGTCCGAGTGCGCGAGGCCCAGCGGCGAGAGCCGCAGCAGACCCTCCGGCGCGTGCGGGTCCAGCCAGCCCCGGGCCGCGAACCGCTCCAGCTCGGCGGGAAAGTCCGCGCGGGGGTCGGTGCCGAAGCGGGCGCGGTAGTCGGACACGGGCAGCCCCGCCGCCTGGAGCAGCGACTGGAGGAGGTGACGTCTGCGGGCCTCGGCCTCGTCGACGTACCTGCCGACCTCGGCACACGAGAAGTCCTCGGTGGCGGTGAAGCGGTCGATGATGGACCGGATCTCCCGCATGTCGACCGCGTAGTCGAAGGAGTAGTGCAGGGCCGCCGTGTAGGAACGGGCCCCGCAGCCGAGCCCGATCATCCCGTCGGTCTGGCAGGCGTAGTCCTCGGGACCCTCCTGGGGTGCGTCGGCGCGGCGGAACATCCGCATCGACACCTGCTCGTAGCCGTGCGCCAGCAGATGGTCCCGGCCCACCGCGTACAGCCGCAGCCGCTGCTCGTCCCAGGCGGCCTGCTCCAGGGCCTCCGCCTCCGGTCCGGCCGCCGCGCCGAGCCGGTGCAGGCCGGTCAGCGGGCGGACGTACAGCGGGTAGAGGTACAGCTCCTCCGGCCGCCAGGCCAGCGCGGCGTCCAGCGAGGTACGCCAGGTGCGCTCGGTCTGGCCGTCGATGCCGTAGATCAGGTCGATGTTCAGCACCGGTATCCGCGCGTCCCTCATGCGGCCGAGCGCCGCCTCCACCTCGGCCCGGCGCTGCGGGCGGACGGCGGCCCGCGCCTCCTCGTCCACGAAGCTCTGTACGCCGATGCTGACCCGGGTCGTGCCCCGGTCGGCCAGCACCGCGAGCCGGTCGGCCGTCGCCGTGGACGGTGACGTCTCCACCGAGAGCGGCACCGCGCGCAGATCGGCGCCCATCCGCTTCTCCGCGATGTCGCAGAGCCGCTCCAGCTCGTCCGCCGTCAGGAAGGTCGGCGTCCCGCCGCCGAAGGCAGCCGCCGCGAACCGCACCGGCTCGTCGTCGCCGAGCGCGTCCCGTACGGCCACGGCCTGTCGGTCCAGCGCGTCGAGGTAGCGGGTGGTGAGCTCCTCGGGCGCGCCGATCCGGGTGAAGAGGTTGCAGAAGCCGCAGCGGACCTCGCAGAACGGTATGTGGAGGTAGAGCGAGAGGGCGTTCTTCGGCTCCGCCGCCCACAGCTCGCGCAGCGCGGGCCGCTCCGGCAGCGGGCGGTAGGCCGTCTTGTGCGGATAGGCGTAGACGTAACTCTCGTACGGCCTGACGGCGGGCGTGCCGGTCGCCGTAGCGGTGCTGGTGGTGCTGGTGGTCATCAGGAGGCCCCCGGTTCGAGGAAGAAGTGCGCGTACGGCACGGTCCAGACGGCTTCGTGGCCGAGCCGGTGGCCGGTGTAGCCGTCGTCGCCGTACGTCGTGCCGTGGTCGGAGCAGACGATGGCGAAGCACCGGCGGCGGCTGCTCGCGGCGGCGAAGAGCCGGCCGATGTGCCGGTCGACGTACTCCAGAGCGGCCGCGTGCGTAGCCTTGGAGTCGCCCGCCTCGCGGGTCGCGCCCGGTGTGTGGAACCAGTTCGGCTGGTGGAGCGCGGACACGTTGACGAAGAGGAAGAGCCGCTGCTCGTCAGGGAGTTCGGCCACGACCTTCTCGGCCCGGGTCACCTGTTCCTCGAACGAGGTCGGTGAGGCGACACCGAACTCCGGCTCCCAGTGGCTCTCCTGGAACATGCCGGGCAGCACCGACCCCAGCGGCCCCTGCCGGTTGAAGAAGCCGACCCCGCCGACGCACACCGTGCGGTAGCCCTCGGCGGCCAGACCCGACACCAGGTCCGGGGTGTCGAAGACGAACGTGCCGTCCGCCGTCGTCTCACTGCCCGCGAACCGCGCCGCGAACAGCCGCGGATGCGGACCGGGAGCGGCGGGCGTCGGCAGGAAGCCGGCGAACATCGCCTGGTGCGAGGCGTAGGTGAAGCTGCCGGGTGCGTGCCGCTTCTCCCACACGCCGCCGGGCAGACGGGCGGCCAGATTCGGGATGCGTCCGGCGGCGGCCAGCTCGACGGCGACGTCATGGCGCAGCGTGTCCAGAGTGACCAGCAGGAGGTCGTGGCTGCCGACGACTTCGGCCATATCGGGTCGCTGAGGGTCAGAGAGCGGTGGCGGCACGGTGGTTCCTCGTTCGGTCCAGTACGGCGGCGACCTGCGCCGCATAGGTGTCCAGCCCTTCGGCACCGCTGCCGGGCAGCCCGGTCAGGCCGGGCAGCAGATCGCCGAAGGCGTTGACCTCGCCGACGGCGAACCGCCGCCAGCCGGCCGCGGGCAGCAGGTCGACGCCCACGCACAGCGTCCCGGGGAAGCAGGCGGCGGCCCGCTCGCACATGGACAGGGCCTCGCGCCAGCAGCCGCCGACCGCCGACACGGCGGCCCGGACCTCGCCGAGATCGCCTCGGGCGCCGCCGAGGTGGAGGTTGGTCATGGGGGAGAGGCTGGTGCGGACGACGGCGTGGGTGGCCCGGCCGCCGACCACCACGATCCGCAGATCGGCGGCCCGGCCGCGCTGGGACGCCTTCGGCAGCCAGCGCTCGATGTGCAGCCCGTCCGGAGCGAGCGCGTCCACGAGCGCGCCGACCTCCCGCTCCGTGGTGTACCGGCGGACCCGGAGCGAGTTGAACAGCCGCCCCTCACCGTCCCGTTCCACCGAGGTGCTCGCCCGGACCCGGCCCGGGCCCGCGGTCTCCACCGCCAGCACCCCGGAGGCGGAGGAGCCGTGCGCGAGCTTCACGAAGGCCCGGGGCATCCGGTGCTCGCGCATGAGCGCCCGTACGTCGGACCAGCCCCGCACCTCCGCCGCCTGCGGCCCGGACGTGGGCGAGGCCGGCACGGGGACGCCCGCCGCCTCCAGGCGGGCGTGGCAGAGCCGCTTGTCGAAGAGCGCGGCGAGGTCACCGGGGGAGGCGAGGACCTCAGCACCGGCCACCGAGGCGGCCCGCGCCACCTCGTCCACCGCCGTCAGGAACGCGGCGTACCACCGGGCGGAGCCTTCCACCCGGGTCGGATCGTCGACCCCGCGCAGCAGCCGCTCCACCTCCGCGTCCTCGCCCGGCGAGTCGATCCGTACGGTCTCACCGGGCGCGAACGCCGCCTCGCCGCCCAGCACCTGGAGCCAGGGCACCACCCGGGCCGGGGGCAGCCCTGCGGCCCGCACGGCCTCCCGGAAGAAGGCGACCCGGCGGTTCTCCGGATTGCCCACGACCGCGAAGCGCGGGACCGCCGTACTCCCGGCGCTACTCGCTGACGGCGACATAGCGCTCCGGTTCCTCCTCGTCGTCCATGTCCTCGTCCGCGTAGTCGTCCTCCGCCTCGCCCGCCTCGACCACGGCCGGAGCGCACGCGGCCCTGATCCGGTCGAGCACCGGGTCGGTGAGGTAGTGGTGGCGCAGGTCGAGCGTGGCGAGGTGGTTCAAGGGCTGCCCGTTCAGCAGGGCCTCTCCGCCGGCGTCGCTGAGGGTGCCCATGGAGAGCGCGAGGCTCTCCAGCTGGGCGACGACGGGCGCGGACGCCACGGCCGCCGCGATCTCGTCCTGGAGTTCGCTGTTCTGGAGGCCCAGGTGGCGCAGCCGGGGGAAGGCGGCGCCGGACAGGACCGGCCGGACGTCGTCGACCGTGGCGTCGGCTCCGTACCACGAGCTGCCGAACCAGAGGTCCAGCCGCTCCAGCGCGGGCAGTTCGCTCGCGGCGACCGCCCGCACCAGATCGCCGGGCAGCCCGCCGGACTCGAAGCGCAGCGACGTCAGCGCCGCGTGCCGGACCGGCCGCAGCCCCAGCCCCTCCTGGCCGCAGCCGCGTACGGTGAACTCCTCCAGCAGCGGAAACGCTTCGAGCGCCGGCGTGATGTCGCACATGCGCAACCACGACACCTCGCACTCCTCGCCCACCACATCGGCGAGGAAGAGCCCGCGCAGGGCCGGGAAGCGGTCCGCGTCGGCGACTATGAGGTCCCGTACCGGCTCGAACGGGGTGTACTCCTCACGCCACCACGGGCCGATGAGGAGCGCCCGGACCCGCGAGGTGTCCACCGTGTCCAGGAACTGCTGCCACAGGACGGCGAAGTCCGTCTGCTCGTCGTAGTCGCACTCCAGCCGCCAGGCCACCGCGTCGGCGGCGGGCAGGGGCACGGACACCGCCGGAGTGTGGACCGGCAAGCCGTGGAAGCGGTCGGGATGCTGGATGTGGATGGGGGTCATGACACCTCACTCCGACACGGCGGTGTAGCGGCCCTCGATGCCGCGGCCGCCCCACGGCTCGTTCCGCTCGGACAGGTCCACGCGCACCCCGTGCGGCTCCAGGGCCGAGCGGACCCGCTGCTCCATCGCCTCGGTGAGGAAGTGGTGGTGGAGGTCGAGGACATCGAGATGGGTGAGCGGCTGCCCCTCCAGGAGCGCGGCCGCGCCCTCGTCGCCCAGCGTCCCGTTCGACAGGTCGAGCGTCCTGAGCCGGGCGACGACCGGCGCCGACGCGAGGGCCGCCGCGATCTCGTTCTGCACCTCGCTGTTGCGCAGGCCCAGGTGGTGGAGGCGGGGGAAGCGGGTGCCCGAGAGCAGCGGCGCCAGGTCGGCCACCTCGGTGTCGCCCTCGTAGGCCGACACACCGAGCCAGAGGTCCAGCCGCTCCAGCGCGGGCAGTTCGCTGTCCAGCACCCCGCGGACCACCTGGACGGGCAGGCCGCCCGCCTGGATCGTCAGCGACCGCAGCCGCTCGTGCTTCGCCGGCGGGAAGACCAGGCCGGTGCCGCCGCGCACGCCGAACTCGGTGAGCGCCGGGAAGGCTGCCAGCAGAGCCGTGACGTCCGACTGCTCGATCCAGGTGATCTCCGCCTGCTCGGCCTCCAGATCGCCGACGAACACCGCCTCCAGCGAGGTCAGCCGGTCGGCGGCGGCGATCACCAGACCGATCGGGACGGAGGAGTTGTCCTCGTACGCCTCGCCCCACTGACCGATGATCAGGCTCTTGACCCCGGCCGGGTCGACCGCCCGCAGGAAGTCGGCGAACTCGTCCGCCCAGGGCCGGTCCCGGTCGTCGTCGCCGTACGGTTCGACGGAGATGCGCCAGGCCACATCGCCCGCGGCGGGCCGGTCGGCAGGGTCGTCCTGGTGCTGGAAGTCGACGGCCGGAAGGCCGCCGAACGCTTGCAGATGCTGCGCACCGTACATCGCACTGAGCTCCTGGTCCTGGGGACTGCTGATGTCCGCAAGGTTTATCAAGCCGCACTGACAACGCCGCGACCGGGACCGCTCAGAGCCGCTCGCCGGGTGTCTCCGGGCCCGCGGCGAGGGCCCGTTGTCAGACCCTGCCCGTAGCGCTTTTCCCATGGCCGGCACAGCGGGTGCCGCGACCGAGGGGAGACGTCTGTGTACCGGCAGGGCGATGTACTGATCGTGGCGCTGGAGGAGTCGGCGGTGCCCGCCCCCTTCCTGAAGGCTCCGGGCGAACTGCGCGACGGGCGGGGGCGGCTGGTGCTCGCGCTGGGGGAGGTGACCGGGCACGCGCACGCCGTGCAGGGGCCCGGCCGGCTGATCCGGGAGGCGGGGCCGTTCGGACCGATGCTGCTCCATCTCCCGGAAGGCGGGCGGGTGGTGCACGAGGAGCACGCCACCATCGCGCTGCCGCAGGGCTGGTTCCGGGTGGTGCGCCAGCGGGAGTACGCACCCGGTGCGATCCGCATCGTCGCCGACTGACCCGTCCGTACGGAACGTACGGACACCGGCGCCACAGCGAGCACGACAAGCAGACCACGACAAGCAGACACCGAGCAGACATGAACTGGGGACGGGACAACCGATGCAGCACGTGAATTCCTGGCGGGACGTGGCGGCGGCGACCGGCGCGGCGGACCGGGCGGCCGCCGAGGAGGGCGTGCGGCGCGCCTACCGCACCGCCGGGCTGGCCGAGCCCGAGCGGATCTTCTGGGCCGCATCGCCCCGGGCGGCCGTCGAAGCGGTCGAGAAGCTGGCCGACGCCGGACGGTCGGTGCGCGAAGAGGTCCGCACCCGGCCGTGGGCCGAGGAGCGCCGCCGGATGTACGACGAGCTGGGCCCGGCCGGCTGGTCCGCGCTCTGGTCCGCGACCGGGGCCCAGCTCTGGGAGACCACGGCCGCCCTCGCCGAGCGCATACGGTCCGGCGTCGTCGCCGACCTGGCGCCGCGGCCGCAGGACGAGGGCGCGGTGCGGCTGGTGCTGCTCGACGCGGTGCTCGGCCAGCACGACGCCGCCTGGCTGGCCGCCTTCGACGGCCGCGGCGACCGGCTCACCGGCCTCGCCGAGGTGGCCAGGAACGCCGGCTGGTGGTGGCCGTACGAGCGGGCCGTGGTGATCAGCGAGCGGCCCGAGGTCCTGCACCGCGACGAGGCGGGCCGGCTCGACCACGGCGAGGGACCGGCCCTCGCCTACGGGGACGGGTTCGCGCTCCACGCCTGGCGCGGCATGCCGGTGCCCGCCGCCTTCCTGGCGGAGCTGGCGTCCCTGACCCCGCAGCGCATCCGGGAGGAGGAGAACGCGGAGCTGCGCCGCGTGATGCTGGAGTACTACGGATACGACCGCTACCTCACGGAGTCGGGCGCCGAGCCCGTCCACCGCGACGAGACGGGCATCCTCTGGCGCATCGCCCTAGAAGGCGACGAGGACGTGGTGATGGTCGAGGTGGTCAACTCCACACCGGAGCCGGACGGCAGCCACCGTACGTACTGGCTCCGCGTGCCGCCCACGACGCGGACCGCCAAGGACGGGGTCGCCTGGACGTTCGGGCTGGACGGCGCCGCCTACGCGCCGGTGCGCCAGACCTGACGCGTCAGCCGGTCAGCGCGGCCCGGTCGATGCCCAGCTCGCGGGCGAGCGCCTCGTCGGTCCAGCGCAGCATCGTGGCCCGGGAGAGCGGACCCGCGTACGACGTCATCTGCACGGCCAGACCGTCCAGCAGGGCGGTCAGCCGCCAGGCCGCCGACTCCGGGTCCGC
Organism: Streptomyces sp. CA-146814; assembly: GCF_050942385.1. NCBI lineage: Bacteria > Bacillati > Actinomycetota > Actinomycetes > Kitasatosporales > Streptomycetaceae > Streptomyces > Streptomyces sp. CA-146814. The sequence continues at coordinate 7,237,985 of NZ_CP192068.1, forward strand.
GCACCGGAACTCACCGGCGGCGGCGCCCTCCGCGATGACCTCGGCCAGCTCCGCCTTCCACCGCCGGTCGAGGTCGCCGGCCACCTCGCGCAGGGCGGGCTCGCGCAAGGAGGCCGCCCATCCTTCGATCCACAGCCGCCACCCCTTGGCCTGCCCGGTCGGCGCGTACCACCGCACGGCGGCCCGCAGCCGCCGGACGGCGGAGGTGCGCCGGGCCAGCAGCTTGCGCAGCTGGGCGAGGTCGGCCTCGGCCGCGTACGCGAAGGCGGCGGCGACCAGCTTCTCCTTGGTGGAGAAGTGGTAGAGCACCAGCGCGTTGCTCACACCGAGCGCGGACGCCACATCGGCGATCCGCACGGAGGAGGCCCCGCGGATCTCGATCTGCTCGACCGTCGCCTTCAACAGCTCCTCACGCCGCTCCGCCACGTTCAACCGGACTCTTGCCACCCGGCCACCCTAATCAATGCACCGGTCACTGCCGGTCACCGGAGACCGTGCCGCCGCCGACGCGCCGACGGCTCTCGGGTGTGACACCCGCCCGGTGAGCCGCCGGGCCGGAATCCTCGGGAGGAGAAGCACGTTGGACCGTGCATGACGTCATTCGAACCGGCACAGGAAGCGCTGCTCCGCCTCATCGGCGAGCACGACGGGGGAGTCCTGGTCACTCTCAAGCGGGACGGGCGGCCCCAGCTGTCGAACGTCAACCACGCGTACGACCCGGAGGAGCAGGTGATCCGGGTGTCGATCACCGAGGGCCGGGCGAAGACCCGCAACCTGCGGCGCGACCCCCGCGCGAGCTACCACGTGACCAGCGACGACCGCTGGGCCTGGACCGTCGTGGACGGCACCGCCGAGCTGACCCCGCCCGCCGCCGAGCGGGACGACGCCACGGTGGAGGCCCTGATCACGCTGTACCGGGATGTGAGGGGCGAGCACCCGGACTGGGAGGACTACCGGCGGGCCATGGTCGAGGACCGCCGGGTGGTGCTCACGCTGCGCATCGAGCACGTCTACGGGCAGCCACGTGGCTGAACCGCCACCGACCGGACCGCCACGTGCCGGGTGCCGCCGGACCGGGCGGCTGCCCCGTTCACCGTCCTCTTCTCGCCCTGTCGGACAGTCCGACGATAATGAGACGACACCGACTCCCCCAGGAGATGTTGTGACCGGCGCCGACTACTTTGTCCCCTTCCGTACGAAACTGCGTTCGATGCGCTCCGAGTCCTTCGGGGCCGATCCCGCGGGAGCGCGGATGCAGCGCATCCTCAGCTCGCCGAACTTCGCCGACGGGGTGTTCCAGAACCCGCTGGGCGCCCGGACCAGGCCGTCCGGTTCCACGCTGGAATTCGCCAAGATCTACTTCCAGAAGGAGCAGCGGATCCGCCGGGCGCCGGCGGGGACCGTTCCGGTCCATGCCACCACCCTCGCCGATCTGGCCGCACCGCCCGTCACGGGGCTGCGGCTGACCTGGATGGGCCACTCCAGCGTGCTCGCCGAGATCGACGGCCGCCGGGTCCTGTTCGACCCGGTCTGGGGTGAGCGGTGTTCCCCGTTCCCCTTCGCCGGACCCAAGCGCCTGCACCCGGTTCCGGTGCCGCTGGCCACGCTCGGCCCGGTCGACGTGGTGGTGATCTCGCACGACCACTACGACCACCTCGACCTGCCGACGATCCGCGCGCTGGCGGGCACGGACACCGTCTTCGCCGTGCCGCTCGGCGTCGGCGCCCACCTGGAGCGGTGGGGCGTGGCCCCCGACCGGCTGCGCGAGCTCGACTGGAACGAGACCGCGAAGGTCAACGGCATCAGCCTCACCGCCACGCCCGCGCGCCACTTCTGCGGCCGTGGCCTGCGCAACAACCAGCACACCCTGTGGGCCTCCTGGGCCGTCTCAGGACCCGAGCACCGGATCTACCACAGCGGCGACACCGGCTATTTCCCCGGCTTCCGGGACATCGGCGCCGAGCACGGCCCCTTCGACGCCATGATGATCCAGATCGGCGCCTATTCGGAGTACTGGCCGGACATCCACATGACCCCCGCCGAAGGGATGCGCGCCCACCTCGACCTCCAGGGCGGCCGCCCGCACGGCGTGATGCTGCCGATCCACTGGGGCACCTTCAACCTCGCCCCGCACGCCTGGGCCGAGCCCGCCGAGTGGACGAAGGACGCGGCCGAGGAGGCCGAGCAGGCGGCGGCGTTCCCCCGGCCGGGCGAACCCTTCGAACCGGCCGGAACACTCCCGGTGGACCCGTGGTGGCGAGCCGTCTCCGCACCGATGACGGCCGCGCGGTGGCGTACGGCGACACCGGACACGGTCCCGGGCGGCGCACCGGTCGCACGGCGGGACCTGGACGTGGCCGGAGAGCGGTGACCGTCGGGGGAGGGTCCGGGCGCCCGGACCCTCCCCCGAATCAGCCGCGGTGGCCGACGGAGATCAGGCCGCCGGAGCCGGGTACGTCGGGTACTCCACGCCGGAGACGTGCTGGACGACCCGGATGACCTGGCACGAGTAGCCGAACTCGTTGTCGTACCAGAGGTAGAGGATCGCGTTGTCGCCGTCGACCTTGGTGGCGCCCGCGTCGACGATCGAGGCGTGGCGCGAGCCGATGAAGTCGCTGGAGACCGCGTCCGGGGCGCTGATGAAGTCGATCTGGCGCTTGAGCGGCGAGGCGAGCGACACGTTGCGGAGGTAGTCGAGGACCTCCTCGCGGCCGGCCTCGCGGCCCAGCCGCAGGCTCAGGATCGCGATGGAGACGTCCGGCACCGGGACGCGGATGGAGCTGCCGGTGATCGGCGCGTCCAGGTCCGGCAGCGCCTTGGCCACGGCGGACGCGGCACCGGTCTCGGTGATGACCATGTTCAGCGCCGCGGAACGGCCGCGCCGGTCGGAGCTGTGGTAATTGTCCAGCAGGTTCTGGTCGTTGGTGTACGAGTGGACCGTCTCCACGTGGCCGCGCAGGACGCCGTACTCGTCCGCCATCGCCTTGAGCGGCGGGACGATCGCGTTGGTGGTGCAGGACGCGCACGACAGGATCTGCTCGTCGTCCTTGATCGTGTCGTGGTTGACGCCGTGGACGATGTTGGGGACGTCGCCCTTGCCCGGCGCGGTGAGGACCACCTTGGCGATGCCGGGGCGCAGGTGCTTGGAGAGCCCCTCGCGGTCGCGCCACCTGCCGGTGTTGTCGATCAGGATGGCGTCCTTGATCCCGTACGCGGTGTAGTCCACCGTCGTCGGGTCGTCCGAGTAGATCACCTTGATCTCGTTGCCGTTGGCGACGATCTTGCTGTTCGCCTCGTCGACGGTGATCGTGCCGGAGAACTGGCCGTGGATCGAGTCGCGCCGCAGCAGTGAGGCGCGCTTGACGATGTCCTGGCCGGAGCCCTTGCGTACGACGATGGCGCGCAGCCGCAGTCCGTTGCCGGAGCCGGCCTTCTCGATGAGGAGACGGGCGATGAGGCGGCCGATACGGCCGAAGCCGTAGAGGACGACATCACGCGACTCGCGGCGGTCGATCTTGTTGGCGCCCGTCGCCCCGGCTACCGCCTCGGCGGTGAACTCCTCGACCGACAGGCCGCGGTCGTCGGCGCGGAACGTCGCGGCCAGCATGCCTATGTCGATCTGGGACGGGCCGAGGTCGAGCGTCGTCAGAGCCCGGAGGAACGGCATCGTCTCGGTGACGGACAGCTCCTCACCGGCGATCTGGCGGGCGAAGCGGTGGGTCTTGAGGATGCTGACCACCGACTTGTTCACCAGGGAGCGGCTGTGCAGCAGGACGTTCACGTCCTGCTCACGGTGCAGCTTCCCGATGATCGGGATCATCGACTCCGCGATCTCCTCGCGGTGCATCCAGTTGGTGAACGAGTCGTCATTGACAGTCACGTGTTTATCTTTCGAGCTAGGCGGCGCTCATATGGTAGCCGCCCCGGTGTGTTCATCCTCAAGGTGGTCCCGTCCGGAGGGCCGGGGTGGGCGAGGCCGGTGCCGATGCGGCGTAATCGGGCGCCCGTGCGAGAGGTCATACCAGAGCGGGACGGATGGCGGGCAAGTTCGACAACTGCCCGTCGCGCACAGGTCGGACGCGACTACCGTGTGTGCTCGGTGATCAACGGGGGCTCCTGGATTCCGGGCCGGCCCGACCGCTGACCCGAGCTGGACCGACCACCGTAGGTGCCACCGCAGGAACGCCGACAGGGGCGACAGGAACGCCGATTCCTGGTGCCCCCGTACCGAGGACGCTGATGTCTCAACTTCGCGCACCCGCCGCGCGACCGGACCGCCGCGAGGGCGGACGGCACGGCCGCCCCGGCGCACGCGCCCACTCGGCCACGAGCAGGCCGCGCGCCACCCAGCCCACCCCCGAGGGGCGCATCCGGCCCCAGTTGCTGCGCACCGCGCTGCTCCCCACCATCGCCGCCCTGCTCAGCGGCGCGGCAGCCGTCATCTTCACCATCCGCGACGGCGCCGTCGACCCGTCCCCGAGCCTGGCGGCCGCGCTCGGCGGATCGGCCGCCCTGGCCGTCGCCGCCGTCGCGGCCGCCTACCTCGGCGCCCACCGCGTGGCCGCTACCGTGCTCGACCGGGCGCTGACGCTCCGCCGCACCAGCGCCCAGGGCCAGGCCGAGCTCCAGCGGGTGGTGGAGCAGCTCCGCTCCGGCGAACCCGTCGGCCCCCGGCGCCCGCCGCAGCCGCCGGCGCCCGACGGCGACGCCTTCGACCTGCTCGCCCAGGAGATGGGGCGGGCCCAGGACGCCGCGGTGACCGCCGTCGTCCAGGCCTCGCAGCTCTTCAGCTCCGCCGGCAACGAACAGAAGGTCGAGGTCTTCGTCAACCTCGCCCGGCGGCTCCAGTCCCTGGTCCACCGCGAGATCCAGATCCTCGACGAGCTGGAGCACGAGGTCGAGGACCCCGACCTGCTCAAGGGCCTCTTCCACGTCGACCACCTGGCCACCCGCATCCGCCGCCACGCGGAGAACCTCGCCGTCCTCGGCGGGGCCGTCTCCCGGCGCCAGTGGAGCAACCCGGTCACCATGACCGAGGTGCTGCGCTCGGCCATCGCGGAGGTCGAGCAGTACCCCCGGGTCAAGCTGGTCCCGCCGATGGAGGGCACCCTGCGCGGCCACGCCGTCGCCGACGTGATCCACCTGCTGGCCGAACTGGTCGAAAACGCCACGGTGTTCTCCGCCCCGCACACCCAGGTCCTGCTGCGCGTCCAGCGGGTCACCGCCGGACTCGCGCTGGAGGTGGAGGACCGCGGCCTCGGGATGCCGGACCACGAGCAGAACCGGATGAACGCCCTGCTCTCCGACCCCGACCAGGTCAACGTCGCCCATCTGCTCCAGGACGGCCGGATCGGCCTGTTCGTCGTCTCCGCGCTGGCCCGCCGCCACGGCATCGCGGTCCGCCTGCAGAGCAACATCTACGGCGGCACGCAGGCGGTCCTCGTCCTGCCGCAGACCCTCCTCGGTACCGACCCGGACGCCCCGGCCGTGCCCGGCGCCGCCCCCGTACCGCCGCCCGGAGCCGTCCACCGCCCGCCCGCCGACGACGACGGACCGTCCGCGCCGCCCGCGCCGCCGCAGATGCGGGCAGCCCCGCCGCAGGCCGTTCAGGCGCCCGCCGGCCACCCGCGCGACGCGCAGGCGCCGGGTTCGCACGCCCACTCCGCACCGGAGACCCGCCCGCCCGCCCCCCGGGGCGAGGCCCCGCCCCTGCCGCTCCGCGCCGAACGCGTCGACCGCCCCGCACCCCCCGCGCCCGCCGCCACACCTGCCGCCTTCACCCCGGAGCACGCCGACCGCCCCGCACCGGCCGCCTTCACGCCGGAGCAAGCCGACAGGCCCGCACCGGCCGCACCCCTCCCGCCCACCGCCTTCACCCCCCAGCGCGTCGACCACCCCACCCCGCCCGCCGCCCGCCCCCAGCTCCCCAAGCGCGCCAACCAGGAGCACCTCGTCCCGCAACTGCGCGAAGCGCCCGCCCCGCGTGTCGAGGACGAGCACGCGCTCCACGACCCGGGCCTCATGGCCGCCTTCCGGCGCGGCATCGACCTCGCCGAGGCCCAGACCGCCCAGGAGGAAGGGACCACCAGCCGCTACGGCGAGGCCACCTCCGCGCTCGACGCCCCCCTGGAGACCCTCGCCCCCCTGCCCGTACGCGGAGCCGGACCCGTACGCCAAGGCGCCGAGCCGCCCGGAGCGCCCGCGCCGCTCGGCCGCCCGCGGACCGGGCACGACACCTTCCTGCCGGGCCACGCCGTGCCGGAACCCCGTAAAGACACGACTTTCAAGGAGTAGACACGATGGCGAGCGACATGCAGGCCGGTCAGGTCTCTGACCTGGACTGGCTGCTGAGCGGGCTGGTCCAACGCGTGCCGTACACGCGCAGCGCGGTGCTGCTCTCGGCCGACGGGCTGGTGAAGTCCGTCCACGGCATGGACCCTGACAGTGCCGACCACATGGCTGCCCTGGCCGCCGGCCTGTACTCCCTGGGCCGCAGCGCCGGCGCCCGCTTCGGCGACAACGGCGACGTCCGGCAGGTGGTCGTCGAGCTCGACTCCACGCTCCTGTTCGTCTCCACCGCCGGATCCGGCACCTGTCTCGCCGTCCTCGCCGGACGCGAGGCGGACGCCGCGGTGCTCGGCTACGAGATGGCGATGCTGGTCAAGAGCGTCCGTCCCTATCTGATGACCCCGCTGCGGCAGCCGGCCGGCGCCCCGTTCACCCCGGGGCTGTGAGGATGCCGGCCCCGCAGGACGGGCCCCTGCTCGACGACGCGGCCGGCCGGCTGATCCGCCCGTACACCGTCAGCAACGGCCGGACCCGGCCGTCCACCGGCTTCGACCTGCTCTCCCTGGTCATGGCCACGGGCATCGAACCCGACATCCCCCTCGGCCCCGAACACACCGTGGCCCTCGGCCTGTGCGAGGGGCCGATGTCCGTCGCCGAGATCGCCGCACACCTCCGGCTGCCCGCGGTCGTCACCAAGGTCCTCCTCTCCGACCTGGTCGACTGCGGAGCGGTCACCGCGCACGCCCCCGCTTTCCATGACACACCCACCGACCGATCCCTGCTGGAGGCAGTGCTCGATGGTTTACGACGACAGCTCTGACCGCACCGGAACCACCGAGTTCTTCCCCGTGGCCCTCAAGGTGCTGGTCGCGGGCGGATTCGGCGTCGGCAAGACGACCTTCGTCGGCGCGGTCAGCGAAATCGCCCCGCTCTCCACCGAGGAGCTGCTGACCCAGTCCAGCGTGGGCACCGACAACCTGGAGGGCGTCGAATCCAAGACGGCCACCACCGTCGCCATGGACTTCGGCCGCATCACCCTCTCCGAACAGCATGTGCTGTACCTGTTCGGGACGCCGGGTCAGGAGCGGTTCTGGTTCATGTGGGACGAGCTCTCCCAGGGAGCGCTCGGCGCCGTCGTCCTCGCCGACACCCGGCGGCTGGCCGAGTGCTTCGCCGCCGTGGACTTCTTCGAGCGGCGCGGCATCGGATTCATCGTCGCCGTCAACGAGTTCGACGGCGCGTACCGCTACGAACCCGACGAGATCCGGGCCGCGCTCGACCTCGGGCCCGCGGTGCCCGTCGTCCTGTGCGACGCGCGGATCGCCAGCTCCGGTACGGGGGCGCTGGTCACCCTCGTACAGCATCTGATCAACGCCACCTCCGCGCCCGCTCCGCTCCAGGCCTTCGGGGCCCACCAGTGACGTCCTTCGCCACCGGCCGGATGCTGCTGACCCCCGCCGACCGGGACGGCCCGGCCCGCGCGGAGCGGCTGCGGAGGCTGGATCTCGGCGAGCGGCCTGACGCCTCGTTCGACGACTTCGACGCCTTCGCCGACAAGGTCGCCGAAGTCACCGCGTCGCCCTTCTCGATGGTCAACTTCATCGACGAGAACCGGCAGTTCTTCGCCGGACTGCACACGCCGGCGGGCAACCGCGGCGGCAAGGAGCTCGGTGCCGTCGCGGCGGGCGGCAACCGCGGCGCCCGCCACATGGCCCGCGACCACGGTTACTGCCCGCATGTCGTCGTGCGGCGCAAGGCTCTGGTCCTGGACGACGTCTGCGACTACCCGCGGTTCGCCGGCAATCCGGTGGTCGACGACATAGGCGTCCGCTCCTACCTCGGCGCACCGCTCATCGACCGTACGGGCATCGCGCTCGGGACCGTCTGCGCCGTCGACACCGTGCCGCGCCCGTGGGGCCGCGCCGGGCTCGACACCATCAAGTCGCTCGCCCAGGAGCTGGTCCGGCAGATCGACCACCGGGAGGGCTACCGTCACCCGTGACGACTCCCGTGGGGTGGCTGCCCCGTGATCCCAGGCGCCTCAACTCCCTTGCGGCGGCGGGCCCGTGCTGCCCCGCAGCACCACCTCCCCGTCGACCCGCACCACCCGCGACCGCCCCGCCCCCGACGGCGTGCGCAGAGCCAGCGCGATCACCTGCTCGCCCATCGCGGTGAGCGGCAGCGCCACCGTGGTCAGCGGCGGCGACAACTCCCGTACGAGAGGGATGTCGTCGAACCCCGCCAGCGACATGTCCTCCGGCACCCGCACCCCCGCCTCGCGCAGCGCGGCCAGCGCACCGACCGCCATCACGTCGGTCACCGCGAAGACACAGGTCGGCCGGGGACCGCCGGACGCGAGTAGCCGCCGCGCCGCCAGATGCCCGCCCTCCCGGGTGAAGGCCTCCCGCACCACCCGCTCCAGCCGGATGCCCGCCCCGGCGAGTCCTTCGCGGAACCCGGCCAACCGGTCGGCCACCGTGGTCAGTTCGGGCGGCCCGGTCAGCACGGCGAACTCCCGGTGCCCGAGCGCCACCAGCGCCTTCGCCAGCTCCGCCGCCCCGGCACGGTTCTCCGGCCGCACGGTGTCCACCCGCAGCGACCGGTGTCGGCTCACCACCGCCACCCGGCCGCCGGCGCGCACGTACGGATCCAGCTCCGCGTCCATCGCCCGCTCCCAGGCCCGGTCCTGGAAGCCGGAGCCGATCAGCAGGATGGCCCGCGCCCGCTGGGCCCGCAGCATCGAGACGTACGCGATCTCCCGGGACGGCTCACGGAAGGTGGAGGCGAGCATCACCAGCAGGTCCTGCTCCGCCGCCGCCCGCATCACCCCGCCGGCGATGCCCGCGAAGTACGGATCGCCGACGTCATGGCAGATCAGCCCGACCGTGCGGCTGCCTTCGGTGGAGGCGAGGGCCTGCGCATGGGCGTTGGGGATGTAGCCGAGGCGATCGGCGGCGGCCCGCACGCGGGTGCGCAGGTCGTCGCGGACCCGGGCGGTGCCGTTCAGCGCGCGGGAGGCGGTGGCCGGCGACACGCCGGCCTCGCGGGCCACGGCGTCGAGCGTGACATGAGGGGCCGGGGCGCGGCGGCGCGTATCGGGGTGGAGAGGTGTTTCCCGTTCACTCAACTGACCCCCAGGGGTGCGGTGGTGGCAGGGCCCCGAAACTTCGGGACGGCCTATTGACCGTGTGCGCGCACAGTCATTAGCGTGGCGGCACCTTACCAGAAAGCGCTTTCTGAAAGCGCCTTCAGCCCAGCACCACCAGCATCGCAGCATCGCACAGCTCGTCACAACTACCCCCGGCTTGCAGGGAGTTCACCGTGAGTGAGAGCGCGTTGGCCAAGAGGCCCGCCGAGGTGGCGGGGGTCGCCCGCCGGGCCGGTCCCACGGCGGGGGAGCGGCTGGCCCGGGCGGCGGAGCGGAGCTGGCGGCCGGTGGTGCTGCTGCTCGCCTGCTTCGCGCTCTGGTGGGTGATCGCGGCGGCCGAGCTGGTCGAGCCCTATCTCGTGCCGTCGCCCGGCGCGACCCTCGACGTCCTTACGGGCAAGGCGGATTACCTCTGGCAGCACAGCTGGGTGACGACGTACGAGACGCTCCTCGGCTTCGTCATCGCGGTCGCCGTCGGGGTGTTCGCGGCGGTGGTGATGGTGTACTCCTCCACCGTCGAGCGCACGCTCTACCCCATCCTCCTCTTCGCCCAGGTCGTGCCGAAGATCGCCATCGCGCCGCTGTTCGTGGTGTGGCTCGGTTTCGGCATCGCTCCCAAGATCCTCATCGCCGTGCTCATCGCCTTCTTCCCGGTGGTGATCTCGATGGTCACCGGCCTCAAGGCCGTCGACCCCGAGATGCTCCAACTCTCCGCCACGATGGGGGCGAAGCCGTGGCAGACCTTCCTGAAGATCCGCTTCCCGGCCTCGCTGCCGCACCTGTTCTCGGGCCTCAAGGTCGCCGTCACGCTCGCCGTGACCGGCGCCGTGGTGGGCGAGTTCGTCGGTGCGAACGAGGGCCTCGGCTATGTGATCCTCCAGGCCAACGGCAACCTCGACACCCCGATGCTCTTCGCGGGGCTGCTGGTGATGTCGCTGATCGGCGTCGTCCTCTTCGTCGTCGTGGAGATCGCCGAGAAGCTGCTGTTGCCGTGGCACGCGAGCCGCCGCGAGACCTCGGCCACCACCACGTACTGAACTCCCGTAAGCCACCGTCCCGTTGCGAGAAGGGCCAGCCCATGCACGCGCGCAGACTCCTGATCGGTGCCGTACCCCTCGTCCTGGTGGCGACCGCCTGCGGCGGCAACGACGCGTCGACCACCACCAGCGATTCCGGCAAGAAGCTGGACCGGGTCACGCTGACGCTCAACTGGTATCCGTACGGCGAACACGCGCCGTTCTACTACGGAAAGCAGCAGAAGATCTTCGAGAAGCACGGCATCGACCTGGACGTCCGCGCGGGCCAGGGCTCGCAGAAGACCGTCCAGGCAACGGCCGCCGGACAGACGGACTTCGGCTGGGCGGACACGCCTGCGCTGCTCGCGGGCGTGGACCAGGGCGTCAAGGTGAAGAGCCTCGGCGTCTTCCTCCAGACCACGCCCGCCTCCGTGCAGTCCTTCGACGCGAAGGGCATCGCCGCGCCCGGGGACCTGAAGGGCCGCACGATCGCCGGGACGGCCGGGGACGCGCTCTCCAAGACCTTCCCGATCTTCCTGAAGAAGAACGGCATCGGCGAGTCGGACGTCAAGGTCCAGAACACCGACCCGGCGGGCAAGATCGCCGCCGTGATCTCGGGCAAGACCGACGGGCTGCTCGGGTACGCCAGTGACCAGGGGCCCACCATGCAGGACAAGGCGAAGAAGCCGGTCTCCTACCTCCGGTTCTCCGAACACGGCCTGAACTTCTACTCCAACGGTCTCCTCGCCGGTCAGAAGATCCTCGCCGCGAAGCCGGAGTTGGCCCAGCGCATGGTGCGGGCGGTCAGCGAGGCGTGGGCGGAGGCGGCGAAGGAGCCGGGGCCGGCGGTGGCCGCGATGGAGGGTGCGTCCGAGCAACTTCCGCCGAAGGCCGTCCTGTCGGAGCAGTTCGCCACGACGCTCACCCTGCTGCACACGGAGTCGACCGAGGGCAAGGCGCCCGGCGTCAACACCGAGGCCGACTGGCAGCAGACCATCGACGTGTTCGCCGAGGCGGGGATGGTCGCCTCACCGAAGGCTGTCGGCGACTACTGGGACACGAAGACGGCGTTGAAGGGATGACGATGCCGAAGGGGAGGGCGACGGCAGCGGCTCTGCCGTCGAAGGGATTTGGCGCAGCAGCGGTCCAACTGGACGATGTGGCGGTCCGGTTCCGCAGCAAGAAGCGTGATGTCACGGCATTGAGCGATGTCTCGCTGAAGGTGGCGCCGGGAGAGTTCGTCGCCATCGTGGGCCCGTCCGGCTGCGGCAAGTCCACGCTCCTCAAGCTGGTCGCGGGGCTGCTCACGGCCTCCTCGGGCGAGGTGCTGCTCGGCGGCGAACGGGTGAACGGGCCACGCCACGACATCGGTTACGTCTTCCAGCGCGCGGCCCTGCTGGAGTGGCGCTCCGCGCTGCGCAACATCCTGCTCCAGGCCGAGATCCGCCGGATGGAGGCGGCCCGGGCGCGCGGACGGGCGGACGAGCTGATCCGGATGACCGGCCTGACCGGGTTCGAGGACGCCTACCCGCACGAACTCTCCGGCGGAATGCAGCAACGGGTCGCGCTCTGCCGGGCGTTGCTCCACGAACCGCCGGTCCTGCTGATGGACGAGCCGTTCGGCGCGCTCGACGCCCTGACCCGCGAGCAGATGAACACCGAGCTGAACCGGATCTGGCGGTCCACCGGCACCACGGTGCTGCTGGTCACCCACTCGATCTCGGAGGCCGTCTATCTGGCGGACCGGGTGGTGGTGATGAGCCCGCGGCCCGGCACCGTCACGGAGATCATCGAGGTCGGGCTGCCCGCCGAGCGCGACTACAGCGAGACGCTGGGCCGCCCGGAGTTCCGTGCCGCCGCGGCCCGCATCCGGGACCTGCTGGGGGCGGTGTCGGGGGAGGACTGAAGGGGGTGGGGGGCGATTGTCGTACGGGGGTGCGCTCGGCTCCCCCCGGAGGCGGCCCGGCTCCTCGCTCACTCCAGCCCGAAGGCGTCCGCCAGCAGATCCATGTGGGCGCCCAGCAACGTGCTGCCCCGGTGCGCCATCCCGGCGAACTGGCCGGCCAGCTCCAGGCTCACCGAGCCGTGCAGCTGGGTCCAGGCCAGCACCGCACCCGCCAGCGCCGACGCGGCCCGAGCCTCTGCGGCTGCCGTGCCCTCGCCGGCCGACGCGTCCGGGGCCTCCCGGGCTGACGCGGACAGGGCCTCCCCGGACGACGCGTCCAGAGCGTCGCCCACCTCCGGGACGTACCGCGCCACCCACGCCCCGACCGTCGCGTCCGCCGCGAGCCAGGCGGTCATCTCGTCCACCGTGGCGGCCACCGCCGGGCCGGGGTTTCCGGCGGCGAAGAGCGGCAGGAAGGGGCCCAGCACCGCGCGGGCCCGTTCCAGCGTGTCGGCCGGGGCCACATAGCCGGGCACCGGGTCGCCCTGGATCAGCACATACCGGTGGGGCTGGGCGATGGCCCAGGCGCGGTATGCCCCGGCCAGGTCGTGCAGCCGTGCGCGGGCGCCCCGGGAGCCTTTCGCCGAGCGGGCCGCCGCCCGGGCCATCGCGGCGGCGGCATCGTCGTACGCGTCCCGGATCAGCGCGTTGAGCAGGTCGTCCCGGCCGCCGAAGTAGCGGTAGAGGGCCGGTCCCGAGAGGCCCATCTCCTTGGCGATCCGGGTCAGGGCGAGGGAGGTGCCGCCGCCTTCCGCCAGCTGCCGCAGCGCCAGGTCCTTGATCTCCGTGCGGGTCTGCTCCCGGTACCGGGCGCGTGGTCCCTGCTGGGTCCGTTCCATCGCGGTCCCCTCTCGCCGGCCGAGCTCACTCCTGTTACAGAGTCTAACAAGCGCTATTGCTATGAGCTGTCGTGAGAGTTATGGTCTCTAACAGAAGTGATGAGCCGTTCTGGTGGCGTGCCGACAGCGCGGCCCGGACGGACACGGACCCATCCCGAAGGGGCACACCATGACCACCGCACCCGCTCTGCACACCGTCCTCGGCTCCGGACCCGCCGGTACGGCCCTGGCCGTGGAGCTGGTCCGCCGGGGCCATCCGGTCCGGCTCGTCGACCGGTCGGGCGGCGGCCCGGCGATCGAAGGGGTCGAGCGGTACGCCGCCGATGTGGCCACCACCGACGGGGCCCGCGCGGCCGTGGCCGGCGCCGCCGTCGTCCACCACTGCGTCAACGTGGGCTACCACCTCCAGGTGGAGGTCATGCCGAAGATCCAGGAGGCGGTCCTCGGCGCGGCCGAGCGGGAGGGCGCCCGGCTCGTCGTCCTGGACACGCTCTACCCGTACGGCGAGACGCGCGGCGCGGTCATGACCGAGGACTCCCCGTGGAACGCCACCACCCGCAAGGGCCGTATGCGCGCCGAGCTGGACGCCCGCTACCTCGCCGCCCACCGCGAGGGCCGGCTGCCCGTCGTCCTCGGGCGCTCCGCCGACTTCGTGGGCCCCGGGGTCCTCAACTCCACGCTCGGCGGCGCCGTCTTTCCCGCCGCTCTCACCGGGCAGCCGGTGCCGGCTCTCGGCGACATCGACCTGCCGCACAGCTACACGTACATCGCGGATGTGGCCACCGGGCTCGCCACGCTCGGGGAGCGCCCGGAGGGCGACGGCCGGGTCTGGCACCTGCCCACCGCGCCCGCGCGCACCACCCGCCAGGTCCTCGCGCTCGTCGAAGAGCGCATCGGCCGCCCGCTGGAGCTGACCGTGATCCCCGAGCCCCGCCCCTTCGGTCCCTTCGACGCGACCTTCATGGCGGAGTACGCGGAGATATTCTACCAGCACACCGAACCGCAGATCGTCGACTCCTCGGCCATCGAGAAGGCTTTCGGGCTCACTCCGACCCCGCTGGAGGCGGCCATCGACGCCACCCTCGCCTGGTACGAGGACCTCCTCGCCGCCGCACAGCGCTGAACGCGCCCCGGCCCCGGGCGCGGAACCGCACACCCGGGACCGGACGACAGCCACCACCGCCCGGCGGCCGGTCGAAGCGCAGACCTGCCGCCGCTCGGCGGCCGTCAGTAGCGCAGCCGCGACAGATACCGGTAGCTCGCCCGCGCCGAGGCGAACGGGTCGGCCGGCGCGTCATGCTCCACCAGCCACTGCCGCACCCCGCCCTGCCGCGCGGTGTCGAACATCTCCGGGAAGTCCAGCACCCCCGACCCGACGTCCGCGAAGTCCCCGTTCGGCGCCATGTCCTTCACATGGAGCGCCGGGAACCGCCCGGGATGCCGGACGAACAGCTCGCCGGGTGCGGAGGAGCCGCCCTTGGCCGCCCAGTACACATCCAGCTCGAACCCGACCAGCTCCGGATCGGTCTCGTCGAGCAGGATGTCGTACAGGCTGACCCCGTCCACCACCTCATGGTCGCCGCCGTGGTTGTGGTACAGCAGCTTCAGCCCGGACTCCCGGGCGGCGAGCCCCGCCCGGTTGAACTGCCGTGCCACCTCCCGGTATCCGGCCGGTGAGTGCAGCGACCCCGGCAGGCTCGGCACCACGATCCACCGGCCGCCGAGCGTATGGACGTCCTCCAGCGCCTGCGGCAGCCCGGAGCCGGTCACGATGTCGTAGCCGACGTGTTCCAGGACGGCCTTCAGTCGCACTTGGTCCAGCATCTGCCGTATCGCGGAAGGGGAGTTGCCGTGCCGGCCGCTGACCCCGACCGTGGCGTAGCCGATCTCGGCGAGCTGCTCCAGAGTCCCCGCGAAGTCCGCCGCGAGCGGTGTCCGCATCGTGTACAGGTGCATCCCGATCCCGGACGGCGGAATGCGCCGGCAGCCTCGCCGCCGCCCGGCCGCCGAGGCCGAGCCCGATGCCGAGGCCGATGCGGATGCCGAGGCCGGTGCCGCGCCGATGCCGGTGGCGACGACGGCGGCCGTACCGAGTGCCGTACCGACTCCCTTACGGAGAAAGGCTCTTCGTGTGCTGTTCACGCGCTCTCCGCCCCTCACTTCACGTCGATGCGCACGGCACCGGTGGTCGTGTCGCCCTTGTCGTCGGTGACCGTCAGATGCGCGGTGTAAGCGCCCTTGCGGTCGTAGCGGTGCGTCGCCGTCGCGCCCTCGGGTCCGGTCGGCTTCACGTTGTCGCCGAAGTCCCAGTGGTACGAGGCGATCGTCCGGCCCTCCGCCGGCTCGACCGTGCTGCTCAGCGCGACGGTCAACGGCGCTGTGCCGGAAGCCGGTTCGGCCGTGACCGTCACCTCCGTACCACCCGCCTTCTCCACGCCCGGCCCGTTGAAGTGCAGCCAGTCGACCGAGAGCAGGTCGGCCTTGCCGGCGCTCCACTCCGGGTTGGTGAAGACGGCGTACAGCGTGGTCGTGGAGCCCGGGTCCTTGAGCTCCGTCGTCGGCGAGATCAGCTTCTCCCAGCCGCCGGTGCCCGGCACGGTCACCGAACCGAGCAACTCGCCGGTCGGGGAACCGGATCGGAACTCCACCGTGCCACCGAGCCCGCCCGACGACGCGCCGACCGTCACGGAGTCGACACCCTTCAGGTTCACCGGATCGAAGGTGACCCAGTCGCCGTCCTCGATCTCGATGAGCCGCTTCCCGCCGGAAGCGTCTCCCCGACTCCCCACCTCCGCACCGCCGTTGCGGCCACCGGTCGCGATGAAGTGCTCGGCCTCGCGGTGGGAGGTGCGCAGGGTCAGTGAGGTGGAGCCGGTCAGCGCGGGAGCGTCCGGTGCGCCCTTGTCCTGGTACTGGGCGGTGATCCCGTAGTAGAGGTTCTGTCCCGGCCCGTGGCTGTCCCCGGCATCCGTGACGATCTCGCCCGTGCAGCCGGTGTAGTTGTCCAGCGGATGCAGATGGGTGTCATGGCCGAGCTGTGACTGCACCACGACCCGCGAGCAGTCGATCGGACCGCTCTGCCCGTCCTCCTCGTCACTCACCTCCACCGTGAAGGGGATGGTGTCACCGAAGCCGAACATCCCGCCGTCCGGCGGCTGTTGGATGGTCACCTCGGGCCGGGTGTTGCCGACGGTGATGTCCTGCACCGCCAGTGCCGTCAGCTCGTCGGGTCCGGTGACGGTCAGCCGGGCCGTGTGGAGCCCCTTGGCGGTGTAGGTGTGCGAGGGGTCGGCCTCGGTCGAGTCGGTGGTGCCGTCCCCGTCGAAGTCCCAGGCATAGGTGACTGGTTGGCCACCGGGAAGTCCGGAGCCCTCGCTGGAGAACTCCACGGTCAGCGGCGCCGGACCGCTGTCCCGGTCGACGGAGAGCTTGGCGTCGGGCAGCCGGCCGTCACCGACGTAGTCGATCCGGTAGATGCCCGCACCCTCGTTGCTGCCGCCGCGTCCGGTACCGCTGCCGAGTCCGAAGTCGATGACGTACAGCGCCCCGTCGGGACCGAAGTCGGCGTCGAAGGGCTGGTTCCACTCCATGTCCTCGAAGATGCCGTTGATGGAGTGGAGATCGCCCGCCTTCACCGGGTCGAAGCGCGGATCGGTGAAGGTCTGGTCCTCGCTCTGGAACGAGAACGTCTTGAACCACCGCCGGGTCAACTCGTAGTTGAACGCCTTGCCTTCGAAGTACGCGGGGAACTTCGTCCGATAGGTGTTGTCCGGGTCGTAGTCGTAGACCGGGCCGCCCATCGGGCCGCCGCCCCCGGTGCCGACCTCCGGGAACTCCGCCGACGCGGAGTACGCGTACCAGACCGTGGCGGGCTGGGCGGGCGGCAGTTCACGCAGGCCGGTGTTGTTCGGCGAGTCGTTGACCGGTGCCGCACAGTCGAACTTCGGCCCGGACTTCTTCGCCGCGAAGTCGTAGTCGTTGAAAGGGGTGTTGTTCCCGATGCAGTACGGCCACCCGAAGTTTCCCGCCTCCGTGATACGGGTGTACTCGACGGTCCCCTCCGGCCCCCGGTCCGCCACCGCGGCCCGCGCGTCGGGACCGTAGTCCGCGACCATCAGCGCCCCGCTGCCGGGGTCGGTGGTGATGCGGAACGGATTGCGCATGCCCATCGCGTAGATCTCGGGCAGGGTCTTCTCCGTACCCGGCGCGAAGAGGTTGCCCTCGGGCACGGTGTACGTCCCGTCGTCCTGCGGTGTGATCCGCAGGATCTTGCCCCGCAGGTCGTTCGTGTTGCCCGCGGTCATCTGCGCGTCCCAGGCGCGCCGGCCCTCGCCCTCGTCGATCGGCGTGAAGCCGTCCGAGGCGAACGGGTCGGTGTTGTCACCGGTCGCCGCGTACAGGTTGCCGTCCTTGTCGAAGGTGAGCGAACCGGCCATGTGCGAGTTGGCCCGACCCTCACCGCGCAGCGTCGGAACGGTCAGCAGCCGCTTCTCGGACGCGGGATCGACGGTGTTGCCGTCCGCGGTGAAGCGCGACAGGTTGAGCCGCTTCTCGACCTTGTCGGAGTAGAGCAGATAGAGCCAGTTGTTCTCCGCGAACCCGGGGTCCAGGGTCAGGCCGAGCAGCCCGTCGGACTGGCTGGTCATCTCCGGCGTGTACGCGAAGTCCAGCGCGGTCGACACCTTCATGGTCTCCTGGTCGATCACCTTCAGCTTCCCGGTCCGCTGGGCGAAGAACACCCGGCGGTCCGGGGCGATCGCCAGCTCGAACGGGTCGGCCAGGTCGCTCGTCGCGAGCGCCGTACGCTGGAAGGAACCGGTGCGCGTCGCCGTGCAGTCGCCCTCCGCCGCGCCCGCCGCCCACTGGATGCCGCCGAGCAGATGCTGGACGAAGGCCTCCTCCTGGAAGGCCGCCTTGTCGTGCCCGCCCGCGGTGAACCAGGAGCGCCCGCCGTCGTAGTTCTGGCACCAGGAGAACGGGTGGTCCACGCCCTCGTCGAGTCCGGTGACCCCGTCCCGCACCTTGATCTGCGCGAGCGTGTGCACCTTGGAGGTCGGGTTGGTGCGCCAGTTGTACCACTCCTCCGTCCGCTCCCAGAGGTCCGGCAGATGCTCGGTGGACGGGTGGGCGTGGTCCAGCACCTTGACCCGGCCCGTCTGCACCTCCGGGTGCTGGTCGAAGATCGCGCCGACCAGGCCCTCGTACCAGTCCCAGTCCCGCTCACTGGCGGACGCGGCGTGCACGCCCACCCAGCCGCCGCCCGCGCGGATGAACCGCTGGAGCGCGGCCCGTTCGCCGGCGGTCAGCAAGTCACCTTTCTCCGGGGTGGAGTTGGTGTTGTTGAAGACGACGGCCTGGAAGCGGCCGAGATCGGTGTCGTTGAAGACGGCGGAGTCCTCGGTGGCCTCCACCTCGAAGCCGTGCTCGGCCCCGAGCTTCTTCACCGCCTCGATCCCGGCCGGAATGGAGTCGTGGGTGAAGTTGGTGACCTCGGAGTAGACGAGCACCCGATATGGGGCGGCCTGCGCCTGCGGTGGCGCCGCCACCAGCAGGGCGAGGACCAGGGCCAGGAGCGAGGTGAGGGCGATGAGGGGGGATGGGCCACCGGGCGAACGGCCGACGCGGCCGGCCCGGCGTGACGAACGGCGTCTCATGGGGCGCTCCCTGTGCGGTAGATGCCGACTGTGGGGTGTAGAAAGCGCTTTCTGAAGTACGCCGTTCAGGGTAGGTTCACGGCTCCGACGGGGTCAATGGGTCTGCGGCGCCTGCCGGTTCGGGTGCGAAGCGGGTGAGTTGCGGCGTGCGGTGCGGGGCGGTCGGGGGGTGGATGCCAGGCCGGGGCCGGCTGTGGGTTCGGGGCCGGGTGTCGGTCCGGGGGATGCCAGGCCGGGGTCGGGTGTCGGTCCGGGGGTGGATGTCGGTCCCGCGCGTTACGGTCGAATCCCGGCAAGGGCCGCCGGGATTCGACCGATCGGAGATGCGGGATGACGGCCGAAGAACCCAGGAGCGACAGCGCCACCACCCCTCTCACCGCCGCCGATGTGCGCTCGGCCGCGCTCTCGCTGCCCGACACCGGCGAGAAGCTCGCCTGGGGGCAGCCCACCTTCCGGGTGGCGGGCAAGATCTTCGCCTCGTGGGGCGATGACGACACGGCGATGGGGGTGAAGTGCCCCAAGGAGGACCGCGCGGAGCTGATCGCCACCGAGCCGGAGAAGTTCTTCCTGAAGGAGGGGCACGACGATCATTACGCCTGGCTACGGGTCCGGCTGGCCGCGCTGGAGGACGCCGAGGAGCTCGCCGCCATCCTCACCGACGCCTGGCGCCAGGTCGCCCCGCGCCGACTGCTGGCGGCGCACCCGGAGCTGGAGGGGCCGAGGGAGTCGGGGGAGTCGGGGGAGGGGTGAGGGGGCTGGGTTCCGCCGCGCCTCCGGCCTCCGGTGGCCGCCTGCCTCAGCCCCGCAGAAACCCGGTGATCCGCTCGCGCAGGCCCCGTGCGTCGAGCCCGTGCGCCTCCAGGTGCTCGTCCATCTGCCCGTACCGGCGCAGCTCGGCGCGGCCCACGCCGAGGCCGAGGACGCGGTGGGGCAGCTCCATGAGCGCCTCGTTCGCGGCGGCCGTCGAGGTGCCGGCCAGATAGGGCTCCACGATCACCACATCGGCGCTCCGCCTCGCACCCGCATCGGCGCCCGGACCCGCCCCGACGGCGCGGCGCAGCCCCGCCGCGTCGAACGGCCGCACGGTCGTCGCGTACAGCACGCTCACGTCCAGTCCTTCGGTCGCCCCGAGGACATTGTCGAGCATCGGGCCGACCGCGACGACGGTCCCGCGCCGCCCTTCGCGTACGACGGAGAACCCGCCGGAGCCGCCGACCGGCCGTGCGGCCCGGTTCGCCTGGAGGGAGAGGCGTACGTACACCCGGTCATCGCCGTCCACCGCGGCCCGCAGCAGCGCCTCGGCCTCGTCGGGGTGGCCCGGCACCTGGACAGTCCAGCCCTCCAGCGTGTCCAGCAGCGCCACATCGCCCGGCGCCATATGGGTGAAGCCGCCGGCGGGCCAGTCGTACGAGCCCCCGGCGCTGACCAGGATCCCGCCCACTCCCTGGTGTCCGAAGTCCAGCTTGACCTGCTCGAACGGCCGCTCCACCAGGAAGCTGGCGAAGGTGTGCACGATCGGCCGCATCCCGGTCAGCGCCATCCCCGCACCGGCTCCGATCAGCAGCTGCTCCCTGATCCCGACGTTGATCACCCGGTCCGGGTGGGCCCGCCGGGCCGCGGCGAAGCCGTCGGCGCTGATGTCGGCGAGCACGACGGCCAGCCGGGGCTTTTCGGCCAGGAGCTGTGAGGCGGTGGCGATGAAGCGGTCACGCATGGTGTCCATGAAGGGGTCCTCCGGAGGATGCGCCGGTCGGGGACCGGCTTGAGCGGGGGTTACGGGGGCGGGGTCAGCTCTTGGGTTCGACCCGGGCGACCACGGCGCGGGGCCGGCCGGGGTGGGGTGCGGTGAACGCCGCGTACAGGGCTTCGTGGTCGCGGCCGTCCACCGTCGCCGCCGACCATCCGGCGGCCGCGAACCGGGAGGCGATACCACCGGGCCAGCCGTGCGTGGCGGAGGCGTTGTCGATCACCAGCGTGTGCAGCTGCTCCAGCCCGGCCGGACCGGCGTGGGCGATGGCCTCGTGGTTGCTGCCCTCGTCCAGCTCGGCATCGCCGACCAGCACCCAGACCCGCGGATCGGTGAGCCCCTGGGCCCGCAGCCCGAGGACGGTCCCGACGGCCAGCGGCAGGCCGTGCCCGAGCGAGCCGCTGCCGATCTCCGCACCCGGGACGAGCAGCCGGTCCGGATGGTGGCCGAGCGGCGATGCGTACGTTCCGAAGCCGCGCAGCACCTCCTCGTCGAAGAACCCGTGAGCCGCCAGAACGGCGTAGTACGCCATGGGGCCGTGCCCCTTGGAGAGGAGGAAGCGGTCGCGCCCGGGATCGTCGACGGTGGCCGGTGTCACGCGCAGCACCCTGTTGTAGAGCACCCAGAGCGCGTCCGTCGTGGAATGCGCGGCGGGGGCGTGCTTCTCGGCGCCGGTCATGAGGGCGATCAGGCGGCTGACGTCTGCGAAATCGGGGAGGTCGCGGAGCCCGCGTACGGGGGCGGCGGTCGTGTTCGTCATGCCGCCGAGCGTTCACCCTCAACCAAGGTTGAGGTCAAGCGGGAATCGGGTTCGTGACCACCTGTGCAAGTGCGGTATTGTTCTCATGCGCGTTCGGCCAGGGGGAAACCCCAGGTCAGACGGGCATCGGGACGTGGCGCAGCTTGGTAGCGCACTTGACTGGGGGTCAAGGGGTCGCAGGTTCAAATCCTGTCGTCCCGACTGGAGACAGTCGCAGATCAGGGCCGGTTTCGGAGCAATCCGAAACCGGCCTTTGATCATTTTTGGGGCCAGTTGGGGACCAGCCGGAGGTCCGGCGTCCCTGACCGGGTCAGCGGGTCATGACGACTGGGCCCGGCAGTGAGCGTGGTGCGCGCACCGCGCTGAAGTGGGCCGAGAGCGCCGCCCCGGCTGCCGTGATCTTGCGGACGTCCGGGCGCAGGTAGCGCTGGGTGGTGGTCAGCGAACCGTGGCCGGCGATCCTGCGGAGCACGTGTACCGGGACTCCGGCGTCGGCGAACCAGGTCAGCGCGGTGTGCCGGAGGTCGTGGCGGCGCAGATGCTCGTAGCCGAGCTTGGTGACCACGTCGTCCCAGTGTGTGGCGTCGCGCAGGACGGCGGTGGAGATGCGCCCGCCTCGCGGGCCCGTGAGCAGGCGGGCGTCTGGATTGAGGCCGGCGGACAGGATGCGTTGCGCGACGAGGGGGCGGATCTCCTCGGCGATGGGCACCTTGCGGGCCCGCTTGCCCTTGGTGCCCTGGTCGGTCAGCCCGCCGGGGGCGGGTGTGGTCTGACGGCGAACGGTCCAGATCCACTGGGTGGTGCCGATGTCTCCGACGCGGCAGCCGGAGATCTCCCCGATCCGTGCGGCGGTGCACCCGGCGAAGATGGCCACGTCTCCCCAGCCGCGTACTCGTCGCGGGAGGCGGCCACGAGCGCGTCGGCCAGTGCGACGAGTGTTTCCCAGTCGGGCAGGGCGAGCGCGCGTGGGTCGAGGAGTTCATCCTCGGCTTGCTTGTAGAGCTTCTGCCAACCAGTCACCCGGGCGGGGTTCACCTTGATGATGCCGTCGCGCACCGCCTGCTCCATGACGCACCACGTGGAGCGCGTCGCGATCCTTGAACCGGTCGCGAAGGACTCCTGACCTGCGGTTTTACGCGTGCGCGTCATGTGCGGTGCGGGTGTTACGGGCGACATCTTGACGCTGAAATGGCGCTCGTGACGCTCGTTCTGATGGGGTGTCAGGTGTGCATTGGGCGCGTCACGTGGCGTCAAGGCTGCGAGCGACGATGTGACGCTGAGAGCTGGTGACGCCCATTTCGAGGCCCGCCGGATCGCGCAGGTCGGATGTCCCGGAAGAGGCCAGTCGCTCGGCTGAGCTGCACGAACGATCGACAACTAGCCGCTGACCTGCGGAAATGGCCTTTCGGCTATTTCATGCTCGTGCCTCTCGATGCAGCCGAAAATCCCGGAGAAGTCCCGGAGGGCTCCCACGGGGGCCATGCGCTCTTTCAAGGCCATGTGGGCTGTGCAGGGCGTACTGAAGCTCAGCGGGTGGGGGCCGCCGGACGGTCGCACCGAGCCTCCTGAAGTCGGCCGGAGCGCGCCTCCCGGCCCTGCGCGGATGCTTCACGCCGGCTGCCAGATCCGGGCCAGCGCCTCCGGGGTGAGTACCTCGTCCGGGGATCCCTGCCCGACCAGTCGACCGTCGGCCAGGAGCAGGCAGGCGTCGGCCGAGCGGGCGGCCTCCAGGTCGTGGGTGGCCTGGACGACGGTGGTGCCGTCGGCGACCAGGTCCGTCAGCAGGGCCGTGATCCGCTCCCGCGCCTCGGGGTCGAGCCCGGTGGTCGGCTCGTCCAGGAGGAGCAGGTCGGACTGCTGGGCGAGGCCCTGCGCGATCAGGACGCGCTGACGCTGACCGCCCGACAGTTCGCCGAGCTGGCGGGTGCCGAGGTCGGCGACCCCCAGCCTCTCCATGGCGGAGTCGACCGCGCTCCGGTCCGTGCGGGTCAACCGCCGCCACAGGCCCCGCTGTCCCCAGCGGCTCATCTCCACCGTCTGCCGCGCCGTGAGGGGAAGCGTGTCGCCGACGGCACCGCGCTGCGGGACGAAAGCCGGCGGGGAGCCCTCTGCGTACAGCAGTTCTCCGGATGTGGCGGCGATCACTCCGGCCAGGACGCCCAGCAGCGTCGACTTGCCGCTTCCGTTGGGTCCGACCAGGGCGGTCATGGCCAAAGACGGTATCTCGGCGCTGAGTTGGTGGAGTACGGGGCGGCCGGGGTAGCCGGCGCTCAGTTGCTGGAATCGGACGCGATCATTCCGCGGTTCGACGTCCGGCGAGAACGGGGGGTTGTTATTGAACATGGTTGTCATTGTAGGGTCCTCGTATGGAGTGGTTGACGGCCCCTTTCGAGGTGGCCTTTGTGCAGAGGGCCCTATGGGCCGGGATCCTGGTGTCGGCGATATGCGCCCTCGCGGGAACGTGGGTGGTGCTCCGCGGGATGGCCTTCCTCGGTGACGCCATGTCGCACGGGCTGCTGCCCGGCGTCGCGGTCGCTTCGCTGCTCGGAGGCAATCTGCTGGTGGGGGCGGTGGTGAGCGCGGCCGTGATGGCGGCGGGCGTCACGGCCCTCGGCCGGACTCCACGACTGTCCCAAGACACCGGCATCGGCCTGCTGTTCGTGGGCATGCTGTCGCTCGGCGTCATCATCGTGTCGCGCTCGCAGTCCTTCGCGGTGGACCTCACCGGCTTTCTGTTCGGAGACGTCCTCGCCGTGCGGGAGAGCGATCTGCTGCTTCTTGGAGTAGCCCTGCTACTGGCGCTGGCCGTCTCGGTGTTCGGCTACCGGGCTTTCCTGGCCCTCGCGTTCGACGAGCGCAAGGCCCGGACGCTCGGGCTGCGTCCCCGGCTCGCCCATGCCGTGCTGCTCGGCCTGCTGGCACTGGCCATCGTGGCCTCCTTCCACATCGTGGGAACGCTGCTCGTCCTCGGTCTGCTCATCGCCCCGCCCGCGGCCGCCCTGCCCTGGGCGCGCAGCGTCAGCGGCGTCATGGCCCTCGCGGCGCTCCTCGGTGCCGCCGCCACCTTCGGCGGCCTGCTCCTGTCCTGGCATCTGAGCACTGCGGCCGGAGCGACCGTCTCGGCCCTCGCCGTCGGTCTCTTCTTCCTGTCCCACCTCGCATCCGGACTTCGGTACCGCCGCGTTGCGCGCCGTGCCGGTCCTCCCGAACCGGCGATCGCCCCGGCCGCGATCTCCCTCACGCCCTGACCGAGAGAAACCTGAGGCGATTTCCTTGCTCGTCCGAAAAAACGTCACATCGCTGGCTCCGGCCCTGGCGGCCGTGATCCTCCTGACCGCCGGATGCGGGGCCGGGGACGAGGCCAAGTCCGGTTCCAAGAACTCCACTCCGTCCGCCACTCCGCACGGCTACGTCGAAGGCGCCACCGAGGCGGCCGAGCAGCAGTCCAGACTTCTGCTCGGCGACCCCGGAAGCGGCGAGACCCGAGTGCTGGACCTCATCACCGGCACGATGCACGACATCGCCCGCAGACCTGGTGCCACCGCACTCACCACGGACGGCCGCTTCGGCTACTTCCACGGCCCGGACGGCATAAGGGTGCTCGACAGCGGTGCGTGGATGGTCGACCACGGCGACCACGTCCACTACTACCGCGCGAAGATCCAGGAGGTCGGCGATCTGCCTGGCGGCACCGGTACGACCGTCCGCAGCGACGCGGGCGTGACCGTGGCCACGTCGGTGGACGGGAAGGCGGGCGTGTATCGCCGGGCAGACCTGGAGAAGGGCGCCTCGGGCAAGCCGTCCCCGCTGCCCGGCACGTTCGCCGGCGCCGTCGTGCCGTACGCGGAACACCTGGTGACACTCACCGCCGAGAGCGCGGCTCCGGCGAAGGTCGCCGTGCTCGACCGTTCCGGCAAGCCCGTCGCCGCTCCGGAGGCCGAGTGCGAGGAGCCCCGAGGTGACGCGGTCACCCGGCGCGGGGTCGTTCTCGGCTGCGCCGACGGCGCCCTGCTCGTCCACGAAGACGACGGCACCTTCACGGCCGAGAAGATCCCGTACGGCGAGGACGTACCGAAGGCCGAGCGGGCCGAGGAGTTCCGGCACCGCCCGGGCAGCAGCACCCTCACAGCACCCGCCGGTAAGGACGCCGTCTGGGTCCTGGATGTCGGCGAAGGCGCCTGGACCCGGGTGAAGACCGGCCCCGTGGTCGCCGCCAACACGGCCGGCGAAGGCTCGCCGCTGGTCGTCCTGGAGAGCGACGGGGCCCTGCACGGCTACGACATACCCACCGGCAAGGAGACCGGCGCGACCGATCCCCTGCTGAAGGAACTGCCCCAAGCCGGTGCGGGCGGCGGCGCGGCCCCGGTGATCGAGGTGGACCGCAGCCGCGCCTACCTCAACGACCCCGAGGGCAGGCGCGTGTACGAGATCGACTACAACGACGATCTCCGCGTGGCCCGTACGTTCGACGTCGACGTACGGCCCTCCCTGATGGTGGAGACGGGCCGATGAGCGCGCGCATGGGCGCTCCACGGATGCGTGCCCTGCTGGCCTCCCTGGTCGGCTTCCTCGTCATCGCCGGTGCGGCTACCGGCTGCGCGGGCGGCGGAGACGAACGGCCCCGGGTCGTGGTGACCACCAACATCCTCGGCGACATCACCCGGGAGATCGTCGGGGGCGAGGCCGACGTCAGTGTCCTGATGAAGCCCAACGCCGACCCGCACTCCTTCGGCCTCTCGGCCGTGCAGGCCGCGGAGTTGGAGAACGCGGACCTGGTCGTCTACAACGGGCTCGGACTGGAGGAGAACGTGTTGCGGCACGTGGAGGCGGCCCGCGAGTCCGGAGTGGCCACCTTCGCCGCAGGTAAGGCGGCCGACCCCCTCACCTTCCATGCCGGACAGGACGGCGGCCCGGAAGAGGACGCCGGCAAGCCCGATCCGCACTTCTGGACCGACCCCGACCGTGTACGCGAGGCCGCCGGTCTGATCGCCGACCAGGTCGCCGAGCATGTGGAGGGCGTCGACGAGAAGAAGGTCCGGGAGAACGCCGAGCGGTACGACGGACAACTCGCCGACCTCACCGGGTGGATGGAGAAGTCCTTCGCCGCCATCCCCGAGAACCGGCGTGCCCTGGTGACCAACCACCACGTCTTCGGCTACCTCGCCGACCGCTTCGGCTTCCGCGTCATCGGCGCGGTCATCCCCAGCGGAACCACGCTCGCCTCGCCCAGCTCCTCCGACCTGCGCTCTCTCACCCAGGCCATGAAGAAGGCCAAGGTGCGCACCGTCTTCGCCGACTCCTCCCAGCCCACCCGGCTCGCCGAGGTCCTGCGCCAGGAGATGGGCGGCGACGTGGACGTCGTCTCGCTCTACTCCGAGTCGCTGACCGAGAAGGGCAAGGGCGCCGGCACCTACCTGGAAATGATGCGCGCCAACACCTCGGCCATGGCCGAGGGCCTCACCGGCGACTGAACGAGCTTCCCCGCGGTACGGCACTTGGACCGCCGGCCGCTCCACCCCGCAAACCCGCGCCTGAGGGCCGGAGAGGAAAGACCGATCATGAACAAGCCCACCCGCGCCAGAGTGTTCACGGGCACGGCCGTGGCCGTGGCGGTGTCGATGGCGCTGACTGCCTGCGGCGGTAACGGCAACGACGACACCCCTTCCGGCGGAGAGGCCATGGAGCAGAGGAGCGGCGAGGCCGCGGCGGTCGGGAACCCGATCGTCGCCTCGTACGACGGGGGACTGTACGTCCTCGACGGCGAGACCCTGAAGCTCGCGAAGACGATCGAACTGCCCGGCTTCAACCGGGTCAACCCGGCGGGCGACAAGGACCACGTCGTCGTCTCCACGGACTCCGGCTTCCGCGTGTTCGACGCCACCCGGCAGGAGTTCACCGCCGCCGAGTTCAAGGGCACCAAGCCAGGGCACGTCGTCCGGCACGGCGGCAAGACGGTCCTGTTCACCGACGGCACCGGCGAGGTGAACGTCTTCGACCCCGCCGCCCTGTCCGACGGGAAGAAGCCGGAGAGCCGCACCTACACGTCCGCGAAGCCCCATCACGGTGTCGCCATCGAACTGGCCGGCGGAGAACTCGTCACCACCCTGGGCACCGAGGAGAAGCGCACCGGAGCCCTTGTCCTGGACAAGGACAACAAGGAGATCGCACGCGCCGAGAACTGCCCCGGAGTGCACGGCGAGGCAGCCGCCCAGGGCGAGGTGGTCGGCTTCGGCTGCGAGGACGGCGTCCTGCTCTACAAAGACGGCGAGTTCACCAAGGTCGACGCCCCCGGCGATTACGCCCGTACCGGCAACCAGGCCGGCAGCGATGTCTCCCCGATTCTCCTCGGCGACTACAAGACCGACCCCGACGCCGAACTGGAACGCCCCACCCGCATATCCCTGATCGACACCCGTACGGCGAAGATGAAGCTGGTCGACCTCGGCACCAGCTACTCCTTCCGCTCACTCGCCCGCGGCCCGCACGGCGAAGCCCTCGTGCTCGGCACCAACGGCATCCTCCACGTCATCGACCCGGAGACCGGCAAGGTCGAGAAGAAGATCGAAGCGGTCGGCGACTGGACCGAACCCCTGGACTGGCAGCAGCCCAGGCCCACCCTGTTCGTCCGTGACCACACGGCGTACGTCTCCGACCCGGGCAAGCGCCAACTCCACTCCATCGAACTGGAATCGGGGAAGAAGCTGGCATCCATCACCCTGCCGAAGGGCACCAACGAACTGTCCGGCGCGGTCGCCGGCCATTGACCTGTCCCGTTCCCCTTTCTCCTCGGTGCCCTGGGGCAGCGCAGCGCCTGCCGGATTCGTGTTCCGGCAGGCGTTGCCGTCGTCGGCGCTCCTGGGCGCGGAGGCCAGCCGAGGTTCAGGCGTGCGGACGCGCTGTTCGAACTCGCGGACGCGGCGTTGTGTGCGGACGGGCCGGTTCGGTCGCTGGTGGACCTGTCGCTGGTCGGTGAACACCGTCGCGAACACGGCGGGCTCCACGACGCCCTGTCCACGGGAAGGGGAGATGTGGCCCGGCCGCGACGGGCCCTGGCCACGGCGCCCCTGCCGCGGGCGGCGGACGGCCGGCTGGTCCTGGCCGCCGACCTCACCTGCCGGCTGCGGCCCAGCGCTCACACCTCACCGCTGCGGATCCTGTGCCACACCGACGGGCGGGGCAAGGACCAGCACATTCCCGTTCCCAGCTGGCCCTACTCGGTGATCCGCGCACTTGAGACGGGCCGCAATTCCTGGACCGCGCCGCTGGACGCACTACGTCCGGCGCCGGGTCACGACGCCGCCGGCGTCACCGCCAGGCAGGCACGCCAGCTCGTCGAGCGGCTGATCGATGCCGGGCAGTGGACGGACGGCGATCCCGAGATCCTGATCGTCATGGACGCCGGCTACGACGTCGGAGCGGAAGCGCCTGGGGCCTGTCTGTGGTGTGGACCACGGTCCGGTTGCTACCGAAAGTTGTGGGAACGGTACTCGCCAGACGGCGTGAGAGACCGGCGCGCTCTTCGCCACATCGACGGGTGGCGCCGGTGCTCCCCACGTGGCGCCAGATCCGTGAACGGCGTCCTCGACAGAGCTCCCGCCGTACCGAGGCGGCCTCGTCCCGCCGAGCTCGTTCCGGCGACCGGGAGCCGGAGTCCTGCGCGCGGCCGTCAGCAGGATGATCGCCGAGCAAGGACGTGAGCAGCTCACCGCCCGCGCGGCTCTGAGCCCGTACGAATTGAATCGGCACCTCACCGACCGAGCCCCGAAACTGTTGACCCGAACCCCGGTCCGCCGGCAGCCGCATACAGGCGCAGCCTATTTGCCGTACGCGGGTACGACACCAGCAGGTCAGGGCCGACCTGCCCGTCGGGGCGTCGGACGAGACCGGGCCCTGGGTGGAGCCGCCACCTGGATCGAGCAGTCCGACTGCGAACAGACCAAAGCTTTCGTCAGGGGTGGGTGGGCGAGTCGCCCCAGTCGAGGCGGAGGACGGCCAGGTCGTCGGAGTGGCGCCCGGCGTTCAGCCGGTGGGTTTCCTGGATGAGCTGGTCGACGTGGACGGCTGGGTCTGCCGGGGGGAGGGTCTCGATCAGTGTGAGGAGTCCTTCGACGCCGAGGCGGTCGTTGTCCGCGCCGCTGTGGCCTTCGGTGAGGCCATCGGTGTAGAGGGTCAGGGCTCCGGCGGCCGGGAGGGTGACGGTGGTGGAGGGCCAGGAGCGGCGCCCGGGGACGATCCCGAGCGCTACCCCGTGCGCTGCGGTCACCTCGTGGGTGCCGTCCGCTGTGGTCAGGAGCGGCTCGTGGTGGCCGGCGAGGTGAAGGGTGACGGTGCCGGCGCGCTGGTCCAGCTTGAGGAGGGTGCAGGTTGCGAACAGGGAGTGGCTGCTTCGCTCGGCGATCAGGATGCGTTCCATCAGGTGGAGCAGGTCCTCGGCGTCGTGTCCGCCGAGGACGAGGGAGCGCCAGGCGATGCGCAGGCAGACGCCGAGGGCGGCGGCGTCGGGGCCGTGGCCGCTGACGTCGCCGACGACCGCGTGGAGCACGTCGTCGTCGCATTCGACGACGTCGAGGAAGTCGCCGCCGAGCAGGGCCAGTTCGGATCCGGGCAGGTATCGGGAGGTCACTCGCACCGAGGAGGTGTCGAGGATGGGCTGCGGGAGGAGGCCGCGTTCCAGGCGGGCGTTTTCTTCCGCGCGCTGCCGGGCTGCCTGGGCCTCGGCGTTGGTACGTTCGGTCTCGCTGCGGTGGACGGCGTAGCGCAGCGTGCGGTGCAGGAGGTCGGGGTCGACCTTGCCTTTGACGAGGTAGTCCTGGGCGCCGGCGGCCATCGCTTCGGTGCCCGCCTGGGCCTCGGAGAGGCCGGTGAGGACGATCACGGCGGTGTTCGGGGCCAGGGCTCGTACGGCGGTGAGGGCGTCGATGCCCGACACGTCCGGCAGGTGCAGGTCGAGGAGGATGCAGTCAGCCTGGCTGGTGGCCAGTTCGGTGCGCGCCTGGGCGAGGGTGGTGCGGGTGGTCAGCTCGAAGGGGAGACCTGTGTCGTGGAGGAGTTCCTCGACCAGCAGGGCATCGCCCAGGTCGTCCTCGATGAGGAGGATGCGGTAAGGCTGCAGACCTGAGGGCGCGCCCGGAAGATGTTCTCCGGAGGTGGTCATCGTGCCTGCTCCGCCTCGGTACGCGAGTCCTCCGGTGTGGCCGACGGTCCGGGGATCTGCGGTGGTTTGGGTGCCAGGGTGAAGACGATACGAGCACCGTCGCGGTAGTCCGGGTCGATGGTGATGGTGCCGCCGTGGAACTCGACGATCTTCTTGCACATCGCCAGTCCGATGCCGCTGCCGCTGTAGGTGTCCTTGGTGTGCAGCCGCTGGAAGATGACGAATATCTTTTCGGCGTACTCGGGAGGGATCCCGATGCCGTTGTCGGTGACGGTGAACCGCCACAGCCCGGCCTCCTGAGCCGCCGTGATGTGAATCTTGGGGGTTTCGTCGGGGCGGTGGAACTTGACGGCGTTACCGATCAGGTTCTGCCAGAGCATGGCCATCTGGCTGGGATCGGCGACCAGGTCGGGCAGGGGATCGTGCGTGATCGTCGCACCGGTCTCCTCGACGGCCACGCTCAGCGCCGACAGAGACTCCTTGAGCGTCCTGTTCAGGTCGATGTTCTGGTGGGCGTTGTGGACCCTGCCGACGCGGGAGAAGTTGAGCAGGTCGCTGATGAGGGTCTGCATGCGGTTCGCCCCGTCGACGGCGAAGTCGATGTACTGGTCGGCCCGCTCGTCGAGCTGCCCTCCGTAGCGGCGCTGCAGGAGCTGGGTGAAGCTGGACACCTTGCGCAGCGGTTCCTGGAGGTCGTGGGAGGCCACGTACGCGAACTGCTCCAGCTCGGCGTTGGAACGCTGGAGATCCGCAGCCTGCGCGTCCAGCCGCAGCCGCGCCTCCTCGGTGAACGCCAGCTCCCGTACGAGGCGTTGGCGCATGGATTCGATCTCACCGCTCAGGCGCCGCAGGTCGGCCGGGCCGGTCGGGGTGATGGGATGGTCGAAGTCGCCTGCGGAGATGATGCGGGCGTCGGCGCCCAGCTGGTCCAGGGGCCGGTTGATGCCACGGCGCAGCCCTTCGAAGACGAGGGCGGCGAGGGCGACGATGAGCAGCGCGATAGCGCTGAACACCCAGTTCCGCAGGGTGACCGTGGACTGCAGGTCCGCCCGGGCCTGAGCGCGGTCCGCACGCAGCCTCTCCTGCTGGTTCTCCAGGGCCGCACGAACCGCGTCGAAGGCCGCTTTGCCGTTGGCCAGCCGCTCCGCCTCCTGCGGGGAAGGTGTTCCGGCCGGTGTGGCGGCAACGGGCTCGGCGACCTCCTCCTGCCACCTGTCCACCGCCTTCTCGACCGATGTCAGGTCGTTCAGCCGGGCGGTGTCACCGTGGAGCAGCTCCCTGAGCGACCGGGTGTGCGCCTTCTGGTCGGCGAGTCCCTGGCGGTAGGGGGCCAGGAACTCCTCCGTACCGGTCAGGCCGTAGCCGCGGATGCCGGTCTCCTGGTTGACCAGAGCTGTTTCCAGGCGGAACGCGGTGGAGAGGGAGGGCGACCGTACGTCGGTGAGGTGGTTGCTGATGGCCCGGCTTCGCCCCATCACCCAGGCCCCCGTCAGCCCCAGCAGTGTCAGCACGACCAGGGAGGCGCCGACCCCCACGCGAAGCCAGCGCCGGGTCGTCCATGAGGACAGTCTTCGTCCGCGCGGTTGCTGTATGTCGCCGGTCATCCTGTAGCGCTCCTCGCCGGGAAGCCGCCTGGTGGAGTGCGGCCAGCACACTCTAAACCCAACCGACAACGCATGTTGTCGCCGGAGCGTTCGGGGGCCTACAGTGCCGGGTATGCCCGGCAAGGATTTCGTACTGCGGACCACTTCCGAGGAGACGGCCGCCATAGCGGACGCGAGAATCGGTGATCTCGCGCATCGTCTTGCCCGCCAGCTGCAGGAAGAAGCTCCGGCGCCTCCCGCATCAGGCGATCCGGCGTACGCACTGACCCTGCTCCACATTCTTGACCAGCTGCAGCAGGCCACGGAACGGCTTCAGCGGCAGGCGGCCACGGACGCCGCACGCGCGGGTGCCGGCTACCCGCAGATCGGCGCCGCCTGCGACATGACCCGCCAGGGCGCCCGGCGCCGCTGGCCGGGACTCTTCCACCACTCGAACGAAAAGCCCACGGAGCTCCCGACAATGACCACTCCTGCCCGCCCCTTCGACGTCCTGCTCGTCGAGGACGACGTCGCCGACGCCATGCTCATCGAAGAAGCCCTCTCCGAGCGCGGAGCCCGCAACCTGGTCCAGGTCACCGACGGAGTCGCCGCCCTGGAACACCTCCGCACCCCCGGCACGGTCCGGCCCGACCTCATCGTTCTCGACCTCAACATGCCCCGCATGAACGGTCACGACCTCCTGAAGGTCCTGAAGTCCGACGAGAATCTGCAGGCCATCCCGGTCGTCGTCCTCACCACGTCGACCGCCCCGGACGACGTCACCGGCGCCTACACCAGCCACGCCAACGCCTACGTGACCAAGCCCGTCAACCTGGACGCCTTCGAGCAGGCTGTCCAGAGCATCGACGCCTTCTACCTCGACACCGCCACCCGGCCGCACCCGTAAGCCCGCCGGCTGCCGCGACGTGTGGAAGCCGGCATCGCGGCGTGACGTCGTTGCACGGAGAGCAGAACGAGATCGTCCAACGCCTCGGCCCGCGAGCCTGAATTGTCCGGTCATGGGCTGATCGAAGTCAGTCACCGTGTCCGCATGCTGGCACGAGCCTCTTACGGCTTTTGACGTCGCAGGCGCGGCTCTCCGGTGTGCGGGCACGAGCCGGTCGCACCGGTTGCAGGGATGGACATGCGGCGCAGGAGATCACGTGTCGCGCGCAGGTTCAGGGTGCTGCGCCATTTCACGCCCGGGTGGCGGGAGCGCAGATGCGACAGGGCGCGGGTTCCCAGCCCGGTGCTACGGAAGCGCTCTTCCAGAGTTACGTCGGTGATGACACCTTGTTCGCAGTGGTCACAGAGCCGGTAGCGGACTTGGCCGACGACTTTGCGGATATGGACCAGGAGGAGGCATTCCTCGTCCGGATGGGTGCCGCCGGGGACGCGGGAGGGCAGGAACTCGATCGATCGGTAGACGAGGAGCCGACGCCGCAAGCGGCCCAGGGGCCGGCCACGGCGAGAGTGCCGGGGGCCGTTCTGGCCGTTCGCCATTTCCTGAATGGGAGAGATCGAGCCGAACAGAGTGCTCGTAGGACGCGCATGTTGTCCGTGCATGCGAGCCCGTCTACCCCGAGAAGCGGCACAAGTATCCCTCTGGCCGTGAATCCCGGTACGGCGCCCCGGAACACGGCATTCGGGGATCGGTCACGACGGCAGGGGTCTCCGGTTCTGGCAGGGCCTCGACCAGGCGCAGCACGGACTCCGGATGGCCGGCCTGCCGAGGACGGAGGCCAGTCGTGAGCTGGCCCGCCCCGCTGGAGTTGTTCGCGTCGGTGCCGGTCCGATTACTCCCCGGGATGCGCCCGGCGTTCGACGATGATGTCGGTGGACCCGTCGCGTACCGCTCGCTCGGCCTCGTCCGCGTTGGCGCCCGCGAAGACCAGGATGTCCGCGGCGACCAGCCGTACGCTCTCTCCCACCGCGACCGGCAGGGCCGAGCCGCGTTCCGGGGCGGCCCGGACGATGTCGAGAGTGCGCCGGGCGGCGTGCTGGAGCACGGCATGGCTTCCGCGCGCCTCCGCCAGCGCGTCCAGGACCCCGGACAACCCCCGTACCGTGGCGGCGAACGCCTTCCTGTGCCCGGGAGGGAGGATCGTGGCGCCCCGGATGAGGGTGAGGCAGCTGTTGCCGAGCAGGTCCAGACAGCGGGTGGCGGCGATCTCCTGCCGGATGGGCTCCCGCCGGCCGCGCCAGCGCGGGGTCCGGCGGGCGACGGCGATCGCGTCGTCACGGGTGTGGCCGAGGTCGTCCAGCAGGGTGTAGACCGGGCGCAGTTCCTTCCACGGCTGGTCCTCCCGCTCATCGGCCGCGGCGTCCAGCGTTCGGGCCGCCAGCTCCAGGGCACGGTCCAGCCCTTTGAGCGTGGCGGCCTCGGCCCTCCTGAGCAGGGTGAACGGGTGTGGAGGGAAGAGGACTTGGCTGAACACGAGTGCGACCCCCGCGCCGAGGAGGGCGTCGAGCACCCGGTCGATGCCGGCCTGCTCTCCGGCCGCGACGGAGATCACCGCGCCGACAGCGGCCTGGGCCATGGTGATGCGCTCGCCGTCCAGGAGGAGCGCGACGAGGAGCGCGCCCAGCACGGCGGCGCCGACCGCCGCGTCGCCGTGGCCGAGGAAGCGGAAGGCCACCTGCCCGACGATCACGCCCGCGATGACCCCGGACATGACCCGTACCGCGTTGGTGCCGCGCCCGCCCACCGGTGTGTTGAGGGCGACGAGGGTCGCGATCGGGGCGAAGAGCGGGACGTGGTGGTCGAAGACGCTCCCGGCGATCCACCAGGAGAGCGCGGCCGCCGCAGACTGCTGGAGCACCGGCCACAGGTTGTCCTTGACGCGCGACCACGCCTCGTACATCGTCCTCCCTCCACGTCCCGGGTAGGGACGGTTCGCGGCGGGGTGCTCAGCCGGCCGGTTCGCCGCCGTGTCCGCGCTCCCCGCCCGGGCGGGCGTCGTCGAAGAGTCGGGGGCCCAGCTCGTGCCGGTTCCGCAGTCCGGGAAGGCGGTCTCCCGCCTCCGGGCCCCAGCTTCCCGGCGCGTACGGCAGCGGCGGCTCGACCGGGTCGAGGACGGGGCCCACGATGCGCCAGCACTCCAGCACGGTGGGGAAGAACGCGAAGCACTCGGGGTCACCGACGACGGCCCCGTGCAGGATGTTCTCGTACGGGAGTTCCTGCCGCCCCAGAACCTGCGCGAAGTCGACACCGATGGGCACGGTCAGCGGCCCGTCGTTGCTCTCGGGCTCGTTCAGCATCAGGTCCGCCCGGATGCCGGTGTCGCCGTCGATCCGGAAGCGGATGGTGTTCGGCGGCGTCTGGAGGTCGTCGCCGCCGAAGAGTTCCAGCGGAGGCTTGCGCAGTTCGACTACGACCTCGGTGGCGGAGACGGCCAGCGCCTTGCCGCTGCGGAGGTAGAAGGGGACATCGGCCCAGCGCCAGTTGTCGACGAACATCCGGGTCGCGAAGTAGGTCTCCGTGGTGGAGCCGGGCTTCACGCCCTCGACGTCCCGGTAGCCCTCGTACTGGCCGCGAACCGTCACGGCGGGATCCATGGTGCGGGTCGCGTGCAGGGCCCGCCACTTCTCCAGCCCCTGCGCCTGGGCGTTGGTGGCGCTCGGCGGTTCCATCACGAGGAGGGCGAGGACCTGGAGCATGTGGTTCTGCACCACGTCGCGCAGGCAGCCCACCGCGTCGTAGAAGGAGCCGCGGTCGGCGACGTCGAAGTCCTCGGCGAGGGTGATCTGCACGTTGTCCACATAGGCGCGGTGCCAGATCGGCGCGAGCAGCGTGTTGGCGAACCGGGAGACCATCAGGCTCTCCACCGCGCGGTTGCCGAGGAAGTGGTCGACGCGCAGCAGATGGGCGTTGTCGAAGTGGGCGGAGAGTTCGTCCTGGAGCCTTCGCGCGGAGTCGAGGTCGTGGCCGAACGGCTTCTCCACCACCAGCCGGGCGTTCCGGTTGAGGCCCTCGGCGGCCAGCGCCCCGGCGACCTCGGTGAACAGCGACGGCGGGATCGCCAGGTAGTACGTCACGAAGCCGCGCCCGGCCACCGCCTCGCGCAACCGCGTGAAGGTGCCGGCGTCGGCGAAGTCCCCGGTGATGATGGACAGGTTCGCCGCGAACCGGACGAAGACCTCCTCGTCGATGTCCGTGCCCTCGGCGGCGACCGCCTCCCGCGCGTGCCGGCGCAGGGCGTCGTCGTCCCAGTCGGTGGCCGCCACCCCGATGACGGGCACGGTGAGCTTGCCGGACTCGGTGAGCCGGTACAGCGCGGGCAGCAGCATCTTCCTGGCGAGGTCGCCGGAGATACCGAAGAGCACCAGGACGTCGGACCGTTCCATCTCGGGCGGGCTGAGCGGGTTCTCCGTCATCACGACCGTCCTTTCCGGTGAGCGGCCGCCTCCGAGGCGGTGTCCGGCGGGCCTTTGCCGCGCCCGAAGCGGGCGTTCAGCGCCGCCTCGATCTGTTCGGGGTCGCGGCCCTTGGTCTCGGGCAGGTAGCGGCCGACGAAGAAGAACGCGGCCACGCAGATCGCGGCGAAGATCCAGAAGGTCTCGCCCTGGCCGAGGGCGGAGGCCACGGGCAGGAAGGCGAGGCTGACGACGAAGTTGGAGATCCAGTTGACCGCCGTGGCCACGCTCGATCCCTCCGCCCGGACGGACGGCGGGAAGATCTCGCCCAGCAGCGTCCAGAACACCAGGCCGAGGCCGCCGGCGTAGGCGGCGATGTAGATGACCATGAACAGCAGAGTGAGCACCGAGTTCATACCGACCACGAACGCCAGCCCCAGCATGAAGATCGAAACCGCCATGAGGGCGAGGGAGACGAGCACCATGACGCGGCGGCCGGCCCGGTCGACCAGGCGGATCGCGACGAGCGTCATGACCAGGTTGATCAGGCCGATGAACACGGAGTAGAAGATGGAGTTCGACGCGTTCAGACCGGTCTGCTGGATGATGGTCGGCGCGTAATAGATGATCGTGTTGATCCCGCCGAACTGCTGTACGGCGGCGAGGGTGAGGCCGACGACGAGGGCCGGACGCAGGTCCGGCGTGAGCAGCCTCCTGGCCGTCCGGCCGGAAGATGCGGCGTTTTGTTTCTGCTGCTCCCGATCCTCGGTGATCCGGTGCTGGGCCCGGGCGACCAGGGCGTCCGCCGTGGCCTCGTCGGCGACCGAGGCGATACCCGTACGCGCCTTCTCCGCCTGCCCGTTCGCGATGAGCCACTGCGGTGACTCGGGCAGGAACCACAGGGCCGCAGCCACCATGAGGGCGGCCGGGACCGCACCGACGGCGAACATCGCCCGCCACATCTCGCTGCTGGAGAAGGCGGGGTTGACCAGGTACGCGACCAGGATGCCGAGAGTGATCATCAGCTGGTTCATCGTGAGCAGCCGGCCGCGGATCTTCGTCGGCGAGATCTCGGAGAGGTAGACCGGAACCGTCGCCGACGCCGCCCCGACCGCGAGACCGAGGACGATACGGCCCACCATGAGGACGGGGTATCCGTTCGCGGTGCTCGCGATCGCCGTACCGATGATGAACACCACGCCGATCAGGCCGAGGGCCTTCCTGCGGCCGAGACCGTCGGAGAGCCGACCGGCCGAGGTGGCGCCGATCACCGCGCCGATGAGCAGCACACTGACCACGCTGCCCTGCTCGAAGGAGTTCAGGTCGAAGTCCTGCTTGATATACAACAGGGCCCCGGAGACAACCCCGGTGTCGAAGCCGAACAGGAAGCCGCCGAGCGCGATCGCGGCCGCCCAGCGGGTGATCTTCCGCCGGCCCTCCGCCGGGATCTCTGTGAGCGGCCCGTGGGTGCCCGGTTCCCTGGAAAAGCCCTGGACCATGTCGCTCCCTCCGTCGT
The DNA here is from genome assembly GCF_050942385.1 of Streptomyces sp. CA-146814. NCBI lineage: Bacteria > Bacillati > Actinomycetota > Actinomycetes > Kitasatosporales > Streptomycetaceae > Streptomyces > Streptomyces sp. CA-146814. The sequence continues at coordinate 7,275,991 of NZ_CP192068.1, forward strand.
GAGCGGGCTCGTCCTGGCTACATCACCACCTTTCCGGACGAAAGGATGGTGGTGCGAAGCAATCGGGTGGCTTGAGAACACAGCGAACCGGACACCTGGTGGCCGCGCCGGGTCGGTGGACGTCCGCAACCACTGCCCCGGCAGGTGATACAGCGCCGTCCGGCCGAGCCACACCGAGCACGGCCCGGGTGCGGCCGTCGCGCGGTTCGGCCGGGTCAGCCGTGGAGGATGCCCCAGCCGCCCGTGTACGTCTCGCCGGAGCCGGCCGGATCAGGCCGGTAGCCGCTGCCCAGAGCATCCGGCGGTCCCGTCATCGGCTTGACGCCGATGCCGATGCCCCGGTGGTACAAGGCGGGCGGCACCTGGTCCGCCGTGTAGACCTCCAGCCACGGCTGGGCTGCGCCTCTACGACCCGGTCCTGGGGCCACTTTGACCGCACAATCGGAAGGGGGCCACCTGGGGACCAGTTGGGGACCACATGCTACGAGCGGTGGTGCACGATGCATGTCTACACGCACAACTCGCGCCCGGACCAGATCCGCTATATCCAGAAAATGCCCTTGGCCCTCACTCCTGGGGGTCAAGGGGTCGCAGGTTCAAATCCTGTCGTCCCCACTGTGCGGAAACGCAGGTCGGAGGCCGTTCTCTCATCCGTGAGAGGGCGGCCTTCCGTGCGGGTCGGCGGGCAGGACCTGCTCGGCCCAGATGACCTTGCCTTCCGGTGTGTACCGAGTGCCCCAGCGCTCGCTGATCTGCGCCACCAGGAACAGCCCGCGGCCTCCCTCGTCCATGCCGGCCGCGTACCGCAGGTGCGGGGCGGTACTGCTGCTGTCCCACACCTCGCAGGTCAGGGTGCGATCACGCAGAAGACGCAGGTGAACCGGCGCCGCGCCGTACCTTATGGCGTTGGTGATGAGTTCGCTGAGGATCAGTTCCGTGCTGAAGACGAGTTCCTCCAGGCCCCACTCCTCGAGCTGCGCGGCCGCGCGGCTGCGCATGGCGCCGACCTCGCTCGGGTCGAACGGAACGTCCCACTGGGCGACCCGGTCGGCCCCCAGGGTGCGTGTCCGGGCGATGAGCAGCGCGATGTCGTCGGACGGCTGATCGGGGAGCAGGGCGTCGAGTACGGCGCGGAGGCCGGCGTCCGGGTCCCGGCCGGGGTGGCTCAGTGCCGTGCGCAGCTTCTCCAGACCCTCTGCGATGTCCCGGCTCCGCTCCTCGACCAGCCCGTCGGTGTACAGGACGAGCTGGCTGCCCTCCGCCAGGCGCAGTTCCATGGTCTCGAACGGCATGCCTCCCAGCCCCAGCGGCGGGCCGGCCGGCAGCTCCGTGATCGTCGCCGTGCCGTCCGGGGCGACCACGAGCGGTGGCATGTGCCCGGCCCGGGCCATGGTGCAGTTCTGGGAGACCGGGTCGTAGACGGCGTACAGGCAGGTCGCGCCCAGGACGCCGCCGTCGGGGGCGGCGCTGTCGCCCTCCTGGTCCATGCGCTGGACGAGGTCGTCGAGACGAGCGAGGAGTTCGTCGGGCGGCAGGTCCAGGGAGGAGAAGTTGTGCACGGCCGTGCGCAGCCGCCCCATGGTGGCGGCGGCGTGCAGGCCGTGCCCGACGACGTCTCCGACGACGAGCCCGACGCGGCTTCCCGGCAGCGGGATCACGTCGAACCAGTCCCCGCCCACTCCGGACTGGGCGGGCTGGTAGAAACGCGCGACATCCACGGCGCTCTGCTCGGGCAGGTCCCGTGGCAGCAGGCTGCGCTGGAGCGTCACGGCGAGATGGTGTTCGCGCGTGTAGCGGCGGGCGTTGTCCATGGCGACCGCGGCGCGGCCGACGAGCTCCTCCGCCAAGGACAGGTCGTCCTCGTCGAATGGTTCCGGCTTCTGCCACCGCCAGAAGTTGGCCACGCCCAGCACGACGCCCCTGGCCTTGAGGGGAGCGGCGATGAGCGAGTGGATTCCGTAGGCGACGATCGCCGATGTCCGGTCCGGGTCCTGGGCGTGCCAGCCCGGCGCGTCACGCAGATCCGGTACGAGTTCGACCGCGCCCGTACCGTAACCGCGGGCCTGCGGCGTGGACGGCAGGAAGTCGATCAGAGCGCCGAGCGGGTACAGCGGGTGGTCGGAACGGATGCCGTTGACCGCCGTGCGCCGCATGTCGGCGCCCGGGCCGGGCTCGTCGCCGTTCAGCACCGGGTCGGCCAGGTCGACCGTCACGAAGTCGGCGAACCGGGGGACGGCGACGTCGGCCAGCTCCTCCGCGGTCCGCACCACGTCGAGCGTGGTGCCGATGTCACCCCCGGCGTCGTACAGCAGCTTGAGCCGTTTCCGGGCCGTTTCCGCCCGGCTGCTCAGGAGCCGCATCTCGGTGGAGTCGCGGATGGTGACCGCCGAGCCCTGCGGGCGGCCCCCGGGGTGGGTGGGCCGCTGATTGACGACGAGCAGCCGGTCCCCGGCCTCCAGCACCTCGTCGGTGGCGATCCGGCCGGACAGCAGGAGGTCCGCCATCCGGCGGTCCATGCCGACCTCGTCGACGGGGCGTCCCTCCGCATCGTCCGGCAGGTCGAGCAGTCTTCCGGCCTCGTCGTTCGCCAGGAGTAGCCGCCCTTCGCCGTCGGTGATCAGCACCCCTTCGCGGACGGCGTGGAGCACCGCGTCGTGGTGCTCGTACATGCGGGTCATCTCCTGCGTGCCGAGCCCGTGGGTCTGGCGGCGGAGTCTTCGGCTGATCAGGGCCGAGCCGACGGTGGCCACCGCCAGGCCGCCGGCGATGGACAGGAGGATGACCGGAAGCTGTTCGTCGGCGATGCCGGTCACGCTCTTCACCGTCAGACCCGCCGAGACGAGGGCGACGACTTCGCCCTCGGACGAGGTGACCGGCACGATCGCCTGGATCTCCTTGCCGAGCGGTCCCTGCACACTCTCGGTGTGCACCCGGCCGGCGAGCGAGGGCTCGATCGTGCCGACGAACCGCTCGCCGATGCGATCGGGCTGAGGGTGGCTGTAGCGGATGCCCTGGGTGTCCATCACCACGATGAAGTCCATCCCTGCGGCCTTGCGCGTCTCTTCGGCGAGAGGCTGCAGAACCAGGGACGGGTCCGGCGCCTTCAGCGCTTCCCGTAGGCCCAGGGACTTCGCGAAGGTCTGTGCCACGGAGACAGACCGGTTGCGCGCCTCACGGTCGATGTCGTGCCGCGACTGCAGCACCAGGGCCAGCAAGGCCCCGGCGGCGAGCAGCACCACGATCGCCACCTGAAGGACGAATACCTGCCCGGCGACGCTTCCGGATCTTCTGCCTGGGCTCAACCGCACCGGCGCGCCGGAGATGAGAGGCAAGACGGGCTCACAACCCCAGTTGTAGCACCTCCCCGCGGCCAGGTCTTCCGGTGCTCACCGTACGTATCGGGAGCACCTCGCAGGGTCTTCGCTCCGTAGGGGGGGGGCGGGGCGTGGCCGTGCCTCCGGTGGGACGGGGCCTTTCCTCCGCCTTCTCCCGGTCGGCGAGAGAGACGGGCGGCGCGGGCCGGCGCGGGACACCGCGGGTCGGTCCGGGATACCGCGGGCCGGTCGGGGATACCGCGGGCCGGTCCGGGACCGATCACTGGACATCACCTCTTCCTGGACGGCAGTCGCTCCGGGCCGGTCGCGGCGGCCAAGGACCTGTCGTGCCGGGCGTGGGCCGGTGAACAGATGCGCGTCGGGGAAGAGGGCGCGCTCCGCGGTGCCCTGCTCCGCCGACGCGGCAACTTCCAGGCACGGATGGCAGGTTCGGTGGCGTACGCGAGGCCGGTGATGTCCTTGTGCATGCTCCGGCCACGGGGCAAGCGGACAGGGCCCGGCCGCATTGTCAGTGGCGCCGCTTAGAGTCTCTTTCACTCGTCACGGTGCGTTGCCGTCGTCGGGTCTCATCAGCGTGCCGCCGCTCGGCGGCGTCGTACGGAACACGGGGAGAACAGCGCATGGGGTGGGTACCGGCGGGCGACTACGAAGTCGCTCTGGAGGCAGGCAAGGTGGTCTGCCGCAACGGGAAGGGCCGGCGGCTGAAGTCCGTACCGGCCAAACTGAAGGAAGACCCCGCGGTCGTCGGGCTACGGCAGCTCACCGAGTGGCTGGAGCGGCACGAACTCCGGTGCCGGACCGATGTCGAGCAGTGGATGGTGCGCTCGCTGCCCGTCCCCACCGCCGTCCTCGCCGGCGTCTGGCCCGACCCGGCGTGGCAGGCGGCCCTGCGGGACGTGGTGGTCACCGGCGCGGACGGCGGGGTCGCCGGATTCCTGCGCGATGTCGACCCCGACCGCGGCCTCGGCCTCGTGGACCTGGACGGCGACACGGTCCGCATCACCCCGGACGTGGTGAGCGTGCCGCACCCCGTCCTCCTCGACGACCTGGACGACCTGAGGGAGTTCGCGGTCGAGCTGGAGGTGAACCAGCAGGTCGAGCAGCTGTTCCGCGAGGTGTGGCGCCGGCCGCCCGGCCTTGCCCCGGACACCGTCTCCGTGGACACCTATGCCGGCGGCGTCTTCAAGGAACTGCGGTTCCTGCACGGCCGCGTCACCCAGCTCGGCTACCGGTCGCGCGGCGGATACGCGGTCTGCCCGGTCGTTGAGGACGGCGTCACCGTCGAGGCCCGCATCTGGATCGGCGAACACGACGGATACGACGCGTACGACACCGAGACGGGCCCCCTGGGCTGGACCGACCCCTCGGGGCGTGCGCTGACGGCCGCCGAGGTCGGCCCTGTCGCGTGGTCCGAGGGCATGCGCATGGCGGCGGCGCTCTACGCCGGCCGCGACGTGGAGGACGAGGAGCGGGCGGCATGAGCACCACGACGACGAACACCGAAGTGAACAGCAAGGCGAACACCGGCACCGATGCGATGGTGGGCGCGGCGGCGCTGCCCGCCCAGGCCCATGGCCGTACCGCCGAAACCCCCGCCGCCGAGGCCCGCGCCGCAGCCCTGTTGGAAGCGGGCGCCATCCTCCCGGCCGGTACCACCGACCGGGACGACGCCGACGCGCTGACCGCCCGCACCTACACGCACACCGCCCTCGGCGACCGCCCCGTGGTCCGCCTCGTGCCCGGCACCCTCGGCGAAGCCGAGGACCTGGCGCTGGAGTTCCTCGGCCTGGCCAGGACCGCCGATGCTCCCGTCGTCGGCCAGGTCCGCCGCGAGACGCTGGGCTTCCCTGCCTGGGCGCTGGTCAACGACCCGGCCAACGGGCACCACGCCCTGGCCCTGGTCAAGGACATCGAGCGGCTGGGCCGACAGGCCAGGACCCGCGCCGGTGCCGCCAAGGAGGGCTTCGACGACCTCGGCACCCGGCTCGGCCGGGCCGTGCCCCACTTCCTCCCCACCTACTACGAGCAGGTCGCCCGCCTCTTCCTCCAGGCGGAGAACACCACCTATGCCGCTTCGTTCTTCGGCAAGGCCCGTGAGGCCGAGCGCGTCCACGGTCTCGTCGTGGACGAGGACCGGCAGCGGGCCGTCTTCCTGGAGTTCGCCTTCGCCGGCGCGCTGACCGTCAAGGCGCTGCGGCAGTATGTGCGGGACCTGGTGGCCCGGCTCGATCCGGCGGACGCCTGGGCGCAGTTCCGGCGTCTGCTGGTCGAGCGCTGCGCCGCGGGCATGCCGCCTTACGCCGCGCTGCCTCAGGACGTGCGTGCCCTGGTCAAGGCCGCCGGGCTGGACCGCGAGAGCGCCGAACGTGAGCTGGTGGCCGACCTGATCGGCTCTCCCGGAGTCGTCCGCGCGCCCGCCTCGTTCTGGACGGCCTACCGCCCCGCCGTCGTCGCCCTCGCCCACCGCGATCCGGCCGTGCGCGCCCGGCTGCTCGGCTTCTTCCCGGAGACCTTCACCGAGAACGGCAGCCGAGACGCGGACGGCGAGCGCGGCTGGCTCGCGCTGCTGGCCGAGTCGGGTGCGGAGGAGCTGCTCACGGCCCTCCCCGGTGCTTCCGGCGTCTCCGGGACCTCCCGCGGCCCCGGTGCTTCCGACGGCCCCGCTTCCGCCCCATCCGGCGCATCCGGCCCCGTCGCCGCTTCCGCCGCATCCTCCGTCTCCGCTGCCTCCGCCGCATCCGGCGAGGACGTGCCGTCCGTCTCCCCGGCGGACTGGCTCGGCCGCTGGGAGGCGCACCGTCGACGCTCCTCGGCCACCGCCGACCGCAGCCCCGAGACCCTCGCCTTGGTAGCCCGCGCGGCGGACCGGCTGCGCGCCGACGGACGCCCCGTCGAGCTGTTCCAGGGCCGCTGGCAGCGCACCGCCGACCTGGACATCCTCGACCTCTGCCTGGCCTCCGGCATCCCGGTCGCCGAACCGGGCGATGAGGGTCCGGGCGCCACGCAGCCCCCGGGCTTCGCCCTAGGGCCTGTCGTCAAATGTCACGCCCACATCAGGAGTGACGCGAGCGTGACAGCTGCTTCGTAGGACTCGGCAGTCTTGTCGTACCGGGTGGCGATCCCGCGCCACTGCTTCAGGCGGTTGAAGCACCGTTCCACGACGTTGCGGTGCTTGTAGACCTCGCGGTCGAAGGCCGGCGGGCGGCCTCCGCGGCTGCCTCGCCGGGCCCGGTTGCGGGCCTGGTCGGCCCGTTCGGGAATCGTGTGGGCGATGCCCTTGCGACGGAGCCAGGCGCGGATCGCCTTCGAGCTGTAGCCCTTGTCGCCCAGGACGTGATCGGGCCGGACCCGGGGACGGCCGGGTCCGATCCGGGGCACGCGGATCGCTTCCATCACGGCGGTGAACCGGGTGCAGTCGTTGGTGTTTCCACCCGTGACCACGAATGCCAGGGGTCGGCCCCGCCCGTCACAGGCCAGGTGGATTTTGCTGGTCAGACCGCCTCTTGACCGGCCGAGGGCCGGGTCGCGGAGCCCCCTTTTCGGGCCCCGGCCGCGTGCTGGTGAGCGCGGACGATCGTCGAGTCGACGGACACCAGCCAGTCGACGTCGCCCGCCGCATCCGCTTTCGCCTGGGCGGCGCGGAGCATCCGGTCGAACGTCCCGTCCGCCGCCCACCTGCGGAAACGCGTATGCAGCGTGGCCCACGGGCCATAGCGCTCGGGCACGTCCCGCCAGGCCGTCCCGGTCCGGAACTTCCACACGATCCCGTTCAGGACCCTGCGATCGTCCAACCGCTTGCGTCCCCGCAACGACGCGGGCAGCAGCGGCCGGACGAACTCCCACTCGGCATCCGACAGTTCATGGCGACGTATCACGACACCATGATCCACCAGCGGTGATCATTTGAAGACACTGCCTAGGGCCTGGGCCGCCGTGGAGCTGGGTGTGGCCCGCCGGTCCGCACCACTCTCCGGGGGACATGACGGAGTCACCGCACTTGACCGGGCCACTGCTCGGGAGACCGAAGTACAGCAGAGCCCCGCCGATACCGCTCATGAGCAGAGGGCCCAAGAAATCCGACAGGCCCAGGCCGTCCTGGTTCATATGTGCGTCCCTTCCCCCGTCGCTCGCCGACCCTCTCAAGCTACCGGCCACGACGCCGGGGCAGAGAGGCTTTCGTCGATCCGTCGACAGCGGATACGGGGCCGGCGGCGGATGCCCCGGTTCCGGTTGCCCTGACCGCCTGAACCAGGGACGTCCCTACAACTCGGGTATCACGCAGGGCCGTTGCGTCATTCCCAGGGTGGAGACAAGTGCGGCCCGCTGACGGATCCGCAGACGCGGCCACTTCCTGAAGGGTCCTTCCTGTCCGAACACATGCGACCGGAAGGATCGATTACGTGCGCAGACGACGTCTCGCGCCGCTGTTGGCCGTGACTCTCACGGCCACGCTGGCTCCCGCGCTCGGCACCTCCACGGCCAACGCCGCCCCGGCCGCCGCCCCATCGGCCGCCGCCCCATCGGTCGCCTCCTCGTCCGCCGCCTCGCCCGCGGCCAGGAGCGGCACGCTGGCCCCGTACACGAAGCAGAAGCCGAAGTGGAAGCGGTGCGACGCCGACGCTCCGGCGGATTTCCAGTGCGCGACGATCAAGGTCCCGCTGGACTACCGGGCCCCCGGCGGCAAGCGGATCGACCTGGCGATATCCCGGATCAGGACCGCCGAGCCCGGCAAGCGCCACGGCGTGCTGCTCTCCAACCCCGGCGGTCCCGGAGGCGCGGGCACCTACATGCCGCTGGCGCTGCGGGAGGAGCTGCCGAAGTCCACCCTGCGGAAGTACGACCTCATCGGCTTCGACCCGCGCGGAGTGGGCGACAGCAGCCCGGTCACCTGCGGCCTGACACCGGACGAGGAGGAGTGGCTGCGCCCGTACAAGAAGGAGACGTACGCCGAGGACGTCGCCTGGGCGCGCAAGGTGGCGGACAAGTGCCGGGCGAAGGCGGGCGCCACGCTCCCGCACATCACCACGCGCAACACCGCCCGCGATCTGGACGTGCTCCGGGCGGTGCTCGGCGAGAGGAAGATCTCGTACCTCGGGTACTCGTACGGCACCTACCTGGGCGCCGTCTACACCCAGCTCTTCCCGGGCCGGGCCGACCGGTTCGTCCTCGACAGCGCGGTCGATCCAACTCTCGCCTGGCGGGGCATGGTCCAGTGGTGGGCGTGGGGCGCCGAGCCCGCCTTCGACCGGTGGACCGCCTGGGCCGCCGAGCGTTCGCAGACGTACGGCCTCGGTGACACGCCGAAGAAGGTCGACCGGACCTTCTGGGAGCTGGTCGCGCGGGCCGACGAGAAGCCGATCGACCTGGACGGGCTGCTGGTCACCGGTGACGACATCCGCAGCGGTATGCGAGGAGCGGTCTTCAGCCCGCTGACCGCGACCGAGGCGTTCGTGGAGCTGAAAAAGGCGGCGGACGGTCAGCCGGCCGCCGCGGGGAAGCTCACGGCGTTCACCGGGAACGCCGCGGCGGCGCGCAAGGCCGCCGAGGTGCCGGCGGACAACATGACGGCGAGCTTCTGGGCCGTGGTCTGCGGCGACAACTCGGCCGCCTGGCCGCGGAACCCCGAGCGCTACCGGCAGGACGCCATCGCCGACAAGGGCCGCTACCCGCTCTTCGGAGACTTCGCCTCCAGCATCAAGCCCTGTGCGTTCTGGAACAAGTCCGTGGAACCGGCGACGAAGGTGAACAACAAGGCCGGCTCCCTGATCGTCCAGAACGAATGGGACTCCCAGACCCCGCTGCCCAGCGCCCAGGCCCTGCACAAGGACCTGAAGCGCTCGAAGATGGTCACCGTCCTCGGCGGCGAGGGCCACGGCGTCTACCCGAGCGGCAACGCGTGCACGGACGGCACGGTCACCCGGTACCTGCTCACCGGGAAGCTGCCGGCGAAGGACGTGTTCTGCCGCGCGACCGCCGAGTCGAACGCGGAGGCCCGGCAGAACCAGCGCCGGGACGAGATCCCCGGCTCCCCGCTCCCGGAGCGCGCCCCGGACCGGTTCTGAGTCCGGTCGTACGGGACAGAGCCGTGTGACGCGGCGCAAGAGGGGCGGGACCCGCGAAACGAGGGTTCCGCCCCGTCGTCCGGATCGGGAGACGGCAGTCGTACGCCGTCGTCTCAGCGCACCCGGTCGCGCGGCCCCACCGCGTGCGCCTCGATCCCGGGCGCCGCCAGCAGCGCGGAGATCAGTTCCGGGGACCCGCCGACATAGGTGCTCACCAGGTCCACGTCCCCGCCGACGCACCACGCACGGTCCTCCGGCCACCACAGGTCGGGCAGCTCCGCGAACTCGTCCAGCTCCACCGGGGACACGACATCCGCCAACGGGCCGGAGAGCAGCACCTCTTCGCGCCCCGGCGTCAGGAAGGCGGGAAAGCGGTCGAAGTCCCACCGCCCGTACCCCTGCCACAGGCCGAACCAGCAGGTGTCAGCGGTGGCGGTGTGCCGGGCCAGTACGGGGATCAGGGCCTCGGCCACGTCCGGCGGGGTCGGGCCCTCGGCGATTTCCCCGTCCTCCGTCACCGGGTGGACGACGCGGGCGTAGGCGGCGAAGCCGGGGCCGGAGATCCCCGCCACCCGGCCGAAACCGCCCTCGGCCTCCGTCCGCCCGGTCAGCCACTGTGCCGGGCCGAGCCCGTCGGCGCGCACACGCAGCCGGCCGTAGAGGCCGGGTGCCGCGTCGCGGCCCGCCCGGAGGTAGTCGTCCATGGGTTGAGGCCCCCGCCCGTCGGATCGGGCCACCCGCTGCACGGCGGCCCTCTGGTCGGTCCTCATCGTAGGCGGTGTGCGTGGCCCTGACCTCGGTCGGCCTCGACGCCCCGTTCTCGCTGCGGGTGACCCTGGCTCAGGACTATCTGGCCAGTCGGGTCAGCATGGCCGACGGCATCACGCTGGGGCTGACGATCAGCTTCGGCGGCCTGTTCACTCCGCTCCAACTCCGCGCGCCCGCCGACCACATGACCGTACGACTACCGCATGGACCCGGCGCCTGAACAGCCGGTGCCAAGGACAAGGACACGGCTCCCACTCGATCGGGTGGATCTTGCTCCCGGTCCACGCGGCTCGGGCGGGAAGCGTGGCCACCGACGCGATCATTCGGCGGTGATCTCATCGATTCGGACGGCACACCGTCCCAACTCCCTGGTCCCGGCCGGGATCGGCGCACTCGCTCTCCTCACGCTGCTCCCCACCGTCCCGGCCGCCGCCGCACCCGCGCAGGACCCGGCCACCCGGACCACCGCGCAGGCACCGCACCGCCTCACCACCCCGGCCGAGCGCCGGACCGACGCCCGACTCGACGCCCTCCGGAGCGACCCGGCCCGGCTGAAGGCCTTCTTCGCCGCGCTGCCCAAGGGCGGCGACCTCCACAACCACCTGTCGGGCGCGGTCACCACCGAGTACCTCATCCAGCTCGCGGGCGAGAACGGGCTGTGCATCGACGCGACCGACACCGCCGTACGTCCGCCCTGCGGACCCGGTACGCGGCCGGCCGCCGACGCCCGTACGGATGCCGCGTTCCGCCAACGCATCGTCCGCGCCTGGTCGATGCAGGACTTCCCGGCCGATCAGTCCGGGCACGACCACTTCTTCGACACCTTCGGCAAGTTCGGCGAGGCGACGCGCGATCGCGGGAAGCTGCTCGCCGATGTCGCCAACACCGTGGTGGAACAGAACCAGTTCTATCTGGAGACCCTGGTCACCCCCGCCTCCGACAGCGCGCGGAAGCTCGCCGAGTCCGTCGGCTACGACGCCGACCTCGCCGCCTTCCACCGCAAGCTCGTCGCCGGCGGAAAGCTCGACAAGGTCGTCACCGAGGCCGTCCGCGAGGCCGACGCCGCCGACGCCCAGTTCCGGAAGGCCGCGCACTGCGACACCCGCCGCCCCGACCCCGGCTGCCGCCTCCCCGTACGGTGGATCTCCCAGGTCTCCCGGGGCAGTTCCAACGAGCGCGTGTTCACCCAGATGGCCGTCGGGCTGCGGCTCGCCGAGCGTGACCCCCGGTTCGTCGCGGTCAACCTCGTCCAGCCGGAGGACGGCGAGAGCGCGCTGCGCAACTACAGCCTCCAGATGCGGATGCTCCAGTACCTCCGCACCCAGTACCCGGACGTGCGGATCACCCTGCACGCCGGTGAGCTGACGCCCGGCCTGGTCAAGCCCGAGGACCTCACCTTCCACATCCGCGAGGCCGTCCTCGTCGCCGGAGCCGAGCGCATCGGCCACGGTGTCGACCTGGTCCACGAGGACGACTGGCGCGGACTCGCCCGGACCATGGCCCGGCGCGGCGTCGCCGTCGAGGTGCCGTTCAGCAGCAACAAGCAGATCCTCGGCGTGACCGGCGACGACCACCCGTTCAACGCCTACCGCCACTACGGCGTTCCCGTGGTCCTGGCCACCGACGACCCGGGCGTCTCGCGCATCGACATCAGCCACGAGTACCAGTACGCGCGGGAGACGTACGGCCTGAGCTACACCGAGCTGAAGGACCTGGCCCGGGCCTCGCTGGAGTACGCGTTCCTCGACGGCGACGGCCTCTGGGCCACCGGATCCGCCCGCTCCGGCTACCGCCCGGTGCGCGCCTGCGCCGGAGCCCGGCCCGGCATCCTCCCGCCCGCACCGGACTGCGTCCGCCACCTGGAGGGCAGCCCGAAGGCCGCGACCCAGTGGCGCCAGGAGGCGGCGTTCGCCGGATTCGAGCGGCGGTACGGCGGATCGCGCTGACGCGACACCGCCGCTGAAGCACGGGAGCGCGGGCCGCACGCCATGAACTGCGGCCCGCGCCCCCCACGGCTACGCTCGAAAAATGGCAGACAGCGGAGACCGGCCCGAGCCGCCCCCGGAGAGCCCCGAAGGCGCGGCGGACCCAGCGACCCACACACTGCTCGCCGCCGCGGTGGACGCATGGGCCGACGCGATCGTCGCGAACGACGCCGAGCGGATCGCCGCCTTCATGGCCGACGAATGGGTCATCGTCTCCGAGTCCGGCATCACGGACCGCGACACCTTCCTCGCCTACGTCACCTCCGGCGACCTCACCCACTCGGCGATGCGGGCCATCACCCCGCCGAGGATCCGCGTCCACGGGGACACCGCCGTGGTCACCGCACGGATCACCAACACCGCCCACTACGGCGGCGAACGCTTCGACGCCGACGAATGGACCACGGACGTCTTCGTCCGGCAGGACGGCCACTGGCGGTGCGTGCTGAGCCACATCACGCCCGCCGCCCCGCCCGAGGGTTCATGAGCCGCCTGGGCTACCCGGCGGCCGCCGCCGTCTTCGCCGTCGGCATGGCCGGCACTACCCTCCCCACCCCGCTGTACGGGCTCTACCGCGAGGAGCTCGGCTTCTCCGAGCTGATGGTGACGGTCGTCTTCGCCGTCTACGCGCTCGGTGTCATCGCCACGCTGCTCCTCGCCGGGAACATCTCCGACGAGGCCGGCCGGCGGCCCGTCCTCCTGGCCGCGCTCGGCTTCTCGGCGGCCAGCGCGCTCTGCTTCCTCTTCGAAGGCGGGCTGCCCGCGCTCTTCGCGGGCCGTCTGCTGTCGGGGTTCGCCGCCGGGCTGCTGAGCGGCGCCGCGACCGTCACGGTGATGGAACTCGCGCCACCGGGACGGGCGGCGAGAGCCGGTCTCGCCGCCACGGCCGCCAACATGGGCGGTCTCGGGTGCGGCCCGCTGCTGGCCGGGCTCCTCGCCGAGTACGCACCCTGGCCCCTGCGCCTCCCCTTCCTGGTGCACCTGGCGCTGCTCGCCGCGGCCGCCGTACTGACCTGGCTGCTGCCCGAGACCGTCACCTCCCGCGTACGACGGCCACGGCTGCGCCCGCGGGGGCTCGCCGTCCCGCCCCAGGTGCGCGGCGTGTTCGCCCCCTCGGCGCTGGCCGCCTTCGCCGGGTTCTCGCTGCTCGGCCTCTTCACCGCGGTCGCGCCGGCGTTCGTGGCCGAGACGCTCGACGTGCACAACCTGGCCCTGACCGGCCTCGTCGTCTTCACCGTCTTCCTCGCCTCGACGGCCGGGCAGGCGCTCATGGGCCGGGTGGGGGAGCGGCGGGCGCTACCGGGCGGGTGCTTCGTCCTGGTCGGCGGACTGGTGCTGGTGGCGGCCTCGTTGCTGCTCGCCTCGCTGCCTCTGCTCGTCGCCGGTGCGCTCTGCGGCGGTTTGGGGCAGGGGATGGCGTTCCGGGGCGCGGTGACGGCGATCAGCGCGGCGGCACCGGCCGAGCACCGGGCCGCGACGGTGTCCACGTTCTTCGTCGTCGCCTACCTGGGGATCTCGCTGCCGGTGGTCGGCGTCGGCGCCCTGACCCTCTGGATCGGACTCAGGGACGCCGGACTGACCTTCGCCGCGTGTGTGCTGGTCCTGGCCCTGGGTGTCGGCCTGCACCTGGCCCGGAGGTCCGCCGCCCGCGCGTGACGGACGCGGGAGCCGACACCGTGACGCCTCCTCACCCTTCGCTACGGGACCGCCAGAGCAGCCAGATGAAGTACGGCGCGCCGATCACCGCGGTCAGCAGCCCCACCGGGATCTGGGCCGGCGCGATGATCGTCCGGCCCACCGTGTCCGAGACGACCACCAGCAGCGCACCGAGCAGCGCGCTCACCGGGACGACCCGCACATGCCGCCTGCCCACCAGCGCCCGGGCCGCGTGCGGTGCGACCAGGCCGACGAAGCCGATCACGCCGACCGCCGCCACGGCCCCGGCGGTCAGGACGACGGCGATGGACAGCAGCCCCAGCCGGGTGGTGCCCAGGCGGAGGCCGAGCAGACGGGGTGTGTCGCCGTCCAGACCGATGAGGTCCAGGTCTCGACGCATCACCGCCAGCACCGGCAGCGCGGCCGCCAGCGCCACCAGGACCGGGATCAGCTCCGGGAACGTACGCCCGTACGTCGATCCACCGAGCCAGGCCAGCGCCTTCGTCGCGTTGTACGGGTCGGTGAGCACGATCAGCAGGGACACGAACGCGCCGCCGCCCGCCTGCACGCCGATACCAATCAGCACCAGCCGGTTCTGCTCCAGCCCACGCCGCGCGGCCAGACCGAACACCAGCGCGGCGGCGGCCGCCGCACCGGCCAGCGCGGAGCCGCCGATCAGCCAGAAACTCGCCAGCGGTACGACGGTGAGGACAGCGACCGCCCCGACCCCGGCACCGCTGACCACGCCGAGGACCCCCGGCTCCGCCAGCGGATTGCGCGACACCGCCTGGACGACCGCGCCCGCCACCGCGAGCGCCGCCCCGGCCAGCAGGGCGGCGGCGACCCGGGGCACGCGGGTGTCGAGAACGTACGTCGTGAACTGCCCGGACCTGCCCGCGAGCCAGTTGACCACATCACCCAGGAGCAGCGTGGCGTCGCCGAGGAGCGTCGCCGCCACCACCGCACCGAGCAGCCCCACGACCGTCACCACCAGCGTGACGACGAACGCGCGCCGGCTGCGCAGCCGCGCGAACGCCGTCGAGCCGGTGTCCGTGCCCATGTCCCGCGACCGGTAGGCGAGGAAGACCAGGACGAGCGCGCCGAAGCAGGTCGTGACGATCCCGGTGGGCACCTCGGCCCCCGCCTGGGCGCCGAACACCGCACGCAGCAGCACATCCGCGCCGAGCACCACGAGCACGCCCGCGAGCGCCGACGCCGGGATGAAGGCGTGGTGGCGGACCAGGACCGGAACCCACGTACTGAGCAGCCGGACCACGGCCGGTGCGCACAGCCCGACGAAGCCGATCGGCCCCGCCACCGTCACGGCGACCGCCGCGAGCAGCACGGCGAGGACCACGACGACGGAGCGGGTCAGCCGGGGACTGACGCCCACGACAGCGGCGCCGTCGTCCCCGAGGGCGAGGATGTCCAGCCGCCGGCCCATCACCATCAGCCCGGCGAACGCCACCAGCGCGACGGGCGCGAGCCGGTCGATCGACTGCATGCCGATCTGCGCGAGCGAGCCGTTGCCCCAGGCGAAGAGACCGGTCGTCTGCTGGGAGCGCAGCAGCAGGAGCATCCCGCTCAGCCCGGAGAGCGCGAGGGTGAGCGCCGAGCCCGCCAGCACCAGCCGGATCGGACCGGCGCCCGCCCGTGACAGACCGAGGACGACGCCCGCAGCGAGCAGCCCGCCGAGGAACGCCGTACCGCCCGCCGGGAGCGCGGGCAGCGTGATGCCGAACGCGGCGACGGCGACGACCGCGAGGTACGCGCCCGCGTTGACGGCGAGGGTGTCGGGCGAGGCCAGCATGTTGCGCGACACCGACTGGAGGGCCGCGCCCGCCGCGCCGAGCGCGCAGCCGACGAGGAGCCCCGCCGCGAGCCGGGGCAGCCGGGAGTCCAGGACCACGGCAGCGCTCTGCTCGCCGGCGCTCCGGTCGGAGGCCGGGCCGGTGAGCAGCTGCCAGAGCGTGTGCAGGTCGACGGCGGCCGTGCCCTGGCTCACGTGGACGACCGCGAGGGCGCCGAGCGCCAGGAGCGCGGCGAGCGCGAGGAGGAACAGGCGGCCGCGGCGGGCCGGGCGGCCGGGCGCGGCCGAGGAGGGTGGATCGGCCGGACCGGCCGCGCCCGCCACCGTGTCGACGGCGGCGGGCGGGGCGGGAGTGGTGCGGGTGCTCATCGTCAGGCGGTCAGCGCGCCGACGAGCGCGTCGATGTAGTCGCGCATGGACGCGGTCCCGCCGAACATCCAGATGCCGTCGGGCAGCCGGTGGGCCTGGTCGTTCTTCACGAACGGCAGCGACTTCCACACCGCGTTGTCCTTGAGTCCGTCCTTGAACGGGTCGCCGCCGTCGGCGTCGTTGGCGATGTACGCGAACCGCGCGTCGCCGATCTTCGTCAGCCCCTCGACGTCGGTGGCCGCGAGCCCGTAGGCCTTGTCGCCCTTGAGCTTCCACGGGTCGACCAGGCCGAGCTCGGTGTTCACGTCGGAGAGCAGCGAGCCCTTGACGTACGGCCGCACCGAGACCTGGTTGCCCTCCTTCCAGCCGTCGGCGAAGGCCACTTCCTTGCCGCCGAGACCGGCCGCCGAAAGCTTCTTCTTGCCGTCCTCGACCGCCTTGCGGAAGGAGGCGATCTCGCTCTTCGCCTTCTCCTCGGTGCCGGTGGCCTCGGCGATGAGGTTGACGTTGTCGACCATCTGGTCGATCTGCCGGCTCGCGTCGGCCGAGCGCACCACGACGACCGGCGCGGCCTTGGAGAGCTGCGCGATGGCGGAGTCGGAGAGGTCGGTGGTGGCGACGATCAGGTCGGGCTTGAGACCGGCGACGGTGGCGACGCTGGGCTCGCCACGGGTGCCTATGTCCTTCACGCCCTTGGTGAGCGGCGCGGAGGTGTCGTACGCCGTGTAGCCCTTGACGTCGGCCACGCCGACCGGCTGTACGCCGAGCGTCACGAGCGTCTCGACGACGTTCCACTCGGTGCCGACGACCCGCTTGGCCGGACCGTCGAGCGTGACCTTCTTGCCGCGGGAGTCGGTGACCGTCACCGAGTTCTCCTTGGCGGACTCCTCCTTCGGCGCCTCGGTGGTGCCGCAGCCGGCGAGAGCGAGCGCGGCCGTGGCGGCGAGAGCGGGCCAGGCCAGGTACTGGTTCTTCTTCATGAGGGTGTTCAGGGCCTTTCGGTACGGAGGTGGTGGCGGCCCACCGCGCGGGTGCGCGGGATGCCGGTGGAGGGGTCCGGTTCGACGTCGATCCGGATGCCGTAGGTCTGGGTCAGCCGCTCGGAGTCGTAGACCTCCGCGGGGGTACCGGAGGCGGCGATCCGCCCCGACGAGAGCAGGACGACCTGGTCCGCCACGGCGGCGGCCTGGTCCAGGTCGTGCAGGACGACCCCGACGGTCACGCCGTGGGTGTCGGCGAGGTCGCGTACGAGGTCGAGGATCTCCACCTGGTAGCGCAGGTCGAGATAGGTCGTCGGTTCGTCGAGCAGCAGGACGTCGGTGTCCTGCGCCAGGCAGCAGGCGAACCAGACGCGCTGGAGCTGACCGCCGGAGAGGCTCTCGACACCGCGGTCGGCGAAGTCGGTGAGGTTGGTGACGGCGAGCGCGTGGTCGATCGACCGGGTGCCGTCGGGGTCGCCGCCGCGCAGCCGGCCACGGTAAGGGTGGCGGCCGAACCCCACCACGTCCCGCACGCTCAGCCCCGCCGGGGCGTTGCGGCTCTGGGCGAGCAGCGTGATGCGGCGGGCGAAGTCGTTACGCGACAGGGCGAGGGCGTCGACCGGTTCGGCGTCGTCCGGTGCGGCCACCGTCACGGTGCCGGTACGCGCCTTGTGCAGCCGGGCGACGGCGCGCAGCAGGGTGGACTTCCCGCTGCCGTTGGGCCCGATCAGGGCGGTGACCCGACCGCGAGGCAGCCGCAGATCGGCCCCGTGGACGACATCGGCGCGGTCGTACGCGACGGTCATGTCGCGGGCGTCGAGGCCGATGCGGCCGGCGGAGCCTATGAGGCTGTCGGAGCCCGCGGCGGGTCCGGGCGCGGTGCGCCGGTGCGGCGGGCTGTCTTCACGGTCGTGGGCAGGAGCGATCACGACGGTGAGGGTAGCCTAACCTTAATTTCGCGCCACACCCGGTATACGGACGGCTGGATTTCGGCGGTCGCGAGAGGTCGCCGTCGGCTGCTCCCGGGTCCGGGTGGACGGGACCGCGAGCGTCCGAATGGGCCTGGAAGGCGTTGGTTTCCAGTCGAAGCGGCTCCCGGAGGTTTCCCGCCGCTTTCACATCACCGCAGGTCAAACGGTCGTTTTCCGTTGAACCGTCGACGGCTGTCCATATGCTGGACGCGCTCCACGGGCCGTGTGAGCTGCCCGAACGACCATCCGGTCGGCTCGAACGAACATCTGCGGCCGGAAGCGGGCTGTCGATGTGCGCCTACTTTCCGCATACGCAAGACTCCTGACCGCAATCAGCACCCGAGCGAGGAGTTTTCACTCATGCGACACAACCGTCACGCGATCTTTGCAACTGTCGCCGCTAGCGCCCTGGTCCTCGGCGGCCTCGCCGCCACCTCCGCCCACGCGGCACCGGCAAAGGCGGAGAGCCTCTACGCGCCCTCCGCACTCGTCCTGACCGTGGCCCAGGGCGAGGACCCGCTCACCGCGACGGTCCAGCGGGCGGTCACCCTCAGCTGCGCCCCGACCGCCGGGGGCACCCACCCGGCCCCGGAAGCCGCGTGCGCCGAACTGGACGCGGTCGGCGGCCAGTTCACCGCGCTGGCCCGGACCTCGTCCGACCGCATGTGTACCCGGCAGTGGAACCCCGTGACGATCACCGCCCACGGCGTGTGGCACGGCAAGCGCGTCACGTTCTCGACCACGTACGGCAACGCCTGCGAGCTGGCCGGCAGCATGAACGACAGCGCCGTCTACTCCTTCTGAGCCGCCGGTTCGGCACCCTCGGGAGCATCCTGCGTCACCCGGGTCCCCGGGTGACGCAGCGCGAACAGGAACGCGACGGCCAGGACGATCGCCATCCCGTAGAACACCCACTGGTTGGCCTGGGCGAAGTCCATCCGGATCGCCTGCATCGAGTCCTTCACCACATCGACCACCGGACCGCTCCCGGAAGGCCCGCGGGTGTCGGCCTGACCGGTCACCGCCTGCGCGACCGACTCCGCCGCATCGCCCGCCGCACCCTCCGGCACACCCTTGCCGACCAGCGTGCCCTCCACGTTGGTGATCGTCCGGTGCGTCAACACCGTGCCGAACACGGCGAGTCCGATGCTCGCCGCGAAGTTCCGCACGGTCTGGGTGATCCCGGTGACCTCCCCGTACGAAGCACCGATCGCCCGGTTCGCCGCGTCGGTCGAGGCCGGCGCCAGCAGCAGCCCGATGCCCGCACCGGCCATGGCCGCGTACAGCCACTGGTCGTGCATCGAGAGCGTCGTCAACTTCTGCGCCCACAGGAAGAATCCGACCGCGCCGAGCGCGGTGCCCAGCTTCAGCGCCGGACGGGCACCGCGCTTGTCCAGGATCCGGCCGCCCCACTGGGAGGCGATGCCGAAGCCGATGAAGAAGTAGAGGAGGTAGAGCGCCGCCTGGTTCGGTGAGGCGCTGAGCGAGACCTGCGCGTACACGGAGGCGAAGAAGAAGACCGGGACGAACGCCATCATCGAGAAGAACAGCACCGCGTTGTCGATCTGGAACGCCCGGTCCCGGAACACCTGCAGCTTGATGAGGGGGAACCGCGCCCGCAGTTCGAACCAGCAGAAGAACGCCAGCACCAGCAGCCCGACCACGATGCACGCCCACGTGACGACGGAGCTCCAGCCCCAGGTGGACGCCTGCTGCAGACCCAGCACGGTCAGCCCCATCCCGACCGCGACCAGCGCGGCGCCGGGCAGATCCAGCGGCTCGCGCCGCGCCCGGTCCGGGATACGCGCCAGCAGCGTCAGCACGATGGCGATGACGGCGACGGGGACGTTGACCCAGAAGATCGCGCGCCATGTCCACGAGGTCAGCCAGCCGCCGAGCAGCGGCCCGACCGCGGTCAGCGCCCCGGAGAGCCCGAAGAACAGCGCCAGCGCCCGCCCGCGCCGCTCCACCGGGAAGACCGCGATGACCACGGCCAGCGCGGCCGGGAACATCAGAGCCGCGCCGATGCCCTGCACGGCACGGAACCCGATCAGCCAGGCCTGCGCGAAGTCCCCGGCCGGCACCGCACCGCACATCGCGGAGGAGATGACGAACACCAGGGTGCCGATCAGCATCACGCGGCGGTGCCCGTAGATGTCGGACAGCCGCCCGCCCAGCGCGAAGAACGCCGCCAGGGTGAGCAGATAGGCGTTGACCACCCACTGCATCTGCGTGGAGGTGAGGCCCAGTTCATGGATGATGTCCGGCGCGGCGATGGCGACGATCGTCTGGTCGATGAACGTCATCGACACGGCGAACAGCATGGCCGCGAGTGCCAAACTCTGATTCGGGGTTCCGGCCCGGCGGCCGGTGGCCGCCGGGCCTGACGACGCCGACTCCGGGCCGTCCCCCTTGGAGGTGTCTGTGCCCATACGTTCATGGTGCTCGGCCTGCCACGGTGCTGCATCCTGAGCGCCCCGCGCCCCTGCTCCGACCGGGGCGACGGCGGGCTACCTGCCGGAACCGGCGTACGGCAGCAGCGCCATCTCGCGGGCGTTCTTGATGGCCGCGGCGAGCTGCCGCTGCTGCTTGGCGCTGACCCGGCTCACCCTGCGGCTGCGGATCTTTCCGCGGTCGGAGATGAACTTCCGCAGCAGATCGGTGTCCTTGTAGTCGATGAACGTGATGCCGGCCGCGTCCAGCGGGTTCGGGCGGGCCTTGAGGGGCTTACGGGGGTCCTGCTTGCGTGCCATGGGGTTCCTTGGAGAGGTAGTTGGAGGTACGGGGACGGCTTCCCGGTTCACACCGGGTCGAGGAGCGCGTCGAAGGCGGCGGGCAGGCTCTTCCACGCCTCCCGCCCCGCCCGGTACTCCTCGTCGCTGAGCAGGCACGACTCCAGCAGCCCGGTCAGCCCGTCACGGTCGAGGCCGGGGGAGACGAAGACCAGGTGCTGGCAGCGGTCGCCGTGCTCGGGGTGCCAGTCCAGCGCGGCGGCGGCCCGCCGGTAGGGCTCCACCATGGACCAGGCCGCGTCCGGGAGGGAGGCGAGCCAGGGACCGGTGTTCTCCACACAGAGCGCGCCGCCCGCCGCGTCCCAGGAGAGCAGCGTGTCGGGCCGGTCCGCGAGCCAGAACCGGCCCCGGCTGCGGGCCGCCACGCAGCACAGGTCCTCCAGCGCGTCGTAGAGGCGCTCGGGGTGGAAGGGGCGGTGGCGCCGCCAGACGAGCGTGGAGACACCGGCCTCGTCCGCCTCCTGCGGCAGCAGCGCACAGGCCGGATGCTGGCCTGCGGCCGCCGCCGCCACATCGAACCCGGCGACGGCGATCTCCGCCAACTCGGGTGCATCAGCAGCAATCTGACGTGCCATCGGGTTCATCTGACGGATCAGGGCACGGTCCTCGTCGTCGGCCGCCGGGTTGTCGGCCAGGGCGAGCACGGGAGCGTACTCCACCTGCCGGGCCCAGGTGTCGCCGATGGTCCGCCGGTCGGCGGGTGCCGCCGCGAGTCCGGCCTCCGCCAGATCGTCGCCGTTGGTCAGGCACGGCAGGACGAGGGCCGGGTCGATGGCGGTGATCACATTGGTGACCTCGAAACTGTCGGCGCCGTGGACCGCGACGACCTCGGCCATCGACTTCGGCTCGACGGAGTCCCAGAGCTCCAGGACGGCCAGCCGGGTCAGCCCGCCGTCCGCCAGCCGTTGCAGCTCGGGGACCAGGTCCTCGCGCAGCGCGCAGCACGCGCAGTCGTTGACCAGGGGCGTCTCACCGTCGGACAAGAGGCCGGCGGCATCGCGCAGAGTGCGGCGTACCGTGCCGCCGGTCGCCGTGGACAGGTCGTGGTGGAGCGCGACGCTGTACGGAACCTTCGCGAGCAGGCCCTCCACCACCTCGCGGCGGGCCTCGGAGTGCAGCCCGCAGACGATGACGACGGGCAGTTTCCGCCGCTCCTGTGCCGTCACCGGGCCTCACCGCGACCGTAGCGGCGCTCGAAGCGCTCGACGCGGCCCGCGGTGTCCAGGACGCGGGCGGTGCCGGTGTAGAAGGGGTGGCTCGCGGAGGAGATCTCCACGTCGACGACCGGGTAGGTGCGGCCGTCCTCCCACTCGACGGTCTTGTCACTGGTCAGCGTGGAGCGGGTGAGGAAGGCGAAGTCGGCGGCCTTGTCGCGGAAGACGACGGGGCCGTAGGCGGGGTGGATTCCGGGCTTCATGAAGGGGTCCTAGCGGTCGGGGTTGCTGCGGGGAGGGCCGGAGGGGGGGAGAGCCCTCAACGCTCCTCACGGAAGTCGACATGCCGACGAGCGACCGGGTCGTACTTGCGCAGCACCATGCGGTCGGGGTCGTTCCGGCGGTTCTTACGGGTGACATAGGTGTAGCCGGTCCCCGCGGTGGAGCGGAGCTTGATGACCGGGCGTACGTCGTTGCGAGCCATGGGCGCTACTATATGGCAATGGTTTCCATTTTCAATAATGGACGCATCGATGAGAGGCAGGTAACGCCCGTGTCCGCCCACTGCCAACTGACCGGCTCGCAGCCGGGATTCGGCAACGCCATTTCCCACTCCCACCGCCGTACGTCACGCCGGTTCGACCCGAACGTCCAGCGCAAGCGGTACTGGCTTCCCGGCGAGGGGCGCCATGTGCGGCTGACCCTCAGCGCGCGGGCGATCAAGACGATCGACGTGATCGGGATCGAAGCCGCGGTCGCGCGCATCCGCGCACGGGGAGGGAAGGTCTGATGGCGAAGAAGAGCAAGATCGCGCAGAACGAGAAGCGCAAGGCGATCGTCGAGCGGTACGCGGCCCGCCGGGCCGAGCTGAAGGAGGTCATCCGTCGCCCCGGAACCCCGGCGGCCGAACGTGCTGCGGCCCTGGCGGAGTTGAGGCGCCAGCCGCGTGACGCCAGTGCCACGCGCGTGCGCAACCGCGACAGTGTCGACGGCCGGCCCCGGGGGTATCTGCGCACCTTCGGCCTCTCCCGGGTCCGGATGCGCGAACAGGCACACGCCGGATTCCTGCCCGGAGTGACCAAGTCCTCCTGGTGACACGGGTCTGAGCGCGCGAAGGGCGGGTGGTGGCGCGGCGATCGAGCCGCGCCACCACCCGCCCTTCCGTGTGTCCCGCGGGCTCAGCCCTCCGGTCGCAGCAGGCCCCGCTCGTACGCCTTCACCAGCCGCTGCGGCACCTGGTGAACCGTGCCGTCGATCGTCACCGCGACCAGCTGGGGCGTCGTGGCCTTCCACTGGGCGCGGCGGTGGCGGGTGTTGCTGCGGGACATCTTCCGCTTCGGAACTGCCATGGGTCTCTCCTGGGGGTGGTGGGGGCCGGTCGGTGGCGTCGACCGTATACGGAAATGGAAGTCGTTTCCAAATGGTGATCCGTGGAGCAAACAGTGATCCGTGGAGTGGCCGGTCACCGCCCAACCGGGTCGGCGTGCGCGCCGTCGCCAGGTGTGATCAGCGCCAGATGGCCGCCGTCGTCGAGCGGGGTGGGCAGGGTGAGGGTGGTGACCTGCTCCGCCCGGTCGGCGTCGAAGACATGCACCTCGCCGTGGCCGCCCCGGCTGACCGCGACCAGCCCGGCACCGGGGGAGGCGGCGATCGCCCGCCGCTGGACACCGTCCCACGGCGTGCCGCCACGCCGGGGCGCACCGGCCATCGCGGGCAGCGGGAGACGGGCGGTGATGTGCGGCCGGGCTTCGGAGGCGGTCGGTGCGGCGAGCAGGATCAGCTCGTCGCCGTCCGGGTGGACCCGGGAGTACGCGATGTGCCGAGCCGTCACGGCGAGCCGGAACACCAGCCCGGGCCCCAGCTCCAGCCGCCCCGTGACGCCGGTGTCGAGCCCGTGCCACCAGGCGTCGTTGGTCCACTCCGGCCACTGCCCCGGCGCGGAGGGCCCGCCGCGTACGCAGGACCAGAGGGTGCGCCGTACGGGGTCCAGTCGCAGGTAGTAGCCCCGCCCTCCGGTCCGTCCGTCGGCGGCCCAGGGGAGGGGCGGCTCCGGCGTGAGCGCCTCGCCGTCGTGCCGGACGCGGTGCACGCCCGAGCCCGCCGCCGCGAACACCCGCCCGGTGAGCGGGTCGTAGGCGTCCCCGTGCCCGTCGTCGTCGGGCAGTCCGATGCGCCGGACGGGCTCCAGCGGCGGGCAGGAAGGGGGTGCGGCCATCAGGTCGCGGTGCCGGTGGACCAGGAGTTCGCCGGGCTCCCGGTGGCGCAGCACCACGAGCGGCGACGGCCCGCCGAGGACCGTCACGCCCGGCTCGCCGGTGCGCCCTCGTACGCGTACGGCGACGGCTCCGTCCGGCGCGTCGAGGTCGACGGCCGTCAGCAGCCCGGTCCAGGCCTCCTCGTTGCGCCCGAGGCCGGTGGTCACCGCGAGGCGCCGGCCGTCCGGCGAGGCCGCCAGGTGCTCGGCGGGCACGGCGACCGGTATGCGGCGCCGGACCAGCGGCCGGCCGGTGCCCGGGCCGTACGGATCGAGGACCAGCAGCTCGCCCGCCCGGTCGTCCACGCAGGCGACCAGGTCGTCCGG
The DNA here is from genome assembly GCF_050942385.1 of Streptomyces sp. CA-146814. Taxonomy (NCBI): domain Bacteria; kingdom Bacillati; phylum Actinomycetota; class Actinomycetes; order Kitasatosporales; family Streptomycetaceae; genus Streptomyces; species Streptomyces sp. CA-146814. The sequence goes on from NZ_CP192068.1 coordinate 7,300,454, forward strand.
GAGGGCGAGGAAGCCGGCGTGCTCGGCGAGGTGCCGGTGGTTCAGTGCCGCCCGCTCGTCGCCGTCCGGGAGGTCCAACAAGCTGATGCGTCCGGCGACTTGGTCGGCGACCAGGAGGCGGGGTGGCAGATGGGGAGGGTGGGGCATGGCGGAGCTCCTGAGGGCGGTCGATGGGGCGGGCGGTCCGGCGGGAGGCCTTGGCCCGCTTTATTGGAAATGATAATCATGTGTAAGGTTCCGCTCTGTGGTGGGGATGGCTCCCGGGGCCCCGCCGTCGCACCTGCCTCCTTCCCGGGGCCGTACAGAATCTGAGGGACGAGCCGATGCCACGCACCGCACTGAGAGTCCGCCGCTGGGCCGCGATCGCCGTACTGGGAGGGCTGCTGGCCGGCTGCGGCACGACGGGCGGCGAATCCGGGACCGCCGCCGAACCCGCTGCCGGGGCCGGGTCCCGTACGAGCACCGAGGTGCGGCCCATCGAAGCCGCCACCGAGATCACCGACGCCAAGGGCGTCACGGTCTCCCTCAAGAAGCCCCCGCAGAAGATCGTCTGCCTGGTCGCCCTCTGCGACGACATCCTGGTCGAGCTGGGCATGGTCCCCACCGCCACCAACTCGGCGGTGCTCGCGCACCCGGAGTTCCTGGGCAAGGAGAAGGCAGCCAAGGTCCCCGTCGTGCCTGGCGGCTTCCTCAGCCCCGAGGTCGAGGCGATCCTGTCCCACCGGCCCGACCTGGTGATCGGCCTGGAGGACACCCACGGCAAGCTCGCGCCCGCGCTGAAGGGCGCCACCACGTTCTGGCCGGTACAGCCCGGCTCCTGGCAGGACAGCGTCGGCTACCTGCGCGACCTGGCCGCGCTCACCGGCCGTACGGAGGAGGGCGAGAAGGCCGAGAAGACGTTCCGTGAGCGGCTGGCCAAGGCCGAGGAGGCCAGGAGCGACAAGACGTCGCTGATCATCTTCGGCAGCGACGAGAACTTCGGCGTGGCCACCCCGGAGACCGACGTAGCCGCCGGACTCTTCCCGAAGATCTCCCACTACCCCTGGAAGAGCAGGGGAGTTGACGGCTCCTACAGCCTGGAGGAGATCCTCGCCCGGGACGTCGACGTCCTCTTCGTGGAGACGCTCTCCTTCGGCGCGCCGGACGGCAAGCTCTCCGACAAACTCGCCGAGAACCCGCTCTGGTCCCGGATCCCGGCGGTGAAGAACGGCAAGGTCATCGAGGTCGACTCCGAGGTCTGGGCCAAGGGCCGCGGCACCCGGTCCCTGGGCGTCGTCCTCGGCGAGGCGACGGCCGCACTGCGGTGAGAGGGCGCGTGATCAGCGGCCGCACCGCGGTGAAGGGGCACGGCACTGCGTCCGGACGGCTGGCCGCGGCGCCGGTCTGTCTGACGGTGGCGGCCGTGGTCGGCGCGGTGTGCGCGCTCAGCCTCGGTACGCCGTACGTCCCGCCGCCCCGGCTCCTCGCCACCCTCGGGTCCGACGGCCTCGCCGGCGTCGTCGTCACCGAACTGCGCCTGCCTCGTCTGGTGTTGGCCCTGGTCGCCGGTGCCTGCCTGGGCGCCGCGGGCCTCGTCCTCCAGGAGGCGCTACGCAATCCGCTCGCCGTCCCGGAGATGCTCGGCGTCTCCTCCGGGGCCGCGCTGGGGGTGGCGGCCCCTCTCGTGCTCGCCCTCTCCGTACCGCTCGGCCTCCAGCCCTTCCTGGCGCTGGCCGGGGCCGCGTTCGGCGGGCTGCTCACGCTGGTGGCCGCCGGATTCGGGCGCAGCCCGTCGTCCGTGCTGCTGACCGGGGCCGCCGTCGCCGCCGCGCTCCAGGCCGGACTGCTGGTGCTCATGGTCATGGCCGACCAGCTCGACCTCCAGCTCATCTACCGCTACCTGCTGGGCAGTCTGTCCGCCCGCACCTGGGACGACGTCACCGGTCTGCTGCCCTGGCTCGCCGTGGCGGTGCCCGCGCTCGTGCTCTGCGTGCCGGTGCTCGGCGTGCTGCGGCTCGGCGACGACGACGCCCGCGCCCTCGGCGTACGCGTCGAACGCGCCCGGGTCGCCGCGCTGGCCATCGCCGTCGTCCTGATCGCCCCGGTCGTGGCGGTCTGCGGACCGGTCGCCTGGGTCGGCTTCCTCGCACCCCACCTCGCCCGACGGCTCAAGCCGGACGGCGGGGCGGCCGCCTGGCTCGTCCGGTCCGCGCTGTGCGGGGCGGTCGTGGTGCTCTGCGCGGACCAGCCCGCGCGGCTGGCGCTCGCGCCGGTCGAGACGCCCGTCGGCGCGTGGACGGCCCTGGTCGGTGTGCCGGTCGGGGTGGTGCTGCTGAAGCGGGGGCGGCGGGCGGCTCGCCGGCAGGACCTGGTGCCCGTGCCCGGCGTGCCCGATGTGTCTGTGCAGGGCGGGGAGTCCGTACCTCTGCTGCGGAAGGCGGAGCGATGAGCGTGTCGGAAGCGGTACGGGGAACGGCCCGGCGGTCGTGGCGTTCAGCCGGCCTCCGGATGGGTGCCCTGGCGGTGATCGTGGCGGCCGTCGCCTGCGCGGACCTGTTCGCGGGGCGAGGGGTCACGGGCGAAGGAGTGCGGGCCGTACTCCTCGGCGGGGCCGACGATCCGATGGCCGAACACATCGTCCTCCAACTCCGTCTGCCCCGGCTGCTGGTGGCCCTGGTCGCCGGGGCGAGTCTGGGTGTCGCCGGGCTCGTCCTCCAGTCGGCCCTGCGCAATCCGCTGGCCGGACCCGAGGTCACCGGCGTCACGCCCGGTGCGGTCCTCGGCGCGGTCGCCGCCACCGGTCTCGGCCTGGCCGGCTGGGACTCGCCGGCGGCGGTCGTGGTGGCGGCCTGTCTCGGCGGCTTCGCGGGCGCGGGACTGCTGTGGCTGCTCGCCGGACGGGAGAAGGGCGACCCCGAGCAGACCGCCGTCTACGGCGTGCTGGTGTCGGCGGTCCTCGCCGGCCTCACCGCCGTCGTCCTCCTGGTGGCCCCGGGCGAACTCGGCAGCGTGGTCCAGTGGTTGATCGGCTCCACCGAAGGCCGGGTCTGGCCGCACTGGCATCTGCTGTGGCCGTGGGCGGCGGTGTGGGGCGCGGCCGCGTGGCTGCTCTCCGCGCCGCTGACCCTGCTGCGCTGCGGCGACGAGCAGGCGTCCGCCGCCGGTCTGGACGCCGGGCGGGGCCGGGCGGCCGCGCTCGTGTGTGCGGTGGCTCTGACGGCGGGGGCCGTCTCGGCCGTGGGGGCGCTCGGGTTCGTGGGGCTGCTGGTGCCGCATCTGGCGCTGGCCGTCTTCGGGGCCGACCTGCGCATCGCCCTGCCCGGCGCCGCGCTGCTCGGCGCGGTGGTGGTGTGTGGAGCGGACGCGGCGGCCCAACTGCTGTCCCGGCTGCTGGTGGTGGCGCTCGACGCGGACCGGCTGACCCTGCCGGTCGGCGCGCTGACCACCTTTGTCGGGGCCGGGCTGCTGCTGGTCGTGGCGCGGCGACGGACGGACGAACGATGACGGGGAGAGAGGGAGAGGCGGACATGGCAGCACGGACGAGGGCTCTCACGGCGGACACGGAGAACGCCGACGGAACCAACGGCGACGCGACGAACGGCATGGCGGATCCACCCGACGTGGTCCGGGCGGAACGGCTCAGCTTCGGCTATCCCGGGCGCGAGGTGCTCCGCGGGATCGACCTGAGCATCGGCGCGGGCGAACTCGTCGCGCTCATCGGCCTGAACGGCTGCGGCAAGAGCACCTTCCTCAAGCTCGCCGCCGGCCTGCTCACCCCGAGCGAGGGCCGGGTCCTGCTCGACGGGGACGACGCGGCACGCCTGCCCCGACGGGCCGCCGCCCGCCGGGTGGCGCTGCTCCACCAGTCGGCACCGGCCGTACCTGCGCTGACCGTACGGCAGTTGGTCCGCCAGGGCCGTTACGCCACCCGGGGCCCGCTCGGGATGCTGCGGGACGGCGACGACGCGGTGGCCGCCCGGGCCCTCGCCGATGTCGGCGTCACCGGCTGGGCGGACCGGCCGGTGGACGCGCTGTCGGGCGGCGAGCGCCAACGGGTGCGCCTGGCCATGGCGTTGGCCCAGGACGCCCCGCTCCTCTTCCTGGACGAGCCCACCACCTATCTCGATCTGCGGCACCAACTGGAGGTGCTCCAGACCGTCGTACGGCTGCGCACCGAACGGCGGCTCACCGTTGTGATGGTCCTGCACGACCTCAACCACGCCGCGCGGTTCGCCGACCGGATCGTCGCGCTGCGCGAGGGACGTATCGCCGCCGACGGCCCTCCCGGAGAGGTGGTCACGGAGGAACTGCTGGCCGAAGTGCTCGGCGTGCAGGGGCGGGTGGGGACGGATGCCGAGGGCGGCTGGCCCGTCTGTTACCCAGATCACCCTCTCGACCCGCTCCAGCTATTGCGAAATGAAAACCATATTCATTAGTGTCTGTGGTGCGGCAAGGAACAGCGTCGCAACCAACCAACCGATCCGAATGGAGGCTTCAACTCATGGAGCACAACAAGGTGTTCAGCCCGATCGCCGACCAGGGCCAGCTCGCCCACCTCTCCGCCACCCACTCGAACGCCCTCGTCGAGAACCCCTTCGACGACGCCGTCGAGGCCGACACCGCGGACGAGAAGTAAGCGGCACCTGCCGCTGAGGCAGGCTCCCGCTCCTCGCGTGGCGGGCCCGTCCGGGCGAACTCCCGGACGGGCCCGTCCCGTTCGCACCACCCGCTGACCCCTCGTACCACCACGTCCTCCGGAGGCCCCCGTGAACCGCAGTCGACTCGCTCCCGGCGCCGGGATCGTCACCGTCCCCGGTGGCCGGCCCGTACTCCGCACCTCTGAGGGGGAGTTCCTGCGCATCGACACGGGGAACGTCGACCCGGAGGAGCTGGTCGACCGGCTGACGGCGGGGGAGCGGCGGACGTCATCGGAGGAACTCGACGGTCTGGTCTCGGCGTTCGAGCAGGCGGGACACGCGGCGGCCGAGCCCTGCCGTCCGCCGCTCACCGGACGGACCGTCCACCTCCTGGGCGACCCCGTCCTCACCGAACCGCTCTCCCGGTTCGCCGCGGCGGAAGGGGCCGAGGTCCACTCCGCCACCGCCGACGACGTGGCCGGACTCGCGGGGGAACGGGACGCCGCCGTGGTCTGGTGCCTCGACTCACCCGTCCCGACCGGCCTCTGGGACACCGCCGACCGGCTGCCCGACAGGCACACCGCCTGGCTCCGCTGCCACCGCGAAGGCGCCCACGCCTGGATCGAACCCCTCGCCTCCGCCCCCGGCGACGTCACCTCCGCCCACGTACGCCTGCGCAGACTCGCGGCGACGGCCGCCCACGGCGAACTCGCCGCCTACTGGGCCGGCCACCGCACCCCCGACACCGGACCGCACCCCACCGAGCCGTCCGCCGCCCTGATCGCCGCACTGCTCACCGCCGACCTGATCGCCTGGGCGACCGGCGGGTCGAACCGAGGCCCCGGCCTCCCGGCCGGCCGCCGACTGCGCCGGATCGACCTGCGCCACCTCACGGTCACCGAACACCCCGTTCTCCCCGTACCGGAGGCCGCCCCGCTGCCCACCCCCACCACGCGGACCGCCCCGTGAACACGGCGCCGCACGCGGCGGTGACCACGGCGTCGAACGCGGCGGTGGCCAGGGTGACGAACACGGCGGCCGGCCCTGCGCCGAACACCCCGGCCGACACCGCGACCGTCCACATCCCCGCCCCCGACGGCACCCCACTCGCCACCGACCTCTGCCTCCCGGCCACACCGGGCCCCCACCCCGCTGTCGTCATCCGCACCCCCTACAGCCGCACCGCCCACCGCGCCGAGCTGCGCGGCTGGGCGGCCCAAGGATTCGCCGCCCTCGCCCAGGACGTACGCGGCCGGCACGGCTCGCCCGGCCCCTGGCACCCTTACCGGGACCACGAGGAGAGCGACGGCGCCGCGACCATCGCCTGGGTGCGCGAGCAGGCGTGGAGCGGTGGCGGCCCGGTCGTCGCGGTCGGCTCCTCCTACGCCGCCCACTGCGCCCTCGTCACCGCGCTCGGCGCACCCGGCGACGGCCGGCCGGACGCCGTCATCGCCGCCGTCCCCGCGCTCGGCCTCGCCGACACCGCCCGTGAACCCGCAGGGCCCGAACGGCTCCGGGCCCGCGCCGGCTGGTGGGCCGCGCACGGCGACCGCCCCGACTCCGCTCCCGACGCGCTGGCCCACGCCCTCGCCGAGAACCCCCGACTCCTGGAACACCTCCCGCTCACCCGGCTGCCCGACCACCTGGGCCGCCCCTTGCCTTCCTGGCCCGGACTCTGGGACCACCGCGTGCGCGGCGGGATCGTCCGGCGCGGCTCCGCCTCCCGCCTCCCGCTCCTCGCCGTCGGCGGCACCCGCGACCCGTTCGCCGAGGACACCGTGGAGCTGTGGCGCGGCTGGGGCGGACCGGCGCGCCTGCTGCTCGGCCCCTGGGGCCACCGCCTCACCGCGGACCGGACGGAGTTGGCCGCCGACCACCTCAACCTCGGTGCGCTGTACGTACGGTGGTCCCGCGCCGCCCTCGCCGGACGGCTGGAGCAGGATCGGCGCGGAGCCATCACCCTGGGCGGCAGCGGCCGTTGGCACGGCGTACGGCAGGGCGCCACCGGCGAACCCTCGACGCGCACCGCCACCTGGCCCTTCGACGCTCCGGCCGGTCTACGGCTGGTCCACGGCGCCGACTTCACCGCAGACCCGGGCCGCCCGGTGCGCTCCGACGACCTGAGCGTCCCGGCCCCGGCCCCCGGTGTCCCCGCCGACCGCTGCCTCCTCCTCTCGCCGCCCCTGCCCCGCCCGCTCGACCTGGCCGGACCCGCCACCGCCCGCTTCCACGCCACCGCCGACACTCCCGCCGCCGACTGGGCCGTACGCCTCACCGCGCTCGACCCGGCGGGCAGCGCGGACCCGCTCGCGTTCGGCATCGTCCGGCGCGCCGACCCGCCCGGCGAGGCCGTGGAGATCTCCGTGCCGCTCGGCACCCTGGGCCGTCGGCTGCCCGCCGGGACCCGGCTGCGCGCGGAGATCGCCGGACACCACTTCCCCGCCCACGCCCGCAACCCGCACACCGGCGAGAACCCGGTGACCGCCACCCGCCTCGCCCCGTCCCGCAGAGCGGTCAGGGCCCCGGGAAGCGCCCTGCACCTGACCGTCGTCGCCCGGCGTCGTTACGTCGAGCCCGTACCGGAGATATGCCGTTGACCAGCACCTTGCCCATCGAAGCCCTGGTCGATCCCGTCTGCGGGTTGATCCGCGGTGTCGAGCCCGTCGAGCACCCGGCCGGAGCGCCGCCCCGCTACACCGCGATGACCGCCGAGGTCGCCGACGCCCGACGCCTCGGCGCCTGGCCCGCCGACCGGGTCTCGCTCGGCACCACCTTCGGCGACTCCCGAGGCGCCTGGATCGCCGCCGTCGCCGAGGCCGTCGAGCGCTACTGCGGCAACCGCGTCCCGCCGCCCGGCCACCCCGCCGCACCGCGCCGGGCCACGGCCGCCGAGCTGGAGGCGGAAGGCCTGCGACTGTACGGACCCGGGGCGGTGCCCTCGTACGCCTCCTGGCAGCATGGACGCCCCCGCTTCCCGTACACCGAACTCACCACGGAAACACCGGCCTTGTGGACGCGGGCCACCGAGAACGGGCGGCCCTGCTGGGCACCCGTCGCCCTCACGCACCTCAACTGGCGCCAAGGCGAACTGCGTTCACTCCCGCGTACCCACCACCTCAACTACGCGGGTATAGCCACCGGCCAGGGCTTCGACGACGCGGTCGAGCGAGGGCTGCTCGAAGTCGTCGAGCGCGATGCGCTGGAGCTGTGGTGGCACCTGGACGGGCCGACCCGGGGCATCGCCCCGGCGAGCGTGCCCGGCCTCACCGAAGACCTGGCCGGAGCCGAACTGGACGTCCACATCATCGAGATGCCCTCCGAGTTCGCTCCCTGCGTGGCCGCGCTGGTCCACGATCCCCGGCGGGGCATCTACGCCGCCGGGTTCGCCTGCCGGTACGACCCGGCGGAGGCGGCCCGTAAAGCGGTGCTGGAGGCGGTGCACACCTGGGTGTTCACGCAGGGCGCGGTGGAGGCCGACGGATGGGTCCACCGCTCGGTGGAGGCAGGGCTTTTCGCGCGGGGCCTGTACCTGGAGCACCGGGCCGACCGCCGCTATCTCGACGACTGCGGCCCGCAGTTCGCCGCCGTACGCGATCTCGGCGCCCATGTGCAGGTCTGGCTCGACGAACGGATGGCCCCGCTGGCCCGCCGCTTCACCGAACCGTCCGGAGGTGTCGTCCCCGTCACCGAGATCGCGTCCGGCAGCCGTTCCGCCCTGGACGCGGCGCTCGCCGTCGGCGGCCACCGTGTGATCACGGCCGACCTGACCACCGAGGACATCGCCGAAACCCCGCTGCGCGTCGCCCGCGTCCTCGTCTCGGGCCTGATCCCCAACGCCCCGGCCGCCTTCGGCTACTTCGGCTGCCCGCGCTTCACCGAGGCCGCGCTCGACCGAGGCTGGCGCACCCGACCTCCCACCGGACCGGCGGACTTCACCCTCGCGCCGCCGCCGCACATGTGAAGGAGTACGCCCCCATGACCCAGGCTCCTCCAACCTCCTGCGGCCTGCTGTCCCGCGCCTTGGCCGAGGCCAGGTCACCCCGTGTGCCGCGCACAGTTCCGTACGTACCGGAGCGTGCCTTTCCGTGGGGCGGCCCGGCGCTGCCCTTGGCCGGGCCCGGGGGAGCGGTGGACCTGGACCGTGCTCTGCGGCTGTCCCTTGCCGCACCTTCTCCAGCGGGCGGCCGGCTGCGGCCCGCCCCTTCGGCAGGCGCGCTCCATCCCGTACGGGCGCACCTCCTCGTCGGCCCCGGCTGCTCCCTGCCGCCCGGACGGTACGCCTACGACCCGCGCACCCACCGCGCCCACGCGCGGGGCTCGGCTCCCGCCGACGCGCCTCCGGGAGCCGTCGTGGTCCTCACCGTGGCCGCCGCCCGTACCGTCGCGCACTACGGACACCGCGCCTGGCCACTGCTCCTGCTGGACGCGGGCCACGCGGCGGCCGCCCTGGCGCTCGCGGCGGGCCCGGTCGATGTGCGGGTCTCGCTCGACGCGGACGGCGGTGAGCTGGCTGCGGCGGCGGGGCTGCCGCGTGCGGCGGATCGGCAGGGCCGTTGGTCCGGCGCGGAATACGAACTCCCGCTCGTGGCACTGTGGTTGCCTGCGGAGGAGACGCCTTCGCGGCCGCGCGATCCGCTGGCCGCGTGGGCCGACCTGCCCTGCGCCGTCAGCCCGGTCCCGCAGCCGGATGCCGAGACCACTCCGACGGGCGAACAGGCCGCTGCCCAGCACCTGTTGGAGTGTCTGGCCACAGATCCAGGCGCCACCTGGCAGCCCGCCCACCGCCCCGCCCCGGTGACCGATGACACCCTCCGTACGCGAAGAAGCGCGGACCCTTCCGACCTGACCCCTCCACCCGCTCCGGACCTGCTCGCCCGGATCCTGGCCACCGCGCAGGACGCCCGGCCGGACGGCCCCGCCTGGGCTGCGGCGGTCGGCGGCGACACCCCGGGGCTCCGTACGACGGCCGGCCTCCTCGCCTCCGGCGACGCGCGCCCCACCCTCGCCCGCTGGGCGGCGGACCAGCAGTGGATCGGCACAGCCGGCACGGTGCTGATCGCCCACGGCTGTCCCGCCGACGCGCCACCGGCTCTGATCCGCAGCAGCCACCTCGCCGCCGGTTACGCCGCCGGCGTCGCCCAGGCCCACGCCACCGCACTCGGCCTCCGCTCCCGCCCCATCGGCTCCTGGCAGCAGGCCGACCTCGGTGCCGCACTCGGCGACGCCCCGGACCAGGACTGGATCGTGCACGGCCTGGCCCTCGCCGGACCGGACGACCCCACACGCCCCGCCCCACCGCCCCCGCAGGGCAAGGAAGAACGCCCATGATGCTCCACCCCGAACTCCTGCGCGCCGCCCGGACCGCCCGCCGCCCGCTCGGCGGCGCGACCGCGCTGCTCGCCGCGGTCACCCTCACCCACCTCGCCCAGGCCGTCCTGCTCGCCGTCGTCCTCTCCCGGATCGCCCACGGAGACACGGACGGTCTGGCCCCGCTCCTCCTCTCCGTGCTCGTCGTCGTCCTCGTCCGCGCCGCGCTCGGCCGCGCGCAACGCCTGACCGCTGTCACAGCGGGCGCCGCCGTCCGGATCCGGCTCCGCGACACCCTCCTGTCCCGCCTCGGCGAACTCGGGCCACCCGCCACCACCGGCGCCCGGGCCGGTGCCGTACGCGCGACGCTCGTGGACGGCGTCGAGGGCGTGGACGCGTACGTCTCCCGCTACCTGCCCCAGGCGCTCATCACCGCCGCCGTACCTCCTCTGCTGCTCGTCGCCGTCGCGGTCATCGAGCCGTACGCGGCCCTCGCCCTGGGCCTCGCCCTGCTGCTCGCGCTCTTCGGACCGCGCTGGTGGGACCGGCTGCTCTCCCGGCGCGGCAAGGAGCACTGGGACTCCTACGAAGCCCTCGCCGCCGACTACCTGGAGGCTCTCCAGGGCATGGCCACGCTGCGCGCGGCCGGTGCGGTGGGCCGCGTACGGGAGAGGCTGGAGCAGCGGTCGGCGGCGCTCCACCGGGCGACCGTCGCCAAACTGCGGGTCTCACTGGTCGACACCGGCCTCACCGACCTCGCCGTCCAGGGCGGCACCGCGGCCGCCGTCCTCGTGGCGTGCTCCTCGGCGGCCACCGGACGCACCGCCACCACCGGGACGTACCTCCTGCTCATGCTCGCCTCCGAGTGCTTCCGTCCCGTCCGTGACCTCTCCCGCGAATGGCACGCGGGCTACCTCGGCGTCTCCGCCGCCGACGGGATCGCCGCCCTGCGCACCGCCGAACCCGCCGTCGCGGACCGGGGCACGGTGGACGCGCGGTGGGTCACCGCTCCCGAAATCCGTTTCACGGACGTCCGGTTCACCCACCCGTCGAGCGAACGGCCCGCCCTGGAGGGCGTCACCTTCACCGCGCCCGCCGGGCGCACCACGGCGATCGTCGGGCCCTCCGGTGCCGGGAAGTCGACCCTGCTCAGCCTGCTGCTGCGCCAGCGCGACCCGGACAGCGGCCGCGTCACCATCGCCGGTACGGAGACCGCCGCGTACAGCCTCACCTCGCTGCGGCGCGGCATCGCCGTCGTCTCACAGGAGACGTACCTCTTCCACGCCACGATCGCCGAGAACCTGCGCATCGCCCGCGCGGCCGCCACCGACGCACAGCTCCACGCCGCCGCCCGCGCGGCCGGCATCCACCGGGAGATCACCGCTTTCCCGCAGGGGTACGAGACCCTCGTCGGCGAACGCGGCGCCACGCTCTCCGGCGGCCAGCGCCAACGCCTCGCCCTCGCGCGCGCCCTCCTCGCCGACGCGCCGGTCCTGATCCTGGACGAGGCCACCAGCGCGGTGGACGAGCGCGGCGAGGCCCGGATCGTACGGGAGCTGCCGGCGGTGAGCCGGGGCCGTACCTGCCTCGTCGTCGCCCACCGGCTCGACGCCGTACGCCACGCCGACCACATCGTCGTCCTCGACGGCGGCCGGGTCGAGGCGTCCGGCGACCACAGCGGACTGCTGGCGGGCGGCGGCGTCTACGCCTCGTTGATCGCAGCGGGCCGCACCGCCCAGGCGGAGCACACCGCCCAGGCGGAGCACACTCTCCGGGAGGAACACGCCGCATGACCCCGCCCGCCGCTCCCGAGAGCGCCCCCACCCACGACACCGGCGCCCTCCGCTCCCTCCTCCCCGTCCTCGGCGCCCACCGCGCCACCGTCCTGCGCACCTGCCTCGCCGCCCTCGTCGACCAGGCGGCCCTCGTCGCCCTGGTCACCCTCGCCGCGCACACCGTCGGCACGGCGGTCATCGAGCAACGGGCCCCCTCGCCCGCCACCGTGTCCGTCCTCATCGGGCTCGTCCTGCTCCGGGCGCTCGCCACCTGGCGGGAGATGGACCTCTCGCACGACCTCGCCTACCGCGTCCTGGCCGAGCTGCGCGTACGGGTCTTCGACGGGCTCGCCCGCTCCGCACCCGCTCGGATCGCGGGCCGCCGCAGCGGAGACCTCGCCGCGACCGCGCTCGGCGATGTGGAGGCGCTGGAGTTCTTCTACGCGCACGCCATCGCCCAACTCCTCGCCTCCGGCGTCGTCTTCGCGGTGGCCGCCACCCTGCTCGGCCTCCTCGGGCCCTGGCTGCTCCTCGCCGTCGTCCCCGCCGCACTCCTGCTCCTGTGGTCGCCGCTGGTGGAGGCGCGCGGCCGGGCCGAGCGCGGGGCGCGGACCCGGGCCGCGCTCGCCGACCTCTCCGCGGAGAGCGTGGAGACCGTGGACGGCCTCCGCGAGCTGCTGATGGTAGGCGCCCTGGACCGCACACGGGCCCGGCTGCGCTCCGGCGGCCGGCGCCTCGCCCGCGCCCAGCGCGCCGAGCAGTCCTGGGAGACGGGCGCCGGCGCGGCCCGCGATCTGCTCGTCGTCGCCGCCGTCATCGGGGTCGTCGCCGCTGCCGCGCACGCGGCGGGCAGCGCCCGGCTCGACGGTGCCTGGGCCCCGGCGGCCATGGCCCTCGCCCTCGGCGCCCTGGCCCCGGTGGCCGAATCGGCGGCCGCACTGGGCCGGGCGGGCAGCTTGCGCGCCGCCGCCGCCCGGGTCCGCGCGGCGGTGCACGCGCCCGCCGGAGCCCCGGCCCCTGCCGACCCCCTGGCCGTACCGCCCGGGCCACTGGGCCTGCGGCTGCGCGGCGTACGGTTCGGCTACGGCGCCGGGCCCGTCCTGGACGGCCTCGACCTGACCGTACGGCCAGGCGAGACGGTGGCCCTGGTGGGTGCGTCGGGGGCCGGCAAGAGCAGCGTCGCCCACCTCCTGGCCCGGTACTGGGACCCGCGGGAAGGCACGGTGGAGCTGGTGCCGGCGGACGCTGTCCACCCCGTCGGCCTGCGGGACCTCGCCGAGCACGACCTGCGGGCAGCCGTCTGCGTGGTCGGCCAGGAGGCCCCGCTCTTCCACGGCACCCTCGCCGAGAACCTCCGCCTCGCCGCCCCCGACGCCACCGACGAGGAGCTGGCCGCCACCGTCCGTACCTGCGGCCTCGCCCCCGTCGTCGACGCCCTGCCGCACGGCCTGGACACCCCGGTCGGCGAACGCGGCGCCACCCTCTCCGGCGGCCAGCGCGCCCGGGTCGCCCTGGCCCGGGGGCTCCTCGGCCGGCCCCGGATCCTCGTCCTGGACGAGACGACGGCCCACCTCGACCACCGGGGCGACGCGGAGATGGCGCGGGCGCTCGCGGCGGACGCCCGGGCCCGTTCCCGTACGACGCTGATCATCGCCCACCGGCCCGCGACCGTCCGCCGGGCCGACCGCATCGCCGTCCTCGACGCCGGGCGCATCGTGGAGGAGGGCACCTGGGACGAGCTGATCCGGGCGGGCGGCGCGCTGGCCCGGCTGCTCAGCCGGGACGGAACGGACCGGGAGGCAGCGGAGACGGCAGATTCTGCTCCGCCCAGATGATCTTCCCCCGGTCCGTGTACCGGGTGCCCCAGCGCCGGGCGAGCTGTGCGACGAGGAAGAGACCGCGCCCGCCCTCGTCCGTCGTCCGGGCGTGCCGCAGGCGGGGCGTGGTGCTGCTGGCGTCGGAGACCTCGCAGGTCAGCACGGACTGGAGCAGCAGCCGCAGCCGTACGGGACCGGAGGCGTACCGGATCGCGTTGGTCACCAGCTCGCTGACGATCAACTCGGTCGTCATCGCCAGCTCGTCCAGACCCCACGCCTCCAGCTGGCGGGCCACGTCGTTCCGGGTGGCGCCGACGGCCGCCGGGTCCAGCGGCACCTCCCACGAGGCCACCCGGTCCGGGCGCAGCGCGTGGGTGCGGGCGAGGAGGAGGGCGATGTCGTCCGGCTGCGGGACGGGCAGCAGCTCCTTGACCACCGCCGCGCACAGCTCGTCCAGCGGCAGCCCGTCCCGCGAGACCGCCCGGCCGAGCCGGAGCATGCCCTGCTCCCGGTCCTTGTCGGTGCCCTCGATGAGGCCGTCGGTGTAGAGACCGAGCAGGCTTCCTTCGGGCAGCTCGACCTCCAGCGACTCGAAGGGGAGCCCGCCGAGGCCCAGCGGCGGGCCCGAGGGCAGGTCGGGGAAGCTGACCGCGCCCTCCGGGGTGACGACCACCGGCGGCGGGTGCCCGGCCCGCGCCATCGTGCAGCACCGGCTCGCCGGATCGTAGACGGCGTACAGGCAGGTGGCGCCCAGCACCGTCGTCCCGCCCCGCTCGGCCTTGCCGCCCGCCGGCTCCTCCTCGCTCAGCCGCATCACGAGATCGTCCAGCCGGGCCAGCAGCTCGTCGGGCGCGAGGTCCATGTCGGCCAGCGTCTGCACGGCGGTCCGCAGCCGGCCCATGGTCGCCGCCGCACTGATCCCGTGCCCCACCACGTCCCCGATGACCAGCCCGACCCGGGCCCCGGACAGCGGGATCACATCGAACCAGTCGCCGCCGACCCCGTCCTTCGCGTCCGCCGGCAGGTACGAGGACGCCACGTCCAGCGCCGTCCCGCCGCGCAGCGTGTGGGGCAGCAGACTCTCCTGGAGCACCAGCGCCGCCGTGTGCTCCCGGGTGTAGCGGCGGGCGTTGTCCACGCACACCGCGGCCCGCGCCACCAGCTCCCGGGCCGGCGCCACATCGTCCTCGTCGAACGGGACCGGGTTCTGCGACCGCATGAACGTGGTGAGCCCGAGGACGGTGTCCCGCGCCCGCATCGGTACGGAGATCAGCGAGTGCAGCCCGAAGTCACGGATCCGGGCGGCCCGCTCCGGCTGCTCCACGGCCCACCCGTGGCTGTCCGGATCGAGCAGCGGCAGGAGGACCGGGTCACCGTCGAGAAGGAAGTGCACGTCGTGCGGCGGCGGTACGAAGTCGGCGCGCTCCCCGACCCGTACGACCGCCTCCGGACATCCCTCGCGCACCGAACTCATCCCCATCCGGCGCATCGGCGGCATGCCGCCCCGCAACTCCGCACCGATCAGCGGCACGCCCGGCCGCTCCCGGCCCAGCGGGGTCTCCAGCAGGTCCACGAAGACGAAGTCGGCGAACCGGGGCACCGCGAAATCGGCCAGCTCCTGCGCGGTGCGCTGCACGTCCAGGGTCGACCCGATACTGGCCCCCGCCTCGTTCACCAGCGCCAGCAGCCGGCGCGCGTTCCACCGGTCGGTCACGTCCTGCACCATGTAGCCGATGCCGATCCGGTTCTCCCGGGCGTCCGCCAGCGGGAAGAACGAGCTCGAATAGGCCCGCCTGCGGTTCGGGTCGGACCAGCTCCAGCCCAGGTACTCGTAGTCGGTGACCGGTACACCGGTCGCCAGGACCTGCCGCATCAGCCGCTCGATGGGCGCGGCGAGCAGCCCGGGCAGCACATCCGCCGGCCGGCGTCCCAGGCGCTGTTCCCGGGGGACCCCGCCGAACCGCTCCAGGGTGTCGTTGAGCCAGATGTAGCGCAGCTCCGGATCCATCACCGCCATGCCGACCGGTGACCGGGTCAGGAAGCCTTCCAGCACCGACCCCTCCACCGTCCACCGCGGGGTGCGCTCCCGTCCGGAGAGCAGGAAGCTCTCGCGCCCGGCGACCACGAACGAGGCGGAGACGCGTACGTCGACGTCGATCTGCCGCTCGTTCCTGTCCCGCAGCGCGATCAGCCCGCTCCACCCGGATCCGCCGCGGCTGCGGGCGGCGATCGCGGCCGCTCGGCGGGGATCCGGGGCGCCGGCCAGCAGCAGGGCGGCGGAACGGCCGACGATGTCGGCGGCCGTGTACCCGAGCAGCGCCTGAGCCCCACGGGTCCAGCCGATGACCGTGCCGTCCCCGGCGACCACCGCCACCGCGTCGTCGCTCAGCCGCACGGGGCCCCGCGGATCCGCGGAAGGCAGCGGGCCGGACCCCGCCGGGGGGTCCTCGTCGGCGGATGCCATGCACCTCACCACCATCTCTAGGTCTCCATGGTCGCGCGTCACCCCCGACTACGCAGCGGCCCGCCTCCCGGCCGGGTGCCACCGCACGTGCTTTCGCCCGTTCGGCGGCGTGACGCGGCAGGCGGTGTCCCCGTTGGGGGAGTGACAAGCGGTTGCTTGCCCACCTGCCCCCGCGCTGGACCCGTGTGGGTGGACGGCTCCGGCTCCCCGAGGGAGGGCCGGAGCCGTTTCCATACCCCCGGTCAGTAGCGGAAGCAGATCCTGCGTTCCTTGATCCACTGGCCCAGCCAGTCCCCGAACGGCACGGTGACGCACCACCTGCGGTCGGCCGGCGGCTCGGGAGCGGCGGGCGTGGGCTGCACCGACGGGGTGGGGGAGGGCTGCACGGCCGGCGGAACGGTCGGCGTCGGAGTCGGGGACGGCGGCGGCGTCGGCGTGGGGCTCGGGGCCGTGGTGGGAGGCGCGCTCGGGGCGGGCTTCACCGGGGCGGCCATCTCGGCGAGCTTCGTCCGGAACACCTGCGAGGAGCGGGGATTGCTCTTGCACTGCCACACACCGTGCGGGCAGTAGTCCGTGATCGTCTGGTACAGCGGCTGGTGCCGGTCGATCCAGTCGAGCATCCGCCGCATGTACTCCGGATTGTCGCCGTTGCGGAAGAGCCCCCACTCCGGGAACGAGATCGGCTTTCCGCGCTCCGCCGCGAAGTCGACATGCTTCTGGAGCCCGTACGGATCGTTGATCTGGTCGTCGAACGACTCACCCGGCGGCTGGTCGTAGGAGTCCATGCCGATGATGTCGACGACGTCGTCACCCGGGTAGCACTCGGTCCAGGGCACCGCGTCCAGCCCACGGCTGGGCGTGAAGTCGAAACGGAACTCCTGGCCCGGCACCGCCCGCATCGCCGTCACGATCCGCTGCCAGTACGCCTTCCAGGAGGCGGGGTCGGGGCCGCAGCGATGGGTGTACGTGGTGCCGTTCATCTCCCAGCCGAGCACGATCACCGTGTCCGGCACGCCGAGCGAGACCAGGCGCTCCGCGAGCCTGGTGAAGTGCTGGTCGTAGTCGCCCGCCGCCCCCGACCGCAGCAGCCGGCGTACCTGGGCGTCGGGGACGCGCTCCTCGTTCCGTTCCAGCATGGGCACGTTGAGGACGAACATCCGGTCCTCGTCCGCCTTGCGCCAGTCGGCCCAGGCGTCCAGGAAGTCGGGCGTGCCCTCGATGTTCACCCACAGGTCGCCCGGCAGGTAGGTGTGGCCCACCCGCAGCTCCGCGCCGCCGAGCCAGCGCGACAGGTCCGCCATCCTGCGTACGCCGTCGGGACCGTAGTCCAGATACGCGCCGTGCGCGGTGGTGCTGCCGCCCCTGCTGCCTTGCGGTCCGGGGGCGGCGCTGTCCATGGAATCGGTGCCCGGCGACAGCTGGCCCGCGATGCCGCCGCCTGCCAGGAGACTGAGGACAGCCGCGGCGATGCACGTGGTGATGAGTCGGCGCTTGGCCGGCATGACTCCTCCTGGCTGCAATGAATTCCGGCCGATTCGGCCCGTTGGGGAGAGAGTTTCATCATCCTGCACCGCACGCGATCAGGGCGGTCCATTTAATCGTATTCGGCGTTGCGAACGGGCCGTTCAGGTGACGTCGGGTTCGAGGGTGAACGGCAGGGAACCGACGCGGTTGTCGAAATTCGAATCGACCAGCCGCGGATCGCCCGTCTGCCGGATGACGGTCCGTCGGGTGAGCAGTTCCCGGAACAGGGCCGTCATTTCGAGCCGGGCCAGGTGGGCGCCGAGGCAGTGGTGCGGGCCGCCACCGCCGTAACCCAGGTGCGGATTCGGCGACCGGGTGATGTCGAAGAGATCCGGACGGGTGAAAACCGATTCATCGCGGTTGGCGGACGCGTAGAGCAGTGCGACTTTCTCGCCGGGGACAAAGGTCCGGCCGCCCAGCTCGAATTCCGATACGACGGTCCTGCGGAACTGGATGATCGGCGTCGAATGGCGGACGATTTCCTCGACGGCACCGCCGATGTACCGGTCGAAGTCCGACCGCAGCAGCTCCCGCTGCTCCGGATGCCGGTCCAGCAGGGACAGTCCGTGCGCGATCGCGTTACGCGTGGTCTCCACCCCCGCCACCAGCAGCAGCGAGAAGAAGGCGCCGAGATCCCGCGAGGAGAGCGCCTCGCCGTCGATGTCCGCGCGTACCAGGGCCGAGACGAGGTCGTCCTGCGGGTGGCGGCGGCGCTCGTGCGCGAGGCGCGCCATGACGAGCTGCATCATCGCCAGCGAGGCGAGTCCCCGGCCGGGGATCCGCAGCCTGGCCCGCCCCCAGCGCTCGACGCCGACGTGCTCGGAGGCGTGGTCGATCTGGGCCGCGATCCGCGGCCGGTGCTCCGCCGGGATGCCCATCAGGTCGCAGATGACCTCCAGCGGCAGCCGCGACGCCGCCGACGGCATGAAGTCGCCCGGCCGCTCGGCGATCATCTCGTCCACCAGCCGCCCGGCCAGCCAGCCGATGTTCTCCTCGGTGGCGGCCAGCAGCCGTGGCGTGAACCGCCGGGAGATGATCCGGCGCAGCGCCGCGTGCTCGGGCCCGTCCATGTTGACCATCGAGTTCCCGAACAGCGCCTTCGCCCAGCCGGCCGGCTCCGGCGTGGTGACCCCCGGCGCGCTCGCGAAGACCTTCGGCGTGCGGCTCGCGGTCAGCACGTCAGCGTGGCGCACCAGCGCGTAGAACGGTTTGCCGGAGGTACGGGCGGTGCCCGGCCGGGGCGTGAAGAGCACGGGGGCCTCCAGCTCCCGCAGCCGGGCGAAGGCGCCGAGCCTCTCCGGGCGCGGCAACTGCCAGAAAGCCGGATCGGCGAGGTCGAAGCCCGCCGCACGGTCACCGGACACCTGATTCGGAACGGTCATGTCCCTCCACCTCCACGAGTTCGCCCGGCCATCGTCCGGCCCGGTGCGCGCGGCGCCCCGCGCGACGCGGGCCCCCGGCGCGGATGGCCGCGCACGGTCACGCGTTTGACGGAACGCGGGCGACGCCGCGCCCAGGAGAACCGATTCGGCGCCGCCTCGTTGCCACCATCGCGAGCAACATCCCCCGGGACGAGTCGACGAGAGAGGCAGTCACCCATGACCCGAACCACGGATCCGGGCGGCGCACCGCGTGGAGGACGCGGTACGACGCGCCGGATCGTCCTGCGTACCGCCTTCACCGCGGCCGTGGCCACCGGCACCGCCGCGGTCCTCCTGCCGCTGTACGAGGACGGACCGGGCGCCGCGCCCGCCCCCGCCAAGGGGGCCGGCGGTGCGGAGGAGTTCGCCGAGATGTACCGGGGCCGGGAGATCAGCGGCTCGGTGACCGTCCTGGTCCCGGCCGGTGAGGCGGGCGGGACCGGCCAGGGGGAGCCGGTCACCGAGATCCGTATCGACGGCCGCCCGCTGCACGTCATGCGGCGCGCGGACGGCACCTATCTGAGCGATGTCACGCACTACGAGTCGTTCCCCACGCTCCGCGAGACGGCCCGCGCCGCCGTGGACGAGCTCGGCACCGCCCGCCTCGCGCTCCGCGCCCCGCACCACAGGTGAGCGTCGCGCCCCACGTGACCGCCGTACCGCACAGCAAGCAGGAGGACCGGAACCGGTGTACACCCGCAAGAACCAGCGCGACCTCACGCGCACCGAGAAGCGGCGCCTCGTCGACGCGATCCTGAAGCTCAAGCGCTCGGGCCGCTACGACGACTTCGTCGTCATGCACCGCGAGTACTACGTCATGGACACCGAGAGCCGGCCGCGCCCGGCCCATATGACCTCCTCGTTCTTCCCCTGGCACCGCCGCTATCTGCTGGAGTTCGAGCGGGCCCTCCAAGCCGTCGACGCCGGCGTGAGCGTCCCGTACTGGGACTGGACGAAGGACCGCTCGCCCACCTCCTCGCTCTGGGCGGAGGACTTCCTCGGCGGCAACGGCCGGCCCGGCGACCGGCGCGTCACCACCGGCCCGTTCGCCTACGCCACGGGGAACTGGAGTGTCGGCCGCGGGGTCACCGACCAGAACTGGCTCACCCGCAACTTCGGCAGGCCCGGCAACAACCCGGTCTCCCTCCCCACCGCCGACGACGTGGCCCGGGCGCTCAAGGACCCGGTCTACGACACCGCGCCGTGGAACAGCATCAGCACCGAGGGGTTCCGCAACCGCATCGAGGGCTGGGGCATCCACCGGGTGCGCACGGTCGGCAACCACAACCGGGTCCACCAGTGGGTCGGCGGCCCGATGGCCGGGGCAGCCTCTCCGGAGGACCCGGTCTTCTGGCTCCACCACTCGTTCATCGACCTGCTCTGGGACCGCTGGCGCAACGCCCACCCCAAGTCCGCCTATCTGCCGGGCCGCAAACCCGCCTCACCCGGCCGGGACCGCGCCTACGTCTTCGGCCTCGACGACCCGATGCCGCCGTGGAACGTCACCCCGAAGGCCCTTCTCGACCACAGCAAGGTCTACCGCTACGCCTGAGCGCGCACAGCGAAACGGCCGGCCCCTCCGGGAAGGAGGGAGCCGGCCGTTTCCGTGGAGCGGGGTGATCAGCGGCCGTAGCCGTAGTCGCCCTTGTCGTCGTGGCCACCGTCGGCGTTGACGCAGGTGTTGCCGAAGGCCGGGTTGAGCAGCCCGATCACGTTGACGGTGTTGCCGCAGACGTTGACCGGCACGTGGACCGGGACCTGGACGAGGTTGCCCGAGAGGACACCGGGGGACCCGATGGCCGCACCCTGCGCACCGGCGTCGGCGGAGGCCATGCCGGCGCCGCCGGCGATGAGGGCACCGGTGCCCGCCATGACAGCGGCGACCTTCGTAATACGCGACATCAGAACTCCTTGTAAGGAAGGGGGGTTGCTGCGGAGCACGAGACCCGCATGCCCTGACAACGCGAGAGGCGCCGGTCGGTAACGGATCGACGTGCAGGTGATGTTTCCGGTGCTGTCCTCCGGCCTGTCGCGGCCCGCCTCACCGCCCGATGACCGGAAGCGTGGTAAGCCGCTCGTGCCAGTCCCGCGCGGCGGGGAACCGGGTCTTGACCGTCTCCACGGCCCGCTCCCGTACCGCCACCTGCGACTCCCGCAGCCGCAGCAGCGGCTCCAGACCGGGCCGGGCCAGCAGGAGCCGCTGGTTGACCACCGTGACCGGCTGCCAGTGGTTCTTGTACTGCTCGGCGCCGCGCAGCAGGCTCAGCACCTCACGGCCGGTCTCCGACGCCTGCTGGGAGACCTCGCGCAGCAGCATGGTCGACACATCGACCTTCCGCTCCCGCAGCCCCGGGTCCGCCCCGTACAGATAGCCGCCCGCCAGCTGCCCGGACTGCAGGGTCAGATTGGCCGCCACGACCTCGCCGCCCATCAGGAACTCGGTGACGGCGGCCGTGCCGTCGCCGACCATCCGGCCCACCGAGCGGATCAGGTGGTCCGAGAACCGGGCCCGCAGGTGCTCCGGGTTGACCCCGCGGTCCCGCCACTGGAGTTCGTGGAGCCGCAGCAGGGTGCCGATCGCCGCCGGCACCCCGTCCTGCGGGATCTTGCGGGCTTCCACGTCCAGGGCCTCGATCCGGCGCAGCTTGGCCCGCAGCCGCTGGCCCCGCGAGCCGGTGAGCTGTCCCACCAGGTCGCCGAGCGGCTGGGCCGGCAGCTCCATGCACGTCGAGTCCGTGAGCCGGCTCCGCGCGCCCGGCCACCGGCCGAACAGCAGCTGCGCCGACGCGTCCGGCCGCACCTCCCGCAGGTCGACGACGGTGTGCCGGGCCGCCCGGTCCAGACCGCGCTGGAGCGCCCCGACCGCGTACCCGGCCTCCTCCTCGTCCAGCAGGATGTCGAAGAAGTCGGAGATCGCCCCGCCCATCGGCACCAGCAGCGGCATCGGCCGGTGCACCAGCATCAGCGGCGCCGCTCCGATCAGCCGCCCCGAGCGGCGGACCAGCAGGACGCGCAGCCTGCCCTCCTGGCCGTAGGAGAGCCACCAGGAGTGGAGCCAGGCGTGGCTCTGGAACGGGGTGGCGGTGGCGCAGCGGCGGTGCAGCGCGTCCCACTCCCCGGCGAGCGCGCCGAACTCCCGGAAGTCACGGCAGAGCGTCACGGTGAGGCTGCCCGCCCGGTCGGCCGTCATCGCACGAGCTCCCGGTCCTCGGTGGTGCTGTGGTCCTCGGCGGCGGTCGGCCCGGGCACCTGGGCGGAGACGCTCCAGCCCGCGCGCCGCGGCCGGACCAGCAGGACGAGACCGCCGATCAGACCACCCGCGGCCGCGCCCACGGCGGTGCCCAGCGGCACCGACGGTGAGACCGGCTGGTCCGGCTTCATCGCATGCGTGAACTTGATCAGCTTCACCCCGGTGTCCTTGGAGACATGGCCGCTGCTCACGATGACGGCCTCGATCACCGCGTTGGCGATGTCGGCCGCCCGGCCCGGCTTGTCCGACGTCCCGGTGACCGCGATCATCGGCGAGTCCGGGGAGGTCTCCGAGCGCACCTGGGAACGGAGCGCGCGCATCCGCTCACCGGCCGCGCCCTGGGCGTAGGAGAGGGTGGCGTCGCTGGTGACGAGACGCCCGTAGGACTGCGCGTAGCCGAGCGCGGCGGCCGGGTCCGTCTCCTCCTCGGCGACCGCCATGGCGTAACTGGTGGCCTCGTACTGAGGCGTGGCGAGCAGCCCGTACGAGAGCCCGGAGGCGGTGCCGAGCAGCACACAGACGGGCAGGGGCCACCAGTGGGGCAGCCGGGTGAGGGCGGTGCGCAGCTGGGCGGGGGCGGTACGCAGCCGCTGCCGCAGGACGGCGGGTCGCTGCTGCGCGGGAGACTCGGTCATGGAAGGGCTCTCCGGTTCGGTGGGGCGGTGTCGAGGGCGTACGCGTACACATCCATCAGGCGCTCGCTGCTGCGCCGGATGTCGTAGTGGCCGACGGCCCGGGGCGGCGGGCGGCGGTCCGGGCGGGCCTGTATCCGCTGCCGCAGCACGGCGGTCAGCTCGTCGGGGCTCCCGGCGATCCGGGTGGCGCCCGGGGCATGGGCGGCGGACAGGTCGTCGATGGCCGGACAGGCGTCGTGCAGCACGGGCAGCCCGGCGGCGAGCGCCTCCACAGCGGCCAGGCCGAACGACTCCTCGCGGGAGGTCGATACGAAGGTGTCGACGGCGCTCAGCAGCGCCGGGACCCCGGGCACCGGGCCGCCCCCGCCCGCGCCGCACTCCCCGAGGAGCCGGATCCGGTCCGCCGCCCCCAGCTCGGCCGCCAGGGTCCGTAGTGCCCCGGCCTCCGGCCCGTCACCGGCCAGCAGCAGACGGGCCTCCGGCAGCGCGGCGACCGCCCGTACCGCCACGTCGAAGCGCTTGCCGGGCACCAGCCGGCCCACCCCGCCGACCACGAACGCGTCCTCCGGGATCCCGAGCGCCGCCCGCACGGCGAGCCGCCGGTCCGGGTCGAAGCGGTAGCGGTCCGCGTCGATGCCGTTGGGCACCAGCCGGATCCGCTCGGCCGGCACGCCCCAGTCCCGCAGCCGCCCGGCGACGGTGGAGGAGACGGCGACGGTGGCCGCGCCCAGGCGCTCGGTGGAGAGGTAGAGGGCGCGGATGCCCCGGGTCAGCGGACGGCCCTCGATCTCGGCGCGCCCCAGGGAGTGTTCGGTCGCCACGGCCGCCCGGACACCTGCGAGGCGCGCGGCGATCCTCCCGTACACACAGGCGCGGTAGAGGTGCGTGTGGACCAGGTCGTAGCGGCCGTCGCGGATCAGCCGGGTCAGCCGGCCGACCGCCGACAGGTCCCGGTTGCCGCGCATCCCCAGGTGGACGACGCGCACCCCGTCGGCCCGCAGGCCGTCCGCCACCGGGCCCGGGTTGGTCAGCGTCACCACGTCGCACTCCACGGGCAGATGGCGCAGCAGCAGCCGCAACTGCTGCTCGGCGCCACCGACCCCGAGCCCGGTGATGACGTGCAGCGCCCTCACCGCGGGCCACCCGCCCGTACCGGAGAGGCGGTACGGGAGCCGGCACCGGGCACGACCGCTCCGTGCCGCAACCCGTGCCGCAGGTCCTTGGCCCAGAGGCGCACGCCCCGGTCGGCCTGGCTGATGTGGGTGCGGGGAAGGGCGAACCGGCTGATCAGCGGGCCGGGAACCAGCGCGCAGCCGTACCCGTACCCGGCGGAGCGGACCGCCTCCGCGACCCGCCGGTCGAGCGTCCCGTACGGATAGCAGAAGCCCTCGGGCGGGGTGCCGGTGAGTTCGCCGATCGCCTCCCGGCTGCGGACCGTCTCGTGGCGCAGCTCCTGGTCCGAGAGTGTGGTGAGGTCCTGGTGGAGGAGGCCGTGCGAGCCGACCTCCATCCCGGCCTCGGCGATCCGCCGGATCCCGTCGTAGGTGAGCAGCGGCTTGCGCGGCCCGAGCGGATCCCACGCGTTGACGCCCCCCGGCCGTCCCGGCAGGACGAAGACCGTGGCGGTGCAGCCGTGGGTACGGAGCACCGGCAGGGCCTCGTGGAGGAAGTCCGCGTACCCGTCGTCGAAGGTCAGCCCGACCAGCCCGCGCCGCCCCGCCGCGTGGGCCCGCATCAGCTCCGCCACGCCGACTCCACGCAGCCCTCTGCTGCGCAGCCAGGCCAGCTGCTCGCCGAGCCGCCGAGGGGAGACGGTGATGCCGTACGGGTCGTCGTCGGTGTCCGTCACCGAGTGGTACGTGAGGATCCACGGCTGACGGCGGGTGTGCGGGCGGAGCCGGGACGAGGGAGCGTCGGCGCAAGGCGCCGAGGGGTCAACGGCCATCAGTGAACCTCCGTCGGATGAGTGCCAGCAGGGAGACGACCTCGGGCGAGCGCAGGGCCAGCCCGGTCAGGAAGAAGACGGCGGGGACGAGGACACATCCGGCGGCCAGGCTCACCACGGCGTCGGAGAGCAGCGGCGCCACCGCCCAGCCCGCCGCCCCGGCCACCAGCGCGGCGCCCGCGAGCCGGCCGAGCGACCAGGCGACCGCACGCGCCCGGATCGGGACCACCCGGGTGCCGAGCCCCATCAGCAGGAGCAGCGCGGTGGTGCTGATCCCGATCGCGTTGGCGGTGGCGATGCCGTCGACGCCGAAGCGGTACGTGAGCGCGTACCCGGCGCCCATCGTGACGAGGAGCCCGGTGCCCATCGCGAAGGCCGGGAACCAGGTGGGCCGGCCGGACGAGAAGAACGGGCGGCTCAGCGCGCCGACGAGACAGTGGCCGAGCAGCCCCGCCGCGTAGACCCGCATCACCTGGGCGGTGGCCTCGGTGTCGGCGGTGTCGAACGCGCCGCGCTGGAAGAGGACTTCGATGATCTGGGGCGCGTAACCGAGCACGACCGCCGTGCCGAGCAGCACCACCATCCCCGCCAGCGCGAGATCCCGCTCCACCCGCTGCCGGGCCTTCTCCCGCTGACCGTCGGCCATGGCCCGCGCGACGACCGGGAACGTCACCGTGCAGATCATCAGCGAGAGCACCATCGGCATCTGCGCGACCTTCTGCGCGTAGTTGAGATGCGAGATGGCACCGGCGGGAAGCGTGGAGGCCAGGAACCGTTCGACCAGCACCTGCGACTGGCGGCTCACCACGAACAGCACGACCGGCGCGAGGACCGTCAGGCCGAGCAGCGGAGCGGTGCGTACGGCCCGTCGCCTCAGGCGTCCGAGGCGGGGACGCGCCAGGGGCAGGAGCCTGAGGAAGGTGGGGAGTTGGGTGAGGATCATGAGCAGGCTGCCGACGGCGACCCCCGCGGCGGCCGCCCGCACGCCCCACACCGAGTGCAGCGCCAGCGTCATGCCGATGATGCCGATGTTGTACGCGACGTAGACACAGGCGGGCGGCACGAAACTGCGGTGGGCGCGCAGGGCGGCGCTGAAGTAGCCGGTGATGCCGAAGGTGAGCACGGTGACGGCGGTCAGCCGGGTGCAGTCGACCGCCAGGTCCGGATCGGCCAGTCCGGGCGCCAGGACGCCGACGACCCACGGAGCGCCCGCCATCAGCAGCGCCGCACCGGCCATGAGCCCGAGGCAGAGCCGGGGCAGGGTGGCCGCCACCAGTTCGCGTACGGGGTCGGGGCCCGGCTCCCCGCTCTCCGTCCGTGCGGCGCTCCCGGCGTCCGCGCGGCGGGTGAGGGCGAGGCTGAAGGCCGGGACGAGGAGCAGCGCCATTCCGTCCTCGATGAGGAGCGTGGCCGCCATCTCCGGCACGGTCCAGGCGATCAGGAACGCGTCACTGGCGTCGCTCGCGCCGAAGTACCGGGCGATCGCCTGGTCCCGTACGAGGCCGAGTACGGCCCCGAGGACGGTGAGGACCGCCGTGGCCGCCGCCGCCCGGGCGAGGAAGGAGCCGAGCCCGGGAGCGTCGCCGCCCGCGGGCTCCGGTGCGGTGGCCGGGCCGGGACCGGAACCCGGGGGCTGGCCGGGGCCGGGGAGCAGGGGAGGAGCAGTCGCCTCGCGTGTCTCCGCCTCGGTTCCCGTGCCCGTCCCGGTGTCGCTCACGCCGTACCCGCCTTCTCCGGCTCGGCCAGCGCCCACCAGGCCGCGAGCCCCAGGACGACGCCGCCCAGCACGGTCGTGGGTCCGCCGATGTCGGAGTACAGGAAGTTGACGCTCTGCCAGGTCATCAGCGCGACCGCCACCAGACCGCAGTCCACGGCCGCGTCGCCGCGTGAGCGGGCCCGGACCAGCCGGCGTACGGCACCGACCAGGATCGCCGCCCAGCTGCCGACGACCGCCGTCAGACCGATGAGGCCCTGTTCGCTGAGGATGAGCAGATACATGTTGTGCGGCGAGAGGAGCGCCTGCTTGCGGAACTCCTGGCCCGCGCCCGCCGTGTCGCTGCCGGAGGAGAGGCCGATCGACGCGTGGGCGTCGCGGTGGTCGGGGAAGCCCTTGAGACCGACTCCGGTCAGGGGCTGCTCGCGCCACATGGAGCCCGCCGCGCCCCACATCGTGTACCGGTCGTTCACCGACCGGTCGGGGGCCCGGGTCACCTCGGTCACGCTGGCGGCCCGGTCCGCGATCATCTCCGAACCGATGCCGAACCCGCCGACCAGGACCACCCCCGTGGCCCCCAGCACCGCCAGCGACGTCAGCGCCTGCCGGCGGCCCGTCAGGGCGAGAACGACCAGGAGAGCGGCCGCCGTCGCGATCCACACGCCCCGGCTGAAGGAGAGCGCGAGCGGCACGATCAGCCCGACGGCCACGACGGCGGCGCACGGACGCAGCCACGCCGGGGCGGTGCGCGGGGTCCGCAGCGCGCACGCGGCAGCGGCGAGCAGCCCGTACGCGACGACCGTGGCCATGCCCATGATGTCGCTCGGGCCGAACGTGCCGACCGCCCGGAGATCCTCGCCCATGTACGAGGCACCGGTCCCGGTGACGTACTGGTCCACGCCCACCACGCCCTGCACGAGCGCCAGGAGCACCAGGGCCCCGGCGACGATCCGGAAACCGTGGGCGTCCTTGAGCAGGAGGCAGACGGCGGCCGGGACCAGGACGAAGACCTGGAGGTAGCGGACCAGCCCCGGCAGCGCCGCGGCCGGATCGGCCGCCGTCACCGTCGCCACCGCGAAGCCCACGGCGGGCAGTCCCAGCACCAGGGCGGCGGCCGGGCCGAGCGGGCGCCGCCGGAGGTACAGCAGCCGCCCCCCGCAGACCAGGACCGCGACGGCCGAGGCGATGTCGGCCGGTCCCACGCCGCCCCCGAGGGCGTACGGCAGCGCGGGCAGCAGCACGGTCGCGATCAGCGGGAGCAGCGGCCACCGGCTCCGCCACCCGCCCGGTGAGGGACGGGGAGCGGCGGGGGCCGGGGCCCCGGGCGCCGGGGCGGTCAGCGTGGCGGCCATGGTCAGCTGCCTCCGAGCCGGAAGAAGGAGCCCGCCGTCCGCGCCAGTACGCACGCGTCCTGCCACAGGGACCAGGTCTCGATGTACCGGTTGTCGAACCGGGCCCGCTCCTCGATCGAGGTGTCACCGCGCAACCCGTTCACCTGAGCCAGCCCGGTGATGCCGACCGGCATCCGGTGGCGGGCCTGGTAGCCGGGGTGCATCCGGCTGAACTGCGCGACGAAGAAAGGTCGTTCGGGCCGCGGGCCGACCAGGCTCATGTCACCGCGCAGGACGTTCCACAGCTGCGGCAGCTCGTCCAGCGAGGTGCGGCGCAGCAGCCGGCCGACGCGGCTCATCCGTCCGTCGGAGGCCACGTTCCACCGGGTCGCGGACTCCTGGGCGTCGGCGGGCCGCAGCGTACGGAACTTGAGCAGGACGAACGGACGGCCGTGCCGGCCCACCCGCTCCTGCCGGAAGATGACGCCGGGGCCGTCCGAGAGCCGTACCGCCAGCGCGCACCCCGCCATCAGCGGCGCCACCAGCACCAGGCCGACGCCCGCCAGCACCGCGTCCATCACCCGCTTCGCCGCGTGGCTGACGGGCCGGTGCGTGCCGTCCTGGAGCGGATGGGCGGCGAACCCCCACAGATGGTCGGGGCGCACGCCGGCCGGGCGGGCGGCTACGGCGGTGTCGCCGGTGACCAGCCACACCCGGCAGCCGTGCCCGGTGAGCAGGGCGAAGAGGGCGGGCCCGTCGGGCGTCGTCCCGGGCGGTGCGGTGAACACCGCGTGCCGCACGCTGTTCTGCACGACGGCCCGTCCCACCTCCTGCGGAGTCACCAGGACCGGCAGCTTCAGGACGTCCGGCCGCGCCGCGGGCTCCTGGGCGGAGACGCCGGAGACTCCGGAGGCGGGGGAGGCGTCGGGACCGGTGGATGCGGCGACCCGGCCGACCGGGCGCAGCCCGTACTCGGGGTGGTCGTACAGCGCGGCCGTCACCTGCCGGGCGACCGGGCCGTGGCCGACGATCAGCGTGGAGAGCGGGTTGCGGACCGCCGACCGGTGGCGGACCCGGTGCACGACCGCGCGTCCGGAAGCGCACAGCACGGTCTGCGCGGCCGCCGCGTACGCCAGCACCGTCCAGCCGATCTCATGGGCCGGGGCCCAGGCCGCGACCACCTCCATGGTCACGTACCACTGGAGCAGCGCGAGGCCGAGGAGCGCGGGCACTTCGGAGAGCACCGAGGGGGAGAGGCCGAGCCGGTAGAGACCCCGGTACGCGTGGAGCAGCACCTGCGCCACCGCCTGCGCGGCGACCACGGGCCAGGGCCAGCCGGCCGGGGTGCACACGGCGAACGTGACGGCCAGCGCCGCCGCGTCGGCACCGAGGAGCTGCGCGGCGGGCGCGACCCGGGTGGCGCGCCGTCCACCGCCGAGCACCCGCGTACCGCCGTCGCTTCTTCGCGGCGGATGAACCGTGTGAGCCTGTACGGCTGTGGCCTGGCCGGCACCGGGGACCGGTGCACTCTCCATCGTCATCGCTCGGTGCGCTTCCTCATCGTGGGGCCGGACAGGGAGACAATTTCCTGGTAAAGACCGGCAACCGCCCCCGCGGTCCGTCGGACGTCGAACGCCGCCCGGGCATGGTGCAGGGCCCGGTGGGACACCGCCTCGCGCAGCTCCGGATCGGTGAGCAGAGCGGTGAGCGAGGCCGCCAGCGCCGCGGGGTCCTCGGGCGGTACGAGGAGGTGGCCCTCGTCGCCCGGCGCCACGCTCTCCCGCGCCCCGCTCACCTCGCTCATCACCACGGCCCGGCCGCAGGCCATGGCCTCCAGCGGGGCCAGCGCCATGCCCTCCCAGCGGGACGGCAGGACGACGAGGTCCGCCGCGTGGATCCACGGCCTCACGTCGGCGCTCGCCCCGGTGAACAGGACGCCGGACGGAGCCGCCTCCTCCAGGCCGGCGCGGTCGGGGCCGTCGCCGACGAGGACGAGGCGCGCTCCCGGGACCCGCAGCCGCCGCCAGGCGCTCAGCAGGACGTCCTGGCCCTTCTGCCGGGTCAGGCGGCCGACGCAGACGACGAGCGGGGCCTGCGGATCCGTCCCGTCCAGTAGCGGCAGCGAGGCCCGGGCGGCTGTGCGGTCGGCCTGGCCGCCGGGGCGGAAGCGGTCGAGATCGATGCCGTTGTGGATCACCGACCAGCGGGCGGTGATGCCCGCCTCCTGTCCGGTGCGCCGCTCGGACTCGCTGACGCAGAGGATGTGATCGGCCCAGCGCGCCCCGAACCGCTCCCAGTTCAGGGCCAGTTCGGCGGTCCGGCCGCGTACGGCCTCGAAGGACCAGGCGTGCGGCTGGAACACCGTGGGCACCTTGCCCCGTACGGCGATGCGGCCCGCGAGGCCTGCTTTGGCGCTGTGCGCGTGCACCACGTGCGGGCGGCAGTCGCGGACGATCTGCCGCGCCCCGGCGACCTCACCGGCCAGCCGTGGACCCGGCGCCCGGGTGGCGGACCAGCCCCGGACCTGAGCTCCCGCGGCGGCCGCCCCGACGGCCAGCGGGCTGCCGGGCGGACAGGCCACCACGGGCCGCAGCCCGGCGACGGCCTGGGCCCTGACGAGATCGGTGACGACCCGGGCCACTCCACCGTCCACGGGCTGAACCAGATGAAGGACCGTCAATTGTCTTTCTTCGGCACGACGCATGTGCAGCACGTACGGCTCTCTTCGCTCAATCCGGTGAGTAAAGCCGAAGTGCACTTTGGCAGACATATGGCGAAATCGTGCGCGTGACTCGCTCATACGACCACGTGAGGATTACCGGCACGATGCCGCTGATCAGGTGGTCCGTGCGGCCGTCCCGTGTCCTCGTGAAGGTGCCGGAATGCGCGTCTGAGGAGTGGGCGCGGCGCAATTGCGGGAGCGGGCCGGAGGAATTGCTCCGGGGAGGGGGTGGCGCTGTTCGCCGCATCTCGGCGACGGCCGGTTGCCGCGGTGGATGGCGGCACCATCTATGTGACGGTCACGCAGTTCTATTGTCGGTAAAGGGCTCCGCCCGGGTGGCCGTGAAGGTGACGTCCTCGGCACGGGCGACGACCTCCACCTCGTTGCCGAGGGCCCATTCCGCGACCCGGGACGCCATCGCCGCCGGAACGCGCTCGCTGATGCCCGGCGCGGCCGGGATGTCGTACGTGGCGTGGGCGTCGTGCGGCAGCACGACCCGGGTACTCCAGCTCCAGCGCCCGGCGCGCGGTGGCCAGGACGCACATCTCCGACATGACCCCGCACACGGCGAGCGACGCGACCCCGGCGGCCGTCAGCCGGTCCTCCAGCGTGGTGGACGCGAAGCCGTCGTCCTCGGTCTTGCGGATCACGGTCTCGGCCGGTCCTGCGGCGACCGGAAGGTACAACTCCCAGCCGGGTGTGTACGGTTCGTCGGGCTCGCCGGCCGGCCCGTCGTTCTGCAGGTGGACGACGAGCGCCCCGGCTGCCCGGGCGCGGCGGACGAGGCGCTCGACCCGGTCCAGCAGCCGGCGCGCGTCGGGCACGGGGTTCCCGCCCGCGACGAAGGCCGCCTGGAGATCGACGACGAGCAGTGCCTGTACGGGCGGGGGGAGCGGAGACATGACGGCTCAGGCCTTCGGGGTGTGCGGGGGCTTCGGGAGTGACCATCCTCGCAGCCGGCGGCCCGGGGAAGGGCCGCCGGCCCCGGGTCAGCCGGTGCGGTCGACGAGGAAGGGGATCAGGGTCAGCAGATCGCCGCGCGCGCCCTCGTGCAGCTCCACTCCGTCCAGGCAGGCGCGGGCGGCCCGCAGGTGTTCCCGGGCCTCGGTGACCGTGGCCCGGCGGCCGCCGGCCTCGTCGACCAGCTCGGCCGCCCGGCGCAGCCCCGCCTCGTCGAGCGGATCGGCCCCGGTGAGGAGGGCCTCCAGCCGTCGGGCCGCCGGGTGGTCGGAGGCCAGGGCCGCCAGGACCGGGAAGGTCTTCTTCAGCCGCCGCAGATCGCTGTGCACCGGCTTCCCCGTCACCTGCGGATCGCCCCAGATGCCCAGCAGGTCGTCCACCGTCTGGAAGGCCACGCCCAGGTGCCGTCCCGCCCGGTCCAGCGCGTCGGCCGTGGCCGCCGGCGCCCCGGCCAGCACCGCGCCCAGGGCGGCGGCGCAGCCGAGCAGCGACCCGGTCTTCTGCGTGGCCATCGCCCGGTACTCGTGCGGCAGGACCGCGTCGGGCCCGGTCCACGGCCGCGACTCGAAGAGCAGGTCCTGCGCCTGACCGTGCACCAGATCGCCCAGCGCCGCCGACAGATGGCGCACCGCCGCCGCCCCCGTGGCGCCCGGGACCTCCGTCAGGGTCCGGACGGCCAGCGCGAACAGGGCGTCCCCGGCGAGGACCGCCGGGCCGGTGCCGTATGCCTTCCACACGGTCGGGCGGCGCCGCCGGGTCTCGTCGCCGTCCATGATGTCGTCGTGGATGAGCGAGAAGGTGTGGACGAGCTCGACGGCGACCGCGCCGGTGACCCCGTCCCGGCCGCTGCCCCCGGCGGCCTCCGCGCCGAGCACCGCGAGCGCCTGGCGGACCCCCTTGCCCTGCGAGCCGGGGACCGGGTCGCCGTCCACGCCGCTCCAGCCCAGCGAGAAGGCGGCCGTCTCGGCGTGCCAGGGGTGGAGCCGGCGCACCGACTCCACGAGCGCGGGCCGGACGAGTTCACGGCACCGGTCGAGTATCTGCGGCGCCGGCGCCTGCCGGGTCGTGGACAGCGTCATCGGGCCCGGGCCTCCTCGTGCGGGGCGGCGGGTCCGATGGAGCGCCCGCCGCTCTCCTCGCCCTCCGCCGCCGGTTCCACGCCCAGTTCCGCGTACGCCTTCTCCACCATCTCCCGGGCGTTGAGCAGCCCGATCCGGCTCAGCCTGCCGCGCAGCTCGTCCAGCTCCGCCGCCGTGGCCGCGCGGTCCCGGCCCAGGCGGGCGCGTGCCTTGACCAGGCCCAGGGCCGCCAGCGCCTCGCCCCGAGGCTCGGTCATCGCGCGGAACTCCGTCAGCGCCTGCTCGTACACCTCGCGCGCCTCCTCGTACCGGCCAGCGCGGAAGAGCACGTTGGCGCGCATCTTGTGGTTGTAGGCGAGCGCGCTGGAGAGCTTCATCTCCCGGCAGGTGACCTCGGCCTCGGCGAGCAGGCCGAGCGCGCGTTCCGTGCCGCCGTCGCGGAGGGAAACGATGTCAGCGATGCCGCGCAGGGCCCAGGCCCGGCCCCGCCGGTCGTCGGCGTTCCCGGCGAGGACGGCCGCCTCCTCGAACATCTCCAGCGCCGAGTCGAGCTGCCCGGTGTTGCGGTGGATCTGCGCGATGCCCTCCAGCGCCCACACCGTATGGCGCGCCTCGCCCCGGGCGCGGGCCTCGGCGAGGAGCTGCTCGTGGAGCGTGGCGACCGTCGCATAGTCGCCCTGGATGCGTCCGGTCTCGGCCAGTCCGGCGAGCGAGTAGCCGCGCGCCACCACGTCCCCGCCGCGCTTGCCCAGCTCGGCCGCGAGCCCCAGCAGCCGGAACGCGAGGCGCAGCGAACCCCGTTGGCGCGCCAGCGTCCCCCCGCTCCACAGCGCCCACGCCATCGCCCCGGTGGCCCCGGCCGAGCGCGCGGCCCGGTAGCTGGCCTTCCACGCCCGGTCCGCCTCCTCGACCTGCCCGAGCCGGCGGTGCGCCTCGGCCACCGCGAGCCCGGTCCGCGCCACCTCCTCCTGCGAGCCGGAGAGCTCGGCCTGTTTCAGATGCCTTACGCCTTCGGCCAGGACGTCGGTGAGGGAGGCGTTCACCGACATCTTGGTGAGAGCGCCCTGGTACTCGGGCGCCAGTGCCTTGGTCTGCATGGGTGCCTTCCGCGCGGTGTCCGGGCGGGACCGGCCTCCACTATCCGCTCGGTGTATACATGGAGCGCATAGTTGGCCGGTTCTCCGGGCCCGGTACAGGTGGGGGCGGACGCCGCTCGTCTCCCGGGCGGCGAACCGTTCTGTCGGTGATCAAGACGGCAGCGGAGCCCTTGGGGTTGCTCGAACCGCGCAGGACGTTCTCCGGGACGTCCCCGTGCGGTAACCGAAGCCCTGGATGCCAGTGGATGTCAGTGGACGCCCGGCGGTTCGTGCAGCCCGAACGGCGAGCCCTGGTCGTCGCGGCAGAGCCGGAACCGGCCGAACCGGGCGGCCGACGCGTCGTCCTCGCCCAGGTCCGTGCCCTCCACGCTGCCGCCCAGCTCGCGCACCTGCGCCACCGCGGCGTCCAAGTCGTCGACCCGGAAGAAGAGGTACGGGCCGCCGCCGGGGTCACCGCCGTGGACGCCTCCCTGCCCGCTCGGTGTCCCGATCGCGAAGCCGCCCTTACCCGAGGGGCCCGGCTCGAAGTTCCACCCGAAGAGCGCGCCGTAGAACGTCCGGGCCTTCCCGGGATCGTCCACCCCGAGCTCGAAGAAGGAGATCTCACCGGCCATCGCGGGGCACCTGCCGTCTCTCGCCGTCCCTGTGGGGATGCGCACCCGTCCGTGGGCGCACGCTTCTTCCACCGTACGGCGACAATCCCGCCCGCGCAGGTGTCCCGTCCCGGCACCCAGGCGCGTACCTCTACGAATCGGTCTCGATCCCGGGCCCCGTCCGGATCCGGGCCGGGGGTGGCGCAATCATGAGGGCATGTCATGGTCTCCGGCGCGCCTGTCCGCCTCCGAGTGGTTCACGGTGGACGCGTCGGTGCTGAACGTGGCGCTGGTGTACCCGATGCAGGGACCGGCGGGGATCTTCGGGCCCGGGTGCGCGGCGTGCGCGGGGCTGGCCGTGGAGGAGGTCAACGCGGCGGGCGGGGTGCTGGGGCGGGAGCTGCGGCTCCTGGAGGTGGACGGCGGCGCGGAGCCGTCGAGCGTCGCGGCGGAGGTCGAGGCGCTGGTGGCGGCGGGAGCGGTGCAAGGGGTCACCGGCTGGCACATCAGCTCGGTGCGGCAGGCGGTGGCACCACGGGTGGCGCACCGGGTGCCGTACGTCTACACCGCGCTGTACGAGGGCGGTGAGCGGACCGAGGGTGTCTTCATGACGAGCGAGACCCCGGCAGGGCAGCTGCTCCCGGCGATGCGGATGCTCGCGCGGACCCGGGGCGTACGCCGCTGGTTCGTCGTCGGCAACGACTACGTCTGGCCGCGGCACACCGCCCGGGCGGCCCGCCGGTACGCGCGCGAGTCCCGGGGGCGGGTCTGCGGAGAGGCGTATCTGCCGCTCGGCACGGACGACTTCGCCGATGTGCTGCGGCGCATCGAGCGGGCGGACGCCGACGCTGTGCTGATGCTGCTCGTGGGCAGCGACGCGGTCCGCTTCAACCGGGCGTTCGCCGCGGCCGGGCTGGACGCGCGCTGCCTGCGGCTGAGCACCTTGATGGACGAGAGCATGCTCCTCGGCAGCGGCCCCGAGGCAACGGTCGGCCTCTACAGCGCGGCCGGCTTCTTCGCCTCGCTCGCGGATGGGTACAGCATGGACTTCCACGGCCGTTACGCCGCCCGCTTCGGCCCGGACGCGCCGGTCCCGGGCAGCCTCGGCGAGTCCTGCTACGAAGGCGTGCTGCTGCTCGCGGCGCTCATCGAGCGCGCCCGCACCCTGGATGTGTCCGCCATCGGCGCGGCCGCCGGACACGTCCGGTACGAGGGTCCGCGCGGCCTGCTCGGCCTGGACGGGCGGCATGTGCGCCAGCGTATCTATCTGGCGGAGGCCGACGGGCTCGACTTCACCGTGCTCGCCCAACTTCCGTCTCCACGTCACCTGTTGTGACACGGTCGCCGCCGCTCGCCAGCGCGTCGGACAGCCGGCCGAGCAGCGGCACCAGCTGACTCTCCTCGTCCTCCGTGAGCCCCGGCGACGACGGACCCCACTCCGCCCTTACCGCGCGGGAGAGTTGGCGCCGCCGCCGCAGGCCCCGAGGGGTGAGCTGGACGAGGACCCGGCGGCGGTCGGCCGGGTCGACGCGGCGGAACACCAGGTTCTGGTCGACGAGTTGGTCGATGAGCTTGGTGAGGGTCGGCGCAGGCAGGACGGCGTCCTCGGCGAGAGCGGTCATGGTCCGGCCCTGGTCGCCGGAGAGCAGACCGAGGACCCGCCACGCGTCGACGGAGCAGTCGAACGCGTCGAGCGCCGCGTGCACGTGACGGGCGGCGAGGCGCTCGGCCCGGGTCAGCAGGTGGAGCAGTTCCTGGGGCTGCCCAGCCATGGCACTCCTCGGGCTCACATCCGGCGCGGCCCCCGCGGCGGGGGTGCGATCGAGCCTACAACCGATCACCGCGCCCCTGTCAGGCCATTCGCCGATTCTGATCCTTTCCGATGGAAGTAATGCGGGCGGACACCGGAAATCCGCTGCCCCACCGCCCGGATGACGTCGGCTCACATGGGTCCGGTCCGCCATTGCTTCCGTCGGAAACTGTTCCTCAACTGCGCCGCAACGCACCGGAAACAGTTCCGCCGCAGGCTGTGGACCACTTCAGCGACCAGCCCGGAGGCCACCCCGGAAAGGCTGGGACCCGTGCTGTCGAAACGGCCGCACCACACCGGAACAGGTGCCGACCCGTTCCCCGCCATTCCCTCGATTTCCTTCCGTTCCTCACCCAGAGGAATTCCCTCGCACCGCCCTTCGGGGCAAGGAGGTATGTGCCATGTCCGGGCTCATCACCAGGCGCGGTCTCCTGACCGGCCTCTCCGCCCTCGGCGCCGGCGCCGCGCTCACCGCCTGCGGCGCGAAGACCGGCAGCGACACGTCGAAGGCCGCCGGCGCCCAGGCCGACACCTCCGGCGACACCGTCAAGGTCGGCCTGCTGAACTCGCTCTCCGGCACCATGGCCATCAGCGAGGTCACCGTCCACAACGCGCTGCTCCTCGCGGTGAAGGAGATCAACGCCGCCGGCGGCGTCCTCGGCAAGAAGCTCAAGCCGATCAGTCAGGACGGCGCCTCCGACTGGCCGACCTTCGCCGAGAAGGCGCAGGCGCTCATCACGGACTCCAAGGTCGTCGCCACCTTCGGCTGCTGGACCTCGGCCAGCCGCAAGGCGGTGAAGCCGGTCTTCGAGCGGAACAAGTCGCTGCTGTTCTACCCGGTGCAGTACGAGGGGCTGGAGCAGTCCCCGTACATCTTCTACTCGGGCGCCACCACCAACCAGCAGATCGTGCCCGCGCTCGACTACCTCAAGAAGCAGGGCCTCACCAAGCTCTACCTCGTCGGCAGCGAC
The DNA here is from genome assembly GCF_050942385.1 of Streptomyces sp. CA-146814. Lineage (NCBI taxonomy): Bacteria > Bacillati > Actinomycetota > Actinomycetes > Kitasatosporales > Streptomycetaceae > Streptomyces > Streptomyces sp. CA-146814. Next base: position 7,337,485 of record NZ_CP192068.1, read on the forward strand.
TACGTCTTCCCGCGCACCGCCAACAAGATCATCAAGACGTACGCCGAGGCCAACGGCATGGAGGTGCTCGGCGAGGACTACGCGCCGCTCGGCTCCACGGAGTTCGCCACCATCGTCAACAAGGTCAAGGACGCCGGGGCCGAGGCGGTCTTCAACACCCTGAACGGCGACAGCAACGTGGCCTTCTTCAAGGAGTACAAGTCCGCCGGTCTGACCGCGAAGAAGCTGCCGGTGCTCTCCGTCTCCATCGCGGAGGAGGAGGTCAAGAGCATCGGAACGCAGTACCTGGAAGGGCAGTTGACGGCCTGGAACTACTACCAGACCACGCCCGGCGCCGCGAACGAGAAGTTCGTCGCCGCGTACCAGGCGGCGTACGGAAAGGGAAAGCCCACCAGCGACCCGATGGAGGCGGCGTACATCTCCGTCCACCTCTGGAAGGCGATGGTCGAGAAGGCCGGCTCGTTCGACGTCGAGAAGGTGAAGGCGGCCTCGGACGGCATCACGTTCGACGCGCCGGAAGGCAAGGTGACGGTCGACGGGGCCACGCAGCACGTCCACAAGACCGCCCGCATCGGCAAGATCACCGCCGACGGGCTCATCGAGGAGGTCTGGAACTCCGGCGGACCCATCAAGCCGGATCCGTACCTGAAGGGCTACGACTGGGCGGCGGACCTGTGACGGTCATCCTCAACCAGTCCTTCACCGGCGTCAGCATCGGCGCCGTGCTCCTCCTCATCGCCCTCGGTCTGACCCTCACCTTCGGTCAGATGGGCGTCATCAACATGGCGCACGGCGAGTTCATCATGGCCGGTGCCTACACCACCTACGTACTCCAGAAGCCGATCGGCGACGCCGGGATCTCGCTCCTGATCGCCCTGCCGATCGCGTTCCTCGTGGCCGGATCGATGGGCGCGCTCCTGGAATGGGTGCTCATCCGGCGGCTGTACACCCGTCCACTGGACACGCTGCTGGTGACCTGGGGCGTCTCGCTGATGCTCCAGCAGCTCGCGCGGGACGTCTTCGGCGCACCGAACGTGCAGACCAGAGCGCCGGACCTGCTGACCGGCAGCGTGTCGGTCGCCGGAGTGAACCTGGCCAACAGCCGGCTGTTCATCCTCGGCTTCGCGCTGCTGTGCGTGGCCGGCCTGGCGGTGACGCTGCGGACCACACCGCTGGGACGCCGGATCAGGGCCGTGGTCCAGAACCGGGACCTCGCGGAGGTGTCCGGGATCGCGACCGAGCGGGTGGACCGCACGACGTTCTTCATCGGCTCGGGCCTGGCCGGAATGGCCGGGGTCGCGCTGACACTGATCGGGCCGATCGGTCCGACGACCGGGACCAACTACATCGTGGACGCCTTCCTGGTCGTGGTCGTCGGCGGCATCGGCCGGCTGAGAGGAGCGGTCATCACCGCGTTCGTGCTCGGCCTGCTGCAGTCGGTCCTCGAATACTCGACGACCGTGAGCGTGGCGAAGGTGGTCGTCCTCGTGGGGATCGTCGCCTTCCTGCAGTGGCGGCCGCAGGGCCTGTACACCGTGCGCACCAGGAGCCTGGTATGACGACGACGAGCACCCCTCCGACGACGACCGGCCCGGTCGCCGAACCGCCGGACGAACCGTTCCTGACCCGCTTCCGTACCCCCGCCGCCTTCCTGCTCGGCGCGGTGCTCCTGGTCGGTGTCGCGCCGCTGGTCCTGTCGGACTTCCGGCTCGGACTGCTGGCCAAATACCTCTGCTACGGGATCGTCGCGATCGGCGTCAGCCTCGCCTGGGGCCGGGGCGGGCTGCTGGTGCTCGGGCAGGGCGTCTTCTTCGGCCTCGGCGGCTACGCCATGGCGATGCACCTCAAGCTCGCGGACGCGGCGGCCACCGGACAGACGCTGCCGGACTTCATGCAGCTGTACGGCACCGAGGGCGGCCTGCCCTGGTGGTGGCAGCCGTTCGCCGATCCGGCGTTCGCGCTGGCCATGACGGTGCTGCTGCCGATGGCCGTCGCCGCGCTGCTCGGCGTGCTGGTCTTCCGCCGCCGGGTGAAGGGCGCGTACTTCGCGATCCTCAGCCAGGCGCTGGCAGCCGCGCTGGCGATCTGGCTGGTCGGCCAGCAGACCACCACAGGCGGAACCAACGGACTCACCGACTTCCAGGGCTTCTTCGGCTACGACCTGAGCGACCCGGTCAACCGGCGGATGGTGTACCTCGTCATCGCGGTCGCGCTGCTCCTCCTGATGGCCGGCGCCCGGCAGCTGTTCGTCAGCCGGTACGGCGAACTCCTCATCGCCGTACGGGACTCCGAGGAGCGGGTGCGCTTCCTCGGCTACAACCCGGCCAACGTCAAGCTGGTGGCGTACGTGGTCGCGGCCGGCGTGGCCGGACTGGCCGGCGCGCTGTTCGTACCGGCGGTGGGCATCATCTCCCCGGCGCTGATCGGGATCGTGCCCTCCATCGGCTTCGTCATCGGCGCGGCGGTCGGCGGCCGGGCCTCGCTGGTCGGCGCGGTGCTCGGAGCGATCGCGGTGGCCTGGGCGCAGAGCACGCTCTCGGACGCCTGGCCCGCCGGATGGACGTACCTCCAAGGCCTGCTGTTCGTCGTCGCGGTCGGCTTCCTGCCCGGCGGGCTGGCCTCGCTGCGGACGGTGCTGCGCAGACGGCGGACCACCGACGGAGTCAGGACGACGAAGGAAGTGACCACATGAGCGGCGAGGGACTGACCATCCGCGATCTGCGGGTGACGTTCGACGGAGGCGTCACCGCCGTCGACGGCGTCGACCTGGACATCAGCCCGGGCGACCTCCGCTTCCTCATCGGGCCGAACGGTGCCGGCAAGACGACGCTGGTCGACGCCGTCACCGGCCTGGTCCGGGCCACCGGATCGGTCCGCTTCGGCGGTACGGAGATCCTCGGCGAACCCGTGCACCGCATCGCCCGCCGGGGCATCGGCCGCACGTTCCAGACGGCGACGGTCTTCGAACAGCTCACCGTCGAGCAGAACCTCGACATCGCGGCAGGCGCCGGCCGCAGCGCGCTGACCCTGCTCCGGCGGCGCAGGAACGTCCCCGAGCCGGTGGAGAAGGCGCTGGAGACCACCGGCCTCACCGCGCTCCGCCACCGCCCGGCCGGCGTGCTGGCCCACGGCCAGAAGCAGAGCCTGGAGATCGGCATGCTGCTCGTCCAGGACGTGAAGCTGCTGCTGCTCGACGAGCCCGTCGCCGGGATGAGCCACGACGAGCGCGAGTCGACCGGAGCGCTGCTCCAGCGGATCAGCGAGGACCGCACCGTCGTCGTCATCGAGCACGACATGGACTTCATGCGCTCCTTCGCCCGCAGCGTCAGCGTCCTGCACGCCGGAAAGATGCTCAGCGAAGGGACGGTCGCCCAGGTCCAGGCCGACGCCACCGTCCAGGAGGTCTACCTCGGCCGCGCCTCCGAACCCGAGCCGCCGCCCGTCCACCCCGTCCCCGTCCGCGAAGAGGTGTGAGAGCCGTGCTGGAGATCAACGGCGTACGCGCCGGCTACGACCGCACCACCGTCCTGCACGGCGTGACCGTGGCCGTGCCGCGCGACGGCGTCGCCGCCGTCCTCGGCCACAACGGCGCCGGCAAGAGCACCCTCCTGCGCACCGCCATGGGCCTCATCAGGCCGACGCGCGGCAGCGTCCTCCTCGACGGCGAGGACATCACCCGCCTCGCCCCGCACCAGCGCGTCGCCCGGGGCATGGCGTACGTCCCGCAGGGCCAGCAGTCCTTCCCGCACCTGACCACCGCCGAGAACCTCCGGCTCGTCGCCGACGGCTCGCCGCGCGGTGGCGGCCGCGAGGCCATCGACGAGGCCCTCGACCTCTTCCCCGTACTCCGCGAACTCGCCCACCGCCGGGCCGGCCTCCTCTCCGGCGGCCAGCGCCAGCAGCTCGCCATCGCCCGCGCCCTCGTCACCCGGCCCCGGCTCCTGCTCCTGGACGAGCCCACCGAAGGCATCCAGCCCTCCGTCGTCGCCGAGATCGAGACCACGATCCTGTCCCTGGCCGCACGCGGCGGCCTCTGCGTCCTCCTGGTCGAACAGCACGTCGGCTTCGCCATGCGGGCGGCGGAGCGCTACTACGTCCTGGAGGCGGGCCGGGTCACGTCGTCGGGGGAGGGGGGAACGGGCGCGGAGGGGACGGTCCGGGAGGCGCTGAGCGTGTGAGCGACGGGCCGGTGTCCCGGGGGGCTTCCCCCGGACGGGCCAACAGGAGGGGCGGTGGTCCCGCGCCCGCGCTGGAATGGCCGGGTGACGGCACCTCCGGACGACTGCCTCGCACGCAACGAGTGGATCTGCGGCGCCTACCTCTCCAGCCGCCGGGAGATCCTGATGGACGCCGCCCTCCAGCACCTCCAACTGACCGCGCTCGCCGTGCTCATCGGCCTCGCACTCGCCGTCCCGCTGGCCCTCGCCGCCCGCCGCTGGCGCTGGGCCGCCGGTCCGGTGCTGGGGCTGACGACGATCCTCTACACCATTCCGTCGCTGGCGATGTTCTCGCTGCTGCTGCCGGTGTACGGGCTCTCCGCCGCGCTCGTCGTCACCGGCCTCGTCCTTTACTCGCTGACCCTGCTGGTCCGCAACATCCTCGCCGGGCTCCGGGCCGTCCCCGAGGAGACCCGGCAGGCCGCGCGTGGCATGGGGTACGGGCCGCTGCGCCTGCTGCTCGCCGTGGAACTCCCGCTCGCGCTGCCCGCCGCCATGGCCGGACTGCGGATCGCCACCGTCTCCGCCGTCTCCCTGGTCACCGTCGGCGCCATCGTCGGCTACGGCGGGCTCGGCAACCTCATCTACTCCGGCATGAACACCTACTTCAAGGCCCAGGTGCTCACCGCCTCCGTGCTCTGCGTCGTCATCGCCGTCGCCGCCGACCTGCTCCTCCTCGGCGCGCAACGGCTGCTGACCCCCTGGACCCGGAAGGGGAGCCAGGCATGAACACGCTCTCCGAGACCTGGTCCTGGCTCACCACCGCCACCCACTGGTCCGGCCCCGACGGCATCGGGAACCGGCTCGGCGAGCACCTCTACCTCACCGTCGTCTGCCTGCTCATCAGCTGCCTGATCGCCCTGCCCGTCGCGCTCGTCCTCGGCCACCTCGGCAAGGGCGGCGCGCTCGCCGTCAACATCTCCAACATCGGCCGGGCCGTCCCCACCTTCGCCGTGCTCGTCCTGCTGCTGCTCACGCCCGTGGGCACGTACGGCCAGTGGTCGACGATCATCGCGCTCGTCCTGTTCGCCGTGCCACCGCTGCTCACCAACGCGTACGTGGGGATGCGCGAGGTCGACCGCGATGTCGTGCGGGCCGCCCGGGGGATGGGCATGACCGGCCGGCAGATGCTGTGGAACGTGGAGCTACCGCTGGCCCTCCCGCTGATCCTCACCGGCGTACGGATCGCCGCCGTGCAGCTGGTCGCCACCGCCACCCTCGCCGCGCTGGCCGGCGGCGGCGGGCTCGGCCGGATCATCACCGCCGGGTTCAACCTCGCCTCCACCCCGCAGGTGGTGGCCGGGGCGGTCCTGGTGGCGGTCTTCGCCCTCCTCGTCGAGAGCCTCTTCGAGGCGGGGCAGCGGATGGCGCCCGGCCGGGGGAGGGAGGCAGCGTGATCCGTGCCCGCCGGGCTCTCGTCGGCCTCCTGCTGCTCGCCGCCACCGCCTGCACCACCGGCCCCAGCCTGGAGAACCAGGGCGAGGTCACCGCGCCGCCCGGCGACAGCAAGGAGCTGACCATCGGGTCGGCCGGATTCACCGAGAGCGACCTGCTGGCCCAGATGTACGCCCTGCTCCTGGAGCGCGCCGGGTACGCCGCCGACCTCATCTCCGTGACCAACCGGGAGATCTACGAACCGGCTCTGGAGAGCGGTCAGATCGATGTCGTACCGGAGTACGCGGCGACGTTCGCCGACTGGCTCAACGCCAAGGCCAACGGCGCCGACGCGGCCCCGGTCGGATCACCTGACCTCGCCGCCACCATGAAGGCGCTGCGCAAGCTCGCGGCCCCGCGCGGGCTCACCGTGCTCGACCCCGGCCGGGCCGTCGACCAGAACGCCTTCGCGGTCGCCGCCTCCTACGCGAAGGAGCACGGCCTGAAGACCCTCAGCGACCTCGGCCGGGCGAAGCTTCCGGTGCGGCTCGCGGCGGGCGACGAATGCGTGAAGCGGCCCTACTGCGCACCCGGGCTGGAGAAGACGTACGGCATCGACATCGTCGCCGTCGACCCGAAGGGCGTCGGCACCACCCAGGCGAAACAGGCCGTCCAGAACGGCCAGGACCAGATGGTGCTGACCACCACCACCGACGCCACACTCGACCAGTTCGGGCTGGTGCTGCTGGAGGACGACAAGAACCTCCAGAACGCCGACTACGTGGTCCCCGTCGTCAACCGCGCCCGCGCCGGCGGCGCCGGGGTACGCGACGCCCTCGGCCGGCTCAACACCGTCCTGACCACCGCCGACCTGGCGTCGATGAACGAACAGGTCGACAGCTGGCGCAGGCTTCCCGAGGACGTCGCGCGGACCTACCTGGAGTCGAAGAACCTCATCCCGAAGAGCTGAGCCCTCACGGGACCGGCGGCCACGGCACGTCCGCGAGCAAGGGCAGGATCTCGGCCTCCTCGTAGTCGAGATGAGCGGTCAACTTCTGGATCATGGCGGCCAGTTCGGTGCGGAAGCGGTCCGGCTCGGCGATCGCGACACCGGCCAGCAGCGCCGCCAGTGCCGACTGCACGGCCGCGATGGACCGATGTTCCTCCCGGAGCCGGTCGAAGACCGGGCGCAGGTGCGGGTGGTACCCCTCCATCACCGGCAGGACATGGCCGTCCTCGCTCGTGTGATGGAACTCCAGCGCCTGGCAGAACGCCAGGCAGCGCTGCCGGATCTGGAGACCGAGACCGGGCGCGGGCGGTGCGCCCGGTCCTCGGTGGGCGGCGCGGGCGGCGAAGTTCGCTTCCGTCTCCGCGTGCACCTGGGCCAGTTGGCCGCGCAGCCAGGTGTGCACCTCCACGAGCTTGTCGGCCAGCGAGGTGATCTCGCGGACCGGCGCCTGCGGGTCGGGGAGTTGGAGGACCACGACCGGCAGCACGCGGTCGGTCGCCGCCTGGTACTCGGCGTAGCCGGGAGCCTCGGCCACCACCCGGGCGAAGAGCTCCTCGCGCCGGGCCCCTTCGGCGGGTACGGCGATGGTCTCGAACTCCTGGCCGCCCAGCTCCACCTGGACCGCGGGGTGGGCCAGGAGGTTGTGGTACCAGTCGGGGTGGTGCGGGGCGCCGAGGTTCGAGCCGACGACCAACAGCCTTTCGCCGTCGCGGACATGGCCGAGCGGTGTGGTGTGCGGTCGCCCGGTGCGGGCGCCGGTGGTGGTCAGCAGGAGCAGGTCGGAGCCGGCGAAGGGGCCGCCGACCTGGCCCGCGTTGGCGCGGAACTCGTCGATGACGGACTGCTGGAAGGCAGAGGGCATGGGTGTTCTGGGTCTCCCGTGGAGAAGTGGGGAAGTGAAGACGTGCGGACACGGCGCGGCGCGGTGCGCGTATACGGCCGAAAGACGACGGCACACGCGGTCGCGAAAGCGTCAGGTGTCGGAAAGCGTCAGAAGCGGCGGGCGGTGAGTGGACTCATCACGTCGTCCCTGGAAGAAGGTGCTGGCTCGACCGCCGGCCGGCCCAGATCTCTTTGGCCGGCGTCGCGCTGCACGCCGACCATTAGAACGAGGCCCGCCCGGCGCTGTCAACGGGGGACGGGTCGCCGCGTCGGGCCGAACGACGGGCCGCCGCTTCCGGCCGGACGGAAAACGCGTTGCCCGCCCGTTCGGTGCCTGCGACGCTCGGGCCATGCCTGAACAACAGACCCTTCCGCCGCAGCAGTCCGACCGCCGTACGCACCAGGTCACCGCCCTCTTCTCGCACGGCCGCCTGGTCACGATCCCGCGTAAGCAGGCCCGGCTGGAGCAGCTGCTGACGCATCTGGCCGAGACACTGTTCGAGCGCGACCGTTCGTACACCGAGCGGGAGGTCAACGAGGCGCTGCTCACCGTCCACGAGGACTGCTCCGCGCTCCGCCGCCACCTGGTCGTCGCCGGGCTGCTCGTACGCCCCCGGGACGGCAGCAGCTACCGCCGCGGCAGGTGACCGTGCGCCCCGGCGGCCCGGGGTGAGATCCTGGCCCCATGGGGATTCTGCGTAAGGCGTGCAAGCGCTGCAAGAAGCGGGGGCGGCTGCGGAGCGGTGTGTGCCGCCGGTGCCGGTTGAAGGAGCACGGGGCCGATATGGCCGAGAGCAGTACCGATGTCGTGGAGGCCGCGGTGGAGGCCGGTGCGCTGAGTGCGGTGAGCCGTGTGTTCGGCGCGATCGTCCGCGCGATTATCAACTGACAGGCTGAGCAAGAGACTTGCCGGTGGCGGGCGTGCCCGCACGAGAGACATGCCGGTAGCGGCCACGCCCGCACGAGAGACTTGCCGGTGGCGGGCCGTGACCGCTCACGCGTCCGCCACCGAGTCGAAGTCCACCTCCTCGCGCCCGACGCCCTGCGCGTCCGCGTCCACCGACCGGCGCAGCGCCTCATGGAGCTTCGCCGGTGTCAGGACCCCGAGGAACCGGGCCCCGTCCAACACCGCCACCCACCCCGCGTCGTGCTGGAGCATCTCGCTGAACGCCTGCTTCAGCGGCGCGCCCACCGGCACCCACGCCTCCATCCGCCGGGCCAGCGTGCCCACCGTCCCCCGCTCCCCGGCCGACCGCAGCGCGTCCGCCGACACCCAGCCGTGCAGCTCGCCCGTCGCGCCCAGCACCACCGCCCACCGGGCCCCCGCCGCCCGCAGCCGGTCCGCGGCCGCTGCGGCGGGCTCGTCCAGCCGGGCCACCGGCGGCTCCTCCAGGTCCTCCGCCTCGATAGCGGTCACCGACAGCCGTTTCAACCCCCGGTCCGAGCCGACGAACCGGGCCACGTACGGGGTCGCCGGAGTGCCGAGCACGGCGGCCGGGGTGTCGAGCTGCTCGATGCGCCCCTCCCCGTACACCGCGATCCTGTCGCCCATCCGCACCGCCTCCTCGATGTCGTGCGTGACCATGAGGACCGTCTTGCGCACCCGTTGCTGGAGGGCCAGGAACTCGTTCTGCAGCCGCTCCCGCACCACCGGGTCCACCGCGCCGAACGGCTCGTCCATCAGCAGCACCGGCGGATCGGCGGCGAGCGCCCGCGCCACGCCGACCCGCTGGCGCTGGCCGCCGGAGAGCTGCGACGGATAGCGCGAGCCGTACGTCTTCGGGTCCAGGCCGACCAGGTCCAACAGCTCCGCCGCCCGCTCCCGGGCCCGCGCGCGCTTCCAGCCGACCAGCGCGGGGACGGTCGCGGTGTTGTCCAGGACCGTGCGGTGCGGGAAGAGGCCGACCTGCTGGATCACATAGCCGATGCGGCGGCGCAGCTTCACCGGATCGATCCCGGCGATGTCCTCGCCGTCCACCAGGATCCGGCCCGAGGTCGGCTCGATCAGCCGGTTCACCATCATCATCGTGGTCGTCTTGCCGCAGCCCGACGGCCCGACCAGCGTCACCAGCTCACCCTCCGCCACCTCGAAGGAGAGACCGTCGACCGCCGTCGTACCGTCCGGGTAGACCTTGCCGACCTGCTCGAACCGGATCATGTCCGCACAGTAGGAGCGGGCCGGGCGCGGCGCACACGGGCCGGGACCGTCCGGGGCACCCGCCCTCCCGCCGTGACCGACGGGCCATGTGCTGAACTGGCCCTTCCGCCAGGACCGCCCGGCCCCACGACCCAGGAGCACCTGTGACCAGCTACCGCCAGCCCGGCGTCGTCCTCACCGACCACCGCTTCACCGTCCCGCTCGACCACAGCGACCCCGGCGGTGAGCAGATCGAGCTGTACGGGCGCGAGGCCGTGGCCGCCGGGCGATCCGGCGAGGAGCTGCCCTGGCTGCTCTACCTGGAGGGCGGCCCCGGTTTCGGCGCCCGCAGGTTCGTCGGTACGGAGGCCTGGCTCGGCCGGGCGCTGCGCGAGTTCCGGGTGCTCCTGCTCGACCAGCGCGGCACCGGCCTCTCGACACCGGCCAACCGGCAGACCCTCCCGCTGCGCGGCGGCCCGCGCGAACAGGCCGACTACCTGGCCCACTTCCGCTCCGACGCCATCGTCCGCGACTGCGAGACCGTCCGGCAACGGCTCACCGGCGGCGCGCCGTGGACCGTGCTCGGCCAGTCCTTCGGCGGCTTCTGCGCGGTCCGCTACCTCTCCTCGGCGCCCGAAGGCCTCGCGGCGGTCCTCATCACCGGCGGCCTGCCCTCGCTGGACGCCCACGCGGACGACGTCTACCGGGCCGCGTACCCCCGTATCGAACGGAAGGTCGCCGCGCACTACGCCCGCTACCCGCAGGACATCGAGCGCGCCCGCGCCATCGCCGCGTACCTGGCCGAACACCGCCCCGAGAGCGCCGGCCACCGGCTGACCCCGGAACTTTTCCAGTCGCTCGGCATCCTGCTCGGCACCGGCAGCGGCAGCCACCAGCTCCACCACCTCCTGGAGAACGCGTTCGTCCGCACGCCGCACGGCACCGAACTCTCCGACACCTTCCAGGAGGCCCTGCGCTCGGCCACCTCGTTCGCCGGGCACCCGCTCTACGCCCTGATCCACGAGGCGATCTACGGCTACGGCGAGCGCCCCACCGCCTGGTCCGCCGAACGCGTACGCGCCGAATTCCCGCAGTTCGACGCGGCGACGGCGCTGGCGGGCGACGGGCCGCTGCTCTTCACCGGCGAGTCCATCCACCCGTGGCACTTCGACGTCGACCCGGCGCTCCGCCCGCTGCGCGAGACCGCCGAGCTCCTCGCGCAGCGCACCGGCTGGCCCGTCCTCCACGACCCCGAGCGGCTCGCCGCCAACGAGGTGCCCGTCGCCGCCGCCGTCTACCACGACGACATGTACGTCGACGCCGCGCACTCGCTGCGCACGGCCGCCGCGATCCGCGGGCTGCGCACCTGGGTGACGGACGAGTACGAGCACGACGGCGTGCGCGCCGGCGGACCGCGCGTCCTGGACCGGCTGCTGGCGCTGGTCAGGAACGAGATCTGACGGGAGGCGACGGACGTCAGCGCTGGAGCGCCTCCAGCGTGGCGTCCAGGTCCGTGGTGCCGGAGCGCGAAGCCTGGTTGTACGGCAGCTTCGACAGGGCCGAGGCCATGCCGCAGGTGTTGGTGACGGCCGAGAAGACCAGGCCGGAGCCGATACCGGCGGAGAGCCAGCGCGCGGCCGGGAAGCGGATGCCCGCCACCAGCCCGGCCACCACCAGCGAACCGGCCGCGAGCCGCACCTGCCGCTCCAGCGGCCAGACCCCGCGCGCCCCCTCCGGCCGGTCCAGACCGCGCCCGTCACCCTCCCACGCGGAGGTGCCACCGGTCAGCGTGGCCGCCTGGATGTCCGCGCCCGCCAGGATCTCGCAGGCCCGCGTCGAGCGGACCCCGGAAGCGCACACCACCAGCAGCGAACCACGGGCGGAGGCCGACTTCAGCGCGGGCAGCGCGTCGGGCAGCTTGTCGAGCGGGATGTTCAGGGCGCCGGGCACGTGCCCCGCGGCGTACTCGCCGGGAGCCCGTACGTCGATCACGGTGAACTCCTCCAGACGGGCTGCGGCCTGGGCGGGGGAGAGGGAGGCGGGGCTGGTCACGAGCTGGATCCTTTCGTCGACCGGGGCGGCGCGGGGAGGGCTGGGACTCTACACGTGTCTCCAGCGCCCGGACGCCGACCCGCATTCCCTCCCGCGTACCCGGATCCTCTTTGCTCACGGCGTCTTGACGGTGATCGTCGGTAGCCTGCCGGTATGACGCAGCAGCGACTCGAACCCCTGCCCACCGACTGGCACCGCGCCCTGGCGGTGGTCGCCCACCCCGACGACCTGGAGTACGGCACGGCCGCCGCCGTGGCCGACTGGACCGACGGCGGCCGAGAGGTCGTCTACCTCCTCGCCAGCCGGGGCGAGGCGGGGATCGACACCCTGCCGCCGGAGGAGTGCGCGCCGCTGCGCGAGCGCGAGCAGCGGGCGAGCGCCGCCGTCGTCGGAGTCCGTACGGTCGAGTTCCTGGACCACCGTGACGGCGTGATCGAGTACGGGATCGGGCTGCGCCGCGACATCGCCGCCGCCATCCGCCGCCACCGCCCGGAGCTGGTCGTGACCCTCAACCACCGGGACACCTGGGGCGGCGTCGCCTGGAACACCCCGGACCACCGGGCGGTCGGCCGGGCCACGCTGGACGCCGTGGCCGACGCGGGCAACCGGTGGATCTTCCCGGAGTTGACGGAACAGGGTCTCGAGCCGTGGAACGGGGTGCGGTGGACCGCCGTGGGAGGCAGCGACCGGCCCACGCACGCGGTCGACGCGACGGCCGGGTTCGAACGTTCCGTGCAGTCCCTGCTCGAACACCGCACCTATATCGAGGCACTGACCGAGGACGAGCCGGAGAAGTACTGCCGGGAGTTCCTGGAGGGCATGGTGCGTGCGGAGGCCGACCGGTTCGGCGGACGCCCGGCGGTCACCTTCGAGGTCTTCGCCGGCTGACCGGGCCGCGCGCGGATGCGGCGGGATTGACAAGCCTGCTTGCCGGTTCTGCAATGGCCCCATGAAGGAACACGACCGGGACGACCCCGAACTCGACGCCGTACTCACCGGGGTCGGCCCCCGGCTGCGCCGCCTGCGCAAGGACCGCGGGGTCACCCTCTCCGCGCTCTCCGCCGCCACCGGGATCTCCGTCTCCACGCTCTCCCGGCTGGAGTCCGGAGGCCGCCGCCCGAGCCTGGAGCTGCTGCTCCCGATCGCCCGCGCCCACGAGGTCCCGCTCGACGACCTCGTGGGCGCGCCGCCCGTCGGAGACCCTCGGGTCCGGGCCAAGCCGATCGTGCAGCACGGCCGCACGATGCTGCCGCTGACCGCCCGTCCCGGCGGGCTCCAGGCGTACAAGATGGTGCAGGAGGCGGGCAGCGGCGAGGTGCCGGAGCAGCGTACGCACGAGGGGTACGAGTGGCTGTTCGTGCTCTCCGGAAAGCTGCGGCTGCTGCTGGCCGAGCATGATCTGGTGCTGGAGCCGGGGGAGGCCGCCGAGTTCGACACCCGGCTGCCGCACTGGTTCGGACCCGCGGAGGACAAGCCGGTGGAGTTCCTGAGCCTGTTCGGGCCGCAGGGTGAGCGGATGCATGTAAGGGCGAAGCCGAAGCGGGGGTGAAGCGTCACAGGGGTGTTCCCATGCAGGCAAGCGACCGCTTAGTATGCGCCGGAGCAGTGGTTACGCGAGCAGTGGAAATGCCGACAGCGGCAGCGGTTGATGCCGACAGTGTTGTGGAGGCCCCTCATGCAGGCATGGCGAGTGCACCGGAACGGCGAGCCGGGCGAGGTGATGAGCCTGGAGGAGACGGACCGGCCCACGCCCGGTGACGGGCAGGCGCTCGTCCGGGTCGCCGCGGCGAACGTCAACTTCCCCGACGCCCTGCTCTGCCGGGGCCAGTACCAGGTGCGGCCGCCGCTGCCGTTCACGCCGGGCGTCGAGGTGTGCGGTACGACGGAGGACGGCCGGCGCGTCCTCGCCACCCCCGCCCTGCCGTACGGCGGTTTCGCCGAGTACGTCGTCGCGGACGAGGCGGCCCTGCTGCCCGCGCCCGACGCCCTGGACGACGCCGAAGCGGCCGCCCTCCACATCGGCTACCAGACCGGCTGGTTCGGCCTGCACCGCCGCGCGAACCTCCAGGCCGGGGAGACCCTCCTGGTCCACGCGGCGGCGGGCGGGGTCGGCAGCGCGGCCGTCCAGCTCGGCAAGGCCGCGGGCGCCACGGTCATCGGCGTCGTCGGCGGACCGGAGAAGGCGGCCGTCGCCCGCGAGCTCGGCTGCGACCTGGTCATCGACCGGCGCAGCGAGGACATCGACGCCGCCGTGAAGGAAGCCACCGGCGGGCGTGGCGCGGACGTCGTCTACGACCCGGTCGGCGGCGAGGCGTACGCCAAGTCCGTCAAGTGCATCGCCTTCGAGGGCCGCGTCCTCGTCGTCGGCTTCGCCAGCGGGAGCATCCCGACCCCGGCGCTCAACCATGCCCTGGTGAAGAACTACTCGATCGTCGGGCTGCACTGGGGTCTCTACAACGCCAAGGACCCGGCCGCCGTCCGCGCCTGCCACGACGAGCTGACCAAGCTGGCCGCGCAGGGCATCGTGAAACCCCTGGTCAGCGAGCGTGTCGGGATGCCCGGAGCTGCCGAAGCCGTCCAGCGCGTCGCCGACGGCACCAGCACCGGCCGGATCGTCGTCCTGCCCGCAGGAGTGGCCGGAGGCGCCCGATGACCCCCGCCGTCGACGCCACCGAGGTCCGCCGCCGCACCCGCGAGCTGCTCGCCGCGCACCCGCCCGCCACCACCGACCGCACCGACTTCCTGAAGGCCCGGTTCGACGCGGGCCTCGCCTGGGTCCACTACCCGGTGGGCCTCGGCGGGCTCGACGCGCCACGCTCCCTCCAGCAGGTGGTCGACGCCGAACTCACCGCCGCCGACGCGCCGGACAACGACCCGCGCCGCATCGGCATCGGCCTCGGCATGGCCGCGCCCACCATCCTCGGCTTCGGCACCGACGAGCAGAAGCAGCGCTTCCTGCGCCCGCTGTGGGTGGGGGAGGAGGTCTGGTGCCAGCTCTTCAGCGAGCCCGGCGCCGGCTCCGACCTCGCGGCGCTCGCCACCCGCGCCGTCCGCGACGGCGACGACTGGGTGGTCGAAGGACAGAAGGTCTGGACGTCCAGCGCCCACCTGGCCCGCTGGGCGATCCTCATCGCCCGCACCGACCCGGACCTCCCCAAGCACCGGGGCATCAGCTACTTCATCTGCGACATGACCGACCCGGGCGTCGACGTGCGGCCGCTGCGCCAGATCACCGGGGAGGCCGAGTTCAACGAGGTCTTCCTCTCCGGCGTCCGCATCCCCGACAGCCACCGCCTCGGCCCGGTCGGCGAGGGCTGGAAGGTCGCCCAGACCACGCTGATGAACGAGCGCGTCTCCATCGGGGGCTCCCGCATCCCGCGCGAGGGCGGCATGATCGGCCCGGTCTCACAGACCTGGCGCGACCGCCCCGACCTCCGCACCCACGACACCCACCAACGCCTCCTGACGCTCTGGGTCGAGGCCGAGGTGGCCCGGCTCACCGGGGAGCGGCTGCGCCAGCAGCTCGTCGCCGGACAGCCGGGCCCCGAGGGTTCGGGCATGAAGCTCGCCTTCGCCCGCCTCAACCAGGAGATCAGCGGCCTGGAGGTCGAACTCCTCGGCGACGAGGGCCTGTTGTACGGCGACTGGACCATGGTCCGCCCGGAGCTGGTCGACTTCACCGGCCGCGACGCCGGCTACCGCTACCTCCGCTCCAAGGGCAACTCGATCGAGGGCGGCACCAGCGAGGTCCTGCTGAACATCGTGGCCGAGCGCGTCCTCGGCCTGCCCGCCGAGCCCCGCAACGACAAGGACGTCGCCTGGAAGGACCTGAGCCGATGACCGCACCCACCCAGCCCCCTGCCGTCGCCCCGGGGCAGTACCCCGCCACCCCCGACCTCCTCTACTCCCAGGACGAGGACGACCTGCGCTCCGCCGTCGGCGCGCTACTGGCCGACCGGGCCGACGCGCCGACGGTGATCGCGGCGACCGAGTCCGACACGCCGTACGACCTCCGCCTCTGGGAGGCGCTTGCCACCGGCATCGGCGCCGCCGGACTCCTCGTACCGGAGAAGCTCGGCGGCCAGGGCGCGTCCCACCGGGAGGCCGCTGTGGTCCTGGAGGAGCTGGGCCGCAGCGTGGCCCCGGCCCCGTACCTGACCAGCTCCGTCGTGGCCACGGAGACGCTACTCGCGCTGGCCGACGGGGAGGACGGACCGGCCGCCGCACTCCTGGCCGAGCTGGCCTCCGGTGCGCGTACGGCGGTGCTCGCCGTGCCCTTCGCCACCCCGCCCGCCGGTGCGCGGGCGGCCCTCACCTCGCTCGACGGCACGGTCCGCGGAGTCGCCGACGCGGCCGTGGCCGACGTCCTCCTGGTGCCGACCGCCGAAGGCCTGTACGCGGTCGAGGCGACGGCCCCCGGAGTGGTGGTGGAACCTCTCGTACCGCTGGACCTGACCCGTCCGCTCGCCACCCTCACCCTGTCCGGCGCCACCGGGACCCTGCTCGCCGACGCGGACGCCAGCACCACCGCCGTACGGCGCGGCCTGCTCGCCGGGGCCGGACTGCTCGCCTCCGAGCAGCTCGGGATCGCCGAATGGTGCCTCACCGAGACCGTCCGGTACACCCGCGAACGCCACCAGTTCAACCGGCCCGTGGGCTCCTTCCAGTCGCTCAAGCACCGCATGGCGCAGCTCTGGCTGGAGGTCGTCTCGGCCCGCGCCGCCGCCCGCAACGCCGCCGACGCGCTGGCCATCGGCAGCCCCGACGCCCCGCTCGCGGTCGCGGTGGCCCAGGCGTACTGCTCCGGCGTCGCGGTCCACGCCGCCGAGGAGTGCGTCCAGCTCCACGGCGGGATCGGGATGACCTGGGAACACCCGGCGCACCTGTATCTGAAGCGCGCCAAGGCGGACTCGATCGCGTACGGCTCGGCGGGCCGTCACCGCGAGGCGGTCGCGGAACTGGCGGAGCTGCCGGCGCCCTAGAAGGCCGGTCGCGGGCAGCGGTCCGCTCTCCGGCGGCTACTTCACGCTGCCCGCTGTGAGACCGGACCGCCAGTACCGCTGGAGCAGCAGGAACGCGATCACCAGCGGCAGCAGCGCCAGCAGCGAACCGATCACCATCAGGGGGTAGTAGTCCGGGTTGATGGGCGCGGCGGCGTTCCAGCTGTAGAGCCCCAGGCTGAGCGGGTACAGCGACTCGTCCGAGAGCATGACCAGCGGGAGGAAGAAGTTGTTCCAGATGGCCGTGAGCTGGAAGAGGAAGATCGTCACATAGCCCGGGGCGATCATGCGCAGACCGACCGAGAAGAAGCCGCGCAGTTCGTTCGCCCCGTCCATCCGCGCCGCCTCCAGCACCTCGTCGGGGACGTACGAGGCGGAGAACATCCGTGCCAGATACACACCGAAGGGATTGAACAGGACCGGGATCAGCACCGACCACACGGTGTTGGCCAGTCCGAGGTCGGAGGCGAGCAGATACATCGGCAGCGCCAGGACCGTGGCGGGGACCATCACGGAGACCAGGATCAGCGCGAACAGCGCGCGCTTCCCGGCGAACTCGAACTTGTCGAAGACATAGCCCGCCGCCGTGCTGATCAGTGCGCCGACGGCCGCGCCGCCGACGGCGTACAGCAGGCTGTTGCCGTACCAGCGCAGATACGCGCCGTCGTCCTGGGCCAGGAGTGTCCCGATGTTGTCGAACAGCGCGAAGTTCGACAGGGAGAAGAAGTCCGAGGCGAACAGCGCCTCCGAGTCGACCGTGGAGGCGGCGAGCAGCCACAGCAGTGGCAGCAGCGCGTAGAGCGCGCTGAGGCCGACGACGAGGTTGGCCGCCGTCCTGCCGTACCAACGGCCCTTCCGCACCGGGCGTGGAGTGCCGGGGGCGGCGGGTGCGGGGGCGGCCGGCGCGTTCGGCGCCGACGGGATCGTGCGGAGCGGCGTACTCACGGGCGAGCCTTTCTCGATGAGGTGACTCGTGTCGTCCGTCGTGTGGAGCCGCGGGTCACGGCGAAGGACAGCGCGCAGCAGACGATCAGCAGAAGCACGGACGCGGCGGAGGCCAGCCCGTAGTTGTTGCGGGTGAACGCGGCGTCGAAGATATACATGTTGGGCGTGTAGCGCGGGCTGATCAGCGGGGTCGCCTTCGCCAGCAGCATCGGCTCGGTGAAGAGCTGGAGCGCGCCGATGGTGGTGAAGATGGCCACCGTCGACAGCGTGGCCCGTACCAGCGGCACCTTGATGGTCAGTGCCGTGCGGACCGGTCCCGCGCCGTCCACCGCCGCGGCTTCGATCAGTTCGCGGGGGATGGCCTTGAGCGCGGCGAAGAAGATCACGGCCGTGTAGCCGAGGCCGCTCCACAGGGCGATGTTCACCAGCGATGGAATGATCATGGACAGGCCGAGGAAGTCGATCGTGATGTCGACCCCCTGGAGCGCGTCCAGCACGGGGGAGATGCCCGGTGTGTAGAGGTAGAGCCAGATGACCGTGGCGATGATGCCCGGCACCGCGTGCGGGACGAACAGCAGGGTCTGGGTGAGCTGCCGCGCCCGGATCAGCCCCGAGTCGAACAGCAGCGCCAGCGCCAGCGCGCCCACCAGGACCAGCGGGATGAACACCAGCGCGTACACGAGCGTGACGCCCACGCCCCGGACGAAGCTCGGGTCGGAGAGGACGGCGGCATAGTTGCGCAGACCCGCGAACGACGTCTGTGCCGTGCCGAAGCCCAGCCCGCTGTGCGAGGTCGAGAAGAAGCTCAGGTACACCGCGTACAGCGTCGGGACCACGAAGACGCCGAACAGCAGGACGCCGAACGGCCCGAGCAGGGCGCCGACGGCCAACCGCTGCGGACGGCGTGCCCGGCGGGAGGACGGGGCGGGGACATGGGGAGATGCGGTGGTGGTCGTCATGCCTGCCTCACGGAAAGGCCCAGGCTGCGCATGTCCGGCAGCGTCTCGGACTGGGCGGTGCGGAGCGCCTCGGTGATGGTCGTGCCGTACTCCAGCCGGGCCAGCCCCTGGTGCAGCGAGGTAGCGGTGGCCTGCATACGCGGCCCCCAGGTCCAGCCGGTGCGCAGCAGCCGCGCCTGGTCGGCAACGAGCCGGTAGACGTCCTGGCCGCCGAAGAACGCCGTGTCGAACTCGCGGGAGGCGTTCGCCACCAGGCCCGCGTCGGCGGGCAGGATGCTGGACCTGCCGCCGGAGAGCCGCGCGGTGATGGCCTCCGGCGAGGTGGTCATCCACTCCAGGAACCGCATCGCGCGCCGCTTCTTGCGGCTGCCCGCCGTGATGGCGTGCACGGAGACGCCGTCCGTCCCCACCACGTCCTCGCCGCCGTCCCACCGGGGGAGGGGGGCCACCCGCCAGCGTCCGGAGGTGCCGGGCACGGACCGCACGAGGGCCGCGAGCCCCCACGGTCCGACCATGTGCGAGGCAACCTGCCCCCGGGCCAGGGCGGACAGCCACTGCTGGCTGGAGCCCGGAGCGAACATCAGCCGCCTTTCTTCGACCAGGCCCTGCCAGAACTCCGCCACGCGCCGGGTGGGCCCGCCGAGGAAGTCCAGCACCCAGGTGTCGTCCTCGATGGCGAACCACTGCCCGCCGCTCTGCATGGTGTGCCCGGCCAGCACGTTGTACGCGTTGGGGTGGAAGGTCGTCAGATCGATGTCGGCGTCCTGCTTCAGCCGGCCGGCCGCGTCGCCGAACTCCTCCCAGGTCCCGGGCGGTTCGATGCGATGCCGGGTGAGGATGTCCGCGCGGTAGGCGAACAGCATCGGGCCGAGGTCCACCGGAATGCCGTACGTCCGCCCGCCCAGCACCCCGTTGGTCCATGCCTGCGGCCCGAGCCGCTCGCGCAGCCGGGGGGTGACGAGATCGGTGAGGTCCGCGCAGACGCCGTCGATGGCGAAGGACGGCAGGTCGGCGTCGACGAGCGTCACGATGTCCGGTGCGTTCCCGGCGCGCGCGGCGTTCGACAGTTTGGCGTTGCCGCCGGCCAGCCCGGAGGTCATCGGCGAGAAGTCGACGGGCTCCTCGGGGTGCAGATCGTTCCAGGCGGCGACCAGGGCGTCCGTGCCGCGCAGCGCCGACCACAGGGTCAGCGGCCCGTCGGCGTCGCTCCCCACGTCGTCGGCGCACGCGGTGGCGGTGACGCCGGCCAGGGCGGTCCACAGCCCGGCCGAGAGGGCTCGGCGTCTGGTGATGCCCGGCCTAGCCATGGCGGGCGGCCGGTATGCGCGTGGTGGTGGGACAGCGGTGGTGCATGAGGGGGCCTCATTTCGGGGGAGGGAGGGGAGAAGGAAGCCGGCGCCGGGGCAGCCGGGTGGGATGGAATCGGCGTCGAGATCAGCCGGCGTCGAAGTCAGCGGGCGTCGAGACCAGCCGGCGTCGAGATCAGCGGGCGTCGGGATCAGCGGGCGTCGAGGACGCCGTGGAACGCGGGCAGCGCCTCGGCGAGCGGAGCCGCGTCCGGGTACCAGGCGCGCTCCCACTCCAGGCTGATCCAGCCCCGGTATCCGAGGCGCCCGAGCTGTTCCAGGACGGCGGGGAGCGGCAGCACGCCGTGGCCCGGCACCACTGGACGCAGGTCCGTCGGTGAGGCGACGTCCTTGACCTGTACGTGGCGGAGCCAGGGGCCCAGCAGTTCGGCGGTGCGCTCCGGGCTCTCGCCGGCCCGCCACGGATTGACCGCGTCCCACACCGCACCGACGGCGGGCGAACCGACGGCCTCCAGAACTGCCGCCACCTCGGCACCGGTCAGGAACGTGTCGTGGGTCTCCAGCGCCAGGCCGACCCCGGCCGCCTCGGCGATCGGCGCGGCACGGGCCAGATGGCGTACGGCCCGCTCCCGCCGCCCGTCCGCCAGGTCGCCGCCGCCGAAGACCCGCACCTGTGCGGCGCCGAGCCGGGCCGCGAGGTCCATGTGCCCGGCCAGCCGCTCGACGACGCCGGAGTCGTCGGCGGCGACCTGGACGTACGAGGCGAGGGCAGGTACGGCCAGTCCCGCCTCGCGCAGTGCGGCGGCGAGCCGCCCGGCCTCTGCCGCGGGCATGCCCGGGTACACCAACTGGCCTTCCGCGCATCGTAGTTCGATGCCCTCGCAGCGGCTGGTGCGGGCGAGCGCCACGACCTCGTCCACGCTCGCGCCGGGACAGCCCAGGGTGCTGAACGCGCGCCGGTTCACGGAGCCACCCGCTCGGCGGCCACATCGACCCGCTGCCCCAGCTCGGCGGAGGCGTACACCGCGAGCGCGGCGGCGACGACACCGCGTCCGTACGCCCCGTCGACGTACGCGCCGGCGCCCCCGCGCGCCGCGGCCACGAAGCCGTCCAACTGGTCCCGGAAGGCCTGCTGCTGATGGCCGGGTTCGGCCTTGAGGAGGCAGGTGGCCTGCCCGTCCCGCAGGACGAACAGCCCTTCGGTGGCGGAGATCCGGAGCGTCGCCTCGTCGAGGACGACCTCGGTCTCGTCGACGTACGGCATGCCCCTGCTGGTGAGCGCGACGCTGGCGTTGATGCCGTTGTCGAGTTCGACCAGGGCCAGCGCGTCGGTCTCCACCTCCAGTCCGGGCCGGCCGCGCACCACACCGCTGACGCGGCGCACGGTGGAGTCGGCGAACAGCTGGATGCGGTCGAGACCGTGGGTGCCGACGTTGAGGACGATCCCGCCGCCGGCCACCGCCCGGTCGAAGAACCAGGGCGGCCGGGAGCCGGGTTCGTAGTGCGAGGAACGCCGGTGGGTGATGAGCAGCGGCTCACCGTAGCGGCCGGAGGCGATGAGCGAGCGGGCCTCGCGCACCACCGGGTGGAAGTGGATGACATGGGCGACCGCCAGCAGGGTGCCGGCCTCCGCGCACGCCCGTTCCATCAGCGCGCAGTCCTCGGCGGTGGTGGCCATCGGCTTCTCCACCAGCACGTGCAGTCCGGCGCGCGCGGCCTCGACGGTCATCGGCGCGTGCAGGGCGTGCGGGGCGGCGACCACCACGGCGTCCAGGGCGGCTTCGGCGAACATCGTCCGGTGGTCGCTGTAGACGGGGATCGCCGCCGGGCCGGCGAGCGCCTGGGCCGTGGGGCGGTGCGTGTCGCAGATCGCCGCTATCTCGTACTCCGCGGCACCGGCGGCGGCGTGCACATGGGCCGCGCCGACGCCGCCTGCGCCGAGTACGCCGATACGGAACCGGCCGGTGGACGGTTCGGGGGGCATGGGTTCTCCTGAGGTCGCTGGATGAGGAAGGAGGAAGGGGAGAGCGGGGGGAGGGGGAGAGCGGAGGGAGGGGAACGGAAGGGGCGGGCTTCGCGCGGCCGGCTCCGCCGACGGGTGGCCGTGGGCCGGGTCAGCCGTCGGGTGCCGCGCCGCAGGAGGCGCGGACGATCAGCCGGGGCTGGATGCGGACGCGGTGGGAGACCGCCCCGGGGCCGGACTCCATCCGGCTCAGGAGGAGTTGGGCGGCGAGCGCACCAACCTCCTCCTTGGGCGGCGAGACGGCGGTCAGCGGGACGTCGCCGACCTCCGCCACCTCGTCGTCGTACGCGACGACGGCGAACGCGTCCGGAACGGACAGGCCGTGCCGCCGTGCCGCCACCACCAGGGCCGCGGCGTCCCGGTCGCCGTGGCAGAACACCGCTGTGATCCCGGCCTCCGCGCAGTGCCGTACGTACGCCGTGATGCCCTCCTCGGTCCAGTGGTCCTGCCGGGCCACCGAGCCGTCCACCACCTCGACCCCGAGCAGCTCGGCGGCCTCGTCGAACCCCCGCGCCACGATGTCCGCCGTGCCGGTACGCAACCGTCCCAGGTGCCCGATCCGGCGATGGCCGAGCGAGCGGAGGTGCCGTACGGCCAGGCAGACGCCGCCCGGGTGGTCGGTGGTGACGTAGGTGGTGGGGTCGTCCGGCGCCGGGGCGGGCGGGAACCTCTCCACCAGGACATGAGGCACCGGGAGCCGGTGCAGCGCGTCCACGTGGGCCTGCGGGTCCTCCAGCAGATGCAGATTGGGCACCAGCAGCAGGCCCTGCACACCGCTGTCGACCATCGCCCGCACCTCTTCGCGTTCGAGGGCGGGGTCGTACTTGGACGAGGCCAGCAGCACGCCGACACCGGCGTCCCGCAACACCCGCTGGATGCCGTCGACGACCCGCGGATAGTAGTACGTGGTGGAGGGCACGAGGACCCCCACGAGCCGTCTGCTACGCGGCTGTTCACCCTCCCCGGCCACCGCCTCGCCAGGCGGTGAGACGAACGTCCCCGCCCCCTGCCGACGCTGCACGATGCCCTCGTCCACCAGCTCGCTGACCGCCCGGCGCAAGGTGTTCACGCTGACCTCGAGCGTGCCGGCCAGCTCCTTCTCGACGGGCAGCTGCGTACCCGGCGCCCACGCACCGTCGGCGATCTCTCCGCGCAGACGCTCCGCGACTTGCAGGTATTTGGGGCCTCGAAGGAATGAATCCCTCTCCTCTGCCGATTTCATGCTGGGGAGATTGCATCAATCCTCCTCTTGCGTCAACCACTTGCCGGTGATTTCGTAACCCCAGCGTCAAGAAATGCAGAAATTCATTCCTTTTAAAGGAATGAATTGGGTGGGAGAATTCATGAGGGAACTCCGGTACGGCGTCGCGGAGCTGGAGCAGGAGCTCGGCCGTCCCGGCCAGGCCCTGGTGGCCGAGGCCGCCGACTGGCCGGGAGACGTGGTGGTCCTGGGGGCCGGCGGCAAGACCGGGTCCGGTATCGCCGCGATGGCCCGCCGGGCACTGGACGCTGCGGGCCGGCAGGAGACCGGCGTCCTGGCCGTGTCGCGCTGGACGGACGCGTCGGCCAGGGCCGCCCTTGAAGGACACGGCGTGCGGACGGCCGTCGCGGACCTCGCCGACCCGGCGGCCCTGGACGCCCTCCCGGACGCGGCCGTCGTGATCCACCTCGTCGGCGCGAAGTTCGGGACCGCCGCCGCCCCGGAACAGGCGTGGATGACCAACACGGTGCTCCCCGCCTTCGTGGCCCGGCGCTACCGGGGTGCCCGCATCGTCGCCCTGTCCACCGGCAACGTCTACGGGATGACGGCCCCGGTGACCGGCGGATCACGCGAGGGCGATGCGCCCCGGCCCACCGGGGACTACGCCATCACCTGCCGTGGCCGCGAACAGGTCTTCACCCACGCCGCCCGTGCCGGCGGCACCCCCGTCGCCCTGATCCGCCTGAACTACGCGGTCGAACCCCGCTACGGCGTCCTCGCCGACCTGGCCCGTACCTTGCTCGCCGGGGAGCCGGTCGATCTCGGCGCCGGCGCGGTCAACGTCGTCTGGCAGCGGTACGCCAACGAGGTCGTCCTGCGCAGCGCCCCGCACGCCGCCGCGCCCGAGCCGTTCCTCCTCAACCTGACCGGACCCGAGACGGCCGGAATGCGGGGGATCGCCACACGGCTCGCCGAACGACTCGGCACCGTAACGGAGTTCACCGGGCAGGAGCCCGCCACCAGCCTCCTCGCCGACGCCACGCTCTGCCACACGCTCTTCGGCTATCCGGACCGCACGCTCGGCCAACTCATCGACCTCCAGGCTCGATGGATCACCGAGGGCGGCCAACTCTGGTACAAGCCGACCAAGTTCGAACGACGGGACGGGCAGTTCTGATGGCCGCCACCCTGGCGGCCGGGACCGCCGCACTGCTGCACCGGGGCACCGTGATCCCCGCCCACCCGCTGGCCCTCACCGCCGACCGGACCCTCGACGAACGGCGCCAGCGCGCCCTGACCCGCTACTACACGGAGGCCGGCGCGGGCGGAGTCGCCGTGGGCGTGCACACCACCCAGTTCGCCATCCGCGAGCACGGACTGTTCCGCCCGGTCCTCGAACTCGCCGCCGAGGAGAGCGCGGCCGTCGCCGCCGAACGCCCCTTCCTGCGCATAGCCGGAGTCGCCGGACCGGTCCGCCAGGCCGTCGAGGAAGCCGCCACCGCCCGCGAACTGGGCTACGACGCCGTCCTCGTCTCGCCCGCCGGCCTCCCGCACGCCACCACCGACGACCTGCTGGACCGCAGCGCCGTCGTCGGCGAGATCCTCCCGGTCATCGGCTTCTACCTCCAGGAAGCGGTCGGCGGCCGCGCACTGCCGCGCCCCTACTGGCGTGCGCTGGCCGACCAGGAGTCCACCGTCGCCGTGAAGGCCGCTCCCTTCGACCGGTACCGCACGCTGGAACTCGTCCAGGGCGTCGCCGACTCCGGCCGCGGCCATGAGGTGGCCCTCTACACGGGCAACGACGACAACATCGTCGCCGACCTCCTCACCCCGTACCACGTGACCACCCCCACCGGCCCGGCCGTCCGCCGCTTCGTCGGCGGACTGCTCGGCCACTGGGCGGTGTGGACCCGCTCCGCCGTCCGGCTGCTCGCCGACGTCCACGCGGCCGACGCCGGGGACGACACGGCCCGGCAGCGGGCGCTGGCCCGGCTCGCCGGGGACACCGACGCCAACGCCGCCGTCTACGACGTACGCGGCGGCTTCGCCGGAGTCATCGCGGGCGTCCATGGAGTGCTCCGCCGCCAGGGCCTGCTCTCCGGCATCTGGTGCCTCGATCCCGCGGAAGGCCTCTCGCCCGGACAGGCGCAGGAGATCGACCGCGTGCACACCACCTACCCCTGGCTCACCGAGGAGGACGCGTTCATCGCCGGCCTACTGCCGCGCCGGCTCGCCTGACATCACCCCGCACCCACCCCACAGGGAAGAGGAACGATGAAGAAGAAGACCCTGCTCCTGGCCACCGCCACCGCACTGCTCGTCCCCGCCGCCGTCCTGACCCCGCAGGCGGCCGCCGGAAGCGCGTCACCGGCCGCCGCCCCCACCTACAAGGTCAACACCTTCGAACGGCCCGCCGCCGGGAACTCCTACCCGCTCAGCCAGTGGGCCGCCGACGGCTGGAACGCGCCCTGGCAGCAGGGCATGGAGAGCCGGGCCCGGATCGACAACACGACCCCCGCCCACGGCGGCTCCAAGTCCCTGCGCATCCACTACCCCAAGGGCAAGATCGGCCCCGAGAACTCGGGGGCGCAGGCCCCCTTCACCCTCACCAAGGCGCGCGAGTACTACCTGTCGTTCTGGGTGAAGTTCAGCGGCGACTTCAGCTGGGGCACCACCGAGTACGCCGGCAAGGTCGGCCTCGGACTGGCGGGCGGCGCCTCCTGCTCCGGCGGCCAGGTCTGCGACGGCAAGAACGGGTTCAGCTCCCGCATGATCTGGCGCCAGAACAACGGCCAGGCGGCGGTGTACTACTACCACATGGGCCACGCCGGACAGTACGGCGACTACGCCGTCCTCAAGAACAACGGCGCGGACATCCACTGGCCCAAGAACCAGTGGGTGAACGTCGCCCAGCGCGTCAAGGTCAACACCGTCAGCAACGGCAACGCCAACGCGGACGGCGAGATCGAGGTCTTCTACAACGGCAGGTCCGCCGCCAAGGTGACCGGCCTGCGCTTCGTCACCAACAACGACCAGGTCGACCGGGCGTACTTCTCCAGCTTCGCGGGCGGAGCCACCCCGTCCTTCGCCCCGAACAACGACAACAGCTACATCTGGTACGACGACATCAAGGTCTCCACCGACCGCAGGGACATCTGCGAACTCAGCTCCTGCCGCTGAGCCGAACAGCGTCGGGCGGCAGCGGCCACACACCACGCCGCCCGGCGCACCCGCCCACCCCGCACCCCTTCCGGAGCCCCGCCGTGCCCGTCATCCCGTTCCCCGCCCCGCGCACCCTGACGACGACCCCGGGCGGCGCTCCCCTCGACGCCCCCGTCCGTACGCACGTCGACCCTGGCCTCCCGGTCCAGGGCTACCGCCTGCGCACCGGCCCCGACGGCGTCTCCATCGACCACCGCGACGCCCTCGGCCTCCGCTACGCCCTGCACACCCTCGACCAGCTCCGCGCCGGACAGGACTACACCGGCACCGGCTACGCCATCGGCGACCACCCGGACTTCCCGGTCCGCGGGTTCCTCCTCGACATCAGCCGCGACCGGGTCCCCACCCGCCGCACGCTGGCCCGCTGGATCGAGCTCCTCGCCCTCGCCCGCTACACCCAGCTGGAGCTGTACACGGAACACACCTTCGCCTTCCGGGACCACCAGGAGGTGTGGCAGGACGCCTCCCCGCTCACCGCCGACGACCTGCGATGGCTGGACGGGCGGTGCGCCGCCGCGGGCATCGAACTGGTCGCCAACCAGAACACCTTCGGCCACATGGAACGCTTCCTTCGCCACCCGCGCCACGCCCACCGCGCCGAGAGCCCCGAAGGGTTCGAGCGCGGCGGCTCCCACCGGCCGCCCAGCACCCTGGAGCCCACCGACGACAACGCGGCCTTCGCCACCGCCCTGGTCGCGGAGGTCGCCCGCGAAGTCCGCTCCACGCGCCTCAACATCGGCGCGGACGAACCCTTCGAGCTCGGCCGGGGCCGCTCGGCGGACCGGGTGGCCCGACAGGGCACCGGAGAGGTCTACTTCGACTTCCTCACCCGCCTCATGGACCCCTGGCTCACGTCCGGCCACACCGTCCAGTTCTGGGCCGACGTCTTCGCCGGCCATCCCGAACTGATGGACCGCGTACCGCCCGGAGCCGTGCCGGTGGTCTGGCAGTACGACGGCCCCCGGCTGCTGTCGGAGGTGATCGACGGCAACACCCCGGAAGCCCGTACCTGGCAACGTCTCGGCGCGGACCTGGACAACCTGGCCGAAGGGTTCCGCTCACGCGGCAAGCTGCTCTCCGACGCCGGTGTGCCGTTCTGGGTCGCCCCCGGCGCGAGCAACTGGAACTCCCTGATCGGCCGGATCGACAACGCCGTGGACAACATGATCGACGCGGCCGAGACCGGCCGGGAGAACGGGGCCGAGGGATTCCTCCTCACCTCCTGGGGCGACCACGGCCACTGGGACCCGCCGTCGGTGGCCTACGGGCCCGTGGTCTACGGCGGCGCGGTGAGCTGGTGCCTGGAGGCCAACCGGGACCTCGGCGTCGCCGCCGTACTGGACGAGCACGTCCTGCTGGACGAGGCGCGGCTGACCGGGGACGTCCTGATGCGCCTCGGCCGTGTCCACCGCGACCTGGAGGTCCTGCTGCTCAACGCCTCGCCGATCGCCCGAGCGCTCTTCCCGGATCCCGCCGTCCCGCTCCCGTCCAGCCCGCCGCCCGAAGCCCTGGACCGGGTCGCCGCCACCCTCGCCGCCTGCCGGGACGACCTCGCCGCCGCCGCTCCGGCCGCCGCCGACGGGGATACCGTACGGCGCGAACTCCAGCACGCGATCAACCTCGCGGAGTTCGCCCTGGACGTGCTGCGCGCACGTGCCGCCGCCTCTGCCGGTGCTGCCACCGGGACGGGAGCGGAGGCCGCGGTCGCCGGTGCCGACGCCATCGACGGACCGACCGCCCGCCGCCTGCTGCGCCGGATCGAACCGCTGCTCACCGAGCAGCGCGCCTGCTGGCTCCTCCGGTCGCGTCCGGGCGGTCTGGAGGACAGCATCGGTGAACTGGACCGGCTGCGCCACCAGTTGCTGAAGGCGGCCCACGCGTGAGCGGGGCGAGCGGCGGCGTGACGCACACACCCGGCGGGAGCCCGGTGAGCGCCGGGGCGGACACCGCCGCGGAAACCCTCGGCGACGGCGCGCCCCGGGACGGGGACCCGGCGGCGGGACGGCGGTGGCTCGACCTCCTGCGGGACCAGCCCGCCGCACCCGTCCCCGACCCCGTACTCCCGTCCTCCGCCGACCTGGCCCGGCGGCTGGAGCTGCTCGCCGTCCCCGGGCAGGACCGGAAGCCGGTGTACGAGGGCCTGACCGCGGCGGCGGAGGACCCCGCTGCCTGGGAGGCGTTGGTCCGCTGCCACCAGCGCCTCTTCGCCGACGGCCCGGGGACCCCCACCGCCCCGCCCGCATGGCCCGACGCACCCGCCGGACTCGGCGAGGCCGGACGGTACTTCTACGTGCACCTCCTCGTCCTGGCCCTCCCGGCGGCCCTGGAGCGGCAGCGCGTCCTCGGCATTCCCGACGACGTGGTGGCCGCCACCTTCGCCGACCTCGGCGCCAAGCTCAGGAGCTACCGGCTCGCGCACGGCATCGGCGGCTTCGACCGGCAGCGGTGGATGGTCCGGCACTTCCGCGGGACGCTGCACCGGCTCGGCCGCCTCCAGTTCGAACGCGGAATCCTCGACGCGGAAGGCTGCGGCGGCGACGCCGAGGCGGCCGGCGGGCCCGCCCACGGAGATCCGGTCCTCCAGGTCCACATCCCCGAGGACGGTCCGCTGTCCCGCGCCGGATGCGACGCGTCGTTCGCCGCCGCGGGGCCCTTCCACGACCGGCACTTCCCCGAGACCCGCTTCCGGCACGCCACGTGCAGCTCCTGGCTCCTGGACCGGCAGTGGGCCGACCACCTCCCGGAGAGCTCCAACATCCTGGCGTTCCAGCGGCGGTTCCAGCCCTTCGGGGCGCTGCCCGCCGGTGACGACGACGTGCTGGAGTTCGTCTTCCACGTGCCGCCCGGCCGGGCCGACCTCGACCGCCTGCCGCAGGAGACGACCCTGCACCGCGCCGCCGTCGGCCACCTGCGGGCGGGTGGCCACTGGCGGATGACGCACGGCTGGACCCCGGTGCCGGACAGGAGGACGGGGCGCAGAGCCTGAGCCGAATCACGGCACCGCGGGTGGATCGACTGTCCGGGCGGGGTGTACCAGGGCCTTTTACATCCTGTTTAATTGCATACCGTTCGCAAAAACAGTCGATCTTGAACAGGGATGTGCAGAGTATGACGGCCCGATCGATACGGGGGGCGGTCGCCGCCACACTGGTGACCGCACTGTCCCTGACCGCCGCAGCCTGCTCCAACCCGGACAGCCCCAAGAGCGGCTCCGGGTCCGGGGCCACCTCGGCCGTCGTCGGCATCGCCTACGAGCCCGACAGCCTGAGCCCGCTGCTCGGCTACGGCAAGGACGGCAACTCCAAGATCTTCGACGGGCTGCTCGCCCTGGACGAGGAGCTGAAGCTCCAGCCGGCCCTCGCCGCCGCACTGCCCGAGGTCAGCGAGGACGGGCTGACGTACACGTACAAGCTGCGCCAGGGCGTGAAGTTCAGCGACGGCAAGCCGTTCGGCGCCAAGGACGTCGTCTTCACCTACCGGACCATCCTGGACGCGAAGACCAACAACCCCTCCCGCACCGAGCTGGACGCCGTCAAGGACGTCACGGCCCAGGGCGAGGACACCGTCGTCTTCACGCTGAAGTACCCCTACGCCCCGTTCGCCCAGCGCACCGTCCTGCCCATCGCCCCCGAGCACATCGCGGGCAAGCAGGACGTCAACACCGGCGCCTTCACCACCAAGCCGATCGGCACCGGACCGTACGTCCTCACCAACTGGTCCAAGGGCGAGAAGCTCAGCTTCACCGCCAACCCCCATTACTGGGGCGGCGAACCCGAGGTGAAGAAGTTCACCATGGCGATCATCAAGGACGACGACGTACGCGCCACCCGGCTGCGCTCCGGCGACCTGGACGGCGCGATCCTGCCGCCCAACCTCGCCAAGGGCTTCGCGGACGACAAGGGCAAGAAGACGTACGCCGCGAACAGCTACGACTACCGCACGGTGACGCTGCCCACCAACAACAAGGTCGCCGGTGACACCGCCGTGCGCCGCGCCCTCGACGTCGCGGTCGACCGGCAGACCATGGTCGACGCCATCCTCAACGGCAGCGGCAAGCCCGCCTACGGGCCGGTCCCCACCGACAGCGAGTGGTTCACCAAGGGCACCGAGCGCACCCACGACGTCGCCGCCGCGAAGAAGATCCTGGACGAGGCCGGCTGGAAGCCCGGCAAGGACGGCGTCCGGGTCAAGGACGGCGTGCGCGCCACCTTCCCGCTCTGGTACCTCAGCGGCGACAAGCTCCGCCAGGAGCACGCCCTCGCCTACGCCTCCGACGCCAAGAAGGCCGGCATCGACATCCGCACCGAGGCCGGGACCTGGGAGGTCATCGAGCCCCGGATGAAGAACGACGCCGTCCTCGCCGGCGGCGGCTCGCCCGCCGACCCCGACTTCGACCAGTACACCCTGCTGAAGTCGTCCCTCGCGGGCGACGGCTTCAACAACATGGCCTGGTACGACAACAAGGCCGTCGACGCGGCGATCGAAGCCGGACGCAGGAGCGGGGACAAGGCCGAGCGGAAGAAGGCCTACGACACCGTCCAGCGCGAGCTGGTGAAGAACCCGGGCTACACCTTCCTCACCCACATCGACCACCTCTACGTCGTCGACGACCGCTTCGGCCCCCTCACCACCCAGGTCGAGCCGCACGACCACGGCCTGGCCTCCGGCCCCTGGTGGAACGTCGAGAAGTGGAAGCCCGAAAGCACGGGAGACACGAAGAAGTGAAGCCGCGCCTCCCCTGGGGGCCGATGGCACGGATGACGGGACGGCGGGCCCTGTTCGCCGTCCCGGTCCTCCTCACCGTCACCTTCGGCGTCTTCGCCGTCGCCGCCGCGTCCCCCTTCGACCCCGTCAAGGCGTACGCGGGCACCGCCGGCCTCACCGCCTCGCAGGAGAACCTGGACCAGCTCCGGGCCAACCTCGGCGCCGACCAGCCCCTCGTCAGCCGCTGGTGGGACTGGCTGACCTCCGCGCTCCAGGGCGACCTCGGCGTCTCCAGCGTGATGCGCCAGCCGGTCACCGACGTGATCGTCGAACGCATGGGCTGGTCCGCGCTGCTCGCCACCTCCGCCTTCGTCATCGCCATCCTGCTCGGCACCGCACTCGGCGTCCTCGCCGCGCGCAGGCCGGGCGGCTGGCTCGACCGGGGCGTCAGCTCCGCCGCGTACACCCTGGAAGCCGCACCCGCCTTCTGGCTCGGCCTCCTCGCGATCTGGCTCTTCGCGCTGAAGCTGGACCTCCTCCCGGCCGGCGGCCTCACCGACGCGGGCAGCGATGTGGTCACCTTCGGCCAGGTCGCCTCGCACCTCGTCCTGCCGGCGGCCGTGCTCGGGATCTCCCAGCTGCCGTGGTTCTTCCTCTACGTACGCCAAGGGGTCATGGACGCACTCGCGGAAGACCCCGTGCGCGGGGCGCGCGCCCGCGGACTGAGCGAGCGCACGGTGCTCCTCGGCCACGGCCTGCGCTCCGGGATGCTCCCGATGCTCACCCTGATCGGCTCCCGCGTCCCCGAACTCATCACCGGCGCGCTCCTCATCGAGACCGTCTTCAGCTGGCCCGGCATCGCCGCCGCCACCGTGGAGGCCGCCACCTCGGTGGACTTCTCGCTGCTCGCCGCGCTCACGGTGCTCGCCACCGCCGCCGTCCTGCTCGGCAACCTGCTCTCCGACCTGCTCTACGGACTCGCCGACCCCCGGGTGGCCTTCGATGGCTGAGACCGCACTCGCCCCGCTGCCGGGCCGCACCACCCGCCGTATCCGGGTCGCCACCTCCGCGACGATCGTCGTCGCCGTCGCGCTCGCCGTGCTGATCGTGCCGCCGCTGGCCCAGCTCGACCAGCAGGCCGTCGACCTGTCCAACAAGCTCCACCCGCCGTCCTGGGCCCACCCCTTCGGTACCGACGACGTCGGCCGCGACCTGCTGCTGCGCTGTGTCTACGGGCTCCGCGTCTCGCTGCTCGTCGGCCTGGTCGCGGCCCTCACCGCGACCGTCATCGGCACGGCGATCGGCGCGCTCGCCGGAGCGTTCGGCGGCTGGCCGGACCGGATCGTGATGCGGATCGTCGACACCCTGTCCTCCATTCCGCATCTGCTGCTCGGCATCTTCATCGTCGCGATGTTCCGGCCCGGCGTCTGGCCGGTGATCGTCTCGGTGGCCCTCACCCACTGGATCTCCACCGCCCGGATCGTCCGCTCCGAGGTGCTCTCGCTGCGCTCGCGCCCCTTCATCGACGCGGCCGTCTCCGGCGGCGCGTCCCGGGGCCGGATCATCGTCCGCCACCTGCTGCCCGGCGTCCTCCCGCAGGCCGGGCTCGCGGCGGTCCTCATGGTGCCGCACGCCATGTGGCACGAGTCCGCGCTCTCCTTCCTCGGCCTCGGCCTCCCGGCCCACCAGGCCAGCCTCGGCAACCTCGTCCAGTCCGCGCGCGGTTCGCTGCTCGCGGGGGACTGGTGGCCGACGCTCTTCCCCGGTCTCTTCCTGATCATCCCGACGCTCGCCCTGGCGGGGATCGCCGGAGCCTGGCGGGACCGGATCAACCCGCGCCGGAAATCGGAGCTGATGCTGTGACCGCCGACCACGCCGCGAACCCGGCCGCCGTCCTCGATGTCCGAGACCTCTCCGTACGCTTCCGGATGCGCGGCGGCCGGGACATCGCGGCCGTCACCGGCGCCCGGTTCTCCGTCGCACCGGGCGAGTGCCTGGCGCTGGTCGGGGAGAGCGGCTGCGGCAAGTCCGTCCTCGCCTCCGCCCTGCTCGGCCTCCTCCCGGCCAACGCGCAGACCACGGGGAGCGCGGTGCTCGGCGGGGACATCGACCTGCTGACGGCGGGGGAGCGGACGCTGGCCCGTACGGTACGCGGCCGGCGCATCGGCCTCGTACCGCAGAGCCCCGCCGCCCACCTCACACCCGTGCGCACCGTCCGCGCCCAGCTGGAGGAGACCCTGCGGGAGCTCTCCGGGCTGCGCGGGGCGGCGGCTGTCCGGGAGGCGGCGGGGAAGGCGGCCGCCCGCGCCTCGTTCCCGGCCGACCATCTCGACCGCTACCCGCACGAACTCTCCGGCGGCCTCGCCCAGCGCGCCGCCACCGCCCTCGCCCTGATCGGCGACGCCCCGCTGCTGCTGGCGGACGAGCCCACCACCGGACTGGACCGGGACCTGGTGGAGCGGACCGTGGACGAACTGCGCCGCCACGCCGACGAGGGCCGGGCGCTGCTGATCATCACCCATGACCTCGCGGCCGCCGAGCGGATCGCGGACCGGGTCGCGGTGATGTACGCGGGCCGGATCGTCGAGATCTCCGACGCCGGACCGTTCTTCGGCGCACCCGGGCCCCGCCACCCGTACGCCAAGGGCCTGCTCGACGCCCTGCCCGAACGCGACTTCGCCCCGATCCCCGGCCTGCCGCCCGAACTCGGCGCGCTCCCGGACGGCTGCGCCTTCGCCGCCCGTTGCGCCCGCGCGGACGCCCGCTGCACCGCCGAGCGCCCGGCCTTCGACGGCCGACTCGCCTGCCACCACGGGCTGACCGGCCGCGCCCACTCCCTCGTGAAGGAGGCCGCCGATGCTTGAGCTGACCCGTATCACCGCCGGGTACGACCGCCGCGACCCCGTCGTCCGCGATGTCTCCCTGAGCGTCGGGCACGGCGAGGCGGTCGGACTCCTCGGCCCCAGCGGCTGCGGCAAGTCCACCCTGGCGAAGGTCGCGGCCCTCCTGCACCGCCCGGACGCCGGAACCATGACCCTGGACGGCACGGTCGTACGCGGCTGGCGCCACCGCGCCCCGCAGGAGCAGCGCACGGCCGTGGGCGTCGTCTTCCAGCAGCCCCGCCTCTCCGCCGACCCCCGCCTCAGCCTCCGCGAACTCATCGCCCAGCCCCTCCGGTCCACCGGCCGCCGCCGCGAGGTCCCGGAGCGGGTGGCGGAGCTGGCCCCGCTGGTCGGCCTCTCCGCCGAACTGCTGGAGCGCCGCCCGCACGCGGTGAGCGACGGCCAGCTGCAGCGCGCCTGCCTGGCCCGGGCGCTGGTGCTGCGGCCGGGGCTGCTGATCTGCGACGAGATGACCGCGATGCTGGACGCCTCGACGACGGCCGCGCTGGTCGCCGTGGTGGAGGCCTACCGGGCGGAGTCCGGAGCCGCCCTGCTGGCCGTCGGCCACGACCGGGTCCTGCTGGAACGCTGGTGCGACCGGACGGTCCGGTGGGGCGAGCGGAGCGTGGAGCGCGTACCGGTGGGATGACGGGAGCGGTCAGTGCGGCCGCGCGGCGGGCACGTGGAACGCGATCCACGCGTCCGGCGGCAGCTCCGGCCGGCCCGGCACCGGCCGGTGCTCCTCGGTCCAGGTGTCACCGGCCACCTCGCGGGCGACGCGGCGCCAGAAGCGTACGGCCGGGGCGTTGGCGTCCTGGAAGGCGATCTCCCACGGGCCGGGATGACGGGCGAGGACGTCCCGGACGGCCCGCAGTCCGACGCCCGCGCCGCGTGCTCCCCGTACGACGAAGAAGCTGTTCAGGATCCGGACCGGCCCGGCCAGACCCCGCACGAAGGCGAGGCCGACCGGACGCCCGTCGGCCGTCACCAGATAGGGCACCCGGTCGGCGTCGGTGAAGGCCGCTTCCAGCCGGTCGGTGCGGAACGTCCCGTCCGGACCGGGCGTCACGGAGCTGAACTCGGACATGTCGTGGCGGAACATCAGCCAGAGGTGGTCCATGAGGGGACGGTCGTCGGCTGTGGCGAGCCGTACGCGTACGTGTGAGTGGTGAGGCATGAAAAAAAGCCTCCCCGGCGGATGTGGTTCCGTGTCGGGAAGGCTTGAGGATTCGGTGACAGCTTATCAAGCGCTGACCGGAGAGCGACGATCGGGCCAACTCTTGGCAGGTACCTGACGGTCTGCCGCCGGTCGGCCCCATACTCGTCGCGTCCGGCCCGTCCCGGGCCCCGCCGACGCTTCAGGGAGCCTCCATGGCTGTACCGCCCGCCCCGACCCGCCGCCGCGCCCTCACCGTCACCCTCGCCACCGCCGCCACGGTGATCGCCGCTCCCGCCGGAGTGGCCGCCGCGTCCCCGGCCGCCGCCGTCGGCCGCTCGTCCCGGCCCCGCCCACGCGCCCGCCCCCTCCGCCACGCCCACGCGCACAACGACTACCTGCACCCGCGCCCCCTCCACGACGCCCTCGCGCACGGCTTCACCAGCGTCGAGGCGGACACCTTCCTGGTCGGCGGCGAGCTGCTCGTCGCCCACGACCCGGCCGGGCTCGACCCGCGACGGACCCTCGCCGGTCTCTACCTCGAACCGCTACGCGCTCTGGCCCGGGCTGGACACGGCAGCGTGCATCCGCACCACCGCCGGCCCCTGCAACTCCTCATCGACATCAAGGCCGACGGCGTCGCCGCCTACCGCGAGCTCGACCGGCAGCTCACCCGCTACGGCTCCCTGTTCACCCGCTACCACCACGGCCGCGTCCGCCCCGGAGCCGTCACCGCCGTCATCTCCGGCGACCGCGCCGCCCGCGTGCCGATGGAGGCCCAGCGCACCCGCCTCGCCTTCTACGACGGCCGCCTCGACGACCTCGGTACCGCATCGCCCGCCTTGTTCACGCCGCTGATCAGCGCGAACTGGACCCAGACCTTCAGCTGGCTCGGTGCCGGTCCCTTCCCCCGCGCCGAGCGCGACCGGCTCCGCACCCTCGTCGCCACCGCCCACCGCGAGGGCCGCCGCATCCGCTTCTGGGCCACCCCCGACCTGCCCGGGCCCGAGCGCGAGGCCGTCTGGAGCGAGCTCCTGGCCGCCGGGGCCGACCACCTCAACACCGACGACCTGGCCGGGCTCGAACGCTTCCTCCGCGCCCGTGCGGGCGCCGCCCCGACTCCGTAACCCCTCACCGCGCGGGAGTACCCGTTCGGCGGACACGCCAGTGCGCCGAACGGCCGCCTCGCTGCGCCACACTGGCGGCCGAAAGCCGCAAATCCGGCGCGGCGGAGGAGGTTGGCCATGGTCATTTCGATCTCACTGGTGCTGCTGCTGACGGTCCTGGCGGTGATCTTCCTGCGCAACGGCGGGCTGAAGCTCTCGCACGCGATCGTCTGTGCCCTGCTGGGCTTCCTGCTGGCCAGTACGAGCATGGCGCCGACCATCCACGACGGGATCGGCGCCACCGCCAACCTGGTCAGCGGCCTGCATCCCTGACCTGCTCCCGTTCGGGACCCGCATCCCTGACCTGGTCGGGACCGTCCACGCCGCGCCCGGCGATCCCGCACAATGGTCAGATGTCTTTCCCGCCCCCCGGACGGCACTCGGGCGCCGCCCACCACGAGTACTGCAACACCGGCCTCTGCTGCCGGTGCCAGATGCGTACCTGGACCACCAAGGCGGGCAACGAACGGCTCTGCGGGCCGTGCGCGGCCTGCTGCCAGGCGTGCGGCCGGGCGCCCGCGCCGCACCTGGACGGGCTCGACGGCGGGCTGTGCGCCGAGTGCCGCGGGCTCTGCGGCCGGTGCCACGCACAGAAACGGCCCGACGGAAGCTGCGCCTGCGACCGCTGGCGGGAGAACGCCAAGAGCAACCCGCGCGGGTACGTCCTCCAGGCGCTGCCGCAGCAGCTCCTCCAGGCCCTCGGCGGCCGGGTGCCGAGCACCGTCCACGACATGATCCACGACGAGCTGGCCCGCAATCGCACCGCCGGTCTCCTCCGTGAGCGCATCGAACGCCGCTGGAACCTGCGCTGGGCCCACGCCCTCAACGAGAAGGACGAGGACGGCCGCCGCCGGTGGAGCGCCCAGGACATCGCCGAGCAGCTGCTGATGCCCGGTTCCTGCCCCGACCCGGAGTGCGAGGACGGCTACCTCGCCACCACCGACGCCCCGTGCCCCCGCTGCCGGCAACCGCTGCACCGGTTCGTCACCTCGGTCGCCGACCACACCGCGACCCCGGAGCACGCCCATGCGGCGGCGGCCCGGATCCGGCGGGCGATGCGGGAGAACCGCTCGCACAAGAGGCCCCCGCCGCGCGGATAGCCGGGCGGGACGCGGCACGGTGTGGTGCGGGCGTTGCCGCGTGTGGCGTGGTGTTGCGGCGGTGTGTCAGGCCCGCGAATCCCTCCGGCTCTCCATGGACACTTCAAGGGGTGCGTCCTAACGTCGGGCGGCGGCGCGACCCCCGTCCGTAATCAAGGAGCCCGATGCCCCCGCCGTACCGCCGTACGCTCACCCGCGTCCTGGCCCTGACGCTCGCCGTCGCCTCCGTCACACTCCTGGGGCCGGTCGCCCCGGCGGCGGCCACCGAGATTCCCCGGGCTCCCGGCCACCGCCTGGTCGCCGACTACCAGGGGGCGCCTGCCACCGCCTCCCCGGTCCCGGGCGAGGCGCCTTCGCAGCACCCGTACCTCGCTCCCAACGGCCGCAGCGGTATGCACGCGGACGCGGCGGGCAGCGGTACGCACCCGTACTCCGGGCCGCTCGGCCGGAAGCCCGAGGTGGTGAGCGAGAAGATCGCACCGGTCGGCGGCGAGTGCGCCACCGCCACCTTCGACGCGGCCGGCCGGCTGATCACGGTCTGCGGGACCTTCACCGGCTTCCTGCTCAAGCTGCTGGACCCGCGCACGCTCGACACGCTGGCCGAGTACAAGCTGCCGCAGCGCTCGTCGACCGTGGAGGCGATCACCCGGCTCGACTTCTCCCGCATCTTCAAGGACACCTCGGGCGGCGCCTACTTCTACCTGGACGACCAGGACCGCGTCGTCCTCGCCGACTCCCGCCAGCACGTCCTGCGCATCGGCCACCGGCAGAGCGCCGACGGCCGCTGGGAGTTCGTCGTCGAGGACGACTGGGACCTCACCGGGCAGGTCCCGCACGACTGCGTCAGCTGGACCAACCTCTTCCCGAGCGGCACCTGCGACCCCGTCACCTCCGTGATGCCCGACTGGCAGGGCCGGATCTGGTGGGTCACCCGGCTCGGCCGGGTCGGCACGGTCGACCCGGAGACCTCCGTCATCCGCTCCGTCCGGCTGGCCGGTGAGGAGATCCAGAACTCCTTCTCCGTGGCCCGGGACGGCGTCTCCATCGTCTCCGACCACGCCCTGTACAGCTTCACCGCCGACCCCGACGGCACTCCGCGCATCCAGTGGCGCCAGACCTACGACCGCGGCACCGGCACCAAGCCCGGCTCGGTCAACCAGGGCTCGGGCACCACACCGGACCTCTTCGGCACCGGTGAGGAGTACGTGGCGATCACCGACAACGCGGACGACCGCATGAACGTCCTGGTCCACCGCCGGGGCGTCGACGTCCCCGCCGACCGCCGCCTCGTCTGCTCGGTCCCCGTGTTCGGCTCCGGGCGCTCCACCACCGACAACTCCCTCATCAGCTGGGGCAACAGCCTGGTGGTGGAGAACAACTACGGCTACGAGAACCCCACCTCCCTCCTCCTGGGCCGCAGCGTCGTCGGTGGCGTCACCCGTATCGACGTCCGCCCCGACGGCAGCGGCTGCGACACCGTGTGGGAGAGCGCCGTCCGCTCACCCTCCACCGTGCCCAAGCTCTCCACCGCCAACGGACTCCTCTACTTCTACGAGAAGGAGCCCAACGCCCTCGGCATCGACGCCTGGTACCTCACCCCCGTCGACTTCCGTACCGGCGAACGCCGTTGGCGCAAACTGACCGGCACCGGACCCGCGTACGACAACAACTGGGCGCCCATCACCATCGGTCCCGACGGGACGGCGTACGCGGGGGTCTTCAACGGCATCGTCGCGGTCCGCGACACCGGCTGATCCACGGGACGCAGAGGGCTGACGTCACGAGGAAGTGCACACCGGCGCACGTGGCGACCGGTGCGTACGGCCTATGCTCGCGGCCATGGAGCAACGGGAAGTCGTGAAGCGCGTGATCGGCATCCTCACAGAGGCGCGCGAAATGCAGCGCCTGCTGGAGGCGGACCTCGAACGGGAAGACCTGGACGCGGGAGCGGGCGCCGTCACGGCCCTGCTCAACGAGACGATGCCCCACATCGCCATCCCCGACGATTTCTCCGTCGAGGAGGTGGTGACCGTGGTCGGGCGTGAGGTGGGCGGCGCGGTCGAGCAGCTGGTGAGCGCCTTCACCCTCGCCTTCACGATGCTGGCGCAGGTGCACGACTCCGGGCAGACGGACGTCTCGTCGGCCGACGTCCTCCAGGACCTGGCGCTGCGCGTGGAGGCCGGCGGGCCCGAGGACGAGGACGACGGTCCGGTGATCTGAGCCGCCGTCGGCGGCCTCCTGCGTTCCGCGGTGCGCGTAGGCATAGTGGAGAGGGAGAAGCGTGAATCTCCTCGCGGTACGGAGGCAGCTGTGGGTAAGAGCACCGACCTGGCCCGCGCCAAGGCGCACCGGCTAAAGGGCATGAAGAAGGAGTCGGACGGCATCGCGCTCGGCGACGAGCGGATGAAGGCCGAGGGACGGCAGGAGCAGGAGGCGGCCCGCCGGGAGGAAGAGCGGGCCCGCGCCCTGCCGGAGGCCTCCGGCAGCTGAGCCGGCGGAGCGTCCGTACCGTCACATGCGGTACGGACGCTTCTTCGTGTGAGGGGGTGGCACTGGTGTGCCCCCTCAGCGCACCCGTGCCGCCGCCGTGACCGCGTCCACGATGTCCTTGTCCAGCGCCGCCCGGACCAGCGCGGCAGCGAACGTCGCGTCGTCGTGGTCCCGCGCGGCCTGTGCCAGCCTGGCGGGGGAGGTGGGCAGGCCCAGCTGCTCGGCGCCCTGGAGCGCCTTCGCTCCGAGCCAGGGGCCGGTCTCCGGCCAGAGGGACTGCACCTCGCGTACGAAGATGTCGGCGCCGGCCGGTCCGATGCCCGGGACGCGCTGGAGCCCCTCCATCAGGCGGTCCCGGTCGCCGTCGGCCTCCTCGCGGAGCCGGCGCAGGTCGCCCCGCCAGGTGTCCAGGACGAGCTGCGCGCCGTCGCCGAGCTGGGTGGCGGTGCGTTCGTCGTACCGCCGGTAGTGGCCCTCGCCCAGCGCGTCCACCCGCTGCTGCCAGGTCGCGTCCACCATGCGGCGCGGCGTGCGCATGCCGTGGCCGGAGAGGGCGCGGGCGGCCGCGACGGCAACCGAGGCGCGGATGCGGGCCGAGAGCAGCAGGCTCAGCACCAGGAGCTGGTAGAGGGGCTGCGGGGTGTCCTTCAGCCGGATGCCCGCCTCCTCGGCGTACGTCCGGCCGCACTCCTCCACCAGCGCGTCCACGATCCGGCGCGCCGGGGGCGGTTGCGTACCGCTCATGCCAGACCGAAGACCCGCGCGACGAAGAACCCGGCGACCAGCAGCGCCCCGAGCACGATCAGCCCGATCCAGACGGCCGGGTGCTCCCAGACACCTCCGTCCGGGCGCTCCTCGTGGGCTTCGCCGATGGAGCCCTCGGCGGGGGGCGTCTCTGTGGGGGGATTCAGGAGAACAGCCATGCCTCCAGAGTCCCCCTCTCCTCGCTCCGGCGCACGCCGGGCCTTTCCCGCCACCGGGGCAGGGCCGTACGGAGGCACCCCGGGGCGCGGAGCGCTGCGCGCGGGGGAAACGGGGCACGGTCAGAGGATGCCCGCCGTTTCCGCGCCCGTCATCAAGCTCGTGCAGCGCACCACCGAACCCGCGGGGGTCCAGACGCTCCGCTCGACCGCGGCCGCCGTCATCGCCTACTCCGTGGCCGTCTGGGCGCTGCCCGAACCGGCTCCGCTGACCGCACCCCTCACCGCGCTCCTGGTCGTGCAGGTGACCCTCTACGCGACCCTCACCACCGGCATCCGCCGCGTGAACTCGGTCATCGTCGGGGTGCTCATCGCCATCGCCTTCAGCTCCCTGGTGGGGCTGAGCTGGTGGAGCCTCGGGCTGACCATCTTCACCTCGCTGCTGATCGGGCGGCTGGTGCGGGTCAACGAGTTCGTTCCCGAGGTGGCGATCAGCGCGATGCTCGTCCTCGGCGTCTCCCAGGTCGCCGACACCGCCTGGGACCGGGTCTGGGAGACGCTCATCGGGGCGGTGGTCGGGCTGCTGTTCAACCTGGTCTTCGCGCCGCCGGTCTGGGTCGCTTCGGCGGGCACCTCCATCGGCTCGCTGGCCGGCCGGATGGGCACGATGCTCCGCAGCATGGGCGAGGAGGTGGTGGGCAACAACCCCGTCTCCCGGGCGGCGGCCCGGCTCCACGAGGCCCGCAGGCTCGACCACGACATCGTCGAGGTCGACGCCTCGCTCCGCCAGGCGGAGGAAAGTCTCACCCTCAACCCCAGGGTGAGACAAGGGCTGCTCTACCGGGTCGTCCTGCGCACCGGACTCGACACCCTGGAGATCTGCGCGGTCGTGCTGCGGGTCCTGTCCCGCACCCTCACCGACCTGGCGAAGGCCCGCACGGAGGAGACGCTGTTCCCGGCCGATGTGGCGGGCCTCCTCCAGGAGCTCTTCGGTCAGCTCGCCGACGCCATCGAGAGCTTCGCCGTTCTCGTCACCACACCGCTCGCCGCCGACGGCGAGGCGGCCGAGGACCGGCTCGCCGAGGCCCTCGCCCGCAGCCGCGCCACCCGCGACCGGGTGGCCGACCTGCTCCTGGAGGACGTCCAGGAGCACCCGCGCGAGTGGCAGCTGCACGGGGCCCTGCTCGCCGAGATCGACCGGGTGCTCGCCGAACTCGACATCGACGAGCGGACCAAGCGGCTGGGCGAGGAGCTGGACCGGCGCTCGTCCGAGGCCCATGAACGCCACCCGCGGCTCCGCGCGGCGGTGCGGCGGCTGAGCCGGACCGCCACGTGACCCGTGTCCGGCGGCGCGCGCGGGATGCGGAAGGCGCCGGTCACTGGTTCGCTGGGGGCAGTGGCCCGGTTTCTGTCCAGGAATGTGTCGAGGAGTGGTGATGAGCGGTTCGGATGAGCCCGCCGACCTGGCGCGGCAGATGCGTGAGAAGGCCCAGCAGCTCGCCGAGGCCGCGGAACGCGCGACAGACCCGCAGGAGCGCGAGCGGCTGGAGAAGAAGTCCCGGACGATCCGGGACCGGAGCGAGCAGCAGAGCGGGATGGCCGCGGGAGACATCTACCCGCAGAAGTAGACGCACGGTACGCAGCAGGGCGCCCGCCCCGGACCTCTTCCGGGGCGGGCGTCCCGTGTCCGTGCTCTCCCAGGCGTACGGAGGCGCTCACCCCGCCCACTTCAGCAGCCGCTCCACCGGCCAGGTGGTCACCACCCGGTCCGCCGGTACGCCGCACTCCTCGGCCCGCGCGCAGCCGTTGATCTGCCAGTCCAGCTGGCCGGGCGCGTGGGCGTCGGTGTCGATCGCGACGAGGGCGCCCGCCGCCACCGCCTTGCGCAGCAGGTGGCGCGGCGGGTCCAGCCGCTCCGGCCGGCAGTTGATCTCGACCGCCGTGCCCGCCTCGGCACAGGCCGCGAAGACCCGGTCCGCGTCGAACCGCGACTGCGGCCGGCCGCGCCCCGACAGCAGCCGGCCCGTGCAGTGGCCGAGAATGTTCGCCTGCGGATGGCGTACGGCCGCCTCCAGGCGCCGGGTCATCGGCGCCGCCTCCATCCGCAGCTTGGAGTGGACGGAGACCACCACCACGTCCAGCTGCTCCAGCAGCTCCGGTTCCTGGTCCAGCGAACCGTCCGGCAGGATGTCGCACTCGATCCCGGTCAGCAGCCGGAACGGCGCCCACTCCTCGTTGAGCCGTGCCACCACCGCCAGCTGCTCCCGCAGCCGCTCGGGCGACAGGCCGTTC
The DNA here is from genome assembly GCF_050942385.1 of Streptomyces sp. CA-146814. Classification (NCBI taxonomy): domain Bacteria; kingdom Bacillati; phylum Actinomycetota; class Actinomycetes; order Kitasatosporales; family Streptomycetaceae; genus Streptomyces; species Streptomyces sp. CA-146814. The sequence continues at coordinate 7,380,523 of NZ_CP192068.1, forward strand.
GCCACCGTCAGCCGCGGCGAATGGTCGGTGAGCGCCGCCCACTCGTGCCCCAGCTCCGCCGCCGTGAGGCCCATCTCCACGATCGGGCTGCCACCGTCGGACCAGTCGGAGTGGAGATGGCAGTCGCCGCGCAGCCGGGACAGCAGCTTCCGGCCCTTCTCGGGGGCCGGTTCGGCGGCAGCCTCCTCCTCCAGCCGCTCCAGATAGCCGGGGACCTCGCCCGCCTGGGCCTCCCGGATCACCTGCGCGGTACGCGGACCGATCCCGGAGAGCCGCTCCAGGGTCCCGGCGGCCACCCGCTCGGCCGCCTCCCCCGCCTCCATCGCGTCCACCACCTCGGCGGCCGTCCGGAAGGCCTTCACCCGGTAGGTGGCGGCCTGCGAGCGCTCCAGCAGGAACGCGATACGCCGCAAAGCGGTGACGGGATCCATCGGCACCTCCACAGGGAACGTCGGCCGCCCCGCGGATCACGCCGTCCGGGCCGCCTGTCCCAGGATGGCCGCTGCGGGCCCCGGACGCCCACCGGGCGACCCGTCAGCCGGAGCCGGCCTGTCCCGGCTCCGCCACCCAGCGCCGGGTGGAGAAGTCGTAGTCGTGGACGGGCCGCCCGGGCGCCCCACTCGTCCGGAACGGTCGCCCGCCGTCGTCGATCCGTACCGTCCCGCTCCGGCCCCCGCTGCTCCACCGCAGCTCCGCGACCCAGTCGCAGTCGCAGCGGGCCGCCCGCGCGGTGACGAGGAGGACCTCCGGGTCCGAGGCCGAGACGCGGTACGGGAAGGAGACCGCAGGGATCGGCTCACCCGTGTCGTTCCCCGGTACGGACCGGGCCACGGGTCGCTCCACGTCGAGGTCGACGTCGAACATCCGCGGCGTGAGCGCTCCGCCGCACCCGGAGCTCATCCGGAGGACCCGCCCGTTCGCAGGCTCGCGCCGCTCGACGACCCGGACCCGCAGCGCCTCCAGCACCACCGCCCGCTCCTCCGTGCCCTGGAGGGTGATCCGTACGCCGGTCTCGCCCGCGTGCACCGCGCCGAGCGCCCGCGCCCAGGCCTCCGCGTCGGCCTCGGCGGGCGGGGCCGGGACCTCGGCCGCGGAACCGCCGACGAGGTAGGCGTGCCCGCAGCCGTACTTCCAGACGTGATCGTCGGTGGTCCAGGTGAACGGGGGAGCCACGGGCGGCGCCGGGGAGGGCTTTCCCTGGGGCAGCTCCGGTCGCGAGGGATCGCTGAAGGCCGCGCTCAGGGCGAGTGCCAGGGCGACGACGGCGACGCAGACGATGAGAGCGGGCACCCACCGGCGTACGGAGGAGGCGCGGGGAGCCGGGGCTGCGGGCAGGGGGCGCTTCTCGTCGGGGCTTACGGGAGTGGCGGCGGCGGGCAGAGGCTGCTTCTCGTCGGGGTGTACGGGGGTGGCGGCGGCCGGAACGGGTCCGCTGAGCTCTTCCGTACGCGGCGCGTCCGCGCCCGGCCGGGCCACCGCCGGCTCCTGGACCTCACCCGGCTGAACCACCCCCGCCTCCTGCCGCTCCACCCGTTCCGCGTCCGCGCGCAGCCACAGGCGGTGCAGGGCCTGCCGTTCCTCGCCCGTGCGGCCGCACAGCCGGGCCAGGCGCTCCACCGGGGCGAACTCCGCCGGGACCGTCCGGCCGGTGCAGTAGCGGTGGAGCGTCGAGGCGCTCACGCCGATGCGGCGGGCCAGGGCCGCGTACGTGCGGCCGGAGCTCTCCCGTAACTCCCGCAGCCGCTCCGCCAGCTCCTCCCGCGCGGAACCACCGCCCCCACCTGGCTCCGCACCGATTCCCCGCTCGCCGTCCGTGCGCCGCCGGCTGCTCATGCCCCGCTCGCCGCCCGCTTCCCGTCCGTCCGACAACCCGCTCGACCTCCCCCTGCCGTCCCAGGGGCGTTCCACCCCACCGTGAACACCCACGTCACCGGGGGTGGGACGGTTCCGTGCCGGGCGGAAACCGTGTCGTCCTTGTCGCCGGCCCGGCGCCCGCCCCAGGCTGGTGCCGTTCCACCCGACCGACTGCTCGACCACCTGAACGGGGATCACCACCATGCGCACCACCCGTACGATCCGCACCGCACTCGTGACCGCCGCCGCCGCGGGGCTCGCCGTCACGGCGCTGTCCACGGCACCCGCCTCCGCCGCGCCCGCCGCGCCCAAGTTCCTGGCCGCCGGGCAGTGGCCCGCCTCCCTCACGCCCTGGACCGCCGGTCCGGTGCAGAAGGGGCTGCCGGAGGACGGTTCCTTCTGCACGGCCGGAACCACGCCGGCCACGGGTACCCGCCACCGGGACTTCCGTACCGAGCTGGACACCGGCGCCCGGCAGACGATCACCGTCGCGCCCACCACCGCGAAGGCCAAGGCGCTCGCCGCCGAGCTGCGGACCGCGCTGGCGACCTGCCTGGAGCGGATGAAGGAGCAGGACCCGGGCATCGAGGGCGTCAGCAGGTACCACGGGCGGGTGAACGTGGAGGAGGGCGCGTACGTCTACAGCATCGACACGTCCTACCCGGAGGTCGGCTCCACCGACATCGGCCTCCACTCCGTCGGCCGCGACGGCCGCACGGTGACCGTTCTGGAGTGGGGACAGCTGGGTGACCTGGACGGCGCACCGCTGAAGGGGTTCAGGAAGACGACCGGCACCGCCGTCGCCAAGCTGTACTAGGCCGCGGACCGGCCGGCACGGGGTTCCGGCCGGTCCGCCGACGTGCGCGGCCCCCTCTGCCGGGAGCATCCTGGCTGTGTGACCCGGCACGATGCGACCCGGCCCACCCCGTCCCCCGGAAGCGGGGCCGCGGCCGGGCACGACGACGGCGGCCGAGTACCGGACGAGCTGTCCCTCGTACTCGCGCAGGGGGTCGTCAGCGCCGTCGAGTCCGCCGAGGGGTACGCGGGCGGCATCTACCTCCGCTCCGGGACGCCCGGCCTTCTGCGCCTCGCCGTGCTCGCCGGACTGCCGGGCCCGCTCTTCCGGCCCTGGTGGCGGATGCACGTGAACCGGCCGTTCCCGGTCTCCGAGGCCTACCGCACCGGCCGGCCCGTGCTGCTCGCCGACGCGGAGGAGGGCATGCGGCGGTTTCCCCAGCTGATGGCGGGGCTGCCGTTCCCGTTCGGATCGCTGTGGGTCCCGATCACCGGCCCGCAGGGCAGCATGGGCGTGATGGCCGTCCTGCGGCCCGCCACCCCGGGCGAGGAGATCGCTCCCGCCGACGGGGAGCGGCTGCTGCGCCTGGGCCGACGGCTCGGGGCCGCGCTCGCCGATCTGGAGTCGCGGTCCCTCCCGGTCGTCTGGGAGAAGGAGCCGATCCCCGTCCAGCTCCCGGCCGCCCCGGCGCCGCCCGTGCGGGTCGGCAGCTTCGACTGGGACCTGCACTCCGGCGGCCTCACCGCCGACGACGACCTGTGCGCGATCTTCGGCACCGCGCCGGAGGAGTTCCCCGGCACCGTCGACGCGCTCGCCGGACGCCTCGTACCGGAGGACGTGTACGGGCTCTGGGCGCTGGCCCGGCAGGCGGTGGAATCCGCCGATCCGGTGGTGCGGAGGATGCGGCTGCGCGGCCCCGACGGCCGCTACCACCTGCTGGAACTCTCCGGCCGCTGGACCCACCCGGACGGCGAGAGCGCGGAGAGCCATCTGACCGGCTTCGTCGTCGACTTCGGCGCGGGACCCGTCATCGCGGAGGCGGCGGACCGGCTGCCGCGGGGGATCGTCTCGCTGGACCGGATCGGGCGCATCACGTACGCCAACGCGCTCGCGGAGAAGCTGCTCGACCTCCCCCGCGCCGAGCTGGTGGGCCACGTCGTGTGGGAGGTGCTGCCGTGGTTCGGGCATCCGGCGTACGAGGACCACTGCCGGGCCGCCCTGATCTCCGACGAACCCGTCCACTTCCTCGCCCGGCGGGGCCCGTCGCGCTGGCTGTCGGTCTCGCTGTACCCGGGCCACGACGGGCTGAGCGCGGTGTTCCAGGCCACGGAACAGCCGGCGTACGCTCCCGGTTCGGTCACCGCGCCCGGTCTGGGCATCGGCTCCACCGCCGACCGCTCCTCCGCCCTCTACCGCCCGGTGGCCCTGGCGATCGCCCTCACCGAGGCGGTCACGGCCCGTCAGGTCTCCGCCGTGGTCACCGAGGAGCTGCTGCCCGCGTTCGGCGGCCGGCAGCTCGCCATCTACCTGCTGAGCGAGCGTCACCTCCACCTCGCCTGGGAGACCGGGTTCCCGAAAGGGTTCCTCGACCGTTTCGACGGGGTCGGGCTCGACGTCTCCATTCCTGGCGTGGAGACCCTGACCACCGGCCGGCCGATCTTCTTCGAGTCCATGCAGCGGCTGGCCGACGCCTACCCGGGCATCCCGATGGAGACCGACGTCGGCGCGCGCGCCTTCCTGCCGCTGATCGCCTCCGGACGGCCCGTCGGCTCGTGCATCCTCGGCTTCGACCGGCCGCGCGGGTTCAGCCCGGAGGAGCGCACCGTCCTGACCGCCCTCGCCGGACTCATCGCCCAGGCCCTGCAACGCGCGCAGCGGTACGACAGCGAGTCGGCGCTCGCCCGGGGGCTCCAGGACGCCCTGCTGCCGCACCGGCTGCCGGAGGCCGACGGGGTCGACACGCTCGGGCGCTATCTCTCCGGGACCCAGGACATGGAGGTGGGCGGCGACTGGTACGACGTCATCGAGACCGGCCACGAACTGGCCCTGGTCATCGGCGACGTCCAGGGACACGGTGTCGCGGCGGCCGCCACCATGGGGCAACTACGCAGTGCGGTAAGGGCGTTCGCGCTGAGCAACCACGATCCGCAGGAGGTGATGAGCGGCACCAACCGGCTGCTCATCGACCTGGACCCGGGACAGTTCGCCAGCTGCTGCTACATCGTCCTGGACCCGCTCACGGGACGCGCCCGTGCCGTACGGGCGGGCCATCCGCAGCCGGTGCTGCGGCACCCCGACGGCCGGACCGAGGTGCTGGACCTGCCCGGCGGCATCGTCCTCGGCGTCGACGGGCACGCGACGTACCCGGTCACCGAACTGCTGCTCGAACCGGGCGATGTGCTGGCCCTGTTCACCGACGGGCTCATCGAACGGCCCGGGACCGACATCGACGAGGGCATCGAGCGGCTGCGCTCCACGATCGCCGGGATCGGATCGGTCCCGCTGGCCCAGATCGCGAACCGGGTGATCGGCGAGGCCCGGCAGGCCACGGACCGGCCCGACGACATCGCGCTCCTGCTCGCGGCCCGCTGGACGCACCTTCCGGAGAAGCCGCAGCCGCCGTCCCGCGACGCCGCCCCGCCGGACCTGTGGCGGACGTTCCGCGGGCCGGGCCGGGGCGGCACCAGCGCCCCGGACCCGGCCTGACGGGCGACAGCCCCGTACGCCTCAGGCGTACGGGGCTCGGATCCGCGCGAGCACTCCCGGCTCAGACCTCCGCCGGCGGCCCGGCTCAGACCTCCGTGGCCCGCTCGGCCAGGGCGAAGGCGCCCGAGGCGTCCAGCATGCCCTCGCGCTCCACGACCTTGATCCGCTCACGGCCCTGGGCGACGCCGAGCGCCTGCTCGTGGGCGTCCAGCTTGTGCCAGCCCTCCCAGGTCGTGTAGCGGACGTTCCGGCTCTCCAGGAAGGCCTCCACGGCCTCCGGAGCGGGCGTCGCCGGCTCGGACAGGCGGCCGGCGGCGCGGTCCTCCAGGAGGCACGCGACCGTCTCGTTGGCGTCGCCCTTGGTGTGGCCGATCAGACCGATCGGGCCGCGCTTGATCCAGCCCGTGACGTAGACCGAGGCCATGTGCTCGTCGCCGGCGATGACGCGGCCCGCCTCGTGCGGGACCGTGCCGGAGGCCACGTCGAAGGGGAGCTTGGGCAGCTCCTCCGAGTAGTAGCCGACGGCCCGGTAGACGCTCTGCATGTCCCAGTCGGTGAACGTGCCGGTGCCCCGGACGTTGCCGGTGCCGTCCAGCTCGGTGCGCTCGGTGCGCAGCGCGGTGACCTTGCCGTCCTCGCCGAGGATCTCGACCGGCGACTCGAAGAAGTGCAGGAAGAGCTTGTGCGGGCGGTCGCCGACGTCGCGGATCGCCCAGTTCTCCAGGGTCTGCGCGACCATGTTGGCCTGCTTGTTCTCCCGCCGGGTGGCGATGGAGCCCTCGTCGTACTCGATGTCCTCGGGGTTGACGATGACCTCGATGTTGGGGGAGTGGTCCAGCTCCCGCAGCTCCATCGGGCTGAACTTGGCCTGCGCCGGGCCACGCCGCCCGAACACATGCACCTCCAGCGCCTTGTTCGCCTTGAGGCCCTGGTACACGTTGTCCGGGATCTCGGTGGGCAGCAGCTCGTCCGCCGTCTTGGCCAGCACGCGGGCCACGTCGAGCGCCACGTTGCCGACGCCGAGGACGGCGACCTTCTCCGCGGTGAGCGGCCAGGTGCGCGGGACCTCGGGGTGGCCGTCGTACCAGGAGACGAAGTCGGCCGCGCCGTAGGAGCCGTCGAGCTCCATGCCCGGGATGTCGAGGGCCCGGTCGGCCTCGGCGCCGGTCGAGAAGATCACCGCGTCGTAGAAGGACCGCAGGTCGTCCAGGTCGATGTCGTTCGGGTAGCTGACGTTGCCGAAGAGGCGGATCTGCGGCTTGTCCAGCACCTGGTGCAGCGCCTTGACGATGCCCTTGATCCGCGGGTGGTCGGGGGCCACGCCGTACCGGATCAGGCCGAAGGGCGCGGGCATGCGCTCGAACAGGTCGATCGAGACACCCGGGTCCTGGCAGACCTCGGATTTGAGCAGCGCGTCCGCAGCGTAGATACCGGCAGGGCCGGCTCCGACAATGGCGACGCGGACGGGGCGTGTCATGGCGTGGTGATCCTTAAGGCGGGCGAACGCGGGCAGGTACAGCGTACGTCGGAGGTAAGGGTTGGCTTACTAGTCTCCACCCCACACCGTAAGCCCTGGCCCCGCGAGGCCTCCGACCCGGCCTACGGAACCGCCCGATAAGTCCGTTTCTCCAGGTCGGTATGGGCGATTTTTGCTATTTAACCCTCTCCTCATCAAAGGGGTTATTGAGGGTTCTTGGGATCTTTTGGGTATGCCCATTCCGGCCACCCCCGCGCAAAGTGGTGAGCGTCACGCCCGGGGGTGCGGACGGGGAAGTGGAGGCCTCGGTTCCCTTCTGTGCGAAGAAAGTTGACACCGTGACGGAACCGGCGCGACCGGGAATTCCGGAATTCGATCATGCGGAGAAAGAAGATCCGGAATTCAGGGCTTGTTCTGCCCGATGTTTTTCGCCTACGGTCACGGTCAATCCGGATGGAACGCCGAATCCTGCCGCCGTCCGGGAATCCGCAACCCACTCACGTACGGCAGGAGCGGGGGACCCAGGTAAGCCGCCGATCCGGTATCCGGAACGGCTAGGGGTGAAGTCGCACGACCGTGCGGCCAGACATCTCCCGTCTGAACCCGACAGCTCACCTCGTAGGCGCCGGAGAGGAAATTCCCCATGCCCGCACAGGGTAAGCACCGCCGTCCCAAGTCCGTCTCGCTGAGCCGTGGCATCGCCGCCGTGACCACGGGTGGAGCCGTTCTGGCCCTCCCGGTGCTCGGCGCCACCACCGCCTCCGCCGCTCCCGCGCACTCCATCGCCGCGGAAAAGGCGGTCGCCCCCGTCTCCGTGACCGCCCAGGTGAATTCCGTGACGAAGGCGGCGCCCGCCGAGCATTCCGTGGTGTCCGGCGAAACGCTTTCCAAGATCGCCCGCGAGTATTCCGTCAGCGGCGGCTGGAAGAAGCTGTACGAAGGCAACCGCAAGGTCGTCGGCGAGAACCCGAACCTTATTCACCCGGGTATCACGCTGACCATCGGCGCCAAGGCTGCCGCCCCGTCAGACGCCAAGGCAGGCAAGGCTGCCAAGGCCGCCCCGGCCGCCGAGCGCACCGCCACGGCGGAGCGCGCCGACCGCTCGGAGCGCACCACGGCCGCGCCTGCCGCCGCCCCGGCCGCCGCCGCTCCCGCCACGTACACCAACGACCTCGATGGCTGGATCAAGGAGTCGCTGGCGGTCATGGCCCAGCACGGCATCCCCGGCAGCTACGAGGGCATCCACCGCAACATCATCCGCGAGTCCTCGGGCAACCCGAACGCCATCAACAACTGGGACTCCAACGCGGTCAAGGGCACCCCGTCCAAGGGGCTGCTCCAGGTCATCGACCCGACCTTCCAGGCCTACCACGTGCCCGGTACCTCGACCGACAGCTACGACCCGGTCGCCAACATCACCGCCGCGTGCAACTACGCCGCGGACCGGTACGGCTCGATCGACAACGTCTTCGGCGCCTACTGATCCCGTACGCGCTCACGCCGAGGGGCCCCGGACCACCTGGTCCGGGGCCCCTCGGCGTACCGGGAAGTTACCCCCAAGTTTCTAGTGACTTACCACCCGATCGACAGTAGAACCTGTTGCACTCATCGAGAGTGAGGTAAGTCACATGAACGACTTCATCCTGCACGAAGGCGCTCACAGAGGCGTCTCCCGTCGAAGGTTCATCACAGGAACAGGTTCTCTTCTTGGCGTCGCGGCGCTCGCCGGACCCACCACACCGGTCTGGGCCACGCCCCGGGCATCAGCTGCCCCGATCGGATCCGGCGCCCATGTGCCGGTGCTGGTCATCGGCACCGGATACGGCGGCTCGGTCGCCGCCCTCCGGCTCGCCCAGGCGGGCACCGACGTCCACATGGTCGAGATGGGCATGGCCTGGGACACCCCCGGCGCCGACGGCAAGATCTTCGCCAACACCACCAAGCCGGACGACCGTTCCTTCTGGCTGCGGACCCGGACCAAGCAGCCGCTGAGCAACTTCCTCGGCTTCCCGATCGACAAGAACGTCAACCGCTACACCGGGATCCTGGACGCCGAGGAGTTCGCCGGCATCACCATCTACCAGGGGCGTGGCGTCGGCGGCGGCTCGCTGGTCAACGGCGGCATGGCCGTCACGCCCAAGCGGGAGAACTTCGCCACCATCCTCCCGTCGGTGAACGCCGCCGAGATGTACAGCACCTACTACCCGCGCGCCAACGCGGACCTCGGCGTCACCACCATCGACCCGGCCTGGTTCGACTCCGTCGACTGCTACCAGTACGGCCGGGTCGGCCGGAAGCACGCGCAGCGCTCGGGCTTCCCGTTCCTCTTCGTGCCCGCCGTGTACGACTGGGACTACATGAAGCAGGAGGCGGCCGGGACCGTACCGAAGTCCGCGCTGGACGCCGAGATCCTCTACGGCAACAACTACGGCAAGAAGTCGCTCCAGAAGACCTACATCGACCGGATCAAGGCCACCGGCCGGGTCACCATCACCCCGCTCCACAAGGTCACCCGCGTCTCCCCGGCCTCCGGCGGCGGCTACACGGTCCTCATCGACCAGCTGGACACCACCGGCCGGACCACCGTCACCAAGACCGTCACGGCGGACCGGGTCTTCTTCGCGGCGGGCAGCGTCGGCACCAGCAAGCTGCTCGTCGGCCTGAAGGCGACCGGGGCGCTGCCCGGCCTCAACAGCGAGGTCGGCAAGGGCTGGGGCGACAACGGCAACGTCATGTGCGGCCGGGCCAACCACCTCTGGGACCCGACGGGGAAGGTGCAGTCCTCCATCCCCACCGGCGGCATCGACAACTGGGACGCCGGCGGAGCCTTCGCCGAGGTCGCCCCGCTGCCCACCGGGATCGAGACCTGGGCCTCGTTCTACCTCTCCATCACCAAGAACCCGCACCGCGCCGAGTTCAGCTGGAACGCGGCGGCGGGCAGGGCCGAGCTGAACTGGCAGACGGCGTGGAAGCAGCCGTCCATCGACGCCGCGAAGACCATCTTCGACAAGATCAACAAGAAGGAGGGGACGATCTACCGCACGGACCTCTTCGGGACCTACAAGATCTGGGGCGACCACCTCACGTACCACCCGCTGGGTGGCGCGGTCCTGAACAAGGCCACCGACAACTACGGTCGGCTGCACGGCTACCCGGGCCTGTACGTCATCGACGGCGCCCTGATCCCGGGCAACGTCAGCGTCAACCCGTTCGTCACGATCACCGCGCTCGCCGAGCGCAACATCGAGCGGATCATCGCCACCGATCTGCGCCGCTGATCCACCGGGCGTACCGATCTGCGCCGCTGATCCACCGGGTGTACGGAGAGCCCGGGGCCGGGAGTGCCAACCCGGCGGCCCCGGACTCCGTCAGTGACCCGGCAGCACGCACACCGCGTCGATCCCCAGCACATGGTTGAGCCGCCCGAACGCCAGCCACGAGCCGATGCTCATCGACAGCTCCACGATCTCCACCTGGCTGTAGTGCGCGGTCATCCGCTTCCAGAAGGCGTCGTCGAGACCGTGGTGGTCCAGCGCGTACCGCTCCGCGTACTCCGCCGCCAGCCGCGTCCGCTCGTCGAAGGCGTCCGTCGTACGCCACTCGGTCACCGCCTGCGCGAACTCCTCCTCGACCTTCGCGCCGTCCCGCTCGGTCCGCCAGTCCAGGCAGAACAGGCACCCGTTGATCTGCGCGATCCGCAGCCGCGCCGCCTCGAACTCCCGCAGGCCCAGCGTCGTGTGCTCGTACACGGACATCGAGAAGGTGGCGGCGGCCATGCCGATGCCGGGGACCATCTCCCCCCACACGTAACCGATGGGCTCCTGGCCCTCCGGAATGTCGATGATCATGCCGTTCTCCTTCCCAGCCTGCCGACAGCGGGCCGCAGCGGGACGTCCAGTGCGTCGTACAGGCCCGGCTTGGCGTCCACCAGCCAGTCGATCGCCGAGACGAGCCGCCCGACCGCCGTGGCGTTCCCGCCCGCCGACCGGTTCTCGCCCTCGTCGGACGCCTCGACCGTCACCTCGATACGGGGACGGCCCTCGATCACCACCCGGTGCGCGCCCACCCCGTCGGGCGGCGATGGCCAGTCCGGTGCGCACGAGGGATGGATACGGGTGATGTGCTCGATGACGATGCGGGGCTCGCCGCCCACGATGCCCTGCACCTCGAACCGCACCGCGCCCTGGGTACCCGCCGCGAACTCGCCCATCGTGCGCGTGGTCACGGTCGTCTCCAACGCCCGGCGGTCCAACGTCTCGCGGATCTCGTCGAGTTCGACGCCGAGCGCCCGGGCCATCAGCCGTATCTGACCGCCCCACACCATCGTCGGAACGCTCTCGGCGAGCATGAGCGGCTGGTAGTCCAACGGGTGGCCCATGCCGATCAGATGGCGTACCGAATCCTCCTGCTCGTACGTGGAGTAGTCGAAGATCTCCTGGCAGCGGATCACGTCCACCTCGGTGCCCAGTCCGCTCACCAGCAGCGGCAGGACGTCGTTGCCCCAGCCGGGGTCGACCCCGGAGACGAAGAGCGAGCCGCCGCCGTCGCCGATGGCGGCCAGGACGGGGTCCCGCAGCTCGGGCGGGGCGTTGCGCTGGTCATAGAGGGGATAGAGGGAGGGCGTGACGACGACCGCTCCGGCGCGGATCGCCCGGCCGATGTCGGTCAGCGCGTCGTCGGGCCGGATGTCGCCGGAGGCCGCGTAGACTACCGCGCGCGGCCGGCCGGCCAGGACGGCGGCGATGTCGTCGGTGGCCGCGACGCCGAGCGTGCGGCCGAGCCCGCCCAACTCGCCCGCGTCCCGGCCGACCTTGGCGGGATCGTGGACGAGGACGGCGGTGAGTGTCAGTGCCGGATGGGCCTCGACGGCGCGGATCGCCGCGCGGCCGACGTTGCCGGTACCCCAGACAACCGTGGGAATCATGCGCGGAGGGTAGCGGCCGGACCTCGCACTTCCCAGAGCCGTGGCGAGGAAAAATGGGTGTTCCCGGGCCGGCGGGTGAACCGCCGGCCCGGGAACCGTACAGAGGTGACTACCGCTTGGCGCGTGCGGCGGTCGGGCTGCCGCTGATCGTGAACTGCGAGCCGGGCTCGATCAGCACATGGCCGTCACGCGAGTTGGTGATCGTCACATTGGTCAGCGTCGCGTTGCCGCGCGCGCCGCCCATCGCGAGGATGCCGGAGCCGTTGTTGGACTTGTCGATCCGGACGTTCTGGATCTTCACGTCCGGCATCAGGCCGCCACCCGTCTTGAACTGGATGCCGTCGTAGGTGGAGTCGATGATGTCGGTGTCGCGGATCGTGACGCCGGGGATCGGCAGGTTCTGCGGGAAGAGCGTGATCGCACCGAACTCCTGGTCCTCGTTCCAGAAGGCTCCGCCGGTGCGGTACAGGGCGTTGTTGGCGATCAGCGTCTGCCCGGAGAAGGGCAGCGGGTCGTGGTCGGTCGCCAGCATGATGGCCGGGTAGTTCATGGTGTCGGAGATGATGTTGTTCTCGATCTTGTTGCCGTAACCGCCGTAGATCGCGATGCCGTTGGCCCGCCACGGCAGCTGGATCGTGTTGTTGCGGAAGCTGTTGTCGTGGCCGATGTCGACGGACTGGTCCTTGACGTACTTGCTGGACCAGACGGCGAGAGCGTCGTCGCCGGTGTTGCGGAAGGAGGAGTTGTACACGGTCGAATTGCGCGTGCCGTTGGCGAAGTTGATGCCGTCGGCGTACGTGTTGCGGATCCGCATCCCGGTGAACTCGACGCCGTCGCCCGGGTTCCACAGGGACTGGATGTTGTCGTAGTCGCGGCCCGCCCAGACGCCCACGTTGGCGTGCTCGATCCAGACGTTGCTGATCTTCGTGTTCTTGCCGAACCGGCCGTTGAGCGCGACGCCGCCCTCGTGGTTGCCGTCACCGCCGCGGATCGTGCCGGAGCCGAAGATCGCGATGTCGGAAATTTTCGTGTTCTCGTCGATGTCGAAACCGAAGTTGCCCTCGTGCGGGTGGTTGATCCCGCCCGCCTCGTGCGGCGGGGTCAGCGTGTAGAGCTGGGAGTGCCACATGCCCGCGCCCCGGATCGTCACATCACGGATGCCCACCTGGTTCCACTGACCCCGGTCCAGCGGGTCGTCGGTGAGGATCTTCTGCTCCTGGCGCCACTGGCCCGCCGGGATCCAGACGCAGCCGATCTGGCCGTTCTGGTTGGCCGTCACCGCGCGCTGGATGGCCGCGGTGTCGTCGATCCCGTCGTTCGCGACCGCGCCGTACGTCGTGATGGAGACGCAGCCCGACGGCTGAGCGGTGGGCGGTGCGACCTGCTCCAGGTCGATCAGGTCGATGATGTAGAACGCGGCGTTGTCGCCCGCGTCCCGCTGGAGCTTGAACTTGGTGCCCGCCGGATAGGTCTGGGCGAGCAGCGCGTGCGACTCGTCGAACAGCCGCCGCGCGTCGCCGCCCGGCGTGTTGGTGAGCCCCTCCGGACTGTCGGTGTTGCCGTACAGCCAGCTGTGCTTGGAGGAGAGGTCGAGCTTGCGGACGAACTGGCCGTTCGCGTAGAGGCTGATGGTCGCCTGACGGCCGCCACCGCCCGCCGCGTCCGGGATCGAGTTGCGGACGACGATGGAGTTCGACGCGTTGGTCGCGGTGAACTCCACGTACTCACCGGTCGAGTTGAGCCGCACCGACTTGCGGCCCGAGGACTCGGTGGCGAAGTTGGTGTGGCCGAAGGTCCGCTCGGCGTCCGAGGTCAGCAGCGTGCCCCGGTACGCGGCGTCCTCCGCCTCGTACTCCGTGTACGGCACGGCCGCGCCGCGCCCGACGACGATGGAGCGGGCCAGCACGTTGTTGGTCTCGCTGGTCTCCGCGACCAGGTTCGTGGCGTCGGCCGTGGCCGTCAGGGTGGCTCCGCCGCTCGCCGCCGTCCAGCTGCCGCTGATCGGCACGTTCACGGTGGCGCCGGCCGGGACCGCCGGGGTGGTGCCGTTGAGCGTGGTGGAGCCGACGGTCAGCCGGGTGACCGTGCCCGCGCTCACCGCGCTGGTGCCGCGGTTGTGCATGGCCACGGTGAAGGTGACCGCCGCGCCGACGGCCGGGTTGGACGGGCTGGAGGTGATGGAGCGGACCTCCAGGTCCGGGCCGGGGCTCTGGCCGACCACCAGCGGGGATGCGGTGGTGCGGCTGTTGTTGGTGTTGTCCGACTCGACGATGGTGTCGGTCGGGTCGACCAGCGCCGAGACGGTGTACGAGCCCTGCGGCCGCTTGCCGACCGCCACCGAGACCGGAGCCGAGGCACCGGCGGCGAGCGGACCGACCGGGGCGCTGCCCACGACCACGCCGCCCAGGCTCACATTGACGGTGGTCGCCGCCGACGGAGCCGTACCGATGTTGCGTACGGTGCCCTGGACGGTGATGTTGTCCGTCTCCGAAGGCGCCGAAGGGCTCCAGGACAGGGCGCTCACGGTCAGGTCCGGGTTGGGCGCCGGCGTCCCGAACACCTGGATCTCGGCGATCTGGGCCCCGGGCGCCCCGGTGTTGGAGAAGAACTGGAGCTGGAGGTCGGCGGCCCGGCCGCTGACCGGGACCGTCACCGTGTTCCGGTTGGTGGCCGGGTTGAACACATAGCCGGCGCGGGCCTTGAGCGAGGTGAAGCCGGTCCCGCTCTGGGGCCGGCCGAGCACCTGGAACTCCTGGGTCCTGGTGCCCCAGATCGGGTCCGGGTTCAGCTTGATCACCACGGACTGCACGTCCGCGTCGGCGCCCAGTTTCACGGTGAGGTTCGAGGGGTGGCCGTTGGCCTCCCAGTAGGTGTTCACCTGGCCGTCGTTGGCGTTCACGGCGGGGTAGCCGCCGTGCGATCCGCTGGCGGTGACGCTCTTGCCCCGGGCCAGATCGGTCGCCTCAGCCGCTGCCGCCTGGACGGGAAGCAGGCCGACGGTGACGAGCCCCGCTATGAGCAGGCCGGTGATCGATCTCTCGCTGAGCCGTTTCCATCTCATGCTGTCCTCTGCTTCCACAGGTATTTGAGCCACGCAGTCAATGTTTTGCAAACAGCAGTGGATAGATTTCTGGTCTGTTTCTGATTTGTCAACGGTTCTCGCATGCTCACGTCATGAAGAAGTGTCGATTGACGGGTCGTCAGGCCTCTTGACCCGGTGTGCGGTTCAGGACAGCGCTGTGCCGCGCGCCAGCAGCAGCGCCACATCCGCCGCCGCCACGGCCACCGCACCCGCCAGCGCCGCCTTGTGCCACCAGCGGCCGAGCACCGGCCCCACCAGCGCCGCCGCACCGGCGAGGACCAGGACGGCCACGGACCCGGCGCCCACCGGACCGGGCGGGCCGAGCACCAGGACGGCCGTCGCCGCGAGCAGCGGAACCGGCAGCAGCAGCCGGGTCCCCGTGGCGCCCAGCCGGTGCGGCAACCCCCGGATACCGGCGGCCCGGTCCGCCTCGATGTCCGGCAGCGTGTCGCCCAGATGGGCCGCACACCCGAGCAGCGCCCCCGCGGCGACCGTCCACCACCGGGGCCACGGCGCGCCGGGCAGGGTGAGCGTCACCAGCGAGGGGAGCGCGGCGAATCCGACGGCGTACGGGAGCCAGGAGAGCGCCGTCGCCTTGAGCCGCAGGTTGTAGAGCCAGGCGGCGGCGACCGCGGCGAGGTGCACCGTACCGGCGAGGATGCCGCAGGCCAGCGAGAGCGGTACGCAGAGAGCGCCCGCGACCGCCGCCGCGCCCCACACCGCGTGGACGGGGACCACCCCGTCGGCGACCGGCTTCCCCCGCCGCCCGGCCCGCGCGTCGCGCCCCGCGTCGTACGCGTCGTTGCACCAGCCCACCGAGAGCTGGCCGGTGAGCACCGCCGTGCCGACCAGCGCGAGCCGCGCCGGAGAGAGGCCCACCCCGACGGACAGAGCGCAGGCGAGCGCGGTCACCGCGACCACCGGGCCCGGATGGCACGCCAGCGCCAGCCCCGCCGCGCGGCCCGGCCGCCGGGCCGTCGCCGTCGCCGCACCGGCTCCGTCCATGGCGTCCATCCGGCGATCGTAGGGACCTGTGCCTCCGTCAACACGGCAGCCGCGCTTCTTTTGCCAGGTTTTGCTCCTGTTTGTGGGCAGGATGGGGTGATGACGTCCTCGACGCAGGAGCCGCAATGACCCGGATCGCCGCGGTCCACGGGGCCCTGCCGCCCCACCGCCACACCCAGCGCGAGGTCACCGACATGGTGGCCGCGACCTGTCTGCCGCCCGGCGCCGACCGCCGCCTCCTGGACCGCCTCCACGGCAACGCCGGTGTCCGCACCCGGCACACCGTCCTGCCGCTGGAGAGCTACCGCGACCTGGACGGCTTCGGCGCCGCCAACGACGTGTTCATCCGCTCGGCCACCGACCTCGGCGGCCAGGCCGTACGCGGCGCCCTGCGCGCGGCCGGACTGCGGCCCACCGACGTGGACCTGCTGATGTTCACCTCCGTCACCGGCATCGCCGCCCCCTCCGTCGACGCCCGGCTGGTGGCCCGCCTCGGCCTGCGCTCCGACGTGAAACGGCTGCCCGTCTTCGGCCTCGGCTGTGTCGCGGGAGCCGCCGGAGTGGCCCGGATCCACGACTACCTGCTCGGCCGGCCCGACGACGTCGCCGTGCTCCTCTCGGTCGAGCTGTGCTCGCTCACCTTCCAGCGCCAGGACGTGACCCCCGCCAACCTGGTGGCCACCGCCCTGTTCGGCGACGGAGCGGCCGCGGTGGTCGCCCTCGGCGGACGCCGGGCCACCGCCGGACCCGAGATCGTGGCCACCCGCAGCCGGATGTACCCGGAGACCGAGCACGTGATGGGCTGGTCCGTAGGCTCCACCGGCTTCAGCGTGGTCCTCGATCCCGCCGTGCCCGACGTCGTACGCCGGTACCTCGCCGACGACGTACGGGAGTTCCTCGACGAACACGGCCTCAAGCCGAAGGACATCGCGCACTGGGTCTGCCACCCGGGCGGGCCCAAGGTCCTGGAGACCGTCACCGAGGTCCTCGGCCTGCCCGACGGGGCGCTCGACGTCACCTGGCGGTCGCTGGCCGACGTCGGCAACCTCTCCTCCGCCTCGGTCCTGCACGTCCTGCGGGACACCATCGAGCACCGCCGCCCCGAACCGGGCACCCCCGGACTCCTGCTCGCCATGGGCCCGGGGTTCTGCTGCGAACTGGTGCTGCTGCGCTGGTAGGAAGGTACGGCCCATGATCTGGTACACCGCCCTGGTGCTCGCCGTCGCCGTCGAGCGCCTCGCCGAACTCGTCGTCGCCCGCCGCAACACCCGCTGGAGCCTGGCCCGGGGCTCCACCGAGGCGGGCAGCGGCCACTACCCGGCGATGGTCGTCCTGCACACCGCCCTGCTCGCCGGGTGCCTGGCCGAGGTCCACCTCGCCGACCGCCCCTTCCTGCCGCTCCTCGGCTGGACCATGGTGGCGGCCGTCGTCGCGGCGCAGGCGCTGCGCTGGTGGTGCATCACCGCGCTCGGCCCCCGGTGGAACACCCGCGTCATCGTCGTCCCCGGCCTGCCCCTGGTGACCGGCGGCCCCTACCGGTGGCTGCGCCACCCCAACTACGTCGCCGTCGCCGCCGAAGGCATCGCCCTGCCCCTGGTCCACGGGGCCTGGGTGACCGCGCTGCTCTTCACCGCGCTCAACGCCGTCCTCATGGCGGTCCGGATCCGGTGCGAGGACGAAGCGCTGGCCCGCCTCCCGGTGGCGGAAGCGCGGGCGTGATCGACATCCTGGTCGCGGGAGGCGGCCCGGCGGGGCTGGCCGCCGCGATCCGGGCCGCCCGGGCGGGCCTGGAGGCGGTGGTGGTCGAACCCCGTTCCGCCCCGGTCGACAAGGCCTGCGGCGAGGGCATCATGCCCGGCGGCCTCACCGCTCTGCACGGACTCGGCGTACGACCGGCCGGGCACCCGCTGCGCGGCATCCGGTACACCGACGGCCGGCGCAGCGCGGAGGCGGAGTTCCGGGGCGCGTACGGGCTCGGCGTCCGGCGCACCGCCCTGCACACGGCCCTCCGCGAGCGGGCCGAGGCTCTCGGCGTACGCATCGTGGCAGGCAAGGTCCGGCAGGTCCGCCAGGACGCGGACACCGTCACCGCCGCCGGACTGACCGCGCGCTGGCTCATCGCCGCCGACGGGCTCCACTCACCCGTGCGGCGCGCCCTCGGACTCGACCACCCCGTCCCCGGACCCGGCCGCTACGGCCTGCGCCGCCACTACCGCACCGCACCCTGGACGGACCTGGTGGAGGTCCACTGGTCGCCGTACGGGGAGGCGTACGTGACCCCGGTCGGCGAGCACCTGGTGGGCGTGGCCGTCCTCAGCCGCGACCGCCGCCCGTACGACGAGCACCTGGCGGCCTTCCCGGCCCTCGCCGCCCGGCTCGGCCCGCACGCCACTCCCGTACGCGGGGCAGGTCCGCTCCGGCAGCGGGCGTCCGGGCCACGGGCCGGGCGCGTCCTGCTCGTCGGCGACGCGGCGGGCTACACCGACGCGCTGACCGGCGAGGGCATCGCGCTCGCCGTGGCCACCGCGACGGCGGCGGTCGGCTGCCTGGCCGCCGGACGGCCCGAGGACTATCCGGCCCGGTGGGCGAGGGCGACACGCCGCTACCGGCTGCTCACCCAGGCCCTGCTGGGCGCGGCGGCCCACCCCGTACCGCGCCGGATGATCGTCCCGGCGGCCCACCGCGCACCCGCCCTCTTCCGTACGGCGGTCCGCGCGCTCCAGTGATCGAATGGCGAGGCCCGGGGTTCCGTCATACCGTCGGTTCGGTGAACGCCCGCGTTCATCCGGCCGACGGAGAGACCGACCGCTCCTGACGGGGCGCAGCGCCCTCGGAACGAGAGACGAACCCACTCATGACGGGCTCCCACGCGACACCCGGCAAGACCGCCCGGCCCGATCAGCGGGGCCGGGGCGGCGGACTGGCACTCCTCGTCATCGCCTCGTGCCAGCTGATGGTGGTGCTCGACATCACCATCGTCAACATCGCCCTCCCGCACATGCAGAAGTCCCTGGGCTTCTCCACCGAGAACCTGTCCTGGGTGGTCAACGCCTACACGCTGACCTTCGGCGGACTGCTGCTGCTCGGCGGACGGCTCGGTGACATCCTCGGCCGCCGCCGCGTCTTCATCTTCGGCGTGCTGCTCTTCGTGCTCGCCTCGCTGCTCGGCGGACTCTCCCAGGAGTCCTGGCAGTTGCTGGCCGCCCGCTCGCTCCAGGGAGTCGGCGGCGCCATCGCCTCGCCGACCGCGCTGTCGCTGATCACCACGACCTTCCGCGAGGGCCCCGAACGCAACCGGGCGTTCGGCGTGTTCGCCGCGGTCTCGGCGGGCGGCAGCGCGATCGGGCTGCTGGCGGGCGGGATGCTCGTCGAATGGCTCGACTGGCGGTGGGTGCTCTTCGTGAACGTGCCCATCGGCCTGCTCATCGCCTTCGCCACACCCCGCTACATCCGCGAGTCCGAACGCCACCCGGGCCACTTCGACGTGGTCGGCGCCCTCACCTCCACGGTCGGCATGGTGCTGCTGGTCTACGGCTTCATCCGCGCCTCCGAGGACGGCTGGAGCGATCCGCTCACCCTAGGCTCCTTCGCCGTCGCCCTCGTGCTCCTGGCGCTCTTCATCTCCATCGAGAGCCGCTCCCGGCAGCCGATCACCCCGCTGTGGATGTTCCGCGACCGCAACCGCGCCGGGACCTACGCGATGATGCTGAGCCTCGCCGCGGCGATGTTCGGGATGTTCTTCTTCCTCACGCTCTTCGTGCAGAACGTGCTCGGCTTCAGCCCGCTGCGGGCCGGACTCGCCTTCCTGCCGGTCAGCGTCATCATCGCGGTCGGTGCCGGCCTGGCCTCGCAACTGCTGCCCAGGTACGGGCCGAAACCCTTCATGGTGACGGGCGCGCTGCTGGCCGCCATCGGGCTCGGCTGGCTCACGCTGACCGACGTCCACAGCTCGTACCTCGGCTCCATCCTCGGTCCGATGCTCGTCTTCGGCTTCGGCATGGGCATGCAGTTCGTATCCCTGACCCTGATGGCGGTCTCCGGGGTCGCGCCGAAGGAGGCGGGCGCCGCGTCCGGCATCCTCAACGCGACCCAGCAGGTCGGCGGGTCCCTCGGGCTGTCGATCCTGGTGACCATGTTCGGTACGGCCAGCCGCCACGAGTTCACCGACCAGCTCCCGCGCTTCATGGAACAGGCCACCCCGGCCCAGCAGCTGCAGTTCCGGAGGACCCAGGAGCTGCCACCGCCCTGGGGCCACGAGGTCCTCGCCGCGGGTGTCTCCAGCGCCTTCGTCATCGCGGCCTGCTTCGCCGTCCTCGCCGCGCTGGTCGCCCTCTTCGTCATCCAGGTCCGCCCCTCGGACCTGGCCCGCCTCCAGGGCAGCGGGACGGCTCCCGAAAAGGCAGACGACACCTCCGAATTAGCCACCGACCCAGCGAAAGGGCCGCACCGCCATGGACTGGACCCTTGAAGTGATCGTGCTCCCCGTGACCGACCTGGACCGGGCCCGTGACTTCTACCGGGACAAGCTCGGCTTCCACGTCGACATCGACGGCGAGGTCATGCCGGGCGCGCGCGTCGTCCAGCTCACCCCGCCCGGCTCGGGCTGCTCGATCGCCCTGACCGACGGCGTGCCGAACCCGACGGGCGACCCGCAGCCGGGCACGTACCACGGCCTCCAGCTCTGCGTCACCGACATCGAGGCCGCGCACGCGGAGCTCGTCGCGCGAGGGGTCGAGGTCTCCGAACCGCAGCGGTACGCCCCCGAGGACGGCGCCACGTTCATGTACTTCACCGACCCGGACGGCAACGGCTGGGCCGTGCAGGAGTACCGCCGCCGGCTGACCGAACCCCTCCACCAGGTCCTCGCCGACCTCGCCGCGAAAGGGTCCGGCGAGACGGCGGACTGACCCGCTCGTCCCCTCTGCCGCTCGCACACCCGCCCACCACCACCGCCCGCACCGCCTGCCGCGGTGGATCGCGCCGCTCCGGTCCACCACAATGCTCCCCGTATCACCGCAGTGATCCATGAACACGAGGGAGCAGCAGCCAATGGCCGGCAACGCAGACATGGTGGCCTTCGTCCGGGCGCGTCTCGCCGATGAGGAACAGGTCGCCCTGGCTGCCGGCGGCGACCGCTGGCGGTGTCCGGCGGATGTGCCCGGCGAGGTCCACGACCGCCGGGGCGGTGTCGCGTTCACGGTGCGCGACAGCGGCTTCGACCACCACATCGCCCTTCAGGACCCGGCCCGCACGCTGGAGCGCATCGAGACGCACCGGGTGCTGCTGGGGGAGTACGTCGAGGTCGCCGAGCTGGACACCGACCGCCCGGCGCAGGACTTCCGGTCCGGCCGGGCGGTGGGCCTGGGGTTCGCCGTACGGCAGCTGGCCGCCGAGTACGCCGGGCACCCGGACTACCAGGCGCGGTGGCTGCCACGGTTCATCCAGTAGTCGCGGCTCACCCGGTAGTCATGGCTCGTCCGGTAGTCACGGCTCATCCGGTAGTCACGGGGACGGCAGGCGCCGGGAACCGGTAACTTACTCGCAAGTAAGTCCCGTTCCCGGACCACTCGCCGACGTAAGGAACCCTCATGGCCTCCCGGACCCGTTCACCCCT
This sequence comes from Streptomyces sp. CA-146814, assembly GCF_050942385.1. NCBI lineage: Bacteria > Bacillati > Actinomycetota > Actinomycetes > Kitasatosporales > Streptomycetaceae > Streptomyces > Streptomyces sp. CA-146814. The sequence goes on from NZ_CP192068.1 coordinate 7,401,981, forward strand.
GCTGCTCGCCGGACTCATGGCGGGGGCCGGGGTCCTCCACTTCGCCGTCCCGAAGGTCTTCGACGCCACCGTCCCCCGGATCCTGCCCGGAACACCGCGGACCTGGACGTATGCGAGCGGAGTGGTCGAACTCGCCCTCGCCGCGGGGATCGCGCACCCCCGGACGCGGGGCGCCGCCGCCCGGGCGACCGCGGGCTTCTTCGTCGGAGTGTTTCCGGCCAATGTGCAGATGGCCGTGGACTGGCGCGACCGGCCCCGGCCGCAGCGGGCCGCCGCCCTGGCCAGGCTGCCCGTCCAGCTGCCGCTGGTCCTGTGGGCGCGGAGCGTGGCCCGGGGTGCCGACACGCCCTGAACGGGGAGCAGTCGGTGCGGTTCGAGCCACCTGCCCGGAGGAAGATCCACACCAAAATGGCGTTGCTCTCTGGTGAGGAGTGATCCCGCCGTGTAGCGTCGCCGGAAGATGTCGTGGTTCGCAGTACCTGCCCGCGCCTGGCGCGGGCGTTTTGCTGTGCAGTGCCTGAGAACCAGGGCGATCACCTCCGGGTCCGCGCGGTGCGGATCCGTTTACTGCTGAGAGGTACAGGCATGGCCAGCGGAACCGTCAAGTGGTTCAACTCGGAAAAGGGCTTCGGCTTCATCGCGCAGGACGGCGGTGGCCCCGACGTCTTCGCGCACTACTCCAACATCAACTCCACCGGCTTCCGTGAGCTCCAGGAAGGCCAGGCGGTGACCTTCGACATCACCCAGGGCCAGAAGGGCCCGCAGGCGGAGAACATCACCACCGCCTGATCCGGGTTGAACGACTCCGAGGCCCCCGGGACGCACAGCGTCCCGGGGGCCTCGGACGTCCGGGACCGGCTCTCGGGCAGGTCGTGGACGGATGCGGCGGCCGGCTACCCGGTGGACTCGTCCGGTGTCGGATGCTCCTCGGGATGCGCACCGGCGTTGCGCGGCTTCTCCCGGCCCGAACCCGCCTCGTCCGGGTCCGGCTCGTCCCCGCTCTCGCGGGCGACCCGGTCGGGCACCGGTATGTCGAGGGGGTCCTCCCCCTCCTGGTTCTGCTGGTCCGGCATGTCCGCCGGTACCGGAGGCGGGCTGCCGGAAGCCCCGGTGTAGGCGGTGCCTTCGGGCCTGCGGTCGGTCATGGGAGCCTTCCTTCCGTACGGTGCTCCCGGAGTACCCGGGAACCAAGCGTTCGCCCTGGTGGGTACCCGCCCCGGCGCGAACGATTCACCGGAGACCGGGACGCGCGGGACTTGCCGTCCGGGGGGTGTGGCCCGTGGACGCGGGGGTACTCGGGGCTGTGCCCGAGCGCACGACCCGGGCACATGACATTCACACGAGGAATTCCGCGGAAGGACCCCCGCATGCTGATGGCCCACCCCACCGTGCTGCGCAATCTCGTCGAGCAGTACGAGGCCCTGCGTCTGCTGCACGCGGAGAGCGGTTCCACCGAGGCGCGGCAGCGCATGGACGACGTCGCCTACACCCTGTGCGTCTCCACGGGCACGGGCGATGTCGACAGCGCGCTGGTCGCCGCCCGGCACCGGCTGCCCGGGGCCCGCCCCGAAGACGACTCCGTCCTCTCGGCCTGATTCGCCGGATGAACACCGAAGGGGTGGGCACTGTGGTTCGGACCGTGGGCGTGGAAGAGGAATTGCTGCTGGTCGACCCGGAGACCGGGGAGGCCCGTGCGCTGTCGACGGCCGTGCTGGCCCTCGCCGAGAGGGACGCGGAAGGGGAGTCGGCCTTCGAGCCGGAGCTGCACCGCCAGCAGCTGGAGTTCGCCACGCATCCCTGCCGCGAGATGGACGAGATCGCCGAGGCGGTGCAGCGGTGGCGGGCCGAGGCGATCCGCCACGCCGCCGACGTGGGCGCCTCGGTCGCGGCCCTGGCGACCTCGCCGCTGCCGGTCAGCCCGACGATCGGGACGGGCGAGCGGTACAACTGGATGGCGGAGCGCTACGGGCTGACCGCGCAGGAGCAGCTGACCTGCGGATGCCACGTGCACGTCTCGGTCGAGTCGGACGAGGAAGGCGTCGCGGTGCTCGACCGGGTGCGGGCGTGGCTGCCGGCCCTGCTCGCGCTGAGCGCGAACTCGCCGTTCTGGCAGGCGCAGGACAGCCGGTACGCCAGCTACCGCAGCCGGGTGTGGGGCAGGTGGCCCTCGGCCGGGCCCGTGGGGCTCCACGGATCGGCCGAGCGCTACCACCAGCAGGTGAAGGACCTGGTCGGCACCGGCGTGCTCAAGGACGAGGGGATGGTCTACTTCGACGCGCGCCTCTCGGCCAACTACCCCACAGTGGAAGTCAGGATCGCGGACGTCTGCCTGGACCCGGCGGACACCGTGCTGCTGGCCACGCTGGTGCGGGCGCTGGTGGAGACGGCCGCACGGGAGTGGCGGGCCGGAGAGCCTCCGCTGGACACCGATGTGGCGCTGCTGCGGGTGGCGTCCTGGCAGGCGGCGCGTTCCGGCCTGGAGGACCGGCTGATCCACCCCCGTACCCTGCGGCCCGAGCCCGCGACCGACGTGCTGCAGGCGCTCGTGACGCATGTGCGCGAAGCCCTGGAGGACAGCGGCGACCTCAAGGCCGCCCAGAAGGCGCTGACCACCCTGGAGCGGCGCGGCAACGGCGCCAGGGTCCAGCGCGAGATCCTGGAGCGGACCGGAAGCCTCCGCGACACCGTCGCGGAGTGCGTCCGCATCACCGGCGGGTGAGCGGACAGCGGTACCGACGGACGACATGACCGCATGACGTGTGAGGAAAGGAGCAGCACATGGCCACCACCGATCTCGGCAACCGCCGGATCCTGGCGATCGTCACCAACTACGGGGTCGAGCAGGACGAACTCGTCGTCCCCGTGAACCACCTGCGCGACCACGGGGCCGAGGTCAGCGTCGCGGCGGTCGACGACGACGAGATCCGTACCCTCGTGGGCGACCGCGACCCCGGCGACACCGTGCGGCCCGACCTCACGCTGGCCGACGTCGACCCCGCCGCGTACGACCTCCTGCTCGTCCCGGGCGGCACGCTCAACGCCGACACCTTGCGCCTGCAGGACGCCACCACCCGGATCGTCAGCTCCTTCGCGGCGTCCGGCAGGCCCGTCGCGGCCATCTGCCACGGCCCGTGGGCGCTCATCGAGGGCGGCTACGTCCAGGGCAAGACCCTGACCTCGTACGCGTCCCTCAAGACCGACATCACCAACGCCGGCGGATCCTGGGTCGACAAGTCGGTGGTCCGCGACGACGAGGGCGGCTGGCCGCTGATCACCTCGCGGAACCCCGACGACCTGAAGGACTTCCTCCGCGAGATCGACACGGTCCTCACCGAGTCCTGATCCTGACGCACGCCCGACGGCCCCCGTTCGCGTACCGCGGCGGGGGCCGTCGGCATGTCCACGTACGCAGGGGGGGTGCACGGAGGCAATAGGGCCACCGCGCACTTACCGCCCGGGACGCGCGCGCGGTATCCAGGAAAGAGGCTGCCGGCGAGAAGTTCCTGAAGCGGGCCGACCCGAGGAGGGCTCATGGACGCCCCGACCGCCACCACGGCCGACACGGACGTGGTGGACACACCTCAGGAAGACCCGACCGTTCACATTCTGTGGATCAACGCCGGGCTGAGCTGCGACGGGGACTCCGTCTCCCTGACCGCCGCCACCCAGCCGAGCATCGAGGAGCTCGCGCTCGGCGCCCTGCCAGGACTGCCCAAGGTCGCCGTCCACTGGCCCCTCATCGACTACGAGTGCGGGCCCGTCCAGGGCGCCGACAACTTCGTCGAGTGGTTCTTCAAGGCCGACCGCGGTGAACTGGAGCCCTTCGTCCTGGTGGTCGAGGGCTCCATCCCGAACGAGCGCATCAAGCCCGAGGGCTACTGGTGCGGCTTCGGCGACGACCCCGAGACCGGCCAGCCCATCACCACCAGCGAATGGCTCGACCGGCTCACCCCCAAGGCTCTCGCGGTCGTCGCCATCGGCACCTGCGCCACCTACGGTGGCATCCACGCCATGGCCGGCAACCCGACCGGAGCCATGGGCGTACCCGACTACCTCGGCTGGGAGTGGAAGTCCAAGGCGGGCATCCCGATCGTCTGCATCCCCGGCTGTCCGGTGCACCCGGACAACGCCTCCGAGACCCTGCTGTACCTGCTCTACCAGGCCGCCGGCGCCGCGCCCATGATCCCGCTGGACGAGGAGCTGCGGCCCACCTGGCTGTTCGGCGCCACCGTCCACGAGGGCTGCGACCGAGCCGGTTACTACGAACAGGGCCAGTTCGCCGACGAGTACGGCTCCCCGCAGTGCCTGGTCAAACTCGGCTGCTGGGGCCCGGTCGTCAAGTGCAACGTACCCAAGCGCGGCTGGATCAACGGCGTCGGCGGCTGCCCCAACGTCGGCGGCATCTGCATCGGCTGCACGATGCCCGGCTTCCCCGACAAGTTCATGCCGTTCATGGACGAGCCGCCCGGCGGCCACGTCTCGGCGGCGGCGAGCGGTGTGTACGGCTCCGTCATCCGCCGGCTGCGCCACTTCACCGAGAAGACGGCCGACAAGGAACCGAAGTGGCGGACGAAGACCGACACCATCAAGACCGGCTACCGGCCGCCCTGGTGACCCCTGCCTCCGGTGACCCCGGAGGGCCGCAGGGCCAGGACGGGCAGCTGGGCCTACAGAGAAGGGCGGCGCGGGACCATGGCGACTGCGACCGGCAAACACGCCGTCGACGCTGACGGCCTCATGGAGATGTCGTGGGACCCGATCACGCGCATCGTCGGCAGCCTCGGCATCCACACGAAGATCGACTTCGCCGCGAAGCGGGTCGCGGAGTGCTACAGCACCTCGTCCATCTTCCGCGGCTACAGCGTCTTCATGAAGGGCAAGGACCCGCGCGACGCCCACTTCATCACCAGCCGCATCTGCGGCATCTGCGGCGACAACCACGCCACCTGTTCCGTCTACGCGCAGAACATGGCGTACGGCGTGGCGCCCCCGCACCTCGGTGAGTGGATCATCAACCTCGGCGAGGCCGCCGAGTACATGTTCGACCACAACATCTTCCAGGAGAACCTGGTCGGGGTGGACTACTGCGAGCGCATGGTCGCCGAGACCAACCCCGGCGTCCTCGAACTCGCCGAGCGCACCGAGGCCCCGCACGCGGCCGACCACGGCTACCGCACCATCGCCGACATCATGCGCTCGCTCAACCCGCTGGAGGGCGAGTTCTACCGCGAGGCGCTCCAGGTCAGCCGCTACACCCGCGAGATGTTCTGCCTGATGGAGGGCCGCCATGTGCACCCCTCCACGCTCTACCCGGGCGGTGTCGGCACGGTCGCCACGATCCAGCTCTTCACCGACTACCTCACCCGCCTCACCCGCTACGTGGAGTTCATGAAGCGGGTCGTCCCGCTCCACGACGACCTCTTCGACTTCTTCTACGAGGCGCTGCCCGGCTACGAGGAGGTCGGCCGCCGGCGCATCCTGCTCGGCTGCTGGGGCGCGCTCAACGACCCCGAGTACTGCGACTTCACGTACGCCAACATGGCCGACTGGGGCCGCCGGATGTTCGTCACGCCCGGTGTGGTGGTCGACGGCGAGCTCGTCACCAACAGCCTCGTCGACATCAACCTCGGCATCCGCATCCTGCTCGGCTCTTCCTACTACGAGGACTGGGCGGGCCTGGGCAAGTTCGTGGAGCGCGACCCCCTCGGCAACGAGCTGGACGAACGCCACCCGTGGAACCAGCACACCATCCCGGCCCCGCAGAAGCGGGACTTCGACGACAAGTACAGCTGGGTCATGTCGCCGCGCTGGTTCGACGGCACCGACCACCTCGCCCTGGACACCGGCGGCGGCCCCATCGCCCGCCTCTGGTCCACGGCCCTGTCCGGACTCGTCGACATCGGCTACATCAAGGCCACCGGCCACAGCGTCCAGATCAACCTTCCCCGCACCATGACCAAGCCGGAGATGGCCCTGGAGTGGACGATCCCGCAGTGGTCCAACGCCATCGAACGCAACCGGGCCCGCACCTACTTCCAGGCGTACGCGGCCGCCGCCGCCCTCCACTTCGCCGAGCAGGCGATGGAGGAGGTCCGCGCCGGACGCACCCAGACCTGGGAGCAGTTCGACGTCCCCGACGAGTCGATCGGCTGCGGCTTCACCGAGGCCGTACGCGGCGTCCTCTCGCACCACATGGTCATCCGCGACGGGAAGATCGCCAACTACCACCCCTACCCGCCGACCCCGTGGAACGGCAGCGTCCGCGACAGCTACGGCACCCCCGGACCGTACGAGGACGCCGTCCAGAACACGCCGATCTTCGAGGAGAACCCGCCCGAGAACTTCAAGGGCATCGACATCATGCGGGCCGTCCGCAGCTTCGACCCGTGCCTGCCGTGCGGCGTCCACATGTACGTCGGCGGTGGCCGGACCGTCGAGGAGACCCATATGCCGACCGGGCTGAGCGGACTGGCGGGCGGCTGACCCCACCACAGGGGGCGCGTACTTCGGAAAGGGGCTCACGATGGCGGGAGCCGACCCCGGTGCACACATCGGTGAACTGCTGGACCGACTGGGCCGCGAGGCCGGGCCGCAGGCCCGCGAGACCGCCGGCGAACTCGTCCGCAGCGTCGTCGAGTTCTACGGTGAGGGCCTCGCCCGCACCGTACGGCTGCTGCGCGCCGCCCCGGCCGGATCCGACCCGCTCGCCGTGCTCACGGCCGACGAACTCGTCGGAGACCTGCTGATCCTGCACGACCTGCACCCCGAGGACACGATGACCCGGGTCGGCCGCGCACTCGACAAGGTCCGGCCCTACCTCGGCTCGCACGCCGGCGATGTGGAGGTCGCCGGACTGGACGCGGAGGCGGCCGAAGGGCCCGTCCTGCGGCTGAGGTTGCGCGGCAGCTGCGACGGCTGCCCGTCCTCCACCCGGACCGTGCGCTGGACCATCGAGGAGGCCGTGGCCCGCCTCGCGCCGGAGATCGCGCACATCGAGGTGGAGGGTGTCGTCGAGGAGCCCGCCGGTGGAGCGCCGCTGCTCCAGATCCAGCCCCGGCCGCCCGCCGACGCCCCGGGCTCACCGTCCCCGGCCGCGAGTCCGGCCGACCCGCCCCACTGGCACACCCTCGCCGCCCCGGCCCTTCCGGCCCACGACCACGCCACCCGCGTCGCCGACGTCGAAGGCAACGCGCTCCTCCTCGTCCGCCTCCCCGGCAACCTGTACGCCTACCGCGACCGCTGCCCCGGCTGCGGCGCCGACCTGCGCACCGCACCGCTGGACGGCGAGTTCCTCAGCTGCGCCGGGTGCGCCGCCCGGTTCGACGTACGGCACGCCGGGCGCGGGGAGCAGGCGCACCTGGAGCCCCTGCCACTCCTGGAGGAGGAAGGCGCCGTCCGGGTCGCGCTGCCGGAGCTGCTGGGGGCCGGGTCGTGAGCGCGGGCGTGCTGGCCCAGTTCACCCGGCGGCCGCCACCACCGGGAGAGCGGTGCGAGCTGTGCGGAGAGCCGCTGCCCGACGAGCACCGGCACCTCGTCGACACCACACGCCGCTCCCTCAAGTGCTCCTGCCCGCCCTGCCACCTGCTCTTCACCCGGCCCGGCGCGGGGCAGGGCCGCTTCCGGGCCGTCCCCGACCGCTACCTCACCGACCCCGCCTTCACCCTGGACGGCGACGGCTGGAACCGGCTCCAGATCCCGGTCGGCCTCGCCTTCTTCTTCCGCAACTCCGCACTCGACCGGTTCGCCGCCTTCTACCCGAGCCCCGCCGGAGCGACCGAGAGCGAACTCGACCCGGCCACCTGGGACGCGGTCATCGGCCGCACCCGCCTCGCCGGGCTGCTCGAAGACGACGTGGAGGCGCTGCTGCTGCACGCCGAGCGCGGAAAGCCCGCCACCTGCACCCTCGTACCGATCGACGTCTGCTACGAACTCGTCGGCCGGATGCGGCTCCACTGGAAGGGGTTCGACGGCGGAGCCGAGGCCCGTGCGGACCTCGCGGAGTTCTTCGGACGCGTCGAGAGCCGCGCACGGCCCCTGCCGGCCGGGGAGGGGAGCGTTCCGTGACCGACCTCGACCTCCGGTGCACCGGCGTACGGCCCGAGCCCTTCGGCGCGAGCCCGACGCTCCTGTTCGACCTGCGCATCGAGGAGCTGGACCACCAGCCCGTCCACGCGGTCGCCCTGCGCTGCCAGATCCGTATCGAGCCCGCCCAGCGCACCTACGAACCGGACGAGGTCGACATGCTGGGCGACCTGTTCGGCGAGCCGAGCCGGTGGAGCAGCACCCTCAAACCGCTCCAGTTCGCCCACGCCTCCATCACCGTGCCCGCCTTCACCGGCACCACCCACGTCGACCTCCCGGTGCCCTGCACGTACGACACCGAGGTCGCCTCCGCGTCCTACTTCCGGGCCCTCGCACGCGGCGAGATACCGCTGCTGCTGCTCTTCTCCGGCACGGTCTTCACCGGCCGCAACGGCTTCCGCGCCGAGCCGATCCCGTGGCACAGGGAGGCGTCCTGCCTGATGCCGGTGGACGTCTGGCGGGAGCTGATCGAGTCCTACTTCCCGAACACCGGCTGGCTGCGGCTGCGCAAGGACTGCCTGGAGTCGCTGCGCCGCTACCGCTCGGAGCGCGCCCTGCCGTCCTGGGAGCAGGTCTTCGACGAGCTGATGACCGCCGCCGAGGCGACGTCGGCGTCAGAGGCGAAGGGGGGCGAGTGAGATGGCGAACCCGGACCTGCTGCTCGCGCCCGGCACCCTCGACGACGCCCTCGACCAGGCCCGTACGGTCGCCGACGCCGTCCTCTTCGAGGGGTACGTCCTCTACCCGTACCGCGCCTCGTCCGCGAAGAACCGGATGCGCTGGCAGTTCGGCGTGCTGGTGCCGCCGGCCAGCACGGCACAGGGCGGTGAGTACGCGGAGCAGCGCACCGACATCCTCCTCGAACCCCGCACCGCCGACCGGCTCCACGCCGAACTGCGCTTCCTCCACGTACGGCGGCGGACCGTCGAGCGCCTGGATGAGGACGGCACGTACACCGAGGTGCCCGAACTGGAGCTGCCCGACCGGGTCCTGGTCCCGTGGGACGAGGGCCACGAGGAGCGCGTCCGGCTCCACGCGCCGCTGGCCGAACTGACCGGCGAGCAGGCCCACACCCGTACCGTTACCTTCGATCTGCCGCCCGCCGTCGAGCACGAACCCGTACGGGACGAGGCGGGCCGGACGCTGGGACGGCTCGTACGGCGACGGGCGCGACTGACCGGCGAGATCCGGCCGTACGTGGAGCAGCTGGCCGGCCCTTACCGGGTCTCGCGCCTCACCGTCACCGTCCACAACACCACCGAGGCTCCGGCCGGCGACCGGACGGCGGCCCTCCCGCACAGCATGGTCGGCGCCCACCTGCTGCTCGCCGTCGAAGGCGGCAGGTTCCTCTCGATGACGGACCCGCCCGAGTGGGCCGGCCCGGCGGTGGCCGAGCTGCGGAACGAGCGGACCTGGCCGGTGCTGGTCGGTCCGGCGGACCGTGAGGACCTCGTCCTCTCCTCGCCGATCATCCTGGAGGACCATCCCGTCCTCGCCGACGAGAGCCCCGGCCCGCTGTACGACGCCACCGAGATCGACGAGATCCTCTCGCTGCGCACCGCCGCCCTCACCGAGCGCGAGAAGCGCGAGGCGCGCGGTACCGACGACCGGGCCTCCGAGGTCATCGACCTGGTGGACTCCATGCCGGACGCGGTACGGGAGCGGCTGCACGGAGCGATCCGAGGGCTGCGGGAGGTCACGGATCCCGCCGGTCCGCCTGCCGCGGGCCTCGCCCTCCCCGAAGGCCCCGGGCACCCGTGGTGGGACCCGCAGCAGGATCCCGAAGCGGCCGACGCGCCCACCACCATCCCCATCGACGGTGAGGCCGTGGGCCAGGGCTCCCGGGTCCTCCTCACCCCGGGAGCCCGCCGCACCGACGCCCAGGACACGTTCCTGCGCGGCTGCCGGGCCACCGTCGAAGCCGTCGTCGCGGACCTGGACGGGGAGCTGCACCTCGCGGTCGTCCTGGACGACGACCCGGGCACCGACATCCGCCGCCAGCAGGGCCGCTTCCTCTACTTCAAGCCGGACGAGGTGGCGCCGCTGGGGGAGGGGGAGGAGGAGCCATGAGCGGTACGGAGACACCTGGGCGCACACTCGTCGCGGGCGTCGGCAACATCTTCCTCCAGGACGACGGCTTCGGGGTGGAGACGGTCCGCCGGCTCGGCGCCCTCGACCCGTCCCGCCTGCCGCCCGGCACCGAGCTGATGGACGCCGGAATCCGCGGGGTGCACCTCGCGTACCGGCTGCTTGAGGGGTACCGCACGCTCGTCCTGGTCGACCTGGTGAGCCGCGGTGGCCCACCCGGCACGCTGTACACGATCGACGTCGGGCCCCGGCCCCCGGAGACCGGTCACCGGCCCGGCCCGCTCGACACCCACGCGATGGATCCCGCCACCGTGCTCGGCCTGCTGCACGACCTGCACGCGGGCGCCGGCGGCACGCTCCCCGACGAGGTGTACGTCGTCGGCTGCGAGCCGCAGGGCACGGAGGACGGCATCGGACTCAGCCCGCCGGTCGCGGAGGCGGTGGATCCGGCGGTGGACCTGGTGCTCGGCCTGCTGTCACGCCGCCCGGCCCCCGTACCGCAGAAGAACTGACAGATGAGAAGAAGTCGCAGATCACGACGTTGGAGGCACAGGATGCACTGGATGTGGATCGGCGTCGCCGCAGGCCTCGCGGCCGTCTACGGCGTCGTCAGGAACCTGCCCGATGCCCGCCGCTACCTGCGCATGCGCCGCATGTAGTCCCCATGCGAGTGCGGAGAGGGTCCGGAGGGGTGGTGCGGAGGCTCGTCCCCGCCGCCGACGTCGTCCAGCTGCACATAGCGTTCGAGAAAGAGATGGAGGGTGCTGTGGAGTTCTCCCAGCCGGACGAACCAGAGCGCCAGGTTCATGGCGCCCTGCGGGGTGATCGCGTACACCCGGCGCGCGGGTCCGGAGGCGGAGGCGCACCACTGCGAGGTGACCTCGCCGCACTTCTCCATGGACCGCAGCAGCCGGTAGACGTGGGCCGACTCGGCCTCCTCCCAGCCGAACGCGCCCAGGCGCTGCACCAGCTCGTAACCGTGGCCCCGGCGTTCCGCCAGGAGCAGGAGCAGGACCGGGGTGAGCAGCGCTCGCCGTTCGACCTCGTGACCAGGCATGGTCCTTTCAGGGTAGCGAGGCGGTGAGCGCCGTGCATGAGCTGTCCATCGCGACGGCCGTCGTCGACCAGGTCGAGAGCGCGCTGCGGGAACGCGGCGCACAGCGCGTCCCGGTACGGTCGCTGACCCTGCGGGTCGGTGAGCTGTCCGGTGTGGTGCCCGAGGCGCTGGACTTCTCCTTCGGCGTGGCCGCCGAGGGCACCTCGCTGGCGGACGCCCGGCTGCTGATCGAGACTGTTGAGGGAAGGGCCCGCTGCGAGAGCTGCGGCCGGGACACCGCGACCGGGATGCCGCCGGACCTGTGGTGCACCGCCTGCGAGCAGGCGATGAGCCTGACCGGCGGGCGCGAACTGGAGATCGCGCGGGTCGTCCTGGAGGACCTGGAGACCCGGCAGGGGGACGACGTACCGGAGGCGAGCCATGTGCCGCACCGTTGATCTGCACCAGGCCGTGCTGGCGAAGAACGACACCAACGCGGTGGAGCTGCGCCGCACCCTGGACGATCGCGGCACCACGGCCGTCAACCTCATGTCCAGCCCCGGCAGCGGCAAGACCGCCCTCCTGGAGGCGCTGCTGACCCGGGCCGTCGCCGCCGGAACCCCGGCCGCCGCCGTCACCGCCGATCTGGCCACCGAGAACGACGCGACGCGCCTGGCCCGCTCGGGAGCTCCCGTACAGCAGATCCTCACCGACGGCCTCTGCCACCTGGAGGCGGGCATGCTCGGGGCCAAGCTGGAGGGGTGGCTGCCGGAGGGGACCCGGCTGCTCTTCGTGGAGAACGTCGGCAACCTCGTCTGCCCGGCCTCCTACGACCTCGGCGAGACCGTGCGGATCGCGCTCGCCTCGGTGACCGAAGGCGAGGACAAGCCGGTGAAGTATCCGGCCGCCTTCGGGCTCGCGCACCTGGTCGTGGTGACCAAGACGGATCTCGCGGAGGCGGTGGAGTTCCGCCGGGACGCCTTCCTGAGCGGCGTCCAGCAGGTCAACCCGGGCGTGCCCGTCATCGAGACCTCGGCCAGGACCGGCGAAGGCGTCGACGACCTCCTCGCCCATGTCCTGCGGGCGGCGGACGGCCTGGAGACGCATACGCCGGTGCTGGCGCGGCAGCACGAGAAACACCTGCACCACCACGACACTCCGCCCGCTTCCGCCGAGCACTCCCACGCACCCGCCGGAACCCCGCGATGACCTCCGGGACTCCGCGGGACCGGGTCCGCCGCCACCTCACGGTGCGCGGCGCGGTCCAAGGCGTCGGCTTCCGCCCGTTCGTCTACACGCTGGCCGAGGAGTACGGCCTCACCGGCTGGGTCACCAACGACGCCGACGGCGTGCGTACGGAGGTCGAGGGCCCGGCGGTAGCGGTCGACGCCTTCACCGACGCCATCGGGACCCGGGCGCCGCCGCTCGCCGTCGTCGCCTCGGTCGAGCCGCACCCCGTCCCCGTCCTCAACGACGGCTCCGGCTTCACCATCCGCCCCTCCGCCTCCTCCGGCACCGGCCGCACCCTGATCCCGCCGGACACCGCGACCTGCGACGCCTGCCTCGCCGAACTCGCGGACCCGGCCGACCGGCGCCACCGCCACCCGTTCATCACCTGCACCCACTGCGGCCCCCGCTTCACCGTCGTCACCGGCCTGCCCTACGACCGGCCCCGCACCACCATGGCCGGGTTCCCGATGTGCCCCGACTGCGCCCGTGAGTACGCCGACCCCGCCGACCGCCGCTTCCACGCCCAGCCGATCGCCTGCCCGGCCTGCGGTCCCCGTCTCACCTTGAGCCTGGGTCCGGACGACCCGGAAGCGCTCCACGACGGCGACGCGCTCGCGGAGGCCCGGCGGCTGCTGGCGGCGGGCGCGGTCGTCGCGGTGAAGGGGATCGGCGGCTACCACCTGGCCTGCGACGCCGGTGACCCCACCGCCGTACGCACGCTGCGCAAGCGCAAGAACCGCGGCGGCAAGCCCTTCGCCGTCCTCGCGGACTCGCTGGAGACCGTCCAGCGCCTCGCCCACGTGGACGACGCCGAACGCGCGCTCCTCACCGGCCCCCGTAAACCGGTCGTGCTGCTGCGGCGCCGTACCTCGTCCGCGGGCGTGGCTTCAGGTGTCGCGCCCGGCAGCCCGGACCTGGGCGTGATGCTCCCGTACACGCCGCTGCACCGTCTCCTCCTCGGCCTGCCCGGTGATCCGCCGGGGCCGCCCGTCCTCGTCATGACCAGCGGAAACCGGTCCGGTGAGCCGATCGTGACCGACGACGCCGACGCCCTGGCCCGGCTGGAGGGACTGGCCGACGCCTGGCTCCGGCACGACCGGCCCATCCACGTGCCGTGCGACGACTCGGTGGTCCGGATCTGTGCCGGGGCCGAGCTGCCGGTCCGCCGCTCGCGCGGGTACGCACCCCTGCCGCTCGCCCTGCCGCTGCCCGTGCTCCCGGCGCTCGCGGTCGGCGGCGATCTGAAGAACACCTTCTGCGCCGCCGACGACCGCTACGCCTGGCTCTCCGCCCACGTCGGCGACATGGACGACCTCGCCACCCTCACCGCCTTCGCCAAGGCCACCGAACACCTCACCGACCTCACCACCGTCACCCCGCGCCTCCTCGTCGCCGACCGCCACCCCGGCTACCGCTCCACCCGGTGGGCCCGCCGCACCGCCGAGGCGCGCGGCCTCCCGCTCCGCCAGGTCCAGCACCACCACGCCCATGTCGCCTCCACCATGGCCGAGCACGGGCTCGACGGCACCGCCCCCGTCATCGGCATCGCCTTCGACGGCACGGGGTACGGCGACGACGGGGCGGTCTGGGGCGGCGAGGTCCTCATCGCGGACTACGACGGCTTCCAGCGGTTCGCCCACCTCCGTTACGTACCGCTGCCCGGCGGAGACGCGGCCGTCCGCAACCCGTACCGGATGGCGCTCTCCCACCTGCGCGCCGCCGGACTGCCGTGGTCGGACGGGCTGCCGTGTACCGCCATCGCCCCGCCCGGCGAACGGCGGCTCCTGGAGCGGCAGTTGGAGCGCGGGCTGAACTGCGTCCCCACCTCCAGCATGGGCCGCCTCTTCGACGCGGTCTCCTCGCTCGCGGGCGTCTGCCACCGGGTGGAGTACGAGGCCGAGGCGGCCATGCGGCTGGAGAACGCGGCGCTGGAGTCGCCGGACGATGTCGGCGACGACGGGCGCGAGCGGGCGTACGGGTTCATCCTGAAAGCCGGGCCGGAGACCGCTCTGGTCGCCGACCCGTCGCCGGTCCTGGCCGCCGCCGCGGCGGACGTCCTGGCCGGTGTGCCGGCTCCGGCCGTGGCCCGTCGCTTCCACCGGGCGGTGACCGGCCTCGTCCGTGACGTGTGCGCGGCGGCCCGGCGGCGCACGGGCATCGCCACCGTCGCCCTGACCGGAGGAGTCTTCTGCAACGCCCTGCTGACGGAGGGCTGTTCGGCCGGCCTGGAGGAGGACGGCTTCACCGTACTGAGACACCGCAAGGTGCCCCCCAATGACGGCGGGCTCGCGCTCGGACAGCTGATGGTCGCCGCCCGGACGAAGGAGTGAGGGAGGAGAGCGCCATGTGTCTGGCCGTACCCGGCCGAGTGCTGGAGATCGAGGAACGCGACGCCACCCGGATGGCCAAGGTCGACTTCGGCGGTGTCGTCAAGGACGTCTGCCTGGAGTACGTCCCCGACATGCAGGTGGGGGACTACGCCATCGTCCACGTCGGATTCGCCCTGCAACGGCTCGACGAGGAGTCGGCGCGCCAGACCCTGGAACTCTTCGAGAACCTCGGTGTCCTGGAGGAGGAGTTCGGCGACCACTGGGGCAAGGCGGCCAAGGACGCGGGCGCCCAGCGCCCGGCCGGAACCGAGCTCCCGGCTGAGAGCCCGAAGAAGGAGGCGCGGTCATGAAGTACCTGGATGAATTCAGCGATCCTGTCCTCGCCAAGCGGCTCTTCGACGACATCCGGGCGCTCACCACCCAGCCCTGGTCGCTCATGGAGGTCTGCGGCGGACAGACGCACTCGATCATCCGCCACGGCATCGACCAGCTGCTCCCGGACGAGATCCGGCTGATCCACGGCCCCGGCTGTCCGGTCTGCGTGACCCCGCTGGAGATCATCGACAAGGCCCTGGAGATCGCCTCCCGCCCCGACGTGATCTTCTGCTCGTTCGGTGACATGCTCCGCGTCCCGGGCAGCGGCCGCGACCTGTTCCAGGTCAAGAGCGAAGGCGCCGACGTACGGGTGGTCTACTCACCGCTGGACGCCCTGCGCATCGCCCAGGAGAATCCGGAGAAGCAGGTCGTCTTCTTCGGCATCGGCTTCGAGACCACCGCCCCGCCCAACGCGATGACGGTCTGCCAGGCCAAGAAGCTCGCCATCCCCAACTTCAGCCTGCTGGTGTCCCACGTACGGGTGCCTCCGGCGATCGACGCGATCATGAACTCGCCGGACTGCCAGGTACAGGCGTTCCTCGCCGCCGGACACGTCTGCACGGTCATGGGCACCAAGGAGTACCCGGACCTCGCCGCACAGCACGAGGTCCCCATCGTGGTCACCGGCTTCGAGCCCCTGGACATCCTCGAAGGCATCCGGCGTGCGGTACGGCAGTTGGAGGCGGGCGAGCACACCGTCGAGAACGCCTACCCGCGCGCCGTCAACGAACAGGGCAGCCCCGCCGCGCAGGCGATGCTGGCCGACGTCTTCGAGGTCACCGACCGCTCCTGGCGCGGCATCGGGATGATCCCGCAGAGCGGCTGGCGGTTGTCGCCGAAGTACCGGGAGTACGACGCCGAGCACCGGTTCTCCGTCACCGGCATCGAGACCGAGGAGTCCACGGTCTGCCGCAGCGGCGAAGTCCTCCAGGGCCTCATCAAGCCGCACGAGTGCGCCGCCTTCGGCAAGGAGTGCACCCCGCGCAACCCGCTGGGCGCCACGATGGTCTCCAGCGAGGGCGCGTGCGCGGCGTACTACCTGTACCGGCGGCTGGAAGCCCCGAAGAAGGAAGCCCCCGCCGCGAACACCCCGACGCCGAGCACCCCGGCGAAGGAGGCGAGTTCCGTTGGCTGACATCGCCCCCGCCACCGCCGACTTCTCCGGCTGGACCTGTCCCGCCCCGCTCCGCGACCACGAACGCATCGTCATGGGCCACGGCGGTGGCGGAACCCTCTCCGCCGAACTGGTGGAACACCTCTTCGCCCCCGCCTTCGGCAGCGACGTACTCGCCGAACTCGGTGACTCCGCGCACCTGACCATGGGCGGCGCCAGGCTCGCCTTCTCCACCGACTCCTTCGTCGTCCGGCCGCTGTTCTTCCCCGGAGGCTCCATCGGCGACCTCGCGGTCAACGGGACGGTCAACGATCTCGCCATGGCCGGGGCCGTCCCCGGCTACCTCTCCTGCGGCTTCATCCTGGAGGAGGGCGTCGAACTCTCCGTCGTCGGCCGGGTCGCGCAGGCGCTCGGCGATGCCGCCCGCACCGCCGGGGTGACCGTCGCGACCGGCGACACCAAGGTCGTCGACGCCGGACACGGCGACGGGATCTTCATCAACACCGCCGGGATCGGGCTGGTTCCCGACGGCGTCGACATCCGCCCGCAGCGGGCCGCTCCCGGGGACGCGGTGCTGGTCAGCGGCCCGATCGGCGTCCACGGCGTGGCCATCATGAGCGTGCGCGAGGGCCTGGAATTCGGCGTCGAGATCCAGAGCGACACCGCATCGCTGGCCGGCCTGGTGGCCGACATGCTCGCCGTCTGCCAGGACCTCCACGTCCTGCGCGACCCCACCCGCGGCGGCCTGGCCACCTCGCTCAACGAGATCGCCGGGGCGGCGGGCATCGGCATCACCCTCGACGAGCGGTCCCTCCCCGTCCCCGACACCGTCGCCAACGCCTGCTCCTTCCTCGGCCTCGATCCCTTGTACGTCGCCAACGAGGGCAAGCTCGTCGCCTTCGTACCGCCCGACCACGCCGACGCCGTCCTGGAGGCGATGCGTGCCCACCCGCTCGGCAAGGAGTCGGTACGGATCGGCACCTGCGTCGAGGAGCATCCCGGCATGGTCGTGGCCGCCACCGGCCTCGGCGGGACCCGGGTGGTGGACATGCCGCTCGGTGAGCAACTGCCGCGCATCTGCTGA
This sequence comes from Streptomyces sp. CA-146814, assembly GCF_050942385.1. Classification (NCBI taxonomy): domain Bacteria; kingdom Bacillati; phylum Actinomycetota; class Actinomycetes; order Kitasatosporales; family Streptomycetaceae; genus Streptomyces; species Streptomyces sp. CA-146814. The sequence goes on from NZ_CP192068.1 coordinate 7,419,320, forward strand.
AATCGGCGGCTCAGGGCGGGGCCGTGCGCCCGAGGTGGTATCGAACAACCCTCCGTAGAAGGTTAGGCTGGCCTAAGTCGATCCGGAAACGCCGTACGAAGGGGCCATGTCCATGACGATCCACCGAGCCGTCGTCGCCCGAGTCCAGCCGCTCACCGCGACGATGACCCGCGTCACGCTCCATGGCGAAGGGCTCGCCGCCTTCGAGTCCACCGGCGTCGGCGACGAGTACATACGCCTCTTCTTCCCGCACGGCCCCGACCGCTCGGACGTCTCCCTGCCCATCACCACGGAGAAGGGCTGGGAGACCCCCGAGGGCCGGCCCGTCGCCCCGATGCGTACGTACACCGTGCGGGCCGTGCGCCCGGAGAACCGGGAGATCGACGTCGACTTCGTGCTGCACGACCACGGCGTCGCCTCGACCTGGGTGGCCGGCGCGCAGCCCGGGGACGTGCTCGGCGTGAACGACCCGACCGGCCTCTACGGCCCGCCGGACGACCTCGCCTGGCAGGTGCTGATCGCCGACCAGACCGGCCTGCCCGCCGTGGCGCGCCTCCTGGAGAACACCCCGGCCGAGGTCGCCACCCGGGTGATCGTCGAACTGCCCGGCCCGGAGGCCGTCCAGCCGCTGCCCGGCACCAAGGTCACCTGGACCTACGGCGGCAACGGCCACGAGGCCAGCCGGCTGGCCGAGCTGGTGAGCGCCGCGATCCCGCCCGGCACGGACATGGCCGGCGGCTACGTCTGGGTCGCGGGCGAGACCAACGCGCTGCGTACCGTACGCCGTTACCTCCGCAAGGAGCTGGGGCTGCCCGCCAGCCGGTTCAAGGTCGTCGGCTACTGGATCCCGAACGCCGACAGCTGGAACGAGCGGTACGAGGCCCTGCCCGAGGCCGTCCGCGCCGAGCTGGTGGCCCTCTGGGACGACCCGGTCGTCGAGGAGGAGGACCTCACCATCCGGTACGAGGCGCGCCTCAGCGACCTGGGCCTGTGACGGCCGCGTCGGGAGCTTAAGGAGTCAACGCGGCGCAAGGTGGGTAGGGTCGCCACCGTCGTGGTAAAGAAAGCCTTGCCTAAGGTCAAGTCCTGCGAGCAGGGCCTGAGTTCACGGAGGATCGGTGACCAACCCGTTCGAGGATGAGAACGGCACCTACCTGGTGCTCGTCAACGACGAGGGGCAGCACTCCCTGTGGCCCTCCTTCGTCGAGGTGCCCGCCGGCTGGACCGTGGTCCACCCGGAGGACACCCGCCAGGCCTGCCTCGACTACGTGGAGCGGAACTGGACCGACCTGCGGCCCAGGAGCCTCATGGAGAGCGCGGCGGCCGACACGCCCTGAGGGTCTCCTGAGCGGCCTGTCCCGCGGCCTCGACCGCGGGCACGCCCTTCCCTGGTTCGTGGTCCGGCAGCTGCCGGGTGACGGCCGTCGCCTCAGGCCGTCAGCCCCGGGGTCGCACAGGAGTCCGTCGGAAGTAGGGACGCCTAAGCTGTCGTCACCGGGTGAACTCCCGGGCGCCGAACACCCCGAGAGCAGCGAGGTCCGATCCGGCCATGCCTTCCGTACCCCTCAACGGCATCGACCTGGTGTACGACGACACGGGCGGCGGCGGAGAGCCCGTCGTGCTCGTCAACGGCACCGCGGCGAGCCGCACCACCTGGCGTGCCCACCAGACCTCCGCCCTCGTCGGCGCGGGCTACCGGGTGATCGCGCCGGACAACCGGGGCCTCCCGCCGAACGTGTCACCGCCCGGCGGCATCACGCTGGAGGCCATGGCCGCCGATGTGGCCGCCCTGATCGACCACCTCTCGCTGGCTCCCTGCCGGATCGTCGGCTTCTCCATGGGCGCCGCCGTGGTCGGCGAACTCCTCCTGGCCCGGCCCGAACTCGCCTCCAGGGCCGTACTGATGGCCGGACGGGCGCGTCCCGACACCTTCGGCTCCGCGCTCAACGAGGCCCGTCGCGACCTGTACGACAGCGGGGCCCGCCTCCCCGCCTCGCACCGCGCCGTCTTCTCGGCCCTGTGCTACCTCTCGCCGCACACGCTGCGCGATCCGCGCGCGGCGCGCGACTGGCTCGACATCTTCACGTACGTGCCGGGGGAGAACGGACCGGGTGTCCGCGCGCAGTACGACGTCATGGGCGACACCGACCGGCTGCCCCGGTTCGCCGCGATCGGCGTCCCGCTCCTCTGCATCGGCTTCGCCGACGACGTCATGATCCCGCCGACGGCCTCCCGGGAGATCGCCGAAGCCGTTCCGGGCGCCCGCTACACCGAGATCGCACGGGCCGGCCACTTCGGCCATCTGGAACGTCCGGCGGAGGTCAACGCCGCACTGCTCGACTTCTTCGCGGAGCCGCCGGGCCGGTCCGCCGAGCGCGCTCACCGCACCGGATGAGCATGCTCGTCATCCGGGCCGGCGTCATTGCCCACCGGGAAGCCGCCGTCCGACGGCTGCCGCGCACGATCCGCCTGGACGTTCCAGCGCCTTGCGACGCACCGCACCGGACGCCGCGGCCTGTCCGGCCCTGACCCGACGGACACGCCCTAGGCTGCTGCCCGGCAGCAGAACCGGCAGCGACGTCAGGAGCACACCCATGTCCGACCCCGCCCCGCTCCACCCGTACCCCGACGCCTTCCGGCCGGACGGGACACCGGCACCGCACGCACTCCTCGCGCCGGTGCTCGGGCTCCTGGGCACCTGGGCAGGGCGCGGGCAGGGCGGATATCCGACGCTCGACGGCGAGTTCGCCTATGCGCAGGAGGTCACCTTCAGCCACGACGGACGCCCTTTCCTCCACTACGCGTCGCGCGCCTGGCTGCTCGACGCGGACGGGCGTCCGCTGCGGCCCTCGGCCCGCGAGAGCGGCTGGTGGCGGCTCCAGCCGGAAGGGCGGGTCGAGGCGCTGATCACCCAGCCCACCGGCGTCGCGGAGATCGCCGTCGGCCGGGCCGCCGACGGCACCGTCGACCTCGCCACCCATGAAGTGGCCCTCGCCCCGACCGCCAAGCAGGTCGACGCCACCCGCCGCCGCTACACCCTCACCGGCGCGGACACGCTCACCTTCGTCCACGACCTCGCGGCGGTCGGACAGCCGCTGCAGCACCACCTGGCGGCCGAGTTCCGAAGGCGTGGCCAAGGGGAGCGCTGAGCCTTCCGGACAAAGATCTGATTTGCATATCGAAGGTCTTCTAGGGCATATGGACAGGACAACTTTTGGTAAGGAGTTCGTATCCGATGTCCATGCCCAGTTACCCTCAGCAGCCGAACGCGGACCAAGGGCAGTACGGCGCCCAGTACGGCGCTCCGGAGCCTGCGCGGAGCAACGGTTTCGCGGTCACCGCTCTCGTCCTCGGTCTGCTCGCCTGCCTGTTCTTCTGGACCATCGCCGGCGGACTCCTTCTCGGCCTGCTCGCCCTGGTGTTCGGCATCCTCGGGACGCTCCGGGCCCGGCAGGGCCGGGCCCCGCGCAAGGGCATGGCGATCGCCGGTACCGTCCTCGGCGCACTCGGGCTGATCGGCTCGGTCATCGTCCTCATCTTCGCGGTGAACGTCGCCAACTCCGATTCCTTCAAGAACCTTGAGGACTGCCTGCAGAACGCCGGCAGCCAGGCCGAAGAGGACCGCTGCGCCGAGGACTTCGGCGAGGGCCTGTTCAAGTAGACCCCGAACGGCGGGACGGCGGTTTGCGACCGCGCCCCGAGTTTGTGACGGTAGGGGTGGGGAGCGGTCTTCCTCACCACCGGGCCCGTTGGTCCGGCGGATCATGTGTGCCCAACCGAGCAGAGGGAAGAGGAGGGTTCGATGTCCTCGAAGCGACGTCGTAAGAAGAAGGCCCGCCGCAAGAACGGCGCCAACCACGGCAAGCGCCCGCAGAGCTGAGCCGGTCCGGGGGCCCGAGGGGCAGCACCGCGCGGTGCTGCCCCTCGGACCTGTTCCGGGCGGCTGCCATGGGGGTCTGCCCGGTCCGGCGTCCCCGCGTATGCGGGAGAGCGGCCGATCCACTCGTAAGGTGACCCCATGTCTGCCACGTTGAGCTCCGAAAAGACCGCGGCCGCGCTCCGCAGATCGGCACGCGTCTCGGTCGAACTGCTGCTGGTCCTGTTGATGGCCGCCGTCGCCCTGTGGCTTCTGGGCCGGACGTGGTCGGTGGTGTGGCCCCTCATAGTGGGTCTGCTCCTCACCACCCTGACCTGGCCGTTCGCCCGCTTCCTGCGCAACCGCGGCTGGCGGCCCGCACCGGCCGCGGCGCTGGTGACCGTGCTGTTCCTGCTCGTCGGCAGCGGCGTCATCGCGCTCATCGCGGTGCCGGTGGCCTCGCAGTCCGGCGAGCTCGCAGACGGTGTCGTCGAAGGCATCGGCAAGCTCCGCGAGTGGGCCGCCGGACCGCCGCTGAACATCAGCGACGCCCAGATCACAGGCGCCTTCGACGCAGCCGTCGACCGCATCGAGAACAGCGCGGGCAGCGTCGTCAACACCGCGGTCACCGGCGTCAGCACCGTCTTCAGCGGCCTGATCACCGCCGTCCTCGCGCTCTTCCTGATGTTCTTCTTCCTCAAGGACGGTCCGCGCTTCCTGCCGTGGCTCTCCCGCCAGCTGCCCGGCCGCCTCGCCACCGACGTCCCGGCCGTCGCCGGGCGCTGCTGGGACACGCTCGGCTCGTTCGTGCGGTCCCAGGCCTTCGTGGGCCTGCTCGACGCCGTCTTCATCGGCATCGGCCTGTGGATCCTGGACGTGCCGCTGGTGCTCCCGCTGGCGGTGCTGACGTTCGTCTCCGCGTTCGTGCCGATCGTCGGCGCGGTCTTCGCCGGCTTCGTCGCGGTGCTGATCGCGCTGGTCTCCAACGGTCTGACCGACGCGCTGATCGTGCTGGCGATCATCATCGCCGTGCAGCAGCTGGAGGGCAACGTCTTCCAGCCCATGATCCAGAGCCGTGGACTCGGCCTGCACGCCGCGGTGGTCCTGCTGGCGGTGACGCTCGGCGGCAGCCTGGCCGGCGTCGTGGGCAGCCTGCTCGCGGTCCCGGCGGCCGCGCTGATCGCCGTGGTCTGGAACTACGTGCGCGAGCAGCTCAGCGACCCGGGGGAGGGGCCGGAGCAACAGGACCGGGCACCGGAACCCGAGCCGGCCCCCGGCCCGGAGGGGCCCGACGCCGACGCCCCTGTCCCGGCGTGACAGCGTACGGCCGGGAGTGACAGCGTACGGCCGCGAGTGACCGCGTACGCCCGGGAGTGACCGCGTAACGGCCCTCCCCGCCCCGGCCCTTGGCCCCTTCGTACCGTCCGGACCCTGCCGGCCCGCCTCAGCTCCACCGAGGCGGGCCGGTTCCGTGTCGGCCGTTCACCCCTTGCCGTACGCCGCATCGTGGAGAGCTCGTACAGATTCCCCGCACGGGTCTAGGCTCGCGCTCCCCTCTTGCTATACCTTGCGTCTAATAAGCTTGCTAGACGCCACGTCTAACAAGCGGGCGTCGCTCGGCGGCCATCGATCTCATCGGGCGGGAACGCGATGGGAGGCGGGGCGGGCGGCGCCGGGCCGATCTCTCGAGTCAAGGAGCCGCACCATGTCCAGCAGCACCGTCCGGCCGGAGGACCAGGACCGGCTCGCCGAGCAGGACGTCGCCCGACGCCTGCTCGACTCGTCCGCCAAACTCAGTTACGACCCGGCCACCCAGGTCGACTGGGAGACCCCGCTCGACCCGGACCACCACGGCGCGAGCCCCGAGTGGTCCACGCTCTACGGCACCGCGTACTGGGCCGAGTTGACCGACGCCCAGCGCAAGGCGCTCACCCGCCAGGAAGCGGCCTCCGTCGCCAGCACCGGCATCTGGTTCGAGATGATCCTCCAGCAGATGGTGCTCCGCGACATGTACGCCAAGGACCCGACGGACCCCCGGTTCCAGTGGGCGCTCACCGAGGTCGCCGACGAGTGCCGCCACTCGATCATGTTCGCCCGGGGCGCCGCGAAGCTGGGCGCACCGGCCTACCGGCCGCGCCGGCCCGTGGTGGAGCTGGGACGCGCCTTCAAGACCCTGGCGTTCGGCGAGGCGGCCTACGCGGCGATACTCGTGGCCGAGGAAGTCCTCGACGTGATGCAGCGCGACTGGATGCGGGACGAGCGGGTCGCGCCCTTCGTCCGCACCATCAACAACATCCATGTCGTCGAGGAGTCACGGCACATGAAGTTCGCCCGCGACGAGACCCGCAAACGGCTGCGGAACGCGGGCGCGGTACGGCGTCAGCTCAACGCGATCGTGGTGGCGATCGCCTCGTACTACATCGTCACCAGCATGGTGAACCGGGACGTCTACGCCAACGCCGGACTCGACTCCGCGCGGGCCCGCGCCGAGGCCAAGGTGAACGAGCACCACAAGTCGCTGATGCGGTCCAGCTGTTCGGGGCTGATGGAGTTCCTGGCCTCGGCCCGGCTGCTGACGAAGCCGGCGCTCTTCTTCTACAAGCGCGCCTCGCTGATCTGACCCCGGCCGCAGGGCCTCGGCCGATCCGCTCCCTCACCACGACCCGAGACGACGAGATGACCTACGCCATCACCCAGACCTGCTGCTCCGACGCCACCTGCGTCGCCGTCTGCCCCGTCAACTGCATCCATCCGACCCCCGAGGAGCGGGCGTTCGGGTCCACGGAGATGCTGTACGTCGACCCGGAGACGTGCATCGACTGCGGAGCCTGCGCGGACGCCTGCCCGGTCGACGCGATCTTCCCGGTGGACAGCCTGTTCGGGGCGCAGAAGGAGTACGCCGCCATCAACGCGGCCTACTTCACGGACAAGAAGCCCGAACCCGCCCCCGACGGGCCGAACTTCCACGTCTGGGGCGAGCCGACCTTCGAGCGCAGCCTGCCAGCCGACTTCGCCCCGATCCGGGTGGCGGTCGTCGGCACCGGGCCGGCCGGCATGTACGCCGCCGAGGACCTGCTCCTGCACACCAACGCCGAGGTGACCCTGGTCGACCGGCTGCCGGTGGCCGGCGGCCTCGTCCGCTACGGCGTGGCGCCCGACCACCCGGCGACGAAGAGGGTCGGCGAGACCTTCGCCCGGTTCCACTCACACCCCCGCGTACGGATGCACCTGGGCGTCGAGGTCGGCAAGGACATCACGGCCCAGGAACTGGCCGCCCACCATGACGCGGTGATCTACGCGGTCGGCGCCTCCACCGACCGCCGGCTCTCCATCCCCGGGGAGGACCTGCCCGGCTCCGCCTCGGCCACCTCGTTCGTCTCCTGGTACAACGCCCACCCGGAGGTGGCGCCGGAGTCCGTACGCCTGAGCGCGGACCGGGTGGTCGTCGTCGGCAACGGCAACGTGGCCCTCGATGTGGCGCGCATCCTCGTCACGGACCCGGAGACGCTGGCCGCCACCGACATCGCCGACCACGCGCTCGCGGCGCTGCGGGCGTCCGAGGTGCGGGAGGTGGTCCTGCTGGGGCGGCGCGGACCCGAGGACGCCGCGTGCACCGCATCCGAGCTGCTGGCCCTCAACCATCTGCCGGGCGTCGACCTGGTCGTCGACGACCACGACCCGAGGATCGGCGGAGCGATCGACGGAGCGGCGCCGGGCGGGAAGGCGGCTCTGCTGCGGGACGTGGAGCGCCGGGCGGTGGACTGGTCGAGGCCGCCGGCGCCGGGCCGGCGCATCGTCTTCCGCTTCCACTCCGCCCCGGTGGCGGCGCTCGGGGAGGAGGCCGTCACGGCGGTGCGCGTGACGGCGGGCCCGGGTGAGCAGGACATCCCGGCCGGCCTCCTGCTGCGGGCGGTCGGCTACCGCGGCGTGGCCGTACCGGGACTGCCCTTCGACGAGGCGTCCGGGACCGTACCGCACGAAGGCGGCCGGGTGAGCGGTATGGCCGGGACGTACGTCGTCGGCTGGATCAAGCGCGGCCCTTCGGGCGGTATCGGCGCCAACCGCACCTGTGCGGCCGAGACCGTCGGAACGCTCCTAGCCGACGCCGTGGCGGGCTCGCTGCCCGCCCCGGCGCACCCGTCCACAGCCTTCCGCCGCCTCGCCCGCAGCCGTGGCCGGGACGTCGTGGACGCCCGGGGGCTGGCCGCCATCGACCGGGCGGAGACGGCCCGGGGCCGCGAGCACGGCCGCCCGCGCGTGAAGCTCGGCACGGTTCCCGCGCTGGTCGCGGCGGCGAAGGGGCGCCGCCGCTGGAAGACGGCCGGCTGACCGGCCCTCATGACAGAGCCGAGGCCCCACCGGTCGGTGAACCGGTGGGGCCTCGGCGGTTCGTGCAGACAGGAGGGGAGCGCCTGCATGAACTCGGGTCGGAGGGTCTCGTACCCGCTGAGCGCCGGATTGCACCTGGAAGTCTCTGTGGGGCGCGGCACAGTGGCCCGGCGCCCGGAGCCGGGGTGCGGGAAGCGGTTCAGCGGCTTTCGGGATGCCCGCCGGACGCCGTCAGCTCGGCCAGCTTCTGGAATTCGCCGAGATCGTAGTTGGCGAGCACGGAATCGAGATTGGTGAGAGCGCCGATGTGTTCCACGAATCCCTGGGGGTCGTATTCGATCTGGAGCGCGACCCGGCTGGAGTGGTCGTCGAGCCGGTGGAACGTGACGACCCCGGCGTGGTGGACGCCTTCGGTGGTCTTCCAGGCGATGCGGTCCTCCGTCACGACCTCCGTCAGCTCCGCGACGAACCCCTTGTCGGCCCCGGGCAGCGAGAGCTGCCAGGCGAATCGCCGCTCGTCCAGGGGGTCGACCCGCTGGACATGGCTCAGGAACCTCGGCCACTGGGTGACATCGCTCCACAGCGCCCAGGTGACGGCGACCGGAGCCTTGATGTCGACGGTCTCGACGATGGAGGAGGACATGCGCGACCACCTTGCTTTCCCTCGGGTACGGCTTGCGCTGTCTGCTACCCGCATCCTGAGGGTCCACGCGAAGCCGACCGACGGAAATCCTTTATGAGGCGCATACTCGAAGGTAGTCGGCATTGTTTGGAGGGCTCCATGATTGTCCTCGGTGTCATTCTGCTGGTGATCGGTCTGATCGCCGGAATTTCCATCCTCTGGACCATCGGCATCATTCTCGTGGCCATCGGTCTGGTGCTCTGGGTCCTGGGCGCGACGGGCCGCGCTGTGGGCGGAAGGCGTCACTACTGGTAGCCCGCCGGGGGAGGAGTCCGCACCCTCGCATGATCGCCGCCGCCGCTCCCCTGAGGAGGGGCGGCGGCGCGTTGTCAGTGCCACCTCCTACGGTGTGAGCAGTGAGACCCGCCGGAACGGCCGCGGGTCCGCCCTGGGGAGGGGTCTGCCATGCCTGCCGCGTCCACCGTGCCGACGACGACGTATCTGGAGCTGTCACAGGAAGGCGCCGGTGCGCACAAGTTCTACGAGGTGACCGTCGACGGCCTCGTGGTGACGGTGCGCTACGGCCGGATCGGCGCGGGTGGCCAGACCCAGACGTCGACGTTCGCCACGGTCGCCAAGGCGCAGGCCGCGGCCGCGAAGAAGGTCGGGGAGAAGGTCCGCAAGGGATACGCCCCGGCCGTCCAGGGACAGCGTGCGCCCCGGGCCGTGACCCGCCGCCAGGTGACCTCGGCCCCCTCCACCGCGCGCGCCGTGGCTCCCGTGCTCTGGCGCTTCCGTACGGGCTCCTCGGCGTTCGGCATCCACGTGGACGACGAGCAGTGCTGGGTCGGCAACCAGGCCGGCGATGTCTACACCCTGGACCACGACGGCGGCGCCCTAGCCCGCTTCAGCCTCCCGGACGGCGTGAAGTGCCTGGTCGCCGACGACTTCTGGATCTACGCGGGCTGCGACGACGGCCGGGTCTACGACCTCTCCTCCAAGCTGCCGTTCGCGGCGTACGACATCGCGGCGGACGTCGACATCTTCTGGCTCGACATCCACGAGGGCCTGCTGAACGTCTCCGACCGCGACGGCCGGCTGACCGTCATCGACCACGAGGACGAGCACCAGTGGGCCCGCCGCAGCCAGGGCGAGCACGCCTGGATGGTCCGGGCCGACGACCGGGCCGTCTACCACGGCCACCACCGCGGCGTCACCGCCTACGCCCCGGACGGCGGCGGGGAGCTGTGGCACACGCCGACCCGTGGCGGTGTGCTCTTCGGCTGGCAGGAGGACGACGCGGTCTACGCCGGGACGGCACACCGGGCGGTCCAGCGGCTGGCGAAGGCGACCGGCGCGATCGAGGCCACGTACGCCTGTGACAGCGCGGTCTACTCGTGCGCCACCTCGCCCGGCGGGCGGTTCGTCTTCGCGGGCGACGCCTCGTCCTCCGTGTACTGCTTCGACCAGGACGGCACACGCCTGTGGAAGCTGGGAACGGGCGGCGGCTCGGCGCTCTCCATGCAGTACCGCGAGGGGCGGCTGTATCTGGTGACGACCGACGGTTCGCTGGTCTGCGTGGACGCGGGCGAGACCGCCATCTCCGCCGCCCAGCAGGGCTCGGTGCCGGCGCCCCGCGATGTGAAGCTGGCCGCCGCGCTGCCGACGTACGCGCCCGCCACCGCCGCCGCCGCGGTCACCACCGTGACCCACGCGCCCGCCGGATCGGTCGTCGTGGAGTGCGTCCAGGACACCGGCGGCCGCCTCCGGGTCCACGTGGTGTCCGGTGGCTACGACACCTCCTGGAACGTCCAGTTCCCGCGCGCGATACGGCAGCCCGGCGCGCGGTACGTCGTGGACGCCCTGCACCCGGCGGCCGGCGGCTTCTACCGGGTCCGGGGTGACATCCGACGGCTGCAGTGAGCGAGGCCGGACGGTGGGCCGGGCCGCTGGGCCCACCGTCCGGTTTCACGGAGTTCGTACCGGGCTATGGGAGCGCTTCCATTCGGTCAACGTACTTCAGACGTGAGGTGACTGGGTCGGACGCCTTGACATGTACCGGCAGTCGCGTCACCTTGGGAGCGCTCCCACAGTATGTTCCCGCACCACCGCACACGCCTCACCTCCTGAGCACCAGGTACCCCTGAGCCCGCCCGCCACGTCAGGCCGTGACGGGCGTACGAGAGGAGCACGGAGCCGCAATGAGAACCCGAGGCACCACCCCGCACGCACCGCGCAGACGAGCGTTCGCCGCACTGTCCGCGCTGGTCATGGGCGCATCCCTGGCGATCGCCTTACCGGGCCAGGCGTCGGCCGCCGCCCGCGTCGACAACCCCTACACCGGCGCCACCGCCTATGTGAACCCCGACTGGTCCGCCAAGGCGGCCGCCGAACCGGGCGGCGGCGTCATCGCGGACGAGCCGTCGTTCGTCTGGATGGACCGCATCGCCGCCATCGGCGGGACACCCGGCGCGCGCGGCCTGCGTGCCCACCTCGACACAGCCGTCAGCCAGGGCGCCGACCTCTTCCAGGTCGTCATCTACAACCTCCCCGGCCGGGACTGCGCCGCACTCGCCTCCAACGGCGAACTCGGCCCCACCGAGCTCGGCCGCTACAAGAGCGACTACATCGACCCGATCGCCGCCATCCTCGGCGACCCCGCCTACGCGAGCCTGCGCATCGTCACCCTCATCGAACCCGACTCGCTGCCCAACCTGGTCACCAACGCGGGCGGCTCGGCGGGCTCGACGCCGGAGTGCGCCACGATGAAGGCGAACGGCAACTACGAGAAGGGCATCGGGTACGCCCTCCACACCCTCGGCGCCCTCCCCAACGTCTACAACTACGTCGACGCGGCCCACCACGGCTGGCTCGGCTGGGACTCCAACTTCGTGCCCGCGGCCGAGCAGTTCAAGAAGGCCGCCACGGTCGAAGGCGCCTCCGTCGCCGACGTGCACGGCTTCATCGTGAACACGGCCAACTACTCGGCCCTCAAGGAACCGCACTTCAAGGTGACGGACTCGGTGAACGGCACCACCGTGCGCCAGTCCTCCTGGGTCGACTGGAACTACTACGTGGACGAGCTGTCGTTCGCGCAGGCGCTCCGCACCGAGCTGGTCCGCCAAGGCTTCGCCTCCGACATCGGCATGCTCATCGACACCGCCCGCAACGGCTGGGGCGGTCCCTCCCGGCCCACCGGCCCCGGGCCGCTGACCGGCGTCGACGCCTACGTCGACGGCAGCCGCACCGACCGCCGTATCCACGCGGGCAACTGGTGCAACCAGAGCGGCGCGGGCGTCGGCGAGCGCCCGACGACCGCGCCCGAGCCCGGGATCGACGCCTACGTCTGGGCCAAGCCACCGGGCGAGTCCGACGGCAGCAGCCGGCCCGTCGACAACGACGAGGGCAAGGGCTTCGACCGGATGTGCGACCCCACGTACACCGGCAACGGCCGCAACGGCTTCAACCTCACCGGCGCCCTGCCCGACTCCCCGGTCGCCGGCCACTGGTTCTCCAGCCAGTTCCAGGAGCTCCTCCGCAACGCCAATCCGCCGCTCGACGGCGGCAACGGCGGCGAGCAGGACACCCAGGCCCCGACCGCACCCACGGCCCTGCGGACGACGGCGAAGTCCAGCACCAGCGTCACCCTGGCCTGGGCGGCGTCCACGGACAACCGGGCGGTCACCGGCTACGACATCCTCCGTGGCGGCGCGGTCGTGGGCTCCACCGCCTCGACGACCTTCACCGACACCGGCCTGAGCGCGTCGACCGCCTACAGCTACACGGTCCGGGCCAAGGACGCGGCGGGCAACGTATCGCCCGCGTCGGCGGCCCTGCCGGTCACCACCGAGGCCGGCGGAGGGACCGGCACCGGCGCCCTCAAGGTCCAGTACCGCAACACCGATTCCTCACCGGCCGACAACCAGATCCGGATGTCCCTCCAGGTCGTCAACACCGGGACGACCGCGGTGGACCTGTCCACGGTGACGGCCCGCTACTGGTTCACGCCCGAAGCCGGAGCGAGCACCTTCGCCACCTCCTGCGACTGGGCGGTACCGGGCTGCGGCACCGTGAAACACGGCGTACGCACCGCGAGCGCGCCGGCCCCCGGCGCCAGCCACTACCTGGAAGCCGGCTTCGGCAGCGGCACCCTGGCCGCGAGCGCCTCGACCGGAGAGATCCAGCTACGGATCAACAAGAGCGACTGGTCGTCCTTCCAGGAGGCCGACGACTACAGCCGCGCCACCAACACCGCCTTCGCCGACGCCCCGAAGATCGGCGTCTACGTCGGCTCCACCCTCACCTGGGGCACCGCTCCCTGACCGGCACAGACGAGCAACTGCCCCTCTCCCGCCGCACGGTGGGGGAGGGGCAGCCGGGCGACCTGCCACTACGCCGTGGACGACCACGGCGACGGCGCCCGCGTCCACCGCAAGGCGATCGGCGTCGGGCGCCCCGCGCCCGCCACGACCGCCTGACCTCGTCCGCGACCCGCTCGCCGCGGCGCTGCGCCGTACGGGTGGGCGGGTCGCACCGCCGGGAATACCGGGCCCGGGTGACGGTTGATCACACCATGACTTCCTCGACGCATCAGGCATTCGGACGGGTCGGTATCTGGAGCAGCGCCCTGCACGGGTCGCGGACGGACGACGCGGGCAGGAAGGCGATCGCGGAGGCGGTCGCCGAGCTCGAAGAGCTGGGGTACGGCACCCTCTGGATCGGCGGCAGCCCTTCGCCGGACGACGCGGCCGCCGTCGTCGCCGCCACCCGTACGGTCACGGTGGCCACCGGCATCCTCAACATCTGGAGCCACACCGCCGAGGAGGTGGCCGCCCGGATCGCCGCCGTCGACGAGGCCGCGCGCGGGCGCTTCGTCCTCGGCCTGGGCGTCAGCCACGGCCCGCTGGTGCCGCAGTACGCGAAGCCGTACAGCGCGATGGCCGGCTACCTCGACGCGCTCGACGCGGCGGCCCCGCCCGTGGAGCCCGGCGAGCGGGTCCTGGCGGCGCTCGGCCCGAAGATGCTGAAGCTCGCGGCCGACCGGGCGCTCGGAGCCCACCCGTACCTCGTCACCACCGAGCACACCGCCGAGGCCCGCGAGACGCTCGGCCCCGACGCCCTGCTCGCCCCGGAGCTGACCGTCGTGCTCGACACCGACCGCGACCGGGCCCGCACCACCGCGCGGAACATGCTCGCGATGTACCTCCAGCTGCCCAACTACACCGCCAACCTGCTGCGACTGGGCTTCGCGGAGAGCGATTTCGATGACGGCGGCAGCGTCCGTCTGCTCGACGCGCTCTTCGCCCTGGGCGACGCCGGGCACGTGAAGTCGCGGACCCGGGAGTACCTCGAAGCCGGCGCCGACCATGTGGCGCTCCAGGTGCTCACCGCCGACGAAGGCGGCTCCGGGCTGCCTCGCGCGCAGTGGCGGGAGCTGGCCGAGGCGTTCGGCGAGGAGCTGTAGAAGGCGCCGAATATTAGTCGATTATTAGTCGTTCGACCCCTCTTGACCCTCTCGGCCGCCCAGCGGCAAAGTGCTGGCTAATCCGCATCAGCGCCGCTGGGATCGTCCGCAGCCGGTGACTAATGCGCATTAGTCGAGGGAGTTGAGCATGGCGGAAAAGGGACCCTCCCGGCAGCGGCGCGGCCGACCGCGCCAGGCCGAGGTGGCCCGGCTCGCCGGGGTGTCGCAGACGACGGTGTCGCTGGTGCTCGGCGGCAACAAGCAGGGCATCGCCCTGCACGAGGAGACCCGGGCCCGGGTGCTGGACGCCGCCCGCGAACTCGGTTACGTCCCCGACCCGGCGGCCCGGCGCCTCGCCGCCGCCCGGAACAACCTCCTCGGCGTCTTCAGCTTCACCGCCACCTTCCCGACCGCCGTCGAGCACTCGTACTACCCGATCCTCGTCGGCGTGGAGCAGGAGGCCGCCGCCCAGGGCTACGACCTGGTGCTCTTCACCGGATCCAGCCCCGGCGGCGCGCAGGCGAAGGACCCCGGCGCGCTGAACCGCGTGCGGCTCGCGGACGGCTGCCTCTTCCTCGGCCGCCATGTCCCGGACGACCAGCTGCGGCAGCTCGTCGCGGACGGCTACCCGGCCGTGCACATCGGCCGCCGCGACGAGCTGGAAGGCCTCGCCTGGGTCGGCGCCGACTACGTCGCCGCCAGCGCAGAGGTCGTCCACCACCTCGGCGGCCTCGGCCACCGGCGGATCGTCCTGGTCCGCGAGGACGACGACGCCCCCGCCTCCACCGACCGCGAGCACGGCTTCCGTACCGCGCTCGCCGCGTACGCCGCCGACGACCCGGCGTCCGTCGTGCGCACCGCGCGCCCGGCGGACGACATCACGCCGGAGTGGGTGCGCGACCGGCTGGCCGAGGGCGTCACCGCCTTCGTCGCCGAGGAGACCGACACCGGCGCCGCCTGGCGGGCCCTGCACACGGCCGTCGCCGCCGCCGGGCTCGACGCGCCCGGCGACCTGTCGCTGGCGCTCCTCGGCTCACCACCCGCCGACCTGGCCGCCGCCCGCCCGCCGACCGGCTTCGACATCCCGCGCGCCGACCTGGGCGCCGCCGCGGTCCGCATGCTCACCGCGCAGCTCGCCGGCCAGGAGCACGCCGAACCTCTGGTGGCGTGCGGCTTCCGCACCGGCAGCACGGCGGGCCCGCCGCCGGGCCGGACCGGCTGAGCACGGAGGCCCCGCGCCTCACCTCCGTACGACAACACCCCCGTACGCCCACCCCACCGCAAGGAGTCACCACCGCATGCCCACCCCCATCGGCACCCCCACCGAGACCGACGTCCTCATCGCGGGCGGTGGTACGGGCGGAGTGGCCGCCGCGCTCGCCGCCTGCCGGGCCGGGCGGACCGTCGTCCTCACCGAGGAGACCGACTGGATCGGCGGCCAGCTCACCTCGCAGGCGGTCCCGCCGGACGAGCACCCGTGGGTCGAGCAGTTCGGCGTCACGGACACCTACCGCTCGCTGCGCGAGTCGATCCGTGCCCACTACCGGCGCTGGTACCCGCTGCGCGCCGAAGCCCTGGACCTGCCGCTCCTCAACCCCGGTGCCGGCCGCGTCAGCAAGCTCTGCCACGAGCCGCGCGTCGCCCTCGCCGTCATGGAGTCGATGCTCGCCCCGCACATCGCCGCCGGCCGCCTCACCGTGCTGACGCACACCCGCCCCGTCGCCGCCGACACCGACGGCGACCTGGTCCGCGCGGTCACCTTCGCGGACGTACGCGACGGCGCCCGGCACACCGTCACCGCCCCGTACGTCATCGACGCCACCGAGACCGGCGAGCTGCTGGAACTGGCCGACGTGGAACACGCGTCGGGCGCCGAGGCCCGCTCCGAGTACGACGAGCCGCACGCCCCGGACACCGCCGACCCGCTCAACCAGCAGGGCATCACCGTCTGCTTCGCCCTCTCCCACCACCAGGGCGAGAACCACACCATCGACCGCCCCGACGACTACGCCTTCTGGCGCTCCTACCGCCCGGACTTCTGGCCCGGCCCGCTCCTCAGCTTCACCGCGCCCGACCCCCGCTCCCTGGCCGCCGTCACCCGCACCTTCGAGCCCAACCCCGACATCGACCCGCTCGCCGTCAACGCCGACCAGAGCGCCGACGCCGGAGACAAGGAGCTGTGGGGCTTCCGCCGCATCCTCGCCCGCAAGCTGCACCGCCCCGGCGCGTTCGACTCCGACATCACCCTCGTCAACTGGCCGCTCAACGACTACTGGCTCAAGCCCCTCATCGGCGCCGGCGAGGAGACGAGCCGCGCCGCCGTCGCCGAGGCCCGTCAGCTCTCGCTCTCCGTCCTGTACTGGCTCCAGACCGAGGCCCCCCGCACCGACGGAGGCACCGGCTTCCCCGGCCTGCGGCTCCGCCCCGACGTCACCGGCACCGCCGACGGCCTCGCCAAGGCCCCGTACGTCCGCGAGTCCCGGCGCATCAAGGCCGTCACCACCGTCACCGAGCACGACGTGGCCATCGACCTCGTCGGACCGTACGGAGGCACCCGGCACCGCGACTCCGTCGGCGTCGGCGGCTACCGCATCGACCTGCACCCCTCCACCGGCGGCGACAACTACATCGACATCGGCTCCGTCCCCTTCGAGATCCCGCTCGGCGCGCTGCTGCCGCGCCGCGTCCGCAACCTGCTGCCCGCCGGCAAGAACATCGGCACCACCCACATCACCAACGGCTGCTACCGGCTCCACCCCGTCGAGTGGAACATCGGCGAGGTCGCCGGCGCGCTCGCCGCGCACTGCCTGGACGAGGGCGTCCGCCCGCACCAGGTGCAGGAGGAGGACAAGCGGCTGGAGGAGTTCACCCGCGTACTCGACCGGTCGGGAGTCCAGCGCCACTGGCCGGACGTACGCGGCTACTGACGGCGCTCGTACCGCAGTTCGGCCCGCACGACACAAGGAGGTGTCACCAGCATGACCTCGCAACCGCAGTCCCAGGAACGGCCCCGCATACGCGTCGGCATCGACGTCGGCGGAACCTTCACCGACGCCGTGGCCGTCGACTCCGCCACGCTCGAACTCGTCGCCCAGGTCAAGGTCCCCACCAGCCACCACCACGAGGACGGCGTCGCGCACGGCATCGTCGAAGCACTCGACCGGCTGCTCAAGGACGTCGGCCGCGCACCCGAGGACGTCGCGTTCCTCGCCCACGGCACCACGCAGGCCACCAACGCCCTGCTGGAAGGCGACGTCGCCCCCGTCGGCCTGATCGGCATCGGCACCGGCCCCGGCGCCCTGCCCACCAAGCGCCTCGCCGCACTCGCGAACCTCGAACTCACCCCCGGCAAACGGCTCCCGCTCCACTACGCCCACGTCACCGACCCCGACGACACCGCCGCCGTCCACGCGGCCGTCGCGGAGGTCACCGCCGCGGGAGCCCACGTCCTCGTCGCCAGCGAGCCGTTCAGCGTCGACCTGCCCGACGGCGAGCGGGCCGTGCTGGACGCCGCACGCGAGCACGGGCTGCCGATGACCGCCGCGCACGAGATCACCTCGCTGTACGGGCTCCGCAAGCGCACCCGTACCGCCGTGGTCAACGCGGCGATCCTGCCGAAGATGCTCGCCACCGCCGACCTGGTCGACCGCTCCATCGCGACCGCCGGAGTGACCGCGCCGCTGATGGTGATGCGCTGCGACGGCGGTGTCATGTCGCTGGACGAGATGCGCAGACGCCCGCTGCTCACCGTGCTGTCGGGACCCGCTGCCGGTGTCGCCGGGGCACTGATGCAGGAGCGGGTCAGCGAAGGCGTTTTCCTGGAGACCGGCGGTACGTCGACGGACATCAGCGTCGTCCGCCGCGGCAAGGTCGCCGTCCGCCACGCCACCATCCTCGGCCGGTCCTCGTACCTCTCCGCGCTCGACGTCCGGACCGTGGGTGTCGGCGGCGGCTCCATGGCCCGGATCGCGGGCGGCAAGGTGCACGCGGTCGGCCCGCGCAGCGCCCATATCGCGGGCCTGCCGTACGCCTGCTTCGCCGATCCGGCCGATCTGGCCGACGCCCGCCTGGTCACCGTACGGCCGCTCGACGGCGACCCGGACGACTACGCCGTACTGGAAGCGGCCGGCGGCCGGTTCGCGATCACCATGACCTGCGCGGCCAATGCCCTGGGCCGGGTCCCGGAAGGCGACTTCGCGGCCTGCGATCCGGAGGTGGCGCGCGTGGCGCTCCAGCCGCTGGCCGACGCTCTGGGCACCGACGTGGCCGGCGCCGCCACGCAGCTCCTGGACGCCGGGGTGAAGCAGGTCAAGGACGTCACCGAGGCGATGATGCGCGACTACCGCCTCGACCGCGACACCGCCGTCCTCGTCGGCGGCGGAGGCGGCGCCGCCTCCGTCACGCCGCACCTGGCCGCCGACACGGGCCTGCCCGGCCGGATCGCGAGACACAGCGAGGTCATCAGCCCGATCGGCGTCGCCCTCGCCCTCGTCCGCGAGCAGATCGAGCGCATCATCCCCGGCGCCACACAGGAGCAGATCCTCGGCGTACGGAACGAGGCCGAGGCAGCCGTCGTCGCGCAGGGAGCCGCGCCCGCCGCCGTGGAGGTCGAGGTCACCGTCGACCCGCAGACCAACACCGTACGGGCGGTCGCCACCGGCGCCACCGAACTGCGCACCCAGGACCGCACCCACCGCACCGGCGACACCGAACGGCTGGACGCGGCGGCAGCCAGCCTCAAGACCGACCCTTCCGCCGTCCAGGTCCTCGCCGCGACGCCTACGCACACGGTCTACGGCTCCGAACGGCACCGCCGCTTCCGCCGCACCCGGCACCCCGTGCGGGTCCTCGACGCCGACGGTGTGGTGCGGCTGCACGCCGCCGACGCCACGGTCGCC
Organism: Streptomyces sp. CA-146814; assembly: GCF_050942385.1. Classification (NCBI taxonomy): domain Bacteria; kingdom Bacillati; phylum Actinomycetota; class Actinomycetes; order Kitasatosporales; family Streptomycetaceae; genus Streptomyces; species Streptomyces sp. CA-146814. The sequence continues at coordinate 7,438,489 of NZ_CP192068.1, forward strand.
ACCACCACCGTCGGCCAGGCGCCGGAGCTCCTCGCCGACCTGGTCCGCAACGCCACCTCGTACGGCGACGGCGGCGTCCGCGCCCCCGCGCTCCGGCTCCTCCTCGGCACCCGGATCGCCGACCTCTCCGGCGTCCTGGAGGCGGGCCCGCTGCTCGCCCTGGCCCGCAGCGAACTGCGCTCGCGCGCGGCGGACGAGCCGGTGGTGGCGGTCGTGGAGGTGCGCCCATGAGCGTACAGACGCCCCGGTCACCGGCCACGGCGAAGCCTTCCACGCGTCAACGCGCGCGTAGGACCGCAGCGTTGACGGCCCTCGCCCCGGCCCGCCGTGAGGCGCTGCGCGCCGCGTGCGTACGGCTGGAGGCGCTGGACGACACGGAGTTCGGCGTACGGCTGCTCGCCAACACACCGACCCACGAGACACGCGACGAAGCGCTGCTGCGCCAATGGGCGTCGACCGCGACGGAGTTCGGCCGAGAACTGGCCGCGATCCCTCCGCCGGCGGACGCCTCCGCGCACGCCACCCGGGTCGTCGAGACCACCGGCGGCCTCGACCGGCTGCTCCTCGCCCGGTACACCTCCCGGCCCGTGCCCACCGTCGAACTCTTCACCGACACCCTCGACCTCGGCGAGCAGCTGGTGGACGTACTCGGCTGGCGGGACCGCTACCCGGCCGGTTCGCTCCGGGCCGCCGCCGTGGCCCACGAGCACGCCCACTGCCTGCTCCACCGCGACCCCCGAACCCGCCGCGCACTCCGCGACCGGCTCGGCCACACCGCCCTGCGGATCGGGCGCCTCCGCGTCCCCGGACACGTCGCCGGAGCCGACGAACTCGCCGCGCACGCCTACGCGGGCGCACTCTGCGGCCTGGGCCGCTCGCCGCTCCTTCTCACCGCCGCGCTCGTCAGCGCGGTCCAGGCCCTCGGAGAGGACTGAGACCCGCCATGGGAATCGTCATCCTGCTGCTCATGCTCGCCGGTGTCGGGCTGATGCTCACCCGCAAGCTCCCCACCGCCTTCGCGCTGGTGCTCCTCGCCGTCGCCATCGCGTTCGTCGCCGGAGCACCGCTCACCGGCGAGAACAGTGTTCTCGACACAGTGATCCAGCAGGGCGCGCCGGCGCTCGCCGCGACCATGCTCGCCGTGCTCATCGGCTCCTGGCTCGGCAAGCTGATGGAGGAGACCGGCATCGCCGGGACGCTCGTCCGCAAGATCGTCGAGTTCGGCGGCGACCGCCCGACCGTCGTCGCCCTCGGCGTCCTCGCCGTCTCCGCGCTCATCGGCACGGTCACCGGCTCCGCGCCCGCCGCGATGATGGCGGGCATCATCGGCATCCCCGCCATGATCGCCGTCGGCGTGCCGAAGACCACCGCCGCCGGCACCATCCTCATGGGCATCGCCGCCGGGCTGCCGTTCGAGCTGCCTGTCTGGCAGTTCTTCTCCACCGCGCTGGAGCTGCCCATCGACACGGTGAAGGGCTTCATGATGAAGCTGTTCCCGTTCGCCGCCTTCTTCGCCGTCCTCTTCGTCCTTGTCGAGGCCCGCCGCAAGGGCGTGGAGCACGCCTGGTCGCTGGCGTCCGCCGCCGAACGTTCCGGGGACGGGGGCAGCTCCAAGAGCCCGGGGGAGCGGCGCCGGAACCGGGCACGGCGCATGGGAGACGCGCCCTGGTACGCGCTCCTCGCTCCCGCCGTGCCGCTGGTCCTCGCGCTCGGCTTCGAACTGCCCATCATCCCGTCCATGCTCGCGGGCGTGCTGTGGGCGCTGGCGACCACGACGCGTCCGGGCCAGCTCAACAAGCGGCTCCTGCGCACGCTGTACGGCGGGTTCGAGGTGGCCGCACCGCCCATCGCGCTCTTCATCGCGATCGGCATCCTGCTCGCCGCGGTGAAGTTGCCCGGCGCCGTCGAGGCGCTGGACCCACTGGTGAAGGCCGTCGCACCGGCCAACCCGGTCGTCTTCGTGCTGGTCTTCACCCTGCTCGTACCGCTCTGCCTCTACCGGGGCCCGCTCAACGTCTACGGCCTCGGCGCCGGAATCGCCGGCGTCCTGATCGCCGCGGGCATCTACCCCGCCGTCGCCGTGCTCGGCCTCACCGCCTCGTACAACCAGGTCTTCGGCGTCAGCGACCCCACCAGCACCCAGACGGTGTGGTCGGCGCAGTACTCCGGCGTCAGCCCGCACCAGGTCATGGTGCGCACCCTGCCGTACGTGTGGTGCGTCGCGCTCGGCGGCCTGATCCTCACCGCCACCACCCAGCTCTGACCGACGAGAACACCGCCATCACTCAGCCCTGACCGACGAGAACACCGCGACCACCCAGCTCTGTCCGTACGAGAACACGTCCCGTCCACCCGCACAGAGGAGCCGTAACGCCATGACGCTCGACCGCCGCCTCTTCCTGCGCACCGCCACCGCCGGCGGCGCCCTGCTCGCCATCGGAGCCCAGGGCACCGCACCGGCCTCCGCCGCTCCCGGCGGATTCCCGAACTACCGCTACGTCAGCACGCTGCTGAAGCCGGGCCAGCTCGCGTACAACCCGACCGGCGAGATCATCTTCCCGTGCATCCGCGGCGTCTACGACAAGCTGAGCAACCCGCTCGGCCGCTACTACCTCTACTACGCGCCGCACGACGCGCCCGGCGGCATCTGCCTCGCCTACGGCAACTCGCTGGAGGGCCCGTTCACCGAGTACCGGGCCAACCCGATCGTCCGCAAGGACTGGTCGCCGCACTACAACGTCAGCCACGTCTCCTCGCCGCACGTCCTGTGGAACGCCGACGCACGCGAGCTGTGGCTCTACTTCCACGGCGAGAACAACACCACCCGCCTAGCCCGTTCCCGGGACGGCGTCACCTTCACGTACGACAGGACGGTCCTCACCACGGCCATGCTGCCGACGGGCTCCCGGGAGGCCTCCTACGCCCGGGTCTTCCGCCACGACCTGCCGTCGCGGGGCGCGAAGTACGTGATGCTCTTCATGTGGAACCAGGCGGACAACCACCGTGACGTCGGCTGGGGCTGGTCGGCGGACGGCCGGAACTGGACCTTCTCCCAGCAGCCGCTGATCGACCACGCGGCGGTCGGCGCGGTGAACGTCAGCGGGCCGCATCTGCTGACCCGAGGCGGCAGCGCGTACGTCGTCTACCACACGGACAAGGGAAGCGGCGGGGACATCAAGATCACCGAGGTGGGCATGGACTTCTCGCGCCGCAACCACCTCGGCGTGTTCTACAACTCCGGCACCGCGGCCCCGGAGAACGGCCGCGCGGCCGCGCCGTCGTTCGGCACCGACGGCGGTGTGCCGTACATGATCTACGAGGCGGGGGAGCGGCTCTCGGGCGCGATCGCGGTGGCTCGCGGCTGAGGCCCCGCACCTCACAGGCCCGAAGAGGGCGGGCGCGAAGGGGGCGGGGCGGGAATAATTCGCCGGCCGATCTTGTCCAAGCCGATTCGTCGACGCTGATTCGTTCAACCTGCGTCGTCGAGCCGGTTCGTCCGCGCAGTTTCGTTCCAGCTGAGTCCCCTTCACACCACCGCTCCAGGGAGCATCGTGCCCGAGACCGTGCCCGTCACCTCCACCGTCCGTCCGGATCTCCCGGCCCCGCCCGCCCAGGCCGAGCGGCTGATCGCGCTGGGGGTCCATGAACTCGCCGGAGTGACGGCGGCGGAGGTGCGCGCCTTCGCGGCGGCCGCCGAGGTCTCCGAAGGCGCCGCCGCCAGCACTCTGCTCGCCGTCCACCCCGACCGCGTCCCTGCCTCAGCCTTGGCACCGCTGCTCCGCCGCGAGGGGAAACCGGGCTTCGTCGTCACCGACATGCCGGATGTCGATCTTTTCACGCCACTGGAAGACCTCGCGCTGCCGGATGCGCCCTTCTACCTCCTCACCGGGATCGACCGCGGCGATCAGATGGCCAACTGGAGCCCGAACGAGGCGCTGCCCGTCCTCGGCGAACAGGGACGCACTCCGCTGGTACTGACCGAGGGCATCCACTGGGTGCTCCAGCAGCCGCCCGCTCTGGAGCGCAACCACTGCTTCATGACCATCGGCTCCCGGCTCCGCAAGGCCAACGGCGCTCTGGACGCCCGCACCCCGGCGCTCTGGATCAGCAACGGCACCGGACGGGACGGCGGCGAGCGGCGGAACGCCCCGAAGGTCGGCTGGTGCTGGGCGGGTAACCGGCACACCTGGCTGGGCTTCGCCTCCGCGACGGGGCGTCGGCTCTAAGGGGGGCGTGGCGCGCGGAGCTGGGGCGGTCCTCGGGGGCGGGGCGCCGAGGGGCGGCGCGGGCGTGTGGTTGAATCCTCAATATCGGTTGGCCGAAAATGATCGGTGCATCGGTGCATCGGCATGACCGGCCCTCGGTCGGCAGCGGCCGGCCGAGCACACGGAGCGGGGGTATGACGCCCAAAGCCTGTGTGCCCGGCGTGTTGGCATGTCCGACCGCCGGATCGCCATGCCTGCCGGGTGTCGCGCCATCGCTCGCACCTGTCCGAAAGTCCCACCCCCGCGCCGCCGTTCGCGGTGGCAGTTCCGCGGCTACCTCCGACCGCTCGAAAAGGATTCCCGTCTTGGAAGCCACCGTCTCCAATTTCCACTACGGGGCAGTGACCCCCGTCGCCGCCTTCCTGATGGCGTGCCTCGGCGCGGCTCTGGGGCTGCGATGCACCACCCGCGCGATCCGGCGCGGAACGAAGCGGGCCGGCTGGCTCGCTCTCGGCGCGGTGTCGATCGGCTGCGGTATCTGGACCATGCACTTCATCGCCATGGCCGGATTCACCATCGACGGCATGTCCATGAAGTACGACTCCGGTACCACCCTGCTCAGCCTCCTGGTCGCGATAGCCGTGGTCGCCGTCGGCGTGTTCCTGGTCGGATTCCGGGGGCCGGGAACCGTGGTGCTCACCACGGCCGGTGTGTTCACGGGGCTGGGCGTCGCGGCGATGCACTACCTCGGTATGGCCGCCATGCACACCCCTGGTGACCTGCGGTACTCCGGTCTGACGGTGGCCCTGTCGATCCTCATCGCGGTGGTCGCCGCGACCGCCGCGCTCTGGGCCGCGGTGTCCGTGCACGGGCTCGGAGCGAGCCTCGGGGCCAGCCTGATCATGGGTGTGGCCGTCACGGGCATGCACTACACCGGTATGGCCGCGGTCGACGTTCCGGTCGACCACCATGGAGCCGGAACCCAGTCGTCCGCCAGCATGCTGTCGTTCCTGCTGGTCATGGTGGCCGGCCCGCTGGCCGCTCTCCTCATGTCCGCCGTGATCGTCATGTTCGACGGCGATGTCATCCTCGGCACCGACGAGCGGAACCCGCGCCTTGGCGCTCCAGCCCCCGCCGCCGGCCGCGCCGTCCCGGGCCAGGACGGACCGGCCTTCCACCACACTCCGGGAGCCTGATCCCCGCAGGGTGCCCCCGTCTGTACGCCACGGGGCCCCGGGACCCCGTGGGCGGTGGCATGACCCGTCTCGGCGGGGGCTATATACGAGTCGTCAGAAGTGTGGCTGACGACTACGGGTCGCCCTGGGCCGAAGGATCCCCTCCATGGACTCCCCGCGCCACCGTGCCAGCAGCTCATGGAAGGTGACCGCGCCGTGCGGGTAGGTGAAGGGGCCGTTCGGCCGGCCCCGGCCCTCGCGGTTGTAGTACCCAGGGGTGCATTCGGCGTGGAACCACTCATGGTCCGGCGCGTCCTCGGCGAGCGCGGCGATCCACGCGTCCTCGTCCTCGCGGGACGGTTCGATGACGGAGCCGTCGGCTTCGGCTGCCGCGATCAGAGCGGCGGCGTGGACGGCCTGCTCGTCGAGGATGTGGGTGAAGTTGACGCTGCTGGCGTTGTGGAGGGTGCCCATCTGGATCAGGTTCGGGAACCCGTTGCTCGTGAAGCCGTGCAGCGTACGCGGACCCTCCTGCGCCCACCGCTGCAGCAGCTGTTGCCCGCCCCGGCCGTGGACCGGGAGCTTGCCGGAGAGGATGCCGGAGGTGCCGACGGAGAAGCCCGTGGCGAAGACCAGACAGTCGAGTTCGTACGTCGCGCCGCCGACGACGACACCGTGGGCGGTGACGCGTTCGATGCCGTGGGTGTCGGCCGTGTCGACCAGCGTGACGTCGGGGCGGTTGAACGCCTGGTAGTACGCGTCCGAGAAGGCGGGGCGCTTGCAGGCGTACCGGTACCAGGGTTTGAGCCTCTCCGCCGTGTCGGGGTCGGTCACGGACTCCTCGACACGGGCGCGCAGCTCTTTCATCTTGGCGGCGTCGGCCACCTCGTACGCGGTCTCGAAGGCCTTACGGTCGCCCTGCCGCCGGAAGCTCGGCAGGAGCTTCTCCAGGAGGACCGCCGACCGGGTCCAGCTGTCCGCCACCAGATCGTGTTCGGCCGGCTCGCCGGAGACGATCCGCAGGTAGTTGTCGCGCCGCTCGCGCGCCCATCCCTCATGGTCGGCGCCGACGTCCTGGGCCGTGGTGCGGCGATTGGCCCGTACGTCCACGGTGGAGGGGGTGCGCTGGAAGACGGTGACGTGCCCGGCGTCCTCCGCCAGCAGCGGAATGACCTGGATGCCGGTGGCTCCGGTGCCGACGACACCCACGCGCTTGCCCGCGAGGCCGGTCATGCCGCCGTCCGGGGTGCCGCCGGTGTAGGCGTAGTCCCACCGCGAGGTGTGGAACGTATGGCCTGCGAAGTCCTCGATGCCGGGTATCCCGGGGAGTTTCGGCTCGGAGAGCGTGCCGGTGGCGGTGATGACGTACGTGGCCCGGAACGCGTCCCCGCGGTCGGTGGTCACGAGCCACGCCTCCGCCGTCTCGTCCCAGGCCAGGGAGGTGACCGTGGTGGAGAAGAGAGCGTCCGGCCCGAGGGCGAACTTCTGTGCGATCCGCACCGCGTGGCGGCGTATCTCGTCACCCGGGGAGTACTTCCACTCCGGTACATAGCCGGTCTCGTCGAGCATCGGCAGGTAGACGTGCGACTCGATGTCGCAGTGGACGCCCGGGTACCGGTTCCAGTACCAGGTGCCGCCGAAGTCGCCGCCCTGCTCCACGATCCGGATGCGCTCCACGCCCCGCTGTCGTAACCGGGCTCCCGCCAGGATGCCGCCGAACCCGCCGCCGACCACGGCGACGTCGACCGTGTCGCGTACCGGCTCACGCTCGGTGAGCTCCGTGTACGGATCGGCGGCGTAGAACCCGAACTCGGCTTCGGTGGAGCGGTATTGGCGGACGCCGTCGGGACGTACGCGCCGCTCGCGTTCGAAGTGGTAGCGCCGACGGAGCACCTCCAGCTCCTCGGGAAGCAGTATGTGACGATCCGTCATCGAGCACCTCGATCCTGCCGGTCGGACCGCCCGGAGTGAACGGCCATCGGCTACGGTAGCAACAACCGGACAGCAGTGTCCGGTTGGAATGCGGGTACGGCACGGCATCGGGCCGCAGCGCGTGAAGGTGAGCTGCCCGGCCGGCGGCACCCGCACACAGCGGACAGGAAGAGTGGTTCCTCCATGCGTCGACTCCCGCCCCGTACCTTCGCCGCTCTCGCCACGGCCGGCCTGCTGGCACTCGCCGGATGCGGTACGGAGACAGGCGGCCCCGGTGGTCCGTCGGCGGCCGGTGACACCACCAGGACCATCCGGGCCCAGAAGGTCATGCAGCTGACCCGGACCCACGAAGAGACCGGGATGACCCTGCTGGAGGGCCCTGCCTTCCGTCCGGACGGCGGCCTCTTCCTCGTCGACGTCACCGCGCCCGAGGGCCGGCCCAAGGTCATGCGCGTCGACGTGAGGAGGAAGACGGTTCGGTCCGTCCACACCGATGGCCGAGGCGCCTACACCTCGGCCCAGTTCAGCCCGTACGACGGACGGCTCTACCTCACCGACTACGCGCACGGCGAGATCGTGAGCCTCGCACCGGACGGCGGCGATCCGCGGACCTTCTTCTCCGGCGAGGTCGACGGCGCACGGATGAACCCCGACGACATCGCCTTCGACAAGGCCGGTCACCTGTACGTCAGTGACTCACGCGGCCTGTCGGAGGGGACGGAGCACGGTCGGGTGGTACGTGTCGACCGCGACGGTGGAAAGGCGACCGTGCTGGCCGACGGCCTGGCGGCGACGAACGGCATCTCGTTCGACGAGGCCTACCGAGGTCTCTGGATCAGCGAGCTGACGCAGAACCGGATCTCCTACCTCCGCCTCGGCGCAGGCGGCGACACCGGTTCCGAGCTGGGCACAGGCGGCGACACCGCTTCCCGGCACACCGCGATCCGCGTCGACGGCGGCATCGCCCAGACCGACTCGATCGCCGTGGACGCGGACGGCAACCTCTACCAGGGCCTCCACGGCAGGCCTGCACTCTTCGTGTACGACAGGTATGGCGAGCACCTGGCGACGGTCGAGGTTCCCGCCCGCGCGGAAGGGCTCGACTCGGCGACGAACGTGGCGATCACGCCCGGCGGCACCAAGGCGTACATGACCGTCAGCGGCCCGGCCGGCGGATACCTCTACACCTTCCACGCCTTGGGGAAGGGAACCCGGCAGTCGAACGGCGGCTGACAGCACACGCGCCCGCGATCACCCGCCGAAAGGCCGTACCGGCCCCACCTCGACACCGAGCAGCCGCCACGCCGCCAGCGCCCGGCGCTCCCGCTCCGCACGGGTCGGTCCGGTCACGGCGCCCGAGACCATGGCGACCGCGAGCGTGAGGTCGTCCTCCGCCCCCGCCAACCGATGGCCGTCCGTCACATGACCTCGCAGGCTGCGCGCGACCCGCTCGGACAGGGCGGGGGCGTGCGCGTGGACGTCGTCGGCCGCCCGGCTGCCTGTCCGGTCGGCGTGCAGCAGGCCGATGAAAGCCGCCGACTCCGTCAGATGCCACGTCAGCACACCGAGTACACCGGCCAGACTCGCGCCCGCGGCAGCACCCGCCTGCTCGACCTCCCGTACGTTCTCCTCCAGTACGGCGTTCGCCAGGGCAGCCCGGTCCGGGAAGTGCCGGTACAGCACGCCCTGCCCGACCCCGGCCCGACGGGCGATCCCGGAGAGCGGGGCGTCGAGGCCGTACTCCGCGTAGACCTCGCGCGCGGCGGCGATCAGAGCCGCCCGATTGCGCGCGGCGGCCTTCGGCCCGTCGTTGGCGGGCCGTCGCTCCTGCGCGGTGGGGTGCTGCGTCACGTCGGAAGGGTACCGGTCGGGCCGACCGGGCCGGCTGGACCTGTTGGCTGCCGGCCCGGGCTCGGCGGACCGCTATGGCCGAGGCCCCTGCACGAAGAACTCGTTGCCGTCGGGGTCGAGCATCAGCACGCGGCTGTCGTCACTCTCGTCGACCTCGTCGGCCTCGTCGGCCTCGTCGCCCACGGGGAGGGTCGCCCCGAGCGAGACCAGACGATCGATCTCCGCCTCCCGGTCGGCGCCGGAAGGGAGCGCCAGCTCGAAGGAGAGCCGGTTCGGGCCCGTCTTCGGCGCCACCGGCGGACCGCCCCAGGTGATCTTCGTACCGCCGTCCGGCGACTGGATCGCGGTCTCCTCGTCCTGGTCCCAGACCAGAGGCCACCGCAGCGCCGCGCTCCAGAAGTACCCGACCTCCTGCGTACCGTCGCAGGCCAGCGCTCCGATGAAACCGGTGTCGGCGAGGAACGTGTTGCCCGGCTCGATCACGCAGAACTCGTTGCCGTCCGGATCGGCCAGCACCACATGCCCCTCTTCCGGCTGCTGGCCCACGTCGATATGCCGCCCGCCGTACTCCAGCGCCCTGGCGACCGTCTGCTGCTGATCCTCCGCTGAAGCGCTGGTCAGGTCGAAGTGCGCACGGTTCTGGCCGGTCTTCGGCTCCTGGCCGGGCAGAAAGCGGATGCGGAACCCGGTGCCGCCCGGGGACAGGAGCGCTGCGCCCTCGTCCGCGCCTCCGGCCACCTCCCAGCCGAGGACCCCGGACCAGAACCGGGCCAGCTCCGACGGCCGGGTGGCCCGGAAACAGATCGCGAACAGCTGACTGGTCATACCCCGTGCATCTCCGATCCACCGCCGACCGGTCGGGTCCGGCCACGCGACGCGGAGCCTAGAGGGTGCCGTGGGCTCCCCGCACCTGGGTTTTCACACGTGAGCGCGTGCGAAGGCCTGCGCGAATGCGGAATCGCTCACCGATCCGTTGCCGTCGCCTCCTCATCCCCGGAAAGACGTGGGGCGGCCTCGAAAATGGCCCCTCTGTTTCGCTCGCGTCGCTGTATCCGTGCACAGTGATGACGAGCCCGGACACGTCGACCAGGCGGTAGAGGGATTCGACGCGCGTTCCGTGGGCGCCTTCGCCAAGGGTGAGGTGGAACATGTCGTTACCCCCCCGAATGTCGTTGTCCCGAATGAGATGCGCTGGCTGATCGTGGAGGCGGTTCGCCGCCTTAGGGATCTCAGCCTTCGTCGCCGCACCCTGGGCACGCGGCGCGAGGGCGCTTCGTGGTTGAACACTTTGCACACTTCACGGGTTCCGCCATGCCTGCCGCCCACCATTCCGCCGGAGTATCGGAGCCTGCCGAGCGTAGCGCCCATGAGGGCACATACAGGTGGAAAGCCTGAGAAGCAGCCTCACCGCAGGCCTCGGTACCGCAGGCCCCGCCGTGCGCCGAGCACCAGTGAGGGGAACTCGGCGACGACAGGCCCTAGGGCCGGACCCCCGCGACGAACAGGGCTTTCGCCGGCAACGTCCAACCGACTCCGACTCCGACTCCGCCTCCGCCACCCGCCTCCGCGACGAGCGACCCAGGCGGCGGGCCTGCGCTCACTGAGGCAACCGGCCCACCGCACTCGGCGTGGAGAGTCCTCCGCCGCTCCGCGCCCCTGACCTAGGCATGGGTGACATTCTGGAGCGGTGGCACCGTCGTCAGCCGCAGGCGGCGATATAGCCGCCGAGGATCTCCGCCGTGTGGTCCGGCGGTGTGGCGGCGTCCGCGACCTGTTCCATGAAACTCGTGTACGGCGTTGTGTCCGCGTTCGGCGCCGAGCTGTCGGGGCCCGTATCCGCATGCTCCAGAATGCGATGCAAGATGCCCTCGGTACGGTCCGGCCCCTCGGCGGCACCCGCCAGATGATTCAGCAGATGCCGATACCTCTCGCTGTCGTCCTCCCTGCGGAGGTACTGGCCCCCGGACAGCTGCTCCAGATAAACGACATCGGACAACGATCGTTCCGCGAACCGCATGACCGTCACCGGTGCACCGACGTCCCCGTAGGCATGCGCATCCATCGGCAGGACTTGAATCGTCAGGTTCGGCCGGCTCGCCATGTCCGCGAGGTGACGCAATTGCTCTCTCATCACAGCGCTTCCGCCCACCTGTCGGCGGAGAACGGACTCGTCCAGAATGGCCCACAGTTTCGGTCCGTCGGCAGCGTGGAGCAGTTGTTGGCGCTTCATGCGCAACTGCACTCGGCGGTCGATTTCCTGTTCACTGCCGTCGTCGAGTCCGGTGCGCATGATGGCCCTCGCGTACTCCGGTGTCTGGAGCAGCCCGGGAACGATTCTTGCCTCGAAGGTCTTGATCAGGTGAGCGCTCCTTTCCAGATCGAAGAGGCTTTACAGCCAGGGCGGCATGATGTCCCGGTACTCGTGCCACCAGCTCGGGCGGTCGGCCGCGTGCCATGTCTTGAGGATGCGTCGGCGTTCATCCAGGGAGTCGACCCCGTACACGGTGAGCATCCGGTCCAGCTGCTCACGCTGCGGCAGGCTGTACCCCCGCTCGAAGCGGGCGATGGCGGGCACAGAGCAGAGGGTGCTGCTCGCGACCTGACGCTGGGTGAGGCCTTGGAGGATCCGTAGGTCCCGCAACAGTGCGCCCAGGATGAGCTGCTGAACGTGCGGCGCGGGGGCCGAGCCCGCCGATGAGGCAGTCGCGGCCGGGGGCACCGCAATGTCGGGCGGCCGTACTGTTCCGCCGGCCTCGGCCGCGCGCTCCTGGGTGTGAGCGCGCTCGCGTGGTGCCTCCTGCTCCGTCATGGCCGGTGCGTTCCGGGGACGCAGGGTGAGCTGAGCTCCGGTCACGTGGTAGCGGGCGGCTGTGCGCAGCCAGTGCAGCCCCTGCTCGCGTCGATCCAGCGCGAGGAGTTCCAGGCCCAGTGCGTACGCTTCGTGGCCCAGCTGGGCCTGGTCCGCCTGGAGCGCCAGAGTGGCTCGTTCATCGTCCGTGAGGCTGTCGATGGAGTCCATGACAGCGTCGAAACCCTCGCTGGACGCGCCCGGTGCGGGCAGCAGAAGCCGGTTCTCGGTACCCACTCGCGTTCTCCCTCGCCCGTGTCCGCCGGCCGGTAGTCGCTCAGGACCGTGGTGTGGCGGAGTGCCTCCAAGGCTTTCTGAGCAGGTTCTTGACGCCGTTCTCGCCGATCCCCATGAGTACGGCCGTCTCGGCGACCTTCAACTGGTCGATGTGGTGGAGTCGCAGGGCCTCACGCTGTCTCTCGGTCAGGTGGGCGAGCGCATGCTCCACGTCGACGCGGCGCGCGATCCCCGTGGCCAGGTCCGGAGCCAGCTCGTGGATCAGCGTCGTCACATCCTCGCCCGTGAAGGGGACCTCCCGTACACGGCCGCGCTCCTTCCAGTAGTCCGCGATGCGGCACGACGCGATCGGGTAGAGCGCCTTCACGGGTTCGTCGTAGGAGTCGACGTAGTGGTCATATCAGATGAAGAAGCGGCGCCAGGTCTCCTGGCACAGGTCCTCAGCCTCCTGCTTCTCTTCGACCCGCCGTGCCACGAACGCGGCGAGCTTCGGGTGATGAGCCACATAGAAGGCCCGTATGGCGTCCCGCCGCTCACGGTCCGCCACCCTCGGCGCCGGCGTGGAGTCGTCCCGTACCGAGGTCACTGAGTCTCTTCACCGGGTCCCGCCCACCCCGTCCTCGCTGCGCTGCGAGCGGCGACCGTCCGATCCGTGCCGATGCCGAGGGACCACCACGTCCCGGCGGCCTCCTGACGCACCACCACCGCCCGGGAGCCGTGCCGGGCCGCCGCGACCACGACCGCCAGCGCTCGCCGCTGCTCCCGGGCCAGCACCACGCGCCCCCAGATCCGCATCCCCAGAGCGGCCAAGGCGCATAAGCCGGAGATCGCTGCCGTCAGCTCGCCGGCACTCATCGATCGCAGCACTGAGGGACCACCTGTCTCGTTCGTGGAAAGCGTGTCACCCCTATATCCACGTGGGCGGATGCTTCGGGTACCCCTTGGACGCCGGCACTTCGGCCACGTTGCCTCTGCCGCCCGGAGGATGCCGCAAGCTCAGCGGTAGGCGCCTGACGGGTGAGAATCCAGATCGGATTGCAGCGGAAAAGGCTGACACCATGGGGTGCAGCGGACTTGATGACCGTGTTCGCCTGAGGGGTTGGGCGTCGGCTGGGTTTGGGGACTTCGCCGTGGATCGTGTCGGGTGGGCCGTGCCGGGGCGTCGACGTCCTCGTCCACCAGGGGCACAGCGACCGGGTAGCCCCTGGCCGAGTCCGTAGGTGTGTCGCATTCCCGCGCGGGGATCAGTTGAACATGTCGAGGTAGTGCTGTGCGTGGACCGGGTGGTACGCACCGAAGTCGACGGATGCCGGATCGCCGCCGGTCTCGGCGACGACGAGACGGTCGAGGTAGTAGTCCCACCCGGGGCCCACTCCGCCCGCCATCGCCGGGTCGTCGCCGACGGACTGGGTGAAGGTGAGCGTGGTGACGCCCTCGTGCTCGACGAGCGTCAGGGTCATGTGCCAGAGAAATTCCTGGTCAGGCACCTGCGACGTAAGGACCAGACGGTGGGGGGCCTGGCAGTCCTGGATGGTGAAGACCTCGGCCTGGTGCTGGTCGCCCTCGTAGAGCATGCGGAAGTCGACCGATCCGGTCGACGGGTCACCGGTCCACTCGCCGATCCATCGGGCCAGGCGGTCCGACTCGGTGACCGCCGCCCAGACGTCCTTGATGCCGGCCCGGAAGGTGCGGTCGAAGGCGATGCTGTCCAGGCCGTCGACGGTCACGCGACGGCCGGTGGGGGTGCTGGTCATGCGGATTCCTCCTGAGGTCTTCCGGTGCCGGGATCGGCGTCGGTGCGGGCCCGGCGGTCGTGGACGGCCCTGCGGACCTCCAGGTCGAGGGCGTCGAAGGCGCTCTCGGGGATCGGCGGGCGGTGCCCGGCGAGCTCGTCGAGCAGGGCGCGGACCGGGGCGAGGCCCGGGCGGGCGAGCGCGTAGTGGCGCTCGCGACCGCGGTCCTCGACGGTGGCCAGCCCTGCCTCGGTGAGCAGTCGCAGATGTTTGCTCACCGCGGGCCGGCTGATCGGGTGCCGTGCCGCGAGGTCGACTACGCGGGCGGGGCCGGAGGCCAGGGCGCGCAGCAGGTCACGGCGTATGGGATCGGCCAGGGCGATGAACGGGTCCACTCCTCATTGGTAACCCATGGGTTACCAATACGCAAGCCGCCACCGGGGAAGGAGGGTGGCGACGCCGCGCCCGGCCAGAGCCTCGCGGGAGTCGGCCGAGCGCTGCGACGCGTGAATCGCCCGGTCAGGACAGTGCTCGCGGCCCACGTGTGCGGATACGGCAAGCCCGCAGCCGACACCGGGGCGGCCTGACCCTCGCGGGCGAGTCCCGAGGGGTGTCCCGCCTGGAGAAGGACACCACCCGGCAACTCCCGGCCCGACGAAGCCAGTTGGCCGTTCCTGTGAACGTAACGGCACTTGGTCTAGACCTTGACAGGTCCAGACCAATGCTCTTGTGTGTGCGCAACACCGCTCGTTCATGCTGAAGGAGTGATCCCTTGCCCAGACGAAGAGCCCAGGCATTCCTGGCAACTCTCGCCGTCTCCGTCCTCGCCTTCCTGATGCCGGCGACCGCCGGCGCCGCGTCCCCGCAGCCGCCGCCCGGAGCCGGCGCTGACGTCAGCCCGCAGGTCATCGGAGGAACCCCCGCCTCACAGGCGTACCCCGTCGGTGTGTGGAACGCCTGCACCGTCGTGCTGATCAAGCCGGACTGGCTGCTCACCGCCGCCCACTGCACCTGGCGGAACGGGTACATCGGCATCGGCACCGACTCGGCCTCGCCCGTGGCCGTCTCCTCCACCGATCGTCGCGTCTTCTTCACCGGCGGAGGTGCCGACGTCGCTCTGCTGCATCTGGCCACGCCCGTCACCAACGTGAAGCCCGTGCTGATCGACCGGTTCTCACCCGTTGCCGGAACCCCGGCCCGCGTCGTCGGATTCGGACAGACGTGCCCCACGCTGGGATGCGGCGGTGCGACGACCGAAGCCCTCGAACTCGACACCGCGGTCCTGGACGATGCCGCGTCACCGGCGATCCACAACGGCAACACCGAGATCTGCGGCGACAACCCGGCCCAGGCCGGAACCTGTTACGGCGACTCCGGGGGTCCTCTGCTGAGGAAGACCTCGCAGGACGAATGGGTACTCGTGAGTCTCGTCAGCGGCTGGGGTACGGCGAACACCGACTGCGGCGCCGCACCCTCGATCTTCGCCGACGTCACCGAGAAGGGCGGCGTCCGGCAGTGGATCGCCCAGACCGTCGGCGGACTCGCCGACCCGGGCACCGCACCGCCGACCGACCCGCCCACCGACCCCCCGGGCGACACGTGCACGCTCGCCCAGTGGAAGGCCACCGCGGTCTACACGGGAGGCAGCGTGGTCGCGCACGACGGCCGCAAGTGGAAGGCCAAATGGTGGACCACCAACGAGAAGCCCGGCACCACCGGCCAGTGGGGCGTGTGGCAGGACGAAGGCGCCTGCTGATCGTCCGGCCCTGAGGCGAACTCAGCACCCGTCAGGGGATCCGGCGCCCGAAGCCGACGTCCACCGCGGCGCGATAGAGCCGACGCCTGGCCCGGGGGCCGGCCAGGGCCGGAGGGGAGATCGCACACCGATCGCCCCTCCGGCCCTGGAGACCCTGGTCCCCCCCGGCGCCGAAGACGGAGCCCTCCTCTTCCGGAGCGGGGAGAGGCGGGCTCCGTGGCCGAGCCGGTCGCGGACGGCATCCATGAAGGCTTCGCCGTCCTGCCGCCGGGTGGCGGCGGCCTCGGCGCGGGGAGGCCATCGTGATCCCGAGGCTCCGGCACAGCGAGGACAGGTGCTTCCGTCTCGGCTGTCGGTACCCCCCACGCATCGACCCCGGAGCGAGGTGCAGGACCAGGAGGCGGGCGTGCGGGCTCGCTGGGGTGATCCGGCGTCCGGGAGAGCCCTCGGTTCCCCGGCCCTGCGGATCTGATCCGCGGAGACGACCCTCCGCCACTTCGGGGCTCGGATCTTCGCGATCCCCTCGGTGGCCTTCACCTGATCTGCTCCGAGTCGACCACCATGAACGGTTCCGCGTCGATCATCTCCAACTGTTCTGTGTCCACGGTGTCTCGTAACTTGAGGGTCGAGCAGGACCGCGGCACCGGCTCTGACGAGCCAGAAGCTCCCCGGGAGCACCCTGCGAGTGCCTCCGGCGTGAAGGTGCGACGGAGAAAGCGCACAGAAGCGAGGTCCCCTGACCCACGGGTTGACATGGGCATTTGTATGAACCAACCTCCTGCACCAGGTCGGTGGCCACCGATGTCCCCCTCGTTCGCGAACCCCCCCACGAGCACCTGGAGATTCCCCGTGAACCGGACGCATCGCAAGAAGCGCAGCCACAAGCTCCTGGGCGGCAGCGCCGCCCTCGTCCTCGCCGCCGGCGGGCTCATGGCCACCGCCCTCGTCGGCAGCGCGGGCGCGGCCTAGAGCGAGCAGACCCGTGCGGCAGTTCCCGCACACGCCGTGACCGGCTACTGGCAGAACTTCGACAACGGCGCAACCATCCAGAAGCTGGGCGACGTTCAGGACGGCTACGACATCATCGCGGTCGCCTTCGCCGACTCCACCGGCACCGACGGCCAGATCGAGTTCAACCTCGCCCCCGAGGTCGGCTACGCCTCCGAGGACGAGTTCAAGGCCGACATCGCCGCGAAGCAGGCGGCGGGCAAGTCCGTCATCATCTCCGTCGGCGGCGAGCTCGGCAACGTGACGGTCGACGACTCCGAGTCCGCGGCGCAGTTCGCGGACAGCACGTACGCCCTCATGGAGGAGTACGGCTTCGACGGCGTCGACATCGACCTGGAGCACGGTATCAACGCCCAGTACATGGGCGAGGCGCTGAAGTCGCTTTCCGCGAAGGCCGGTGACGACCTCGTCCTCACCATGGCTCCGCAGACTCTGGACATGCAGAACACCGGCACCGAGTACTTCAAGCTGGCGCTCGATGTGAAGGACATCCTCACCGTCGTCAACATGCAGTACTACAACAGCGGTTCGATGGCCGGCTGCGACGGCAAGGTCTACGCCCAGGGCACGGTCGACTTCCTGACCGCACTGGCATGCGTTCAACTGGAGAACGGCCTCGATGCGGACCAGGTCGGCATCGGCACCCCCGCCTCCTCCAAGGGCGCGGGCTCCGGCTACGTCGACCCGGCGATCGTGAACGATGCCCTGGACTGCCTGACCAAGGGCGAGAACTGTGGCGAGTTCAAGCCGGAGAAGACCTACCCGGGGCTGCGCGGGGCCATGGCCTGGTCCACGAACTGGGATGCCTCCAACGGCGACAACTGGGTCAACAGCGTGGCACCGCACGTCCGCGAACTGCCCTAGGTGCATTGACCCGCAGGGTTGTTGACGCGGGTGACGGGTGGGTGGCCGCCTGGTGCGGTGTGGCTACGGTGGCCGATCGGCGCGGGCTCAGGGCAGGTTGACGAGGCGGAGGTAGCGGTCCCAGTCCCAGAGGGGACCGGGGTCGGTGTGGTCGCTGCCGGGTACCTCGTGGTGGCCGATGATGTGTGCCCGGTCCGTGGGTATGCCGTGCCGTGCGCAGATCGCCGCGGTGAGGAGGGCCGAGCGCCGGTACATCACATCGGTGAAGAACTCCGGGCGGTCCACCCACCCCTCGTGCTCGATGCCGATGCTGCGTGTGTTGACCTCCCAGTTCCCCGCGTGCCAGGCGATGTCCTTCTCCCTGACGCACTGCGCGACATGGCCGTCACCGGAGCGCACCACGTAGTGGGCGGAGACCTGTTTCACCGGGTCGCGGAAGATGCCGATCGTCGGGGTGAACAACTGCTGGGCGACGTGGACGATGACGCGGTCGATCCGGCGCTCCCAAGGGTCCGCCGGGACGGTGTAGTTCGCCGCGTGGGCCGGTGCCCAGAGAGCCGTCGGATGGTCCGCGACGGCTGCCGAAGGTGTGACGGCCCGTGCCGACGCCGGTACCAGCGCCGCCACCGCGGTGACAGCGGCCCCCTGAAGGAGCCTTCTGCGGTGCATCGCACTCCTATAGGGGTGGTGCTCGCCCATAGGGGCGAGGCGTGAGGGAAAGAGGAGGCCGAAGCCGTCTCCCGCTGATGACGTACGGGAGATGACGTACGGAAGAGCGCTCCGGTTCCCCACACCTGTCGGCGGACCTCAGCCCCCGCTCAGGGCCCCCGCCAGCGCACTCGCCGGGTCGTCGTCCGCCGGACCCGCCGGCACCCAGCGGCCGCGCTCCTTGCGGTACGGCCACCACCGGCCGTCGCGGTCGTACCGGAGCTGGACATCGGCGCCCGCCACCGTCCAGCGGGCCCCCGCCGCCCGCAACCGCGGCCGCTCGCCCTCCTCCCAGGCCGCGGCCAGCCGCGCGCGAGCCCGGGCCAGGGCCTCGGCGTCCGGGTCCCACTCCTCGTCCAGCACCGCCAGCGCGGCCACCCCTCCGTACCGCCACGCGCTCACCGCCGCCTCCAGCTCGGCGCGCGGCCGGCCGGACCCCTCGGCCAGCCGCTTGGCGATCCACGGCTGGGGGCGCGCATCGGCGGCCATCCGCACCGCGTCCTGCTCCGGCGTCAGCTCCGCCGCGACCGGCTGCCGTTCATGCCCCGGAGCCAGCGCCTCCAGCAGCATCCGACGGGCCCGTACGGCGCTGTCGGCGGCCAGGAGCTCCAGCGCCGCCGGGTCGAGGCCCGGCGGCGGGTCCGCCTCCGTGTCCAGCGACGGCGGCAGCCCCGGTTCCTCGGGCACCGGCGGCGGACCGGGGAGCGGCGGCAGTATGGAGCCCGCGGCGAACGCCTCGTCGGCCGGGACCCCGTACGCCTCCCGGTCCACCTTCTCCGGCGCACCCCTCTCCGTACCGCGCACCGCACGGGCGGCGCTGCGGACCTGGAGCTCGTCCAGCAGCCGCCGCTCACCACGCCCGCGCATCAGGAGCAGGACGAACGGATCCTCGTCCAGCAGCCGCGCCACCTGGTAGCACAGGGCCCCGGAATGGGCGCAGTGGTCCCAGGTGCCGCACGTGCACTCCGGTTCCAGGTCACCGATGCCGGGCAGCAGCTCCACCCCGGCACCCGCCGCGTCCTCCACCAGATGCGGCTCCATCTCCCGGTCGAGCAGCGCCGCGATGTGCCCGGCCCGGTCCACCGCCATGTCCAGGAAGCGGTCCCACTCCTCCGCGCTCAGCTCCTGGAGCAGCACATCGCTCCGGTGGCCCGTGCCGTCCCGGTCCCGTACGACGGCAGTGATCCGGCCGGGACGTACGGAGACCGCCCCCACACCGCCCTCCCGGGCCAGCCGGCGCCCCTTCTTGAGCTGCTGGCCGTCCAGCGCGGTGTCCTCCAGCGCCTTCAGCCACGCCCGCCCCCACCAGGAGGTGGCGAAACCCCTGCCCGGCGGCGGAGGCAGCGGCGCGAACGTACGCTCCGCTCCACCACCGATGTCCGCCGCAGCCGCCCCGTACTCGTCGTCGTCACTCATCGCGCGCCCCCTCGCAGCTCGACCAGATCGGCCAGTTCCGCATCGGTCAGTTCGGTCAGTGCCGCCTCTCCGGAGCCGAGCACAGCATCCGCGAGACCCTGTTTGCGCGCGAGCATCTCCGCGATCCGGTCCTCGATCGTGCCCTCGGCGATCAGCCGGTGCACCTGGACCGGCTGCGTCTGCCCGATCCGGTACGCCCGGTCCGTCGCCTGCGCCTCCACCGCCGGATTCCACCACCGGTCGAAGTGCACGACATGACCGGCCCGGGTGAGGTTGAGCCCCGTCCCCGCCGCCTTCAGGGAGAGCAGGAACACCGGGGCCTCGCCCGCCTGGAAGCGGCTCACCATCTCCTCGCGCCGCGCCACCGGCGTACCGCCGTGCAGGAACTGCGTAGGCACCCCGCGCTCGGACAGATGCTCCTCCAGCAGCCGCGCCATCGGTACGTACTGCGTGAACACCAATACAGAACCCTGTTCGGCCAGGATCGTGTCCAGGAGTTCGTCCAGCAGCTCGACCTTCCCGGACCGGTCCGCGATCCGCGGCCGGTCCTCCTTCAGGTACTGCGCCGGGTGGTTGCAGATCTGCTTCAGCGCGGTCAGCAGCTTCATCACGAGCCCTCGCCGCTCGAACCCGTCCGCACCGGAGATCTCGGCGAGCGTCTCGCGGACCACCGCCTCGTACAGCCCGGTCTGTTCGGCCGTCAGCGACACCGCCCGGTCGGTCTCCGTCTTCGGCGGCAGCTCCGGCGCGATCCCCGGATCGCTCTTGCGGCGGCGCAGCAGGAACGGGCGCACCAGGGCCGCGAGCCGCTCGGCGGCCGCCGGGTCCGCGCCGCCCTCGACGGCGGCGGCGTACCGGTTGCGGAAGGTGGAGAGCCGGCCCAGCAGCCCGGGCGTCGTCCAGTCCAGGATCGCCCACAGCTCGGAGAGGTTGTTCTCCACCGGTGTTCCGGTGAGGGCGACGCGGGCCCGGGCGCCGATGGTGCGCAGCTGCTTGGCCGTCGCCGAGTGCGGGTTTTTCACGTGCTGCGCCTCGTCCGTGACGACCATGCCCCAGGAGGCGGCCGCCAGCCGGGGTGCGTCCAGACGCATCGTGCCGTACGTCGTCAGGACGAACTCGCCGTCCGCCAGCCCCTTCAGGGAACGCGATGTCCCATGGAAGCGGCGTACTGGGGTGCCGGGGGCGAACTTCTCGATCTCGCGCTGCCAGTTGCCCATCAGCGACGTCGGACAGACCACCAGCGTCGGCCCGGCCGCGTCCCGGTCGCTCTGGCGGTGCAGATGCAGAGCGATGAGCGTGATCGTCTTGCCCAGGCCCATGTCGTCGGCGAGGCAGGCGCCGAGGCCGAGCGAGGTCATGGTGTTCAGCCAGTTCAGACCGCGCAGCTGATAGTCGCGCAGCGTCGCGGTGAGCGCCTCGGGCTGTCCGACCGACTGCTCGACGGCGGACTCCGGGTCGGCCAGCCGCTCGCGCAACCGCTCCAGCCAGCCCGTCGCGGCCACCTCCACCCGGCGGCCGTCCACCTCGGTGGAGCCGGTCAGCGCCGCGCTCAGCGCGTCGATGGGGGTGACCTTGCGGTCCTGGGTCTGCCGGGCCCGGTGTGCCTCCTCCGGGTCGATGAGGACCCACTGGTCGCGCAGCCGCACGATCGGTCGGCTGGACTCGGCGAGGCGGTCCAGCTCCTCGCGGCTCAGCTGCCGGTCGCCCAGCGCGAACCGCCAGTCGAACGCGAGCAGGGCGTCGGCGGACAGGAACGAGGGAGTGTCCGCGAGGGCCCGCCCCCGCCGTCCGTCCGCCTCTCCTCCGTCCTCCTCCCGTCCCTCGGCGTCGCCACCCCGGTCGGCCGGGCCGATGACGGCTCGTGCGGTCAGCTTCCGCGCCAGCTCCTTGGGCCAGTGCACCTGCACACCGGTGGCGGCCAGTGCGCGTGAGGCGGGGCCCAGCAGCTCGGCGATCTCCTCGTCGGCGGGCTCCACCGCGTCCGGCACGGCGGCGGAGAGCAGCGGGGCCAGCGGCGGCCAGGCGCGGGCGGCCCGGCGCAGGGCGAGCAGGGCGTCCATCCGGGCCCGCGGCCCGAACGCCGCCGCACTCCGGGTGCCGCCGGCCCAGACCTCGGCCGCGTCGGCGACCAGGGAGGGGTCGCTCACGCTGTGGATCTGCAGCACGGCGCGGAAAGAGGGCACCGCGTCGTCATAGGAAGGGTTGTCGGTGTCGGTGTCGGTGTCGGTGTCGGTGTCGGTGTCGGCGTCTGCGTCCGGCTCGGCGTGGGTGTCCGTGGTGGGGACAGCGGCTGTGGTTCCGGTGACCTCGATACGCAACGAGAGCCGCACTCCCGCATCGTGACCGGCCGCCACATCGGCCGCCCAGGCCCGCCCTTGGGGCAGGTGGTGCGGTTCCGGGGCGGCGAACGCGGGACCCGCGGCCGCGAACCCGGCGGCGGGCGTCCGGGGCAGTCCGTCCGCCACCGCGTCCAGGAACGCCCGCAACAGCCGTTCCGGCTCGGGAAGCAGCAGTGGCCCGTCCGCCGCCGCGCCGGTCTCCAGCGGGGTCGCGTGGGCGGAGGGAGGCATCGACGCGGCCAGATCCCGGATCCGCTCCAGGTCCCCGGCGGCCAAAGGCCCGACCCGCCAGGCGTCCTGGTCGGTGGGGCTCAGCCCGGGCAGCAGGAGGCCGCGGGCGACGAGCTGCAGCCCGAGCAGCGCGGCGGCACCCCAGAAGGCGGTTGCGGGGGAGGCCTGCCCGTCCGCCCGCGCCCGGGTCAGCACCGGCAGGGCCTCCCGTACGGGAAGATGCAGGGCAGGAACGGTACGGCGCCGGGCGCCGGCCTCGGCCACGGTGAGCTCCGACAGGACCCCGGGCGCGTCGGGAGGGGTGTTACCGTCCGGGTTCCAGAAGGCGATCCGTCCGGTACGGGACGGATCTGCGGGGATGAAGACCGCGGAGCAGCGGGACAGCTCGGAAATCTCGTAAGGCGTTGCCGCGGGGTGCGGGTGCACAGGAAAATCAGATTCCTCAAATTTGACTAGTGGGTCGGGCTCGGAGGGTACTCCGCTCGAAGCCGCGATGCGTCGCTCTCCACTGTGATCTGGGTCACTCACGCCAGTCCATGCGGAGTGGTGGTGTGGCTGGCACCACCACGGAGTACGGGGGTCTGCCCCAGGGGGATCGGGGTGGTGGCGCCATGGCTGCCGCAGGTCTCCGATCCGTACGTTTAACGAGGTCAGCGCCTATGTCGGAGAGACCGGAGACCTCATGTCCCAGGCAACAGCCACCGCCGCGGCCTCGGCCGGTGACAGCAGTTCGGAACGGGCCGGCCCACCGGCCGCCGGCAGCGATTTCGCCCCTCTGCTACGCGCTGTGAAAGGGCAGGGCCTTCTCGAACGACGCACCGGGCGGTACGCATGCGGTATCGCGGCCAACCTGGTGGCTCTGATCGGGGTGATCACGGCTCTCGTTCTGCTGGGCGATACCTGGTGGAGCCTGCTCCTCGCCTTTCCCCTGGCAGTCCTGTGGACCCGGACGGCCTTCGTCGCCCACGACGCGGGCCACTCCCAGATAACCGGTGGCCGCAGGGCGAGCAGACTGCTCGGCCTGGTCCATGCCAACCTGCTCCTCGGCATGAACGAGGCCTGGTGGAACGACAAGCACGCCCGTCACCACGCCAACCCCAACCACGTCGACAAGGACCCCGACGTCGGCGTCGGCGCCCTGGTCTGGACCCAGAAGCAGGCGGCGCAGCGCGAAGGATTCGCCCGCTGGCTGACCCGGAACCAGGCCCGGCTGTTCTTCCCGATGCTGCTGCTCGAAGGCATAGCCCTGAAGGTCTACGGGTTCCAGTTCCTGGGCCGCCAGCCGGCGCGGGAGCGTGTGCTGTCGGCCCTGCTGATGGCCGCGCACCTCGCGCTGTACGCGACCCTGCTGCTGACCGTCCTGTCCCCGGGCAAGGCGCTCGTCTTCGCCCTGCTGCTGCACGCGCTGTTCGGTCTCCACCTGGGGCTGGCCTTCGCCCCGAACCACAAGGGCATGGAGATGCCCGACCCGGACGGGGATCGGTGGGGCCACCTTCAGCGCCAGGTCCTGACCTCACGCAATGTCCGCGGCGCGATCCTCACCGACTGGTTCCTCGGCGGCCTGAACTATCAGATCGAGCACCACCTGTTCCCGAGCATGCCCCGGCCCCATCTGCGACTGGCCCAGCCCTTGGTCAAGGAGTACTGCAGGAGCATCGGCATGCCGTACGCGGAAACCGGACTGATCGAGTCCTACCGGCAGGCGCTGGCGCACATGCACGAGGTCGGTGTGCCGCTGCGATGACGGGGGACTCGATGCGGCAGCGGGCGGGCGGTCGCGGGGGGACAGTGGGGAACGTAAGAACGGACGGACGCGTTGACAGAACAGGAGCGGCGCCGGCCGCGAAGGAGGCGTGGACCATGTCGAACGGTGCGAAGGTCGCTGTCGCGGGGGTGGTGGCCGCGGCCATCCTGTGGCCCCTGATCGGATTCTGGTGGGCGCTGCTGGTGGTGATCGGCGTCCCCGTCGCGGGCTATCTGCTGCTGGACCCGTCCCAGCGACGCAGACTCCGCAGGATCAACCGCAAGGAAATCGGTCGCTGAACCCGGAAGACGGACGGCGACCGGGCGGGCGAGCTGGTGGCTTCACGAGGATGGGTTCACGAGGAGCTGATCCCCGTAATCACCAGGAGCTGAGCCCCAGGGCCGCCAGGAACCGAGGCTTGGCACAGGGGCGCGCTCACGCCGGATGCGGAGCCAGCGCGTCCAGGGCCTCCAGGAGGCCGGGCAGTGCGGGCCCGCGGCCGACGGGCAGCACCTCGCCCGGCTCCTCGTCCAACAGGATCAGCGCTATGTCGTCGGTCCTGGCGACCATCGACCACCCGGGCCCGTCGACGCGCAGGATGCGTGCGTCGGCCGAGGCGAAGACGGAGCGGATGCGGCCCGGTGGCGGCGGGGTCTTCGTATAGGTGAGGGCCTCCGACAGGGCCCGTCGCACGCCGGGATGCTGACCGGACGCAGCGGCACCGGGTTCAGCGTCCCCGTCGGCGGCCGAGTCACCGTCCCCGGGCGCACCGGCCGTGGCGGGTGCACCTGGTTTGCCGGCCGCACCGGGTTCGGCGGCCGGACCAGGCTCAGTGCTTTCGCCCGACTCACCGTCCACCCGGACGAACTCCGCATCGTCGATCTGCTCCCGCCACATCGACCACTGCGCCGCGATCTCGTCCGCACCCAGCCGCCGTTGCGCCGGACCCCAGGACCTCGTGTCCGGAGGAGCCAGAGGCGCCGGGCCCACACCGTCCGTATCCGGGTCGTGCGGGGCGGGCACCCCGGGTGCGGCGACCGTCAGGGCCAGCGGCCAGCCGGGCAGGGCGCACACCACCGAGCGCTCGTCGGGGGAGAGGTCGTACTCCATGCCGCAGTCCCACGCGGCGATGGCCACGGCGACCAGTGAGACGTCCTCGACGACCACGGTCCAGCGGGCCCCGTCGCCGTCCTGCCCGAGGACGAGACCGTAGCCCTCCTCGTACGGTTCGAGGGCGAGCGCGCCGCACGCGGCCACGTAGTCGTCGCCCAGCACGCTCGGGAACCGGGCAGGGGTCAGCAGCACCGCGGTCAGCACCAGCAGCGCGTCGTCGTCGCCGTCCGCACCAGCCACAGTGTCCTCCTCGTCCTTGATTCCTGAGCCCTGATCTCTGGTTCCTGGTCCTTGATCCGTCAACGCTCGGCCACCCGCCGTCCAGGCCCGCCTCGCGTCGTCCGTCGGCGCACCTTAACTACTCGGTAACCGCGCCGTCGAGGCCCCGGCAGGCAGCGCGGAGCCGGATCCGCAGGTCTCTTAGCCGGGTCGCCGTGGTGGTGAAGGACCGGGGCCGAGAGGGCGGGTCGCCGTAGAATCGGGGCTCCGGACGAACGAGGGGAAGACCATGGTTCAGCGGTACGACCGGCTGAAGGAGATTCAGCGACTGGACCCGGAGCGGGACTTCCTGGAGATCTACCGCCTCACCGTCACCTACGAGTTCCCCTGGGACACCACGCGCGCCCTCGAACTCGCCCTCTACCGCACCTATGCCGTGCCCAGTATCGGCCGACTCCTCGACGAGACAGCAGAGCTGACGGAGCGTTCGCAGAAGCGGTACGACGACACCGCGCTGCTCCTGGACACCGTGGTGGAGCACGGATTCGACACCGAGGAGGGCCGCACGGCCGTCCGCCGGATCAACCAGATGCACCGCAGCTACGACATCAGCAACGACGACATGCGGTACGTCCTGTGCACCTTCGTCGTCACCCCGAAGCGCTGGCTGGACGAGTACGGCTGGCGCCGGCTCTCCGACCACGAGCTGAGGGCCTTCGCCGCCTACTACCGCACCCTGGGCGCCCGCATGGGGATCAAGGACCTCCCGCAGAGCTACGAGGACTTCGAGCGCACCCTCGACAGCTACGAGCAAGAGCACTTCGGCTGGGACGAAGGAGCCCGCCGGGTCTCCGACGCGACCCTGGCGCTCATGGGCTCCTGGTACCCCGCGCCGCTCGCCCCGCTGGTCCGGGGCGCCAGCCTCGCGCTCCTGGACGATTCTCTGCTGCGTGCGTTCCGCTACGAGCGACCGGGGCCCATGGCCCGTGGCCTGACCCGGGGCGCCCTGCGCCTGCGCGCCCGCGCCGTCCGTCTCCTGCCGCCGCGGCGCACGCCGCACTACGCGCGCCAGAACCCCGAGATCAAGGGCTACCCGAAGGGGTACGAGGTCGCAGCCCTCGGCACGTTCCCCACCCCGGGCGTCCGCGGCTGCCCGATCCCCGGCCACCGGCGGCCCTCGGAAGCGCCCGTCGATTGACTCCTGGGTCGCCCGGGGACTGGTCCCCGGCCGTCCGGCGGACGCTGAAGAAATCACCACGCCACGAGAGCCTGTGCACTGGGCCGGCACCACGTTCGTGGTGCGTCAGGGCCGGCGTACGGCAAGGGCGAGGAAGCGGTCGTCCTCGTCGGTGTACGAGTCCAGCCGCCAGCCGGAACCGGCCAGCAGGGCCCGCAGCCGGGGCTCCGCCCGCAGATCGTCGCCGGTGAGCGTGCGCCCGTGGCGCGCGGCCAGGGCGGCCCGGCCGATCGGGTGGAACAGGGCCAGCACCCCGCCCGGCCGCACCACCCGGGCGAGCTCCGCCGTATCGGCTCCGAGGCGAGCCAGATGCGAGATCAGCCCGGCTCCGAACACCGCGTCCAAGGACCCGCTCCGCAGCGGCAGCTGAGCGACGTCGGCCCGGATCAGCACCCCGCTCTCCGCGCGCCCCGCCCGTGCCGCTGCCTCCAGCATCGCGGGCGTGAGGTCGACGCCGAGCACGGTGCCGCGCGGGCCGACCACCGCACGGAGAGCCGGAAGCGCACGCCCCGTACCGCAGCCCGCGTCGAGCACGGCGTCTCCCGGCCGCAGCCCGAGCTGACCGACCGCGGCGGCGTACGAAGGGCCGTCGTCGGGAAACCGGCTGTCCCAGCCGGCCGCGCGCGGGGTGAAGAAGTCCAGGACATGCGTGTGGTCATCGGCCATGCGCATACGATCGCGCAGTCGGCGCCGGACCGGAGTGGAACGCCCCGGCGCAGCAGGCCGACCGTAATCGTCACCCGGCTTCGGGCGTTACCACCGGGTGCCCGGACACGTCTCCGTCCGGGCACCCGTCACCGTCCGGGCACCTGGGATACGTACGTACGGCTCAGACGTTGACGCCGTAGTCGGAGGCGATGCCGGCGAGCCCCGAGGCGTAACCCTGGCCGACGGCCCGGAACTTCCACTCCGCGCCGTGCCGGTACAGCTCGCCGAAAACCATCGCCGTCTCGGTGGAGGCGTCCTCGCTCAGGTCGTACCGGGCC
This sequence comes from Streptomyces sp. CA-146814, assembly GCF_050942385.1. Classification (NCBI taxonomy): domain Bacteria; kingdom Bacillati; phylum Actinomycetota; class Actinomycetes; order Kitasatosporales; family Streptomycetaceae; genus Streptomyces; species Streptomyces sp. CA-146814. Next base: position 7,466,091 of record NZ_CP192068.1, read on the forward strand.
AGCTCCACACCGTTCGCCCGGTTCACCACGCGGATGAACGCGTTGCGTACCTGGCCGAAGCTCTGGCCACGGCTCTGGGCGTCGTGGATGGAGACCGGGAACACGATCTTCGCGATCTCGGTGGGGACCGAGGCCAGGTCGACCTCGACCGACTCGTCGTCGCCCTCGCCCTCACCCGTCAGGTTGTCACCGGTGTGGCGGACGGAACCGTCGGGGCTGTTGAGGTTGTTGTAGAAGACGAAGTGGGCGTCGGAGAGGACCTTGCCCGCCTCGGAGCACAGCAGCGCACTGGCATCCAGGTCGTGATCGGCTCCGGTCGTGGTCCGTACGTCCCAGCCGAGGCCGACCGTGACGGCCGTCAGGCCGGGGGCCTCCTTCGACAGGGAGACGTTGCCGCCCTTCGCCAGGCTCACACCCATGAATTTCCTCCAGTGTTCCGTCGGTCCGTCGGTCCGCACGTCTGATCGGCCGGCCTCTGGATATCGGTCGATCTCCAGATCCTGCGATCCGTGCTGTGTCGCTGTCACTACATGTGCCGCTACTGGTACGAACGCCCCGCGCGGCCACCAAGGTTCCCGGATTGCGCAAACCGTGAAATGAACGGCGTCTGAGTGCCCGGTCCGGGTCGCCGGGCCCGGGGCCGAATCAGCGGGCTTCCTCGTCCTTCATGGCCTTCGCCTCGCTCTTGAGGATGCGCACCGACTTCCCCAGGGCGCGGGCGGTGTCCGGCAGCTTCTTCGAACCGAAGAGCACGATCACCACGACGGCCAGGATCAACAGGTGCCAGGGCTCCAGGCCGTTGCGCAACATTCTGGTCCCGCCCTTCTCTCCGTCCACGCGGCAACAGCTGCCGCTAACGGCAACACTTGCCGCATTGCGCAACTGTACAACTGTCGCTCGGGGGCCGGACGGCCACGCCTCAGCGCTCGGCGACGGCCTTGCGCAGGCCCGGTTCCGGCTCGGCGCCGGCCGCCCGGCGCCGTTCGTAGCGCCTCCGCGCAGCCGTGAGCCCCACCGCGTACAGGCCCAGCACCGAGCCGAGCAGCAGGTAATAGAGAGGCGGCAGAGCACTCATCCCCAGCCAGAGCCCCAGCGGGGTCAGGGGGAGGAGCACGCCGACCACCGCGAGTCCGGCCGCCGCTGCCCGCAGAGGACCGCCGGCCCTCCGCTCGGCGGCGCTGCGGCCGGTCCGGAGCAGGACCATCACGAGAGCCTGGGTCAGCAGGTTCTCGGTGAACCATCCGGCGTGGAACGCGGCCTCGCCGTCGGTCCCGGCCGCGTTGTGAAGAGCCAGGGCCAGCACCCCGAAGGTGGCGAGGTCGGCGGCGGCGTTGAGCAGTCCGAAGCCGGTGATGAAGCGCAGGAAGTCGCGGGAGCGCAGGACCGTGGGCCGGCGCAGCGCGGACTTGCCCGGGCGGTCGAACGCGAAGGCGAGCTGCGCCGCGTCGAAGCAGAGGTTCTGCACCAGCACCTGCGCCGGGAGCATCGGGAGGAAGGGCAGCATCAGCCCGGCCGTCAGCATGGCGATGACGTTGCCGAGGTTGGAGGAGAGGGTGATGCGCAGGTACGTCGCGATGTTCGCGCTGCTGTGCCGCCCGGCCAGCACCGCCCGGTCGATTGCGGTGAGGTCCTTCTCCGCCAGCACGACGTCGGCCGCCTCGCGCGCCACATCGACGGCGTTGCGCGGGCAGATGCCGACGTCGGCCGCGTGCAGGGCGGGCAGGTCGTTGACGCCGTCGCCGAGGAACCCGGTGGTGTGCCCGGCGGCGCGCAGTGCCGAGACGATCCGCGCCTTGTGCTCAGGGGTGCAGCGCGCGAACACGGTCGCCCGGTCCGCGACCCGCGCCAGCTCCGCGTCCGACAGCGTGTCCACCAGCTCGGCCGTCACCACATCGCCGTACGCGTCCGCCGCGTCCGTGCGCAGCCCCAGGTCCTGGCACGCGCGGGCCGCCGTGCCCGGGTGGTCGCCGGTCAGCACCTTGACGGTCACTCCGCGCCGGGCCAGTACGCCGAGGGCCTCGGCGGCGCTCGGCGCGGGGACGTCCCGCAGAGCCACCAGGCCCACGAAGGTCAGCCCGCGCTCGTCCGCCGGGGTGTACGCGCCCGGCCGCGCGGGCCGGTCGGCGTGGGCCACGGCCAGCAGGCGCAGCCCCGACTCCGCCTTCCGGGCGGCGAGGGCCAGCAGCCGCTCCCGCTCGTCCCCGTCCAGCGCGCACCGCTCCAGCACCGCCTCCACGGCCCCCTTGGTCACCAGCGTGTGGACGCCGAGCCGGCCAGGCCGCCGGACCACCGCGGTCGCGACCCGCCGCACCGGATCGAAGGGCAGCGCGGCCACCCCTTCGTACGCCGAAGCCTCCAGGTGCTCCGCGTCCTCCGCGGCGTCCAGCACCGCCTCGTCGAGGGCGTCCGGTGCGGGCAGCTCCGCCAGCTGGAGCGTCCACAACGCGCTGAGCGCGGCCCACCGCAGCACCTCGGGATCGGGCCGGTCCGAGCCGTCGACCGCCGCCTCCACGACGGGCCGGTCCTCGGTCAGCGTGCCAGTCTTGTCCAGGCACAGCACATCGACCGCGCCCAGGTCGTGCAGCGCGGGCAGCCGTTTGACGATGACTCCGCTGGTACGGGCGAGCCGGGCCGCTCCCCGGGCGAGGGCCGTCGTGACGATGACGGGCAGCATCTCCGGCGTGAGCCCCACCGCCACGGCCACGGCGAACGGCAGCGTCTCCAGCCCCCGGCCCCGCAGCGCGGCGTTGGCCATCAGCACCAGCGGCGGGGTCAGCAGCATGAACCGGATCAGCGTCCAGGAGATGCCCTGCACCGACCGGTCGAAGGCGCTGGCACCCCGTTGCCGGGCCCGGCCGTCGTACGCGGCGGCGAACCGGGTCGCTCCTCCGGTGGCCACGATCACCGCCGTACCGCTGCCGGAGGTGACACTGCTGCCCTGGAAACAGAGCTGCGGCTGCGCGAAGGGCCCGGCCCCGGTGAGCGCGGGGTCCGGTACGTCGAGGGGGTGTTTCGCCACCGGCGCCGACTCGCCGGTCAGGGCCGACTGGTGCACCGTGAGCCCGCCGGCGCGCAGCACCTGCACATCGGCCGGTACGAGGTCGCCCGGCGCCAGCCGGATCACATCGCCGGGCACGAGATCGGCCACCGGAACCTCCCGCTCCCGGGGTGCCGCCTCCGCCGAGCTCCGGCGCACCACGGTCGCCGTGGTCGCCACCAGCTCCCTGAGCGCGGCCGTCGAACGGTCGGCGCGGTGTTCCTCGGCCGAGCGCAGCAGGCAGCTGACCACGACCAGCGCGAGGATCACACAGGCCGTGCCCCATGCGGAGACGAGGGCCGAGACCAGTCCCAGACAGAGCAGTACGGAGGTGAAGGGATCCCGGAGACTGCGGACGAAACGCCGGGGCCAGGGAACCGGCCGCCAGGCGGGCAGCACGTTCTCGCCGAACCGCGCGAGCCGCTCCTCGGCCCGCGCCTCCACCAGACCGCGCGGACCGCTGTCCAGCAAGCGCAGTATCTGCAGGGAGGTCTTCACCCGTGGCCGACCGGTCCCGCCGACGGGAGGCGGGCCGGCGGTACCGGGCTCCGCGCCGGCGATCAGTGGTACGGGCTCGGTGCCGGCGACGAGAGGTACGGGCTCCGACGCGGGCGGGGCGGCGGCCGGGAACGGTGTCACGGAGGCCGGTGTGCCGGGGGTGGTCCGGCCGGATCCCGCGGCTGCGCTGCCCTCAGGCACCGAGCTCACGCAGGCGGACGGGCTCCTTCTGGGCGGGGTGGCCGGCGCGCTCGGTGAGCTGGCCGACCATGAGCCGGACGACCGTCACCACGTCGGGGTCGTCGACCAGATAGACCTGCCGGCGGCCCTCACGGCGCGAACGCACGAGACCGGCCAGCTTGAGCTTGGTCAGGTGCTGGCTGACGGAGGGGAGTGTGCCGCCCACCCGTTCGGCGAGGCCTGTCACATCGCTCTCGCCCTGGGCCAGCGCCCACACGATGTGCAGCCTCGCGGGTGTCGCCAGGAGCCCGAAGGCGGCTGCGGCCTCGGCCAGCACCTCGGCGGGCGGATCCTGGAAACCGCCGCCGGTACCTGTCGACACGCTTGCTCTCTCCCGTCCGTGGGCCGCCCGCCCGGACCCGTCACCGCATCCGTCGCCGCGACCGAAAGAAACCAGTGTAGAGGCCATGCCGAAGAGGGAGGAGATGCGGCAGGAGTGGGCGGTCAGGGTCCGCATCGATCAACAACGATCAACCGCCTCCAGTCGTCCGGCCGGTTGCCATGCTGTCCGGGCAGCGGTGTCCGAACGGTCGAACAGAGCTTCGCCAGGCGTGTGCGGCTCAGTCGCGGGAGAAGTGGTCGATGCCCTCCGAGTACGTCGAGAACGCGCACAGCAACGACAGCACCCGCAGCACTTATGGCTGCGACGACTCCGCGATGGCGCTGAAGATCCTGGTGGCCGGTGGCTTCGGAGCCGGGAAGACGACCCTGGTCGGCGCGGTCAGCGACATCCGGCCGCTGCGGACCGAGGAGCCGCTGAGCGCGGCAGGACGCGATGTGGACGATACGGAAGGGGTGGCGCGGAAGACCGCCTCGACCGTAGCGATGGATTTCGGCCGTATCACGATCCACGCCGGTCTGTCGCTGTACCTGTTCGGCACGCCGGGGCAGGACCGCTTCTGGTTCCTGTGGGACGAGCTGTCCGAAGGCGCGCTGGCGGCGGTCGTCCTCGCCGACACCCGGCGGCTCGAGAACTGCTTCGCGGCCGTCGACTACTTCGAACGCCGCCGCATACCGTTCGTCGTCGCCGTCAACCGCTTCCCCGGCGCGCGCGTCTACGCCGAGCACGACGTCTCGTGCGCCCTCGACCTGGACCGGGGCACACCTGTCGTGCTCTGCGACGCACGCGACCGGGACTCCGGAAAAGACGTCCTGATCCGTACGGTCGAGTACGCCGGGCGGGTGCACACCGCCCGGCTCCTCGACTCCGTGAGCTGACCGCCGACGGCGGCGAACGGCTGCTCAGTCGGCCATGTCGGCCAGGGCGATCACCTTGTCGATCCGCACCCGCACCACCAGCTCACCGGCCACCCCGTTGCGCCGGCCGAACTCTTCGGCGGCCTCCGGCCCGACGTAGCGCCCGGCGATGCGCGTCGCCCACCGCAGCAGCTCCTCGGGGTCCTCGCTCAGCTCCGGGTGCCCCTGCACCACGGCGAACGCGTACGGCGGCCGGTCGTCGTCCACGCACACGGAGACCCGGCCGTCGCGCTCCAGATTGCGGCCTTTCACACTCTTCTTGCCGGTGTTGAAGACCAGTGAGTCGCCGTCGAGCAGGAACCAGACGGGCGCGATGTGCGGACTGCCGTCGGCCCGCACGGTCGAAACCTTCGCGGTGCGGGTGCCCTCGGAGAGGAAGGCCCGCCATTCTTCATCGGTCATGTGATGTGCCATGCGCTCATCCTGGGCTCGTTCGCCGCATGGCGCGAAGCGGCGCCCCGGCATGCGGGGGGCGCTTGCCCGTACGGAGGCGGTGCGCAAGGCTTACGCGCGTAGCGGGGCACGGGGAACGAAGACACGGGGAGGACGAGCAGATGGCGCTTGACCGGGGACTTGACTGGCTCCTTGACGATCTCACCAGCAGGGTGCAGTACATACGGCACGCCTTGGTGCTCTCCAACGACGGCCTGGTCACCGGGGCCAGCACCGGACTGGCCCGCGAGGACGCCGAACACCTGGCCGCGGTCTCCTCCGGCCTGCACAGCCTGGCGCGCGGTTCGGGTCGGCACTTCCGGGCCGGGCGGGCCCGCCAGACCATGGTCGAGTTCGACGAGGCGCTGCTCTTCGTGACCGCCGCGGGCGACGGCAGCTGCCTGTGTGTGCTCACCGCCGCCGAGGCCGACGTCGGGCAGGTGGCGTACGAGATGACCCTGCTCGTCAATCGGGTCGGCGAGCACCTCGGCGTATCGGTCCGCCAGAGCGGCCCCGAGGACGAGAGGCCTTTCTGAACCGCTCTGACCTGCGTTTTTCTGTGGCTGGGAAGAGTTATCCACAGGTCGGAACGGCACTGGTCCCGCCGGGCTACCGTGATCGCGGAGAGTATCTCGACGTTCACGGGGAGGACGGCCATGACGGTCAAGGAAGCGATCCGCGCGCGGGCCGGGAGCGCGCACGGCATCCGGAGTGACGAGGAAAGCCGGGACGAGGCCGCGCCCACCTCGTCCGACGTGTCGGCGGCCACGGGGGGCACGACGGCCACGGGTGTCACGACGGTCACGGTGGCTGCCGGTCGGGCGGCACAGGAACTGGGTCTCAGGCGCAGCGAGTTCGAGCTCGCCGTGCACCTCGGGCTGATCGTGGTCACCGCCGGGCCCGGCGGTGGGCGGCCGCGGGTGCGCGAGCGGGAGATCGCGCGGCTGCGCGAGGATCCGGGGTTTCCCGACGGGTTGGCCGAGCGGGTGCGCACCGTCGGCACCGCGGAGGGCGCCGCTCTGCTCGGCATCGCTCCCGCGCGGTTCACGAGGCTGGCCCGGGCGGGCTGCTTCTCGCCGGTCACGTTCTATCTGAACCGGTACCGCGCGGTGGTCTGGCTCTATCTCGCGGACGAGCTGGCCTCGTTCGCGGTGCGGGAGCCCGAGCTGCTCGCCGGCCGCACGCCGCTCGGGCTGCGCACGATGCTGGAGGCGGGCGGAGACCGGAGGGCGCGGAACTGGCGGACCCAGCGCATCGAGCGGCTGCTGAAACGCACGGAAGACCCCTGGGCGAGGGCCGCGGTCGAGGCGTCCACCCTGGACGCCGCGCACCTGGCGGAGGTGGTCGAGGACCCCTACGAGCGTGCCTATCTCGTACGGGTCAGGCCCGAGCCCGTCTTCGGGAGGCCGGGTTCCGTGGCGGCCAGGGAGACCATGGGAGAGCTGTTGCTGGCGGACGGTCCGGACGAGATCCTGTGGCGGCGGATCAACCTGACGCTGAGTCTTGACCGCGCCCGTGACGACCGCCCGGCCCCACGGCCGGGCGACGATCCGGAGGCGCGGATGGCGGCCGCCGTTCCGCTCTCCACCCCGCTCTCCACCCCGCTCTCCACTCCGTTTTCCACCCCGCTCTCCACCCCGAGCGCGGCTCCACCACGCGCTCTGCCCGACGCGGAGAGGGCACCGGTCCCGTCGCCCCTCGCCTCGGACGTGCCCTTCGGTGCGCGGGAGTCCGGCGGGAAACGGCTGCTGGCCAGGCTGGGATGGCGCCGGTGGACCGCCGGATAGCCATTGGCCGACAGGTGCTCCTGTTCGGCATCATGTCCGGATGTTGATCAGGGAAGCAATCACCGAGGACTGGCCCGCCATCTGGCCGTTCTTCCACGGGATCATCGCCGCCGGCGAGACCCTCACCTACCCGCTGGACCTCGGGAAGGAGGACGCACAGGGGTGGTGGTTCGTCGCCGCGCCGAGCCGTGTGGTCGTCGCCGTCGACGACGCCGGAGAGGTCCTCGGCACCGCGAAGATGAACCGGAACCACATGGGCAACGGCTCGCACGTGGCCAGTGCCACGTACATGGTCGACCCCGCCCACTCGGGCAAGGGCGTGGGGCGGGCCCTGTGCGAGCACTCGGTCGAGTGGGCCCGGACGTCGGGTTACCGGGCGATGCAGTTCAACGCGGTCGTCGAGACGAATACCCGTGCGGTCAAGCTGTACGAGTCCATCGGCTTCGAGGTGATCGGCACGCTTCCGGCGGGGTTCAACCATCCGACCGAGGGCTATGTGGGCCTGCACATCATGCACAAGGCCCTCTGAAACCTCCGCTCGGCGCCGTCCGTCGGCGGCACTTGCCTCCGCTGGGGCGGTCGTCGGCGGACAGTGGCGTGAAGTTGCTGTCCGTCTTGTAGGAAGTGGCGGAGGTATGGCGGGAGTTCGTCCGGGGAGTGACGCACGGGGCGGGTGCGTCCTCCCGGGGCGATGGCAGTACTGTGCGCCCCACCGCCATTCGGGCGATGAGATTCAGCTGGAGGAAGTATCCATGACCATACCCAGGAGATCGTGGCGTGGCGCGGGAGCACTCGTGGCCGCTGCGGTCGTCGGTCTGACCGGAGGCGTCATCTCCGCCGGTCCGGCTGCTGCTCACACCCCCACCTGGGTTGTGACCTGCGATGAGGTGACCATCGACCTCAAGTACTACACGCCGGACGTCCCCAACACGGTGACCGTCACGGTGGACGGCGAGGACCTGCTGCCCACCGAGACGTTCGGCAAGGAGTTCAGCAAGAAGCTCACGCTTCCCGAGCACTCCGAGAAGCTGACCGTGCGACTGGTCGTCAAGGACGGCAGCAAGGGCGGCCAGCACTCGTTCGAAGACGAGAAGACCGCTGAGGTGTGCGAGGGGGAGGAGACCCCCACGCCGCCGCCGACCGAGCCCACGCCGGCGGAGCCGACTCCTGAGGAGCCGACGCCGACCGAGCCGGCACCGTCGGAGACCCCGGGCACGGAGACGCCCGAGCCGAGCGCCACGCCCGCGGAGCCTTCGGAGTCCGCGCCCGCCGTGCCCGTTCCGAGCGAGAGCTCGCCGCCGCTGGCCGAGACCGGTTCGTCCTCCACCACGCCGGTCATCGCCGGCGCCGCCCTCGCGGTGCTGCTCGCCGGTGGCGGAATCCTGTGGGCCGTCCGTAAGCGGCGTACCGCCTAGGGTGTGTCCGGCGGATCTTGACCGGGTCCGCGACGCCTGAGCGTTCGGCGTGGCTCCTGCCCTCCGGGGCGGTGAGCGGCGCCGGGCCGTCCAAGGTGTTGGAGCCGCCGGTCGAGGGGCGTGCCGCATCGCTGAAGGTGATGCGGCACGCCCCTCATCGCTGTCCGGCGGGTGGGACCTGCTCGACGGCGGCCGGGAGCGGCGCGGTGGCGGGCGGGGGAGCGGGACCGATCTCGCACCAGACGGCCTTGCCCTCGCCGCGGGGTTCGATGCCCCAGCGGTTGGCGACCGCGTCGAGAAGGAGCAGCCCCCGGCCCGAGGTGGAGGTCTCTCCCGGGGTACGCCGACGGGGCCAGGCACTCGACCGGTCCTGCACCGAGAGCCGGATCCGCCGCACCGGCTCGGGCAGCACCTCCAGGGTCAGGACGGCCCCGCCCTCCGTGTGCAGCAGGACGTTCACCAGCAGCTCACCGGTGACCAGTTCGGCGTCGTCGGCGAACTCGGCCATGTCCCAGTCGGCGAGCGCCTGGCGCACGATGGCCCGGGCGTCCGACAGCCCTTCCGGGTCCGCCTGATGGATGTACTGGTGCAGCCGCGGCGCGTGCGAGGACCCGACGTCGGGGCTGCGCCGAAGGACCAGGAGCGCCACGTCGTCCCCCGACCCCCAGCGTTCCCAGAGCCGGTCCGAGAGATGGTCGGCCAGCGCCTCGGCGCCCGCGGGACCCGCGCTCACCTCGTTGCGCAGCGCGTCCACGCCCGTGTCCAGGTCGGCGCCCGGCTCCTCCACCAGCCCGTCCGTGTACAGCACGAACGTCTCCCCGGGCACCAGGTCCAGCCGGGTCTCCGGGTACTCCTCGTCCTGGAACTCCGTGGAGATGCCCAGCGGCAGACCACCGCGCACCTGCGGCGTACCGACCCTCCCGTCGGTATGGCGGATCAGCGGTCCGAGGTGCCCGGCCCGGACCACCCGCGCCGCACCCGTCGCCAGGTCGACCTGGGCGTAGGTGCAGGTCGCGAAGCGGTCGGTGTCCAGTTCGGAGAGGAAGCGCGAGGCCCGCGCCAACACGGTCGCCGGCGGGTGCCCCTCGGCGGCGTACGCGCGCAGGGCGATGCGCAACTGGCCCATGATCGCGGCGGCGTGGGTGTCGTGGCCCTGGACGTCCCCGACGACGAGCCCGTAACGGTTCTTGGGCAGGGCGATCACGTCGTACCAGTCGCCGCCGACCTGCCGCCCGCTCCATGCGGCGTGGTACCGCACCGCGATCTCGCCGCCCTCGATGTCCTGTATGCGGGGCGGGAGCATCGCGGACTGGAGCTGGGTGGCGAACTCCCGCTCCTCGTCGAAGAGCATCGCCCGCTGGAGCGACTGCGCCACGATGGCCGCGAGACCCAGGCACAGGATCCGCTCGTCGGCGTTGAAGACCGTGCGCTCCCGGTAGAACAGGGCGAGCCCGCCGAGCGACCTGGCCTGCGCGACCAGCGGCAGATAGGCCGCGGCCCGGAACCTGAGCTTGCCCAGATGCGGCTCGAGGACCGGATACCGCCGAGCCAGCGCCGCCAGCGACGTGATGAACCGCGGCCGCCCGCTGCGGATCGCGTCGGCCAGCGGAAGGTTGCGCTCCAGGTCCCCGGAGCCGAGCCCGTCGAGCGCCTCCAGCGACTCGCCGCTCAGCGCCACGATGTTCAGCGCGGAGTTCTCCACGAGCCCCAGAGCCAGCCCGTCCGCCCCCAGCCGCGCCAGCCCGCCCGGACCGGTGAGCGCGGCCGTCACGTCGTCCACGGTCACCGCACGTGACATCGCGCTGGTCGTGCGCTCGACGATGTTGGTCTGCCGCTGCCGGCGCTTTTCCAGATCGAGGACGAAGGCCGAATGGGTGACTTCCGCCGTCGCGTCGCGGACGACCCCCACGATCCGGTGGGCCTTCCCGTCCTTCGACCGGAGGATGCGGGCCTGCACATGGGTCCACTGGGTCGTCCCGTCGTCCAGCGGAACCCGGAAGTGAACGTTGTACGAGTTGCTGCCGCCGGTGATGGCCTCGTCGATCGTGACGTCCAGCCGGGCCCGTTCCGCCGGCTCCAGCCGCTCCACCAGCGCACCGGGACGTGAGTCGAAGGTCGCCGGATCCACGCCGAAGACCGCGAGTCCGGCGTCGTCGATGTCCAGGGTCCGGGCATCGAGGTCCCAGTCGAAGCTCCCGGTCCGGTTCATGGCGAGGCGCTCCGTCGGCCCGATCTCACCGTTGGCTCTCCGGTCGATCCGGCGGAGCGGAGCGGCTTCGGTGTCCTGCCGCCGTTCGTGGTCGGTCAATGCATGCTCCGGAGGTCGTCCGGCGGGGCGCGCGGCGACGCGCCCCGTAGGCCTCAATTGTCGAGCCGCTTCCACCGGAGTGCCACAGCGGAGCACCACCGAAGTTTCCACCCGGACCACGCGCCGGACCCTCCGGCCGACCCGCTGTCCGGAGCGCGGCCCCGGGGTCGCAGAATGGCGGGAAAGGACCGTCCGGCGGTGAGAAACGGCCCTCAGGTCTCCACCGTGCCCAGTGAGCGGAGTGCACACATGATCGACGACCGGCCCGTCCTGCTGGAGACCCGAGGGCACTCCCTGCACATCACCCTGAACCGGCCCCGCGCCATCAACGCCCTCACCCACACCATGGTGCGGCTGCTGGACGAGGCGCTCGCCGACGCCGAGCGGGACGAGGCGGTCACCTCGGTCGTCCTCGCCGGGGCGGGCGACCGGGGCCTGTGCGCGGGTGGTGACATCCGGGCCCTCCACGACGACACCCGCGCCGGAGGCCGTGAGTCGCTGGACTTCTGGCGCGACGAGTACCGCCTGAACGCCCGCATCGCCCGGTTCCCCAAGCCGTACGTGGCCCTGATGGACGGCATCGTGATGGGCGGCGGAGTCGGCGTCTCGGCCCACGGGTCGCTCCGGATCGTCACGGAGCGCTCACGTGTGGCCATGCCCGAGACCGGTATCGGCTTCGTCCCCGATGTCGGCGGCACCCACCTGCTGGCCGCCGCCCCCGGCGAGCTGGGCACCCACCTGGCGCTCACCGGCCGGGCCGTCGGACCGGCCGACGCCCTGCTGTGCGGCCTCGCCGACCACTACGTACCCGCGCGGCGCCTGCCGGAGCTCACCGAGGCCCTGGCCACGGCGGCGAGCGCCGAGGAGGTGGCGCGTAACGTGCAGGCGTTCAGCGAGGAGCCGCCCGCCGGTGAGCTCGCCGCGCAGCGCGACCGGATCGACGCCTGCTACGCGGCGGACACGGTCGAAGAGATCGTCCAGCGGCTCCGGGACGGCTCCGACCCAGCAGTGGACGAGACGCCGGCGACGGCGGACGAACTCGCCGGTAGGTCGCCCCTGGCGCTCAAGGTCACTCTCGCCGCCGTCCGCCGGGCCGCCCGGCTCGACAGCCTGGAAGCCGTCCTCGACCAGGAGTTCCGCGTCTCCGCCCGGATCCGCGAGGAGCCCGACTTCGTGGAAGGCGTCCGCGCGCGGATCATCGACAAGGACGGCAGCCCGCAGTGGAAACCGGCCACCCTCGCCGAGGTGGACGACACCGCGGTCGCCCGCTTCTTCGACCCCCTCGGACCGGACGAGCGGGAGCTCGGTCTCGCCCCCGGCGGGACGCCTTGAGACCGAGCCCCTGCCCGGAAGCCTCCTCCCGGTTCCTCTCCGCCTACCTGTCGCTGCCGGAGAGACTCGGCTGCAACTCCCGTACCAGCGCGAACAGCCGGTCCTCGTTCCCCGTCAGCCCCGCTCCGCGCAGGGCGCGGTCGGCGTCCCGCATCGGAGAGGTGAGCAGCGGCAGGTACAGGGGTGCCTCTTCCGGGTCCGAGAGCGCGGCCCGGGTGGCCTCCAGCAGGCGGACATACGCCTGCGCCGCGGCGAGCTCGTCTTTGTCCATCTCAGCGTCTCCTGGTCGAAGGTGTCGGACCGTCAAGCATCTCCCATGGGTCTGACAACGCCCCTCCGCGCCCGCTACCGCACTCCGGGAACTCCCGCCGGTGGCTCAACCTCCAGATACCGCCGCCTGCGAGGACCCCGGTAGAGCAGCACGGTCCAGCCGAGCCCGCGCAGCACCTCGGCGCACTCGGCCAGCGCCTCCTCCTCGTGGTGCGCGGCGCCGCTGCCCGGCGGCCCGGCCCAGTCGACCCGCACCGACCCGGCCGACTCGCCCGTACGCACCCGGTACCCGGCCGACACCCGCTGCCCCGCCGTGTCGACGGCGGACGGAGTGGCTCCGGAACTCTCCAGGGCCAACGCGACCGCCCGTACCGGCCGGTGAAGCTCCCACGGCGCCGGCACGGCCTCCGGACGATCGGCCCGCCCGTCGCCGGTCAGACGGCGGATCTGGAGCAGACCGTCGAAGGCGGTCCGCACCGAGGCGGCGCGGGCCTCCGTGCTTTCGGTGAGCGGCGGCCCGTCCCCGGTCGCGGGCTCGAACCCGGCGCCCTCCGCACTGCCCATACGTCTCCCCCTAGCCCGGACCCCGCGTACGTGATCCAGTGTGCACCGGGGCACTGACACCGCCCGTCGCGCGGACGGACGGTGCCGTGCGGCACGGCAGGCTCAGGCGGTTCCCCGGAGATCCTCCTCCAGGGCGGCCTTCAGGCGTTCGAGAGTGATCCGGATGTTGCCGCGCTGGAACTGCGCGAAGGTCTTGCCCCTCGTCGCGACCCGGTCGAAGCCGTTGGCCAGGAAGTCCGGCCAGGAGCGCCGGTCGTCGGTCCAGGTCTCGGTCACCCGGGTCCCGCCGTCCACAGCTTCGAAGCGGTACTCCCAGGTCGCGATGGGTCCGGGCAGACGCGGCCGCCGGACACCGATGGCATGGACCCGGAAGGCGAAGCGCTCGCCCGGATCGGCCGCCGTCACGGTGCACCGCGTCGTCCAGCTCACGCCGCCGCGCTTGTTCCGGCCCTCGAAGACCATCCCGACGTACGCGCTCCGCCGCTCTCCCCGTACGGTCGCCCCGCGGTTCTCGGGGCTCCAACGGCCCATCGCGGTGGGGTCGCTGAGCTGCTCGTACACGTGTGCCGGAGGGGCGTCGATGACGATGCTGTCCGCCACGGACATGGTGCGGGGCATGGAGCGGCTCCTTGTCCACGGTCGTCGTCGGGCCGTATGCGGGATGCGGACGGACCGTGGCGCCGCGTCCCGGGGCCACACCTTACTCGCGAGTAGGTGATGGGCGGGTGGGGGAGCGGTCCGGAGCACCGACCCCCACGGTTCAGCGTGCGCGCCGCTCCCGCCGGTTCGCGACCCTCACCCGTACGTCGGTGGGCAGAGCGCGTACGCCCGCGCAGCGACGTGCGTCCGCCACCACGCCGGCGGCGACCCGGCGCACCACCTCCGCAGGCCGGGCCTCCGGCTCGACCACCAGCGTCACCGCAGCACGCAGCGGCCGGCCCGCCAGACGTACCCGGGCGTGCGCCGCACCGTCGACCGCGGCCGCCTGCGAGGTCATCGCCCGCTCCCACGCCCGCCGCCGCAGCGTCAGCCCGGCGCTCCGCAGGCTCACCCACCGGGGCCCGGACGCCGACACCTGCCCGGCGAACCACCGGACGGACAGGGCCAGTACGAGGACGAGTGCCACGATCACGGCCGGGGTCCACCAGCCGTTCTCCCGCACCCGGGCCAGGCCGTCGCGGTCCAGCAGCACCCCGTCGGCCGCGCGTTCGGACCACCAGCCCGGTACCTCACGTCCCACCGGGCCCAGCCCCGAACCGTCCCCGACGGCCAGCAGAAGTCCGCCGCCCAGCAGGGCGAGGCCGACCGCCCCGAGGAGCACCCGGTTCACCGCGCCACGCCCGATCACCGCCACGCCCGCCACATCCTCAGACCGTCATCCGCCACGCCGCTCATGCCACTCACGCCTCTCCGCCATGCGGAAGCTCGCCCCGACGGAGGCCCCGCGAGCCGTCCGCCGTGCCGTCCGGCGTGCTGTCCCGCGAGCCGTCCGCCGTGCCGTCCCGAGCCCCAGACACACCCGGCTCCGGCCGCCCCGCAGATGCCGGTCCGGCCGCCTTCTCCAGTCCCACCGGCCCCTCCGCCCGCCACCCCGCCTCGCGCCGCACCCCGACCCGCAGGGCCGGCGGACGGGTCAGGCCCAACTCCGGCAGGCCCGCGCCCAGGACCCGTACGGCCTCCGCGCGTACCTCCTCGACGTCGCCGTACCCCACCGTGGCCCGCACCCTCGCCCGCCGGCGGCGCACGCGCACCCGCGCCCCGACGACCCCGGGGACGCCCAGGGCCCGCTCCCGTAGGGTCCGGGCCGCCGCCGCGCGGTCCAGCGCCGCCCGTACGTCAGGGGCCGGCGTCGCCATCCGCAGGCGTCGCCGCAGCCCCGGCAGGAGCGCGCACGCCAGCAGCCAGGCGCCCGCGGCCGCCGCGACCGCTCCGCCGGTCCGTACCGCGGAGTCCGCCGGACCGTGGGTCGCCGCCCAGTCCAGCACCGCCGTACGCCAGCCGGCGGGGGCTTCGCCGAACCGGACCGCGACCACATCGGCCAGCAGCAGCCCGCACGCCACCGCTCCCACGGCCGCCACAACCGCCGCCGGAACACGGCGTTGCGCCCGGATCCGGCCGCCGCGGAGGCCGGCACCACCCTCCGGCACAGGCTCCGCGCCACCGGCCCCCTGAGCAGCGCCGACCGACAGCGCGTCGACGCGGACCTCGGCGCGGGGCACGGCCAGCCCCGTCAAGGCCGCCGTCCGGGACTCCGCCCGCTCCCGGATCCGTCGCGCGGCCTCGTCGGCCCGCACCGGATACGGCAGCCGCACACCGACCGCGATCCGCGCGGAGGCCCCGCGCACGTCGGCCGAGCCCCGGACCACCGACCCGCCGTCGGGCAGCGCCTCGGCGGCGGCCCGCTCGGCGATCCGCCGGACCGCCCGCGGGGCCACCGTCGTCGTACCGCGCCCAGCGGCGGGAACCGTCACGGCCGCCTCCCGGCCAGCGAGTCGAGGAACTCCCGCAGCCCGGTGCCCCGGTCCACCAGGTGACCGGCCAGCCAGCCCAGCGAGCCGAGCGCGGCGACCACGAGGAACGCCCCGAACCCGCCGAACCAGCCCGCGAACCCCAGGGCCATGCCCGCCGCAGCTCCGAGCGCGCCCCGGCCCGGCCCACCGTCCACCGGGCCGGGCCCGTCCACCCTCCGTGTCACGCGATCACGCCACACGGGTCTCGACGGGAGCGGCCTCGTCGTCGTCCTCGGGCAGGTGCACGTCGTTGACAGTCACGTTGACCTCGACGACCTCCAGGCCCGTCGTCCGCTCCACCGCGGCGATGACGTTCTCGCGTACGTCACGCGCCACATCGGTGATCGGGACGCCGTACTCCACGACGAGATCCAGGTCGATCGCCGTCTGGCGCTCGCCCACCTCGACCTTGACGCCCCGTCCGACGTTCGGCCGGCCGCCCGGCACCCGGTCGCGCACCGCGCCGAGCGTGCGCGAGAGCCCGCCGCCCATGTCGTACACGCCCGGGATCTCCCGGGCCGCCATCCCCGCGATCTTCACGACGACGGTGTCCGCGATCGAGGTACGGCCCCGCGTCGCCGCGGGCTCGGAAGCGCCGGTGGCCCCGCGTCCCACGGTCGTCGTACCGCCGACTCCGGCGCTCGGCTTCGGTCCGCCCGAACCCGGTCCCGTGCCCGCGGCGGGAACGGCTGCGGCTGTCTCGGTGGTGGTCATGGAAACTCCTCGCGTATCGCTCGACTCGTAACGCCTGACATCTCGTTGGACACGTGGTCCGCCGATTCGTCACGCGAGTTCCCGGAATCTTTCCGCCGATCCCCGACCAGGCGTTGCGGTCCGGTGCGTGACGGGGCAGACCGGTGCGTGACGTTCTGCCGTTCCAGGTGTCCAACGGGAAGAAGCGAGCAGACCGAGAGGGTGTCGTGCAACCGACTGAGGGAGGGGCTGGTCCGTGCCCGGCAACGGGAATCAGATGACGGAACGGGCGCCGGAAGGCGTCCGAGCCGACGAGGCGCTGCTGGTCGTACGGGCCGGAGAAGGCGACGAGGAGGCGTTCGAGGCACTGGTGCGGCGGCACAGCCCGGCCATGCTGCAACTCGCGCTGCGGCTCCTGGGCGACCGGGCGGACGCGGAGGACGCCGTTCAGGACGCCTTCGTCAGCGCCTGGCGCAAACTTCCCGAGTTCCGCCGGGACGCCTCCTTCCACACCTGGATGCACCGCATCGTCACCAACCGCTGCCTCAACCGGCTCCGGTCCCGCAGACCGGCGGCGGACCTCGACTCGGTCCCCGAGCAGGCCGCCCCGGAGCACCAGGCGTCACCCGCCCGCGCCGTCGAGTCACGGGCCGCGGCCGACGCGCTGGCCGAGGCGATGGCGGGCCTGTCGCCCGAACAACGGGTCTGCTGGGTGCTCCGCGAGATGCAGGGACTGTCGTACGAGACCATCGCGGACACGGTCGGAATCAGTCTGCAGGCGGTCCGAGGCCGGGTCTTCCGAGCCCGCCGCTACCTGACGGAGGCGATGAGCGCATGGCGATGAGCGCCAACCCCGACCGGCCGGAAGAGATCCGGCCGGAAGAGATCCGGTCGGAGGAGATCCGGTCGCAGGAGATCCGGCCGGAGGAGATCCGGTACGAAGAGGAGGAGCGGCTCGCCTGCGGGCGCCTGCTGAGCGGTGTCTGGGACGCCGGTGACGCCGGCCGGACAGCCGACGACCCGCACCTCCTCACCTGCCCGCACTGCTCGGCCGCCCTGGCCGAACTCACCGGCCTGGGCGATGCCGTACGCCGTACCTGCGCCGAGGAGCCCGGCGTGCCCGAGGCGGCCACCGCCGCGATCACGGCCCGTGTGATGGACCTCGTACGCCTCGAACTGCGCCCCGGCCGCCCGCTTCCGCTCGGGGAACCGGAGGAGGACCACTGGATCGTCGAGGCGGCGGCCGCACGGCTGCTGCGGGCGGCGGTCGACGCGCTGCCGGGCGTACGCGCCGGGAGCTGCCGGATCGCTCCGCTCGACGCGGCCGACCCGACGGGCCCGGTCCGCGTACGCGTCGAGGTCGCGGCGAGCCTGGACCGGTCCCTGCCGGACGTGGCCGACGCCGTACGCGCACGGATCGCCGCGGTCACCGACCAGGACATCGGCATCCGGCTCGGTGCGGCGGACGTCCTGGTCGTGGACATCCTGGACGACGAGTACGGCGACGGTGACGACGATCAGAGCTACGGCAGGGGAGGAGCAGCGTGATGACCGCCGACACACTCCGGGACCGGCTCGCGGAAGCGGCGGCCGGGGCCGCTCAGGACGCCCCCGGCGTCGCCTTTCTGAGCCCCGGCGTCGTCGACCTGCTGCGGACGCGCGTGGCCGACCGGGCCCCGCGTCTCGCGGCGGGGCCCGGACCGCGGACGCGGGGGGGTGCGGGTGAGCCGGGACGAGGCCGCCGGTGCCTGGCACGTCGACATCCGCCTTGTCCTGCACCGCGGCCACCGGGCTCTTGACGTCACCAGAGCCGTGCACGCCGCGACGCTGGCGGCGGTCCGCGCCGAGCCGGAGGTCGCGGCGCGAGTGACGGTGACCGTGACGGGGGTGGTCTGAGCGGACCGGGCCGCCCGGTCCGCTCGCCCCGCAAACCACTGGTCCGCTCGCCCCACGAATCGGGCGCGGAATCAGGCGCGCCACTCCGCCGTGCGTTCCGGCGACGCCTCCGCCAGCGCCTTCACGATCGCGTCCGCGTCGCCCTGGTTGCCGTACACCGGCGTCCCGGGCTGCTGACGCCACGAATCGTCCAGGCCGCCCGCGTCGACCGTGTCGAAACCGAGCTCGTCGATGAGGTCGCGTACGGCCTGCTTGGCCGCCGGGTCGTCGCCGGCCACCGGCAGCGCCTGCCGGCCGGGCGTGCCCTGCGGACGGCCGCGGTCCAGGATGTCCTGCGCGTACGTCCCGTTGAACGCCTTGATCACCGGGTGCCCGATCTGCTGCTCGGTCCACCGGCTCTCCGGCAGCCCGTCCTCGATGGCGGCGATCCGCCCGTCGCGCTGCTGCGGGTAGTAGTTGCCGGTGTCGATGACCGTGACGCCGTCCGCCGCCCCGTCCAGGAACCCGGCGGGCAGGTCGGGTACGGCCTTCAGCGGGACGGTCACGACGACGACACGGGCGTCCCGCGCCGCCTCGGACGCGGCGACAGGCGTGGCTCCGGTCTCCTCGGCCAGGGCCGTCAGGGTCTCGGGGCCGCGGGAGTTGGCGACCGACACGTCATGTCCGAGTGCGGTCAGGCGCCTGGTGAGATTTCCACCGATGTTGCCCGCGCCGATGATGCCGATCTTCATGGATCCGACCTTCCGGTATCTGCTGAGTGGACAGAAGTGGTTCTGTCGCTCCACCAACTCCGCTGTCCGGTCGCCTATTCCGGACCGGTGCAGTTCGGTGTGGGCCATTTGAGTGTCCTTGCCAGGCGCTCGCACGGGACGTGGAAGGATGTCCCACCGGACCGATCACCGCGGGTCCATCCTGGTCGCCGAGTCCATACGGGCCGTTGACCGAAGGAGCGTCGCAGTGACGACGAGGGGCATCTCGCAACCGGTGGAGACCGGTGGAGCGGAAGAGGACGAACTGCCGGTACGGCGCAAGGAGCCGGGCAACGTCGTCGTCAAGTGGATGACCACCACGGACCACAAGACGATCGGCACGCTCTATCTCACCACCTCCTTCGCCTTCTTCTGCGTCGGAGGACTGCTGGCCCTGGTGATGCGCGCCGAACTGGCGCGGCCCGGAACCCAGCTGATCTCGAACGAACAATTTAATCAAGCGTTCACGATGCACGGCACGATCATGCTGCTGATGTTCGCGACACCGCTCTTCGTCGGATTCGCCAACTGGATCATGCCGCTCCAGATCGGCGCGCCCGATGTGGCGTTCCCGCGGCTGAACATGTTCTCGTACTGGCTGTACCTCTTCGGCTCGCTCATCGCGGTGGCCGGCTTCCTCACGCCGCAAGGGGCCGCCGACTTCGGCTGGTTCGCCTACGCGCCGCTGAACGACGCCGTCCGCTCGCCGGGCATCGGCGCCGACCTGTGGATCATGGGTCTGGCCTTCTCCGGCTTCGGCACGATCCTCGGCTCGGTCAACTTCATCACCACGATCATCTGCATGCGCGCCCCCGGCATGACGATGTTCCGCATGCCGATCTTCACCTGGAACGTCCTGCTGACCGGTGTCCTGGTCCTGCTCGCCTTCCCGGTCCTGGCCGCCGCCCTGCTGGCCCTGGAGGCGGACCGCAAGTTCGGCGCCCACATCTTCGACGCGGCCAACGGCGGCGCGCTGCTGTGGCAGCACCTCTTCTGGTTCTTCGGCCACCCCGAGGTCTACATCATCGCTCTGCCGTTCTTCGGCATCGTCACCGAGATCTTCCCGGTCTTCAGCCGCAAGCCGGTTTTCGGCTATATCGGTCTGGTCGCCGCCACCATCGCCATCGCCGGACTCTCCGCGACCGTGTGGGCGCACCACATGTTCGTCACGGGTGCGGTATTGCTGCCGTTCTTCTCCTTCATGACCTTCCTCATCGCGGTGCCGACCGGTGTGAAGTTCTTCAACTGGATCGGCACGATGTGGAAGGGGTCGATCTCCCTCGAAACCCCGATGCTCTGGTCGATCGGATTCCTGGTCACCTTCCTTTTCGGCGGACTGACCGGCATCATTCTCGCCTCGCCGCCGATGGACTTCCATGTCTCGGACTCGTACTTCGTCGTCGCGCACTTCCATTACGTGGTCTTCGGCACCGTGGTCTTCGCGATGTTCGCCGGATTCCACTTCTGGTGGCCGAAGTTCACCGGCAAGATGCTGGACGAGCGGCTCGGCAAGGTCACGTTCTGGACGCTCTTCATCGGTTTCCACGGAACGTTCCTCGTACAGCACTGGCTCGGTGCCGAAGGAATGCCACGCCGTTACGCCGACTATCTCGCGGCGGAAGGATTCACCGCGCTCAACACCATCTCCACCATTTCCTCCTTCGTGCTCGGCCTCTCCCTCCTGCCGTTCTTCTACAACATCTGGAAGACCGCCAAGTACGGCGAGAAGATCCTCGTGGACGACCCGTGGGGCTACGGCCGTTCGCTGGAGTGGGCGACCTCGTGCCCGCCGCCGCGCCACAACTTCGTCACCCTGCCGCGGATCCGCTCCGAATCCCCGGCCTTCGACCTGCACCACCCCTCCCTGCGGGCGATCGACGAGGCCGCCAACCGGCACGACGCCTCCGTGACCGTGGCACCGGGGGACAACCAGGAGTGAGCGCGGCCCGCCCCGAACCGGAGAGTGCGACGAGAGGAGGACGCGTGAACCCCGACAAGGACAGCGCCCGCGGCCTGGCCCAGCTGGAGGGCTACCTGCTGTGGAACGCCGAACTCGACAGGGCGCGAGCGCAGGCACGCCGCTTCACCGACGAACTGCCCTGGCTCACCACCGCCCAGCGCGAGGACGTGGAACGCGTCTACCTCACCGACCGGGTCGCCGTCTCCCGCGAATCGCTCACCCGGGTCCGCGACCGCGCGGCCGAACTGCGCGGCGAGTACAGCGCACGCTACGAGCGGCTCCGGGCCCGCTGCGTCGCGCTCTCGGTCGTGGCGGTGGGCGCGGTCACCTGCGTCGGTACGTCGCTGACTCTGCTGCTGCGCTGAGCAGGCCGGGATCCGGTGCGGCCCGGAAGCGGCCGCCCGGATCCCGGCCGCGCCGGTTGCCGCCCGCCGCCCGGTGGACCACGCGTCGTCCGGAGCCCACCGCCGGACGTCCCGTCAGGCCGGCACGCCGGACCGCTCGGACGCGCGGTGCGCCGCGTCCAGATCTGCCAGCTGCGCCGCGATCCTTTCGGCGTGCGACGGGGGCAGCGCGGCGTTCGGGTCGTGGAGGTGGACCGCGCAGGCCGTCGTCGTGTCCACGAGACGTTCCAGGGCGCCGGCCACCTCCTCGAACGCGGCCGTGCGGCCTGCGACCGGCGGGAGCTCGGCCGCCGAGAGGTCCAGCGCCGCCCGCGCCACGGCGAGCGAGCGGTAGGCGTCGCGGCGCAGCGCCCCGCGCCCCGGGCCGTCCTGAGGGTGGGCCAGTACGTGGCGGAGATACCGGTGCGCCGCCGCCACCGCCGTGTCCACCGCGTCCCGCACCCGGTGGCCCCGCTGTCCGGGCAGCGGCAGATGTCCCGCCAGCAGCACGATCGCGCAGGCCGTCAGCGACTCCACGACCCGGCCCCACGCGGCCTGCGGTTCGCCCGCCAGCAGGACGAGGGAGAGCACCAGCACCGTGACGACCGCCGTCTGGGCGGCGAAGTGCCGAGTGGCGACGGGGATCAGCGCCCCGCATACGGCGACGGCCGCGACGGCCACCAGCGGCCCGGCCACCGACACTCCCGCCACCGACACTCCGGCCACCGATGCTCCTGCCACCAGCGCGAATAACCCGGCGAAGACGGCGGCGCCCACCACCGTCCCCGCGGCCCGGCTCAGCACGCGGGAGACGAGCGGCCCGAGATCGGGCTTCACCAGGAACACCGCCGTGGCCGGCATCCAGTACCAGTGCTCGTGGTCCAGGCCGAGCGCCACCGCCGCACTGATCCCGCAGCACAGCGCCACCCGGAACCCGTACTCCCGCCCCGCCGGCCCGAAAGCGCGGCGCAGCAGCGGAACGAGCCCGGGCCGTCGGCGCGCGGGCCGCAGCGACTGGCCGGCCCGGTGGTCGAACGCCTCCGCGGCCGCGAGGAGGGCGTCGTCCAGCGCTCGGAGCCCCGCACCGGCCCGTACCGCCGCGGGCAGCGGCCCGCAGGGACTTCCCGTACGCACCGCGTGCGCCAGCCGCAGCGGACCCTCCGCGACCCGGCCGGGCAGTGGCTCACCGGCCCAGGCCAGCGCCGTCGCCGCCTCGGCCAGCGGCAGCGCCGCCGTGTACTGGGCGTGCAGCCGCCGCTCGGCCGCCGAACGCGCGTACCGCCGCAGCCGGGGCCCGGAGAGCGCGTCCTGCGCCTGGTCGAGTGCGGCCGAGAGCGCCGCCCGCCGGGCCGGAGCCCGCGTACCGCCCGCCGCGCGTAGCAGCTCGGCCACCGCCGCGTACACCGAGGCCACCGCCTCGCGCTCACCGTCGTACCGGTAAGGGCCTCCGGCGGTCCGCCGCCGCGACGGCAGCACCAGCCGCAGGAACAGCGCCCACCCCGCACCCGCCAGGAACAGCAGCGCGCGCTCCCCACCGGACTCCGGCAGCGGCATGCCCGCCCCGACCACCGCCGCGACCAGCAGCTGCGTACCGCACGCCGAGGCCACGGGCCCCGTCGAGCTGAGCGCCCCCGCGACCAGCCCCAGCAGACCGAGCAGCACCGCCAGCACGAACGACGCGGCCTCCGGCGGACCCACCGCCGGCAGCACCGAGCCGATCAGCAGCCCGGCTCCACCCGCGAGCGCCGGGATCCCCACCCGCGAGACGGACGAGCGCCGACCGCCCGGCCGGTCGTTGATCCCGGCGAACATCGCCCCCAGCGCAGCCGGAACACCCGCCGTCGGCCGGTCGTCGATCACCGCGAGGAGCAACGGCAGCATGGCGAGCGCCCCGCGCACCACCGCACCACCGTGGACAGGTCCGCGCTGGGTGCGCAGCACATGGCCGAGCCAGAGCGGCAGCGGCCGTGGCGCGAGAGGGAAAACGGGTGACACCACCGGGCTCCGGTCCACAGGGGGAGGGGGATCCGCCGGGGGACGTCATCGGCCTGGGCGCTGCTACCAGTGTGGATCACCGAGGTGGAGGCGGTGCTTCACCTGCGTTTCCGCCAGGTGAAAGATCACCGCGTGACCCTGAGGCCATCGCGTGACCGTAAAGGTCACCGTTGGCTCATAAAGGGGCACGGGGAAGGCCACCGCATCATCCTCACTGTGTCCCGAACTTCTGCGTCCACACAGGCCCGCCGCCGGAGTCCACCTTTCCGATGCCCATCTCCTTGAACGAGCAGTTCAGAATGTTCGCGCGGTGGCCCGGACTGTTCATCCACGACTCCATCACATCGGCCGGAGTCCGCTGCCCCTTGGCGATGTTCTCGCCGTAGGTGCTCCACCGGTATCCGGCCGCGGTGATCCGGTCGCCCGGGTCGCGGCCGTCCAGCGAGGTGTGGGAGAAGTAGTCCTGGGCCGCCATGTCGGCGGAGTGCCGCTGCGCCGCCGTCGCCAGCAGATCGTTGGAGGTCACCGGACCGCACCCCTCCTTCGACCGCTCGGCGTTGACGATCTGGAGGACCTCGCCGTCCTCCGAGGCCGGAGGAGCGGGGGCGGGCGGCGGCGGGGGCTTCGGGGCCGGGGCGGCGGTGCTCGGGGCAGGCGGCCGGGTGCTCTTCGTCGGTGAGGGCTTGGGCTTCGGCTTGGCCGACGGGCTCGCCGACGGCGAGGCGCTGGCCGACGGGGACGCGGACGAGGCCTTGGCGGACGGTGACGCGGTCGTCGGCGTGGGGGAGGGGTCGTCACCCGCCGTGGGGAGGGTCGCGCTCTCGGACGGGACCCCGGAGCTGAGCGTCGTCGCGTCCCGGTCCACCTCGTCGGTGTACAGGTGCACGGCCGCGCCACCGGTCCCGAGCGCGGCGACGGCGATCACGGCGGCGATGGCCGAGTTGCGGCGCCGCCGCCGTACCTGACCGCGCCTGCGCTCGGCCCGTCCGGCACCGGCCGTGGAGGGCACCGTGAGGTGTGCGGCCGTCGTCAGCAGCTCCGGGGCCACCGCGCCTCCCGCCGCCCCGGCCACCGGGACCAGCGCGAGACCGACCAGCAGCCCCTCCGCCGGTACGAGCCCCGAGCCGTGGCCCGAGCAGACGGTGCAGTCGCGGGCGTGGCGGGCCAGCCGCTTGCGCCACAGGGCCGACGGGATCCCGTCCCAGCCGGCGAGGATGTCCTCCAGCAGCACGCACGGCGGGTCGGCCGCCAGCGCGCCCACCACGACCCGGGCCGCCTCCAGCTGGGCCTTCATCCGCTGCACCCGTACGGCGGTGTGCTGCGGGGTGAGCTCCAGGGCGGCGGCGACCTCGGCCCGGGACAGGTGGCCCGCCGTCTCCAGCCACCAGAGCGACAGCAGCGCGCGGTCGTCCTCGTCCAGCCACCGCGTCGCCTCCGCGACCTGGCGCCGCTGGCCGGTCAGCCCGAGCCGGAGAATGGTCAGCTCGACGAAGTCGGCGCGCGGATCGGCCAGGTCGAACGTGTCGTCCAGCCGGCCGGCCGAGATCGCATCCGACTGGCCCTCGCGCCAGTGCCGGCGTATCTCGTTCATGGCGATCGCCACCAGCCAGGAACGAAATCTCTCCGGGTCCCGCAGCTCGGGCAGGCTGCGCAGCATGCGCAGCACCGTCTCCTGGACCACGTCGTCCACGTCCGCGTGCCCGTTCAATGCCCGCCCGACGACGTTGTAGAGCAACGGCAGGTACGACGCGACGAGCCGGTCCTTGGCCTCCTGGTCGCCGTTCCGCGCCGCCGCGATCAAGGCCGTCCCGTGATCCTTGCCCATGCTGTGCTCACTCTTCCGGGGTCCGGTGCTGTCACTTCCCACACTCGGGAGATGCGGTGCGGGCCGGACGATAACAAGAATCGGATAATCATCCCGGAATTCTTCCGGCCCCGCCCGCAGCCCCTCCCGCGCCCCGGAACGTCCGACAAGCTCACACCCGGTCCGTGCCACGGGATGCGACCCGTGGCACGGACCGGGGGTGAGCGGACAGGGCCGGCCGGTCACCGGCGACGGTTCAGGTGCGCGGCGGCCCGTCCTGGTCGCGCTCCGTACCGAACTGCTGGCGGAGCTTGTCCTGAGCGCCGTCGACCTGGCCGCTGTATTTGCCCTTGGTCCGGTCGTCGACCATGTCTCCGGCCTTGTCGATGCCCTTGCCGGCCTGGTCCTCATGGCCCTTGAGCATCTTCTTGATCTTGTCCAGTGCGGACATGCCTGATCCTCCTCGCTCGGCACCCCCCACCCATCAAGGGTCACCGCACCCGGCCCGGCTCGCATCCCCGCGCCGGCGCCGAGGAGTCCGCACGGTGGACGCGAGGTGTGAACCCGAGCCGACTGGGCAGATACCGGTCACCTGGAGGAGGTGGTGGCCATGGGCCGCATCCGCATCGTTGTCCGTCGACCCCCGCCCCCGTCCGGGCCGCCCCCGCTCGATCTGCGAACCCCGTCAGGGCGCCCGCTGCCCTACTGACGGTTTCGCGCTGACGGTTTTGCGCTGACGGGTTCGCGTGCCGGTTTCGTGAGGCCACCGCCCGCCATCGCGCCGGCCCGTCACCGACCGGAGTGCGGCGGCCCGTCGTCGTACCGCGCCGATGGCGGTCCCGGCAGCGGTGCGAGCTGTTCCACCAGCGCTTCCAGCTCCACGACCGCGTTCTCCGTCTCATGGCGGATGTTCTGGTGCTCGGCCACGATCGCCCCGAGCAGCAGTGCCGTGAGCGCCACGCACCCGTTGAGCACGGTGAGGTTGGCCATGATCTCCATGAGCGAATGGCCCGCGAACGGACCCAGGGCGTCCGTACCGGCGGTGATCGCCAGCACCGACACCACCAGGGCGCACGGCGCGCTGCCGGGCAGCTGGAAGCGGAGAGCCGCCCAGATGATCACCGGGAACACCAGGTAGATCATGGAGAGCGAGCTCCGTGTGGAGACGAGCCCCGCCACGACCACCACGACCGCGAGCAGGCACGCCTCCGGCCACCGGTCGGACAGCCGGGGCCACCTCGCCCGGCTCAGCACCAGCAGTACGGGGGTGACCACGAGGACCCCCATGGCGTCCCCGGCCCACCAGGACGACCAGACCAGCCAGAACCGCCCCGGCGGAACCTTGTCGTCCAGCAGCAGCGTCACACTTCCGGCGGTGGCGCTGATCAGCATCCCGGCGAACGCGCCGAGGAAGACCAGACAGACCCCGTCCCGCAGCCGGGCCAGCTCGCTGCGGAACCCGACCCTCCGCAGCAGCGCGTACGCGGCCAGCGGCGCGAGCGTGTTGCCGAGGACGATGCCGAGACGGGACACGGTGAACGCGTCACCGATGGCGGAGACCGTGAAGAGCGCGCCCAGGGCGATGCCCGGCCAGATCCGGGCGCCGAGGTACAGCAGCGCGGCGAGCGAGATCCCGGTGGGCGGCCACAGCGGCGTGACCACGGCGCCGTCCACCACCACCTGGCGCGTCAGCCCGAGCCGGCCGGACAGGTAGTAGGCACCGGCCACGCCCAGGATCTGCGCCACGTACACGGCCCGACGTCTGGCTTCCTTGCTGCGGATCACAGCACTCATCAGACACCGACCGCGCGGAGGAGGCGGCCGGTGACACGCGCCCCGCCGCCTCGCGTCAGCGCGCCCGGGCCGGAGCGTGCCGCAGGACGAGCACCGCCGCGTCGTCCTCGTGGCCCGTCAGCTCCGCCGCCCCGAGGACCCCGTCGGCCAGCGCGTCCGCACTCGCCCCGGCATGCGCGGCGACCAGCCGCCGTACCCGGTCGAGGCCCTCCTCGATCACCAGTGACGGACCCTCGACGACCCCGTCGGTCAGCAGCACGATCGCCCCGTCCGCGTCCAGGGTCCGCCGGGTGACGGGGTACCTTTCACCCGTCTGGATGCCCAGCGGCAGGCCCCCAGGGTCCTCCGTGACGCCCGACCGCCCGTCCACGGTCGCCCACACGCTCGCCACGTGCCCGGCCCGCGCGCTGTGCAGCTCCCAGGTGTGCGGGTCCAGCCGCAGGAACGTACAGGTCGCGAAGAGGCCGGAGTCCACCGACAGCAGCAGGTCGTTGGTGCGGCCCATGACCTCACCCGGGTCGGAGACCGTCCCGGCGATCGCCCGCATCGCGATCCGCACCTGGCCCATGAAGGCGGCCGCCTCCACGTCGTGCCCCTGGACGTCGCCGATCGCGAACCCCAGAGCGCCGTCCGCCAGCGCGAACCCGTCGTACCAGTCACCGCCGATGTCCAGCCCGTCACGGGCGGGCGCGTACCGTGCGGCGGACCGGAGGCCGGGGAGCTCGGGAAGGGTCGCCGGAAGCATGTCGCGCTGAAGGGCCTGCGCGAGTTCCACTCTGGCCTGGTGGAATTCCACCTCCCGCCGAGCGCGGGCAGTGAGGCTCTGCAACGTGGTGAGCAGATCCTCGGCGCTTACCGAGCGGGGAGTCCGACGCCGGTTCATGGGCTGCTCCGCGGTGCGTGAGTCCCTGAATCATATGGTGCCCTCCCCGCGGCGGCGACTTCGCCGAAGACCGGCTTGCGCCCGTGGCCGGATGGCCCCGCACGCCGGGCCGTTGTCAGTGGCCGGTGGGATGCTGCCTGCATGGACGAGCTGATGAGGCAGCGACGGGTGTACGGCACCGACCACGACGATCCGCACCCCGGCCCGAGGCCGGGCCACGACTACCGGGAGCTGGTCGGCGGCCCGCTCGACGGGCTGCTCCTGGACGTCACCGGCTGGAGCGAGAGCGCCCTCCGCGAGGGCGTCGGGCTGGTCACCGAGATAGGTGCCTACGGACCGGGCGGCCGCGCGGAGTACGCGCCCCGTTCACCCGACGGCCACCACTGGGACTGGCGGGGCGACGTGCGTTAGGAACAGCGGCGGACCGGGGGAGAGGGAGCTGCTCACCGTCCGATAGGTTCTGCGGTCATGTGGGCTTTGAGTGCTGTCGGATACCGTCGGCTGGGTGCGGCCGCCGCCCTGGCGACCGCCGTGGGCGGCTGGATCTCCGGAAAGCTGCCGGCCCACGACCCCTGGGGTCTCTGGGTCGGCCACGGCTCCGCCGTGACCACGGCCGCGGCTGTCCTCGCCTACGCCGGACTCACCGTGCTCGTCGTCGCCTGGTGGCAGTACGGCAGAACCGCCTCCTCCGTCCGCGAGACGCTCACCACCCTCGCCTGGTGGACGGCCCCGTTCCTGCTCACGCCACCGCTCTACAGCGCCGATGTCTACAGCTACATCGCCCAGGGCGCCATGGTCGTCGAGGGTCTCGACGTCTACACCGTCGGCCCCTCCAGCCTGGATCCCGCCGGAATCGGCGGCGACGCGGCGGCGAGCGTCGGCAACCACTGGCGCGACACCCCGGCCCCCTACGGCCCGCTCTTCCTCCTGCTCTCCGCCGCCGTGGCGAAGACGACCGGCGGCACGATCGTCCCCGCCGTCCTGGCGCTGCGGCTCATCGCGCTCGCCTCCCTCGTCCTCATCGTCTGGGCGCTGCGGCGACTGGCCCGGGAGCACGGCACCAGCGAGAGCCGCGCCCTGTGGCTGGGTGCGCTCAATCCGCTGCTGCTGATGCACGTCGTCGCGGGCATGCACAACGACGGCCTGATGATCGGCCTCATGCTGGCCGGCCTCGCGCTCGCGCTGCGCGGCCGCTGGGTGGCCGGCAGCGCGCTGGTCGGGCTTGCGATGATGGTCAAGTCCCCGGCCGCCGTGTCGCTGCTGTTCATCGGCGTGATGGTGCACGCGTCCGCGACCGGGCCGCAGATCCGGCGGTGGGCCAAGGGGCTCCTCGCGCCCGGCCTCGTCGCCTGTGCCGTCGCCGGATCGGCGACGGTCCTCAGCGGCACCGGCTTCGGCTGGCTCAGGACCCAGGGCGTCGCGGGCAACATCCACACGGCGCTCTCCGTCGTCAGCGACCTCGGCCTCGGTCTGGGCGAGCTGGGCCGCCTGGTCCTGGGCACCGATCCGGAACCGGTGAAGTCCTTCGTGCAGAACCTCGGCCTGGCGGCGGCGGTCGTCCTGATCTTCGTCCTGGCACGGAGGTCGATGAAGGGCCACCTGCCACCGGTCCACGCCCTGGGCCTGGGGCTGCTGGTCCTGGTCGCGCTCTCGCCGATGGTGCAGCCCTGGTACCTGCTGTGGGGACTGGTGGTCGTGGCCGCCACCCAGCAGTACGGTCGGGTCCCCACGGTCCTGATCGTGCTCTCGGCGGCGCTCGTCTACGAGACCCACCCCACGGGCGCCACTCCGCCCTTCGGATTCGCCCTCGCCGCGCTCGCCGCCCTCCTCGCCACCGTCGCCGTACGCCGGTCCCCGTTCCTCCCGGGGACCGCACCCGTGCCCGCACCCCGCAGCGGTCCGCTGGAGCCCCCGCTCACCGCCGAGGCCCCGCAGGGCACCGCGTAGATAATCCCTCGACGCCCCACGCGGGCCTCCGGTACGCTCGTCACGTCCTGTTGTCGCCGATAGAGGTGGACGTTGCGCATCTGAGGTCCGCGATCATCACGCGGTACGGCCTGGCCCGTACACCGGTCACGACGCTGTCGGCATGTCTGCCGCCCGTGACCTCCGCGTGGATGCGACCTCGGTGCCGAGCCGTCCCCCACCTGCGCAGGACAGTTCTCCCACCACTCTCCGGTCCCTGAGCCGGGTCGCCGCGTGCTGTTCGCCTACGAAGCTCCCCGACCCTCATGCTTCCGACTGCGAGAACACACCATGAGCCATCCCACCGCGCCCAGCGCCTCCGTGGCCCTCTCCGACGTCACCTTCCGGTGGCCCGACGGCACCGGCCCCTTCGACGGCCTCTCCCTCACCGTCCCGCGCGGCCGGACCGGCCTCGTCGGCACCAACGGCACCGGCAAATCGACCCTGCTGCGCCTGCTCGCCGGACACCTGCGCCCCACGGAGGGATCCGTCACCGTGGGCGGAAACCTCGCCCACCTGCCGCAGGACATCACCCTCGACACCGGCCTGCGCGTCGACGCGGCCCTCGGCATCGCCGAGCGGCGGGCCGCCCTGCGCGCCATCGAATCCGGAGACGTACGGGAGGAGCACTTCGAGACGGTCGGCGACGACTGGGACGTGGAGGAACGCGCCCTGGCCACGCTCGGCTCCCTCGGACTCGGCGCCGTCGAACTCGACCGCACCGTCGGGCAGCTCTCCGGCGGCGAGACCGTCCTGCTGCGGCTGGCCGCGCTCCTCCTGGAGCGCCCCGACGTCCTGCTCCTCGACGAGCCGACCAACAACCTGGACCTGTTCGCCCGCCGCAGACTCTACGACGCCGTCGACTCCTGGCGCACCGGCATCCTGATCGTCGTCAGCCACGACCGGGAGCTGCTGGAGCGCGTCGACCGCATCGCCGAGCTGCGGTCGGGCTCCGTGAGCTGGTACGGAGGCGGCTGGTCCGCCTACCAGGAAGCTCTGGCCACCCAGCAGGAGGCGGCGGGCCGGATGCTCCGCTCCGCCGAGGCCGACGTACGGCGCCAGCAGCGCGAGCTGGAGGAGACCCGGACCAAGGTGGCCCGCCGACGCCGCCACGACAAGAAGCTCGACGGTCAGCGGAAGGCGCCGCGCATCGTCGCGGGAGAGCGCAAGCGCTCGGCCCAGGAGTCCGGCGACCGGCTGCGCGGGCTGCACGAGGACCGGCTCGACGAGGCCCGCGAGCGCCGGGAGGAGGCCGCCGAAGCCGTCCGCCGGGACGCCGAGATCAAGGTGAGCCTGCCGCACACCGCCGTACCGGCCGGCCGCACCGTCCTGACCGTACGGAATCTGACCCTGCCCTACGGACGGCTGCGCGAGGCCGGCCTCCAGGTGAAGGGCCCCGAACGCATCGCTCTGGTCGGCCGCAACGGGGCGGGCAAGACGACCCTGCTGCGCACCATCACCGGGGAACTCGCACCGAGCGAGGGCGAGGCCACCGCCTCCGTGCCGCTGAAGTTCCTCCCGCAGCGGCTGGACGTCCTCGACGACGCGCTGAGCGTGGCCGACAACGTCGCCCGTACGGCTCCGGGCACGACCGACAACCAGATCCGCTCCCAGCTCGCCCGGTTCCTCTTCAAGGGAACCCGAGCCGAACAGCCGGCCGGCACCCTCTCGGGCGGCGAACGCTTCCGGGCCGCGCTCGCGGCGACGATGCTCGCCGCTCCCGCACCGCAGCTGCTCCTGCTGGACGAGCCGACGAACAACCTGGACGTGGCCAGCGTGCGGCAGCTCACCAGCGCTCTGGAGGCCTACGAAGGCGCGCTCGTCATCGCCTGCCACGACCTGGCGTTCCTGGAATCCGTGGGCATCACCCGTTGGATCCTGCTGGACGACGAGCTGCGGGAGACCGATGCCGAGGAGGTCCGTGAACTCTTCGGCGCCACGGAGTCCACTGCGGCGGGCACGTCATGAGGCGGGCGGGAGCCCTCGCTCAGGCCGCTTCGTAGCGGTGGGCCCGCCCGCCCCGCCACTCCACCCAGACCGGGTTGTCGAGGATCCGGTCCGCTTCTTCGAGGCCGGCCTCGCTCAGGAACACGATCACATCGTGGTCGCTGTGGGCCAGCCCGAGTATCTCGTCCCGGCCTTCGTAGTGCACGGTCACCCGGCGGCCGCCCGAAGGGGTCGGCCGGTGGATGACGATCGGGGGATTAGCCATGGGTCCACCCTGCGACGCGCTCCGCACCCGCGCATCCCCGAGCGGTCCGCTCCGCCGGGGACCGGGCCTTCACCGGCGCCGTGAAGGCCCTCACCGCCCGGCGGCACCGATTTCCACCGTTGTGGTGACGCGCACCAGCGACGGGGTGCGCGGCGCGGAGCCGAATCCGAAGGCGACGGGCGGCGCGAGCGGCGCGAGCGGCCCCAGGTCCGCCCCGTCCAGCACGGCCTCGGCGGCCAGGACCGGCCGCAGGTCCCGCGCCCCGTACCACTCCCGCCGTCCCGGACCCGCCCGGCCCAGGGTGCGGACGCC
Source organism: Streptomyces sp. CA-146814 (assembly GCF_050942385.1). Classification (NCBI taxonomy): domain Bacteria; kingdom Bacillati; phylum Actinomycetota; class Actinomycetes; order Kitasatosporales; family Streptomycetaceae; genus Streptomyces; species Streptomyces sp. CA-146814. Next base: position 7,498,387 of record NZ_CP192068.1, read on the forward strand.
GGGCATCAGCAGCCGGGCCGGCACGTCGCACAGCGCGGCCCAGAGCGGGCTGCGGACGAGCGCGGCCGGCACGGCGGACAGCAGCCGGCCGAGGGCGGTCCGGCGTCCCGCCCGCAGCCGCAGGCGCAGCGGCCCCGCCGCCACGATCCAGACGTGCCCGCTACGGGAGACGGAACCGGTGACGGACACCGGGACCACCTCGACCCGGTCGAAGCGGTAGGTGGCGGCCACGAAGTCCGCGACCTGCCGGGACGGCGCCAGCAGCACCCGCTCGCCGTCGGGATGCTCGACCATCACGTCGCTGAACGGCCCGAACGGCGAACGCGGCCAGTGGCCGACCACCAGCCGGGTCCCCGAAACCGTACCCACACCCGCGATCCAGCCGTCGAACCGCAGCCGCTCGCCCGCCACCGTCGCCTACTCGAAGCGCGAGACGTCGCCGGCGCCCCGGCGGACGATCTCCGGCTCGTCACCGGAGAAGTCGATCACCGTGGTCGGCTCGGTGCCGCAGTCGCCCGAGTCGATGACGGCGTCCACCTCATGGTCGAGCCGCTCCTTGATCTCCCAGCCCTGCGTCAGCGGCTCCTTTTCGTCCGGCAGCAGGAGCGTGCTGGAGAGCAGCGGCTCGCCCAGCTCGGCCACCAGCGCCTGGGTCACCACATGGTCGGGGATGCGGACGCCGACCGTCTTCTTCTTCGGGTGCAGCAGCTGGCGCGGCACCTCCTTCGTCGCCGGGAGGATGAAGGTGTAGCTGCCGGGCGTGGCCGCCTTGACCGCGCGGAACACGTCGTTGTCGACCCGGACGAACTGCGCGAGCTGCGCGAAGTCGTGGCACACCAGGGTGAAGTGGTGGCGGTCGTCGAGGTTGCGGATGGACCTGATCCGGGCGATGCCGTCGCGGTTGCCCAGCTGACAGCCCAGCGCGTAACAGGAGTCGGTCGGATACGCGACGAGCGCACCGGAGCGGATGCTGTCGACCACCGTGCTGATGGTGCGCGGCTGGGGATTCTCGGGGTGCACGTCGAAGTACTTGGCCATCCGCCGAGCTTACGTGTTCACCGGGCGGCCCGTCCGGACAGCGAAGGAGGCGGTCCGCCGCAGCGGACCGCCTCCCGTGCTCATACTTCCGTACGGTCAGACCGTGGCCGGACCGACCAGCTCCTCCAGGACGTCCTCCATCGTCACGAAGCCGATGACCGTGCCCTTGCCACCGGCGACGGCGGCGAGATGCGTACCGGCGGCACGCATCGCCGTCAGGGTGTCGTCGAGCGGGGTGTCGATCTCGACCCGGATGACCGGGTGGATCGCGCTCGTGGGCAGCGGCTTGGTGCGCTCCGCGACCCCGAGGGCGTCCTTGATGTGCAGATAGCCCAGCACCCCGTCGTCCGGCCCGGTCACCGGCAGCCGGGAGAAGCCCGAGGCGACCGCGGCCCGCTCCAGCTGCTGCGGGGTGATGCCGAGGTCGACGGTGACGGTCCGGTTCAGCGGGACCATCACCTCGCCGACCGGTCGGGTGCCCAGCTCCAGGGCGTCCCGCAGCCGCTCCCCGTCGGCCGGCGCGAGGAGACCGGCGTCGCTGGAGTCCTTCACCAGCCGGACCAGCTCGTCGTCGGTGAAGACCGAGGCGACCTCGTCCTTGGGCTCCACCTTCAGCAGCCGCAGCAGCATGTTGGCGAACGCGTTGATACCGAAGATGACCGGGCGCAGCGCCCGGGTCAGCGCCACCAGGGACGGGCCGAGCGCCAAGGCCGTGGCGACGGGCGCGGCGAGCGCGATGTTCTTCGGGATCATCTCGCCGATGAGCATGTGGAGGTAGGTCGCCAGGGTCAGCGCGATGACGAAGGCGATCGGGTGGACCAGCGCGTCCGGCACGCCGATCGCGTCGAACGGCGGCTCCAGCAGATGCGCGATCGCCGGTTCGGCGACGGCGCCCAGCACCAGCGAGGAGATCGTGATGCCGAGCTGGGCCGTGGCCATGGCGGCCGACAGGTGCTCGATGCCCCACAGAGTGCTCTTGGCCCGCCGGCTGCCGCTCCGGGCCTGCGGCTCGATCTGGCTGCGGCGCACGGAGATCAGTGCGAACTCCGCGCCGACGAAGAACGCGTTCGTGAGGAGCGTGAACGCGCCGATGAGAAGCTGAACGGTGGTCATCGGACGTCCTCCTCCACGAGGGTCAGGGCCGGGAGCGGCGCGGTGATCCGCACCCGGTCGGCGCGGTGGTGCTCGATGTCGAGCACGTCGAACTGCCAGCCGTCGACCTCCACCCGGTCCGTGCGGACGGGGATGCGGGCCAGCTGGTTGGCGAGGAGACCGGCGAGCGTCTCGTACGGGCCTTCCGGCGCGGCGAAGCCGATCCGGTCGAGCTGGTCCAGCCGGATGCTGCCCTCGGCCTCCCAGACCTGGCGGCCGTCGCCGAGCGGCTCGGCCGGTGCCAGGTCGGGGCGCTCGTGCGGGTCGTGCTCGTCGCGGACCTCACCGACGACCTCCTCCACGATGTCCTCCACCGTGGCGACGCCCGCGGTACCGCCGTACTCGTCGATGACGACCGCCATCGTCCGGTGCCGCCGCAGCTGCGCCAGCAGCCGGTCCACCGGCAGGGAGTCCGGTACGAGAAGGGGCTCGGTGGCCAGAGCGGTGACCGGGGTCCGGGTGCGCTCGGACTCGTCCAAGGCCAGTACGTCACGGATGTGGATCGTCCCGATGACGTGGTCCAGGCTGTCGCGGTAGACCGGGAAGCGGGACAGGCCGGTGGCGAGCGTGAGGTTGGCGGCGTCGGCCGCGGTGGCGTGGGCCTCCAGCGCCCGGACGTCCACGCGGGGCGTCATCACGTTCTCGGCGGACAGCTCCGCCAGGTGCAGGGTGCGGACGAACAGCTCCGCCGAGTCCTGCTCGATGGCGCCCTGGCGGGCCGAGTGCTGCGCGAGGGCGATGAGCTCCTGCGGGGTACGGGCCGAGGCCAGCTCCTCGGCCGGCTCCAGGCCGAACCGGCGCAGGGCACGGTTCGCGGTGTTGTTGAGGTGGCGGATCAGCGGGGCGAAACAGGCGGTGAACGCGCGCTGCGGGCCGGAGACCACCTTGGCGACGGCGAGCGGGCTGGAGATCGCCCAGTTCTTCGGGACGAGCTCACCGATGACCATCAGGACGACGGTGGAGAGCGCCACACCGAGCAGGGTGGCCACCGTGGAGACGGCACCGGCCGGGACACCCACGGACTCCAGCGGGGAGCGCAGGAGCCCGGCGAGGGCCGGCTCGGCCAGCATGCCGATGACCAGGGAGGTCACGGTGATGCCGAGCTGGGCGCCGGACAGCTGGAACGTGAGCCGCTTGGCGGCCTTGAGCGCGCTCTCGGCTCCGCGCTCACCGGCCTGCGCGGCCCGTTCGAGCTCGCCGCGCTCGATGGTGGTCAACGAGAACTCGGCCGCGACGAACACCGCGCACGCCAGAGTCAGACCAAGGGCGAGAAGGAGCAGGAGTACTTCGCTCACCGTGTCACCTCCGTCCCCTGGTGAGCAGGGGTGGGGATGACACGGTTCGTACTGGGAGGCTCACCCATTGCGGTACCGCAGCTCCTTCTCTGTTCGGGTCGTCGGGTTCGACGTTGGCGGCGGGTGGAAACCCGCCCTGTAGATAGTAAAGGGACCGCAAAGCAATCGGGAGTGGTGCGCATCACAAGCGGGTCGGACTGGGTAGAGAGTGTTCTCAGCACACGACCTACCCCACGAAGTGCCCCACGAAAAAGGAGTGGACGCCGGACATGGTGTTCAAGAAGTTGCTCGGAGCTCTCGGCGTCGGCGGCCCGTCGGTCGACACCGTTCTGCAGCCCGCCCCCGCCCTCCCGGGCGGCCCGCTCTCCGGCGAGGTCCGCCTGCGCGGCGGCGGCAGCGAGGTGACGGTCGAACAGATCACCCTCCTCCTGGTCGCCCGGGCCGAGGCGGAGGGCCAGGACGAGGAGCACGAGTCCACGGTCGTCCTCGAACGGTTCACCGTCGGCGGCGGGTTCCGGCTCGCCGAGGAGGCCGAGCACACGGTGCCGTTCACCGTCACCCTGCCCTGGGAGACCCCGGTCACGGAGCTCCACGGCCAGCCGCTCGGCCCCGTCCTCGGGATCCGTACGGAGCTTGAGGTCGCCGGAGCACGGGACAAGGGCGACCTCGACGCGCTCGCGGTGGCACCGCTGCCTGCCCAGGAGGCGATCCTGGAGGCGTTCGGGCAGCTCGGATACGGCTTCAAGTCGGCCGATCTGGAGCTCGGCCGCATCCGGGGGACCGGGCAGCAGCTGCCGTGCTACCAGGAGATCGAGATCGTGCCGCCCGCCGAGCACGCGCACGCGGTCAACGAGATCGAAGTCACGTTCCTCGCCTCGCCCGGCGGCCTGGAGGTGGTGATCGAGGCGGACAAGCGGGCCGGGCTCTTCTCGGAGAGCCACGACACCGTGCACCGCTTCACCACCTCGCACCAGGCTCTGCCGCAGGCCGACCGCAACGCCGAGGTCGACGCCTGGCTGCACCAGGTGATCGGCGCCCACGCGGCCCACGCCGCGCCGTACGCGTACGCGCAGGGCGGTCATCACCACGACGACCACCACCGCTCCGGCCCCGGGACCGGCGCGGTGGTGGCGGGAGTCGCGGCAGGGGTCGCCGTCGGCGTGGTCGGCGGAATGGTCGCCGCCGAGGTGGTCGACGAGATCGGCGACGCCTTCGAGGGCGACGACGGCGGGGAGGGCGACGAGGAGGGGTGACCCGGCGTGCGGCCCCGCGCGGCCGAACCGGCCGGGCGCGGGGCCGCAGGCAGCCGTCGACCGGGCGCAGCGGCTCCGCCGACCGAGGGCCGCTTGGTCCGGGTGGAGGCCACGGCAGGTGTGATGAGCCCCAGGCGAGGAAGGTGGGGAGGGAACGCCGCTCGGACGTCGATGCCGACGAGGAGATCCATGAACGCCGCGCCCCGGCCTCCCGACCCGCCCCACCAGCGCCCCGACGGGGTCACCGACACGACCGTCGCGGCGCTCGGCGCCCTCTCGAAGGCGCTGGAGACCACCGAACGGGCCCGCGGCGCCCTCTACACGTTCCACCAGCTCACCGGCAGCGCCGACCTCAGCCTCGACGACGCGGTACGGCTGCTCCGCGAGGCGGGGCACGGCGCGCAGGCCGACCGGGTCGAGCGGGAGGTCCTCGGCCGCAACGTCATCCCCGGCCGCTGGACCTTCCAGATCGTCGAGGAGTACAACGCCACCTACTACGACGTGTTCCGCGCGATCGAGCAGGAGATCCGGGGCGAACTCGCCGAGGGCCGCGACCACCTGTACGAGGCCGAGATGAAGGAAGCCCGGCGCACCCGGGGCCACCCGGACCACACCGCGAACTGATCCTGTTTCCGGCGGCACACGGGCGCGTCGCACGCATCCGTCCGGCCCTTCGGTGCGGAAGGATTCCTCGGTGCGGAAGTTCCGTGCCTGTCCGGCCGGAAGGATTCCGCACCCGTCCAACCGAGAGGGAAGCCGTGCCAGACCCCGACGTCGTCATCGTGGGCGCCGGAGCGGCCGGGCTGAGCCTGGCGTACCACCTGTGCGCGCCGGGCGGCGCCGTACCGCTGTCGGTCGTCCTCGTCGACGCCCCGCCGGGACCGTTGCGGCCGATGCCGCGCACCTGGTGCTACTGGGAACCGCCGGGCGGCGCCTACGACGCGGCGCTCGCCGCCTCCTGGCCGCGGCTGCGGGTGCGGGCGGCCGACGGGACGCCCACGGTGACCGACCCGTCGCCCTACCGCTACAAGATGCTGCGCTCGGACGCCTTCGAGGCCCTGGCCGGCCGGCGGCTCTCCGGCGCTCCGGCCTTCCGCCGGACCGAGGCGACGGTGACCGCCGTACGCGACACACCGGGCGGCGGAGCCGAAGTCCTCGGCCCGCACGGACAGGTCATCGTCCGCGGCCGCCAGGTCTTCGACTCGCGCCCGCCACGCCGTCTCCCACCCGCCCGCACCACGCTCCTCCAGCACTTCACGGGCTGGTTCGTCCGCACCGAGCGCCCCGCGTTCGACCCGACGACCGCGGACCTGATGGACTTCCGCACACCGCAACCCACGCGCGGACTCTCCTTCGGCTACGTCCTGCCGCTCGACCGGCAGACCGCCCTGGTCGAGTACACCGAGTTCTCACCCGCCCCGCTCGCCACCGAGGAGTACCGGCGCGCCCTGGACCACTACACCCGAGAGGTCCTGAAACTCGGCGAGTTCCGGGTGACGGCACAGGAACGCGGCGTCATCCCCATGACCGACGGTCACTTCCCGCGGAGCGCCGGGCGCTCGGTGTACCGCATCGGCACCGCAGGCGGCGCGACCCGGCCCTCCACCGGATACACCTTCGCGGCCGTGCAGCGGCAGAGCCGGGCCGTCGCCGACCAACTCCGGGCGGGACGTGAGCTGCGGATGCCGGCACCGTACGGGGCATGGCCCCGCGCGATGGACGCCGTCATGCTGCGGGCCCTGGACAGCGGCCGGGTGGACGGCGCCGACTTCTTCACCCGCCTCTTCCGCGGAGTCCCGGCCGCCCGGCTGCTCCGCTTCCTGGACGGCAGCTCACACCTCCACGAGGACCTGCTGATCGGCCTGCGCACACCGGTCGTCCCGATGCTGCGGACCGTCGCCGAACTCCCCTTCCGCACCCGACGCGAACCGCCCCCACCGACCACCCACGAGAAGAGCACCCCATGACCCTGTTGCGCGACGACGCACTGTCCGCGGCCTTCGACCACGGCTCCGCCGCCTACGACCGCCTCGTCGCGGCCAGCCCCGGCTACCACGCCCATCTGCGCCGCTCCGCCCGCCGGTTGAGGCTGCCGGACGGCGGACGCGGGCTGCGCGTGCTCGACCTGGGATGCGGTACGGGCGCCTCGACCGCCGCGCTCCTCGCCGCCGCCCCGCACGCCCGGATCACCGGCGTCGACGGCTCCGCCGGCATGCTGGACCGGGCGGCGGCGAAGAGCTGGCCGGCGGGCGTCGACTTCGTGCACGCGCCGGTCGAGGAGCTGGCGGACCGGTGGCAACCCGGCTCCTTCGACGCGGTGTTCGCCGGCTACCTCTTCCGCAACCTCACCGACCCCGACAAGACCCTCGACCTGGTACGCGGCCTGCTCGCCCCGGGCGGCCGCCTCGCCGTGCACGAGTACACGCTCGGCGGATCACCGCTCCACCGCGCCGTGTGGAACACCGTCTGCACCGCGATCATCCAGCCCGCCGGACGGCTCGCCGGAGACGCCGAGCTCTACCGCCATCTCCGGCGCTCCGTCGTCGAGTTCGACACGGCACCCGCCTTCGCGGCGCGGCTGCGCCGGGCCGGCTTCTCCGGCGTACGCGTCCTTCCGCTGCCCGGCTGGCAGACCGGGATCACGCACACCTTCGTCGGCCGCGCGGGGGAGGAGGCGTGATGTTCCTGCGCGACAGCGGTACGGGTCACCGGCGCGGCCGCGACCGCCGGGCAGCCGTCCTCCCGGCCCCGGACGGCCGCGCCCGCTTCACCGGACAGGAGGCTCCCGCCGTCGCGGTCGTCGGCGGCGGCATCGCCGGCCTCGCGGCGGCCACGCTGCTCGCGGAGCGCGGCGTACGCGTCACCCTCCACGAGCGCGAACCCGGCCTGGGCGGACGGTTGTCGGGCGGGCCCACCGAACTGGCCGACGGCACCACCGTCACCATGAGCCGCGGCTTCCACGCCTTCTTCCGGCAGTACTACAACCTGCGCGGCCTGCTCCGCCGGGTCGACCCGGGCCTCGACTCGCTGACCCGGCTGCCCGACTACCCGCTGCGCCACAGCTCCGGCCTCCACGACAGCTTCGCCCGCGTACCGCGTACGCCTCCGCTCAGCGCCCTCGGCTTCGTCGCCCTCAGCCCCACCTTCGGCGTACGCGACCTGGCCCGGATGAACCCGAGAGCCGCTCTGCCGCTGCTCGACGTCCGTGTGCCCGAGGTCTACGAGCGCCTCGACTCCCTCAGCGCCCACGACTTCCTCACCCGCATCCGCTTCCCCGAAGCCGCCCACCACCTGGCCTTCGAGGTGTTCTCCCGCAGCTTCTTCGCCGACCCGCGCGAACTGTCGGCGGCGGAGCTGGTGCTGATGTTCCACATCTACTTCCTCGGCTCCAGCGAGGGCCTCCTCTTCGACGTCCCCAGCGAACCGTTCCCCACCGCCCTCTGGGACCCGCTCCACCGCTATCTGACCGGCCACGGCGCCGACGTACGGACGCGGACACCGGTCCGGCAGGTGCGGCCGCTGCCCGACGGCGGACTGGACCTCACCACCGACGACGCCACCACGCGGTACGACGCCCTCGTCCTCGCCCTGGACAGCGGCGGCCTCCGGCGCGTCGTCGCCGACTCCCCGGAGCTGGGCGACGCCGACTGGCGGGCCAGGATCGACCGGCTGCGCACCGCCCCGCCGTTCCTGGTCTCCCGGCTCTGGCTCGACCGGCCGGTGGCGTACGACCGGCCGGGCTTCCTCGGCACCAGCGGCTACGGGCCGCTGGACAACGTGAGCGTCCTGGACCGCTGGGAGGGCGAGGCCGCCCGCTGGGCGCGCCGCACCAAGGGGTCGGTCGTCGAGCTGCACGCGTACGCCGTCGCACCGGACGCCGACCGGGGCGCCGTCCAGGCCGAGGCGGTGCGCCAACTCCACCGGATCTACCCCGAGACGGCCAGCGCCCGTATCGTCGACGAGCGGCACGAATGGCGCGCGGACTGCCCGATGTTCCCGGTCGGCGGCTACCGGGACCGGCCCGGCGTGCGCGGCCCCGACCCGGCCGTCATGGTGGCCGGCGACATGGTCCGTACCGACCTGCCGGTGGCGCTGATGGAACGCGCCGCCACCAGCGGATTCCTCGCCGCGAACGCCCTGTTGGAGCGCTGGGGCGTACGCGGGCAGACACTCTGGACCGTCCCGCGCACCGGCCGCTCGGCCGTGCTGCGCCGGCTGGCGGCGCTCGGGTCGGAGTGAGCGGCCGGGCGTCAGCCCGGGAACCGCCCGCTGTCGCGCAGCTCCCAGCGCCGCTCCGCGTACGCCAGGTCGTCCCGCCACAACCGGCCGGCCGAGGCGCGCATCAGTGGCCGCAGCAGCGGCGCTGCCGCCCGGGCCACCGCGAAGCCGCGCCGGCCCGACGCGGCGACCACCGCCTCCGTCACGGCGGTGCGGGGCTGCCCCCGCTCGTCCGGGGCCAGGGGAGTGGCATGGGTCTCCACCACGGACCCCGCGCCCTCGCCCTCGACGATGTGCATGACGACCGTACGGGGTTCGGGTGCCGTGAACCGGGCCCGGACCGGCACCACCAGCCGTCCGGCCACCTTGAACGACACGTCGACCAGGAACCCGTCGTCGTCCGCCTCGCCGTCGGCGGGCGTTCCGGTGACCGTCAGATCCACGAACGAGTACGGGTGGAACCACGCCCCGTGCCACGGGTCGAGCCGGTTGGCCACCACGTCCTCCGGCTCGCAGCGGCCGACGCCCGCGTAGACCGCCTCCACCGCGTCCCGGACCCTCGGCCGGGGAGGGACGTACGGCCGCTCCGAAGGCGTCTCACCGCCCACCCGGTCCAGCCGCACCCAGAGCAGCACCCCGTCGTCGAAGGCCGGGAAGGGCTCCCACCCGGCGAACGGCCCACCGTCCAGGGCCAGTCCGTGCCAGTGGCAGACCAGCGTGCCGCAGCGGACCGGGCTGTCGCGCAGCGGCGCCCCGAGGTGCGGGCACGCTCCCGGACCAGCGCGGAGCCTCCCCTCGGCGTCGCGCCACGCGACCACCTCGGTGGAGGTGACCGTGACGCCGAGCGTGCGGCCGGGAGGCAGGTCGCGCGAGGCGCCGATCACGTACCAGTTGCCGGACGGCCGGCTCTGCGCCCGTTTGAGGGCCTGTGCGATCAGCGCCGGTTTCGCCGCCCGCCACGTCGGTTCCTGCCGCTCCCACGGGACGGGTGCACGCCGCAGCCGCAGCGGGATGCGGCCACGGCGCCCGGCTGCGGGGCTCATACCGGCTCCTTCTGTACGGGGGCGGTCGCCCGGGTCCGGGAAGGACGGGTCTGCGCGACCGGGCCCGGAGCGCGCCGGTGCGTCCTGCGCGCGGCGACCGCCCGTACCAGCCCGTCCAGCGCCACCACCGCCCGTCGTCGGCGCGGGACGACCGCGCGGCGGTGCAGCACCGCGTAGCCGTCGGCCGCGATCGCGTCGAGGATGCCGCTGTACAGCACGAACGCCGTACGGATGCAAGGCCGCGACACCGGGTCGAGCATCGCGATCCCGGGCAGGGCGTCCCGGTAGACGGCCCGGTTGTGCGCGGCGGCGGCCCGCAGGACATCGGTGATCCGCGCGTCCCGCGCCCCCGTCCGCCGGCTCCACTCGAAGCGTTCCCGGTCCACCCCGTGCGCGGCCAGCAGCTCGGCCGGCAGATAGACCCGGCCCCGGTCCAGGTCCTCGCCCACGTCCCGCAGGAAGTTGGTCAGCTGGAAGGCGACCCCGAGCGCGGCCGCGTGCGGTGCGGCCTCCTCGCGCGGCACCACCGTCCCGAGCACCGGCAGCATCTGGAGGCCGATCACCGCCGCCGAACCGTGCATGTACCGGCCGAGCTCCTCGTACGAGGCGTAGCCGCCGACCGTCAGATCGCTGCGCATGGAGGCCAGGAAGTCGGTGAAGTGCCGATGCTCGATGCCGTACCGCCGTGCCGTGTCGGCGAGCGCGCGGATCACCGGCTCGGTGGCCCGGCCCTGCCGCAGACCCGTCTCCAGCTGGGCCTCCAGCGCCACCAGGGCCCGGGCCCGCTCGCCGGGCGTGGCCGGTGAGTCGAGGTCGTCCACGATGTCGTCGGCCCAGCGGGCGAAGCCGTACAGGGCGTGCACGGCCGGGCGGCGGTCGACGGGGAGCAGCCGGGTCGCGAGGAAGTACGTCTTGCCGTGACGGGCGTTGAGGTCCCGGCATCGGGCGTACGCGGCGCGGAGGGCGGGATCGTGGATGGCTGCGGCGTCGAGTTCACGGACGGTCATGCGGAGGTGCCTCTCCAGTCGGTACGGGGGCCGGTGATCCTCTGAGCGGCCAGCTTCCCGGAGATCAGGACGGTCGGCACGCCGACGCCGGGCGTGGTCCCGCATCCCGCCAGGACGGCGTTGGCCGTGCCACGGACCAGGTTGCGCGGGCGGAACGGGCCGGTCTGCGGGAAGGTGTGGGCCACGGCGAACGGAGTGCCCGCCGCATGGCCCTGAGCGGTCCAGTCGACCGGAGTGACCAGCCCCTCCTCCTCGATCGCCGTGCCGAGCCCGGGCATCTCACGCCGCTCCAGCTCGGTGAGCAACGCGTCCCGGTAGCGGGGCCCCAGCTCCTTCCACTCCCGTACGCCCGGTCCGACCTCGGTGTTCGGGCAGGGCGCCAGCACGTAGTGGAGGTGCTTGCCGGGCGGGGCGAGGGAGGGGTCGGTCGCGGTGGGCCGGGTGATGAGGAGTGAGGGGTCCGACATCAGGTCGCCGGTGCGGGTGAGTTCGTGGAACGTGCTCTTCCAGGCGGCGCCGAACGAGATGGTGTGGTGCGCGAGATCCGGCCAGGTCCGGTCGGTGCCCGCGTGCAGGATCACGGCGGACGGCGAGTGGCGCAGGCGCAGCGGCCGGCGGGGGGAGCGGCCGAGGAGCTTGTAGGCGATCGGGAGGTCGGGGGTGAGGACCACGGCGTCGCAGGGGATGCGCTCCTGGTCGGTGACGACGGCGGTGACCCGGTCGCCGGAACGCTCCAGCCGGGTCACGGCCCGCCCGTAGCGGAGGGCGGCGCCCGCCTCGGCGGCCGAGTCCGCCATCGCCCGCGGCAGCGCGTGCATGCCGCCCTTCGGGAAGTACACGCCGGCGATCGTGTCCATGTAGGCGATGACGGCGTACGCGGCGAGCGCGCGGGCCGGCGGGACGCCCGCGTACAGCGCCTGGAACGAGAAGACCCTGCGCAGCCGCTCGTCCGAGACGAAGCTCCCGATCCGGGTGTCGAGCCGGCCGAACCCGCCGAGGGCGGCGAGGCGGGCCAGGTCGGGGTGGGCGAGCTGGAGCGGCGAGTCGAAGTTGGCGTCGATGAACCGGCGCATCTGGACCTGGTAGAGCCGCTCCAGCCACCTCCGTAGCCGCCGGTAGCCGACCGCCTGCCGCGCCCCGGCGAACCGCTCGACCGCCTCCTCCATCGCGGCCCCGTCGGTGTGCACGTCGAGCTGCGACCCGTCGGCGAACCGGGCCCGGTAGGCGGGGTCCAGCCGGATCAGCTCCAGCCGGTCGGCCAGCCGGTCGCCGACCGCGGCGAAGGCCTCCTCCACCAGGTCCGGCATGGTCAGCACGGTCGGACCGGTGTCGATGCGGTAGCCGCCCGACTCCAGCAGCCCGGCCCGGCCGCCGGGCCCGGCATCCCGCTCGACCAGCGTGACCCGGCGGCCCGCGCCGAGCAGATGGAGCGTCGCGGCCAGCCCCGCCAGACCGGCACCGACCACCACCACATGGTCGGTGGGCCCCTTGACCGTGATCACCGGACATGTCCTCCTTCGGCCGTGGTCAGGACCCGGTCCGCCGCCGGGCTGTCGTGTCCGCGTAGTTCGTCGTGTCCGGAGCGGCCTCCGGAGACCGTGTGCAGCAGGCCGAGCAGCTGCCGGCCGCCGTGCGCGTCCAGGTCGACGCCCTCACCCAGACGGCGTACGGCATGGTCGCGAAGGCGCTCCGCCTTCCGCTCCACATGGGCGCGCGCTCCGGTCGCCTCGAACACCTCGCGCACGTCCGCGAGCTCGGCCTCGGTGACGTCGGCGTTGCCCACGGCACGGCCGAGGACGGCCAGCGCCCCCTGGTCGTCCTCGGCCTCGGCCCGCTCGCGGGCGACGGCGAGGAGGTAGGTCGGCTTGCCTTCGCGGATGTCGTCGCCGGACGGCTTCCCGGTCCGCGCCGGATCCCCGAAGACGCCGAGCAGGTCGTCCCGGAGCTGGAAGGCGATCCCCGCGCCACGGCCCGCCGAACGCAGCGCGGCCGTGGTGCGCTCATCGGCGTCGGCCAGTGCGGCCCCGATCGCCAGGGGTCGCTCGACGGAGTACAGCGCGCTCTTGAGACAGGCGGTCCGTATCGCCCGCGCCGCCGAGGAGCCTCCGGTCGCCTGGCCGTGCAGGTCCAGATACTGGCCCGCCACCATCTCGGTCCGCATGGAGCGCCAGATGGCCCGGACCCGCCGTCGTACGGGGGTGGGCAGCGGTGTCTCCGCGACGGTGTCGTCGGCCCAGACCAGCGCGAGGTCCCCGGCCAGCACGGCGGCGGAGGCGCCGAACGCGGAGCCCACCTCGGAGTCCGGGGCCAGTCCCGCCCGGTCGGCGAGGTCGATGTGCACGGCGGGTCTGCCCCGGCGCAGCCGCGAGCGGTCCATCACGTCGTCGTGGATCAGCGCACAGCTCTGGATGAGCTCCAGCGCGACCCCGAGCCGCAGCGCGGCCGCGGTGGTCCCGGCGTCCGCCGCGCCGCAGGCCCGCATCGCCCACCACAGGAGCCGCGGGCGCATCCGCTTGCCGCCGTCCAGGGTGAAGTCCGCGACCCGTCCGGCCAGGTCACCGCAGAACGAGGCGTCGGTCTCGGACGCCTCGGCGACCCGTTCCGCGAGGACCGCCCGCGCGGTACGCAGAACGGCGCCGACCACGTCCGCGTCGACGGCCCCGGCCTCCGTGGCCGCCGGCCCGGGGCCCGACGCGAGCGGGTGGGCGGCGAAGGAGTGTTCCACGGCCGGGATGCGGGCCATCTCACGTCCTTCCGGTCAGGCATGCGGCGAACCATTCGCCACTCCTTCCGCACACGTACCCCGTTCGGATGCGGTGAGGCAGGACTGATCGGGCGCGTGTGCCGCGCGAGGAAGGAGGCGGTGGTCAGAGACGATCACGACAGCGGCACGCTCCCGGCGGAGAAACACCCACAGAGGCGTGCCGGGAAGCGTCGGCCCGCCCGTTCGGCCTACGGGACGTGGCCCGGCGGCGTGGGCGCGGCGCGGTGAACGGCCGGACAGCCGGTCACCTGCGGGCGCGTTGCCTGCGGTGACCGGCCGTCCGGTGGAGGTGTACGGGCCGACGCGGATCAGCGGACGTCGACGTAGTCGCCGGTGCTCGTGGAGCCCAGACGGGCGGCGGTGGCCTTGAACTCGGCCTTCCAGGTGCCGTCCTTCTTGGCGGTGAAGCCCTTGGTGAAGACGCCCTTGCTGTTCGTCCGCACGGTGGCCAGCCTGCTCCACGTCTTGGAGCCCTTGGCCTGGAACAGGATGTTCACGGACTGGCCGGAGGTGTTCCTCCAGCTGCCGTCCAGGCTGCGCAGGGTGCCCTTCGCCGTGATGGTGCGGCCCTTGCGGACCGGCTCCGGGGAGGCGTTGAAGCCGGCGATGAGGGTCCGCAGCTTGACGTCCACGAAGTCGGTGCCGCTGACGGCCGCGGCGCGGTCGGCGGTCCCGGCGTAGCGGGCACGCCAGGTGCCGTCCGCCTTGGCGGTGACCGAGGTCGCGACGGCGCCCTTGGCGCTGGTGGTGACGGTGGCGGCCCTGCTCCAGGTCTTGGCGCCCTTCGCCTGGAACTCGACGACGACGGGCGCCTTGGCCAGCGGGCTCCAGGTGTTGCTGGTGGCGCCGGCGGTCTGGAGGGTGGCGGCGATCTTCAGCTTGCTGCCCTTGCTGATCGGCTCGGGGGCGGCGTTGAAGGAGATGATCCGGGCGGGCACGGTGGAGACGGTGAGCGCGGCGGCCGAGGTGGCCGTCTCGGCGGACGCGTTGACGAACACCGCGCGGTAGCGGTGGGCGTTGACGGCGGCGGACGCCTTCACCGACAGCGTGACGGACGTGGCGCCGGAGACGGTGCTCCAGGTCTTGCCGGCGTCGGTGCTGCGCTCCCAGCGGACCGAGTCGTAGCCGGTCGCGGCGGCGGTGAAGACGGCGTCGGCGCCCGAGCGGGCGGTACGCGAAGTGGGGTGCTGGGTCACGACCGCGGCCGGGACGGCGGTGCCGAAGAAGAGCGGCTGGGCGACGTCCTGGGCGCGCGAGGGCATCCAGGTGGAGTCGCCGCCGTCGTGCGAGTTGAAGGTGGTGAGAAAGCAGGCGGTGGTGCGGCAGTCGACGGTGGTGGTGCCGGAGGTGAACGTCTCGGTGAGCTTCGCCGTCAGGGTGAAGGAGCCGTCGGTGCCGACCTGGCGGACCCAGGCCGCGTTGCCGTAGAGGCTGGGGTACGTGGTGCCGGACAGCGCGACCGACTGCGCCAGGTACACACCGCGGCCGGGCTGGTAGCCGGTGCCGACGACGGTGACCTGGGTCTCCTCGCCGAGCCCGGTGACCTGGCTGACGGTCAGGGTGGGGACGCTGGTGGTGCCGGCGATGCCGATCGGGTCCAGCGCCGTGCCGGCCGGGTACATCGGCCGGCCCTGGTAGGCGAATATCCGCGCGCCTTCCTCGGTGAGGGAGGTGGCGATGCCGGTCCAGTCGAGGGTGGAGCCGCTCAGCGTGCCGGCGGCGGCCTCCAGGGTGGCGAGCGGCACGCCGGCCGTGAAGACAGGGGCCTGACCGGCGGTCAGGTCGGTCGTGACGTCGGCGTGGAGCGTGCCCTTGCCGTTCTTGAGGACGACCCGCGGGTTGGCGATGGTGATGGCGGTGATGTCGTGGACGGGCACCGCATAGGTGACCGAGCCGGCGAAACGTACATCGGCGTTGCGCTTGGCGGGGTCCACCGAACCGTGCTTGACCGGGTAGCCGATCAGCCCGGCGGCGTCCTTGGTGGCGCCGCCGGCCACCGTCACCGTGCCGCCGTTGCCCGTGACATAGCCGACCCAGGACTTCTTGAAGCCCCAGGAGGAGCCGCCGGAGACCAGGATCGGGGCGGCCGCCGAGGTGGAGCCGGGCTGCTGGGCCGGGGCCTGGTCCGCGGTGGCGGAGACCGGGGCCGCAACGGCCGGGACGGCGAGGACGCCGGTGCCCAGGGAGACGACGGTCAGGGCGGCGAGAGCGGCCAGGTGGCCGCGGCGGGGCATGGACATGCGCTGCATGTCTCCTTCGGGGAGAGGCACGGACAGCTGTGGGGCGCAGCTGTGCCCGGGGTGAATAGGAAAAGAAGAGGGGGTACCGGCTTCTCGCGTGGGGACCCGAAGACGACAGTCGTCATATTAGGTGAGGCTTACCTAAATGTCACCGTCGGGTCGGCGATGCCCGCTCCCGCTTGACCTTGACACGGTGACAGGGTCTTCACTGCAGGCCGAGGAGGTGGTCTCGATGACGGTCACGGGACAGGACACGCATGAAGGACGAGCGCTCCGGGGGCTGGCGGACGACGACGCGTCCGTACGGCTGCGGGCGGCTCTGGCGACCGGCACGGCACCCGACCCGCACTACGTCGACCCGCTCGTCGAACGGTGCGCGGTCGAGCCCGAGTTCTTCGTCCGCGACATGCTCACCTGGGCGCTGACCCGGCACCCGGTCACCCTGACGCTGCCCGTGCTGCTCGTCGAACTCCGCTCGGAGCGTACGCAGGCACGCAGCCAGGCGCTGCACACGCTGTCCAAGATCGGTGACCGGCGGGCCTGGCCCGCCATCACCCGGGCGTTCCTGACCGACGCCGACGACGAGGTGGCGCGGAGCGCCTGGCGGGCGGCGGCCGTGCTCGTGCCGGAAGGCGAGGAGCCCGCTCTGGCCGAGGTGCTGGCGACGCAGCTCGGGCGCGGTGAGCTGGAGACACAGCTGAGCCTCAGCCGAGCCCTGGTCGCCCTGGGCGAGGCGATCGGGCCGGCCCTGCTCGCCGCGACGACGGCACCCGACCCGCGCGTCCGCGCCCACGCCCTCGCCACGCAACGGCTGCTGCGCGACCCGGACGCCGGGTTCACCTTCGCCATCGAGGAGGCGAAGCGCGTCGTGGCCCTCGGCGGGACGGGCCAGGAGGGACGATGAGGCGTGTTGATCGGTGAGGTGGCGCGGCGGTCCGGGGTCAGTGCCCGCATGCTCCGGCACTACGAGTCGCTCGGCCTGGTGTCCCCTTCGGGCCGTACCGGCTCCGGCTACCGGGAGTACGGTACGGAGGACATCCGGCGGATCTTCCACATCGAGAGCCTGCGGGCGCTCGGGCTGTCGCTGCGTGAGGTCAGACGCGCCCTCGACGACGCTGACTTCACGCCCTCGTCGCTCGTCGAGGACCTCATCCGGCGGACCCGGACCCGCATCGCGGCGGAGACCGAGCTGCTCGGACGGCTGGACCGGCTCCACGCGGCGGACCCCGCCGACTGGGAGGACGCGCTCCAGGTCGTCACGCTGCTCCAGGCGCTGGGATCCACGAGCGCCGACGCACGCCAGCGCGCGGCCCTCTCCTCCGCCGACACGGTTCCGGTGCCGGTGGAGGCGCTGGTCGAGGCGGCGCTCGACGAGAGCGATCCGCACGTCGCGGGCGCCCTTCGCTGGGCGCTGGCACGCTCGGGCGACGGCGCACCGGCCCTGCTGGCTCAGGGGCTCGGCTCACCGGTGGCCGCCGTCCGCGAACGCGCCGTCCGGTCCCTCGCCGAGCTGGACGGCGGTGCGGCCGTCGGCCATCTCCGCGACGCCCTCGCGCACACCGACCCGGTGGTCCGGGGCCACGCTGCTGTGGCGATCGGGGCCCGGGGCGAGGCCGACGCCGTCCCGGCCCTTCTCGACATGGTGGTCGAGGGCCGGAACGACACCGACGCGGCCGACACGCTGAGCGTGCTGGCGAGCGACACGGCGACGGCGGACCGGATCGCGCACCGGCTCGTCGAGCGCCTCGCCCACACCGCCACCGCAGCGCCCGCACGCGGACGGCTGACCCAGGCGCTGGCAGGCATCCCGGGGACGCGGGCGTCACGGGCCCTCGCGGAGCTGTCGCACGACGCGGACCGGGCCGTCGCGGTGACCGCCACGTACCTCCGTCAACTGCGCGACGCAGGCTGACGGACCACCCCGGGGGATACCGCCTACGAGGTCAGCGTCTACAGCCGTGGCTTGTCCGCGAACACCCAGCGGTTGCCCGCCAGCGCGTCGTTCTCCTCCGGCAGCGGGCCGCGGCCGTGCCGGTGGGTGAAGTCGAAAGGCGTGTGGACGGCAGTGGACCAGCCCTTCTCCGCCAGGCGGCCCGCGGAGTCGGGGCGGGGAGCCAGGTCGAAGAGGCTGAGCAGGTCGATGCCGATCCGTTCCCTCGTGGACGTGTAGAGCGGGCTGTCGCGGTATGCCAGCAGGTCCTTCTCCAACTTGACCTCGAAGGCCAGCGCACTGCCGCCGGCGCTGAGCCGGTCGACCGTGTCGACGAGATACGTCTCGGCGGCCGGAGGCAGATAGAACAGCAGCCCCTCGACCAGCCAGACGCTCGGCGCGGACGGGTCGAAGCCCGCGCCGGGCAGCGCGCCCGCCCAGTCGTCGCGCAGATCCATCGGGACCGGCACGCGAGCCGCCTTCGGGAGAGCCGAAAGACCGTCGAGCACCTGGTGCTTGAACGCCAGCACCTCCTGGCGGTCGATCTCGAAGATCACACAGCCGGCAGGCCAGTCGAGCCGGTAGGCCCGCGCGTCCAGCCCCGCGCCGAGCAGGACCACCTGGCGGACGTCCTCCGCGTGGACCGACCGGAGCAGGAAGTCGTCGAGGACCCGCGTCCGCAGCCCGAAGTACCGGGCGAACCGTCCCCACAACGGGTCCCCGTCCCCGTCCGGGACCTCCCTCGGACGGACCGGCCAGCCCTGGGACGCCGGAGCGGCCAGCACGAAGTGCTCCGCGTAGACGTCCTGCGCCAGGCTGTCGGGGCGGTGGGTCTCGATCGCCCGCGCCGCTGCGACCAGCAGAGCTGTCACGCCGACCCCGCCCGCCACGCCTTCCACACCGGTGTTCCGGTGCGCTGTTTCGACCATGTGGACTCCCTTGGTATGTGGAATTCGCGGGTCCTACGGAATCAGCACCGGTTTGACCACCAGGCCCGCCTCGCAGTCGCGTTCGGCCTCGTTGATCTCGGCGAGCGGATACGTACGGATCAACTGGTCGAACGGGAACCGGCCGGCCTGCCACAGCCCGGTCAGCCGGGGGATCAGCAGCCCCGGCACCGCGTCGCCCTCGCAGATGTGCGAGAGCCTCCGGCCCCGGTCCAGCGTCCCTGGTTCGAGCGGGAGCGCGGTGTGCAGCCGGGCCACCAGGCCGAGGTGACCGGTCGGACGCAGGGCCCGTAACGCGTCGTTGATCAACCGCGCCGACCCGGTGGTGTCCAGCGCGTACGGCGCGCCGCCGTCCGTCAGCCGCCGGATGCGGCCCGGCAGGTCGGCGGAGTCGGAGTGCACCGGGACGGCGGCCAACTTCTCGGCCAGGGACAGCCGTTCGGGATGCCGGTCGACCGCCACGGCCACCGCTCCGGCAGCGGTCGCCGCCATGACGGCCGCCAGGCCCACCGCTCCCGCCCCGAGGACCACGACCGTGTCGCCGGGACCGGCACCGAAGGAGTTGAGAACGGCCCCGGCGCCGGTGAGGAAGCCGCAGCCGAGCGGCCCGAGCATGGCCAGGGGGAGTGAGGGATCGACCCGTACGGCGTTACGGGCCGGGACCATCGCGTACGCGGCGAACGAGGACTGGCCGAACCAGCGCGGGGCCAGCGCGCGCCCGGTCGCGTCGGTGAACCGTGCCGCGTGCTCCGGGCGCCCGCCGAAGAGGTTGAGCGCGGCGAACCGGTCGCAGTACGCGGGCGCCCCGCCCAGACAGCTGTGGCAGTGCCCGCAGGAGTCGAAGCTCAGCACGACATGGTCGCCGGCGAGGAGACCGGTGTCCGGCCCGCCCGTCTCCACCACCACCCCGGACCCCTCATGGCCGAGCACCGCGGGCAGCGGCGACCGGCCGGCCGAGCGCCGGACGGCCAGATCGGTACGGCACATCCCGCACCCCGCGATCCGCACCAGGACCTCGCCCTCGGCCGGCCCCGTGTTCAGCACCACCTCCTCGACGGCGAACGGGTCCTCGTACGAGCGCAGTACCGCCGCGGCGAACCTCATCGGCCCGCCTCCCGTGGCCGGTGTACGACGAACGGCCGGAGGTTCCCGTACAGGCCCCACGGCCCGCCCGCCACGCCGACGCCGCTCTCCTTGATGCCCGCGAAGGGCTGGGCGAGCGACAGTTCGGCGTGGTGGTTGATCCACGCCGTCCCGCACTCCAGCCGGCCGGCCACCTCCTCCGCCCGGTCCAGGTCCGTCCCCCACACCGAGCCGCCGAGGCCGTAGCGGGTGGCGTTGGCCGCCTCGACGGCCTCGTCGAGATCCCCGTACGGCAGCACCGGCAGCACCGGACCGAACTGCTCCTCCGTCACCACCTGGCTGTCCGGCGGGACATCGGCCAGGACGGTCGGAGCGTAGAAATACCCCGGCCGGTCCAGCCGGTGCCCACCGGCCACCGCCCGCGCCCCCTCCTCCAGGGCCCGGGCCGTGCACCGCTCCACCCGGGCCAGCTGCGCCGCGTTGTTGAGCGGACCCAGCTCCGTACGGGGGTCGAGACCGGCCCCGACCACGACCGTCTTCGCCCGCTCCGCCAGCGCCTCCATCACCTGGGAGTGGAGCCGGGCCGGGGCGTACACGCGCTTGACGGCCATGCACACCTGCCCGCAGTTGCGGAACGCCGCCCGGAACAGCCGGTCCGCGATCCGCTCCACATCGACGTCGTCCAGCAGGACGGCGGCGTCGTTGCCGCCCAGCTCCAGCGTGACCCGGGCGAGTCCGGGCGCCGCGGCCGCCGCGACGGCCCGGCCGGTCTCCACCGAACCGGTGAACGTCACATGGCGGATCCCCGGATGCGACGCCAGGAGCGAACCGAGCGGTTCGCGGCCGGTGACGACCGTCAGCACACCGTCGGGAAGGGCTTCGGAGAGGACGGATCCCAGCAGCCGGGTGGCGAGCGGAGTGAAGGGAGAGGGCTTGAGCACGACCGTGTTGCCGGCGGCGAGCGCGGGCGCGAACTTCGCCGAGGCGAGCTGGAGGGGAAAGTTCCACGGGACGATGGCGGCGACCGGCCCGAGCGACCGCCAGCGGATCTCGCTGTGCACCGGCCGCCCGTCGTCGATCGTCCGCACCTCGGGGGCCATGCCGGCGAAGTGGCGCAGGCGGGCCGCCGTACGGGCGACCTCCGCGTGCGACTCGGCCAGCGGCTTGCCCTGTTCGCGGGTGAGCAGGTGAGCGAGGTCCGCCCCGGCCGCCTCCACGGCGTCGGCCGACGCGACGAGGGCGGTGGCGCGGGCGGCGGGGTTAGACCGCCAGCCCGGCCAGGCCTCGTGGGCCCGGGCGACGGCCTCGTCCAACTCCTCCGGCCGCTGGTCAGGCGCTTCGTCGAAGGCTTCGCCGGTCGCCGGGTCGATGACGGCGAAGCGCTCGCCGCCGGGTTCACGGGGCTCCATGCCGGCGGTCAGCGTGCGGCCACGGAGGTCGCGTGCTCCTGGGCGTGCCGGTCCATCTCCGCCCGGAAGGCGGCCACCAGCCGCGGCTGGATCCTGCCGGCGTTGCGGTCGCCTCCCTCGCAGACCGCCCCGCGTACGCCCACGATGTCCGTCCCGATCCGGGTCAGCGTGGCGAGGTCCTCCGCCTTCACACTGCCCGCCAGGGCCGCCAGCAGACCGGCTTCGTGCGCCAGCCGGACGAACTCCCCGCACGCGGCGGGCGGCACGTGGTCGAACAGCCGCGTCCCGTCCTTGATCGCGGTGTCGAGCATCGCCGCGTCGGCGCCCGAGCGGCGGGCGATGTCGGGCAGCGCGAGCGGGTTGACGCAGCCGATCCGATGCGCGTCGGCGTACCCGGAGGCGACGACGAACGCGTCCGGCCGGTAGTCCTTCACGGCCCGCACGACCCCGCGCATCACCTCCACGGCCTGGTCGGGCGTCGTGCACCCGTAGAGGCCGACCTTGATGTACGTCGCTCCGGAGACGGCCGCGCCGAGCGCCGCCTGGGCCACCGTGCCGGGCTTGTACGGCACGTCGCCCACGGTGGCGGAGACCGGCTTGTCCGCCGGGACCGCCGCACGGATCTCCCTGATGACCCACGGGAAGTTCGCGCCGAGCGAGCCCTCGTCAGGCTTCTTGACGTCGACGATGTCGAGGTGTTCCGCCGCCTTCGCGCACTCGAGAGCCTCTTCGACACCGTCGGGGGAGATGAGAAGCAGCAACGTGGATTCCTTCCACCGCGTGACCACCCGCCCCACGGGACGGGTGCGCGGATTCGCCGGGATCTTGTGCGGTCGGCTCATCCTGGCCGCGGCCCGTGATCCCCGGCAGGGCGCGAGGGATGGCGAACGGGTCACTGCCGTGACGTGTTCACGCCCCCCTGGTGCGCCCTCGGCTGTCTAACCCCGCGATTCATGGGCACATGGCTCTCACCACACTCGGAAGGGAATCAATCATGCTGGGTATAGCCGCGGCCGTTCTGTTCTTCATCGCCTTCCTGATCAACGCGGCGGACATCTCGACGAACGAGGTGTTCGCATCGACGAACGTCATGCTCATCGGTCTGGCGCTGCTCGCCCTGCATGTGGCAGGCATCGGTTCCGGTCTGCGCACCGGGTCGTCGCGCCGCCGCTGACCACCATGGAACGCCTGGCAAGGCGAGCCCCGTACGTCTGTTTACGGGACTCGCCCTGCCAGGCGTTCCGTGCTGTCCGGGCCCTGTGCGGCCAGCCTGCCGTCGACCGGGTTTCGCAGGTGTGAACAGGTTGGGCAGGGGAACTCGGTTCGTCGGCCGAGGTCGGCCGAACCCGGTCACGCTGCGCGAACCCACGATTGGCGCGCCGGACGGAAGGAGCGGAGCCTTGACGGGTGGTACGACCCACGATTCACGCGTCCGACGCGTGCAGGAGGTATCCGTGACCGCTGCCGTGCCCACGCTGACCACTTCCCGGAGGCGGGGTGTCCGCACCCTGCCCGGCGTCTACGCGCCCCAGCACGACACGCATCTGCTGCTGAGGGCCCTGGCCCGCGAGACCGTGGGCCCCGGCACCGACGTGATCGACCTCGGCACCGGCAGCGGCCTCCTCGCGGTGGCCGCCGCACGCCGGGGCGCGCACGTCACCGCCGTCGACGTCGGCCGCCGGGCCGTCCTCACCGCCCGTCTCAACGCCCGGCTCGCCCGGCAGCGCGTCACCGTCCACCGGGGCGACCTGGCGGACCCGGTCCCCGGCCGGACGTACGACCTGGTGCTCAGCAACCCGCCCTACGTCCCCTCGCCGCTCGGCCTGCCGCCGCGGCGGGGCAACGCGCGCGCCTGGGACGCCGGGCACGACGGGCGCGCGGTGGTGGACCGCATCTGCGACGCGGCCCCGTACCTGCTGCGCAGGGGAGGGGTCCTGCTCATGGTCCACTCCGACCTGACCGGTACGGAGGAGACCCTGCGGCGCCTGTCGAGCGGCGGGCTGAAGGCCGCGGTGAGCGACACGGCGAGCGTGCCGTTCGGGCCCGTCCTGCTCTCCCGGCTCTCCTGGCTGCGCGGCCGGGGCCTCCTGGACGAGCACACCGACGAGGAGAAGCTGGTGGTCATCCGTGCCGAGCAGCCCTGAACGTCCTGACCGTCCCGCCCGGCCCGCCCGCGTCACCTTGGGCGCGGAAGGGCCCCTGCTGGTGGAGGGGCCGGTCGAGGTGGTCGGCGACGACGGCACCGTGTACACCTCCCGCCGCTTCACCGCCGCGATCTGCACCTGCCGCAAGACCCGCACGTACCCGTGGTGCGACACCAGCCACCGCCGCCGGGTGAAGCCCGAGGACCGCGAGAAGACCGACGCCGCCGACCGTACCGACGCCACCGACCGTACCGATGGAGCCGCCTGATGACCGCCTACCGTGAACCGAGGCGACGGAGCCCTCCGCTGCCCGCCCCGCGCGGACCGCTGTCCGGCGAGGTCATCACCGCCCTGCGCACCGGCGATCCACCGCGGGACCGCCGGGCCACCGACGCGGACCCCTTCGGCGACGACCTCCAACTCGCCCTCTACGTCCTGTACGAGCTGCACTACCAGGGCTTCGAAGACGTGGACGAGGACCACGAATGGGACCCGGCCCTGCTCGGACTGCGCCGCTCCCTGGAGCGGCCCTTCCTCGCCGCGCTCCGCGCGGGAACGCGGGCCGACGCGGACGTGGACACGGCACTGGCCGGACTGCTGGTCGAGCCCATCGGCGACGACGGCCACAGCGTCAGCCACTTCCTGCGGGACGACGGCGAACTGTGGCAGCTGCGCGAGTACGCCGCCCTGCGCTCGCTGTACCACCTCAAGGAGGCCGATCCGCACGCCTGGGTGATCCCACGGCTGTACGGACGGGCCAAGGCGGCGATGGTGGCGGTCGAGTTCGACGAGTTCGGCGCCGGACGGGAGGCGGACGTCCACGCCCGCCTGTACGCCGACCTGATGAGCGACCTGTCCCTGGAGACGGCGTACGGCCACTACCTCGACGCCGCACCCGCCGATGTGCTCGCCACCGTCAACCTGATGTCCCTCTTCGGGCTCCACCGCTCGCTCCGGGGCGCCCTGGTCGGCCACTTCGCCGCCGTCGAGGTCACCTCCTCACCCGGCTCGCGCCGGCTGGCCGCCGCGCTGAAGCGGGTCGGGGCCGGACCGGCGGCGCAGCGGTTCTACGACGAACACGTCGAGGCCGACGCGGTGCACGAACAGGTGGTACGCCGCGATGTCATCGGCGGACTGCTCGCCGACGAGCCGCAGCTGGAACCCGACATCGCCTTCGGTATCGAGGCCACCGGACTGTTGGAGGACCGCCTCGCCGCCCGCCTCCTCGCCGCCTGGCGCAGCGACTCCACAGCGCTGCGCGCGCCGCTGGACCGACCGCGCCCGTCACACGGCAGGCGTCACCGTACGTGACCGCACGAGATGCGATCCGGACCGACTCCGGTGACGCTGGGGCTCCGACCGCGCACGCAACACCAGGTTGCCGACGGAGGAACCACGACGGAGGACACCCCATGAACCTGCCCGACACCCCGCTGGAGAGAGCCCGCCGCACCCGCGAACGCGCCGAGGAACTGGGCCGCGCCG
Source organism: Streptomyces sp. CA-146814 (assembly GCF_050942385.1). Classification (NCBI taxonomy): domain Bacteria; kingdom Bacillati; phylum Actinomycetota; class Actinomycetes; order Kitasatosporales; family Streptomycetaceae; genus Streptomyces; species Streptomyces sp. CA-146814. The sequence goes on from NZ_CP192068.1 coordinate 7,523,395, forward strand.
CCGACCGGGCGACCGACCCCGAACACCGGCAACGCCTGCGCGAGAAGGCCCGGCGCCTGCTCGGCGAGGGGCTGGACGGCGGGGAGAGAAGCTGAGCCGGGGCGAGACACGGCACAGAACGGCAGCTGAGCCGTTCACCGGCACAGCTCAGGACGGCAGTTGATCCGGTGAGCGGCACCGCTCAGGACGGCAGCTGAGCCGCCGGTGCCACGAGCGCCCCCTCGACCCCGTGCCGCTCCAGCGCCTCGGCGACGAACCCGCTCGCCTTCATCTCCTCCACGAACGACGCCAGCACGTCCTGCGCCGCCGTACCCCGGGCGGCCGGGATGCCCATCGCCTGCCGGATCACCATGAAGCGCCCCGGCAGCATCCGTACCCCCGGCGCACGCCGGGCCTCGCCCTCCAGCAACTGGCGGATCCCGGCGGCCACTTCGGCCTCTCCCTCCCGCAGTGCGGCGAGCGCGGCAGGCGCGCCCTGCAGCCGTACGATCTCCGCGCGCTCGATCGCTCGGGTCAGGAAGAGGTCGTAGGCGCTGCCCGACCCGACCGAGATCCGGGTCCCCTCGCGGTCCACCTGCCCGTTCTCGGTGAGCGCGGACGCCTCGGGTACGAGGTAGCTGCCCTCGATCAGGACGTACGGCGCGGTGAACAGCAGCCCTTCGCTCCGCGCCGGGTCCACGGCGAAGAACCCGATGTCCGCCTTCTCCGCCCTCACCGCGTCCACGGAAGCCGCCGCCTTCTCGAAGACCACGAGCTCGACGTCCACCCCGAGCCGTCGCCCGAACTCGTACGCGAGGTCGACCGAGACACCGGCAGGGTCGCCGCCCGCCGGGCTCCGGCCGGCCAGGATCGGATTGCCGAGGTTGATGGAGGCGCGCAGTACGCCGTCGGGCGCGAACGCGGGAACGAGGGCCGGAGCTATCCGCTGCTGGGTCATGCGGGCGAGTCTACGAGTCCGGTGCGCGGCGACGACGGGTCCTGAGGGGCTGGTCGGGCCTGCCCGCTCCGCCCCGCCGACCAGGCCCGCGACCCATCCCACCGCCTCACGCGCCCACGGCCCCCCCCCCCCGGCTCCGGCCGTGTCAGGCCAGCCGCACCTTCACCGTCTGCGTCGCCCCGCGCGTACCGGAGAGGTCGCCGAACACCAGGCGCAGTGACGATCCGGTGGTCGCCGACGTCACGGTCGACGGCTTCGAGACGACCGCGGAGACGGCCCGGCTCCAGGTCAGCGTCAGGCTCGTCCGCGCGCGCATGGGGTCGCTGACGCAGAGAGTGGCCGTGCCGTCAGCGTGCTCGGTGACCATGACGGAACAAGGGGCGTCCGCGGTGAGCGGACCGACGCTGCCGCCGAACCAGAAGTTGACGGCGGTCAGCCCGAGCGAGGGGACCGAAACCCCTTGCTGGTCGTCGGTGTTGGTGAGCACCCGCAGCCAGCCGGTGTCGGCGGCCCGGGCGGCGGTGCGCTGTTCGGAGGCGCCGGGGAGGAGCTGGTAGGCGTACGAGGCGTTCGCCGGGTTCCGGCCGTGGTCGAACCAGAGCGTGAGGTAGGTGCGGGTGAGCGTCTCCGTGGAGCCGCCGGTGTTGATGTCCCGCCACCGGCCGGACCGGTTCTCGCGCAGCGCCTTGACGGTCGCACCGCCCGGGAAGACATAGCCGCCGTGCCCGCCGAGATGAGCCCAGGAGGCGCCTGTCAGCGTCGCCGACCATGGACGGGTGACGGGTTTCGCCGAGCCGTCGACGGCGAAGGGCGCGTTCCCCGTCGGCCCCAGGTTGCGGTTGTCCACCGTGGTCTCCACCGCCGTACCGTCCTGGCAGCGGATCCCGGCACCCAGGCAGACCACGGTGTCGTCCAGGAAGAACCACGACTTCTTCGCCAGCAGCGTGCTGGACAGCCCCTTGAGGTACTGTCCGACCGCCGCCCGCTTCCTGTCCGTGACCCCGCCGACCCAGTTCACATCCGGGAGCGCCACGCCCCAGTCGCCGCCCGCCCCGTCGGCCAGCACCTTGCGCGAGGCCGTGGTGCCGGGGAGCCGGTACGGGTCGACGGTGGGCCAGAAGGCGTCGCTGTACTGGCCGTTGGCGAAGGTGTCGCCCCACCAGTAGAGCATCCCGGACCCGGTGTGCCAGCCGCGCAGGTTCTCGCCGTTGCCGGTCTCGTAGTACGTGATCCGCCGGTCGGCCATGGAGAGGGCGGCGGCCCAGCCGGGGCGGCGGTGGGTGGCGCGGGCCATGTCGGGGAAGAGGCGGTGGCCCTCCGGTTCGGGGAGCGGGGTGAGCGAGGTGTCGTCCAGGATGGACTTGAGGCGGGACAGCGCCGTGAGGTTGAGGGACGGATTGTCCAGCGGCGGGCTGTAGTAGTCGCGCTGCGCCCAGCCCTTCACCAGCGCCCGCCACCGCGCGTTCTCGGCGGCCGACGCGCCCCGGCCGAGCAGCACGATCGAGGCGAGGATCGGATGGCCGCGCCGGTGGTCGTCGACCTCACCGCGGCTGATCGCGCGGCCCGCGACGGAGTCCATCACGAGCCCGTTGTAGAGGAAGGGCGCCCAGGCGTTCTCCACCGCGTCGAACACCACCTGCCGCTTCGGGTCGGTCACCTCCCACGTGGTCCCCTTGAGCAGCGCGAACAGCAGCCCGAGCCCGCCGAGCATCACCGACCCGTAACTGCCGGTGTACGGCACGGTGGTGTGCTGGATGAACGAACCGTCGGCGTAGAGCCCGTCCCCCTTGCTCACCAGCGGGAAGACGGGGGAGAGGGCGTCCCGGGCGAGCGCGATCTTGGCGGCGCTCCCGCCGACGACCCCGCGCAGGGCCAGGACCCGGCACAGGTCGACCCGGTTCGCCCCGGTGCTCGTGCCGGTGTACGAGGCGACGGCGGAGTCCGGTACGAAGTGGTCGACGGCGGCGCAGTAGCGCCCGAGCTGCGCCGGGGTCAGGGCGTCGTACATCAGCACGCACACGTCCAGCAGGGCCTGCGGTGCGCCGATCTGCCAGCTGTACCAGTTCCCGTACCGCACCTGCCCGGCCTTGTAGACCTGGCTGTTGAGGTGTTCCAGGCCGGTGACGATCGCGTCGCGCAGACCGGTGTTTCCGGTGAGGCCGGTGCCCGGCTGGCGGTAGGCCTGCGCCATCGTGTTCAGCCGGATGAAGCTCTCGGCCATCTTCGCGGAGAAGCCGTACGACTCGGGGTCGGTGTCCGGGTCGGGGTCGGCGTACACGGCGTCCGGCCAGAGCGATCCGTTCGCCGGGGCCATGGTGTCCAGCCGGCCGCGGGCCTGTGCGCCGAGCGCGGCCAGCCGGCTCCTGAAGGGTTCGGCGGTCGGGCTGAACCCTTCGCCGAGGATCAGCGCGCTCCAGGTGGCGCGGAGCGCGGCGTACGGATCGTCGGCGGAGGCGGAAGGAGAGGCGGCGATGGAGGCGGCGGCAGCGGTGCGGGGTGCTGCCGTCGCGAGGGTGCTGCCGCCCGCGGCGGTGAGCACGGCCGAGGTGGCGAGGAACGTCCGGCGGGACCAGGCAGATGTCATGGTGAGCTCCGGGTCGGGTGTCTCGTTTCCGGCGGAACCGGCGCGCCGAGCGCTGACCAGATCCCTGGATCCGACTGTTCTGAGCGGTTCAGAGCGGGCAGGGCACTTTCTAACAGCCGTCCGGCAACCCGCTCAATAACTTTGGCCGAATTGATCGTGTTGATCGCTTCAGTGGCGGTGTATGGCCCTGTCCGGGCGCATCAGCGCTTCCGCCGCACGGCGGAGGTAAAGCTGCCGGTGGGATCGTTTCGAGCGGATGCGATCGATATGGTTGAGGGGCTGAGCCAGCGCAGCCATCACCGCCACAGCCGTCCCACGAGACCAAGGGGATCCATGCGACTCCACGTCGACCAGCGCCACGAGCGGGTGCTCCAGCTCGTCCGCGAACGCGGCAGCCTCCGGGTCGCCGAACTCGCCGAGGAACTCGGCATGTCCGCGGTCACCCTGCGCCGGGACGTCGAGACGCTCGCGGCACAGGGGCTGGTGGAGCGGCTGCACGGCGCGGTGGTCTGGCCCTCCGGCGAGGCGAGGCCGGCCCCCGCCGCCGTACCGTCCGCCGAAGGGCTCGTGGTGGGCATGGTCGTGCCGACCACCGAGTACTACTACGCGGACGTCGTGCGCGGCGCCCGGGAAGCGGTGGAGGCCGCCGGTGCGCGCCTGACCATCGGGCTCTCCCGCTACCTCCCGGACGAGGACGCGGCCCAGGCCCGCCGCCTGCTCTCCACCGGCGCCGACGGCCTCCTCCTGACACCGAGCTGGGAGCGCGGCCACCCGGAACCGGGCGAGGGGCTGTGGGCCGCCGAGCAGGACACTCCGGTCGTCCTGGTGGAGCGCTGGGCCCCGATCGGCCACCCGGCGGCGCGGCTGGACCGGGTGCGCTCCGACCACGCCCACGGCGCCGCAGAGGCGGTCGCGCACCTGGCCGGGCTCGGCCACCGGTCCATCGCGCTCGCCGTGCAGGAGAGCCCCACCGCCCCCCGGCTCAGGGAAGGTTACGCGGCCGCCGTCACCGCGCTCGGGCTGAGCCCGGTCGCCGCCTCACCCCTTCAGGGCACGCCGTCGCGCTCGGAGGCCGACCGTTTCGAGCGGACCCTGGAGTACCTCTGCGAGGGCGTGGCCGGCGGCGATGTCACCGCCGCGATCGTGCACAGCGACGCGGACGCCATCGTGCTCATCCCGCGCCTTCAGGCCCGTGGTGTGCGGGTGCCGGAGGACCTCGCGGTGATCGCGTACGACGACGAGGTGGCGAGCCTGGCCGACCTGCCGCTCACCGCCGTGGCGCCGGACAAGCACGGGGTCGGTGCGGCGGCGGCCGGGCTGCTGCTCTCCCGGCTCGGCGTGCCCGGCGAGGCCCCCGCCGCCCGCCGTCACCTCGACCTCCTGCCCACGCTGCGCGTCCGGGTCTCGTGCGGAGCGGCTGCGGCCCGCGCCTGACGTGACGCGTCCTCCGCCGGCGTAACGGACTTCGTCACCGGCCGTGCCCCGGGCCAACAGGCCCTGCGGGTACGGCTTTTCGCGTGCTCCGACGCGCCACACGACCGGTCCGTACACCTCTCGGTCAATGATCGATTCGATTGAATCGGTCATTTGCTCTTGACGGTGATCGGTTCTGCGCAAAATGATGTGTGCCGTTCGCCTCATCTCCCGCAGTTCGAGGTCCCGTAGGAGCCGGCCCATGCCCTGTACGCACCGCACCACCCGCCTCGCCCTCGTGGCGTCCGCCGCCGCACTGGCCCTGCTCACCACCGCCTGCGGTGGCGGCTCGGACGCCGACGCGTCGGGTCCCGGCGACGGCAAGCCCGTCACGCTCACCTTCTGGTCGGCCACCGCGGGCGCCAAGGAGACGGCGGACGCGTTCAACAAGACGCACCCCGGCATCAAGGTGAACTTCTCGCTCGTCCCGGCCGGCCCCGAAGGCGTCACCAAGCTCTCCAACGCGGTCAAGGGCGGCAACGCCCCCGACATCGCCACCATGGACTACTCCGCGCTCCCCGAGTACGCCAGCGAAGGCAACCTCGAAGACCTCACCCCCACCTCCGGCGACCTGGTGAAGAAGGAGTTCCCCGAGGCCGTCCAGTCCCTGGTCAACCTCGGCGGCTCCACCTGGGCCGTCCCCTTCGACGTGACGCCCATCCAGCTCTACTACCGCAAGGACCTCTTCAAGAAGTACGGCGTCGAGACGCCCACCACCTGGGCGGATTACCGGAAGGCCGCGGAGAAGATCCACCAGGGCGACCCGAACCTCACCATCACCAACTTCGGCGGCGGCGACCCGGCCCTGCTCTCCGGCCTCGCCTGGCAGGCCGGCGCCCAGTGGTACGGCACCAAGGACGACGCCTGGAAGGTGAACATCGACGAACCCGCCTCGCGGAAGGTCGCCGCCTACTGGGACGGCCTCCTCAAGGACCGCCTCGCCTCCAAGACCCCGCTCTGGGGCGAGGGCGAGACCAAGGAGCGCGCCACCGGCAAGGTCGCCACCATCATCGGCGCCGCCTGGAGCGCGGGCAACTTCCCCGTCAGCTACCCGGACAGCAAAGGCAAGTGGGGCATAGCCCCGCTCCCGACCTGGGACGGCACACCGAGCACCGGCATGTACGGCGGCACCTCCTACATCGTCCCCAAGGGCAGCAAGCACACCGAAGCGGCCGCCGAGTTCATCACGTGGGTCACCACCGACCCGAAGGCCATGACCGCCCGTCTCAGCTCCCTCAAGACCCCGAGCAGTGCCCTGCCCGCCAACGAGGGCATGCGGGCCGCCGCGGCCAAGGAGTTCGACAACTCCTACTTCGGCGACCAGGACGTCTACCAGCTCGCCGGCGAGGCCGCCGACACCATCGTGCCGGGCTGGAGCTGGGGCCCGGTGCAGCAGCAGGTCACCTCGGCGCAGATGGCCGCGGGCGGGGACCACACCAAGATGCTCAGCGCCGGACAGGCGAAGGGCGAGAGCGCGGTCACGGACCGCGGCCTGAAGCTCGACAAGTAGTCCGGCGCCCGGGCGCGGTACGGAAGGCGATCCCCCTCCGTACCGCCCCGCCCCGCCCCGGCACCTCCCCTCCCGCCCGACCCGCCGAAGGAGCACCAGGTGGCAGCCCCACTCACCCGGCCGGCCAAGACCCCACAACCCGAGGCCGCACCGCCGTCCGACGGCCCCGCCGGACCGGCGGAGCACCGAGCCCCCGGCGGCCCCGGCGCACGGCGTGGACAGCGCCGGGCCGTCGCCCTGTTCATGGTGCCGTTCTTCGCCCTCTTCACCGCCGTCACCGTCCTGCCGATGCTCTACGCGGCCTGGATGAGCCTCTTCCGCGAGGAGTCCTCCGGCCTCGGATTCGGCGGCACCGAACGCGTCTTCGCCGGATTCGGCAACTTCACCGAGGCCCTCGGCAACGAGGCCTTCCTCCGCTCCTTCGGCCACATCGCCTTCTACTGCGTCCTCTACATCCCGGCCATGGTCGGCGGCGCGCTCATCCTCGCCCTGCTCGTCGACTCGGCCATGGCCCGCGCCCGCCGCTTCTTCCAGATCGCCTACTTCCTGCCGCACGCGGTGCCGGGCCTGATCGCCTCGCTCATCTGGCTCTACCTGTACACACCGGGCCTCAGCCCGGTCACCGACGTACTCGACGCGCTCGGCGCGAACTGGAACTTCTTCGGCCAGGACGAGGCGATCTACTCCGTCGTCAACATCTCCGCCTGGCAGTGGACCGGCTACAACATGATCATCTTCTACGCCGGGCTCCAGGCCGTCCCGCGCGAGGTCCTGGAGGCCGCGACCGTCGACGGCTCCGGCGCCCTGCGCACCGCCCTCCAGGTCAAGGTCCCCATGATCCGGCCCACCGTCGTGCTGACCCTGCTCTTCACCTGCGTCGGCGCCATCCAGCTCTTCGACGCCCCCAAACTCGTCCAGCTCCGGGCCAACACCATGGGCGAGGACTGGTCACCGACCATGTTCATCTACACCGCGGCCTTCAAGGGCCACGACTACGGCCTGGCCGCCGCGAGCTCCCTGATCCTCGCCCTCGTCGCCGGCCTGCTGTCCTTCGTCGTCACCAAGCTCGGCAACCGGTGGAAGGCCTCATGAGCACCCAGACAGCCACCCCCGACGCACCACCCGCCTCCGCGCCCGCCCGCCGGCCGTCCCCGCCCCGGCGCCCCCGTCGGCGTACCCAAGGGCTCACCTCGAAGGTCGCGGTCAACGCTGTCCTGGCCGTCGTCGCCGTCTACACCCTGATGCCGCTCACCTGGCTGCTCATCGCCGCCACCAAGAACTACCGCGACCTCTTCGCCACCAACCCCTTCAGCCTCGGCGACTTCCACCTCCTGTCCAACCTGGACGCCCTCTTCGCGTACAACGACGGGCTGTACGGCCGCTGGCTGCTCAACAGCCTCCTCTACACGCTCGTCGCGGCCGTCCTCTCCACCCTGGTCTCCGTCGCCTGCGGCTACGCCTTCGACAAGTACGTCTTCCGGGGAAAGGAGAAGCTGTTCGGCGTCGTCCTCGTCGGCGTCCTCATCCCGTCCACCGTCGTCCAGCTCCCGCTGTACCTGATGGCCTCGGAGCTCGGCCTCGTCGACACCTACTGGGCCGTGCTGATCCCGAGCCTGGTCAACCCGTTCGGCGTCTACCTGGCGCGCGTCTTCTCCGAGGGGTACGTACCGGGCGAGGTCCTGGAAGCTGCGCGGGTCGACGGGGCGGGGGAGTTGCGCATCTTCACCAAGGTCGCCCTTCCCATGCTCGCGCCCGGCTTCGTGACCATCTTCCTGTTCTCGTTCACCGCCAACTGGAACAACTTCTACGGCGCGCTGATGATGCTCAACGACGAGCGGCTCTACCCCGTCAACCTGGGCCTGTTCATGTGGAACCAGAACGTCTACCAGCAGCCCGAGCTGTACCCCCTGGTCATCGTCGGCTCCCTGGTGGCCGTCGTCCCGCTGATCGTCGCCTTCCTCTGCCTGCAGCGCTTCTGGCGCTCGGGCCTCACCGCAGGAGCCGTCAAGTGAGCCGCCCCGCCACCTCCACCAGCCGGCCGCGCACCCGGCCCCGTACCGTCCTCGCGATGAGCGGCGAGACCCGCGACGCGATCCTCCGCCCGGAGGCACTGGAGCGCCTAGCCCAGGTCGCCGACGTCCAACCCGCCCTGCTCGTCACCGACTTCGGCGCCGACGACCCGGCACAGCGCGCGGCACTCCGGGACACCGAGGCGCTCTTCACCGGCTGGGGCTGCCCGCGCCTGACCGCCGACGCCCTGAGCGCCATGCCCCGCCTGCGGACCGTCGTGCACGCGGCGGGCTCGGTGAAGCACCACATCACCCAGGAGGTCTGGGACCGGGGTATCACCGTCTCCACGGCCGCCACCGCCAACGCCCTTCCGGTCGCGGAGTACACGGTCGCGGCCATCCTCTTCGCCAACAAGAACGTCCTGGAGAGCGCCCGCGTCTACCGCGCGTCCCGGAGCCGCGTCAACCTGCTCAGCGCGTTCCCGTCCATCGGCAACTACCGCCGTACGGTGGGCATCGTCGGCGCCTCCCGCATCGGCCGTCGCGTCGCCGAACTGCTGCGCCCCTTCGATCTGCGGGTCCTCGTGCACGATCCGTATCTGGACGAGGAGAGCGCGCGGGCTCTCGGCGTGGAGCTGACCTATCTGGACGCGCTCGTCGCGCAGAGCGACGTGGTCACCCTCCACGCCCCCGAACTCCCGCAGACCCGGCACCTGTTCGACGCCGGACGCCTCGCGCTCATGCGGGACGGCGCGACGCTCGTCAACACCGCACGCGGTTCCCTGGTCGACACCGACGCGCTGGTCAAGGAGCTGACCACCGGCCGCCTGAACGCCGTACTCGACCACACCGAGCCCGAAGTGCTGCCCGCCGAATCGCCGTTGTACGACCTGCCGAACGTGCTGCTCACCCCGCACATCGCCGGCTCCCAGGGCGGCGAGCTCCACCGGCTGGCGGACGCGGCGGTCGACGAGCTCGAACGGTACGCGCACGGGCTGCCGTTCGCCCACGCGGTGGACCCCCGCACCCTTCACCAGCAGGCCTGACCCCTTTTCAGGAAGGCACCCATGCCCCGCGCCCGCCGCGTGCTCGTCGTCGGCATCGACGGCGTACGCCTCGACACCCTCGCCCGCGTCCCCACCCCTCACCTCGATACGGTCGCGGACTTCGGATTCCTGGCCCCCGTGACGGTCGCGGACTCCACGCCCACCATGTCCGGCCCGTGCTGGGCGACCATCGTCACCGGCGTCCGCGTCACCAAACACGCCGTGTGGTCCAACGACTTCAGCGGCCACCGCCTCGGCGTCTTCCCGGACTTCGCCACCCGCCTGGCCCGCCAGGACGGCCGCCGCACCTATGTCGCGGCAGCATGGGAACCGCTGGTCACCGTGGCCGACGGCGGCCCGATGTTCCGCCGCCCCACCCGCCTCACCCACCACGCCCCGGCCGCCGACACCCCGCAGGCCTGGGAGGACGCGGACGAGGCCACCGTGCGGGACGCCGTCGCCGTCCTGACCCACGAGGACCCCGAGGCCTCCTTCGTCTACCTCGGAGCCCCGGACGAGACCGCCCACCACCTCGGCTGCGGAACGGCCTACGAGAAGTCCATCGCCTCGGCCGACCGCCGCCTCGGCCGCCTCCTCACCGCGCTGCGCGAGCGCCGTACGTACGAGGACGAGGCCTGGACCGTCCTCGTCGTCACCGACCACGGGCACCGGGACGAGGGCGGCCACGGCGGGACGAGCGAGGCCGAACGCACCGCCTGGCTGGCCTGCGCGGGCCCGGACATCACGGCGGGCGCCACTCCCGTACGCCCGGTCCGGCACGAGGACGTGGCCGCCCAGGTGTACGCCGCGCTCGACCGGACCCCCGACTCGCACTGGACCCTCGACGGCACCGCCGTACCGACCCTGCCGCAGGCCGTACTCCTCGACATGGACGGCACGTTGGTGGACACCGAACCCCTGTGGCTCGACGCGACCCGCCAGGTCTCCGCCGCTCACGGCCACACGCTGACCGACGAGGAGGGCGCCGGGGTCCTCGGCCGCACCTGCGCCGACACGGCGGCCTACCTCGCGACGCTGTGCCCACAGCCGGTCAGCAGCCGGGCCCTGGAGAGCGCTCTGGAGGACACGTTCCTCGCAGCGGTCGAAGCGGGCGTCGAACTGCGTCCCGGCGCCCGCGCCCTGCTGGAGCGCCTCGCCGACGGGAACATCCCCGCCGCCCTGGTGTCGGCCTCGCCGCGCCGGGTCGTGGACGCGGTGCTCAAGACGCTGGGCGGCGAAGTGTTCCGTACGACGCTGGCGGACGGCGAGACGGACCGCTCCAAGCCCCACCCGGACCCGTACCGGGAAGCGGCGGCCCGCCTCCACCTCCCGCCCGCCGCCTGCCTGGTGATCGAGGACAGCCCCACCGGCATCGCGGCGGCCGAGGCGGCCGGCTGCCGGGTGGTGGCCGTCCCCTCCGCGACCCCGATCAGCGCGGCCCCGGGCCGCAGGGTGATCGGCGACCTCACGGCGCTGTTGCACACCTGGGGACCGTAGGCCCCAGGTCCTGTCCCTTCGTCCGCCACGGTGGCGGACGGGAACGGCGGGGCGGGGCGGGGCGTCCTCGCTCCGCCCCGCCGCTCGGAGGGGGATCAGCAGCTCAGGTTGGAACCTGGTGTGGTGCCCAGGATCTGGGTGAACTGCTGGAACTTCGCGATACGGCTCTGCACCTGGGCGGGGTTCCCGCCGTTGCACTCGATGCTGCCGTTGATGGCGCGGATCGTGTGGCCGAAGCCCTGGTTGTTGACGATCGCGTTGTGCGCGGTCATCCACCCCGGCCCGTTCTGGGTGTTCCAGTACCAGAGGGCGGTCTTCCAGGAGACGGAGGCGTTGTTCTGGACAAGCCAGGGGTTGTTCAGCAGGTCGATGCCGAGCGCGTCACCGGCGGCCTTGTAGTTGAAGTTCCAGCTGAGCTGGATGGGGCCCTTGCCGTAGTAGGCGGCCTGGCCGGCCGGGCAGCCGTAGGGGCGGCTCCAGTCGCAGTAGTGGGGGTAGTTGGCGGTGTTCTGCTCCACGATGTGGACGAGGCCGCCGGTCTCGTGGCTGACGTTGGCCAGGAAGGCCGCCGCCTCACGGCGCTTGACCTCGGTGCTGCCCGTGTTGGCGAACGCCGGGTAGGAGCTCAGCGCGGACACCAGGCCGCTGTAGGTGTAGAAGGAATTGCGGTTCGGGAACATCTGGTTGAACTGGGCCTGGCTGACCGGGAAGCCGGTGGTGGGCGGGTTGCCACCGCCGCCGCAGTTGTAGGGGTCCCAGTACCAGGTGCTGATCGTCGGGTCGTAGCCCGGGTTGTCGTGCTCGGCGATGTAGTAGCTGCCGTTGAAGCGGACGACGGTTCCTGCCGTGTACCAGGCGCCCGCCTGCCAGTTGGGCGCCGTGTCGCACGGGCCGGCGGCGGCCTTGGCGGGGGCGGCGGAGGTGGCCGGGGCGAAGGCCACGGCAAGACCTGTGGCGAGGAGCAGAGCCATGAGCGTTCTCGCGAGGCGATGTCTGAGCACTCGATCACTCCAATACGCGCAACGGGCCGCCCGGACCGGGGATGTGCAGAGTCCGGGCGTGTCCGTGATGGGGGTGTGAACACACTCAAGCGAATTGGCATGATCCAGTCAAGGTATAGACCAATAACTCTGCCAGGGGAACGCGCGTCGGGCGAAGGCCCATCGGCAGGGGCCCCGCCCGGAGGCGGTACCGCTAGACGGCATCCACGGCAGGCGCGGGCAGCACGGCGATCAGCCGGCTCACCGTCCGCGCCATCGCGTCCCGGCCCAGCGCGAGGTAGGCGCGGGGGTCGACGCCCCGTTCGTCCTGCGCGAGGCGTTCCCGTATCGCGCCGGTCATCGCGATGTTCAGCGCGGTCCCGATGTTGACCTTGGCGATCCCTCCGGCGACGGCCCGCGCCAGCTCGTCGTCGGAGGCGCCGGACGAACCGTGCAGCACCAGCGGCACCGGCACGGCTTCACGGAGCCGCGCCAGCAGGTCGTGGTCGATGCGGGCGTCGCGCGAGGTCATGGCGTGGGAGGTGCCGACCGCCACGGCCAGGGCGTCGACCCCGGTGGCGGCGACGAAGGCGAGCGCCTCCTCCGGGTCCGTACGGGCACCGGGCGCATGGGCGTCCAGCGGCGCCGCGCCGTTCTTGCCGCCGACCTGACCGAGCTCGGCCTCCAGCCAGAGACCGTTCGTGTGCGCCCAGACGACGGCGGCGCGGGTGGCCGTCACGTTCTCCGCGTACGGCAGCCGGGCGGCGTCGAACATCGCCGAGCCGAACCCGCACTCCGCCGCCTGGTGCAGCAGCTCGGGGGAGTGGACGTGGTCGAGATGGAGTGCGACCGGTACGGAGGCCGCCCGGGCGCACTCGTGCGCGGCGCGGGCCAGCGGACGGAGGCGGCCGCCGTGGTACTTGACCGCGTTCTCGCTGATCTGGAGGATCACCGGCGCCCGTACGGCCTCCGCTCCCTCCACGATCGCTTCCGCGTGCTCCAGGGTGATGACGTTGAACGCGGCGACCGCACCGTGCCGGGCTGCGGCGTCGGCGATCAGCTCGCCGGTGGCGGCGATGGGCATGGCAACTCCGGGGTGAGGGGCCGTCAGGCCGTGCTGAGGATGACCGAGCGCGTCAGGTGGCGCGGCCGGTCCGGATCGAGGCCGCGGGCCTGAGCGATCGCCAGCGCGAGCCGCTGCACCCGGACCAGCTCCGCCAGGGGGTCGAGCCCGCCCGCCACCCACCGGGCCCCGGTCGCGTGGACCTCGTCGGACAGCCCGGCCGGTGCGTCACCGAGCATCCAGGTCGCGGTGGAACGGGTGGAGATGCTGATCGGGCCGTGCCGGTACTCCATCGCCGGATACGCCTCGCTCCAAGCCAGCGCCGCCTCCCGCATCTTCAGCGCGCCCTCGTTGGCGAGCCCCACGCTCCAGCCCCGCCCGAGGAAGGTGAACTGGGAGCACTCCACCAGACCGGCCGGCAGCGGCTCGGAGAGCGCGACCTGCGCGTCCTCCACCACCGCGTCGGTGTGCAGGCCGAGATGGGTGCGGAGCAAGGTCAGCGCGGAGGTCGCGAACCGGGTCTGGACGACGGACTTCTCGTCGGCGAAGCCGAGCACCACCGTGTCGTCGGCCGACGCCGGCATCGGTGAGTCGGCATCACCGATGATCACGGTCCGTCGCGTGGTGCCCCGGGCCCGCGTGAGGAGGCCGAGCACCTCGGTCGTGGTGCCGGAGCGGCTCAGCGCCACGATCCGGTCGTAGCGGCGGCCGGCGGGGAACTCCGACGCGGCGAAGGCGTCGGTCTCGCCCTGGCCACTGCCTTCGCGGAGCGCCGCGTACGCCTGGGCCATGAAGTACGAGGTGCCGCAGCCGACGACGGCGATGCGCTCACCGGCCGCCGGGAGCTGTCCCGCGAGCCCTTCGGCCACCCCCGCCGCCCGCTGCCAGCACTCGGGCTGACTGGCCAGTTCCCGTGCCACATGCGTCATCTGAATCTCCCCATCCCACGCGTGATGCTCGAAGCTGCATATTAGGCCCGTGTTTCGAGCATTATCAAGCAGTCAGGTGGTGGGGTGGTATGCGCCGGGGCAACGAAAACGCCCCTCGGTGCGGACCGAGGGGCGTGACGGGCGGGGGGAAGGTGACGGCCGGGATCAGCGCAGCGCCGGGGGCAGCGCCTCCCGGTGGATGATGCCGAGCCGCTGGGTGGCCCGGGTCAGCGCCACGTACAGGTCGCTCGTCCCGTACCGGCCGGGCTCCACGACCAGCACATGGTCGAACTCCAGCCCCTTTGCCTGCCGTGGATCGAGCAGCACCACCGGCCGGGTGAGGTCGGGTTCGGCGCCTGCGGTGACCTCCTCCAGCGGGGCGGCGATCTCCTCGTGCAGCGCGCGCGGAGCGATCACCGCGAGGCGGCCCTCCTCGGGCGTCAGCTCGTCGACCGCCTTCGCCACCGTGCCCGCCAGATCCGCACCGGACTCCCGCACCCACGGCTCCTCACCGGTGGACCGCACCGAACCGGGCGCCACGAAGGACGGGTTCCGCTCCCGTACGACGCGGGCCGCCAGCTCCATGATCTCGGCGGGCGTACGGTAGTTGACCCCGAGCGTCACATGCTCGAAGCGGTCACCGACGTACGGCTGGAGGATCTTCTCCCATGAGCCGACACCCGCCTCCTCGGACGTCTGCGCCGGATCGCCGACCAGGGTCAGCGAACGCGTCGGGGAGCGCCGCATCAGCAGCCGCCACGCCATCGGCGACAGCTCCTGCGCCTCGTCCACGATGATGTGCCCGAACGCCCAGGTCCGGTCGGCGGCGGCCCGCTCGGCCGCGCTGCGGTGGTCGATCTCCTCGTGCCGCTCCGCCATGCGCTCGGCGTCGATGATGTCGTGGGCGGCGAGGACCTCGGACTCCTCGTCCTCGAACTCGTACGTCTCCGAACCGCGCGACAGCTCCAACAGCCCCTGCGCGTAGGCGATCCTCTCCTGGCGCTCGGCCTCGGCGGCGGCCCGCGCCCCACTGTCGTCGGCCCCGAGCAGCTCGGCCGCCTCGTCGAGCAGCGGGACATCGGCCGGGGTCCACTCGCCGCCACCGGCCGCCCGCCGCAGCACATCGGCGTCCGCCTCCGGTACGTACACGGGCTCGGCCAGATATCCGGCGAGGAACTCCTCCGGAGTGAGCACGGGCCACAGCGACTCGATGGCCTCGTGCACCTCCGGGCTCATCGCGACGGCCTTGCCGAGCTGCGCGATGTCGTCCGGCCCGAGGAAGTTCGGCCCGCCGTACGGATCGGCGCCGATCCGCTCGGTGAGCTGCTCGGTGAGCGCGTCGATGATCCGGAACGCGAAGTGCGGGCGCGCCAGATTGTGCGGCAGCAGCGTGTCCCGGGCCGCCTGCCGGGCCTCGTACGCGATCTCCCAGTCCAGGACGAGGTCACCGTCGTCGTGCGGGATGACCAACGGCGCACCGGGCTCCGGCAGTTGCTGCCGGTCGCGTACGGCGAGGGCGAGCGCCTCCGCCATCGGCGCACCGCCCTTGACGGCAGCCGCCCGAGGTGTGTCGGTGCCGGTGGCGTGGACGCCCGGGAAGAGCTCGGCCTGCGTGGCGAGCAGGACGCCGGTCTCGCCGAGCGCGGGCAGCACCTCCGCGATGTACCGCAGGAAGGCCGGGTTGGGGCCCACGATGAGCACCGCGCGCTTGGCCAGCACCTCGCGGTGCTCGTACAGCAGGAAGGCGGCCCGGTGCAGCGCGACCGCCGTCTTTCCGGTGCCGGGCCCGCCCTCGACGACGAGGACACCGCGGTGCGGGGCGCGGATGATGCGGTCCTGCTCCGCCTGGATGGTCCGGACGATGTCACCCATACGGCCGGTACGGGCGGAATTCAGCGCGGACAGCAGGACGGCGTCGCCGTTGCGGTCCTCGAAACCCGTCCGGTCCTCGTCCCCGAGGTCCAGGATCTCGTCGTGGAGCTCGGTGACCGTACGCCCCTCGGAGGTGATGTGCCGGCGCCGCCGCAGCCCCATCGGAACATGTCCGGTGGCGAGATAGAAAGGCCGCGCGACCGGTGCCCGCCAGTCGATCAGAAGAGGCGTGTGCTCGGCGTCGTCCTCACGGATCCCGATGCGCCCGATATGGTGCGCCCCACCGTCGGAAAGATCGATGCGCCCGAAACAGAGCGAACCGTCCACCGCGTTCAGCGCGGCGAGCAGACCCGACCGCTCCGCGACGAGCACATCCCGCTCCAGCCGCGCCTGCAGCCCGGTTCCCACCGGCGTCAGCGCCTCCTCGACGTGCCGGGCCGTGACCCCGCGCAGCTCGTCGACGCGCGCGTGGACACGGTCGACGAATTCCTGCTCTTCCCGCAATTCGACGGCTTCCCGGTTTGACAAAACGGCTCCCTGCCGGATATGGTTCTTCTTATAAGGCCTCCGCCTGAGGCCTTTCTGCATGAACACAGAAGAATCAAATATACGCGAAAAAATCCCTGGCACGCAATTGCGGACCGGGGATTCTTTGTGTGGCGAGGAGGCCCGCGCGGTGCCGGGAGGGGGAGTGCGGCCGTCCAGGTGTATTGCCTCCGGCATGTGCGTGTCCGCCCGCTCGACCCGCACCTCCCGCGTAATGGTTAGGGCTCCGCACCATCCGTTACGCAGTTGCTGAGAAGGAGCACCCATGCTTCGTCGTATCGCCGTCACTCTTGCGACCGTCGCCGTGGCCGGCCTCGTGGCGGCCACGCCCGCCGTGGCCGATGGCTGGGAGGGCGGAAAGACCGGTGCCGGCTACGGGGCCGTCGAGGCGCACCGCGGTCACGCCGAGTACACCAACCTCGGCGGCCCGTACGGCATCACCCACGCCACGGAGAGCCGGGAGCACGTCGCGGCGGAGCACGGCTACTTCTACGCCCAGTACCTCCAGGGCCGTTGATCCTCCAGAGGTGAGAGCAGGGCCCACCCCCTCGGGGGTGGGCCCTGCTCTCCGTTCCGGGGCCGGCGGCCCGTGGCTCAGGACGCGCCGAGGTCCGAACTCAGCCACCGCTGCGGCCGCAGGCGGATCACCACCTGCTCACCGTGCTCCTTCCAGGAGAAGTCGACGTAAGCCTCGACCTTCTCCGCCGGCAGATAGCGCGACGAGATCTCCACCAGCTGCTCACGAGTGGCGGGGAGCGTCGCGACGACGGGGCCCTCGACGGACACGTAGCGGATGGTCGGCTCCACCCGGTCGACCATCAGGGAGAACCGGCCCGCCTCAGCGATGAGCCGGGCCTTGCGGGAGTCACGCCCCGTCATGATCCAGACGTCGCCGCCGGGTTCGTACTGGTACCAGATCGGCACGGTGAGCGGCGCGCGCCCCTCCTCGGCCGACTCCACGGCCAGCGCGGCGATATGCGGTTCGGCCAGGAACTGTTCACGCTCGTCACGGGTCAGAGCCACGACTTCTCCTCCATAGAACGGGATGTCCTGAGCCCAGGCTGCCGCACCGCGCGCCCGGAGGCAGCTCAGACATCCTGGTTCGTACGGAGTTCCTCCACCGCGACCCTGGCCACCGCGCCGATCACGGCGTCCGCGCGTGGCAGCTTCTTGTCGGCGCGGGCGGCCTGGGTGAAGACCACGGCCGTGTAGACGCTGCCGTCCCCGAGCTCCACCACCCCCGCCTCGTGGCGCATCGAGCCGAACGTGCCGGTCTTGCCGTAGACGGTCACGTCGTCGTACGGGAACCCTGAGCCGAGCCGGTGGGTCCACGGCTGCGTGCGCATCGCCGCGCGCATGAAGGAGCAGCTCTCCGGGGACGCGGCCTCGTCCGTCCAGATCGCCCGGAGCAGCCGGGCGATCTCGGCCGGTGTGGAGGACGCCTTGTACGCGGGGTCGTAGACGTCCGGCGGTACGACGGTGTCGTTGTCCGCGACCCGCGCCATGGCGGCGTCCAGCGACCCGGCCCCCGTGTCGGCGAGCAGCCGGTCGAACGTACCGACGACCCCGCCGTGGATCCGGGTGTGCGGCAGACCGAGATCCGCGCACACCCGGTCGACGGTCTCGGCACCGACCGTACGCAGCACGGCGTGGGCCGCCGTGTTGTCGGAGACGCTCATCATCTGCACCACCAGGTCGCGCAGCGACATCGTGACCGGGTCGCGCAGGATGGACAGGCCCGTCGGGCCGGGCACCCGGTCGGCGGCCTCCAGGGTGAGCCGGTGGCGCGGGTCGACCCGCCCGGCGTCGGCCAGCCGGCAGAAGGCGGTCATCAGCGGCACCTTGTAGACGGAGCCCATCGGCACCTGCTCGTCCGGGTCGACGACCACGCGGGCCGACGGGCGGTCCAGCTGCGCCACGTGCAGCCAGCCCCGGACACCGGCGTCGTCGAACAGGGAGCGGATGGTCCGCTCCACCCCGCCGCCGCGCCGAGGCCCGTTCACCGGGCCGCCTTACGGGCGGCGAGGACGTCCTCCAGCAGCCGGGCCGTCGCGGCCGGATCCCCGGAGCCGGAACGCCGGGGGTTCCAGACGACCCGCAGCCGCAGAGGGAGCGGAGGGTCGGTCGCGGGCCGCCGTTCGACCCGGGAGGCCGTCAGCGCCTCGTCCGCCGTGACCAGGACGGCCTGGCCCGCCGCCACCAGCGCCAGCCCGGCCCGCTCGTCGGTGACCACCACCGTCTCCACCCGGCGGCCCCGGCTCGCCAGTGTGTCGACGAACAGGTCATGGGCGGCGGGTGCCTCGCCCCGGGGGCGTACCGCGACCGGCAGCCGCCGGGGTGCCGTGGCCGACGGGTGGGCCGGGGCGAGGATCCAGGTCGGCAGCAGGATCACCTGTCCGGCGGCCAGGCCGTGCAGCACGGCGGGATGACGGACCACGGCGAGGTCGAGGCGGCCGGAAGCGACATCGGAGAGCAGGGTCGCGGTGGGAGCCGTCACCGTGCTGATACGGGCCCGGTCACCGGCCCGGACCGGCGCGGCCGCCACATCGGCGGCGAGCGGCGCCGGCACCTCGGGTGCCAGCCCCAGCCGCAGTCGGCGGCCGTCCGCGTGCTCACGGGCGCCGGTCTCACGAAGCTCCGCCAGCGCGGCCAGGGCCCGCCGGGCGTGCGGCAGCAACAGCGCGCCCTCCTCGGTGAGGAACACCCCGCGCTCCCGCTCGAACAGCCGGACACCGAGCAGGGCCTCCAGTCGGCGCAGCCCCTGGGAGAGCGGCGGCTGGGTGATCCCGACCCGCTGGGCGGCGGCACCGAAATGCTCCTCCTCCGCCAAGGCGACGAAGATTTCCAGATGCCGTTCCGTCAGCACTCCGCCTCCCTGGCATGCGGCGATATGGCAGATGAATCACTCCGATGCCGAGATCGTATTCGACATGCGGACCGGCGGCGGGTTTGACTCCGCAGAGGCCGACGACGCGGCCCGGCCGCGACCGGGCGAACAAGCCCGCGCCCCACGAACGAACACCGCCGAGAGAGAGGTTCACCGCCGTGCCCTCCCGTAGGTCCGCCCATGTCTCCCGCCGCTCCGCGCTCGCCGCACTGACCGGCGCCGCCCTGCTCCCGCTCACCGGCTGTTCGACAGCCGGACCGGACACCACCACCGACGGAAGGAGCGGGCCGAGCCGTTCCGGCCCCGGACCCTCCCCGTCGGCCTCGGCCACTCCTCGTACCGACCGCGCCTTCACCGAACTGGAGCGGAAGTTCGACGCCCGGCTGGGCGTGTACGCGATCGACACCGGAGACGGCCGGACCGTCACCCACCGCCCCGACGAGCGGTTCGCCTACGCCTCCACCTGCAAGGCCCTGATCGCCGGTGCGGTCCTGGCCAGGAAGAGCCTGCCGCAGATGGAACGCCTGGTGCGCTACGGCCAGGAGGAGATCATCCCCAACTCGCCGATCACCGAGAAGCATGTCGCCACCGGCATGACCCTGCGGGAACTGTGCGACGCCACCATCCGTTACAGCGACAACGCCGCCGCCAACCTCCTCTTCCGCGAACTGGGCGGTCCCCGGGGCCTCCAGGACGCCCTGCGCGGAATCGGCGACCGCGTCACCCGCTGCGACCGCTACGAGATCGCCCTCAGCGACGCCACCCCCGGCGACCTCCGTGACACCAGCACACCCCGTGCCCTGGCCACGGACCTGCGTGCGTACGTCCTCGGCTCCGCGCTCCCGGCCGAGAAGCGGGCCGTGCTCGCCGACTGGCTCAAGCGCAACACCACAGGCGACCACACCATCCGCGCGGGCACGCCGCGCGGCTGGGTGGTCGGCGACAAGACCGGCACCGGCGGCTACGGGACCCGTAACGACATCGCCATCGTCTGGCCCCCGCGCGCCGCCCCGATCGCGATCGCCGTCCTCTCCCGCCGCGACACCAAGGACGCCGAACGCGACGACACCCTGATCGCCGGAGCCGCGAAGGTGGCCCTCGGCGCGTTCGCCTGAGCGGCCCGGGCTCTATGGCGCGGACACCGCCGGGTGGCGGCCGACCGGCAGGACGTACTGGAGCGGCTGGTCCAGGTCGTCGAGCCCGAAGACCTCGTGCGCCAGGTCGTCCCGGAACCCGCCGAGCGGTGTGGTGCCCAGGCCCAGCGCGGTGGCGGTGAGCAGGAGCGACTGCGCCAGGTGGCCCGCCTCCAGGAGGCCCAGGCGCAGAGCACGGAGACCGTAACGCTCCCGGAGCCGGCCCAGGTCGACGTAGAGGCCGAGCACCACCGGCAGCGCGTCCGGGACGATGGCGTCGGGATCGTCGGCGGCGCGCGAGAGGTACGAGGACAGCGACCTGATGTCGTCCATGGCCGGTGCCGGGCCGACGTACCGCAGCGAGCGGCGTTCCGGCACGCACTGGTAGGTGCCCGGCGCCAGCCCTTCGACGTCCAGTGCGATCAGCCGGAGACCGGCGGTGTAGAGAGCGCCGGCGCTCGGATACGGCCGGTGGCGCAGGACCCGTTCACCGCCGTCGGCGAACCGGAGGACCGACTCGTGCCCGGACGCGTGCGCGCCCCACAGCAGCGTGCCGAGCGAGGCCGCGTCCAGCGGTCCGGTGAGCGAACCCCGCCGGGAGACCCGGCTGTTCATCACCGCGTGCAGCGACACCTCCGGGAACGGGCCTGCGGGGAGCGGGAGTTCGGTGCCGCTTCGGAGGCCGGGTTCCCGGACCGGTACGTCACGTGGCGCCGAGTCCTGCTCCCGGCCGAGGTGGAACTTGCTCCGCTCCAGGTACTGCCGGTCGGGCGCGGTGTGGCCGTCCGGGAAGTACGAGGCCGGCCCGCCCCGGTCCAGGAGCGTGCGCGCGGCCAGCCGGCAGACCGCCCGCTCCTCGTCCGGCGCCAGGCCCATCCGGTTGAACAGCATGTGCAGCTGGGACGCCCAGACGTACGGGCGGCCCACCGCCGGGGAGACGGCGCGCAGCGCCCGGTCGGCGGCGCGGACGCTGTCGTGCCAGTCGGCCGCCGCACCGGTGGCCGTACCGTCCTCCAGCGCCTGCCGCAGGTCCCGCGCCCGGCTCGCGAGCGCGTCGCGCTGGAGCGCGTAGACGCTGTTGACCCGCGCGTGGACGTGCTGAGGGCCGAGCAGCGGCACATCCTCGGCCCACCGCCAGCTCGCGGCGTGCAGCCGCAGCCACCGCGCCGCCGCCAACCGGTCCATGCCGCAGGCGAGGGCGGTGGCGTGCGCGAGATCGACGGCCAGAGCGAGCCGCGCACTGCCACGCGGAGCGTCCCGTACGGCCCGCACCGCCACCCGACTGGAACGCTGGAACACCTCCTCAGCCACCGGCAGGGCCGCGGGCCCTCCGTAGCGCGCGGTCTCGGGAACGTACGGCTCCCTGCGGACCTCGGCGTGTTCCGCCTGCGCGTGTACGTCCTGTCCGTGTACGTCCTGCCCGTGTCCGGAGTCGGCGACGGGCACCCGCTCGGCCAGACGCGCGAGAGCCTTCGGCAGGGACGCGGCCCGCGCCTCGGACGCGCCGCGCACCCGCAGGCGCAGATGGTGGCCGCCCTCGTCGTACCGGATGAAGAACCAGCCGCCGGAGCCGAGCCCGTCGAGGAGCGGCGCCACGTCCTCGGTGAGGAACGCGTCGACGTCCTCGGGGGCGGAGCGCAGGAAACAGTGGAGGCTGAGCCAGGTGTCAGGGGATCCATTCGTCACGGGATGGCTTCCTGTTCCGGTGTTCTGGTCGGTGGACGCATGGACAAGCGCAGGGGACGGCTCACGGGAACGGGTGCGGATGCAGAGCGAGTTCGTCATGACGGGGCCTGTGCGCCACGCGTCCCAGCCGGAACGGCACGTCCAGCAGCCGGTCGAGCCCGAGCGTGCGCCGGTTGACATGTCCGAACGTCATCGGCAGTGAGCCCGGCACCACGACCTTCACCGTGTGCAGCCCGAGCCGGTCGCGGACGACGGACTCGCTCAGCGGTACGGCGACGACCTCCAGGCCGAGACCGGCCAGCCGGGCCACGGTCCGCTCCAGCAGGGCGGCGACATCCGGTACGGGCCCTGCTGCCCCGGGCCAGAGATCGCGCCAGTCCGTCTCCGGGCCGTCCGGGTCGAGGAAGTCCAACCGGGAGCGGGCCTCGGGAAGGGTGTTGACGGCCACATGGTCGGCCAACGTCCGCACCAGCTCGGGCTGTTCCAGCATCGGGAGCAGCCGCCGCCGGTCGAACATCTCCGGTTCGGCCCGGTGCCGGTGGACGGCGTTGACCACATTGGTCACCACCTCGGCGAGCGCGGAGCGGATCGCGGTACGCGGATGGTGATGGCTCCCGGCGGCGACGAACGCGGCCGGAGCCGTCGCCGGTTCACCCCGGTGCAGCGCGACCACGATGACGGCGGGCACCTGGAAGTCGTTCGTCGCGTCGAACAGCGCCACCCGGTATCCGGCGAGCGCCGCACGGTCCACGAGGTGCGCCGCCTCCAGGTCGTCGGCCGGTACGGCGATCCGGCGCAGCGGGGTGCGCGCGTACCAGGCCATCAGGAACGCGTCCCGCTCGGCGACCTCGAACAGCCCGTACAACGCCGCCTCCGCCGGGCTGTTGCCCAGCCCGCAGCCGTTGGAGCACTCGTACACCACCCGGGGCCGGCCCGGGCTCGGGTCCCAGTACGCCACGTGCTCGGGCACCGCCGTCGTACGCTCCCGGGTCAGGGACCAGCCGTGCACCCAGTCCAGCTCCAGCTCCGGTGTGTACGGCACGGTCGCGGACGCGGGATGGCCGTGGTGGACGGGGTCGGGCAGCCCGAGCCGCACCGGGTCCACCGCCCGTTCCGGGCCGAGCTCGGTGTACGGGGCGCGCAGGACCGTCCGGTGACCGGTGGGGCTCATCGACGCCAGGCGCTCCGCCCCCTCGAACAGGGCGACGCGCTCGCTGCTCTCGAAGTCGATGCTCCGCCCGTACCCGCCGTCGCGCGTATGACGGCCGTACGTCACATACGCGCTGGTCAGGCTGTGCACGGACTCCTCGGTACGCAGGATCTGGTGGACCGGCCCGAACCGCTCGTCGAACAGCACCTCCCGCAGACCCGCCAGGCCCGTACGTGCGTTGGGCTCGCGCAGCGACACCGGGTCGCCGGGCGGCCTCGGTACGCGGCGCGCGGCGGGGCCGAAGGCGGCCTCGGCGACCTCCGGGCCGTCGGGCGGCAGCGGCAGGCAGACCACGCACCCGCCCACGGGCTCGAAGCGGTGGGTCGACCAGGTGGCCCGGCCGCTGTGGACGACATGGATGGCCGGTTCGCCTCCGGTCATGAGCGACGCGGCCAGTACAGCGACGGCGTCGACGAACGCCGGGGAGGGCCGGCCCGCCAGCCGCAGCGCGGGGCTGTGCCACGGCACCCGGCCGCCGATCGTCGCCAACCGCCGGTACTCGGTGCACGACAGACACCCCCGCGCACCGGGCCGCAGCACGGGCCCGACCACCGTCAGCGCCCCGTCGCCCCGCACGGGCACGAGCGTCACCGGATGGCGCAGCGCGTGCCGGGACAGCTCCTCCGCCGTCCCCGGCGTCCAGGAGTCCAGGACCACGACGGCGCTGCCCTCGGTGAGACGCAGGGCGTCCGCGGCATCGAGGACGGGGCCGGATGTCTCCGCGGCGAGGGCTTGGCGGAGCGGGTCGGTGGCGGTGGTCACGGTGATCCTTCCGCGGAGAGGGCTTCGGGGCGTGCGGACAGGACGGAGAAGCCGCACTGCCGCAGCGCCGATCGGAGCGCGTGTACGTCGGCGTGCGCGTCGGCCGACGGCTCCCAGGGGTGCGGGGACCAGCCGGTCAGTACGGTCAGGGCTTCCTGGAGCTCCGGTTCCCGGCGGGCCGCCTCCGCCAGCCAGGCCGTCGTCCACCCGGTGTCCTCCCAGGGGGCCGTCGCTTCGGGGCGGGCGAGCGGGGCCGACGCGCCGGTGGGTGTGACCAGGTGCCGGGCGTGTGGGGCGTCGGTGGCCGACTGGACCCTGACCACGGCGGAGAGCGCGGCGAAGGCGACGGCATCGTCCGCCGACGCCTCGACGGCCGTGGAGAGCAGGCCGGATGCGCGCTCCCGGAACCGCGCCCGGAACACAGCTCCGCCGCCGTCCGTATCCAGGCGTGACACCGCCACCTCCGCGTCGACCCCGAGCCGCCGGACCAGGACGGACCACCAGTGGTGGGCTTGCGGGTGGCGTTCGGGATCGGGGCTCCAGGGCACGTGTGTGGCTGTCGCGGTGTGCTGCCGTGCCAGCGTCCGCCGCAGGGCGCGCCCGCGTGCGTGCTCCGGGCCCGCCCCGACCACCAGGTCCCCTTCCCCCGTCCCCAGCCGGAGTTCGGCCGCTCGGCAGACCGCCTCCAGCCGGGCCAGGTCCGCCCGGGCCGCGCCGGAGACCAGGACCTCGCCCGCCACCGAGCAGCGGACCAGCGCGGCGGGCAGCTGGGGGAGCGGCCCGGGGTCCGGCTCGTCCAGCACTCCGGCCATGTGGTCGGTGAGTACCGGGATACGGGCCAGCGCCTAGGCCAAGGTACGTACGGCAGGACGCGACCGGACCCGGTCGGGGTCCACGAGCACGGAACCCGCCCAGGTGCGGTACTCACCCCGCAACGGCTCCCGCTCCGCCACCAGTGCCGCCGGCAGCCCGGGCAGCAGCCGGGCATCGCCCGCCTCGGCCGACGGGTCGCGGAGCCCGGCCACCGCACACACCAGCCGCTGCGCCGCCGAGGAGGCGAGAAGCGCGGCCAGGCCCGGGTGCTCGGCCGCGCCGTGCACCTCCCGCTGGCGCAACCGGTCCGCCAGCCCGTCGGCGTCGGCACGTGCCTGGAGCGGGCTGCCCACCGGCGTAACGAATCCGACGCCCGAGCGCAGGCCGGCGGCCACCGCCCGGTCCTCTTCGCCGGCGAGGGCCGGCGGCACGCCGACTTCGGAGCCGACCAGCAGGATCTGCCCGTCCGGCAGCTCCGCCGTCTCCACGGTCTCCGTCCGGACACCGGCTCGGTCCAGCGCCCGTACGGCGGCGCGTGCGAGCGGACCGTCCGGACGCGCGCCGAGAACCCGCACCCGGGTGCGGGAGAGCGCGGCTGCGGCGTCCGTGGGCCGTTCGGCGACCGCACCCAGCCACCCATCCCCGCCGGGGCGCTCGACCAGGAGGCCGTGGTCGTGCAGTTGGCCGATCACCGTCACCAGGGCGGCCCGCAGCGGCGAACCCGCCGGGGCCGTCAGCGCCGGCTCCGCGCTCCCGTCCGTCGCGAGCGCCTCGGCCAGGCGGTTCCACAGCACCGGCAGCCCGGCGCCGCCCTCCAGCGTGACGCTGGGGATCCAGCCCCGCAGATGTACGCCGTTGTGGAGCACGGTCACCGAGACCCCCGGCCGCAACATCCACCGCCCCAGCGAATCCAGCGCGTCCGGCTCCGCCCGCGGGCCTTCCGGGGAGGTGGTCGCGGTCTGCGCCGCCTGATCGACGGTCATCGGTCGTCCCTTCGGTTCGCCTGCCGGGCAAGCGCACGGTCACCGGAAGCGCCGGAAGCGCCGGAAGCGCCGGCACGGTAGGTCTCCACCACCAGCTCCACCGCCGCGTACCTCGCGCCCCGGGCCGGCGCCGGCAGCGCCTCCTCCAGGACCGCCCCGTCCGGGTGGCGGGCCAGCCACTTGCCCAGGCAGCGCAGATGCAGCGCGTCGCCGAGGTCCACGTACTGCGGCTTGGGGCGGTCGAGTGCGCTCAGCAGGTCCTCGTCCACCCGTCCGCCCCGGACCGGTGGCGCGGCGTGCAGATAGAGCTCATCGGGTACGCCGAGCAGGGCCCGCCAGCGCGCCACCGTCCCGACCGGCACCTCACCCTCCGCCGCGAGCTCCGCGAGCAGCACCGCCACCGTCGGGCCCGCCAGCTGCCAGCGGCGCCGGCGCAGCACGAGATGGCGGTGGCGCAGGCGCGGGGTGCGCACCAGGTCGCCGCCCGGTACGGCGGTGAGGTGACGGGGTACCAGGGCGCCGAAATCGGCCATGCCGTGCGGGTGGTCCATCAGCAGGGGCGCGAGCCTCGGCTGGAGCAGGAGCGGCGCGAAGACTCCCGCGTAGAGCACATCGGCCCACTCGCCGGTGGCCTTGATCCGGACGCGTACCTCATCGCCGTCCAGGTCATGGACCAGTTCCACGTCGCCCATGGCGAGGGAGGTGGACGAGCGGTCCGGTCCGATCTCCTCCGGTACGAACCGGGGATGCAGGTTGGCGTTGAAGCCGCTGACCGGCCGCACCTGCGCCACAGGGGCGCCGGGGCCGAGCGTGCCGGACACGGCGGCGGCCGTCTCGCGTACGGCCTCGGGGTCCAGGGCGTCCAGGAACCGGCTGCTGAACCGTCCCCACCCTCCGTACACATGGTTCACGCAGAGCAGCCCGCCGGGCGCCCGCTGGACGAACCCGGTGTACGAGACCGGGCGCCGCGCCGCCCACGACGGCAGCCGGGAGCCGAGGGCGGCCACCAGGCCGGCCGGCAGGACGGCGTCGTCATCGGGCCCGCCGCCGTGGTCCGCGTGCACGGCCGCCACCAACTCGGCCCGGAGCGCGGCGAGCCGGCGGACACCACCTGCGGCGGTGGAGCCGTCGCCGTCCACGCCGGGGTCGCCTCCGCCGGTGGCGCGCGCGGCCTGCTGCCATGCCGCATTGGCGTCGGCGCCGAAGTCCCACACGTGCGGGCAGGTGCCGCCGGGCCCGTACCGCGCGACGAAGGCGTCCCGCACATGCCGCCGTACCACCGGACCGACGTCGAACACCTCGGCCAGGAAGCCCAGTTCAGCCAGCACCCGGTGGTCGGCAGCGCCGAGGAAGCCGTCCAGGCGGACCGGCTGCCGCATGACGATGTCCTCGCTGAGGACGGTGAGGCGGGCGGACGAGGGGCCCACCGGGCGGCCCGCCTCGGCCAGGAGCGTCATCCAGCGGTCCCTGAGGGTGGCGAGGAGGGCGGCGCGTTGGCCGGGGTCGGCGGCGCCGAACTCGCCGGTGGCCGAAGAGAGTTCCTCGATACGGATGGCCAGCTCGCGGTCCTGGGGGGAGCCGGTCTCCCGCAACCAGTGGGCCAGCCGGGGGAGGGGATCGGGGTCCTGGGGGTCGAACGGCTCCACCGGGACGAGCAGCCCCGCGTCACAGACCTGCCGGAGGAAGGCGGCTGCTGCGGCGATCTGCGCCGGGTCGGGGGCCGAGTCCGGCGCCGGGTCCGCATCCGGACCCCTTGACTGTTTTGCTGCGAGCATCCCGGCCAGTGCGTCGAGCGTCGCCGGAGGGTCGCACAGCGCGGCGAGCCGCCGCAGCGGTTCCGCCGCGCCGAGGGTGACCTCGTCGTCCTCCACCGCGAGGAAGCGGGCGGCGGTGAAGGCCGTACGGGAGCGGGCGAAGGCGGCGCGGCCGTCGGAGACACGCGGGCTGCTGCACAGGCGGTGCGGCAGGGTCGAGCGACGGCGCGGGTCCGCCGCCAGCGCCGCGAACAGGGTGTCCACCAGCGTCCGGTTGGCGCGGACCACGGCCTGCGCCGAACCGACCGGCAGATCGGCGCCGTTCCAGGAACCGGCTTCCCCGTTGTCCGGTGCCGTCGGCAGCACCCCCCACCCCACCCCCGCGAAGGCCGACAGTGGGGTCGTACGGGCGACCGCCCGCGTCGCATGGCGCAGCACGCCCGCCTCCTCCTTCCGCGTCCTGCGGTCCGTCGGCCCTTGCCCGGCCCGCTCCACCGCCCGCAGCAGGTCGGCGCTGGTGAACGACGCGGCGCGCAGGAACGAGGGCTCCCGGCACAGCCCGGCGAGCGCCGACCGGCCGGCGGCCAGCGCGGGAGCGGTCCCGGAGCGGAGAGCCGTCAGCAGCTCCTCCTTGCGTCCATGCGCGTCGAGCCAGGCGCGCAGTTCGGGTACCCGGTCAGGCAGGCCACCCAGGCTGCGGAGGAGGGCGGGCCGCGGCTCGCGCCCGTTGTGCACGGCCCGGCGGAGCGGCAGCACCACCTCGCGGTGGAAGTCCTCCGCATGGCCCGCCCGGCTCGCGTACAGCGCGTCACCGAGCGCGGGGGCCAAGGCGGTGAGCCGGTCCTCCAGCTCCACCAGCCCGGCCAGCGCGGCTCGGAACGCGGCGGCCGGTCCGGGCTCGGCCGGCAGACTCAGCAAGGTCGTACGCACCAGCGCGCCGGGGGCGATCCGGGGAAGCGGAACCCCGCGCTCGTCACGAACAGGGGCTGGGGGCATCTGGAGTTCCGGTACGGGCGGGTTCACATCGATCCAGTCGGCTGGGCGTTGGACAGAGCCCCCGGCACATTTCGGGAGGCGACGGGTTCGTACGCGAGCGGGCCTCCGCGGCACCGTGGCGCGGAGACGCGCCGAAGCGGTGCCGCGGAAGCCCTCACGGCTCCTGTGTCACGCGGTGTCGAACTGCACCGGCGGCTGGACACTGCAACCGCTGCAGCCCTGACAGGACGTCGAGGAGGAGGACGACAGCGAGTAGGTGGACTCGCCTATTCCGGCCGTGTCGCGCATCGCGGTGACGGTGATCTCTCCGAGATCCAGTCCGTCGAGATCGAAGGAGGTGGCCATTTCGGGAAGGGACATGTGTTCTCCGGGAGTCGAGAGAGCAGGAACGGTGCTCCTGTGTGCACCGGTTCGGCAGCGTAGGTCGGAGCCCGGCACCCGGAGCAGCACCGTATTCAGCCAACGGGACGGCGGAGAAATGTCTTAAAAGTGCGATTACCGGCCGATTGCCACCCGGTGACCGCCGACACGCGACGGCATATGTTCGCTTCCGGAAAGCGGCACGCGTGGAGATGCGCGACTCTGTCGGCCTTTCTCCCGGTGCGACGGTATCGAAAGGTGAATCCGCTGTTCCGGAGCCCCTCCGTCCGGATTCTTCTGCCGTCCGGAGGGGCGCGGAGAGACAATCCTTACGTTTATTCGGCCCGGGCCCTTTCCGCCATCTGCCGGACCACATCCGGGCCGATGGCGTGGGTGAGCAGATGGAGCGGCGCCGCACCCGTTCCGCCGGCTTCCGCCGCAGCCCAGTAGGCCAGGCCGGTGGCCGCGTCGACCGGCCCGCGAACGAGCGGCACGTCGGTTCCGGAGGCGTGCAGCAGGGACTCCAGCCGGCAGGACGCGATGGTGCCGGGCAGCGCGGGCTGCGCGAGGTATCCGGCCACCGCGGCGGCCGGCAGCCCGTCGGCCACCTGCCGCTCCACGGTCCCGACGCTCAACAGCCCGCCGCCCACCACCAGGACGTCCTTCGCCCGCTCCATCCGGCCGAGGGCCCGCCCGGTGTCGAAGCAGTGCGGGAACGAGTCGTCCACCACCGTCGTACCGGGTTCAAGACGGTCCACGTCGAGGAGCGTGCCGCCGCCGCTGACCGCCGCGACGATCAGACGCGCTCCGTAGACCGCGTCGGGAAGTCCGCCGACCGATTCGAGTACGTCGACCTCATCGGCCAGACCGCGTTCCCGCAGGTGCTCGGCGAGCTCCTTGAGGCGCGGTCCGCTGCCCGGCACGTCGCAGAGCAACAGTCGCGCGGGCGGACCCGCCGCCTGGCCGAGCAGCAGCTCCAGGGACGAGGAGCCGATGGAGCCCAGCCCCACGAACGCGACGGTGAGGGAACCCAGTTCCTGTCCGGTGGCGTCGAGCGCGGCGTGGACGGTCCTGACGACGGAGACGACGGTCGCCGCATGCCCGGTGGTCACGGCCGTGGCCGCTCCGGTGGTGCCGATGGCGCGCAGGACGTCGAACCCGTAGCCGGTGAGCGAGGGGATCATGCCGGCGAGGGAGACGGACCGGGCACCGAGGGACGAGGCGAGCTCCACGCCGTGCGCGGTGTGGCGGAGGAGAGCGGAGTCCGGTGCCAGCTCGTCCGCGAACAGCGGGACGCACACGAAGCCCGAACGCCCCAGCGGGGTGCTCAGGGTCTCCAGAAGGCGCGGGCGCCCGTCCGGGAAGAGGAGGGCGCGCAGCTCCTCACGGGGCAGCGCCGCCTCCGGCAGCCGTGCCAGCCGGGCGAGGTGGGCCGGGGACGGCAGATAGCCGATGAGCGCGGCATCCATGCCCTGCGCCCGCTTGTCCACTGCAGAGCGGTTCTCGACCCGTCGCTGCTCCGGAACCGGCGCGGCCGCCGCGCGTGTCAACGCATCCCGTACCGCCTCCGCGAACGCGGTCAGGGCCTGCGGTGTGAACGCCGCAGCCGATGCGCGGACCGTGAGCCGCAGCCGCCCGGAGTCCAGGCCGGCCGCCAGGAACACATCCGTACCGACCGGAGGCGGGGTGTACTCGCCGCCACCGTCCGGACGGCCGACCGTGAGGGTCCGCCCGCTCTCCGGCCCCAGCGCGGAGAAGTCCAGGTAGGTGAAGAAGAACTGCGAGGACAGCGGCAGCCCGTTGGGCAGGGACGGTACGGGACCTTCGTGGACCTGCGTCGCCGTCGCCTCGGCGACGACCCGCCGCAGATCGTCCGCGAAGTCCGCGTCGGAGGTCCGCCCGGAGCCCGGACCGGCCGGCCGCAGCGGCACGGCCGTGGCATAGGGGCCGAACACCCGGTGCGCGTCCGGCAGAGCGAGGTCCCTGCCGCTGACGGCGAGCCCGAGCACCAGATCCTCCCGGTCGGTCGCCGCCACGAGGGCCCGGTAGTAGGCGGTCAGCACGGGAGCGTAGAGGGCGGCACCGGTACGGGAGGCGAGGCCACGCAGCTGCTCCACCTGGTCCGCCTCGATGGTGAACTCGTGCGCGTGGAACGGCATATGACGGCTCGCCTCATATCCGCTCCCGCTGCTCCCGCTGCTCCCGCCGCTCCCGCCGCTCCCGCTGCTCCCGCCGCTTCCGCTGCTCTCGTCGCTCCCAGTGGTTTCGGCGGTGAGGACCGGCGGCCGGTAAGGGGCGCTGAGCAGCTCCCACCGGCTCCCGTCCGCCGCCGTCGCCGCCTCCGTCCGGACGGCGAGACGGGCGGCGTGGTCGCGGAACGTGCTGCGCAGCGGGGCCAGGGCCGGCTCCTCACCCAGGGACAGCGCGTCGTACACGGCCGTCACCTCCCGGATCAGGAGCGCCGCGCTGTAGCCGTCGCCGATGATGTGGTGCGCGTGCACCAGGAGTACGTGGTCGTCGGGGGCGAGGGTGAGCACCCGCAGGCGCAGCAGGGGCCAGGCCCAGGGTTCGAAGCGGCGCGCCCGTTCGGCGGCGGCTCTGTCGTCGACGGCGCGCGGGTCGGAGAGGGTCTCGAAGTCGACCGGCAGGCGCAGGGACGGCGGCAGCTCCTGCTGGACGGCCGGGCGTGCGCCGGCGGGAAAGACGGTGCGCAGCATGGGATGCCGTACGACGAGGGCGTCCACCGCTTGCTGGAACCGTGCCGTGTCGAGCTGGCCGCGCAGGCGCAGTCGGGTGAGCCAGGACGATGCCTCACCGGGTGCGATGGCTTCTGCCAGCAGGAAGCCCCGTTGGGTGGGTGTGAGCGGGAAGGGCGTGGGCCCGGCGCCGTCCGTCACGGCCGTGACGGGACCTGTGGCGTCCACGGAGTCTGACTCCGAGGCGGCCGCATCCACCGCGGCGGCCAGTGCGGACAGGGTGCGGTGACGGTAGATCACGGTCGGCCGGGGGAGCGGACCACCCTCCTCCGCCAGCCGGGCGAACACCTCCAGCACGAGCAGGGAGTCGCCGCCGAGCGCGAAGAAGTCGTCCTCACGGCACACGTCGTCGGCCTGGAGCAGCGCCGACCAGATCCGCGCCAGCCGGACCTCGGTCGCCGTCGCGGGCGGCGTACCCAGAACATCGCCGGACGTCGACGCGCCGCTTCCGCCGTTCACCCCTCCACCCGAAGACAGCCCCGAGAAGAGGTCGAGCA
Organism: Streptomyces sp. CA-146814; assembly: GCF_050942385.1. Taxonomy (NCBI): domain Bacteria; kingdom Bacillati; phylum Actinomycetota; class Actinomycetes; order Kitasatosporales; family Streptomycetaceae; genus Streptomyces; species Streptomyces sp. CA-146814. The sequence continues at coordinate 7,555,678 of NZ_CP192068.1, forward strand.
CCTGCCGCCGGTCGATCTTGCCCGTCCCGGTGAGCGGCATCGCCTCCACCGGAGTGATGCGGGACGGCGCCATGTACGACGGCAGGGTCCGCGAGAGATGGAGCCGCAGGCCCACGGCGTCCACGCCGGACGCTCCCGGCCTCGGGGTCACGAACGCGATGAGGCGGCCCTCCTGGAGGAGCACCACGGCCTGCGCGATGTCCGGATGGTCCCGGAGCACGGCCTCGATCTCACCGAGCTCGACCCGGTTGCCGCGCACCTTCACCTGGTCGTCCAGCCGCCCGAGGAACTCCAGGGTGCCGTCCTCGGCAACCCGCGCCCGGTCGCCGCTGCGGTACCAGCGCCGCCCGCGCCGATAGGTGAACGCAGCCTCGGTCAGGGCAGGTTCACCGAGGTATCCCGGCGTCAGACCGGCCCCGGCGATGAGCAGCTCACCGGCTTCGCCGGGCTGCCGCAGCTCTCCGTCGGGCCCGACGACCTCCACCTCCGTCCAGGCCACCGGGCGGCCGATGGGCAGCTGGCGTACATGGTCGGCGGGCCGGGCGCCGATGATGTGGCAGGTCGTGTTGATGGTGGCCTCGGTCGGCCCGTACAGGTTGGCGATCCGCTGCCCGTCGCCGAAGAGATCGAACCAGCGGCGCACATGGGCGGGCGACAGGGCCTCGCCGCCGACGTGCACCCACCGGAGGGCGGAGAGACCGGGCCGTGGCGCACCGCGCCGTACCCGCTCCTCGGAAGCGGTGAGGAGCTGTTCCCAGAGGGTGGGCACCGAGCTCCACACGGTGATCCGGGCGCGTTCGACATGGGTCAGCAGGAGGTCGGGGTCGCGCAGGAGGTCGCGGTCCACCGTCACCACGGTCGCGCCGACGAGCAGAGGCGCGAGGAGCTGGCGGACGGAGGCGTCGAAGCAGAGCGAGGCCGTCTGGGCGAGGCGGTCGTGCTCGTCGTAGCCGAAGGTGCCGATGGCCCAGGAGAGGTAGTTCTCCATCGAACGGTAGGTGATGGGCACGGCCTTGGGACGCCCGGTGGACCCGGAGGTGAAGATCACGTAGGCGATGGAGTCCGCGTCGACGGGATGGCCGACGGGAGGGTCGACGGGACGGCCGGGGACCTCGCCGTGCCCCTGCGCGTCGACCTCCGCCCCATCGACGGAGATCAAGCTGACGTCACCGAGGGCTTCGCCCACCGCATGGGTCGCGGCATGGCAGAGCACCGCACGGGCTCCCGAGCGGTCGAGCTGGTCCGCGAGGCGCGCGGCCGGGTGGCCCGGGTCCAGCGGCACCCAGCCGGCGCCGGCGCGCAGGACGGCGACGACCGAGACGACGGCGTCGGCCCCCGGCTCGGTGAGCAGCCCGACCAGGCTTCCCGGAGTGACACCATGGGCCACGAGCCGGGACGCGAGGGCCTGGGAGGCACGGTCGAGTTCGGCGTACGTCAGACGGCCGGTGCCCGTATCGACGGCGACCGCGTCCGGAGCGGCCCGGAACCGGGCGAGCAGCCGCTCCACGATCGTGGCGGGTCCTGTCGCGGTGCCGGTGGCCTCGGCCAAGGCGGTCAGCTCGGCGTGGAAGTCGCGGTCCAGCCGCGCCACGGTCGCCGCGTCGAAGAGCTGGACGGGGAAGTTCCACGAGAAGCGCAGGACCGGGCCGTCCTGCCAGCACAGCAGGCTGAGGCGGGTGGCCGGGGTGCCGGTCCCGGCCGCCGTCGGCCGGACGGTCACCGGGCACCGCGCGTCGAGTGCTGCCGGGAAGCGGGCGAAGCTGAACCCGGCCGGGCTCACCGTCCGCGGCCCCGCCCAGGCCGGGTCGTCCGGCACCAGCCGGGCCAGGTCGAGGCTGGTGGGCGCCGCATGCCGCTCGCTCTCCAGCCAGATCCGCCCGAGCCGCTCGGCCAGGACCTCGACCGGCTCGTCCGGGTCGCTCGCGCACAGCAGCGGGAGGGTGTCGGCGAGCGGCCCCACGAGCCGGCCCAGACCCGGCAGCCGGGCGTCCCGCCGGGCACGGGCGACGTTCACCGCGACCTCGCGCTGCCCGCTCCACCGGCCCAGGCACCGCACATGGACGGCGAGCAGCAGATGGAACAGGCTTACACCGAGCGCGGCGGCCCGCTGTTCCAGCGCGGCGGTCACCTGCGCGTCGAGTGCGCTGAGACGGGTCGCCAGAGGCGCGGCCGGAAGGGCGGCGGGATCGCCGTCGTACGGCAGCCGAAGCGCCTCGCCCCGGCCGGCCAGCCGTTCCGACCAGTGGCGCAGGTCGGCGGCGAGAGCCTCGGCACCGGCCGCGGACGACCGCTCCTCGGCGGCAGCGGCGGAGTACCGTGCGAAGTCGGTCGGCAGGGAAGGCAGTTGGGGTGCGGGGTCCTCTCCTCGGGCGAGGGCGGTGTAGAGCCACCAGAGTTCCCCGGCCAGGATGTTGAGGCTGTAGCCGTCACCGGCCGCATGGTGGATCACCAGCACCAGATGGGCCAGGTCCGGGGTCTCGCGGGCGAGGACCGCGCGGACGGGCGGCTCGGCGGAGAGGTCGAACGGCCGGTTGCGCAGGGCGCTTTCGAGTTCCTCGATGGGACCGGGCCGCTCGCGCACCTCGTACCAGTCGGCCAGGGCGGAGGCAGGCGCGACGTACTGCCGAGGCGCTCCACCGGACTTGTCAGGGCCGTTCTCGATGCGGATCCGCAGCATGGCGTGCCGATCGGCGAGCGCGGTGAGCGCGCGGCCGAGAAGCCCGCTGTCCAGGGGCCCTTCGACGATCTGGCGGACGTACCCATGGGCTGGGATGTCCGGATGGAGCCGGCCGCTGGTGTGCAGGGCCAGCTGGACCGGGGTGAGCGGGAACGGCACGCCGTCCGCGACGGGGGAGGCGGCCATGGGCGGGGCCGGTGCAGGGTCGGCGGGAGCGTCGAGGTGGGCGGCCAGCTCGCGGACGGTCCGGTACTCGAAGAACAGCGTGGCGGGCAGGGAAGCGCCCAGCTCCCGCTCCAGCTGCCGTACGAGATCGACGGCGGCGAGCGAGTCCAGGCCGAGGGTGAGGAACGGCGCGTCGTCGGGGATCTCGGCAGGGGGCAGCCGCAACGCCGCGCCAAGGAGGCGGCGCAGCAAGGCGGCGGTACCGGCGGTGGTATCCGTATCGGCGCCCGCGACGACCAGCGAGCGGGACGGTCGTGCATCCGGTACGGACTCGGCCGCCGCCCCCTCCACGGGCAGCGAGGCCCCGGCGACGATCGCCGCACCCTCCGCGGGCGGAGACGGCACCGTCGGATCGGCCAGCAGCAACTGCGCCGCATCGACCCCGCACGCCGTACGGAGCGCCGCCAGCGCGGGAGCCGTGGCCACCGGCCGGCCGCCGGCCCGCTGCACGGCGGGGGAGTCCGGCACCGATCCGGTGCCGAGGCCCGCGGCCATGCCCGTCTCGGCGAACGCGGCGAGGTTCACGGACTGCCAGGGCCGGCCGGCCCGCCGCTCCGATGCGGCGAACGCGTCGAGGAAGGCGTTGGCACCGGCGTACTCGCCCAGGCCGCCCGCCAGCCCCGGCAGCAGCGCGGAGACGGACGAGAACGCGATACGGACCGCCGGGTCGAGTCCGTACCGGCGCAGGGCCGCGGCGAGCAGCACGATGCCCCGCGTCTTCGCGGCCAGGACGGCGGCGGTCTCCTCCGCACGTCGGTTCCGCAGACTGCCGGGGCGGACGACCCCGGCCGCATGGAAGAGGCCGTCCAGACAGGGCAGTTGGGCGATGAGCGCGTCGACGTCCTGCTCCACCGAGACATCGGCCACGCGGTAGTGGACGGTGGCGCCGAGCGCCCGGAGTTCCGCGACGAGTTCTGCGGGAGGCTGCGGTGAACGTCCGGCGAGTACGAGGGTGGGACGGCCTCTCCCGGCCAGGTCCCGGGCGAGCGCGCCGCCGACCCCGCCGCCACCTCCGGTGATGAGGAAGGTGCCGTCGGGCGGCAACGGGGACCCGGCCGCCTCCTTCACCGCCAGAGGCACGATCGTGCGGCTGAGCCTGCGGCCCGCACGCCAGGCGACGGTGATGGTCTCGCCCGGGGCACCGCTGTCCGCACGAAGTTCGGCGAGCACGGCGGCCAGCCGCTGGGCCGGGGTGTCCAACGAGCAGAGGTCGACACCGGTGGCCGAGCAGCCGGGCGCCTCCGCGGGCAGGGCCAGCAGCGCCCCGCCCAGCACCGCGTGGGCGGGCCGAGGCCGCTCGGGCACGACTCCGGTGATGTGGACGTCCTCCGTCAGCACCACCATCCGGGGCGCCCGCGTCGCGTCGAGCCCGGCGAGCGCCACGTCGAAGGCGGCCAGCGCGATCTCCTGCGCCCGGCCGAGCGCATCGGCACCCTCGTCCACGTCCGGAGCGGAACCGGCCACCAACACGACGGCATCCGGCGGCTCCTGCTCCCCGCCTCCGGTGTGCAGCCGGATGCCCTCGGCGGTCAGCTGCTCGCCGAGCCGCTCGACGGACGCGGCATCAGAGCCGGTCAGCAGTACGGAACGCACCACCGCCATGGTGGCGGCCTCGGGCAGCGCGGAATCCTCCCACCGCACCTGGTGCAGCAGGGGGCTCACCGGCGGATCGGCCCAGTAACGGTCGCGCCGGAAGGGATAGGTGGGCAGCGGAACCCGGCGGCGACCGGCATCGAGAGCGGACCGGTCGAGCGGCACACCATGCGACCACAGCCGCCCGACGGTCTCCAGGAGCGCCCGCAGCCCGTCACCGCCAGGCGCGCGGGTGTCCGTACCGCCAGGCAGAGCGGGAACGACCAGCACACCACGATCCCGGCCGGCTTGCGCCGCCCCGCGCGGCTCGTCGGCAGCCGTACCGTCCACGTCGCCCCCCCGACACACCCCCGCAGCGGCCGCCACACGCGCCGCACCCGACAAGGTCGCCCCGTGCCCGACCTCCACGAACGTGTCGTACCCCTCCCCCGCCATCCGCTCCACCGCGGCCCCGAACAGCACCGGCCGCAGGGCGTGGTCGCTCAGGTACTCCGGGCCGAGGACCGGCTGCCACTCGCCGGTGACCGTGCTCATCAGCGGGACGGACGGGTCGCGGAGCGTGAGCGTACGGGCCGCGTCGGCGAGCCGGTCGGCGACCGGGTGCATCAGCGGCGAGTGGAAGGCCCGGGATACCCGCAGACGACGTACGGGAATGTCCAGGCCATCGAGGTCGCGCGCGGCCCGCTCCACCGCGGAGACGGAACCCGAGAGAACCTGAAGCCCTGGACCGTTGTACGCGGCCACGGCGAGGTCACCGCCAGCCTCCGCCACCAGCGCGGCGACGGCCTCCTCACCTCCGCGGACGGCGATCATGGCGCCCGGCTCGGTGAACGCGCCCATGAGACGGCCGCGTTCGGCCGCGAACCGTACGGCGTCCCGCAAGGTCAGCACTCCGCCCACACAAGCGGCCGCGACCTCCCCGACGCTGTGTCCGGCGACCGCGTCGGGCTCCACGCCCCACTCCCGCAACTGCCGGGCGAGAGCGATCCCGGAGGCGACGAGCAGCGGCTGCGCCACCTCCGTCAGAGCCTGCGCGTCGCGGTCCACATCAGGGTCCACCGCCCACTCCACCAGCGACCGCCCGCCCACCGGACCGAGGAGCGCGGACGCCTCGTCGAGGGTCTCCCGGAACACCGGCGCCGTACGGTACAGCGCCCGGTCCCGCCCGGGGAACTGCGCACCCTGCCCGGGAAACAGGAAGACGAGCCGCGGCCGCGAACGGGCGATGCCCGACGTACGCGGCACGGACGTCGTGTACCGGTCACGCTGATCCACCTCCGCGCGCCCCACGGACGCTGTGAGCCGGTCGTGCAGGTCCCCGTCCGCGACGACGGCGAGCCGGTAGGGACCGTCGTCCCGGGACGTGCTCGCGGTGAAGCAGACATCTCCCTCGTCCAGCTCCGGGTGGCTGCCCAGACGGGAGGCGAGCCGCTCCGCCGCCTCCCGCAGCCCGTCCGCACTGCGGGCCGACAGGGTCAGCAGACGCGGCCCGCTGTCCACACTCTCGTACGGGGCGGGGGTCGGCGCCTCCTCCAGTACGGCATGGGCGTTGGTGCCGCCGAAGCCGAAGGCGTTGATGCCCGCCACGAGCGGTCCGGTAGACGTCCACTCCCGGGCCTCGGTCAGCACACGGAATCCGGCGGGCGTGAGGCCCGGTGAAGGGGACGCGTGGTGCAGCGACGGAGGAAGCGTGCGGTGGCTCAGCGCCAGCACGACCTTCACCAGCGCGGGCAGGGCGGCCGCGTTGAGCAGATGGCCGAGGTTCGTCTTCACCGAACCGAGCAGCCGCGGCTCGCCGTCGGCCCGTACCGGAAACGCGTGGGCGAGCGAACGCAGCTCGATCGGATCACCCACGGCTGTCCCCGTCCCATGGGCCTCCACATAGGTCACCGAGGCGGGATCGACCCCGGCCGCCTCGTACGCCCGGGTGATGACCTCGCGCTGCCGCAGCGGATTGGGTGCCATGAGGCTCATCGAGCGGCCGTCGTTGTTGACGGCCGTGCCCCGGACCACCGCGAGGACGGAGTCGTCGGCGGCACGGGCGGCGTCCAGACGCGTCAGGACGACGGCGGCGCCCCCCTCACCGGGGACGAAGCCGTCGGCGTCGGTACTGAAGGCGCGGCTGCGGCCGGTGGGGGAGAGGGCCCGGGCCTCCTCCAGCAGACGGTGACCGGTCGACGTCAGGTGCAGGTTGACCCCGCCGACCACCGCGAGGTCGCACTCGCCGTCCAGGAGGCTGCGCCGCGCCAGGTGCAGGGCCACCAGCCCCGACGAACAGGCCGTGTCCACGGCGAGCGCGGGACCGTCGAGGTCGAGGCACTGGGAGACGCGGGCGGCGATCAGGTTCGGCAGGTTGCCGGTGAGCGTGCCGGGCAGCGGAAACCCGTCGGCGGATGCCCGGTCCAGCACCTCCCGGTAGCCGCTCTCCCCGACGGCCGCGAAGACGCCGATCCTGCGGCCGCGCCGGCGGGGCCCCGCGTATCCGGCACGTTCGAGCGCCTCATGGGCGAGTTCGAGGAAGAGCCGCGCCTGCGGGTCGAGCGCGCGGGCCTCGTCCTCGCCGATGCCGAAGTAGCCGGCGTCGAAAGCGGCGGGATCGTCGAGCAGAGCACCCCAGCGCTTCGGCGGAGCGGCCGACCGGGCCCTCGGATCGTCCCATCGCCCGTCCGGTACGGGGGCGACGGCGTCGTGCCCGTCGACGAGCAGCTCCCAGAACGCGTCGGGCGTATCGGCGCCGGGAAACCGGCAGGCCATCCCGATGACGGCTGCGGCGGCTGCCCGGTCCTGCCGGTCATGAGGCGCGGACGCGGGACGCACCGGCCCGGGTTCCGGAACGGGCAAAGCCGTCAGCAGATGCCCGGCCAGCGCGGCGACCGTCCCGTGGTCACGGATCACCGCAGGCGGCAGGGTCAGCCCGAACGCGTCCTCCAGGGCGACGAGCACCTCCATGGCCTTGAGCGACGTCCCACCGAGGCTCCCGAACGGCTCATGCAGCCCGATCGACTCGACGACCCGCCCCAGCACCCGCGCCCACACCTCCCGTACGAGCTCTTCGGCTTCGCCGCGCGAGCGCGGAGCCCCGGCCCGTACGGGATCGGAGGTCCCATCACCGGCCGACGAGGCCTCACCACCGGCCGAGGCCGCATCACCGGTCGGAGCCACACGACCAGCCGAAGCCGCACCACCGACCGCAGCCGCACCACTCACCCCGTGGGCATCCGCCTCGAACCGCTCCCGCAGCCGCTGCCGTTGCAGTTTCCTGCTCGTCGTCCGGGGAAAGGCGCCCGGAGGCAGGGCCAGCACCCGTACGTCGTCGTGGAGCAGCGCCTCGCGAACCCGGGCCGCGACCCGTTCGAGCACCTCCGCCGCCTCGCGCGGCGGCCGGGCCCAAGGGACGAAGACGACCACGCGCTCGCCACCCGTCACGGGATCGGTCGAGCCGATCACCGCAGGAGCACCGGGCGGCAGCCCGGGCGTCGCCGCCGCGACCGCCTCCATGTCCGGGGCGTGGAAGGTGCGGCCGTTGAGGAAGAGCACGTCCTTGTGGCGCCCGGTGACGCACAACCGCCCGTCCCGCAGGAACCCGAGATCGCCGGTACGCAGCCACCCGCCGGAGAACACATCGGCGCTCACACCGGGAAGGCCGTGGTAGCCACGGGCCAGCTGAGGGCCGCGCACCATGATGTGCCCGACCCGCCGGTCGCCGAGCTCCGCACCGCCGTCGTCCACGATCCGTACGGCACAGCCCGCCACCGGAACCCCGACGTCCATCAGCTCGACCGCCCCCGCGCCCGCCACGCCATCGACGGCCGCACCCCGGCTCAGCGCCTCCCGGTCCAGGACCAGCGGCTCGGCCACCTCTCCCGGCGGCGGGAACGTCACGGCCAGCGTCGCCTCCGCCAGCCCGTAGACCGGCTGGGCCGCCGCCGGATCCAGCCCGGCCGGACGCATCCTGCGGGCGAACTCCCGCCACACCGCGGGCGCGATCGGTTCCGCACCCACCAGCATCAGCCGTACGCTCGACAGATCCAGCCGCTCGACGACCGCGCCGGGAACCCGCCGTACGGCCAGTGCCAGCGCGAAGTTGGCCGCGGACAGCACGGTGGCCCGGTGCCGCTCCGCCACCTCGAACCATATCTGGGGCCGCTTGGCGAACGACAGCGGCCCGATCTTCACCTGCTTGGCGCGGGCGGCCAGCGGGGCGAGGTGGGTCCCGATGAGCCCCATGTCGTGGAAGTACGGCATCCAGCTGACCACGACGTCGTCCGCCGCGAGCGCCGAGGCCTCCCGTATCTGCCCCAGATTGGCCAGCACCGCACGATGGGTCACCTCCACCCCCTTGGGCGCACCGGTGCTCCCGGAGGAGAACTGCACGAAGGCCACCTCGTCCGGCCCGGCCCGGAAGGGCTCCCGCAGCACCGGCCCTTCCCGCAGCACATCGAGCGTGAGAGTGCGTACGTCATCGGGCAGTTCACCGGCCACCGGCCTGGTCGCCGCGTCCACGACGACGGGCGGCCGGCCCAGGTGCTCCCAGACCGGCAGGACGCGCCGGGCGTCGGGAGCCAGCGGCACGGGGACGAGCCCGGCGGCGAGCGCGCCCCAGAACATGGGCTGGAAGTCCTCGCTGCGATCGGCGAGCAACGGCACACGGGTCCCCGGCACGACACCGGCCTCCCGGAAACCGCCGGCCACGCACAGCGCATCGTCGAGCAGCTCAGGCAGAGCGACGGTCAACTCGCTGCCGTCACCGCGGACATGAACGACCACCTGCCCAGGAGCCTCACGGACCGCGCCCAGCAGTACATCCAGCAGTGTCATGTCGTCGTCCCCCGGTACGTTCTCCACACGCGCGGCAAGGCGCGCGCTGAAATCCTTACGGAGGGACCTCGCCCCGCTCGCCGGCCCCCGCTATCGATCTTAAGAAAGCCCTGGCCGCAGGGGATCAACCGCCGGGAGGAGACGGCGTGGGTCCAGAGTCTGACCCGGGCGCCGCGAAGGGGGTACGACAGTATCGGGGGCACGGGCGCACCCTCACACCGGAAGGCCCCGCCCGTGCCCCGCGGCTATCTACTCACCGGTAGCCGGCCCGGCCTGCTGCACCACCTCGAAGGACCAGACGGTGGACCCGCTCGCCGCCGGCTTGGGACGCTCGCCACCTTCGGCGCCGCCACCGCCCTGGTGCGCGGCCTTCATCGGGCCCTCCATCCAGGCCTGGAAGGACGCCTCGTCACGCCAGCGCGTGTAGACGAGGTAGTTGTCCGTGCCCTCGACGGGCCGGAGAAGCTCGAACCACTCGAACCCGTCGGAGTTCTCGACGGCGTGGGCCCGGGACGCGAAGCGCTTCTCCAGCACCTCGCGCTGTTCCTGGGGGACGGTCAGCACATTGATCTTGACTACGCTCATGGCTTCATCCTGCCGTACGACCCCCGCCCGGAAGATCGGCGGCCCCGCCGTGTACGCGAACGGGCCGGGCCGCCCGAGCCGGCTCGTGGCCATCAGGCCCCCGCGACGGCCCGCCGGTGCGAGAGGACGATCCGGCGCCGGATCGGGTCGACGTCCAGGATCCTGACCGCCAGCAGGTCACCGACCCGGACAGCGATATCCGTGCCGTCCAGCTGCTCGTCCCGCAGCTCGGAGATGTGCACCAGCCCCTCGAACCCGTCCGCCGCCTCCTCCACGCGGACTAGCACACCGAAGGGCAGGACCTTGGTGACGGGTCCGACGACCGTACGGCCGATCCGTCCGGTCAACAGCCGCATCGGATCCTCGTGCAGGGCCTTCAGCGACAGCGACACGCGTTCGGGCAGGAGCTCGACGCCGAGGATCTCGGCGTCGACCTTCTCGCCGACGGAGACGACGTCGGACGGGTGGTCGAAGGAGCGCCACGACAGCTCGGGGATGTTGATCATCGCCTCGAAACCGCCGATGTCCACGAAGGTGACGCCGAAGTCGGCGATGCGGGTCACCGTGCCGCCGACGATCCGGCCGGGACGCAGCGTACGGAGGAGGGCCCAGTGCCGGTCCGCCGGCGCCGGGTCGGTCCGCCATCGGGCCCGTACGACCCCGTCGGCGTCGGGCATGACGGCGGTGAACAACGGCACGCGCTCATCGGCGGTCACGGGGAGGAGCGACACGGCGGCGGCACCGGATATCCGGCCGGCGAGCGCGGTGAACGTGTCCCCGTCGACGAGCGCGCTCCGGACAGGACCGTCCTCCTCGTCCTGCCACACGCACTCCGCCGTGCCGTCGGCCGGGAAGGTGCTCAGGACGGTGTCCACGTCGGACGACAGACCGGGCCACACGGCGAGCCGGGCGCGCGGGGCGATCCGGGGCCGTACCTCCTCGACACCGCCCCGGGAGAGGCGGTGCCACCGCGAGGCGCCCTCGACGTACATCTCCTCCAGCACTCCGGCCCGGCGCGCCGAGACCATCCGGCTCAGCCCGCCCCAGAACGCGTCGTCGGCCGGACGCTGGACGTCCTCGCCCGTCTCCATGGCGTACGGGGAGGAGTCCAGGCGCTCCGGGAACAGGCCGAGTTGCCGGGTCCGGGCCCGTGCCCGCTCGCAGGGCCGGTCGGTGCCGATGTAGAGGTACTGGTCCCAGCCCACGTGGACCGTGAACCTGTCCTCCCACTCCAGCCGGCACCAGGCACCGTTGTCGCGCAGCATGGCCCGTACCAGCTCGAGACCGACGTCGAGCGGGACGACGGCCCCGTCGTGAAAGCCCTCCGGAGGTCCGCCCGGTGAGTCTCCGGTGGGGCTTCCGGCGTGGCATTCCCGCGCCGGCGGGAACAGACCGGCCAGTCCGAAGCCGTCCACCGGCGGTTCGGCGCCGAAGTGGGCGAGCGAAGGGATCTGCGGCTCGCGTACGGCCAGTTCATCGATGCCCGAGTCCTCGGCGAAGGCCGCGACCGCCCGGAGGTAGGCCGCCTCGACCTCACCGTGGTCGCTGAGGGTGTCCTGCGGGCCGGTGTAGCGGCCGTGTCGGTCGCGGTGGGCGGGGTCGTACTTGGTCACGCGGTGGAAGAAGGACGGCACCCGCCCCATCCTCCAGCACCGTCGGCCACCCGATGACACAGGCATCCAAGGGCACCCGGGAGCCCTGCCCCGAGAACGGCGCAGACGCACCCGATATGCTGCGTCCTCCCCACGGGGGAAGTCCGGTCGAAGTCCGGCGCTGACCCGCAACGGTAGGCGGAACCCCCGGTTCCGTAAGCCCGATCACCCGTGGCGGAACAGGCTCCTGACCATTCGCCGTGGACTGCGAAGGGCGCTGCGCGGGACGGCCGCCGTCCGGGCTGCTCCTCCTTGCGCGCTCGTACGGCCCGAGGCGAAAGCGACCGCCCTGTGGCCACGTCTCTCGACCGCATACCCGCCAAGCCGTCGCGCCCCTCGCGCGTCGGCACCGGACCGGCACCACCCCGCCGCGTACCCGTGCCGGTCCTCCTGGCCGCCCTGTCCCTCGCCCTTCCGCTCTCGCTCGTCTGCGGGGCCGGACTCGGCGCGTCCGGGCTCTCCTGGGGCGAGGTGCTCCGCTATCTGTGGGCCGGGCTGACCGGCGGGGCCATCAGGCCCGACGAGGTGTCGGCGTACACCATCGTCTGGGAACTGCGCCTGTCGCGGGCCGTGCTGGCCGCCATCGTCGGAGCCGGGCTGTCGGCCATCGGTGTCGCCGTCCAGGCCATGGTCCGCAACGCGCTCGCGGACCCGTTCGTGCTCGGCATCTCCTCGGGAGCGGCGGTCGGCGCCAACGCCGTCCTGATCTTCGGTGCGCTGGGGGCGCTGGGCATCTGGGCCCTGTCCACGGCGGCGTTCGTCTCGGCGCTGCTCGCCATGACGCTCGTGTACGCGGTCGCCCGCACCGAACGCGGACTGACCCCGCTGCGGCTGGTCCTGACGGGGACCGCGATGTACTACGGCTTCTCGGCCGTCACCACGTTCATGGTCTTCGCGGCCGAGCGCGGCGAGGCGGCCCGCTCCGCGATGATGTGGCTGCTCGGCAGCCTCAGCGGGGCCAACTGGGCCTCCGTACCGATCGCCGCGGCCGTGGTACTCGCCGGCCTCGCCCATCTCGCCTGGTCGGCACGGCGTTTGAACGCCCTCGCCATGGGGGACGAGACCGCGGCGGCGCTGGGCGTGGACCCCAACAGACTGCGCAAGGAGCTCTTCCTGGTCTCCGCGGCCGTCACCGGAGCGGTCGTCGCGGTGAGCGGAGCGATCGGCTTCGTCGGCCTGATGGTCCCGCACGCCGTACGGATGCTGGTGGGCGCGGACCACCGCCGGCTGCTGGCCGTCGCACCGCTCGCCGGAGCCGTCCTGCTGATCTGGGTGGACATCCTCTCGCGCGTCGTGCTGGCGCCGGTGGAACTTCCGGTGGGCGTCCTCACCGCCGTCATCGGCGTCCCCTGCTTCATCCTGCTGATGCGCCGCCGGTCCTACTCCTTCGGAGGCATCTGATGCGGATCGACATCGACGCGCTGACCGTCGAGATCGCCGGCGCACGGCTGGTGGACGAGGTGACCCTGGGCGCGGCCGAGGGCCAGTTCGTCGGCCTGGTCGGTCCCAACGGCAGCGGCAAGTCCACCCTGCTGCGCTGCGTCTACCGGGCCCTGCGCCCCTCCGCCGGCGCGGTCCGCGTCGGCGGTGAGGACCTGCACGCCGTGAGCGCACGGGAGGGCGCCCGCCGGCTGGCCGCACTCCCGCAGGAGGCCGGCGCGGAGTTCGACTTCACGGTGGCCGAGGTCGTGGCGATGGGGCGGATGCCCCACCAGGGGCCGATGGCCCGGACGACCGACGAGGACCGCAGCCGCTGTGTCGACGCGCTGGCGGGGGTCGGCGCGGCCCACCTGGCCGAACGCGGCTTCCTCACGCTCTCCGGCGGCGAGAAGCAGCGCGTCCTGATCGCCCGCGCGCTCGCCCAGGAGCCCCGGGTCCTGGTCCTGGACGAGCCGACCAACCACCTGGACATCGCCCACCAGCTGGAGATCCTGGCGCTCGTACGCGCCAGCGGCCTGACCGTCCTCACCGCCCTGCACGACCTCAACCTCGCCGCTCTCCACTGCGACCTCGTCCACGTCATCGACGGCGGCCGGATCGTCGCCTCCGGAGCCCCGTACGACGTCCTGACCACCGAGCTGCTGGCCGAGGTCTTCGGCGTACGCGCCCACCGCGTCGCCCACCCCGAGACCGGCGCGCTCCAGCTGCTCTTCGACCTTCCCACCACTCCTTGAGGAGCCTCACCCGCCATGCAGAACCGCATACGCCCCGCAGCGCTCGTGCTCGCCGCCGCCCTGGCCCTCACCGGCTGCGGAGCGGACGTCACCTCCCAGGCCGACGGAAAGGACGGCAGTGACAAGGCCGACCGGCACTACCCGGTGACCGTCGAGAACTGCGGCGAGAGGAAGCGCTTCGACACGGCACCGCAGCGCGTCGTGACGAACGACGTCGGCATCACCGAGATCATGTTCGCCCTCGGCCTTGAGGACCACATGGCCGGCTACGTGATGCCCGACGACAAGGGCGACATGACGTCCGTCCCGTGGAAGGACGGCTACCGGAAGACGAAGTGGCTCTCCAAGGAGCGCATCAACAAGGAACTGGTCCTCGACGCCCGCGCCGACCTGGTCTTCGCCGGCTGGAACTACGGCTTCAACGAGGGCGAAGGCTTCACGCCCGCCGAGCTGAAGCGCGTCGGCGTCGACTCGTACCTGCTCAGCGAATCGTGCCGCAACGGCCAGGGCAAGGCGCGTGGAGTCATGCCGCCTCTCGAAGCGCTCCACACCGACCTGCGGAACCTGGGCATGATCTTCGACGTGGAGGACCGCGCGGACACCCTGATCGCGTCCTTCCAGAAGCAGGTCGACGAGGCCCGGGCGAAGGCGCCGAAGGGCGGCGACCGCCCGCGTGTCTTCCTGTACGACGATGGCAAGGACAAGCCGCTGACCTCGGGCGCGTACGCCGGACCGCACGACATCATCACCAAGGCCGGCGGCGACCACATCATGAAGGACCTCAAGGACAGCTGGACGACGGTGGGCTGGGAGACCGTGGTCGACCGCGACCCCGAGGTCATCGTCATCAACAACTACGGTGACACCACCGCCGCGCAGAAGCGCGCGTTCCTGAAGTCCTACAAGCCGCTCGCCGACGTGTCCGCGATCAAGAACGACCGGATCGTCGTCCTGGACTACGTGGACCTGGTGGAGAGCCCGCGCAACCCGGCGGCCATCAGCTCGCTGGCGGACGACCTGCGGAAGTTCGCCTCGTAGCCCGTCCGTGATGCGCGAGGGCCCGGCCACGGGGTTGTCCCCGGGGCCGGGCCCTCGCACACCACCTTGACGTCCGGTCAGCCGTTGAACGTGTCCGGGTCGGGGCCGGTGCGCTCGTCACGGTTGAGGGCGGAGATCTCACCGATGTCGCCTTCGGTGAGCTCGAAGTCGAAGAGCGCGAAGTTCTCCTGGATCCGCTTCAGCGTCACCGACTTCGGGAAGACGATGTCCCCGCGCTGCAGATGCCAGCGCAGCACCACCTGCGCGGCCGACCGGCCCAGCCGCTCGGCGATGCGGGTGATCGCCGGGTCCGTGAGCACCTTGCCCTGGGCGATGGGCGACCAGGCCTCCGTGGCGATGTCGTGCTCGGCGCCGAAAGCCCGTACGGCGTCCTGGGTGAGGTAGGGGTGCACCTCGATCTGATTGACGGCGGGTACCACCGTGCTGCTCTCCAGGAGCCGGCGCAGGTGGTTGGGCTGGAAGTTGGAGACCCCGATCGCCTTGGCCCGGCCGGACCGGTAGACCTCCTCGAGGGCCTTCCAGGTCTCCACGAAGTCGCCCGAGGTGGAACCGGGCAGCGGCCAGTGGATGAGGAAGAGGTCCAGGTACTCGAGACCGAGCTCGTCCATGGTGCGGTCGAACGCCCGCAGGGCGTCTTCGTGCCGGTGCGCGTCGTTGTTCAGCTTGCTGGTGACGAAGACGTCGGCACGGTCGATCCCGGAGTCCCGGACCGCCTGGCCGACCTCCTTCTCGTTGCCGTACATCTCCGCCGTGTCGATGTGCCGGTAGCCGGTCTCCAGAGCGGCCAGCGTGGTCTCGCGGGTCTCCTCCGGCGGGATCTGGAAGGTCCCGAAGCCGAGCTGGGGGATCGTCACACCGTTGTTGAGGGTGATGTCGGGTACTGCGGGCACGATGAACTCCTTGCTGTCGACGCCTCGGAAGGCGGTGGGGGATGGGTACGGGAGGGGCGGTCGTGCCGGTCCTCCTTGCGGGCCGGACACGTGTTGCGTACGTAGGGCGCTCCGGGCGGACCCTGCGGTCCGGCCATGTGGGCCTGGAGCGACGGACGGGGTACGGCGGCGGGGCTGGGGCTCAGCCCGCGATGCCCTGCAGTTCGGCGTCGGGCGGCAGCACACGTACGAGCTTGCGGTTGACGAACTCCTGCATGCCGAGCTTCGAGAGCTCCCGCCCGTAGCCGGACCGCTTGATCCCGCCGAACGGCAGGTCGGGCTGGGTCGAGGTCGGGTGGTTGACCCAGACCATGCCGGTCTCCACCCGTTCGGCCACCCGGCGGCCCCGGTCCACGTCCGAGCAGAACACGGACCCGCCGAGGCCGTACTGGCTGTCGTTGGCGAGCGCGATGGCCTCGTCCTCGTCCTGGACCCGGTAGATCACGGCGGCGGGGCCGAAGAGCTCCTCCGCGTACGCCCGCATGCCGGGCTTGACGCCGGTGAGGATCGTCGGTTCGACGAAGGCCCCGGGGCGGTCGATCCGTCCGCCGCCGATCACCAGCTCAGCCCCCTGCTCCACGGTCTCGCGGAGCTGATCGGCCAGGTCGGAGGCGGCCTGCTCGGAGGAGAGCGGCCCCAGCGTCGTCGCCTCGTCGGACGGATCGCCGGGCGTGAGTGCCGCGAACGCACGGCGCATCCCCGCGACGAAGTCGTCGTAGACCTCCGCGAGGACGATGAACCGTTTCGACGCCACGCAGCTCTGCCCGGTGTTGGCCATCCGGCCGGCCACCGCGGCACCGACCGTACGCTCCAGCCCCTCACCGTCGAGCACGATGAAGACATCGCTGCCGCCCAGCTCCAGCAGGCTCGGCTTCATGTTGCGGCCGGCGCGTTCGGCGACCTGCGCCCCGGCCCGCTCACTGCCGGTCAGCGAAGCGCCCTTCACCACCGGGCTGTCGATGATGCGCGAGATCTCGTCGTGGCTCACGAACAGGTTCGTGTAGACGCCCTCCGGCGCACCCGCGTCGCGGAACAGCACCTCCAGGGCGAGCGCGGACTGCGGGCAGATCCCGGCGTGCTTGACCAGGACGGTGTTGCCGAGCACCAGGTTGGGGCCCGCGAAACGCACCACCTGGTAGAGCGGGAAGTTCCACGGCATGACGCCCAGCAGGACCCCGAGCGGCTCGTTGACGAGATGCGCCTCGCCCTCCTCGACGTCGAGCGGCTCGTCGGCGGCGAAGCCGGGCCCGTGCTCCGCGTAGTACGTGAGGATCGACGCGGCGAGGTCCACCTCGCCGCGCGCTTCGGAGATCAGCTTGCCCATCTCCAGGGTGATCAGGCGCGCCAGGGTCTCCTTGCGCTCCTTCATCAGCTCGGCGACCCGCCCGACCAGCGCGGCACGCTCCTCGATGCTCCGCTTCCGCCACGCGTCGAAGGCGTCGCCCGCGGTCTCCAGGACGGCATCCACCTCCGCGCCCTCGATGGCCGGGAACTCCGCGAGGGTCTCCCCGGTGTACGGATTGACGGTGGCGAACGAACTCTTGCGCTGCTCTGACATGAAATCTCCAGAACGACGGGTGGTGCACGAGGCGGAACGCTGCGCTCCGCCTCAGTGCGGGGTACCCGACTTGGTGGACCGGAAACTAGCCAAAAGCATCCACATGGGTGAAAATTCCTCACGGAACGTGGCGGCCTGTTACGGAGAGTGGCGCTGAGGCTTAGTGCGGGCCTGACTCCCCGATAGCGGTCGACCCGTCGTCGACAGGAATACCCAGTCGGTCGGCCACGGTGGTGAGGGCCGTTCCCAGCGGGAGCGCGACGCGGGTGAGGGCGTGGCGGTCGCCCCGGGTCGGGTCCCGGTTGACGATCAGCACGGGCTGTCCGGCCTGGGCGGCCTGGCGGACGAACCGGAGCCCGGACATCACCGTCAGCGAGGAGCCCAGGACCAGCAGCGTGTCCGCCTCGCGGACCAGTGCCCGGCAGCGCTCCACCCGCTGCGGGGGCACGGTTTCCCCGAAGAAGACCACATCGGGTTTGAGGATGCCGCCGCAGAGGGCGCACGGCACCACGCGGAAGTCCCCGACCTGCTCGTCGGTGAGGTCGGCGTCGCCGTCCGGGTTGATCGTGGCGGCGACCGGCGCGAAGCCCTCGTTGGCCTCCTCCAGCCGCCGTGCGAGCTCGCGGCGGGGGCTGAAGGTGCCGCAGGAGAGGCAGACCACGCGGTCCAGGCTCCCGTGGAGCTCCACGACCTCTTCGCTGCCGGCGGCCTGGTGCAGGCCGTCGACGTTCTGGGTGATCACGCCGGACAGCATGCCGTGGCGTTCGAACGCGGCCACGGCCCGGTGCCCGGCATTGGGGCGGGCGCTGCCGAAGGTGCGCCAGCCGAGATGGCTGCGCGCCCAGTACCTGCGACGGGCCTGGGCCTCGGCGGTGAAGTCCTGGTACGTCATCGGCGTATGCCGGCTCAGGCTCCCGCCCTCGCCCCGGTAGTCGGGGATGCCCGACTCGGTGGAGATGCCGGCCCCGCTCAGCACCAGCACACCGCCCCTGTCCAGGGCGCCGGCGACCGGCTCCAGATCGGTGGTGCCCGGCGACGCCTCCTCGGTGGGGGTCCAGCTCAGGGTGGGGCGCATGCGCATGCCTTCAGGGTACGGAACGGCCTCGGTTCCCTGCCGTCGCCACCGCACCCTTCCCGTGCCGTCCCGCGCTCATGGCGACAGGCTCTATCCGGCCACAGCTGCGTGAGTGTGGTTCGGCCAGTACGCGAAGGTGCTGCCGAGCCGCAATCGACACCGGTGCTTTCCGGCCTATCTGGAATGGCAGGAGCATGGCGAACGCCTCGCGATGGGCATAGGTTCTGCGGTCCTGGAGGTTCGGCAACTGGCCTTCCCTATTGGCTAGTTGGCGCAACCATCCGCCCCGCACTCTCGACTCCGCCCCGGAGCCGAGCCCCCCATGAGTGAAGGGACAGCAATGCTGAACTCGAGAGGCCTGAAGGCGGCCGGCATCGCCGCGTTGATCACCCTGACCACCGTCACGGCGGCGAACGCCACGCAGGCGCCGACCCCGCGCGTCACGGAGAGCGCGGCAGCCGTGGTGACCCTCCGCTACGACGACAGCCGGGCCGGCAGCTGGCAGGCGGCGATCACAGCCGGGGTCGCCTCATGGAACACGAACGTGGGCAACGTCAAACTGGTCAAGGCCGCGCCCGGGACGCGCGCCGAGATCCAGATCGTCGCCACCAACGGCTGGCCCCAGGCCACGCTCGGGCCGGTACGGCCGGGCGGCCAGGTACGGGTGGAGCTGGGCAGCCAGGCCGTCACCGAAGGCCATGACAAGACCCGTATCACCGCGCACGAGCTCGGCCACAGCCTGGGCCTGCCGGACACCAAGCCCGGCCCGTGCTCCCAGCTGATGTCGGGTTCGAGCGCCGGTACCAGCTGCCGGAACGCCGTCCCGAACGCCACCGAGCGGTCCCGCGTCGAATCCTTCTACGCCAACGGCGCGGCCTCACGCACGCCGGCCGACGGACGAGTCCTGGTGGACGCGCCGTAACGGAACGCGCGGCGAGTGAGCGGCGCCCGGCCCGACCGGCGCCGCTCCTCGCACACTCCAGGAACCGGAGTGCCGGCCACCCGTCCTGGAGGCGTGCTCTCGTACGTACGGAAACGGCATGGGTCTCAGCCCTCCTCCCTGGTGCTCCGCAGCCGCCGTTCCCGCCGGCCGAGGACGGCCTTCAGCGGGAAGAGGGCGAGCCAGCACCACATCGCCACCTGCGGGTCGACGAAGGCGATGGGTACGGAGGCGCCGAAGACGACGACCGTCGCGATCAGGTCCGCCGCAGTGTCCCGCCACTCACCCACGGCGCGGACACCGTGCCGGCCCCTCAGCGTCGCGAACATGGCCAGCTGCAGCAGGTCGATGGCGCAGATGGTCGCCGCGTACATCACCACCGCCCACGTCTCGCGCGCTCCGTACTCGGCCAGCAGGGACGTGGGAAACGGGACGATGGCGATCACGCCGAGCACCGCGAGCGTCAGATGCTGGGGAAGGCCGCCCGTCTTCGCGGACACCAGCAGGATCTGCCGCTGGTCGCGCCAGAAGATGGCGAGGATGAGGAAGCTCAGCGCGTAGGCGGCGAGCTGGGGCGTGCTCTCGCGCAACGCGTCGTGGAACTGCTCGGAGTCCAGGCCGGGCGCGATCCTGACGTCGAGGGCGAGAAGCGTCATGGCGATCGCGAAGATGCCGTCGGACAACGTGATCAGACGGTCGGGGCGTGCTGAAGCGCTGGCGTTGCTCACCCGGCTCACCCTGGTCCCTCGCCCCGCATCCGACGCGAATTGCTCCGACTGCGGGCACGCCGCTCTCCCGTTCCGGCAGCGGCCGTCGGCGTCAACCGCCCGGCGGCTGTTTCACTCCGTGCAGGAGGGAAAAGGTGGGCTTCCGGCCAGGACGTGGGTGGAGGAAGAGCGGCGTGAGGCGAGTGGGACAGGAGCGTTCCGACACCGGTGATCGGCCCATGGCAACAGCCGGTGCTCGCAGCGTGAAACGCGGCGCACGGGGTTGGCCGGCGGCCGCCAGTGGTCGCTTTACGTAACGGACCGCATGCCTTGAGCTACTGACTGTCCGGTCCCGCTGCGGAGGGTCCGGACATCGACCTGAGGGGGAAGACCATGACCACACCTTCCGCTCCACTTCGCGTCGCGCTGGCCAACGGCAGTTTCGAGGAACCTGTGGTGTCCGGGGTGGAGATCCTGCCGGACGCCTCACAGACGCAGGCGGCCAAGTATGTGCCGGGCTGGCTGACCACAGCGAACGATCACAGGATCGAGCTGTGGCGGTCGGGCTTCAACGGGGTGCCGGCGGCCCACGGCGCCCAGTTCGCCGAACTCAACGCGAATCAGGTGTCCACGCTCTACCAGGACCTGCCGAGCACGCCTGGTACGACGCTGTACTGGCGGCTGTACCACCGCGGCCGCCAGGGCGACGACACCATGGCGCTGGACATCGGCGCGCCCGGCTCCACGGTGGAGCAACGGCGGTTCACCGACGGGACGACCGCCTGGGGCTACTACACGGGCACCTACACCGTTCCGGCGGGCCAGGTGCTGACGCGGTTCGCGTTCCGCTCCATCTCGGCCGCCGGCGGTAATCAGGGCATCGGCAACTTCCTGGACGGCATCTTCTTCGGCACCGCCCCGTACGTGGAACTCACCAAGATCGCCGTTCCGGCGGGGCCCCTGGAGGTGGGCGACACCGTCACCTACCGGGTCACCGCCAGGAACGAAGGCGGGGGAGCGGCCGAGAACCTCGTCCTGACCGACGTCATCCCGCAGGGGACGACGTACCTGCCCGGCTCCCTGCGCATCGTGGACGGCCCGAACACCGGGACGAAGAGCGACGCGCAGGGCGACGACCAGGCGTACTACGACGCCGAGACCGACCAGGTCGTCTTCCACCTGGGCAACGGCGCTTCGGGCGCCTCGGGTGGCAGCCTGCCCAGCACCGAGACCCTGCCGGCCGGGACCACGGTGGAGTACCGCGTCGTCATCGACCGGGAGAGCGGCGGCCGGCAGATCACCAATACGGCGACGGCCTCCTACGAGAACCGGCTCGGCGACACCCCGCAGCCTCTGACGGCCACATCCGACGAGCAGATCACCCAGGTCAAACCGGCCGCCGACCTGTCCGTGACGAAGGCGGCCGACGCGACCACGGTCACCGTCGGCCAGACAGTCACCTACCGCATCACGGTCCACAACACCGGCCCGAACCCGGCCACCGGTGTCTTGGTCACCGACCGGCTCCCCGACGGCCTGGTTTTCCTCTCCGCCGACGGAACCCCGGGTGACTACGACCCGACGACAGGGCGCTGGCCTGTGGGCGACCTGGCCGACGGTGCCACGGCGACGCTCGTGCTCCGAGCCAAGGCCACGAAGCCCGGCGCGCTCACGAACACCGCGACGGCTGAAGGGAACGAGAAGGACCCCGACGCCACCGACAACACCGACGCGGTCACCATCTGCGTGGACCCAGCTCCTTCCTGCTGCGACCCATGCTCCACGGGAACGTAGGGACGCGTCTCACGCGTGGATGGCGGCGCACCGGGGTTCCGGTACGCCGCCATCCACGCGAGGCGAGGTGCGAAGGCGATCGGGCCGTTCCTGAGCTCCTCCACGCCTCTACGCCTCGGCTCCTTCACTCCTTGACGAACGCCAGCAGGTCGGGGTTGAGCACGTCGGGGTTCGTCGTCAGCATCCCGTGGGGGAGACCGTCGTAGCTCTTGAGGCGGCCGTTCTTGAGCAGCTCGGCCGACAGCGGCGCCGAGTCGTCGTACGGCACGATCTGGTCGTCGGTGCCGTGCGCGACCAGGACCGGGACGTCGATCGCCTTGAGGTCCTCGGTGAAGTCCGTCTCGGAGAACGCCTTGATGCACTCGTAGTGTGCGTTGGCGGCTCCTCGCATCCCCTGGCGCCACCAGTTGTCGATCACTCCCTGGGACACCTCGGCGCCGGGCCGGTTGTACCCGTAGAACGGCCCCGAGGGGACGTCGAAGTAGAACTGAGCGCGGTTGGCGACGAGGGACGCGCGGAACCCGTCGAACACCTCGATGGGCAGACCGCCGGGGTTGGACGGCGTACGCACCATGATCGGCGGCACCGCTCCGACCAGGACCGCCTTGGCGACCCGCCCCGGCTTGGCGTGCGCCACGTACCGGGCGACTTCGCCACCACCGGTCGAGTGGCCGATATGGACAGCTCCGCTCAGGTCGAGAGCGTCGGTCACCGCGGCCACATCGGCAGCGTACGTATCCATCTCATGACCGCTCGCACTCTGGGAGGACCGCCCATGGCCTCGACGGTCATGGGCGATGACGCGGTAGCCCTCCGCGAGGAAGAACAGCATCTGGTTGTCCCAGTCGTCGCCGCTGAGCGGCCAGCCGTGGTGGAACACGATCGGCTGGGCGTCGCGCGGGCCCCAGTCCTTGTAGAAGATGCGCGTGCCGTCGCTGGTGGTGACCTTGCTCATGGCAGACCCTTCCGCCTTGCAGATGTGCGTGGTGGGTTGGGAGATCCTTGGACCGGCCGCGAGGGGCGGGGGACGGAAGCTTCCTCGTCGTCCGGAAGGCGCAGCACGGCCGTGCGGTCAAATGCGACATTACACCTAACGCGGGCATCGGTCATATGGGCTCCGGGGCCCGCGGCGGGTGGCATCCGGCGCCCTGCGTGTCGGCACTCAGTCCGTCTGCGCAGCCATGCCGGACCAAGGGGTGACGGTGGGCTCCGCCTGCCTCGTCCACCCCTGCCGCTGAAGGTCATCGACGGTATCCTGAGGCGGCGGCGACCGGGGCTGGTCCGGGTTTGGCCCCCCCTCCCGCGACCCGCCGGTCAGCGCGAGCCCGGCCGCCATAGGGCGCTGCTCCCGCGCGACCGAATGCAGGCGGGTCCGGGGTTCTTCGCCGACAGTGATCACACGCTGACTTCGCGGGGTGGTCTGGGGTTGTTGTGGTATCAGGCGAGGGAGTACGGGTCTTATTCCCTCAAGCTCGATTGGCGTCTGGCGGGTGACGGCAATTCCGGTGTTTTTGTGGGGTTTCCGGCCTCTGAGGACCCGTGGTCTGCGGTGAGCAATGGTTATGAGATCCAGATCGACGCTACCGATGCTCCTGACCGTACGACGGGTGCGGTTTACGGTTTCAAGTCCGCTGACCTGGCCGTACGGGACGCGGCTCTGAACCCGCCGGGGGAGTGGAACACGTATGAGGTCAGGGTCGAGGGTGAGCGTCTGCAGCTTTTCCTCAACGGCCGTAAGATCAACGACTTCACCAATACCGACCCTGCCCGCAGCCTCCGGCAGGGTCACGTCGGCCTGCAGAACCACGGTGAGGGCGACGAGGTGTCCTTCCGTAACATCCGCGTCAAGGAGCTCGGCGGTACGACCGGGCCCAAAGAGGGGGCTGTCACCGGCATCGGCGGCAAGTGTGTCGATGTGGCGGACGGGTCGGGTGCGGACGGTACGCAGGTCCGGCTGTGGACGTGCAACGGGTCGGCTGCGCAGAGGTGGACGGCCGGTGCGGATGACACGCTGCGGGCGCTGGGCAAGTGCCTGGACGTGAGCGGTGCGGGTACGGCGGACGGTACGAGGATCCAGCTGTACGGGTGCAACGGCACGGGCGCGCAGAGGTGGGTGCCGCAGCCGGACGGCACGTTGAAGAACCCGTCCTCCGGCAAGTGCCTGGACGCTTCGGGGGTTTCGTCGGCGGACGGTACGAGGCTGCACTTGTGGTCCTGCCATGGCGGTGCCAATCAGAGGTGGGTGCTGCCGGGCTGAGTGGTCCTTTTGGCTCCGGGGTCACTGCGGGAGGCGGTGGCTCCGGGACCGGCCGCCTCGCGGGGCCGGTGGCGGCGGCGGGGCGCAGCGCCGAACGCGCCCGCCGCCGTCCTTCGCGTGCCGGGGGGTGCGGGTCGGGCTGTCCGGTCCGGCGGGGCTTCGGCCTGCAAGCCGCGCCGGGGCATCGGGTCATCGGGTCATCGGGGTGAACCGGGGCCCATCTCGTGCAGGCCTCCATCTGCCTTGTGAGGGAAAGGAGTTGAGCCGGGCTCGTTGACAGTGTCTCGTCCCGGCAGGATTCTGAGAGCGCTCTCAGAATTGGTCTGGGGCCCCCACTGTTCCACTTGCGGATCCAACCCGATGAGGAGGACGAGCATGCCCGTTCCCTGGAGAAGCCTCGCTTCACTGACCGCCGCGCTGGCGCTGGCCGCCGGTCTGACCACCGCCGTCGGCCAGAGGGCCGCGGAGGCGGCGGTGCCCGCGACCATCCCGCTGACGCTCACGAACGATTCGGGCCGCGGTGATCAGGTCTACGTCTACAACCTGGGAACGGAGCTGTCGACGGGCCGTCAGGGCTGGGCCGACGCGAGCGGCAGGTTCCATCCGTGGCCGGCCGGAGGCAACCCGCCCACCCCTGCGCCGGACGCGTCGATCGCCGGGCCGCGCAATGGGCAGTCGATGACGATCCGGATGCCGAAGTTCTCCGGCCGGGTCTACTTCTCGTACGGTCAGAAGCTGGTCTTCAAGGTCACCACCGGTGGTCTGGTCCAGCCGGCGGTCCAGAACCCGAGCGACCCGAACAGGAACATCCTGTTCAACTGGACCGAGTACACGCTCAACGACGCGGGCCTGTGGATCAACAGCACGCAGGTCGACATGTTCTCCGCTCCGTACTCCGTCGGCGTCAAGGCGCCCGGCGGCGCCGTCAAGTCCACCGGCCGCCTCAAGCCGGGCGGCTACAACGCGGTCTTCACCTCGCTCAGGAACCAGCCCGGCGGCTGGGCCGGCCTCATCCAGACCAGGCCTGACGGAACGGTCCTGCGCGCGCTGTCTCCGGGCCACGGCGTCGGCGCGGGTGTGCTGCCGACGGGCATCCTGAACGACTACGTCAACCGGGTCTGGAGCCGCTACAGCACCTCCACGCTGACGGTGGCCCCGTTCGCGCACGAGCCGAGCACCAGGTATTACGGCCGGGTCTCGGGGAACGTCATGAACTTCACCAACAGTGCGGGCGCGGTCGTGACGTCGTTCCAGAAGCCGGACTCGGACAGCGTCTTCGGCTGCTACAAGCACCTGGACGCCCCGAACGATCTGGTACGGGGCCCGATCTCGCGCACCCTGTGCGCGGGCTTCAACCGCTCCACCCTGCTGAACGGCACGAACCACCCCGACAACAACGCGGCGAACTTCTACAAGGACGCCGTGACCAACCACTACTCCCGCTTCATCCACGCGCAGATGGTGGACGGCAGGGCGTACGGCTTCGCCTTCGACGACGTGGGCGCCCACGAGTCGCTCGTCCACGACGGCAACCCGCAGGAGGCCCGGATCACCCTGGACCGTTTCAGCTGACCAGCTCCCGGCTCTCGGGCTCCGGACCACCATGCCGTCTGCGTGCCGCCTCGGCCGGTACGCAGACGGCGTCCAGATCGTCCTCGACACGGCGGGGGAGGGCCCCGACGCATCACTCGCCGTGCTGCTCGGCCTTCTTGGTGACCGGTCGGCGGACGTTTCGTGATCGCGCCCTGAAGGCGTGGGGGCGGCGTTGCGCGGGGCGGATCGGGTTCGGTCTTGTTGCTGGAGCGGTGCCCCTGAGCCTGCCGGACTCGCTGCACGGGTCACCGCCCTGGCCCCGGCTCGGCTCTTCCGCACACCTGCCGCTGCGCGACACCCCGCATACCGGCCGCCGCGGCCTCCACGCTGCTCGGCGGAGTCTCCGTACCTGCCGTCGCCGCCCAACTCCGCTCCTGGACATCCGGCAGACCGCAGGGGGTTAAAACAGGGGATAAATCTGTAGGTGGGTCTGTTAGGTTCTGAGGTATGCCGACGCAGGATGAGCTGTTCGATGCGGTGGATGCGTTGCTGGCGGGGGAGCCGGTGATGCCGTCTCCGTCGGAGCGGGCGCGGTTGCGTGAGGCGGCCGGGATCACGCAGGCGCGCCTCGCGCAGGTCTTGGAGACGAGCACGCAGACGGTGAAGAACTGGGAGGCGGGCCGTAGCGAACCGCGGCCTCCGCGCCGCGCCGCCTACCAGCGCCTGCTGGAGGGATGGGCACAGAAGTACCCAGCCCCGTCCCCGTCCCCGTCCCCAGCCCCGTCCCCAGCCCCGTCCCCGGCCCCGGACACGGCCCCGGACACTGCCCCGGCCCGTGCCTCGGACACGGCCACGCCCCCGGACACAGCCTCGGTTCCGCCTCCGGCGGCCGGCGCCGAGCCGGCCGAGAAGCCCCCGCCACGCACGTCCGTACCCGGCCCGCCGGCCACGGCTCGCCCGGCCGCCGCACCGCCGCGCCTCCACCCACACAACGCCACCCGGACGGCCCCCCCGCCCACGGCCGCCACTGACCCCCGGTTCGAGAACGGGCCGCTGGCCGTCATCGACGTCGACGACCACGGCCAGGCCCTCGCTTACGGTGTCGGCGGTCTGATCCTGGACGTGCCCGCCAGGACGCTGCCCTCACTGGTGGAATGGACACTGGCAGAGGCCAGACTCGGTGCACCACGCCTGACCGGCCCGGGCAGGGACGCCGACCCGCTGCTCGTCCTCACCCGGCCCGCGCTCGAACGCTTCGGCCTGCCCGCCGAGCTCAGTGACGAGGAACGCCTGGCCGGGCGCCTGCCGAACACCCACAAGACGATCACCCAACTGACCCGGGCCCGGTGGCAGCTCACCAGGCGCGGTCTCGGCCCCTGGGCACGGATCTACCGCCCCGCCCAGGGCGGCCGCCGCTCCTGCGTCCAACTCTGCATCCCGTCCTGGAACGCGCTCGATGCCCGCAGCTGGGGCCACGCCGCCCACCTCCCTCCCGCCGAACTCGCCACCGTCCTCGGCACGTACGCCACCCGGGTCATCACCCCACGAGGATCGACCGCGGTGACCGGCCTGGAGCTGATGACCGCCCTCCACCCGCCCACCCGCGCCTCCGCCCCGGACGGGACAGGAACACGGCACAGCGAACACAACCCCGGCTCCCTGGGCAGGGAACCGATGGACCCACCGCCGTGCGAGGCGACCGACGGCCACCCCGTCCTCGCCCACCTGCCCCGCTTCCACATCCGGACCCCGGCCGAGAAACTCTTCGAGGAGGCCTACGACTGGGCGCGCCCGCTCACCGATGACGAATGCATGCGACGCCATCTCGTCGGCATCGACGTGAACATGGCCTTCGCCGCCGCCGCCAACGGCGCGGTCGTCGGCCTCGCCACCCCGCCCGTCCACGTCACCCACCCCACCTTCGACGCGAAGACGCCGGGCTCCTGGCTGGTCGACCTCTCCCACGTCGACCTGTCCCGTGTGAAGGTCGGCAAGCAGTGGCACACTCTCGACGGCGACCTGCTGCCCAGCCCCTTCACCCCGACCGGACAGCGCCCCGAGGGACCCGCCTGGTACGCGACCCCGACCCTCGCCTACGCCACCGAAATCGGCTACGACGTCGCCCCCACCGAAGCCTTCATCCGCACCGAACCGGGCCGCTACCTCGACAGCTGGTACAAACGACTGCGCGACGCCTACGTGTCGACGATGGCCGACCTCGGCGTCACCGACAACCTGACACCACAACAACTGCCCACCGCGATGCACGGCTACAAGCAGCGCGACCCGCAGGCGGCGATCGTCCTGGACGCGATCAAGTCCACGGTGAAGAACGGCATCGGGAAGTTCCAGGAAAAGGCACGCGGCCAGGGCTGGCGGCCCGGGCAGCCCTGGCCGGCCCTCACCCGCCCGACCTGGCGCCCGGACATCCGCGCCACCGTGATCTCCCGCGCCCGGGTAGGCATGCACCGCAAGATGGTGGCACTGGCCGCCGCCACCGGCCGCTACCCGGTCGCCGTCCTCTCCGACTGCGCCGTCTACGCCGCCGACGGACCCTCACCCCTGGACGTCCTGCCCTACGACGACGCAGGAAAGACGGTCCCCGGCTCGTTCCGGCTCGGACTGTCTCCCGGCATGGTCAAACACGAAGGCACCCAGACCACCCTGTGGGCCGAAGAGCTCCGCGAACGAACCCACACCCCGGAACTCAACCTGGCCCGCTACATCAAGACCGGCGACCTCACCACCGCCGACACCAGGGAATAGGGCACCGAAGATGACCAACTCGGTCGGCGAGGGACTCGACAACGCACTGGAACAGGCCATCACACGCCCAGCACCCAAAAGCGCCGGCGCACAGATGCGCTACCTGGTCAAACAGCTCAAAGGAACCAAGGCCACCGCCCAGGCCCTCGGCATCTCCCAGCGCACCGTCGAGCGGTACGTCAGGAACCAGCTCAAAAAACCGCGCCCCCACCTCGCCGCCCGGCTGACCGGCGAAGTGAAAAAACGATGGCAACCCCGAGTAAAAGCGCAGGCGAAAAAAACCGCCGGCACCAGCACCGGCCTTGTCATCGACATCCAAGGCCGCCTCGGCTACAGCGCACCCATCGGCACCACGGACGAAGCCCGCGAACGCCACCTCACCGTGGCACTGCCACCGCCCTACGCCCACCGCCTGTTCACCGCACAGGACCAGGGCGCCACCGAGTGCCAACTCCAGCAGATCGCCGCCGAAGGACTCAAGGAAACCTACTTCCAAAACCACGGCGCCCGAGCCGGAACCCTGGAGGAAGTACGCCTCTTCGACCTCCAGCACATCGAGTTCGGCCTCTGACCGCCACACAACCAGAGCACGCAGGCGGCCCGGCCGCACCGCCGAGCACCGACACCACGCCACACACCGCGTCCCGTCGGCGCACGCCGCGCCGGCCCCGTACGCGGACAACGCCACCGCCCTCATGGCACGCGTCGCCCGAAGAACTCGGCCCGACCCGCTTCCCGGGCGGGAGCCGGACCACGCGGGAAGGCGTGCCCAGCGCGCCGACCGTCCGCCTGAAGTCCCGACGGATCTTCCGCAGATCCCGGTGCAGTCCCAACCGCATGACGTCACTCGCCAAGGGCCGTCCTCACACCGGAGCTGCAACGCTGAAGAACCTCAGTGACGAAGTTCGCAGACCGGTCGCAGGCAGCGGACAGGCCGCCGGCCGCCGGAAAGACCTTCCGGCGGCCGACGGCCCGTCGAAGGGCTGGACAACGGCGGCACCCTTCCCTGCAGGTCCCTGTCAGGACTCGCAGGGAAGACCGCCGATACGGGCGGTGTACGCCGCGGAGACCCAGCGGTTGGTGCCCACCTTGCGGAAGCCGTTGGTGGTGGACACCTCCGCGAGGATCGTGGCGCCGTTGGCGTAGGACCAGACGACCGAGTAACCGGTGCCGGGACCGCTGCGGATCTGCAGACCGCCGTTGGCGTTGACCTTGTAGTAGCACCGGGTGGCGAGCGCACCGGCCGGCGCGAGCTCCACGACCGCGCCCGTCGCGCGGGCGGGCGCGGCGGCCTGGGCCGTGAGACCGCCGCCGAGGAGCGCGGCGGCGGACAGGGCCGCCACGGCCGCCGTGCGGACGGCGGAGCGACGCGGTGACATGGTGCGGCGTGCTGGTAAGCCGGGGCGGAACTGGCGGCCGGTGCGCAGGTCGGGCACGAAGGCGTCCAGGACGACGCGGCGGAAGCGCCGGCGCTGGGCGGGGGTGAGGTGCTGGAGGTCGGCGGTGAAGCGGGGGAGGGTCTCGAAGGTGGGCACGGTGGTCTCCTCCGGGCAGCACGACGAAGCCCCCGTCGGTTGCCGGGGGCTGGGTAGGCGGTGCTTCCTTGGCGGTGCTCGTCCTTGGCGCATGGTGATGCTCAGCGGTGCTTGCTGGTGTCGTTCGGGTCGTTCTGTGCGTGCTGCCGGAGAGCGATGACATTCACGTCCGGCCCGGAGCCGCTTCCCGTCCGGCGGGCACCTGAGAAGAAAGTCAGGCCGCTGCTCCCGCCTGGCGGGAAGCCGGGCTGATCGGCCTTTTCTTGCAGGTCAGTGCCGTGTGGCGTGGTCTGCATGACAGTCGATATCAGGATCGTCCGGGCCGGTCAGATGTACCGCTACTACCTGCGCGAGACCGTCGTCGGCGACGGCCGCCGCCCGGCCCGCACGCCGCTGCGCGCCGCCCAGGAGCAAGCCGGGGTCCCGGTCGGGCGCTGGACGGGCCGGGGACTTGCCGCCCTCGGACTTGCGCCGGGTGAGGAGGTCACCGAGGCGCAGCTGCGGAACCTGTTCGGCGAGCGCGGCCGCCACCCGGACGCGGACCGGATCGAGGCCGACCGGCTCGCCGCGGGTGACTCGGAGAAGCAGGCGTTCAAGGCCGGCGCCCTCGGACGCCGGGTGACGGTCACGGGCGTGGACTTCGTGTTCCGGCCGCAGCCGACGATCTACCTCCTGTGGGCCTTCGGGGACGAGGAGACGCGGCGGGTGATCGAGGCCGCGCACGAGTACGCGATCGAGCGGGTGCTGGAGTGGATCGAGGACGAGGTCGCGGTGATCCGGTACGGCAAGGACGGCATCTACCGGGTCCGGCCGCCCGGCGGTCTGGTCGCCGCGCGCTTCCGCCACTACGAGGCGCGCTCCGGACGGCCGCTGCTCCATGACCATCTGCTGCTGTCGGTGAAGGGGCAGCGTCTGGACGGGAAGTGGGGCTCGATCCACACCACGGCCCTGCACGAGAACACCGTGGCCGCCTCCGCGCTCTACAACGAGCTGGTGGCCGCGGAGGTCTGCGAGGCGTTGGGGCTGGCGACCGAGCCGCGCATCGTCACCCCGGGGCGTCGGCCGGTGATGGAGATCGCCGGGGTGCCGCACGAACTGATCCGCTGGACCTCCCGGCGTAGCGACCAGATCGCCGCCTGCCTGACCGAGCTGGAGCACGAGTACGTCACCGCCGTCGACGACGACGGCGAGCCGCGGTTCCTGCCCGTGGTCTCCGAACGCGCCCGCGCCAAGCTGAACACCATCGCCGCCCGCAAGACCCGCCCGCCCAAGCAGTCGGCCCGGCCGCTCGCGCAACTGCGCGCGTGGTGGAAGGCGAGCGCGATCCTCACCTCGGGTGTCGCTGCCGACGTCATCACCTCCCTCCTCGAGTACGCCCGTGCCGGGGCTGCGGCGATTCGGGCCCGGGTCGCCGCTGTGGTCGACGTCGCCCTGGCGGCCGTCGACGTCGCCGCGACGGTGTTCGTGATGAACGAGGGCGGGCGCTTCCACCGTCGGCACCTGCTCGCCGAAGCCCGCCGCCACCTCGCCCTTGTCCTGCGCGGCCGCCGCCGCGACCCCGGCCTGGACGACCAGGTGGTGGCCGCCGCCATCTCCACCCACTGCCTGGACATCAGCGAGCCGAAGACGATCCGCGGCCTGGAGGCCGGCTACCGCCTCTACACCGCCCGGTGGGCCCTGTCCGACCTCCCCGCCCGCCGCCACCCACCCGGCCCCGCGCCCCACCCGGACCGGCAACCCCCGGCCGATCCCGGTGAGCCGGCTGCACCCCGGCCTAGGGGGCAGGACGCGGGGGAGTGGGAGATCCCCCGCGTCCCGCTTCAGTACGAGCGCGCCGTCCTCGCTGGCGCGGTGCTCCGCGAGCAGATGCGCGCCACCACCGCCACTGCCGTGCGGGGCCGGGCGTACGACGTCGTCGCCCACCAGCAGGCGGCGATGCCCGAGCAGCTGCTCGCACCCGAGCCGGCCGACCCCGAGCACGACGACCAGGAGCCGAAGGCCGGTCGCGAGGAAGCGATCGACCTGACGGCGCTGCGGGCCCTGCGAGACTCCCGCACGGACGTGGAAGCCCTCGATCTCACCGCCGACCGACTGCGCCGCCTCCAGGAGGTGGCCACCACGATGGCCGACGACGCCCGCGCCGACCGCGTCCTCGCGGACCGCACCGCCGCACAGGCCGACGCCGACGCGGTGCGCCCGCACGACCAGCAGGCGCACCGCCCACAACAACCCGGACCGCACCGCGGCCGGGAGGCCGGCCACTGAGTGGACCCGATGGCGCGCACCCGGTGCGGTGGTGCGCACCGACGACGCCCCGCCCCCACTCCACCGAGTGGAGTCCACCGTCCGGGAGTGGACGCCACCGTGCTCGGCAGCCACCTCACCGAGTGGAGCCCACCGGGTGGAAGTGGACGCCATCGACGGGAGCAGGGCCGCGCCTCCACCCGGTGCGTTTCTCCTTGACCTCGGCTCAGGTCAAGGAGAAACGCACCGCCTCCACCGTCTCCACCCGGGCCCACTCCACCGCACCACCGTCCACTCGGTACGCACCACTCCCGCGCGCCGGCCGCACCGGTGCGCGCACCGCCCACAGAGTGGAGCGCACCGGATGGACGGTGGTGCGCATCGTGGTGCGCACCGGATGGGCGTACCACCGCACCAGTGCGCACCGGGTGGGTGCGCTCCACCACACCGGTGCGCTCCCACCCGGTGCTGAGGTGCGGAGGTGCGGTTAGAGGTGCGCACCCGGTGCGGAGTGCACCGCGTGCGCCAGCGTCAGGTGCTCGTCGCGCATCGCCTCCAGGGTGGCGCAGGTGTCTCCGTGGTCGTCGGGGTCGGGGATCACGTTCTGGACGAAGCGGATGATGCTGCGGGCGATGCCGAGCACCGCCGTGGTGGGGGAGTCCCGCGCCCAGTCCCGCAGCGCGGACAGCAGGACGCACCCGACCTCGTCCAGCACGAAGGAGTCCGCGCACAGGTCGACGGCCTCCCCGTCCACGGCCGTGACGGGCCAGATGATGTCCTCGGCGAGCCGCAGCAGGATGAACGCCAGCTCCGGGGTCGCCTCCACCCGACCAGCGGCGTAGGTACCGCCGCCCGTCTGCAGCGCCAGGAGGTAGTCGAAGCCCTGCTCCACCTGCTCGGGCGTCAGCGGCGTACGGGTCGGGATCAGGTACGGCATGAACCTCTCCTCACGATGACCGCCGTGCGACTCACGGCGTCGTCCCAGCAGGGTCGGCCCGCCAGCCTGTGGACAGAGACCAGAGATTTCTCCCCCCGAGCCGAACCCGGCGAATCGGGTCTGCAAGGGCCAAACCGGGCTCCCTTGTCCAGAGTGGTCGGGCCGACCACGAACCCGACCGCACCCCCTTGTCCACCTCTGCTACCGCCCCGCCCACCGTCGTGTTTCTCCTTGACCTGGCCACGGTTAGACCGCGGACAAGGGGGTCCCCTGCACGCTGCTCCCTCGATCCCCGCCCACCAGGGCGGCCCGAAGCGAAGGAGCCACTGCGATGACCACGCACCGACCCCCGGCAGGCGCCCGGCGCGCCCGCCCCGACCACGGGCCCGACCAGCAGCGGGCAAGCCGTCCCGGCCTCCTACGGTGCGCACTTGGGAGGCCACTGTGGAACCCACTTTGGTGCCCGGCACCGAGCTGGACGGAGAAAGCCCAGGTCAGCGCGCAAATTCGGCCGCGCGCCGCGTTGTCACAACCCTCTTATCTACTCCTGAACTCTGAAGTGATGTCCGTAGAGGAGGAGATCATCGGGTTCCGGGGCCGGGGGCCCTTGGCGGCCGGGCGCGGCCGACGCTCGGCAAGTGGCCGCGCGTGCCAGACGACGGGGAAGGAGCGCAGCTGATGGCGGTCAAGCGTGAGGAGAACCCGGCGGGGTCATCGAACAACCTGCGCGGCGACGCGCTGCGCGTGCTCGGAGTGCTGAAG
Organism: Streptomyces sp. CA-146814; assembly: GCF_050942385.1. Classification (NCBI taxonomy): domain Bacteria; kingdom Bacillati; phylum Actinomycetota; class Actinomycetes; order Kitasatosporales; family Streptomycetaceae; genus Streptomyces; species Streptomyces sp. CA-146814. The sequence continues at coordinate 7,589,498 of NZ_CP192068.1, forward strand.
GTCGCCACGGTCGAACAGATCCAGCAGATCTCAGCCCCGCACCTGAGCTACCGTCACACCGACAAGCCGACCCCGTCGAAGCGGAAGCAGGCCCGCACCGCCTCCCACACGGGCGCGCTGTCCGATCTGCGCAAGCACGGCCTGGCGGAGAACGGCGGGCAGCTCCCGGGCGGGGACAGGCTGCGCAACCTCACCCCGATGGGATTGAAGGCCGCCGCGCGCGAGCTGGGGCGGCCGGTGGGGGAGATGGGCGACCCGGCCCGGGGCGCCGGGCGCACGGGCGCCTCCCACCCGATGGCGGTCAACGAAGCTGTGCTCGCTCTGCTGCGCCCGAAGCCGGACCTGTCCGAGCTCGCCAGCGAGCCGGCCGACGTCTTCGCCGCCGCGCAGGCCGCCTTCGACGCGCCCGCCGGGTTGGGCACCATCGCCTCGTACGCGACCGAGGTGGCGCTGCCCGCGACGGGCACATGGGCCAACCCGGGCAAGGGCGGCGCCCAGGCGGACATCGTCATCACCGCGCCCGAGGACGGGGTGCCGCTGCTGTTCGTGGAGATCGACAACTGCTTCGAGTCCGCGCAGGTCCTCGCCGCGAAGATCGACAAGTACATGCGGTTCTGCCAGCGGAAGGTGAAGGACACCGGCGGCAAGGAGCGGCCGATGTGGCGCACCCGCTGGTGGGTACCCGACGGCCGCCACAGCGACCAGCCGCACCCGCCGCTGCTGCTCGTCTTCAACCGGATCGGCCCGCGCAACCCCAACACCGTCATCGCGCAGTTGGCCGAGCTGACCGAGCGGCACTGGAAGGGCACCTGGTACGACGCCGGCTTCCACATGTACGACGGCAAGCTGCCCATCGTGGTCACCGGCATGAAGCAGCTCCAGGAGCACGGCCCGGCCGGGGCGGTCTTCCGGCGCTTCGGCCGACGGCAGAACCAGACCCTCCTGGAGGCGATCGGCAATCCGCGCCGTGAAGCCCATGACGCCCGCAAGCAGGCCGAGTACGCAGCTCGCCAGCGGGAGCACAAGGAGGAGCTGCGCCGCATCGCCGCACAGCACAGGGCGGAGAAAGAGGCCCGTCGTCCCGTGTGCGCCGACTGCGGTACCCGGTTCACCGACGAACGGTGGAAAGCCGTCGAGCCCTCCGGATGGGGCGCCCCGCGCGAGACCCACCCGAACCTGTGCGACGACTGCAAGCAGAAGACCGCCGCCGTCAGCCCAGCGGCTGGCACGCAGGAGCGCCAGGAGCCGGCACGCGGCGAGGCCGGGTCGGGCGACTTCTGGCCCGCCCCCGAGCGCCCCGTCTGCACCGAGTGCGGTGCCGCGTTCACCGACGAACGATGGAAGGCGACCAAGCCCGTCGGCTGGACTGCTTCCCCAGCGAAGCACCCGTCGCTGTGCGGGGACTGCGACCAGCAGTACGAGGCCGACTTGGACCGGACCTGGGGCGTGAGCCCCCGGCAGGAGGAGCACGACCAGGAGCAGGAGCCGGCCGTGCCCGAGCAGAAGGCAAGCGGCTGGCTGTCGCGCCTGCGCCGCTGAGCCGGGCCGACTCGCCCAGCCGATCGGCCCGGGGCACGCTGGGAGGCGTGAGCAGCGCACCGATCGTCGTGCACCGGCCCTCCAGCTCGGGCGGCCGGAGGGTCACCGTGCACAGCGGCGGCCAGGACGAGATCCTCGGTACCGCCTACAGCGACCACGACCTGGTCGTGTTCCTCGAGGGCGTCGGCGTCACCGACCGAGGCCATCTGGGACGACCCGCAGTGGGTGGAGTGGCGCGGCGGCCAGGCCCACGAGTTCCACGCTGCTTGACGGAGGCGGCGGGCCGGGCGCACATGCTGCGCCCGGCCCGCCGCCGGTCAGCCGATCAGCTTGTGCAGCACGGGGACGCTGAGCCCGAAGGAACCCAAGCCCGCGGCGACGGCTGTGGGCACGGACTTGTCGTGGAGGAACATGAGGCCGCCCATGACGAGGCCGATGATGACGGCCGCCAGGAACACCACGGCGGCGTGCACCGACAGCAGCGGTGTCTCCGACGGCGTCCCTGCGCCGGCCGGGGCGGGCGGTTCGGGGCGGGCGGGTATGGGGGAGCGCGGGTGCGGGTCCCGAGGCATCGGGAGTCTCCTACGAGGCGGAGGAACAGAGACGGCGGACACCTGTGGTGGTGTCGTCCGCGTGGGGGTGACGCGCGCCTCGCGGTCGGCGGTCCTGCTGCGGCTCTCAGGAGAGCGTCCCTGTGGGGCTTCGGCCCGGCCCAGGGTGGGCGTGTTCAGCGTAGCGGCGATCGGCGCGGGTGTTGCCCCGGGTGTCTGGCGGGTGGTCATCGGTACTGCCTCCGGCGTGAGTTCGACATGGCGGGCGGGACAGTGGCAGGGCGCAGGTGCTTGCGTCTCGTCCTGGCGGGCACGGCTCTTTCACCCCGTAGGGCCGGAAGCCGGGGCCCGGACAGCAGTGACCGGGAGAAGAGATCCCAGGGCATGACGAAGGCCCGGACACCTGGTCCGGGCCTTGCGCTGTCGATGGGGGTCTAGGGGGTCGACTGCCCATAAGGCAGTCAGTGACCTTGCGTCTACTCGTGCTCTCCTTGGCGGCGGTTGGCGACCCAGTCCGGATCGCGTACGGGCGTCGGCGCTCGGGTCTCGGTGGTTGGGGCGCGCATGATGCGCCAGCTGGTGCGCGGTGCGGTGACGGCGTGGGTCAGAACGACGACGGCCTGGCGGGCAGCGCCGCCCCGGACCCACGTTCCGGTGAAGCGGACCTGATCGGCCGCCCAGTCGCCCAGCCGCTGCCACGGGCGCAGCCGCCCGAGCAGGTAGCCGGCCGTGAGCGTGGCGGCCGCGGTGACGACGATGCCCACCATCAGGACCACCGCATCCCGATCGCGGACAGCAGCTCCATCCGCTCCGGCGTCAGCGTCGCCGCCCGGGAGCGCTGGTTCCCGATCCAGGCACCCAGCTTGTGCTCCCGCTCCTCCTGGTCCTCGCCGACGATCCGCTCGACCCACTTCCTGGGGACCTGGAGGTGCCCCTCGCGCTCGTAGAACTGCTTGGCGGCCGCGTAGTTCATCGCCCACTTGTCGGCCTGCGTACGGCGCGGCGGCGGCTTCTCGTCCTCGGTCGCGGGTTCGATGCCGAGGACCTGCTCGCACATCCACTGCTGCACGGTGGTGAGCTGGTCCCAGCCGAGCCGGACCGACTGCACCCACCGCCCGAGATCCTCGCCCTGGCGCACAACGTCGCCCGCCTCGGTGGGCAGCGCCTCACCGGCGTCCAGGTGCATCCGCACCAGGTGAAAGCACCGCTGCCACGTCACCGGCCACGACGGACACCAGGACGCGTCGATCTCCTCCAGCTGCTCGCGCCGCTCGTCCGACAGCGCACCGGCCGACGACTCCACGGGCAGCCCCTCGGCACGCCGCAGCTCGTTCTCCTGCGCCTTGCGGGCGGCGGCCCGCGCGTTCTTCAGAAAGGTGCCCACCCGGTACCCCTGGTAGGTGGCGTCGAGCGGGGCCAGGAGGTGGCCGTGTTCGGCTGCCCACCCGCGCGCAGCGGACAGGCCCTCCTCCCACGCGACGTCGTAGTGGCTCCAGATCATGCCGAGCTTCTCCAGCTGCGTGACGCGGTCCTCGTCCATGTCGTCGCGGGCGTAGAACCGGCGCGTGTCGGCGGTCCACTGCCCCAGCGGGAACCCGGCGAGCGAGGCCGGCCACCCCTCGCCTTCCGCCTCCTGGTGGTCGACGGCGGGCACGCGGAATGTGAACGGCACCTTCAAGTCGCCGTGCTCGCGGACGTAGATGACGGCGGCCTCAACGCCACGCCGCCAGTGCTCGTGTTCGGGGTTGAGGACGCGCAGGTTGATGAACGCGGCGAGGGCGGCCGGGTCGCGGGGCGTAGAGAACTTCAGCAGGGCCTTGGCGGGGGCGCTGACGCCTCCGGAGCCCTCGCCGCTCCCGCCCGTGCTCTTCCCGCTGTCGTCCTTGCTGACGGGCTTGTAGCGGCTCGGGGCCTGCTGCTCCGCGAGGGTCTCCACGATCCGCGCGTCGTGCGCCCGCAGCGCCTCCAGCAGCTTGGCCAGCCCGCCGAACGCCCGGCTCGTCAGCATGTTGTCCGCCGTCTCGCCCGGCCCGAGCAGCACCGGCACCACGAGCGAGGCCACCTTGCCTTCGCCCGGCTGCATCCGCAGCGCCCGGCCGACGGCCTGGACCAGGTCCGGCATCGAGCCGCGTACGTCGGCCCAGTAGACGGAGTCGCAGTGCTTGGTGTCGACGCCCTCGCCCAGGACCTTCACCGAGCAGAGGAAGCACTTCTCCACCACGGTGCCGTCCGTGGCGATCCCGGCCGCGAACTCCCCGAGGAGCCGACGGCGGTGGAGCGGCTTGTGGTCGCCGCACAGCCAGTCCGCCCAGATCGTCTTCGGATACAGCTCCGGGTCGCTGGCGTGCAGCTGCGCGGCGACGTCGGGGAGGCCGGCCGCGAACGCTTCGGCCTCGCGGACCTGGTGGTGGAACACGAGCGTGCGGCGGAAGCCCTCCTCGGCCGAAGCCTTCACCAGGGCGGTCTGCAGGGCGGCGAGTCGGGCCCCGCGGACCTCTGCCGAGCGGCCTTCGGCGCCCAGGAGCTGCGCGGCCTGAAGGGCGGTGTCGGTGACGTCCACGCATACGACCTGGTAGGGGGCACAGATTCCCCGGTCGATCGCCTCCGAGAGGGTCAGGGTGAAGCAGCGGCTGCCAAAGGGGCCCTCGGGGTCGTCTTCCATGCTCGCCACCAGCTCGCCCGGGGCGCCGGCCTCGTCCTCGTCCCCGAGCTGCCACAGCCGGGGCGTGGCCGTCATGTACAGGCGGCGCAGGGACGGGATCTTCTGGTTGTCGTGGACGACCGCCCACGGCTTCCCGATCCGGCCCGAAACGCGGTGGGCCTCGTCCACCACGATCAGGTCCCAGGCCGCGAGGCCCCCGGCGTGCGCCCGCTCCAGCGTGCCCAGACCGAGGCTGGCGTACGTGGCGTACACGGTCACCTTCTCCAGGCCCCGCGCCCACTCCACCAGCTCGTCCACGTCCGTGGTGTTAGGGAAGGACACCTCCTCACCCCGAAGCGAGGACACACCGATCATCGGGCCCCGGCGGCCCCCCTCGCGCCACGCGGCCTCGGTCTGGGCGAGCAGATCCAGCGAGGGCACGAGCACCAGCACACGGCCCGCGTGGAGCTCCTCCGCGCTGCGGACCGCCACCCGGGTCTTCCCGGACCCGGTCGCCATGATCACCTGCGTTCGAAGCCCCCGTTCGGGCACAAGTGATCTTGCAGGCAATTCGAGGGCGCGCACGACCGCGTCAATGGCTTCTCGCTGGGCTGCCTCGCGCTGATCAGCGCGGTCTGTGCTCGACATATCGCCTGCCTTCTCCTGGGGTGCCGTCCGGTCGATGCGAGCGGCGGGAAACGGGAAACCTGCACGTAGAGGAGCCACAAGGGCTACGGTTGGACTGACGCGATCGGCTGGTTGATCCGCCCCACCGGAACACCGGTAAGGCGGCCGGGTGGATCTCGATAACCCTCCGGAGCGGTCCGGTGTGGTGTGCTCTGAGTCCAGAGTCTATCTCGCTTGCAGAAATGAAGCACAAAGAATGCCGAGATTCCTCCGAACGTGGCTGAAAGCTGTTAGCCTTGCCTTATCGCCAGCCAATCCGGGACCTTGACGCCCCCTCAGCCTCACCCCTTTTCGCGGGTGGCCGGCCCCCGAACCTCCGTCACTCGCCCGACTACCTGTCACCCCTCCCTCCTCTTGCTGCCGCTCGGGCCGTAAGGCCCGTGGGTGGGCCGCGCGGAGCTTGGCACGCCTGGCTGGTAGGGGAGCGGGACCCGCGCCCCGAGTGGCTGGAGCGCAGCGGAGGCCACGGGTCGGCCGGAGGCCGGCCCCGGCCCGCAACGCGGGCCGGATGCCCTGCGGTTGGGTGGCGGGCGCGGAGCGCGTGCCGCCCGGCGGTGAGCGGAGCGAGCCGCATCCGCTCACGCGGAGCGTGAGCGGCCGAGGAGCGCAGCGACCCGGCTCGCTGTGA
>NZ_CP192070.1:0-93745 GCF_050942385.1 Streptomyces sp. CA-146814
ATGAACCCCGAGATGGACCGAGTCGAGCCCCGCGTGGACCTCACCAAGCGGCCTGGGACCTACTTCGTCATCGCCGACGACGAGGGCGTCTACGACTGGAACGTCTGGCGGGACCTGGACAGGCGCCATGTGCTGGAGGTTCAGCGCGCTTCCGGTCACCCGGTCGAGCAGTACGTCCAGCGCGAGGACCTGGAGGCCGCCTGCGAGGACTCGCAGTCGCCGCTCGTCTTCCGCACGTTCCGGGCCGTCAGCCACGGTCACGCCGCCCACCTCGCCCTTCGCGAGGACGCCGACCGGCGCGCGATCCGGGACCTGGAGGACGTCTTCTACGCCGACGAACTCGCCTTCACCGGCGCCGGTTTCACCGACACCCCGAGCTGACCTATACGCCCGTGGGGGCGGACGGGCCGGGAATCCCGTCCGCCCCCACGGCCCACCCACCGAACCACCTCAACAAGGAGCACGACCATGAGCACCGCCACCTTGCAGCCCCGTATCGGGGAGCCGGACATCGAGTGCCGCTACCCGGTGATCATCGGCGAGGACCGCGTCATCGGGCAGGCCTACCGCTGGCACCGTGACTGGCTGGTCATCACCAGCGAGGGCGAGCACAATCTCCGCCGCCCGCCTGCGGCCGAGGCCAAGCGCGCGAGCGGCATCGACATGGCCGCCGCGTACCTGGCCGAGGAGTACGCCGCCGGTCGCATCACCGCCACCGGGCTGGAGCAGCTCCGCGCCGAGGCCCCGCAGCCGCTGACCGGCCCGGTGCCCCTGCTGCACCCCCGGATGCCCGCCAGCGCGCGCAACGTCGCCGGTGCCACCACCGCGTTCGCCGGTCTGACTGAGCACTACTGGCGGGCCGTGCTGCGCGGCTTCCCGGGGTCGGACAACCCCTGGTACCTGCTCTGTGAGCTGTGCGGCTGGTCCGGAGTCCGCTACTGGAGCCACCACCGGGGCCGCAACAACCAGCCGCCCTCCCCGTACCGCCACGACGGCGGGTGCATCGGCAAGGACAGGGTCCGCGCCCTGATCCCCGCCTACGGCAAGTAGCCGCGTCCGCCCCGGGCCCGGACGACTTCCGGGCCCGGGGCGCCCACTCCACCATCCTGAAAGGCCCACCATGCAGATCGAGTTCTTCACCGTCGAGGCCAGCACCCACGGGCCGTACGAGGCCCTGCCGGTCGACGGCACCTGGAGCCCCTACGAGCCCATCTCCGTGAGCCGCGCCGTCGCCGAGCGCATCGCGGACGACCTGAACATCCTGGACGCCGGATGCGGCATGACCGCCGCGTGGGACGGGCCGGTCCTCACGTTCACCTGGGACGAGACCCGCGACGGCGACGGCGGGGTCCTGTCGGTCCGGCCCGGCGACGACGGCCGCTACCTGATCGGCCGCCTGTGGGCGTGGGAGCGCCGCGTGCCCGCGCCGCTTCCCTCCGGCGAGTAAGTCCGCCTGCTGCCGGGGTCGGAGCACCCTCCGGCCCCGGCAGCACCGCCGGGCCGCCCTCCCGATGGCCGCCGGTCGGCTGCTCGCCCCGGCGGTCGACCGGCGGCGAGGGGCGGCGCGCTGAACTGCGGGGGAGCTTGACCAGACCCCTAAGAATTGAGAGTATTAGTTACGTCGGAAGGGGGCGGGAATCCCCTCTCGGCGCCGGGCCCCTGCGGGCCCGACCACACCGAAGAACCTCAATGAGGAGCAACCTGTATGAGCACTGCCATCCCGGCCGGCGAGTCCGCCGGTCACCGCCCCGCCCCGGGTGCCGAGCACCCCTTCGTCGTCTCCGCCTTCGCGGCCGCAGTCGCCGAACTCCTCGGTGACGACTGGACCGCCAGGCCCCGCCACTGGGGCACCGTCGCCACCCTGGCGGGCCCGTACCCCGAGCGCATCGCGGTCAAGGTCGACTACGAAGGGGACCTGTGCTTGGAGTTCGACCGGCGGGGCGACGACTGGCCGCAGGACCCGGTTCTCCCGCAGGGCTTCGTCGCCTACGACGGCGAGCCGTCCGACGGGATCTTCCTGGACGCGGCCTCGCTGATCGACAACCCCGACTTCCTTGCCGAGCAGTACGCCGCCGCCGTACGCGCCCTCACCGGCTACCACCGACCCCTCACGGACGAGTCCGGCAAGGGGGTCACCGGAGCGGAGGCCGCCGCCCGGGCCCTGAGCGCACGAGGCGTCAGCGCGCGCACCATCGTGGATGCCTACCAGTCCTGGCTGGTCGTCGGCCACGACAAGGCCACCGGAGCCCACGCGCTCCTGCACCTCTACCGGACGGACGGGGAGGAGACCGACGTCAACCGGGTGCCCGACCTGGACCGCGACAACTGGTACGTGGCGACCGTCGGCACCGACGGCACCGAGGTGATGCTCGCGATGCAGCCCGCCGGGGGGCTGGAGGCCTGCGTCGAGGCGATCGCCGCCTGGGTTGGCGCCGGGCGGCCCGACCGCCACGTCCCCGCCGAGATCCGCGACCTGCGCGGCCGGTTCGCCGACGGCTACACCCCGGAGGCCATCCGCACCGTCTTCGGCCGCATCCACCAGGCGGGCGGGCCCTTCCTGGTCTGCGTCTGGGAGTACGCCGACGCGCACGGCTTCGGCGGCAACTCCCGGTTCTACGCCGAGAGCGAGGACGGCGACCACTTCGAGATCCACCCCTACGTCCAGCTCTGGCTCGGCGGCCAGATCGACGTGCCCGCCCCGATGCACACCTGGGTGCGCGGCCCCGTCACGGAGTCCACGGACTTCCCCGTCACCGACGACTTCCACAACTACGCCAGGACCGTGCGCACCGGCTGAGAAGCCGGACCGGCCGGGGGAGCGGGGCGGGAATCCCGCTCTCCCGGCCGCAGTCACCCACCACACCGAACACCCTCAACACCCCTTTGGAGGGGACCGTCATGACCGCTTTCGAGCCCACCTTGCAGGCCCGCGCCGCCGCCGGCCGCGCCGCCGTGCTCGCGGACATCGCCCGCCGCCGTACCTTGTTCGCCGCCGCCCTGGACGCCCGGGCGCTCCTGCACCTGGCCGACCTGCTCGACATCGCCGCCCTCTCGCTCTACGAGGAGGAGCCGACCGGGCTGGACGGCATCTGCGACAGCGCCCGCCTCGCCCTCGCGGACGCCGAGACGACCGCCATCGACGCGCCGGGTACCGGCTTCCCGACGGGCTTCGGGCAGTACGTCACCCACGCCGTGGACCACCGCCCGCTGACGACCCCGGCCCGTCCCGCTCCGGACGGCTGGAGCCTGGCCGACGAGGACGCTCAGCTCGCGGCCGCGCTGGACGCCCTGCACGGCCACCTCGGCGCGGCCGCCACCGAAACGGTCGCCCTGGCCCTGCTGGAGGCGGCGTTCGCGCTGCACGCCAAGCGCGCAGACCTCGCCCAGCTCGCCTGCCGCTGACCCCGCGCCCCAGACTGCCCGTCCGTCCGGGCCCACCTCTCCGTGGTGGGCCCGGACGGCGCTTCGGCCCCCCCCGCAGTACCACGGCCGAGGAGTTGACCTAGACCCTAAGAATTGAGAGTATTAGTTACGTCGAAAGGGGGCGGGAATCCCCTCTCGACACCGGGCCTATGCGGGCCCGACTACACCGAAGAACCTCAACGAACCGAAGGGCACGACCCTATGACCACCAGCACACCGCCAGTCACGACCCCTGACGGCGTCAACGCGGCCCAGCTCGCCATCGAGGCCCTGGCCGCGCGGGGGATCTCTGCGGACATCGATGAGGACGCCGGGAACTCCTGGCTCATCATCGGCGAGGACGCGAACACCGGCTCGCACGCCGTGCTGTGCCTGTTCCGGGGGGACGACGACGAGACGGTCGTTCTCCGCGTACCCGACCCGGACCGCGACGACTGGTACGCCGCGACCGTCGTCAACGGTGTCGAGCTCCAGCTCATGATCCGGCCCGCCGCCCAGCTGGGTGACTGCGTCGAGGCCATCGCCGCCTGGCTCGCCGAAGGCCGACCGGCGCGCAGCCTCACGGGCGGCACCGAGGGCGCCATCGAGCCGGACTACGCGGTTGGTGACCCCGTGTGGTTGAAGAACAACCACGGCTTCCCGGTCGTCACCATGAACAACACCCACACGTCGCACGAGACGGTCACCTTCACCATCCAGGCCATCAACAACGGCCGGTACGAGCTGGACACGGACAACAAGTTCGCCCGCCGACGCCACTGCGGGGGGAGCGACGTGTCCGCCGACAGGCTGATGAGGCCGCAGGCCGCGCCCAAGGACGGCGGCGCCCGGTACTGAGCCGGACCACCGGCTGAACGCCCGGCGGGGGAGCGAGGCGGGAATCCCGCTCCCCCGCCGGGGGCCTGGCACAGCCCCACCGAAACCCCTCAACGAGGAGACCACCGTGACGAAGAAGCCGTTCACCCCGCCGTGCGCCACCGGGTGTGCTGCCGCCCAGATGGAACTGTTCGCCGCGCCCCCCGCCGCGCCGGCCGCGCCGCCCGCCGAGTTCGACTTCGACGCCCATGATGTCGTCATCGTCGGCGACAGCGGCGGCAAGGACTCCGGGGCCACCGTGCACGAGGTCTGCACCCGCGCCGACAAGGCGGGCCAGCTCGACAAGGTCCGCATCCTGCACTGCGACCTCGGGACCACCGAGCGCGGCCACCTGGTCGAGTGGCCCGGCGCGATGGAGGTCGCCCGCGCGCACGCCGAGCAGTACGGCGTCCCCTTCGCCGTCCGCCGCAGCACCCGGTGGGCTTCGCTGTGGGAGCGGATCCGGTCCCACGGGAACTGGCCCGGCCACTTTGCGCGCTACTGCACGAGTGACACGAAGACGGCGGTGGGCCGGGACTACGTGGACGAGGTCGGCGCCGAGCTGAACCTCGGCCGCCCGGTCCGGGCCGGGTACGCCATGGGCATGCGCGCGGAGGAGTCCCGGGCTCGCGCCAAGAAGCCCGAGATCGAGCGGAACCGCATGAGCGGCAAGGGCACGTTGCGGGTCGTCACGACGTGGCTGCCGATCCACCAGCTCACCACGGAGCAGGTCTGGGGGGTGCACGACGACAACGACATCGAGCACCACGAGGCCTACGACCAAGGCATGCGGCGCCTGAGCTGCCGGGCCTGCCCGCTCGCCCACACCGACGACCTGGTGCGCTCCGCCCAGCTCAACCCCGAGCTGTTCGACGAGTACGCCGCGGCCGAAGCCGACATGGGCCGCCAGTTCAAGAAGTCGATCAGCCTGCGGGAAATCATCGTGCGCGCCCGGAGCTGACCGGCCCGGCCGGCGGGGGAGCGGGGCGGGAGTCCCGTCCCCCTGGCCGGAGTTGACTGCCATCCTAAAACTTGACAGTATTAGTCACGTCGAAACGGGGCGGGAATCCCGAGCGACACCGGCCCCCGGGCCGCACCGAACACCTCAACGAGGAGCGACACCACCATGCCGATGATCTCCAAGGCCGTGTGCCAGGAGCTGCAACTCGCCACGTGCGACGGGCCGACGGTCCGACTGCGCGAGAACTCCGACACGGCGCTGTCGGACAAGGTCCACGTGGTCCTCGCCCGGTCGGGTGCCACCTGGAGCTGGAGCCTCCGGGTGTACGTCTTCGCCGACCTCTACCCTCACGGCCAGGCGGCCGAGGTGATCCAGCGGATCGTCGCCCGCCAGACCGCCGTTCGGCCGGATCGCGGAATGGTCTCGTGCCCGGCGTCGATCGCCGAACTCCTGTGGAGCGAACTCCCGCAGGACTCGGGCCTGCTGGGACTGGAGCCCTCTGCCGGGCACGGGGCTCTCGCCGCCGAAGGAGCGCGCCTCGGCTACTCGGTGGACTGCTATGAGGTGGAGGGCCACCGGGCGGCGGACATCACCCGGGCCGGGATCGCGCGCAGCGTTTCCGTGGCCGACTTCCTCACCGTCGAGCCCCGGCCGGAGTACCACGCCGTCGCCATGTACCCGCCCCACCGGGTCGACCTCGCCGCCGCACATGTGCTGCACGCCTTCAAGTTCCTTCGCCCGGGAGGGGTTCTCGGAGCCCTGGTCTCGTGCGGCATCGAGAACGGGGCGAGGCCCGCAACGCGACGGTTCCAGGAGCTGCTGGGCAGCAACGGCCACTACACCCAGGTCCTGGACGAGGTGGATGGCGGTGGGGACGACTTCCTGCTGCTGTCCCCGGGGGGCAACCCCGTGCGAGCACAGATTGTGTACCTCTACGCCGACGAGTAGGCCCGAGCGGCGCCGGCCGGGGAGCGAGGCGGGAATCTCGCTCCCCGGCCGGGCCCGGCCCCGAGAGCACCGGAACCCTCAACCCAGCTGGAGACCCGCAGTATGAACGAGACGCCGAACGCCGCGTCGCCCGTCATCCGCCGACCGCAGCGCACTCTCACCCCCGAGGAGCACGAGACCGTACGGGACACCGCGGCCCTGAACTTCCAGGGCGGTCTGTTGATGGGCATCATCGATCCGGTGCCCAACCCGTCGCCGATGAGCGAGGACGAAGGGACGTGGGTTCGCGAGCAGGTGTGGCCCGCGTTCCTCACGGACATCGACCGCAAGTACCCCTTCGGCTTCTGGCGCTGGTCGAACTGTGAGCGGGGTACCTGCCGGAACTGTCTCGCCCGTCGCTGCGACCTGTGCGTCCACCGCCAGGAAGGCGGTCCGCACGTGGACGACAACACCGAGTGGGTGCACGACACCCGGGGGATGGTCGTCGCGAAGTTCACCCTGCGGCCCGACGGCGCTCCGTGCGTGTGGTGGTGCAGGTGCCCGTGCGCCAAGACCGGCCCCGCCCCTGACCGGCCCACGCGCGGGCGACGGCGGCAGAAGACTGCGGCTGTCAGCGCCCCCGAGCCCGGCCCGCTGGCATCCGAGGCGCACTCGGACGAGGCAGCCGCGTCGGAGGCGGCGGAGCAGTACACCCTGTTCTGACCGGGCGGCCGGGGCGACCTGGCGCCGGACAGCGAACGGCCCGGTGGGGGGCTGGTGAATCGGGAACCCCCGCCGGGCCGTTCGCTGTCCGGCCACCGAGGGTCCTCAACAGACCCATAACCGAACAGTCATCATCGTACCCAGCACCGACACCACCAGGAGCACAGCGTGAGAAGCATCGAGGGCCGCCAGTGGGCGAACCGCGAGGACCTGATCGAGCACAGCGGCTACAGCCGGGCCACCCTCGGCGCACTGTGGCGCGACCGCGAGACCAACGGCCACCCCCCGGCCCGCACGATCGACGGCGTCATGCACTGGGACCTGGAGGAGTGGACCGGCTGGTTCGCCACCCACTGCGAGAGGCCTCGCGACCTGGCCAAGGTGGACCGCAAGGGCGACCCGGATGAGATGCTCCCGCCGGCGGGGCAGGCCCGCGTCCTTGGCGTCGACCCGAGCCGGATCACCCAGTACGGCAAGAAGCCGCCGCCCGGGTGGCCGGACCCGATCCACACCGAGCAGTTGGCCAAGCGCACCCGCGAGTACCGGACCAGGGCCCAGCTCTGGGAGTTCGCCGACAACCCCGCCAGCGGATTCGGGACCAAGGGCGGCAGGCCGACCGGCCCCACCGCGAAGGGAGCCGCCACCGACCCGCGGGTACAGCAGGCCGCCGAAGCGCTGGCCGCACGGCCCGACCTGAAGGCCGGCGAGGTGGCGGCCATGCTTGCCGAGCGCCACGGCAGGTCCGTGGAGACCTGGAAGCGGATCGTCACCCAGGCCCGCAGGGAAGCCGGGCAGTAGAAGGCCTGCGGGCCCGACGGCGGCCAGCGCGCACCCGGACCGGGGGCACGCTGGCCGCCGCCTTTTCATCACCCCGCCACCAACTCACCTCTTAAGAGGGGAGCTTGCGGCGCCCTTCGGAGAGTCCGCGCGGTTCCAGGCAGCGGGGGCTCTGCCCCCACACCCCCGGCCCTACTCGGAGGGGGAGGAGGTCCGCGCCGAGCCGCAGGTCTGTGAGGGGTTGGGGGTGGTGGTCGGGGGTTCCCTCCCCGGACGGGCCCCCGGAGGGGACCACGGCCCGCGCCGGGCCGCCAGGCCAAGCCGCCTTCGGCGGTCGCGCGAGCGCGAGCCCGGCACCCCGACACGGCCCGCGGTCGACTACGCCTGCCCGACCGAGGAGGGAGCCCCCGACCGGCCCGCCGTACGGCTTCCGCCGGGAACGGCGGAGGCAGGGTGACATCCGGACGGTTCCCGAATCTCTCAAAAAAGGCTCCTGACCTGCACCTTTGTGGAGTTGAGGAGGTTGACTCCCACCCCAAAAATTGAGAGTATTAGTTACGTCGAAAGGGGGTGGGAATCCCCTCTCGGCACCGGCCCCCGGGCCACACCGAGAACCCTCAACGACCGAAGGACCGTCATGGTGAGCACCCCTGTGCGCGACACCGCCCCCGACGCGGCGACGGACCCCGACGGCCGCCCCTACGCCAACGGCTTCCGACCGGCGACGCTGGAGTGGGACGGCTGGACCTGCGCCGACTGCATCGTCTGCGCCACGGGCAGGCAGTGCGCCGACTGCCGCGCCTGCACCAACTTCGCCTTCCCCTACCCGCCGCACTGGGCCCGGCCGTGGACCGAGGGCGAACCGGAGCGCGGCATCGAGGCGTTCGGCGGCCCGGCGGGCATGTCCACCGGCCGGAACCTGGTCGACAACACCGGCGACTGGGTCCTGATCGAGTTCAACCGCGACGCTGCGGCCACCGCCCGGGCCGCCGGTCACTGGGTGGTCGAGGCCGACATCCGCACCCTGGACCCCCGCCACCCGGCCCTGCGGTACGTACGCCGTTTCCACGGCTCCCCGCCCTGCCAGACCCTCTCCGGCGCGGGCAAGCGCACCGGCTGGAGCACCGACGAGATCGCCGAGCTCCAGTCCGTCATGTGGCAGGCGTCCGAGGCCTTCGGCTTCCTGGAGGTCGATGACCTCTGCTCCCTGTACGGCGGCCCCCACACCTACTTCGGCGACGTGATCGACGGGATGGACGACCACCCCGACGCCGACATCTGGGGCGACCTGTGCCACGGCGGCCACCTCCCCCCGACCATGACCCCGGACGAGTTCCGTACGTGGGCGGCGAGCACCGTCTCCGACGACCGCACGGCCCTCATGGCGGAGATGCTGATCTGGCCGATGTGCCTCATCCAGATCGGTGCCCCGCTGGTGTCCATCACCATGGAACAGAGCGCGAACCTCCTCAAGCAGAGCCCGGCCCTGGCCGAAGCCATCCAGTCCGAGATCACCAGCGTCGAAGGCTTCGGATGGGCCTGGTGCTCCTGGCAGATCGCGGACGCCGCCGACTACGGCGCGGCCACCCACCGCGTCCGCGCCTGGATGGTCGCCACCCGCTACGCCGAGCCCCGCTACGCCGACCACGTGGACGGCGACCAGGCCGCCCGCAAGATGTGGTCGCACGTCCTCCAGCGCACCGGCCGACTCCCCGACTGGACACCCGAACTCAACCGCCGGATCGACCCCTACCAGGGCCGCCCCGCGCTCCCGAAGGTCACCGTCGCGACCGCCCTGGAACTGCCCGAGGACTGGTGGGCCGACACCCGTGGCAAGCGCGGCATCAACCCCGCCACCGGCAAGCCCAAAGGCGGCGGAAGCTTCCCGCTCAACGCCGTCGGCCCGTGCGTCACCGCCCCCTGGTACGCCATCAAGTTCCGCCCCGCCGACGTCCCCCAGGGCGAGGGCACCCACACCATCACCGCCGCCGAACTCGGCGCCCTGGTCGGCTTCCCCCGGGACAAGCAGTGGGTCTACATCCCGACCCGCAAGAACGCCCGGGGCGTACGGAACATCGCCCAGATGATCGCCGACCCGGTCAGCCCCTTCCAGGCCGCCGCCATCAGCGCCGCCGTCCAGGGCAAGGACTGGTACGAACCGACGGCCCTGTACCAGGCCAAGCTCTACCGACTGGAGGAGAACGCCACGGCCACCACCGCGCAAACGGTACTGCCCGCCCCGCGCACCGAGGGCCGGGCGATCGAACAGCTGGAGCTGTTCCCCGCAGCCTGACCGACCCATGAAAGAGCCCCGGCGGACCGCCTCTTCAGCGGCCCGCCGGGGCTCTTTGACCGACCGGGGCAGAGGGCACGGAGTCCGCCCCGGCCCGGCCGGGGCCTACCTGGAACCGGCCGATACGGCGACTGCGAACGCCACCGCCAGTAGCAGCCCGAGACACCACGTCTGCCACCAAGCCCACCACGCAGGTGCCCGACGCTGGGAGCGGCGACGACGACCCGTCATGACCGGGGCAGGGAGTCCGGCGTGATCCGCTCAGGACGGGCGAGCGCATCCGGGGCCGTGGTCCACTCCACCCCTCCGCCGACCGGCAGCAGCCACGCCAGCAGCCCCGGCTTGTCGACGTCCGGGGCGATGGCCCGCAGCGTGCCACGACGCTGCCGCACGGTGTCCTCCACGCTCCGCCCGAGCCAGGGATGATCCTGGTGGAGCAGGCCGCGTTCACCCGCGCGCGTCACCGGCACTCCCCGGTCGATACGGCCAGAGGAGCCCACGTGTAGACGACCTTGACGCCCTGCTCCTGAAGCCAGTTCGCCTCCCGGTAGCGGTACTCGTGCGTCGCCTCCGGGGCGATCATGGCGGGCCACCGCGTGATGACCGTGGCGACTGCGCCGGCGGCGGCCAGAGCCCGAACCCGCTGCCACCCTTCCCGCAGTGACGGGTCCGGCTGGCCGAAGGGGTCCGTCACCACCTCCATCACCCTCAGCTCGCGCTCCTGCGCGAACGCCTGTCCTTCCTCCACTGCGCGCTCGGAGGCCAGCTCCGGCATCGTCGTGCTGCGGTCCGCGCACACGTACAGCACGGCCGCGGAGGGGTCCGGGACCGCCGAGGAGGCGGTCGATTCCTGGGAGATTCCTGCACTACTCATGGCTGCCTCAGCACTGGTGTCGACGGGAAACACGAAACCCCGCCGCACCCCACGGGGGAGGGGGATGCAGCGGGGCCGTACACACCACCTAACCGCCCACCACCGCCATCCGCCCATGACCAAGTCGCGCCAGCCTCCCCCTCCGTGACTGACAAATTGACTCTCCCTTTACCTGCGGCGCCGAGGCCGAACGCCCTACCTTTCAGATGTGGACGCAGCACAGAACAACCTCCCCTTAGCCGAGTGGATGGCGGAACACGGGATGAAGGCCCCTGAGCTTGCCGACGCCGTCAACGACGCCGTCGCCCAGCTCACCGGCACCACCAGCAACACCTCGGAACGCACCGTCTTCCGATGGCTCTCCGGCAAGACCCGATGGCCCCAAGAACGCCAGCGCCTCGCCCTGGAGGCCGTCACCGGCCTGCCGATCTCGCACTTAGGGTTCGTCCCGCGGGGGAAGCCGTCAGAGAACGCACCAGCACAACCGGAGGAGGGCTCCGACGTGCACCGTCGCCAATTCCTCGGCGCGGCCGCCAGCACCGCGGCCGCCGCCATCCCCATCGCTCCACCCGCCTTCGCGCGACCACCCCATGTGGGCACGGCCGACGTGATCCGCCTGCGCCAGGGCATCGAGAGACTCGTCGCCCTGGACGACGAGCGCGGAGGCCACGGACTGGAAGGCGTCGCCCTCGCCGGCGCCGCCGAAGCGCTCGCACTGCAAGGCCAGTCTGCGACCCAGCGCGTACGCCAGCGCCTGTTCGCCCTGGCCACCGACTACACCGCCCAGGCGGCATGGTCGCGGATCGACGCCGGACAACTCGACGGCGTCGAGGCCCACCTGGACCGGGCACTCACCCTTGCGGGCCTGGCCCAGGATTCTGAGCGCGCCATGCAGGTCTGGAACCTGCGCGCCATGCTCGCCCGACAGCGGAAGAACTACGCCGAAGCCGTCGCGTCGGCAGAGGCCGCCCAGGCGACCACCGTGGCGCGACGCAGCCCGCTGCACGCCTCCCTCGCCCATGCCCGTACCGCCGTCTGCCTCGCCCATAGCGGCCAGACCAGGCCCGCTCTGCGGCACCTCGGCCGAGCCGAGGACCACCTCGTCAAAGCCGACCTGGAGCAGCTCCGCGCGAGCTGGATCACGTTCTACGGCCCGGCCGAGCTCCACTCGCTCACCGCGATCGTCCGCGACGAAGTCGGACACCCGGCCGAGGCCGAAGCCGCCTCGCACCAGGCACTCGCCGCTCTTGCTCCGTCGTACCGCCGCAACCGGGCGCACACCACCGCCCGGCTCGCTCTTGCGCAGCTCCACCAGGGCGACATCGAGCAGGCCTGCGCGACCAGCGGAGCCGTCTTCACCATCATGGCGGGCACCGCCCTGCCCGGCCGGATGCGCCAGCTGATCGGCGATTTCCAGCGCGATCTCATCGCCAGCGCCCCGCCAGCCATCGCACATGCATGGACCGACCAGTACCGAACCCAGTGGAGCGGATGATGAACACCGACACGATAGAACTGCGCCGCTACGGTCACGACGACCTGCCAGTCATCCGGCAGACCCTCCTGGACGTCCATGCCGACGCCTACGCCGACCAGATGCACGACGAGTTCGTCCAGAGATTCCCGTGGTTCGTGAACCACTGGGGCGGTCACCCGGGCTTCGCCTGCGTGATCGGCTACGACGGTGAGGAGCCGATCGGCTTCGCCTACGGAGCACCATCGGAACCCGGCCGGGAGTGGTGGCGCGAGCACGTCTCCCCGCCGCCGCCGGACAGCTCCACCTTCTCCTTCTCCGAGCTAATGGTGCGCCCGCGCTGGAGGAAGACGGGCATCTCCGAGCAGCTGCACGAAACCCTGCTTGCCGACCGGCCGGAGGCCCTGGCCGTACTTCTTGTGGACCCCAGCCACCCCAGGGTCGTGGACCTGTACGAGAGCTGGGGCTACCGCACGGTGGGCACTCGGCAGCCGTTCGCCGACAGCCCGAACTTCGGCGTGATGCTGCGAGAGCTGGACTCTTCTTCGCCGCACTGATGCCGAGAAGATCGCCGACGGTGCCCGACCTCTCCACGGCAGGTGGCCGGGCACCGTCTGCGTGTTCCAGAAAAGCGGAACCGGCCCGCACGCGCAGCAGCGGCACACCGTACCGAGGCGGTAGCGGGGACCGTCCTTTTGCTCCTCCCCGTGGACACTTCACCAAGGCCGGGGGACAGAGTGTCAAGGTGGAGCGCCCGCACCGCAGGCGTGTCCGGGAGGGACGAGCGGACACGGCGAGGGTGCGGACGTACGACCTTGATGCGGCGGAGCCCGGCCGGACACTGGAGAAGTCGGGGAGAGGCCAAAAGACCGAGGGCCCCGCTTGGCGGGGCCCTCGGATTCTGGTTGGTGTAGTGAGTTCAGGCGGAGACCGTCTCGGGCTCCACCTTGGCCTCGGAGTCCTCGGCGTCAGCCTGAGCCGGGATCTCTGCCGTGGCGGGACCCGTCGGCCCGTCGCCGGGCAAGGTCGAGGAAGCCTTCTTCGGCCGGTTACGGCTTGCCTTGGGCCGTCCACGCCGTGCTGGCTCCTCTGCGCCGAGCGCTGTCAGTTCCTCCGCCGACCAGCCTCCGGTGAGAGCACCGCTGAACGCGCTTCGGTACGGGCCATCCAGTTCAGCGAGGCGCTGCTCCTGCTCCTTGAGTAGGCGTGCGATCTCTCCTCGCACGCTCTCGCGTTGCTCCATGACGGAGGCGAGGGGTGCGAACGCGGCCTCACGCCTCTCCTGGAGTTCCTTCATTCGCTTCATGACATCGCGAGCACTCGACATGCTCCGCATCGTAGCCGTGCACGGGCAGGAGTAGGCTGTCAGACCTCTGTAACGCACGCTTTTGACCTGGTCTGACAGCCAGACAAAACCGTGCCGCCACCTGCCATTCCGGCGGTAGATTCTCCAAGCGAGTTAGTGCTTATTGTTCCAATAAGCGGGATCGCCGCCGGTCCAGGGTTACCCTGGCCGACGGTGATCATGGGTCCGAGGACGGACCGGGGCGCTCGTTGAGCGGGGGGTTTCTGTGGTGGGGAAGGCGACGGCCCGGCGCAGGTCGCGTGACAAGGAGACGGCGGCGGAGGGTCGGCCGGCGCGGCGCGACAGGCGGGTAAATCTCGCCTATAACGAGGACGAGTTCCGCAACATCGAGGAGGCTGGTTCCCGCGAGGGCCTGGTCCCGGCTGCGTGGGCTGCGAAGGCTGCGCTGGCGGTTGCGAATGAGGTCCTGGTGCCGACGCCGACTGCGTCTGCGGAGGTGGTGGCCGAGCTGATCGAGGCCCGCCATCAGTTGTCGAGGGTGGGTAATAACGCCAACCAGATTGCGAAGGCTCTGAACTCCGACGGGAGTGTGACAGAGGCTCAGCTCGCCGCGGTTCTGGCGGGGGTCGAGAAGGCGGTGCGCCGGGTGGATGAGGCGACGTTGCAGCTGATGCGTGAGCGGCGGGCGCGCTGATGATGCCGAAGAAGGCCCGGGACGGTGATGACACCTGGGGTCTGATCGACTACCTGTATGGCCCGGGGAAACGGGATGAGCACGTGGACCCGCACCTGGTGGCCTCGTGGGACCCGTACATCGATGATCCCGGGCGCGTGCCCGACATGGCCGCCGCGATTTCTGACCTGGCGCTGCTCCTTGATGCGCCGGTCTTCGCGATGACGTCGAAGCCACCGCCGAAGCACGTCTACCACGTGGCCGTCCGCAATCCGCCCGAGGACCGGCAGCTGACGGATGAGGAGTGGGGCAGAGTCGCCCAGGAGATGATGCACGCGGCCGGGATCGCTCGGCATGGTCAGGAGCGCGCCTGCCGGTGGGTGGCGATCCGACATGCGGACGACCACATTCACATCGTGGCGACGCGGGCGCGTGAGGACGGGAGGCAGCCGAATCTGCGACAGGACATCGTGAGGATGCACGCGGCTGCGAGAAACTTCGAGGTCGAGTTCGGGCTCCGCCGCCTGGTCGACGGGGACCACACCGCACGGAAGTGGCCGAGGACCGGCGAGATGGAGAAGGCGGTCCGCCGAGGGCTGGGAGAGCCCGTACGGGAGACCCTTCAGCGGACGGTACGGGAAGCCGCGGCGGCCGCCGCGAGCGAGGAGGAATTCTTCGCCCGGCTGACTGCAGCGGGGGTCCGGGTGAACCGGCGGGTGGCACCCGATGGGAACGTCACCGGGTACTCGGTCGCGCTGCCCGGAGACCGCGACCAGGGGCAGCAGCCGGTGTTCTTCTCTGGTGCGCGTCTGGCTCCTGATCTGTCGTTGCCGCGGGTACGGGAGCGATGGGCGATTGCGGTCTCGGCGCCGACGGTCGCGCCGGCGCAGATGTGGCAGGAGGCCGAGCGGCGCGTCCGCGCGGCCGCGGAACATCTTGGTGCGGGAGGCCTGCACGAGGGCGCCGGGGATGTGGCCGCGCTGGGCGATCTCATCGTGGTCGCCGCGGTGGCGTCGCCGCACCTGGTGCGCGGACAGCTGCGGGACGCGGCGTTCGAGTACGAGCGTGCCTCGCGGGCACCGGGTGACCGGAGGCTGGAGGGCCAGGCGCGCAGTCTCTACCGGGAGTCGACCTACCTCGTTTCACGGTCGGCGGCGGTGGCCGGGCGCGCCGACACGGTGGCCGCGCTTGGCTTCCTGGTGGCTCTGGCAACGGCGGTCGAGGCCGCTCAGCGGTGGCATCAGGCGCAGCAACACCGGGCCCAGGCGGAGGCCTCGGGGAGGGCCGGTCGCCTGTTGCGGGAGGCGGTAGAGGTGACCGCCGGTGCGAGGGCGGCACGTGAGTACCGGGCGGGCCGAAGGCCTGCGGCGGGACGTCCGTCGAGGGCTGGCCGGGCCGTGGCGGTCTCGGGTGAGCGGCCGATGGCGGGCGTGGTCCAGGAGGCTCTGCCCGGGCATGCCCGGTTGATCCTTGCGGACCAGGCGTGGCCCGCGCTGCGTACGCGGCTGGCCGCGGTCGCGGAGGCGGGGGAGGATCCGGCCGCGGTTCTCGCCGTGGTGGCGGCCCGCCGGGAGTTGGGGTCAGCGGACTCGGTCGCGGAAGTGCTTACATGGCGGCTGTACGGGTGGAGTCGTGAGCGCGGTGCGCCGACGAGTGCCACCGGCAAGAGCCCGTCGCCGACGTCCACCGGCGGTACCAGCCGTACCAGTGGACCGCGCAAGACGGGGGCGCCCGGACCACGACGGCCACCGGGCGATGAGCAGCGCAAGGGCCCGCGACGGGCCCGGTGACGAGGGGAGCGGACATGTCGATGCCGACACCGGAGGAACGGGCGGGGGAGGCCTTCACGGAGGCTGCTGCCGAGGCGGTGCAGACCTCGACGATGGCCTTCCGTCTGATGATGGCCATCGCCGATGCGGTGCGCCGTCAGCAGCAGCAGAAGGAGGCGGGCCGGGAGGAGGAACTCCCGCCGGTCGAGAAGGCTGTGCCCGAGGCCACGGAGTACGCGAAGAAGTACCTACCGCCGGACATTGGTACGGCCTTGATGGACGGCGCGGACTGGCCGATGCTTGCCCAGCAGCTCATGGCACTGGGTGGTGCGGGGGTGGACCTGGAGGCCCTTATGCCGCGCGTCGCGGAGATCACCGTGACCGTACGGGACGCCGTTGCCGAGCACGCCAGGAAGGCCCTGGAGGACGAGGGCGCCGGGAGGTGGGAGGCGATGCTGCGCGAGGCGGTTCCGGCCGGGCCCGTACGGGAGGCGATCCTTTCCTCCCCGGCCTGGCCGGACATTGCGACGAAGATGGCGAGCTTGGACGAGAAGGGCGTCGATGTGCGGGGAGTTCTCGCGGCCGCCCACAAGGAAGGGCTCGGCGTCGAGCAGGCTGTGGCCTCGTCGCTGGGCGCGGCGGCGCCGTCGACGAGCCGGGACGCGCTGCTGGCGTACGGTCCGCTGACGACTGGCCTGGACGTGCCGAAGAACCTCACCCTGAAGGACCGGGCACGGGCGCTGGTGCAGCTCGGGGTCAGGGATGCGGACGCGCGGAACGTGCGGATGGTGCGCGAGGCCATGCCGGGCAGGGAGCGGGATGCCGACCTGATGGTCAGCGACCGTCACTGGCCGCTGATTTCCCTGCGGATGGCGGAGATGGAGTCGCGGGGTGAGCCGGTGGCAGAGCACCTTGCCCGCCTCATGCAGGACACCTCGTGGGAGAAGGGCACGGGAACGCTGGGGACCCGGCTGGTCAGGGCTGCGGCTGACGCGCTGACCCGGCCGGTGGGCGATGCTGCGGGAGCCTCCCGGCCGGTGGTGAGCAGCGCGGCAGCCAAGGCCACTTCGCCGAGCGTGGGCCCTACTAAGGGCGTCTCCGTAACCAAGGGCGGGCCCCGCCCGGCAGAGCCGGGGGTTGCCGCACACCGTGATTCTGGACCGGCGCCGAGCAAGGGCAGGACCCGCTAGGCCTCCCGGTTACCGAGCGTCCCCGTCCCCGCCGTTGTGCGGAGGCGGGGGCCTGAACGGCGGCCGAACGGCAGGAAGGGGGATGGTCAGGCCGTGCGGCGGCACCACGGCTTGTCGTACGGGCCGCCCCAGATGCTGCACGAGGCGGTGTAGAGGGCGGCGGCCGGGCCCATCTGGCTGCTGGGCTCGGCCGGGGACTGACGGCGGGAGATGGTCACGAGGCGTGGTGGTGGTCCCCTTGCTTTCGCCACCACACGCTCAGGTCAGGGGCGGGTGGCGCCGAGGTAGTCCCCGGCCGGCATGGCGGAGGCGAGGGGAACGAGTTCGACGGTTTTGCCCGTGCGGGGGGCGTGGAGGACTCGGCCGTCTCCTGCGTACAGGCCGACGTGGTAGATGAAGCCGCTGCTGTTGGACCAGAACAGCAGGTCGCCGGCCTTGAGGTTGTCGCGGGAGACGGGCCGGTTGGAGGTGGCGCCGTACTGGGCGGCGGCGGTGCGGGGGAGCTTGACGGAGGGCCAGTAGGCGTACTGGGTGAGCGAGGAGCAGTCGAAGCCGGTGGTGGTGGAGGCGACGCAGCGTCCGTTCCGGTAGCCGTTGGTGCCGTCGCAGAATCCGGTGGAGGGGCCGGAGGGGCTGCCGCCGCCGTAGGCGTAGGGGGTGCCGAGCCGGGTGGAGGCCTTGCGGAGGGCGTCGGGGCCGGTGCCGGTCCCGGAGAACGACACGGGGACCAGATCGGGGCCCTGGAAGCGGCTCATTGTGGAGAGGATGAGCTGGACGTAGTTGTAGGTCTCGCCGCCCGCGAAGGACTTCGGCGGGACGCCGCGGTACTGCTGGACGCGGCCCCATCCGGCGTTGTAGCCGGCGAGGGCCAGGGCGCGGGGGCCGCCGGGGTAGCCGGAGGCGGTGGCCTGGCGGAGCAGGGAGCACATCATGCGCCCTTGGGCCATGACGGCGTCGCCGATGTCCCAGGGACTGTTGCGACCGTTGCCGTCGTCGTCACGGCCCCAGGTCGCCCAGGTGCCGGGCATGAACTGTGCGGGGCCCTGGGCGCCGACGCTGGAGGTGGCCTCGGCCACGGACGTCTTGAACTTGGACTCCTGGTAGAGCTGAGCGGCGAGCAGAGCCGGAGTCATCGGCGGCTCTTTGCACTCGGCATCTGCCTTCAGAATCCACTTGCGGAACTCTGCGGGGACGCCCTGCAAGCCGCTTCCGCCGTTGGTCGCGTCGACCGCTGCGTCGTCTTCGTCGATGACCAGGACCGCGATGCTGATGACTAGCAGCAGGATGAGCCCTAGGACTCCTGCTGCGGCGCCTGTGATCACCTTCACGTGCTATCCCCCGTTGGTCTTTCGGATTCCGTTTGTGTGACTTTCTGGCACGCACTAAATGTGCGCTCTCTTCTTGTGCAGGCGCTGAGTCGTACGCCTGGAGTCCGGGCTCACGTAGAGTCGGCTCTCGGTCTCGCTGGATGGTGGATTTGCCCAGTAAAACTCTGCCCGGGCTTGCCCTGTGCAGGGGGCATGTGGCTCCCAGTGCGGGGCTGTTGGCGACTCGGGGGTGGGGCTGTTGCGTACGGGGCGGGCGGCTGGTGTACGCGTCGAGATTCAATCAATGTCTCAAAAGGGCCTTTCGTGTGAGGCTGGCTTTCCGGCCCTCTGGGCTTTACCGCTGGCCTCACCTCCCGTCACCGAGTAACTGGTGAATCGCGTTGCTGGGGATCACGCTAACCTCAGGGATCCCGGGGCCCAATCCCGTGACTAGATGGAATCGCACAGGGGGAGTTGTGGCATGACCACTCAGCCGGTGGCGTCAACGCAGGTCGAAGCGGAGCGTGTTGTTCTCCGGTATGCGCTGATGCCGGTTGACGGTAATGGCATTGCAGTAGCGACGGTGTCCCGGATGCTTGACGATGGCGCGAATGGCGGCCGTGCCCGGGTCCTGGCGCCGGGGGAGCAGGTCCCGTACGGGGTTGCTCCCGTTCTGGTCGCGGACACGACCCTGTACGCCGCGAAGCGGGTGCAGGAAGCGCTGCTGCGGTGGGGGCAGATGCCCCGGCCGTGGCTGGTGCTGGTGTCGGATGCTCCCGCGCGGCCGGTGCAGGACGCCCGCTTCCTGATCCGAGGGCTGGAGAACCGACTGGCCGGGGTGGCGAGGGTGCCGTACCTGCCGGTCCTGCGAGCCGTTACAGATGCCGACGAGGCCCTGGAGTACAAGGACGTCCGGGCCGCAGCGGAGAAGCTGCGGACCGCTATGGAAAAGAGGAGTTGAGCATGCTGGATCAGTGGTACCTGGCAGCGGACTTGATCCCGGGGGCGAAGCCGACGGAGATCCCGGGGATGGCGGGCACGGTCACCAAAATTTTCGGGTACGGGCTGTGGATTTTGATCCTGGCCGGCGTCGGCGGGGTCGGCTACGGGTTCTTCAAGCTGGCCGTGTCCGACAAGGGCCGGGGCGGCGGCGGATCCGAGCCGTTCAAATGGATGGGCGGCGGGCTGATCGCGATCGTCATCTCCGGCAGCCTGATCGCGATCCTCAACGGCGTCGCAGGCTGAAGGGGGAGGTCATGGGCGGGACCAGGAGCAGGTGGAACAGCACTTCGGTGTGGCTGTCGGGGGTAGCTCTGGTGGGGGTGCTGGCGCTGGGCGGGTACGCCCTGTTCTCCGGCGGCGACGAGGGAGACGAGGCGGGCAAGAAGGAGCCGGGCTCCTCGGCGAGCGCGGATCCGAAGCCGTCGAATTCGTACGAGGCCCCGGAGGACTGGACCGACCCGAAGCGCTGGGCGGCGCTCCCGCGGGGGGAGCGGACCGACGAGCGCGGCAGCCAGGTCGGCTTCCCGCAGAGCGCCGAGGGCGCGGTGGCGATGATGGCAGCGGCCAACACCACCGCCATCGAGGGCACCACGACCAACGACGACGAGCAGCTGCGTCTCTACTACAGCTACATCGGCAAGCCCGACCAGTCCGAGGCCGCCGCGGAGCGGGTCGAGCAGGGAGCCATCACCAACGGCAAGTCGATCTGGCGCAGCCTGGGCCTGAAGCCCGGGGCTCCGCTGCCGGCGGGCGCCTACGCGCGCACGCACGTGATCGGTTTCCAGGTCATCAAGGAGTCGCCCACCGAGGTGACCGCGTGGGTGCTGGGCACGGAGACGCTGAAGGCGGGCGAGACGGAGGAGGAGAAGGTCTCCTACACCCGTACGCTGATGGGCGCGCAGTGGCAGGACGGCGACTGGAAGCTCAGCGTGCAGGCGACGCGGCACGCGCAGGACGACACCCAGGGCAAGCCCGAGCCTGAGATGGCTGCGGTCGGGGACGCCAAGTTCGACGCGGCCGGGTGGACAGCGATCCGGGAAGCGTCGTGAAGCGGCGGCTGACGGCGCTGCTGCTGGTCCTGGTCGCGGTCTTCGGAGGCCTGTCGGCGTCCGCGACGCCTGCGGCCGCCGACGGGATCGTCTCAGGTGGCATCGAGGCGACGTGCCGGGCCGGGGCCGGTCCGCTCCTCGGCCTGGTCGACGCCGGCGCGGAACTGATCACCGGGTCCTCGGTGTGCGACAAGATCGGCAAGGCCGGTGAGAAGAAGGTCAAGGAGGCCTGGAAGTCGGTCCAGGACTCCGTGCTCGGCGACGTGATCGACTCCGGCAAGGACGTGGCCGGGTGGGTCCTCAAGACCACCATCACTGTCTCCCTGATGGGTCCGTCCGTGAACCTCAAGGCGACCGGCCTGTGGCCCGAGGGCGACAAACCCACGCTGGCGGGCATGATGACCTGGCTCGGACTGGTGATCGCAGCAGCCGGGGTGATGTGGCAGCTGGGCAAGATGGCTGTGACCGGACAGGCCAAACACGCCGGGCGGGCGATGGTCGGCTGGATGGAGAACATCTTCATCTCCGCACTCGGCGTGAGCTTCTTCGCGATGATGCTGCTGCTCGGCGATGCGCTCGCCAACGGAGTGGTGAAGCTGACGTTCAAGGGCGGCGACGAGGCCATCGACCGGATCGTCACGACTCTGCTGCCGACCGGCATCCTCAACCCCATCGGTCTGGGCACCGTGGTCCTGGTCCTGCTCATCATCGGCGGCATCCAGCTGATCATGATGTTCCTGCGGCAGAGCGCCATCCCGATCATCTGCGTGCTGCTGCCGGTGGCCGGCGGCGGCCGCACGGGCGGCGACACGACCCGCAAGTGGGCCGGAGGTTTGATCACCGCCGGACTGGTCGTCATCGCCTACAAGCCCACCGTGGCCATCATCCTGTGTATCGGGTTCGCGGAGTTGGGGTCCGCCGGGACTTTTGCTGAGTGGCTGCGCGGCTGCGCGACCCTCCTGCTGGCCGTGCTCGCCCCGGGACCGCTGACGAAGATCTTCGCGCCGTTCGGCGCGGCGGCGGGTGCCGGGATGAGCGCGGGCGGGGCCACCGGGGCCCTGGCCGGAGCCGCCGGGTACCTCGGGGGCAAGTTCGGCGGCGGCGACGACGATGGCGGGCAGGGCGGTGCGGCTGGAGCCTCCGACGACCCGGTCTCCCGCGCCCAGATGGTCTCCCAGACCATGGGCCCGCAGGGCGGAGGCGACGGCGAAAGCGGCGAAGGCGGCGGGCAGGGCGGCGACGCCCAGGCGCAGGCATCCCGCAACGAGACAGGGGCGAGCGTTCCGGCCCAGGGCGGCCCGGGCGAGCCGGGCGCCGACGGCGGGCTCGGCGCAGCTGGCCAGGCGACCGAGGGCACTGCCGGAGTGGGCGGCGGTACGGCGGCCGCCACGGGCGGCGGTGCGGTGGCGGTCGCCGGTCCGGTGGCCGCAGGCATTCAGGTCCTGGACGGCGTCAACGACGCGGTGCAGGGCGCGAGCGGAGCAGTGGGCGGAGACCAGAGTTGAGTTCGCACGAGGTAC
Source organism: Streptomyces sp. CA-146814 (assembly GCF_050942385.1). Lineage (NCBI taxonomy): Bacteria > Bacillati > Actinomycetota > Actinomycetes > Kitasatosporales > Streptomycetaceae > Streptomyces > Streptomyces sp. CA-146814. Next base: position 22,124 of record NZ_CP192070.1, read on the forward strand.
CGCAGACGCTGATGGTCAGCGGGTTCCGTACCCGCCGATCCTTCGGGTTCGGCGGGCTGTCCAAGACCGGCACGCTGCTGGCGGTGGCGCTGCTGACGGCCGAGGGGCTGATCGGTACGCAGGTGCCGCTGTCGCTGCTGGTCACGATCCCGGTGACGCTGCTGGTGTTCGGTCTGGCGGCGTCGAAACGGCACGGGATGCCCGCGCTGTCGTACTACTGGGCGCGGTTCGCCTGGAAGCGGGCGGGCCGGTACGACGCCACCTCGTACCGCAGGCTGCTGCTGCCGCATCCGTACGCGCTCGACCTGCCGGGCGTGGGCGCGTCCTCCACGCTGATCCGGGCGGCGGACCCGACGACGAACCGGGCCGTGGGCGTCGTCCACGACCGCTCCAGCGGCAACATGACCATCACCACACTCCTCAACCCGGGTGGCAGCCTGATGGCGCCGACCGGTTCGGTCCAGGGCAACATCCGCACCTGGTCGGCCGTTCTGGACCAGATGGCCACGGATCCGCAGATTAAGGGTGCGAGCGTGACGATTCAGATCACCCCCGGCGCCGGCGAGGCCCTGGGGGATGACGTGAAGCGCCGTCAGGACCCCGGCGCCCCGCAGCTGGCCAAGCAGGTCATCAGCGATCTGGTGCGGACGACCCCGTACGCGACGGCGAGCGTGGCGCCCTGGATGAGTGTCACTGTCGACCCGTCCGAGACCGCGAGTCCGCCGGTGGATCTCGCGGAGCAGGTCGCCGAGGCGCTGCGGGTGGTCGACGGACTCGATCTCTCCGGCACCGGCACCGACATCGAGCGCCGGGCGACCGACATCGACCTGCGCCGCATCGTCCGCAGCGCCTACGACCCCACCGTCTTCAACGCCCGCGACGACGAGTTCGCTGCCCTCAGCTGGAGTGAGTGCGGGCCGCAGGCGGCCGACGACGGATGGCAGGAGTACGCCCACGACTCCGGGGTCTCTATCAGCTGGGTCCTGCGGGAGATGCCCCGCAGGCCCATCCCCTACAGCGTGCTGCTGCCGCTGCTGGCTCCGGGCCGCTTCCAGCGCCGCATCTCCATCTCCTACCGGGTGCTCGACCCGCTGGAGGGCGAGGCGATCGTGGAGCGGGAGATCAGCAACGCGCACGACCGGGCCCGGGTGACCCAGGAGGTCAAGGGGCGGGCCAAGCACAGCCAGGCCGCCGACCTCAAGAAGTCCCAGCAGGCGGCCGCCGCGGTCGCCGACGGCGCGCAGGTCGTGGACTGGACGCTGCGGGTGACCGCGACCGCCCGCAGCGCGGAGGACCTGCCCAACCTTCGCCAGGAGCTGGACCGGGCCGTCAAGGCGACCCGGAGCCTGCGCTTCCGCCCCGCGTTCGGGGCTCAGGCGGCAACCTTCGCCGCCGGGCTCCCCATCGGCTTCAACCCGCTGGTGAAGGACTGAGCGACATGGCGCGCAAGACCACCAAGCAGACACCGGTCACCACACCGAAACGGATCACGGCCGAGGCCGAGGTGCGGCCCAGCCGCGAGGAGCGGCGGACCGAGCGCCAGCTGCGGCAGCGCTTCGCACCCCGTCTGGGGTGGAGCGGCCGGTTCAGTGGACGCAGCCCCGTCGAGGACGCCGGCACCGTCTACACCGGCCCCTCCACCCAGGCGGGCGGTATCTTCCCCTGGCTGCTCGGCAGCGGACTCCCGCCCCGGGGCGTGCCGGTCGGCCGGGACGTACTGACCGGCGAACTGGCCTGCGTCGACCCGGCTGGATGGACCGGGAATCTGACGACCAACCCGGGCGTCTACGTCATCTCGCAGCCCGGGGCCGGGAAATCGGCCCTGGTCAAGCGGATCTGCCTGGTGTACTCGTCGTACGGGCACATGGTGTGCGTGCCCGGCGACCCCAAGGGCGAGTACAGCGCCCTGGTCCGCGAACTCGGCGGATCCGTCGTACGCATCGGGGACGGCATCGGCCGCCTCAATCCCCTGGACTCCGGCCCGTTGAAGGGTGTTCTGCACACCCTTCCTGCCGACCGGCGCGCATCCTTGCGCGACACGCTCAACGCGCGCCGCCAGGACGCGCTGGTGGCGCTGCTGGGCACCAAGCACGGCCTGGGGCGCATCCCCGACGAGGTCGAGCGCAGCGCGCTGACCACCGCCGTCAGGATCGCCGCGGACACGCTCGGCGAGACCGTCGACCCGGTGGTGTCCGACGTGGTGCGGGTGCTGCGGGCGGCCCCGGAGGCACTGCTGTCCAAGCTCAGCGCCCCGGAAGCCGAGTTCCGCGCGCTCACCCGCAGCATCGTCGCCGGTCTCGACAACCTGATCGACGGCCCGCTCAAGGGCCTGTTCGACGGGCAGACGACCTCTCCTCTGGACATCAACGCCCCGGCAGTGTCGGTGGACATCTCCGCCCTGCGCTCACGCGGCTCCGACGTCGAGGCCGCAGGCATGATCGCCACGTGGGCCTACACCTACAGCGCGATCGACAGCGCCCGCAGCATCGGCATGCTGCAACGGCCCCTGGTCCTGCCCATGGACGAGATGTGGCGGGCGCTGCGGGCCGGGCCGGGCATGGTCGAGGCGATGGACTCCATCTCCCGCCTGAACCGGCAGCACAGGGACGTCGCCATCTACGTCACCCACTCGCTGCTGGACGGCGAATCGCTGCCCACGGAGGCAGACCGGGCCAAGGCGCGCGGCCTGATGGACCGGTGCGACACCCTGATCATCGGGGCATCGTCCTCGGACGAGCTGACCAGGATCTCCAGCAAGCGGCCGCTCACCGAGCAGGAGCGGATGATGATCGGTTCCTGGTCCTCGGCGACGTCGACCGGGCTCGATGTCACCCCGAGCACCCCGACCGACGGCGAGGGGATGCCCGTCGAGCAGACCCGGCACCCCGGACGCGGCAAGTACATGATCAAAGTGGGCTCCCGGCCGGGTGTCGCGGCCGCGATGGAGCTGACGGCCACCGAGCGGCGGCTCTACCACACCGACCCCGAACAGCGGCGCAAGATGACGACGGAGGCCAGCTGATGATGACGGACAACGACCGGGCGTGGGCCGCCGGCGGCGTAGCCCTCGGTGGCGGGATCACCCTCGCGGTCTCCACCTGGGCCGGGGCGGCGGCCGGGGCCGTAGTGACCGGCGACCAGGTCGCCGACTTCCCCCTGACGGTGGTCGACGCCTACCGGATGGCCACCCAGTGGTCCCAGCTCTGGCCGCACTCCCAGACCGCGAGCACCCTCGGCGCCGCGCTCCTGGACCTCTTCGTCGTCATTCTCATCGTCTGGGGGCTGCGGGTCACCTTCCGCTGGTACCGCAACCCCAACAGCCTCGCGACGCTGCACCAGGTGCGGGAGCTGACGCCCAAGCACGCCGCCCGCTCCGCGATCCGGCTGCGGGCCTCCCTCAAGGGCACGAAGCCCAAGGATGTTCCGGCCCGCGACCGGGGTGTCCTGCTCGGCGACCACCTGCCCTCCGGCGTCGAGCTGCGCGGCTCGGACGAGGACACCTTCGTCGCCATCATGGCGCCCCGCGCCGGCAAGTCGACGGCGCTGGCCATCCCGATCGCCGAAGAGGCCCCGGGCGCACTGCTGATGACGAGCAACAAGGCCGACGTCTACGCCGCGACCCGTGCGAGCCGTGCGCAGAAGGGGGAGACGTTCCTCTTCGACACCCAGGGAGTGGCCCAGGCCTCGCAGGAGATGTGGGTGGACCTGGTCGCGCAGGCCGAGACGCTGGAGGGCGCCGAGCGCCTCGCGTCCCACTTCGTCAACCAGATCACCAGCGAACAGGCTGATCCGTTCTGGAGCCAGGCCGCCGGAGACCTCCTCACCGGCCTCTTCCGCGCCGCCTGGTGGGAGGGCGCCACCGTCCGCGAGGTCATGAAGTGGCTGTCCGACCCCAAGGAGAAGGCCCCGCTCCGCATCCTCTACCAGAACGAGGCCGTACTCGCCGAACAGGTCGACTCCTCGATCAACATCGCCGAGGAGACCCAGTCGGGGATCTACCAGAACGCCCGTACGGCGATGAGCGCGCTGCGGGACGAGAAGGTCCTGGCGTGGGTCACCCCGGACAAAGGCCGGGCACGGTTCGACCCGGAGGCCTTCGCGACGAGCACGGACACCCTGTACCTGCTGTCGAAGAAGGGCGGCCCGTCGAGCGCCCTGGTCGCGGCGGTCGCGGACGCGGTGTTCACCGCCGCCTCCGAGGCCGGCGAGCGCCACGGCGGCCGCCTGCCCGAGCCGATGCGTGCCGTCCTGGACGAGGCCGCCAACATCTGCAAGATCGCCGACCTGCCCGACCTCTACAGCCACCTCGGCAGCCGCGGGATCACGCCGATCGTCATCCTCCAGTCCTACCGGCAGGGCGTGAAGGCGTGGGGCGAGGTCGGCATGGACAGCATGTGGGGCGCCGCGACGAAGAAGCTCATCGGCCCCGGCGGGGACGACGCCAAGTTCGCCCAGGACATCAGCGCGCTCGTCGGCGCCCACCATGTCGAGCGCGGCTCGTACTCCAAGAGCAAGGACGGGCACAGCCGTAGCTGGTCCGAGCAGCGGGAGCAGGTGCTCGACCCGGCCGAGATCCGCGCCATGCGCAAGGGCAGCGCACTGCTGCTGTCCACCGGCATGCCGGTCGCCCAGATCGCTCTGCGCCCCTGGTACAGCGAGAAGTCGATGTCCCACATCGGCCCGCAGATGAGGGACGAGGAGCTGGCCATCACCAAGCGCGCCGGATGGGCGTACGAGGACAGGAAGGCGGCGCGCAGTGGCCGATGACCCCGAGGAGGAGCCACGCCTGGACGTCCCGATCGGGATGTTCCAAGACATCGAAGACATCAAAGCCGAACTCTCGCGGCTGAATACCCTGTTCAACTCGTTCACCGGAGGCGACGGTGCCGAGCCGGGCGAGGCCTCCGCTGCCGAGGACGCTGCGGCCGGCGCGGAACCCGACGAGGGGGAAGCCGACGAGGACGAGTGGCAGTACCCGCCGTTCATCCTCCTGCTCGACCCCCCGGCGTACGACGACGAGCTGCGAGCCCTGGTCGAGTGGGTCGAAGGCGTCCTCGTACCCGGCTACCTCGCCGAGCCCTCGGCCGATGCCCGGTGGTGCCACCTCTGGTTCGAGCACAGCGTGGCCATCGCGCGCCTCCACGCGGTGTGGCTGGCCTGGCAGGAGCTGACCGACCCGGCGTCCTGCGGGTACACCGGCCCGAGCGTCTGGCACCGTGACCACCTGGACCCCGCTCTGCGGGAGCTGCGGGCCTCCTCCGGCCCGTTCTCCGGCTGCACCAAGGGAGAGCACCAGATCGACCACCGGATGCCCAGCACCGTGCCCAGCGCATGGAGCCACGGCATCGACTGAACAACCCCGCCGCACGGCAGGAGGGCCGTCGGACCGACTGGCGGCCCTCCTCTCGTCCCGGTGTGAACTTCTCATTTGCGACCATGTCGTGCGAAGCGCGGGACCAACTCACCCTCAAAACTCACCTCTTAAGAGGTGAGTTTCCCTTAGGGTTGAGCCATGACCACAGAAGCCGTCGCCCTCATCCCCGAGCCCGCTGGACCTCCGGCCCTGGAGGTCGTGCCCGACCTGCCTGCCGTGTCTGTCGCCGACATCGCCGCCGGGATCACCGCCGCCCTGGTGACCGGCTGGAACGCGATCCGTGCTCGGCATCCCGACGTCCCCGAGGCTGTCATCAGCATGGCTACCGGAGGTCGCATGAGCGCAGTGGAGCTGGCGCACTTCTGGCCCCGCAAATGGCGCGCGAGGGAAGGGGACACTCGGCATCACGAGGTGTTCGTCACCGCCGAATCGCTCGCCGATGGCGCACCGAAGGTCTTCGGGTACCTGCTCCACGAGGCCACCCACGCGGCCAACGAGCACCGAGACGTTAAAGACTGCTCCACCGGCCAGTACCACAACAAGGAGTTCCGGGAGACTGCTGCGGAGCTGGGGCTCGTTCAGCAGCCCGGCATCAGCGACAAGCGGAAGAAGAAGTACGGGTTCGCCGATACGGATCTGGGAGAGGACGCAGCGAAGGTGTACGCCAAGGAGATCGCCGCTCTCGACAATGCGATCCACGCCACCCGTCTGCCCGACATTTTCCTCACCAGCAGCAAGGGCGGCGGCAAGGGCGGCGGCAAGGGCGGCGGGGCTGCTGCCGAAGCGGACGGCGACGCCGGCGGGGACGGTGAGGCGCCGACTAAGAAGAAGGAGAAGGAGGACCGCAACTACGTCAAGGCGGTCTGCCGGTGCGAGCCGCCTGCGGTGATCCGGGTGTCTCCGAGGACGCTGGAGCGCCGCAACATCATGTGTGGCGACTGCATGGAGAACTTCGCGACGGAGTCCTCCTCAGAGTGATGGTCTTTCTGGCCAGATAACCTGCGGGCCCCGGCGGTCCCCTCTCGCAGAGGGGGAGCCGGGGCCCGCGTTGTTGTGCGGCTGTACCGCCGATGGTGTGCCAGGAACGGCGCCTACCAGGGGGCTTCGGGCTTTACTTCACGATCATGCTGTCGGGGCAGCGGCCGCCCATGTGGGCGACGCACTGCGGGCAGTCCTCACGCGGACCGAGATGGGCGTGAGCTTCGCGGGAGGCGTAGGCGTGAAACCAGCACTGCCTGCACTGGCCCTTCGGCGGATTCGTGGCGGTGGCCCTCAACGGGTCTCCTCGTCGTCGCAGATGCGGAATGCGCGGTTGATGACGCGGCAGCCGAGCAGTGCGCTGACGAGCGCGATCACGATGTTCAGCACGAGCCCTCCTCGGCGGTCAGCATGCGGCGCGCGGCGCGCAGGATGTCGGCGTGGTCGAAGGCCAGCTCGGCGTTTTCCAGGGCGGCGCCCAGCTGGACCCACCGCACGTTCAACGCGTCGTCGTCGGCCACCGCGACGGTGCCGACGGGCACCCGGGCGAGGTAGGCGTCCGTGCTGTACGGCCCGCGCGGGTCACGGCCGGGGGCGTTGTAGGTGCCGATCAGGACCAGGTCGGCGGCGTCGACCCGTACACCGGTCTCCTCCACCAGCTCCCTGGCGGCGGCCAGCTGGGAGTCCTCGCCCTCGTCCAGGTGCCCGCCGGGCAGGGCCCAGTGGCCGGTGAACGGCTCCCAGCGGCGCTGGATGAGCAGCACCCGGCCGTCCTGGTCGACCGTCACCACGTCGGCCGTGAAGCGCCACTCGTCGCCGTCGGCGGCGGGCGGCTGGGCCACCACGGTGTCGCGGCGGGCGTCCCAGCGCGTGCAGTGCGTGTGCTCCCGGCCGTCCTCGTCGAAGCGGACGGTGATGTCCCACACGGGCCAGACGCCGACCGGACGCGGGCCGCGCTCGATCGCGAGGACCTCGTACGTGCTCGCGGCGTCGCCGTGGTTGTACCGGCCGCCGACGACGCGGGGGCCGACCTGGGTGGCGATCCACTCCTCCCAGGTCATCTCGAAGCCGTCCTCGCGGTCGCCCAGCAGCTCGGCGGGCATCTTGCTGTCGCACTCGTCGCAGCTGCTGAGGGCGGTGGTGTTGACGGTGCCGCAGGCCGCGCACGTCCACGACGGGCTCCCGCAGTCGTGGCAGGCCCCGTACGACGCCGGGTTGTCGGCTCCGCATCCGCAGCCCCACGCGGTGCGCGAGCGCTTCGCGGCGGCGAGGTCGGTCTCGTACGTGCTCATGTGTCTCCTCCTTGTCCGGGCCGGGGGAGTCCCGGCCCGGGTTGGTGGTCTTTCTGGCCAGATAAATTGGACTACACGGCCCGGAGGCGGCGCGGGGTGCGGGCGGGGGGCGGGTTGCCCGGGTCGGGCCAGTCGTCGGCGGACAGGCCGTACGCGACGGGAGGTTTCCAGTTCGCCGGGGCGTAGCGCCGGTAGACCTCCTCCCACGGCGCCGAGAAATGCGCCGGCAGCAGGCCGCCGCGGTTCGGGATCGGCTCGGGCGCGGCCGCGTTCTGCTCGCGGACCTGCTCGGCGACGCGCTCGGCGTGCTCCACATGCCGGTTGCAGAACCAGTGGGGGATCGTCCAGCCGGTCCGCGGATCCAGCTCCTGCACCTGGTGGTGGGAGTTGGCGCCGCAGATCCCGCGCTCGTTGCGGACGTCGACCGGCGGTACGTGGCCCGGCCCGACGTGCACGACCGGCTCGGGCAGCGGCCGCAGCGGCACCACGGCCTCATCGTCCAGCGGGGAGGCGGTCGGGCGCGGCCGGTAGACGTATGGGCGCAGGCGCGGGGCCTGGCACCCCGGAGCCTGCCCGGGGCTCCAGTTCCCCGCCGCTCGGGGCGGCTCGTAGCGGGGCCGGTCGTCGGCGACCAGGGCGTCGAACCGGGGGCGGCCCGTCGCCGTGCGGCCCAGGACGCGGGCGGCGGTGTTCAGCACCCGCCCGGGCTCGCCCGGGGCGATGGCGAGGGCGTACGCCACGGCGAGCAGCAGCTCCCGCGCCGGCGGGGCGGCACGCCGGTCGCTGAAGATGCGGTGGACGGTCTCCGCGTGCTCGGTCGCCCGGTCCAGGCGGGGGAGTTCGTCCGGCGTGCTCACCCGAAGACCTCTACCAGACGGATCATGGCCTTCGGGTAGTCGCGCGTCCGCTGCTGCTTCACGTACTGGTTCCAGGTGCGGTTGTCGCAGCGGACCGGGATGCCGTCGCCCGGGTCGTAGTCGACCAGGCAGGTGGTGTGCACGTCCTGCGTGAGGACGTCGGCCAGGTCGTCGGCCTCGTACAGGGCCCTCTCGCCCCGCCACAGGCGCTGCCGGTCGACCCGGGCCCGCGCCGAGGCGATACGGACCTCCAGGGCGAGCGGGGAGAGCGCGGCCCACTCCAGCAGCACGTCGGCGTGGCACGGCTCGCCGGGCGCGCACGGGCAGGCCAGGTCCATGCCGCGCAGCTCCGGCAGCCGGGTGAGGATCTTCTCCCGGCGCTGGTCGCCCTCGGTGGAGGTCCAGTTGGAGCGGCTTCCGCGCAGCCACGGGTGGAACTCGGCGGCGGCGGTCAGCCGGGCCTCCGGCTCCGCGTAGCCGATGTCCACGAGCTGCGCGACGGTGAACGGGTTGCCGAAGGCGGACGTGCGGTCCACGATCATGCAACGCTCGGGCCTACGCCAGTCCTTGGTGCGCTGACGCTGGATACGGGTGCAGGTACGCATGGAATGTGATCCTTCCTGCTGGTCAGAGGGTGGGGGCGGCCGGTCGGGCGTGGATCGGGATGTGGATCTCACCGCCACCGCAGTCGTAGTCGGTCCAGTCCTGTTCGGGGGCGAGCATCCAGCCGTTGTCCGTCGCCGCGCTGACGGCCTCCCGGATCGCCTCGGTCCTGCTGGAGTAGTCCCCGAGGTTCACCGACGCGAGCGGCATCCCGAAGTCCGCGCTGTAGGTGTCCACCGAGGCGCCCCACACCCCCTTCCCGTACTGCATGACCAGCAGGTGCGTCGCCACCATCCCGGCGTCGGCAGCCGCTTCGAGGTAGCGGGTGTGGTCGGTCTGCATGACCAGGCCCTCGTACTCCGGGAAGAACTCGGCGAGGCCCTCGTGTGCCTCCTCGTCGCCCTCCTGGGCCTTGCGCAGCACGGCGACGGCGTCGGCGATCCGCTCGGGGGCGATGGTGTCCTTGCTCATGGTGGCTCCTGTCGGGGCGGGTTCGATGTGGTGTACGGCGGTGAAGCCCTCGTGCAGCAGGGTGGGCACGGTGGCCTCCTGCGTGAGGGCGTGCTGCCAGCGCAGCGTCTCTTCGGGCACGCGCCGGTTGAGCGGGCGCAGCTCGTTGCGGGCCAGGCAGAGGTCGAGGTCGGGCAGGAAGCGCAGGGCGACAACAGGACGGCCGTGCCAGCGGGCCCTCGCGACCAGCTCCTTACGGATTCGGGGCTCCACGTTCGTGCTGTCCAAGAACACCGTCTCCGCGGCGCTCAGGTGCCACTCCAGGAGGCTGTTCTGGCGCTCTACAGCAGCCGGGGTGACGGACTGGTCGCCCGCGTCCCCGCCGATCTCGTACCGCAGGGAATCGAGGCACACCACGGCGTCGACGGCAACGGTGTCGGCGTACGTCGACTTGCCCGACGCTCCAGGGCCGACCGCGACGAGAAGCGTCCCGGGGGCCAGGTCGAGGGCCGGGATGACCAGGAAGCCCGCAGGCTCCTCGTCTGCCTCCTCCGTCCTGGTCATGACCGTCATCCCTGCCCCCCGGCCGCCTGCTTCAGCTTCGTGATGAACCGGCCGTTCGTACGCGTCTCCAGGCGGTCGAGGTATTCCTCCAGGTCGAAGCCCGAGCCCGCCCGGAAGCCCTCGGCCGGGTGGGTCCAGTCGGCCAGGTCGGCCACCTCGCGCGCCGCCCGCAGGGCGTCATCCTGGGAGGGGAAGGCGGCCAGGGCCTTGCCGGAGTAGTGGCCCAGCCGCCACGGGTTGGCCACGCCGTGGCCCTCCTCCCGGTGCTCTGCGGGCACTTCGTAGACGTGCAGGCCGGGCACCGGCTCCACGGCCGGCAGCAAGAGCGTGCCGCCTGCGGCGAACGCCATCGCGTGCTGCACGACGGGCAGGGGGGCCGGGTCCGGGTCGACAGCGGGGTGGGTGAAGCGGACGGGCTTGCCCACCGCGCGGGCGTAGCGGATCTCGGAGCGGGTGGAGTCCCCGATGTAGTCGCCGACGATCAGGACCTCGTCGGCGAGGCGGATCTTCGCCCGGTGCAGGTCGTCCAGCTCAGTCTTGAGGCGATCGACCCGGGCGGGGTCCGCCCACAGCGGGTGGGGCTGCTTGAGGTCGCACCCGGGCTTGACGACGATCCGCCCGGCCGCGGTCTCCTGGAGCTCCGCCTCGGTCATCTCGTTCATGAAGCGGGTGGAACCGCAGATGGCGACCACGATCGGGAGTCCGAGGTCCCGCTTCGCAGCGGCGAGCCGCGACTCAGGGGTGGGTAACTGCTGTGTGGGCATGGGGAGTTCTCCCTAGTTGGTGGAGGATGTCTTGGGTTGGGCAGGGTGGGGATTCTGGGGGCCGGTCGGCGGCGCCGCCAGCCGAATCTGAGGGACGTAAGCCAGGCAGCGCTGGCAAGTCGCCGGAGCGTCGGTCGGGTCCTCGTCCAGCAGGAGAGGCCTGGCGCGGCCGGGTGTCTCGCAAAGGGCGCGGCCTTCACGGTGGCGCCGACGCCGCCCGGAGACGGCCTCGGAGAGCGGAACGACGTGCCGCAGGCGCTCCCGGGCACCGCCCCGAACGCGGCCGTACCGGTTCTCACGGACGACGACCTTCACCAGGCAGCCACGGACTGCGGCACCCCACACAGCGGCCTCCGCGCGATGGCGCTCAACCGTGCGCTGTTCACGCAAGGCACGGCTCGCTTCGGCAGTCTGTGCCCGCTCCTCAACAGCAGCCTGTGCGGCGAGTTGGGTGCGCGTGACCGGCGGCTCCGGCTCAGCGTCCATGGCGATGGCCAGCAGGTACATGGTCGGCCAGTGGTTCAGAGAGAAGGCCGCGTCACCGACGATCGCCTCCGCCCACTCGCGGTTGTGGAAGTGGCGGCGGGCGTAGACGACCTTCGGGTCGACGAAGGGACCGGCCGTACGGCGGGCACGCTCACGCAGGGCCGCGATCTCGTTATCACTCAGCCGGGTCGGCCGGTCCGTGCCCTGGAGGGCCTGGAGTGTGCTCCTGGTGCTCGGCACGGTCACGGCTGCTGGTCCTCCTCGTCTTGGTCGTCGTGGTTCGGGCGCTGTCATCGCGCCGGTTCCCTTCTGATCAGTCAGGCAGGTTGATGCGGACACGGGAGTCCGGCCTGGGGCGGTCGCAGCCGAGGCAGACCGCGTCTGCCCGGCGGGTGTTGCTGGTGTCGCAGTCGGGGCACTTCCAGGCGCCGGAATCGGTGCTCGGGAGGTCGGGCAGGGGCTCCCACGTGCCGGTCAGTCGGTCCAGGGCAACCCAGGTGCCGTCCGCGCTGCGGTCGGCGTAGGCGTTGGTCTGCTGACTGCGTGCGGTCCAGAGTGTGACTCCGCCCGGGACATCGAGGTCGTCCAGGAACCGCCGGGCCTCGGCGAAGGTGGTGGAGCGCTGCTCGCGTCCGGCGACGCGGATGACCTCGGCGTCGGGCTTGGTCCGCGTGGTGCTCTCGGTGGCGTAGAAGACCTTCTTGGCGTTGCGCGGGATGCGGGTGGTCACGACTGCTGGCCCTCCTCATCCTGGTCGTCGTGGCCGGGGCGTGAACCGCCCTCCAGGTCAATGGAGTTCGGGTCGCTGATGTAGTTCTTCATGGCCGATGAGTTGGGCTCCCAGCGGAGCAGTCCGGCAGCTCGGGCAGCGTCGATGCTGTCGGCGATCCGGGAGACGGCCTTGCGGAAGATGGGAACGTTCGCGTTGTCCATCTCGTAGCCGATGGTCTTCTGCCACGACGGATTGTCCGGGTCGTACACGGGAGAGATGGGCGGCCGGGTTCCCTCCGGCCACCAGCCCTCCCGCACCCCGCGCGGAATGGCGCGGGACAGGGCGACGGTGGGGCCGTTGAGCTTGCCGACCTCTTCGCGCAGCACCCTGGAGTCGCAGTAGCCGTTGTCGCTGCCGAGAACGAGGATGGCGAACGAGCGGGCGCCGGCGGGGAGCGAGCGGAGATAGCGTTCGGCGCGCTCGACCGTCCACTCGGTGTCCGCGGTGACCGCCAGTTCATGGCGGTGCTCGGCGACCAGGCCGAGCAGCTTCTGCTCGAACTCCTCGCTCGCACCTTCAATGGTGATCTTCATGGGGCCTTCCGACAGATACTTGCCCGGTTCTCCGGGGCGTACATGGGGAGTATGCCTCGCCGGACCGTCCGCCGTATAGACCCCGGGGATTCTTGGCGGAATTCTGCACTCGTTCGGGTGATGTGGTGGACCGGTGCGTCTCGGCTCGGATAATGTGCCGTATCCGACGCCAGGGGGGCTCTGAGCTGCGGAAACATCACAGCTCAGAGCCCCCCTGACTGTCAGCCCCCGAGGCACTCCCCTTGGATCGCCGTAGACGGAAGCCTCCGCGCCGCCGCGCGTAGTGCGAGCCTTCAGCCGTTCTCGTGCGCCAGTGCGCCGGCGAGGTCGGCGCCGAGGGCGTAGCCGGGGCTGTCGTCGAGGAGTTCCTTGCGGCGGTTGTAGCGCTGGGTGGTCCGGGAGTCCTTGTGGTCGGCCCAGCGCTGGATCTTGTCGGGCCGGGCGTCCGGCTTCGCCAGGGCGTGGGTGACGGCGTCGCCCTTGACGCCGTGCGGACCGCGCGGTGTCAGCCCGGCCCGCTTGGCCAGGGAGTCCGTGAGGTGCCACACGGCTGGTTCGTCGAGCTGGCCGCCGCTGGCTGTGCAGAACAGCCATCCTGTGGTGCGGCCGTCGAGGTAGTCCTGGAGGGCGGCCCAGGCGATCGGCGGGACGGGCTTGTTCTTCCAGGAGCCGCCCTTCACCTTCACCTTGATGACGTGGTGGCCCTGGTCGTCGCCGAGGTGCTCGACCTTCGCGGTCAGCAGGGAGTCGACGCGCAGGCAGCAGGTGTAGAGCATGAGCAGCAGCGCGTACGCCCGCTTGCGGTAAGCCCGGATCCGGTGGTGGTCGCGGGCGGTGACCAGGAGCTTGGTCCACTCCTGCTCGGTGTAACCGGGAGTGGGGGAGTAGTCCGGGTCGATGACCGGCCTGCGTACGGCGTCGAAGGGGTTCTTCAGCGGGGTGTCGCTGACGACGTCGAGGTAGGCGAAGAACGAGGAGGCGGACGACAGGGCGTTGGCCCGGGAGGCGTCGCTGTAGGGCGGCCCGGTCCGGATCATCTCCCCGTGGGCCCCGCCCTTGACCCGCACCCAGGTGGGCGTCGCCTCCAGGTACATCCGGAAGGTGTCCGCCAGCGGGAACGTCACCTTCAGCGGGTGGGCCCCGTGCTCCCGGGCGAACTCCTCGAAGATGCGGAAGCCCCGGGCGTACGATCGCTGCGTGTTGGGCGAGCGCTGATGCGCGATCCACGCGGCCGCGAGGGTGGGCAGCGGATCGTCCTCGCCGTACAGACCGACCAGGTAGTCGTACAGCTTCCGCGCGTGCTCGGGCCACTGGTCGCGCGGGTCGCGGTGGAGCGTGGCCAGGGTGCCGCGTGCATCGCGGAGGACCGGCGCTCCGCCCGCCGGCGCGGAGCCCGGCACCGGTTGTGCGTTCACCCCGCACCCCCGCCGTGGTGGTAGCGGACGGGGCGGCGTGCGGCGTACCGCTCGATTCGGGAGGACAGTTCGTGCAGGGCCAGTTGCAGGGCTCCGGCCCGGTAGGCCCAGACCAGAGCGTCATCGTCCGACCTGACGGTCCACAAGCGGTCGTTGGCCAGGTCGACGCCGACGCGTGCGGCCAGGCTCTCGGCCTGGTCCAGCGCCGTACGCAGGTGCAGTCCGGCCGAGGCGTTCTCCATCAGCCCGGCTTCCGGGAGCAGCTGGTCCAGGCGGTGGAGTTCCTCCAGCCCGGCGGCCTCGGCCATGCAGTCCGCCCGGGTGCAGCGCACGCTGGCCCGGACGAGCGTCATGTCCTCCTCGCTGCTGGTGGACAGCAGGACCTCCCCGCTCTCCGCACCGCACGACAGGTCCTGGAGGAGTCCCTCCCTGACTTCCTCGCGCAGCGCGGCGAGGCCGTGCTCGGCGATCAGCGTCAGGCCCCAGCCGGTTTCGTTCTCGTGCCAGACCGCGGTCGGCGTTCCGTCGAGGCTGTACTCGATGCTCACCGTCGCGACTCCCGCCGTGCGGCCGCCGCCGCGGTGGTGGTGGCCGGAGTGCCGGAGGCCACCACCGATTGCGACATGTAGGGCGATTCACTCGAATGCAGGGCAAATTGATCGGGTGTCAGCATCCCTACAGGATAACCGTAATTATCCTGTGCGTTCCTTCCGGACACCCGAACGGGTGAATCTGGCCGAACCGTCAGAGAAGACCTGCGCATCGGATCGTCAGGCATTCCCTGCGAAGTCACTGGTCAGGAAGGCCGGACAGGAGGGAACGTCAAGCGTCCTTGACGCTACGGCGTGACAGGAATGCCTGACGCTGTCAGTTGTCAGGTGTACCTTGACGCTCATGTCTGAGACCGATGACACCACACCCGAGCGGGACCCGCGCCTGCCGCTGGTCCCGCTCGACGACGCCCGCCTCGCGCGGGCGATGACCCTCCAGCAGATCGGCACGATCGTCCTGAACGACCTGCCGACCACGGACGAGTACGACCCGGTCGGCGGAGCCCTCAACCTGGCCCGGCTAGCCGAGAAGCTGACGGAACAGGCCGTCATCATCCGCCGGGAACAGGGGGCCTCCTGGACGGAGATCGGCAAGGAAGCCGGGGTGAGCCGCCAGGCCGCCCACGACCGGTGGGGCAGCGCCGTCGAGACCTGGGTCGCGCTCGGTCAGTACCGCGAGGGAGCCCCCGACTTCACGGTGGCACAGCTCGACAGCTGGTACGCCGACATCGACCCCGAGCGCCCCGACGCGGTCAGCTCCGGACTGCCCTCCTTGCACGACCCCGCCGCCCGTCGCGCCGCCCAGGACCAGCGCGACGAGGCGAGGCGCCTGCACACCGAACTCAACACCTACCCGGAGCTGGAGAAGGAGGCGTTCAACCAATCGTTCGGGGCGACCGGCACCCCCGAACACCCGGCGCGCCGCCGGGAGTGGGCCGCCGTGCACCTGGAGCATGCCGCCCTGCTCGACCGCCTCGCCCAGGTCGAGCCGCTCGCCGCCACCGAGCACCGCCGCCGCGCCCGCACCCAGCGCTCCCTCGCAGACGAGATCGCCGCCGAGTCCACCGGCACGACCACCACCCAGGCCGAACCCGCCGCATGACCCCGGCAGAAGGCGAGACCACCATGACCAGCACCGACACCGTCCCGGCCGAGACCCTCCACCGGTGGCAGCTGCGCGGCCAGAAGCTGATCGACACCCTGCTCACCGACGCCCGGAAGCTCGGCCTGCCCCCGCTGGCCTGGACGCTCGCCGTCAGCGGCGCCGTCACCGGATCCGCCGAGCACATGAACTACACCCCCGACGAGCAGCGCGAGGCCGTCCGCCGCTGGGCCGCCCACGTCGGCGTTCCCGTCGACACCGAGCACACCACAGACCGCCGCGAGGAGCTGTACGCCGGATGGCAGATCGCGGTCGAGGGAGAGGTCGGCCCGGTGCAGGGCTGCTTCCGCGCCACCATCTTCCTGAACGAGGAGAACGCCTGATGCCCAACCTCCCCCAGCAGGCCCGGCTGCACGTCGTCGACCTCGCGGCCGCCGACGGCACGGCCGTGATCGAGTTCCTCGAACCGCGGCTGCGCGAGCAGATGGAGGGCCAGTACGGCACCCCGGCGTTTAAGACCGCTTTCGCGCTGGACGGCATCGTCCGCAGCGCGGCGAGCCGCATGGAGTACCACTGCGAGGAGCTCGCGGAGGACGACTTCCGCGACAGCCTTGATCGGTTGGACAGTCTGCACGCTGTCCAGGACGCCTGGAACATGCTGTGGCGGGCCGTGTTCCCCTGGCGCGAAGAGGACGGATACGACACCGCCCGCTGGGTGCACGTCGAGTACGTCGATCCGGCGGCCGCCGAGCGGGGCGAGGAGATGAAGGCGCGAGTCCGGGCCGAGGTCGAGGCCGAGATGCAGGCGAAGGGCGGGAGCTGATGAGCTGCACCACGGCAACACGCCCCGAGGCGCCCGCAGAGCAGCTTGAGCTGTTCCCCGTGCGGCCGCGCCCGAGCATCACCATCGACTACGCCCGCCCCGATGGCGGCGCGCTCACCGACGCCGACTTCGAGCACCTCGCCCGGCTCGCCGGTGCGGCCGCCACCACCCGAAAGAGTGGCTGATCACATGCCGCTGAACGTGCCCGTCACCCTCACCACCCCGCCGATAGACCGCCGCTACACGGTGCACACCGACCGCCAGCGCTGGAGCGCCGAGCAGCTCGCCGACCAGCCGGACGGCCGCGCAGCCCTGGAGACTGCGGTGCGCGAGGGCGTACGCAAAGCGGCGTCCACCTGCGCCTACGCCCAGCTCACTGAACCGGACATCGACCTCGCCGAGCACCCGGACGGGTCGGTGACGATGACCGGCCGCGTGCTGTGCGACGAGGCAGACTGCCACGCCGCCGCCCAGCGCCACCACTTCGACGCCGCTGAGTCGATCGAGGCCAAGGCCGCCGCCGAATGGGTCGCACAGAAGGAACTCGACCTCGCCCCCGGCGAACTCGCCGTCCACCAGGAGCATGTCCGCACGGGCTACTACGACCAGCAGGAGAAGCGCCGGGCCTCCTACGGCTTCATGGTGGTCGGCGTGCTCTGCACGGCCGCCGGCGCGGGGATGGGCCAGTACCAATACACCAAGCCCGAGGGCTCCTCCCCGGGCACCGACATCAGGGTGTGGTTCTGGCAGAACATCGACTCGCTCTGCAACTTCCTGGCCTTCCCGATGGTCGTCGCCGGGGCGCTCCTCGTGATGTTCGGCGTCGTCCGTCTCGCCATCACCGACAACACCCAGTGAACCGAGAGGCCACCATGCCGTTGTCCGTACCGCTGCTCCTCGTACCGGGAGAGCCGGACCGCCACTACACCGTCCACCTGCACCGCGTCGGCTGGAGCGTCCCCAACGTCTCCGTGCCGCTCGGCGCCGACGACCTCGCGAGGCTGGAGGACAACGCCCGCAGGTGCCTGCGGGCGGTATCCGAGTGCATCGCCGCCGAGCTGTCCGACGCCGAGGTTGAGATCATCAAGCACCCCGCCGGCGCCGAGGCGGTGGCCCGCGTGCTGTGTGCCGAGGACGAGTGCGCCGCCGTCGCCGAGAACTACCGCCGTGACGCCGACGAGGACGTCGAGGCCGAGGCCGCCCGCGCGTGGGCCGCCACCCAGCTCCAGGACCAGACTGTGGAACTCCTGAAGCTCCGCGCCGAGTGCCCCGGCGACGTTCCGGCCGGCACGCCGCTCGCCTCCCTCGCGCAGCAGCGCGCCGAGGCCGGTGAGCGTCTGCGGGCCGAGCACGACCGCGACCAGGACGCCGTCGTCGGCGACGCCCTGACGCAGCTCGCCGTGGGTGAGTCGATCCGGCGGGCCGTACGCAGCGAGCGCGGTGGCATGGTCGCGCAGGCACTGCGGCTCGGGGCGACGTGGGACCAGGTCGCGGCCGCGCTCGACACCACCGTGCTGGCGGCGGTTGACGACCTGCGGCTGTGGGCGGAAGGGCAGCGCACCCTCTATCACCAGCACCTCGCGGACGGTGCGGACATCCTGGTCGGCCTGGACGAGGACGCGTACGGCGAGGTGATGCGGTGGGTGGCGTTCGGCCTCGGGTGGGCCACCGTCGAGGCACCCGAGGCCCGTACGGAGCAGAAGAACCGTCTGCGGGCGGCGGTCGCCGCGGCGCCGATGCTGGACACCGTCGGCGAGCTGCGGGCCCTGGTGGAGCAGCTTCCCGACGAGATGCCGCTGTCTCTGGACAGCCACACCCGGGCCCTGCCCGGCGAACAGAACGAGGTCCACACCATCCACCCCCGGCTGGTCGCCTTCGTCTCTGGGCTCGCCACCGAGGCGGAGACCTCCCGGCCCGGGCTGATGCTGACCCAGGTCTTTGTCCCGTTCCCTGCCGAGGAGGAGGAGCAGGCCGCCGTCGCTACCCGCGACGACCTGCCCGCATACGACGAGCTCCCTCGCGCCGCCCATCACCTGGAGCGCGGTGAACTGCGAGCCGGGCTCAAAGACGTAGCCGCCGTAGACCGGGGCTTTGATCACCCCGGGCTCGCTCACGGCGTTCGGGGGGTTCCTAGGAAGGCCTTGGAACTTCAGGCCAGTGACTGGTCCGTGCCGCAGAGGATGCAGCCGCGAGCGTGCGGGGCGGCCATCGCCTCGCGGGCCTGGCCTTCGTCCGTGATCTCTTCGCGCCGCCCCCGGATCGACCAGCAGTCGGAGCGGTGCACCGTGGTCCGTGCGACCGCCGAGCCGGCAGCCGTCCGCTCGTACTCGACCGTCCACGCCGTCGCGGGCTCCACCCTGCGTACGGGCGGGGCCGGAATGTCCTGCTGGAGGCGGGTGGTCGGCACCCTGGAGTAGTCCGTACCGGCCAGCGGCTGCACGGAGGCCGAGGGCATCCAGGCGACGTACTCCCCGGGCACAGGACGGTCCGGGTCAGGGGCCTGCCACAGGACTACGCCGATCTTGTAGAGCCAGCCGTCCTCGGTCTGGCGCCGCTCGTGCAACCGCCCCTGGACCACCTGCCCGTCCGGCATGGCCACCGCCACCGGGGGCGGGGTGCTACCGGCCATGAGGATCCTCCCGCATCGGCCCCAGCCTACGACCGTGCGAAACGCTCCCGTCAGGGCTCCTGCGGAGCTTCCCCGACGGGAGGGTGTCCGGGCTCGCCGGTGATCACGCGCAAGCTCGGCTCGTGCATCGGCTGCCACCCCATGATCCGGACCCAGGCGGGGCTGGTGGGCGCCCCCTCCAGGTACATCGGCCTGGTCGTGCCGTAGGCGTGGCGTCGCAGGTCGGCGGTCCGCTCCCACAGAGCCCGCACCTCCGGGTCCTCACACACTTGGTCCACGATCCCCCGCAGCGCCGCGTTGGCAAGGGCGCCCTGACGCAGCTGCGCGAGCAGGGGTGGCGCCCAGTGCTCCGCCCACTGGGCGCACTGGTCCCGCCCGGGCCCAGGCAGCAGCAGATCCGTCATCACGTTCGCGCCGGGGCGGGCGGCCCAGGGGCAGGCCCGCTCCGCGCGCCGGTTGACGGCGAGGATCCCGAAGTCCGGAGCCTCCACCAGGGCGGGGAACGGCAGCCGGCGGATGTGGTCGGCGAGGTCGCCGGGGACGTCGGGGGCGGTGGGGGAGAGCAGGGGCGGGACGGGGCGTCCGGCCCAGCGGTAGAGGGCCTGCATCTCGTCGGGGTGCAGGGACAGGGCACGGGAGATCGCGGCGATGGTGTCGCTGGACATGCGGCGCTCGCCCGATTCCAGGCGCTGATAGTGGCGGACGCTGACGTCGAGGACCTCAGCCATGACGGCGGTGGTGACGGATCCGGCGGGGTCTGCGCCGAGCGGCGGGGCGGGCAGGTCGCGTACGCGCCGGCGGGCCCGCCACCGTTCCAGCAGGAGCGGCATGTCCGGCGATCGATAGCCCACCATCAGCGCTCCTGACCTCAGCAGAACCCCAAATCTACCCATATCCGTGCATGGGTGGCGGTGGCGGCCAGCCTTGGTCGCGACCAGGACGGGCCGTTCCGCTCCGGCTCCGCCGGGGTTTACCTGGAGGAAGTTCACCGACTGACCTGTCTGTCTCCGACACCGGGAGACTCACCTGTTTGGAGGAACTCCGCCATGTCGTGTCTTCTTCTGCCGCCCGTGCCCGCCTCGGTGGGCGCGGCCCGGCGGTGGGCGGCTCCGCTGCTGCCCCCGGACCTGCCCCCGGACCTGCGCGACTCGGTCGTCCTGGTCCTGTCCGAGCTGCTGACCAACGCCGTCGCCCTCACCACCGAGGGCCGGGCGGCAGCCGCCGAGGACATCGAGGTCGAGGTCTTCGTCGACCCGGCCGACGGACACGTCACGGTGGCCGTCACCGACCCCAGCGACCAGCCCCTTCCCCCGGCTCCCGTCGCGGTCGAGGCCGGAGCGGACCACGGGCGCGGACTGCTGCTCCTGGACGCCCTCGCACACTCCCACGGCTGGTCCCCCCGCGCCTGCGGCGGCAAGTCGGTGTGGGCGCAGTTCCGCCGCCGTGCCGCGGCACCCCGCCGCAACGGGCCCCGCCGGGCGGCCGCGCAGCCTGCGGGATGTGCCTGTGCCTGAGACCGGGGCGGCGGCCGTGGGCGCGGTACCGGGACCGCGGGTAGCGTCGGCGCCAGCCAAGGAGGACGTGAGGGCGATGACGCAGGAGCGCGGGGAGAGAGCCGAGCGGCGCGAGCAGACCGCGCGGCGCATCATCGAGGCCGCCGGCATCGTCATCGACCGCGAGGGCTACACGGGCGCCAGCATCCCCGAGATCCAGCGCGTCGCCGGGGTCTCGCGAGGCGCCGTCTACCACCACTTCGCGAGCAAGCAGGCCGTCGGCGACGCCGTACTGGAGCGCCAGCACGCCTTCTTCCGGCAGGTGGCGCAGGAGTCCTCCGAGCTGGCCCCCGCCCTCTGGTGCCAGGTGCTGGTGGACGTCAGCTACCGGTACACCACCGCCATCCTGGACGACGCCGTGCTGCGCGCCGCCGTACGCCTGAGCATCGAGCCGGGACCGTACCTGACCCGCGACAGCTACCAGGCCCCGCTGGAGGCCGTCGCCGCGATCCTCGCCGCCGCCCGCGAGGCCGGAGAACTCCAGGACCACGCGGACCCCGAGGAGGACGCCCTGACGCTGGTGGGCTGCTACAGCGGCGTGCAGCTCCTCGCCCTGGCCCTCACCGAGCGGGACCGGCTGCACACGCAGGTCGCGGCGATGTGGCGGATGTGCATGCCCGGGCTCGCCCGCCGAGACGTCCTGGACCGCCTGCGGCTGGATCCGCCGCACCCCTGAGCACGATCACGCCTGGATGGTGGAACGCAGACACGGCGAGCTTAAACCTCGCTGCCCCTCGGGGTGTGCCGGTTCGAACCCGGCTCCAGGCACGCTCACCCGGCTCCGGCCGGACCCGCCACCCGTACGTAGAGCGCGGCCGCCGTGAACCCCGGCCCGAAGGCCACCACCACCCCCGGCCCGCTCACCGCCCCCTCGCCCAGCGTCCGCTCCAGCACGTCGAGGACCGCGACGCCGCCCAGATTCCCGCCAGCCAGGGAATCCCGGGCGTGCCGACCGGCCCTCTCCTCGTCCAGGCCGAGCCCGGCCAGGGTGCCGGGGATGATCTGGGGCCCGCCGGGGTGCACCGCCGCCCAGTCCACCGGCCGACCGTCCAGCCACCCCGTCAGGTACGGCAGCACCCGCCCCGGAGCCGTCGTTGCCTCCTTCGTCGACTCGAAAGAGACACCCTCCTCGTGGATCTCGCTCCAGTACGCTTTCGCGCTCTTCGGCAGCACCAGCTCCCACACGCCCTCCGCCACCAGGTCCCCCGCGCCCGCCCGGTCGACGGTGGAGACGACGACGGCGCCCGCCCCGTCCCCGAACAGCCCGCTGTAGAGGATGTCCTGCATACGCAGCTCCGGGCGGGAGCGGTACAGAGTGGAGAGGTCCTCGGAGGCCACCAGCAGGGCCCGCCCGCCCCCGCGGCCGCGCAGGGACCGAACCGCGTGGACCAGGCCGTGGGCACCGCCGACGCACGCGGCGGTCGCCAGCCCGATCCGCTCCACATCCGGCCGCAGCCCCAGCTGTCCGACCAGGTCCACGTCCAGGCCCGGGACCGTCCACGAGGTGGTGTGGGTGGTGACCAGCACGTCGATGTCCCCCGGCCCGAGCCCGGAGCGGGCCAGCGCCTCCCCGGCCGCCGTCACCGCCCGGTCCCGGGCCGCCTCGTACGCGGCCCGCGACCGCACCCCGATCCCCTTCCGTCCGAAGGTGACGGCCGGTGGCGCCGACCACGGCCGCTCCATCACCCCCGTACTACGCATCTGCCGCAGCCACACCTTCAGCTTCGGATGGACGAACCGCTTCTTGATGTCCTGCTCCAGCTCCTCGGTGCTCACCCGGTACGGGGCCCGGACCACCACCGGCCTGCCGATCACCACGTCCATGCCCAACCCCCTCCACCGACGATTCCCGTGCGGCCACCGTACGCACACCGCCCGAACAGCAAGGAGATCCCTGTGCCTCGCCGTCTGACCCATCCCAGCCTGCTGCCCGCCGTCCCCGCCCAGGAGACCCCGCGGCGCCCGCTGGACCTGGGCGTCCACGTCCAGCGCATCCAGATAGACGACCTGGTCGTCATCGACCACCGCCAGGTCCTGGCCCACGGCCGCGAAGCCGCCCGCCAGGACCCCGAAACCGCCGCCCTCCTCGGCTACCGGCCCTCAGCCCCGCTCACCCTCCAGGCCGCCGCCGCCCTCCTCGCCGCCCTCCACACCCCCGACGAGCTGACCGAGATGGGGATGCGCACCGCCCGCCACCTCACCCGCACCACCGCCGCCACCCAGCACCGCGCCTCCGTCGTCCTCGAACTCACCGGCGCCACGGAGGACGACTGACCCCTCCTGAGGTGAGTGAAGGAAGAGCGCGACCCCTTGCCTCCTCGGGCTCACCTCTTAAGAGGTGAGTCCGAGGAGGACGGCCCACCGTCGGCGACAGGCCGACGACCGGGGCCGTACCCCTCCGATGCCGACCTCGGTACGCGCAGCAGTTGCCCAGCCCCCTTTGGCAGGATGGCGCCATGAGCAAGATCGTGAACTACAACATGGCGAGCCGCAGCCGAGTCGCGCGATTCGTTCCGGGCCGAAATCTGACCGCCGACGACATGGAAACTCTGGACCGGATCCGGGAACTGGCGCAGGTGAAGCAGGCCGATTTGGACGAGCAGGAGATCGACTGGGGCCTGACGGTCCCGGACGCGCTGGAGCACCTGGTGTCCGGGCGCGCCGATTCCCCAGCCGAGTGGGCGGGGAACGCGTACTACACGGCTCTCCAGCTCATCATCGACAACAGCGGCAGCGACATATCCACCCTGGCGAGCTACAGCAGCCCGATCACCCTCTACACCACGCTGGACAAAGAGCTGAGCGCCGTCGGCGTACCGCCGGACTTGCTGCCCACGCAGTACATCTTCAGCGGCCCGCCGTCCGAGGTCCCGTTCTACATCCCGCACCCCCCAGAGGGCTCACCGGAGATCGGGGTATGGCCCATGCAGCAGGCCGGGCCCGCCATCCAGGCCTACCGGGAGGCGCTGGACCGGATCGACCCCGACCTCCGGTACGAGCTGTCGGAGCTGATCGAAGCGCTCGACGGCTGGTACTCCCACTGGCACGGCAAGAAGGGCATGCGGTGGTGGCACGAGGACGCCTCGGTCTTTTTCTCCGTCGTCGGCTGACTCGGACCCGGCCCTCGTAGGCGCCCCGTACGAGAATCGCGCGGGCGCGGCGTCGCCTCGCGTGGTCACCCGCCTCCTGGTGCGGCACGGTGGAGAGGTGGAGCTCCCCGTCCCCCTGGCCCTGGCCCGTAGCGCCCCCCGTCTCCCGGCGGGCCATTGGTATGAGCCTAAGTACGACGGTCACCGTATGATTCTGTGGCGTTGCGAGGACGGCGTACGGCTGCTCTCCCGCTCGGGCCGGGAGGTCACGGGCCACTGGCGTGACCTGGCCGAGGCGGGGGAAGCGCTGCCGGCGCCGACGGTGCTGGACGGCGAGACGGTGGTGTGGCGCCACGGGCGCCTGGACTTCGGGGCCGTGCAGTCCCGCGCCGCGTCCTCCCCCCGGGCCACAATCACCGTCCCGGCCTCCTACATCGCCTTCGACGTCCTTCAGCACCCAGTCCATGGTGACGTCCGCCGCCGCCCGTACACCGCCCGCAGGGCTCTGCTGATCGCCCTGCTGAAGGACATCGGCCCCCCGATCCAGGCGACCATGGCCAGCGACGACATCGAGGTCGCCCGGCGCTGGTACGAGGACCTCGTCGCGGTCGGGGTGGAAGGAATCGTCGCCAAGCCGGACCGCGCCTACCCGGCCGGGTACGGCTGGACCAAGGTCCGCCACGCGGACACCGCTGACGCCGCGGTGCTCGGCTTCACCGGCCCGCGTGCCCGCCCCCGCCGCCTGGCCCTGTCGCTCGACGGAGGGCCTGCCCGGCTCTCCACCCGGCTCCCCTCCGCCCTCGCCGCACACCTCGGGAAGCCCCTCGCCAGAGCGCAGGACAACGGCCCCGCCGTGGCGCACGGCGGCGAGCCGTACACCGGACTGGAGACCAACCTCGTGGTCGAGGTGCTGGCAGGATCCGGGCGCCACGGCGTGCTCACCATCGTCCGCGCCCGGTGAGCACTCTCCCGGCACAGGCAGATCTGATCGCGGCGGGCCGGACTCCGAACGTAGGCAAAAGGCAGCCCACCCGGCGGTGATCCCTCTACTCTGACCACAGGGGGCGGGGCTTCCCCCGTGGCGCCGCACCCTGACACGACGAGGGGGCCGTTCCGTACCCGTGTTTCCCGGGGAGCAGAACGGCCCCCTCGCGTTCCGTTCCTGTGGCTCAACAGGCCGCCGAGCAGGGGGAAGTGAGTGACAGTGCGGGTACCTACCGTGTTTTCGCCCTGTTCAATCGTGGTGATCCTCACGCCGTCAGACGTGATCGATCAGGCTAGTTTTCTCCGGTGTGACTGACTCTCAGATTCCGGATTCCGTGTCCGTCTGCTCTGTTCCCGTTTCCGCCGCTCTCTCCGACGTCCTGTTCGACGGTCAGCTGGGAGCCACACACGACCGGTGGAGGAGCTTGTTCAGCTCCGCGCCGTTCTGGTTCCAGGAGGGGCTGACCCACCGGGAGCGAATACGCCTGAGCTACGACCGGCTGCGGATCGTCAACGAGGCCGTCGAGGCTCCGCAGGCGCTCGCGGCCGATCCGGTCGAGCTGACCGCAATCCACGAGTGGGCCGGAGCGGTCGACCCGGGCATGGCCACCATCGTCTCCATCCACTACAACCTCTTCTTCGGGAGCCTGGCCGACCACGAGGCGGCCGGGCGGGACCTGAGCGAGTACGTCCACGGGGACCGCATCGGGACGTTCCTGTGCACCGAGGTGGCCCACGGTAATGACGCCGCCCAGATGGAGACCACCGCGACGTACGACCCAGCGGCACGGGAGTTCGTGCTGAACACCCCGCACCCCGCCGCAGCGAAGTTCATGCCCAACACCGGCCCGGCCGGCGGGGCGAAGGGCGCCGTCGTCGCGGCCCGCCTCATCGTCGAGGGCACCGACCACGGCGTCTTCCTCCTCCTGGTGCCGCTCAGCGACCGCGACGGCAGCTCCCTGCCGGGTATCGGCGTGCGGCCTCTGCCCCAGACGACCAGCAGCCCCGTCGATCACTGCGCCACCACCTTCGACAACGTTCGCCTGCCGCACGCCGCGCTCCTCCAGGGCGACCACGGCCGCCTCACCCCGCAAGGGGAGTTCACCAGCAGCCTCGGCAGCTCCCGCCGCCGGTTCCTGGAGTCCATCGGCCGGGTCACCATGGGCAAGCTCTGCATGACCGCCCACGGGCTCGGCGTCATGCGACACGCGCTCGACGTCGCCATGCGCTACGCCCACACCCGTCACACCTCCGGCATGACGAAGGGCCAGCGGGTGCCCCTGATCGCCCACCGCGGGCACCACACGCCCCTGCTCGACGCCGTCGCGACGACCTACGCCGCCACGCTGCTCCAGCGCTCGGTGGTACGGCAGTGGGACCGGGCTGGCGGGGAGGAGCGCGAGGCGTACGAGCGGCTGACGGCGATCACCAAGGCCTGGATCACCTGGCAGTCGCGGGCGGTCATGTCCGAGTGCCGCGAGCGCTGTGGCGCGCAGGGCCTGATCCAGGCGAACGGGATCGCGCTCCAGCTCGCCTCCATCGAGGGCACGATCACGGCCGAGGGTGACAACACGGTGATCATGCAGAAGGCGGGGGGCGAGATGCTGCTCGGCGGCGTCGACCTCAAGCCCGAGAGCGAGATCGCGGCCGAGGACCGGGAGCTGACCGACCCCCAGTTCCTCCAGGACCTCCTGGCCGACACCGAGCACATCTCCCACACCCGCGCGAAGGCCCGCCTCAGGAGGCGCGCCACCTCCCCCCTGGCCCGCTGGAACTCCACGGTGACGCCCGCTGTGGCCCTGGCCGACGCCCACGTGCACCGGCTCGCCGCCGAGGCCCTGCTGACCGCCGCCGCCCAGGTGCCCTCCGGACTCCCGGCGGATCTGCTGCGCGCCCTGCACGCCCTGTTCGCCCTGCGCCGGATCGCCGCCCACAGCGGGGACCTGCTGGCACGAGGGAGGGTGACCGCCGCTCAGGTCGAGAGCCTGCCCGACGCCGTTGAGGAGGTCCTCGCCACCTTGGAGCCGCACGCACTCACCCTGACCAGGGCGTTCGGCGTATCCGAGGAGATACTGAAGACGCACCCGATGCTCAGCGCCTGACCAGCGCCGTGAAGGGGGAGTCTGCCCCCGGCCGCCGAGCGGGGCGGCGGCCGGAGTGACGGGTCAGAGGTACAGGGACCGGTGCATCGTGTACATGAACCAGTCGCCGGTGCTCAGGGCGAAACAGAACTTGTCGCGGTAGGCCTTGTACTCGGCGTGCTGCGCACCGTCGAGGGAGATCTCCCGCTCCGGCCCGGCCGGGGCCGCTTGCCCCAGGGCCGCGAGCAGGGCGGGGGGCGCCGGTATCTGCAACGCCCGCAGGACCCGGCGGACGTTGTCGACCAGATCCCGCTCCCGGGGCTCCCTGATCTCTTGAAGCGCGCCGGCCAGCGGCCCACCGAGGTCGTTCTCGGCCCCTTCGAGCAAGGCAAGGCACGCCGTCAGGTCGATGATGCTCTCGACGCTCACCTCCACCGTGAACAGGCTGATCAGCTGCTCGCCCTCGGGGCTGTGGAGGCGGTAGCCCTCCGACTCCCGGCGGGGCCTGGCGATCTCGAATGCGGTCGGCGTGTGCCAGCTCAGGAACTTGGGCATTGCGGCCTGGATGCTGCCCCAGCCCTCGTAGGCCCGGCGGATCGTCTCGGCCTGGTCCAGCGGCAGGTAATCGAGGTGGAGGTAGTAGAGGGAGTGGAGGAGGGGTTCCTCCATCTCCAGGAACCGCGTCATGAACACCGGGTCCTCCGGTATCAGGATGTCCATCACAGCTCCTTAGCATCGGGTTCGAAAATGAGTGTCAGGATGCTCGCGCCGGTGGTCCGGGAGGTGAGCAGGTGCGCGGTCCCGCTGCCGAGCGCCGGGTGGTGCAGCGGCAGGGACGCGCCGTCGAGCCCTCTGCCGCTCTCCTCGACCGTCCGCAGCCGGGCATCGTCGGCAACCTCGGACAGGAGGCTCAGAGCCGCACTGTCCCGCGGCGCGCGATGACACATCAGCTTGACCTCGGTCAGCAGGCGCGGGGCCCATGCCTGCGCCCAGTCCAGCAGCACCTTCTCCGCGTCGGGGCTGAACAGCGCCCAGCGCCACAGGTTGGCCGGCGGCCCGCCTTCGGGGAACAGGGCCGCGAAGGCGGCGTTGGCGGCCACCCGGTGCCCGTCGGGCGTGACCGCGCACGCGATCTCGCGCTGACCGCCGATCAGGCGGCCCAGGTGCGGCGAGGGCTCTGCGGGAGGCAGTACCGGCTCGGTCCGGAACAGCTCCAGGTGCCCGATGGCGGTGTCCTCGGCGCTGAAGCCGAGCAGCTGCGCCAGACGCAGGTAGAGGTCCGGCGAGGGACGCAACCGGCCCGCCCGGATCTTCTGGTACGTGCCCGCGCCTCCCTGGAGGGCGGTGTCAACGTCGACCTGCCGGACGCGCTCGGAGCCGCGCCCGCCCCGACCGAAGGGCAGGGACCAGGGTTCGAGGCCGAGCTCCTTACGGGTCCGCCGACGCCGGTAGCGCTCCATCAGCCGCTGGTACTCACGCTCCGGCACCGCTCTCCCCCTCCGCAACAGCCCGCCCCGTACGCACGGAATGTGCGCTCACCAATGAGCCGTTGCCATCTCGCCACATGGCCTGAACGATAGAGAGATCAAACCATGTGCATGGTTTGGTTTGTAACCCGGGCGGCGCCCTGCGCTTCACGCAGAGCGAGCCCGCACCCTCCCGCGCCCCGACCTATTCGACGATGACACCGTCGACCCGTCGGTGAGCGCGGGCACTTTCTTGATGACTTTGTGTGACGACATGAGGAGTGCTGCTGTGACCCTTGCCCCCGGACACGAATCGGTCGAAGGGGCCCGTGAAGACGCGCCCGGCATCCTCCTCACGGCCGGGCCGCCGGGAGGCGGGTGCCCATACCTGCGCGGCGCCACGGCGGACCAGACCAACAGCCAGGAGGGGCAGCGCCTGCGGGCATTGGGCCCGGCCCCGGTCGTGGAGTTGCCGGGGGGAGTTCAGGCACGGGTGGTGGTCGACCCCGGCCTCGCGGAGAGGCTGTCCGCCGGCCCTCACGTCAGCCGGGACGCCGCACGGCACTGGCCGGGATTCCGCGAGGGCACCCGGAGCGTGGACGGGATCATCGCCGCATGGATCGGCACCCACAACGCCCTGAACAGCTACGGCGAGGACCACCGGCAACTGCGGGCACCGATCGCGGCGGCACTCACCCGCCGACGGGTCGAGGCGATGGCACCGGTGATCGAGCTGATCGTCCACGACGTACTGGACGAACTGAACGGCCTCGGAGCCCCCGAGAAGATCGACCTGGTGGAGTTCTACGCCCTGCCCATCCCGCACCGGGTGATCACGCACCTGCTGGGAGTGCCCGCGCAGCACCTCCCCGCGTTCTCCGCCGCCGCGGCCGGACTCTTCGACACCTCCGCCAGCGCGGAGGACGTGGGCCGCTCGATGGGGGCCGTGCTCGCAATCCTGGACCAGCTGGTGGTCAGCGCGCGCGAGCACCCGGAGGACAACCTGGTCGGGGACCTGGTCCGGGCGGCAGACGCGTCCGAGAGCCCGCTGAGCGACACCGAACTGCGCGACCAGCTGATGCTCATCATCATCGCGGGCACCGAGACGACCGTCCACGCGATCGGCACCCTGCTGGTCCACCTCCTGGGCCACCCCGACCAGCTCGCCCTGGTGACCAGCGGACTGGCCTCCATGGAGGCCGCCCTGCGGGAGAGCCTGCGCCTAAGGCCGCCGATCGCCGCTGTGCCGCTGCGCTTCGCCGTCCGGCAGTTCCAGGACGCCCGGAGCGGGGAGCGGTTCGAGGAGGGGGAGCCCATCCTCATCCACCTCGCCGGCGCCAACACCGACCCCGAGACGTACGCGGACCCCGAGCACTTCGACGTGCAGCGCGCCGATGGGTCCCGGAACCTGGCATTCGGGCACGGCCCGCACGTGTGCCCCGGCGCCGCCCTGGCCACCAGTGAAGTGGTGATCGCCGTGACGCGCTTCCTGGACCGGTACCCCGACGCCCGGCTGGCAGTGGCGCCGGAAGACCTTCCGGAACCCTCGTCGTTCATCTCCAACGGCTACACGTCCATCCCCGGCCGACTGGCCTGAGCCCAGACACAGGGACGGGGCCGCGAGGAACTTCTGTCGCGGCCCCGTCTCCTTGAGATCAGGTCAGGCCGGGCTGCCCGTCGCCGACTCCATGGCTTCGAGGCCCTGGATGTACTCCTCGGCCCAACGGGACTGCCGCACCAGAAGGTCGCCTCGCTGGACCGACATGTCCAGCTTGAGGGCTGTTTCCGCGGTGACGATGCCCCGCACGATCACCGCATTCGCGTGCGCGATCTTCTCCGGAAGCCGGTGGTAGTCCAGGCGGGCGTGCTGGTCGGTCCCCGAGTAGAGCATGACCCAGGCCTCCGCCGTCAGCGCCGGGTCCACACCCTGCTGGAGCTCTCCGAACTCCTTGGCCTGCTCGATCAGCTGAGTGACCTGGGGAATGTAGAGCCGGATCAAGTGGCCGTAGAAGTCGGGGTGGTCCTGCTCGGTGGCGAGCCTTGCCGCCGCTTTGACGACCGGAACCACGGGGGTGAGCGTGGCCAGGGCGATCGAGGCGTCCACCACGCTCTGGATGCGCGGGATCTGCGGCACCGCCGCGTCCATCGTGAAGCCCTCCGTCACCACCGCCGTGGCAGCATCGGACTTGCCCAAGTTGAAGTAGTGGTAGAACGCGCCACGGCCGACACCGGCCAGCGTCGTGATGTCCTTGACCGTGGTCCGGTAGTAGCCCTTCTCGGCAAAGACCCGTGCGGCAGCGGCCACCAGCTCCTGCCGCTTGTCTATGGATCGCCGCTGGACCGGTTGCCGCACTGTCGTCTCCTGTTTCGGCTGCACTGCGGCAGCGGTCTGCGTCCCGCACCCCCGGCCGCGCCCGGCCACCGGAGCCGTCATCACAATCAGTTACAACGGGCTGGTGAAACTCTAACCCCGAACCATAGCCGCACTAGAAGTGCGCACACCATGTCCTCCGTTGATCTCTCACCGGCCTCCTGGAAGAGTCACTTGCGAACCAGTCACAGTGTTTGGTCTGCCAGCCAGGTGGGTGACGGGGGCAGAAAGAAGCGCAGCGGGCCGGATTCCAGACCAAACTGGGTGTCTGGCCTGCGTCACCTCCTCGCGAAACGAGGGGGACCTCTTCCTGCGCACCTGCCGCCTGTGACGACGTTCGGCTCCCGCCCGAGCCAGCGCTCTGTGGTGGTGCCGGCCCCAACGGCCGGCACCACCTCGGAACGCGCCACCACCAGGAAGGGCGGCCGCCAGCCTCCACAACGACACAAAAGCGGTGGCCGCCCCTGTACCACCAGGGACGGCCACCGCCGATCGCACCACCGCGAACCGGAATCCATCCACATCAACGGGGCGCTCCAGAGGCGTGTACCACCACGCCGCTGCTCCCAGAATAGTCATGCCCACACCAGGCGGGACCTCGTCCCCTTGGTCGGCGGCTATCGCCCTGGGTGCCAGGAGCTCCCCGCTCGAAAAGGGAGCCCCTTCATGCGTTCACCGACCCGACTGCCCTCCCGAGGAACGCACAACAACGGGGGAAGTGCGTTGCGTATTCGCAAGCGCGCTCTGTCCGTGGGCCTGGCGGCCAGCATCGCCCTGGGAGGGGCGGTCGCCCTCGCCCCGGCCGCGAACGCCGTCGGCTCCTCGAAGTGCAACATCAAGGACGCCCTTCCCGGAGGCGTGTGGGAGACCAGCGCCAGCAACGTGAACCTCCGCAGCGGCCCGAGCACCAGCTACAGCTCCAAGGGCCAGCTGAAGAAGGGCACCGACTTCACCTACCACTGCACCTACAAGGTAGGTAACCGCAAGGGTCTCTGGTACTACGGAACCGTCCGGCAGGGCGCCCACAAGGGCACCAAGGGATGGATCTTCTGGCAGTACGCGCACATCGCCCAGTAGGCGCCCGCGCGCCTCCCGCCCGGGAGGAGATCAACACAGGGCGGGCACCAACAGGGTGCCCGCCCTGCGCCGTTCACGACCCTGCCCCACGCGCCCGCCATCACTGGCGGCCGCCTCCTCGCATCCCACGGATGCCTGACCCCGGCGGCCTGGGTCGAACAAGTCCCATCCGCTGCTGTGGCCCGGGCCCCCACTGTTCCGCACCACGACGACCACACCCGCCCCCGCCCGTTCCGAACACCCGGCACAGCACAGTTTCCGCGCCGGGCTCTCTCCTTCCGGAGCGCCAGTGCCTCACTCTGAACCTTTGCCAGGAACCCTCGCCGCGGGCCCGCAGCCCGCGTCGCTCGAACCGCAGGGGCCCGGGCCCCTCAGCGCCCGCGTCGACTCCGGCTTATCCCCTGCCGCTTCCCGCCTGGACCACGCGTTGGTGGCCAGCCGCGACGAGGGGCGAGCGATGCTCGCCCCGTACTTCCCGGTCGGCTACCCGAGCTTTAGAAGTCATCTCATTTGGATGACTCGGTATTCTGTGAGTCATGGTGGGGATCGTTGAGCGGTTGGTGCCGGACGAGTTGTGGGAGTTGTTCCAGCGGGTGGTGCCGGAGGCGCCGTCGCGGCCGCAGGGCGGCGGTCGGCGTCGGCACGGTGACCGGGAGGTGCTGGCCGCGATCGTCTTCGTGGCCACGTCGGGTTGTACCTGGCAGCAGCTGCCTTCGGCGTCGTTCGGCCCGTCCGGCGCGACTGCCCACCGGCGGTTCTCGGAGTGGTCGAAGGCCAGAGTGTGGGCCAAGCTCCACCGCCTGGTCCTCGACGAGCTCGGTGCCCGAGGCGAGCTGGACTGGTCGCGGTGCGCGATCGACTCGGTGAACATGCGGGCCCTGAAAAGGGGGACCTGACAGGTCCGAATCCTGTCGACCGGGGCAAGTACGGCTCGAAGATCCACCTGATCACGGAACGGTCGGGTCTGCCCATATCCGTCGGCATCTCCGGGGCCAACCTGCACGACAGCCAGGCCCTGATCCCGCTCGTGAAGGGCATCCCGCCGATCCGCTCGCGCCGCGGCCGGCGACGGCGCAAGCCCGGAAAGCTTCACGCCGACAAGGGCTACGACTACGCCCACCTGCGGCGATGGTTACGCGAACGCGGCATCACCCACCGCATCGCCCGCAAGGGAGTCGAGCCCTCGCAACGGCTGGGCCGCCATCGCTGGACCGTTGAACGCACCATGGCCTGGCTCGCCGGGTGCAGACGCCTCCACCGACGCTACGAACGCAAGGGGGACCACTTCCTCGCCTTCACCAGCATCGCCTGCACCCTCATCTGCTACCGCAGACTCACCAAATGAGACAGCGTCTTAGCCGAAGCCTCGCCACCCTGCACGCCCTGGCCGAGCACGCCGGGGGGCGTGCCCTGCGCCGACCCGGTGATGGACGGGCCGGTGATCCGCGCAGCGACCGAGCAGTCCCTCGCAGCGGGCTTCCGCATGCGCGACGCCTTCCTGGCCGCCCGGCTGCTGTCCACCAACTCACCGGCGAACCTGCTGATCATGACGTACTGGGGTCCGGTAGCCGCATACGGGCCCGCCCGCTTCGCGTACGAGGCCAAGGACGCCGGCGCGGCCGGGGTGATCGTGCCCGATCTCCCCGCCGATGAGACCGCCATCTGGCTGGCCGCCACGCGATCGGTCGGGATCCACACGGTCCTCCTCCCGCAGCACGGCGCGGATGACGCCGAGCTGACGCGGATCGGTGCATCGGGCGGAGGCATGATCTACGCTCCGGGCCTGCCGGGGTTGACCGGGTCCACCGATCCGCTCGCCGTCGACCTGGAGACGTTCGTGCAGCGGGCACGTGACCTCACTTCGCTCCCCGTGGGCGTCGGGATAGGGGTCTCCAGCCCAGAGCGCGCCCGTGCAGTCAGCGCGTACGCGGATGTCGTCATCGTCGGGTCAGCCCTGATCCGTGCGTACCAGCAGGCCCCCGGAGGCGCAGGCACCCGCGCTGCGGCGTGCCTGGCCGCTGAACTCTCGGCCAGTCTCGTCACCCGGGGCCTCTAGAGAAGGCTAGTGGCGAACGTGTCTCACCCCGTGTTGCACACCAGGTGTGACCATCACCGGAGGGTGACGCACGCCTTCGCGGCCAGACCCTGGAACTGCACGCACACCCGGGTACCGCGCGGGTAGATCGGGCCGGTGTGCCCGTCGCGGCCCCAGCTCGTCTCCACGAAGTCACCGCCGACCCTGCCCGCGCGCTTCCACTTCCCGCCCGTCTTCCAGGCATCGCCCGGCTTCTTGACGAGCCATCGGGCGATGCCGTCGCCCCGGCCGTCGCGCGATGCGTACACCCAGCCGACACCGCGCGAGGCGGACCCGCGCTTGTGCCAGTGGTGCACGACGATGCCCGGTCGGCACCCGCTGGATCCTGCGCAGGCGTTGACCCGCGTGTCAACGTACCGGCCAGCGGCCGTGGGCGCGGCCGCCGCGGGAACGGCGGACACGGGGAGGAGGGCGGCCGCTAGAACGGCGGCCGTGATCATTCGTCGCATGGACGGCCCAACGTCGACCACCGCGTGCGCCGTTACGGGCAGAGGCCCCGGTTCACTCGTGGGTGCCCCGTGACCTGCTGACTGTTACCTCCGGGCTTGGTCAGCGCGAGACCGCGCGGGCCCGGCCGTGGGACGCCTGAACTCCGTAATCCTCCGTGGCCTGCCGCGTGCGCGACTGCAGGTGCGTCGCGCTGGGAACGACGGCTGGCGGCGGAGGGAGGGGGTCGGTTGTGGACCGGTCGCCGTCACCCCGCCGGGAGTTGGGCCGCTCGCCGTACTCCCGCCGTCGCGGATGACGGGCGCGCGAGGAGACCGCGCTGCCGACCGTGGCCGAGGGGGGAGCAGCTGCTGCCGCGATGGGGCCCAGGCCGTCGTGGGCGCGTACCGCTTCGGTCCCCTTTCGTCCCTGGCGCGGGATCGGTCGACCAAGGAGACCGGGCCGAAAGGGGCGGCGTCCTGCGTAGACCGCCGGGCCGCGCAGGTTATCTGGCCAGATTCACCACCTACGGGCACCCGGCCTTGCCGGTACCCGGGCGGGCACCGGTGCCCGCCCGGGAAGCCGGGTCAGCGCTGCTGGTTGGGCTTGGCGGCCGACTGCTGGTCGCCGTTGCGGCGGAGGTGCCCGGCCTGTTCGGCGACACCGGTGGCCGACTTCTTCGCCCCCTTCACCGGCCGCTTGGAGGTCGTGGTCGACCGTCCACGAGCGGCCGCCGCAGACGGCCGCTTCCCGGCGACGGGCATGGGCCGGGCGAGGGCGTCGCCCATCCGCTTCAGCGACTCGACCTTCTTCACGTCCGGCACGTCACTCGCGGGCGGAGGCGTGCTTCCTGCGTTCCGGGGGCCGCGGTACGCGAGGGCCGCGTCTCCCAGCCGCAGCAGCGCATCGGCGCTCGGCAGGGCCGAGCGTT
This sequence comes from Streptomyces sp. CA-146814, assembly GCF_050942385.1. Lineage (NCBI taxonomy): Bacteria > Bacillati > Actinomycetota > Actinomycetes > Kitasatosporales > Streptomycetaceae > Streptomyces > Streptomyces sp. CA-146814. The sequence continues at coordinate 57,390 of NZ_CP192070.1, forward strand.
GCTGCTGGCCTCGCTCGTCGTCGCGCCGGAGCCGGTCCGCGCCTGCCTGTGCCCACCTGGCCACCTTCTCGCACACGCGGAGCGACGTACGGCGGAGGAAGTCGGCGACGCGTCCGTCTTCCATGAGCTTGCCGAAGTGCTCCCCCGCGCGCTCCCTGATGACGTTGACGAGGTTGCCGAAGGCGCCACGGACCGTCTGGAGACGCTGCCATTCCGGCAGGTCCTGGAGAGCGGGGGCGTGCTCGTCAGCCTGCCGCAGCGCCGCGTTCACCGCGTCCGCCGCCTTCTGTGGATCGCGGTCCGCCGGCACTGCCTCCGGTGCACCGGAAGGCGACGCGGCGGCCGCAGGCGTGGGCTCGGCGGCTGGCGCGGGCTGCACGGGGATGACTGGCAGGGCCTCGGGGGCGGGCTTCGCCTCCGCGACGGCTTCGGCGAGCAGCTGCTGAAGAGTCACCAAGCGTTCCTGCACGTCGGCGAACAGGTCCTCCCCCGACCCGTTCTCCGCGGGCACGTTCTCGTCCCACGCTGCCTTGACGCCGTCGAACTCGGAAACGACGTCCGCCGGGCCCTCCACCCAGACGAAGCTGTCTTCCCAGCCGAAATTGGCAGCCAGGGGCAGGTCGACGGGGAGGACCGTCTCAGAGGTGGGCTCCTCCGATGCGGCGGAATCCACAACCTCACCGGTCTCGGGCTGACGCTCGCCTGTACCGGTGTCCGGGGCGGTATCGGCGCTGACACTCTCGGGTGCCTGGCCCACTTCGTTGACCTCCACGGTGCCCGGTGTCGGGATATCGGGAGACGGGGCGGCCGTCGCGGGCTCCTCGCGGGGAGCCGCACCCTGAACGTCCGGGGAGACCGTCTCCGCCGAGGTGGGCAGTTCCGTGGCCCGCAGACGCTCGTAGGCGGCGGGCGCAGCCAGAGACAGTAGCTCGTTCCGCTGAGAGGGGGTCTGCTCGGAGTAAGCCCACCGCAGGTGTTCCCAGCGGCTACCGGTGATCATGAATTCGGCAGCCCGAGGGAAGTACATCAGCCTGAAGTCGTCCAGGCTGTTCTTGTGTGCGGCGTGAAGCAGGTCGCCGTCCTCGGCTGCGGCGTCGACCAGCCAGTCGGCGATCTCCTCGGAGGAGGGCGCCATGCCCTCGCGCAGTACGTCACGCGTCAGGTCCGCCAGCGCGGAACGCAGCTCTCCGACGTCCCAGGCAGACTCCATGGGGCCGCCCACAAGGTGCCTGGCGAGCCACGGGCCTGTCTCCAGGGTCGACACCAAGCTGTCGGACTGCATCTCGGAGCGCACCAGCATCGGCACCTCCACCATCATCGGGAGCGGCAGTTCCGGCATCGGCTCCCGCCGGAGCAGCCTGGGCTGAATCACCGTGGTCCTGATGGCGTCCGGTGTCATCACCCGGGCGATCAGCGCCTGTCCGGCTCCCTTCCGCAGCTGGATCGAGATCACAGATCCGGACTGCGCTGCTGAGTCAACCGGCCGCTGCTCTTCCTCGAATTCGTCATCGCGGGCGGGCGTGGCCATCTCGGGCTCCTTCAGTGTTTCGGCGGCGATCGGGGCAGCCGGTTCGGTCTCGCGGATGGTGGCCGTCTCCGAAGCAGGGCTCTCAGGCGGGGCGGTCAGCGCACGCAGTTGCTCGTACGCGCCGGGTGTGGCCAGGGTCAGCACGTCGAGGCGGCGGTTACCTTCGCTGTCTCCCAGGTAGCGCCATACAAGGAGCTCGGAGCCGCCGTCGGCCACCAGGTCGTCGGCGGCCTGCGCGAACGCCGGCGCGAAGTCGGCGACGGTGGCGGCGGTGTGGGCGGCCTGGAGCAGGCCGTCCTGCTCGGATGCTGCGGCCACCAGCCAGGCGGCGACCTCCTCCACCGAGGGGGCCGTGCCGTCCCGCAGCACGTCGGCCGCCACCGCGACGATCGCCTGACGTACTGCGTCAGTGCTCCAGGCCTGCGCGAGCGGGCCGTCGGCCAGGTGCCCGGCGAGCCACGCGTGCGTCTCCTCGTCGGACACCAGCTGCTCGGCCCGCTGCGCCTGGCGTACCAGCATGGGCACTTCCACCCGGGCCGGCAGCGGCATCCCCGGCAGGTCGGCGGACGTGACGCCGGGCAGGACCAGCGTCTGCGAGGCCTCCACGGTGTCCACCATGGCCACGAGTCGGCCCTCGGCGACCTCCCGCAGTCCGAGCACCGCTACCGGGCCGCGGACCCGCTGCGGAGGGGTCGGCGCCTGCTGTGCCTGCTCCTGGCCGACGGGCGCCGTCGGCGCCGCTGCGGCGGCCGCGCGCTCCGCCTGGACCGCGTCCAAGGTGGCCTGGATCCGCCCGCGCAAACGCGTGCTCTCGTACAGCAGATCCAGGAGGGGGAAGGCGAGGAACTGCCGCTCATCGTGGGCGGGGTCCGCCGGAAGGTTGGCACCCCAGGCGTTAGCCGCCTGCTGGATCGCCGTCAGGTTGGCAATCATCTGCTGGGAGCCGTGCTGATCAGGGACGGCCGCCGCAAGGTTCCCCAGCGCATCGGTCAGGTCCTGGAGGTGCGGGTTCTGCCCGTAGTCCTGGTCCGCCCTGGCCGCCGCCACGGTGATGGTGCGCAGGTGCCGGTCGGCGGCAGTGCGCAGGTCGGCGCGCAGCACGTCCACCCGCGACAACATCTCCCGCGCTTCGGCCGCGGCCGGCGGTTCACCGTACGGCTCCCCGGTGCGGACCGTGAACAGGATGGCGGCCTGGTGGGCCGCATCCTGGGGCGAGCCGCTCAGTGCCGTGACGTCGGCGGGCAGACCCTCTACCGCTGAGCGGGCAAACCAGCGTTCGTCGGCGGACCGGCGTACGACGGCAACGGTGGCCTCGCCGTACAGCAGCTCCCCATCGCGCAGCCCTTCGCCCTCCACGGTGGTGAGCCGGAGCCCGTACCGGTCGTCGTTGGCGAGCGGGACCGTCTCCGTGAACGTACGGGGCTCGGGCGGGTCTTCGACGTCCACGGCAGGCTCGGCGTCCTTCTGCACCAGGTTGTCCGCCGAGAGTTCTTCACCAGCCGGAACGTCCGTCGCGATGGAGGTGGGTTCCGGCTCGTCTGCCACTGCGTCCTCCTGGTCTTGCTGTTCGGGGTCATCATCCGTGCGTTCCGGCACGGCCTTCTCGGTGGCCGCTGGTTCGGTCGTGGTCGGGTTCTCATCGGGTGCCGGGGCGGAAGTGGTTTCGGCGGTCTCCACTGCCGGGGCTTCCTGCGGTTCTGAGGCGGGCGTCTGCGCCGCCGACAGGGTCGTTGCGGACGCGTCCGCCGGTTCAGCCTCCGGTTCGCGGACCCGCGCGCGGGCCCACTCCAGCACGCCCTGCCACCGTTCATGCCGGGTGCCCGTGCCTCCCGGGTCCGTCACGGCCAGACGGTGACCGTCGTCGCCGGGGAGCCCCTGCTGGTAGACCATCTCCACCGTGAAGTCGGTGTCGCCGATGGTCAGGCCCCACATCGGGCCGTGCTCCAGCGGCGCCCGTTCCCGGCGGGCTTTGCTGGAACGGGCCGTGATGCTCTCCCCCTTGGGGAGAGCGACTTCCTTCAGCTGCTCTCGGTAGGAGAAGAACACCCAGTCGTCGCTGGCCGTGGGGTGAGTCTCGGCGGTGCGGCCCAGTGCGGCCCGTTCGGTGAGTTCAGCGATGGTGCCGACGGAGATGCCGGTGCCCACGGACACGCCGGACAGGTCGCGCATCACGAAGCCCCGGTATCCGCTCTCGGCTTCCTTCGCGGTGCGGTAGCGCTGACCGGTCGGGCGGTGGACGCTGGTCCACTCGTTCTCGGCGGTACGGCGGAAGACGATCTCGGAGTCCTGGGAGTAGGGCTGCGGCCAGATCTGTACGCCACCGCGCCGGGCCTCTGCGAGGTCGGCGAGGCTCTGGGACTGCTGCTCGGACAGGCCCAGGGTCTGCTCGACGCACGGGCCGCACTCGGCAGCCATCTCCGCCTGGTCCTTGCTCCACCAGTGCAGCACCACGGTGTAGCGGTCGGTGTCGGGGGTGCCGCAGCGGTCGCATTCTCCGTGGTCGGCGTGCCCGTAGATGCCAATCCGTCCGTGGGGGGCTTCCTCGGTGCCTGATGAAACGGCGGGTTCCGGCTGACGGCGCCCGCGCCTCCGGGCGGGGCGCTGTGCAGGGGCGGGCGCGGGCTCAAGGGCGGCCGCCTGGCCGAAGAGGTCGAGTTGTTCTTCTTCCTCGCCGGTGACGCCCGCCGTCTCCTCCTCCGTCTCCGAGGCGGCGGCCGGCGCGGGATCGGGCGCCGGAGTCTCCATGGCGGCTTCACGCAGCCATGCCTGGGCCGCCGCCCGCTGCTCGCCGTCCTTGTCACCCGGGTCCAAGGCCTCGGCCGCCGATCGAACGGCCGCCTCCGAGTCGATGTACGCCATGCACTCGTCACGGGTGCCGGTGAAGATCGAATCGCTGAACGAGTAGGAACGGGTCTGGCGGTTGAGGTGGAATTGGAGCGTCTCGGGTTCACCGGGCCGCATGCTCCCGTGCATCCAGTACCGGATGTCCGCTGCTCCGGTCAACTCCACCCGTTTCAGCTGGGCAAGTTCGTCAGCAGCAGGGGGCTCTTGCGGCTCCGGATCGGCGTCGGGCCGCTCCGGCGAGGTTGGCGTGCCGACGCCGAACAGGTCGAGTTGTTCCTCCAGATCGCTGTCGAGGGCGGGGGCCGGTCCAGGCTCCGCCTCGGTGGTCTGCTGCTCCGCGTCGGCGAGGGCTGACGCCGGGGCGGGGTCCGTGGCACGAAGCCGCTCGTAGACAAGGCCCGCCAGCTCGGCGTACAGGCCGTTGCGGTCACTGACGGCGTCGTCGCCCCGTCGGAAATAGGCGCGGGCCCATTCGGGCCAGTCGCCCGGCGGGATGTCCGCCCACTGGTCGGTCACCCACTCGCTCCCCCAGGCACCCAGCGGGTAGATGAAGCTGTTGAGGTCCTTGGCGCGGGCCGCCTGTGCGACCTTCGGGGCGGCCAGCGCCGCAGCGGTCATGGCCTCCAGTAGGGGCCCACGCAGGGCCGGGTCCGTCAGAGTGCCCGGGAACTGTCGCAGCGCGGCCACGCGGTACGCCTCGGCGGCCGCCTCCGGCTCCATGGCGCCCGGTTCGACGGTGACCAGGTAGAGGGGGGCGATGTCCATGTCCCAGCCGTTCGGCCAGCCCTCACGGTCGAAGACGACTTTCGCCTCACGGCGGTGCGTCTTATCTGCGTAGCCGCCGACGATGCCCAGGTTGCCAAAGGCGATTGACAGAACGCGGTCGCCGACGGCGGGCTCCGGGCGGTCGGTGCGCTTCAGTTCGTCGATGCGCTGCCGTCCGGCCGGGGTGATGTCGACGTTCAGCGTCGCCCCGTACTCCAGCAGTCCCGCACCCATCAGCCGCTCGACCATAGCGCCGTCGGCACGGACGCCGCCGTCAGCGATGACGATGCGACTGGTGTCCCAGGTGACGCCGTCGTCGGCGACGCCCGCGGGCATCAGTTCCCGGTACGCGGCGTAGAGGAGCGCGAACTCGTCCGAGACAACGAGCAGGCCACTGTCAGCGTCCGACACAGGTGCCGACGGTTCCAGGTTGACCGGGGCGGGATCGGCCGGACCATGCTCCTCGGCGGCCGCGGGGGCCGCCTCGGTCGCGGCGGGCGTGGGTTCGTCCGACTGCTCGGAGGTGCCCGACTCCGGCTGAGTGGCGGCCGGCGCCTCCTGGTTCTGCTGCTCCGGGGCAGACGCGGACGCTTCCTCAGGGGCCTCCGCCTGGGAACGGGGCTGGTAGGGCCTGGCGTACGGGTCGCTCTCGCCGATCGGAGGGATGGTGGCTCGCCACCGGGCGGTGTCGTACACCTCGAACTCGAAGCGTTCGGCGGCATTGCGGAGCACCTTCGCGGTGCGGCGTTCCTCCGCCGTGACGCCCGGGAAGGCGTCCGCAGCAGCCTGGGCGGCCTCTCCGAGGGCCTGCATCTGCGCGACGTTCAGCTGGTACTTGCGGTGCCCGGCCACCCACTCAGGCGGCTCCACCGGGGTGCCGTCAAAGTAGGTGCCGTCCAGGGTGAGCCTCCGCAGTTCCCGGACCTGTGCTGTCGTCAGACGCACTTCCCTGGAGGCGTATTCGGCGGCGATCGGGCGGCGGTGCGCGGGCTCCTTGACCGCGGTCAGGCCCGTACGCACGTGTCCGGCCGCCCTGATCGCCGGGACGCCGGCGGAGACGGGCAGCGCTTCGTGGAAGGGCATGCTGTCAGGGGGGCCGCCCTCGGCGTCCTGGCCCCACCAGTAGCGTCGGCCGTCGTCGCCGAGGCGGGCGCGGACCCATCCGACGACCGCGCCGTCGGCGTCGACCACCGTGCCGTGCCCGGCCTCTGCGTCCAGGTCGACCAGCCGGTTGCCGTCGCCGTAGTTCAGCTCGATGCCTTCGGCGGTCGAGGCCTGCGCCAGGTCGGCCTCGTTCCGTCGGCGTTTGGCCGCGAAGTCGCCGTCCTCGGGCCGGGTGGTGCCCTCCGGCCACTGGACCTCGTTCCCCTCGTAGACCCGGGTGCCGAACTGCGTGGAGACCAGCACCAGGTCGCCGTCCGTCCCGACCACCCGGCCGGGGCCCTCCGGGGTCTGCACGATGACCATGCCCTCGGCGGCATCCGTAGGCGCTTCGTCGCCCTCTTCCTGCTCGTCGGCGGAGTCGCCCTCCGGCTCCGCCTCGGCGGTCTCTGCCGGTACCTCCGCAGAGGGCGGAGCGCTGTCCTGCCGGTTGCCGTCCGGCTCTGCCTCTGCCGGGTCAGCTTCCGGCGCGCCCGACGGGTCCACCGTCGTCTCCGCCGAGTCGGCGACCGGGGTCTCGGCCGTGGGGCTGGGGGAGGGTTCCTGCGGGTGGGGACCGAAGCGTTCGCGGGCCGCAGCGAGCTGGTTCTCGCTCGGCGGTGCCATCTCCCACAGGGCGACGTCCAGGTCTTCCATCGCCTGGCCAGCGGCCAGGCTCCATTCGTCGCTGCGGAAGTGGATCTCGCGGTCCAAGCGTCCGTACCGGCGCTTCGCGGACCTCTTGGCCTCCCGGGCGGCCTCGTCGTGAACGGCGGCCGCCTCGATCCAGGCGGGGATCTCCTCCCACGGCAGCACGGTGGTCCGTCCGGCCTGCTCCAGGGTGATGCCGTCGCGGCCGGTGGACAGGCGCACGTCCCCGTGGCCGCGCAAGGCCTCCGGCAGGTCGCTGCTGGGCGAGGCGTACCAGGCCGTGGTCGGCGTCTGCTGCTGTACGGCGATCCATTCGCGTACCCGCTCGGTCCGCTGTCCGTCGTGCCGGAGTGGTTGGCTGTCCACGGCGTACGCGCTGACGACCGCCTTCAGCTGCTGCTGGCTCAGCAGTGCCGCGATCGTCCACCCGACGGGGTGGCCTGCGGTCTCGGCGGAAGGGGCGGCGGTCTCCGGAGCCGGTGCCGTCTCCTGCGGGGTCTCGGCGGTCTGTTCCGAGTTCTGCGGGGCCGGAGCGGGAGCGCCGTCGTAGTAGGCGGTGTAGGTGGTGCCGATGCGGTCGAGGAAGTCGCGCAGGCCTCGCACGGCGTCCGCCCGGGCGTCCAGGGGCGTGTCCCGCCTCAGGTACCACATGCTCTGCCGCCGCGACCAGCGGAAGCCCTGGTCCTTGAGGGCGTTGCGTACGGGCTGGTCGTCCTTGTGGGTGCCCTTGACGGTGGTGCCCTCGGCATCGTGATGGATCACGATGGCGGACGGAGCCTGCTCCGGTGCCTCGGGCAGGTCGATCACGGTGCCGGACGGGGCGGCGAGGATCGTCTCCAGGTCGACCTCGAACAGCGGCTCGGTCTCGCGGTTGTAGAGCGTGAGCAGGTCGAGGTTCAGGTTGGTCAGCTGCTCGCTCTGCTCCTGGCGCCGAGCCCCGACCTCGTAGGTGACCCACTCGTTGTAGCTGCGCCGGAAGGTGCCTCCGACCCGTTCGCCGACCTTGCCGATCTCGTTCACAAGGTCGAGGAGCGGATTGTCGGGGTCGTAGCTGTAGCCGACGCCGGGGCGGTCGATGTAAGCCACCACGTCCTTGCCGGACAGCTTGTGGCGCTTCAGCAGCGGCTCGTAGTACCGCAGGACCGCCGCGATGCGGGCGATCTCCGGGGCGGGCCCGGTGTGCTGCTCGGCTTCCGCCGGCGCCGGGGCGGCCGGTTCTTCGGCGGCCGGTTCGTCGCCGGGCTGCGGGCCCCCGATGTGGGTGAGTGAGACGCGGTCGCCCAGAGCGCCGATCAGCTCCTGGAGGGGCGCCGCGTCGGCGGCCGGTGCCTCCTCCGGCGCTTCCTGCGGCTCCGGGGCCGTGGGCTCCTGCTTCTCGGGGGTGTTGCCCGGCAGCAGGCGTGAGCCGTCGGGGACCGCGACGATTTCACGGGGGTGCATGCGGGTGACGCCGCCCAGCTGATGACGGCACCGGTAGTAGCCGTCTCGCGGGTCGGGGCCTTCGGTGACCGTGACCGTGCGGAAGCGCAGGTGGCGGTCCTCCATGTACTGGCGCCAGCTCTCGCGGACGACGTCTCCCGGTTCCAGCTGCACCGAGTCGTCGGTGAAGGGCTGGTATCCCTCGGGGACTGCAACGTCGCCGGAGTCCTCCCCCAGCGCCTCCGGTTCCGGCTGCTGGGCATCGGCGGTCGGCTCGCCGGACTGTACGGGCGGCGAGCCGACCGTTACCGGGGACTGCTGCCCCTGCACCCCGTCGGCGAGAAGGTCCTGGATCGCCTCCCGTTCGCGGTCTCGTACCGCCTCCAGGGTGTTGAGGTCGAGCTTGCCGTCGAGGCGGTCGATCAGCTGCGTCGGGGGCGTGGCCTCCAGCTCGGCGGCAGTGAAGCTGTCGCGGTCCAGCAGCGGAAGCTGGTCGAACCCCAGCACGGCCCGCGCCCGGGGCGTACCGGGCTCATTCCAGCCGACGTACAGCACGATGCCTCGGATGTTGGCGTACGCCACCCGGAAGTCGGGGTCGAGGTTCTGCCGCTCGGCAGGGAGTTCTTCTAGTTCGCGCATGACGCGCAGGAGGTCGTCCCGCAGCTGGGTACCGGCGGCCTCGCGGTCGGTGATGGTGGCGTTCTGCCGGTCCATGCGGAAGTCGGAGCCCTGGTCGCGGAGGTACTCCATGGCGCTCTCCAGCACCTGGAGTTCGCGCAGCCGTGTTTCTGCCGGGCTCTCCGTCTCCTGGCGCTCCTGTGCCTGTTGGGCCAGGACGTCCAGGGTGGCGGCCAGCCGCTGCGCGTACTGGTCGGCGGTGTTGGCCACCTGGAGGAGGAGGGCCCGGTCGTCGTCGGAGACGTACGTGTCCTGTTCGGCGAGGTGGGTGTCCGCGCGGCGGGCGGCTCGGGCCAGTTCCTCGTACTGCTCGACGACCGTCCTCCCGCCGGTCGGGCCCGCGCTCGCGGCCGCGAGACGGGCGCGGTACGCCCATGAGGCGACCAGGCCGGCGGGGTTGGTGATCCCGGGGTCTTCGTCGGCCAGTTCCTCGTCGGCGTCGACCAGCATCGGCAGCGCGGTCTGTGTGGCCGCCCACCGCTCGTAGACGACCTGGACATGCTCCTGCTCGAACGCGGCCTCGCGCTGGCTCGTGAAGGGCCGCACGACTTCCGTCCAGCCCTCCCCGGCCAGCGCGCCCATGTCGTGGGCGATGATCTGCGCGAGGAGCGGATCGTCGTCCTCTGCGGCGGGGTTCTGGTCCTGCGCGCCGGACTCTTCGGGCTCCGCCCCGGTGCCGGAGAGGAGTTCGTCCAGGGCTTCCTGGAACTGCTGCTCCCGGCTCGGCTCGCTCGCGGCCTCGGTGCCCGGGTCCGCAGGAGGCTGCTCGGGGCGCGGCTGGTCCTGCGATCCGGCCGCGGTCCGGTCCGGGCCGGTCGAGGAAGGACCGGCAGTTGCTTCTCCCGTACCGGTCCCGGCGGTCTCGGCCGGGGCGGGTTCGGATGCGGCGGCCCCGGAGTGGGGTGCGGGCTCTTGGCCGGTCTCGCCGCGTGCGGACGCGGCGGCCTGTTCCTGGATCCGGTGTTCGTCTTCGACGGCCTTGCGGAGCTTGGCGATCTGCTCGCGCAGGGCGGTCAGTTCTTCGTCCTCCTCGTCCTGCCCGTCCGGGCTGTTGCTCGCGGCCCGCTCGGCGCGCTCGGCGAGGCCTTGCTCCTTCTCGTTGGCCACGACGAGCTTGCTCAGGGCCCGTTCCTCGCGCTCCTTGGAGCGGGCCTGGATCCGGTAGGGGTTGTCTTCCTTGGGGCGCAGGTTGGCGATGATCTCCTCGCGGCGGCCGCTCTGGGTGGCGGCGGACGCTGCGAGCTTTTCGAGGTCGTCGTCCAGGTGGTTGAGGAAGTGCTCCAGGGACTGGATGGCGCCGCGTCCGTTGGACGGGGTGACGGTGGAGGCCTGCCACTGGGCACGGTCGTCACGGTGGCCGATCGGTACGACGTTGCCCCAGGGGAAGCGCAGGCGCAGTTGGCGGCCGCCGCTGGCTCCGTAGACGATCTCGGCGTGGAAGTCCTGCCCGCCGAGGGTGCCGAGGGGGACGTGCTGCCCGGGCCGTACGGACTGGTCCTTCGCGATGGCGGCCATCCGGGCGCCGAGCGCGTTGGCGGCGGTGTCGCGGGAGCGGTAGGTCGCGTCGTCCACGGTCATCACGAACGCGTCGCCAGCGGTGGGGCGGCGGGTCGGGGCGGCTTCCCGCATCCGTGTCAGGGCGTGCTCGGCGCGGGCGATGTAGCCGTCGATGTCCTTGAGGTCCTGTGCGCGGTTGTCCTGCGCCCGGTCCCAGCTGCGGGCCAGGCCCTGGAGGCGGGAGCGCTCTGCGGTCGCCTCGGCCAGTTGCAGGATCGCCGGGTCTCCGGAGGACAGGGCGGCGAGCATGCCGAGGTTGAGGGCGTCGGCGCCGATGTCCTCGATCTCGCGGAGGTTGAACTCGCGGCGCTGGATCTGGCCGATGAACCGCGCCTTGCGGGCCAGGGTCGTCAGCCGGAACTCATCGAAGGTCCGCTCGGTGATGTAGTACAGGACGCGGACGTCGTCGGGGGTGTTGTCGATCCAGGGGGCGTTGAGGTTGCCGCGGCGCTCGATCCGGCCGTCGCGCTGGGCCATGTCCGCCGGCCGCCAGGGGTAGGACAGGTGGTGCAGGGCGACCGCCCGGTCCTGGATGTTGGTCCCGGTGCCCATCTTCTGCGTGGAGCCGATCAAGACGCGGACGCGCCCGGCACGGCAGTCGGCGAACAGCTTCTCCTTCTTCAGGTCGGTGCCCGCCTCGTGGATGAAGCGGATCGCCTCGCGCGGCATCCCGCGCGCCACCAGTTCCTCGCGCAGGTCCGCGTACAGGTTCGTGCCGTGCTTGGCCTTGCTGCCGGGGGTGCCCTCGTCCAGGAAGACGAGCTGGAGGCCGCCGGGCAGGTCCTGCGGGCTGGGGTCCTTGTCGGAGACGGGGTAGACGATGTCCTTCGTCTCGTGCCAGATTTCCGTGATCTTCTCGGCGGCGTAGGGGACCTTGCTGCCCATGTCCTTGGTGCCGCCGACGGAGCGCATGTCGGTGGCCGCGAGGTCGGCGATCTCGGCGACCTTGGTGTAGTCGATGACCTGCTCACCCGTGGCCGGGTCGGTGCTCATGATCCGGTTGGGGTTGATCCCCAGGGCGCGCAGGGCGCCGGTGGCGTCGACCAGGTCGAGGTCGACGGAGGCCCGCAGGCCTTCGCCCAGGGCCTTGAGCACGCCGCCCGGCTTGCGGACCCAGTCCTGGTGGGGCAGTCGTTTGATGAACTCGCGCTGCGCCGGCGTGGGCGGGATGAGGATGGTCTCGCCGCGCTTCCCGTCCTCGTTCTCCCGTACGGGAGGGGTGGGGAGGTTGAGGTCCTCGGCCATCTGCACGTCGGCGAAGGTCCGGTAGCCGGACATCAGCTCGGGGACGTTGAAGAAGCGGGCGAAGCGGGCCTTGTACTTGTAGCCGTCGCCCTTCGGGTCGGGCTCCAGGTTGGAGACGACCTCGCCGAACGTGGCGGCCCAGTTGTCGAAGGCGTCGAGCCCCATCTCGGCCAGCAGGGTCGGGGCGAGGTAGCGCTTGAGGACGTAGGCCTCGGTGACGCTGTTGGCGATCGGGGTGCCGGTGGCGAGGGTCGCGACGCGGTCGGACTCGTTCGTCTCGCGGAGCCAGGACAGCACCATGTGGAGCTTGGTGGCCTTGGCCGATCCCTGGATCGCGGCGCCGGGGATCGCGGAGACGGTCCGCAGGTTCTTGTACTCGTGCGCCTCGTCCAGGAACAGGTAGTCGATGCCGGTGTCCTCCAGGAAGACACCGTTCTCGTCACCGAGGGACTCGATCTGCTTCTGGAGCTTGGCCTCGGCGTTGGCCAGGCTCTCCTCGATCTGCTTGACCGTGTTGCGGCCCATGCCCGCCTCGGCGGCCACGTCCAGCTGCTCGCGCAGCGAGCGCATCTCCTGGTCGAGGTAGTCGCGCATGGAGTCGGGCCGCAGCGGCACCCGGTTGAACGCGTCGTGGGTGAAGATCACCGCGTCCCAGTCGCCGCCCGCCATCCGCGCCATGAACTTCGCCCGGCGCTTCACGCTCAGGTCGGACGCGGCGATGGCCAGGATCTTCGCGTTGGGGTAGAGCTGGCGGAACTCGCGGGTCCACTGCTTGAGCATGTGGTTGGGCACGACCAGGGCCGGTTTGTTGGCCAGTCCGGTACGGCGGAGCTCCATCGCGCCGGCGGCCATCGTTGCCGTCTTGCCCGCGCCGACCACGTGGGCGAGGAGCGCGGTCGGCTCGTTCACGATCCGGCGGATCGCCGCGTTCTGGTGGCCCCGCATCTCCCAGTCGGCGATCAGACCGGGCAGGACGAGGGCGGAGCCGGAGTATTCCGGCATCACCAGATTGTTGAACACCTTGTTGTAGATGCCCGCGAGCCGCTCGGCCCGCGGCTTGTCGGACCAGACCCAGTCGTCGAAGGCCTCGGCGATGAGCTTGGCCTTCTCCTGCGCCTCGTCGGTGGCCTCGCGGTCCACCCAGGTGTTGCCGTCGGCGTCCTTGTGGGTGACCTGGATCGTGGAGTCGGTCTGCCTCAGCAGGGCGGTGAACAAGTCCTGCGTGGAGCGGGAGCCGGTGCCCCACTCCTTGCGGGCCAGGTCACCGTGGTGCGCGCCGCGGACCTCCCACACCGTGCCGCCCGCGTGCAGGACGCTGGCGTTCTCGAACCCGAGGTGGGCGAGGAAGGCGTCGTAGACGTCGACCGGTACCCAGGGAGCGCCGATCTTGGCCTTGATCTCGGCCGGGGTCAGGTCGGTGGGCTGGACCCGCTCCAGAGCGGCGACGTTGCCCAGGAACGTCGGGTCGACCCCGGCGGCCGCTTGGGCGGCCGCGAGCTTGGTGCGGACGTTGCCGGACAGGTAGCGGTGGGCCGGTTCCCAGACCTCCTCCTCCGGCCCGCCCTGCTCCGGGTCGCGGTAGGCGAGCGAGGCGTCGGCGACCTGCGCGGCCACCGTCTCCACGTCCGAGCCCAGGAGGCTGGCCACCCGGGTCATCTCCAGGCGGCCGCCGTCGTACTCCATCGCCAGGGCGATGGCGTCCTCCGCCGTGGCCGCCCGTACGGGAAGGGTGCGGGGCTCCAGGACGCGGGCGTGCAGCACCTTCTGCTCGATGCCCTTGCGGGTCCGGTCGTCCCACTCCTCCAGGCCGAACAGGAGGGCGGCGTCGGGGTCGTCATCGATCCAGGCGAACGCGGTACGGGCCTTCCAGCCCTCGGGCACCTCCTTCAGGCCCTCCTCGGCGGCGCGGGCCTTGGCCTCGGGCGGGGTGAACTTGTAGTGCTGGCGCGGCTTCGTCAGCGGCGGGTGGCTCTTGCGGTAGTCCCGCCATCCGACTCGCAGTTCGGCGCGGAGCCGGGCGAGCTGCGGCGTCTCCCCCGGCTCCAGGGTGTCCCCCTCTGCCTCGTACAGGGCGAGGGTGAGGTGCTTGAGGCGGATCAGCTTGACCAGCTGCTCACGCTGCTCGGGGTGGACGTCCAGCGGGACGGGGCGGCCGTTCTCCACGATCGTCGGGTTGCCCTCGGCATCCAGCCCCAGGGCGTCCTCCGTACCGCCGGGGACGATGGCCGCGACCGGTTCGGCCCGCTGGTCCTCGGCGGCGAGGAGTCCTGCGGCCTGCGCGTCCACGGCGATGGCGGCCGCGGCCGCCGCCAGGGCGTCGGCAGGGGTCTGGTCGCTGCGCCCGACGACCGTGACCTCCGGGCCCCACTCGCGGGAGCCGGCGCGCAGCTCGCCGAGGACGTACTCGGGGTGTGCGTCGAAGAAGTTGTTGACCGCGAGTTCACTCTCGTGGCCGGGCAGGGCCCGCTTCGTGGCGGTCAGCCACGTCCGGTCGCCGGGCTCCTCGCCCTCCATGCGGCGCCGCAGGATCAGCACGTCGGTCACCACATCGGTTCCGGCGGCCGCCCCGTGGGCCCCGGCGGGCAGGCGGACCGCGCCCACCAGGTCGCCGAGTTCATACAGGCGCTCGCGCGCCTCGGTCTTCTGCGCGTCCAGGGTGTAGCGGGAGGTGATGAGCGCGACGATCCCGCCGGGGCGGGTGGCGTACAGCGACTTCAGTACGAAGTGGTCGTGGATGGAGAGCGTCAGGTCCTTGTTGTGGACCTTGTCGAACCGCTTGTACCGGCCGTAGGGGACGTTGCCGACGACAGCGTCGAAGCCGCCATCGGCGAGTTCGATCTGTTCCAGGCCGCTGGTGATGATCTCGGCGTCCGGGTAGAGGTGGCGGGCGATCGCCGCGGTGGTCGGCTCGACCTCCACCCCGGTCATCCGGATCGTGTCGCGGACCAGGATCGGGGCGAGGCCGATGAAGTTGCCGCTGCCGCTGCCCGGCTCCAGGACGCGGCCGCCCGTGAAGCCGAGGGTGCGGACCGTGCCCCAGATCGAGCGGACCAGGGCGGCGTCGGTGTAGTGGGCGTTCAGCGTGTTGCGGCGGGCCGCATCCCACTCGTCTTGCGTGAGCAGGGCCCGGATCTGCTCCCGCAGGTCGCTGACCGCGTCCCAGCGTGCGGCGGCCCGCTCGTAGGCGTCGTCGGTGTCGAAGGCGTCCCGGCCCAGGCGCGGATTGAAGATCACCGGCAGCGCGCCCCAGCCCGACCAGCGGGCCAGGACGGTCTGCTCCTCCTCCGTCGCCGAGCGCTGCTCATCCTCCAGGACGCGCAGCGCCTGAAGGGCGGCCAGGTTCGCGCGGGCCCGATCCCCCTGCCCGGCCGGCGCCAGATCCTTCTGCCCGCCCGGACGGAACCTCGGCGGAGCTACATCTCCCGGTGCTCCGTCCCCGGCTCCTTCTCCAGCCAGACCAGATCCGCGTAGACCAGCTCCTGCGCCTGCGACTTCACCGCCCGCCGGGCCGGTCCCCGCTGCTCCACCGGAAGTTGCTGGAGCAGCTCGTTCGCCGTCTGCCCGATCTGCTCCGTCACCCGCAGGTCCAGAGCCACGAAGAACTCCTCCTGCTGCTCCGGGCTCCCCAGCTCCGCCAGCGCCCGCGGCCGGTACGTCTGCCAGAACTCGCGGGCCGTCCGCCCGTGCCTGCTCAGCTGCGCCATTACGGTTCCCCTCGTCATCGCGGAGCGGCGGCTCCACTTCCCCGGTACTCATACGCGTTCTCCCCCGTGGTGCTCGTCGGGCACAGGCTTTGGACCCGGCCCGGCACGCTGCCCCCACGGACGCGACCAAGGACTTCCCCCGGTCTCGTCCGGAGGCTCACCAGCGGCCGGACTTGATCCATCCTCTTTGACCCTACGACTCACCAACAGCGGATTTCCTCTGCCGCACCATCAACCGCCCTACAGCGCTTGCGACACGGCCGGAACAGTACGCCCCCCAATTATCTGGCTACATTTCCTTCATGGCGAGCATGGCGAAGGTGAAGTTCCACGTTGCCCTGACTGAGGCAGCACACAAGGGGGTGCTCAAGCACGCGAAGGATGAGCGGGACCGCGAGGAGGCCTGGATCCGCGAGCGCCGGCACGAGCTACTCGCACCCGGCCTGTCCCGACGCGAAGCCGCGGCCGTCCGCCGCAGCATCCGGGCCGAGGTCTCCAGGAAGCGCCGCAGCGGCGAATTCGGCGGCAACCGGGACGAGATCATCGCCCGCGCCGTACGCGAGGAACTGATCGCCCGAGGCCTTGACCACAAGTGGCCCAAGCCACCAGAGGGCGAAGTCGACGCCCCGGGCCGCCGGTGGGGCACCCCTCCGAGCCAGCCGATGGGCGCGGGCGGCTACACCGAACGCCTTTCGATCAACCTGCCGTACACCCTCGGCGAGACCGTACGCCGCGCCGCGTACTGGACCAGCAAAGACGCCGTCGAGGCACTCCAGGAATGGGCTGATCGCTGGGGCAACGACCCCGAGACGGCCCTACGCGAGGCCGAGCGCAACGGCGTGCCCCCCGAACTCGCCCTCACGTCCGCCGCCGGACGGCCTTCCGCGCCCCAGTCCGCACTGAAGATCCGGGAGGAGCTCCGCGCTAAGGTCCTCACGACCGGCGACCTCCTCCGCGCGGCAATCGATCGAGCGGTAAGCATCGGCCAGCAGGAAATCCCCTGAGCGTTCCAATTGGAACGACTTTGTTCGACCCGGAATCGAACAAACAGCAAGGTGCATCCGGGCGACGCTTACCCCCGGACGACCGATGCTCGGCGAACGGTCCCGGCTCTGGCAGTATGACCGCGTCCGAGTACCCACCAGGGGAAGCCCACGGAGGTCCAATGCCCCCCGTTCAAAGTCCCGAGACAGAACACCCCGAGACGGAACACCGCGCCAAGGTCATCACCTTCTTCCAGCAGAAGGGCGGCGCAGGAAAGTCGACAGACGCCGTCAACGTCGCCGCCGTGCTCGGCGAGAACAACCCCTCTGCCGACCCCGATGACCCCGACTGCCCATGCCCGGTCGTCGCTGCTGGCATCGACCTCCAAGGCTCACTGGAGAAGTGGGCCCGAAAGGTCCCGGCAAAGCGACTGCCATTTGACTACGTCGTCACCCGCGGCAGGCTGGGGGAGATCCCTGACCTGGTCAGAGACCCTTCAGTGCGCCGGATCGTGGTCGACACCCCTGGCTTCGCAGACATTGACCCGGAGGCAGACCTTGACGCCATCGACCCTCTGGGCAAGGGTCCGGCAGCTGAGGCCATGCGCGAGATCCTTGACCTCACGGACCTTGCCCTCGTGCCCATCGTCCCGGTCGAGACGCTGACCCACGACCCCGCCGAGTACACCGTCGAGCGCCTCCTTCGCCCTCGCGGCATCAAGTTCCGCATGGTGATCAACAACTGGGACTCCGGCACGGATCGCACGAAAGCCGATCTCAAGGACATGCAGGAGTGGTGCAACAAGCGCGGCTACCCGTACATGCCACAGGCCGTACGCCGGTACAAGCTGCACGCGAAGGCTCCGGAGCAAGGCCTGACGGTTATCCAGTACCCCGAGAGCGGTACAGCCCTCCGCGCGCGGGAGGACTTCTACAAGCTGGCCCTGGCCGTGGAAGGACTGATCTGATGGGACGCCAGCGCGGCGGATCGGCCACCGAACGCTTCGAGTTCAGGAGCGCCATCGACATGGCGCGGGCCCTGCCAAACCTCTTCCGCCCCATCTCGGGGCAGCCCACGACTCTCACCTCAGATGAACGGCAGTCGCTCGCCCAGTGCGAGGCAGCCGTCGACACTCTGAAGTGGTCATTCTGGCTGGCCGGGAAGGCGTTGCAGATCATCCGAGACAGCCGGCTGTACCGGACGGAGCACACCAGCTTCGAGGACTACTGCTGGACCCGCTGGGGGATGAAGGCCAACTACGCAGGGAAGCTGATCCGCACGTGGCGGCTCGCGGAAGCCCTGTTCGATTTGGCGTCGAACGATTCCGTTCCAATTGGAACCCCTCGCCTGACCTTGGAGCAAGCCAAGAAGGCGAACCAGGCCCAGGTCTGGGAGCTGGTCTCCGTTCGTGAGGCGTGGGATGTGGAGCACGCAGTCTTCGTGTACGCGACGGTGGCAGCCTCCGACGTTGCCGTCACCGCCGAGGTCCTTCGGGGAGCGGTTGACGTCCTCCCGGAGACCGAAGAGTTCGACAATGAGGCCGCCAGAACGGCCATCCAGTCCTTCCTGGACAACTGGAGCGACGAGAAGGGCGAGGAAGAGGTCGATGTCGCCGCCCGAGCAGAGAAGGCGGTCTCCTTCCCCTGGGTGCGACGCCTGGCCCGGAGAGACAGGAAGGCCGCTGAGCGTTATCTCGATGCGCTCGAAGCGGAGATCCTGAAATGCCGAGAGCAGCTCAACGAGCGCGCAAAGACCAAGCGGGGATCAGGGAAGGCCCCCGAATCGCGCCAGCAGCCCACTGAAGAGGCTTCAGAGTCCCCGGAGGGCACCGAGAGCACCGAACCCGCGGCGGCATAGACCGCCTGAACGCAAAAGAAGCGGGCCCCGTCCGAGAGGACGGGGCCCGCTTCGTGTTGTCAGCTCAGGTAGTTGGCGCAGGCTCTGGTGAAGAGGTCGGTGAAAGGGTCGTCGCCGGGATCCTGGAGCAGTTCCCACCAGGCGAGCGCGACCAGGCCGGCGAATTCCTCCGCGCGACCGTCGCCTTCGATCAGGATCTGTGCGGCACCCGTGGCGCAGCGAGGGCCTGCGGCGGTCAGCCATTCGGGCAGGCCGCCGCAGGGGAAGCAAACTTGCAGGGCGGCGTACAGGGCGGCAGGAACGGCCCGACCAGCCACGCGTCAGGTCACCCGAGGGTGTCGGAGGCGCGCGGTGGGCTGGACGAGGCCACGCAGGAGAGGGTTACGCCGGAGCAGGGAGCGCCACCGAGGCGGGTGGACGTGGTACCAGGCGCTGCGGAACGCGTCTCCCTCGGCGGCAAAACGCTGACCGATCCCGCATTCGCAGGCCCACCCGTACGGGAGCGGGTCAGCGTCGTCTCGGGTGGCGAGGGCGAGGACCTTGGCGTCGTCGTGACTTCCCCAGAAGGCGCCTACCACCCAGAGCCCGGCCCGACGGGCGGCATCAACAGGGTTCAGCTCGGTTTCCATGCTGTTCTCCTTGGTCGAGGAATCGGTCAGTGAGCGAGGGCCAGAAGAAGTGCGGCTCCGAGGGCGAGGAGTGATGCGCCGGTGATGATCCCGGCGAGCCGCAGGCCCTTGTACTTCCGGCGGGCGATCTGGGAGAGGTGGATGATGTGGCGGACGCGGTCGCCAGGGTGCTGGAGGTCCTTGAGCAGGTCCTCGGGCGTGCAGAGCGACCAGTAGAGGAAGCTGCCGCGGGCGGCGCCGCCCAGTCGGGGGTGAACCACGATGAGGACAACGAGCATCGCGGCGATCAGGCCGACGGCGCCGGCGCCGACGAGGGTGGCGACCGGGGGCGGTAAGTCCTTCCCGGGCACCACGGCGATGAGCGCGGCGAGCGGGAGGGAGAAGCTCGTGAGCAGGACACCACTTTTGGCGTCGGTCCTGCTGATCTCGGCGAGAACAGTGTCGTTGGCCGCGTCCAGGCGGGCGTCGAGATTGCCGTCAGGCGGGGTCATGGAGTCCCTCTCATAGCGGTTGAGCCGGATGGGGAAGTGCAGGAGCGGCCGCGCCTCCGGTCGGAGGTTCGGCCGCTCCCGTGCCGGTGGTCAGCCGACGCTGTTCATGACCGGAGCCGGTTGGCCGGTCGCTATGCCGCAGCGTCGGCGCCGACGTCGAACAGGCCGATCTGCATCTCGGCGAGTTCCTGCGAGCGCCGCTCGTCGGCGCGTACCTGCTCGGCGGCAAGCGCGGCCCGCCAGCACGACCAGCACCAGGGCCGAAGCTCCTCCAGCGGCGCGGCGGCGTTCTGCACATCGGTGGCGTGAGGGTTCTGCGGGGCCGCCATCAGAGGCTTGTTCTTGCCGCTGCTCGCGGCGTTGCACTGCTCGCCTTCGCCCGTGTGCACCTTGCCGCAGGCGCCGCGGCAGGCGCAGTGCTCACCGTGGGTTTCGAGGACGGAGGCCAGGACGTTGTCGCGTCGCTGCTTCATAGTCGTTTCCCCTTAGCCGTCGAACCGGTTGGTGGTGTGCGCGATGACACCGCGGGTGTGCGTGTTGATCTCGGTGTTGTCCTGGACGACCGTGCTGCCCTCGTAGTGGTGGTGGATCACGGGCGGGGCGGCCTGCGCGACGTCCTTGGCCCGCCGGACCAGGCGGCAGAGAGCGAGGACGACGACCGTGGGGGCGCCGAGGACGACGCCGCAGACGACCGGGTCGGCGTACTGGGACAGGTACATCAGCAGTCCGGCGGACACGCTGACCATGGACACCGCTCCCCCGCCGGCGAGCATGAGAACGCTGGCGTCGGTGGCGCCCTGGCTCATCGGCGTCCGGCCGGGCTGCGCCTGGGGCGGGGTGGTCCCGACGGTAGGCCCGGTGGGGGCGGGAATGGGGTCCTTGTAGAAGCTGGCGACGGGGACGGGGGAGCTGGTTCGGCTGTAGCCCTCGGCGATGAGGCGGGCGGCTTCGGCCGCTGCCTCGGCTTCACTGAGCACGCGCCCGGCGGGGCGTTCGGGGTGGTTCACTGGGGTCTCCTTCGTCGTGGCAGTCTGCGGGGAAGGGGCCGGGGCCCGGAGGCGGAATCTCCAGGGCCCCGGTGTTATGTGTCAGTCCGCGAGGTCGGGGACGATGAGGCCGGTCCCGTCGGGGCGCGCGAGTTTGCCCTTGTTCCGCAGGGTGCTGATGTTGGTGCGGACGGATCCTCGGGGGACGCGGCGGCCGCCGTCGACTTCGAGCGCGGCCATGAGGTCGACCTCGGCCAGGCCGTCCGCCGGCAGGATGGCGAGGATGCGCTCAGCGGTCGACATCCGGGAGGCGTCAGGCGCCGGGGCGGGCACCGCCGACGAAGCGCCCTCCTGATCACCCTCATCGGCTGCCTCCTGCTCTTCCGCGCTCACGTACTCCTCCAGGTCGATCGCCTGGCCCGGAGGGGCGTGGTCGCCGTACAGGGCGAGGATCAGCGGGTCGAATCCCGGCGTCGGAGCGACGCTCCCGACCATGAAGGTGCGACCCATGCTCGTGGGGCGGATCCCGGTGAGGTGGTAGAGCATGCCCTGGCTGTTCACGTCGTCCTCGTTGTCGGCCCGCTCCTCGTTGAAGCGGCGGATCCGGCGGACCTGGCCGACAACCTTGGGGATCGGCTGGAGCGACTCGCCCCGGGGGAGGAGACCATCGCTGACGAGCTGCTGCATCATCGCGCTGGACCAGCGCAGGAGGATGACCTCGCCCTCCTTGAGCATCCCCCGCAGTGTGTCCGAGCCCCCGAGTTCGTCCAGATGCCCGGCCTGCGCGGCGATGATGATGCCGACCCCGACGGACCGCCCCGTACGCCCGAGTTCCTTGATCAGGCGGGCTGCCTCGTCCCGGAAGGGGGCGCCCTTCTCCAACAGCCTGTTGGCCTCGTCCACGATTCCGTACATCAACGGGTCCGGGGAGTTGATGACGAAGCCGGAGCGGCCCATCTCCGCGTACGCGGCCATGCGGCGCTCGGCCTCGGCGACCAGGCCGCGCAGCATGAGGATCGCCTCGTACTGCGTGGTGACCCGAGTGGCGACCTGTCCGGCGGCCTCGGGCACCGACTGACCGTGCTTCAGGTCGGCGAGGTGGACTACGATCCCGGATTTTTTGCAGGCGATCAGGATCGCCTGGACCAACCTGCTCTTACCGGCCCCGGTGGTGCCGAACACCGCGCCGCGCTGGGCGTTGCCCGTCTTCGGGTCGAACAGGCGGAAGCGGAGCGGCGAGCCGTCGAAGTACGTGCCGAGCTGGATACGACCCCGGGCGTCCATCACCAGGTCGTCCGCCGTCATGTCGCGGACGCCCATGAGGGGGTTGGAGGGGTAGATGCGGACGATGGCCTGGCGGCCGACACCCTGCTCGAAGATGACCCGGGAGCGGTCTTCGACCTTGAGCAGGTCGCACAGCGCGTCGTGGTTGTAGCGCGTCACCCCGCCCGGCGGGGTCTTCAGTAGGTATTCGCGGATGTTCATCAGGTCAGTTCCTTCGGCATTTCGTAGGTGGTGGCCTCGATCAGCTCGACGCCGGGCATCGCGGTGGCGGCGATCTCCGCCCACACGGCCTCGTCGCTGTCGACCGGACCCGCGTCGGCTTCGGCGACGGGGCGCTGTCCGAGAACCAGGAGACGGACTCCGGCTCCGCGGCCGGGCACCGGGCCGACGTCGATCTGCTCCTCGGGGAGGTCCAGTGCGGCGGACAGGCCGGGCTTGGAGATGTCGGGTACGGGCTGGCCGCGCTTCTGGGTGCCGATGATGAGTGCGACGCACTGGTTACTCACCTGCTGGTGGTCGAGGAGGACGGTGCCGGGAGCGAGGCCGCCTTCGACGGCGAACGTCTGACCCCACCACCGAGCGGCCTCACTGGCGTAGGTGGGTGTCACCGGCACGACAGCGGCCGTCTCGGCGGCCTTTGCCGCTTCGGCCAGCTCTTGGGCCAAGGCCTCGTCGGTGAGCTCGCGGGCCGTCAGGCCCGGGCGCAGCATCCAGGTGGCTCCGGTCCACAGTGCGACGACGGCCGCCTGGACGAGGACGGACACCGGCCCGTCAGGGGCCAGGCGCTCCCCGATGAGGATCGCCGCGCAGCCCGTGTGGGGGGCCGCGTAGAGGGAGATGGCCGTCCACCGCACCGATTCGGGGGCGCGGATGACCTTGAGGTTGGAGGCGAGGCCGACGCCGGCGGCGACGGCGGCGGCGGCGACTCCGGGGAGGGTGAAGATGTCGTTGCCCAGTCCCCCGGCCAGGACGAGGGCACCGGTGACGGTGGCGGTCCGGCCGACCGCTCCGCGTACGCGAGCGAGCATGAGTGATACCTCCGATAAACGGGCGGGGCGGCCGGGCCAGTGGGCTCCGGCCGCCCCGCAGGGGGAAGGGGTTATCGGTTGCTGTAGTAGGTGCGGTCGGTGTCCTTGCCCGCCATCAGTTCGGCCACGGGCCCGTAGTCGGCTTCGTGGCCTTCCTTGGCCGATTTGAAGTCCGTGGCCATTTCCTCGGCTTCGTTGGCGAGCGATTCCGCGTCCGCGAGAACGCCTCGCATTACTGCGGCCGCGTCACGGTGGGCGTTTACCACGTCGCCCTCCACCCACAGGGTGGATGCGGTATCGGCGAGCGTGTCGACCGACCGGGCGCAGTCCTCGACGTAGTTGTACGCGCCGCGTACCGCCTCGCTCAGCGCGAACATCGCGATCGACGCCATTCCCAATTTGGCGGTGGCGACGGTGTACGTGATGCCGTCGGAGACCAGCTCCACGACCTTCGACCCGACTCGGGCGAGATCCATTCCCATGGCAACTACTCCTTGTGGTACGAGGCGTCGGCGGGTGCGGTGTGGCCCATGTCGCGGACCGTGTCAGCGGCGGGCTTGTCGACCTGGGCGGCGAGCTGTCCGGCGTGGGCGATGGCCTCGGCCGCCCGGGGCAAGCCCCCGGCGACGGCCTCGGCCTTGGACGCGACGACCCCGGCCCGCTCGATCAGCCGGGTGCACCAGCCAACAACAACGCCGGGCACGGACCTGGCGATCAGCTCGGCGCGCATCTCCTCGATCGCCCCGGCCAAGCGGTCGCACCGGTCGGCGACGAGCCGGGCGTGCTCGGCGCCCGCCATGATCTCCTCGGCCTGGTCCGCGTCCGCCTCAATGACGTCGTAGACGGTGAGGTCGGCGTCGCCGAACTGGGTGTCCCGTACGGGGATACCGGGCGATCCCATGGGGGGTGCCCCTTTCCGTGGTCCTGGCACCCCGCCGGTCGGCGCGGGCGGTGCAGCGGCTCCTCCTGATCCCGCCGGGAACTCGCACTTCCCGGTCAGGGCCTTCGGCTTCGGCCGGGCGGTCGGCTTCGGCTCCTGGTCCAGCCGGGTCAGCGTCACGGAGTACGTGGCGCTCATCCCGGGCGGCGGCCGCAGCCACGCCCCATTGCCCTGCGGTGTCTGCGGGGGCGGCGGCTGCTGGCTGCGGTTACTGCGCGAGCGCGATCCCGGCCGCGTCCCTGCGGAGCCGGGCGGGGCCTGGGCGCTCTTGCTCCTGCGCCCGAACCGCGGGGGCTTCGGGACCTTGGGCGGCTTCGTCGGCCGGGGCGGGACCGTGGGCCCGGACGCTGTCGGCCCCGGCGGGGGAGCCGTGGGACGCGGCGGCACCGTCGGCTTCGGCGGAACGGTCGGCTTCGGCGGCGGGGTCGACGCTGCGGGCGGCGGCGACGGCTTCGGCGGCTTCTTCAGGTTCGCCTTCGGCGGCGTCGGCGGTGTGGCCGGCGGCGCGGACGGAGACTTCGGAGCCTTGGTGAGGCTCACCTTCGGCGGTGGGGTCGGAGGCTTCGGGGCCTTCGTCAGGCTCACCTTCGGCCCGGCAGGGGCGGCGGTCGGGGCGGCCGCCTTCTTCTTCGCCCGGGTGAGTACGGGCGATGCCGGGCTGTTGCGCCGCTTCTCCAGCCGCTGCCCGGCCTTCTCCATCACGACCTGGCCCAGCGTCGTACGCGCGGCGGCCGCGTCCTTCTTCCGCTGCCTGGCCTCGGCCCTGGCCTTGGTCTTGGCCTTCTTCTCCTTGGCCTTGACCCGGGCCGCCTTGTCCTCGACCTTGGCCGCCGCCTTGAGTCGGCGGTCACGGATCTTGTCCTTCACCGCCTGCTCGCCGTCCAGGCTGCGCCCCTGACGCTCCCGGGCGGCATCCCGGTCCTTGGCCCGGTGCTCCAGGCGGGCCTGCTGCCGGTCGGCCTTGCGCTGGTTGCTCGCGCCCTGCCGGGTGGCGGCCCGCTCCTGGCGTCCACGGGCCCGCTCCATCGCCGGGCTGGAGGCGTTGGAGCTGGGTGACTTCGTCCCGCCGGGGCCCTTGATGCCCTTGCCGGAACCGTCCTTCCCCTTGCCCTTGCTGCCCCCGGTGGACCCGTTCGTCGAGCCGGACTTCCCGACTCCGGGCTTTCCGGTGCCGGACGGGCCGCTCTTGCCCGAGCTGCCCTTCCCTCCGGCCCCGGACGTGCCCCCGGCGCCCTTCGGGCCGGTGCCCTTCGACGGTTTGCTGCCCGGCCCCGGCTTCCCGGCACCGGTCGATCCGCTCCCGGCGGGCGATTTGCCTCCGCTCCCGGACGCCCCGCCCTTGCCCGAGCCGGGCTTGCCGTGACCGGTAGACCCGAGCCCCGAGCTGGGCTTCGTACTTCGGCCGCCACCACCGGCCCGGCCGCCGGAGGATCCACCACCGCCACCCTTGGACCCGCCTCCCTTCGAGCCGGAGCCGGAGCCCGTGTCGGTGAGGGACTTGAGGCGGCCCTTGGCGCGGGCCTTCTCGGCGTCGCCGCCGATCTGCGCCAGGGCGGCCTCATGCTCCGCTCGCGCCTTGACCTTCTCCGCCTTCGCCTTCGCGACCGCCTGCCGTACAGGGGCCGCGTCCGCGAACGCCTGGCGACGGTCTGCGAGCCAGCCGGTCATGCCGCGCAGCGCGGCGACCGCCGTGCCGATCGCGAGGACCATCGCCCCCCGGCCCGAACCGCCACCCGGTGCGATCCCGCCGGACTGGAACGCGGTCGGCACGTTCGGCGCGGTGCCGCCAGGGGCCGACGGCACGGGGACCGGCGGAACCGCCGGCGCGGGCAGCGTCAGCGCCGGGTGAGACGGAACCGCCCCCGTGGGGGCGGGTGCGGGAGCCGCACCAGAAGCCGCGGGGGCGGGCGGGGCCGTCGGCGGCGGTGGTCCCGGAGCCGGAGGCGGGGGAGGAGGAGGAGGAGGGGGCGGCGCCACGGTCCCGGAGGGACGCAGCGGGATCACCTGACCTCCGCCACCACCACCGTTGTTGGTGCTGTTGCTCATGAAATTCTCCTGGAAGAGGGTTGACAGACGGTGACCGCCTCGCATACGCGCGCGCGTGTCCGCGCGCCCGTGTGCCCGCGCCTCCGCATTACGCGAGGGCGAGGCGGTCACCGCCTGGATTGACCGGTGGATTGATGGACCCGGGTGGTCACTGTTCGTAGCGGGAGACCCAGGTCGACATGGTCCGCGCGAGGTCGTTCCACACGTCCTCGTCGCCGTTCGTCTCCCGCGTCGCGGCGATGGCGCGGGCCCGTTCCATCCACGACTCGGCCAGGCCGCGCGGACCGCGTGCGGCCCGCTCGGCCTGGCGCTGCTCGAAGTGCGCCCGCTGGTTGATGGTCCGCCGCTCGGACTTGGTCTGAGCTGCCATCAGGCGCCGCGCTTCAGAGCGTCGAAGACGTCCCCGTACTGCTGCTTCTTCTCCGGGCCCGTGTCGGCGGGGCCCGACTCGATCGCCTCGGGCTGCTGCCCGGCCCTGGCCAGCGCCTTCCGCTGGCGCTTCTCCTCGCGCTTGACCGGCAGCTCCTCGTACGACCTCTCGAAACGGGCGTTGAAGCTGATCAGGTCGCTGATCACCTGCTCGATGTCGTCGGCCGCCTTGAACAGCGGCTTCCCGACGCGCCAGGCGCGCAGCCTGGCCTGACCGGGGAGATCGCCCTCGATGGCGCCCATCTCCTTGAGCAGCGCGTCCATCTCGCGGGCCACGCGGCGCAGGTCGTCGGCGAGCGGTAGAAGCTGTGCCCGGCGCTGCTCCAGGTGGATCGCCCGGGTCGCGGGCGACAGGAGGTGAGCGGGGGTCCATTTGTCGCTCATGAGCATCCTTTCAAGGGGGGGGAGAAAAGCGGGGCCTGCCCGCATCTACCGCCGTACCGCATCAGCGGACGGCGCGGATCTGGTTACGGACCCACTCGGGATCCAGGCCGCCGAACTCGGCAGCGAGAGCGGTAGGCGAGGGGGTCTCGCCCGCCGCGATCAACTCGGTAACGCGGGCCCGTACGCGGGTGCGCTGCTCGGCACTCGGGGCACCGGGCTTGCCCGCTTTACCGGTCCGCCTACCGCTACGGGCGTCGCCCGACTTACCCGTACCGGTAGAACCGGCGTTACCGGTACCGGTAGAGGTGGGGTTACCGCTACCGCCACCGGTA
This sequence comes from Streptomyces sp. CA-146814, assembly GCF_050942385.1. Classification (NCBI taxonomy): domain Bacteria; kingdom Bacillati; phylum Actinomycetota; class Actinomycetes; order Kitasatosporales; family Streptomycetaceae; genus Streptomyces; species Streptomyces sp. CA-146814. Next base: position 84,311 of record NZ_CP192070.1, read on the forward strand.
CCGGTAGAGCGCGGCCTACCGGTACCGGTAGGACCGGGGTTACCGCTACCGGTGTCGGTGGCGGTAGGGCGCGGCTTACCGGTACCGGTGGAGGTCGGGCTACCGCCGCCGTCACCACCGGCGGTAGCGGACGAGGGCTCCTCCTCGTGGTCGTCCTCCAGCAGGCGGTGAACCCGCCAGACGATGGCGACCACCACGAGGACGGCGACGATGATCAGGTACACGCTCGGGTGCTTCTCTCCGTCGGTCCCCACCGTCACGCCGGTGCCCGTCATGTCGGCCACGTGGTACGTGATGTTGGTGGCGGCCATCAGGCCGAGCGCATAGGGCACGTCCCGCTTCATGCGGAAGGCGGTGACGGCGTAGACGTCGAGGCCGAGCGGGAGCGCCCACCCCGCGTCTCCTATCGGGGTCTCGCCCAGCCCGACCATCCGGGCGAACGCCCACTCGCCGGAGGCCGTCAGGACGATCACGGCCGCGAGTGCGATCCAGACGCTCCCCTGCTTGACGATCTCCGCCCAGTTCTGTTTGCGCTTGAGGCTCGCCGCGTGCTTCTCGGCGGTACGCCGAGCCGCTTGAGCGGCGGCCAGTTCCCGGTTCGCTTCCGCGAGCCGTGCGTCGGCCTCCTTCCGGATTCCGCCGGCGGCGACCCGGGCCTCCCTCTCGGCCTGCTTGCGCAGTTCCTCGAACTCGGCCGCGAGTCGCTCCCGCTGCGCCTTCCGCGCCAGCTCGTGCTGTTCGCCGAGCTTGTGGAACTCGGCTTCGATCTCCGCGCGGGCTGTGTCGACTTCCGCGCGACGGGCCGCCAGTTCGGCGTCGATCGCCGCGCGGCGCTCGGTCAGTTCCTCGTCCAGGTCGAGCTGGGCCGACCGGCGGGTCAGTTCCAGCTCGGAGTCGAGGGCAGAGCGGGCCGTTTTGATCTGCACCGCCTGGTCCTGGGCGTCACCGACGATGCGTGCGGCGTCGTCTAGGGCCTTGCGGTAGGCGGCCTCCGCCGAGGTTCGACGCAGGTCCACCAGGGCGTGCGCCCTCTCCTCGGCCTCGGCGAGCACTTCGCTCACCTGTTTCTCGGCGTCGGCGAGGAGGCTCTTGGCCTGCTCCGCCGCGTCCGCCATGACCTCTTCGGTCTGCCGGTCCGCGTCGTTGCGGGCCTGATCGAGGAGTTTCTGCGCATCGTCCCGAGCGCGGCCGCGGACCGTGTCCGCGTTGCCCTCGGCTCTGCGCAGCCGCTCCCCGGCTTCGTCTGCGGCTTCCGCCAGGACGCGCCTGGCGTCGGCGGCCGCCACACGGCGGATCTTCTGGGCTGTGTCCTCGGCGGCCTGGATCAGCGCCGCCGCTTGTTGAGCCCCGTCCCACCGGGCGCCGTCGATCACGTCGGCTGTACGGTCTCGGAGATCAGCGGCCAAGGTCGCGGCCTCTGCTCCAGGGTCGGGCTTCGGCGTCGCGGGCGCCGCCTTGACCGGGCGACGGGGCGGCGCCTTCTTGCGGGTGGCTGTACGAGCCGCCACACCGACCTCCTTTCATGCGGGTGGCCGCCCGAATTCGGGCGGCCACCAGGGTGTGCGGTCCGTCAGCCCCGTACGAGGCGAGCGGCCTTCTGGCCAACACAGTTGGCGACGTTCGCGACCAGGTCGAAGACCCGGCCGATGCGCTCGATCAGCTCGACGTCACCGGCCCGCTCGCACGCGGACTCGATGGCCGAGCACCGGTCGTCCAGCCGGTCGATGACCGCCTCGATCCGACCGGACCCCTGGTTCCGGGCCACCCACAGCAGCTCGTTGAGGAAGTAGACCGGCATCGCTGCCCCGGTCCACAGCAGCAGCGTCATCCGCAGTCGGAGCCGGGCCACCGGCCCGGGGGTGTTCACGACGACGAGCAGGTCCAGCACGTGCTCGAAGTCGTCGCGGACCAGCCCTCCATCGGCCCGTGCTGCTCGCGGAAAAGCTGGAGGGCCTTCTTAGGCTTGCGGAGACCGAGGGAGTTGGTGAACGTCGTCATCGTCGCCCCTTGAGGTTGGTCACGGTCTGGCCGTGCTTCTGCAAGTCGCCCTGCGCCTTGCGTCGGGCTTCCTCCGCCTTACGGACCGCCTCGTCCGTCTCGGCGCTCACAGCAGGTTGGAGGGGTCGGCGAGGGCCGTGCCGGTCAGCACGGCCAGCTCCTGGGCGGTCACCCACTCCTGCGGGATGAGCACCCGCAGCGTGACCGTGCCCTGGCACATCGAGCCGGTGACGACGAGCTTGCCGTCGGGCAGCTGGCCCGGGCGGGCGTCGTCGATCTCCTCCAGCAGCGCCGGCAGGACCTGGGCCGCATTCGCGGCGACCCGGATCGTGGCGACGATGCGCGAGGGCGCCACCTCGAAGGCGACGCTCACGCCGAGGCGGGCCAGGTTCTGGACCGACTCGAAGAGGGGGAAGACCTCGTTGACAGCTTCCTGAACGTCCTCGGCGATCCCGGTGGACGACAGGGGGATGTCGGCAGGCATGATGGTCATGCGGATCATTTCCTTTGCTGGTGGATCCGTGGACCCCCGGCACATATGGCGTCTCTAGCGCCGTGTCGGGGGTCGCGCCGTACGGGGGACGGCGCGGTAGGCGAGCGGGGACTCGAACCCCTGACTCCGGAGAGCCCGAACCAGTCGGGCGCGCCCCTCATGACCTCGGCCTTGGAAACTCCGCCGGACCACCCCTTCGTGGAGTAGGTCCGGCGGAATTCGGCCCAATTACTCATCTTTGGCACGCTGTTGAGTTCTCAAGGAACGAACGGCCAGCCAGCCGAGCCCTGAAAAGGCCCTGTTCCCGACACCGTCGCGAGCTGCGCTAAAACCTAGGTTTTTGCTTGCTCGGGGAAGATGACACCACAACCGACGGGAGCGTGTCAATAACCCTAGGTTTTTTTAGGCTCGGGCTGGACAGCGGAGCGCAATGCGCGCTAAAACCTAGGTCTGAACTAGTGTGGTGGTGACGCCCCGTAACCAAGGAGAGATGCGTTCCGATGACAGAGTCCAGCTCCATCAAGTGGCGCCAGCTCGCAAATGAGCTGCGCGTCAAAATTCAGGACGGGACTTACCCGCCTGGATCTACATTGCCGCAGCTCAAGGCGTATTCCCGCGAGCTGGGGATACACCACGAGACCGTGCGTGCCGCGTACAAGGAGTTGGAGCGGGAAGGCCTGGTTCGGACGATCCAACGCAAGGGGTCCGTCGTCCTGGAGCCCCCCGTCCGCCGCCGGATCACACGCGGCGTGACCGTCACCCGCGACCCCGCTCGGGGTTATGTGTTCCCGGCCGCCTCCCGGCCAGATGAACCTTGGCAGGTGCATGGTCAGCCGTTTCGCAAGGTGGTTCCAGCGCCCGCCGAGGTGAGCGACCAGTTCGAGGTAGACCCCGGCTCAGAGGTTCTGCGCCGTCGGCGCGTCACCAGCCCCGCCGGCGAGCCTCCGTTCCAGCTCGTAGACACGTGGCTGAGCCCCGAGGCGGTGCAGTCCGCACCCAGGATCGCCGAAGCGTCCCCGGGGCCGGGGGGGTACTTGGACCGGCTAGAAGAGGCTGGCCACGGACCCATCGAGTGGGAGGAGACCTCCCGCATCCGGATGCCCGACCGCGAGGAGGCGAAGCTCCTGGAGATCGCGACGTCCATCCCGGTATTGGAGACCACGATCGTCGGCACATCGGCCCTCACTGACAAGCCGGTCGAGGTCACGATCCGCGTGATCCCTGGCGACCGGGTCGAGCTTGCGGGAAAACTCCTGCGGGGTGATTCGGCTCAGTGGCCGGTTGACCCCGTAGAGCCGCCCGAGGCCGCGGCCTAGGCTGCCTGACCGACGGGTCACGCCGTGCACGGCGTGACGCGACACTCCGCGCGCAAGGGGGCGTCGCCACGACACACCGGCTAACGCCCCCTTCGGTGCCATCGCCGAGCGAGAGGGGGCATGATGGCAGCGCATCCGAGTAACCGCGTACACGCGGTGAAGCCCACGGAATCGAGGCTCCAAGACATGACGCGTACCGCAGTCGTACCCGCCTTCCCGCAACGGGTAGTGACGGCGCGTCCGCTGCCGCCCCGCTCCAGCGCCTTGAAAACGCGTTCACTGGAGACCGGAGGGCGAGGCAAGATCGTTGGATGCCACGTACACATTCGCCGCTGCGTCGCCGGTCGCTCCGCAGACGCGGCCGCCCGCACCTGCGGACCTGCGCCATGAAACGCAGATGGCCGCCCTGCCTGCCAGCAGAGCGGCCATCTAGATCGACTCCCAGCCTCCACAGCTTGAGTCGTAGGTCGGCGATGACGCCGGGGCCTGAGCCCTGCCAGGGGCCCGAGGTCACCACACCCAGGATATGACGAGTAATGGCGTGCACGCAGCAGCGTGCCCCAGGTCACCGTCTCTTTTCCGTCACTTGCCGGTCTGCGACTCCCCAAACCACTCGTAGGGGAGATTCCGCACCATGTTCCACACCCACCCGACGACACAGAGCGTCGCAGTACCGATTCACTCGGTCGCGCTCGCTGCCGTCTCCACCCCACAGGCCACCACGGTGGCGTTCCGGTGAGGCGCCCGAAGAAGGCACTGGCGGCCGCCGCAGCGCCGGACACCGACGACATGTTCGAGTTCTCCGGCACGATCACGGACTACTGGTCGTATACGCAGGTCCGTGACTACCTGATGTTGATGCCGGGGATGACGCATGTTGCGTACCGGCTCTACAGCCTGCTGCGGTCGATGATCGCCGAGGCGTCCCGCAGGCGGGACGACGAGTCGTGGAACGGCGGCATGCGGCGCATGACGATCGACCAGCTCTGCTGGCTGATGCCCGGCCCGAAGGACAAGCCCACAAGCGTCTCGACCATGTACGAGGTCCTGGGGGTGCTGGAGGCGCTCAACCTCGTCGTCCCGAAGGACACGCGGGAGCTGGAGGGCATCAGCCAGCTCAAGGGCAAGCAGCGGGCCGCGAAGGGCATCTCGCGGGGCTTCATCGTGAACGACCTGCCGCCCGATGCCGTCCACACCGGGTGGCGCAACGCGTGGGACAAGCTCGACGCGTACACGCCGGACTGGCGGGAGAACCCGCCGGCGCCGCCCACCCACCTCACCGAGGCCGAGACCCTGCCGAACGGCCAGACCCTGGCCACGGTCCGGCTGGTCGACGCCAGCGGCAAGCCGTTCCAGAAAACTGGAACGCCGCAGGTCAAGGCCGACGATGCCCCTTCATTCCAGAATTCTGGAACGCCAGCCCAGAATTCTGGAACGCCAGACCAGATTTCTGGAACGGATCTGCCTCTGACCAGCGAAAACGATCACCCTCTAAGAAGCTCTCTCAAAGAAGCTTCTTCCTCTCCTGTCCCGGGTGCCCCATCGGTACCCGCCGTACCGGCCGAGCCGGTGACGGGAGGAGAGGAGAAGTCGGCTTCGCCGGAAAACGACACCGCCCCTGCGGCTGGTGCTCAGGGGCCCGCCACCCACGACGACGTGCGGGTGGCGGAGGCCTGGATCACTGCTCGCCAGAAGCACGGTCATGAGGTTCCGGCGCGCGCCAGGCAGGCGATGGTCCGGGAGGCCTCACGGCTGCTGACCGAGGGGGTGGACGTGGACCATCTGGCCGCCGCCGCTGCTGACATGGGCAGTCGTGAGACCTGGTTCAACCTGGAGCGCCACCTGGAGCGCTTCGTCCTGCCGAAGTCCTCCGTGCCCGGCCAGCGTCCGGCACTGCCGGACTGGTGCGGGAAGTGCAACGACGGCATCGAGCCCGTACAGCCCGGTCACCGGCTCCGTGAGACGGATGACGGTCGGCTGGTCCGGTGCGAGTGCCACCCGAGCCACCCCAGCAACGCCAAGTCGCCGGTGCTGGCCTAAGACCCCCCGCAGCACGACGGCGGCAGGGGAGCCCCTGGTAAGGCCCCTGCCGCCGACCGAATCACCCAGTTCAGAAGGGATTCACCCATGAGCGTACCGACACAGCACGACGGGATCGAGAACGGCGCCGGATCGCTGTTCGACCAGGAGCCCTCCGAGGCCGTGGCCTTCGAGCGAGTTCCTCCGCAGGACTTCAACGCGGAGCAGTGCGGGCTCGGCGGCATGATCATGTCAAAGGACGCGATCGGCGAGGTCAGCGAGACGGGAATCACCGCGTCCGCGTACTATCGGCCGGCGCACGGCGTGATCCACGAAGCGATCATGGACATGTACGGGAAGGGCGAGCCGGTCGACCCGGTGACGCTCGGCCACTACCTGCTGAAGTCTGGTGATCTGGAGCGGATCGGCGGAGCCGCGTACCTGCACACGCTGGTGCAGACGGTTCCTACGGCGGCGAACGCCGTGTACTACGCCGAGATCGTGGTCGAGCGTGCGAAGCTGCGGCGCCTGGTTGAGGCGGGCACCCGCATCGTGCAGCTCGGGTACGCGGCCGAGGGCGAGGTCAGCGACATCGTCAACGCCGCCCAGGCGGAGATCCAGTCGGCGACCGAACTCTCGACCGGGGCCGGGCTGGAGCGGGTCGAGTTCGTCCGCACCATGCTGGAGGACTACCTCGTCAGCATGGACGAGCCGCCGCCGGTCCGCCTGCCCCTGCCGTACCGCGACCTGGCGGACAAGCTCCCCCTGGAGCCCGGCGACCTGGTGGTGGTCGCGGCACGTCCCGCCATCGGCAAGTCGGTCGTTCTGCTCGACATCGCCCGCCACGTGGCGATCAAGCACGGCATGGCGGTGCTGGTGGCGTCGATGGAGATGAGCCGCCCGCAGTTGATGGAGCGGATCATCGCGGCAGAGGCCGGGGTGCCGCTGAACCGGGTCAAGAACCGCACGTACGAGAACGGCGACCGCGAGAGGATTCACAAGGCCGCACTGAGCATCGGTGAGGCGCCGCTCGTCGTGGACGACGGCCCGGCCACCACGATCGTCCGCCTCCGGTCCCGGCTGCGCTGGCTCCAGGGTCAGGGCAAGCTGCCGAAGGTGCTCTGCCTGGACTATCTCCAGATTGCGAAGGGCTCCGGCAAGAGCGGACAGAACCGTACCGGGGAGGTGGACGAGATCAGCCGAGGCCTCAAGGAACTGGCCGGCGAGTTCGAACTCATCATCATCGCCGCGGCCCAGCTGAACCGCGAGGTCGAGAAGCGCGAGGACAAGAAGCCGATGATGTCCGACCTGCGCGAGTCCGGCTCCATCGAGGCCGACGCCAACGCGGTGATCCTGCTGCACCGGCCCGACGCGTACGAGAAGGAGCACGAGCGGTCGGGCGAGATGGACTTGATCATCGGCAAGAACCGGCAGGGAGAAACGGGCACGGTCACCGTCGCCTTCCAGGGGCACTACGCCCGCGCACGCGACATGGCAACGCTCTGACCTGCGAAAAGAGGAATCCGACATGATCGCCACCGACGTACGAAACAGGTTCGTCACCGAGCCTCAAGCCCACCATATCGCCGATCGCTGGAACCGTGTCTACCCCGCAATGCGGACGATCCTGGACACCGTCATTAAGGCCCAGCGAGCCGCCGAGCTGCCGACGGTCGACATTGCCCGGCTGGAACGGGTCCGCCGCGAAATGGGTCAGCAGGACCGGGGCAACTTCAAGCTCTGCACCCATGATTCAGGTGCGTTCAGCATCTCCGACGCGTTCAGTCAGGTGCGCGAGGTCGTGAACGTGACGCCGATCGGCCACGCGGACGCGGGCGCGATCCTCCGGCTGGCCGGCGCGCTGGCCGACCTGGTTGCCAGCGCGGGGCTCGCGCGGCTGTCCGAGCGGGAGGCTGAGCGGGCCGGGACGCTTCCGGTACAGCTGGTCGACGGCGGCCGCCGCGAGCAGGCAGACTTGGCGCAGACCGAGAGGGGCACGCGATGACCGCACAGCCGATCCGCCCGCACGAGCCGGAGCGGGTGCCGCGCAACGGCGAGGGCATCGCGTCCGCGCTGGACGGGCCGCGACGCATGGAGTTCTACCGCGAGCTCCTGGGCGCCGCGCCGGAGGAGGCCGAAGGCGTCCTGAAGCGCTGGTGGGGCGAGGCGATGCTCGACAGCGATCCCGACGGCGACCTGCTCGTTGTGGCCGCGATTGACGGCACGCTGCCGATCACCTCGGTGGCCGACGCCGTCCGACGCCGCCGAGAAGTGGGCCTGCCCGTCGAGTGAGCCGTACGACGAGGAGCCGCACATCGTCCTCACCCGCGTTCAACTTTTCTGACCGACCAGCGTGACCAGGGGCCCGGCGAGACATCCCTCTCGCCGGGCCCTTCGACATTCACGGCAGCGACGCCGGCGCGGGGCGGTGCTCGAGGAACGGCGCTCCTCTCCGTTCCGCACCGTGCCTCGTGCACCAGGCCGCCGCCCGACTACCGGTCGCCTCACCTCTTAAGAGGTGAACACGTGGCGGGGGTGACCGTGCGGGTGCGGGTACAGGCACGCGGGGGCTCCGCCCCCACACCCCCGACCCTCCACAGAGGGGTGGGGGCGCCGTTTTGAGCTGCGGCTGCGTGGGTGGTGGGGGAGTGGGCGGGGTCGGGGGGTTCCCTCCGCGTCCGGGCCCCCGGAGGGGACCACAGCCCGCGCCGGGCCGCAAGGCCGAGCCGCTCCGCGGCTGAGACCGGCCTTGCCCCCCGACACGGCCCGCGGTCGGCTGCGCCTGCCCAGCCGCGGAGGGAACCCCCCGACCGGCCCGTCGTACGGCGAGCCGCCGAGAGGGGCCGGGGTCGTCGGTCGGGCACCCGAAAGTCTTCAAAAAAGGCCTCTGACCTGCGCTTTTGTGGTGCGTCGGAGTTGACCCAGACCCTAAAAATTGAGAGTATTAGTTACGTCGAAAGGGGGCGGGAATCCCCTCCCGGCACCGGCCCCCGGGCCACACCGAAAACCTCAACTCGAAGGAGCAGTAATGGACTTCATCGCAGCGGTCTGGAGCGACCTGACTACGCCGGACCGCGCCGACCGCGCACGCAAGGCGTGGGAGCTGTACGACGCCGCGAGCGGCGACGGCGAGGAGAGCCGGATCGAGGACCTGATCACCGACCTGCTCCACCTCGCGGACACCGACGAGCACCCCGGCGGTGCGGAGGGTGTCGCGGCCCGCGCCTCGCGCAACTACGAGGGCGAACTCGCCACCTGGCCGACCGTGGCGCGCGAGGCCACCGCCGAGCCCACCGGCCGCTTCCTCGCGCAGGCGCGGCAGGTGGGCGGCCAGTGGTTCACCGTCGCCGCCGACGACGACCAGCGCAGCGCGGCGGTCGACCTCTGGAGGGGGATGCAGCTCGCCGGGTTCCGCTTCTCGGAGCTGGCCGCGCACACCGAGGACCTGATGAAGGGCTACGTCCTCACCTCGGACGGCTGCGAGTTCCGCGTGATCGAGCGCGGCAGCGACGAGGGCTGACTCGAAGTCTCCCGGCGGGCGGGCGGGGCGGGAATCCCGTCCGCCCGCCGGGGCCCCACACCGAAAACCTCAACGAAAGGCCCAATGGC
>NZ_CP192069.1:0-40812 GCF_050942385.1 Streptomyces sp. CA-146814
GTGAAGACGACGACCAGACCCGTACAGACCGGTGACCGGGCGTACGAGACGTGGATAGGGCACACCACCACCTGCGCGACCTGCCGGGCCGGGATCGCCTGCACGACGTCCGTACGGCTCGGCCGCGCGTGGCGGGAGGCCCGCCGGTGACGCGCTGCCCGAGCGGATCGGGGCACGACTTCCCCGACGAGGACGAGACCGGGGCGCACTGCCCCGAGCACGGCATGACGCTGCTCTGGCGTGGGGTTTCCACCGGCGCAGATGAGCTCCCCGCAGCCGCCCGGCCGGAGGGGCGACCACCAGAAGAGAGGACGTGACCGATGGGATGTCCGCGATGCGGTGCGGCTACGCAGCAGGGGCCTACGGGCAGCTGGCTCTGCGGGAACTGCGGGTGGCAGTCGGGGATAGCTCCGCCGCCGCCGGCGGTAGCATCCGGGGATGACCCGGCGCCCAGACCCTGAGCCCACGACCCCGAGCGCAATGCCTCACGAGATCACGCGGACGGACTGCCGGCGGTGCGGCACCGAGGTCCACGGGCTGGACGGCCGGTATTCGTGCCCGCTGTGCGGCTGGGTGAACCACTGGTCCGAGGGGCACACCGAGCTGCCGACCGAGGCCGACGACCAGGACCAGTAGCCACGCGCTGAATCTGGGCCCCGGACGTGCGCACGTCCGGGGCCCTACTCGCGTACGAGGTGGGACAGCGGAACGCCGATCGCGTCCGCGACCTTGATGAGGGTGTCCAGCTGAGGGCTGCTGTGTCCCTGCTCGATGCGGTTGTACGTGTCGAGCCCGATGCCTGCCCGGATGCTGACCGTCTCCTGGGTTAGGCGGGCGTGGATGCGGACGGCGCGGAGCTGGTCTGCGATCTGCAGGCGCCGGGCCCGGACGCGGTCGGGCGGCATCGGCTCGTGGTACACCCGCCCACCACATCCGGCGCCATGATCGCTTGTCTTTATGGTTGACCCTAAAACTGCTGATCAAGCAAGCTCCATGTACAGTAAAGCCGCCGGTAATCGATCTGACGTTCGATATCCAGTCGGCCCCCCAATCGACCGCCCTCCGCTTTGCCCCCCAGGCGAGCACCCGGGCGGTCTCCGACGCCCCCACTTCGGTGGGGGCGTCTTGCGTGTGAAATGCGGTCAGGGGTTTTGCTACTCACTCTGGCGGGCTGTTCCCACGGGAACAGGGGGCGACATTGAGCGGCATCGAGCGTCACTCAGGAACATCGAACGACATCGAACCGCCCCGCTATGTCCGGGTTCAGGGAATCACCGCAGGTCAAAAGTGGGTAACGGAACTGGTTCAAGTCCCGTTACTCACCCTGGGTTCAAGTCCCGTTACTCACCCTGATTGATCAAGGCCCGACCTGCGAAAACAGGTCGGGCCTTCTTCATGCCGAAAAGTTTGGGAACACGACGGGAACACGGAGCGCCGATTCGGCCCTATCGTCCCCTCATGGCGAGCATCGTGGGACGACCCAAGAAGGACGGCACCGTCACCTATCAGGTGAAGTGGCGCGAGGCCGGTGACTGGCAGATCGAGAAATTCGGCGACGAGCCCTCGGCCACGACCTTCAGGAAATTGGTGGAGGCGCACGGGAACCGCTGGCCGCACGGATGGGTCCGCGGAGAGGGATTCATTGAGGAGCCCTCCGCACCCGGCGACATGGTGATCGACCTGTGGGCCGAGCGCTACATCGACCGCCTGACCGGGATCGAGGAGCGCACCCGCGAGGACTACCACCGCGATCGCCGCATCCACTTCTCGCTGCTGCGCCACACCACCCTGCAAGGCCGGCAGACACCCGCCACGATCGGCAACCTCACCCAGGACGACGTGACGGACTGGGTGCGCGCCGAGGAGAGGGGCGAGCCCGACCCGGCGGCGGAGGGCAAGTGGCTGCGGAGGCCGGCGGACCCGAAGAGCATCGCGAACCGGCACGGTCTCCTCTACTGCATCGTCCAGGCCGCGATCGATAGCACGCCGCAGCTGCGCACCACGAACTGCTGCAAGAACACCTCCCTACCTCGCACGGACGATCACACCACCGAGGAGATGACGTTCCTCGAGCGCGAGGAGTACCAGCGGATCGCTGCCGAGATCACCGACCCGGGCGCCCGGGCGCTGGCGGACTGGCTCGTCGGCACGGGCATGCGCTGGGGCGAGGCCACGGCCCTCCAGGTACAGGATCTGACCCTGAGCTCCGCCCGCCCGACAGCGAACGTCCAGAGGGCCTGGAAGAAGGCCAAGAAGGGTACTCCAGGCGGCGCGTTCTACCTCGGCCCTCCGAAGACCAAGAAGGCGCGGCGGCTGATCGCGCTCAGCCCGATGCAGGTCGCCCTGGCCCGCGAGCAGGTCACCGGTCGCGGGCCGACGGACTACGTGTTCCGCGCGGCCCAGGGCGGGGAGTGGCGGCACGCGAACTTCTACAACCGGAAGTGGAAGCCGGCCGTAGCTGAGGCGGTGAAGAAGGGGCTGCCGAAGCGGCCGCGGATTCACGATCTGCGGCATACGCACGTGGCGTGGCTGATCGGGGCGAACGTTCCACTCCCGGCGATCCAGCTGCGGTTGGGCCATGAGTCGATTCAGACGACGGTGGACCGCTACGGGCATCTGGTGCGGGCCCTGGACGACGACATCATGGCTGCGGTGGAGGCGGCGATGGCGGCCCCGACCGCCGCAGCCTCTGGCGGGCTGCGGCGCGTCGTGTAGGCCTACGAGACCCTGCGGAGCTGGGCCCTGCTCTTACTCTGAGGCTCGGCCCAGTTCTGCATCCACAGGCGATTCTCAGTGATGTAGCCGAGGTACTCGTTCATCTCGCGGTGGAGCTTCTCCGTCATCTCGCTACGGAGTACGAGCCACACCAGCTCGCCTTCGATCTCTACGGGGTATACCGTGCGTCCGCCCGGCAGGTAGTCGACGAGCTCGATACGTGCCGTCGCGCGCCGTGCCTCGTCTACTGCTTCAGATGCCATCGAATCGAGCTCCCTTGAGTGGGTGCGGCCAGCTCATGATCGAGCTCGGCCGCCAGCTTCCGAAACGCCCCCCAGGCGGATCACCGACGATGTCATATTGATCAGGGTGTGACTAGAGTTAACCATTGAGTAGTCAAAAGTAGTACAAGTGTCAGCTAGGCATCCCTGGCCCGCTTCGACCGCTCGAATGTCTCGGCGATCGCAGCCAACTGCGCGAGGTCGTCGTCGGTCATCTCCTCCACTCGCGCCACGAGGATCCTCGCCGCCTCGGACTGCGTGCGGATCTCAGTCATCCCTAGGTACTGAGCCGCAGCCGCCTCCTGCACAACCCGGGCGGGGAGCTGTAGCCCGACAGCGAGAGCACACAGCACCTCCTCCGCCGGCGCGTCCGTCGACCGACCGTTCTCGAGCTTGCTGATCCAGCCGTACTTGGCCTGTACGCCGCTCTCCGGGTCGACCGAGCGCTCCTCTAGCTGCCGGAGGCTGATGCCCAGTTCGGCCCGCCTGCTCTTCACGAGATCGTTTAGCTGGGTCCTCTGCCGTCGCTGCACCATGAGTTCCATCCTGTCCACTCGCTCCCTGTCGCACATCTGTTGTCTATGTGGTCCCTGAGGGGGACGGTCCGTTTCCCCTGCTCAGCCGCCCGGACTGTTCACCGAACTCGACAGATTGTCTACGGTACCGACCCGCGCACGGTAGGGCGCATTGCGTGTTGTCCGGATCACATCCGCTGTTCACGCGCATAGACAGACCGTCTACAGCTGTGTAATGTCCCTTCTGTTCACGCAAAAGCACACCGCGTCTACGGAGGTGAATAGTGGACGCAACTGACGAGATGTACCTCATGGTCGATAGTGACCTGCTGGTTCGACTGATGCAGCGCACCGGCACCGGGTCCAAGGTGACCGTGCGCGAGCTGGCCGAGGCCGCCGGGGTCCACCCCAGCACCATCGGCTTCCTGCGCACCGGTGCCCAGCGCACCGCGCCCCGGCATACCGCCCTGGCAATTGCCAATCGGCTGGGAGTTGACCCCCTGGTCCTGTGGGCGCCCGTGGGCCGCTCCGTGCCCGCCCCGGACGGCGAGGCGGTGGCCGTATGAGCCCCCTTCTCACCTACCCCGAGGCCGCCTCACAGCTCCGCGTCACCGAGAGCTGGCTCCGACGCCACATCAAGCGCCTGCCTCACAGCAAGAAGGGCAGGACGGTCACCTTCACACCTGCGGATCTCGAGCAGATTGACCGTCTGCACCGAGTCGAGCCCGCAGCCGATCTGGCTGTCCAGCCCCCCGCGGGCGGTCACCCCCTGGCGGAGCTCAAGCCTCTGCCGGCCCGGGGCCGTCGCACCTCCGCTGACTGACCACCACACGTACGTCGGGGCCGCCCCGGACCGGGCCTGGTCCATAGGCGACCCCTCCACCAGCACATCTCAACGCACCTGAGAGGTAACTGTGTCCGATCAGCTTACCGAGGAGCGGATCACCGCCGCTCTGGCGGCCGTGGCCCAGCCCGAGGGCGAGACGCCCTGGGCCGAGCTCGCCACTCCCCTCCCGCTGACCCATCCCGACGTATGCGCGGTGATCTACCGCGCCGAACACCCCGACGAGTTCGCCGGCCTTCCCGGCCCGGACGGTCCGACGCTCCAGGCCGAGGCCTCGCGTGCCCGGATCATCCGGGACCTCGCCCGCCGGGACAGCTACCGAGCCGCTTTCGAAGCCGCACTCGAGCTGGCCGCCACCGTTCCCGTCCTGCCTGACGCGACGAACGTGCACAACGCGGTGTGGCACAGCGAGGTCTACCTGACCCTGCGCTACCACGACGACGCTGAGGCGGTCCGCAGGGTCGCCGCCCACCTCTGCCTGGAGATCACCGAGAGGCCGGAGGGCGAGTGCGTGCACCTCGTGGCCACCGGTACCGCCGACAACGGGGTCCGCTTCGAGGCGTACACCCTCACCGACGCTCCGGCGGTGGCGGAATGACCACCACCCTCTTGACCAGCTGGCCGCTGGACGGTGTCGTGATCGACCTGACCCGCACGCAGATCGATGTGATCGGCGGCGAGTGGGAGTTCACCGGCGACACCACCCAGACCGGTGAGCCCCTGATGCTGTCCGGCGACACCGGCCCGTTCCCGCTGTCCTACGTCTACGTGACGTACGGGCCGCTCATCCCCGCCCCCCGACCGGTCACCCACGCCGACGTCTACGCCGCCCTCACCGCGTGCCCGGCCGGCGCCGACGAGGAGAAGAAGCCGACGCCCCGCACGTTCGCCGCTCTCCTCGGCCGACTGCGTAGGAGGGCGGCATGACGCTGCGCACGGTCGTTCTCGACGCCATCCTGGCCGTCCTGCCCGGTGCCCGTCCGGATGCTCGGGTCACGGTCGAGCAGCCGCTGCACCACGGCGGCCGTGACACCTGGACCGGCACAGCCGCGCTGCTGGCCGACCGGATCACCGACGCCATCGAGGGGAAGGACACCGGCAACGGCGAGTCCACCGCTCACCGACTGCGCTTGATTCAGAACGTGTTGGCCGGCGCCGCGCTGCACTGGAACCCGGCAGGCAAACGGCCGGCCGCCCTGTACGCGGCGCAGGCGGCCGCTGTGCACGCGGCGGGTCTGGTCCACACCCCTGAGGAGATCGCCGAGCTGGAGACCCGGGCCCGCACGGTCTACCGGGCCGAGCACGACACGATTCCCGCCGGCCTCTACACCACCGAGGCCGAGGCCCGCCGCCACTGCGAGTCCCGGGTCCGCGACGAGTACCCCGTCGGCGTGGCGCTGTTCTTCGACTGGATCGGCGACGAGGACGACCCGGAGGAGCCGCGCGAGCTCGTCGTCCAGGTCGGCCGTGGCGACGAGGTGCCCACCGGGTATGCCGTCGTCCCGCTGGAGGTCGCCGACGAGTTCGACCCGGACGCCGAGTGATGGGCCAGGCGACGGAGTACGCCGAGCTCGAGGCGGCGCTGCGCCGCCTGCTGCCGACCGAGCCGCCCACCTCCACCGGCACCCCGGTGGAGGTGGCGGTGGCGGCCGCGCGGTGGGAGGTGTGGCAGCAGGTCGCGCTCGTCCTGGACGTCGACCTGCCGTACGTCGTCCCGGTGGACGAGGAGCCCGTCCCGTACGCGCTCACCGACCGGGCCCATGCCCTCGCCGCGGCCTCCCGCTTACGGCGGCTGCTCGCCCCCGCCGGACCGCGGCCGTGACGGCCGGCCTCTGGCTCCTGTGCTCCGTCATCGGTCTCGGCCTGGCCGTCGGCTTCCTCATCGCCGTCGGCTGGGCCGCAGACCGGCGCATCACCTCCACCGCCAAGCACCGCAAGACCACCCGCGAAGGGACGAAGGATGGCAGCGCCCGGATTCACCGCGCCAAAGAAGCAGACGGCGCCGCGTAAGAAGCCTGCTGGCAAGGCGCAGCAGGAGTGGAACGGCGGCGCGTACGGGATGCCGCAGCCCGGCCGGCTGATCGAGACCCCTGGGTCGTGCATCACCCCCGGGTGCGGCGCGAAGGCGGACACCCTGGACGAGTCCGACCCGGGCCTGTCCGGGTGGACGAGGGCCGGTGTGTACGGGTCGCGCGAGCCGGACCGCGTGTGGTGCTCCGGACTGTGCGCCGCGTACGGCATCGCCCTGGCCGAGCTCCGCCTGACGATCACCGCCCGCCGCAAGGCGGAGGCCGCGCGCAAGCGGAAGGGGTCGGCCGATGCCTGAGTGGCTGCTCGTCGTCGTCCTGGCGGTGTTCCTCGCCGCCGCCGTGCACCGCCTGGCCGTCGCGATCCACACCGCCCGGCGCCCCGCCCCCGCCCCGGCCGCTCAGGTGTTCCGGGACCCGCGCCCCCTGGTGGCCTGCCACCGGACGTCGTGCGGACACATGTCGTGGCCGCACGACGTGGCCCAGGACGGCGCCCTGCTCTGTTCCAACTGCGGCCAGATCAACGACACCGCGTGAGCGGGTCCGTCCGCCCGTGCAACGACCTCGGCCTCCCGCACGGTCTGGCGTACGCCCGCCGGTACCCCACCGGCTGGAAATGCGACCGCCACACCCCCTCCGCCATCCGCGGCCTGCCCGAGCCCCCGCCGGGCCCGGGCTGGCCGCCCCGCCCCGCCGACACCCAGCCCGATCCCGATCCGCCTGCAGAACAGGAGCCGTCATGACGACGCCTCGCCCGACCCCCGCCCTCATGCCGCCCCGAGTCACCGCCTCGGCCGCCGACCGGCAGCTCCTGGCCCCCGCGACCATTCCGGGCGGCCGGTCCCTTCGGTCCCTGTGGGAGGAGACCGTCCTCCACTCCAACATGCCGACGAACGCCCGCTTCGTCGGGATCGCCCTCGCGACCCACGCGGACGCCGCCGGCCAGATCGCCCAGCAGCCGCGCCTCCTGGGCCTGCAGCACGAGACCGGCCTCCACGTGAAACAGATCGCCGTCGCGCTCACCACCCTGCGCAGCCGCCACTTCATCCGGCAGACCCGCCCCACCGACCGCTACGAGACCGCCGACTTCTACCTCACCATCCCCAAGGCCGTCATGGCCCGCCACCTGCGTAAGGCCGCCCAGGCCTGATGTCCGCCGCTCTGCTCGCCACCGCTGAGCCCCGCCGCACCCGCGGCGGGGCCAGCAGTGCTGTGCGCTTCAACCGGCCCCGCCGGCGCGCCGAGCAGACTGTCTGGGTCCCCAACTCCCTCTACCGTGGCGACGACTTCTGCGACGAGGCGGTGACCGTCTACATCAAGGTCGCCGCCCTGGACGCCCGCCGTTCCTTCCCCGGCACCCGCGGGGACCAGGAGCCGTGCACCGCCCGCGTCGCCGAGCTCGCCGACATGCTCGGCATGTCGCCCTCCGCCGTGGAGCGCGGCCTCACCCCGCTCAACCGCCCCTGCCCCGACGGCTCCGAGCCGTGGCTCCGTACGAAGCAGCGCACCCACCGCGGCGGCAACGGCCGCTCCGCCATGCGCTACGCCCGCCTCGTCCCCCGCGACCAGGACGCCCTCGAGGTCCCCGTACGCGTCGCCGAGGCCCTCTCCCCGCGCCGCCTGCGCGCCTGGCTCCACCTCGCCCGCGCCACCGCGAAGAGCCTGCCGGTCACCGCGGCCGAGCTCGCCGGGGAGCTGTTCCACCACACCGGGAAGAGCGCGGGCACGCCGCTGAGCGAGAAGACCGGCCGCCGCCTGCTGGAGGACCTGGAAAGCGCCGGGTGGCTCACCCTCGGCCGTCGGGCAGGGCAGCACGGCCGCCACGCCGTCGCCGTCAACACCAGCCCCCTGCACGCCGTCCCGGCTCCGGAGCCGGTGGTGGACGACGATGCTCTGTTCCCCGTCTCCGACCTGCTCGGTCCGGCTGTCACGGACAACCATGACGGGGTCGGTCCGGACGATCATGACGGGTCCCTCGCGACTAGGGAAGACAGCTCCCTTACTACTGACGGGCGTGCGGGCAATCTTTCGATCCGCCGGAGGCGAGACTCGGGTAGTTACCGGGCAGCCCCTGTGGAAAACGTGGCCGGGGGCACGTTCCGGGCCGCGCCTGCAGACGAAAAGCGCAGCAACAACGGCGGGGCCGGACCGTACCGCGGGCCGGGCCTGCAGCTCTCGCCCCGGGTGTGGCAGGTCCTCGAGCCCGTACGCACCGAACTGCCCCTCATCGAGCCGTACGTCCTGCGCCGGATCGGCCAGGAGATCGGCCGCCAGCTCTCCGCCGGCGTCGGCATGGAGCGCCTCACCACGCGCCTCCTGACTCGGTACTCCCGCCTCACCGCTGCTGGACCCGCCACCGAGCGGGCACGGCGCGGCGAGGTAGGCCGGTGGATCCTCGGAGCCGGCCTGCCACGCCACGGATGCCGCCTGGACTCGTGCGAGTCCGGCACCACCTGGTCCACCGGCGAGCGGTGCGCCCTGTGCGCGAACATCGCGGCCGCCGAGCAGGAGATCGCCGCGGCCGCCGCCGAGGAGACCCGGGCGCAGCAGCGCGCCGTGGCCGCGCCCCCGCCCGAGCCGCCGACTGTGCGGCCGCCGGTGACGTGGCTGCCGTGGCCACCACCGCCACCGGACCCCGGCCCGGAGCCGCCCGGCCCGGACGAGCGCGAGCAGCTGCGCGCGGCCGCGACTCCGGCCGCCGTCCGCCAGGCGCTCGACCAGCTCGGCGCCCCGGCCGCGATCCGCCTCTACGGCAGGGCGCTCGTCCTGCCCCACCTCACCGACCAGCACGACGGAGGGACCCCAGCATGAAGCCCGCACCCCACCGCATCACCGCCTGCCGCCGCTGCCGCGCTCCGATCGTCTGGTGCCTCACCTCGGCCAACGGCCGGCGCCAGCCGATCGACGCCGTCCCGGACGAGAAGGGGAACGTCGCGGTGAGCAGCGGCGCCGACGGCATCCTCTACGTCCGCACCGTCACCGCTGCCCGCCCGGAGATCCGGCCCGGCGAGTGGCAGGCCATGCCGCACCACGCCACCTGCAGCAACCCGCCGCCCCGGCGCAGCGGCGGTGGCGGGCAGCGGTCGACGTCGGGCGTGAGGCCGGTCCCGTGGCAGCGCTGACCTCCGAGGACGCCGCGGCCCTCGAGCGGGCCACCGCCGCCCGGGAGGAGTTCCCCGACGGAACGTACGGCGCTGCCCGCCCACGTCGGTCTCCGGGAGAGCCGGATCCGGAGGCCGCCGACCACGTCCAGGAGCTCATCAAGGGCATCGACGGGTGGCGGGTCGGCGACCGGGCCGAGCTCGCCATCCGGGCCGAGCAGCTGCTGTGACGATCGCCGCGCTCCAGGCCCTCATCGATGAGGAGCTCCCCGGCATCCCCCGCCACCCGGCACCCCGCATCCCCCGCACCCACTGCTCCGCGAAGGACACCACGATGACCACCTCGCCCGTACCGCACCCGCGCCCGGCCGACCCGCCGCCGGCGGACGCCGCGCCCATCGCCGTGCGCGCGCTGATCGCCTGGGCGCACGCCCACCCCGACAAGGCCGTACGCCGCCTGGGCGACCAGGCCCACTTCGCCCTCGGGGAGCTCCGCACCCGGCACCAGGGCGAGCAGGAGCTCGCGAGGGTCGCCGCCGAGGAGGCCGACCTGGAGGAGCGCCTGGCCGAGGTCCGCGCCCGCAAGGCGGAGCTCGCCCCGAAGAGGAAGGCGCCGGCGCGGGACTACGACCCGGCCACCGTCCGTACCTGGGCCCGGGCCGAGGGCTTGACCGTCCCGGACCGAGGCAAGATCCCCGACGCTGTCCTGACCGCCTGGCGCGAGCACCACGCCACACCGGAGGCCGGCCGATGATCAGCGCCCGCATCCGCTACACCCTCACCCTGTGCCTGGCCGTGGCCTCCGGCGCCGCGTCGATCGCCTTCTGGGTGGCCAGCTCCTGGCGCGGCGGGCTCAGCTTCTGGCTGGTGACCATCGTCTGCGTCGTCGCGTGCGGGCGCATGCGGACGACCGCGGCGCTGCTGCAGCAGGCGCACCAGGCCGCCCGGGTCGCCGCCTTCCAGGCCGAGCTCCTGGCCGGCCAGCACTGCGGGCACGAGCCGTCTGAGGTCTTCACCTGGCTCCAGCCGGGCCAGTACGGCGAGTGCGTGCTGCCGCCGGGCCACCCGGGCAGCCACGCCGACGAGAACGAGACCCGCTGGTGGATCGACACCGCCACCCCGCCCACCACGAAGGAGACCCCGACACCATGAGCAGCGACTTCAACGCCCCGATCCAGGCCTGCACGGACCCGCGTCATACCGGTGCCCTCCGCGCGAAGCTGGGCTGCAACGGCCCCGACCCTGCCGGCCAGCCCTCGGCCCCGGATGCACCCTCGGCGCCCGCCGCCGGCCGGTTCGCCCGCGGCTTCCGGCTGGTCCAGCGGAACGGCGTCACGCTGGACGCCGCGCAGTTCCCCACCGGGCGCATCGTGGTCATGGACGACCCGCACTGGGGGCTGTGCTCCGGGGCCCGCTCCCTGGAACTGCTGCTGCGCAGCGGCTACGACGGCGCCCGAGTCGAGTGGGCCGACGAGCAGCTGCCTGCCCGTACCGCGCTCCTGGAGCAGCTGCTCGGTGAGGCCGTCGACTGGATCCAGGAGGGCGACCTCCGCACCCGGATGCTCGACGCCATCGACCCGCCCACCACTAAGGCCTCCGGTGAGTGACGTCCGCTACTGCGCCGTCTGCGGCCGGCCGCTGCGCGACCCCGCTTCCCGGGCGCGCGGCACCGGCCCGGTCTGCGCCCGCAAGCTCCGCACCATGCCCCCGAAGGTGCGCCGCCAGCTGCTGCCGGTGGACGACGTGCCCACCGGCCCCTACCTCTGACCCACCGCACCACCCGGAGCCTCACCGTGAACGACATCTGCCTCTCCTGCTTCGGCCGGCTGCCCGACGACTCTCCGCGCACGGGCTGCGAGGCCTGCCAATACCGCCTCCACACCTGGCTCCAGGAGCTCCCCCGCCACCTCCCGCTCCTGCAGGACCTGCTGCGCCCGGACACCGGCCCCGCCCAGCGCGGCGTCGCCGGCCGCGCCATCGCCCCTCTCCCCGTGCGCCTGGACATCTTGGACCTGACCGGGCCCGGCCACCCGGTGCTCCTGGCCGACCCGCACGGCGACCAGACCGGCGGCGTACCCATGACGCCGCTGCTCTACGGATGGGCCCGCTACCTCGCCGCGGACTTCCCCGCCGCACGCACCGACGCCCACGGCACCGTCCACATCGAACGGTGCGACGGCGCCCGCATCCGCAGCGGAGCCGACGTCCCAGGCCTGTGCCGGTGGCTCGACGCCTACCTCCCGTACGCCGCGACCCGCCCGTGGTGGGACGACCTCTACGAGCAGATCCAGCAGCTCCTGATCAGGGTCCGCCGGATCACCCACGTCCGCCCGGTCACCCGCGCCAAGGACGCCCCGTGCCCCCAGTGCGCCGGCTGGTCACTCGTGGAGAAGGAAGACGAGCTCCTCATCACGTGCACGATCTGCCCGGCCCGGCTCACCCCGGACGAGTACGCCGCCCACCGCGCCCAGGTCATGCCCGCGCTCGCCGGCCTCGCCCTCCGGATCGTCGCCGCCCAGCAGCCGGCCGCCTGACCGTGTACGTTCCCGCACAGCACTGCGCCCCCTGCCCAACTCCCATGGGCAGGGGGCGCAGTCGCTCGTCACGCCTCGGCGGTCGGCGGCTTGAGGTCGGTCCGCTCGCCGGGGCGCAACTCTCTGCCCCGGTAGTACGCGCGGGCCTCGGCCAGGTCCCAGACCTCCCGCGTGGACCCCGGCTTTCGCTTCGAGGCGGGGAAGTTGGGATCCGTCGTCCGCAGCTTGTGCAGCCACTGGCGGGTGACGCCGAGCTCCTCCGCCATCTGAGACAGGTTCACCAGCTCTCCCTCGTCCACCGGATCCGGCTCTCTTTCGTCCGGCATAGGCACCATCCTGCCCTAACCTTGTTGACACTGTAAAGCAGGTTCCCTACGGTGGAGCCTGCAACGGAAAGCGGCCCCGGCCGGCGCTAGAGACGCCATATGGCCGGGGCCAGTCAGAGCCACCTGATGCAACCAGGAGGATGACCATGCGCGATCGTATCCGCGCCGCTGCCTCACAGGCAGCCCCCGTCCCGGCCGACGAGGCCTTACGCCTCCAGCCGCACCGCGTCCGCCAGATCCTGCACGCCACCGCCGACCGCATCGAGCGCATGACGCCCGACGCGACCATGAGCGATGGGTGCCGGTTCACGGAGATCCAGATCAGCACCTGGGACCACCACGGCCGCTACAACAACGTCGCCGTCGGCCAGGACATCACCGCGACCCTCACCGCCGTACGCGACCTGCCCCTCACCGGCACCCGCGCCGAGTACGCAGCCCGTCTGCGCTTCCACGTCCGGCAGGTGACCCGCTGATGGCCGAGCAGCAGCCCACTGAAGCCGAGCGCGTCGCCGAGCTGCAGCGCCAGGCCGCCGACGACTACGCCGGCCGCGCCGCCCGCGAGGCCGAGGCCCGCACAGCGCTCGCCCTCGCCCGCGCGCACGGCAACGCCGCCGCCGCCCACTGAACCGCCCGGCCGGGCGCACCCACTGCGCCTGGCCGGCCCACGCTCCCGGAGGGGCACGTGCCCGCATACCCGCTCATCACCTGGGCGGTCGACCACCCCTGGCCGACCGCCGGTATCACCGCGGCCGCGCTCGCTGTTCTTGGCGCCGCCCTGTGGGCCACCATCCGCACCGCCCGCGCCATCAACTGGCCGCCGGCCCCCGTCCTCGTCGCCGGGGCCGGCGCCGTCGTGTGCACCGCCTACTCCGGTGACACGTCCTGGCGGTTCGCCGGGGAGCGCCTCGGCATGGTCGACGACGTGGAGCGGGCCCTGATGTTCGGGGCCGGGGAGCTCGCGCTCCTGGCCTGCGCCGTCATGGCCCGCGCGAACAAGGCCGCCACCGCCACGGACACGACCGCCGGTTCGGCCGGGGTCCCGGGCGTCCTCGTCTGGCTCATCACCGGTGTCCAGGTCATCCCCTGCTACGCCACGTCCGGCATCGTCGGCGGCACCGTCCGGGCCGTCATTGGCCCGATCCTCGCCGGGCTGCTCTGGCACCTCGCTATGGGTCTGGAGATTCGCGTTGCCCGGCCCGAGGCGCTGTCCACCGGGCTGCCCGCCGTCATCGGCCGCGAGGTGCGCGAGCGGCTCTTGTCTCGGCTCGGCCTCGCGACCCGGGACCGTACCGCGGAGCAGATCACCCGCGACCGGGCCACCGCCCGCGCTGTCCACCTTGCCGCTGTCCTGGAGGACCGCCCCGGCGGCTGGCTGGCCGGGTACCGGAAGCGGCGCCTGGCCGCTGCCGTTGCCCGCTCCGGCGCCGGCACATCCGGCGAGCAGCGCCACCGGCTGCTCCAGCAGCTCGCTGCCCGCCGTACCTCGGGGCAGCTCGCGACCGTACCCCTCGCCTCCCCATGGGCGGGTACACCTGTACCCGAGGACCCGTACCCGCGTACCCCGCTCGGCGTCACCGGGGCGCAGTTGCGCACCATGGACCCGCTCGCCGTCGTCCACCTGGTCCGCGCCGCGCACCCGGAGGACACCCCGGCCGAGGTCGCCACCCTGTGCACGGAGTACGGGGTACCCGTCTCCGAGACCCAGGTACGGGTAGCCCTCCGCGCGGGCAACTCGCCCTCGCCGTCATCTGTTCCGGCGCTGGTCGGGCCTGTACTCGACCCGGTACCCGTCGTACCCGCAGGCGTACGGCTGCTGCCGGTCACCTGCCACCGGGCCGAGCAGCGCGTACCCGTCTTCGCGGCCGCAGGCAGCCGTACCCGCACCGTCGTGCACGCCGAGGTACCCGACCCCGAGCCCGACGACGAGTACGTACCCGAACCGCCTGCCCCCGAGCCGGACGACGTACCCGACCCGGACGACGAGGTACCCGAGGGCGACCGAGACGTACCCGACCCCGACCCGCTGATCGAGCAGGCCCGCGCCGAGTACGGCACCGACGTACCCGGCGTCCGCGCCCTCAAGTCCCGCTACGGCATCGGGCAGGCCCGCGCCCAGCGCATCCGCGACGCCCTCGCTGCGGAGGCCATCTGATGATCCTCGGCCTCATCGTCTACCCGATGCTCACGCTGCTCGCCGCGATCGGCCTGATCGCCTGCGGCCGCACCGAGCCCCGTATGCCCGGCCTCCTGCCCGCCGTACGCACCGTCGCCCTCCTCGCCATCGCGGCCGCGTACGCCGCCTGGCTCTTCACCCTCTGAGGACCCACCACATGAACCTCGGCAACCCCGCCGTCTCCCTCGGCGGCATCACCCTCGGCACGATCATCGTCGTCCTCGTCGTCCTGCGCTGGTGGAAGAAGGGCGGGGGAGGAGGCAAGAAGGGCGACGACGGCAGCAGCCGCGACTGGAAGGCCCTCGTACCCTTCTTCATCGCGCTCTGCTTCGGCATCCTCGCCGTCCTCGCCGCCGGCCCCGTCAGCGCCCTCGGCCTCATCACCCGCCTCAGCCTCTGGGGCGGCGACGGCATCGGCTACGCCTACCTCGTCTGGGGCATCGGAGGAACCAGCCCCAACGTCACCCGCGCCACCGCAGTCGTCCTCACCGACGGCGGCTACGCGATGTACGCGATCTGGACCGCCGTGATGATCGCCCTGTTCCTCTGGTCGAAGAAACTCCCCAAGCGGCAAACCGCCCTCGGCATCTTCGCCGGGATCCTCCTCGGCCTCTCCCAGGGCATCGCAGGCATCGCCGCCGTCCCCCTCGCCTCCGCCGTCAACGCGGCCGGCGGCTGGTACGCAGGAGTCGTCCAGTGAACCTCGCCCCCCACCTCACCCGCGTCGGCCACGGCACCGCCCGAGCCGCCCGCGCCTTCTGGAGCGACATCCCCGCCAAGGAACGCGCCGCCCGCCTCGCCGCTCTCACCGTCGCCTGCTGGATCGTCGGGGGAGTCGTCCTCGCCGAGCGCCGCGCCCTCTGGGTCCTCCTCGTCGCCTGGTGCCTCACCGCCTGGGCCGCCGGCCGCACCGATCAGCAGCACACCCCGAGCGACCAGCACAACGAGGAGCCCCCCGGCCCCGACCCTGCCGACATGGCCGACATCGTCCGCGAGCTCGGCACCGGCACCGGCGTCCTCCTCACCCGCCTCGCCGCCCAGCTTCAGGACGAGTACGAGGGCACCACCTGGACCACCAAGCACGTCCGCGCGCTCCTCGCCGGCGCCCAGGTCCGGGTGAGGGAGGGCGTACGGGTCACGGGCGTGGGCAACGGACCCGGCGTCCACCGGGACGACGTCCCGCCGCCCCTCTCCCCCGCCCCGTTCGGACCGCCTGTTGGCGGTGTTGGCGCAGGTCAGGACGCCAACACCAACGCCAACAACGTGAGCGTCGTCCGCCACGCGCACGGGGCCCACATCACCGTCACCCCGCCCCGCCAGACCACCCCGTAACCCCGGGGCGCCCGCCCGCCTGCCAGCTGACCGGGCGCCCCGGACCCATCCCGTACGAGACAGGACCCGCATCATGGCACTCCGCAAATCCATGCCCGCCGCGCCCGGCACCCGCCCCGACCCCCGGCACGAGACCACCTACCAGGCCAGCCGCGGCGGCCACGTACAGCCCGCCCCGAAGCCCACCCCCGGCCAGCCCAAGTCCACCTGACACACTGGCCCTTGCACGCCGGGTAGCGCCCGGCCAGACGCCCCCGCCGACCCGATCCGGCGGGGGCGTCGCCACACCCGCACAGAACGCCGCTGGACAAGATCGCCGCTTAGCGCGACACTGCTGCCAGCAGCACACGTGTGCCCATAGAGCCCCTGACCCACCGTCGGGGGCTCTCCTGCGTCCCGGAGGAGGCCCATGGACACCATCCTCCTCACCACCGCCCAGGCCGCCGCACACGCCCACCGCGCCCGCCAACTCCTCTCCGCCGGCACCGCCACCATCCGCCCCACCACCATCCGCGACTGGGCATCCCGCGGCCACCTCCCCCGCACCGGACTCACCGAGAACGGCCACCCCCTCTACACCCTCGCCGACGTCGCCCGCGCCGAACTGAAAACCCGCCGCCGCGCCCTACGCCTCGTCGGCATCCCCGAACACCACCCGTAGCTGCCTGACCGAAGGGAGGACGCCGTGGCCCTCCCCGACAGCGCGCAGACGATCACGATCACCGACAGCCGCACCCACCCCGACGGCGGCCCAATGCGCGGCCGCATCGTGCTGCGCCCCGCACCCGCACTCGTCACCAACCCGGCCCTCGGCCACATCGCCCAGGGCGACGCCGAGGCCTCCTGGGTCAACGGGACGCTCACCCTCACCGTGCTGACGGCCGACGCCGACGGGTACGAGCCCACCGGCTACACCCACACCGTGATGGAGTACCCCGAGGGCGCCCCCGGCCGCCTGTACCCCGTACTCCTCACCACCGACCTCGGCGACACCATCGACCTCGCCGCCCTCGCCCCCACCACCCCGTACACCGGCGACTACGTCCTGGTCCCCGGCCCCGAAGGGCCCGCCGGCCCGCCAGGACCCGACGGCACCGCCGATGCCAAGGACTACACCGACGACGCCGTCGCCACCTCCGAGGCCACCGCCGCAACCCTGTACCTGCCGAACGCACTCGTCACCTGGGCCAGCTACATGGCCGACGCCAGCCCGGCGTCCCCGAGGTACTTCGCACACCGCGGCAGAGGCATGGTCACCCCTGAGCACAGCCTGATCGGTTACCGGGCCGCCGCCGCCCAGGGCTTCGCCCTCGAGGTGTCCGTCAACATCGACGCCAACGGTGAACTGTGGTGCCTGCACGACCTCACCCTTGACCGCACCACCAACCGCACCGGGCCGCTCAACACCTACACCACCGAAGAGGTCAGCCAGCAGGTCCGCACCAACGCCCGGCCGCTCCTCGGCCGCGGCTGGGAAGAGCAGCCGCTCGTCCTGCTGCGCCAGGTTCTGGATGAGTTCCTCGGCCGTGTCCCGATCCTGCTGGAGGCGAAGGGAAACGATTCGGTCGTCCCCACGCAGCAGCTCCTGGACCGGCACTACCCGCACGCCTACCGCAGCGTCGTCTGGAAGTGCCACGTGGGCACGCTCTCCCTGCCCTGGGCCAAGGACCGCGCGAAGCCGTTCCCCACGTGGACCTACCCCGACTTCAACACGCCCGCCGCTGCGATGGACGCGAAGGAGTCCCGCACCGATGCCTGGGGCGTTAGCACCACGTTCACCGACGAGCGGATCCTGGAGATCGTGGCCCGCGGGAAACCCGTCTACGCCTGGCCCGTCTACCGGCGCTCCCAGCGCGACCGCCTCACAGCCCTCGGCATCGTCGGCCTCATGTCCTCCGACCCCTACTACGTCTCCCGTAACACCCCCACGCGCACCGCCGACCGATGGGCCCTGGGAGTCAAGGAATCCGGCGGGCTCCCGCCCGTCGACTACGAGGACGCCTACGCCCTGCAGTTCGAGGAAGGCGCGGACGAAGGCTGGGTCAGCCTCCCCGTCCTCCCCAACCAGTCCTACGGGCTGGGCACCTACTCGCCCCTCACTGGCAGCTACCGCATCGGCTTCGACATGAAGTACCCGATCCTGCCCGCGAGCGGCACCCACGGCGGGTACTACTTCGGCAAGGCGTCCGACGATGTGTACCGCTTTACCAACCCCAACGCCTCCGGCGGCTACCACGTCGTCATGCGCGCCTCCGGAGCCATGGAGCTCTACCGGCACACCGCCGGCATCACCTCCGGCACCCGGATCAGCGACATCATCAACACCGCGACCCCTGCCGCCAACACCCCGATGACCTTCGAGATCGACGTCACCCCCACCACGGTGGAGCTGCGCCGTACGGACGGCGCCGGGTGGACCACCGGGCCGATCGCCGACACCGAGTTCCGCGGCGGCTACCACGGACCGTCCAACGGCAGCATCAGTGACCTCACCACCCGCCCGTTCTGGCGGAACTTCGAGACGTCCGGACTGTGATCTGCAGGACGGCAGACACCGGCCCCCACCCCGTCCGATGATGGCCCCCACGCCACACATCCCTGGGGGGACCATGCGCACCAGAACCGCCGCCATCGCCTTATGCGCCGCCGCGCTCACTGCCTGCAGCGGCGACCCCACGCCGCCTGCGTACACGGTCACCAACCAGGGCGAGCGGCAAATCCAGCAGGGCACCGCAGGCTGGGCCGAGCTCCACATGCCCAACGCGACCGTCGACCAGGCGCAGGACGCCATCCGCGCCTACGGCAAGACCATCAGCAGCGACGCCACCATGTACGAGGTCGCCGTCGTCCGCGACACCACCACCACCGTCCATGGCCGGCCCGCCACCTCGTACGTGTGCATGGGCCGCTGGGTCAAGGACGAGCAGGCCTCCCAGGCCTGGACCGGCGGCAGCATCACCTCCACCACCTGGCCCGCCATCGGCATGAACTGCCCCAGCCGCCAGGCCTGACAGACCCCCGCTGCCCGGAGATGGGACCGTAGAGGTCTCCCCGGCGGGCGTAACCGCGCTCCCGGCGCGCTAGCAGCTGCCGGGCAGCGGGCCCACACCACTCCAGCCCGGCCGCGCACACCGCGCCGCCGGGCCGACGCGCGCCAGGAGGAACCCATGACCTGGAAAGCCCAGCACCGTCTCTCCATGTACAACCAGATCGAAACGACCGGAGCCCCCATAACCGAACGCGGACAACAGTGGGAAGAGACACGAGGCACCGGCCGCGTGCACCTCCTGTGCAACTGCGGCTGGACCACTGGGTGGATCGACCGCAAGGACATGCCGAGCCCGGAGCAGCTCAAGGCCGAGCACGGCGTACCGCTCATGAGCCTGAGCGTCTGACCCCAGGAGGCTTCCGTGAGCAGCGACCCGATCCCTCAGCCTGACCCGCTCACAGCGCTGGCCACGACAGCTGTCGCCATGCACGAGCTGTATACAGCGTTGACAGGAGCTGGCTTCACCCAGCCCGAGGCCATGGAGCTGCTTAAGGCGCTCCTGGTGGCGAAGGCGGGACGGTAGCCCATGCCGAGCCGAGCGCCCAGGCCGTGCACCACGGGCGGCTGCCCCGGCACCCCCACCCCTGGATCGGCCAAGTGCCCCCGGTGCGCCCGCCCCCGCCCTCGCCGCTCCGCTGCTGCGCAGGGCTACGGACGTGAGCACGAGCAGCGGTTCCGAGCGGGCGTGCTGGAGCGCGACACCACGTGTGTGCTCTGCCGGAAGGCGCCGGCCGTGCATGCCGACCACTGGCCGCTGTCCAAGCGCGAGCTGGTCGCGCGCGGCCTGGACGAGCACGACCCCCGGCGCGGGCGCGGCCTGTGCCACTCGTGCCACTCCTCGGAGACCGCACGCCACCAGCCAGGCGGCTGGAACCGCGGCCCGGAGTACTGAGCGTGACGAGGGTAGGGGGCCTCCGATCGCTGCCGCGGGGCCCCGCGGAACGCGGGGGGGAGCCCTCTCTCGCGCTGACAGGTATCGGGATCCGCCGTACCAGCGGCCCCGCCGTAACCGAGTGTCACCGGAGGTGATCATGGGGAGGCGTGGGCCCACGGGCAAGCCGACCGCGCTGCGCGTGCTGCACGGTGACCGCAAGGACCGGATCAACACCGACGAGCCGCAGCCCTCCGAGCTGGACATCGTCCCGCCGGCCTGGCTGTCGGAGGCGGCGGTGGAGGTGTGGGAGCAGCTCGCCGACGACCTGATCGGCAAGGGCGTGCTGACCGCGTGGGACGCCGAGGCGTACGCCAACTGGTGTGACGCGGTGGTCCGCCGGCGCGATGCCGCCGAGCACGTCGACCAGGACGGCGCGGTGGTGGAGCTCCCGGTGTTCAACAAGAACGGCGACCTGACCGGCCACCGGATGGGCAAGAACCCGTGGCTCCTGGCGCTGGACGCCGCCGACGCGCAGGTCCAGCGGTACGGGGCCCGGTTCGGTCTCACCCCGTCTGACCGCAGCCAGCTGAAGATCGCCCCACCGACGAACCCGGGCGGGGCGGAGCGGCTGCTGTCCTGACCGTCCGGGGGTGGTCATGGCTGCGCGGACCACCGCCAGGCCCTCGAGGTCGAAGGCCGCGACGCGCCCGCCCGGCCGCCGGCGGGCGCGGGCGCTGCGGATCGACCACACCAAGCGGTGGCGGCCGCGCTCGCGCAAGGGCGGGCGCTGCGGCTACACCCTGGACGGTCTCACCTGCGAGCGGGTCGGGGCGCACTACTGCGAGCCGCGCGCCAACCGGGTCGTACAGTTCTTCGCCGAGCTACTCGTCCACCCCGCCGGCGCACTCGCCAACCAGCGGTTCGAGCTGTCGCCGTGGCAGGAACACGAGATCATCCGGCCGCTGTTCGGGGAGGTCCACTGGTCGGACCAGTGGGGGCGCTACGTCCGCCGCTACACCCGGGCCACGATCGTCATGGCCCGTAAGAACGGCAAGAGCGCGCTGCTGTCCGGGATCGCGCTGTACATGCTGGTCGGGGACGGCGAGGAGTCCGCCGAGATCTACGGCGCGGCCGCCAACACCCGGCAGGCCGGGAAGGTGTTCGAGCCCTGCACCAAGATGGTGCGCAAGAGCCCGATCCTCGCGGCACGCCTGGACCACATCAAGAACCAGCGGCGCCTGGTGGACGAGCAGACCGGGTCGCACTACGAGGTCATCCCGGCCGACGCCGACAACGAACTCGGCCACTCGCCGCACTGCTTCATCCTGGACGAGGTCCTTTCGCAACCGGACGACTCGCTGTGGAAGGCGATGCGTACGGCGGCCGGCGCGCGCACGCAGCCGCTGATGATCGCCATCACCACCGAGACCAGCGATCAGGTCAGCTTCGGTGCGGAGTTCATCGACGAGGCCGACCGGGTCATGGAGGACCCGGCCCGGGCGCCGCACCACTTCGCGTACGTGCGGAAGATGCCCCGCACGGTCGACGAGCTCGAGCGCCTGTGGCGGCTGTTCCCCGCGCGGCCGGAACTCCCGGTCAGCATCGACCCCTGGGACGAGGCGAACTGGCACTGGGCCAACCCGGCGCTCGGCAGCTTCCTCTCCATCCAGTCGCTGCGCGAGGAGGCCGAGGAGGCCCGGCAGAACCACTCCGCGGAGAACGGATTCCGCCAGTTCCGCCTGAACCAGCGGGTCTCCCAGATCACCCGCTGGATCCCGATGGACCTGTGGGACATGAACGCCCGGGAGATCGCTCCGACCCCGGGGTGGATCACGAGCCGACTCGAGGGCCAGCGCTGCTGGGGAGGGCTGGACCTCTCCTCGAAACTCGACCTCACCGCCTGGAGCCTGTTGTTCCCGGACGGGTCGATGACGTGGCGGTTCTGGGCACCGGAGTCCACCGCCGACCAGCTGGACGACTACACCGGCGGGAAGTTCTCCGAGTGGGCCAGGGACGGGTGGATCACGCTCACCGACGGCGACACGATCGACTACGACACGATCTACGACGACGTCGAAACGGACCACCAGCTGTACCGGATTGTCGACGTCACGTACGACAAGTGGTGCGGTGAGCCGGTCCGCCAGGAGATCGTCAAGCGGACCCGGCTGAAGATGGTGGAGTCGGACACCACGTACTCGAGGATGACGCCGCCGATGGCGGAGTTCATGCGCGGGCTGAAGGCTCGGGAGTACGCCCATTACGGCAACCCGGTCGCCCGGTGGATGGCCGACAACCTCGAGTGCAAGAGCCCTCGAGACGACCCGGACCGTATCCGCCCGGTGAAGCCCGACCGCGGGAAGACCGGCAAGCGCATCGACGGCATGCCGAGCCTGCTGTTCGCGATCGACGGCGGGATGCGCGGCATGCCCGCCCCGTCCATCTACGAGTCCCAGGGCATGGCCCTGTAACCCGAAGGGAGACCCGTGGAATCCGTGGACCGCTGGGACGTCCTGGTCCTGCTCGGCGTCACCCTCGTCGGCCTCGGCCTGTTCCTCCTCGCCCCGTGGCTCGGGATCACCGTCACCGGGACGGTGCTCCTGGCCGTCGGCGTCGCCGGCGCGCACAGCGCGAACCGCACGGCTACGGCTGGCGACCAGCTGCAGAAGGGAGCCTGAGATGGGCCTCATGCGCAGCGCGCTCTCCGGGATCGCGACCCCGGAGAAGTGGGTGGAGGACTGGATGCGCGGCGGGTCGACCAACTCCGCCGGCATCCGCGTCGACCAGGACACCGCCCTCACCTACTCCCCGTTCTTCGCCGGGGTGCGGGTCCTGTCCGAGGACCTCGGCGGCCTGCCCACGTTCCTGTACGAGCGGATGGCGCCGCGCGGTAAGCAGCGGGCGACCGCCCATCCGCTGTACGCGCTGCTGCACGACCAGCCCAACCCGATGATGTCGGCAGCCTGGTTGAAGGAGACGCTGACCGCGCACGCCATCACGTGGGGCGACGGCGTCGCGCACGTCGTCACCCACCAGCGCACCGGGGTGATCGAGGAGATCTGGCCGCTGCGCCCGGACCGGCTCACGATCGGGGTGAAGCGCACCGGCGCCGGGCGGTTCGAGCGCCGCTACCGGTACGACGACGACGTCAACGGCATCCACGTCACGCTCCTGCCGCACGAGGTCCTCCACATCCCCGGCCTCGGGTTCGACGGAGTGCGCGGCTACTCGGTGGTGGAGCTCGCCGCGAACGCGATCGGGCTCGGCCTGGCCACCGAACACCACGGCGCCAAGGTGTTTTCCAACGGGGCCGCCCCAGGCGGCGCCCTGTCCCACCCGGGAAACCTGAGCCCGGAGGCCAGGACCCGGATGGCCGAGGACTGGGAGAACATCCACAAGGGCATCGACCGCGCGCACCGCGTGGCGATCCTGGAGGAGGGCGTGACCTGGCAGCAGGTCGGCGTCCCCAACGACGCCGCCCAGTTCCTCGAGACCCGCAAGCTCCAGGTCACCGAGATGGCGCGGTGGCTGCGCCTGCCCCCACACAAGATCATGGACCTGGACCGGGCCACGTTCTCCAACATCGAGCAGCAGCAGCTCGACTACGTCTCCAGCGCGTTGAACATCTGGCTCGTGCGGTGGGAGCAGGCGATCCTCACCCAGCTTCTGCTGCCGGAGGAGCGCCAGAAGTTCTACGCCGAGTTCCTCGTCGACAGCCTGCTGCGCGGCGACACCCTCACCCGCTACCAGGCGTACGCGATCGGCCGCCAGTGGGGCTGGCTGTCCGCGAACGACATCCGGGACAAGGAGAACCAGAACCCGGTGGAGGGCGGCGATACCTACCTGGTGCCGCTGAACATGGTGCCCGCTGGCGGGGAGCGCGGTGCGCTGGAGTCGAACGCGATGCGGCGCGCGCGCCTGATATGCGGCCGCGGCAGCACGGTGCGGGACAAGCTGGCCGACGCGTACGGGCCGAAGATCCGCGAATCCGTGGACGAGCTGGTGGGATTCGAGGTGGAGAGGGTCACCGCGCTGGTGGCCCAGCATCTCGAGCCGGAGCGCGGCCGGCTGCGGACGCGGGCGCTGTCCGGATTCCTCACCGGCCTCGGTGCGCTGTACGCCTCCGACGGCCCGGTGGCCGAGATGCTCACCGAGCTCTGGGTCCCCCTCTTCACCGTGTTCGCCGCCGACGTTGCGGCGGACGCGGGCGAAGAGGTCGGGGCCGAAGAGGACATCGACCTCACCGTGTGGGCCCGCGCGTACGCCCTGGCCCACGTCGCCTACCAGGTCGCCACCTCGTACGGGCAGCTGCGCAACGCCGCGCAGGCGGCGGACACCCCGGAGGCGATCGTCACCGACGTCCTCGCCCGCCTCGCGAAATGGGAAGACGAGAAAGCCGACAAGGTCACCCGCTGGGAGACCACCCAGCTCCCGAACGCTGCGGCGCGGGAGGCGTGGAAGGACGCCGGGGTGAAGCGGATCCAGTGGGTGGCCCGCGGCTCGGAGAACTGCCCGTACTGCACAAAGCTGGACGGCACCGTCCGCAAGATCGAGGACCCGTTCGTGGCCAAGGGCGACGAGATCGACGGTGACGAGGAGGGCCAGAAGTTGACCGCGAAACGCAACACGTTCCACCCGCCGGTCCACGCCGGCTGCCAGTGCCAGGTGATCCCGCTGTGAGCGGCCAGGAGCTGACCACCGGCACCTGCTCGGCGTGCGGCGGCGAGACGCAAGGCGTCCCCTCTCGCAGCTGGTGGCACACCGGCACCCCGTGCGGCCGCCTGGGAGCAACGTTCCAGAGCGCCCGGCAGGAAGATGCCCCGCCGCGCGACCGCCAGCAGGGCGGGCCGCCCCGTGACCGGCAGACCAAGAAACCCAGGAGGGACCGATGAAGGGACAGCGGCACTACCTGCGCGGCTACGTCGCTCGCGCGGACGGCGACGACGACGGCGCGGGCAAGCCGCTGTCGATCATCGCGGCGACCGAGGGGCGTAAGGGCGACGGTCTGAACCTCACGATGAAGGGGGCCCAGCTCGAGCGGTTCCAGTCCAACTCCGTCGTTGGGTACGGCCATTCGTACTGGGGCCGTGACGGGCTGCCGATCGGCCGGTCCGACAAGACGTGGATCGACGGCGACAAGCTCCGCATGAACATCGTCTTCGACCAGGACGACGAGTTCGCCGTCAAGGTCGAGCGCAAGTACCGGTCGAAGATGATGAACGCGTTCTCGATCGGGTTCGACGTCTGGAACATCGACGACTCCGGCACCCCTGAGGGGTGGGAGCTGTTCGAGGTCTCCGCCGTCCCGCTGCCGATGGACCCCAACGCCATCGTGGAATCCGGGCGCTCCGCCCTGGACCTGGTCCGCGGCCTGGACGTGCGGCAGACGCCGGACGAGTTCGCGCAGGCCGTCATGTCCAAGCTCGCCGAGCTCGACGCCGACGGCGCCCGGGCCGGGGCGGTCCTGTCCAAGAAGAACAAGAACCTCGTCCAGAACGCGGCGACCGCCCTGCAGGAACTCCTGGACGCCGCCGGCGGAAGTGACGAGGAAGAGGACGACGAGCGCCAGGCGCCCGCCGTCGACAACGCCCGGTGGCTCCGGCTCGCCGGTATCTGACCCCCGCGCCGCGCAGCCGCGCGGGCACCACACACCGAACGGAGACACCCGTGAAGATTCGGGAGCTGCGCACCAAGCGCACCAAGCTGGGCGCCGACGCCCGCGCGATCATGAAGGAGGCCGAGGACGCGGGCCGCTCTATGACGCCGGAAGAGGAGACCCAGTTCGACAAGCTGATGGACGAGCGCGACGGAGTCGACGCCACCATCGAGCGGGCCGAGCGCCTCGAGGCCGACGACCGCAACGACGACGTCGAAGACGACAAGCCGACCGGCGGCCGCGGCGGCGACGCCGCCATGAGCGCCCTGCGTACCTACGTCCTCGGCGGCCGGTCCGCCCTGACCGAGGCGCAGGCTCGGGCGCTGAACGCCGGGCACGACCCGGAGGGCGGGTTCCTCGTCGCCCCGCAGCAGTTCGTGAAGGACCTCCTCAAGAACGTGGACGACCAGGTCGTCCTGCGCGGCCTGGCGACCGTGCACCAGCTCACCCAGGCCGAGTCCCTCGGCGTGCCGACGCTGGACCAGGACCTCGGCGACGCCGAGTGGACGAGCGAGCTGGCCACCGGCAGCGAAGACGACGGCCTCCGGTTCGGGAAGCGTGAGCTGCGCCCGCACCCGCTGGCCAAGCGGGTCAAGATCAGCCGCAAGCTGCTGCGCGCTTCGGTGCTGAACCCGGAGACGCTGGTGCGTGAGCGCCTGGCGTACAAGTTCGGCATCACCGCCGAGAAGTCCTACATGGTCGGTGACGGGAACCAGAAGCCGCTGGGGATGTTCACCGCGTCGCCGAACGGCATCCCGACCACGCGTGACGTGGACATCGCCACGTCCGGCAGCGGGTTCGTCAACGCCCCCGGTGGGAGCTCTGCGGACGACCTGATCACCGCGAAGTACACGCTGAAGAGCGCCTATCACTCCAAGGCGCGGTGGCTGTTCCACCGGATGATGATCGCCTCCGTGCGCAAGCTGAAGGACGGTGACGGCAACTACATCTGGCGGGCAGGCCTGGCCAACGACCAGGGCGACCGCATCCTGGACCTGCCTTTCATCACCAGCGAGTTCGCACCCAGCACCTTCGGCGACGGCGACTACGTCGGGATGCTCGGCGACTTCTCCTACTACTGGATCGCCGAGGCCCTCTCCTTCGAGGTGCAGCGCCTGAACGAGCTGTACGCCACCTCCAACCAGGTCGGGTTCATCGGCCGCCAGGAGGCCGACGGCATGCCGATCCTGCCCGAGGCGTTCATCCGCCTGCAGTCCAACGACGTCGTCGCCTGACCCGCACCCGCGCAGGCCACACCGAGAGAAGGAGGAGCGCTCGTGCGCACCGACATCAAGAACAGCCTGAGCGTCGTGTCCACCCTCGCCCCGGCCGCCCGTACGGACACCGCGACGGGAACGGCGGTCGACCTGGCGAACTACGACGCCGCCGCGGTGGTCATCACCACCGGCGCCGTCGCCAACGCCGCGTTCTCCATCGAGATCCAGGAGTCCGACCAGTCCGGCTCCGGGTTCACCGCGGTGGCCACCGAGGACCTGGACGGCACCGAGCCCGCCACCCTGACCGCGACCACGGTCACCGCCATCGGGTACCACGGCATCAAGCGGTACATCCGCGCCGTGGCCACCGACGCCGGCACCGGGGACGCCGCCTTCGGCGTGACCGTCATCCGCGGCAAGGGCCGCGTCAAGCCCTGACCTGCTTCACCTCGTAACGCCGCCCGGGCGCCCGCACGTTGGGCGCCCGCGGCGTTTCCCACGAACAGGAGGACCCGCCCATGCGCGTACAGATGCTGCGACTGATGGCCAACCCCGAGTACGGCACCGCCCCGGCCGGCGCCATCATCGACCTGCCCACCAAGGAGGCCCACCGGCGTATCGCCGCCGGTGACTGCAAGCCCCTCGAGGACTCCACCCGGCCCACCCGGGCGACGCCCCGGGTACTGGACCGGACCCCGGGCACCCCGCCGGCCACGCCCATCACCCCGGCCACCCCGCCGCCCGTACAGACCCCCGACGTCCCGGTCGAGAAGATGACCACGGAGCAGCTGCGGGCGTACGCCGCCAAGGAGGAGATCGACCTCGGCAGCGCCACCCGCAAGGACGAGATCCGCACCGTGGTCCTGGCCGAGCTCGAGCGGCGCCGCGACGCGGACGGCGACTGATGCCGTACGCCACCGCCGACAACCTTCGCCTCCTGCTGCGACAGCCCTCCTTCACCGAGGACGACACCGCCACGGCCGAGCTCCTCATCGAGCTGGCCCAGGGCGTCATCGATGAGGAGACGGGGCAGGCCCTGGAGCTGTCGGAGGACACCGTCACCCTGGACGGGCCCACCCGGGACGACAGCCGCTATCAGGGGCAGACCGCCTCCCGGCACCTGATCCTCCCGAGGTGGCCCGTCACCGCCGTCGCCTCCGTCACCCTCACCGACGACGAGGGCGACGGCGAGGACCTCACCTTCGGGAAGGACGCGGACTACACGTGGTCCCGGGACGGGACCCTGCACCGCCGCGGCGGTGACTGGCCCACCCACGACCGGGCGATCACCGTCACCTACACCGCCGGATACGCCCCCGTCCCCGCCGGGGTCAAGCGCCTGTGCCTGCGCCTGGCGGCTGGCGGATGGTCAAATTTCGAGCGCCTCACCTCCGAGTCGCTGGGCGACCACTCCAAGGCGTGGGCCGCCGATGCGCTCGGGATCGAGCTGACCCCGACCGACGAAAAGAAGCTCGGCCTGTACCGGGCCCGGACGTGAGCATCGCCCGGTGGCTCAACCGGACCCTGGAGGTCTGGCGCGAGACCACCGAACCGGACGGTGCCGGCGGGCAGACGTCGACCTGGGTGCAGGCCGGGGAGGTCCGGGCCAAGGTCGACCAGCCCTCAGCCGCGGACCGGATGCTCGCCCAGCAGGCGGGCAACAAGCACACCCACACCGTCTACCTCGCCGACGGGTCGGACGTACACCGCCGCGACCAACTCCGGGGCGGCGGGCAGACCTTCACCGTCCACGCCACCCTCCAGCCGTCGGGCCCCCGCTACCTCCGAGCCGACTGCGAGCTCATCCAACGGCAGAAAGGCACCTGATGGACGCGACCCCCGAGCCGCGGCCGCCGCGCCCCGTAGACCCGCAGGAGTGCCGGCTGCGCGCCGAGGACAGCAACCGCCCCGACCGCCAGGTCTGGGCGCTGCTCGCCATCGCCGGTGAGCTCCACGAGATCCGCAAGCTCCTCGGGAGGAGGTGAGGGCGTGGCCCGCTCCGGCATGACGGTGGAGATCCTGGGGGCGTCCCGGCTGCGCGGCCGCCTGGAGGACCTGGCCGCCGAGGTCGTCCAGGAGCTGAAGAAGGCGGTAGAGGAGTCCGCTGAGGCGGTCGCCTCCGACACCCGGCGCGACGTCGCGAAGGACACCCGCAACCTCGAGCGCAAGGTTGACATCAAGTACAGCGGCGAGCAGGACCTCAACGCGACCGTCGGGTGGCACGACCCCGAGGACTACTACGCCCGGTTCCTCGAGGTCGGCACTCGCCGCGCTCCGGCGCAGCCCGCGCTCGGCCCCGCCTTGGAGGCCGAGCGGGCCCGCTACCGGGGGCGGTTGACCGAGGCCGTACGCAGGGCGCTGCGGTGACCGCGGCCCCGGAGACCACCGGCCCGATCCAGCGGGCCCTGTACGCCGTGCTGTCCGGCGACGAGCCTCTCGGGGACCTGATCGCTGGGACGTACGACTACCTGCCCGAGGACGTCGACTATCCCTTCGTTGTGATCGGCGAGGCGATCGAGACCCCGTCCAACTCCCATGACCGGTACGGGCGGGAGACCGTCGTCACGCTGCACGGGTGGGACCAGTACCGCGGCTACTCCCGGGTCCAGCAGATCGGGGCCAGGCTCGTCGCGCTGCTGGACCACCAGCCGCTCACCATCGACGGCCTGGACCACATCGCCACCCGGTTTGAGTTCGGGCAGACGCTGACCGACCCGACGCCGCCCGGCACCATCCGCCACCTGGTGCAGCGCTTCCGGGTGGTCACCGAGCAGCCACCCACCCCCTGACCGGAAGGACACGACCATGGCCGCTCTGGCAGCCACGCGGGCCCCCACCCTCGGCGGCATCGCGGACATCACCGCAGGCGCCGTCGCCGCCACCGTGAGCGGGGACACCGCCCCGGTCGGCGAGAAGACGTTCCTCCTCGCCGTCAACGCCGGCGGGAGCTCGCGGACCATCACCATCGCCACCCCGGGGACCGTCAACGGCCACCCGGTGGCGGACGCCACGCTCGTCGTGGCCGCCGGGAAGACCGGCCTCATCCCGCTGACCAGCATCTTCCGGGGAACCGCCGGGCGGGCAGCGATCACCTACGACGCCGTCACCTCGCTGAGCGTGCGCGTCCTCGAGCTGGGAGCCTGACTCATGGCAGGTAAAGACGCCTTCGGTACGCAGCTGCTGCGGGACACCAACGGGGCCGGTAGCTTCGCCGTCATCGCGAACGTGTCCGATCTCAACGGCCCCTCCCGCGCGCGGGAAGCGATTGAGGTCACCGCGCACGACTCCCCGAACCGGTACAGGGAGTTCATCAAGGGGCTGAAGGACGGCGGCGAGGTCGAAGCGACGATCAACTTCGACCCCGGCAACACCAGCCACCAGGCGCTGGACGCCGACTTTGAGGAGGACGACCTCCGGGACTACCAGCTGATCATCCTGCCGGGCGAGGCGGACGAGCACACCTGGACTTTCTCCGCGCTGATCACCGCCATCGGTGACGCGTACCCGACCGACAACAAGATCGAGCGCACGGTCACCTTCAAGATTTCCGGCATGCCGGTCCTCACCGCGACCGGCTGACCAGGCAGGAGACACAGCACATGGCATCGCTCAAGGACCTCATCCGGCAGGCCTCCGACGTCCGTCACCAGGACGACGTGGAGATCCCCGAGTGGGCACCCGGCGTCCGCTTCCGCGTCACCGGCCTGCCCTCCGGTGACTGGGAGGACTACCACAACAAACTCTCCAAGATGACGAAGAGGGACGAGGCGTCCGGGGTGGAGATGACGATCCGCTCCCGCAAGGCGCTGATCGTCGCGAAGGCGCTGCGCGACCAGGAGACGGGTGAGCTCGTTTTCCCCGACCTGACCGAGGGCATCGCGATTCTCTCCAAGAGGTCGGCCGGGATCGTCGGCGGTCTCTTCGTCCTGGTCCGCCATCTCTCGGACGAGGACAGGGATTTCACCCAGAAGGTGAAGGCGGCTGAGGAGGATTTCGGCGGCGGCCAGAACTGAGACTCCAGTACGACCTGGCCGTGGCCTGGCACATGACCCCGGCCGAGGTCCTGGACCGGTTCACGTCCGAGGAGATGATCCGGGTGCTGGCCTACCAGAACCTCTACGGCCCCGTCGGGCCGCGCCGCCTGGACGTCCTTGCGGCGCGGCTGGGTATGGACGTCGCTGCCCCGCACATGAAAAAGGGCCGCCTGCCCAAGCTCAAGGACCACCTCATCCAGTGGTCCCGGCCCCGTAAGACGGGGAGGGAGCTGCTGGAGATGGTCAAGGGCCTGCAGGCCGGCTTCGAGGCGAAGGGCGGGCAGCGGTGACGATCCTGGACGAGCTCCTCGTACGCATCGGCATGGACTCCTCGGCCGTGGACGAGGGCACCGAGCAGGTCAACAGCAAGCTCGACAAGATGGCCGGCCCCGCAGCTCTGGCCGGGGCGGCCGCCGGTGGCGCGCTGGCCCTCGGGCTGAGCGCCGCCATGGACATCAGCGAGGCGCAGAGCAGTCTGCGCGACCAGCTCGGCCTGACCGAGGCCGAGGCCGAGCGCGCCGGCGGGATCGCCGGTGACGTCTACAGCGCAGGTTTCGGTGAGTCTCTGGCCGACGTCACCGAGTCGGTCGCCGCGGTCGGCTCGTCCATCAGCGACCTCGGCGACCTCACCGACGCCGAAGTGGAGGGCATGTCGAAGAGCGCCCTGGCGCTGGCGAAGCGTTTCGAGATCGACGTCGCGGACGCCGCCACGGCTGCCGGGAACATGGTCAAGAACGGGCTGGCGAAGGACGGGGTCGAAGCGTTTGACGTCCTCGCGCAGGCCGCTGAGACCGTCCCCAAGAGCATGCGGGCGGACCTGTCGCTGGCCGTGAACGAGTACGGCAAGCACTGGGCGCGGATCGGCCTGGACGGAAAGACCGCGATGGGCATGATGTCGCAGTACGTCAAGGCCGGCGGCCGCGACATTGACCAGGCCGGTGACGTTTTGCATGAGTTCGCGCGCATCACTTCCGAGGAGACCGAGCGCGCCGCCGACGCCTTCAAGGCCATGGGCATGCCCGCCGAGCAGATGCTGGCCGACATCCACAAGGGCGGCGAGCCCGCCCGGGCCGCCCTGCAGAAGACCATGGAGGGCCTGCGCGGGATCAAGGACCCGGCCAAGCAGGCCGAGCTCGGCGTTGCCCTGTTCGGTGACATGGCCGGTGAGGGTGCCGATGCCTTGTGGGCGATGGACCCCGCGACGGCGGCCGCCGCATCGGGCATGGACAAGGCGGCCGGTGCGTCGAAGCGGCTCACGGACGGGATGGAGGACGACCCCGCCCAGCAGATGGACGCCGCGATGCGGACCCTGACGCAAGGCCTGGGTGAAGCGCTGCTGCCCGCGCTGCTGAAGGTGTCCGAGTTCATCTCGGAGAACAAGGAGCTGATGGGCTTCCTGGTCCCCGTGGTCGGCGGACTGGCCATCGCGCTGGGCGTGTTCGCGGCCGCCGTCTGGATCGCGAACATGGCCATGCTCGCCTCGCCGGTGACCTGGATCGTGCTGGGGATCATCGCGCTGATCGCCGTGATCGCGCTGATCATCATCAAGTGGGACGAGGTCGCCGCCGCCACCAAGGCGGCATGGGACTGGATCGTCGGCGTGCTGAGCAACGCCTGGGACCTGATCGTGAGGGACGTGACGGCGGTCTGGAACTGGATCGTCAAGATCCTGCGCGACGCGTGGAACCTCATCACCTCGGACATCAGCGCGGTGTGGAACTGGATCAAGGGCGCGACGTCGACAGCGTGGAACGCGGTGGCAGGGTTCGTACGCAGAGGCATCAACGCGTTCATGGCCGACGTCAACCGCATCAAGGGCATCGCCAGCTCGGTAGCAGGCTGGTTCGACCGGGTCGTCTCCTACGTCGCCAGTCTCCCCGGCCGCATCTCCAAGGCCGCGAGCGGGATGTGGGACTCGCTGAAGTACGGGTTCATCAACACGATCAACTACGTGATCTGGAAGTGGAACAACTTCAGCCTGACGCTCGGCGGCGGGTCGATCCTCGGTGTGGGGATCCCGTCGATCACCCTGCACACCCCGGACATCCCCTACCTCGCCGAGGGCGGCATCACCACCGGACCCACTCTCGCCATGATCGGTGAAGGGCGGGAGGACGAGGTGGTCCTGCCGCTGTCCCGCCTCGAGCACATGCTCAACACCGCTCAGCACGAGGGGATGCGCGCCCCGTCCGTCGGCAAGGTGGAGCCGCTCACCGCCCGCGTCGCCCTCGAACTGGTCGGCGCCGACAGCGAGTTCAAGGACTTCTTCCAGAAGGTCGTCCGCGACAAGGCGGGCGGCAGCGTGATCCGCTTCGCAGAAGGGTGACCCCATGGTGAGCCTGCCCCCGCCCCGTACCACCGAGCTGTACTACGGCGGGGCCTGGCACCCCGCCAAGGCGCGCGAGTCCGCCCCGGTCACCATCGAGCGCGGGGTGTCCGCCGAAGGCACGGCCGCCGGCCCGTCGGCCGCATCGCAGGTGCTGGACAACCGGAACGGGGCCTACAGCCCGCGGAACCCGCTCAGCCCGCTGTACGGGGAGATCGGCCGCAACACGCCCTGGCGGCACACCGTCCAGGCGGGCGGCCCGTGGCTGGCTCTTCCCGGCTCCGCGAACAACGGGCTCACGACGCCGAACCACGCGAACCTGGCGATCACCGGGGACATCGACATCCGCCTGGACGTCGCTCTGGACGGCTACCGCGAGGAGATGCCCCTCGCCGGACGGTACGAGACGACCGGAAACCAGCGGTCCTGGATGCTGTCCCTCGTCCCCAACGGGCTCCGCCTCATCTGGTCGCCCGACGGCACCTTCACCAACGCCGTCACGGTGACGTCAACCGAACCGGTGCCCGCGTACAACGGGCAGCGGATATGCCTGCGCGTCACCCTCGACGTCAACAACGGCGCCGGCGGGAAGACCGTCACGTTCTACACCGGGCAGCAGATCAACGGCCGGTGGCAGCGCCTCGGAGAGCCCATCACCACGGCCGGCACCACCAGCGTCCACAACGCCGTCGAAGGCCTCCAGCTCGGCGCGGTGCCCGACTACAACGCGCTGCGCGCCCGCGGACACCTGTACGGCCTGCAGCTGCGCAACGGCATCGACGGCACCATCCGCGTCGATCTGGACACGGCCACCGCAGCGGAACCGGGCGACACCTCGTTCACCGACGCGACCGGCCTGGTGTGGACGATCCGCGACAGCGCCACCCTCACCAACCGGCACATCCGAATGGCCGGAGAGGTCCCGGCGTGGCCGCCGTCGCGCGACCTGTCCGGCGCGGACCGCACCGTCGCCATCGCCCCGGCCGGCATCATGCGCCGCCTCGGCGCCGGAAACCGCCCCCTGGACTCCATCCTCCGCCGTTACCTCATCGACGCCGCCCCGCTGGAGTGCTGGCCCCTGACCGACGGGAAGCAGGCGACGCGCGGCGCCTCACTGCGCGGCTCGGCCCCGGCCCAACCCGTAGGCGGAGCACAGCCGTTGTGGGGCGAGGGCGAGATCGCCGACTGGCTGGAGCCCACCGCAGCGTTCCCGCTGCAGACCCGCGGCATCCTGCGCGCGTTCCCCGCCACGGCCGGCACCGCCAGCTGGTCCGTCGACATCTTCCGCGCCGGACGCGGCCAGAACGAATGGATCGAGATCACCGACCGGGGCGCGGGCACCAGCGCCGACCCGACGCACATGTGGTCCCTGTACCTCCAGGCCGTGCCGAATCAGATCCTGCTCTTCTGCCAGACCATGGTCGACGGCGCAGTCACCAGCACGGACTTCCTCGGGGACCTTCTCGTCCCGGGCATCTACGACGATCTGCCGCACCACATCCGCTTCACCACCACCGTGTCCGGCGCCCAGACCTTCTGGCAGCTGTGGATCGACGGCGAGCTGATGTCTCTCAGCGTCATGGCGTTCGCCGGCAGACCGATCCGCCGGGTGGATCTGCTGTGGGACCTGGTGGGGTCCTCCGCCGCTGAGGTCACCTTCGGGTACCTCACCTGCTGGAACAGCACCGGCCCCAGCGCCGAGACCGTCAACGGCGTTTTCCGGGGGCTGCCCGGGGAGCCTGCCGGAGACCGGGTACTGCGCCTGTCGCGGGAGCACGGCGTCCCGGTGTCCGTGGCCGGAGAGGTGGCTGCACAGACCCGGCTGGGGATCCAGCGCCCGGACCGCTACCTGGAGACCCTCGCCACGATCGCCACAAGCGACCTGGGGTTCCTCTTCGAGCGGCGTGACGATCGGGAGCTGGTCTACCGGGCCCGCTCCACCCTGTACAACCAGGATCCGGTCCTCGTACTGGACTGGTCGACGGGGGTGATCTCGGAGCCGTTCCGGCCGACGGACGACGACAAGAACACCGAGAACGACATCGCGGTCACACGCGAGGGCGGGGCCACCTCGCCGCGCGCCGTACTCGCCACCGGCAGCATGTCCGTTCAGGACCCGCCCGCCGGGATCGGCCGGTACGACGAGGACTACACCCTGTCCCTGGAAGCCGACCACCAGACCCTCGACCACGCCCGGTGGCGCCTGCACCTGGGCACCCACGACGGCCTGCGCTACACCAAGATCACACTGAACCTCGGCAACCCGCGCGTCTACGAGCTGATCGACGACATCTACCGAGCCGACGTCGGCGACCTCATACGGCTGACCAACCTCCCGGCGGACTACGGGCCCGACGACGTCGACCTCATCATCCGCGGCTACATCGAAGAGATCGGCGCCGACGGCTGGACCATCACCTTCAACTGCTCACCCGGGGCACC
Source organism: Streptomyces sp. CA-146814 (assembly GCF_050942385.1). Lineage (NCBI taxonomy): Bacteria > Bacillati > Actinomycetota > Actinomycetes > Kitasatosporales > Streptomycetaceae > Streptomyces > Streptomyces sp. CA-146814. Next base: position 35,450 of record NZ_CP192069.1, read on the forward strand.
GTGGGAGGTCGGGATCCGGGACGACCCAGAACGAGGCCGGCGGGACACGGCCGGCTCCCAACTGGCCTCCGGGATCAACGCCTCCGCCACTTCCCTGTCCGTGGCCACCACCCTCGGCCCGCGCTGGACCACCAACGCCACCAACATGCCGTTCGACGTCATGGTGGGTGGCGAGCGGATGACAGTCACTGCCGTCGTGGGCACCGGACCGCAGACATTCACCGTCGCCCGGGCCGTCAACGGCATCGCCAAATCGCACGGAGCCGGCACCACGCTCGCCCTGGCGCGCCCTTCCATCCGCGCACTCTGAGGAGGTCTTCATGCCTGATCTGCTGGCCGGGTCCCGGCACTTGGCCCTGGACAGCCCACCGGCCGTCGCCGCCTCGGCGAGCGCAAGCTACGACGCGACGAACACGGGCTACGGCGTCGCCTCATCCGCAGGGTCCTACACGGAAGTCGCGGTCGTTTTCGTCGCTCCGACCTCCGGCCGCGTCCAGTACAGCCTCTCCGCCCGCCTCATCAACAGCGGTACGGCCGGGAGCCTGGTCACGGCCGAGGTCCGTACCGGCAGCACCATCGGCTCCGGAACGGTCGTGGACTCCCCGACCGACGCCACCGGAGTCAGCCACTACGGCGCCACCCTCGCCCGGGCCGGCATCAGCCACTTCCTGTCCGGCCTTACCCCCGGTGACTCGTACAACGTTCGGCTACAGCACCGGGTGACCGGCGGAACCGGCAGCTTCGCCATGCGCGAACTGATCGTCGTACCGCTGCCGTAACCCACGCCGCCCACCCACCGCCCCGAGCCGCACCGGCCCGGGGCATCGTCATGTCTGGAGGCCTGATGGCCACACCGCTCACCGCTGACCGGCTGCTCGCCGCGCTGCGCGCCGAAGGCGTCACCGTGGTCGAGCACCCGGGCTGGCGCTCCAACAACCGCAATCACAAGGGGCCTTGGGGCCCGACGCACGGCGTGATGATCCACCACACCGTCACGTCGGGCACCGCATCCTCTGTAGAGCTCTGCTACAACGGGCACTCCGCCCTTCCCGGTCCTCTCTGCCACGGCGTCATCGCCAAGGACGGGACCGTCCACCTGGTCTCCGCCGGGCGGGCCAACCACGCAGGCCTGGGCGACGACGACGTCCTGCGGGCCGTCATCGCCGAGCGGGAGCTGCCGCCGGACAACGAGGCCAACACCGACGGCAACCGGTACTTCTACGGCTTCGAGTGCGTCAACCTCGGCGACGGCAAGGACCCGTGGCCCGCCGCCCAGCGGCTCGCGATCGAGCGCGCGTCCGCCGCGATCTGCCGGGCGCACGGGTGGCGCGAGCGCTCAGTGCTCGGGCACCTGGAGTGGCAGCCGGGCAAGGTCGATCCGCGCGGCTTCACCATGGACTCGATGCGGGCCCGGATCGGCAAGCGGCTGGACGTCGACCCGGCCAGCCCCGCGGCGCCGAAGCCGAAACCGCCGGCGGCCAAGCCGGAGCCGCGGAGGTACGAGCCGTTCCCCGGGGCCGCCTTCTTCCGGGCGGGCAGGAACAGCCCGATCGTCACGGCGATGGGGAAGCGCCTGGTGACCGAGGGCTGCAGCCGTTACGCGGTCGGCCCGGGCCCGAGGTGGTCGAACGCGGACCGGAACTCGTACGCCGCGTGGCAGCGGAAGCTCGGTTACACCGGCGCGGCTGCCGACGGCATCCCTGGCAGGACCAGTTGGGACCGGCTCAAGGTGCCTCGTGTCTGAGCTGACCTGCGGGGCCGCCCCGGGGGGGGTGGGGGCGGGCGGCCCCGCTGAACGGCGCTGGCGCCCCCCGGGCGGAGGGAGGCGCCAGCAGAAGCATCCTGACATGCCTTCCTCCTGAACAGAGAGCAAAAGAAAGAAAAAGAAAGGGTATTGGCCATGCAAAGACTCGTATTTGACCTTGTGGAGCGTGCCGCCTGGACCGGGGCGCAGGCCGCCCTCGGCCTGGCCGTCGTCGAACTCGCGGACGTCTCGGTGTGGTGGGCGGCGCCCGTGGCCCTCGCCCTGGCGTCGGCGAAGGGCTGGGTGGCGGGGCGGCTCGTCGGCCGCCCGGGCACCGCGTCGACGCTGCCCGCCGCGAAGGACCCGGCGACGCCGCCCGGTCTGGGCGCCTGACCCTGACCGTCTGATGCGCTGGAGGACCGTGTGGATGCTGCGATGCTCACCGCGCTGGGTGCACTGCTGGCCTCGCCGGTGGCAGCCGCAGCAGCTATCTACGGATCCCGGGGCGCGACCAGGGCGTCCCGGGAGGGCGGAGTCATCACTGGATACGACAGCCTGACCGCGCGGCTTATCAACGAACGGGACAAGGCGGAGACGGACCAGGCGACCGCAGAAGCACGGGCGGCCGCGCTGGAGCTCGAGGTTGCGCGGCTGCGGCTGCTGGTGACGCAGCTGGGAGGGACGCCGTGACGCGTACGCAGCACATGCTGTATCAGCGGCGGTACCTGCTGTGGATCACGGCCGCGCTTCTGGCGCTCGGCGGCGGCCTGGCCGTCGCGCTCCTGCAGATCCAGGGCGCCGAGGGCCGGGCGACGGAGCTGGCGACGGAGGCGGACCGGCGAGGTGACGCGGTCACCACGCTCGCCGGCGATGTCCGTACGTTGCGCGCGCAGATTCAGGCTCGGGGCGGGACGCCGGCGGCGCCCGATCCGGCGCAGGCCGTTGATGATCTGCCCGCGCGGGCCGAGGTGCCCGTGCCGATCCCCGGGCCTCCGGGGCCGGCCGGGGTCCGGGGTGAGCGGGGGCCGGCCGGAGAGGCGGGCGAGGACGGGGCGGCGGCGACGCCCGTGCCCGGCCCGTCCGGCGCGGCCGGTACGCCCGGGCGCCCGGGCGCGGATTCGGCCGTACTCGGACCGGCCGGCCCTGCTGGCCCCGTCGGGCCTGCTGGTCCTCCGGGGCCCGCAGGGAAGGACGGGGTGGGGCAGGACGGGAAGGACGGCGCCGACGGGCGAGACGGTGCTCCTGGTCGTGACGGCCAGACCTGTCCTGCCGGGTACAGTCTGCAGCCGCCGCCCGATGATCCCGATGCGCTGGTCTGCCGGCGGACCGGTGCTCCGTCGCCTGCCCCCGACCCGTCCGGCACACCGGGGCCGCTCGCCGCAGGCCTGGATCCCACCCGCCGTCAGTACCCGTGAACACGCCCCCACCGCCACGGCGGTGGGGGCCCTTCTCGCGTTCCCGGGCGGGTCAGAGGATGCCCAGCTCGGTGTCCGGCCGACAGAATTGGCATGCCGCGACACCCTGCACGAGTGCCTCGCGCGCCTGGTCGACGCTGACCGTGCGCTGCTGTCGCTGCCCGGCCATCGAGCAGTCGGGGGCGTGGACTTCCTCGGGGCGCCCGGCCTGGGTGAGCCCGATCGTCCACTGCGGTCCAGCAGCCGCGCGCTGCGCCTCGCCTGCCGACCGGTCGGCTTCGCGCTGCTCCTCGGCTGCGATCCACCGGTCGATCTGCTGCACCTGCTGGACAGCAATCCGGCGGGCGAAGCGGAGCATGATCAGCTTGGACGGCTCCTCGCTCACGGGTGCCGTACGGCCTTCTTCACGGCCATCTCCAGCTGATACCGGGGCAGGCCCTTGGCGATCGCGTGCTCGGTGATGGCCTTCTGTACGGCGGCTGCGGTGGGCACGGTCAGCGCGCCCTCCTGCTGCTCGGCCCAGGCCGCGCGCTCCAGCTCGATCAGGTGCGGGGGGATGTCGATATCAGCCATGGCCGGAATCGTACGACCCGGCTCTCCGAGAAGCGCGACGGCCCCGCCGTCACGAGGAGGGCGGGGCCACCGAGGCACCAGCGGAGCCGACCGCGGTGCGGGTACCGTTCTGGTGTCGAGTCAGAACATGGGAGCCAGTATGCACTCTCTTCCGCACGACCACACCGGCGCGCGCATCAAGCGTCTGCGTGCCGAACGCCACCTCACGCAGCGCGCCTTGGCCGACCTCTCCGGGATCCCCTACAGCACCCTCGCGAAGGTCGAGCAAGGCGTCACCGCCGCCTCGCCCCACATCATCGCGAGCCTGGCCCGAGCCCTCCGGGTAGAGGTGGCCACGGTGACCGGACAGCCCTACGCAGCCGAACTCCGGGCCGACGAGCTGGACGTCCTGGTCCAACCCATCAGAGAAGCTCTGGACGTTTTCGACCTCGGCGCAGACCCTGACATCACCCCACGCCCTCACGCCCTCCTCCACGCCGACGCCGAGGAGCACCTGGTCGCGGTCCGCGCGGGCGAGATCAAGCGGGTGGCCGGCCAGCTGGCGGCCCTCATCCTCGAGGCCACGACCGCGGCGCACGCCGCCGGGGCCCGGGACCCGTGGCTGACGCTGGCGTCCACGTACCGAACCGCGTACGACGTCGCCTCCAAGCTCGGCTACCAGGACCTGGCCACGATCGCCCTAGCCCGGATGGACTGGGCCGCCCAGCGTGGGTCGGACCCGGTGGTCGGTGCGATGGGCCGATACATGCGTGGCCTGACCTATCTGCGATCCGGGCAGTACCGGACAGGGGAACGCCTGGTGCAGGTCGGCCTGGCGGACCTGGCGCAGGCCGACCCAGGCCGCGAGCGCGACGTCCTGACGGGCCAGCTCCACCTGGGCGCGGCCGTCATGGCGGGACGGGCGCAGGACCGCGGGCGGGCGGAGGGGCACCTGGCGGAGGCCGAGCGGATCGCGGACCAGACGGGTGAGGCGGCGAAGGTTCACTGGCTGTCGTTCGGCCCGACCAATGTGGCCGTGCACCGAGTTTCCGTCCTCGCTGAGTTGGACGAGTACGGCGTGGCGGCTCAGGCCGGGAAGACCATAACGCTCCCACGGGAGTGGCCGGCCTCCCGGCGCAGTCACCACTACGCCGAGCTGGCGCGCGCCCAGATGTGGACGGGCCAGCTCGAGGACTCGTTCGCGAACCTGGTGCGGGCGCGGAAGACGGCGCCGCAGCAGGCTCGGTACCACCAGACGGTCAGGGAGACGTACGCCGGACTTGAGGCGGCGAAGCGGCAGCTCCCGGACTCGTTCCTCTCGTACGGCTCCTGGCTGACCGCCTGACACACCGTGAAGCGTTGGCCCCAACTATCCGTAATCGCGGATAGTTGGGGCCTTGTCGTGGGGTCACCATGTGGTCACCAGCCACTGACATGGAGCCGACCATGACCGCGCCTGCGCCTGAGTTACCCCTGCCCGACCCCGAGTCGCTGTCTGCCGAGCAGCAGCGCGGCGCGAACTGCGTGTGGTGCGCGGCACCCCTCAGCAACGCCGCCGCGCGGGACCTCGGTCCGCGTCCGATCGACGTGTTCGGCTCGTCCGTCCGCTGGTTCCCCCGCTGCTGCACCACCTGCTGGAAGGGGCGCCACCC